>JAJDUF010000015.1 GCA_022826725.1 Chloroflexota bacterium
GGGCAAATGGGGTTTCAGACGTTTCCAGACCCGGTCGGAAAGGTCGTGCCTACGATGTGCTGCGGACATGCTACACTTGCTCCTGGCCTACTTACAGCATCAACTTACCATCCAATCCTCAATTTGACGACACGCCCTAGGTGACGAGCCGATTATCGGTCTTACCGCCACCAATCGCTACTATGTCGGCCTCGATCACGGCCGACAGATCATTATCGAGCCTTGAGTGCGAGAGTTGCCGCCCCCCTTGATAGCCGGCAACTCCCACAAGGCAAGTGCCGATTGACACGGCGTGCCCAGGAATGCCACACTTATGGCGCGCGCTGGTTGAGGCGCGTCTTGACAACTGCATAGCATTACCAGGCGACGACGGAAACGAGTACGCTGCTAAACCCGGCTGCAGAGAGCCGGCGGTTGGTGACGATCCAGAGCCGCACCACAGATGCCCATCGGATGTGCGGCTCAGGTTCGTCAGGTGTGAGCCGGCGCCGGAGCGCAGCGGAAAATCCTTCCTGAGCCGTCCCCCAAACGAGCGTAGCCGGTTGGCGCACGACCGACACCGCGTTCTAGTAGACGGGACCGGGTCCGCCACCCGTTAGCAACGGCGCGCATATGAACACGTATGCGACAGAGGTGAGAGGCGCCGCCGCCTGTATTGGCCGCTGGTGGTCTCTAAGCGGGGTGGTACCGCGAGCAGATCGGCTCGTCCCGGCAGGGGCGGGCTTTCGCGTTTAACGATGCCGACCTCTTCCCCCGTGCGGCCACCATAGACTCCCCTTCCCTGGGGGGAAGGGGCCGGTCAAGCGTCAGGTCCAAAGGAGTTCGAGCTATGGGTTTTCGACAAGTGCCGCGCACCGTAGCGTATCCGGCGATGGAAGAACGCATCCTGGCCTTCTGGCGCGATACCCAGGCATTCGACAAGCTCGTCGCTAAGAACAAAGGCGGCCCGCGCTGGTCATTCATGGATGGCCCTATCACCGCCAACAATCCCATGGGTGTCCACCACGCCTGGGGCCGCACCTACAAAGACACCTACCAGCGGTATCGGGCCATGCGCGGTTACGACCAACGGTACCAGAACGGCTTCGACTGCCAGGGCCTCTGGATCGAGGTGGAAGTCGAGCGCGAGCTTGGCTTCAAGAGCAAGCGCGACATCGAGGCCTACGGTATCGCTGAGTTCGTCGAGCGCTGCAAGGAGCGCGTCTACAAGTACGCCGGCATCCAGACCGAGCAGTCCGTCCGCCTGGGCTATTGGATGCACTGGGACAACTCCTACTTCACCCTCTCCGACGAGAACAACTACAACATCTGGCACTTCCTGAAGCGCTGCCACGAGCGCGGCCTGGTCTACAAGGGCAACGACTCGATGCCCTGGTGTCCACGCTGCGGCACCGGTATTTCCCAGCACGAGATCGTCACCGAGGGCTACCAAGAGCTTGAGCATCCCGGCGTGTTCGCGGAGTTTCCCCTGCACGAGCGTCCCGGCGAGGCCCTGCTCGTCTGGACGACCACCGCCTGGACCCTCACCGCCAACGTGGCCGCGGCCGTCCATCCCGAGCTTCCCTATCTGCGGGTCCGGCAAGGCGACCGCGTGCTCTACGTCTCCAAAGGCACGGCCGCCGCTGCCCTCCAAGGCGAGTACGAGGTCTTGGGCGAGGTGCCGGGGCACGAGTTGGTGGGACTGTCCTATGCCGGGCCGTTCGACGAGCTACCCGCCCAGGAGGGCATAGCGCATCCGGTCATTGCCTGGGAGGAGGTCAGCGAGACTGAAGGCACCGGCATCGTCCACATTGCGCCCGGCTGCGGGAAGGAAGATATGGAGCTGGGCCGCGAGCACGGTCTCCCGCCAATCGTTCCGCTGGACGAGTTCGGCAACTATGTCGAGGGCTTCGACTGGCTGAGTGGTCGCAACGTCTACGAGATCGCCGATCCGATCATCGAGAGCTTGCGCCGGAAAGGGCGGCTCTACCATGTCGCGCTCTACACCCACCGCTACCCGGTCTGCTGGCGCTGCGGCAGCGAGTTGGTGTTTCGGCTGGTAGACGAGTGGTTTATCTCCATGGACGGCCCGCGCCGTGATGTGACAGACGCACCGGCCACCCGGCTGCGGGACGAGATTGCGGACGTAACCAAGCAGATCACCTGGCTGCCGCCGTGGGGACTCGACCGCGAGCTTGACTGGCTCCGCAACATGGACGACTGGATGATCTCCAAAAAACGCTACTACGGCCTGGCGCTGCCCATCTGGACTTGTGAATCGTGCGGCTGGTTCGACGTGATCGGCAGCCCGGAAGAGCTGCACGAGCGCGCCATCGAGGGCTGGGACTCTTTCAAAGGTCATTCGCCTCACCGACCCTGGGTGGACGCGGTGAAGGTGCGCTGCGATCAGTGTGGTGCCACGGCCAGCCGCATCGCCGACGTAGGCAACCCCTGGCTCGATGCCGGTATCGTGCCCTACTCCACGCTCGACTACCGCACGGACCGCGACTACTGGTCCCAGTGGTTCCCGCCACACTTCATCACCGAGTCGTTCCCCGGCCAGTTCCGCAACTGGTTCTACGTGCTGCTGACGATGAGCACCGTCCTGGAGCATGAGCCGCCGTTCCAGACGGTCCTCGGCCACGCGCAGGTGCGCGACGGCGAGGGCCGTGAGATGCACAAGAGCTGGGGCAACGCCATCGAGTTCAACGAGGCCGCCGCCCGCGCCGGTGCCAGCGTCATGCGCTGGATGTACATGGGCACCAACCCGGAGCACAACGTCAACTTCGGCTGGAATACCCTCGCCGAGGTCGAGCGCCGGCTGCTGACCCTCTGGAACGTCTACGCCTTTTTCGTGACCTACGCCAAGCTGGAGGGCTTCGATCCGGCGTCGCCCGCGCCGGCGGTGGCGGAACGCCCGGCCCTCGACCGCTGGGTCCTCAGCGAGTTGCACGAGTTCGTCCAAGCAGCAACCGACAGGATGGACCGCTTCGACGTGATGACCTTGGTCCGTCGCACCGAGGCGTTCGTCGAAGAGCTATCCACCTGGTACGTCCGGCGCAGCCGGCGGCGCTTCTGGCGCGCCACCGACAAGACCGACCAAGCCGCGGCCTTCGCCACGCTGTACGAGGTATTGGTCACGCTGGTGAAGCTGATCGCCCCGCCGATGCCATTCCTCGCCGAGGAGCTGTACCAAAACCTGGTGCGGTCCGTGGATAGCGCCGCGCCGGAGTCCGTGCATCTGTGCGACTGGCCGACGGCCGATACGTCATTGCTCGACCCGGCCCTGAGCGAGGCCATGGACCTCGTGCGCCGGGTGGTGAGCCTCGGCCGCGCGGCCCGCAGCCGCGCCCAGATCAAGGTCCGCCAGCCGGTCAGCGCCATCGCCGTGCGCCTTCCGGCAACGACCGACCGTGAAGTGCTGGCCGCGCATCAGGACCAATTGCTCGACGAGCTTAACGTCAAGGAGCTACGCTTCACCGAGTCGTCCGCCGAGTATGTCGCCTATCGCGTCCGACCGCTCCCCGCCGTCATCGGGCCGCAGTTCGGTCGCCAAACCCAAGCCATTCTCCAGGCCCTGCGCGCGGCCGACGGTCGAACCTTGGCCCGCAGTAAGGACGCCGGCGAGCCGGTGACCATCACGGTGGACGGCGCGGCGGTCGAGCTTGGCCCGGACAGCTACGAGGTCGCGGTCGAAGATCAACCCGGCTTCAGCGTGGTCGAGGAGGGCGGCGCGATGGTTGCGCTCGACACGCGCCTCACGCCGGAGCTTGAGCAAGAGGGGCTGGCCCGCGAGTTGGTCCACCGCCTGCAAGGCGTCCGCCGCGAGGCCGGACTAACTCTGAGCGATTGGGTCACGATCACGCTCGACACGAGCGACGCAGACTTGGCGGCCGTCGTCGAAAGTCACGGCGAGCACGTCGCCAGTGAAACGATTGCCCGCCGCCTCACGGTCGGGAGCCTCCCGTCCGCCGATCACGTTGCCGAGCTATCTTTCGGCGGCCACCACACCCGCGTCGCCATCGTCCGCACCGCTTGACGGGGGAGGGTGAACTTTACCCGCGCCCCCCGTTCGTGCCAGGACGCGGAGACTGCATGGCGGCTGGCCGGTGGTGTCCGCGATCCGCGCCGTCTGCGCCGTAGTCGTGCCCAGTCAACGTGAAGCCGTGCCATTGGTGGCGTCGGGTGCGGTGCCCGACTGGTCATCCGCGTCGCGCGGCGGTCGGCGCGGCGGGATGTTGAGGTCGGTGCGTTCTTCCTCCGCGTCACGCAGCGAGTCCCAGTGCGTGTAAACTTGCCGTCCGCTGAAGAGTAGCCACCAACCGTGACCCCACCCGCGTCGCGTCAGCCACCAGAGCAGCCCACCAGACGCACCCGCCGTGAGCAGCAAGGGCGGCAGCCCGGCCAGCACGTCCGCGCCGGCCAGCCCGATGGCGATGACGGCTGCCATGCCCAGTAGCGCCAGTACTGCCAGGCCGAGGGCGGCAGCAAGCACCACCATCACCACCCACTGCGCCAGCAACCGCCAATCCACCTGTCTCACCCTTCGACAAACTGCACTTCGCTGGTACGGAGCACCTCATCACGAAAGTACCGACTCAACTCCGCCGGCGTGCGGAGGCCCACCTTGCGCTTCAGCAACTCCGATAGCTCCCGCTCTAGTGCCGCCATCCGCAGCAGGCCAACTGGGTGTCCCCGCTTGAACTCCACCAGCACGTCAACGTCGCTGTCGGGCCGAAAGTCCTCCCGCAGGATCGAGCCGAAAAGGGCCAGTTTCCGAATACGATTGCGCCGACAAAACGCGGCCAGTTCCTCCTAGGGCAACCCTCTGCCGCGACCGGGTGCATCCGTTGTCATACCGCCTCCTACCGCGCAGCGCGGAGGGGGACGTCGGCCAGCTCCGGCACGACCGATTCGGGACGTTCCTCCCGTTCCACCCGCGCGATATTCTCGTAGGCAAACCGGACGCGCTTGGGCCAGCTCTCGTAGGTTGGCCCGGCGAAGTGCGGCGTCAGCACGACTTGATCGAACGCTGCCAGCGGATGCCCGGCCGGGAACGGTTCCGCGCTGAACGCATCCAGGCCCGCGCCGCCCAACTGCCCGTTCTCCAGCGCGGCCACGAGCGCCGCTTCATCTATCAGCCCACCCCGCGCCGTATTGATCAGGATCGCGTCCGACTTCATTCGGGCCAGCTCGGCAGCACCGATCAGTCCGCGTGTGCTCTCCATCAGCGGTACGTGCAGCGAGACGATGTCCGAGGTCTCCAGCAATTCTGACCACGACACGTACTGCACCTGTAGGCTATCGGTTACCTCGGTGGGCGCCGGTACCACGTCGTAGTATTGGAGTTGCACGTCGAACGGTCGCAGCCGCCGCGCGACCTCCCGCCCAATCCGCCCCATGCCCACCAGCCCAATGGTGCGGCCCTCCAACTCATGCGGCTCCCACTCCGGAGTCTTGGCCGCCGTCCAGCGGCCCGCGCGCATATCGCGGTCCAAAACCGGCAGCCGCCGAAGCACCGCGAGGATGAACAGGATCGTGTGCTCCGCCACGGCCACGGCGTTCGCGCCGCCATTGGTCGCCACCAACTGCCCCGCCGCCCGGCAGCGGTCGAGGTCAACTTTGTCGTAGCCGGCGGAGAGTAGCTGGATCAGGCGCACCCGCCCCCGCGGATCGTAGATGGCGTCCGGGAAGGGACTCAGTGGCGAAGCGATCACCACGTCGGCGCTACGGATGGTTTCGGCGTCCTCAGCGGCAAGCGAGGCGATGTCCGCGCCGGCGTGGGGCACGTCCAGCAGTTCCCAGCCGGCTGTGGCCGGCAGTAGCTCGTGGGTCAGGCGGCGACAGCCCTCGCCGAACTCCTGGTAAAGCGCGATTCTCATCGAGCGATCTCTCGCGGGTGAAGTTTGTACTACGGCAGTCTGGCCGCGAGCATACCATAGCAGCCGCGCGGCGGCGCGTTGGCCGATACTGGCAGGCCCTCGATCTCCGCCGGCCGCACCTGGTCCGGTAGGATCATATGTCAGGCCTCGGCCGCGACTGGGCATTGTGGGCGGCCTACTGCCCAAAAGTGTTTCCGCGCAGCGGTGTTGGCCGCACGACGCGACACTTGCTGTGCCGGCCGACCATGTAGCTCTCGTGTCCTTTGGTGCGCGCCCGCGTCGTTGCTCGACGAAGCGGAGGTGGTCATATCGCGGAAGGAGGGGAAGCCATGCCCCGCGATCTCCCCATTGGGAACGGCACATTGCTGGTGAACTTTGACGATCAATACCACCTGCGCGACCTGTACTATCCCTACGTTGGCTCCGAAAACCACACCCTGGGCTATCCCTGTCGTTTCGGCGTTTGGGTCGCGGCTGAGGACGATGACGGCCGGTTCAGCTGGGTCCATGATGAGCCGTGGGTGCGGACCCTCCGCTACTTGCCGGAGACGCTCGTCACCGACGTGTCGCTCCACAACCCCGACCTCGGGCTACGCTTGATCTGCAATGATGCCGTGGACTTTCACCAGGACCTATACCTGCGGCGCATCACCGTCCACAACGAGCACGACCAAGCGCGGCAGGTGCGCCTCTTCTTCCACCACGACCTACGCATCTCCGAGCACGACGTGGGCGACACCGCCTACTACGAGCCGACCCGGCGCGCACTGCTCCACTACAAGGAGCGGCGCTGGTTTTTGATGTGCGCTGGTCGAGGCAGCCTAGGAACCACCGATGCGCCGGCAACGGAGCTAGTGGACTTCGGCATCAACCAGTTCGCCACCGGAACAAAAGGGATTGGCGATGCCGAAGGCACCTGGCGCGATGCCGAAAATGGCCAGCTCGGTGGTAACCCGATTGCCCAAGGCTCCGTCGACTCCACGATGGGATTGCATCTGGATGTGCCGGCGCATGGCAAAGCCGTCGTCTACTACTGGATCGTCGTGGGCCGGAAGTTTGAAGAAGTCACGGCCGTCCACCGGGCAGTGCGCTCACGTGGGCCGGAGACCTACCTCACACGCACTGCCGACTACTGGCGCCTCTGGGTCAACAAGGAGCAGTTCGACTATAACGATCTCCCCGATCACCTCGTAGACCTCTTCAAGCGCAGCTTGCTAGTGCTTCGCACGCAGGTCAACGAGCGGGGAGCCATTCTCGCTGCGACAGACTACGACATCGCGCAGTTCGGTCGGGATACCTACGCCTATATGTGGCCCCGCGACGGTGCGCTCGTCGCCTACGGCCTCGACCTTGCCGGCTATTCGGGCCTGACCCAGCGCTTCTTCGACTTCTGCCACCGCGTGGTCACGAAAGAGGGCTTCCTGCTGCACAAGTACAACCCTGACGAGTCCCTGGCCAGCTCCTGGCACCCCTGGTACGAAAACGGCGAGCGCCAGCTGCCCATCCAGGAAGACGAGACCGGTCTCGTGGTGTGGGCACTCTGGCAGCACTACGTCAAGTTTCGTGATGTCGAGTTCATCAAGCCGCTGTATCGGGGGCTGATCGTCCGCGCTGCCGACTTCATGGTCGAGTATCGTGACCCGGAGACCGGGCTGCCCCTCGCCAGCTACGATCTCTGGGAGGAGCGTCGCGGCGTCTTGTCCTTCACGGTCGCCGCGGTCCACGGCGGCCTCACTGCTGCTGCGTCGTTTGCCAAAACCTTCGGTCAGCATGACCTCGCGCGGCGCTACAGCCAGGCGGCTGCCGACATGCGGCGCGGTGCGGACATCTACCTCTGGCACGAGGACGAGGGCCGCTTTGCGCGGATGATTAACCGCCGCGCGGACGGCTCCTGGGATGTGGACCGGACCGTGGATGCTAGTCTGGCCGGCCTCTTCCAGTTTGGGATGTACGCGGCCGATGATCCGAAGATCGTCGCGACCATGGAAGCCGTGCGCGAGCGATTGTGGGTCAAGACCGATGTCGGCGGCGTGGCCCGCTACGAGAACGACTACTACCATCAGGTCAGCACGGACGTCGCGCAAGTGCCCGGCAACCCGTGGTTCATTTGTACGCTATGGCTGGCCGATTGGTATATCGCGAAGGCCCAAAACCGCGCCGACTTGGAGCCGGCCCTGGATATTCTGCGCTGGGTAGCACGGAGCGCGCTGTCAAGCGGAGTGCTGGCCGAGCAAATTCACCCCTATAGTGGCGTGCCCCTCTCCGTTTCGCCGCTGACTTGGAGCCACGCCACGTATGCCACCACCGTCCTGCACTACTTGGATCGCCTCTCCGAAGCCGAGCTATGCCCGGCCTGTGCCCGGCCACTGTATAGCCGTGAGCAGGCCACGGCGCACGCGGAGCACGAGCACCCGGCCGAGGTCGCTGCCTCGTAGGAGGATGCCATCGGACCTCATGCCCGGCCTCCTCCCGGCCTCACCGCGCCCGCTGGCAGCGGATTAGGCCCCGACAGTCGCGGCCATGACCGCGTTGGAAAACAATGTCCGCCGCGGGCGCTCGGTGGTCCACCCGCTCGTCTGCATCCGGTTGGTGAGCAGGATGCACATGACCCCGGTCACCGGATCGCCCCACGCCAGCGTCCCCGTCACTCCGATATGACTAAAGGTGTGCGGTGAGGTCAAGTCGCCCGACACGTGGCCCGTCTTCCGACCCTTCACTTCCCAGCCCAGTCCCCATTCGACGCGCGGCCACGGCGCCTCCGCACCGCTGTCGCGTAGCCCCGGCGCGGCATCCGTGGCCGCCGGTGGCACGGACACCTGTATGCGGGTCATTTCCGCGCGACTGGCCGCCGTGAGCACGCGATTACCGTCGGCAAGCTGCTGGCCATCCGACATGAAGCTGCTCGTGAAGCGGGCCAAGTCCGCGGCCGTCGCAAACAGGCCGCCCCAGGGGATGCCGAGTTGCCGATAGTAGGCCGAATTGGCCGCCTCGTAGTCCTTGCCCTCCTGTCCGGTGTCGGCAACGTGTGCCACGCGCCCCCAGACCGCCTCCGGCACCGGTATCCAGGTGTCGTTCATGCCCAGCGGCGCCAGAATGTGCCGGTGTACGTGCTCGTGATACTGCAAGATTGCCGACGGTTTCCCATGTTGTCCCAGCGTACCCGCATTCCCCCGGCCCACCAGCTCGGCGAGCAGCAGAATCCCGCAATTGCTGTAGAGATGGGCCGTGCCGGGGGCGAAGAAGAGCGGCGCTACCTGGAACGAATACACGAACTCTGCCAGCGGCGCGTGCCGCCGCCGTAAGCGCATGTTCGCTACCGAGAAGCCCGGCAGGCCGGAGGTGTGGGTGAGCAGGTGGCGCACCGTTACCGTCGTGCGGTCGGCCGCATCGCTGCCGCTCGCCGGTCCGTCGAGGAATTCCGGCAGCAGCGCGCCAACCCGCTCGTCCAAGGCAAACCAGCCGCGCTCCACGCCCTGCATGACCGCCGTGGCCGTCACCGGCTTGGTAATCGAGGCCAGCGCGAAGACCGTTCCGGCATCTACCGGCCGGTTGGTCTGTGGGTCGGCCGTGCCGACGGAGCATGTGCCGGCCACCTGCCCGTGCCGAACGACCAGCGCCGCGGCCCCGGGCACCATCGATTCACCGACCCAGCCCTCCAGCAAGCCAAACGCGCGGCGCAGCGCGTCCGCGTCCATCCCCGCCGCTTCAGCCCCCGCTACATCAACACTCATGCTGCTACTCCATCGCAACGCCGCGACCACACCGTTGTCATCATGTCTTGCTGCCTATATCACGACTCTGGTGGTGATTCTCTTCGAGCGCGAGCGAAAACGCAAGTCTCGGATAGCGACACTGCTTTTTCAGGCTGACGTCCGGCCGCGGCCGTCCATCCCTACCGCCCAATCCGTTCAATGGTTTGATGGAGGACTGTTATGCGCTTTGCCCGCGTTGCCGAGCACTTCAACCGGCTGGAGGCTACCCGCAAGCGCAATGAGATGGTCGCGATCCTGGCCGCCCTGTTCCAGACGTCGAACAACGCTACCGAAATCGCTCAAATCGCCTATCTGAGTCAGGGGCGGGTCGCTCCCACCTTCGAGCAAATCGAGTTCGGGATGGGCGAGGCCCTCGTGGCCGAGTCCCTAGCCCAAGCGCTGGACCGGCCACCAGCCGAGGTCGCGGCGCAGTTTGCCCGTCTCGGCGACTACGGGCTGGTCGCCGCAGCGCTGCACGCAGACGATGCTGCTGCACCCGCAGGCCAGGAAGTCGCGGCGGTCTTCAAGACGCTGACCCAGATCGCACACACCGCCGGCGCCGGTTCGGTCGCGCAGAAAACGGAGCTATTGGCCGGCCTGTTGCGTCAGTCGAGCGCGAGCGAGGCCAAACACCTCGCCCGTATTCCTCTGGGCCGGCTGCGCCTCGGCATCGGCGATCCCACCGTGATGGATGCGCTCTCGTTCGCCCGTACCGAATCCAAGGCGGCCCGCAAACCCATCGAGCGCGCTTACAACATCTGCTCCGATCTCGGTCTCGTCGCCCGCACCTATTGGGACGAGGGCGAGGCCGGGCTGACCACGATCAAAGTGGCGGCCGGCCGGCCGGTGCGTCCGGCGGCGGCCGAGCGGCTCCCGGGGCCGGAGGAGATCATCGCCAAGGTGGAGCAGTGCGCCGTCGAGCCGAAGATAGACGGCTTGCGTGCCCAGCTCCACCTCCTGGATGGCGACGAGGTGCGTATCTTTTCCCGCAACCTCGAAAACACCACCGCGATGTTCCCGGAGCTGGCCGAGGGGCTGGTCGCGCAGGCGGCCGGCCGGACCGTCATCCTGGACGGAGAAGCCGTCGCCTACGATCCGGCAACGGGTCAATATCATCCGTTTCAAGTCACCGGCACACGGAAACGCAAGTACGGCATCGAAAAGCTGCGTAAGACGCTGCCGCTCAAGCTCTTTGCCTTCGACATCCTGTATCTCGACGGCGAGGACCTCACCGACCGTCCCTACACCGAGCGGCGCGAGCGGCTGGAGGCGCTCCTCGGCGACGGACGCGCGCCGCCGGGTCGGGCGGCCAAGACCGACTGGCTGCCAACCGAGTGGATCGCCGACCCCGAGGGCCAGGCGCTGCTCCCCAGCGACTGGCGCATCGTGGATGCGGCGGCGGACCTCGACGCCTACTTCTACGCCACGATTGGCCTGGGGCAGGAGGGCATCCTCGCCAAGCGCCTCGATTCGCCTTACCAAGCCGGCGCCCGCAACTACAACTGGATCAAGCTCAAGCGCAGCTATCGAGGCGAGCTACAGGACACCATAGACGGGGTGATCGTCGGCTATTGGCAGGGCAAGGGCCACCGCGCCCAGTTCGGAATCGGCACGGTCCTGACGGCCCTCTACGACCCGGACCAGGAACGCTTTGTCACCGTCACCCGCTTGGGCACCGGGTTCTCGGAAGAGGAATGGGTAGCGCTGCGGCAACGCCTCGACCCACAGCGCACCCCGGAGCAGCCCGCCCGCGTGAACTCGCAGCTCACGCCGGACGTGTGGGTGGAGCCGCACGTAGTCATCGAGATTCAAGCCGACGAGATCACCCGCAGCCCTTTCCACACGGCCGGCCGCGGCCCGGACGAGTTGGGCTACGCACTGCGGTTCCCCCGCGTGATCGGCTTCGTGCGCGAGGACAAGCGCCCGGAGGATGCCACCACCGTCGCAGAAATCGTGCGCCTCTACGAACGCCAGGGCCAGCCGCCCACGGCTAAGAAGTAGGGCTTTTAGCCACAGCGAGCACAAGTTAGAGGGTATACAGTGCCCCCGCACGGAGGCCATTTCAAAACCGGTCATTCCCACGTGCGGAGACCTTTGCATAATCTGCAGGTTCGCCGGACAATGGGGCCAGCAACGGGTACGGAGGCGTGGTTCGGCACCCCTACGGCTTGGCTTGGCACGAATACTAGCGCAGCGGAGGCTACTAGCGGTATGCTTGCACGTGAGGGAGGTCCGGGCGCCGGACCGGGGGAGGACGATGCCGAAGAGCTATGAGGACGATATCCGCGACATCCTAGACGGGATGGACGACTTTCTGCCGGAGAACGGACAGACCCGGCCGGAGCGCCGCCGTCGCTCATACGGCCAGCGGTCGGCGGCCGGTGACACGTGGCGCACCTTCACCGCGCAGTTTCAGGGTGAGTCACTGACGCCGCACAAGCTGATGGGCGGCAGCGTGCTCCTGATGTTATTCGGGTGGCTGTTGGGCATCGTCAGTCCGGGGTTGGCACAGTTCTGCACGATTATCGCCATCGCCGGGTTCGTCATCGGCCTCATCTGGTCCATCCGCGCTCGCGGCGGCGGACATACCGTCTCTTCCTCCCAGCAGTATTGGCGGGGTCAGGTCATCGAGATGCCGGGCCGCTCGTGGCAAGACGGTGTGCGGGATTGGTGGCGCCGTGTCACCGGTCCCCGGCGTCGTCCCCCACCAGGCCGCTACGGTCGCCGGTAGCGCGGGGACAGTCTCCTCAACCGCCGCCACCGCTAACTCGGCAGGAACTTTACGGGCAGCCATGACAATGAGCGAACGAGATTCGGTACTTCCGGCTCCGGGGACCATCCCCCTGACGGTGCAGCACGTGGAGGAAGCTCGGCGTGTACTGGCCAAGACGCTACCGCGGCCACCGCTCTACCATTACCCGGGTCTCAGTGCCTTGCTCGATGCGGAGGTCTACGTCAAGCACGAGAACCACAGCCCGATCGGCTCCTTCAAGGCGCGGGGCGCCCTCGTGGCCGTGACCAAGGCGCTGGAGGCAGCGCCCCAGGATACCGGCGCTGCGCTGCGTGGCGTGGTCGCCTCGTCCACCGGCAACCACGGTCTGGGCGTGGCCTACGCCGCACGGCAGCTCGGTGTTTCCGTCACCGTGTACGTGCCGGAGGGCGCCAACCCCGACAAGTGCCGCCTGATCGAGCAACTCGGCGGACACGTGGTATTCCACGGTCCCGACCTCGTCTCGGCGGCGCTCGCTGCACGTGAAGCCGCGATGGACAGCGGCCGGGCCTACATAGACGACGGCGAGGATTTCTGGCTCCAAGCCGGCACCGGCACCATCGGCGCGGAGATCGTCGAAGAGCAGCCCGACATCGAGATCATCGTGCTGCCCACCGGCGGCGGGGCGCTGCTCGGCGGCGCCGGGCTGGGCGCCAAGAGCCTCAATCCCAAGGTCCGCATCGTCGGCGCAGCGGCCGAACGGGCGCCAGGGGTCTATCTATCCTGGCGGGCCGGCGGCAAGCCGGTGCCGCCACCCTACAACGACACTTTCGCCGAGGGCCTCACCCAGCCGTTGCCCACGCCACGGGCAATGCAGCTTGTCGCGGCGGTCGCCGACGACATGGTGCTGGTCAGCGAAGAGGCGATCAAGGAAGCCATCGTTCTGCTGCTCGAACACACCCACAACCTCGCCGAGGGCGCCGGCGCGGCCGCGCTCGCCGGCGCGTTGCAGCTGGGGCCGGCGATCAAAGGCAAGAAGGTCGCCGTTGTGCTCACGGGGGGCAACATCACCCTGGAGACGCTGCGCGAGGTCCTCGCAGGATGAAGACTGGCGGCTACGACGAGGTACGGGCGGCGGCACCTTGGTCCGCGCGCGGCACGCGCCACCTGCCCGGTGGCTTGGCGATAACCCGCTACGATGCGGACGCGCTGCTCATCCACCACTGGGAATCGGGTCAGGCCGTGCTGCTCGAATCGCTGCCGGAGCTGGAAACGGTCTGGACCGCGACCACCCAGGCGCTCCAAGAGCGGTGCCAGCGGCGCGCGTAACGGACGAGCCTCACCCCCGCCCCCTAGCCCCCAGATCGCGTTTCGAGCCAGGCGTTGGTCTCGCGCGTCGCCGCCTGCAGGGCCTCAGTCGGCGTCACCTCGCCCTGCCACGCCGTCAGCAGATGCGGGGTGATTCTGCTCGTCACCGCTTCCCACTCCGGGACGGCCGGCTTGGGCCGATTGCCTTGGTGACGCACGAGATCGCCAATCGTGCGCCAGTGGGGGTCGTCGCGCAGCGGTGGCTGCTGCCAGAGGGCCGGGCGCACGGGAATCCACGTGCCCTCCACCGACCAGTGCAGTTGGGTATCGGCGCGGCTGCGATAGCTGACCAGTTGATATGCCTGGTCGGGATGCTGCGTGCCGTGCAGTACCGCCAGGCTATTGTGGTGGAGCATCGCCGCTGCCCGCCGCTGCCACGGTAGGTGCCCAAAGCCAAAGTCGAGGTCGGGAGCGCGGCGGGGATACGCCAACGCTTCCGGCGCCGTCGTCATCCACATGCCCACCCGTCCCTGATGGGCATTGTTGATGAGTTCGGAAACCGGCGTCCCCGGCCGCACGGCCGTCCGGTCCTCGTGCAGGAGGGCCACTTGAAACTCAAGTGCAGCCAGTGCTTCGGGCTGATCGAGCGTGACGCGCGTGCGGTCCGCGTTCCACACGTCGCCGCCGGCGCGCCAGACCCACTCGATGAACCAGGCGTAGGCTTGCTCGCGCGTGGACATCTCGTAGAACTGAAAGCCCCAGGGGAGCAGCACCGTTCTGACCTCAACTTGGGTACGCACCCTATGCGCCGCGTCACGCAAGGCATCCCACGTCGCGGGTGGCGCCTCCGGGTCAAGGCCGGCACGCGCAAGCAAGTTCTTGTTCCAGAACATCACGACGACCTGGTGGCTATCGGGCAGGCCGACAAGCTGGCCGCGAACGTGCGACCCACGGACCGATTGCGGCGTGAAATCTCGCAGATTGACGGCCGAGTCCTGGCTGACACGGTCTTCGAGTGGTAGCAGGTTGCCCACCGCCGCGAGATCGGTGACTTGATACTCCTTGAGGCGTACCACGTCGGGCGCCGTACCGGCCACGATGGCCGCGGTCAGCTTGGGCATCACGTCACGCTTGGCCACCAACTGCGTCCGTACCGCCGTGACGGCGGGCGTCCGGGCGACAAACTCGACGTGGAACGGCTCCAGCGGCGCCTCGTCACCGGCGCGGCCCGGCAGCCAGAACTCCAGGGCCACCGGCGGCCCGCTCACGGTCGGCGTCGGCATACTCCGCCGCGCACAGGCCACCAAGCCAGCCCCGGCCAGCGCGCTCCCAGCCTGGAGCAGGCTACGCCGGGACCGCCGGTCAACGCGCGCTGCTCGCTCTTCCGTAGACACCGTGCTCCCTCCCCCCGTTGCCCGCTATAGCCACTCCACGCCGACACCATGGTACCGGCAACGGCCACGTGCCGTCCTGGCGTTCAACGATGTCCCGTGCTGCCAGTCTAGCCCAAGTCGTTGACGGCGTGTGCGGGGCGCTCACCGCGCATGACCGCCAAGACGTCTGCGGCGTTCATCGCGCAGGCGCGCACGTTGGCTTCGTGGACGCTGCCGGCGACGTGCGGCGTGACGATCACCTGCGGCAGCTCGATCAAGGTGCGGTCGGTCGGCGGCTCCATGTCCAGCACGTCCAGGCCGGCCCCGGCCACGTGCCCACTCCGCAGCGCCTCGGCCAGTGCCGGCTCGTCAATGGCACCACCCCGCGACGTATTGATGATGTACGCACCGCGCTTCATCTTGGCGATCCGCTCGGCATTGATGAGACCGCGGGCGCTGGCGGTGAGCGCCAGGTTCAGCGTGATGAAGTCGGATTGCGCCAGCAGATCGTCGAGACTGGCGTAGGTCACGCCGAGCGTGGTGGCGGCGGCAGGGTCCTCCATGATGTCGTGCGCGATAATCCGCATCCCGAACCCGGCGGCGCGACGCGCCACCTGGCGGCCGATGCTCCCGAAACCGACGATCCCCAGCGTCTTGCCGTCCAACTCGACCCCCGGCGGCCGGTCCCACCCGCCCGCCTCTACCATGTTGACGAGCGGCACGACTTGCCGCGCGACGGCCAGGAGCAGCGCCAGCGTGTGATCGGCGACGGCCAAGTGGTTGATACCGGGGGTAATCGTCACCCATACGCCGTGCTTGGTGGCCGCCTCCACGTCAATCGTGTCGTAGCCCACGCCAAAACGGGAGACGATCTTCAGTCGCGGCGCCGCTGCGAACACGCGCTCCGTGAACTGGTCCGTGGTGCAGAGGACGGCATCACAATCGGTGACGGATTCGAGTAGCTCTTCCTCGGTTGACCAGCGGATGAAGGGGCCGGGCACCAGTTCACAGCCGGCCTCCGCATACGCCGCGCGGTGGGGGCCATCCGTCTGTAGGGTGGTGTAGCTGGTAACGACGATACGAAACATCGGTTGCTCCTCGTACTGTGTAGTTTGGATCGGTCAGGCGGCGACCTCCACCCAGCGCCCCGCCGCAGCCGAGTCCGCCAGCGACTCGGCCAACCGGTGGGCGGCGACCGCCTCGGCAAACCCCGGAAACGGCGCCTCGCCGCGCGCCGCAGCGACAAGGCGATCCATATGGTAGGCCGGGAAGCGAGCGTCGTCCGCTTGCAGGTCAGCCGGCACCGCAACCGGCTGCCAGACACCTTGGGGCCGCTCGGCGCCGCGGCGAGCCACTCGCGCCGCAGTGCGGTCGGAGTCCAGTTCGACGGTCAGCGCCGCCGCGTCTCCGTACAGCGACCAGCGGAGGCCGTTGTTCCAACCGAGCGAGCGGCGGCTAAAGGCGGCCGAGACGATAGCGCCGGTGGTCATGCGGAGCGTGAAGGCCCAGCCGTGATCGAGGCCGCCGGCGCCCGCCATCGGCGCCGCGCACACCGCGCCGACCGCGCCGAACCCGGCGGCCTGCGTGAGACCCAGTAGCGTATCGTAGAGATGCACGCCACTTTCGAGCAGCGCGCTGCGTGCCGGATAGTCGGGAAAGAAGTCGTGGCCTTGCAGCAGCGCAAACTCGGCATGAACCGGCCGACCGATACCGCGCTGGCACAGCAGCCGCTCCGTGAGCCGGTAGCCGGGCATGGACCGATAGGTGAAGTTCACCACGTGGGACACTCCGGCGTCCGTAGCGGCCTGCCCTAACTGCTGCGCCGCGGCAGTGTTCGTCGTCAACGGCTTTTCGCAGATCACCGCGCAGCCGGCGCGAATGGCCGCCGAGCAGAAGTCATAGTGCGTCTCGGCCGGTGTGTTGACGTAGAGCGCATCAACGGAGCCACTGTCTATCATCGCTTCAACCGACACGAACGGCCGAACGGCCGGACCGAGCGCCGCGGCGCTCTGCGCCGCCTTGGCCGGGTCGCGGCTGCACACCGCCGCGATCTCAGCGCGAGAGGAGGCCATGAGACCGGGCAGGAGTAGCCGCTGCGCGCGCCGGTTAATCCCTACAACCCCGACGCGAGTCGGTCGCTGGGTAATCACAGCGCCAATGATAATATAGGAAGTCCGAGGGAGGCGCGGGGTCGTGGCGAATGTATTGATTACCGGCGGCGCCGGGTACGTCGGGGCCGTGGTGACGGGCGCGTTTCTCGATGCCGGGCACACCGTTACCGTGCTCGACCGCCTCGATGACGGTGGTCAAGGGCTGTTGGGCTACGTGCCGCAGACCCGCTTCCGCTTCCTGGCCGGCGACGTGCGGGACGAGCGCGTGGTCGCCGAGGCCGTGCGCGGTCAAGACGTGCTCCTGCACTTGGCGGCTATAGTCGGCTTTGGCGAGTGCAACGCCGATCCGCGGCACGCCGAGTCCGTGAACGTCGGCGGCACGCGGACGCTCCTCGCCGCCCGTGATCCCGGGCAGTTGGTGCTCTACGCCTCGACCGGCAGCGTCTACGGCGCCGTCCCCGCCGGCCTCTGCCACGAGGGGCTGGAGCCGACGCCGCTCTCGCAGTACGGCAGCACAAAGCTCGCCGCCGAGCGGCTGATCGTCGAGAGCGGCAACGCCGTGGCTTTCCGCTTTGCGACGGCGTTCGGCATGTCGCCCAGTATGCGGATTGATCTGCTGGTCAACGGCTTTGTGTATTCGGCCAAGCGCCGCGGCTACCTCGTGGTGTACGACAAGGACGCCCGGCGAACCTTCATCCACGTCCGGGACATGGCCCGCGCTTTTCTGTTCGCGCTCGACCACTGCGATGCAATGGGCGGTCAGGTTTACAACGCCGGCTCGGAAACCCTCAACCACACGAAGGACGAAATCGCCAAACTGATTCTAGCCCGCCACCAGTACTTCCTCACCTACGGGCCGGTCGGCGTGGATGAGGACCAGCGCGACTACGCCGTGTCCTACGAAAAGCTCGGGGCGTTGGGCTTCACGACGGAGATTTCCCTGGAAGAGGGCATTGACGAGCTACTCCGGGGCATGGATCTGCTCCACTACCGCGCGCCGTATGGCGACGCCTAGGCCGCGAGTGGTTTTGGCTAGGAATGGCTAGGAATCGGGAGTCAGGATAGACTGTGTAGTATGGGTTTTGGTGTGGATGAGCACACCTATCCCCACCCCCACCCGAAAGGGAAGGGACTACCGAGCACTGCGCTGGCTTCCCTCCTCGTAAGGAAGCGGCGGCCGGTCACCGCCACGACTCCCCCTTCCCTGGAGGGAAGGGGCCGGGGGTTAGGTCCAATCTACCCCTGACATGGTACGTGCCGGGTAATGAGGTAAGGAATGAGCTGGATACGGGCCGGGATCACGAGCCTGGTGGCGACCGCGTTGGCCATGGGCCTGATGTTTTGGGCACGCAGCGCCTTCCAAGTCCGCACGCTGCCGGAACGACTGATGGAGTGGCTGCTGCTCTTCGTGCCGCTGGATGCGTTCGCGCAAGGCATCCAGGATTTCGGCCCGCAGGCCAAAGTTTTCGCCCTCTACGGCGGCATCGTGGTGATGTCCGCTGCGTTGTTCGGTCTGGGACTGCTGGCCTTGCGGCGGCGGTGGCCAGGCACCGCTATCCTAGGCTTGGCGCTGGCGCTCTTTGTGGTGGCGATGGCCGGGATTATGCCGCTGACCGGCGCTGGATTCTTTGCCTCCGACCTCTTCCAGCATCCCATGCTGGTTAATGGTGTCTATCTGGGCATGGCGCTGGCCTATGCGACCGTGCTGCTACTGGGGCAGACCATCGAAAGCATCCTGGGTGGTGCCGCCGCCGCCGGGGACGGCTTGACCCGCCGCTACGCGCTGATTACCAGCGCCGTCGGCGTGATCGGCGCCTACGCGCTCGCCATTCGCCAGTCCGCGACCGGCGGAGGGACGGTGACGAGCGACTTACCGCTGGCCCAACTGCCCACAGAGTTCTCGCAGCCGCCAACGCCAGCATCACCGCCACCGGCCCCCACGCCCACGCAGCATCCCGGCATGGCCGCGGTACAGGCCACCTTGCCACCCGCAACCCCGGTGCCGGCGGTAGCGACTCCGGTACCGGCCGCCGCGGTCGCGACCACGGCGCCAACTGCGGCCGCGACCCAGGCGCCAGCCGCAACGGCGGTGCCGACGGTCGCGTCACTGGCCGCCGCGCCGACGACGAGTATCCCCACCGCAACGGTCGCCGCGGTTGCCGCGGCACCAACCCGTCCGCCAGCGCAGCCGACGGCCACGACTGCCAGTGCAGCAGCGGCAACGGCGCCACCGGCCCCGGCAACCGCCGTGCCACCAACGCCGGTGCCCGCTACCGCCGTACCACCCACTCCCGTCCCACCAACGCCGGTGCCGCCGACTGCCGTACCACCCACTCCCGTCCCGCCAACGCCCACCGCACCACCGCCAGCGCCGGCTCAAGTCGGTCCGTTCCCTACCCCGCAGGAGGCCCGGAAGCTCGTCCGCGACAAGGACGGGGCGCTGACCGCGGCGACGCGCGCCAAGGGCGAGCTTCCGTCGTTGGTGACGCCGACCGCGGCGCACTACGTCGTTTCCAAGAACGCCGTCGCCGACCCGGTGCTCGACGCCAATTCGTGGCGGCTGATCTTGGACGGCGAGGTGAACCGGCCGGTCCAGCTGGACTACAACATCCTCCGCCGCCTGCCGTCCGTCGAGGTCCACAAGACACTGGAGTGCATCAGCAACTTCACCGCCCAGTGCCATCTCGCCTTCTTCGGCTGCGATCTCATCAGTACGGCCCGCTGGCGGGGCGCTCGTCTACGGGACGTGCTGCAATTGGCAGGTGGACTGAAGCCGGGGGTCGTGAGCTTGGAGGTGCGGTCCGCCGACGAGTATTCCAGCAGCGTTCCCCCGGAGTTGGCGCTCGATCCCGACAGTTTGCTGGTGTACGAGATGAACGGGCAGATTTTGCCCCGCGTCCACGGCTACCCGGCCCGGCTGCTGGTGCCGGGGCGGTACGGGATGAAGAACGCCAAGTGGGTCGTCGGTATCCGCGGGCACCGCCAAGAGCACGTGGACTGGTACGGTCAACGGGGCTGGAGCAAGACCGGGTTCGTGCGGACGATGTCACGCATTGACATACCCGCCGAAGGCGCGCAACTGCCGGCGGGGCGACACCGCATCGCCGGGATCGCCTACGCCGGCGACCGCGGCGTCAGCGGCGTCGAGTTCAGTAGCGACGACAGTCAGACCTGGCATCCGACGATCTTTCTCGATCCACCGCTCGGCCGGGATACCTGGGTACGGTGGCAGGCCGAGTTCGATATTGCGGCCGGGCAAACGCTGACGCTCACGAGCCGGGCTATTGACGGGACCGGCACCGTGCAGACGGACGTGTTCAACCTCCCGCAGCCGAATGGCGGCAGCGGACGGCACTCGATCCAAGTGAAGGGCGCATAGGGGTCTCAATCCTCACCCCCGGCCCCTCTCCACAATATGGAGAGGGGGAGCAGGCCGGAGTGAGGCTGCAAGCAAGGCAAGGAGGCTGCCTCAATGGGCTGGTGGCAGCGGCTGTTCGGTGGCGGCAAGCAGGCCGACAGCGACGAGGACCGCCTCGCCCTGGTCCAGCGCCTGCTGGCGGCAGCACAGGCCGCCACCAACACCGAGGCAACGACGACCACGGCAGACGTGCTGGACAATATCCTCACGGAGATTCGGGCAGCATTTGCCGCGCAGCAAGCGTGCATTCACTTCGTCCGCGAAGGAGCCGTCCACCCGGACAACATCTTTCACGGCGTGCAAACCTGTCCGGTCATGCTGAGTGCTACGGAGGACACCCTCGCGCACTTCGCCGCGCTGGAAAAGGCGGCGATGCAACGCGCCCGCGAGGTAGGCGGCCCGGTGCAGGTGAGCGAGGTCCGGGACGAGCTGCTGACCGACTTGGCCGCGGCCGCCGACTTTGTGGATGGCCTGATCGTACCCGTCGCCTACCAGGGCGATGCCTTTGCTTGGATCAACGTCTACCTGCGCGAGCCGCGCCGGTTCGACGCGATTGACCGGAGCTTGCTACAGGCCGTCGGCGGCGTGCTGTACGGGGCCATCAAGAAAGAGGCCTTTATCGCGGCGCTCCAGCGTATTCGGGCCACGTTGGAAACCCACTTCTCGCCGCAGGTGGTGGATAAGCTGGTCAGCGACCCGGAGAGCTTTGCCGAGCAGCGCAGCGAGCGCCTCGACGTGTCGGTGCTATTCTCGGATATACGCGGCTTCACGACTCTCTCCGAGCAACTGGCGGCGGACGAGATAGCGGCGATGATGAGCGCCCACCTCAACGCGATGGCCGAGGTGGTCTTCAAGTACGGCGGAATCGTAGACAAGTACATCGGCGACGCGGTGATGGCCGTCTTCGGCTCGCCTTTCCCGCAGGGCGATCATCCGCAGCGGGCCGTGGCGGCGGCGCTGGAAATGCTGGCGGTGCAGCGGAAACTCGGGGAGCAGTGGGGCGAGCGGGTAGACAGCCCGCTGGCGATAGGCGTCGGGGTGAATACCGGCGAGGTGATGGCCGGGAGTATCGGCGGCGCGCGGCGCGAGTTCACCCACCTCGGCGATACGGTCAACTTGGCGAGCCGGCTCAAGGACGTAGCCCAGCCCTGGCAGGTGCTGATCGGCGAGACCACGTTCGAGCGCGCCAAGGAGGTGATCGCTGCCGAGGCCGTGGTGCCGTTCACGGTCAAAGGCAAGCAAGCGCCGATCAAAGCCTACGCGGCCACCCGCTACACCGGCGACCTCAATGCAGTCACCGTCAAGGACACCGCGGGGGAAGACGGCGCGACGGTGGCTCCGGTCGAAGCCGATGGGGGCGATGCTATGGCCGCAAAACGTGCTATGATGGAGGAAGAGGCGCATTAGAATCACTTCCCCGCTCCACGGTGGAGTGGCGGCCGGAGGGTAGGAGATCCTCACCGCAGGAGCGGAAGCAGGAGTTGTGCAATGACGACGACAGCACCGCCGAGCCAAACCTCACCGTTGTCTCTGCGCTGGTGGCGCGCCCATCCGATCTTGTCCGTGCTGGCGCTCGTGGTGATCGTGGCCGGGGCGGCCGCTGCCTGGTGGCTGGGATCGCCGCTATTCATCACCACGCGCTTGGTGGAAACGGAGTTGCCCGGCGGGGCCGCCCCCGCTCAGTTGACCGTGGTGTCCCAGGGCAACTTCATGGATGCCGATGATTTCCACAAAGGCTCGGGCGTCGCCAGTATCGTCCGCACGCCGGACGGTATGGCCATTGTGCGGTTCGAGAACTTCAAGGTAACGAACGGTCCGCAGCTCGAAGTCTTCCTGGCACCCCACCCGCAACCGAGCAACCACGACCAGGTCTATGACAACTCGCTGGGGCTGGGGGCGCTGAAAGCCTCCGAAGGCGCCTTCAGCTACGAGTTACCGGCGGGCGACGGCGGCGCTCGGTACCAATCGGTCGTGATCTACTGCGTGCCCTTCCGCGTGATCTTCTCCGTGGCCTCCCTGACAGCGCAGTAAAGTGCCGGCCCAGACCAGCGCGGCGATTGACGGTGCCCGTGGTGACGGCGGGTCGGCCGGGCCAACTCCAAGCACCGCCGCGCCTGAGCGTCAGCGCCGCCCGCTCGCAGCCTATGCTGCGGGACTGCTGCTCCTCGTACTCATCGCCTTCTACGCGGTGACTGCGGGCCGATTGGCGCTCTACCGGCACTGGAATCTGGAAAGCCAAGCCCTCGACATGGGCTACGCCGATCAGATCACCTGGAATAACCTGCACGGCAACTTCTTCCGCTTCACGGTCTTTCGCGGCGCCGTCGGCCACGAGCAGGGTGGCCCACTGGCCTTCGGGGAGGGCGCGGACCCGGACTCGCTGCTGGCATTCCACGTCGAGTTGCTTTTCCTGCCGCTGGCGGCGCTCTATCTGATCCACGCCGGGCCGGAGACGTTGATCGTGCTGCTCACGGCGGTACTGGCGCTCGGTGCATTGCCGGCCTATTGGATCGCGCACCGCCGGCTCGACCATCGTGGTGCCGCGCTGGCGTTTGCCGCGATGTACCTGCTCTCCCCGGCAATCCAAGCCGCCAACCTCGCCGACTTCCACATTGTCTCGATGACCGGCGCCCTGCTGCTGTTTGCCTGGCACTTCCTGCTGCGGGGGCACACGTGGGCGTTCGTGCTCATGGCCGGCCTCTGCACCTTGGCCAAGGAAGAGGTCGGGTTGATCGTGGGCCTGATGGGCCTCTATGCGGCGCTGGTGCTGCGAAAACGGCTACTGGGCATCACGGTCGCTGTCCTGGCATTCGCGTGGGTGGCCCTGTCGTTTGGGGTCATCATCCCGTACTTCAGTGGGGGTAGGGCGTCGCTCTTCATCACGCGCTACGCCGAGGCCATTGCTCTCCTCCGGGCCTACCCCGGCGAGCTGCTGGCCGGCAACCTCGGCTGGCCGGTGCCGGGCTGGACCGTGACGTACCTGCAACACCTGCTCGCCAGCAGCGGAGTCCTCGCCCTGCTGGGACCACTTCAGCTGGCCGTTTCCGCGCCGGCCCTCGCCATCAACGGATTGTCGAGTTCCACCTGGCAGCATGGCGGCGGCGCCCACTACTCGGCCGAAGCGATTCCCGCCTTGCTCGTCGCGGCGATCTTCGGCACCGGCTGGCTGGCGGCACGGGCGCAGCGCTGGCTCCGGCTGCCCCGCGCCGACGTGGTGCTCGTGCTCGCCCTCATCGCGTTGAGCATGGCCGTGATCGAAAGCCGCCAGGAAGGCATCCTGCCACCGGCCAAGCGGTTCGCGTGGCCCGGCGGCGCTGTCCGCGCGGACCGCCTCGCGCCGCTCCGGGGGCGGATTCCGGCGGATGCGGTCGTGTCGGCGCAATCCAACGTGTTCCCGCACCTCTCGGGGCGCGAGAAGATTTACGTCTTCCCGACCATTGACGACGCCGAATACATGCTACTCGACGTGGCCGGCACCTCGGACCCCTTGCAGATAGACGAACTCTACGCTGCAGCGAACGCCCTGCTGGACAATCCGCAGTTCGCGCTCCTGGCCGGGGACGACGGGCTGTTGCTCTTCAAGCGGCGTGTCGAGGGTAGCGCCGCGTCCGGCTCGGCGCCGGGCACAACACCACCGCCGGCTTTCTACTCCTTCACCCGCGCCGCCGAGCACGAGCCGTATACGCCGGTCGCGGTGTCCTTCGAGGAACTGTTCGAGATCGTAGGCTACCGGCTGGAGGCGCTACCGGAGGTACGCTATAGCATCCGCCGCGTGATACCGACGTTGTATGTCCGTCCGCGAGCCAACATCAGTCGGAACTATCGGCTGACGCTTCTCGTCGTGGGCCATGACAACTTCTTGCGCGAGGTTGACAGCGGCAACCCCACGCAGTTGTGGCATCCCACGGGCCAGTGGTCGGTCGGTGAGCTTATCCGCCTCCGCTACCCGCCCCTCACCTACCATCCTGGGGCGCGGCTGGGCACCCGCGTCCAGACCGGGACGGATGCTGCCGAGGGACGCTTGCGCGTGACCCGGGCCACCGTGCCGCTGCTCGACCAGGACCGGGTCGCAGTACTCGGCGACTTGCCGTGAGCGTCGCCCGGCCCCCCTATAGGTACTCCCGCTTTGCAGGTGGACGTGGACAACCACCAGGGTTGCCCCTACAGCAACCGATCCAGCCTCTCCCGTATCGTGCTTGCTACTATAGACCCGTGCCGGAACGCCACCAGGCAGTATCGTGGAGGAAGGGATCATGTCAGTCGTCGCGCCAACCGCTCCGCACCTCGCACCGAGCGCAGCAGCGGCTCCGGTGACGGTGCCCATTGACCAGGGAACAGTCACGTTCGACCTGCCGGCCGACTGGGAGGTCCATCGCGCCTCGATCAACAACCGACCACCGTTGACGGCGGACCAAATCCGCACCGCCTTGCGCGAGACCATTGGCACGCCGGCACTGCGTGAGTTGGCGCGCGGCCGACGGACCGCCGTGCTGATCGTGGACGACCTCACCCGCCCTACGCCGACGGCGGACTTCATTCCCTACGTGCTGGAGGAAATACACGCTGGCGGCATTCCTCCCGAAGGGACGGTCATTCTCGGCGGCTTTGCTACTCACCGGCCAATGACGCGGCCGGAGTACGTCCGCAAAGTGGGCGCGGAGGTGGTTGCCCGCTACGAATACATGAACCACAACCCGTTCGAGCACCTGACTGACGTAGGCACCACCTCGCGAGGCACCAAGGTCGCGGTCAACAAGTACTATGCCGACGCCGACCTGCGGATCAGCCTGAGCAGTGTCATTCCGCACGCCTCCGCCGGCTTTGGCGGCGGCGCCAAGCTCGTGCTCCCCGGCGTCTGCAGCATCGAGACGATTGCCTATCACCACGGCACGTTCGACGGCGAGCGCGTGCAGATCGAGGGCAACGTCTTCCGCGCCGACTGCGAGGAGGCCGCGCGCCTGGCCGACCACGACTTCAGCGTCAACGTGGTGGTGAACCGGGACATGAAAGTCGCCGGCTTGTTTGCCGGCGATCTGGTCGCAGCGCATCGCGCAGCGGTGCGGATGGCGCGTGACCTCTACATGGTGCCCGCGGCGCCCGACGCCGACCTGACCATCGTCAGCGGCCATCCCCAAGACTCCGAGTTCCTGCAAGCGGGCAAGGCGCTCGGCGAGTACGGCGCTCCCGCCACCGCGCGGCCCGACGGGGTGGTCCTGTTCGCTGCCGCGGCCACGCTCGGTTTCGGCGTCCACTACCTCGGCGAGCGACGACGACGGGGCCTGCCCCTCGGCGAGCCGGGCACCGGCCCACGCGCCTCGGAGCTAGGCGATCGAGAGGTCGTCATCTATTCGCCAGGCGTCACTCAAATGGAGGCCGGGCTGCGCCTACCGGGAGCACCCGTCTTTGCCGAGCCGGCTGCGGCGGTCGAGGCCGTCCGGGAAACCGTAGCCCGGCGCCGCAACGGCCGACACACGCCCATCGTCAACGTCATCCCCGAAGGCCCGGTCGCCATCTTCGGCACCCCACCGGCGTAACGGCCGCGCTGCTGGCAGGTGGTGTGGCTGGAATGTGGGGCACAGGTGGTCATATACTGGTTAACCATGCAAGGAGCAGGCCATGGCAACCGAGAGTAAGCAGGCACCCGGCACCCGGACGGTCAACGCCGCCGAGTTCAAGGCCAAGTGTCTGAAACTTATGGACGAGGTGGCGGAGAGTGGCGAGGAGCTTGTCATCACCAAGAACGGCCGCCCGGTCTCGCGGCTGGTGCCGTACCGGGTGCAACCGCGGAGCCTCTTTGGCATCGACCGGGGCAGAATCGAGATACTTGGGGACATCATCGAGCCTATTGACGTAGAGTGGGAAGCTGAGACGGATCCGGACAGGGTGCTCAATCCGTGATCATCCTCGATACGCACGTCTTGCTGTGGATGAGGTTAGGGCAGGCGGAGTTGGGAACCGACACGAGGCTTGAGATAGAGCAAGCCTGGCGGGCGGGAGAGGTATGCGTTTCTGCCATCTCGTTCTGGGAAGTAGCGTTGCTCAAGGACAAGGGGCGAATCAGGTTCCCTGATGATGTCGGCATATGGCGTCGAGAACAACTGGGGCAAGGTGTAGTCGAAATCCCTGTTGAAGGCGAGATTGGAATACATGCCAACGAGCTTGCCGACTTCCACGCCGACCCCGCTGACCGGCTGATCGTCGCTACCGCGCTGGTGGGTGGCCATCAACTGGTGACGGCCGACCGCCGCATTCTGGCGTGGCCCGGCCCCTTGCTCCGCCTCGACGCGACCCACTGAGCGCGAGCGGGTGCGGCATATGGCTGCGGCGAGCAGGCGGATAGCCCCTCGCTCACTCTGGGATACGGTTGAACAGGTAGTCTTGGCCCCAGCCGGTGTCTTCCAGGGACAGGGTCTCGACTACGCCCTTGCTGTTTAGGGCAAAGGTCGCAAAGCTGCGGTCGAGGTGGCGTTGGCGCCAGGTGACTAGGAACGTATCGTAGTGCCAGTGGGTGAGATCGCCGCAGTGTGACTGTCCGTAGTGGAGGACGAGCGCTCCGTCCTCGTGGGTTACGGTCAGGCGCCCGCAGTAAGCGTCCTCGTAGACGCCAGCGTACTGCTCTAGGGGGAGGGACGGCGTCGTGTCCCGCGCTCGCTCCTTCTCGCGCGCCGCCCACTTCCGCTCCGCGCGCTCGTCGGCCGCTCTGGCTTCCTTTAGCCACTCTGCCAACGAGTCCCACGGTGAGACACCGAGGTAGGCATCCAGCACCTTGAACATCAGCGCCGGGGCGAGGTTTTCGAAGTTCCGGTTGGTCAGGACGGCTACGCCGAGCCGCTCCTCGGGCACCAGACCGAGCGCCGCTCGCATACCGTCAATGGCGCCGGTATGCGAGGCGATCTTGCGGCCGCGGTAGTCGTAGAGCATCCAGCCCAGCCCGTAGGCCACAAAGTGCGCGTGCCTACGGAGCTGCGGACCATACGCCTTGATCTCCGGCGCCTCCAGGCCCATGACCGTCTGCGGGGTGAATAGCTCGGTCATCGTGGCCGCGCTGAGGAGCAGGTGGCCCTCATACCGACCGTCGGCCAGCAGCATCCTGATCCACCGCGTTATCTCGACGACGTTGGCGTTGATCGCGCCCGCCGGGGCGATGCAGTCAATGTTGCGGTAGGGAACGGGCCGTATCTGCCCGTCAACCTCGGCATGTGGTGTCGCCACGTTCGCCGCGTCTGCCAGCGCCGTGACCGAGGTTGAGCTATCGGTCATGCCGAGGGGCGTGAAGATGCGCTCGCGGACAAACTCATCCCAGCTCCGGCCCGTTACCGCAGCCACGACCTGCCCGGCCGCGAGATACAGGATGTTCTGATAGCCATAGTGGCTGCGGAAGCTCCAGCGGGGCGGCAGATGGCGCAACCGCCGCAAGATTTCTGCGCGATCAAAGCCGGAGCCGATCCAGATGAGATCGCCGCGTGTGAGACCGCTGCGGTGGGTGAGTAGGTCGCGCAGCGTGATCTCTCGTGTGACATAGGGGTCGTAGAGTTGGAAATCGGGCAGATGCGCGGTCACGGGATCATCCCAGCCCACCTTTCCCTCGTCTACGAGCATTCCCAGCGCCGCCGCGGTAAACGCCTTGGTGACCGAGCCAATCGCGAACACGGTCCGCTCGTCCACGGGCATCGGTTGGCCAAGCTCGCGCACGCCGTAGCCCTTCGAGAGCACCACCGCGTCGTCCTTGACGATAGCGAGCGCCAGTCCCGGCATCTGCCAGTCTCGCAATGCCTGCTCGACGGCGGCATCCAGCCCTTGTAGCGGGTTCGGCTCTCCACATTCCCTGTTTGCCACGAGCCAGTCCCTCCTCACCGCTATAATGGCGTTGACCTACTCTGCACTAGCGTAGTACATCATCCCGCTGCTGCCGATGCCCAACCCGTCAGCTATCGCCTCGCGACTACAGGCCGCTCGTTGAGGCCCCGGCGGCAACGCATATCAGCGCCTTCCCGCCCTGCCCGCAGGCAAGTGTCCACTGCGGGAGCACGACGAGCGTAGGAGGAACAATGAGCGTAAGCACTACCCACCGGCCCACCATCAACCCGCTGATCTTCCGCGAGTACGACATTCGCGGCCTGGTGGACAATGACCTCTCGCCGCCCGTCCTGACCGCCTTGGGGGCGGGGTTCGGCCGCTTTCTTGCCGGCCTCGACCGGCCAGCGGGCCAAGCCGGCCCGTACACCGCCGTGGTCGGACACGATGCGCGCCTCACCTCCCCCGGCTACGCGCGCGCGCTCTCCGCAGGGTTAGCGGCGCAGGGCGTGGCGGTGACCTGGATTGGCGAAGTGCCAACTCCGGTGCTGTATTTCGCCGTCAACACGCTGCACACCGACGGCGGCGCAGCGGTGACGGCCAGCCACAACCCGCCGCAGTTCAACGGGCTGAAGGTGCGGAAGCGCGGCCCGGTCGCCGACGGCCCCGGCATCCCGTTGGCGAGTAGCGAGCTACAGGACCTGCGCGTGTTAGCCGCTGAGAGCACGCAGATGGGGACGGGAGGCACACCGCCAGCCGAGAAGCTCGACATCCTCGACGACTACGTCTCCTACGTCACAACGCGCGTGCGCCAGGAGCGGCCGCTCAAGGTCGTCATTGATGCCGGCAACGGCGTCGCCGGGCCGACCTGCGTGCGGCTCTTGACGGCCCTGGGCAACGAGGTGGTCCCGCTGTATTGCGACCCCGACGGCTCGTTCCCAAACCATGTTCCCGATCCGCTCAAGCCGGAGAACCTCGCCGAGTTGCAGCAGAAGGTGATCGAGGTGGGCGCGGACGTGGGCGTGGCCCTCGATGGCGACGGGGACCGGCTCGGAGTGGTGGACAACCAAGGCCGCATCCTCTGGCCCGACCAATATCTCATGATCCTCGCCCGCGGCGTCCTCGCCGACGGTCCGCAGCGGATCGTCTTCGACGTGAAGTGCTCGCTAGCGCTCATCGAGGAGATCGAGCGGCTCGGCGGTACGCCGGTCATGTGGCGCACGGGGTACCCCAACATCATGGCCAAACGGCGGGAGCAGGGCGCGGCGCTCGCCGGCGAGTACAGCGGGCATCTCTTCTTCAACGATCCAGTGATTGACTTCGACGACGGCTCTTTCGCCGCCAGTCAACTGCTCGCCACGCTCGCCGCCCAGCCAGAGCCGCTATCCGCTCTGGTGGACCGACTACCGCGCTACCACAGCACCGCCGAGGAGCGCTACTTCTGTGCCGACGACGCCAAGTTCGGGGTGATCGAGCGGCTGCGCGCGCACTACGAAGGGCGCTACCCGCTCGTGGCCCTCGACGGCATCCGCGTGACCTTTGACGGCGGCTGGGGGCTGGTGCGCGCCTCGAACACCGAGCCGGCGCTGACCACCCGTTTCGAAGCACAGACGCCGGAGCGCGTGCAGCAGATTCGCGCGCACATGCTCCACGACCTCGCCCAACTCCCCGACGTAGACCTCAGCCGCAGCGGCGGCCACTAGGGCGTGTGCAGGGTGCCCCGGCCGCCTATGAGGCTGGGGATGTCGTGCTCGTCGGAGGGCTGCCGCTCACCGCTCCGCTTGTGGTGAGTAGAGATCAAGGTACTTCTCACCGTCAAAGTGGATGAGGTGAGTCGGTGAGTCTGCCAACCACACATCCGTCTCCCAGGAAATCTCGCCCAAATAGACGGACATCACTCTTCTATCCAGGAAAGCGGTTATAAATATCAGGCTCACGTTACTCTCGCGGAAGAGATGCTCAAGCTCTTCCTTGCGCTTCGGATTCACCGGCCCATGCGACGTCACTGCCTCAATCAGTACCAGCCAGTTCTTATTCACATGGTATATGACCACGTCCGGCATCTTACCGTGTGGGTCCACAGCTATGCCCAGCGCGGACAGAGCTTCCCGGTTGAAGAAGGCGAACTTTTCCTCAGTATCGCCGACATACAGCACTGTTCCTCCTGGAGTAAAGCGTGGAGCGAACTCCTCAATGATCTTCTTGACGAGGACGTTCTGACCGCCGGGCGACAGACTGATCGTGTCCCCGGGACCGATTGTCACCGGGATGCGCTGCATCCTTCTCTCCTGAGCGTACCGCTCGGTGAGAGTACGAACCGAGGCCAAGTACGCCCGGAGGTTGTCACCCCAGTCGGGTAGCTCAAAGGTACGCAATAGCTCAAGAGCACTGTGTTCGATCTGATAGACAAACCGCGGGCTGTTCACCGGACGATCCGGTCTATCCGGATTCGGAATCACCAGACCGGCAACGATGAACTGGTGCATAGTGAACCGGCGGAATGTCTCGCGTGTGTTCGGCGCGTATCGTTTGCCGTAGTGTTCGGCAGCAAAATCCATGATGGGAGTGATACCCCGCAGCGGACTACCTGCTTGCGACCATGGTGTGTCGGGCTTGAGATCAAGCAAGGCCAGTAGTGTCAGAGCGGAGCGTTCATTCTGTTGCGCCCTAGGTAAGCCGAGCTGCTTGAGAGCCTCTACGGCCTCATGTATTCGGTTCGGGTTTTGACGCGAGATAGAATCCGTCATGTGACTTCTAGCACCTTTTCTACGATTTGGTCCAGGCGGCGTTGACCAGGGAAATTTGCGGGCATTTCGCGGCCCAATATCATAAGCCGGTCCGGATGTGGATATTTGATGCTACGAAGATCGGTCGCGTTGACCTGCGTGTGCCCATTGAACTGACGAAAGTAATCGTCCACAAGGGTTGAGTTCAGGAAAGCAGCCAGTCCCCGGGCTAGTGGTAGCTCTAGGCCACGACCATTACGGTGAAAGTAGTTGAGATGATTCTCAAAACCCACTGCCGATGCAGAGACACGGCTTCCTTCATACACCGCCGCCACCACGCGCCGCCGCTCCTCCTTGGACGAGAAGCGTTTCACCAGAACGTAATTTTCGCTCGGAACAAGCAAACCGGCACTTTGCTCCGTAACCGTCACTGCATCCGGTTTCATCGCCGGCTCCTGTGGCCACGTTACGGCTCCGTTCCGAACGTGAGCCGGATGAATGAGGGGCACGGTCCGCTCCTCGAAATGCCGGCACAGGAACTGAGTAGCTCTAAATTGCACGACTCGCCCGGTAGACACGCTGATTCCCAGATCCCTTAAGGAGCAAGGCAGCCGGCGCATCCGTTCCGCAACCTGTCGGCTCCGATCACCGGATACGATACGGATGAAAGACTCAGGATCATCGGGGGAGACAACATCCTCGTATCGGACTTGGCAAGACGAGAGTAAGGCATCATCAGGGCCGATACTACGGGTGAGCAGAATAGAGTCAGGGATGTTTCCTGACCGTGGTTTCTTTTCAGCGTGGAGAATCACGTTTTCTTGCAGCACATCGTCGTCACGAAAGGCCAGTTTTCTCGAATCGAATAGATGCAGCCGGCGCAGAGACATTGCTTCAAGGAATGAATGCCTAAATGGTCTATAATACGGGCCATTGCAGAAACTCCTGGGTATGATGGCCACCAGTTCTCCCGATGGCTCCAGAAGCTGTTGCGTTGCAGCAACAAACCCGGAGTAGAGGTTGCTTGTCTCGACGCCGATCATCCGTAGGAGTTTTCTTTCATCCGAGCCGGCATTGATCTTCCGATAGGGTGGATTGAGGATCGCACAATCGAACCCCGGACGCTCAACCGACCGAAAGAGGCCGGGCCGCAGCAAATCAACAGCACTCCTGATGAAGTCCGCTGCGAGCACTTCCCCCTCAAAAGCTATCCCTACACGGGCACATTGCTCCCGACACAACCGGAACACGGCGGGAAGATAGCCCGCCAACTGTTTGTCCACCTCGTAGGCCGTCACGGCAATCCGGCGCGGTCGGCGCGGCCGCTGACAGAACTCAACCACGCACGCGGCGAGTAGAGAGCCGATACCGGCCCCCGCATCCAGAAGGGAGACTTCATCGCCGTCAGACGACAGCATCGAGGCCATGAGACGAGCGACTGGTGCCGGTGTCAGAAACTGGCCCATTTCCGCCTTCTGCGCTGCCGCGATCCTGCTGCTCGCATCCAGCCGCAGCCGGTCAACTTGGTCGAGTAGGCTGGGGTGTTCAACTGTGGTCATCTGCGTCTTTTCCCAACGCTTGCCCAGGGAACCCATGTGCGTGTCAAGAGGTATCCCCTGAGGCGAACGATTGACCATCGCAGTGGGTTGCTGCAATCTTGACTAGCAAGGTATCCGGCACGAGATAGAACATATGTCTCTGCCAGTATAGCACGTAATCGGCAGTTGCGGCATGTGTAATACACCGGTGACGTCCCACGAGCGCCCGGCACCCAAGACCGGCGATGTGGCGGGAGCGGCTTGCGCCGTTAGGCGGTGTCGTCGAGGAGGTGGTCGCAGAGGGCGGTGAGTTGCTCGTCGGAGAAGTAGTGGAAGACCAGCCGGCCGCCCCGCCGCCCGCCCCGGCGCTGGACGATCTCGACGCGCGTGCCGAGGAGCTGTTCGAGCCGCCCTTCGAGGTCGGCCAGCTCCGGTGATTTCGCCGGGGCCGGGCGCGAGCGCACCCGGCGGCCCGCCGCGTCCCGCAAGCGCCGGACCAGCTCTTCGACCTGGCGCACGCTCAACCCCTCGGCAATCACCCGCTCGGCTAGCTCGCGCTGGTCGGCCGGGCTTGGTGCCCCCAGCAGCGCCCGCGCGTGCCCTTCGGTCAGCTGGCCCTGCCGGAGGTATTTTTGGACCTCCTCGGAGAGGTTGAGCAGCCGCATCGTGTTCGACACCGACATGCGACTCCGCCCCGTCTGGCGGGCGACCTCTTCCTGGGTCAGCCCAAAGTCGTGGACGAGCTGTCGGAAGGCCGCGGCGGCTTCGAGCGGGTTCAGGTCGGTGCGCTGGAGGTTCTCGACGAGGGCCAGGACCAGGTACTCGTCTCTTGTCACCTCCCGAACGACGGCCGGGACCTGCGCGAGGTTGGCGCGCCGGGCCGCCTGCCAGCGCCGCTCGCCGGCAATGAGCTGGTACCGTGATGAGCCGGGCACCCGGGCGACGAGCACGGGCTGCAGGACACCGTGCTCGGCGATGGAGTCTTGCAGTTCTTGCAGCTCCTCCTCGTCAAAGGTCCGGCGCGGCTGCTGGGGGTTGGGATCAATCGCGTCTACGTCCAGGAGCTGCACCGCTGCATCGTCGGCAGCCGTCTCCGTCTCCGGCGGTGCAGCCGGCAACAGCGCCTCCAAGCCACGTCCCAGCCCGCCCTTAGGTCGCGGCATCTGTGAATGCCTCCTCTAGCTCGGCTCCGAGTGCTCGGTACGCCGCCGCGGCGCGTCCGGTCGGGTCATACGCCAGCACCGACTGTCCATAGCTGGGTGCCTCGCCCAGTCGCACCGTGCGCGGGATGACCGTTTGCAGCAACTCCCTGGGGAAATGACGCTGTACTTCGGCGCTGACCTGCCGGGAGAGGTTGGTCCGCAGATCGTACATCGTCAACACCAGATGGACGGCACGCAACTCCGGGTTCAGGCGCTCGTGGACGCTCTGCAGCGTCCGCAGCACCTCGGTCAGCCCTTCCAGCGCCAGGTATTCGCACTGTATCGGTACGAGCAGGGTATCGGCGGCGGCCAGCGCGTTGATCGTCAGCAAGCCGAGCGCCGGCGGACAGTCAATCAGCGCGTAGTCGTAGGCGGTGTGGACTGCGGCGAGGCGATCTGCCAGCCGCCGGTCCCGGTCGGTCAGTTCCACCAACTCGATGGTGGCGCCGGCCAGGTCCATGCTCGACGGTACGAGATCGAAGTGCGCCGCGCCGTCGGCACCGCTTCCCGCTGCATTGGCGCGGCCGCCGGCGACTCCCACGGGGACGGCGGCCTCACGCAGCGACGCCGTTCCCAGTAGCACATCATACGTGGTGGACAGTCCGTCGAGCGATAGCCCCAGGCTGGCCGTCGCGTTCGCTTGGGGGTCGAGGTCTATGAGCAGCACGCGACGCTGGCGCTCGGCCCATGCCGCGGCCAGGTTGACGGCGGTGGTCGTCTTGCCCACGCCGCCTTTCTGACTGGCGATGGCAATAATCCGTCCCATGACCTGGCTCGCGCCATTCTACCAATCGCTTCACGGTGACTGGGCCTCACCCTCCGGCCCCTCTCCAGCGCCGAGCGATAGAGAGGGGGAGCGCAGCCGCATCCTGCCCCACCGGCCGCGGGCCGGGCGCTGTGGTGCGATACACTTTCTCCGGTGCAGCTCTGCCGCTGGCGGTTGGTCCGTGGAGACTGCGGGCCGGGTGTGGCGGTCGAGGGTTGCCGGAAGGGGAGGGAGTAAGCCGCGATGTCCACTGTGTGGCAGAAGGGGAGTCTCTACCTCATCGTGTTCACGGCCAGCGCCGGCACGCTGATCTTGGAGATCGTGGCCGGACGCTTGCTCGCCCCGCACTTGGGCGTCTCCCTCTATACCTGGACCACGATCATCGGCATCGTGCTCGCTGGCATCAGCATCGGCAACTTCTTGGGCGGCCGGGTGGCCGACCGCTTTCCGGCGCCGAGCACGCTGGGCCTCTGCTTGCTCGCCGGGAGCGTGGTCAGCTCTGCTCCTTTGGCCGTGGTGACCGCCCTGCACGAATGGACGTTCGATCTTTCTCCGCTCCCCAGAATCCTGCTGATGACGACCAGCCTGCTGTTCTTGCCGAGCTGCGTGCTGGGCATGGTGACACCCATCGTCGTCAAACGGGCGCTCACCAACCTCACGCACACCGGCAGCATCGTCGGCCAGCTCTATGCCGTCTCGACGGCGGGGAGCATCGTCGGCGTCTACTTGGCAGGCTTTGTCCTGATCGCGTTACTCGGCACACGCACCGTCGTTTTGCTGGTCGCGGTGGTACTCCTGATCTTGGCCCTGCTGTTCGGCCAACTGCACCGGGCGCGCTGGCCGGCGGCCGTGCTGTTGGTGGGGGCACTGGCCCTGGCCGGCAATGCCGCGCGGCCGTCGGTACGCGCCGACAACTGCACGCTGGAGACCAACTATTTCTGCATTCGCGTGACGGAGGTCCAGCGCCGCGGCCAGGATGTCGTGCGGCTCCAGCTCGATCAGTTGGTGCATAGCTTCAACTCGATCACCAATCCGCAGGTGATTATCTACGGGTACGTAGAGATCGCCGCCGAAACGGCGCAGTACGTCGCCGAGCGCCAGCCGCGTATGCACACGCTCTTCTTGGGTGGCGGAGGCTACACCATGCCGCGGGCGCTCGAAGCACGCTATCCCGAGGTCACCGTTGAGGTCATCGAGATTGACCCGGCAGTGACGCAAGTCGCGCACATGCACATGGGGCTGCCCTGGGACACCCGGGTCATCACCTACAACGATGATGCGCGGATGGCCGTGCGCGACCTGCCCCTACACAGCTATCACCTGATTTTTGGAGACACCTTCAACGACTTCTCGGTGCCGTACCATCTCACCACGCTGGAGTTCTCGCAGCAAATGCGCGATCTGCTTACCGAGGACGGCATTTACGTGACGAACATCGTGGACAAGCTCGTTGACGGCCGGTTCCTCAAAGCCTTCGTGCGGACCCTCCGGCAGGTCTTCCCCTACGTCTACGTCCTCGGCGAGAGCGACGGAATCATCGAAGCGACGATACAAACACGCGGCACCTACGTCGTGGCGGCAGCAGTACAGCCGATTGAGTTCGAGCGGTTCAGCGCCTATCCCAGTCCCGCCGCGGTACCTGCGACCACGCGCGTGATGCGGCAATCGGCCATGGAGGCGTGGCTCAACACCGGGCCACAGGAAATCCTGACCGACGATTACGTGCCGGTAGACACCATGCTCGCCCCGCTCTTCCTCGAACGGTAGCCAGCACCGTGCGCTCTCCCTAACGAGCCGACCCGCCGATCCACGGCAGGCGGCGACTCCGGGCCCCGCACCACCATCGCCTGGATGCGCCGCACGCGGTACACTGGCTCATCTCAGCAGCAGGGAGCAGATCCACATGGCGGCATCAGAGCGAACCGGTACTCCTGCGACGGCAGCTTCCGACGGACAGCAACCCAAAGTGGTGGTCGTGGACACGGGCGGCACCTTTGGCGCCGCCGGCGAGCGCGAAATCCTGGCCCAGGCCGGCTGTCGGCTAGTCACCGTTCCCAGCGACGACGATGCGACGGTGCTCGCCGAGGCCCGCGATGCCGACGCGATCATCGGCAAGCATCGCGTCTCGCGGTCCTTCATCCAGGCGCTGACCCGTTGCAAGATCATCACCGTGGGCGGCATCGGGATGGATCGGTTCGAGGACGTGGACTGTGCCACCGAGCAGGGCATCATCGTCACCAACGTGCCCGATGTCTTTGTTGACGAGGTCGCCAACCATACCGTCGCCCTGCTCCTCGCCTGTGTGCGCTGGATCGTGCCGGCGGCGCAGCAGATACGCGCGGGCGGCTGGGGCGGCGAGCGGGGCATGATCCACCGCCTGACCGGGAACACGCTCGGCCTGCTCGGCTTCGGCAACGTCGCGCGGGGCGTGGCGCAGCGGATGGCCGGCTTTGCCCTCCGCGAGATAATCGCCTACGACCCCTACGTGGACCCGGCAGTCTTCGCCGCCCACGGAGTACGGTCGGTGCCGATGGTCGAGGTGCTGCAAGATGCCGATTTCATCTCCTGCCACGTACCCCTCCTGCCGGATACCTATCACCTGATCGGCGCTCCCGAGTTCGCGCTGGTGCAGCCCCACGCCATCTTCATCAACACCGCGCGCGGCCGGGTGGTGGATGAGGCCGCGCTGGTCGCGGCGCTCCAGGAAGGCCGGCTGCTGGCTGCCGGGCTGGACGTGACCGAACAGGAGCCGCTCGCGCCCGATAGCCCACTGCGGACGATGCCCAACGTCGTGATTACGCCGCACATGGCCTCGGCCAGCGACTGGGCGTCCCGCGAGCGCCGCCGGCGCTTGGCACTCGAAGTCGCCGCCGTCCTCACCGGTCACCGCCCCCGTGGCGTCGTCAATCGGCAGGTGCTCGACCGGCTCGACCTCAAGTGAGCGGTTGCCGGGTGGTACCGCCCCCTATGCCCTCCCCGCTGACGCGGGAATGACAGGCGAGACGGCAGGAACGGCGGGAGGCGATGTATCCTGAGCGGTAGGCAAACAGTGAGGAGGATGCTGATGGCCACGGAAATACGACCGGTCCCGCTGCCGGAAGACTACCTGGACCTTTTCGAGAAGCGGAGCTTCGCCCACCTGGCGACACTCATGCCCAGCGGCTCGCCCCAGGTGACGCCGGTGTGGGTGGACTACGACGGAACCCACGTGCTGGTCAATTCGGCACGCGGGCGGCAAAAGGACCGCAACATGCGAAACCGGCCCCAGGTTGCGCTCTGCATTGCCGATCCCGACAACCCGTATCGCTATCTCGCCGTGCGTGGTACCGTCGTCGCGGTGACGGAAGAGGGCGCTACGGAGCATATTGACCAACTGGCCGGGCGCTATACCGGGCGGGCGCGCTACGTGGGGCCGCCCGGGAGACGGGTGCTCTATAAAGTCCGTCCAGAGCGCGTCTCGACGATGGGCTGACCACACGCACGCCAGGCGACCGGCAGCATACTCGCGCTATCCGCTATCCTTAACAAGGATCGCAGCGGTACGCGAACGCGCCGTGCCTCCTGCGCTGAGAGGTCATGTCCTGCTGGACCGATGCCGCACATCACGAGTGACGGCGCACTGCCCTGCACACCAACGCTAACACTACCGAGAAAGAAAAGAGCGTAAGCGATGAGAGTTATCCTGGTTGAGCCGGTGGCGGATTTGGGCCGGGCGGGCGACGTCAAAGAGGTCGCCCCGGGCTATGCGCGCAACTTCCTGCTTCCCCGTGGCCTCGCCGTGCCGGGCACGCGGCATCAGATGAAGCGGCTGCAACGGCTACGCGCCGAGGCCGAGGTCGCTGCCGAGCGCGAGGCCGCCGAGGCCCGCAGCCTGGCCCAACGGCTGCGCGAGTTGACCGTCACCATCCCGGCCCAGATCGGCGAAGGCGGCCGCCTGCACGGCAGCGTGACCTCCCCGCAGATCGCCGCCGCACTCGAAGAGCAGCATCAAATTCGGATTGATCGCCGGGACGTGGTGCTCCGCGAGCCGCTGCGCCACCTGGGCAGCCACCAGGTCACCCTGCGCTTGCCGGCACGGGAGACGGGTATCGTCAGCGTCGAGGTCGTGCCGGAGGTGGAGGAAGCGCCGGAGGCGGAAGCAACCGAGGAGCCGGCAGTAGAAGCGGCTGAGGAACCGGTAGCGGAGTCGGAGGCAGCGGCCACGGCAGAGGCCGACGCCGACCAACCCGAACCGGCACTGGCAGCCGAGGCGGCCGTAGAAGCCTCGTGAACTGGGGTTGGACCTAACCCTCTGCCGGACCAAAGCCGCACGGGGCCCGGCCCAGGCGTGGCCCCCGGTCCGGGCGCTACACCCCCTCTCCAAATGTTGGAGAGGGGGGCCAGGGGGTGAGGCGTAAGCCCCAACCTCCTACCATCACTGCCGCTATAATCCATCCCCGGCTGCCAAGCGTTATGATTCTGTTATGGCAGTAAATGGAGCAACGGCCGACAGAGCAGTTGTTGAGAGACCGGATACCGAGGAACGACTGCCGCCGCAGAATATCGAGGCCGAGCAGTCGGTCCTCGGCAGTATTCTGATTGACCGCGACGCCATCACGCGCGTCGCCTCCTTCCTCCAAGCCCCAGACTTCTATCGGCAGCAACACCGGACCATTTACAGCGCGGCACTGGACCTTTTCGAGCGCCGCGAGCCGGCGGACCTCGTCATGCTCACCGACGAGCTGCAACGTCGTGAGCGGCTGGACGAGGTCGGTGGCGCGGCCTATCTGTCATCCTTGACCGCCCTCGTGCCGACCGCGGTGCATGTCGAGTATTACGGCCGCATCGTCGAACGCTGTGCGATGCTGCGGCGCTTGATCCAAGCCTCCGGGCAGATTGCGGCGCTGGCCTACGGCTCGGCCGATGCCGAGGAGGCGGTGGACCAGGCGGAAGCGATCCTCTTCCAGCTCACGCACCGGCGCCGCTTTCAAGAGTTCCTGCCCCTCAAAACCATCCTGGAGGAATACTTCGACCAGATTGACTCTATCTCCCAGCACCGCGGGCAGACGCTGGGCGTGCCGACCGGTTTCCGCGACCTCGATGCCTTGACCGGCGGCCTCCAGCGGTCCGATCTCGTCATCGTGGCGGCGCGGCCGTCCATGGGTAAGACCAGTCTGGCGCTGAATATCGCCCAGAACGCCGCGGCGCCGCCGCACAACGTCCCGGTCGCCGTCTTCTCCCTGGAGATGTCCAAGGAGCAGTTGGTACAGCGGTTGATCTGCACAGAGGCCCGGATCGACTCGCATCGCCTGCGCCGCGGTGTCATTGACGATGAGGAGCTACAGCAGATCGCCAAGGCCATCGGCCGTCTCTCCGAGGTGCCGGTCTACATTGACGACACGGCCGGCATCCCGATCATGGAGCTACGCACGAAAGCGCGGCGTTTGCAAGCCGAGCACAACATTGGCCTCATTCTGGTTGACTACCTCCAGCTGATGCAGGGGCAGGGTCGCTACATGGAGAACCGCGTGCAGGAAGTCTCCGAGATTACTCGCTCGCTCAAGGGCCTCGCCCGCGAGTTGAACATCCCCATCGTGGCCATGTCGCAGCTTTCGCGCGCCGTAGAGCAGCGCCCATCGCACATCCCGATGCTGTCCGACCTGCGCGAGAGCGGCTCCATCGAGCAGGATGCCGACGTGGTAATGTTCATTTATCGTGAAGACTACTACGACAAGGACACCCCCAAGAAAGACGTGGCTGACATTCTGGTCGCCAAGCACCGCAACGGTCCCACCGGCGACATCCAGCTCCGCTTCTTCGGCCAGCAAACCCGCTTCGTTGACCTCGAAACCCGCCAGCAAGCCTACTCATCGTAGGCCGCTTCTCTCCAGGGAAGTAGAGTCACGGCAGCGACCGGCTGCCGCATTGCCCAGTTCTATCACTCGGCGCTGGACAGGAGTGCGGCGTGTCGGATAATGGGGCGCCGGTGATCGAGACGCACGGTCTCGCGCGACGGTACGGCCGGACCGTTGCGCTGCGCCCGCTGACGTTCGCGGTCCACGCCGGCGAGCGTATCGGCGTCGTCGGACCGAACGGTGCGGGCAAATCCACCCTCCTGAACCTGCTCGGCCGGCAGCTACGCCCGACGCACGGCTCGCTGGCGCTCTTCGGCCGGCCTACCAGCCGCGCGGACCAGAATATACGCGCTGAGATCGGCTACGCAGGCCACCAGCCCTGGCTATACGACGAGCTGACACCGCGAGAGAACCTGACCTTCTTCCGGCGCCTGTACGGCCTGTCCCCAGACGCGAGTACCGTGACGGCAGCCGTGGAGCGAGTAGGGCTGGCCGGGGCCGCGACGACATCGGTCGGCCAACTGTCGCGCGGCCAGCAGCAGCGCCTGGCACTGGCCCGCGCGACGCTGCACCGGCCGCGCTTGCTGCTGCTCGACGAGCCGGATGCCTCGCTCGACCCGCTGGCCATCGCCGACCTCCCGGCGCTGCTCGGCCTCGACTCCGGGCAGCCACACCCGGAGGACGGTTGGCGCCCGACCATCGTGCTGGCTACCCACGATCTCGACTTGGCGCTGCGTTTCTGCCAGCGCCTGCTCGTGCTGGTGGAGGGACGCTGTGTGCTGGACGCGGCCACGGAGACGCTCACGGCGGCACGCCTGCGGGCGCTGTATGCCGGTGAAGCCGACAGTGGGGATGCTGCCCTCCCCCCAACCCCCTCCCTAAAGGGAAGGAGCCACCGGGCGCCGCAACGACTCCCCTTCCCCGAAGGGAAGGAGCCGGGGGTTAGGTCCAACATCAAACGTCCAGGAGGTGAGGCCGAAGCTCCCGCTCCCCGGCCGACGGGCTGGGGGGCGCTGACCGCCATCATCGGCAAAGACCTGCGGATCGAAGGACGACGGCGCGATAACGTGGCGGCGGCAGCGATGTATGCCATCGTCTGCCTGCTGATCTTCAACTTTGCTCTCGATACGCCGGGCACGGACGCCACGCGCTTGGTCCCCGGCTTGATCTGGGTCACGATCACCTACGGCGCCACGGTGGGCTTTGGGCGCACCTTTGCCCAAGAGCACGAGCGGGGCAATCTCGATGCGCTGCTCGCCGCTCCGCTGGATCGCTCGATCCTGTACGCCGCAAAGCTGCTCGGCAACCTCGCGCTGACCGCCGTCCTGATCGTCCTGACGGTCGCGCTCACCACCGTCTTCTTCACGGTCGCGTTCGACCCGCTGGCCCTGTTCCTGTCGTTGGTCCTGGGTACGCTGGGCCTCGCGGCAGCCGGGACGCTGCTCAGTGCGTTGGCCGCCCAGACCCGCGCCCGTGAGGTGCTGCTGCCCGTGCTGCTCTTCCCAATCACCGTCCCGGCGCTCCTCGCGGCCGTTCACAGCACGACGGCGGCGCTCCAGGGGCGGATGGCATGGGGCGGCGCCGGCGATGCCCCCTGGCTCCATCTCCTGATTGCTTTCGATCTCATCTACGTCGTGTTATCCTGGTTAGTGTTCGAGTTCGCGCTTGAGGAGTGACCCGGTGACGTTCGTGTTTGCCGGCTATGCGGTGGTCGTGGTGGGGCTAGGCGTCTATCTGCTCTGGCTGGCGCAGCGGCAGCGTGACGTCGCCGCCGAGTTGGCGACCCTCGAAGCGGAAATCGCCATGCGCCAAGAGGTAGCCACCTCCGAGGAGACACCAACATAGTGTCGGCCGCCGATCCTTCCCCACCACCCGCAGCCGGCTCCGCGCAGCCGCCGGCGGCACTCACCCCGCGGGCATCGCTGGCGTTTTGGCTCACGGTCGGGGGCGTCGTCCTGCTGCTGGCTTTGCTCGGCTACGCGATGATCCGCGCCAGTGACCGCGAGGCGACGAACTTCGCCGTGCAGTCGGCGCTACGGAACGTTCCGATCACGGCGCGGCCGGCCCCGGACTTCACGCTACCGCTGTTCGACGGCACATCGCTTCGGCTCGCCAACCTGCGCGGCCGCCCGGTGCTGGTGGACTTCTGGGCCTCCTGGTGCGTGCCCTGCCGCGAAGAGGCCGCGACTCTGGAGCAGGTGTGGCAGTCGTACCGCGCGACCGACCTGCTCTTCGTCGGCGTCAGCGTGCAGGATCGTGAGGCCGCAGCGCGGGCCTTCCTGGACGAATTCGCAATTACCTACCCCAACGGCCGCGATACCGACGGCAAAATCTCGATTGACTACGGCCTGATGGGGGTCCCGGAGAAGTTCCTGATTAATCGGCAGGGTCAGATCGTGCGTAAGCTGGTCGGGCCGGTACCGGCGGCGGTGCTCGCGGACCTGCTCGATGCACTGATCCGCGGCGACTACGAGTAAGGCGCGGCCTCCACACGTAGGGGCGTCCCTTGTGGGCGCCCTGTCTCTGGGGGTTGGTGCGGGCAACCACAAGGGTTGCCCCTACAGAGGCCACCCGGCACACCAATACAAACGCCCGCCCAGCAAGGCTGGACAGGCGCTCTTCGTGAGCCGACGTATTGCGGGGCTACCACCGACCCCGTTAGCCGACGGTGCTGGCCGCTGCCGGAGAGTGGCTGGCCGACACCCGGCGGGAGTGGGGTGGCCCCGGAGTTCGGTCTATCGGTTAGCCGCCCAAGACGGCCAGGATGTCGCGCTCGCTGAGGATGAGCAGGTCCTCACCCTCGTGCTTCACCTCGGTACCGGCATACTTCGCGTAGAGGATATTCTGACCTGCCTCTACTTCGAGGGCTACCCGCTCGCCGTTGTCGAGCACCCGCCCGGAGCCGACCGCAATGATGACCCCTTCCTGGGGCTTCTCCTTTGCGGTATCGGGAAGCACGATCCCGCTCTTGGTGGTCTCCTCACCCGACTCCGGGCGGACGATTACCTTATCACCAAGCGGACGTAGCGTCACTGCCATAGCTGCTCTGCCTCCTTCGATTAGTCCTGCTGGGGTCTATCCTCGGCGTGGCGTGTACAAACGCCACCGCCGCCTACGCTCAACGCCGCTCTCTACTGCGGTTCGTTGACACACGCCCCCATTGTAGCACCTCTTAGCACTCGCCGCCAACGAGTGCTAACGGCCGGGCGGGCGAGGGGAGGGAAGACCGGAGCACGCCACGGGCAACCCTCAGAGAATCTGGGAGAGGAAGGTCTTGGTCCGCTCCTGCTGCGGGTTGTTGAGGAGCTGTTGCGGAGCGCCGGCCTCGACGATGTTGCCCTCGTCGAACATGACCATCCGGTCGGAGACCTCGGCGGCAAACCCCATTTCGTGGCTCACGACGACCATCGTCATCCCGGAGGAGGCCAGCTCGCGCATAGCGTCGAGCACTTCCTTAATCATCTCCGGGTCCAGGGCCGAGGTCGGCTCGTCGAACAGCATGACCTTGGGCTGCATCGCCAAGGCACGCGCAATGGCGACCCGCTGCTGCTGCCCGCCGGAGATTTCGGCCGGATACTTGCCGGCTTGCTCCGGGATGCCCACCCGCTCCAGTAGGCTCATCGCCACTTCCTCTGCACGGGAGGCCGGCCACTTCCTGACCCGCATGGGAGCCAGCGTAATGTTCTGGAGCACGGTCAGGTGGGGGAAGAGGTTGAAGGATTGAAAGACCATCCCGACTTCGCTGCGAATCGCTTCGATGTTGCGGATGTCGTGGGTCAGCGCGATGCCGTCTACGATGATATCGCCGCGCTGGTGCTCTTCCAGGCGGTTGATCGCGCGGATGAAGGTGGACTTGCCCGACCCCGAGGGGCCGAAAATGACGACCACCTCCCCCTTTTTCACGGTCATGGTGACGCCCCGCAGGACGTGGAAGGACCCAAACCACTTGTGTACGTCGCGGCAGATAATCATGTCATCGTCTGCTTGCATCGCAATCCCCTTGCCTTAGCGGGTCCCTATGCCGAGCGTGGACTCCAGCCGGCGGCTCGCGTAGGACATGCCGAAGGTAAACACCCAGAATACCACCGCCAGGAACACGTACACCTCGCGCTGCGAGAGCAGCCACTCCGGGTTGGCCGACAGGATGTTCCGGCCAATACCGACAATATCGTGCAGTCCGACGATGACGACCAGGCTGGTGTCCTTGAAGAGGCCGATGAATTGGCCCACGATGGCAGGAATCACGGCCCGCAGCGCTTGCGGCATGACGATGAAGGTCGTCGTGTTTACACCGCCAAGCCCTAACGCCTTGGCGGCCTCGATCTGGCCCGTCGGCACCGACTGTAGCCCCGCGCGGACGTTCTCGGCCGTGTACGCGGCACTGAAGATGGTGATGGCCAGGAAAGCGCGTGTGATGCGGTCAATGGGCAGATTTTCGGGAAGAATGAGCGGGAGAATCACTTGACCCATAAAGAGGAGTGTCACCAGCGGCACGCCGCGAACTCCTTCGATGAATATGGTGCATAGCACGCTCAGGACGGGAAGGTTGCTACGGCGGCCCAGAGCCAGCAGCACGCCCAGCGGGAAGGAGGCCACAATACCCAAGACGGCCAAGAGGAAGGTCAGCAGCAACCCGCCCCAAGCGTTCGTCTCGACGAGGGGTAGCCAACTGACGCCCTCGAACCCGCGCAGCAGCACGAGGATGGCGGCGAAAGACAGCACCCAGGACAGCACGAGCCAGCGTGTCTGCAGTGAGCGCCCTCGAAACAGGTAATACCCGACGACGACGGCCACCGAGACAGCCACAAGCTGGTTGCAAGCCGCGATGGATACGATACCCAAGGATAAAACGATCTCCGAGAAAAGGAATACCAGCGCCGCGAGGCCGAACCCAATGGCGATGGTGCGAGCAAACATACTCATCACGCTGCTGGCCCCGGTACCCCAGGCGACCCCGAACAGGAAGGCAAGCCACACGACTCCCAGGCTGACGCGCCACACCTGCTCCGGGGGATATTGGCCCACGGAAAAGAGCTTCAGGTTTTCGGTGATGACGCTCCAGTCGGCATCCAGGAAGATCCAGCCCAGACCCGTCCACAAAGCGAGGCCGATCAAGCCGAAGGCCAGTACCGAGAGCAACGTGTTGTACCAGGTGCTCAGGAGGTTGCCGCGCACCCAGCCCAGCACCCCTACACTGGTCCTCGGCGGATCGAGGACGGCCGTCGCGGTACTCACGCTAACGCTCCTCAAACCGCACGCGGCGGTTATAGATGTTCCCGATCAGGGCATAGGTCAGGCTCATCGCTAAGTAGGAGATCATCAGCAGCAGGAAGATGGGCACGGCGCGACCGGCCTGGTTGACCATGATTCTGCCCACACTGAACAGATCCGGGTAGCCGATGGCAATAGCCAGGCTGGAATTCTTGGTGAGGTTGAGATACTGACTAATCAGTGGCGGGATGATGACGCGCAGCGCCTGGGGGAAAACCACGAACCGGAGCGTTTGCAGGGCGGTCAACCCGAGCGCCCTAGAGGCCTCGGTCTGCCCGCGCCGCACCGAGTTAATCCCGCCCCGGACGACCTCCGCGATGAACGCGGCCGTGTAGACGACCAGCCCGATCAGCAGGGACGCGAACTCCGGGGTCAGGCGCAGCCCGCCCTCGTAGTTGAAGCGGCCCAGCTCCGGAGCATTGCGCATTAAGGGACTGTCCGGCATGAGTATCCACGCCAGGACCGGGACCACCACTACGATGGCGACGGCTACCGATAACGGGTAGGTAGACCTACCGACACGCGACTCGACGCGCGACAGGACGACGGCCACGACCACGGCTACCACCACAGCGACCAGCAGGAGCACCAGCCATGGAACAAAAGCAGCCGTGGGATCGCCCCATATCATGTAGATGCCCCGGTTATTGAGGATGATCGGACCGGGCCATTGGATACTCTCCTGCACGCTCGGCAGGAGTTGGAAGACGCCGAAGTACCAGAAGAAGAGCTGGACCAGGAGTGGAACGTTCCGGAAGATCTCGACGTACACTATGGCGATCCGGCGCACCAGCCAGTTGGTGGATACGCCACAGACACCGATAAAGATGCCGAGGATGGTGGCCAGAATGACCCCCGAGATGGCCACCTTGAGCGTGTTCAGTATCCCGACACCAAAAGCATACAGAAAGGTGTCGGACTCCTCGTACTCGATGACCGACTCCGCGATGGGGAATCCGGCCTCCTCCCGCAGGAAGTCGAAACCTAAGGAGAAGCCGCGCTCATTGGCGGCGGCCACCACCTGCGTGAAAATGAAGAGAACAAGACCGACAACGAGCACCGCGGAGACGATCTGCGTGAGGGCGCGGAGCACGCGCACGTCGCGCCAGAGGGGGATATCGCCAAAGGAGAGCATCAGGGGAAAACGCTTACCACTCACGTATAGCCACCCCCAACCGCAGTCATTCCGGGAACTTCCCCGCCGTGACTAGCACAGCGGCGGCCGCACAGAGCAGTGCCATGCACGGCTAGCGTAATGGGAATGCTCCCCGCAGCCGCACACTACCATCAATACAACAGTCCTGTCCGGGCAAGGCCTACGAGCATTTTCGTAGGCTCACCCGGACAGGATATACGTCAGCCGGTGGAACGCGCCACCCGCTTCCGCCGTGTTACTAGCGCAGCGGCGGGGCGTAGATCAACCCGCCCTTGGTCCACAGCTCGTTGATGCCCCGCGGCAGGCCCAGGCCCTCCGTCCCCAGATAGCGCTCGTAGACCTCGCCGTAGTTGCCGACGGCCTTGAGCACATCCACGGCGAAGGTCTTCTTGAGACCCAAGTCGGATTGGCCGAACTCGCCTTCCGTGCCCAGCATCCGCCGGATCTGGATGTTCTCGTGGTTCACCATCTGATCAACGTTGGCCATCGTGACCCCGAACGCCTCCGCGTTGATCAAGACGTACAGCACCGTCTTCACCAAGTCCAGCCACTGGTCGTCGCCGTGCGGCACGACCGTCGTCAGCGGCTCCTCGGAGATCGTTTCGGGGAGCACAACATGGTCATCGGGGTTCTGCAGCCCACTCCTGAGGGCCGCCAACTGCGACCTGTCGTTGGTAAAGGCATCGCAGCGACCCTGCTCGTAGGCGCTGACCACGGCCGCCGTGTTCTCGAAGACGACGGCTTCCAGCTCCATGCTGTTCTGCCGGAAGTAGTCCGCCAGGTTCAGCTCGGTCGTCGTCCCGCTCGTCACGCAGACGGAGGTGCCACCCAGCTTCAGGGCGCTGTCAATGTTCTTGTCTTTGCGGACCATGAAGCCCTGGCCATCGTAGAAGGTCACGACGGTGTAGTTGCCCCACTGCGAATCGCGCGTGGTGGTCCACGTCACCGTGCGGGCCAGCATGTCTACGTCGCCCGACTGGATCGTGGGACCGCGCTCGGCGGCCGAGATGGGAATGACTTCCACGGCATCACCGTTACCGAAGATAGCCGCGGCTACCGCCCGGCACAGGTCAATGTCAAACCCGATGTTGCGGCCACTGGAGTCCAGGAAGCCGTAGCCGGGGACATCGGTCCGGCTGGCGCACACGAGCCGCCCGCGGGCCATCACGGTCTCCAGCCGACTGGTGGCCGCCGCCGGCTGCGCGGAAATCTGCGCCTGCAACTGCGCGATCTGGGAATCCTTGCTGGCCAACTGCTCTTGCAGTGCAGCCACATCTGCGTGAGCCTCGTCTTCGTGGTCATCGCTGCTCATCAGATCGCACCCCAGTAGGACGAATGCGAGCGCAGCGATGAGCATCAAGCGGATACTGTGTTTCAACACGGTCGTCTCTCCTTCTCTACCTAATCCCTATGTGGTTACTGCGGCCGGTGAACTTATCTTCACTCGGCGGTGCGGCCGGCCGCAGGTGAGCGCCTCGATTGTAGTAGAGCAACAATCCCCAGTGCAACCCACGCCGGCAGTGACACGACCACCACGTAGACCAGCACGAACGGCCCCAGCAGGCCGCCCAGAATGAACGCCAGCACGGACAACGGGGCCAACACGATGGCGCAGACATACGCCGGCAACTGCACGCGGCGATGCAGGAGTACGACGGCCAGCGTCAGCGGGATACCACTCGGCCACCCGAGGACCACCAGTTGCACGAACGACATAGCATCCATCGTGACCATGCCCTCGACGCCGAACCGCAGCAGTGATACGAGCAGCACCGCGACCGGCAGCCACAGCGCGAACAAGATCGCGCGAACCAGAACCCCAGCAAACCCTGATGTACCCATGAACACCCCCTTTCCTAGCGCAAAGTGCTAGGACCTTGCCGGTCAGACCGGTATTGGTGCGAGTGCGGCGCTAGCGGCAGTGTAGCAAGCGCAATCACCGCCGGCAAAACACCAGTGTTTGAATTGGCCGCGGTATCCTGAGTTCCAAAGCCCCCGACTCCGCTACCACCCCCGTCCATTGTAGGAGTTCCGAGGAAGCGGGTCACATGGGGCCCAGTTGACACCCTAGCGCGCCCAGCCTATGCTCGACTCGTATCCGCCCGGGTAGAGTTGAGCGATCGTTGAGAGGAGGCCGTCATGTACATAGGAACGCAGTTTCGAGCACGCCACGAAACGGACATCAGGCAGCTTGTGCAGTTGGGTGTGGAGCACGTAGACGTAACACCCGAGGAGCACTGGACCGAGTGGACGGTTGACCTGCTGGCATCGATTCGGGAGCAGTATGCGAAGTATGGAGTTACCGTGGAGTCCATGCACATTCCCCTCGGTTCAAGAGATGCGTTCCACAACGGCATGCCGCACGTGTTCCTGGGTCCCAGCGATGAGCGGGAGCGGGAGTTGGACGGTCTCTGCGAGATCATCCGCATGGCGTCGGAGGCTGGTCTTCGAGCGCTGCTCTACAACATCACCATCCTGGGACACCTGCGTACCGGGCCACGGTACGGCCGCGGCGGCGCACGGCTGTCGTCCTTCAACTACGCTGACCTGGACCAGTCCCTCCCGGAGTTTGAGGGCGGCGCGGCGGACGCCGACACGATGTGGGAGCGGATTGACTACTTCCTGGCGCGCGTCGTTCCCGTGGCGAGCGAGTACAAGGTGCAGCTGGCGTGCCACCCGCAGGACCCCGGCATCAAGGACTACGAGTATCGGGGTGTGGCGCGCGTCATGGGCACGGTGGCCGGCCTCAAGAAGCTCGTCGCCATGCACGAGAATCCCTATCACGGCCTCAACTTCTGCCAGGGTACCGTCTCGGAGATGCTCGAAAGGCCGGGTGAGGAGATCTATGACGTGATCCGCTACTTCGGCAGTCGCAAGAAGATCTTCAACGTACACTTCCGCAACATCAAGGGCGGGGTCCTGGACTTTGTGGAAGTTTTCCCCGATGAGGGCGACGTGGACATGCTGCGGGCCGTTCGCACCTACAAGGAGGTTGACTACCCGTACATGCTCATGCCGGATCATGTCCCAGGTATAGACGGGGAAGAGGCCCATCAGGTGGGATTCGCCTACTGCTACGGGTACATCCACGCCATGATCCAGGCGGCGAATGAAGTGACGACGAACTGATGGGCACTGCGAACCGCAATGGTCAAGTGCCCAGGATGAACCGCAGCGTGACGGTTCTCGATTTTGCCCAGTTTGGTATGGCGCGGCGCTCAGGCCAGCGCCTGCTGCTCTAGCTCCAGATCCGCCTCGACCATCAGCTTGACCAAGCCCTCGAACGTCACCTCGGGCTGCCATTTCAGGCAGCGTCGCGCCTTGGACGGGTCGCCCACCAGGAGGTCCACGTCCGCCGGTCGGAGCAGCGCCTCATCCACCTTCACGTACCGACGCCAGTCATCAATGCCGACGTGCCGAAAGGCCAGCTCGCAGAACTCGGCCACGCTATGTGTCTCTCCCGTGGCGATCACGTAGTCGTCGGGAGTATCCTGCTGGAGCATCAGCCACATCGCCCGCACGTAGTCTCCCGCGTAGCCCCAGTCGCGCTGCGAATCGAGGTTGCCGAGCCGTAGCTCCTGCTGGCGGCCAAGCTCGATGCGTGCTACGGCCTGCGTGATCTTGCGGGTGACGAACTCGCCGCCCCGCCGTGGCCCTTCGTGGTTGAAGAGGATGCCGGAGCAGGCGAAGAGGTCGTAGCTCTCCCGATAGTTCACCGTAATCCAGTGGCCGTACACCTTGGCCGCCCCGTAGGGACTGCGCGGATAGAACGGCGTCCGCTCGGTCTGCGGCACCTCTTGCACCTTGCCGAACATCTCGCTGCTCGATGCTTGGTAGAAGCGGATCGGCCAGTCGGCCAAACGCACGGCTTCGAGTAGCTTGGTGACGCCGAGGGCGGTGTATTCGCCGGTGAGCACCGGCTGCGTAAACGAGGTAGGGACGAAGGACATCGCGGCCAGGTTGTAGATTTCGTCGGGCCGCGCCTGCCGAATGGCCTTAATCAGCGAGAGCTGATCCAGCAAATCGCCATCCACCAGCTCCACGTCGTCGAGCAGGTGGCGAATGCGCGCATCGGTGACGACGCTCGTGCGCCGCTTCAGGCCATAAACCTGGTAGCCCTTTTCCAGCAAGAACTCGGCGAGGTGGCTCCCATCCTGTCCCGTAATACCGGTGATGAGCGCAGTGGGCATAAACCAGTCCTCCCATTGGCCGGTGTGCCGCGCACCCGGCGCCGACGAGCGTGGTTATGTGGTTAAGTGATTAAACGGGAAAGTCAGGCCGGCGTAAGCCTGGTAGAAGTACGACCTTCCGTGTACCCCTGTAACCTCGACCTCCCCATCTTTAGGAGATTCCGCCGGAGGCGGACGAGCGAGGCTCGATCATCAAGGCGCCGGCAAGTGTAGCACGGGTAGCAGCCAGCGATCAGCCGTCAGCCGCCAGCCGCGTGCGGACAAGCTCATAGAGCAGCACGCCGGCGGCCACCCCCACGTTCAAGGACGACTGACCGGGCGCCATCGGGATGCGAACCCGGTCCGTACAGGCGGCGAGGATCGCGGGCCGAATCCCGGTGCTCTCGTTGCCGACCACCAGTGCGACCGGCGGCCGGAGCGTGAGACTATACAGGTCGGCCGACGCTTCTACCGTCGTACCGACCAGCGCAAACCCGGCCCTCTTCAGCCGATGGAAGAACCCGGGCGGGTCGGCGCAGGTGTAGAGCGGCAGTCGCCCCATGGCGCCCCGCGCAGCTCGCACGCAATGCTTGTGAAAGGGGCTGGCGCTATCCGCTCCCAGCAGCACCACCGCTTCAACCCCGGCAGCATCGGCCGTGCGTAGGATCATGCCGAGATTGGCCGGGTTGGCGACACAATCGGCAATCAGCAGCACGGCGCGGGACGAGCAGTGCAGCTGCGCGGCGTCGCGCACGTCCACATGCACGGCCGCAACCACCCAGGGCAAGGGCCGCGTTGCCGTCACCGTGCCCATGATGCCTTTACTGACCCGCTGATGAGTAACGTGCTCACCCTCGGCCTGCTCCAGAAGGGCCGGCCCCTCCGGCTGGGTCAGCAGCTCCTCGGTATACAGGAGGCCCAAGACGGGCAATCCGTCGGCGAGTGCCCGCCGCACCAGCAGCGGCTCCTCAATGCTCAAGCATTGCCTTTCGGAGCGGCCCTTGATGGTCAGCAGTTCCCGGAAGGAAGCGACGGCCGGGTCACGGCGCTGCCGGCGGGGCCGCGGCACGGCCGGCGCCCGTGCGCTCCAGTCCACCGCCGCCGCGTCGGACGAACGCTGGTTACGGGCAGAGGGCGCGGCGGTGGCAGCCGGCTCGATGCGGCCGCTGCCGCGCTTGATCCCCCGGTAGGCTGTCTGGCCGGGCAGTGCATCACCGTCCAGCAGCTCTGCCAGCGTGGGCAGCATCCACGCCGCCGCGTAGGACAAATGGCCGACCTGGCCCCGTGGAAACGCCAGTAATAGCTCACGCAGGACGCGCTCGTTCGTGGCCGCGATGCCTGCCTGGAGATCGGCGTCAGCAGTGGCCGCCGGCGTGAGAATCAGCACCCCTTCCAGCTCGGTCCAGCCCGCAGCGAACACGCGATAGGCCCGGCGCCACCGACCGGTCCGACGGTACTCGGCATAGGCGTCGGCGAGACCGGCATCGAGCGCGCTGCCCCCCGGCTCGGCGAGCAAGCAATCGCGCCGCTCGGCCTGCCGAACGAACGCCAGCACCGCAGCATAGTCGGTCGTCTCCGCATCCATACTGCCCAGTGTAGCGCAGCGCTCATCTTTCATTCCCATGCAGGCGGGAACAAAGGCCGACCGTTGATAGCTGACTGCTAATGGCAGCGAGGCGTGCTACACTGGGCATCCGGTACACCCCTGGGTGTGGCGCTTTTTCCGGTCCGGGAATAGGGAAGGCTGTGGCACGCATCATCGCGGTGGCCAATCAAAAAGGGGGGGTGGGGAAAACCACAACCACCCTCAGCTTGGGCGCCGCGCTGGCGCATTGCAACCTGCGGGTGCTGCTGGTGGACCTGGACCCGCAGGGTAACCTCACCAGCGCCGTCGGCCACCGGCCCGCGGAGGATCAGACGGTCGCCGCGTCCCTCCTTAATCTCCGGGTGCCGTTTCCGGCAGTGCCTTTCGAGGAAAACGGCCAGGCCCTGTTCGATATTGCGCCGACCACCGCGGCGCTGGCAGCGGCCGAAGCGGCGCTCAGTGTGCGTATCGGCCGTGAGTTGCGCTTGCGAGACCAGCTTGCGCCTCTTACCAACCGCTACGACTACATCCTGATTGACACGCCACCGTCCCTGGGTCTGCTGACGATCAACGCCTTGGTGGCAGCGCAGGAAGTGATCGTCCCCACCGAAGCACGCTACTTCTCGCTCCAGGGACTCCAGCTGCTCAAGGCAAGCATCGAAGAAGTGCAGTACCTCAACGCCAAGCTGCACCTGGGCGGCATTCTGCTCTCCAAGCTCGACCGCCGTTTAAGGGAAGAGAAGGCGGTGGCGGCTTATCTGCGTGAGGAGTGGGGCGAGGCGGTGTTCACCACCGAGATTCGGTCCAACAGTAAAATCCTGGAGGCCGCCTCGGCGGGCCAGACCGTCTTTGCCGCACCGCAAGCGCGGCGAGCGGCGCAAATGTATCGCGCGCTCGCGCAAGAGGTCATCGCGCGCGGCTAACGCCGTGGCGGGGGCAGGACCGCACCCCACCCACCGGGAGCGAGGGGCAGTACGGGAGGTAAGAATGCCGGAGAAGCGACGCGCCGCCTTCCGTCCCGAACGCCTCCAACCCGCCGGGGCGCCCAACCCGATCATCCCACAGATCCTCGGTAGTCCCGACCCGGACGCGCAATCGGAAGGATTCACGGAGGTCCGGATCGTCGGCGTCGGGGGCGCCGGTATCAACGCCGTCGGGCGCATGATCGAAGCCGGGGTGAGCGGCGTGCGCTTCATCGCGGTCAATACCGATGCCCAAGCCCTCGGCCAGAGCGAGGCGCTGATCCAGGTGCAGATCGGGCGGCGCGCCACAGGTGCCAGGGGCACCGGCGGCGATCCGGACCTCGGCGAGCGGGCCGCCGAGGAAAGCGAAGCCAGTCTCGAAGCGGTGCTGCGCGGCGCCCATCTGGTGTTCATCACCGCCGGTCTCGGCGGCGGCACCGGCACCGGCGCCGCTCCGGTGATCGCCAGCCTCGCGCGGCAGGCGGCAGCGCTGACCGTGGCGGTAGTGACCTTGCCGTTCACCTTTGAGGGCACCCGCCGGCGGCGAGTGGCCGAAGAGGGCCTCGAAGCGCTGCGCGAGCAGGTGGATGCGCTGATTGTCATTCCCAATGAGCGCCTGAGTCAGGTAGCCGACGCCAATATGTCCATCAAGGAAGCCTTCAACCTCGCCGACAACATGCTCCGCCACGGAGTCCAGGGGATCGCCGATCTGGTCACCGTCCCGGGGCTCATCAATCTCGACTTCAGCGACGTGCGGGCAGTGATGGAGCAGGCCGGCAACACGATGATGTCCATTGGCGAGCGCACCGGCAGCCGCCGGGCTATCGAGGCGGCCCAAGCGGCGACGCAGAGCCACCTGCTCGATACCTCCATGCGCGGCGCGCGCGCGGCCCTCCTGAACATCACGGGCGGCCCCGACCTCACGCTCGCGGAAGTGAACGAGGCAGCGCAGTTCGTGACCGAGCTCGCCGATCCTCAAGCGAACATCATTTTCGGCGCCGTCATTGATCCGCGCCTCCGGGACACCGTCCGGGTCACGCTGATCGCCACGGGCATCGAGCAGGAGGCGCCACTATCACCAGGAGCGCCCCGTTCAACAGCGCCGCGCGCGGCGCCGCCCCCTACCCGGACCGAGCGCGAGCCGCAGGCAGTCGCCACCGATAGCGTGGAAGTGCCGTCTTTCTTGCGCCGAGGGAGACGCTGATACCGGCCAACTCGGACCGGTGCGCTCCTCACCCCCGGCCCCCTCTCCACGTGTGGAGAGGGGGAGACGGCGCGGCCAGAGCACCTATAGGGGCACCACTCACGCTCCACAGATGCACGAAGGAGCAGTAATGACCCAAACACCGACCAGTAGCACGGCACGACCTGTGCGCCGGCTGCGCCTCGGGCATAGCCCCGATTCCGACGACGCCTTCATGTTCTACGCCCTCGCCTCGGGCGCGGTCAGCGCCGCCGACGTGCGGTTCGACACCGTACACCAGGACATTCAGAGCCTGAATCGCCGCGCGCTGCACGGCGAGTTGGAAATCACGGCGCTCTCTGCCCACGCCTACGCGCACGTTTGGCGTCACTACGCGCTGTTCACCCACGGCGCCAGCATGGGTCAGCAATATGGCCCGGTCGTTGTCGCGCCACAGCCGCTGGAACTTGATGCCTTGCTTGGGCAGCGTATCGCCATCCCCGGCTTCCTTACGAGCGCCTACCTCGCCTTGCGCCTCCGCCTGGCGAGCTTCGAGCCGGTGTTCATGCCCTTTGACCGGATCATGGCGGCCGTCGCTGCCGGTGACGTGCCGGCCGGTCTGCTCATCCACGAAGGCCAGCTAACGCACGGCTCGCTAGGCCTCCATCCGGTATGCGACTTGGGCGTGTGGTGGCACGAGGAGACGGGGCTGCCGCTCCCGCTCGGCGTCAACGCCATCCGCCGCAATCTGGGGACGGAGTTGCTCGCCCAGGCCTCGGCCCTGCTCAAAGAGAGCATCCGGTACGGCCTTGCCCACCGCGACGAGGCGCTATCCTACGCGATGGGGTTCGCCGATGACGTGCCGCGCGACCTCACCGACCGGTTCGTCGCGATGTACGTCAACGACCTCACCCTGGACCTCGGTCCGACGGGACGCGCCAGCGTGGAGCTATTCCTCCAGCGCGGCTACGAGGCCGGCATCATCCCCGACCTACCACAGGTGGAGTGGATACCCTAGCGCCTCAGGCGTAGGTAGCGATGACGCGGTAGTGCGTGTCGCGGAGCGCCGGAACACGCCCACACTCGCGGATCAACTGCACCATCGCGTGGTCGGTCATGCGATGGCGCAACCCGGTGGCCCGCACGACGTTCTCTTCCAGCATGATGCTGCCGAGGTCGTCAGCGCCGTAGGCGAGGCTTGACCGCGCGGCGGTGGTGCCGGTGGTCAGCCATGACCCTTGGAGCGAGTAGAAATTGTCGAGAAACAGCCGCGAGATGGCCAGCGTCCGCAAGTAGTCGGCAATGGAGGTGGCCCGGCCGCCCAGCTCGGTGTTGCCGGGCTGATAGATGAACGGGATAAACGCCCGGAAGCCCTGTCCGGGGTCCGCCCTGTCCTGCACGTCGCGGATACGCTGGAAATGCTCGACACGCTCGGCAAACGTCTCGACCATGCCGAAGGTCATCGTCGCCGTGGTGCGGATGTGCTGCCGGTGCGCTTCCTCCATCACCTCCAGCCACGAATCCGAGCTGCTCTTGAACGGACTCACCGCCTTGCGGACCCGTTCGACGAGGACCTCGGCCCCCGCTCCCGGCAGCGAATCCAGACCGGCTCGCCGCAGCCGCCGCAGCACCTCCGGCACGGTCAGCCGCGAGACCTTGGCGATATGCAGCACTTCCGGCGGCCCCAGCGAGTGCAGCGTCAGCGGATACCGCTGCTTGACACTGGATAGGAGGTCTTCGTAGTAGTCAATCTTCAGTTGGGGATCGTGACCGCCCTGGAACATAATCTGAGTTGCGCCCATGTCCAGGGACTCTTCGACCCGGCGGAAGATCTCCTCCTTGGAGCGCCGGTAGCCTTCCGCATGGCGCGGGAGCCGATAGAACGCGCAAAACGAGCACCGCGCCACGCAGACGTTCGTGTAGTTGATATTGCGGTCAATGATGAACGTCGCCCGGTTTTCCGGGTGCATCCGGCGCCGCACGGCATCGGCCGCCGCGCCAATCCGCTCCAAGTCGCCATACTCGAAGAGGTAGAGAGCATCCTCGGCAGACAGTCGCTCCCCCTCCTCGACCACTGCGGCAAGGATGGACTCATCTCGCCCCTTCTCGAAGCGGCGCGGCGCGGCTTCCAACTGTTCCGCGATGGTCGGCGCGGTAGGCGCCAGCACAGCCGTCATGCACGTCTCCTTCGCAGCGTCACCCCACATTGTAGCCCATGGCCTAGACAACCGCGAGCGACCCGCCGGCCATTCGGCGCGTTATCATTTCTATCATGAGGTGATGACGACCCGCTCTCCTCCCCAACGCTTGTCCAGAATGTATGGTGAGGTATCACCGGGCCGACCGGTCCCAGCCGCTGGGAGCGTTCCATGAGCGTAGCCAAGCGTGACGTGTCTGCGGCGGCACACACACTGGGCCTCTCCGGCCGCCCCCTGTGCGTGCATGTCTCTCTGCGCTCATTCGGCTGGGTCGCCGGCGGCGCGCCAACCGTCATCACCGGTCTGCTCGCAGCCGGCTGCACGCTCCTAGTCCCAACATTCTCCTGGGAAACCTATGCGGTAGCGCCACTCCCGCGTCAGCGCCTCGCGCAGAACGGCACGTCCCCAGGCTATTACGAGACATCGCAGCAGGCACTACCCGGCGCTGCACGTATCTATACTCCGGACGCGCCGGACATTGACCGCGCGGACATGGGCGCCATCCCAGCCGCCGTGCTCGCGATGCCCAGACGTGTCCGTGGCGACCATCCGCTCTGCTCATTCACCGCGGTTGGTCCACTCGCCAATGAGTTGGTTGCCGCGCAGCAGCCATTGCACGTGTTCGCCCCGCTCCGAGCGCTGGCGGAGATGGGCGGCTCCGTCGTGCTGATGGGCGTTGGGCTAACGGAGTTGACCCTAATCCATCTGGCTGAGCAGGTGGCCGGGCGGAACCTGTTTCGGCGCTGGGCCAACGGCTCCGATGGACAGCCCATGGCCGTCGAGGTGGGGGGCTGCTCCGATGGTTTCGGCAAGTTCGAGCCGATTCTCGCTCCCGTAATGCGGAGCACCGTTGTCGGCCAGAGCAGGTGGCGCGTCTATCCTGCCCACGAGACACTTGAGCGCACAGCACAGGCTATCCGCAACGACCCGCTGATGACACACTGCGGCCGCGCGGACTGCAACCGCTGCCACGACGCGGTGCTCGACGGCCCCATCCTACCCGCCTCTGAACGATGACCGAGTGAGCAGCCAGTGGTGCAGGCCGGGCGTGCTGTGCGGCATCTCCCTATGGAAGGGATACCTAGCTCGGCGCGGAACTAGACAGCCACCGGGCGGCGCACCTTCGCCAGCGCCGCGGATAGAGAGGTGGCAAAGATGGAGCTTGTCCGCAGTACGCGCTCAATGCGACGTTGGGCTAGAGCGTGGTCAACTGGCTCGTCCGCAGCCGGCCGCTCCTCACCTGCTTGGTCGGCCAGCCAATAGTCGAAAGGGCTGATGGTCAGACTCAGTGGCACGCCCGTTTCTTCGTCAATACGCAGGTAGAAGTCCCAGTCGGCCACATCAACCCACACCCCGGATCGCCCCGCGCTGCCGGGCAAGACAACCTCCATCTCGCCCGTATCGGTGTCATAGCGCCACTCCGCCGCAGGCAAGGACGCCACAATGCGGTCAGCCATCTCTCGCACAGCACATCGAGCGCTCATCGGGACCGCCTCCATACTAACTGAAGCTGGCTCCGCACACGGTTAGTCAGATAAGCGGTAGCCAGATAGCCCACCGGAGTACCACCCGGGCCATCCGGCAGCCACTTGACAGCTACACGGACGAAGTCTCCGGTCCGGGCAACATAGGCTGAACGGACTCCAAAGTATGCCTGTATTGTAGCGGCCGGGTTGCGGGTACGAGCGGTGTGCTCGGGGTCGTCATAGATGGCAACAGGATCGCGTATTGTGGCCCGCACCGCCCTTTCATGGCGAGCTAGCTCCGGATGACCAGTAAGCACATGCCGCCACTCGGCGTTGCCACACCGAACCGGACGGCCTAGAGGATCGGTCTCCGACCAGCGCCACCTAGTAGTCTCCATGTGCGTACTATGCCTACCCGGCGGACTTGTGACCGATCCCCCCGGAAGCACCAGTTGGGGATGCGGTGCTCAGGCCGCGCGGTAACGCTCGGCGACCTGATGGTTGAGAGCGGCGCCTAAGCCCGGCGCCGCAGTCAACTGCACCGCCCCGTCATGCACGGCCAGCGGCACCGTGAGTAGGTCGTCAACCCACGGTACGTCGCCTAACTGGTACTCCAGCACCAGATTGTTGGGGATGCACGCGCACAAATGCGCGCTGGCCAGCGTGGCGACCGGGCCGACCATATTGTGCGGCGCCACCGGGATGTAGTAGGTATCGGCAGCGGCGGCAATCTTCTTCATTTCCATGATGCCGCCCGTGCGGGCCAAGTCCGGCATGATGATGTCCGCTGCCTGCCGCTCGAATAGCTCGCGGAACTCGTAGCGCGTGTTCAGCAATTCCCCGGTACAAATGGGCGTGGTCGTGCCCTCAGTCACCTTCGCCAGCGCCCGCACGTTGCCCGACGGCACCGGGTCCTCGATCCACAGCAACTCATAGGGCGCCAGCGCCGCACCCAAGCGCAGCGACGCCGCCACGTCGAAGGCGCCGTGACAGTCCACGGCCAGGTCAATGTCCGCGCCGACCGCCTCGCGCACGGCCGCCACCATCTGCGCCATCTGCCGCAGGTCGGCCGGCGCGAGGGCGCGGTTGAAGCGCCGCGCCGCCGGAATCGGCTCGTCCACGTCCATCTTGAGCGCCCGGAAGCCCTGCGCGACGGCCGCACACGCCATCGCAGCGTACTCCTCCTCGACGTACCGCGCGCCACGGAAGAAGCCGTCCACGTACACTGGGATATCAGCGCGGCACTGCCCGCCGAGCAAGTTGTAGATCGGCTGGCCGGCAGCTTGACCGACGATATCCCACAGCGCCGTCTCGATCCCGCTCAAGGCCGCCGGGTGCAGCCCGCTGCGGTACAGCGTCTCCCAGTGCAGCTCGATCCGAAACGGGTCCTTCCCGACAAGGTACTCGCCGGCCTGCTCGATACTCGCCAACACCCCCGTCGCCTGATAGCAGAGCGACTCACCGAGTCCGACGATCCCGGCGTCCGTGTAGACCTCGACAAACAGCATCGGAAACCGTGGCCAATGCCGCCCCTGGACCGGCCACACCCGCACTTCCGTTACCCGCATTGCACTCCGTCCTCACCACCCGGCCGTCTCTGCTCAGTCTGCCCCTCTATGGTCTGCCCCCGGCTCCGCCGGGCGAGAGTCCATCCCCTCCCCTGGAGCTTGCTCCGGGGGAGGGGTAGGGAGGGGGCAAGGGGTGAATTCTTCAAGCAACGAGAGAATTGCCCTTAAGACCGTTGTCATCTCCCCACCCCGGTCCGATATGCACCCACTGACGGGAGTGGTAGATGCAAGACTATCCTGGAGCGCCGGGCACCGCCCGGCCGGGGAACCCCGGCACCGCTGTGCCGGCCGCGTGCGGTGGCGCGGCCGTGCAGTCGCAGCCGCAGGCGTGGGATCACGACCGATCCCACACCACGCCCTTGCCCTTGCCCATGGCGCCGGATCACAACCGATCTCGCGCCGCGCCCTTGCCCATGTCCATGGCGTCGCCAGGCCACGCTGACGCTGGTTGTGGCCCGGCAAGCGCCGGCCGTAGTGTGCCACTGCCCACCGCCCCCGTGCCGGCTCATCCGAGCCGGCTGCTCCAGGGAGTCTTGCGCCGCGTCACTGCCACTCCCCGCACTTTCACCTACCCGCAATCCCGCTACACCACTCGTCAAGTGCATCCTGCCGTCCACGTGCCGACCCGCCCATCGCCTGCCACCGCGGGCACGGACTGCCCACGCACACCACACTCGCGCGCGCCGCCCTCGGTCGCCCGCCGAAAACATATCCTTCGCAGGGGTTAGGGGGTTATCATGAGGCAGGCCGCTACTTGTCTCCCACGATCTTGTGCCGATGCGCCGCGTGCGACTCGGCAGCCCTCGTGAGCGCCGCCTCCGACACGACAATCCGCGGCAGCAGTTCCGGCCCCTCACGCACAAAGCCCTCGCCGTACAGCGTGCCGGCGAACCACCCGGTATTGCCCACGGAGACATCAATGCGCCGCCGCGCCCAGGCCGGGGTGTGCCCCTGGCTCTCGAACAGCGCCTCCGCCTGCACCCGCTGCTCGAACCAATCGCTCACGTCCACCACAAAGTCAAGCTCGTCGCGCTGGAAGTAGACGCCCATGAAGTAGGTGGCTGCGATCCGGTGCGGCCGCGTGTGACGGACGTAGGCCGACGCCATCACGCGGGCGTCCATCAGCGCGCGCACGCTCTCCGTGTGGTCGTCGCGCGTGCCGGAGACGACCCGGCGCTGGCCGTCCGATGAAGGGCTGGTCGTAATCAGCACGTGCGGCCGCACGTCGAGAATGACATCCCGCAGCGCCTCGATGGACTCGGGGTAGTTTTCCAACCGAAACGGCTGGGGAAAGCCGAGGATCCGCACGTCCGTAATCCCGAAGATCGCGCACGCCTGCCGTAGCTCCGTCTCCTTCCCGGCGGCATAATCCTCCGGCGTGCGGTTGATGATCGCCGGGTCGCGCTCGGCCTCCGGCTTCATCAGCTCGTCGTGCAGCTCCTCGTTATGCGTAAACGCGCCGCTCGTCACGCTCACGACCGTCACCGAGTCGCCGCGGGCAGTGTGGATACCGCACGTGCCGGCGCAGTGCGTGAAATCGTGCGGATGCGCCGACACCACCAACAAACGCAGCGGTTCTGATGTCATCGCGACCTCCTCCTCGAAATCCCCGTCCCCCCGCTGTGCGGGGGGACCATAGGGGGGCTGCGTGCCTCCCCACACCGTCATTGCGGCGCAATCCGCAATCCAGGCATGATCCTGCCCGTCATTCCCGCGCACGCGGGAATCCACGTCCCCCCGCCGCAGCGGGGGGGCCATAGGGGGGCCTGTACCCTACTCATCTCTCTCGTCTAGCAGCACTAGCCTTCTCCGACCTGCAATCGCACCTCTGCCTCGCTGACGCCACATTCTTGCAGCAGCTTTCTGGCACGATTCACGGCTTGTTTAGCATCGATATCTGCTTCAAATTTCAGTGGTGTCCCGGCGACTGGTTGGGGACGCCTGAACTGACTTCCCGATGGATTGTAGCCATCCGTGTTGACTATATGTGTGCGTTCGTCCGAATAAACCGGGATTTTACTCATCGTGAGCAACTTGTTCGACCATAGCCATTTGATTATAGGTTCCAGCAGTCGATTCCAGTACTTCATCTCGCAGGTGCTCTCGTCGGGAAACCTGATCGCTGTCGGGCGGTTCCCAATTGTTGGGTGCGGTGACTCTGATAGTGGCACCCAGCCTGCTGTCGCAGGAGGCAGTTCCGATGCTCGCGCCAGTGCTGGCGCTGGCGGCTCCTGGACCTCCGGCGCCACTGCCGGTTGGGCTGTCACCGGCTCCCGTGGTGGCGCCGGCGGTGTTTCGATCACTGGTTTAGTAACCGTCGTCAGTACCGGCTCGTTCGCCGCTGCCGGCTGACCCGCTGCGAGGTTAGGCCGCCAGAGCAAGAGTAGTTTCAGCGCTACTTCATGCACCGGAAGGTCTGCGATGGATATATTCAGCAGAAGCCGGTCTTCAATCGGCGCCGGATCGAATACCTTATACAGCTCCCAATGATTTCCGTCGGTCAATCCCGCATACGGGACGCCGGACATATTGGCGTAGTTGACGATCTGCATACGGTGGGACACCAACTGCTCGCCTAGCCGCTTGGCCTCGACGAGGGCTACCGGTTTACCGGTACTGTCTAGCAGCGCGTAGTCGGCGCGGTTGCCGCGCAGATCGTACTCCGGCAGCACCAGCGCCGGATCGGCCGTATCCCAGCCCAGCGCTTGCAGGAGCGGATCAATCAGCGCCATGCGGGTGCGCGTCTCGTTGGCCTGCAACGCTTGTCGGTGCGTCTGGAGGCGTGCCTTGAGTGTCTCGATCACACTCACCAAATCATCAAGTGGCACGGCATCCCTCCCGCTTAGTTCCCCCACAGAGCTACTGCGTAGCGTATGGTACATGATGCCCTCCCACCGAGCGCACTCGGCGCAGCGCGGGACTCCCCCTCTCCATCGCAAGCGATGGAGAGGGGGCCGGGGGGTGAGGCGCAGAGTCACCACACTAGGTACAATAGCCACCGCTGGCCCCGGCCGGTAGGTGGCGAGGAACGTAGCCGACCGTCAGCAGCGTAAGTAAGGAGAGTCGTATGCAGTACGGGTACTTCACGATGCCGTTGCATCCCCCCGGCTCGGACTTCACGCAGACGGTCGCAGCGGACCTGCAACAGATCGTCACCTTGGACCAACTGGGGTTTCACGAAGCCTGGATCGGCGAGCACTTCACCGCCGCCTGGGAGAACATCCCGGCGCCGGACCTATTCATCGCCAACGCACTCGGCCGCACCAAGCAGATCAAGCTCGGCACCGGCGTCGCCTGCCTCCCGAACCACCACCCGCTGATGCTCGCCCAACGCATCGCGCAGCTCGATCACATGGCCCAGGGGCGCTTCTACTTCGGCATCGGCTCCGGCGGCTTCCCCGGCGACTTCGAGCTATTCCAGGTGGACAACAAGGAGGGCGAGCACCGCGGCCTGACCATAGACATGATCGAGCTGGTACTCAAGCTCTGGGAGGACCCCTCGCCCGGCGACTATGACCACAAGTTCTGGCGGTTCACGGTGCCGGAGCCGCGCGAGGAGATCGGGCTGTGGCTGCACATGAAGCCCTACCAGCAGCCCCATCCTCCCATTGCCGTGGCCGGCGTGTCGCCCAAGTCCGAGACGCTACTCATGGCCGGCGAGCGCGGCTGGATGCCCATGAGCATTAACATCGTGCCCTCCCGCATCCTCGCCAGCCATTGGGATGCGGTGGCCGAGGGCGCGCAGCGGGTCGGCCGGACTGCCGACCGCTCCACCTGGCGCGTAGCCCGCGACGTTTACGTGGCCGAGAGCACCGAGCAGGCCAGGCACGATGTGCTCGAAGGCGTGGTCGCCCGCGATTGGAACGGCTACTTCTTCCCGCTGCTGAAGTATTCCCGCTTGCTGGAAATACTGAAAGTTGACCCGGAGATGCCCGACGAAGATCTGAACGTCGAGTACATGCTGGACAACATCTGGCTCGTCGGCGATCCCGACGAGGTCGCGCGCCAGGTGCGCCAACTCTACCAGGACCTCGGCGGGTTTGGCGTGCTGCTGCTCATGGGGCACGAGTGGTCCCCGCCCGGCAAGTGGGAACGCTCTATGAACCTGTTCGTCAACGAGGTCATGCCCCAGCTACAAGGCCTCTAAGCGCGGTCAGCGGCCAGTGGCACTCTACCCGTCATTGCGTCGAAAGCCGCACTCGCATATCCCCGGCCTGGCCCTCCCGCGCCCCGACGGGGGAGGGAATATACCGTCCCCCCGTCGCAACGGGGGGACCATAGGGGGGCTGGTACCAACCATCGCCTCCCTACCCCTCCTGCCGCGGCACCGTCACGCGACCACCGTGCCAGGGAAAGGCGTAGGTCGGCCGGTTGACGAAGCGGCGCAGCCCCACGTCGAGCCGGATGCGCGTCGCCGGGGGGAGCCGGACGGCGAAATAGGTGCCATCCACCGGCACCGTCCGATCCGCGTACGTCCGCGCCTCCCGCATCCACGCTCGTGGGTCGCGCACCGGTCCAGCCCGACTCTCCTCCCGGTACCGCACCGCCGTGAACTGATGCTCGCAGAAGGCTCCGGCCTGCACGATCACGGTCCGGGTGGCAGTCGTACCGGTGTTCACCAGCTGGATGCCCACCCGGTCGGGTGCGAGCGCATCCACCAGCGCGCTCACGTCCGGCGGCAAGCCCGGCCGAGCGCGATCCGGGTCGAAGTAGCGCACCGTAGCGCGGAGCAGACCGCCATTGTAGACCGACTCCGGCGCCCCCAGCGCCACCTGCGTCAGCCCCTTGGTGAGCACGGCATGGGGTGGCGAGCGGTTGTCGGCGATGATCGCCGCCGCGTCGCGCTCGTCGCGGCGCATCGCCTCTAGCGTCTCGACGGCAAGCTGATACTCGGCCCGCAGGATGTCCTCCGGCCAGCCCGGATTCCGACCGTCGTAATACTGAAACCGCGCGAACTCGGTATTGCCGGCGTTCTTCTCACCCTCGCTCGGCACCTCGTTCCAGTCGCGTTCCCGCTCGCCGGCCCGGACCTGCGCGATGAGCGCATGGTCCTCCGACGACAGCGAGGCGTGGTACAGGTGCGCCAGCTCCTGCATCCGCAGCGGGTGGAAGTCCTCCCAACCCTGCGGCCCGTGCTTGTGCGGCACGAGCAGCTGTCCGTCGTCGCGCGTCCTCGCGTTCCGCAGCAGCACTTCAAGCTGCGAGCGCAGCAGCTCCAGGTAACCGTAGTCGCCGCTGAGCAGTAGCGCGCATTCTGCAGCGACGGTCAGCGAGTGGAACATCACGTTGAAGCCGCCGAAGTGGTACCAGCCGTACAGCCCGCCCCACCATTGCCCGCCGCGCTGCTCCCCGATCTGGCCCGTCGGTCCCACGTTGTCGGGCATGATCCCGCCGTTGCGACGCATCCGGTCCAGCCATACGTCCACGTATTCCAGCACCCACCGCTTATATCGCTCGTCGCCGGTATACAGGTAGGCATTGGTCACGAGCGCCGTGGCGCCGAGCGTATTGGGAATGTCCCCGTTCAGCACGATGTCATCGAACAGCTTGATGATCTCGTCCCGTCGCGCCGGGGTTTGCTCCCAGTCCTGCTCCAGGTCCTTGACGACCGGATGGAGCGTCGCCCGCACGCCGTAGTAGCGGTAGCCGTCTCCCTTGCCGCCCTCCAGCCAGGCGATTACCTCCTCGGCATTGGCGTGCAGGAAGGGGCCCGTGCTGCCGTGAATGGGCGAGCGGATGATCTTGTAGCGCGGATCGTAGTTCGGCGCCTCGGGGTCATCACCCATGAACATCGCGGCGAAGCGCCGCGCCCGGTCCACGTTCTCGGCGCTGGTCGGTTCGGCCAAACCAACGTGGTAGAAGGCCATATTGCCTTCCCCCTGGTGGTGCCAATCCGAAATCCACCGCTGGCCGCCACGGTACGTCGGACGCTCGCCGGGCGGCACGGTCAGGCCATAGTACTCGTTGTGCGTCTGCGGCAGCTGCCAGGGGAAATACGGATTGCGCCGGCCGCTCCCGCACGCCCGCGTCATCGCGTTCCACGAGCGCAGAGCCAAGTCGTGTACCCGCCGGTCCGCGCCCAGCGCATAGAAGAGGCTCCAGTTATAGACGCGCTCGTAGAGATCGTCTATGTCGTCGGCGAAGTAGATGACGCCGTCGGGATCGGCGTACTTCGCCATCATCACCTCGGCCGCCTCTTCCATGAGCGCGATAAGCTCCCGCTGAAACAGCGCCCACGCCGGCGGCGCTGTGACCTCGGTAGCCGTCACCGTCACCATGTCCGGCAGTGAGACGGCATTCGGTAGGACGCTGGTCGTAGTCATGCAAGCTCCTCCTAGATCGGCTCGCCCCAGCTCGCTCCCCGGCGAGAGGGGCCTGGATTCCCACGTTCGCGGGAATGACGAGCGGCAGACTCCCCGCTCTCTACATGGTGGAGAGGGGGCCGGGGGTGAGGCGCATACCTCACCACGCCGTCCACCCACCGTCCACGACGAGGTTTTGCCCGGTAATCCAGGCCGAGGCCTCGGACCCCAAGAAGACCACCGCGCCCTTCAGGTCCGTGTCGTTGCCCATCCGACCGAGCGGCGTGCGGTAGTTGTAACCGGGGACGAACGTCTCTTCGTAGTCGGGACGGTCCGTGAACGCGTTGTTGTAGAAGCCACCGGGCGCGATGGAGTTCACCCGGATGTTATCGGGTGCGAGGTAGGTCGCCAACCAGCGCGTGAACTGGATGATCCCCGCCTTGACCGCTCCGTATTCGGGCGGGTTGTTGATACCACTCCGGCCGTAGACCCGTTGGTCGGGGGAGATCACGCCAAAAAACGAGGCGATATTGACAATCGTGCCGCCGCCCTGCTCCTTCATCACCTTGCTCACGGATTGGGAGCACAGGAACGTACTGTGCAAGGCGCCCTGCGCGGCGGCCTCCCAATATTTCAGCGTCAGGTCCTCGAAGCTCACGCCCACCCCGGCCCCGCTATAGGCATTGTTCACCAGCACGTCAATGCGCCCGAACTTGTCCATGACGGCATCGGTCATCGCCTGGACCTGATCGGGTTGGGTTACGTCCGCCCGCACGGCGAACGCCTCCGCGTGCGACGCGCTGAGGGCCGCGGCCTTGCGCTGGCAGTTCTCCAAGTTGCGCGACGCGACGACCACGTGCGCGCCGGCCTCGGACAAGGCGTCGCACTGCTGCGAGCCGAGCTTACCGGCGCCCCCCGTCACGATAGCCACGCGGCCCTTGAGACTGAACATCTCCATCACGTTCATCGCTATCTCCTCCCCATCAGCCGAGCGCCCAAGTGTCGGTGCTACACCGCACACTCTTCGAGCCAGTCCATAGTGATTTCCAGTCCAAAGCCCGGCGCGTCCGACGGCCGGACGTAGCCGTCTTGAACCGGCGGTGTGCCGGGCAGCAGGGTCATTTCCTCCAGGGGCACACCCGGCGGTGACACACCCTCGGAGCGCTCGCCCCACGCAATCACCGGCATCGCGTAGGCGAGGTGCTGGCCATACGGGTAGTTCATGCCGCCATGTCCGATCACCGTCAGCCCATGGGCCTCCGCGATATGGCAGATTCGCACGCTGGCGGTGACGCCGCCCACCCATTGGATGTCCGGCTGCATGATGTCCACCAGCCCCCGCCCCGCCGCCTCCGCGAACGGATGGATCGTGTACCAGTGCTCGCCGGTCGCCAGGGTTTGCCCCGGCACCCGGGAGCGCAGGTTGGCATAGCTCTCCATGTCCTCCGGCAGCAGGTAGTCCTCCAGCCACTTGATCCGATACGGCTTCAGCGCCTCCACCACGCGCACCGCGTACTCCACGTTCAGTGACAGCCACGAGTCCACCGCCAGTTCGATGTCGGGTCCGACTTGCTCTCGCGCCTGCGCCACCAGCTCGACGTTCTTGTTCAGCCCGGCCAGCCCGGCGTCAGGCCCGTGGCGCAGAAAGACCTTGACCGCCTTGAAACCCAGCTCCAGGTACCACTCCAGGTAGTCGCTGGTCTTGTAGTCGAGCATGGTGTTGGATGCGTAACAGAAAATCCGCTCCTTGACCGGGCCGCCGAGCAGTTCATATACCGGGAGGCCCAGCAGCTTCCCTTTCAGGTCCCACAGCGCGTTATCAACGGCGCTGATGGCGTAGCTCGCCACCCCGATGGCGCCGTAGGGCGCGGCGGAGCGGCGCATCATGTCCCACAGTTTCTCGGTCGCCATGGGGTTCTGCCCAGCCAGTAGCTGCGCGAAGTGATCGTTGATGATCGCGCAGACCGGCCCGGCCATGTGGGTAAATCCCAGCCCCCAGGTGCCGTCGTCCGCGGTGACGACGCAGGCCGTGCGCGGCCAGCGCTCACTCCAGGTACGGCCGGGCTTGTCGTAGGCGTACCGGTCCATTGGGCTGACAAAGTGGCCGCCGTCGGGGTCCTTGGCCACCCGCGGCGGGGTCGTCGGATTGGGCGCCAGGTGTACCGGTACCGCCCGGACTGATCTGATCTTCATGCTTACATTGCTCTCCGGCGCGTGATTATGGTTGAGGTGCCGCGCTGCCGACCGCGGCCACAGCGAGGATACCACCGGAGCACCGATCGCTCGCCGGGATCGCGCGGTTGGCATTGACCGGAACCGGGGGCGTTGCTAGACTGTGGCGCTCGCGTGACGGTACGGCGAGCATACGCCCAAGCGGAGGCAGTGCGTGGATACTCACTGGAGCAGCTACCTACAGATCGGCCTCGTGCATTTCATGATGTACCCGGAGACAATGGGTGGGGATGGCCCCATCGTCGATTCCATTCAGCGGGTGGCCGCCGATCCGTTCTTCGATGTGCTGGAAGTGACACGAATGCAGGACCCGGCAGTGCGGCAGCAGGTCCGAGACATCGTGGACATGGCCCACATGGACTTGGGCTTCGGCTCGCAGCCGGGCATCCTCGGCAATGAGCTTAATACGGCGGCGCTCGACGAAGACCTGCGCCAACGCTCCGTCGCCGACATAAAATCCTCCATAGACCAGGCCTACGAGCACGGCGTCCGCCTTCTCGCAATGATTGACGGGCTAGGCTCGTGGCCGGGCGAGGACCGCAAGGAACAGGCTATCGAGCAGGTGACCAAGAGCCTGCGAGAAATCTGCCAGTACGCCCAAGACCAGGCCGGCGATTATTGCCTCACAATCTCGTTGGAGACGTTCGACCGCTCCATCGAGAAGAAATCCTTGCTAGGGCCAACCCGCGACGCGGTAGCGGTGGGCGAGCGGGTCCGCGAGACGCACCCGAACTTCGGCCTGACCATTGACCTGAGCCACCTTCCGCTGCTGGGCGAAACCCCGGAGGAGTCGCTGACGCTGGCGCAGGACTTACTGATCCATACCCACATCGGCAACTGTCTCATGCGCGACCCCGAGCACCCGGCCTACGGCGACAAGCATCCTCGCTTCGGTGCCCCCGGCACCGAGAACGACGTGAGTGACTTGGTGGAGTTCCTCCAGGTACTCCGGCGTATCGGCTTCTTCGACAAGGAGTTGCCGACGCGTAAGCCGCTGGTCACATTCGAGGTACGCCCGATGCAAGGCGAATCCCAAGACGTGCTGCTTGCCAACTGCCGGCGCGTGTGGCAGGCGGCCTGGGCACAGCTGTAAGCGAGCACCAACCACTCGGAAAAAGGAGAGAAGGCCATGCCAACGGTCTACGTCACTCGCCGCATCCCGGAGAATGGCCCCGATCTATTGCGTGAGCATTTCACCGTGCGCCAGTGGGACAGCGACGACGTGATCCCGCGCGACGTGCTCCTACGGGAAGTGCAGGACGCGGACGGGCTACTCAGCCTGCTCACCGAGCCGATCAACGACGAGGTCCTGGACGCGGCGCCGAACCTCAAGGTCGTGGCCAACCTGGCTGTCGGTTTCGATAACTTCGACGTGCCCGCCCTGACCAAGCGCGGCGTGGTCGGCACCAACACCCCGGAAGTGCTCACCGACACGACCGCTGACCTCGCCTGGACCCTGTTGATGGCCGCGGCTAGGCGGATCGTGCCCGGCTACAAGTACGTCATAGACGGCCACTGGAAGACGTGGGGGCCGCTGCTGCTCATGGGCCAGGACATTCACCACGCCACGCTCGGCCTGATCGGCGTCGGACGGATCGGCGCCGGCATGGCCCGTCGCGCGCAGGGTTTCTCCATGCGCGTCCTCTATTACGATGTCTTCCGCCGCGAGGACTTGGAAGAGGAGTTGGGAATCGAGTTTGCGGACCAGGAGACCGTCCTGCGCGAGTCGGATTTCGTCAGCCTGCATACCCCCTATATGCCAGCGACGCATCACCTCATCAGCCACGACCAGTTGAAGATGATGAAGAACACCGCAGTGCTCGTCAACTCCGCCCGCGGCCCGGTCGTTGACCCCGACGCCTTGTACGAGGCCCTGCGCGATGGCGAGATCGACTCCGCCGGCCTGGATGTTACCGATCCGGAGCCGCTGCCGGCCGATCACCGCCTGCTGACGCTCGACAACTGCCTCGTCGTGCCGCACATCGCCAGCGCCAGCTACGAGACCCGCGCCGCGATGTCCCAGCTCGCCGCCGAGAACATTGTGGCCGTTCTGAGCGGCAAGAAGCCGCCCACGCCGGTCAACCCGGAAGTCGTCGAAGCGCAAGGTCTTCAGTAGGAACCGATCAACACGCGCGGAGGGAGAGCGGACAGCGATGAACGCCGCGACCGAGCGCACCATCCGCATCCGCGCGGGCGACGTTGAAGCACTCGCCGACCTTGATGCCAGCGAGACGGCCACTGCCGTCTGGGACGCGCTCCCCTTCACGATCCCGGCCAACACCTGGGGTGACGAGATTTACTTTACGATCCCGGTCGGCCTGGAGGAAGACGACGCCCAACCGACGGTCGCGCTAGGCGACTTGGGCTATTGGCCGCCAGGGAGCGCATTCTGCATCTTCTTCGGCCCGACGCCGATGAGCAGCCCCGGCGAAATCCGCCCGGCCAGTCCCGTCAACGTCTTCGGCAAGCTGCGCGGCGACCCGACCGTGTTCCGCAGCGTCCGCGCCGGTACGCCCGTTACCGTCGAGTGCGCGGCGTAGCGTCCTAGCCGTTAGCTTTCAGCCCTCAGCCTTCAGCGGGAATCCCTGCCCGTCCTTGCGGCTTCCACCGCAGTGACGAGACGACGGGAATAACGGGCGGCAGACTCCCCCTCTCCACCAGGTAGAGAGGGGGCCGGGGGGTTGAGGCGCGGTCCCAGCCTCAGAAGGCCCACTCCGCCTCCTCCGGCTCGCCGAAGTCGGCAACCACCTGCTCGTACATCGCGCTCGGCGCCACGACGGCCGTCACCCGGCCCTGATGCCAAAGGAGTTGCGTGTCCGGGTAGAAGCCGAAGTACATGAGCGCCACCTCGGCCTCCAACGGCCGGCCAAACACCAGACGGAAACGATCCTCGTCAACGCGCTCGATGCGGGCACGCCGGCTCGGCATGACACTCCTCCTGACCACCCTCCCGGGAAGGAAGAGGAAACGGTCGCCGCTCGGTCACTCCTGCCCTCGGGAAGGTGTGGCCGCGCATCGCCATGACTCCCCTTCCCTGGCAGGGAAGGGGCCGGGGGTTAGGTCCCATCCCCTCGCCCGGCCGGATGCCGGCGCAAGTACGCGCAGAAGGCGCCAAGCTCCGCCAACAGTGCGCGGTGCGTGTCCCCAAGGGTGCTTACCAGCTTGGAGAGACGGAGCCAGTCAAGTTCGTGGCTATAGATATTGCGAAAGAGGTGGCGAAAGCCCAGATACTGGTCAAGATCATCGCGTGTAACTGCGGAAATGACCGGCGGACGGCGATCAGGATACGGCGCGGCCATCTGTGCGAGCAGCGTCTGATGCCAATGCTCATCCGTGGGCACATGCCCGTCTACGATCCGGGCAATGCGCTCGAAAGAGCGCTCCGCGCCGTTGTAGAAGCTGTGGATTAAAGCGCCTACGCCAAACCGCTCCAGGTCGGACAGGTCCTCAAGCGCCATACCAACGAGCGGTGCCAACCTCTGCACTACGCGGTCAAGCTCCGCCAGTTCGTGCTCGATCTCTTCCGCAAGCCGGCGCCGCTGTGGTTGCTCCATTACTGCTCCATCAGTCTTGTCCGAGGCGGCACTATCACTGTGGGCGAGCAGCATCCCTCGCTCCAGCACTGCCTCCTTGATATACGGCCGCACGGACTCAAGCTCGGACACGTCCGCCGGGTGTCCGCGAGGCATGACCTCATCTACGGCAACAAGCGCCTCCCAGAAGCCTTCACCGGGCAGGCCCTCGACGGCGAGGTCTATGTCGGAGGCCGGGTGGAACGGAACCGACCCGGTGCCGGCCAGCGAGCCGAACAGATACACGCGCCGCGCACCGTAGCGCCTGACGAGCAGATCGGCTGCCCGCCGGGCAGCGGCCAACGCAGCCGCGCGGTCATCGGCAGCGCGCGGCGCTGCGGCCGGCGGGGCGCTACGATCAACGCTCGTGGTGGCAGCCACTCCGGTCCGAGCCATTGTTCCCTCGTAAATACAACCAAGACGGCGGTCCCTCATTCATGATACGCTGGCATGAGCCTTCGAGCACGCTGGCGGCGCGCCGAGGCCGAGGAGCAGCGATGGATGCAGCACAAGAAGCGGGCGTGACGGTCGAGCAGGACGGTCCGGTGGCAGTCGTGACGTTGAGCCGTCCCCAGGCACACAACGCGATGGACGACGCGATGCTCCGTGCCCTGACCACCCACCTATCCGCGCTAAACGGCCAACCGGATGTCCGCGTGGTGGTTATCACCGGCAGCGGGCGCACGTTCTCGGCCGGTGCCGACATCAAGCAGATGGTGGGAATGGACGCGGCCGGTGGCCGGTCCTGGGCGCTACTGGGGCAATCCGTCATGGACTTGGTCGAGGACCTCGAGCAGCCCGTCATCGCGGCGATCAACGGCGTCGCGGTTGGTGGTGGCTGCGAGCTGGCGCTGGCCTGCGACTTGCGCTACGCAGCGACAAGCGCACGGCTGGCGCAGCCCGAGATCAACTTGGGGATTACACCGGGTTGGGGCGGCACCCACCGGCTCACCCGCTTGGTGGGGACTGGCCCGGCCAAGGAGTTGATCCTGACCGGCCGGCTCGTGCCGGCCGACGAGGCGCTCCGGCTCGGCTTGATCCATGGCGTACTCCCCGACGACGAGCTACGCGCCGGGGTGCTGGATGTTGCCCATCAGCTGGCGGCAAAGCCGCCGCGCGCACTGGCACGCGCGAAACGAGCGCTCAACTTGGTAGCGAGCTTGGAGCGCCGCGCCGCCAACGCGCTGGAGGCGGAGCTATTCGGCGAGATGTTCGGGACCGAGGACCGCGCCGAGGGCATGAGCGCGTTCCTGGAGAAGCGCCGGCCGCACTTTACGGGCCGGTGATTGCCCCCGCCCCGGCGGAGCGAAAAGCGATGATGACCGAGCGCAACGCGACGACTACGGCCGGCGAACCCCGACCGTTGCGGGTGCTGATCGCCAAGCCGGGTCTCGATGGACACGACCGGGGCGCCAAGATCGTAGCGCGGGCATTACGCGACGCCGGCATGGAGGTCATCTATACCGGCATCCGCCAGACGCCGGAGATGATCGCGGTGGCCGCCCTCCAAGAAGACGTGGACGTGGTCGGGCTGTCGTTGCACTCCGGCGCGCACCTGGAACTGTTTCCGGCAGTGCTCGCGGCGCTCCGGGCACAGGGCGTAGGTGAGGTGCCGGTCGTTGCCGGGGGGATTATCCCCGATGCCGACGTCCCGCCCCTGCGGGAGGCCGGCATCTACGCCGTCTTCGGCCCCGGCACGCCGCTCACCGACGTGATCGCCGCCGTTCGGCAAGCCGCATCGGCCCATGCCCCGGCCGAACTGCCGTAGACCGTGCAACGCTGGAATTACTGTTAGGGGAATTCGCGTACCCTAACGAATATCACAGCAGTAGGTACACTCTGCTAGTTAGAGCCGCGACCCCGAGAGGCGGCAACGTACATCGTCGTGCCCGGAGTGATAGCAAGCGCAGCGAAAGGAGCAGCGAATGGCCAGACTGACCGCAGAGCAGAAGCAGCACTACGACGAGCAAGGCTACGTGTTCCTGCAAGGCCTCTTCGACCCCGCAGAGCTACAGCCGCTCATCGCCGAGGTCGAAGCCAAGGTGGATCAGGTTGCCCACGACTACCACGCCGCCGGGCGGCTCACCTCGCTCTACGAGGAGCATGGATTCAAGCATCGCCTCCGCAAGCTGGTGGAAGACTGCGACGACGTGTATCAGGAAATCCCCGGCGGCCAGTTCTGCGGGCCGGCGCTCTTCGAAATCCTCCGCCATCCCAAGCTGGTAGACATCGCCGAATCGATCGTCGGGCCGGAGGTCCATTGCGAGGGACGCCATCGGCTGCGTCCGAAGCTACCCAACTACGGCCCGGCGGACTTCCGCTGGCACGAGGACACGCGCTACGGCATCCAGCGGATCACCTACAGCCAGCAACAGTACGGCCTGGGGGCACACGACCCCGGCCAAGGCGACACGTTCATCTCCCGCATCGTGCCCGCTCCCACGATGCCCGAACCGGGCTTCTGGATTCCCCTCGTGGACGTGGACGAGGAGAACGGCTGCCTCCACCTGATGCCGGGCGGCCATCGCCATACCGTCCCTTACACCGAGCAGTGGCGCCCCAGCCAGTTTGCCCCCCAGCTTGACGGCCTCGACGATGTGGCGTTCCCGATGCAGGTTGGCGATGCCCTCCTGATCCACCAGCACCTCCCGCACGTCTCGCCGCCCAATCGGTCCGACCACGTCCGCTGGAGTGAGGACATCCGCTACCAGGATGCCCGCCTACCGATCAAGTCGCAGCGCGAGCCGGGCTTCTTGGCCAAGAGCCAGGAGCGTCCCGACGACATCGTGACCACCTGGGACGAGTACCGGCGCATCCGCGAGGCCGCCGCGGCCTACCAGCAGGCAACCAGGGAAGCGGCCGAGTCGTTCCGCAAGACTACCGGCATGGCGCTCTTCTAGCGCCGGCTACCCCGGCCCGTGACTCCCAGCCCGGCCCGTCATTCCCGCGAACGCGGGAATCCACGTCCCCCCCCCTGTGCGGGGGGACCATAGGGAGCAGGGGGCCGGAATCCGGCGACGGGCATAGATTCCCACCTGCGTGGAAACGACTGCCGAGATTCACCGGCGCCTAGAGCTTGAATATCCGGCTCGCATTGGCGGACAGCACAAGCTCACGCTCCTCCGGTGACAGTGCCAGATCGTAGTAGACGCCGATCTGCTTGCCGATGTCGCAGAGGTCGGCGTCGCTGCCGAACATCACCCGCCGCGGTCCCAGCACGTCCAGCGCCTGCCGGATGTCCTGCGGGCGGCCACCGGAGCCGCCGTACTCGAAGTAGATGTTCGGCACGTCGGCCACGACCTCCGCCATCCGACCGTTCCCGCCGTGCGCCTTGATGATGCTCCAATCCGGATACTCCACCGCCAGCTCGCGCAGCGCCCGCAGTGCGCCCACCGGGTCGCCCTCTTCCACGTGGATCTTCAGCGGCCTGCCGCGCTCCGCCACCGCGCGGAGCATCGCTTGTCCGCTACTCGAACGGGTGGTGTCCTGCGAGTAGTACATGTGGAGCTTCGTGCCGACGAAGTTGGGCAGCGCATAGTACCGATCCAGCTCCCGACACGATTGCTCCAGGTAGTTGGGATTGACCACCACATAGCCCAGCAACTCCGGGTGCCCGGCAATGGCCTCCGAGAGCCACCGATTGCCGCCGCAGAGGTCGTACATGATGGCCTGGGCCGAGGAAATGACCGCCTTGTCCACTCCGGCCTGGCGCATCAGCGCCAACAGGCCCTCGGCGCCATCGTCGGGCATCGGAAACTGCCACCGTCCAAGATGGCAATGCACGTCAATGATCGGGCCGGGCAACCGCACCATCTCTGCCGACGCCAGCCGCGGCCGGCCGGCGGCCAGCGCTGGGTCGAGCCGAAACAGTCGCAGCGCATTCTGCCCCAAGATGGCTGCTTTCTCTTCATCGCTAATGTCCGCTTCCAGCACCTCGTTGAGCGCGCGCTGGACGGAATACTCCGGTGCCGCGGATCCATAGAGCAGCCGGTGAGCGCCGATCTCACCGACCATGATGTCCACCGCCCGCGGCGAGGACAGGTAGTTGGTTTCGATATAGAGGTGCGGATGGCGTCGCGCGGTGGCGATGACCTCGCCCATGTTGGCGTAGAACGTGTCGGTCAGGATCACCGGCAGCCCGTACTCGGCAGTGGTTTGGGCAATGGCCGTGGGTGCCCCCGCCGCCCCGCGCCCGGAGAGCATCACCACCGCGCCCGTCCCCGCCAGCTTGGCCATCAGATCGGCAAAGGGCGTGCTGGCGATCGTCCAGCGCTGCTGCTCCGGGTAGAGGCGGAATAGCCGCACTCCCGCCTGCAAGCACCGCTCGACCTCGGCCTCCCAGTCCAGGTAGCGCCGCGGGTCGAGCGTGGCCGCTGGCAGCAGCCAGGGATAGCGCTCCGTCGCCTGGAGCGTTTCGCGGTTCCCGGCCTCGTGGTCGTAGCTGACACCGCGCAACGAGCCGGTAAAGGCCAGCGCGATCCGGTGGCTATCCAGTTCCTGCACCAACCTCGGCAACGACAGATCGAGATTCCCGCCGGCCTGCATCCCGAAATGGGTATTCACGTCTATCACCAGCACGGCAACGTCTCCTTCTCTCGGCCCGGCCCCCATCCTACCCCCCCGTCGCGGCGGGGGGGCCATAGGCTGACAGGGGTAGGTTTTTTGTAGGGGCGTGATTCATCGCCCCCAGGCACTGGTCATTGCAGCGCCAGCCGCCGTCCAGGGCCAGGCAGCGGCCCCGGTCCGAGCGCTACACCCCCTCTCCACATGGTGGAGAGGGGGCCGGGGGGTGAGGTCTGCCCCACCCGCGGCTCCCCGCAGAAAAGCCTACCCCTGTGAGGGGGCCATAGGGGGGCTTACCCCCGCTGACGATAGTGGCCCACCACCTTCCGCGCCGCTCGGGCAATGTCCTCCACGTCTTCTTCCGTGTGGAACGGACTGATGGGCAGGCCAAATCCGCGCCCCATTATCTCCTCGCCGTTCGGACACTCCACCAGTCGGTAGTCCACGGGACGCTCGCGCCCATAGTCGAACGGAAAGCGGCTGGCTCCATAGCAGTTCGGCTCCGCGAGGAACGGATTGCGATACAGCGGCCCTTCCTGCCCGGACCCGATGTACGGCCCCGTCGCCGGAACCCCCTCCGCACTCACCGCCGCGGCAAACTCATCGGCCGAGCAGCCGAGGCGCGCGGTGTCGAGCGTGAACCGCAAGCCCCAGTAGGTGTGCCGGTCACCCGGCCGCACGCGCTGCGGGGTAACCTCATCAATATCGGCGAGGTGCTCGAAAAGCTGGTGGGCAGCGTTGATCTTGCCCGCGATGTAGCCGTCCACCTTCTCCAGCTGCACCCGCAGCACGGCCGCCATCATCGCGTTCAGCTTGTAGTTGGGCGCCAGGAAGTAGTTGGCGTAGGGCCGGCCGGCGTAGGGGCCGGGGTCGCGCGGCAGCGCAGCGTCCGAGAATAGGAGCGCACGCTCCCACAGCACCTCGTTGTCGGTCAGCACCGCGCCCCCACCACCCGCCGACAGGTGCTTGCCACCGAAGCTGAATCCGGCAATATCGCCCATGCTGCCGACCACCCGGCCCTGGTAGCGGGCAAAGTGGGCCTGGGCGCAGTCCTCGATAAGGAAGAGGTTGTGCCGCCGGGCAATCTCCTGCAGCGCGTCCATGTCGCAGGGATTGCCGAAGAGATGCACCGCGATAATCGCCCGGGTTCGCGGCCCGATCTTCGCCTCGACATCCTGGGGATCGAGCGTAAATGTGTCATCAACGTCGGCGAAGATCGGCACGCAGTTGTGCAGCAAAGCGCCGATTATGCTGCCGCCGGCAGTCCACGGCGTCACGATGATCTCGTCGCCCGGATCGGGGTTGATCGCCCCAATGCAGACGTGCATGGCCGAGGTGCCGGAGTTGACGCCAACGGCGTGCTTCACACCGTGCCGCGCGGCAAACTCCCGCTCGAAATCCCGGCCCGGATGCCGGTCGAAGCCGGAGCGCAGCACGTCGCCGACGGCGGCGATATCCTCGTCGCCAAACTCGTGCGCCGGACCGAATGGCGCCGTCCGCACCGGTGTACCACCTTCAATCGCCAGTCTCTCGCCCATCACCGCCTCCTCACCGCCAGTTGTCAGGCTCCATTGACCATCTCCGGTCATACCCCTCGCCCTGCTCCAACAGACTCCCCCTCTCCACCAGGTGGAGAGGGGGCCGGGGGGGTGAGGCGTGCCTTCCTCCTAATCCCCCCAGTCGAAGATCACGCCCAGCAAATCGCCGGGGCTGTCTCGCATGATGTCGTAGATGCCCGGCGCCTCCGTTACCGGCAGGCGATGGCTCACAATCGGCTCGATCCCAATCGTGCCTAGCCGGATGAAGTGCAGCAACAGTTGTAAGTCCTCGACGGTGAAGTGCGAGGATGATTCGATAGAGGCGCTCAGGCTATGGATCATGCCATGGTAGAAGGTAGCCTCCTGCCGCACGGCCAAAGCGCCGACAACGCCGTTCCGGGCGAGCAGCCGGTCCCGGTGAATGTCCAAGAAGAAGGACGGTACACCGCACGCATCCACAATGCGGTCATACGGTCCGCCCCGCTTGAGTAGCTCTGGGCCGTCCGGTGTAGCGACGTTGATAACCCGGTGCGCTCCCAACTGCTGGGCAATGTCCAGGCGCCGCCGGTTGACATCCGTCACCGTCACGTAGGCACCGAACGCTCGCGCCGCCTGCGCTACGGCTTGGCCCGCCGGTCCCAGGCCGGCCACCCAGACCTGCTGTCCCGGCCCAATACGGATACGCCGCGAGTGCCGCATACCCACGCCGGTAATGCCCAGCAGCGCACACCACTCATGCTCGATGTCGGCCGGCAGCTTGACACAGAGCCGCGCTCGTTCGTTGCTCGCTGCCAGGTCAATGCAATGCCAGGGACGGTGGCCGCCATGGTTCCCGATAAAGACCGTGTCGCCCGCAGCAAAACCCTCCACCTCGCCGCCGCCCGCTTCCACCACGCTCACGTGCTGATAACCGAAGCGGAAGGGATACCGCACGCGCCCGGAGTCGTTCATCAGGACGTGCCGCTCGGTGCCGTTCGTCACACCAGAGTAGCGCGTGTACGTGACTATCTCCGTCGGGCCGGGCGCCGGCGGCGGTCCCAGGTCACAGAACCCCGCGGCGCCACGGTCCTTGAACTCGATACCGACATTCCCCATCGGTCGCAACCTCCCCGCAGCGCTGGCTCTCGGGCGGAGCAGCCGCCGCCTCCCGGCCCAGTCATTCCCGCGCAAGCGGGAATCCACCCTCGCCGCCGGAACGACGGACGGGCGCCATGAATGGCACCCCTACACACCCCCTCTCTATCGCTCGGCGATGGAGAGGGGGCCGGGGGTGAGGCACAGACACGGCCTACCCCGTCATCTCCACGGGCTGCCCGGTGGCGATGGACTCGAAAACGGCATCAATGACGTGCATCTGCGCGATGCTGTTCTCCGGCGGGATACGGTGCGGCTGGCCGGTAGCGAGACAGTCGCACAGATGACGTAGCTGGTTCGTGATCTGGTGCTGCGGGGCGAAACTGATCGTCTCTACACCATCCGCCGTGTAGTGTTCCAGCGTCACCGCGCGGCGTTCATTATTCCACGCCAGCCCCGCGCGGAGTAGTCCCTCGGACCCACTGATCTCGACCTCCTGCGACGGCCACTGGCTAAACCCCACCGTGAGCTGCGCGGTCCGCTCACCAGGGAAGAGGAGCGTCACGGTCGCAGCCTCCTCAACTTCCACGCCGGCACGCGCCGTCGCAAAGACGCGGGTCGGCTCGGCGTCCAGGATGTAACGGGCATGGTGAATGGTGTAGCAGCCTAGGTCGAATATACTCCCCCCGCCTTGGGCACGGTTGAACCGCCAGTTCAGCTCCGGCCGGCGCCTCGCAGCCCTGATCCCGGTGCAGAACGTGCTGCGAACGGTCCGCACCTCGCCAATCGCCCCGGCGTCTACCAGTGCTTTCGTCTTCAAGTGCAGCGGATGGTGGCGAAACTTGAACGCCTCGGCGAGCAGGACGCCGTGCTCCCGGGCGGCAGCGACCATCTGCTCGGCCTCGGCTGCATTCGCGGCAAAGGGCTTCTCGCACAGGATCGCGCGCACGCGCCGAGACTCGGCGAGCCGAATCGTCGTGCTGGCATGGGCGGTACCCCAGGTGCAGACAATGGCCACGTCCAGGCGCTCCGCGGCCAGCATCTCGTCCAAGACCAAATACCGACGCGGGACGTCATACTCGTCCCCGTAGCGGTGCAGCGCCGCCTCCGAAACGTCGCAGATGGCGCAGAGGTCTACGTCATCCAGCGCTTGGCAGGCGAGGCCATGCGCGCGGGCAATGCCGCCGGTGCCGACGATGCCCACCCGGTACATCGGCCGTATCCCTGGACTCTCTACACCCATCACCATCTCCCCGGAGCCGGCAATTTGGAGTAGGTTATACCAAGTCAGCTGCGAGGCACCCGACCCTTTTTGGACTAGACTAATGGTAGTGGAACGCGGCCTAGCCAATGGAGGATGGCACCGATGAAGAGACACGATTCTCGGCCGGCGGGGCGGCTCCGCCGCCGGGGTGTGGGCGCGATGGCCGCCGCAGTAGCCCTGGCGGTGGCCGGCTGCGATGGCCAGTCGTCCGACGGCGACGCGGCGCCCCCAGGCGCGGCCGGCGGCTCAGCCGCGGGGCAGCAACCGGACGGGGAGACGGCCCCGGACTTCGCGTTCGTCGCGTACCAGGGTGAAGCAGTGCTCGGTGGGAAGGAGCTTGCTTTTTCCGGCATCCTGCAGCAGGGCAAGCCGGTCGCGCTCAACTTCTGGGCCGGACTCTGTCCGCCCTGCCGGCTGGAGATGCCGGAAATGCAGGAGGTCTACGACGAGTACCAGGACCGTATCCTGCTCCTCGGTGTGGACATCGGCCCGTTCGCCGGCCTTGGCTCGCGCGACGATGGCCAGGCGCTGCTCCGGGAGCTTAAGATCACCTACCCCGCCGGCACGACGTTCGATGCCGGGGTCCCGCAAGCCTACAAGCTGCTCGGCCTTCCGGTCACGGTATTCATCACCCCGGACGGCGCCATCGTCAAGCGGTGGACGGGGCTGCTGACCAAGGCGAAGCTGATCGAGCTGGTGCAGGAGCTATTAGCTGCCTCCGGCTAATGACGATTGGAGAGAACCTCGATGCTCGATATGGAGCACGGACACGGCGGCGGCAGAGTCAGCCTGCTCTTGTCCTACGTGATTCCCGCGGCTGTGGTCACGGGCGTCCTCCTCGCGCTGATTGCGGTGCAGAGCCGGGCGGAGGCCTCGACCGCCAATGTCGCGGCGCTGCTGCCCGTCGGCTACGCCTTTGGCGCCGGCATGGTCGCCAGCGTCAATCCGTGCGGCTTTCTGATGCTGCCCTCGTACCTCGCGTATCATCTCGGCACGGAGGAGACCGGTTTCTACGAGGCGGCAGCGGCCCGACGGGCCCTCAAGGCCCTCGCGTTGGCCGGTGTGGCCACCGGCGGGTTTGTGGCGATCTTTGCCGCCGCGGGCACGGTCATCGCGGCCGGCGGGCAATGGCTCGTCAACATCTTCCCCTATGCCGGCGTCGCCATCGGCGCGGCGATGAGTGTGCTCGGCCTCTGGCTGCTCATCACGCGCCGGACCATCGGGATCATGGCCGCCGGCCGCGTGGGTATCTCACCGCAGCGCAACCTGCGAAACGTCTTCCTGTTCGGCATCGCCTATGCGACCGGCTCCCTCAGCTGCACCCTGCCCATCTTCCTCGTCGTCGTCGGCACCGCACTGGCCGGCCGGGATGCATTGCACGCCTTGAGCCAGTTCATCGGTTACGGGCTGGGCATGGGCACGATCCTCGTCGCCGTGACCATCGGCGCGGCGCTCTTCCGCGGGGCCGTAGCCCGGCTGCTCCGCGCGGTCGTCCCCTATGTCCACCGCACGAGCGCCCTGTTCCTGCTCGGAGCAGGCGTGTACCTCCTCTACTACTGGCTGTTCTATGCCGGCGCGTTCTTCTAGGGCGCCGGACCTCGCTTTTTTCGTCACTCGCTCGGTACCCTGATGCCGGTACCAGCCAGGAGGCCGCGTCATGGACACGGATCAGCACGCCGAGGCAGTCGCCGCAATGCTCGCCGAGCTAGAGGAAGCGGAGCGCCTGCTCACCGCCCTCCACGCCAAGGCAATGGAGCTTGGCGACGACGAGATCATCGAGTTTCTCGATAGCGAGCTATTCTGGAAGCTCCAAGCCGCCGGCAACCACTTGCGAGAACGCTTTGGCGTCGAGCAAATCTATGGCGAAGGGGTCTAGCGAGGTATGGAGGGAGGACCGATGAATACAAGCCCTACCGACCGCAGTACCGACCGTTGGCTGAGTAGGCAGCCGGCCTACCGCGCCGACTTGGATCGCTGCCAGCCGGCCGCCGCCGTTGCCGCATCCCCCACCTACCACCGCTGGCGCGCGATGCCCTACGAAACCGAGCAGTTTGCCGGCACCATGCTCCTTGCCGGCCCCGAGACCGCCGCCCCGGACATCACCTACCCTCTCGATGCCGACGGCTGGCACGCCATCTCCATCGGTATGTATTGCGGCGGCCACCTCGCCGAAGGCACCACCGTCCGCGTCCGGCTCAGTGGCCAGCAGACGTTCAGCTACCTCACCGTTCTCGGCGACGAGATGCACGCGCTGGGTGATGAGGTGATCGAGCGCTACTGGACGACGGCAGACTTGACCGGGCAGGACCTAGTCCTAGGACAGGACATCGCGCGGCTGGGTAGCGGCGACGCGCCAAGCTCCTTCCGCTGCTCTCCGGTTCGCATCGCCTACGTCAAGCTCGTGCCCCTGACCGCCGCAGAGGTCGCGGTCGTGAGCCAAGATCGAGGGCGGAGCGATACGCGGCGGCTGTTCGCGCACAACGACGCCCACGGCTTCATGTTCAACCACGTCCCCATTACCGAGGAGGTGGTGCGGCGGGAGTTAGAGCCGTTCCGCGACTCGGACTTCTCCCGCCTCTACTGGGAAGGAGGGCAGGGCGACCTGCTCTACTACCACTCCCGCATCGGCCGGATGCCCACCGCTGACGGTCTGACCGACTTCACCCGCGTAGGGGACCGTCTGCACGTCGAGAACTGGCGCGCCTGCCGCGAGTCTGGCCTGGAGCCGCTGCATATCGCGGCCGATTACGCCCACGAGCTTGGGATGGAGTTCCACGCCTCCTTCCGCGTGGCCGGCTTCCACTACCCACCGCCGATTGACCAGTGGAACCTGGACGCCATCTACCATCGCCATCCCGAATGGCGCGGTGTGGACCGGGCCGGCCGCCGCACGCCGCGCCTCGCCTACAGCTATCCCGAGGTGCGCGCGCTGGTCGTATCGCTGCTGCGGGAGATGGCGCAATTCCCGATTGACGGCGTGTGTCTGCTCTACAACCGGCGGCCGCCGATGATCGAGTACGAACCGCCGCTCGTCGAGGGCTTTCAGCGCGAATACGGCCAAGACCCCCACCGGCTCGACCCGCGGGACCCGCAGTGGCTGCACTACCGCGCGCGGGCGCTCACCCAGTTCATGCGCGAGGTCCGCACCGCCATGGACGAGGTGAGCCGCGAGCAGGGCCGCTCGACGCGCCTCGCGGTCGCGGCCATCGTGTTGAGCAGCGAGGCCGAGAACCTGTATTACGGCATGGACCTTCCCGTGTGGGTGCGCGAGGGGCTGGTGGATACGCTCATCCCGTACCGGCTGATGCCGGGGCTTGAAAGCGCCTACGACTCCTGGACCGATCCGCGAGACCTCGACTATTTCGTGGAGCTGGTGCGTGATACGCCGGTCGTCCTCGCCCCGAACCTGATGCCGCGGGTAATGCCGCCCGACGAGTTGCGGCGGCGTTCAGCGGGACTCTACGATGTCGGCGCCACGCACCTATTCTTCTGGGACTGCGTGCCGGGCAGCCGCGCCAGCTATGCGCCGACGTGGGATGCGCTGCGCCGGCTGGGGCATCGCGAGGAGTTGACGGCCTGGCTGCAGGCGGGCCAACCGTCTCTGGCGTCGGCGTCTCTGCCCCTGCGGCAATTCGGCGACTGGGACCTGTCCTATGCGACGCCCGGCTAACCTAGACCATGCCCAGAGGACACGATGATTGAAGCACTGGTATTCGACTTCGACGGGGTCATCATTGACACGGAGATACCGTCCTACGAGACCTGGCAGGAGGTGTTCGCCGCGCACGGCGCCGATTTGGACCGCGCCCTCTGGCAGCGCCAGATCGGCGGCGGCACGCATAGATTCGATGCGGTCCGGCACCTAGAAAAGCTAACAGGGATGCGGCTGGACCGCGAGGCCGTCGAGAAATCCCGCAAGGAACGGCACAACGCCCGCGTGCGCTCCAGCCCATTGATGCCCGGCGTGCTGGACTACATCCAAGAGGCGCGGCGGCTAGGGCTGAAGCTCGGCGTCGCTTCCAGTTCCTCGCTCGCCTGGGTGGAAGGACATCTCGCCGAGCGGGGCCTGTTTTCGCTCTTCCAGAGCGTCGCCACCCGGGAAGACGTCACCCGTATCAAGCCGGACCCGGCGCTCTATCTGGTGGCGTTGCAGCGGCTCGGCGTGCCTCCCGACCGCGCCGTGGCCATCGAGGACTCGTTCAACGGGCTGACCGCCGCCAAACGCGCCGGCATGTTCTGCGTCGCGGTGCCCAACCCGATGACCGGCGACCTCCCTTTGGAAAGCGCCGACCTACTGCTGGGCTCCCTCTCCGACATGCGGCTGCAAACTCTGCTGGACACGCTCACCCGGTCGTCCCCGGATGCTTGACCTGGACCGCCGCACTCCCCCTCTCTATCGCTCGGCGATGGAGAGGGGGCCGGGGGGTGAGGCGCCACTGCCTACGGCGTTGCAGCTGGGCGTGGCCACAGGCCATAGGGGTTGATCTCGACCCCTTCGACCTTGGGACGCACTCCATGCACCATGATCCCCGGCCGCCCGAACGCCTGGCCGCCGAGTTGCTTGTTGCGCGGATTCCTATAGCCCAAGCGCACCAGGCGCCGCCACTCTTTGGTCCGGTTGACCGCCGAGCCGTGGATCGTGTTGATGCTGAACAGCACCACATCCCCCGCGTCCGCCGGCACCGACACCGCGTCCTCGATCGGGTACTGTTCGGTCGGCAGGTGATGCGATCCATTCCGCAGGTGCTTGAGCGGCCCGAGTTGGTGGCTGCCCGGCAGGAACTTGATGCAGCCGTTCTCTTCCGTGCCCGCGTCAACATGCACCAGCGCGTCAATGAACCGGTCGTCCTCGTGCGGATAGAACGGGTAGTCCTGGTGCATTGGGAACGGAGCGCCGTACTCCGGCCCCTTCGCGTGCAACGTCACCTGCTGTAGCTCGACTTCCGGGCCGATGAGATCGGCGATGGACGCTGCGAGCCGCTGATTCAGAATAGCGTGCGCCCACGCCGGCGAGAAGTGCTGCAACTCCTTGATCCCGGCCAGCATGGTCTTGCTCTCTTCATCAGCGGAGAGGTACTGGGAGTCCTTCCGCCACGGCCCCTGCCAGCCCTTGGACGGCGTGACAAAGTTCTCGATGACGTGGTCCAGTTCGCGGCTCATCGCATCCACCTCGTCCGGCGAGTACACCGCCTTCATCCGTAGGTAGCTGTTCTCGTTGAAGAACGAGATCTCCTCCTTGGTCAACATGGTCATAGCCCTCCTCGGCGGTATTATAAAGCCTCTCGCCCCGCCGTGACCGCGCCGGAGCCGGCGCAGCAGCGGGATTGCCGGCCGCTTTTTCGTCAGTTAGCGCAAAGGACTTGCATTTCTCGGAAAGTCAGCTATTATTGGGATGCTCTCACCGCTGGGGTGAGGCGTTGTGCGCCCGCACGTTCGGCGGGCGCCGAGGGACAGGCGGGGACCCCTCCCGGTGGGAGGGCGGATACAACCTATGAGGAGGGTTGGCATGGCATCCAGCGGACACCGGATGAGTCGACGCACAGTTGGGCTGACGATGGCCGCACTGGCGGGCAGTGTAGTCGCGGCAGCTTGCGGACCCGTAGGCAGCGGAAGCGGAGGCGCCAGGGGAGCGCCATCGGACGTAGGCGAGACAGCGGCCACGTGGCAGGGCCAGCAGCAGATTGATCTCTGGGTGACCACCTATGAGCCGGTGGTCGAGGCCTACAAGACCCTGATCGCGCAGTTCGAGCAGGAAAACCCCAATATCAAGGTCGCGAACCAGGGCGCGAAGTACCTGCGGACGACCGAGCTTGTCCCGGCTCTGGCCGGTGGCCTACCCCCGGCGGCTGGCGAGATCAACCAGCCGAACACCTGGGATTTTGCCGGTGCGGGCCTCGTTGCCCCGCTCGACAACTTCATCAAGCGTGACAAGGAAACGGCGGATGCCGTTGCCAACGACTTCTATCCCGGCATCCTGGAATCCGTCACGTGGCGCGATCAGTTGCACTTCCTCCTGATCGGCGTCTCCATGGAAGTCTGGCACGTCAACAAGGACTTCTGGAATCGAGCCGGCCTCAGTCTGCCCACGAGCGGCTGGACCTGGGATGACCTGGCAGGCCCAATCGGTGACGGGCTTAAGTCTGCCGTTGGTGAGGACGGCTCGCCGTTCATGTGCGAGTTGAACGAGATGTACCGCATGATGCATTTCGTGCTGCAGAACGGCGGCGACATGGTGGATGACAGCGGGACCCAGCTCACCATCTCCTCGCCTGAGTTCATCGGCGCGGTGGAGTACGTTCGCAAGCTGGTGCTCGCCGAGGTTGCCCGCGAAAAGAACCCGAAGAAGGCCGAGGCCGGCCCGCAGCGCGGTGGTCGCCAGAACGTGATCGGTGCCAAGTACACCCACGGCGAGAACTACCGGCTGGAGCGCGGCGACGTAGCCCTCGAGTTGGAGGGCATGACCCGCATCCCGCGCTATCGCGAATCGCTCGGTGACCTGATGGGCGTCGTGCCCGCCATCACCGGCAAGGAGCAGAAGGCGCTCTTCGATAGCTGGACCTTCGGCCTGGTCAACCAGGAAGACGGGGCCAAGATGGAGGCGGGCTACACGTTCATCGCCTGGCTCGCCAAGCCGGAAAACCTGCTGACCTACTTGAAGGCTCGCGCCAACCTGCCGCCGCGCAAGGCCATCGCCTCCCTGCCGAATGCCGGCGACCTCTGGTCCGCCGAGCCGCTGGTCAGGGACGCGATGGAGTACCTGGACTACGGGAAGACCTTCCCCTACACGCCGGCGACTGGCCCGCTGCGGCGCGGCATCAACTCGGTGCTCGCCAACATCACGCGGTACGGCGACCCGGCAGCCCAGACCCTCACGGAGCTGGAGAAGGTCCTCAACGCCCAGTACGGCTTCCTGCTTCAGTAGTTCGTAGCTTAAGTCCACACACAGCAAGCGGTGGGGCCGGTCCCAGACATGGGACCGGCCCCCTTGCATTTCCTCCGCGAGCCTTACCGCCAACCCTGTAGGGGCCGTCCCTTGTGGGCGCCCTGATTCCCGCACCTGCGGCGATGACGGATCATTTTCCTCGGAAGGCGGGGCGGCCGGCCACCCCGCACAGACTCCCTTCCCTCGCAGGGAAGGGGACGGGGTGAGGTTCAATATCGGGCACCAGACGCCCCCTCTCTACCAAGTGGAGAGGGGGCCGGGGGGTGAGGCCGGCCAGACTCCTACTCGCCCGCTAGCTCGGCCGGAAGCTCCACCACCTGCGGCCGGCCGCTACGCACCGACTCCAGGATATTCTCGACGACCAGAGTAGCGATGATGCCGTTGCGTGCCGGCACGTAGCTCTCGGTACCCTGTTGGATTGCCTCGATCAGATACGGCATCCGCGCCACGGCCGGCGGCGAGAGCTTCTCGACGGCCCGCGGCCCGCCCGTGCCGTTGTAGGCCAGCGTCCGGCAGTGGTTGTAGAGCACCGCCGACTCCCCCGGGCCGTACAGCTCGAAGAACCACTTCGAGACATAGGCATTGAAGTCGGCATCGCTGGCGAGCAGTGTGGCCACGCCGCCATCCGCAAACCGGAGCGTCGCTGCCGTCGTATCCACGATGTCGGTCCCGGCCAGCGCCTCGCGGTGCGTCAGCTGACCGCCGGTCGCGTACACCTCGACTGGGGCGGCTTCATGGAACCAGCAGAGCAGATCAACCATGTGGACGCCGATGTCCCACAGCGGGCCGCCGCCGATCACCGGGTCCCAGCGCCACCGGTTGAGGTCGGCCGGTGCCATCAGACATTGTGCATGGCTCACCATCGGCCTTCCGAGCCGCCGCTTCGCCTCGCGCACCGCCCCGGAAAACCGAAAGCTGAAGTTGAGCATCAGCTGTGTGCCCGCTGCGCGCTGCGCGGCCGCGATCTGCAAGCACTCCTCCGTGGACATGGCCATTGGCTTTTCCAGCCACAGGTGCTTGCCGGCCGCAATCGCCGCGAGCGCCGGTTCGGTATGCATGCTGTGCGGCGTGGCGATGGAGACGATGTCCACGCTCGGATCGTCGAAAATGCGCTGCGGGTCCGCCGTCACGTAGCCGCCATACTCGCTCTGCAGCCGCTCGGCCGACTCTGGCACCACGTCGCAGAACCCCCGCACCTCAACCTCAGGGGTCTCCGCCGCCCCGCGGGCGTGGCCGCTGCCGGCACCGCCGCACCCGATCAGCGCCCAGCCGTATGGTCGCCCCCCGGACCCTCCGTTATTGCCCATGCTCATCCCTCCATTACCAAGTTGGGCTGCTTCCGTACCCCTCCCGGCTTACGCTACTAGAGCGCCCCGGAAGCTCGCAGCAGCGTCTCCTGCACGACAAAATCATGCACCGGACCGAACGGTAGCATCCGCTCCCCGCGAATGGCCGCCGCAAGATCGTGCAGGTCCACGACGAAGCCGGCCCAGTCGCCGCCGTCCACGGTCTGCCAGCCGGCCTCGAAACCTCCGGCCGCCGCTTCCAGGTGCAGCCGCGCCTGCGTGCCACCGGGCGGCTCGATCACCAGCGTCCCTTCGGTCCCGAGCACTTCCAGCCGCCGCTGGGCGCCGACCTCCATTCCGGCCGACTCCACGACGGCCATCGCCCGGTCCCACTCCAGCACCGCCAGGCTATTGTCCACGAACGGCTGACCGGCCGCCTCATCGGGAATGTCCCTAACCGGCATCATGATCGGCCCGTCACCGCTCTCCGGCCGGCGAAAGTCGGAGCGCAGAAACGGCGAGACGCGCCGCGGCCGGCCCAGCACGGCCACCATCGGATCTATCAGGTGGCCGCACATCTCGAACATGATGTGCCCCGGGTACGGCATGGACTCCAGCCAGCGATCATAGCTCGACTTCCCCTTGCCGATCCGGCCGCGGATGCTGAACACGTCGCCGAGTAGCCCCTCGCGCGTCAGCCGGTAGAGCAGTTGGAAGGGCGGGCTGTTGCGGAAGTGGTAGGCCATCAGCACGACAAGCTGTCGCGCGGCCGCAATGTCCAGCACCTCCCGATACGCTTCCAGCGAAGTCCCGGCCGGCTTCTCCAGGTACACGTGCTTGCCGGCCAGGAGAGACTGCTTGGCATCGCCCAGGAACTGCCAGATTTCCCCGTCAATGATGATCCCTTGAATGGTGTCGTCGGCCAGCAGGTCCTCCGCGCGGGGTACCCAGCGGATGCCGCTGTAGATGGGATCGGCTTCCCGCTGGCTGCGGACTGCGGGATTCGCCTCGAACGCCCCCGCGATCTCCATGTCACCGGCCGCGCCGCTGGTGATCGCGCGCACTTTGCCGGACAGGTGACTGTGGACCGCGCCGAGGATACCGAGCCGGATAGTCATGAACGTCACTCTCCTTGCTGCGGTCGGTGGCCCTGCTGGCCCCTATTTGGGCATGGAACCGGCCAGCCGACGCCGTTGCCGTGCATACTATACCCTGCTTGCTCCCGGCACTGACAACATGCCCGGCCGTTGGTAGGACGAGCGCGACCGCAAAATACCGTTGCTCACGTTCACGCGGCCCCGGAGGGAACCCGGATGCGACTCCTCGGCTATAGCGACCGCCTCAGCGTAGCGCCGGGCGACACGATCCGCTTCATGGTCAGCTGCGAGCACCCCTCCTACCGGGCGGACTTGGTGCGCCTCATCCACGGCGACGAAAACCCCCGAGGCCCCGGCTACAAGGAGCACCTCGTCGCGTCCGACATCAACGGCGAGTATCCGGGGCGGGTCCAGCACATTCACAGCGGCTCCTACGTCATCGTGGAGGACAACGCGCCACTACGGCAGATCGAGAGCTTTACATTGGCCGTCTGGCTCTATCCCACCATGCCTCAGGCCGGCAGCCAAGGCTTGCTGACACGGTGGTCGGCCGCCGACGGCGCCGGCTACGGCTTGTTTATCGGTGAGGCCGGTGATCTGGCGCTATGGCTGGGTGACGCCGGCACCGTCGAGCGCCTCCGCACCGGCACGCCGCTCCGCGCGCACGACTGGTACTTCGTCGCCGCGACCTACGACGCCACCAGTGGCAATGTGCGCCTCTACCAGGAGCCGGTGCGCCGCTGGCCGGTCGAGACCACCCGCGCGGTGGTCCAGCAGACGGCGGCAGTGCGGCCGCGGTGCGGCGCCGGCACCCCCTTTCTCATGGCCGCCTGCGGCGCCGTGAGCGGGCACTTCAACGGCAAGCTCGACCGGCCCTCGCTCTTTGGCCGGGCGCTGCGTCCAGCGGAGGTGGCTGCGCTCCAGGCCGGTGCATCGCCCCACGACTGCGGCGCGGCGCTCGTCGCGGCCTGGGATTTCAGCGCCGACATCCCCACGGACAAGGTCACGGATACCTCGAATCACCAGCTCCACGGACGCGCGATCAACATGCCGACGCGGGCAGTGACCGGCTACAACTGGACCGGCACGGAAACGAGCTTTCGGCTCGCGCCGCACGAGTACGGCGCGATCTACTTCCACGACGACGATCTCGAAGACGCCGGCTGGAAAAGCGATTTTGCGCTCACCGTGCCATCGGACCTGCCGAGTGGCGTCTATGCCGCTCGCCTGCGCGCCAACGACGACGAGGACTACCTGCCCTTCTTTGTCCGTCCGCCGCCGGGCACGTGTACGGCCCCCATCGCCCTCCTGTTCCCCACGATCCACTATCTGGCCTACGCGAACTTCCGCGACATCAGCGGCGGGATCTGGGATCTGGAAAACCTCCCCAATGCAGACGTGAGCGCCCATCGCGCCGAGTACGCCTACGCCGCGCAGCACGGCCTACCAGGGCTGTACGACCTCCACTCCGACGGGTCCGGCACCGCGTATGTCTCGCGCTTGCGCCCCATCCTGAACATGCGCCCGAAGTTTCGCTACCGCGTCTGGGGCGCGCCCGCCCGCTTTCCCGCCGACCTCTACCTGACTGATTGGCTCGAAACGAAGGGCTACGCCGCCGACATCATCACCGACGACGACCTCCACGCGGAAGGAGCGGACCTACTCGCCCCCTACAAGGTGGTGCTGACCGGCTCCCACCACGAGTATTGGACGGCCCAGATGCTGGCGGCGCTGGACACGTACCTGCAAGCTGGCGGGCGACTCATGTACCTGGGCGGCAACAGCCTCTTCGGAGTTACGTCGGTTGATCCGCATCGGCCGCACGTCATCGAGGTCCGCCGCTGGGGAACGAGTTGGCCGTTCGAGATGCCACCCGGCGAGCGCTACCACAGCACCACCGGCGAGCCGGGCGGCACCTGGCGCAACCGCGGCTGGGCGCCCAATCGGTTCGTCGGTGTCGGCTCGTCTGCGGCCGGGTTTGACCGCGGCGCTCCCTACGTGCGGCAGTCGGGCAGCTTCGACCCGCGCGCGGCCTTCATCTTCGCGGGCATCGGTCCCGACGAGGCTATCGGCGATTTCCCCTCACTGATGGTGCAGCACGGCGCGGCCGGCTACGAAACGGATCGCCTCGACTTCAGCCTGGGCACGCCGCCACACGCCCTCCTGCTGGCGTCGTCTGTCGGCCACTCGGACCGCTACAACGCCTTCATAGACGAACGCTTGCAGTTCACCAAAGGGATAGACGGCGTGTCCTCGACTACACCGCCACAGGAGGGTGTCCTACACCCCTTCATTCGCGCCGATATGGTCTACTTCGAGACGCCAAACGGGGGAGCGGTCTTCTCCGTCGGGTCCATCGCCTGGCGCGGCAGCCTCTCGTTCAACGGCTACGACAACAACGTCTCGCGCATCACCGAGAACGTCCTGCGCCGCTTCGCCGAAGTAGATCAGCACGGCGGGGTAGAAGACGGCAGCGGCGATTAGCCGCCCCCCAACGATCCGGAAAGGACGGTATAGAGCCGTGGCCCAGGAGTTCGAGCAGACACACAAACGCCCCCCATATCCGATGCCCCCACCGCTGTCGTTTCCCGAGACGGGCCTCTCCGCCGCGGCCACGCTCGACGGCGTGCGCGAGCGCCTCAGCCAAGACCCCTACGCGGTCGAGCGCAACTTCGGCGTCAGCTACGTCGGCCCACCCCATCCGATCACGCAGCAAGCCGCTGAGTTGGCGGCCGGCACCTTCTTTACCGAGTGGGCACGCGACATGAATCCGGGCACGCACCGGCTCGAAAAAGAAGCCGTGCGGATGATGGCCTCCCTCCTCGGCCACCCCGAGGCCGTCGGCTTCATCACCAGCGGCGGCACCGAGTCGAACCTATCGGCGCTGCGCTTGGCCCGCAATCTGGCGCGGAAGGACAGCCCGGAAGTCATCATGCCCGAATCCGCGCACTACAGCTTCCGGGTCGCCGCCGAGCTGATGGGCCTGCGGCTGCACGAGGTGCCCCTCGACGGCGCCTTCCGGCCACGCATGGACCAGGTCGAGACGCTGATAAATGAGCGAACCATCGCGCTGGTGTGCTCCGCGCCGGACGGCAGCCTGGGACAGCTGGACCCGGTGAGCGAGTTCGCCGCCCTCGCCGCGCAGCACGGCCTCTACCTCCACGTAGACGCTGCGTTTGGCGGCTTCTTTCTGCCCTTCATGCGCGATCTGGGCTACGACGTGCCGCCCTTCGACTTCTCCCTGCCGGGCGTAAGCTCCATCATGACCGACGGGCACAAGCTCGGTCTCCTGCCCGTGGCGACGGGCTTCTTCCTCATCCGCGACGAGGCCATGCTGCAAGCCATTCCCACCGAGACTACCGTCATCCATAACATCACGGCCACCAAGCCCGGCGACCATGCGGCCGCAGCCTGGGCGGTCATGCAGCGGCTCGGCCGCGCCGGATACCGGGAGTCGGCGCGCCGTATCCTGGAGGTGGTGGATACCATTGTCGCAGGGATCGAAGGAATCGAAGAGTTGCGGCTCGTCGTCAAGCCGCTGATTCCCGTCGTGAACTTCACCTCGGACGTGCTCGATGTCGAGCAGGTTTACCGCGAGCTACGCGCCCGTGGCTGGGGGTCTACCTACGGCCGCCTGTATGATATGCCGCGGATCCGTTTCTCGATCCACCCGCACCGCGACCTGGATCACGCCCACCAGCTTGTCGCGGCCCTGGCAGACTCGGTCGCCGCGGTGCGGAAGCGCAGCTAGACACCGGCCGCACCGCAGTGGTCTCCGGAGCATAAAGTCCCGTCCCCCCGCCGCAGCGGGGGGACCATAGGGGGCCTCCCTCCAGGCGTGGTAGCATGAGACCGCGAAGGAGAGTGCTATGCAAGTCAACCCCCAGCAGCTACTGGACGACGGCTTCATCATCCTGCGGCAGGTCGTCCCGCCGGAGCAGCTCGACAGCCTGCGCGCCAGCTACGAAACCATCGTCGAGCGCCAGCACCGGCGCTGGGCCGGCGAGCTCGACTGGGACGTGCCGGTGGCGATGGACTACAAGTCCAAACAGCCGCGCGTGGTGCTCAACGCCATCGTGGACGCGGCCACCGCCGATACCGTGGACTTCAACCTCCACGACCACACGCTGGGCGTCAGTCGCCAATTGATGCAAGCACCGGAGGCCGCGCCTACGGCCATGTTCTTCATGTCCAATCCAGCGACGGACCACGGCCCCGATCCCTGGCACCGCGACGCCGTCGGCCGCCGGCTGGCACCGCTGCAGGGCCTGCAAGCGGACATGCTGGCCAACGCACCGGGCTACGTCCAGTGGAACATCCCCCTCTACGACGATGACGTGCTCTGGGTGGTGCCCGGCAGCCACCGGCGCCCGAACACGGCGGCGGAGGACCGACAACTGGCCGAGAATCCGCGAGCACCGCTGCCGGGCGGCGTGCAGGTGCGGCTCAAGGCCGGCGACGGCGTGGTCTACAGCAATCTGATCCTGCACTGGCCAAGCGACTACAGCACCAAGCACCGGCGCACCATCCACCTCGGCTACCGCTCGTTCGGCGGCGCTATCTTCCCTTACAGCACCCACTTCTACTGGGACTTGGGGTTCACTAAGCACCTATCGCCGGCGTCGCGAGCGCGGTTCGAGCGCTTCGCGGCGCTGCACGCGCAGGAGCGCGACCATATCGAGGCCTTCTTCCGCGCGATCTTGGACCGCGATGAGGCGGCCTTCCGGTCAGAGCTGGCCGTGCTGCATCCGGGCGAGGCAGAGCGGCTAGTCTGCGTAACCCTGTTATCCCGGCTGGCCACCAAGCTCCATGAGCTGACCCTCCCCGAGATCGCCAGCTTGCCCCACAACGACCAGTCGAAAGCCGTCGGCGACCAGCGCACCAGCTTCTATCTGCTGCAAGACATGGCCGACCGCTTCTCGGCTGCGGAAACGGACCTCCTGTACCGCCGCTTTGCGCCCCTGGAGGCGCAGACGGACTCGGTCGTGGACATGCCGGACAGCTACGACGTCGAAGACTTCATCGCCACCTGGCGCAACAGCGACTAACGCAGTTTCGGCGCTCCGGCCCCCGGCAACCCGCAGACGCTGAATCGCTATAGCTATGCCTCCAACAATCATCTAGTCTATGTGGAGCCAGAGGGTTACAATCCTTCTGCGGTGCCAGGGGGCCTGCGTATTTACACTGGCAGCGGCGGGCACGATAGGCATCGCCATTGTGGGCAAGCATCAACCAGTAACACGCGAGGAGTACGAGAGATTTAGGGAGTTCGTGAGATGAATCTGTACGATGCTCTGACCATACAAGATGCGCTTTCGCTGATCGCAGGTAATCTGCTTGCCATGAAAGAGAATGAGAGATTTGTAGAGAGACTTTTTCGCGAGCAAGAGGGGGATTGGATAGTCGTGGAGCCTCTGTGTGAAGGACTTCCTGAGGTGAGCGATGAGCTTCAAGAATTGGGGGATTCCGTGCGAGAATCACTTCTGGTTAATTGGATAACCTTCGCTGGCAGCTATAGCATAATCGTATTTCTTTCGACAGATGTGCTTTGGAGTACTGTTGCTCTGTACAATATGAAATCGTTTCTGGAGGGAGATACATGATCCGTTATCGAAGCACAACTAGAAGAGCTAGATCATTGCGATTAATCCGTGAGATCACTCCTCGCAAGCAGATCCGTATACAGCTCCGCGAGCCGGCGGCCACTGTCGTGCCAGGAGAACTCCTCGCAGGCTCGCCGCCGCAGCAGTGCCCCAAGCTCCCGGCGGCGCAGGGGATCGCCGAGTAGCTCCGTAATCCGGTCGGCCAGCGCAAACGGATTGCCGGGCGGCGCATACACACCGTGCGGGCCGAGCAGCTCCCGCGCCACCGCCGTCGCAAACGCGACCGTCGGCAGCCCCATCGCCATGTAGTTCAGGATTTTGCCGTTCCCCTCGGTCTCCGAGAGCTTGGGTGCGACCGCAACATCACCCAAACTAAGGTATTGCGGCGCCTGGCGGTACGGTACCCGCCCCGTGAACGTCACGTGGTCGAGCAGTTGGAGGTCGTAGGCCATGCGACGATATTGCTCCAACCCTGGATACCCCATGATGAGGAAGTGCGTGGACGGGTGCTGCCGCACGACCTGTACTGCCGCGTGCAGCAGTTGCGGGATACCCTGATAGTCTGCAAGCAGGCCCAGGAAGACGACGACGCGGCGGCCGGCCGGAATGCCGAGCGTCGTGCGGAGAGCGGCCACCTCGGCGTCATCCTTGGGCCGGGGCCGAAAAAAGCCCGGGTCCACCGCATCGGTCAGCGCGAACAGCGGCCTGTCCGCGCGGCCCGTCGCCGCCAGTTGTGCCTGCGCTTGCTCCGAGCTGGTGATGATGACGTCGGGCAGGCCATTAATCCACCTCTCCAGATGGGTGAAGAGCCGGAGCACTGGGCTACGCGCCGACAGGAAGCCGTGATCGAGCATCTCTGCGGTGAGACTGCCCTGGTAATCGAACACCAGCGGGCAACGGAGCAGCCTCGCTACTACAGCGCCGATCAGCGCGCCCTCGTGCAAGTGTGCATGCACTACGTCCACGCGCTGGCGGACGGCGGTCACAAGCGCGGTCGCGGTCAGCAGCAGGTCGAAGTAGGGCTTGTGCCAATGCGAGCCGATCCGCACGCGCCGCTGCCAGGGCAGCCGCGGCATCCGCACAATGCGGATACCGGGCACGGGATCGCCGGTGTGGTAGGTGCAGAGCGTCACCTGGTGGCCAAGCTGCTGGAGAGCGCGAATCTCCTCCAGGATGCGGACGTGGCAGCCATAGTCGGCGAAGAACGATGTCGGAGCAATGCTGAGTATGTGATATGGCACTCGACCTCCTACGCCTCAACACGGCAACACTGGCTCCGACCGGCGCGATTGTAGTGGCCGCACTCGGCGCCCGTCAACCCACTGCCGGTCACTCGTGCTTGTATATCGTCGGAGGCATTCGCTATGCTTGCCCGTCAGATGGCTCCGCCGCCTCACCTCACGGTGGCGAAGAGGAAACCAGCGTGGCCACACAGGATACGCTCGACTTTATCAGCCACAGCGCCCGCCAGACCGGGCAATTCGGCGCGCAGCTCGGCGGCCTCTTGGCGCCCGGCGATCTCATCCTGCTCGACGGCTCCGTCGGCGCCGGGAAGACCACCATGGCGCAGGGAATTGCCCGCGGTTTGGGGATTGGCGAGCCGGTCATCAGTCCCTCGTTCACCATCGTCCGAGAGTATGTCGGACGACTGCCGTTGTATCACATTGACCTCTATCGTCTGGCACCCGGGAGCGCACTCGAATCTATCGGTATCGAAGACTATCTGTATGGTGACGGCGCAGTGGTCATCGAATGGCCGGACCGCGCCGACGCTTTGCTTCCGGCAGAGCATCTACAGGTGCGCCTCCGCGTTACCGGCGACACGCAGCGCAGCATCCGCATGGTCCCGGTCGGCACCCGGACCGGCCAACTGCTTGAAGAATTCCGCCGTCAGGCCCTTGGCGGGTGAAGCGCAGAAAGCACATCATCATGATGAGGGTATCGGTCATCCATGTCGCTAGATGATTCTGCTCCGCAGCAGGCCGGTTCGGCCCTGTGGCCGGAACGGCTGGCGGTACCAGCGCGGCTCTGGGAATTGCCGGCCGACGATGAGGGGGCGCTGTGGGTAGGCATTGACACCGCCAGCCGGCTGGGTGGGGTCGCCCTTTGGCGCAACGGCCAAGTGCTGGCCGAACGCACCTGGCGTGGCGGCCTCAACCACACGGCACAGGTCGTGCCGGCACTGATTGACCTCCTCGCTGCCGTCGGCCTGCGGCAGAACCCCGCTACGCACTTGCTCCCCGACCACGGCGGCGCTGCTTTGGCCGGGGTGGTCGCCTCCACCGGTCCCGGTTCCTTCACCGGGCTGCGCGTCGGCCTCGCCTTTGCCAAGGCACTCGCCATAGCCCGCGGCGCGAGGCTGGTCGGCGTACCTGGCTTAGACGCCCTGGCCTATCAGCTGGCGGCAGTGGTCGGCGTGCGCCGCGGTACCGAAGTGTGCGCCGTATCCGACGCCGGACGCGGCAATCTCTATGCCGCTCGCTATCGCCTGCATCGCGGGGAGTTGTGGCGCGTCTCACGCTATGCCGTCGTGAGTCCCGACGAGTTTGTAGCGCAGCTCGGCGTTGCCGCCGTGCGGACGCTCGTGGGAGGCGAGTTGCCCCTGAAGACGGCCCGCGCCCTAACCACAGACCGTGCAGACCACATGACCGTCGTTCCCCCGGCTGCCGCGCTGCGCCGGCCAGGGTATCTTGTGGCGCTGGGCAAGGAGCGGGCGGCCGCCGCCGGTGACCCGGCCGGGTTGGAGCCGCTCTACATCCGCCGCACCGGCCCCGAGGCAGCCCGGCTCGACTATATGCCACCGCCACGACGGCGGTCCGCAGCCGGGGCAAACAAACGGACATGATGACGACCCAAGTAGGTGCCGGCACCTACACGCTGGCGCCGTTGCACGCCGACGACATCCCGGAGATCGTCGAGATCGAGCGCGAGTCGTTCGCCGTCATGTGGCCGGCAGGTGCGTATCGAAAAGAAATACAATCGAACCGCATGGCGCAGTATTTGGTGTTACGCTATCGTCCGGCGCCTGGCGAAATCGTGCCACCACTGCCGGTGCGTCCGGAGCAGCGCCCCTTCCCGCTCTCGCTGCTGCCCTGGCTCCACCCGGCGGTGCGAGAGCCGGACCCGACCGGCCCGTCCGTTGTGGGTTACGCCGGCCTATGGCTGATGGTTGACGAGGCGCACATCACGACCGTTGCGGTGCGGCGGGCCTTCCGCGGACGCGGCCTCGGTAAGGCCCTGATGCTGGCGATGCTGGACTGCGCGCGCGACTTGGGCGCGCGCATGGTCACGCTCGAAGTCCGCAAGAGCAATGCCATCGCCATCAAGATGTACGAGGAGTTGGGCTTCCGGCAGCAGGGTGTGCGTCGCCGCTACTACACGGACAACGGCGAGGACGCACTCATCATGTGGAGCGAAGAGCTATCCGCACCGAGTGCCCGGCAACGGCTCGACGCGGCCAAACGGGCGCTCAGAGAACGAGTGCGCTGGGAGCACGCGGACTCATGACGGCGACCCGTTCGCGATCAGCCGTCAGCACCGCCGAATTGCCTCCACAACATAGCTGATCCGCCTCAGAAGTCGGCCCGATGAGTGCCATCCTCCACTTGGCTATCCCACATGGGCAGCGCATAGCGTCGCGCTGGAGAAACCCAATGGTCCTGGGTGCGACAGCGCCACCCTGGCTGCCGGGACTACTGCTTGCCCTGGTATTCACAGCGCCAGCATGGCTCCCTTTTCTCCATCCCAACCTGAATCTCTGGGAGTTGCATGACGGTCCAGTCCACATAGTCAGAGCACATGCGCTCCAGCAGCATATCGCCAGCGGTGACTGGTACCCCCGCTGGTTTGCGGAACACTACGGCAGTTACGGCTATCCATACCTCAACTTCTATGCGCCAGCCACCTATTACCTGACGGTGCTGCTGGCTTGGCTGCTCCCAATGGTAGGTATCTACGGCGGAATGCAGTTGGTGGGTGCCCTCGGGGCATTGGGCATGATTTCCGGCGTTTATGCACTCACCTGGCAGCTCTGGCGCCACGGGCCGGCCGCCCTCCTCACCACAGCCATCATCGCCTATGCCCCGTATCCACTGGCTATCAACTTGTACCTGCGTGGTTCCATCCCGGAGGTGACGGGCGCGGCCTTGCTTGTTTGGCTGCTCGTGGGCTGCACCGGGCTCTGGTTTGCTGCCATCGAAGGCCGCCGTCTCACCTCATGGTGGCTGTTTACAGGTGGCATCGCCGCAGCTCTACTGCTTATCCACAATATCTCAGCCCTCATGGGTGCCTTCATTACTCCGGCGTGGATCGGCTGCTTGTGGCTCTGGAGGCCGAATCGCCGGGCGCTGCTCCTGCTTGGAGGTGCCGCGCTAGGTGCCACGGTGCTTACGGCCTTTTTCTGGCTTCCGGCTCTAATGGAGTTGATGCTGGTGCAAGTCGAGCGGATCCACGGTGGGGGTGTGAACTACCGCAACTGGGTTCTGACCTGGCCCGGCTACCATGCGTCCTTCTGGGGGCCTCAGGAGCATAGCCCGCATACGCGCGGTTTTCCGGTTGATCTTCACCTGATCTACCCCTATCCACCGCATGGCCCTCCGCTAGTGAGTCTCTGGCAAGGGATGCTGTGGCTCGGCGCCCTCATCGCCTTTACCCTAACTGCTACACCTCTCGGCCGTAGGCGAGCGGCCCGCCTGCCCCGGCCGTCTCCCATCCGGCGGACACTGCGGTTAACCAGCCTGACGGTAGGCTTCGGCCTCTTCTTGGCGGTAGTCTGCTATTCCCAGTCCTTCGACTGGGCGCTGCCGCTGTGGGAACGGTTCCCGCCCCTGCGCGCCATGCAGTTCCCCTTTCGCCTGCTCGTCCCCACCGCCGTCGGCTTGGCCTTGGCTACCGGCGGCGCCTTGACCCTCTGGTTGGCGCCGCACCGCCTGATCTTGGTGGCGGCCAGCTTGGCCGCCATCGGCCTTGGGATCGCTGGCATCGGCGGCCGCACCATCCCGCTCACACCCGGACTTTCGCGCATAGTGGCACCTGCTCCCGGAGGCCTCTACGTCAGCACCACGGAGTTCATGCCCCGGACCACCCACTGGACTACCTGGCATGAAGATGAAGCCCGCGGCTTCTGGCTCTACGAGCGCATGTTCCCCGAAGCCGCCTGGCTCGGCGGCCGTGTTACCGTCTGGCACGGCAATCTGGCCATCCGACAACTATCCGGTGGCTCCCTCTGGACCAGC
>JAJDUF010000002.1 GCA_022826725.1 Chloroflexota bacterium
GGTGGGTGAGCCGAAGTCCGGGACGAAGCATCCGGAGGAAGGCTACGAGTTCGTCAAGCACCTGAGCAGCCGGTTCGGGTCGTTGACCTTCAACACGGTTGGTCGGAACGGGGCGTTGGTGCGGCCGGACATCATGGACGACCCGTGGTTCTCGGATCCGCGGTTCCGGGTGTTCCTAGAGAACTTCAACAACTCGATGCTCCACGTGGTACCGGTGAACTTCCGGGGTGCCGACTACGAGGGAGCGGTCAGCACGTCGCTCCGACCGTGGCTGCGCGGGGAAGTGGGGTTCGAGAACGGGCTGATCTCGGCGGAAGAGGCGGTGAACATCGTCCTGGCGAAGGATCCGCTGTAGGTGGATGGCCGGGGAAACCCCGGCGCCCATTTCGGTGAGACTGGGAAGGCGCTCGGCCGTGTACCGGCCGGGCGCCTTTTTGTATACTCCGGGCAGTCGAGCACTGCCAAGGAGGTGGACGTGCGGATCACGGACATCCTGGTTCATCAGCCGCTCGGTCTGGTACGCATCCGGACCGACGCCGGGATCGAAGGCCTCTGCGACGGCGCCAGCGAGGAAGCGGCGCGGGTCATTCCCGCTATCTACGGGCCGGTCCTGATTGGGCGGGACCCGCTCGACCGCGAGTGGATTTGGCAGCGGCTCCACAACTTCGACCGTGAGCGGTACGTCACCGAGAACCGCATTCGTGGCCTGATTGACGTGGCGCTGTGGGACCTGGCTGGCAAGGCCGCCGGCGTGCCGGTGTGGCAGCTGATCGGCGGGGTGCGCGACCGTATTCCGTGCTATCGCAGCGGCCATGAGCTCCCCAACGTCGAGGACTACGTACACGACGCGCTCCACCATCAGGCGCAGGGCTTCAAGGGCTACAAGGACCACTGCCACAACGGCCCGGAGTTCATGATGACGGTGGCAAGGGAAGCGCGGTCGGCGGTCGGTCCCGACTTCCACCTGATGCACGACGCCAACGCCATCTACATCTACACCGAGGCCATCCGCGTCGGGCGCGAGCTGGAGCGCCAGGACTACACCTGGTTCGAGGAGCCGCTGTCCGACTACGACTATCACGGACTCCAGCGGCTAGCGAGTGAGTTGGACATACCCATTCTGGCTACCGAGTACCTGCCCGGTAGCATCTGGTCTACGGCGCAGGTCGTCACCATGCAAGCCTGCGACATCATCCGCGCGAGCATTACGTGGCGCGGGGGCATTACCGACGTACTGAAGCTGGCGCGGCTGGCCGAGGCGTTCGGGATGAAGATCGAGATCACGTCCGGGGGCGTGTGCTGGTACTTCGCGCACGCGAACTGCTATGGCGCGATCCACAACACGACCTTTTGCGAGCATTGGGAGCGGACGCCCGACCCGATTGTGACCAACCACCTGCCGGTCGTGGACGGCCACATGCACATGCCGACGCAGCCGGGCCTCGGGTTCGAGCTGGATTGGGACCGCGTGCAGGCGCGGACCGAGCGTGTCGTGTCGGCCGTGGAGGCAGCAGGGTCCGGAAGCTAACGGCGGGGAGCGTGGGTGCCCGCCAGTGCGGGAGTGACGGTCGGCGGGGTGCCGGCCATGCGAGTAGATGAGGAGAGTGCCATGAAGATCGCGGAAATCAAGCTCAGTATCCTCGAGCGACCCGGTGGCGGGGAGCATCGGCTGGTCGAGGTGCCAGGGTTGCGCCGCATCCAGTACACGCACAAAGGGTTCCCCACCTCTCGGCCGGAGTATCATCCCTTCCTGATTGTCCGCACCGATGATGGGATCGAGAGCATTGCCCAGTGTACCCAGGGCCCGGCCCAAGCCAAGGACATGGTTGATCTCTTGCGGGGGATGGCTATCGGCGAGGACCCGTTCCGCCGCGAGCACTTCTTTCAGAAGTTCGAGGTGGCGCGGCGCTGGCTGTATCGTCCCTATGCGTGGTCGGGCGCTTTCGACCATTGCCTGTGGGACATTGCCGGCAAGGCCACCAACCAGCCGGTCTACAACCTGTTGGGCAAGGTGCGCGACCGCATCGCCGTCTATCTGATGGGCGGCAATATGGACCTCGACGGTTACAAGCGGCACATCGAACAGGGCCGCGAGGACTCGGGCATCTTCGCCTACAAGATTCACAGCTACAAGGGCGGCAAGGCGGACGTGCCGATCATCCGCGGCCTGCGCGACTACGTGGGGCCGGACTACGACCTCATCAACGATCCGGTCCGCTCGTACACGCTGGAAGAAGCGATCATGATCGGGCGCCTGATGGAGGAGTTGGATTACGTCTGGCTGGAAGAGCCGATCCACGAAGAGAACATCCTCCAACTCCAGGAGCTTTGCGCGGCGTTGGTCATGCCCGTGATGGGTCACGAACCGATGCAAGCCGACATGGAAGGGTCGTGCCAGCGGCTGCTGCTGAAGGCGACCGACCTCATCCGCGCGACCGGACTCCATGGTGTGACTCAGACGATGAAGTCCGCCAACTTTGCACAGTGCTACGGGGCGAACATCGAGTTGAACGGGCATGGCGGCCTATTCGGAGCGGTCAACACCCACATGCAGATGGCGATTACCAACACGACCTACCACGAGGTCGGCGGTGACGGCCGGGGGGTGGCCAAGCAGGCGGAAGAGTTCGGCGCGATGAATGCGCCGACGGTCAAGGACGGCTACATTGCGCCGCCGGACGGGCCCGGGTTTGGCATCGAGTGGGACATGAAGCAGTTCCGGCGCCACCTAGTCGAGGAGTATTGAGTCGGGGGCGGGATGCACCTCACCCCCCGGCCTCCTCTCCACCATGTGGAGAGGAGGAGTATGGCGGAGGCGGGAAGAGGCTGATGAAGATTAAGGATATCAAGGTCCATCTGCCGTTGGGGTTGCTGCGTATTCAGACCGATGCCGGGATCGAGGGCCTGAGCGACGGCTGTAGCGAGACCTGCGCGGAGTTCATCCAGCAGGTGTACCGGCCGGAGCTACTGGGCCAGGACCCGTACCACCGTGAAGTCATCTGGCAGCGCCTGATGTACTTGGAGCGCCTGCGGTATCCGCCCTCCAATGTCTATCGCGCCGTGGTGGACAATGCGCTGTGGGACCTGGCCGGGAAGGCCGCCGGGATGCCGGTGTGGAAGCTCTTGGGCGGCTACCGGGATCATATTCCGTGCTATCGCAGCGGCCCCGATCTGGAGACCGTGGACGAGTACGTGGAAGATGCCCTGCGAGTGCAGGCGCTCGGATTCAAGGGCTACAAGGACCACTGCTGGCGTGGTCCGGCGGTGATGATTGACGTGGCCAGAGCACTGCGCGAGGCGGTGGGCCCGGACTTTCATCTGATGCACGATGCGGTCCAGGTCTACGAATACAACGGGGCGGTGAAGGTGGGGCGCGAGCTGGAGCGGCAGCAGTTCACCTGGTTTGAGGAGCCGCTGCGCGACTTCGATTACCTCGGACTGCGGAAGCTCTGCGCGACGCTGGAGATACCTATCGCGGCCACGGAGTTCCTCCCCGGTTCGCTCTACAGCACGGCGCAGGTGCTGGCGCTGCGGTCGGCGGACATAGTGCGGGCCAGCAACGGTTGGCGTGGTGGCATCACCGATCACATGAAGATTGCCCAGCTTGCCGAGGCGTTCGGCGTTAACCTGGAGATTACGTCGCTCGGCTCCAACTGGGGGTTTGCCCACGCCAACCTCTACGGCGCCATCAAGAACACCACCTTCCACGAGAACAACGCGGACCTGGACCGCGATCCGATCGTGCGGAATCCGCTCCAAGTGCGGGACGGCATTCTGTACATGCCTACCGGGCCAGGACTTGGATTCGACCTCGACCCGGAGATCGTCGCACAGCGCACCGAGCGCATTGTCTAGCCGGGGAGAGGGCGTCGGCGATGGCTGCACGGCCCAACTTCCTCTTCCTGATGACCGATCAGCAGCGTGCCGATCATCTCGGCTGCGCCGGTCATCCCGTCCTGCGGACGCCGCATCTCGATGCACTGGCGGCCAGCGGTATCCACTGCACCCGTGCCTACGTCACCAACCCGCTCTGTATGCCGTCACGCTCCACGCTCTACACCGGGCTGACGCCGCGCGGTCACGGGGTACGCACCAACGGGATTGACCTCGACCCCCGTATTCCGACGTGTACCGAGGCACTGCGCCGGGCCGGCTATCGCACGCACAGCGTCGGCAAAATCCACCTGCGCGTGTACGGTCTTCCGACCGGCGTTTCGGAGGAGGACGTTGACCCGGCGGACTTTCCCGAAGCCCGCGACCTGTGGCGCAGCGGACGACTGACCGACCTCCCATCGCCCTACTACGGGCTGGAGACGGCCGATTTCACCGGCGGGCATGGCGGCGGGATCTACGGACACTATTTGCAGTGGCTGCGGGCCGAGCATCCCGGCGCGGCGCGGCTGCTGCACCCGTCCGCCGGGCAGCCACCACGGAGCGGCGCCGAGCAGGCGTGGACGATGGCCCTGCCGGCGGACCTGCACTACAACACCTGGTGCGCCGACCGCACGATAGCGTTCCTCGAATCGGCGGCCACCGACGCCAGAAACGGGCGCCCCTTCGTGGCCTGGTGCTCATTTCCCGATCCGCACCATCCCTACTGCCCGCCGCGGCCCTGGGATCGCGCCTACGCGCTCGACGACGTGCCCCCACCGATCCGCCGCGCCGGCGAGCTGGACGATCTGGCGCCGCACTTCCGGCAGGTGTTTGCCGAGGGATTGCCGACAAGCGGCCGAGTAGCGCCGACGAATATCCCCGACGAGCAGCTGCGCGAGATCACTGCCCTAACCTACGGGATGGTCAGCTTTGTGGACGAGCAGGTCGGGCGGGTGCTGGCGGCGCTCGAACGCCTGGGGCTGCGCGAAAACACCGTCGTCGTGTTCCTGGCGGATCATGGCGAGATGCTGGGCGATCATTGGCTGCTAAACAAGGGCCCGTTTCATTTCGATGGCATCCTGCGCGTGCCCTTGATCTGGAGCTGGCCTGGCCGTTTTCCGGCCGGCGTGCGGAGCGATGCGCTGGTGAGCCTGCTCGACGTGGCGCCGACGATCCTCGACCTCGCGGGGGTGCAGGTCCCGGAGGGCACGGTGCCACCCGAGCCGGAAGCGGCGGCCATGCTGCCGCCGTGGCCGGGGCAGGTCCTGACATCGTTGCTGGATGGTCGGGTTACGTCCGTTCAGCCGGCGGTGGTAGTGGAGAACGACGAGGACTACCTGGGACTGCGGCTGCGGACCGTCGTGACGGACCGCCACCAGCTGACGGTGTATCCGGGCCAGCCCTACGGGGAGTTGTTCGACACGGAAGACGACCCCGGGCAGCTACACAATCTCTGGTCGCAGCCGCAGTACGCCGGCCTGCGACACGATCTACAAGCGCTGCTGCTGGATCGTCTCGTGCTGACGGACAACCGCCTGCCGCGCCGCCTGACCCACGCTTGAGCAGTGGTCAGTGGCTAGTGGTTAGTGACCAGCCCACTGGTCCTCGTCATTGCGGCGCAAGCCTCCCCCGTCATTCCCGCGCCCGCAAAAAATCTATGCAGATCATCTGTCCTAATAGTAAATGATGTGATAATATCTCGCCGGAACGCGGCCGCTGCGGCCGCCGTTGCAACCATTGCAGTGGGTATCATGGGGGCGAGGGTGCTATGAGTGAGCCGGTGAAACGATGCGAGCCGGTTGCTACCACGACGCCGGACCTGGTGAGCGAGCGGGTGCGGCAGCTTCAGGCGCTGTTTCCCGACGTGGTGACGGAAGGCCGCATTGACTTCGACAAGCTCCACGCGGCGCTCGGCGATGCCGTCAACGGTGAGCCAGAGCGTTACTCGTTCACGTGGTCGGGGAAGCGCGATGCCATCCACCTGCTGCAAATGCCCAGCCGCGCCACACTCCTGCCCGCGCCCGACGAGTCGGAGAGCTGGGACGAGACCAAGCACCTGTTCATCGAGGGCGATAACCTGGAGGTGCTGAAGCTGCTCTACAAGGCCTACTTCGGCCGCGTCAAGATGATCTATATTGACCCGCCCTATAACACCGGCAAGGATTTCATCTACCCCGACAAGTTTGCCGACCCTCTCGATACCTACCTGCGTATTACCGGCCAGCGCGACGAAAACGGCAACGGACTGACCAGCAACCCGGAGACCAGCGGCCGCTATCACTCCGCCTGGCTCTCCATGATGTACCCCCGGCTGTTCGTTGCCCGCCAGTTGCTACGCGACGATGGCGTCATCTTTGTCAGCATTGACGACCACGAAGTGCATAACCTGCGGATGCTGATGAACGAGGTGTTCGGAGAGGAAAATCTGGTGGCTGCGCTCACCTGGCGTAAGAAAGTAGTTCGAGGTCGCGGTGCTACTCACATTCTTCCTCAGACAGAGTACATCTATATTTACGCGCGTAATCTAGCATCTCTTCCACCTTTTTCAGAGCCACTCACTCAAGAAATGCTGGCTGAGTACAATCTCGAAGATCAGAAAGGCCCATACAAATTGATACCACTTGCCAAGTCGGGCACATCACAATCGCCTCGTCCGAACCTGGTCTACCAGATTAAGGCACCTGATGGAACTTGGATAGATTGCCCTACCCATCAGTGGCGATGGAGCAAACAGACACTGCAGCAGAACTGGGGAGATGTCGAATTCAAGCAGCGGCGTAATGGGGGATGGGCTATCTACACTAAGCAACGTCTCTTCATAGATGGTGAGGAACGTCAACGCACTCCCACATCATACTATGACCGCGTCACGACGACAGACGGGACCGAAGAGATGAAAGACCTATTTGGTTCCGTCGTCATTGATTTTCCTAAGCCGTCTGAGCTTATAAGGGACTTGATTACTTGGGTAACACCTAGATCCAGCTTACAAAAGGACCTCGTGTTGGATTTCTTCGCCGGATCGTGCTCCACGGCGCAGGCCGTGCTGGAGTTGAATCGCGAGGACAACGGCAACCGGCGCTTTATCATGGTGCAGCTACCGGAGCTGACGCCGGCCGACTCCACGGCCCGGCAGCAGGGCTTCGAGACGATAGCGGAGATCGGCAAGGAGCGCATCCGGCGCGTCGCCGCCAAACTGCACGACGAGCAGAACGGCCGGCTTGACCTGGACGGCGACGCCTCGTCGGAAGACCTCGGCTTCCGCGTGTTCAAGCTGAACGAGAGCCACTACCGGTGCTGGACCGGCCTCGAAGAGCGGGACGCGGAGCACTATGCCGAGCAGATGGAGTTATTCATTGACCCCTTGCTCGACGGCTGGCAGCCGGAGGGCGTGATCTGGGAGGTGGCGATCAAGGAGGGCTACGGCCTGACCGCCCGGATCGAGCCGGTCTCCGGCATTACCACGAATGCGGTCACGCGCGTCACCGATCCCGATACGGGGCAGTCCTTCTTGATCTGCCTGGACGATACGCTCGATCCCGCCACAGCCGAGGCGCTGCAATTGAGCGTAGATGACCTCTTCATCTGCCGGGACGTGGCCCTCGACGACACGCTCATGGCCAACCTGGCGCTCAACTGCCGGCTGAAGACGATTTGAGGCCAGCGTCGTGGAATTCCGCTTTGACGCCAACCAGGACTACCAGCTTCAGGCGATTGCCGCCGTGACGGGGTTGCTGGACGGGCAGCCGCGTATCGAGGTGGACCTGTCGTTCGGACCGGGGAGTGGTTTTGCGGCGGTACCCAATCGTCTCGACTTGGACGACTCGACCTTGCTGGCTAACCTGCAAGCCGTCCAGCAGCAGCATGCGATTACGCCGGACGACCGCCTCGCGTACATCGAAAAGTCCATCGAGACGGCAGACGGCAAGAAGAAGGCACGCTTCCCCAACTTCTCGGTCGAGATGGAGACGGGCACCGGCAAGACTTACGTCTACCTCCGCACGGCGCTGGACCTCTTCCGGCGCTACGGTCTCCGCAAGTTCATCATCGTCGTGCCCTCGGTGGCGGTGCGCGAAGGGGTGCTCAAGACGCTCCAAGTGACGGAAGCGCACTTGAAGGACCTCTACGGCAACGTCGCCTACCGCTATGCGGCCTACGACTCGGCCAACCTGGCCCAGGTGCGGCAGTTCGCTCTTTCCGACGGGGTGGAGTTTTTGGTGATGACGATTGACTCCTTCAACAAGGCGTCGAACGTCATGCTGCGGACCACCGACCGCTTGCAGGGTGATACTCCGATTCATCTGGTGCAGGCGACGCGGCCAGTGTTGATCCTCGTGGTCTACCGCCTCACACCGTTCGCGGCCTACCGGCAAGGGCTGGTCAAGCGCATCGAGGTGGACTCGGTCGTGCAGACAGATGACGCTAACCGGCCCTTTGTGCGTTTGGAGTCGATCAAGACGCAGCGCACCAGGATCACGGCGCGGATCAGGCTACACAAGCTGATGGCGAGCGGCCGTGTCAGCGAACGGCCGGTGACGGTGCGGCCGGGAGACTTGCTGCGGGAGAAATCCGGCCGGCGGGAGTACGAGGGATTCGAGCTAGACGAGATCAACCCCGGTAGCGGGTTCGTGCGGTTCGCCAACAACGTCGAGCTACAGGTCGGTGAAGAGCGGGGCACGGACAAAGCGGCCATTTTCGAGGCCCAAATCCGCGACACTATCGAACAGCACTTTCGCAAGCAAGCGCGGCTCAAAGATCGCGGGCTGAAGGTGCTGTCGCTGTTCTTTATTGACCGGGTGGACAACTACGCTGGCGAGGACGGCTTGATTCGGCGGCTGTTCGACCGCGCGTTCGAGGACTTGAAGACGGAGTACCCGGAGTGGACCGACCGCCAGCCCTCCGAGGTGCAGGCCGCGTACTTTGCCCAGCGGCGGCGACGGGGCGGGGCCGTCGAGTTGCTGGACTCCAGCACTGGTGAGGCCCAGCGAGACGAGCAGGCATACGACCTCATTATGAAGGACAAGGAACGGCTGCTCTCTTTCGACGAGCCGACGGCGTTTATCTTCTCGCATTCGGCGCTACGCGAGGGCTGGGACAGTCCGAACGTGTTCCAAATCTGCACCCTCAACCAGACGTTATCGGAAATGCGGAAGCGCCAGGAGGTCGGCCGCGGTGTACGCCTCGCCGTGGACCAAGCCGGCGAGCGGGTTCACGACGAGCAGGTGAACGTCTTGACCGTGGTTGCCAACGAAAGCTACGAGCGGTACGTGGCAACGCTGCAAAGCGAGATCGCCTCCGAGTATCGTGACGAGATCGAGGCGCGCTACGGCAAGTCAATCGGCGATCTGACTGATGAGGAACGCCAGGCCATCGAGGCGGAGTACGGCGAGGGCATCTTACCGCCGCCGCCGGCGGACGCGCGCAAGCGTGGCGTGGCGCGGCTCCGCAAGTGCTACACGCTGCGGCCGGAATTCGAGGAGTTGTGGGAGCGGATCAAGCACAAGACGCGGTACGCCGTGCGGGTTGACACCGAGCGACTGCTTGAGGACACCGTAGCCGAACTCGACAAAGCCGAAATCCGGCCGCCGCGCGTGACCGTTACCAGAGCGCAGGTGGAGGTTGATGCCGACGGCGCCCTGCAGGCGCTCCAGACCAGCGCCGCGCGGACGGTCGTAGACCTCGCCGGCCGGTACCCGTTACCCAATCTGATCGAGATTGTGACCGATCTCCTCGCGCAGACCACGCCGCCGGTGCGCCTGGGGCAACGGACACTCCTGGAAGTCTTCAGACGCACGTCGAACAAGCAGGCTGCGATGGACAATCCCCACGAATTCGCCACGGTCGCCGTGCAGACCATCAAGAGCAAGCTCGCGGACCAATTGGTGAGCGGCATCCGGTACGAGAAGATCAACGACTGGTACGAGATGACCCAATTCGATACCGAGATCAGTGCCTGGCAGCAATACCTCGTGCCGAGTCGAAAAAGCGATGGCAGCGAGGGCTCGTCACTCTACGACCACGTTCTCTACGAATCGGAGGTGGAGAAATCGTTCGTGGAAGACCTTGAGGCCCGGCGCGACGTGCGGCTCTACCTGAAGCTGCCGCGTTGGTTCACTGTGCCCACGCCGGTCGGGAACTACAACCCGGATTGGGCCATTGTGATGGAGAATGCGGCTGACCCGGGGGATACTCCGCTCCTGTATCTGGTGCGGGAGACCAAGAGTACGCTTCGTTCTGACGAACTGCGCCCAGACGAAGCGCGCAAGGTATGCTGCGGCGAGCGGCACTTCCGAGACGCGCTGGGCGTAGACTTCAAGGTCGCAACCTCCGCGGCAGAGCTACCCTAGCCGGGGCGTCCCTGGCCGGGTGCGGTGCTATACTCCGGCAGCTTGCACCGCCGGCAGCGGGCACCGTCGCGCTGTCCGTACTGCCGGCCAGGAGGGAGCTATGCTCAATATCGCCGTCGTCGGCATGGGCGGCATCGGCAACCGACACGCCGGCTGCTATCGCCACAATCCCCATACGCAGGTCGTGGCCGTCTGCGATGCGCTCTCGGAGAAGGCCGAGCAGGCCGGGCAGGAGTACGATTGCCAGGCCTTTCCCTCCGTTGAGGCGCTGGTGGGGGCGGGCATACGGATTGACGCCGCGAGCGTCTGCACGGCTGGGGAGGAGAACGGCGGCGATCACTACGCGCCGACGATGGCGCTCTTGGGCGCCGGCATTCCGGTGCTGGGCGAGAAACCGATCTCCAACCGCATTCCCGAGGCGCGGGAGATGGTCGCCTTGGCCAAGGAGAAGCGCCTGCCCTACGGCATCAACCTCAACCACCGCTTCACGCCGGCCGCGCGGCGGGCACGCGAGTGGCTCGACGCCGGACGTTTGGGCGAGATGAACTTCATCAACATGGCGATGTGGATCAGTAACCCGAACGAAAGCAGCGAGCACTTTCACATGCGCGCGCTCCATCCGCACTCGCTCGACGTGATGCGCTACTTTGCGGGCGACGTGCGAAAAGTCCACGCTTTCTTCAAGAAGGGGCAGGGCCGCACGATCTGGTCCAACGTCCAGGTCAATCTCCTGTTCGAGAGTGGCGTCATCGGCCACCTGCTCGGCAGCTACGACGGCGGCGGGCCGGGCCGACCGTGGGGGCTGGAGACCTGCGAGCTGATCGGGAGCGAGGCGCGGATCATCATTCGGGAGGCGTGCGAGGTGCTGGAGTTTCAGCCGCGTTTCGGCCTCGAGCACGAGGTGTCCCATCACCCCGGCGGGATGGAGAGCTTCAACGACACCTTCCAGAGCCGCATAGATCAGTGGATTGCGGACCTGCGTAACCGGGTGCCGCCGGAGCAGGTGGATGGCAAGGCGGAGGACGCGCTGAAGGTCCAGCTCATCATCGAGGCGGCTATCGAGAGCTGGGCGAACGATAGCGTCGTGACCGTACCGGAGTAGAGGCAATGAAGCTGGGTTTTAACTCGGTCCTGTTCGGTGGCTACCCGATGGAGACGGCGTTCCAATACGCGGCGCTCTGCGGCTACGACGGAATTGAGGTGTCGGCCATAGCGGGCATGAGTGAGCACCTGGTCTTGGAGCGCTGGCGTGAGATTGTGCCGGAGATCAAGCGCCTCGCCCGGGAGTATGACCTGGAGCTACTGGCGATGGAGCAGCCTTCGCGGGAGCCGGAGCGAATGGAGGCCGCGATGCAGGCCGCCGTCGAGGCGGGGATTCCGGTCATCAATTGCGGGCCGGGGGGTACGACCGACGATCCCGCGTCGCTCGACGAGGTCATCGACTCGCTTGGCCGGCTGGCGGACCGCGCGGAGCACTACGGTGTGACGCTCTGTGTCAAGGCGCACGTCGGTCATGCCGTCTACAACACGCCGACCTCGCTCCGGGTGCTCGAGGCGATCACCTCGCCGGCGTTCGGGCTGGACATGGACCCCAGCCACATCTATCGGGCGGGTGAGGACCCTGTCGTGGCACTGGGGGCGGTGGTTGAGCGCATCAAGCACGTCCACATCCGCGATTGTAAGGGCCGGCAGCACGGCCCGGGGAGTCCGCCGCTGCAGGCGAACGGGCGCGGGGACATTGACCTGCTCAGCTACGTCCGGGTGCTGCACGAGCACGGCTACACCGGTGCGCTCGACCTGGAGATCATCGGAGCCAAGGAGTACGCGCTGCCGGCGTGCGTGGCGATAGCGGCGGAAGCGCGCGGCCACCTCCAAGCCTGTCTGCAAGCCTGCGGCGCGCGCTAGAACTTGCCCCCCTGTGGTCCCCCCGCTGCGGCAGGGGGACAGTGATGGTGGGGACCATTCGCCACTGACCACCGGCCTGGCGGTTACAGTTCGAAGACCGGCTCCATCAGCGCCCACCACTCATCGGGGCTTGCTTCCGGGGCACGCTGCTGAAACGTCCGCATTAGCTCGTCCCACTCTTGGGCCTTGGGGTCTTCGGTGTAGCGCGGGAAATCCACGAGCGGGTCGAACTCGTCGGTCGTCTCCATATACATGAACAGACGCGTCCCGAGCAGGAAGATTTTCATTTGGGTGATGCCAACGTCGCCGAGCCGGGCCGTGACTTCGGGCCACACATGGCGATGATACTCCTTGTACTGCTCAATGATTTCGGGGTTATCTCGCAGGCAGAGGGTGAGTCCATAGTACTTCATGGCGAGCCTCCTCATTTGGTCTCCCGCTTCGCAGGGGACGTGGATTCCCGCTTTCGCGGGAATGACTGGGAAAGGTCAACAGCGCCTACCCACCGCGAACTACCAGCCGGCGGCCATGCCGCCGGGGGCGCGGGGATCGGCGCCACCGCTGCGGGCGCCGCTTGCCGGGTCTACGACAATCGCACAGACGCGGGAGACGCCGCCCCACGCATTGTCGGCATGGACCGTGTGGCCCCAGGCGGCCAACTGGTCGCGCACGGCTGCCGGTACACGTGTCTCGACGTTGAGCCTACCTGGGTGGTAGACGTGCGGCCAGAACGAGTTCGGGAAGTTGTCGCTGCAAATGCGTGGCGCCTCGATGGCGGCTTGGGGGTCGAGACCGAACTCCACGACATTGAGGAACACTTGCAACATCCCCTGCACTTGCTGATCGCCGCCCGGACAGCCGAAGGGCATGAAGCTGCGACCGTCACGCAGCGCCAGTGCCGGGTTGGGGGTCAGGCGCGGCCGTTTCCAAGGCTGGAGGCGCGAGGCGTGCTGGGGGTCGAGCCACGTCTGGGTGCCCCGGGAGGAGACGGCAAAGCCCAGCCCGGGGACAATCGGGGTGCCGAAGATGCCGTCGGAGGGCGTGGCCGAAAAGGTGTTACCGTCCGCATCCACGACGCAGACGTAGGCCGTATCGGCCTCCGGCTCGCGGTAGTCCGGGCGCGGCGGGGAGCCGGCGGCAGCGGCGGTGCCATGGCCGTTCTGGTAGCTCCATGGATCGCCGGCGGGGGGCATCTCGCCCCGGGTGCGGCCCTCGCGGATTAGCTCGCGGCGCGCTGCCGCGTAGTCCTTGGACAGCAGGCCGGCGAGCGGCACGTCAATCAGGTCCGGATCGCCGTAGTACCGTTCCCGGTCGGCGAAGGCCAGATCGAGCGCTTCGGCAACGGTATGTAGGTAGGCTGCCGAACCGCGGCCCATGGCCCGGAGGTCGAAGCCTTCCAGGAGGTTGAGGGCTTGAAGCAGCGTCGGGCCTTGGCACCACGGCCCGCAGCTATAGACATCGTAGCCGCTATAGGTCGTGTGCGCGGGCGGCTCGACTTTCACCGCGAAATCGGCGAGGTCCTGGGCGGTGAGGATGCTGCCCTCTTCCTGATAGAACGACACGATCTGCTGGGCAAGCTCGCCCCGGTAGAGGAGATCGCGGGCGGCCATGATCCGCGCCGCCCGGTCGCCGCTGGCGTGGGCTTCGGCGTTGATGAGACGCTGAAACGTCGCGGCGAGGTCGGGCTGACGGAAGATTTCGCCAACCGCCGGCACGCGGCCGTTGGGCAGCCACACGGCCGCCGATGAGGGCCACTGGCTCAAGGGGTAGCCCGGTCGCGCGGCGCTGGCGATGGATTCGTGCAGCCCCGGCCACATGGGGAACCCCTCCCGCGTCAACTCCAGGGCCGGCTGGAGCACCTCGGCCAGAGTGAGTGTGCCGAACCGCGCCAACGCCGTGAGCCAGGCGTCGGGAGCGCCCGGCGTCACGGTCCGTGGCACGCCGGCCGGGAGATCGCCGCCGTAGCGGGCGAGGTAGTCGTCCAGCGAGGCGGCCTGTGGCCAGCGGCCGAGGCCGCTGACCGTGAACACGCGGCTGCGGCCGGAGCCGGCGGTGGTGCTGCCGGAATCGTCGTCGGCACCATTGGCGAGGAAGACGACGATGGGCGCCACGCCACCGAACATGGCGGATTGCGGCTCGACGACGTTCAGGCAGATACCGGCGGCGACGCCGGCGTCAATGGCATTGCCGCCCTGCTCCAGAATCCGCAGGCCGCCCATCGTGGCGTGGTAATGGACACTGGAGATCATGTACCGGCGCCCCATCACGGACGGACGATGGACGAAGTCGGGCGCTCCGTCCATGCCGGCGGCCGCCTCGAACTCGGTGTGCATCTCCTGGAGATCCGGCGTTGTTGTGGCCATTGGTCTTCTACTCCCTCCGACGTGCTGTGAGTGTCCGCGCGGCTCCTCCACTAGCGCCCGGCCAAATCAGGGCTGGCACGCAGCACTCTTTCCAGATGCTTACGTGCCTGGGCTAGGTCAATCGAGGTTTTGGGTGGTAAGGAGTTGCCCGGCCTCGTCTGTTCGAAAAACCAGGCGTGAAAGGGGTAAATCGTCAGGCTCAATGGCTGGCCGGTTTCTACGTCAACCCGCAGAAAGGTGTAGTCGTCCACGTCATGCCATAGTCCCTCACGCCCGGCGCTCCCTAGGAGCGTGATTTCCATTTCGTCAATCTCGGGGTCGTGGTCCCACTGCGACGAAGCAAGTGCGGCGATAATCTGCTTGACGAGTGGCCGGACCGCTGGCTGGACAGTCATCGTAGTTCTCGTCCCCAGTGCCATTGTAACCAACGTGGGATACGATCGGTGAGATAGGCGGTGCGGAGATACCCAACGAGTTGGCCTCCCGGCCCTTCGGGAAGCCACTTGACAATCACGCGCAGCAGTTTGCCGGCGTAGTAGCCCCCAGTGTAGCCAACGCCGTAGAATTCCTGGACGAGTGCTGTGGGATGGGCGGCATTGGCTGTCGCGCGAGGATTGTCATAGATCGCGTCGGGATTGCGGAGTGTGGCACGAACTGCCGCCTCGTATCGGCGGACTTCCGGGTGCCGGGCTAGGACGTGGTCCTGCCACTCGCGCTCACCGCAATGAATCGTCCGTCCGAGGGGGGCGGCTTCCGTCCAGCGCCAGTGCCGCCGCTCAGGCATCGGCTCTAGCGCCCGGCCAAATCAGGGCCGGCACGCAGCACTCGCTCCAGATGCTTACGGGTCTTGGCGTAGTCAACGGGAGCACCCGGTAGCGGTGGTGGCTTACCATCTTGCTCGGCCAGCCAGCCTGGATAGCCGGGGATGATGATGCTCAAGGGCCGGGCCGTCTCTACATCGAAGCGGATTTCCAGATCATCACCAATCGGCTCGGCAACGCCGCCCCGCCCCTCGCTGCCAGGGAGGAACGCCTCCAGCCAACCGCCGTCCGGAATATAGCGCCAGCGGGCGGCTGGCAACCCCTCCAGGATGAGGGCGATGGCGGTAGCAGGGGGTGATGTGGTGGTCATGAGCCATACTCCTCCTGCAATTGTAGCCGTCCCGACACACGCCGCGACAGGTAGGCGGTGACTAGCCCCCCTATGGTCCCCCCGCACGGCGGGGGGACGGGCGCAACATGTTGCGCCCCTACGGCTGAATCGTACCTACCCCTGTGAGAGGGGAGAGGGAGAGATTCCTGCGCGTGTGGGGATAGGTCGGGGCTGCGGGAGGGTGGAGCCTCGCCTACACTTACCGGAACTACCTGGAGCGAGCGATGCCGCGGTGCGGCCACGAGCGGTGCCGGAGGGAGTAACCAGGACGATGACGACGACGGAGCAGCCGCAACGAACGCTGACGGCGCGGGTGGTATTTGCGGCCCCCGGCCAGCAGGCCAACGGACTTGCTGCGGCGCCGGAGGGCCTGTGGATTTGCGACCAGCGGAACGATCACTGCTATCTGGTGAACTACGACACTGGCGCCACGATCATCGCGTTTCCCAGCCCGGTACGTAATGCGAGCGGCATCGCGTATGGCGCCGGGGCGGTGTGGCCGGCGGCGAACCGCGTGCCGGCGGCCACCTACCGGCACGACGCCAAGACCGGCCACTGCCTGGCCGACCTGGTGTTCCCGGACGCCGACCGGGGGGGAGTCCACGGTATCGAGTGGGCGCCGACCGACTCGGCGGCGCTGGCGACGCTGCCACCCGCCGAGCCACCGCCCCCGCCACTGCGGCGGGAGGCGCCCGGCGGCGAACTGATCGGCCAACGTGGCACTGCCGGGACGCTGTGGGTCACGCGGCCGGGCCTGCGGATTATTCAGTGGATTGACGCCGAGACCGGTGAACTACTGCGGACCATCCCCTTCCCGGAGGCGCGCTCGCACGGCATCTACTGGGACGAGGCAGATGGGAGTGTCGTCTGTGTCGAGACGAACCACAACCATATCTACCGGCTCGACGCGACCGATGGGACGATACGCGAAATGTGGGTCGTGGATGGCATTGACGGGCCGCGCGATCTGGTCAGCGGGGCGTTGCACGGTGACGAGACGACGCCCCGGTTCGAGGTCCATGGCATGACGCGCGACGCCGAGGGACGGATTTGGGTCTGCGACGCGGCGACGAACCTAGTGGCCGTGCTCGAGGACTGAGCGGCGTGCTGGACCTAACCCCCGGCCCCTTCCCTGGAGGGAAGGGGAGTCAGCATGGCGAGTAGGGGGTGGCCCTCACCCCGACCCTCTCCCAGGGGGAGAGGGGGAGATTCCGGCTAACGCCGGAAGAAGAAGCGCTCGGCGGTCGTGGACAGGAGGGCCTGCTTGTCCGTGGCGCTGAGGAAGTCCGCGTGGTCGCGGATCAATGCTACGGCGGCCGGGTAGTCCGTCCGGGGGTTGGCCATCGGGATGGGGCCACCGCTGTCGCTTTCCCACATACAGCGCTCCGGGCCGAAGGCATCCACGACGCGGCGGATGAGCGGGAGGAGATCGAGGTAGGGCGCTTGCCCGGTGCCTAGGGCTTGGAACGGGCCGAGCTTCACGAGCACGCGCTTGTGCCGGGCCAGCACACTCAGCGCACGGACCTCCGTTTCGGGAAAGAGGCCGTCCTTGATTTTGATGCCGCAGACGTGATCAATAATCACCGGCGTCTCCGGGAAGCGGCGACACATGCGGTCCAACTCCGGGATATCGTCCACGCCCATCAGGAAGCTCAACGCGAGATTGTGCGCGGCGCCGGCGGCAAACATCCGCTCGTAGCCGGGGTGGTCGAGCCAGCGCGGACCGTCGCCGAGAGGTGGCCGCGCCTGGCGACCGCGCACGCGGAACGCATAGATGCTGCGGGCGGCCAGCGCCACCATCGCCTTGTCCGGGTCGGGGAGCCGCACGTCGCTCACCGCCGAGACCATTCCCGTGCCGACGAACGTCTGGGGGGACTGGGCAATGAGGTCCACGATGTAGCTGTGGTCCAGGCCGTACCAGGTCATCTGAACGAGGTTCATCCGCACGGGGCCGACGGCCCGGCTATAGCGCGCGTGGTCGTCGGGCGTGAATGAGGGGAGCCAGAGGTCGGTCCGGTCGAAGCCTGGAGCGAGGGGGTAGCGGCCGGTGTCGGCGCTCCAGACGTGGACGTGCGCGTCTACGATCCGGCCGTCCGGTTCGCCGGTCATGCGCTGTGGGCCTCCGCCGTATATTCCTGGCGGTAGGTGGCGCTGGCGGCATTCAGCGCGGCCAGGGCAGCGGCCGGGAGCGCGAGGTGGGTGCCGGTGAGGTGCTCGTCCACGTGTGCGGGACTTTCGGCGCCGCCGAGGACGCTGGTCACTTCGGGGTGGGTCAGTACCCAGGCCACGCACACGGCGGCGCGGCTCACCCGCAGGCCGGACGCTACCTCGTCGAGTACCCGCACCAGTCTTGCCAGGGTGCTGCCCGGCTCGACGGGGCGTGCCGGCGCCAGGTGGCCGGCATCGAGGGGGCTGTAGGTGAGCAGCCCGAGGCCAGCGGACCGCACGACCGGGAACAACTCGCGCTCAAGCTGCTGCACGCGATGCTGCCCGGTGTCCGAGAGCGCTTCGCCAGCGATGGTGAAGTACTCTTCGAGGCCGGCAACGGGGGCGTGGCCCGACCGGGTAGACAGGGCGACGAACTCGCGGACCTGCGCTGCGGAGTGATTGGAGGCGCCCCAATACCTGATCTTGCCGCTCTGGACGAGCGCGTCCATCGCGCCGACGATTTCCTCGGCCGGTGTTTTGGTATCCGGCTGGTGAAGCAGGTAGAGATCGAGGTAGTCGGTACCGAGTCGACGGAGGCTATGCTCCGCTTGCTGGAAGAGGAAGTCGCGCGTGAATTTCGCCGGTCGCAAATTGTCGCCGTCGTGTGCGAGAGGGAGGAACGGTGGGACTTTGGTGCAGATCACGACGCAGTCGCGGTGGCCGCGGATGGCCTTGCCAAGTGCCTCCTCGGCGCCGCCCCAGCCGTAGGCGACCGCCGAGTCGAAGAAGTTGACGCCTTGCGCCAGGCAGTGTCGTAGGACCTGCTGACCGCGCGGCTCGTCACGGATACGCAGGAAATTGCGAAAGGCGGTGCCCTGGCAGAGGCGCGAGACGTAGAGGTCGGTGGTTCCGAAACGCACGCGCGGGGCGTGTTGCTCGGGCGGTGTTGAGCGGCCAGGTGCTTGAGTCATAGTTCTATTGATAGACCGTCTCGCCGGTCTTGTGGGCGTTGATGAACGACCAGTCGAGTGGCACACCTAGTCCCGGTCCTTGGGGCACGTCTACGCAGCCATGCTTGTCTACCGAGTCAAGCTCGTGGAGCCATTTGCGCTCGGCGTAGATCGGTGCGCGGGTGTGTGGCACTTTGGGATGGACGCCGCCGGACTCGAGATAGTGGGTGTTGCGGATGGCGGCCATGCAATGTCGGTGTGCCAGGCTGCCACCGTGTAGCTCGACGTCAAGCCCATGGGCTTCGGCAAGCGCCGCCAGCTTCATTACACCGGTGATGCCCCCGTCTGCGCCAGCGCTGGCGCGCACATAGTCGGCAGCCCCAGCGTAGATCATGTCCGCTTTCGCCTCCAAGCCCCGGATATGCTCGCCCATCAACAGCGGAGTCTTGATGAAGTCCCTCAGCTTGCGATGGGCGAACATTGACAGTCCACCACCGCGAAAGGCGTCTTCGAGCCAGAAAAACCGGGCCTCGTCGCAGGCCCGTCCGACTCGCAGCACGTCATCGAAGGTGGCATACGCACCAGCCGGGTCGAGCATGAGGTCCATGGTATCGCCGACGGCGCGACGCATCGCCAGGACCGTCGTGACCTCGCGCTCAATCGGCCCATCCACCCACGGATGGCTCTTGAGGGCTTGATAGCCCAACTCTTCCTTGCAGTACAGGGCAAATTCGGCGTAGTCCTCGGGTCGGGTCAGACCGCCGTTCTCGTCACCGTGAAACGTGCTGGCGTAGACCGGCAGTTTGGATCGCCAGCCTCCCAGCAGCTCGTAGATCGGCGCGTCGTACAGTTTGCCCGCAATGTCCCACAGGGCAATGTCCACAGACCCGGGCGGGGCGTTGCCTCGTCCGCGCAACATGCGCTTGAGGTCATGCCAGATGGTGTCGCGCTCCAGCGCATTTTGGCCCAGCAGGTATTCGGCCGTGGCCGCATCCACCGTCCCGGGTAGCTCGGCGCGGACGCCGGCATCAGTTTCCACGGTCAAGATGTGATCGCCGGTAGCGCCGCGGCCTCCTGAGGAAACGGTGCTGCCGGGCTGATAGAGCATATCGAGCCTGGCACGCCCGGCCATGGCGCGTCCGGGAATCTGGTAGTCGAAGTGGGTCACGGTGATACGAGTGATCTTGACGAAGCGTGGCATCCATGTCCTCACAGGATGGCGCCGGGCTGGGCAGCCCCGTTGGCCGCTAGGCGGAGTGGGCGAGCGCTCGGCCGGGGAGGGCGGTCGTCATCTCGCCGTTTTGCAGCACCGGCTGACCGGCGACGATCACGCAGTCTACGCCGGTGGAGTACTGGTTTGGCTCGGCGAATGTGGCGTGGTCGGCGATGGTGTGCGGATCGAACACGGTTACGTCGGCGACGCGACCGGCCGCCAGCAATCCGCGGTCGGTCAGATTGAGCCGCTGCGCGGGAGCGGAGGTCATCTTGCGGACGGCCTCTTCCAGCGTCAGGACGCCCTCATCGCGCACGTAGGTGCCGAGCACGCGGGGGAAGGTACCGAAGAAACGAGGGTGGGGTTTGCCGCGGAGGGAGGGTGAGCCGATGGTGACGGCGTCGCCGTCGGAGCCGATCATCCCCAACGGATGCTGCAAGAGGAGGCGCGTGTTGTCCTCGCTCAGGTGGTGGTAGGTGGCGCTGGTGCGGTACTCCGTGAGTGTGAGAAAGGCCTCGAGGCCATCAACGCCAAGCTCGGCGGCGACCTGCCCGACCGTGAGGCCCTCCCAGTGCTTGTGTTCGGGAGAGGCCACATCGGTCAAGAGGATGGATTCCCAATCCCAGGGCACATCCGGCCCGCCCCAGCCGGGCGCCATTTCGTCGTAGATCCGCTGGCGCGACACCGGGTCGCGCAGGCGTGCGAGGAGGGCATCTACGCCGCCTTCCTGGGACCAGCCGGGCATGAGCTGATCGGTGTGGGACATCCCGGCGAGGTAGGGGTAGACATCGTAGGTCACGTCCACGCCGGCGGCGCTCTCTTGATCGAGAAGGTCCAGAATCTCCGGGACCAGGTGCCAGTAGGTGCGGAACATCACGTTGTTGTGGGACATCTGCAGCGGGATGCCGGCGCGGCGGCCGATCTCCAGCGTTTCGTGGCGGGCCTTGAGTTGCTGTCCGGAGTAGACGCGCATATGGGCGGCGTAATAGCCGCCGTAGTGGGCGGCGACTTCGCAGAGGGCGACCAACTCGTCGGTGTCGGCGTAGCCGCTGGGGGCCAAGGTCAGGCCGGCCGAGAAGCCGAACGCGCCCTGCTCCATGGTCTCGGCGAGGAGTCGCTGCATGGTGGCCAACTCGTCGGGCGTGGGGGCGCGTTTGTCGTACCCCATGCCGATGACCCGGATGGCGGCGTGTCCGGCGAGCGGCGCGACGTTGATCGCGGCGCCCTGGGAGTTGTAGCGGCGGCGGTAGCCTTCCAGGTCGTTCCAGTCCCAATCGAGTAGCTCGGCGCCGTGCATGATGCGCTGGGCCTTGGCGTCGGCGATGTCTTGGGGGCGCATGGGATACGGCGCATAGGAGCAGTTGCTGACCACCTCGGTCGTGACGCCCTGGCGGACCTTGCTCTCGCCGCGTGGGTCGAGGAGCAAGCTGAACTCGGAGTGGGTGTGGATGTCTATGAAGCCGGGCGTGACAACCAGCCCGGAGGCGTCCAGGGTTTGTGCCGCGGTGGCTGCGGAGAGATCGCCGACGGCGCTGATGCGGTCGCCGGATACGCCAACATCGGACCGCTGGCCCGGTTGACCGGAGCCGTCAACGACAGTTCCGCCACGGATGATGAGATCGAGTTCCATCGGTACATCTCCTTTTTGGAGGCTGTCGGCCATTCGCTGTCAGCCATCAGCCTGTGCATCGCCCGTGCAAGTGGGAATCTATGCTCCCCGCTCCGCGAGGGACGAGGGCAACCACAAGGGTTGCCCCTACGGCGGCCGCTCTGGGCTGCGGCTTCCGCCACAGCGACGAGGCGGGGGCCGCTGACTACGTGCCACGCGCCGCCGTCGTCGTAGGGTACGATACCGACGCCGGCTACAGCTTGCCAGCGGGACAGTGTGCTTGGCGCGGCAGGCATGACGAGAACGACCGGAGGGAGGGACTTTGTGAGCGCCGGAACTGTGCATCCGATCGGCATTGCGCTGCTCGGCTTCGCGCATCCGCATCAGCGCGGCTGGGCCGCGAGCTTCCAGGCATCAGACCATGTGCAGGTGTCCTGTGTCTGGGACGACGATCAGGAACGAGGGGAAGCTGCCGCGGCGGCGCTCGGCGTGCCGTTCGACGCCGATCTGGACGCGGTGCTCGGCCGCGACGACGTGCAAGCGGTCACCATCTGCTCGACGAATGATACACATGCTGTGCTTGCAGTGACGGCGGCACAAGCGGGCAAGGACATCATGGTGCAGAAGCCGATGGCGACGACGTTGGGCGACTGTGACCGGATTGTGGCGGCCGTGGCGGCGGCCGGCGTGCGCTACTACCAATCACACAACTTGCGCTTCGATCCGGTCCATCAGGAGATCGAGCGGCTGGTGGTGGCCGGGGAGGTGGGCCGGATTGCGACCGTGCGGCGGCGCCATTCACACGCCTTCGCTTTGTTGCAACCGGCGGTGCTGGACTGGATGCAGGACCCCGTCCAGGGTGGCGGTGGCGCGTTCATGGATGAGGGCGCGCACGTGGCGCTGTGGTTTCTGTGGATGTTCGGGCTGCCGGAGGCGGTGACCGGGTTCGTGAGCACGAGGCTGACCGAGCAGCGGCCCGGCGTGGAGGACGGCGGCGTGCTGCTCTACCGCTACGCCTCGGGGATGATCGGGATACACCAGAGTAGCTGGGTAGAACTGGCCTCGACGAGCACGGTGGAGATCAGTGGCGACCGGGGCGTTATTGTCGCTACGGGCACCGACATTACGGCGGCGCGCAGCATGTCCGGCGATGAGCCGCCGCTGCGTATCTGGCGCCATGACCCCGGTGGGCCGGCAGCCGGCGCGGGGCCGGCCGCATCGGGCCAACCAAACCCGGCGGGCCACTGGGAGTATCCGCAGGTGGCCTTGCCGCGTAGTCGGTTACAGGGTACGGCGGAGGCATTTATCAGGATGCTGGTGGAGGGCACGCCCTCGCCGGCCGATGCACGCACGGCCCGCAGCGCCGTCGAGATGGTGCTGGCCGGCTATTGGTCGGCGCGCGAGGGGCGCACGGTGGCGTTGCCCTTGCCGCGCTAGGGGCGGGCGGGCCTCACCCCCGGCCCCTCTCCACCATGTAGAGAGGGGAGAGATGCTTAGCCTCTCTATGGTCCCCCCGCAGTGCAGGGGGACGTGGATTGCGGCGGAAGCTGCAATGACGAGGGGGCGGGGCGCGGGAGGGGTGGTGTAGCGGAAAGCCCCCGGCCGCGGTGGAGCAAGGCCGCGGGTGGGGTGGTACTTGGATGGCAGGATGCACTTGGTGGATGGTGGGGGAGGGTGTGGCCTCACCCTGTGCGACCGGGCACATAGGTAACACCTAAACCGGGGACATCGGTAACACTTTGGTGGCGGTCGGGAACACGTGACCCGTATGGGCATCCAACCGCCCCAGCTGCACGGGGCCGTACTGGATGGTCCAGTAGCGGTCGT
>JAJDUF010000010.1 GCA_022826725.1 Chloroflexota bacterium
CAGGTCGCTCATGGTGCGGCCTTCCGCCCGCATCACGGCGCGCACCTGGGCCGCCATGGCTGGCGGCAGGGAGAACGTGATGGTCTTGGTCGTCCGTTTCATGGCCGCTCCCAATGCGACTTAGTCTTACATAACTATGCCTCATCTCCGTCGTATAGTCAAGGCAACGCTGGGTGGCTGGCTCGCCGGTGTCCGCTCACTAGGATGCCGCCCGAGCGTGCCCGGCGGAATGCCTTGTGAGGGAGGGCACGCGCGGCCCCCCTTAAAAGGCCTGGTATTCGCGGGGGTGTTACCGCTGTAATGGACGTGTACAGGAATCCGTACTGGGGACCGCTTGGCCGCGTGGTGGGTCAGAGCCCCCCGCTACCAGAGAGAAATCGGGGGGCAATCGGGGGGCAAGTGGCGCCATTCGAGCAAGCACCTGGGGAGGAGGGCTGGTTCCAAGGCGGGGGCTACGTGCTTCCCTGGGACCGGCCAACGGTGGCCGCGACGCGGCTGGAGTATGGTGGCCAAGTGCCCCAGGGAAGCGCGGCCCTACAGGATCGCGGCCGGTGCGAGGATGAGCGGGGAGCGCAGCATGGAGACACCGCCCCCCAGTCTGGAAAGTGTGCAGGAACTGCGGCTGCTGGTGCTGCTGCACGACTTGGTGCGGCAAGAGGGGCGGACGGGAGCCGCCGCCGTGTTGGGCGTTCACCGCAAGACGGTGGCGGCAGCGGTGAACAGCGGCCGGTTGTCGCGGCGGATGCAGGACGCCCTGGAGCGGCACCTGCTGGCGGAGCAGGCCACCGCCGCCCCGACCGAAAGCGTGGCGGCGGCCCGTCGCCAGTGGGAGCAGCACTTGGAGGGGGCGCTACGGCGCCAACGGGAGGAACTGCTGGCGGCACTCAGCGCCCAGGGGCAACAACTGCGGGACGCAGCCGCGCAGCGCACCCAGACCCTGGAGGGCCGGTTGGCGGCGTTGGAGTCCCACCGACAGGAGGGCGACGGGACGGCGATGCACCGCGCGACCAGGGACTCCCAGCCGGCCGTCCCCCCAGTCGTCACTGCAGACGCGGTGCCGGGGGAAGCGGAGGTATTTGGCGCAGCGGCCCCACTCATCATCGCGTGGCGGCAGGCACGGGAGGCGCGGGCCACGGCGGGAGACCACCTGACCGCCGTGCGCGCGGAGGCGCGGCTGCGGGAGTTGGAGCTGGCCCTGATCGGCGCCTACCACTTGACCCTGCCACCGGCGACGTATCCCTGGGACGCCCTCACCCGGCGGCAGGAGGTGGACTGGCGCCGGCGGACCCTGGCGCGGGTGCGCGGCGAGCGCCGCCGGGCCGCGTGGCGGCACCGCCTGCGCCGGCTGCTCACGCTGGGCTTGGGGTGAGCCGCATGACAGCCGCATGGGAGCACCAGGCGGGCAAGCACTTGGCGCCGGGAGGCCAAAACCCCTTGTCACCGGTGGGCCGGAGCCGGAATACTGAGCGTGTTATCCGGCTTTGCCAGGTCTTCCCGCCTGAGAAACCTGGGGGTCTGGCCCTAGACCCGGGCGAGACCGCACGGGATCGAGCCTTGCTCTCCCGACGGTCCCCATGAGGGCACCGCTGCACGGGCGCAGGGAGGAATCCCATCGCCCGCAGCCCAGTCCAGCGAGTGACGTGCATCCGGCACGGCGCTCCTGGGACACCACGGTTGGCGTGCGTCCCGCGCGCTGACCGCCCGATGCCGCCGGCTGCCGGCCGCTGCGCGCACTGCGCCGCCCGGTGTCGCTCCCGCAGCGTGCCCCCGGCGGTGCCGCACCCCACGCCCCAGCGCGGCCCCGCATCGTGACACCCCTGTCTCCACTCCCCCTCAACACGACCCCGGTCGGGCAGCAACCCGCCTCCCAGATGGGTTGGCCGGGGTTCCCCACGCGCCGCGTCCCACGGCAAGCAACCGACGGTGGATAGCGCGTGTCTCGCACCAGCCGCTCCCAGCAGCAGTCCCCGTGCGCCGGATGCCCACACGGACCACCCGGAAGGAGGTCAGACCTGGACAGTCCAGCACCAAGCCAACTGGTCGCGGCGCACCACCCCGACCACAGCGATGAGGAGGTTTCGATGCCCACGACAGAGCAATACAAAGGAGGTGCAGCATGGTCGTAGCCCAACAGCACGTAGACCTGGTGGCGCTCAAACAACGCCACCCGCTGGCCGAGGTGGTGACGGCCGCCGGGGTGCAACTGCGGGGACAGGGCCGGGTCCGCCAGGGTCTGTGCCCCTTCCACGACGAGACCGCCGGCAGCTTCACGGTGTACGGCGACACGGCCCGCTTCCACTGCTTCGGTTGCGGCGCCAGCGGCGACGTGCTGGACTTCGTGCAGCGCACGGAGGGGCTGACCCTGCCCCAGGCCATCCGGCGCCTCGACGGGGGAAATGGGACGGTGTGCCAGGTTGCCGCCCCACGCGGGTCGCGCGCCACCCCGCTGCCCCCGCGGGACCCGGCCCTGCTGACGGCGGCGGCGCGCTGCTATCACCGGGCGCTGTGGCGCTACCCCCAAGGGCGGGCGTACCTGGCCACGCGCGGCATCAGCGCGGCCACGGCCAAGCGGCTGGGGCTGGGTTATGCGCCGGGGCACGGGCTGCGCGGTGCCCTGGCGGGTGCCGGCTTCGCCGCGGCGCAGCAGCGCGCGTCGGGACTGTTCGTCGGGCGGGGTGCCGAGCGGTTCGCCGGCATGGTGGTGGTGCCCGCGGTGCGTGACCGCCAGGTGCAGTGGCTGGCGGGGCGGGCCATCACGTCGGATCGCACCCCGCGCTTCCAGACGCTGCCCGGCCCGAAGCCGCTGCTGGGCCTGGGACGCCTGGGTGCGGCGCCGCCGCGGGTGGTGCTGACCGAGGGGCTGTTCGACTGGCTCACGCTGGTGGAATGGGGCCTGCCGGCGGCTGCGGTGCTGGGCACCCAGGGCCTGGACCGGGTCGCCGCCGCCCTGCGGTCCTGTCCCCGCGTGGTGCTGGCCTTCGACGCCGACGACGCGGGTCGGGCAGCCGCGGCGCAACTGACCGAACTGCTGGGGCAGCGGGCTACCACCATCACCCTCCCGCCTGGGGTCAGCGATGTGGCCGACCTGGCCACCCGGCCGGATGGTCGCGCGGTGTTCCGGCGCCGGCTGGCCACCGCACAACGGCCGCGGTAGCCGGCGATCTCCCGCCGGCCCCCAGCAGCGCCGCCGCGCGCGGCACCACCTCACCGGGACGCTCCCGCGTCCCACCGCCGCGCGCGCCGTCGCTCCCCAGCCGGTTCCTACCCCCCGTCCCCCGGCGCCCCCCAGTTCCCGCCCCTGCGGCCCACCGGGCCGCTCCCCCAGGGGTCAGTGCCGCGGCCGCTGGCTCCCCCGGCCGGCGGCCCCCTTGCCCTCCGCACCGCCGCGCGCGACCCCCACTGTGAGCGGGCTGGCCCAGCCCCGGACTGCCCCCGCTCGCGCCCCAGCACGCCGCCGACCACCCAGTACCGACAACGCAGAAAGGAAGGAGCACCTCATGTCCAACGCAACCCACAGCCACGAACGCAGCAACGGTGTCCCCGCCGCATCCGCACCCCTGGCGAGGACGGAACCGGCCGGCGATCCAGTGCCCGACCGCCAGTGGACCGGTCTCGCCCCCGCCGTCACGCAGCAGCTGGACGCGCCCCTGGACCCCAGCCTCGTCGCGCAACGGAAGGGCCGCGCCGGCCACACCTTCCCCTATCTCCCCGGGCGGGTCGCCATCCAGCAGGCCAACCGCCTGCTCGGCTTCGGCGGCTGGGGCTATGACCTCGTCGGCGCGGTCACCCCGCGGGACCTCACCACCCGCGACGCCCAGACCGGCGCCGTCGCGCACGCCACCGCCTACACCGCCACCGTCCGGCTCCACGTGCCGGGCGTACCGCCGCGGACCGACGTGGGCTTCCGGGTGGTGGCCGAGGAGAGCGCCCAGGGCCACGAGACGGCCTACAAAGGCGCCGTGACCGACGCATTGAAGCGGGCGCTGCGCACCCTCGGCGCGCAGTTCGGCAACGACCTCGCCGGGGACGGTGGCACCGGTGCTGCCGACACCGGGGCCGCGTCGTTGCGCCAGACGCTGCTGGCCCTGGGCGCCCAGCAGGGCTTCGACGCCACGCAGGTCCGCACGGCCGTGCGGCAACGGCTGGGCCAGGACCTGGACGCCGTGCCCGCCGCCAAGTTGCTCCCGCTGGTCGAGGGGGCCGCCCGCAAGCTGGCCCCGACCACCACACCCGCACCAGAGAGGCGGGCCGACTGAGCAGTCACCACCACGAGTTGAGCCAGGCAACGGGGCCGCTCCCGCTGCGGAGGGGGCGGCCCCGCTTTCGTTTCCAACCACGCTCGTTGAAAGGAGCTGCCGATGACCACCCCAGGATACGCCGAACCCGCCGTGACCCTGCTGACGGCCCTGCGCCAAAACCTGCAGGTGCTGGGCGAGTTGGCCCTCCGCTACGAGGTCGAGACCCAGCCCCCTGGTGCGCCCGCCGACTGGCCGACGATCTCGTGCCCCGCCGACGTGCAGCAACTGGTGGGACCGGAGCTGGCCCCGCTCGTGCAGGAGCAGCTGCGCGTGCTGCTGCTCAACACCAAGCACCGCGTCATCGGCCAGCGCGTGATCTACCAGGGCACCGTCGACGCGGCGCGCATCCGCGCCGCCGAGGTGTTCCGCCCGGCCATCGTCGCCGCCGCCCCATGCCTCATCGTGGTCCACAACCATCCGTCCGGCGATCCCACGCCCAGCCCGGCGGACGTCGCCGTCACCAAGGAACTGGCGGCGGCCGCGCAGCTCCTGGATATCGAGCTGCTCGACCAAATCGTGATCGGTGGCGACCGCGCCGTGAGCCTGCGGGAGCAGGGGCTGCTGCCCAGCTAGGGCCCGGCCGGCCCCCACGACCACCCCGGAAAGGAGGGACACCGCCGACGCCGTAGCACCGCCCGCCCACACCACGAAAGGAGTATGGACATGACCACGAGCCCGGACCTAACCCCGCCGACCACCCTGGACCCCGCCACGTTGTACACGGTCACGGCCGGCGGCTTCACCGCCACCGCCGACGCCTTCGCCCGCGACCCGGCCACCGAGGGCCTCTGGTTCCTCTCGCTGGTCGGCGCCCAAACCGCCCTCAAGGCCATCTGGGCCGCCCTGCTCAAGCAGCCGCCGGATGTGGCGCATCTCATCCGGGGCGCCGAGGGTACGGCCCTGTCCGGCGGCTTCCAGCGTTGTGTCATTCCCGCGCATACCGTCGGTACCTGGACCACCAAGCTCACGCGGCTCCCGATCTGTGGCGGCTGGCACGCCCTGGTGTACACCACGCTGGCCGAATACGCCACCGAGCGGGAGCAGTTCCTGCTGCTTGCACCGCAGGAGGCGGACGCACCCCAGTTGCACCATCGCTTCCTGGACCGGCGCAGTTCCCTGCCGCTGCACCACTCCTGGGCGTCCTGGCTCTGGCAGCGCGGCCTGGCCCAGGAGGAAATCGTCCCGCTGCAAACCGCCGGCCTCGTCGCCTACGACTGCCGACCCAATGCCGCCGCCCTCCAGGCCGACCTCGCCGCCGCCGTCGCCGCCGGCACGCTCACTCTGCCGCCAGAGGCGGGTACCGGAAGTTGCCCATCACGCAGTGACGCCACCACCAACGCCGAGGAAGGAGACTCACCATGCGTCTAGCCGCTCAAGCCAAAGGGGGCTTCTATCCCACCCCGCCGCGCGTGCTCGATCTGCTCGCCACCCTGCTGCGTCCGCCGGCCCGCCGCCCGGCCGGGTCTCACGGCACCGTTCGGCTGCTTGATCCCTGCTGCGGCGCCGGAGCCGCTCTGGCCCACCTCGCCAGCTCCCTGCACCCGTACAGCGCGCTCCCCCTGGAGACCTACGGCGTCGAGCTGCACCAGGAGCGGTCCACCCAGGCCACCACTCGCCTGGACCACACCCTGGCCACCGACCTCTTCGCCGCCGCCATCGCCAACCGCGCCTTCGGCCTGCTGCTCCTCAATCCACCGTATGACTTTGACGGCGAAGAGAAGCGCACCGAGCACCGCTTCCTGCGGCACTGCACCCGCTACCTGGCCGAGCACGGCGTGCTGGTCTTCATCGTCCCCCGCCGCCGCCTGCCGGTCTCGGCCCGCTTCCTCGCTGCCCACTACCGGCGCCTGGCCTGCTGGGCCTTCCCGCACCCGGAGCGCGCGGCCTTCGACCAGGTGGTGCTCACCGGCTGCCGGCGCGCCCGGGCCCAGCCCGACCCGGCCGCCGAGCAGCAAATCCACCGCTGGGCGGAAGCGGAACTGCGGGCACTGTCCCCGGCGCCCACGCCGCTCTACACCGTGCCGGCCACCCCGGCTGGCGAGCTGCTGTTCAGCACCCGCACCGTCGATCCCCTGGCCGCGGCGGCCGAGGCCCGGCGGACCGGCCTGTGGACCCACGCCACCGTCACCGACGCGCTCTGGCCGCCAGAGACGCCGCGCCCCCGGCCGCTGCTGCCGCTGCGCCGTGGCCACCTGGCCATGCTGGTGGCCGCCGGCTTCCTGGACAACCTCTGTCTGGAAGCGAACGGCCAGCGCCTGCTGGTGAAGGGGCGCACGGCCAAGGAGCTGGTGCTGGTGGAGCGCACCCGCGAACAGGAAGTGCGCCGCGAGCGGCTGCACACCACCGTGGTGGCCCTCGACCTGCACACCGGCGCCATCACCGATATCGCCGCCTAGCCCCACTCCCTACCTAGCCCGGTCACCCCACACCGGCCCACCACGCCACGCGGCCGCGTCTGTCCCACACGGGACCGGCGGGGCCGCGGTTGTTTTGTCCGCCCCCGGAGTTCCCCGCTACGCCCCCTCACGACAAGAAAGGAGCAGGACATGAACCTCAGCACGTTCCTCGACACCTACAAGGCAGCCATCGCCCAGCGGGTGGTGGACTCGTACCCGCCGCAGTACCAACCCACGCTGGACGCCCGGCCGCTGCCCCCGTTGCTGCGCACCCCGCTGGGGGCCCAGGAGACGGCCATTCGTGGTACCGCCCACTCGCTCGCCACCCAGCGCGGCACCACCGTCGTCGGCGAGATGGGTACCGGCAAGACCTTCATCGCCACCGCCGCCGCCCACCTCGCCGGCTTCCAACGGGTGTTGGTGCTCGTCCCTCCCCACCTGACCAGGAAATGGCAGCGGGAGGTGGAAGCGACCATCCCGGACGCTCGCGCCGCCATCGTCACCTCCATTACCAGCCTGGAGCGGCTGCGGCGCACCACCGGCGCCGGCCCGCTGTTCGCCATCCTCTCCCGCGAACGCGCCAAGCTCGCCTATCGCTGGCAGCCGGCTGTCGTGTCACGTTGGGCCACCGCCGACGGGCGGCTGCTGCGGGATGAGGCCACGGGGGAACCGTTTCGCGTCCCGACGTGCCCGGTCTGTGCCACCCAAGTGGTCACCCCGGACGGCGTGCCCCTGACGGCGGCGGAGTTGGCCCGCCGCAAGCGCCGCTGTGGTGCGTGCGGTGCTGCCCTCTGGCAGGCCGACCGCCGCGGCCCGCGCCGCTACCCGCTGGCCGAGTACGTCAAACAGCGGCTGCCGGGCTGGTTCGACCTGCTGATCGCCGACGAAGTCCACGAGTACAAGGGCCGGGGGTCCGCCCAGGGCATCGCCGCCGGCATCCTGGCCGATGTCTGCGGCACCTCCCTGGCCCTCACCGGCACGCTGGCCGGCGGCTACGCCAGCACCCTCTTCCACCTGCTCTACCGGTTCAGTCCCGCCCTGCGCGCCGAGTTCGAACATCACGAGGAGTCCCGCTGGATCGCCCGCTATGGGTTTGTCGAGCACACCGTCCGCCGGCCGGCCGACGAGCCGCTGGAGGACGGGCGCCACAGCCGGCGCCGCCGCTATCGCACCGTGATCCGCGAACGGCCCGGCCTGGCCCCGGCCGCGCTGTTCCACCTGATCGGGCACACCGTCTTCCTGCGCCTGGCCGACGTGGCCAGTGGCTTGCCGCCCTACACCGAGCAGGTGCGCCTGGTGGGCCTGACTGAAACGCCGGATGAGACGGGCTACTCCCAGCGCAGCGCCTACCAGGCCGTGTTCACGACGCTGCGCAAGGCCCTGGCCGCTGCGCTGGCCCAGGGGTCCAAGCGGCTGCTGGGCGCCTACCTGCAAACCCTGCTGGCCTACCCCGACGGCTGCACCCGCGGCGAGACGGTCTTCGATCCGCAGACCCAACGGCCGCTGGTGCAGGTACCGCCCTTGTCCGAAGACCGGGTGTATCCCAAGGAGCAGGCGCTGCTGGACCTCGTGGCGAACGAAAAGCAGGCCGGGCGCCGGGTGCTGGTGTACGCCACCCACACCGGCACGCGGGATATCACCGGGCGGCTGCACACCCTGCTCACCCGGCACGGCGCGCGGGTAGCCGTGTTGAAGGCTGACGCCGTCAAGCCCGACCGGCGCGAAGCGTGGGTGGCGGAGCGGGTCCAGGAGGGCTTGGACGTGCTGGTGTGTCATCCCCGGCTGGTGCAGACCGGGCTGGACCTGATTGACTTTCCGACGCTGTGCTGGTACGAGACCGACTACTCGGTCTACACCTTGCGGCAGGCCTCGCGCCGCTCCTGGCGGATCGGGCAGACGCGACCGGTGCGGGTGGTGTACCTGGCCTACCGGCAGACCTTGCAGGCCGACGCCCTCACGCTGGTGGCGAAGAAGCTGCAAAGCTCCCTGGCGGTGGAGGGGGAACTACCGGAGGACGGGCTGGCGGCCTACGGGGACGATGGCGACGACCTGCTGCTGGCCCTGGCGCGGCAGATCGTCAGTGGTGACGAAGTGGCAGAGGCCGCGTCGGTGGAGGCGGTCTTTGCCCAAGCCCAAGCGGCCGCAGCCGACGCCGAGGCGCTGCTGGTAGACGCGGACTGGCAGCCGGTGGTCGAGGTACAGCCGGAGGTGGTCGAGGTACAGCCGGAGGTGGTCGAGACCACCGCCATCTCGGCCAACGGGAAGGGTGAGGCAGCCACAGCGGTCAACGGCGACGGTCGGCACACCGACACCATGGCGGCGCAGCCGGAGCCGTTCTCGTGGGCGGAGTTCCTGGCGCAGGTGCCGGCCCAGCGCAAGGGCCGGCGCAAGCAGCCGGCGGCGTCCTTGCCGCTCTTCGAGTGGCTGGTGGCCCAGGAGCGGGAGGGGGCGCCGGTCGGCCAGTCAGCCTAGCTTCCAACCCGGCGCGGGAGGCTGAACTGCTCCAGCACAGGGGAGGCCATCGCACTGGCAGCGATGGCCTCCCCTGCCTAACCCCTGTATGCGGGCTTTTTGCATTTAACCCCAGGACCGCCTGCAGACAGCGTCCCGAATGTCCCTGTATGCCGGCCTCTTGTGTGGCCGCGCTTAGGGCTGAAGTGTTGACGCCTTGCCCGGTTTGCCCTAACTTTATTGTAGGCCCGTTGGCGTGAGGGGCGAGCAACAATGGTAGCCACGAAGCAGCGCATCACCCTCGACCTGGACCCGCCGGTGCAGCGCCGCCTGCAGGCCGTGGCCGCGCGCAAGGGCCTCAGCACCCACCAGTGCTGCCTGGCAGCGCGGCTGACTTGATTTAGGGATGCCCGCGACATTAGGGCGGCCCAACTCAAGGACATCCTGTGAACAACCTCGTGGTCGTGGACGCGAGCCTGGCGGTCAAGTGGCTGGTGCCGGAGGAGCATTCCGACAAAGCCGATGCGCTGGGCCGGCCGTGGTCCCGCCAAGGTAGCCTGTCGGCGCAGCGCGGCCTCTCGATTCCTGTAGTGTGATGCGGAGGACCGGAGGGGCCGAGGGAGCGTCAAGCTGGGCCGAGGCGTAGTGAACTGCGAACTCTTGGTTGGGTGGTTCGCGTTTGGCCAGGTAAGCCTGCCAAGCCTCTCGACCCGACTATTGTGCGCCCTGAGGCGCCGGACCACCAGGGTTTTCGGATTGCCGCAGTTGTCCGCAAGATGGCAGTCTGTAGTTAGTAGAGGCATGCCTTTGAAGGGGGACCGTATGAGAGCCTCAGAAACCCCAACGCCGACGCAATCACCTAGGCCCACCGTGCCGACCCGCCCGTTGGACGAGATCGCCCACCTGGGCGACGAGATATACGAACGCGACATCCGTTCGCAGGTCGAGGCCGCCCACCACGGGGAGGTCGTCTCCATAGACGTGGACAGCGGCAACTGGGCCATTGGCGACAACGTGATTGCCGCGACGGACAGCCTGAGGGCGCAACGCCCGGAAGCGATTGACGTCTGGTCCGTGCGGGTCGGGCACCAGGCGATGTACCACTTTGGGGGGCGTCCCCTGCGGAGAGCCGAGTGATCGAAGGCGTGGTGAACGCTGCCTATGAACCGGTCGTGACCCTGGCCGTCCAAGGCCCCTCGGGGCCGGCAAGGGAGATTGAGGCCGTGATAGACACCGGCTTCACTGGCTTCCTCACGTTGCCGCCCGGGCTGGTTTCGGAACTGGGGTTGCCCTTCCTGACCGGCAACCGGGCGACCCTAGCCGACGGCAGCGAAGTAACCTTTCCTTCCTACGGCATTGTCGTGCTCTGGGACGGCCAGCCGGTATACACCGAGGCCGACGCTGCCGACACTACGCCCCTCGTGGGTATGCGCCTACTGGACCGCCACGACCTGAGCATCCAGGTCCGGGACGGCGGCCGCGTCGTCATCCAAGCCAGAGAGTAGCGGAGCCCCGTCCCTTCCTTATGTTCCTTATCCTTTGGTTGGCGGATGCACCATTGTAGGTGCATTAGAAGGCATAGTATGTGAACAATACGACTTCTTTATAGAAGTCCCTTGCAGATGGGACAATCTATTTATATTTCTGTACTTAGCTATATTTACAGGAACAGGAATAATTCCGTACTTCACTCAGAGAAGTAAGAGCCTGGATGACACTGTTGCTGGAGTAAGTGTATCCGCCTCGCACCAGCGTAGTGTGCGAGAGGCCCACCATGACGCGACAACGCTATCCGACGGACTTGACCGCGGGCCAATGGGACCAACTCGCTCCCCGGCTGCCACCACCAGGGAGCGGACCGCCGCTGCGCTACGAGCAGCGGGTGCTCGTCAATGCGATCCGCTACGTCCTGCGGAGTGGCGGCCCCTGGCGCCTGCTCCCCCATGACTTCCCACCCTGGTCGACGGTCTACCACCACTGCCACCAGGGGCGTGACGAGGGGGGCTGGACGGAAGTGATGCACGCCTGACGCCGCCAGGAGCGCCAGCGCCGCGACCGGGCGCCGGAACCTCGTGCCGTCATCATCGACAGCCAGTCGGTCAAGACGACCGAAAAAGGGGGCCACGAGGCTACGATGGGGGCAAGCGCGTGCTGGGGCGCAAGCGGCATATTCTGGTGGATACCCACGGTTCCCTGGTGAGCGTCGTCGTACATCCGGCCGCTATCCAGGATCGCGACGGGGCCTATCTGGTGCTGGAGCAAGCGGTGGCCCAGACGACGCGGGTGCAGCAGTTGTGGGGCGACGCGGCCTACCGGGGGGCGTTTGCCCGCTGGGTCGCGGCCGCGTAGGGTCTGGACCATCGCGATCGGACAACGTGCTCAGGACACGGCCGGCTTCGCGGTCCAGCCCCGGCGCTGGGTGGTGGAACGGACCTGCGGGTGGCTGGGCCACTGCCGCCGCTTGAGCAAGGACTATGAAGCATATCCGGCCACCAGCGAAACCTGGATTGCGTTGGCCATGGGTGCGCTGTTACTCCGTCGGTTGTGTCCATCTTCCTAGGTATCGTATAGGCTCTAAGGAGTGAGCTTCCTGAGTTTGACAACCTCCTAGCGAGCGACTATGATTGAAGCGTTGTCACCACCGACGTAGCCAAGCTAGGAGGTTCCAGTGGATATTCAGGAAATCGAGATCACAGACCCTGCGTTCGCTGACTATCTCACGGACATGGCGACAGGGTTGCGGGCAGTAGTTCCTGAAACCACTGAGCACATATACAGCGCGAGCGATGGTGGCACGCCGATGATCTCAGCTAGGGATTTTCTACTCGCCATCATGTTGGCTTACGCTCAGGATGCAGCCAGGTTCCCCAGCAACCAACATGACCTTACCGATAAGATCAAAGCCGCACTTGGTTGTGAGGCTGCGTCCAACCATCTGAAGTCGCTCGTTGACGACGTTTCTCAGAGTGTTGTCGAGCTGTGGGAATCCGGTAAGCTGCGTTAGGGCTATTCCCGCTTCGTGTCGCATTTGTGACTCCTTCCCGTAGTGAACTCTCCTGCTTCACTCCCTGCTGGTTACTTCGGTAGATAGTCTCCCTTACTCCAGTGTTCCCATACCATCAGTGGTACCACACCAGCACTGTAAAGTACAAGTAAAGGTGGTAGAGGTATCCATGACTATTAGTTTTTATTCTGAGGAAACGCTTGACGATGTTATGCGTTGGGTCTTTAAGTGGATTCTGCGGGAAGGCGAGGATATTCAACCTACCAAGGGGCCAGCGAAGGAGTTATCTGGTGTGTTGCTTGAGATTGCGAATCCACTGGCACGCATTAGCCGAACCGAAACTAGGGGCAAGCCGTTCAGTTGCTTAGGTGAACTCTGTTGGTACTTAGCACAATCAAGAGACTTGTCATTCATTGCCTATTACCTGCCCGCCTACAGTAAGTACGCCGACGGACTGGAGCTTTTTGGTGGCTACGGCCCCAGACTGTTTAATTGGAATGGTCTCAATCAGTTTCTTAATGTAGCGAATATACTGAAGAAAAAACCGGACTCTCGCCAAGCAGTCATACAGCTCTTTGATGCCCACGACATCCGAGGGTGCCACAAGGATATTCCCTGTACTTGCACTATCCAGTTCATCATCCGGAGCAAACAACTACACATGATTACCTATATGCGCTCCAATGATGCCTTCGTTGGCATGCCCCACGATATTTTCTGCTTTACCATGCTTCAAGAGATCATGGCGAGGATTCTATCGGTTGAGCTTGGTCAATATAAGCACATGGTTGGGAGCCTCCATCTTTACAGCCGAGACATTGAAGAGGCCCGGCGGTTCCTAGAGGAAGGTTGGCAACCCACTGCAACATTGATGCGGCCGATGCCTGAGGGAGACCCTTGGCCGTCAATCGAGGCCCTTCTGTGCGCGGAACATGCAATTAGGGCCGGAGACGACCTCACCCCTGGACTGTTAGAGAGCTTGGATCCATACTGGGCTGACCTAATCAGACTACTTCAGATATTCCGTTCGTCTAAGTACAAAGACAGTGCGAGGATGCAGACACTACGAACGCAGATGTCATTCTGTGGTTTTAACCAATTCATCGATAGACGCATCAGGAGTTTACAATGATGTACGAGGAGCATCATGTTCTGAATCCTGTTACAAAGGCTCATACAGCGTCTACAAGCCTTGCTGTCCTAACTACACTCATTGACCGCTTGGATAGTGATGCAGTTATCGGGACCGACATTATTCCTTGGAGTTGCCCCGTGCCGGTCTTTGGTGATTGGCTAAACCCTCGAGTAGCGACGTTAGGAATCAATCCGAGCTATCGGGAATTTGTAGACCGTTCAGGCAAACAGTTGCAAGGGGCATGCCGCAGGTTCCATACCCTAGACTCCCTGGGGCTTGAAACGTGGGCCGAGGCGGATGCTCGCCACCTTGAACTCCTAATAGACACCTATCGGTTATATTTCCGTCGCAACCCGTACGATACCTGGTTTAGGAAACTGGATTTTGCAATTGCTGGCACAAACGCCTCATACTACGACCGTCCGTCTAGCGCCTGCCACCTGGACCTGGTACCATTCGCCACACTTCGGAAGTGGAACGAGCTTTCAGCCCGGCAACGCGCGTCCTTGCTGTCGCTAGCCGGTGACACCTTGGGAATACTTCTGCGGGATTCCCAGGTCCGTCTGCTCATCCTGAACGGAAGTTCAGTTGTGAAGGGTTTTCAGTCGGTTGCTGGTCTATCCCTACAGGCTAAGGAGATTCCTTCCTGGTCACTGAGAAGACGATCAACGGGTAGTGTCAGGGGAATCGCCTATACGGGGGCGACAGAAACTGTGTCCGGAATCGAACTTGACCGGCAACTCGCGGTCTTGGGATTCAACCATAACCTCCAGAGTAGTTTCGGTGTGACTATGGAAGTAATCTTCTCCATCAGGGAGTGGATTGCACAAACTGCGGAGGAAGCAAAGTGATTAGGCCTGGTGACCGGGCACTCGCGCGTTGCCTTGACGACAAACTGGACACTTTTCACCATACAACCCGCAATCTCCCCGGCATACAACCACCGGAGCGGTCGGAGGCGTTTCTCGCTCAAGTTGTAGAGAGTGTCCGGCGTGTGAGATACGTAGCGACCATAAAGGAAAGAGACATTAGCGAGCGGCGGGCAGAACCCAATGACGAGCTGTTTGATCCTCTAAAGGCAGCGATATTGTTCCAGCGGCAAGGGGAGTTGGACGAGGCCTTCTGGATGGTGTTCTACTTCGTGCATTTCGGTAAACATAGACTCTCCGGATGGCGGTATGCCCGTCGGGTATATGGATGTCTTGGAGATATGCACCATCGATGGGACTGGGCCACCACAAGCGCGGATCCAGAGGCCTTCCGTGCATGGTTACACATCCATCAGCAACAAATCAAAGTGCCGGGAAAGCCGGGAGGTTTTGGAAACCATCGCAAGTACCAAAGTCTCGATGCTTATTCTCCTTCCGGCACTGGTGCGGCATTCGATACATACGTACAGTGGGTCGGCCCTCCACGAACCCATCGCCATTTGATCGACCAAGCCCTGGCGAGGGCCAAATGGAACCCGCGAGGAGCATTTCGTAACTTATACTATGATATGAATAGCGTAGCAAGCTTTGGGAGGACTGCCCGCTTTGATTATCTGGCCATGCTGGCAAAGCTCAATCTAGCTGCAATTGAACCCGATTCAACTTATCTGCAAAGCTCAACTGGGCCACTCGAGGGTGCTCGCCAGTTGTTCGGACATCATCACAGCATAGCACAGCTTGACCAGTGGTTGATTGAGCTCGAGACACAATTGGGCGTCGGCATGCAGGTTTTGGAAGATGCATTGTGCAATTGGCAGAAGAGTCCAGATGCATTTATTCCTTTTCGGGGGTGAAGAGACATTATTCCTGCCATACAAATCTTCTCTTGAGTCCATTCAATTGATTGTAGTCAATACGCCTATGGTACTGCAACTGTCCTACTATAATACCAGGAGATATTCCAACCCGCCGAGCCAACCTAATGATCTCCCGCGAATTGGGCGCAATGGTGGAGATCTCATTCTGGAATTCTTGTGGAATTAATGTGCGTACTGCAAAATTGCTGGCTTCCTGCTCTTCTTCCTCGGTTAGCGAAAAGTCTGCACCTTCTAATATCCATGCTCTTTGGCCTTCCATGGCTGATCTGAAGAAATGTTTCTGGCCATGTAGGAGAAGATGACCCGCTTCGTGAAAAAAAGTAAACCAGAACTGGTCGTCGGTCAAATACCTGAAACTGAGCTGCAGAAGCGCCTTATCATTTGTCACAAACCTAGTAGCTCCACTTGCTCGACAGCCACCTGGAGCCCGGACCACGACTACAGCAACACCATGCTCAGAACAGGATGTCTGCAAAGCAGGAATGAAGTCTTGTGGGTCCTTTAGGCGGGTCAAGGTGCGAAGTTGACTAAGACACGCTTGAAACCGCTCTGCGTGCCAGGGCCCGCAATCGATTTCCTCTGCCTTGATCTCGCCTTGCCTTAACCAGGCAGAGATTGACTCGTGCCGAGAGTCGAAAGAAGGAGAAGAGCGGAATGCCGCCATTTCCTGGAGACTAGCGTAATTCCCTTTCCACTCTTGGAAGCTAGAAACTCCGAAGAATCTCAGACAGGCTGCTAGTTCCTCTGAAGGTAGTGGTGGTGGGCTCAACCACCCAAACCTAATCATGTCGCCCAAGGGGAGTCTGCGTAGCCAGCCCTCTTCTTCCTCGTGAAATCTTCTAGCATCCTGGCGATACTGGTAGTCTCGGGACATCCAAAACTCTACAGATGCGCCAAGAACACTCGCCAGTTTCCGAGCGATGGTGAGGGTGACGGTTGACCGGCCTTGCAGTAGGTCGGCTGTATCTTCGAGGGGAAGATTCATGAGAGTTGCGAATCCTACATCCGAGATATCCCTCTGCTGCAAGATATCGATGATTGTATCACCAGGAGCGGAAGTCCAGTCAGGCTGGAACCTCTCGTCGCTATTCATGCTCTGCCCCTATGTGGATGACCTTGATTCGGCTAACCTTAGTCCAGTCGAGTTCTCCGCTGGCTCTCAGCGGATTCCTTGCATGGTTTGCCTTGAGAACCACTCGCCTCCCGTTACAAAGATTGATAGCGAGGCAACTTACGCCACCGACATTGCAGGTGCGAGGCTTACCAACCAAGAGGTCTCTAATGGATGTCGCAGCACGCAGGTCTGCCAGCCGGTGCTTAAGAGCCTCGGCTGTGGCCGCACCCAATGACTCCTTGGCGATGGACTCTTGCTCGCAGATAGAGCGTAGTCGCCTCGATTCGAAAGCGAGTTCCAATTCTCACCCGATTGAGCCTGGTTGAAGACCGGTCCAGGGACAGGTCTAGTATATCGGACCCCGATAGCCCCCCATGTAGTTTGGCTAGCCTCACAGTGTGTGCCACACCTCACTCTAGCACGACAAGAGACAGGACAAGATCATCGGGCAGGGCAGCTTCCGATGCGGGCGGCCTGTAGCTCAGGAAACCATAGGTCCCGGAAGAACTGTGTGGATCTCAGTCCTCGTCTGGCCACCAGCCAGAAAGGGTTGTGGTCCGGTCTTACCATGGCCACCTCGCTGGTCCATTCGCTTTCTAGCGACTGTCACAACACTCCCCGTGGTAGCAGAAGCAGACGAGTTTCCGAGGCCCACTGCTTCGCTTCAAGATGGCAGCACGACCTGGTAGCAGACGACGCCGAGGTCGTCCGTGGTCAACTCCTGCGGGATGGCGGGGAGAGTGACCGGGCGGAGGCCGAACCGCGCGACGATCTTGACGATCCGGCGGGCGCAGTCCGCCACGCTCATTCCGCCGTTTTCGTACTGCCGGCGCAAGTGGGACAGTTCGCGGCGTACCAGGTTATTCCGACCGACCGACAGCGCGTCGTGGGCCGCATCGAATTCATCGCCAGGTGGCGCGTCCGGCGCGCGGAGAATACTCAACGCCCAGCGCTGGCTGGCGGGCAGGGCCGCGGCCCGCGCCGCCGGGTCGAGCAGCGCGTTATGTGCGGCACAGATGTCCGCCGCCGCGACGGCAAACAGCCGCTCCAGATCAAGCGCGGTGGGAATGGAGCAGCCAGGCTCTTCCCCGGGGTCTATCAGCCGCAGCATCGGCAGGTCTTCCCGGTACAGGATGTCTCCGGACCGGGATACCACCCGCCAGTACCGCTCATCCCGTCGCGTGCGGCAGGCAAAGAACACCGCCGGTTCCTTCAGGGCGGGTGAGTGCTGCACGAAGGCCGCGCCCAGGCCCCAGGGCTGGTCCCGCAGATTGCTCACTTCGCCTTCGACCAAGGCCCGTTGCAGGTAGGCCCGGAAGAGTTCTCCGGCGAATGCGGAGCCGCTCTGCTCCTGCTCATCCAGCAGCGCCGCGTCGCCAGCGGCCAAGCGCTCCGCGAACGCGCTCAGGTCTGCATATATCTGCGATTCCGAGCCGATCTCGGCCAGCACCGGCGTCTCCATGCCGACCGCCGTGTTCGCCGCCAGGATTTTGGCCTGGAGCTTGGCCTCCAGTTGCAAGAGCCGTTCGAGGTCCCCTGGCTGCGGCAGCAGGGTATAGAGATACGCCGTGTCGTGCGGGCTGCGGAGCCGGATCACGCGCCCATTCCGCTGCACCACCCGCTGCGGGTTCCACGGCATGTCGAACGACAACACCGCCTGGGCCTGCTGCAAGTTCTGGCCCTCGGATAGCACATCGGTGCTCAACAGCACGTCCACTTCTCCACCGGCCGGGACGAAGCCCGGCTCGCCCTGGACCGACTCCGGGCAGAAGCGCTCCAGCTCCCGCGTGCGGGCGTTGGCATCGGTGGCGGCACCGATCACCACCGTCCACGACCGTCCGTCCAGCAACGCCGGGTCGCGCTCGATTTGCCCCTGCAAGTAGGTCGCCGTATCCTGGTAGGCCGTAAAGATGGCGACCTTCTGGGCCGGCGTGGTTTCCATGACTGCTCGAAGCGCCGCGAGCTTCGGGTCCGGGCGGCCTGCCAGACTCTCCAAGCGGGTCGCCATCGCCGCCAAGCGCTCCACGTCCTGCCGCAAGTCGGTCACGAAGCGGTCCTCGAAGCGGTCGGCCGCCACCCAACCCGCCGTATCCGCCACCGCTTCGGCGACCAACTCGCTGTCCAGATAGTCGTCGTCTGCGTCCCCGGCCAGGTCGCGCACCACATCCGGCGCCGGCAGACCGCCCTGCTCTTGCAGGAGCCGCAGGACGACCGCATTCGCCCTCCGCATCCTGCGGACGGTCTGGAGGGCCGCGTACCAGGACGACTCGAACCGCTTCAGCAGTTGGGACTGCATTAGGCCGGCCAACGCCGCTTCCGATCCCGACTCCTCCTGGGCATCTACCTGGTAGGCCGAGGGGCGGTAGCGCGCCATCGTCAGGGCGTCGATTCCGGCGGCGATAGCCCGCACGAGGCCGGGGTGGGTTTGGTCCAAGTCGTAGCGCCGCTCGTGCAACTCCGGTACCGGGAACTGCACCGGCGTGCCGTCGCTGAGCCGCTCGTTCTCGTACCGTTCCGCGATGAACGCCCGGTCCCGCCGCACCGTCAGGGCATCAAGCAACGGAAAGAGCCGCGTCTCGGAGAGGCGGGCGACATCGGACGCGCCGGCATCGGCAAAGAACCGCCGCAGACTGGGAATCCGCAGCGGCGCCCCGGCAAAGGCGCCGTCGTGCCGGCCGAACAGCAGGAACAGGTTGTGCAGGTCCCACAGCGAGTTGTTGACCGGCGTGGCGGTCAGCAACAGCAACTGCTTGGGCCTCCCGCCCATCAGCCGGTCCAGCGCCGCATACCAGGTGTTGTCCACGTTGCGGTAGGCATGCGCCTCGTCAATGATGACCAGCCGGTACACGTCTTTGTTCACCGGCAGCACATCCTGGCCCCCACTGCGAGAGAGTTGCCGGTCCTGGGCCAACTGCTGGTAGGAGATCACCGTGCCCGGTAGGTTCTCCGCGCTCAACCGCTGCCGCCAGAGGCGGTCCCGGAGTTGGGCCGGGGAGATGACCAGGACGTGCTTGCCCTGCGCTTGCGTGTACTCGCGGATAAATTGCACGCCGATCTCCGTCTTGCCCATGCCCACGCCGTCGGCATAGAGGACGCCGTCGTAGCGATCGAGAATCCGCTGGGCGCGCGCAAAGCCGTCCCGCTGGAACGCGGTCAGCGTGTGGTGCTCCGGCAGCGGCGGCGCGTCCTCCGGGCCCAACTCGTCGCCGTACAACTCCAGCAGCGCGCGCAGGAAGACGGTCTGCGGATCGCTCTCCGGCAACGGGGGTCGGAGCAGGTCCAGCAGGGCTTCCCGAAAGTCCTGGGCGTCGTCCCAGAGCCGTCCGTACCAAGCCAGCGCCATCGCGACGACATTGGGCTGGTAATGCACCATGCCCAGCTCCAGATTGGCGACGAGGCCTCCGTGCGTCAGGTTGGCCGACGACACCAGCGCCGCGCCCAGCCCCGCCAGGGTCCCGGTGTCCGCTAGCGCGCCGACGATGTAGGCCTTGCCGTGCAGGAAGCGGCGCACATAGCGCCGCACTTGCACGTTGTCCGACTCGACGAATGCACTGACCCGCTCCAGCACCGCGCGCCGGGCGGCCGGAAACGCCGAGAAGTCCCGCTGCCGGCGCAGCGCCTTGACCGACCGGTCGAACCGCTCGGCCGCACTGGTGCCGGGCGGACCGGTCAGCACCTCGGACTCCGGTGCGGCGCCGAGCAGCAGCCGCGTGGGTCGTTGCCGTTGGGCCGCGAGTTGCGCCAGCGTGTCTAGCCCCTCCAGCCCGACATAGCCGGTGGCAACGTGCAACGGACCGTCGTACTGCGCGGCCAGCCACCCCAGCGCCTGCTCATGGGTGCCGTAGGCCACGTTGTCCACGAGTTCGTAGGGGCCGCCGGACGGGGCCGGGCCACTATCAGAGGGACTTGTCGCCATACGCTACAGGGCCTCGAATTTCTCGAGCACGAGTTGGCGGTAGGTGGTACTGACGGCGTTCTCCGTGAAGTCGGTAAAGATGAAGCGCAGTTCGTCCACGGTCAGGCCATAGGCGCGGGCCACCAGCGCGTCTATCTCCGTCCGCTGGTCGTTACGCTCGGCGTCGGTCAGCGGGCCGCATGCGACTCCGGCCTCCGCCGCGAATGCGGCAAACCGTTCGTCCACGCAGGACAGCCGCGCCGCGAGCGAGCCGATGCGCTCCCAGGGGGTGTTTTCCTGCGGGGGAAAGCAGAGCATGTTCAAGATATAGAAATTGAAGGTTGTCTCGACATATCGTCGAGCGAACCAGTCGAAGGGAACGCTGTTCAATACGCTAAGCGTATATGCCTGTTCAGCCGCTGACCATCCGTTGAATAGGAGATAGGGAGCGGCATTTGTAAGCGGTACTCGCGGCGGGATTAGACAGGCTATGATCGACCGGGAATCCGTGGCCCGCCCAATGTTGCGAAACGCTACCCGCGAGTGTTGGATTGGGTGAGTGCTGGGGTCCAGGAGAACCTCCTCAGGGAAGATGCGCTTGAAGACGGGAGACCGAGTCCGTTTAGTCTGTACATAGTCCAAAACGTCAGCCCAAGTACAGAAGCCAGCGGGGTCACGGCCATGGGGATCGTATTGGTTGAATGAGCGACCTTTCCAGACTGGCTCCCCAGTAGTGTGCGAGAAAAGGGCGCGCTGCTGCGTCTCATGCAGTTCCGCATAGGGAGTTAGATGAGACGCAGCAGCGCGCCCTTTATCAATTTTTCGGTTTTCGGGGTTCTGCAAGGCATCGAACTGGACGCCGCGCCGCAGTTTAGCGAGTACATCAGCGTGCATCTGGCTTGGCATCAGGGGGACGACACGCGCACTCCCCAAGGATGACACAGGGACGCCGAAACCCTGACTACGTGCCACGCTCTGGAACTCCTTGAGACTCGCAGAAGGCCCGGTGACTCGGAAGGTGGCCTGTTCAGTTGGCGTTCTACGCTGGCCAGTCAACAACGCGATTGTGTATTGCGGGTGGATGGTAAAGGCCCACCTTCTATTGTTGAGAAGGAGATCGAGGCGTCGCAGGCTGTTGCGGGTAAAGAGCCAGTGCCTGAAGGCCTTAGCCCCCGCTGACAGGAACGCTGTCCTGGGGAGCACTACTCCTAGTCGGCCATCCTGCCGAACGAGGTGGCTGTATCGCTCGCAGAAGAGTTGGTACAGGTCTTTGTCCCCCACTCCCTGAAGCTCATAGCCTCCGCTGACTGAGAAGAATCCGCGGACGGTCGCCAGCCTGTTCTGCTCCGCTTCAAATTCCTCGCGCCACGTCGGATTCTGTTCGTCAAGCTCCGCGATACGCTGCCGCCGCTCGCGCAGGTTGGGCAAACCCTTGAGTCCCGGTTCCCGCAAGGCATAGAAGCCCAACTCCTCGACGGTTACCTCATTCCACGGTGGATTGCCGACCACCACGTCGAAGCCGGGGTTTTCCCGATGGAAGACGTGCGGGAACTCCAGCGGCCAGTGGAAGAAGCGGTAGCGGCCGGCGATGTCTTCCGCCTCACCGATTTGAGCGGTGGTCCGGGCCGTCACGCCGTCGTGTGCCTCGACAATCGCTTCTGCTGTCGTTTCAAGGGTGTGCCGAGCACCGGTCAGGCCCAGCGGCTCGGCAGCCCACAAGTTGAAGGCACTTCGCAGTCCGGCGGTCACGTCCCGGAGTTGCTTGCCGAGTTGCACCGATTGCTGCACCTCTTCCGGCGTGCGGTCGGGCACATCGGCCAGTTCCCGCTGAAGTTGTGCGGCCTGCCGCATGGCCTCGCGCACCGGTTCCCCGGTCAGCAAGGCGCTGTCACTAGCACCAACGACAGTGGGGTCGGCCACGCCGATCAGCGCATCGCCGCACTTGAGATTGCTGCCCAGATAGGACAGCGCTAGGCCGGGCACGAACGAGGCCAACCAGAGGGTGACATTGGCGACCTCCACCGCCATCGGGGAGACATCCACGCCGTAAATGCAGCGTTTGAGGATCAGCCGGCGCAACAGATCGCCGTCCTCCAGTGAGGACGCAGACCCAGCACCGTCCTTGTGCAACTCGCTGAGTTGCCGCGCAACGTCGGGTAGACCGCCAATTTCGGCGAGAAACAACTCGATCCGGTCAGCGATCCGATCCAAGGCCGCCGTAAGGAAGTGGGCGCTGCCCATCGCCGGATCAACCACCGAGAAATCGAACAACTGCTGCGCCGCCGCCTGCGGGTTCCGCTTAGCCAACCGCTCAATCTTCCGCAGGTGGTCCTCAAGGGCCGGCAGCAACGAATGCTCCAGCAGATGGCTGACGAACTCATGGCGGGTGTAGAACACGCCCCCGGCCTTCCGACCACCCGCCTCGGACTGGTAGTAGAGCTGCGCCTTGGTGACCTCCGGCTGCTCCCCGGCGCGGAGCGGCCGAAACACATCCCTCCTAGCGTCGTAGACCAAGTCTTCCGGCGCCCGTGTCAGGCGCATGGCGAGCAGCGTCTCGTAGATGGCGCCGAGATGCCCGATCTGCAAGCCGGCATAGTCCAAGCCGGGCGCCTGGGGCTTATCCATCTCAAAGGCAATGGCCGCGAGGGCGGGGGCAAGATAGGTGTCGGCGATGGCGGCCCGTTCCAGCACATCACTGCCGGGGAAACCATCAGCGGCGAACAAGCTGCCGTTGTAGGCCGGCACGCCGGCGGACCGGTCGCCGGTACGGATCATATCCACCAGGGTACGGAGCCTGTTCCAGCGCTGGACGGAGCGGCGGTCAAAGAACGAGGGCGGCCGGTGCGCGTCCCGGGCCAACTCGGTGGCACTGTGAGGTTGATATGCTGCCGACCGAACGGGAAGATGGCCCCGGGCCTCGACATGCAGCAGGAACATGAACCGGAACACCAGCGTCAACGCCGCTTCCTCGATTGCACGGAGTTGCGCGCGGTCGCTGAGGTCGGCGCCTTGGTGCTCTAGCCACTCGCCTAGTCCCCGCGCAATGCTGGGCAAGGCATCCTTGATGAGTCGCTCCTCCAAGCCCTTGCGTAACTCCTCACCAAAGTCTTTCGCGTCCGCCACCCAGCCGGTCAGCCAACCGTCCGCACACAGCGACTCCGGGGCGAGCAGTCCGAGGTAGAGCCGGTGCTCCCGCGCCAACTCACCCGTGTCTAGCTCAATGTACTGCCCGGTGGCCGCGCCGACCGGCGGCCGGTGCTGAAACAGCCGGTAGCGTCCCTGCGCCGCCAGCACGCCCCAATGCGCGCCGCGCTCCTTGCAGTCCGCCAGCACCAAACCCTCGGTGAGTTCGCCCTTTTCCGTCAGCCGGCTGAACACTCCCGGGCTTTGGTACGGATGCACGACTGCGACGGGCGCCCCGTTGTAGGTCAGCAGGTACCCCCGCGAGAGCCGCTCGATCCGGTAGCCGAGTGCTTGGAACAGCGGCCGCCAAGTCATTTGGCCGGTACGTCGGACGGCCTGGGCGACGCCTTCCAGACGCCGTCCGTGCTCTGTCCGCGGCAACCGCTCACGTACAAAGTGGGGGGTGAGTAGGTCTTTGACCCGTAGGCCGGGCACGACGGACTCCTCCAGGCGGCTGAACTCCCGTGCCAGGAACGCGGCCGCCACACGGACCGTGAACCCACGGCTTTGCACCAACAGGTCAAGCACGCGGTTGACGGGCAGCTTCCGCACGGGTCGGGCGTCCTGCGGCCCGGCGACCTGGACCTGGGCCGGATCGGCCGTGGCAGCCAGCGCTACGACGGGATGGGCTTGGCGGCCGTTTCCTTCTTCCCACAGTCGCCGCAGCGCGCCTTCGCTCGCCGCACTGCCGCCCCACAAGAGGCGATAGGCCGGCGTTTCCCAGGCCATCGCCGCGGCCCCGTGCCGTGAAGTCCACGCGCGGCCGGCGCCAAAGGTCTCTTCCAGGCGTGCCTGTATCTGGCTGGTGGTGGATGCCGTCATCACGATGCACTCGACAGCGACGTGGTGGCACTCCGGCCGGGGTGTGTTGGGTGACGGCCACCGTTCTACCATGTATCGGCAGTCTGGTACAACGCGGCCTAGCGGCTCCGCGCTGGTAGGTAGGTGGTGCTACCTCCCCCACTGCGGCCGCCTATAATTCAGATGCGGTACTGTATGCACTCCTCTGAGGCTCGGCGGTCCCGGCGCCGTGGCAATGTCACTGGCAATCCGGTGCTGCTGCTCGTAGGCCTGCGAGGGGCGGGTTAAGCCTTCCTCTGGCCAGCGTACTCAGGTTGCGGAAGTCTCTCCTCCGGAGGCAGAACATGGCGATTCCCGAATCCCAACTCGGTAGATGGTCCCACCACGGGGCCCGAGAGGCGTCAATACGCACCCATGAGACCATTAGAAGGGTGTTGGTGGCTTACCGGTGGCCGGCTGGCATGACCTACGATTTCTACCTCCAGGGCTCGTATCGGAATAGCACCAACATCCGGGGCGACAGCGATGTTGATGTCGTGTTGGAGTTGAACTCAGCGTTCCACTACGATGCGAGTTCACTTTCCCCACACGAGCAGAGCACGCTTGCGGACTCTTTCTACCCAGCCACCTACGGTTGGAACGACTTCAGACGCGAGACGCTCAAGGCCCTTGCGGGTGAGTTCGGCCCGGGATTGGTAGCGCAGGGCAACAAGGCCATCAGGCTAGAGGCAACCCCGTCCAGACTGGCGGCCGATGTCGTTGTTTGCATGACGCACCGGCGGTACACCAGCTACTATTCATATGTAGAGGGTATCGCCTTCCGGGCCTTGCGGGACAAGCGGTGGGTGGTCAATTTCCCGAAGGAGCATTACGACAACGGTGCAGCCAAGAGCAGACGTACCGGGGACCGATACAAGCGGACGGTGCGCATGTTCAAGAATGCGCGGAACTATCTGGAGTCCGCCCACCGCATTGGCCAGGGGCTTGCCCCGTCCTATTTCGTGGAGTGCCTCCTCTCCAATGCGTCGGACTCAGCGTTCCAAGCCAGCTTCCAGGAAACCTACCGCTCGGTCGTCAACTGGATGGTGCAGGCCGATCTCAAGGAGCTAGTCTGTCAGAACGGTCGGCAATACCTGTTCGGTCCGTCTCCCGAGCAGTGGTCGGTGGCCGATGCCGACGCCTTTGCGCGTCATCTGGTGGCCCTGTGGAATGACTGGGGGTGAACAGCACGGATGCATTCGTATGATCTGGCAGGCCGGGGCCGGGTCGTGGTCGCGCTCTTCGTGGTCAGCATTTTCTGCGTCTGGCTCCTCCATACCGGGGTGGGCACCATCGGCTTGGCGCCGCCGTGGTGGGTGAGCGTGCCCTCCTATGCGGCATTCTATGCGGTTCTGCACTGGCTGTTCGACCGCTACGTTTGGAGACTCGGCCTGTTGAGAAGACTCGGGCTTCTTCTGGTGCCGGACCTCAACGGCGATTGGATCGGCACCGTGACATCTTCCTATAGTGACGGAAACCCGGTCCAGCCGTTCCCCGTCACAATTGTGCAGCGCTGGTCGAAGATAAGCATCACCTTTGAAACCGAGCACTCTCATTCCCGCAGCGTTGCGGCGAGTCTCAGAGCCGATGACCCACTCACGCCCGAACTCTATTACCTGTACTTCAACGAACCGTACCCGACCGCACCCGAAACAATGCACGCTCATCGGGGCACGGCGACGCTGAGGCTCAAAGGCACGGTGCTGGAGGGTGACTACTACACGGGCCGCGACCGGCGCGAGATCGGCGCCCTCAAGCTAACTAGAGCCTCGGGGCCAGGCGAGGATTGAAATTGCACTCACAATGTGCCGGTGGTGGATACCTAGTAGTGTTGACCCCGGCCTAGGAACTGGGGGAGGTACTGCGATTCCACGCCGATCTGAGGCTCGACGATGTTGCTGGTGCGTCGCGCTAGGTTCGTGAAATCTACAGCACCAACTGGAACCGTAATACGAAGGTTCTGGATTTTGTCCAGTTTGGTAGGCCTAACGGTACTGTACACAGTACCACGTTTGAGTTGGTTGTGGCCCTGTGAAGGCCAACGTTCCCGCTCAATACTGGCCCCGGTCATTGTAGGAGGAAGGAAACAGCAGCGTGTGAATGGACACCACCTGCACATCCATTCCTCGGTGTCCCTATCGGCCAGCCTCTGCTCCGGCGCGTATCATTTCTTTGGCGAGTTAATCAGAATCCGTTTGCCGTGTCCCTGCTACACACAGTATGATTGGCTGTATCCGCTATTCATACGGAGGGAGCCATGCGAGTATCCGAGCGCGGGCAGATCACCATTCCCAAGCGCCTGCGGGAGCGGTTTGGGATGAATCACAACGTCGAGGTCGAGATCACGCCGACCGAGCGGGGGCTGCTCCTCACAAAGAAGACGAACGCGGCGCATCCAGTGGATAGAGTCTACGGGATCCTAGGCAAGGACGCGCTTGGTGTAGGCGTAAGCGTGGACGATTACATCGAAGAGCTTCGAGGCAGGTGATTACCGCCGTCGATACAAACGTCCTGCTGGATGTGTTCATCCCGGATGAGGCGCATGGACCCCGTTCCCGAGCATGGCTCCGCGCGGCCTATGACGCCGGTGCCGTTGTCGTGTGCGACATTGTGTACGCTGAACTCGCGCCATCCGTCCGCGACCGGGCCACGCTGGACGGGGCACTGCGCGAGATCGGAGCCACGATCTCCCCCATCGATTCCTCGATTGCCTACGAGTCGGGATTGCGTTGGCAGCAGTACCGCGCGGCCGGTGGGCCACGGCAGCGGATCATGACCGATTTCCTGATAGGCGCTCACGCCATGTTGGCGGCGGACGCCTTCTTGACCCGGGACCGGGGGTTCTTCTCCACCTACTTTCCGGAGCTGAAGGCTCCAGCTAGACCATGACCACGCCCGCCGCCAAGCGCACCGAGTTCGATCTTGCCGAAGCGCCGGCGTGCCAACTGCTGGAGTGGCTGGGGTGGACGTATGTGCGCCGCGCGCAGCGCTGGCAGCCGAGCGCGGCAACGAGCGGGAGGTGCTGCTGCAGGGGCGGCTGCGCCAGGCACTGCTGCGGCTGAACGAGTAGCTGACGGAGGCGCAGGCCGAGTGCGTCATCTTCGAGTTGGAGCACGTCAATGCCACCGGCATGGCCCGCAACCAGGCCATCCACGAGTACCTGACCGACGGTACCGACGCGAGCCCACTTGGCGTTGAGATCAAGTATACCCAGAAGTCTGGGCCTACTAGGAGCTGAATAGGCCAGAAAACCCGGAACACGTACCCCCATCAGCGCTCCTACAGCCTCACAAGGAAGCACCAAGGGGCGATGCCCTAGTCGTTGGCGGTGCGGATGATTTCGAGCGTCCCGTCGCTAGAGCTTCAGTAGCCCCTCCATGTGGCTTCCCGCATACCCCTTTAGACCTCTTGGGCGAGCGTGTCTGTTTTCGAATCGAGGCCCAGCGCTCAGGCACACATGGGCAGTGGAACTAGAAGTGATCTGACTACTTGGTCAGTCCTTGTAGGCCCCCGTGCAGTGAGAACCAGCCGAATGACCCGTTGCCATGCTCCATGCAAACTGGCCACCTAACTGGGGCTGACGGACCGTCTGAAGGCGCCTACGATATCCCCAGAGCAATCTTCGTTCAGCTTCGGGAGGATCGAGGGGCCAGATGAACGTTTCAACGCAAGTTCCGTCAGTCAACTTCCACCTGTGGAAGCCCTGCAATATGCAGTGCAGATTCTGCTTCGCCACCTTTCACGATGTCGGACCGAACAACCTGCCGCAGGGACATCTGCCCCGGGAGGACTGCCTCATGGTAGTAGAGGCGCTGGCTATGGCGGGGTTCGATAAAATCAACTTCGCCGGTGGGGAGCCCACCCTTTGCCCTTGGCTACCTGCACTGATACGGCGCGCCAAGGAACTGGGGCTCACCACGTCCATGGTCACCAACGGCAGTTTCGTCACGGGGGCATGGCTGGATCGCGTAGACGGTGCTCTTGACTGGGCGGCGGTAAGTATAGACACGGTCGATCCAGAAAAGCTGAAACGCACAGGAAGAACTACGCGGGCCGGTCCATTGAGCGAGGCTGACTACCTGCGCGTCATGGCTATGCTTAACCAGCGCCTCATTCGCGTGAAGGTCAACACCGTGGTAACGCGGAGCAACTACGACGAGGACTTGGCAGCGTTCATCGCCAGCGCGCGGCCGGAACGGTGGAAACTGCTTCAAGTGCTTCCAGTCAGGGGCCAGAATGATGGGCTGGTTGACGATCTTGCAATCACCCCCGAAGAATTCGCCCGCTACGTGGCACGCAATCGCTACATAGAGACCCTGGGGATCGCGGTAGTGCCAGAAAGCAATGACCTGATGACCGGCAGCTACGTGATGGTCGATCCGGCTGGACGCTTCTTCGACAACGTGGCCGGTACTCACGTCTATAGTCGGCCCATCAACCAGGTCGGTGTTGAAGCCGCCTTGAGGGAGGTATCGGTTGACCCGGGCAAGTTCCGGTTGCGGGAAGGCCTCTATGACTGGCGAAAGGCGGGAGGGTGAAATGAGTGACCGCGAAGTGATGCCCGGCCTCCCCACCAGTGGCCAGATAATCGGCGCACTGGTCAAGAAACTAGGCATTAGACACATTGCACTCCCGCCTAGAACGGCCAGTCGGTATTTCTCCGCCGATCTGGATCACCTTGTGAAGGAGTCCACCAGGGAAGAGATCCTTGGAGCCATAGCGGAGGTGCTTACCGACTACGGCTTCGCTGCGTCGCCGCAGGTAGGGGAGGACAGTCACAGGTCAGCGCCCCGGCTGGCCTTCATGCTGCGGTGGCACGCGGATCACTGGGACCGGTTACGCTCGTTCCTGCGCCGCAGGACAATGTACGTCCTGCCGAGCAACCTACCGCAGGTCTGGGCGGCCTACGTAAGACTCGCAGTCATCGATCTGGCGCTCAGGGTAGCCGCTTGCCTGCATCTTGCCGGGGCGTCTCCGGCCGCGCTGGACTTCCTCGCTAGTACCGGCCGTTCCGCTCGAGGAGACTATCTCAACCAGAAGCGCGAGCAGGCAGGGCTCACCCTTGAGAAACTCGCCCGGAAGGTCGTCGTGCATAACCATACCGTCGACGACTGGATGTACCACGGGGCACGGCCGACCAATGACAACCTCGCGAGAATAGCCAAGGTGCTGGCTGACAAGATTGAGGGCTCGACCACATCGGGCATCGCCCTTGAACTACGAGCCCTCTACTGGATCAGTGATGTCGCCGGTCTGCTGGCCGAGCACATAGGCGCCAACGCCGTGGACGAAGCCATCGGGCGACTGCATCGGTACGCTGCGACAACCTATCGCACCATTGAACAGCAGTTCCCTACCGAAGAACGTGCAGCGGACCTCACTGTGTTGGCCAATCTCGGCGTTGGCGCCGACCTTGCGAGTCCGCTGCTGGCAACCCTAATCGAACATGAGCCGGATGACGAATGGCGGGAGGGCCTGCGGTCCACCGGTATGGACTGGGTCCGGCGCGTTCTCGCGGTCAATTACCAGGTTTACCTGGCAGAGGTGGACGACCTCATCCAGCAGACGGCTGGGCGCCTCTTCGAGGACTGGGATGTAAGCAATCCTGAGGCCTATGCCCACTACCGGCGCGCCCAGGAACTCCAGATGCAGGGCAGACGCGGCGAAGCCTTGGTTGAGGTGGAGCAGGCCGCCCAGCTGGATCCCTTGGATCCGGCGAACCACTTTACGCTGGGGGCGGTGAAGGCCAGCATTGGCATCGGGCGTGGCAATACGTCCCTGGTTAGCGAAGGCCTAGATGCCCTATGGCTGGCAGTGACGCTGGACCCCCAGTGGATTGTCCCTTGGACCGAAATCGGTCTTACTCTGCTCCACACGGGCAGACCGGAGGAAGCAGTCACGCATCTGCGAAATGTAAAGCCGGAATGTGGGCCGCTGGACTGTCGCTACTACAGCGTGCTGGGGGCTGCATACTGGAAACTGAAGCGACTCGCCCAGGCGCTTGAGGCATTCGAGGCGGCGCTCGAACAGGACCCGGAAGACACGGCCGCGTTGGTAGCGGCTGCGGAAAGCGCTCTATTGCTCGGCGACGGCGACAAGCACCGGCGGTACCGCCGAAGAGCTCATCATTTTGGTGCTGACGCCGAGACGGACAAACTCCTCGAACTGCTCCGGGAATTCCGTCAAAACGATCAGGAGAACACTGACATAGCCAGCCATGACCGAAAGATCGCGGTCATGGACGCCGTAATCAGGCTCAACCCCGATGATGACGATGCCCACCTAACCAGGGGCGTGGCACATTACGCCAAGGGAAGGGACGATCTCGCAATCGCGGACGCGGATGTGGTCATGCGGTTGAATCCGGATCAGGCGGCCGCGTACATGCTACGCGGGCTTGCATTCGGGGACCGGAAAGAGTGGGGCCGGATGGTCGCCGACATGACTGAACTCATCCGGCTCAGACCTGACGACGCGAAGGCCTATTTCCACCGGGGCCTGGCGTACGGAGAACAAGACCTGTTTGACCAAGCACTGGCCGATCTGTGCGAGGCCATCCGGCTCGACCCCGCGCATGCCGAGGCCTACCGCGTCCGCGGTGACTGCCATCGGTACAAGGGAGAATACGACCAGGCGATCGCAGATTTTGACACCGCTCTACAGCTTGATCCCGAAAATGCGGCGGCCCACTTGGGCCGTGGCGCGGCATATCGCATGAAGGGTGATGCCGACCGCGCGATCACCGATTACACCGCTACGCTGCGGCTCAGGCCCCGGGATGCGCTTGCGTTTCGGTTTCGAGGAGACGCCCACATTGCCAAAGGGAACTACGACCAAGCGATCTCAGATTGCAGCAAGGCATTGAAGCTCAGTCCCAACGACTCAATAGCCCATTACATGCGCGGCAATGCTCACCTGTTCAGCGGAGCACTGAAGCTGGCGCGAGCTGATTTCAATGCAGCAGTTGAACTTGACCCTACCAGCAGGCGCTTCACCTTTGGCCGTGGACTGGTTCGCGAGTTGATGGGGGATGCGGAAGGCTCGGCGGCGGACTATCGACGGGCCAGAGATTTAGGGTACGACCATCGCGATCTCGAATGCGACGGATGAGCAGACGGGAGAGCATCCATTCGTCGGGTTTTCCTACTGCCGATGCACTTGACAGTGCATTCGTCGCCCTGGGATCGTCACCAAACGGCGCTCTACACCGTGCCATCTGGAGGTCGGAGTGTTCGAGACGCTTCCAAGAACTCGGTTTCGTTCGTTTGGCTCTGCCGTCGCTTGAACGTGGTCGCGGCCGCCTGGTCATCCGGCGGGGGCTCGGTTGACTGCCCCGGGTCCGGCGGTGCGACCTCTCGACTACTGAGCGGCAACGTCAGCTTGGAGATCACCTAGCAACTCTGCCGTCTCCTCCGCTGGTGACTGTAGACCATCTGGCAAAGCTGGCTCTTGGACTGGCCTACTACCATCAAGAGCCAGCTGTCGAGTGGTTATGGCTCCCGAGACAAGCGTGGGAGGGCCTATTGGCTCCAGAGAAATACATTCTGGATTTTGTCCAGTTTGGTAGCGCATGCGGGATTCGAACCCGCGATCTCCACCTTGAGAGGGTGGTGTCCTAGGCCACTAGACGAATGCGCCACGCCCCGTCGGAGCCACCTGCGCCGGGCAGTAGACCCTGCACACCGATATGGTACCATCATTAGTGCCCCTTGGCAATACCCCGCCAGTAGTCGGTTGAGAGCAGGGCAGCTTAGAGTTGAGGAGTTGCATGGCATCGGTCGTCAAGAAGCGTCGCCGCAAGATCAGGCGACACAAGTTCCGCAAGCGCCTGCGGCGTATGCGGCACAAGAACAAGTAGGCATACCCTCGCGTCCCGCGTTTTCGCGCTCACCACAATAAGCGCCAGGGGTCACGCCGCGCTGGCTGTGGCCCGCTCTCATAGGGTGAGGCGCCGTTGCATGCCGCCAACGGGTTGCATCCAGCCGGTCACCCCGTTAGCATGGGAGACGGAGGCTCCGAGCCACGATGCTCAGATTGCTGTTTATCCTGGCGGCGCTCATGATGCTGGGAATGGTCTTCGGGCCAATGCGGCGTCACATCCTCCGCCGCCTCGACATCACGGCGACGATTCTGCTCATCGTGCTGCCGCTCATGGCTGCCGGGCGTCTCTTGTACACCGTGCGGCAAGGTGGGTGGGAGGAACGCGATGACATCGCATTCGTCGTGCTCCTCGTCAGCGCACTGATCGGCTTGTGGATCGGGCTGTGGTGGCTCACGAACACGCTGGAGCGGCGGCGGCCGACCCCTGGCGGCGGGCTGCCGCTTTTCCCGGGGCGCCTGGCCCAACGGTGGCTGGGGATACCGGCAGTGCCGGCGGTGCCGGCGGCCGAAGTCGAGCGCAAGGGGCTCGGCTTGGCGCGGTTCACCGGCCGACTCTGGGGACGCAGGCGTGCCCGCCGCGGCTCTCGTCAAGGCCAGGGAAAGCCGGCCAACAGCCCGGCGGCTCAATCGGCCACCACATCGGCAGCTTCGCCGGCAGCGGCCCCGGCAACGGCCCCGGCCAGACGCGGCACCCGGACCACGGCTAAACCACGGCAGGCGGCAGCCACAAAACGATCCACCACGAGACGCCGCGCCGCCCGGCGGCGAGCGGCATCTTCCTCGAAAATGGACGACGCGGCCATGGCCTTGGGGCGAATTGGCGGGAGTTTGTTCGGAAAGGCCGAGAAGGCGACCCGCCCCAAGCCCTCGTCATCCCGCCGGCGGCGCAAGTAGGCCGCGCCGTTACGCTCCGGGCACCGTATACTGAAGCCACCAGCACCAGGAGAGCGAGTCATGGCCAAGCAGTACCGCGCCGCCGTCATCGGCTTGGGGCGCATGGGCAGCACCTTTGACGACGAGAAGAGCGCCTGGGATCGTGCGCCGCGGCCCCATGCCCACACGCCTTGCTATCGGGCTGCCGGCGTAGAGGTGGTGGCCGGCGCCGACCCGCACGAGGGGCAGCGCGAGGCGTACCGCCGGAAGTGGGGTATCGAGTCGCTCTACGCGGACTACCGCGAGATGCTGGAGCGGGAGCAACCGGACATCCTGAGTATCTGCACGACGGCCAAGCCACGGGCGCGCATTCTGCTCGATGCCGTGGGGATCGGCGCCTCGCGCGGCCTCAAGGCGATCTGGGCCGAGAAACCGATCGCCATCTCGCTGGCCGAGGCTGATGAGATGGTTGCGGCGTGCCAGCGAGCGGGGATCGTGCTGGCCATCGGCTGTAGCCGCGCTTGGAGTCCCATGTATAACCAGATGCGCGAGTTGATTGACGAGGGGGAACTGGGTGATCTGCTGCAGGTGATCGGCTTCGGACAAGCGGGCGTCTCCCACAACGGGAGCCATCTGCTGACCACGGTCAATCGGCTGGCCAAAGGACGCGTGCAGTGGGTATTCGGGCACATGGAGAGCGACGAGGCAGCGGCCGGAGACGTAGACCTGGAGGGGAACTGCTACCTGCACTACGACAACGGCGTGCAGGGCTTCGTGCGGATGACCGCGTGCGGAGGAGCGAACTGGGAGATCGAAGTCATCGGCACGCAGGGGGTGCTGCGTGCTATCGCCGACGCGCAGCAAGTGCAGTTTTACAAGACGGTCGCATCGAGCCTGCCGGGTCGCCGGGCGGAGCCGGCCCAGCACATCTTCCCGCTGCCGGGCGCCAGCCACAGCAGCAATACACGCACGGTGCTCGATCTCATCACGTGCATCGAGACGGGCAAGGAGCCGAATTGCAGTGGCGACGACGGGCGGCACGCGCTGGAGGTGGCGATTGCGATGCGCGAGTCGCACCGGCGCGGCGGGACGCGCGTGGCGCTGCCGCTGGCCGACCGCTCGCTGTACATGCGCTCATCCGAAACGCTGCACGGAGGCGAGCCGGCCATCGTGCGGCGGGCGCGGGCGGCCGCACAAGCGGCCGGGTGACGCCACCGACCGGAGGCATGGTCGAGCGAAAGGAGGTCTGGAGGAGCAGAAAGGTAAGGTCGAGCAGCGTTCGCGTGCGATCCAGCGTGTTTGGCAACAAGGGTCAACAGGGGAAGCAACTAAGGAGGAACAGATGGTAGCTATGATCCGACGGAAGTACTTGGGCGGCGCAGCCGCCACACTTGGCGGGCTGCTGGCCGCGGCGTGCGGCGAGCCGACCGTGCGGTACGTGGGCCAGCCGCAAGCCGGGCCGGCCGGGCCAGCGGGGCCAGCCGGCGCGAAGGGTGAGACCGGCGCGCAGGGCGCGCAGGGCGCGCAAGGGGCCCAGGGTATTGCCGCGACGAAGCCCCCGGAGGTGCAGGTCTGGCACTGGGCCGGGCCGCAGCATCGCTTCAGCCTGGCGAACACGGCGGTGGTCGAAGACTTCAAAGCGCGCAACGAGCGGGCGGCTCTGGTCGAAATTCAGACGGCCGGCGACGGTCGCGCCCGAATGTCCAAGATCAAGTCGTTCCTGGCGGCCGATACACCGCCGAACGTCTGGACCCCCTGGCAGGTGGAAGCTGCGGACCTGTTCTCGTTGGGCGCCATCATTGATCTGGAGCAGGCCCTCCGCACCAACGAGGATTGGGCAACGGTCAAGCCCAACATGATCCCGTTCCTGCTCAATGGAGTGCTGTGGAAAGGGCAGCACACGTTGATGCCGATGTTCCCCGACCCTCACGGCCTAGGCTACAACACGCACATCCTGAAGGAGGCCGGGCTGGAGTTTCCGGAGGACGGCTATACCTGGGCGGACTTCATCGAGCTCGGACAGAAGGTCTATATTCCCGAAAAGCGGCGCCTGGTGGACTTCTACTACGACGGGCACCGCATGCTCTGGTGGATGGGCAGCAACGGGGGCTTCCCGATTGACGATACCCGCACCAAACTCCAGTGGGATAGCGCGATTGCGCGCGAGACGCTGGAGTTCGCGCACGAGCATGCCAAGCGCACGCGGCTCTTCATCGCCGGCTCGGAGTTCCACGCGGATAACTCGGAGCCGTACAACCATCCGAACGTGAACTTCAACAAGGGCGGGCGCCTGTCAAACATCATCAATCCCGGCACGGTGACGCCGCCGCGCTATCCCGATATTGACCCCGGTGATGGCAGTGGCATCCGCGTGACGCACTACCCGCTCGGCCCGAGCAACACCTCGAAGACGCCGCTCACACCAGGCAACGTGTTCGGGATGGTGGTGTTCAAGGTGCAGGACGAGGCGGCGCAACAACTCTCGGCGGACCTGGCCGCCTGGTCCGTGCGCGAGGACGTGCAGCTGTTGGTCACGAAGGCCTCGGGACATCCGCCCTCCAACCTGGCAGCCGCGCGCAACCCCGGGATCAGCGCGGCGCTCAAGAACAACCCGATCCTGAACAAGCTCAACGAGTTGGCCGCGTACGACCAGCCGACGCCGAATCCGCCGAGCTACTTGAAGATTCTGGGCATCGTCAAGGAGCAGCTGACGAAGGTGGACATGGGTGAAGCGACACCGGGCGATGCGCTGCAGGAGGCACAGCGCCTGACGCAGCCGTTGCTCGACGCGGACCTCAGCAAGTAAGGCAACATCACGACCTGCTAGGTCGTTGTGCAGAGCACCAAGCGCCGCCCGGCCGTGGCCGGGCGGCGCTTCATTTATGGTGGCCGGGGGACACAGCAGACCAAGGTTGCAGCTATCGCGGCCAGTCGTTATCCTTGATGGCACTACGGGCCATAGGCATGGCCCAGCGAAAGGAGGACCGTCAGCGTCGCGCGCAATGCCGAGGAGCATTCGCGTGCGATCCACCATCCATCCCTCATCTCTCACGACACAGGACAACACAGGAGTGAACTAAGGAGGACCTATGGTAGCTGTGATCCGACGGAAGTATTTGGGTGGCGCGGCCGCCGTGCTCGGTGGGATGGTAGCCGCGGCGTGCGGCGAGCCGACCGTGCGCTACGTGGGCCAGCCGCAAGCCGGGCCAGCCGGGCCAGCCGGGCCAGCCGGCGCGAAGGGTGAGACCGGCGCGCAGGGCGCTGCCGGCGCACAGGGCGCACAGGGCGCTGCCGCCAAGGCACCGCCGAATATCACCTTCTGGCATCGCATTGCGCCACCGCACCGCTTTGGCTTGGCCGATCAGGTGGTGGTGAAGCACTTCAAAGAGAACCACCCCCGTGGCGCGTTTGTAGAGATCCCCACCGAGAACTCCGGTGGGGCCGGCATGGACAAGATCAAGAGTTTCTTGGCGGCCGATACGCCGCCGAACGTCTGGACGCCCTGGCAGGTGGAGGCCGCCGACCTCTTCGCGCTGGGCGCCACCGTGGACCTCAACGCCGCCCTGCGGACGAACTCGGACTGGGCCAAGACCAAGGGCGAGATGATCGAGTTCCTGATCAACGGAGTGCAGTGGAAGGGGCAGCAAATCCTGATGCCGATGTTCCCCGACCCGCACGGCCTGGGCTTCAACACGGCCATCTTGAAGGAGGAAGGGGTGGACTTCCCGGAGGAAGGCTACACCTGGGATGACTTCGACGAGATCGGCAAGGCCACGGTCCAGCGCGATGCGGAAGGCGTCACCCGCGCGCTGTGGAGCATGCGCTACAGCTTATACTGGACCGTGATCGTCCTGGGGCCGATGAACGGAGCGTTCCCGCGCGACCCGACCCATACGACGTGGAAAGTTGACACCCCCGGCATGCTGGAGGCGCTGGAGTACGTGTACAAGCACCACCGGGAGTTGGGCTACGCGCAGACGGACATCGGGAAGGACGGGAAGTACTACTTCAACAACAAGGCGAAGGTGACAGAAGTCATCAACCCTGGGACCGTGACGCCGCCGCGCTATCCCGACGTGGACCCCGGTGATGGCAGTGTCATTCGAGTGACGCACTACCCGCACGGGCCGGCGAACACGAATAAGCAGATCACGACGCCGGGCAACTGCTTCGGTTGCGTGGTGTTCAAGGTCCGCGATCAGGATGCCCAAGAGGTGTCCGCCGACCTAGCGGCGTGGTCGGTGCGCGAGGACGTGCAGCTGCTGGTCTCGGAAGCCTCCGGACACCCGCCGTCCAATCTAGCGGCCGCGCGCAATCCGGGGATCAACAAGGCTTTGCGGGACAACCCCATTCTCCAGCAGCTCAACCACCTGGCGCAGTACGACGTGCCCACGCCGGCTGCACCAAGCATGGCCAAGATGTTGTTCGAGATCGGGGGCGAGATCTTCAAGCGCCTGGAGAACGGCGAGATCACCCCGAAGGCGGCCCTGGAGGAGTCTCAGCGGCTCACGGCACCGCTGTACGAAGAGGACCTCGCGAGGGGCTAGACCCAACCGGCAATACGCCCACGACCTTGCGGGTCGTTGTGCAGAGCACCAACACCAAGCGCCGCCCGGCCATAGCCGGGCGGCGCTTTGCTTGTCCGTGCCGCGAGTGTGGCTATGCACGATACCAGGGTTGCAACTTGCGCGGTGCATGGCTATGCTTGAGACACAACAGGCCGCAGGTATCGTCGAACGAAAGGAGGGTTTGAGGGCAGTTGTCGCCCCAGGTGGGGCGCAATCGAGAGTAGCGTTCGAGTGGGATCCATTCCCGTCTCGCACGATACGGGAGTGGGCCAAGGGGGACCTATGGTAGCTGTGATCCGACGGAAGTATTTGGGTGGCGCCGCAGTCGCGCTTGGTGGGCTGCTCGCCGCGGCGTGCGGTGAGCCGACCGTGCGTTACGTGGGCCAACCGCAGGCCGGGCCAGCCGGGCCAGCCGGGCCAGCCGGCGCGAAGGGTGAGACCGGTGCCCAAGGTGCAGCGGGTGCCCAAGGCGCAGCGGGCAAAGCGGCAGAGCCACCGCCGAAGCTCACCTTCACGATGAGCCACGCGCCGCCACACCGTTTCGGCCTGGCGAACCTCGCCATCGTCGAGGACTTCAAGGAGCGGCATCCGAAGGGCGCCTTCACCGAGATTCCGGCCGAAGATAACGGCCGCGCCAACACGGAGAAGATCAAGACACTGCTGGCCGCGGATACACCACCGAACATCTGGACCTCGTGGCAGGTACCGGCCACGGACCTGTTCGCGCAGGGCGCGACGATTGACCTTAACCAGCCACTACGCACGAACAAGGACTGGGAGAAGACCAAGGGCGAGATGATCCAGTTCCTGATGGAGGGGTCACGGTGGAAGGGTCAGCAGGTGCTCATGCCGTCATACCCCGACCCGCATGGCCTGGGCTATAACACGGCCATCTTGAAGGAGGAAGGGGTGGACTTCCCGGAGGAAGGCTACACCTGGGATGACTTCGACGAGATCGGTAGGGCCACGGTCCAGCGCGAAGGGAACGACGTCACCCGCGCGCTGTGGAGCATGCGCTACAGCTTGTACTGGACCGTAATCGTCATCGGACCGATGAATGCGGCGTACCCGCGCGATCCGGCCGGGACGACGTGGAAAGTTGACACACCGGGCATGATCGAGGCGCTGGAGTACGTGTACAAGCACCATCGAGAACTGGGCTACGGTCAGACGGATATCGGGCGGGACGGGAAGTACCACTTCAACAACAAGGCGAAGGTGACGGAAGTCATCAACCCCGGGACCGTGACCCCGCCACGCTATCCCGACGTGGATCCCGGCGACGGCAGCGTCATTCGGGTGACGCACTACCCGCACGGACCGAAGAACACCCAGAAGCAGATCACGACGCCGGGCAATGTGTTCGGCATCATGGTGTTCAAGGTGCGGGACAAGGAGGCGGAGCAGGTGGCGGCGGAGCTCGCCGCGTGGTCGGTGCGCGAGGAGGTGCAGCTGCTGGTCTCGGAAGCCTCCGGACACCCGCCATCCAACCTGGCAGCGAGCCGCAATCCGGCGATCAACAAGGCCCTGAAGGACAACCCGATCTTGAAGCAGCTCAACCACTTAGTACAGTACGACGTGCCCACGCCGCCCTCCCCCAGCATGGCCAAGATGCTCTTCACCATCGGGGGCGAGGTCTTCAAGCGCCTAGAGGCCGGCGAGCTGACTCCCAAGACGGCCCTTGAGGAAGCACAGCGGCTCACGGCACCGCTCTACGAAGAGGACCTCGCGAGGGGCTAACCCACCGGCAATACGCTCACGACCTTGCGGGTCGTTGTGCAGAGCACCAACACCAAGCGCCGCCCGGCCATGGCCGGGCGGCGCTTCGCTTGCTTATTTGTGCATGATGGCGCACAGTAAGGGGAGCCGCGGCGGGGATGGCCCGGCCGCGCCGGACACATGCCAGCGAGGGAGGCAGTAATGCCGGACATGATGTGGCAGACGGCCAAGCACGAGGGGGTGGGCAATATCGTCCTGGAGCACGTGCCTATCCCGGAGGTGGGGCCGGAGGACGTGCTGACGCGGACCAAAGTGAGCCTCATCAGCCGCGGCTCGGAGCTGTGGCGTCGTTACGTGTACGAGGAGGCCCTGCCGCCGAGCATGATGGGCTACTCGACCACCGGGGTGGTCGAGCGGGTTGGCACGGACGTGCGGGACTGCTCGCCCGGCGATTGGGTGGTGGTCGGCGCACCCCACGCCGAATACTCACTCGCATCGGGGATGCCGGGCAACCCTCCGGAGGTGCGGGCGCTGCATCCGGGCGTCTCGTCGGACGAGGGGACGTTCCATCCCCTCTGCACCAGCTCGGCCTCGTGGACCAAGTGCGCGCAGATCACGCCGGAGGATCGGGTGGTCGTCTTAGGGCAGGGGATTGTCGGCAACTTGGTGATGCAGTTCGCTCGCCGGTACCGGCCGGCCCAACTGATCGCGGTGGACGCGCTCGATCTGCGGCTGCGGATTGCACAGGAAGTCGGCGCGCCGGAGGTGGTCCATGCCGGGGAGGAAGACCCGGTGGCGGCTGTCCAGCGGCTGACGGGCGGCGAGGGCGCGACCATCGTGATGGACTGCGTGGGTGGCCGCGCCGGATTGCAGTCGTTCGTGCAGGCGCAGGACATGCTGGCGCGCGGCGGCCTGCTCCAACTCATCGGCCTCTATCATGGCGCACCGCTGAAGCTGGAGGCGGGGAAGATCATGGGCAAACGCCTGCTCGGCGGCATCCTGCCGGGGACGGATCGCGCGGAGGACGCGCGGGTGGCGATGGACGCACTGGCAGCGGGCGAGGTGCGTGCCAAGCCGCTGATTACGCATCGCTTTGCGGGGACGCAGGTGAAGGAAGGCTACGACTTCCTCTACGAGCATCCCGATCAGGCGCTGGGGCTGCTGTTCGAGTGGTGAGAGGAATACATAATTGGAGGGGCGAAGCATGCTGAGGTGGTCAAGCTCCGGCCCCCCTATGGTCCCCCCGCTTTCGCAGGGGGACGGGTGCAGCGTGCTGCGCCCAGGCGATCATCACCCCGGCTCACCGGAACAAAACGTAGAAGGAGCGCAGAGATGACCGACCTGATGTGGCGGACGGCGAAGCATGAGGGCGTCGGGAACGTCGTCATGGAGCAGGTGCCCATTCCCGAACCGGGGAACAAGGAGGTCGTGGCGCGCACGCAGGTCAGCTTGATTAGTCGCGGCTCCGAGATGGGCGGGCGCTACCTCCGCGAAGAACTCGTTGACCCGCGGCGGATGGGCTACTCCACCACCGGGGTCATTCACCGCGTGGGCACCGGCGTGAGCGAGTTTGCGGTTGGGGACCGGGTGGTCGTGACCGCGCCGCACGCCGAATACACGCTCGAGAAGGTGAACTATGCCGGAGACTTCCGGGTCTTTCAGCTGCATCCCGACCTGTCGCTCGAGCACGGCACCTTTCACCCACTGGCGACGAGCAGCGCCGGGTGGACACGCGCCGCCGGGATCGGGCCGGAGGATCGAGTGGTCGTCTTGGGGCAAGGGATTGTCGGTAACCTGGTGATGCAGTTTGCCCGGCGGTACCGGCCGGCTCAACTGATCGCGGTGGACGCGCTCGACCTGCGGCTGCGGATCGCGCAGGAGGTCGGCGCCGCGGAGGTGGTCAATGCGAGAGATGAAGACCCGGTGGCCGCGGTCCGGCGGCTGACCGGCGGCGGGGCGACCATCGTGATGGACTGCGTGGGCGGCCGGGCCGGGCTGCGGTCGTTCGTGCAGGCGCAGGACATGGTTGCCGACGGCGGTCTGATCCAACTGATCGGCCTGTACCACGAGCAGCCGCTGGACCTGGACGCCTCGAAGATCATGGGCAAACGGCTAATCGGTAGCTATCCACCATCTACGAACCGGGCAGAGATCGGGCAAGAGGCGATGGCAGCGCTGGTCAGGGGAGAGGTGCGCGTCGAGCCGCTGATTACGCACCGCTTCGAGGGCCAGCAAGCCAAGGCGGCCTTCGACCTGCTCCACGAGCACATGGATCAGGCGCTGGGCGTGCTGCTCACGTGGTAGTGAGTGGGGCGAACCTAACCCCCGGCCCCTCCCCTGGTAAGGAAGGGGAGTCAGTGCGGCGACCAGGGGGCTACGAATGGCCCTAGATTGCGGCTTCCGCCGCAATGACGGTGCCTGGGCGTGATTCATCACGCCCCTACAAGAAACCTACCCCTGTCCGGGCTGGGTGTGCCAGGTGGCCTTATGTCAGGGTTAGTTCATTGGGGGATTCCGGTAGCCATGAGTAGAACGTTTCGGCTCTGGGCCATGGGCTGTGCTCACGTGGGCACGGACCTCAGCGAGGGTGGTCGGGAGAGTCTCGCGGAGGCGATTCGGCAGTCGGAAGAGGGGGGCAGAGAGGGAGGGCCGCCCTTCGAGTGGGATATTGCGCTGCATCTCGGCGACCTCTCGGGAAGCCAAACGCCGCCGGAAGACGAGGAAGGGCAGGAAGTGGTGCGGCAGTTCGCCGCTTCCTGCCGGCATCCGCGGGAGCACTTCTACAATCTGGTCGGCAACCACGATGCGAGCGGACCCGATGAGCCGTGCCAGTGGTGGTTTCGCAAATGGGTGGACCCGACCGGGGAGCAGCCGGAGCACTCCGGCGTCCATGCGGAGCGCCGGCCCTATCCCATCGAGGGCACGTGGGAGCGGTATGCGTTCCGCGTGGGGAATCTCCTGTTCCTGATGATGGGGGATCGCAATGACGGCGGGCCGCCGGTCGGGCGGGGACCACGCGGGGGCTATCCGGCCGGGGCAGTCACGGGCGCGACGTTTGCATGGTGGCAACACCTCGTCAAGGCCAATCCGGACGCGCTCATCATCTCGGCACACCACCACATGCTCAAAGAGACGACCGTGGCCTCGGGGCGGTGGGAGGGCATGATCCAGGATGAGCGGGGGCAGTGGGGATCGTATTACCACGGCTACTTTGCCGACGGCGCACCGGAAGGCGCCTCCTACCTGTACTTCGTGGACGGGCAGCCGGATGCCCAAGCGTTCGAGGGCTATCTCGCAGCGCATCCCGGCGCGACCGCGCTCTGGCTGGGCGGACATACGCATACCCATCCCAATGATCGCAAGGGCGGGCGGTCGCACATCGAGCGCAAGTGGGAGACCCACTTTATCAACGTCGCGGCGCTGAGTCGCTATCACGGCGGCCATGACAGGGTGCCGATGAGCCGGCTGTTGACCTTCACCGAGGGGAGCGACGAGGTGCGCGTGCAGTGCTATCTGCACACGTCGGACTACGCGCCGCAGGGGTGGTATGCGCCGGCGGAGCGCACTCTGCGCTTGGCCAGAGCCTTCCAGTCGTGACGGGAGCGTGCGGCGCAGGATGTCGCAGAAGCTCCGTAGCGCATGATCGCCGCTGCAGAACGCCGACACACCACCGATAGCAGGTATCCTTGAGTGCCGCCGCGCCGCGCGGCACAGGCTATGGGCTGCTGGGCGTGGCGCTTCAGCACTGGCTATCACACTCCACGGAGAACAACGAGGAGGAGCACTATGGGAGCAAAGTATCGGGTGGCGATTATCGGCACCGGGCGCATGGGCGGGCTGATGGAGGACGAGTTCCCGCCGGGGAGCCAGTTCCACAAGCCCTACGGCCATTTCAGCGCCTACCAGTCCATCGAGGAGACGGAGGTCGTCGCCGTCGCCAATCGCGGCGAGGAACGGCTGAAGCGGTTCGAGCGGCGGTTCGGGATCACCAACACGTACCTCGACTATCGGGAAATGATCGAGACCGAGAAGCCCGACATCGTGAGCGTGACCACCGCGTCGGTCCACCGCGCCGAGCCGATCATCTTCTGCGCGGAGCACGGGGTGCGGGGTATTTATTCGGAGAAGGGGCTGTGCGCGTCGTTGGCGGAAGCGGACCGCATCCGCGAGGCGGTCACGGCGAACAACGTGGCCTTCAACTGGGGAGCCATGCGCCGACACCACGACGGCTTCAAGCAGCTGCGCGCTGCGATTGCGGACGGAGCCATCGGCGATCTGCTCTACGGGGTGATGTACAGCCGGACTGACATCATCAAACACCATCCGCATACGGTGGACCTGGTTTCCATGATGCTAGGCGATCCGACGCCGGTGTGGGTGGAAGGGCGGCTGGCAGAGCCGGGGGAGGGCGATGTACCCGGCTCCAAGCCGTACCCGGAGTACGACGCGGCGGGGCACCGGTATCTGCCACCGGCCGGGGAAGAGCTGGCCGATCCTATTGTCGGCTTCTTCCGGGTGGGCTACGCCGACGGGACGGAGGGGATATTCGTCCCGCGGCCCGGCAGCTTCGACGTGGACGTGCATGGCACCGGGGGGCGGGCGTATGCGTGGGACAACGGCGAAGAGTTCGTTGTTCGGGCCGCGACCAAGGGCGGCTCCGGGGTCTCGATGCAGGTGTTCCGACCCGAGGGAGAAAGCCCGACGGCCAGCACGATTCGCAACATCATCCAGGAGTTGGAGACGGGTGAGCGTACCAGCGGGAACATTGACGTGACGATGCAGTCCGTGGAAGTGCAGTTCGGGATTGCCCACTCGCACCTGCAAGGCGGCGCACGGGTGAGCCTGCCGGTCGCGGACCGCAGTCTGTATATCCCGGGTGGGTGAGGGCAGGCCCCCCTGTGGTCCTCCCGTTGCGACGGGGGGACGGGGATTCCCGCTTTCGCGGGAATGACGGACCGGGGCGGGAGCGAGGTCGGCCGCGCTTGGGGTGGAGATCAAGAATACCGGAGGTGAGCACGATGTCAGGGAGTTCTGGACAGTTGCGCGTGGCGATGGTCGGGGTGCATCGCAGCTTGGCCCGCACGCCAGCCCATCACAACTGGGCAACGGCCTTCGACGCCGTACCGGAGACGAGCATTGCGGCCGTCTTCGACCTGGGGGCGGAGACGCGCGACGAGTTTCTCGCGTGCTGGGGCAGCGAGATACCGGCCTACGACGACTACCAGCGCATGTTGGCCGAGGTGCAGCCGGATCTGGTGTGCATCGCGACGCACCAGAGGATGCACGCGGATCAGATCGAGCAGGCGGTGGCGGCCGGCGTGCGCGGCATATTGTCCGACAAGCCGCTGGCGACAAGCCTGGCCGAGATGGATCGGATTGTCGCAGCCTGTCGGAGCAAAGGCGTGCCGCTGGCTTTCGGCCTCGACCGACGCTGGACGCCGGCCTATCGCTACCTGCGGCAGGTGCTGGCGGACGGGGCTATCGGCGCCGTGACGAGCGTCCTGGGATACGGCTTGCCGAACCTCATCAATCACGGCTGCCACTGGTACGACGTGATGCTGGCGCTGGCCGGCGACCCGGAGCCAACGTGGGTGAGCGGTGAAGCCGTGGACGTATCCGGCGAGCCGGCCGACTCGCGAGCGAGTATGGACCCGACCGGGAACGGCCAAATAGGGCTGTCGAACGGAGTGCTCGGATACGTCAGCGAGCACGGCGCCGCTGGCGGGCTGGCGTTCGAGGTGCTGGGCGAGAACGGGCGGCTGCTGATCCTCGATGACGCGCGGACCGTCCACCTGCTCGGCATCGAGACGGGCACGCAACTGGGCGCCATGCCGAAGCATCAGCCGCAGCCGCTCGACCTGCCGGCGCCCCCCGGCGGTTGGACGACGGGACCGGCAGCCGTGCAAGACCTCGTGCAAGCCATCCATACGGGCGGCAGTACGGCCTGCGACATAGACGAGGCGCGGCGGGCCACGGAGATCGGGTTTGCGCTGCACGCCTCGTCGGTAGCGGGCGGAGCGCGGGTGGAGGTGCCCGTCGCGGATCGCTCGATGCGGATCGAGTCGTATCCCTGGGGCAATGAGTGATACATTGGGGTGGCTGCCCCCCTATGGTCCCCCCGTTGCGACGGGGGGACGGGCGCAGCACGCCGGGATGCACGTGTGCGGGTAGGGCGCAGCGTTAATAGTGCTGAGTGAGGGAGGACGATGACAACGGGGGCCATTCCGCGGCCGGCCGATACGCCGGGGAAGACGGACTGGTTTGTCCATGATCGGTTCGGTCTGTTCATTCACTGGGGCATCTATGCGATGGCGGCCCGCCACGAGTGGGTGAAGCAGCGCGAGCAGATCACCGACGAGGACTATCAGCCGTACTTCGACCACTTCGATCCCGACCTCTACGACCCTGATGAGTGGGCCGCTACCGCCAAGAGCGCCGGCATGAAGTACGCCGTCATCACGAGCAAGCACCACGACGGTTTCTGCCTCTGGGATAGCCAATTCACCGACTACAAGGCGCCGAATACGCCGGCCGGGCGCGATCTGCTGCGGCCGTGGGTCGAAGCGTTCCGGGAGGCGGGGCTGAAGATCGGCTTCTACCACTCGCTGATTGATTGGCACCACCCGGAGTTCACGGTGGACGGGATCCATCCGCAAGCGAACGACCTGGCCTTTCGCGCGGCCAACGCGCAGCGGGACATGAGCAAGTACGTCGAGTACCTGCACAACCAAGTGCGCGAGCTGGTCACGCTGTTCAACCCGCTCGACATCCTGTGGCTGGACTTCTCCTACTCGCAGCGCGATTGGGGCTGGAGCAAGGGGAAGGGGAAGGACGACTGGGAGAGCGAACGGCTGATTCGGATGGTGCGTGAGATTCAGCCGGACATTCTGATCAACAATCGGTCCGAGATCGAGCAGGACTTCCGCACGCCGGAACAGTTCGTGCCGCGGGGGTGGCTGCACGCGGACGGGAAGCCGGTGATCTGGGAGGCATGCCAGACGCTGAACGGCTCTTGGGGCTACGACCGGGACAACTTGGACTGGAAGGACCCGGACCTGCTCGTCCGCATGATTGTGGATGCCGTATCGAAGGGCGGCAACATCCTGCTCAACGTCGGTCCGACCGGGCGCGGCGAGCTCGATCCGCGGGCGCTCGATACGCTGGCGGACATCGGCGAGTGGATGCGGCTGCACGGGCGGGCCATATACGGCTGCACGCAGGCGCCCTTCAGCACGCCGCCGGATTGCCGGTACACGTACAATCCGGCGAGCAAGCGCCTCTATCTGCACGTCTTTGCCTGGCCGCTCAAGTACCTCTATCTGGATGGCTTGCGGCAGCGCGTGGTCTATGCCCAGCTACTGAACGATGCGTCGGAGATCCGCAGACTTGACGCACCGCAGCACCACGACAGCCCGGACATCGGCGCGGATACGCTGGTGCTGGAGCTTCCGATCCAGCCGCCGGACGTGGAGGTGCCGGTGATCGAGTTGTTCTTGGAGGGGTAGGAGGCTGGCCTCACCCCCGGCCCCTCTCCACAAGTGGAGAGGGGCGATTCCCGCTTTCGCGGGAATGACGGGGGCCGACAGGGAGGCACGCCCCGGACAGCAGTAGGTAGACAGCCCGGTCGAAGTACACAAGGAGGGAGCGAGGCGATGGCAGCGATGATGTGGCGAGCGGCGAAGGGGGAAGGCTTCGGCAACGTCTTCCTCGAGCGGGTGCCGATTCCCGAACCGGGCGACCAGGAAGTGCTGACGCGCACGCGAGTCAGCCTGATCAGCCGCGGCTCGGAGCTATGGCGGCGGTACGTGATGGAGCACCCGGTCAGCCCCAACGCGATGGGGTACTCCACGACCGGGACTATCGAGAGGGTGGGTGAGGGCGTGACGCACTTTGCACCCGGCGACAACGTCGTGGTGAGCGCGCCACACGCCGAATACTCGCTGCGCCCGGTCCCTGAGGACGACCCGCATCCGCAGGTGCATCATCTGCACCCGGACATCTCGTTGGAGGAGGGGCCGTTTCATCCGCTCTCGACGAGTAGCGCCGGCTGGGCACAGGCACTCGAAATCACGGCAGAAGATCGGGTGGCCGTGCTGGGGCAGGGACTGGTGGGCAACCTGGTCATGCAGTTCGCCAGGCGCTACAACCCGGCGCAGCTGATCGCCGTGGACGCGCTTGAGCTGCGCTGCCGGCTCGCCAAAGAGGTGGGAGCGCCGGAGGTTGTGAATGCGAGCGAGGAGGACCCGGTCGAGGCGGTGCTGAGGCTGACGGGCGGCGAGGGCGCCAGTATCGTGGTGGACTGCGTGGGCGGGACCGCCGGCATCAAGTCGTTCGAGCAGGCGCAGAAGATGGTCGGCCGCGGCGGTCTCATTCAGGTCAACGGCAAGTACCAGAACGCGCCGCTGCCGCTCGACGTGGACAGCTACCAGGGCAAGCGCGTGATCGTCAGTTACCCGCCGAGCACGGACCGCGCGGAGATCGGGGGGATTGCGATGGCGGCCTTGGCGAACGGCGAGGTGCGCGTGCAACCGCTCATCACGCACCGATTCGATGGCCAGCAACTGAAGGAAGGGTACGACTTCCTCTACGAGCATCCCGATCAGGCGATGGGGGTGTTGTTCCTGTGGGAGTAGGGGGTACGGCGCCTCACCCCCCGGTCCCCTCTCCATCGCCGAGCGATAGAGAGGGGGAGTACGGCGGAGGCAGGTCGGGAATACCGGCCCCCCTATGGTCACGGCGGGGGGGCGGGGTAGCCCCGCTGTGGTCACGCCGCGGCGGCGGGGGGACGTGGATTGCGGCGTAGGCCGCAATGACGGGGGGACGGGCGCGATGAATCGCGCCCCTACATGAAAAACCTACCCCTGACAACCGCATGCCAGGGGACGGGCAACTAGCGGAGAGGTGAGGAACGATGGCAGGGAAGAGCGCGAGGCACCGGGTAGCGATCATCGGCTGTGGCCGCCTCGGACAGAAATACGCCCAAGCCTACTCGACGTACCCGGATACCGAGATCGTCGCTATCGCCGAGTACAACGACGAGCGGCGGCAGGCGGTTGGCGAGCGGTTCGGCATCACGGCGCTGTATCCCGACGTCCAGGCGCTGCTGGGGGACGTGGTGCCGGACATTGCGGCGGTGGTCACGCCGACCAAGTTCTACAAAGAGGCGGTCATTGCCTGCGCGGAGGCCGGCGTGAAGGGCATCTCCACGGACAAGCCCATCGCCGGAAAACTCAGCGATGCGGATACGATGGTGGAGGTGTGCCGGGAGCGCGGGATCGTCTACGCCGGGGGCAACCTGCAACGGGCGATGTCCGAGGTGCAGGAGGTGGCGCGGCGTATTCACGCCGGCCAGTATGGGCCGATCATCGGAGCCAGCGTCCACCGCTGGGGGAGTGGCGAGATCTCGGGCGGTGGCTGCCAGCACGTCGCGGTGCTGACCCTGCTGGCGGGCGCGGAAGTGGCTGAGGTGATTGCGTGGGGCACGCCAGCGGAGGCACTCGCCAGCGATACGGACGAGGGACTGATTATCAATGGCCGGTTCCACTTGTCCAACGGCATTGACTGCGCGGTGTTCGGTATGGGAACGCCGTACCGGGGCGTGGACGTGTGGAGCGAGGACACGCTGATCCGCTGGGACTGGGGACCGCCGGAGATTTACCAGGGCTACGACGCGCACGGCGCGCGCCAGCGGATCGAGGCGCACTACGCGCCGTATCGCTGGAGCGAGTTCGGCTACCTCACTACTTCTATCCGGTCGTTTCTGGCGGCGGTGGAGACGGGCAGCGAGCTGGTCATCTCGGGCCACGACCTGCGGCAAGCGTTGGAGGTGGCTATCGCTGCGAAAGTCTCGGCGCAGCGGGGGAGCGTCCCGATCAAGCTGCCGTTGGAAGATCGCTCGTTGAGTCTCTATCCGCGTCGGTATCGCTGGCTGGGCGGCGATGAGGACGGCCTGCCGCAGTCGGTGGAGGAGGCAGCGGGCCGCTGAGCCGTGCCGCGTACCACTGCCCTAGAGGGAGCAGCCTTTGAGTTCTGCGGAACACGACTCGTATGTCCGGTTCGTGGGGGTCGGAGACGTCAATCTCCAGCATCGTGCCGATCCTGCCGAGGCCTTCAGTCGTATCGCCGCCGAGCTAGCTGGCGCCGACGTTCTGTACGGCAACCTGGAGGGGCCGTTGGCGGGAACCGACGACGCGCGTCCAATCCCCCATAAGCGTGGTTGGGTGCATTCGGACCCCCGGATGGTGGCAGGGCTAGAGGCGGCGGGCTTCGCGTTCATGTCCTGCGCCAACAACGTGACCTATCCGCCCAGCGCGGCCCTGCGGTCGTTGGCGGTGCTGGACGCTCACGGTATCCCGCACGCCGGCGCGGGGCGCACCCGGGCCGAAGCGCGCCAGCCGGCCATTGTCGAGCGGTGCGACTTACGTTTTGGGCTGCTCTCCTATACGTCGGTGTTCTGGCCGCATGGGCACGCCGCCGGCCCCGATTCGCCGGGGGTAGCGACGGTCGGAGCGACCACGTCCTACGAGCCGGGACCGCGCGTGCTGGAGATGCCCGGCGCGGCGCCCATCGTGCGCACAGCCCCCGACCCGGACGATTTAGCAGCCCTGATCGAGGACATCGAGGAGTTGCGGCCGGTAGTGGACTTGCTGGTCGTCGCTATGCACTGGGGTATCTCCGGGAGCAGCGCATTGGCCGACTACCAGCGCACAGTCGGCCACGCTGCGGTGGATGCCGGAGCGGACTTCGTGCTCGGTGCCCATCCCCACGTGCCGCAAGGGATCGAGGCCCGTGACCGTCCGGACCGTCCGACGCCGGGCGTCATCTGCTACAGCTTGGGGAACTTCACGTTCGACTGGCCGGCAATGGGCGGACGCGCCGACGGCCTGCTGGTACGGTGCCTACTCGACCGAGAGCAGCGGGCACCGGTCCACGTCAGCTACGTGCCGGTCGGACGGAACGACGCCGGGCAACCGGGGCTGTTATCTCTGGAGACACCGCCCGGCCAAGACGTGGCGCAGGCGGTGACGGCACTCTCCGAGCCGCTCGGCACCTCATTCCGCTTCGACCCGGCGGCGAACGACATGGTGATCTGGTCTGCACTGCAACAGTGATAGGATAGGTGCCGAAACGCCAATGACCCTCGCCGCAGCCATAAATCCGACCAGGCGTGCCCTCACCCCTGGTCAAGCCAGGGATAAGCACTGATGGTCCTACGGGTAGGGATAGATACGGGCGGCACGTTCACCGACCTGATCGGGGTGGTGCAGAACGAGCAGTTGGAAGGCTCCGGCCGGCTGATCGTCACCAAGCGGCCCTCGACACCGCGCCACCCGGAGGCGGGGGTGTTCGAGACGCTGGCCGCCTCCGGCCTCAGCCCTGGCGACATCGACTCCTTGATCCTGGGGAGCACGATGGCGATCAACATGCTCCACACGCGGAGCGGCGCCAGAGTGCTCTATCTGACCACGCAGGGTTTCGAGGACGTGCTCTTCATCCAGCGGATCAATCGCCGGTTCCACTACGACCTGGATTGGGTGAAGCCGGCGCCGTTTGCCGAGCGGCGGGACTGTCTGGGCGTGCGGGAGCGGATCAGCAAGGACGGTGACGTACACATCCCGCTGGACGAGCAGGAACTGGCCCGGCTGTGCGCGGTCGTGGCGGAGCGCCTCGCCGAGGATGGCGGCGGCGACCGGCCGGTGGCTATCGCCGTCAATCTGCTGTTCTCCTATGTCAACCCGCAGCACGAGCGGGAGCTGGCAGCGTGCTTGCAGCGCGAATTCCCGGACGTACCCGTGTCGCTGTCGCACGCCGTCGCGCCGATCTGGCGGGAGTACGAGCGCGGCAGTACGACGGTCGCCGATGCGTACATCAAGCCGCACGTGGCGGCCTTTGCCGGCAACCTGGAGCGGGGGCTGCGGGAGCGGGGGTTGGCAGCGCCCTGGGCCTTGATGAAGTCGAACGGCGGCACGATGCTGCCGGCGGCCGCGCCGCAACAGGCGGTGCAACTGCTGCTCTCCGGGTTGGCCGGGGGGATCATCGCCGGGCGCTATTTCGGGGAACTGGCCGGGACGGCGGGCCGAAACGGCACGGATGGCGGGTCAAAGGTCATCACCTTCGACATGGGGGGCACGAGCACCGACGTGGGGCTGGTGATTGACGGCGAGTACGGCTACACGACGGAGTATCAGGTCGAATGGGGCATTCCGGTGGCGGCGCCCTTCATTGACATCACGACGATTGGCGCCGGTGGTGGCTCGCTCGCCTGGGTGGATAAGGGCGGCTTTCTCAAGGTCGGCCCGCAGAGCGCCGGCGCCGATCCGGGGCCGGCGTGCTACGACGCCGGAGGTGACGAGGCGACCGTGACCGACGCGAACCTGGTGTTGGGACGGCTCAATCCCGACTACTTCCTGGCCGGGACGATGGCGCTGAACCGGGACCGGGCCAGCGAGTCCGTTGCCGACATGGGCCGGCGGGTGAACCTGGAAACAGACGATGCTGCGCTGGCGATTGTGCAGCTAGCGAACGAGAGCATGGCGAACGCGCTGCGGCTGCTGACGGTCGAGCGGGGGATTGACCCGCGCGAGTTCGATCTGGTGGCCTTTGGGGGCGCCGGGCCGCTCCATGCCGTGGCGTTGGCCGAGGCGGTGGGGATACGCCGGGTGATCGTGCCGCCGCACGCCGGCCTGACCTCGGCCCTGGGTACGCTGCTCGCCGACCTGCGGGTAGACCGGTCGTGGACGCACGCCTATCGCTCGAACGACCTGGACGTCGCGCGGATCAACGCGCGTTTTGACGAGTTGACGGATGCGGCCTGGCGGGACCTGCGGGCAGAGGGTTTTGCCGGCACGCCAACGATTGCTCGCTCGATCAGCATGCGATACCTGGGGCAGAACTACGAGCAGGACGTGCCGGTGCCGCCCGGCCCCATTGGGGATGAGAGCATTGCCGCCGTGATGCAGAGGTTTCACCAGCAGCACGAGGCCTTCTACGGCTACAGCATCGCCGGCGAGATCATGGAGCTGATCCACTTCAACGTGAGCGTGATCGGCGCAACGCCCAGCGTGACGCTGCCGCGCTGGCCGGCCCAAGCGGACGACGGCGGGGCGGCCAGCCCGCGGTCGCACCGGGAGGTACACTTCGCCGAGTCCGGCCGGGTGCGCTGCCCGATCTACCGGCGCACGGACCTGGCGGCCGGCGCGGGGCTGGCGGGGCCGGCGATCATCGAGGACGCGGATTCGACGACGCTGCTGCCAACCGGACGGCAGTTGAGCGTGACGGAGCACGGATTGCTGTTGATCGAGGTGTAAGGCCGGGGGGTGAGGCATGGCCCCCACCCTCGCCCTCCCCCGTTGCGACAGGGGAGGGAACACCCCCGCCCCCGCAGCGGCCCACGCCGCCGTCCCCCTGCCGCAGCGGGCGGACCATAGGGGGGCCGGAATGACACTGAGGGAGATGGTGAGTGGTGATGGCAGGGACGCAGAGCGTGGATGGGGCGGCAGGTGTGGCGGCGTCGCAGGTCACGCAGAGCGTGATCCACAATCGGCTGGTGATGATCTGTCGGGAGATGGGCATTGCCATGATGAAGACCTCGTACTCGACCATCTTCAACGAGGGCCTCGACTTCTCCTGCGTCATCTTCAATCGCGACGGGGAGATGATCGCGCAGGCGGAGTTTTGCCCGGCGCAGCTGGGGGCGATCCTCTTCACGGTGCGGTGGGCGATTGACGAGTATGGCTTGGAGAACTTCGAGCCGGACGACGTGCTGATCCACAACGACCCCTACCGGGGCGGCTGTCACATGCCGGAGCACACGATCATCAAGCCGGTGTATTACGACGACGAACTGTTCGGGTTTGTCGCTAACATCGGGCACGTGGCGGAAATCGGGGGGATGGCGCCCGGCTCCTTCGCGGCGACGGCTACGGAGGTCTACCAGGAGGGGCTACGGCTGCCGCTGGTCAAGATCATGCGCCGGGGCGAATACGTGCAGGACATCTGGAAGATCATCCTGGCCAACCACCGGACGCCGCGGCACACGTGGGGCGACTTCCACGCGATGATCGGGTCGCTGCACATCGCGGAGCGCCGGCTGCACGAACTGCTGGATCAGTACGGGGTGGCGGTCATCAACGAGGCTTGCACGGCGCTGATGGACCATGCCGAGCGGTGGATGCGGGAAGAGCTACGGCAGATTCCAAACGGCGAGTACTCCTTCGAGGACTGCGTGGAGGACGACGGCGCGACGAGCGACCCATCGTGGATTCGGGTGACGATGGTGGTCCGTGACGACGAGATCATCGCGGACTTCAGCGAGTCCGATCCGCAGGCGAAAGGGATCGTGAACGCGACCTACGGGGTGACGGCTTCGGCGACGTATAACGCGCTCTTCCACGTGACCGACAACGAGATTCCGCACAACTCCGGTTGCTACCGGCCAATCAAGATCATCGCGCCGCCGGGGACGGTGATGAACGTGCAGCATCCGGCACCCTCGGTCGGGGGGAACACGGAAACGCATCCGCGGATCGTGGACATCATCCTGGGCGCGTTGAGCAAGGTGATCCCGGAGCGGGTGGCGGCTGCCGAGGGCGGGACCTCGTGCAACTTCCTGTTCGGAGGACAGCACCCGGAGACGGATCAATACTATGTCGTGTACAGCTTCGAGGGTGGGGGATGGGGCGCGAGGCACTACAAGGACGGGAACAACGTCGTCGTGGTGCCGAACGGGAACTGCCGGAATACGCCGGTGGAAGTGTTCGAGACGCGCTATCCCTGGCTGACGCACGCCTATGCGCTGGTGCCGGATTCGGCCGGTCCGGGAGAGTTTCGGGGCGGGCTGGGGGCGCGGCGGCTGCTGGAGGTGGTCGCGCCAGCGGAGATCACGGTCAGTGCGGTGTTCGAGCGGATGCAGGTTAACCCGTGGGGGCTGCTGGGCGGGGGCGAGGCGACGACGTCGGCGATCCTGGTGCAGAAGCGGGGGGATGACCGCTTTCGCACCTTCTCGGAGGTGTACGGGACGGTCAGCGCGGCGAAGTTCGCCAACTGCGTGGTGGGACCGGGGGACCGGATACTGATTCAGTCGCCGGGCGGGGGCGGCTATGGGCCGGCGGCGAGGCGCGATCCGCAACTGGTGCTGGAGGACGTAGAGCAGGGGTTCATCTCCGAGCGGGCGGCGCGGGAGGTATACCAGGTGGCCGTGGAGCGTGACGGCGGCCGGTACGCGGTGGACGAGGCGGAGACGGCCGGGCTGCGCGGGGAGTAGGGGGCGGCGGTGGGGTACTGGGAAGACCTAGAGCTGGCGTGGTGGGATACGAACGTGGTCAACTGCTCGTTCTGCGGGCAGATGATTCCGAAGCGGCGTTGGGTATCGGAGGTTGAGGGGGAGGTACGGAGCTTCTGCTCGCTGGACTGCGAGGAGCTTTACGTCAACTACTGGGTGCCGAAGCATGGGCATGGGGTGCCGGCGCGGAAGGTTGATTAGGGCACGCCTCACCCCCCGGCCCCCTCTCCATCGCGGAGCGATAGAGAGGGGGTGTATGGCTTAGTTGTAGCGTGGGGTAGGGGGCGGGCCTCACCCCCTGGCCCCCTCTCCAACATTTGGAGAGGGGGCGTGTGTCTCCCGGCGGCGCGGGGTGCGGTATACTAGCGGCTAGGTCGCTGCCTCGGTTATGGCCTCTCCCGTCGGGCGAGGACCGCCGGGGTGAGGAGCGCACTATGACCACAGAACCCGTCGTTGCGGAGCCACTCGCGATCACTAGGACCGACCTGCGAGCGTTTCGGACCGATGTGCAGCAAGACCTCCTTGAATTCAAGACCGGGGTACAGCACGACATCCAGGAGTCTGAGGGCCGCTTACACCGCGAGCTACAACACTATGCGACCAAGGCCGACCTCAAGGACACCGAGCTACGGCTCGGATCGGAAATCAGTGGCCTGCGAGCCGACCTCAAGGATACCGAGTTGCGGCTCAAAGCGGAGATCAGCGACGTCGAACTGCGGCTCCAGACTCAAATCAAGGACGGGCAGATGTGGCTGCTGCTCCGGCTGGGTGGCCTGATTGTCGCCGCGGTCACCATCGCGGTGGCTGTCCTCAAGCTCCTCGAAGGCGTGGGGTGAGGAGCGCGCTATGACAGCAGAAACCGTCGTTGCCGAGCAGCCCGCGATCACTAGGACCGACCTGCGAGCACTTCGGACGGATACACAGCACGACATCCAGGAGTCGGAGGACCGCTTACAGCGCGAGCTGCAACACTATGCGACCAAAGCGGACCTCAAGGACACCGAGTTGCGGCTCGGGGCAGAAATCAGTGGCCTCAGGGCCGACCTGAAAGACACCGAGCTACGGCTCAAGACCGATCTGCAGGACCTCAGAGCCGACATCAAGGATATGGAGCTACGGCTGCTGCTTCGGCTCGGCGGGTTGATCGTGGCTGTGGTTACCATCGCGGTTGCGGTCCTGAAGCTCCTCGAAGGCGTAGGGTAACCTCGCCTCACCCCCCGGCCCCCTCTCCAAATGTTGGAGAGGGGGTGTATGGCTCAGTTGTAGCGTGGGGTGCGGTATACTGGCAGTTAGCTCGCTGCCGCGGTGATAGCTTGCTCTCGCTGGGTGAGGGCCGCCGGGGAGTGAGGAGCACACGATGACCGCAGAAACCGTTGTTGCCGAGCAGCCCGCGGCCACTAGGGACGATCTCCTGGAGTTCAAGGTCGAGCTCCAGAACAACCTCCAGGAGTCGGAGGACCGGCTACACCGCGAGCTGCAACACTACGCGACCAAAGCGGACCTCAAGGACACCGAGCTACGGCTCGGAACGGAAATCAGTGGCCTCAAAGCGGACCTCAAGGATACTGAGCTACGGCTGGGCACGGAAATCAGTAGCCTCAGAACCGACCTCAAGGATACCGAGCTGCGGCTCAAGACGGAAATCGGTAATCTCAGGACAGAGTTCGCTAATCTGAGGACGGAGTTCAGCGATCTCAGGACGGAGGTCAAGGTTGAGATCCGGGACGCGCAGATGTGGCTGCTGCTCCGGCTGGGCGGGCTGATTGTCGCCGCGGTCACCATCGCGGTGGCCGTCCTCAAGCTCCTCGAAGGCGCGGGGTGACGGGTGCCGGCCTCACCCCCCGGCCCCCTCTCCAAATGTTGGAGAGGGGGTGTATGGCTCAGGTGGAGCGGGGCTGTCATTGTCACGTGAGCAAACCGTAGTACTGCGCCATAGCCGTAGCAGCAGTCGTCGCTATACCGGACAAGGTGGCGTTCAGAGCACCTTCTGCTGCCTTCTTTCCTAGCCAGTCACGGACTCTTGGGCCAAAGCCGGCGGACTTTTCCCTATGGCCATCTTCCTCAATCGCCTCCTTCAATTCTTGCGTCTCTTCCTCGGACACTCCGATGCTCTTCAGGTAACTCAAGAGGGAGTCGAGGTCATTACTACGCACCTCTTGTTGGACATTCTGGGTAATGTTGGTGCCAGCTGCGACGACATTCTGGTTGCCGTGGATATACGTGTTGTACATATAGGTTATCCTTTCCGGTGGGACTTCTCCGATCTTGTCGTCCGATTCTCTCAATTCGGGGAACTGCTCCTGGAGTTCAAGGACAAAAGTAAGTAGCCCATCTCTCACAGCATCCAGTATATGTGTGATTTGATTAGAGCTAACAACCTTCCATGCACTAAGCAGGTTCATATTCTCCAATAGTTGGTATTGCGCTGCAACAGCTACAAAATCGGGCAGCCATGGGAATTTGACTGCTCCATGTTCTTTCATATCTGGGTTATTCATCAAGCCTTCGAGAGAACCCACTCCCATATCCATGTCAATTCCTTCTACATATTCCCTTATCACATCAGGAAGATTAATCGTGGGAATTGAGACATTCTTCATACGATACGATGTGCTGATGAAGTCCCCGTAATTATGAGCAGTAAATCTTCGATATCTTGGGATACTATCCTTGTCAGGGTAACCATTCAACTCGTTATCCACCCATTTCTTGAATTCATCGTGCTTCAAGCGGTAGGCCAGTATTTTGGCTCGGCGCAGAATGGATGCGAGGCTGACTTGCTCGTTAACAATGTCGTCTTGGAGTTGCTGGGTGATGGTCATGATGTGCTTCCTGTACTGCGTTACTTGGCGATGGGCTAGATAATCAGTCTAGCACCCCTCGGTCGCTTCTTGCCGCCGTGGACGGATGGCTCGGCGCACCATTTGGCGGCGAGGCGGCGGACGGCTGCGTAGGTGGCCTCATCAAAGTTGAGGAGGTCGCAGATGACGCGGCGGTCGAGGAGGGCGCGGTTGGGGTCGGCGTCGGCGAGGTAGGCGGGCTGGAGCTGGAGGGTGCGGAACTCGTCGAAGATCGTCTCTGCGGTGGATAGTTGCTCGTCGCTGAGGGTGCGGAAGTCGAGCACGGGGAGGGACTCTACTGAGCGTATCGTTGTGGTCCCTCGTCCGCTTTGTTGACGGTTGGCGTGCCACCAAAATGACAGCAGACCAAGTGTGCCATTGCACCATAGCGCAAATGCACAATCAAAGCGAGGGTCACTAAATATCACATTCGGCCAGGCTCTACCGCCTATACTCTCCCACTCAGTGAAGGCAGCAGCAAGAGGCTGCGAATTGAATCGGAAGTCGAGAGTCACATGGGCACGACTGGCAGTTGCAGCAATCGTCGCGGCTTTCTCTTCCATGCCTTGACGCACCAGCAATTCTGAGTCGGGAAGACATACCAACCGCGTTTCATTTTTGGCATCGTGATTCCACAACGCGGGATAGGTAGCCGTCGGGTTAGCCGGTGCTTTGTCAAAAGGCCCACGCGGGGCCGGGCCAATAATGTCACGATGGACCAAGCCAAGTTTGCCGACGCTGCCTAACAACGCCACATTTAGGTCAAGCGCGGCCGGACTGCCGGGCGGCCAGAGGCGGGAATGAAACAGCGCATGGGCGGTTTGGGCCAGGGAGTAATCCGCGAGGCGTACCGCGCCCCAGACGGTGCTCTCGGGGTCATTGGGCACCGTCATCATTTGCCCGGCCAACTCGGCTCCGACCGTCAGCGGGGTGCCGCCGTAGGGACCGTCCTCGACCTGCCGGATGCCATCGGCAGAGGCTATGTTGGCGGCGAGCGCGCTGGCGTGGGCAAAGCCCTGTGGCCGGTGGGTGAACGAGGTGAAGTGCAGGCGTGGAGACGGTTGCTCACGACGCTTGAGCTTGCGGGCGATCACCAAGCATTCGGCCAAGCCGGTATCGGCCGAAAACGACAGATCGTCATTGTCCGCAGCGGCGATGGTCAGCACGGTCAAGTCCGTATAGTCGGCCGCGAGCATGTGCCGGAACTTCTGCCAGGACAGACCGGCCGCGGCGGATAAGGGCAGCACCAACGCGAGGACACCGCCCGGTTTGAGTTTCTTATCGGCCAGCGCCGCAAAGGCCGACGCGATGCCGGCATTGCCGTGGTAGCACGTGCCTCTGCCTAGTTCGTTAATCCGCTGACCCATTTCCGTCTGGTCGGCGGGCGTGGCGTCAAAGGCCGCAAAGGCGGGATTGGTGATGTCGGCGTGGGCGCCCTCGTGGTTGGTGGCGCGGGTAAAGGGCGGATTCATGATGATTAGATCGAAGCTCCGGTCGGGGATGTCGGCGATGACCTGCTCTACCGTCTCCTCGCCGGCGCTACCGGTGCGCTGCGTCGGATCGCTCATGTTGATCAGCGTCAAGGCTGGCGAGTCACCCAGGCGCTCCAGCGAGCCGATCTGCACGCTGTTGTCCTTCTGCCGGCCGTAGGGAAAGATGTAGAGGCGCGTATCGCCGAACGCGACGGCCGGCTGGACACCGGAGAGGGTGGCGCCGGTGATATGGACCGCCGAGGGCATCACGTCGCAGCCATACAGCACTTCTTCCATCATCACGGGATGCAGGGCCGCCGGATTGCCGCCGGCGCGTTCGTGCCGGGCGGCCAGCCGCTCGTAGACGGCCGACAGGAGGGCGCCGGTGCCGCAGGCAAAGTCGGCGACGCGCAGCGTGCCGATGGCGGCGGTGTCGGCCCAGTCCACGCCGTCGAGTTTGGCGACGGCCAGCCGGGCCAGGAGCGCCGCCGAGGCCGGCAGCGTGTAGAAGGTGGCGAGGTACTTGCGGTCGGCAATCAGGCGCTGGAAGATGCGGCCGGTGAGGTCGTGGGCCTGGTCTACGCCGGTGGCGCTGATGGCTTGGGCGGTCTCGCGCAGGCAACGCAGGATGAGGGCCGCGTCACCGGACTGCAACTGTTCGAGCAGCTTCCTGGCGATGTGGAAAATGGGCCAATAGTTGATCTTCAGGATGGCGGTCCAGGCGGCCAGCATCGCGCCTTTGGGGTTGGGGGTTGTGTCGCCGCACACCAGGTCCAGCGGCTGGACCTCGGCGTGCATCCCGGCGATGCGCTCGTGGAAGACGAGGGCGTTGGCGATGATGGCGCAGGCCATGCGGCGGGTTTGGGGAACGTTCGCCATACCGAGCTGCTGCGCCATCTTCCGCGTGATACCGGGCCGGGTGGCGTCTACGGCGTCGAGGAGCTGGGCCGCGGCGTCAATGCCGGCTTGGAGCGTGTCGGTAGCCGCAGCCACCGCCCGCTGCGGCACCGAGACCAAGCGGACGAGGTCGGCCAGGTCCTCGACCGCCCCGGCGAGCCAACCAGAGGCCGGGAACCACTGCACGCCGGCGGCCTCGGCGGTGAAGACGCAGTATTCGAGGCGGGCGGCCGTGAGCGCGGCGCGGAGGTCGGCGGCGTCACCCACGTCAGCGGGATAGCGCAGGGCAATGGCCGCCTCGATGGGACGCGGATGGACGGTCAGGGACAGGCCGAGACGGTCCTGGGCCTCCGCTGCGACGTTGGCGGCGGGCAGGTATTCGGCTTCGATGACGACCGGGGCGCGGCCGGGATCGGTGATGAGCAGGTCGGGCTGCAAGCCGGGGCTGCCGGCGATGACGCGGGTATTCTCGAACAGGACGCGGCTGCCGGGCAGCATGGGCTGCAGCAGATTGCCCAAGGCGTTATTGGCGTTCGGCTCGGTCTGGCGCGGCATGGGGCGGCCCTCTCGTCACGCGCGCGGCGTCACAGCGGGAACATCCGTTCGAGGATACCAGGTGCGGCGGGGGGTGGGCGGGCCTCACCCCCCGGCCCCCTCTCCATCGCGGAGCGATAGAGAGGGGGAGTAGATTCCCGCGTGCGCGGGAACGCCGGACACGGGGCCGGTGGGTCGCGGGAGGGGTGTTGGCGGTGGAGGCCCTTGGCCGCGGTGGAGCAAGGCCGCGGTGGGGCGGTACTTGGATGGCGGGCTGCACTTGGTGGGTGGTTAGTGGTCTGGACCGAACCCCCGGCCCCTTCCCTGGCAGGGAAGGGGAGTTTGCGCGATGGTTGGAAACGAGCCGGGGGCTGGATTGCGGCCTGCGCCGCAATGACGAGGCAGTGTGTTGGTGGGTGGGTGGGTAGATCAGGGTGCGGGGATTGGCAGGGGTGTGGGGCAAGCCTTCCTGGCACAGCCGGGGTTGGCCGGCCGGCAGGGCGACGGTGGCATTCGCCACGGCACGCAGACGATGCTGACCCGGCGCCTCGGCCGCAATGGCCGGGGGTACGTCAGCACCCGGTGCCCTCGTGGCGGCACGCGGACGGCCAGGCCACGCCACGCACAAGGCGGCGTGGGGTCGCTCCTGACCCGGTGCCAGATGGGCGGCACGCAGACGGTACTGACCCGGCGCCCCAGCCGGAATGGCCGGGGGTACGTCAGCACCCGGTGCCCGCGTGGCGGCACGCGGACGGTCAGGCCGCGCCGCGCGCAAGGCGGCGTGGGGTCGCTCATGACCCGGTGCCAGATGGGCGGCACGCAGACAGTACTGACCCGGCGCCCCGGCCGTGGTGACCGGGGGTACGTCAGCACCCGGTGCCCTCGTGGCGGCACACGGACGGTCAGGCCACGCCGCGCACAGGGCGGCGTGGGGTCGCTCATGACCCGGTGCCCTCGGCTGGGTGGCGTTGCCACCGTTGTAAGTTGACACGATGTTACTTTCGTGTGCGTCCCTGCCGGGCGGTGCCCGGTGCTCCAGGAAGGGACTTGCGGCTGCCAATCCCCGTCAGGGGGTACACATTGGCGGGGGTGGGGGAAAGACAACGGGGGGAATTTACATGGATGGACAGGATGGACAGGATTGGCGGACGGGACTCACCCCCTGATGGGCCAAAGCCGCACGGATAGGGCCAGGTGTGGTGCGCCTTTGGCCGGTCACCTCTCCAACATTTGGAGAGGGGGTGGAGGCAGACCTAACCCCCGGCCCCTTCCCTGCAGGGAAGGGGGGCTGGATTCCCGCTTTCGCGGGAATGACGAATCGGGGATTTGTCGGAGGGGCGGGGTTAGGTGCTGGCGCGGAAGCTGAAGAGGTGGGCGTCGCGGAGGGTGAAGGCGAGACGGATGCGCTGGCCGGTTAGCTCGGCCAGGCGGCGGTCGCCGGGCCAGCGGAGGGGGGCCGGGCCGATCAGGTGGCGGGAGGGGGCATTGCCGATGAACTCGGCGCGGTCGGGGCCGGCAAAGCCGGCGATGGGCTGCTCGGACTCGTCCAAGACTTCGACGAACAGGGCGCCGCCGCCGTCGAGGGGGTAGCCGTCGTGGTGGCGGGTGGTGGAGGCGTTGAGGAGAAGGTCGCCGCCGGGCCAGGTGAGGGGCTTGGTGATTAGCTCACCGTCCTGGACGCCGGCGGAGAGGGAGACGAAGCGGTCTTCGGTGATGGTGGCCATGCCGACGACGCCGTATTGGATGGGACCCTGCTTGACGTGGGTATGGGCGCCGGTGCGCCCGCCGAAGTAGAAGCGGAGCTGGTTGCCGACCGGGATGGGCGGGGCGGAAGAACTGCTGGACCAGCGCTGATTCCAGTAGTAGGTGGGGCCGATGAACGCTGCGCGGGGGACGGGCCAGTGCCACTGCCGGAGGTCGTGGCTCCAGCCGAGGACAATGTCAATGAAGTCCGGGATACCGTTGTAGCGCCAGAGCAGTCCGAGGAAGAGGTCGGCGTAGGGAAAGGCGGTCATGCCGTAGTACTCGACCTCCGGGCCGTCCACGAGGTCGGGCTTGAGCAGGGTGTCGAACGGGGGAAAGCGGTGAAAGTCGGGACTACGGGTGATGCCGACGGAGCGGGCGCCATATCGCTGGCGGCCGTGATGGGGCTTCAGGAGCAGCACGTATTGGCCGTCCACCTTGCGAAAGAGGATGTTCTGGACATCGCCAACGGGTGACAAGAGCGGCTCGGGCAGGGGGGTCCAGCGGTAGCCGTCGCGGCTGGTGGCGCCGCGGATAGCGCCGCCCTTCTGCCAGATCAGCTTGAACGGCGCGGCGGTGTCGTCCGGCTCGTGCATGACACTGGGGTGGACGATGCCGGACATGACGATGTTGTTGTCGCGGCTGCCGCAATACTCGATGGTGCCGACGATGGGCCGTTGCCAGCGGAGGCCGTCCTCGCTCTCAGCGACGCAGACGAGCGACGGTTGGTTGGGGTTGAACGTCGAGTAGTACATGCGGTAGACGCCATCGAGGCGGAAGACGGTGCCGTAGAAGATGAGGTCGGTGCCTTCCCAGGGCATGTCGGGGCGGAGGAGCGGCTCGGGATAGACCTCGGCGGGATACCAGCGGCGCTGCAAGCGTTGCTGGTCGGCAACCCAGGTGTCGTCGAGGAACAGCTGGCTTTTGGTCAGGTCGGGCTGGGTGTTCATAATGGCACCGAATCTCGCTCGCTGGGGTCGGGGGCTACCGCTAGTGGCGGTGGAACTCGCCCTTCACGGTGATGCCGATACGGACGGCGGGCTTGTCGCCAAGGACGCGGATGTGGTGGAAGGTGTTCTTGGGCGCGAGGACGAAATCACCGGCGCGGGCGATGACCGGCTCGTCGTAGCCTTCCATTTCCCAGGAGATTTCGCCCTCCATCACGACCCACCACTCGTCGTGGAGGTGGTAGTGGCGGTCATTGGGGGTGTCGGGCGCCTGGTAGATGACAGCGGCCTGCATCTCGTCGGTGAGGGTCAGGAGGGTGGACCAGGGTGGTGGTCCCATACGGGCCTTGATTTCCGCGAGGCGGGCGTGGAGCTGACCGGGGTTGAGGATTGACGAACGGGGCTTCGCCGGACGGGGCTTGGGGGGTGACGCTACTGCGGTCATCGGTACTACCTTTCTTGCGACGGGGTGTGGGCTGGCTGGTGATGTCAACGGCGATCTTCATGGGCGTGACGCGGCGCGCACGGCTTGCACTGCCTGGTCGGCCAAAGCCTGGGCCTCGTGCGGCGCGAGGCCCGCTCGCTCGGCGGCCGCACCGGCTTGGGCAAAGAACCGGCGGCGGGCACGCCTCCTCCGATCACAGGCCTCAATGCAGTATATGGTGCCGCTCCGCTTCATGGCGTGTCCTGCTCGTGGAGTGAGGGCTAAGGGGGCGTTACAACTGCACGATGTCGCGCGCAGTTTTCTGTGCCAGGGCCTTGAAATCGCTATAGGCTGCACTGGCAGCGGCGGCGTGACTACCCAAGGCCCCGTCCGCAGCCGTCAGCTTGAAGATGGGCTTGCGCGCCTCCTGAGCCATCGGGACAAGGCTGCGATAGTGCTTGACCGTAGCCAGGGAGTTCCGGTCCTGGTCAGGTGAGGGCGGGTACGGACCCTTTCCGTCCTCTAACAGGTTCTTGGCGTATTCCCCCGGCATCCGGTTAACCCACTTGTCGTATGCCCTTACCGGGCGGCCCAAACGGACGCCGTGCTGCTGCACCACGTAGCCGATGGGGTTCATAGCTCCTTTGGGGATAGTAAGGCCCGGAATAGGATTGCGGCTATATCGCTCTTCCCACTCGCTACGCCAACTCTGCAGCGTCGGGCCGAGATTACGAAGACCCTGGAGAGAATAAAGATCCGCTGCAAGGGGCACCACGACATGATCCGTAGCTACAAGGACTGCCCGGTTCAATGCGCCAAGATTCGGCCCAACGTCTACGAGAATGATTCGTGCATCACTCTCGTTCGCCGCCATTTGCATAATGCGCCATAGCGCCGATATGACACGGAAAGCTCTGGGCTGGCGGTCCAAGCAAGCCGGCCACTGGCTCGACAACTCCTCTTCAGCGGAGGAGAGCTTGAGGTCTCCCACGATAAGGGACAGGCGCTCCTCCGGCCTCTCAATGTGAGGTGATCGAACGTCTCCAGTTCCTTCCAACAGCGGCTGGAGAGCGCCGTAGATCGTGCATCTGGGGCCGCTGTCGGGCCAAAGGGTTTCCAGGCGCTCTTCGTCGAGGAGCATGCCGGTGAGGTTGGCCTGGGGGTCGAGATCGGCGGCTACGACGTTAAGCCCGAGGTCAGCATACATCCAGGCCAGGTGATACACGAGGGAGGTCTTACCGACTCCACCCTTGTTATTGAAGAACGTCAGGACTGGAACAGTCATTTCAAGAATTCCCTTCAACTCCACGTGCTCTTATAGTAACGAGTACGTTATTCATGTCGGCATGAAATTCTATTTCGGGGTGACCAGCTTCTTGGAGCAGTCGCCTGGCAAGAGGTATTCCTATCCCGTACCGCTGTACGAATCCCAGGCTCCGCATAGCCTCGGCAAGATTGGGGTTGCGATACGCCGTGATTCCCGGTTGGCCAAAATTCTCCGCTGTCACCGATCCGAATACACCGCCGGGGCTCATTACCTCTATGCGGTTATTGTACCAATAGACTCGAACCGGGGCGTTGTTTCCCTCATACAAGCGGTGCATGATTGCATTGCGGACGATCTGTTGGATAGCGACAACCGGATACGTGCTGATCCGCCGCTCTACAGGCCCCGACGTAAAATCCACTGCCGTCCGGTTGTGACCGTTCAGTTTCTCGTCAAGTCGGCGAAGCACGTCCGTAATGGTTCCGCTGATTTGCTCCTCATCGGAAATGGGATCAGTCAACTCGTTGCCAAAGAATCTCAGGAATTGCACATATGCTCCCGGCAGGAAATCCTGCGGACTCTTTCCAAGCACAAGCATTCCCAAGATGGTGGGGGTTGGCTCATCAGGCGAAACGATCATCTTCGTCGCAGCCAACTGCTCATTGAGACTACGGTCATTGGACTCCAGAATATCCGGAGCGAAGGCTTGAGTCAGGTATTCGTTCTCGAATTGAGTGAGATTGAGGTCAGCTAATGTGGCAGAGGGGATGGGATGTATGTCGAATGGGATGTCCCTGTAACGGCGCTTTTCGCTGAGGATTCGCTCGTCTTGCGCGGTCGCGATCCCGCGCCGTGGGCCGATCCGAATGTGTACTCTGCCTTGGTAGCGGGCCGGCGGAGAGTCCGACGGCTGTACCGTGACCACTGCGACATCGTTGCCACACAGGGAAAGCCTATCGACCACCATTGAGGGCGGCGGCACGATATTGCCGTCGGTTTTCATGTCCGCCAACTGCAGAAGCAACTCATCCGTGACCGGCAAGCCTGAGACGGTGCCGTCGTTTCGTACACCAACGAACACTACCCCGGGCAGGCGATGGTCGGGGAGGTCGTTGGCAAAGGCGCAGATTGCTTCCCGAATCTTCGTGGACGCATCCCCTGAGAGCGACTCCTTGAACTCGACGCGGTCCAACTCGCCGGCATGCAGCAGCCGCAGCAAGTCTTGGTTATCGAGGGTGGTCACAGCGGAATCCTCTAGCGCCCGGTGCAGGTGTGTACTGGGCTATTATCCCAGACTATACGTAGGGATGTCATCCGGCTGGCAGTGCAGTAGCGTGCCCGCGGAGTACCGCGCCGGGGTGGAGCGTGTAGACTGAAGCGCGCTGCCCGGTGGACGGCCGATAGTGGCGCCGCCAGCGGCACAAGGTTGTACGAGGAGGCAAGATCGTGAGTAACACCGATGCTCTGTCCGTCGAAGTGGGGATGATCTCTTCGCCCCATCCGCACGCGCCGATGCACGTCAAGACCCTGGAAGTGCTGTCGGAGGTCACGGCGATTCACGTGTGCGGCGTCGCCGATGAGGACACCGATGCGCTCGGCGAGGGCGCGACCAAGGTGCAATCGGTGACGACGAGCGTTGACGAACTGCTGGCGCGACCGGAAGTCGGGGCGGTGGTGGTCTGCGTGCGTAACGACCTGTGCCCCGACATCCTGAACGCGGCGGTGGAGGCCGGGAAGCCGGTGCTGTTCGAGAAACCCGGGGCGCTCACCGCTGCCGACCTGCGGGCCGTCGCGGAGCGGGCGGAGGCGCGGGGCCTGACGATGAGCACGTTCTTCCAGAACCGCTGGAACCCGGCGATGCGCGATGCGGTCGAGATCTGCCGCAGCGGCGCGCTCGGGAAGATCATGGCCGCGGAGGCGCGGATGGTGACGTCGCAGGTGCGTTACCGCAACCCGGGGCATTGGCTCTTCCGCAAGGACACGGCCGGGACGGGCATTCTGTCGTGGCTGGGGTGTCACTACTTGGACCTGCTCTGCCATTTCCTGGACGACCGGGTAGTGGAGGTCGCGGCGCTGGTCGGCCAGCAGAATCCGGAGCAGATCGAGGTCGAGGACACGGCCTGCCTAGTGCTGCGATTCTCCAGCGGGGTGCTGGGCACGCTGCACGCGGGCTATCACCTGATCGGGAGCGCGGCCGGGTACTCCGGCGCGGCCTACGACACCTTTATCGGCTTTCGCGGGACGGACGGCTACCTGCGGCTGCCGCGCGAGATGGACGGGTTCACGGTGCATAGCCTGGCGCCCGGCTGGGAGGGCAAGGGCAAGCAGGACCGGGTTTTCGAACCGGCGCAATCGCCGGCTTATGGCGGGGTGAGCGGCGAGGAGTTCTTGCGGGAGTTCTTGCGGGCGGCGCGCGGGGGGGAGCCTGGTCCGGCGCCGATTGACGCTGCGGTCCACGTGCTCGAAATCATCGAAGCGGCCATCGAGTCGTCCGACACCGGCCGGACGGTGCGTATTGGGTAACGGTGGGGGTGAGTTGGACCTAACCCCCGGCCCCTTCCCTCCAGGGAAGGGGAGCTATGGCAACGATAGGCGGCCCTCACCCCGGCCCTCTCCCACGGGAAGAGGGGTAAGTCTAGTGGATGGTGGGTCGGGACGGGGACGATCTTGAAGATGTGAGTGGTTTGCTCGGCTCTGAGTTGTGGATGCGCTGATACGCCGACAGCGTGATGGCATGAAACTGACGCGCGCACGCTTGTTCCTTGCCCTCGCGGCTGTAGCGATCGTGGTGGGGACGGTTGACTTGTGGATTGCCTCGTTGACGGGAGCAGGTGTTGATCAGGAGCGAGTCAATTCTTGGGCGCTCGCCGATGAAGCGCGAGCGCGGGTTCAGGTTGGGATGACGTTGCAGGAGGCCGAAGCGCTGCTGAGTGATGCCTGGCATCATGCCGTCTGTCGTTACGGTAGTTACGACCCAGAAAGAGGCGAATCGCACGTGTTCCTTTTCGGCTCACGCGGCCTGGATAAGACCGGCATTGTGATCTTGCGAGTCAAGGGGCCAATTGATGATCGGATCGTGAGCTCTGTGGGCTTTGTAGATAACTACCGTCTGGTCCCCAGTTATAGTTGCTGCCTGAGGCGCTCAGGTCTTCAAGTAGATGGCTGCGAGTCTTAGCCGGTGCATCACAACCAACACTGCTGCTGTACCTCACATCGGCGCTACACAGGGCAGCGCAGTTTCGAGGCCAGCCTGGGGTCGCTGTTTCACTACCAGGCCCGCTGGTACTCGCCGGTGCTGGGGAGGTTTCTGTCACCCCATCCGGTTGTGCCGGAGGCGAGTAATCCGCAAGTGCTCAACTGCTATGCCTTTGTGCTGAACAACCCATCATCTACACTAAGCCCAGCGGCTACGGCTGCATCGAAAGGCTGCTACCGGAATCACTTGGCTCGCGGTCAACTGTGGTGCGGCTGGTGGAGGCGGGGGCAGGCCTCACCCCCCGGCCCCCTCTCCAAATGTTGGAGAGGGGGTGTAGCGCTCGGCCCGGGGCCGATGCATGGCCCTGGATTGCAGCTTTCGCCGCAATGACAGGCGAATGGGCGCGATGAATCACGTCCCTACAAAAAACCTACCCTTGTAAGCCTACGGTCCCCCCGCTGTGCAGGGGGCCGGGGGTGATGGAGAGGACGGGAGTGAGCGGGATGGAGTTGGCGGGGCAGGTGGCGATCGTGACGGGCGGGGGGCGGGGGATCGGGCGGGCGACGGCGTTGGCGCTCGCTGGCGCGGGGGCTGGCGTCTGCGTGTGCGCGCGCACGGCCGAGGAGATCGAGGCGGTCGCGGATGAAGTGCGACGGCTGGGGAGTCCGACGCTGGCCGTGCCGTGCGACGTGGCCGATGCAGCGGAGGTGGAGGGACTCGCGGACCGGACCATTGCGACGCTGGGGCGGGCCGACATCCTGGTCAACAATGCCGGTGGCGGTCAGGAGAAGAACACGGTGGGCGCAGACGACGTGGATAACTGGCGGCACACGGTCGAGGTCAATCTCATCGGCCTCTACCTGGTGACGCGCGCGTTTCTGCCGCACATCAGCGCCGACGGTGGGGGGAAGATCATCAACATCGGATCGGGCATGGGGCACGCGCCAGTGCCCGGCAACTCCTCCTATGCCGTGGCGAAAGCGGGGGTGTGGATGTTCACGCAAGTGCTGGCGCGGGAGGTCTGGGAGCAGGGCGTGGAGGTCAACGAGATCGTCCCCGGGCCGGTGGCCACGCGCCTGACGGCCGGCCGGATGCGCGTCGGTGGACCGCCGCCGTTTGATCCGAGCGAGCGGGTCAAGGCGCCCGTAGAGGTGGCTGATCTGGTGCTGTGGCTGGCGACGCGGCCGGCGGGTGGGCCGACCGCGCAATCATTCAGTCTCGCCCGCCGCCCGCTGTAGCCGGTTGCTCCGATGCAGCGCGGCAGGCGGTCAGGAAGTCGCTGTTGGAGGCGGTAAAGCCGTGCTGCTGCTCGACTTCGCGCACCGCAAGCTCGGTGGCCTGTAGGGTGTCCAGGGTATCCGGGAACTCTACGCCGGTGGTGGCATCGCGGAGGAGAATGGGGTTGTAGCCGCGGTCCTTCATGGCCCGGACGCCGTAGTCCTTGCCCAGCACACACCAATTCGTGGCGAATCCGACGTAGAGCAGGTGCAGGATGCGGCGGTCCTGCGAGAGTGCGTGGAGTTGTGCGCCGGTGGCAACGACGGCTTCGCCGTCCTGCACGTCAATGTGCGGCGACATCGCCAAGCTGTCTGCCCAGTGCGGTGGGCGCCCCGGCGCTTGCTCGCGGGGGTTGCGGTAGACGGCATACGGGCCGGTGCGGCTGCGAAAGGCCGGTGGCGGCCATTCCGGCGGCGGGGCGGGTGGCGTCTCGGAGACAGAGCGGTAGCACTGCACTTGGGGATACCGCTCGGCTACCCGATCCGAGGGTGCGTGGACGATGGTCAGGCCCACCTGCCGCGCCGCGGCCAGGACCGGCACGATGGCGGTGAGGGTGACGTGCTCCGCTCGGTCGCGCCAGGACTCGATGAAGTGGGTATTCCAGATATCCACGAGCACGAGGGCGGTCTGCGCCACCGGCAGGGGCATGGAGAACTCACGCTGGCGGAAGTGCTCTTCTCGACAGGCTACGTCGGCCGGTGTGCTGTCCTGGAAGTAGCGTACCGTCAAGTCTAGCGTTGTCACGATCAGCTCCTCGGTGGGAGGCGGGGTTGGAGACCTAACCCCCGGCCCCTTCCCTGGCAGGGAAGGGGGGCAAGGGTGGTGCCCTCTGGTGCGCTCCCATTATTCCGGATGGGCGGTGCGCGGTACAGGGGGTGGTGAACGGCAATCGTCTGGGGGGAGGCACGCGAGCTAGCGGTCACGTACACTCGACAGTGTGCGGCAGACGCGGCTGAGGGGGTACACCGATGGGCAGAGCAATACCGATGGGCTATGTAGCGGAGCCGGCGCGACAGGTGCCGATCGCCTATGACGTGGACGTGGCGGTCGTCGGGGGCGGTCTCTCCGGGATGTTCGCCGCGATTGCGGCCGGTCGGCAGGGGGTACGGACCCTCGTGCTCGACCGCTTTGGCAGTCTCGGTGGCAACCTCGGCCCGGCGATGATCGTCGGTGGCAGTATTGCGGGCGAGGCGCCGGTCACGCTGCCGGGCGGGCTACAAGGCATCCCCAAGGAAGTGAATGACGAGATGGAGGCGCTCCGCTCGGAGACCGGTCACAAATATGCCGACATTCCGAATATCATCTCGCACCTCGCGGCCCAAAAGGCTCTCGCTGCCGGAGTTGAAATCCTGGTGCCGGTGTGGGTAGGTGATCCCATCATTGAAGCGCAGCGCGTCACCGGGCTGTTCGTCGAGGGGAAGTCGGGGCGGGTGGCCGTGAAAGCAAAGGTGGTCATTGACGCCTCGGCCGACGCAGACGTGTGCCGGCGGGCGGGGGTGCCGGTCATCACCGACATGCCGCCCGATCCCACGATGGCCCCGCTGATCCGGCCGGAGTACCTGCGCCCGGAGCACACTCCCTGGAACGACACCGCCATCTTCTACCTGCTGGCCAACGTGGAGTTCGACCGCTACGAGGCGTTCTGCGCCAGTGAGGTCACGCTCAGCGCCGAGGACCGGGCCTGGCACGAGGAGCGGGAGCAGTTTCCGTTTGCCCGCCAGCAGTTCGAGGACGCCATGATCCCGCTGCTGCGGCGCGCCTGGGAGCGGGGCGAATACTACTTTCAGAAGACGGTTGATCCCCACGTCCACATCAACACGCCCAACTTCTGGATGTGGCCGTCCGAGAATGGCTTGGTCGGGAGCCGGATCAACATGGGCGGCGCTATTCGACGCGACGACATGCAGCAGCACGCGCGGCTGGAGACGGCCATCCGCATGCACGTCTTCGAGACGGCGCAGTTCTTCCGTCGCTACGTGCCGGGGTTCGAGCAGGCCTACCTGCTCCTAGTGGCACCGTACTTCGGCGCGCGCGGCGGGCCGCACATTGACGGCGAGTACACGCTGACGCCGCAGGACGTGTACACGGGCCGGAAGTTCGACGACGTGCTGTACCGCAACACGCACGCCGGGCAACCGCACAGGGGCGGGGAGCCGTCGGGGTTCGACACGCCGTATCGGTCGCTGCTGCCCAAGGGGCTGGACGGTCTCCTGGTCACGGGCCGGGCATCGGCGTACATCCGGCGCGGTCACGACCCGGGGGCCACGCGGGCGCGCCCGGCGCTGATGCAACTCGGCGAGGCCGCCGGGGTGGCGGCGGCGCTGGCGGTCCAGGACGGGGTGGAACCGCGCGACCTCGATGTCAAGAAGCTCCAGCAGCACCTCCTGCGGCAAGGCTTCTACCTCGGTGAACCGGCGCGGCTGGCGGCACTGGGGGTGACCCCGGCGTGAGCGCCGGGCGGACCACCGGTAACGAGGAGGAGCTATGTTCGACGGTTTCACGCGAGCGAGGGTCGCGGCGAACGGCGTGTCCATCAACGTCCGACATGGTGGGAGCGGGCCGCCGATTCTCTTGCTCCATGGCTACCCGCAGACACACGTGATGTGGCACAAGGTCGCGCCGATGCTGGCCGAGGACTACACGGTGGTGGTACCGGACCTGCGCGGCTACGGCGACAGCGACAAGCCGCCGGCGGCGGAAGGGGACCTGAGCGTCTATTGCAAGCGCACGACGGCGCAGGACCAGGTGGCGGTGATGGCGGCACTCGGATTCGACCGGTTCCACGTCGTCGGTCATGACCGCGGGGCGCGGGTGGCGCAGCGCATGGCACTGGACCATCCGGCACGGGTGAGGAGCTTCACGTCGCTCGACGTGGTCCCGTCGCAGGCCGCGTTCGAGCATATGGACAGCGAGCTGGCCTTTGCCTGGTTTCATTGGCACCTGATGCGCCAGCCGGCGCCACTGCCGGAAACCTTGATCGGCAACAGCGCCCGGGTCTATCTCGACTTCTTGCTGGAGCGCTGGTGCGCCACCGAGGGCGCGATCACTGCGGAGGCGTATGCCGAGTATTTGCGGTGCTTCAGCAATCCCGAAACGATCCGGGCGACTTGCCTCGACTACCGGGGGGTTGAACTCGATCTGCAGCACGACGAGGTGGATCGGGGACGCAAGCTCGACTGCCCAATGCTGGTGCTGTGGGGTGGCAACATGGCCAAGCGGCCGGGCTGGCAGACGGGCGCCAGCCTGGACATGCTCACGGTCTGGCGAGAGCGTGCCCACGATGTACGCGGCCGGGCGCTCGACTGCGGTCATTTCCTGGCCGAGGAACGGCCGGAAGAGACGGCGGCAGAGATTCTGGCGTTCCTCGCTACCGTGCCGGGCTGATCTCGTGACAAGGGGTTCCACTGGCCCCCCTATGGTCCCCTTGACAGGGGTAGGTATTTTGTGAGGCGGTGCGGGCCTCACCCCCCGGCCCCCTCTCCACCAAGTGGAGAGGGGGTGTAACGCTCGGACCGGGGCCAATGCATGGCCCTGTGAACCTATGGCCCCCCCGCTGTGCAGGGGGACGTGGATTACCGCTCTGGCGGGAACGAAGGGCGGGGCGGCGCTCGCGCCAGGCTCCATCCAGCGCGTCATTGCGGCCTCGGAGGGCGCAATGACGGGGCAGACGCTATACTGAGCGCACATTCCGGCAGTTAGGGAGGAAGCGATGCGACTGGCGATCTTCGAGAGTGCCGCGGACCTCGGGCAAGGCAATCTGCGGCTGGGCGTGGTGGACGGCGAGCAGATACACGATGCGACCGGCGCGGTGCCGGGGCTGACATCAGCCGATCTGGGCAGCCAGGGCCTGGGGCCGGTGATTGCGGCGTGGGACGAAGTGGAAGCGGCCTTGCAGGACGTTGCAGGGGGCGGGGGCGGTATGTCCCTGGGCGACGTGCAGCTACGCGCACCACTGCACCCAACCACGATCATCTGCTGCGCCGGGAACTACATGGAAGGCGAGGATCGGCCGAAACGGCCGCTGAACGGCTTCATGAAGTCGCCGCAGGCGGTGATCGGCCCCGGCGATACGGTCAATCTGCCCCCGCACGACTGCTCGATCTTCCATCACGAAGCCGAGTTGGCGCTCGTCGTCGGGCGTCCGGCGTTCCGGATTACCGAGTGGGAGGCGGCGAGCCACGTGTTCGGCTATACCGCGTTCATTGACGTGTCCGGCCGCAGCTGGCCGCCGACGAACGCGGGGGCCAGCTTTCTGGGCAAGTCGTTCCACACGTTCGCGCCGCTCGGTCCGGTCGTGGTCACCGCCGACGAGGTGGGCGATCCGCAGAATCTGAGCGTGAAGCTGTGGGTCAACGATGATCTGCGCCAGGACTACAACACGGACGACATGGAGCACCCGATCCCGACGGTGCTGGCCTGGGGCGCGGGGGTGGTGCCGCTGCTGCCGGGCGACGTGATCGCCTGCGGGACTAACCACCATGGACTTAGCCCGCTCCAGGAAGGGGACGTTTGCCGGATCGCCATCGAGAACATCGGCGAGTTCTCGGTACACGTGAGCGATCCGCTGGGCCGTTCCTGGCCGTGGCCGGAATAGCTTTTAGCTATCAGCCATCAGCCGTCAGCCGTCAGCTTGTAGCCCTCGGCGGGGGCCGGCCGGCGGCTGGCATACAGCAATCCAGGCCCATTTTCGGTCCTAGTCGTGGGGGGCGGTTAGTCGCGCCCCTAGCGGCCTGTCTAAACACGCACCCGACCTTGCGCTAGGGGCCTAGAGGCACGGTCATGAGCGATATCGCCGCGCTAGAGGCAGAGATTCGCCGCTTGGAGGAACGGTTGCTCACACCTGAGGTGCAGGCCGCGCCGGAAGAACTTGCTCGCTTGCTGGCAGACGATTTTCTGGAGTTTGGTAGTTCGGGGCGTGTGTTTGATCGGCAACAAGTCATTGCCATGCTCCCGCTCCAACCCAAAGAGCAGTTTGCGCTCACGGAGTTCCAGGTAAGGCTCTTGGCACCCACGATTGCTCTGGCAATGTATCGCGTTGCCCGGCCGGAGGAGCAACACGGGGCGCCGCATGGTTCGCTACGCAGCTCAATATGGAGATGCACGGCCGGGCGGTGGCAAATGGTGTTCCACCAAGGCACGCCGACAACTAGGGGCATTGCGAAGACGGGGCTTAAGGTCTAACGTCCGTCCCAGCCGCTTTGCTCGTAGAGCTGCCAGATCGTTTGCAGCGACTTGAGGCCCTCGCGGCCGTCCGTGAGCGGGGTTTGGCCGCGCTCAATGCAGTCGAGGAAGTGGTTGATCTCGCCGAGCGTGGCCCAGCCGGGCGGCGTCTCGCCAGGACCGGGGGGCGGGAAGATTTCCTCGCGCTCGCGGCCGCGGACCACGTCTATCGTCGTGTAGTTGCTGACGAGCAGGGCCTCGGGGCAGTGGATGTGGATACCGTCCAGCACGGCGTGGCGCATACCCCAGCTACAGTCGTAGGAGGCCAGCACGCCGTCAGGAAACTCCAGGACGGCGTGCGCGGTGCCCTCGCCTTCGAGCCAGTCGGTACCGCGCCGCGTGCCGACCATGGCGACCTTGGTCGGCAGGGAATCAAGGTACCACTGGATGAGATCAATGTAGTGGCAGCCATGGCTGAAGAGCACGCCGCCACCGAGCTGATCGCGTCGCGCCGCCCAGTGCCGGATACGACCGGCGGGGTCGAGGAAGCCCTGGGTCCAGGCGCTGACCTTGAAGGGCGGGCCGTAGCTGCCCTCGACGAGTAGCTCCTTGAGGCGAGCCGGGGCGGGACGAAAGCGCATGGTGTAGGCGACCATCAGGCGGCGGTCGCACTCGTCGGCCACGCGGATCATCTCGCGGCACTCGGCCTCGTTCATGGCCATCGGCTTCTCGACCATGACGTGCTTGCCGGCCCGCAGCGCGGCGATGGTCTGGGGGGCGTGGAGGTGGTGGGGGGTACAGATGGTGACGGCATCTACGTCGTCGAGGCCGGCCGTCCAGTCGGTGATGGCGCGGCAGCCCACCTCGTCGGCGAGCTGTCCCGCACGGGCTCCGTCCACGTCGGCGACCCACGCGAGCGAGCAGCGGGGGGCCGCCAAGTTGGTGCCGTGCGCGTGCGAACTGCCCATGCCGCCACTGCCGACAATGCCGAGCCTCAACATCACTGTCCTCCGGTTGCCTTTCTCCGTGCTGTCGCGTCGCCGGCGGCGGCACAGCGTACCGGCTGCCGTGCCGCGCCGCTGCCAGTATGCGGCGGCGGCTAGGTGGTGTCCACTGACCTACGCCCGGGCACTCATAAAGGTGGGTTTTTGTGTGGTTGGTTCGGGCCTCACCCCCCGGCCCCCTGACCGGCCAAAGCCGCACCACACCTGGCCCTATCCGTGCGGCTTTGGCTGGTCACCTCTCCAGCGCGGAGCGATAGAGATGGGGTGTCGATTCCCGCTGGCGCGGGAATGACGGGGGCGCGATGAATCGCGCCCCTACGGCTTGGCCCGTATCTACCCCTGTCAGCCCCCGGCGTTTCCGTATTTAAGGATGATGGTGGAGGTAGGTATGGTACAGTCCGGCGGGTTTCGCGGGGCCGGCGCCGGGGCGCGGGCAGCGTGGGGCTACGGGGACGCAGGAGGCTTGGAGTGGGAGAGCAGGGCAGGGCGGCGGCGCTGGTGAAGCGGTTCGGTGTGGCGCCGATCATCAATGCCGGGGGGCCGAATACGTTACATGCCGGCAGTCGTCCGCGGGACGAGGTGCTGGCGGCAATGGTGGAGGCGGCCGGGCTGTTTTTCAGGATGGATGAGCTGGTCCTCCGGGCCGGGGAGATGATCGCGGCGGCGGTCGGGGCCGAGGCGGCTACGGTGACGGCCGGCGCGGGGAGCGGGCTGACGTTGCAGTCGGCGGCGGCGATCACGCGCGGCGACCCGGAGAAGATCGCCCGCTTGCCGGACACGCGCAGGATGCCCAACGAGCTTATCATCCAGCGACGGCATCGCTTCGTCTACGACCACTTGTACCTGACCCCCGGCGCCAAGTTTGTCGAGGTGGGCGATGCGAGCGGGTGCGTCCCGGATGAGCTAGAGGCGGCGATTACGGACCGGACCGTGGGACTGATCCACCTGGAGTCGTCGTTCAAGCAGGGGGGCAGCGTTCCACTGCCGACACTAGCCGAGATTGCTCATCGCCACGATCTGCCGGTGCTGTGCGACGCGGCCTCGCGGCTGCCGCCGCGGTCCAATCTGACCAAGTTCCTCGACGAGGGGGCCGACTTGGTGAGCTTCAGCGGTGGCAAGGCGGTGCGCGGTCCGCAGAGCACGGGCATCCTGCTGGGCACGAAAGAGTGGGTGGAGTGGGCCAGGCTCAACAACGCGCCCAACGCGACGGTCGGGCGGGCCATGAAGGTGTCGCGGGAGGAGATCGTCGGCCTGGTCGCCGCCGTCGAGGCGTTCGTCGCGGTAGATGAGGCGGCGGAGATGGCGGAGTACCGCGAGCAGATGCAAATGATCGTGGATCGGATTTCGGACATTCCCGGTCTGCGGGCGGTGGTCGAGCACAACTTCGACCACGTGATGCCACACGCGGTCGCCTACCTGACTCCGGCGTGGCGGGGGCCGAGCCGCGAGACCATCCACGCCCGGCTGCTCGCCGGCACGCCGCGTATCTACGTCTCGATATTCGGGGTATCGGACGAAATCTACGTGGATCCGCTGAACATCCAGCCGGGCGAGCTAGAGATCGTGGCGCAGCGTTTCGAGGAGGAGTTACGGGCCGCGGCGGCGGAGGGGTAGTCGCCTCACCCCCCGGCCCCCTCTCCATCGCCGAGCGATAGAGAGGGGGAGTAGATTCCCGCTTGGGCGGGCATGACGGGGCCGAGGGGCTGCTACCAGCCGGGGGTGAGGGTGGTGCGGGTGGCGAGGACGCCGTGTCCGTCGGAGAGGATCACACCGTCGCGCAGCACCCAGCGGGTGTTACTGAGTGCGGCGACGTCGGCGCTCACGTCGCCGTCAACGACGAGCACGTCGGCGAGATGGCCGGGCGCGAGTAGTCCGATCAGACCGTCCAGACCGATGGCGTCGGCGGAGCGGCCGGTGATGGTGTGGACGGCCATCTCCGGGGACAGGCCGGCGTGGGCAGTGACCACGGCAACCGTGCGGGGGAACTCTTCCACCTGTTTGATCGGCGCGCTGGCGTCGCTATTGAAGACGATCCGTACTCCCAGATCGTGCTTCTGCCGCACGATATCGCACTGCTCGCGGAGGCGAGGCGGGAGGTCGGCCTCCGGCGAGCGAGTTGTAACGTCGCGGGGGGTGTTGCCGAGGGTGATGCTGATGTAGGTACCGTGATCCACGAACTGCTTGGCCACCTCCGGCTCAAAGCGCGTGCCGCCCTCGGGAGTGTTCCAGCTACAGTGCTCGATCATGTCCACGCCGGCCGCCATACAGTTGAGGTGGCCGGCGGCGCAGTGGGAGTGGGCGGTGGTCAAGCGTCCCGAACGACCAGCCTCGGAGGGGGTACCGAGGCGCCGGGCCTCGCGCACGATGGCCGCGAGCTGATCCGCATCGTACTGGGGCTGGGCGGTATTGGTTCCGACGGTCATGCCGCCACCGGTCGCCATGATCTTGATGAAGTCCACACCCTCGCGGATCAACATGCGCGTCGCGCGGATGACGTCGTCGCGCGAGTCGGCTTCCAGGCCACACCACCAGAGATGTCCGCCCGTCGTCGTGATGGGCATACCGCTGGCGAGCAGGCGCGGCCCGCTGATAAAGCGGCTGGCGATCAGGTCGCGGATGCGGAGGGTCACGAAACCGGGCGCACCGCAGTCGCGCAGGGTAGTGGTGCCGCCGGAGAGGGCGGCCTGGGCCGCCTGGATGACGCGGCCACCGAGCAGCGTGAGGTCGTCGGTTTGGGTCTGCTCGATGATCTCGGGGACGGCGGCCGCTTTCCGCGTGTTGAAGGCGAGATGCACGTGCGTATCAATGATGCCGGGGAGGACGGTACCATCGCGGGCGTCGAGCTGCTGCTCATCCGGCACCGCCGGGACTTCGGGGGCATCCTCCGGGCCGACGAAAGTGATGACGCCGTTCTCGATCACGACGGCGGCATTGCGTACCGCTGGCTGGCCACTGCCGTCAATCAGACAGCCGGCCCGGATTACTCGTGGTTGCTGGCCTAACATCTCCCGTTCTTCTCCTCACGAGGGTCGGTGCATACGGCAGCGAGGTGCATCGGGCCGCCGCTGCGGTGAGCGGAGTAAGCGTATCAGGGTGCGTGGTGAGAGGGTATAGACTCAGTGGCTGCGACCGCGGTTGTGCTGCGGTACACTCGCGCAGGAGAGGAGAACGCGATGGGTACGTATCCGTCCCGCCGGCGACTTGGCATCCGTAAGGTCGCGGTGCGGGAGGTCGAGCACCTGCGGGTCCACTACGATCCGACGCTCTATATGTACGGGCCCAACCGTGGGGGCATCTGGAACTTCGGCGACGGTGAGCTGGCCGTGGCGTACCTGGTGGGGCCGGTGGATTACGAGGCCCCGCTGGCGCCGCTCCGCACGGGTCGGCACGCCTATCCGATCACCGAGCGCGGGGCCAAGGCCGGCGGCGTGCTGCTCAGTCGCTCGTTCGACTACGGGCGGACCTGGCCCGATAGCGAGCGCACGTGGATTTGGCACAACGACCGGACCCTGGATGAGATTCTCGACTGGCTGCGCCCGGTCACACCGGAGCAACGCGAGCAGATTGATCTCACCGACCCCGATGCGATCATTCATTTCTGCCACGGCGAGTATTTGCAGTTTCCGTTCGGCGGGCGCCTGCTGAACGCCTCGCCAGGCGACCCGGGCATCAACTTTCACCTGGGGCGCCGCGAGCATCCCCCGTCCTTTTCCCTACGCAGCCGGGACCGTGGCCGCACTTGGGAGCGCCACGCCACGCTGATCGAGGGGCCTTCGTGGGCGCCGGACGGCGGGCTGCTGTGCGTGAACCTGGGCCACGTGCAGTTCGACAACGGGGTGCTGGGTATTGTGGGCAGCACTAACCACCGCAACACCGTCTGTTTCTACGTGAGCTACGACCACGGCCTGAGCTGGCAATACGTGAGCGAGGTGGCCAGCGCGCGGCGGGCGCCCGACTACAAACACGGCTACAGCTATTTGGGGGTGCATCGGCTGCCCGATGACCGGCTGATGTGCCTCATGCACCAGCTCCCCGAAAACTGGCCCCACGTGGCGTTTTCGGAAGACGACGGGATGAGCTGGTCAGTGCCACGGGCGATTGTCAGCCCCGGCACGTACAGCTTGCCGCTGACCGGGCCGCTCCCGGACCGGGCGCCTGGGGACCGCACCGGCCCGCGGTACCGGTCGCCGCGTGGCCTGGTGCTACGCGACGGGCGCATTGTGGTCTTGTTTGCTCGCCGCGAGTATCCGGCACGCGGGGGACGCGGGATACTGGGCGTGGTCAGCGACGATCTGGGCGAGACGTGGAGCGAGGAGTTTGTGGTGCGCGGTGACGCCTACACGTGGGACTTGGGCTACGAGGTGTTCACCGAGCTGCCGGACGGACGGATCTTCGCCGCCTACTGGATCACCTCGCGGGACGGCGAGCCGGTGCCGGAGTCGGCGTGCGTGCGGTATATCGCCGGGAGCTTCTTCCGGCTGGAGTAGGTGTCGGGGTTTAGTCGGGCAGCAGAAGGCCAGGCCTTGATATCATCGGCATTCATTTCTGTTATCACCATATACGTTGACAACCGCTGTGGTTATAGGTATCATTCAGGTCATGGCACCAATCAGACCTGACCACTACAGCTTCGCATTTCAGCCGGAGACCCTGGAGGGGTTGCGGAAGCAACTCGGATTGACTCAGGCCGCACTCGCAGAACTCCTCGAGATTCCAGTCAATACGGTTTCCCGGTGGGAGAGGGGTGCCAACACCCCCGATGCTAATGCCTTAGCAGCAATCTTCTCGATAGCTAAGGACAGTGGTATCACGCCTCAGTTCTTCACGAGGAGGGCAAGTTTGATGGAAACACAGAACCAGAGGACCAAGCTGCTGTTCCCATGGGATTTTCAGAACCGTGGCCTAGATGCGTCCGAGGTCGAGACAGAGTGGCGCTACATGCGTAAATACATAGACTTGCTCTTTCCTCGCTCGCGGGCAAGCCGCCAGTTTTGGGCCTACACAGCCCCGCATCAGTACCAAGCGGCCGCTAAACTCGAACCGCTGAAGTTCGAGGTTTTTACGAGCTACTTCGACGCCGATAGCCAACTGGTCCAAGACGTCAAGGAAGAGTGTCAGAAACGGCCCACCAGAACGATCCTCATACTGGCGGCGGACGACGGCAACTACGCCGAGCTGCTGCGGGATGCAAGAGAGGCGGGGGTGGATGTCTACATCTGGGGTACCGATAACTGTAGTGATCGACTCCGGCGCGTACTTGCGGACGGCCATTTCATCCACTGGGATGCTCCGTTTGTAGTGACAGAGTGCGTGGAGGTTATTAAGGAACTACGTGGAAAGTCCATCACTAGGTCCGAATTTGGAAACCAGTGCAAGGCGCGCCTGGACGAATCAGAGATCTACCCCTACGATGTCGGGTTCAGCAACAACCACCCCTACAGCAGTCTCCTACGATGGCTTGAACGTCAGGGCCTTGTGGTCATCAAGAAGGCGTCCGGGAAGCGGGATGCCATCTCTATCGCTCTGAAGTGAGCCGCCGGTCAGCCTGGATTGCGGCTTCCGGCCCAATGACGAGGGCTAGACGAGTGGTATACTGGCGACGGAGCCAGCATGGTACTGTAAAGTGCCGCCGAGTCGTTGTAGAACGCTACTGGCTTCACTTTCCTTATTAAGGTCGGCGCGAGGCATTCATGGACGCTCATCAAACTCTTGCTGAAGCGACACACCGTTATCTCGCTACTGACATATCGCTTGCCGAATTGTGGGATGTTGGGTGTCAGTTCGACCATCGGTTCGGACAACTGCCAGTGAATCACCTCGAACGACGGCTGATGGCTGCCATCGTACAGGGCATGACCTTGATGGATGACGGCATTGGTACCGAAGATGATCTGCGGCGAGTCTTGCACCAAGAGTTGGCTACCACCCCGTCCCTGCTCGCGGCTGGAGCCGCTTCCCTCGCTGAACAGCCCGCCTGAATGCCTAGGATAGTTGTTGGCAAGAGCGGCTACAAGTCCAAGTTGCACCCAGGGTGGCGCAGATGCGGCCGCCCCGTGACACCTACACGTGGGATTTGGGCTACGAGGTGTTCACCGAGCTGCCGGACGGACGGATCTTCGCCGCCTACTGGATCACCACGCAGGAGAGCGAGGAGCCGGTCCCCGAGTCGGCCTGCGTGCGCTACATCGCCGGGAGCTTTTTCCGGCTGGAGTAGGGGGCGGGGGGTTAGCCGCAGTTTTGCGAACAGGAGGAAGGGAGCGGTACACTGACAGTGAAGCCAGCATGGCACTGTAAATTGCTGCTAGGGGCGTTGTAAAACGCTACTGGCTTCACATTCTTTTCACGGACGGTGACAAGGACAGCCACGCCCGCGAACCGTACCGACGCTGAAGCTAATATACAAGGAGAAAGAACATGGACCGCGAACAAGCCTTGACCATCCTACGAGACATTGACGACACACTAAATCGCCTGGCCCAAGATGAGACTAAGCGGCCCCAAGTACGGCCATTCAGGGAGGAACGCAATGATATTGTGCGTAGTTGAAAGGAGGGTAAATCAGTAGAAACGATATGCAGCCTGCTCTTCGATCTGCTAACGACTATTGACAACACGTTCAGCACGCCTACTCCCCAACAAATGTAGGTGCGCGTGGCTCCCTATACTCCTGCTCATTGATATGTAGTTGGAGCCGCACTCCTCGGTCATCCTGTTTCGCCAAACGGCAAAGCGCAGCAACGAAGTCACATACCGCATCAGAGTGTGGGCACTGCGCAGGCACCTGCGCTCTATCGTTCACCAAACAGCGAACGGTTCGAGTGCTGCTAGGCTGACGGACACTAGCAACAACTCAGGACCTACGCCTGTCCTACGGGTATACGCCGGCCACTCGGAGGGCCTGGGGGGCTGGTATCTTGCGGACATGCCCTAGGACGGGGTAGTACAGGGCGGGAGGCTTGTGATGGCCGGCTCATTGGAGGGGAGAGGTGACGTGCCAGGACCGCACAACTACACGGGAAACGGGGGTGCGGGCCTGGCGTCGTCAGCTGCGCTGGTTACGGGTGGCGGCTCGGGTCTCGGTCGGGCGACGGCGTTGGCGTTTGCCCGGGCCGGTGCCAGAGTCGTTGTTGCCGACGTGGATACCGAGGGGGGCGCGGAAACGGTCCGGCGAGTCGTAGCGGCCGGGGGCGAGGCGCTGTTTGTGCGGACGGACGTCGCGCAGGCTGCCGAGGTCGAGGCGCTGGTCCGCAAGACCGTGGCCGCCTATGGTCGGCTAGACTGTGCCTTCAATAATGCCGGCGTCTCGACACCGCAGGCCGGTGGTGGCGGCCTCATCCACGAGCACCCGGAGGACACTTGGGATCGGATCATCAGCATCAACCTCAAAGGGGTATGGTTGTGCTTGAAGTACGAGATTAGCCAGATGCGCCGGCAAGGGGATGGTGGTGCCATCGTCAATACGGCCTCGATCTATGGCTTGGTTGGCTCTGGTCGGGGCGGTAGCGCCTACGCGGCCAGCAAGCATGGGGTGGTGGGCTTGACCAAGGCGGCCGCGCTGGAGAACGCGCAGCAGGGTATCCGGGTCAATGCGGTGTGCCCCGGCTTTATCGAGACGCCAATGGTGGAGCAGATTTTTACCCAGCGGCCGGAGCAGGAAGCGCAGATGATCGCGGCTCATCCGCTGGGGCGGCTGGGCCAGCCGAACGAGGTGGCGGAGACGGTCGTGTGGCTCTGCTCGCCGTCTGCCTCGTTCATTACCGGGCACGCGCTGCCCGTGGACGGCGGCTACGTCGCGCAGTAGCGAGAGGAGGACGAACAGTGCAACTGGGGGTTGTCTTTCCACAAACCGAGTTGGGCGCCGATCCGGTCGTGATCCGCGATTACGCGCAGGCCGTCGAGGGCTTGGGCTACCACCATCTGCTGGCCTATGAGCACGTGATTGGCGCGCATCCGGACCGCCTCACGCATGGCTGGCGGATGTACACGCACGAGGACCAGTTTCACGAGCCGCTGGTACTGTTTGCCTACCTGGCGGCGGTCACGGAACGGCTCGAATTCGTGACCGGCATCCTGATCTTGCCGATGCGGCAGACGGCGCTGGTGGCCAAGCAGGCGGCGGAGCTTGACGTGCTGAGTGGCGGTCGCTTGCGGCTGGGGGTGGGGATTGGGCGGAACCGGGTCGAGTATGAGGTGATGAACGCGAGCTTCCACGACCGTGGCCGGCGCAGCGCGGAGCAGGTGCAGGTGCTGCGTGCTCTGTGGACGCAGGAGCTGGTGACGTTCGAGGGGCGGTGGCACACGATCAGTAACGCCGGCATCAATCCGCTGCCGGTGCAGCGGCCGATACCCATCTGGTTCGGCGGCGGGGCAGACCCGGTGCTGCGCCGGATTGCACGGCTGGGCGACGGGTGGTTTCCACAGTTCCATCCGGGGCAGGAGGCGGAGGAGACCGTGGCGCGCTTACACCGCTATGCGCGCGCAGCCGGACGAGATCCGGCGGAGATCGGCATTGAAGGATCAGTAACGTTTGCCGGGGGCAATGAGGACGAGTGGCAGGCTCGCGCGGCGTGGTGGCGCACGCTTGGCGCGTCCTACCTGACGGTGAACACGATGGGGGCGGGTCTACGCACGGCGGACGAGCACGTCGCCGCCCTGCGCCGTTGCCGGGAGGCACTGGCCGGGGTGTGAGGTGGTTTGGACCTAACCCCCGGCCCCTTCCCTGGCGGGGAAGGGGAGTCCGCGCGCCGCAGCGGGGGCGGTTTTGGATTCCCGCCTTCGCGGGAATGACGATCTTGCAGAGGCCCATCTATATAGGAGAGGGGCAGGAGGCGAACACAGTGAAGCTCGAATCGAAGGAATTGCTGAGGCGGCTCGGAGCCGGCGAGGCGGTCGAGGCGGTCTGCGCTGCCGGCGGCCTGTCTCGCGCGGAGTTCGATGCCTGGTGGCAAGCGGAGACGCGGGCGCGCGTGCCCGGGCAGAGCGGGAGCCAACGGGCGGCGGTCAACGGGGCGGTCCGGATTGACCGCAATCGGTGGGGTATTCCGCGCGTCTCGGCGGACACCGACGAGGACCTGTTCTTCGGCTTCGGCTACGCGATGGCGCAAGATCGGCTGTTCCAGCTCGACTACCTGCGGCGCAAGGCGGTGGGGCGGCTATCTGAGGTACTCGGTCCCGATGGACTAGAGTTGGATGTCGTTGCGCGCACGCTCGATCTGTGCCGGATTGCGGAAGCGGAATGGCGGCAGACGCCCGACGAAACCCGGCGGCTGGTGACGGCCTTCTCCCATGGTGTCAATGCGGTCATTGCGGCGAGCAGGGACCAGCTGCCCATCGAGTTCGATCTGCTGGACTACGCCCCTGAGCCGTGGGCGCCGGTGGACTGTCTGGCCATCGCCGGCGAGTTCCGCGCCTACCTGACGGTGCGCCTGCCGGTGATCTTCATTCCGGAGTTGGGCAAGCGCACCCTGGGCGAGGACGCGCTCTACAGTGCGTTCCTGGAGGGCGAGGCCGACGACGAGAGCATTCTGCCACCAGGCTCGTATCCGGTCGCGCCAGTGGGGACGCAGCCGGTCGGGGCGGCGGTGGGCGACCCGGAGGAAGGTATCGGTAGCAATAACTGGGTGCTTGCCGGATCGCGATCCACGACCGGCAAGCCGCTGGTGGCGAGCGATCCGCATATTGCTTTCGCGGCGGTGTCGTGCTGGTATGAGGTGACGCTGGCCGGCGGCTCGTTCAACGTGACCGGCATGGCCTACGCCGGGATGCCGGCGGTGATGTTCGGCCGCAACGAGCGCGTGGCCTGGGGCATTACGAACAACATCTGCTCGCAACGTGACCTGTACCAGGAACGCACGGACCCAGCACATCCCGGCGCCTTTCTCTACGACGGGCGGTGGGAACCGGCGGGGGAGCGGGTCGAGGCGTTCAAGGTGCGGGGTGGCGAAACGATCCGCAAGACGATCCGTTCGTCACGCAACGGCCCCATCGTGGATGAGCTGCTGCCCGCACCAGCGCGGGCGAACGGCCCGGTGTCGCTGCGCTGGCTCGGTACAGCCTATTGCGGTTGGCTGACGTCGCTGCTGGCGATGGATCGCGCCGAAACGGTCGGCGGGCTGCGGGAAGCGGTGCGGGGCTGGCGCGTGCCGACATGGAGCCTAGTGCTGGCGGACGACGCAGGACACATCGGGTACCAGGCTACCGGCCAGATTCCGGTCCGCAGCGTGGAGGAACGGGGCTACCGCCCCGGCTGGGACCCGGCTCACCAGTGGCAAGGCTTGATTCCGTGGGAGGGGATGCCGCGGCTGAGTGACCCGGAGCGCGGGTGGATCGCTTCGGCGAACAACCGGACCGCTCCCGACGACTTTCCCTATCCGCTGTTCGGTCGCTGGGCGAGCGGCTACCGCGCCCGCCGCGTGCGGCAACTGCTCGAAGCGGAGGCCAAGCACTCGCGTGACGACTTCGCGCGGATGCACCAAGACGCGCTCTCGCTGCGCGCCGTGGCCGGCAAGCCGGCGCTCTTACAGGCGCTTGCCGGGAGCGACGCGTCGCGGATTCAGGAGGCAGCCGGGCACCTGGCAGCGTGGGACTGCCGGATGGAGACGGACCGCATTGGGGCAACGATCTTCGACGTGTTCTTCGGCCACTGGAGTCAGCGGGTGGCGGCGGAGCGGTTCCCGGAGGAGACGGCTGCACTCGTCGCCGGGGCGGTCGCCGGCCTGGCCACGGCGCTGCTCGCAGGCGATGAGGCCGGCTGGTTTGCGGGCGGCCAGCGCGAAGCGGCGATTGTGGCGGCCATGGGGGCGGCGCTTGACGAGCTAACCGGCCGCCTCGGCCCGGACATGACGGAGTGGGGCTGGGGGCGGCTCCACAAGATTCACTTGCGCCACGTGCTCACGCAGCGCGGCGACCTCGGTGCGCTGCTCGACCGTGGTGGGAGACCGGTGCGTGGGAACGGCACGACCGTCTGCAATACGGGTTTCGATCCGAACTGGGGCGCAGCGATGGGCGCCAACTACCGCCTGATTTCCGACCTGAGTACCGATCCACCCGGCCTGTGGGCCGTTGACGCGCAGGGGCAATCGGGGCACCCCGGCAGCCCGCACTACGGCGATCAGCTGACGGAATGGCTGGCCGGGCGTTATCACTTCCTGCCTCTGGACCGGGGTGCTGCCGCGCGGGAGGCAGTGACGACGTTGACACTGACGCCGGGTGGCTAGTCGTCATACCCACTAGGAAGTACTCGTGTTGGCTCTGGTCATGAAGAGTTGGCGGCGCGGCGCGCGAGGTTTTCGCGCTTGACCTCGGCGTAGGCGCGATTGACCTCACGCTCGATCTCTTCAACTGGCACGTCCTTGAACGCCGCGCCGATTCGATCCAGAATCTCGAAACGTTCTCGGCGGTCCGCGTCTGTGCGATTTAGACGCTCACGCCGAGAGACGGTTGCGGTCACGATACCCACCTTATCTCGACCACGACGACGGGACACCGGCACACCACTCTACGCACAGGTGTAGCAGCCAACTGCACCGCAGGCGGCGAGCGCGCTGCGGCGTCCGGCATCAGCCAGGCCGGAGCAGGTAGGTACAATGGGTGCTCCCGATGGTGGTGAGCCGCACTACACCGCTGCCGGACCTATTCCCGCCAACCTGAAGAGCATCCATGGGCCGTGAACGCTGGGCCTTTCTGGCTGCCGCCCTATCCAGCCTCGGCTGGGCCTCCATGTATCCGGCCGCAAAGGTCGCGCTGGCCGAGGTTGAGCCGCTGCATATCGTCTGGGTACGCGCCGCCGTCGCCGGGCTGGCGCTGGCACTCATCACCATTGTCTCGAAACGTGGTCTGCGGCGCGGCTGGGCGCAACTACGGGCCGAGGGTGGGACGCGGCCGTGGGGCTGGCTGCTGCTGGGGCTGATGAACTTTGTCGGGACCTCGCTACTGGTGCTGTCGGCCCAGCGGTTCCTCCCGGCGTCGGTGAACGGCCTGCTCAACAACACGTCCCCGCTGTGGCTGGCGCTGGCGGCGGCACTGCTCGGTCGTGCCGTACACCCGAGCCGGCTGCTGACGGGATCGCTCATCGCGCTTGTCGGCGTGGGCCTTGTCGTGATCGGCGCGGACACTGCGGCGGGCAGTGCCCCTTGGTGGCAAGCGTTTGCCACGGCCGACTTGCGCGGGGTCGGTCTCTCGCTGGCCGGCAGCGTGCTCATCGCCATAGCGACTATCGTCGCGCGGCGAGTGATGCCCGGTCGAGACGCCATAGCCGCCACGTCGCTGGCGTGCCTCTGGGCAGCGCTGGTGCTCATTCCGCTCGTGTTCGTGTTCGCCGGCGGCTTCGCGTTCTTGGGCAGCGTCTCCCCCGGCACGCTGCTCCTGCTCCTCCACATGGGGTTGTCCAGTACGGCGTTCAACTTCAGTCTCTGGTTCTACGCCCTCAGCGTCCTCCCGGTGACGCGGGTGGCCAATCTCCAATACCTCATCGCGCCGTTGGGCGTGGCACTGAGCGTCATCTTCCTGCGCGAGCCGCTGACGTTGACGCTGGTGGTCGGGGGGACAGCGATTGTGGCCGGCATCATCATCGCCCAGCGCGGCGCCGAGCCGGTACCGGCGAGGATAGGACAGGAGCGGAGGTTAAAGAGGTAAGGGTATCGGTGAGGCGGCCGGCTAGGCCCATTCATCTTGGGAGAGGGACAGTGATCCACCTCCCGCTAACCTGGGGTACAGCCCTCACCCCGGCCCTCTCCCACGGGGAGAGGGGGTGGATTCCCGCGCAAGCGGGAATGGTGACTTTTGTAAGGGACTTACACGCAGAGCGGGCGCCGGGGGATGCGGTGCCGTGATGCCGTTGGGTGGGTGCAGCACGTTCGCGGGCGCTTGGTTGCGGTGGTAGAACCGGGGCACGCGGGCCAACAGGCGGGTGACGACCTCGTAGTTGGTGCTGTCGCTGGCCGCTGCCACGTCTTCAGCGGAGATGGAGGCGGCGCCTTGCTGCCCGATGAGGACAGCCACATCGCCTTCCTGGATTCCGCGACCATCGCGGCAGTCCACAACGAGCTGATCCATGCACACGCGCCCTACAATAGGACAGACCTTGCCACCGAGCAGCACGGCGCCGCGGTTGGAGAGGGCGACGCTCAGGCCGTCGCCATAGCCGGCGGCGAGGGTGGCGAGGCAGGTGGCCTGCGGCGTGTGGTAGGTGCCGCCATAGCTCACCGGCGTGCCGGCCGGCACATAGCGCAGTCGGATGACGCGCGTCTTGAGGGTGAGCACGGGACGGAGTGCTGACGCCAGGGATGGCGCGCCGGCAGCGTGCCTGCGCTCTCCATTTAACTGTGCGCTGGAGGCGGGGTTACGAGCGGCGGTCGTGTGCAGGCCGTAGAGCGCCGCACCGACGCGCACCTGATCGAGATGCGCCGCCGGGAGCGCCAAGGTCGCGGCGCTGTTGGCCGCATGGAGGACGGCCGGGGCGATGCCGACCGCCCGCAGCCGGCCGACGACATCGAGAAAATCGGCCAACTGCTGTCGCGTAGCGGTCAGGTTGTCCGCGTCGGCCATAGCGAAGTGGGTATAGAGGCCTTCGACTGCCAGCCCTGCGATCGCTGCCACGACGCTCGTGAAGGCGACCGCCTCGTCCGTCAGGAGGCCAAAGCGGTGCATGCCCGTATCCACCTTGACGTGAACGGGGAGCACCCGTCCGGCGGCGCGCGCCGCGTGGGCGAGAGCCTGGGCCATAGTCAGGTTATGGACGGTGGGCGTGAGCCGCAGCGCAACGCAGCGCCGTGCGCCGGAAGGCGGCACCGGTCCCATCACCAAGATCGGTGCGGTGATGCCGGCGTTGCGTAGCTCGACGGCTTCGTCCAGGCGCCCTACGGCCAGGCCGTCCGCGCCGGCCGCCAGTACCGCCGAGGCAACCGGCACGGCGCCGTGTCCGTAGGCGTTGGCCTTGACGACGGCGACGAGCCGGACGCGCGGCCCGATGTGGGAGCACAGCACGCGGACGTTGGCGGCGAGCGCATCCAGGTTGACTCCCGCCCAGATGAGCGCCTCCGGGTCGAGGCCGGGATGATCCGGGGCCACCGCCGCGTCGGCGGTAGCCGGCACCGGCGCACGGAGCGCCTGAGTCCGGGGACTCAATTCTGCCGTGTTTTGCACCACGGGATTACCGCTCCCTACGCTTTCGCCACCAAGCACGCAGAGGGGGGTAGTGAGCAAACTACCGGTACCACCGAGCGTGCTCGGAAGGCAGCCGTAGCCGGCCACAGAACACCACGGCGCACTGGAGGTTACTGTCGCAACGGGTTGGTGGTGCTAGAAGCCTCGCAGGTAGCGAATGGCGGCCGGTAGCTGCGGGAGCAAGTCGCTCGCTGCCGCACCGTCCACACCGACCTGGGCGCGAACGCGCTCGCCGGCGGCGCCGTGCAGCCAGACGCCGAGCCACGCGGCTGCGTGCGGCGGCACGCCCTGCGCCAGTAGCCCGACGATGGTGCCGGCCAGCACGTCGCCGGTGCCGGCGGTAGCCAACGCCGGATTGGCAAAGGGGAGGACCGTCACCAGACCGTCCGGGGTGGCCACAACGGTCGGGGCGCCCTTCAAGACCACGATCTGCTGCCAGCGCTGCGCGGCCTCCCGTGCGATAGGGATGCGCTGCGCCTGCACCGCGGCGACCGAACAGCCCACGAGCCGGGCCATCTCGCCGGGATGAGGGGTCAGGATGCAGCGGCCGGGCGCCAGCTCGGACCAGATAGCCGTGCCGGCGAGCGCGTTGAGGGCATCGGCATCCACAACGATTCCTTGCGGTTGCTCGCGCACTCCCGCCAGGTCCCGCATAACGGCCGCCACAAACTCGTCCACGCCCGGCGCGCGGCCCAAGCCCGGCCCGACCAGCACCGCGTCGTAGCCCTCGGCAGCGGCAAGGAGGGGGGCGGCCGCCGGTGGTCCGAGGGAGCCGGGCGCGCCTTCGGGGAGTGGCCAGTAGGTGGCATCGAGGAGGGCAGCCCCGACAATCGGCTGGATACTGGCCGCCAAGCCCAGGCTCACGAGGCCGGCGCCAACGCGGCCGGCAGCGCGCGCGGCCAGCCCCGGCGCGCCCGTGTACTGCCCGCACCCACCGACCACAAGCGCCTTGCCGAATGTTCCCTTGTGGCTGAACGACGGGCGCGGCGGCAACTGCGCGGCGAGCGCCGGAGCCGTCGCAAGTACCGTGCTGACGGGGACCGCCGTCAGTGTCTCGGCCGATAGCCCCAAATCCACGTTCTGTATCCGGCCGACCAAGCCGGCAGCGGGGGGCAGATAGAGACCCAGCTTCGCCGGCCCGGTGGAGATCGTCGTATCGGCAGCAAACGCCACGGGATCGGCCCGTCCGCTGTCGCTGTCAATGCCGCTGGGCACGTCCACGGCGACGGTGCGTGGCCACGTGCCCCGGCGCGTGTTCCGGACGGCGGCAAGTACTTCCTGAGCCGGCCCGCGCAAGGGCGGGACGGCGCCGATACCCAAGATCGCATCAACGACCACGCTGGCCGCGCGCAGCCACGCGGTGAGCCGGTTGCGGCCGGCGTCGGTCGTGGCGGGCTGGACGACGGCGCCGGCGGCCTGCGCGGCCGCGACGAGAGGGTCATCGCCACGATCACGCACCAGATAGACGCGCGTCGCTCGCGCGTATGGCGCCAAGGCGCGCGCGACGATCAGACCGTCGCCACCATTGTTCCCGGACCCGATGAGGAAGAGCAGCGTCTCATCGGCGAGGGTGCGCCGCGAGGGCGGGCCAGATGGTGTGTTCACGGTGGGACCGGAGCCGAGCCAGCGCCGCAGGACCCGCGCGACGCCCACGCCGGCGGTCTCCATCAGGGCTGCCGGCGTGGTGCCGCGCGCAAAGGCCGCTTGCTCCAGGGCACGCATCTCGGCGACGCTGACCAAGCGTTGGCCGGTCGGAGGCACGGCGTCAGTTGACATAGTTGATGCTTTCAGGTGCAGTCCAGATTCCCGCCTTCGCGGGAATGACGATTCCGGTCTTTGCCGCGTTACCGCGCGGCGACCATCGCCACGGCGTAGGCACGCGCATGGGTGAGGGAGATGGCCCACTCCAGGAGGCCGAGCGCTTGCGCCCGCGCTGCAGCGCGACCGTGCAAGGCGACGGTCGGCTTGCCGCGGTGATCGGGTACGACTTCCATGTCGCGCCAAGCCAGGCCACGGATGCCCGTCCCCAACGCCTTGGCGACCGCTTCCTTGGCCGCAAACCGGGCGGCAAGCTCCGGCACGCGCCCCCGACAGTACGCCAACTCGCCCGGCGTGTAGACGCGCTCCAGAAATCGCTGGCCGCGGCGCGCGATCACCCCTTCGATACGGTCAATCTCGATCATGTCCACGCCTACGGTCAGCATAGTCCTGCCTTCGGCTTGATTTACGAACGACGCCAGCGCCGGCCGCTGGGGAGGACGCCTCAGTCAATGACCAGCCGCACGTTACGCACCGCGCTGCGATAACTCCAGCCGGCAGCCAGCACTTCGAGGCGCTCGATGTGCGCGGGTCGCGGCACCAGACCCAACAGGTTGATCTCATAGGACGACCATTCACCGGCCCGGACTTGCGTAGCCGCACGCACCGGCAGATCGTCGCGATTGTGGATGAAGAACCCATGCACCCACACAGTGTTCGTGCGATTGATGTCCTCATAGATGACCCGCAGCATCAGCGGATATTCCGTACCGGCAACGCCGCCCCCCGACAGCGAGTGGCTATCTACACGCACCTCGGCGGACAGCAAGACGGAAGCGGTGTCCGAGAGGTCTCGGCCGACAGACTGCCGAATAATCGTCTCCCCATGCCCTTCACCGACGCGCTCGAAGGAGACCTTGCCTTGACCAGCCTCGATTTCCCACGAGACCCGGCCCGGCGGCTCGCGCTCGGAGAGGTCGAGCACCGTCCAGTGGCTGGGCCGCCCCGGCTGGCCGGCTGGCCCCGGCACGCCTTCTTGCAAGCTGCCGTTCTTCAGCACGTCGCGCGGAATCGGCAACGGGCCGACCGGTGTGGCCTCCTTCGGTATCTGGACACGTTGACTGGTGCCCACCGTCAAGCTGGCGCCGGCAGCGTGGGCGATGGCCTTTCCGACCCGTACCAGCACGGTGCTCTCATCGGGGGTCACTTCCAGGGAGTAGCTACCATCTTGCAGGCCCACCAGCCCCGAAGGGGTCTGCACCTCGAAACTCCCTTGGAGCGTCTCATACGGCGGTTCATCGGGCGCTACACCGACATGGACACGCCCACGCTCCAGGCGCAAGACGACGGTGCGATCAACGGGGCCGAAACGCCCGCGGCGCAACTGCACTACCTGGAGCGTGGTGTCGGGGTAGAGGAGGACGGTGCTGAAGTCGAAGAGGCGTATGAAGACCCGCGAACCGGCGCTCGTGCGGACGGTGTCACCTTCATCAAAGATGGGGACTTCCGGCAACTCAATCCATTCGGTGTGGCCAGCCCGCTGAATGAGGCCGACGCCCTCAATCAGCCGGCCGAAGCCCTGATTAATGACAATAGCATTGCCGATATACCACCGGACGGCGTACCAGCCACCGAGGACAACGCCCAGGAACAGCACGGTCGCCAGAAGCAGCAAGCGCCAGGCGAGCCGCTCGGCTTGCCACGGCGCGCCGGTGAAATCGCTGACTACCGGCAGGGCGCGGGCGAGCGGCGTCTCAACCGCCGACCCAAGCTCCGCCCCCGGAGCAGCAGCAGCGCCGCGTCCAACCACCACCGGCCTCCAGAAATACTCGTCACGGTACGGTCATCGGCTGGAATGTCAGCCGGGCATCACCAGCGGCCCCTTGGCCGGAGCCGTCCGTATGACTCTAACGGGCGAGCGCTGCGATTCGGGCTATGAGCGCGGGATAATCAGACCGCTCGGCCGCGCCTCGTGCCCTGGCATTCCGGGCACGCCGGGCATGGTCGGGGCAGCGGCAGCGGCCTCGGATCCGGGCGTCCATAGCCCCGCCAGCGCGCCCTGATCTTGCTGACGCTGGAACTCGGCCGGGTCCACCCCGAGGGCGCGCGCCAAACTCCGTTGCACGAGACGCAGGGACCAAGGATGCTCCTCGGGCGGCGCGCCCTCCGGCTCCAGCGCCAGCGCGGCGGCCAGCGCCAACTGCGCCGGCCAGCGCCGGTCATGGCGCACGAAATGGTAGGCCATCTCCTCCAGGCGGCGGCGCCAGCGCACCCCTTGCTCACCATGGAACTCACTCGCCACCACCTGGCGCAGCGCCGCCGACAGGCGATCACGCTCCGCTTCCGGGGGCAGGGAGAGGGTGCTCGTCTCTCGATCACGGAAGACGGTCGTGAGCGGACTCACGACATCTGCGGGCAGATGCCAGCCGCGCATCTCCGACTCGTCGAACACCTCCGGCGACCGATCGAGGAGGTCGGGGCGAAAGCGCACCTCCGTGGCTTGCAGATAGTCGTAGACCGGCGGGAGCGGTGGCTCCTCGGGGCCGGCGAGGTAGCGGCCGTAGACGGCATAGTCGGCCGGGACACCGCGCTGCTGGGCGATGGCCGCTTGCGCGGCGCTCGTGAGCAGGTGCAGCGCATAGGGCACCGGCACCTCAGTGACCAGGAAGGCACCGCGCGCCGCCATTTCCGAGCGTGTCCGGGCGATTTCCTGGTCGAACTCGGCGCGAGACTGGCGCGTAATCGTGAAGGAATGCAACCGTCCGCTGTCGTAGACGACGCCGTTGGCCGCCGAGCGCCCGGAGCCGGGAATATCCAGCGCCAGCCAGAGTAAGCGCGCCCCGTCCGGGTCACAGGAGCTGAGGAACGCCGGCCCGGTAGCCACGGGCGCGGCAACTGCGCCGGCCGGCTCGTCGCGTGAGGCAGCATCGGCGTGGATGCCGGCTTGCTTGAGACGATGGAGTGCGCGCCGTGCCCCCCGGCGCACCTCACGTGGCCGCTCGCCGGCGGCCAAGGCGCTGGCGAGGTGGGCAGCGGCCGGGAGCCGCACCGCGCCCAGTGCCTCGGCGGCCGCGCCGGCGAGCGGCCACGGTGGCGCCGCCGCCAACTCTTCGATAAGGGAGAGCGCCGCGTCCGGGTCGGCCTCGGCTAAGGAGCGGAGGCTAGGAGGCAGCGCGGCCGGCCCGGCACGGGCCAACGCCGCGCGGGCGTCAGCGGGCGAGAGGCCCGCCAAGGCCACCGCCGAGCTACTACGAGGCGCGGCCTTGGTGGTGGCACGGGGCGGACTACCCCGGCGGCCGCGTGACCGTCTCCGCGCTACTGATCGAGCGATGCTGTGTCCTCCTCTGCGCCGCGCGCCCGCTTGCGGCGACGCTTGCGGATCACTTCCACCATCGGCGTCGGCTCCAACGCTTCTACGACGCGATGCGCCTTGGCGTTGGCGGCGGCTTTCTTCGGCCGGCGCCGTTCGCGGCGCTGCGGGGTCCTTCTAGGCATAACCTGCACCTCCCGAAGGGCCGCCAGCGGAGTATCGCTGGCCTTTATAGTGCCGAGGACGGGATTCGAACCCGTATGGCCCATACGAGCCGAGGGATTTTAAGTCCCTTGCGTCTGCCAGTTCCGCCACCTCGGCCAATCCGGCTCAGGCGGGCGGAACCGCCAGGCGGCGACGAGCCGGCCTATTCTACCAATTTTGCTCCCGCGCGAGGGGCCGTGCCTCACTCCCGGCACTCCTCACACCGGCTCCGGAAACACCATGGCCTTGGCAAGGCCACCGCCAGGCATGAAAATGACGGCCGCCGTTGCGGCTTCTGCCGCAGTGACGAGGCGACGAGACGACGGGCAGTAGACTTGCCCCTTCTCGGCACAAGTGCCGAGGAAGCACCGCGGCAGCTTGAGTGCTGGCGGCCATCCCGACTATAATGTGGCTGCCGCTTGTGAACTATTTCGCAAACCTGCCGCGCGGCTGATCTGCTTGGGGAGGGAAGCGTGGCCAAAAGCACCGATCTGGAGAGCTTGGAGCGCAAGCTGTACGACAGCCGAATCTGGCGCTCGATCTTCCGCTACGGGTATCCCATTGACCGCCGCAACCGGATCATGACGGTTGCGAAGAATGTCTTCCTCCACCTCCACCCGAACTTCGTGCCGCGAGGGGCCGTCAAGCTCACGTATACGTGGTGCCTCGGTGGCCTGTCGTTCATGATGTTCCTCATCCTCACCGTGACCGGTGTGCTGCTGATGTTCTACTACGTCCCGTCGGTGGAGCGGGCCTACCAGGACATCAAGGACATGGAGACGGTCATCATCTTCGGGATGCTAATGCGGAACATGCACCGCTGGGCCGCGCACGGGATGGTGATTACGGTGTTCCTACACATGTGTCGCGTCTTCTATACCGGCTCGTACAAACCGCCGCGGGAGTTCAACTGGGTGGTGGGGGTGATTCTCTTCTTCCTCACGGTGCTGTTGAGCTTCACCGGCTACCTGCTGCCCTGGGACCAACTCGCTTTCTGGGCGGTGACGGTGGGGACGACGATTGGTGGGGCAGCACCCATCGTCGGCGATCAGGTCAACCTACTCCTGCTGGGAGATGCCCAGATCGGTGGCAATACGCTCATCCGCTGGTATACCCTCCACGTCATCGCGTTGCCGCTCTTACTGGCAGTGTTCCTGGCAGTACACTTCTGGCGCGTGCGTCAGGACGGTGGTCTTTCGCAGCCTCTCTAATGGCTCAGGAGTGGTGAGTGGATCATTCCGCCAGCCGCAAAATCGCGTCAGAGGCGTTCACCAGACCATAGGAGATTGGGCAAAAAAAACGGGCGAGACCTAGCGGCACCGGCGCAGTTGTGCCGGCCCCCAGTGGGGAGAGGGGTACGTTGACTATCAACCGTTGTGGAGAAGAGCTATGAGTGGACCGCGCCCGCTCACTGTGAGCACCGCAAACGACAAGTCGCCCTGGATCGGGGTTACACCACCCGGGGAAGATACGGCGATTGCGGTAGGCGAGGAGGTGGTGTTCTGCACGCAGTGCAAGAACCCCCACCACGCCAGCGCGTGGGAGGCAAACAACAACACCTGTCCTACTCCCGACTGCGGCCGGGAAGCGCCACTGCGTCGTCGCCGGCGGCGACCGGCGGCCGCCGCGGCAGCAACGGAGGCCGCACCGGCTGCGGCCACCACGACCGTCCCCGCCGCGGCTGCGGCAGCGACACCGGCGGCCGACGCCGGTCGCCCGGCAGCCACACGGGCACCTCGGCCGGCAGCACGGCGGCCGGCGCGGCGGACCGCCGGGGCGGCTTCATCGGCCGCCGCGCTCCGTTCGGCGGCGCGGCGCGCGCAGGTCAACGTGACGGTTTGGCCGCACCTGCTGATGCCGGAGTTCTTGGCGACCGCGCTGCTGACGGTCGGTCTGATCGTGATGTCCTGGTTCATCAATGCGCCGCTAGAAGAGCACTCCAACCCCAATCGCACACCGAATCCTTCCAAGGCGCCCTGGTACTTCATGAACCTGCAAGAGCTACTCCTGCACATGCACCCGGGGCTGGCGGGCGTGATCGTGCCGACGATCATCCTGATTATGCTCGCGGCGATTCCCTATATTGACGTGAACTCCGAGGAGACCGGGCACTGGTTCACCTCACCCGTCGGAAAGAAAATCGCGATCGTGATCGCGATCTATACCACCATTGTCACCGTCGGCCTGGTGGTATTCGACTACTACATCGGCGTGCGAGAGTTGATGGGGGCCATTAACCCGGAGCTACGCACCGGCATGGTGCCCGAGGTCATTATCCCCACGGTGGTTATGTTCGTCTTCTCCTACGCGATATGGTTTATCATCCGTCCGTTCAAGCCGACGATCCGTGAGGTGATGATCGCCTATTTCACCGGTTTCGTGGTGGCGTGGATCGTGCTGACCTTCATCGGCACCGCGATGCGCGGGCCGGGCATGGAGCTTTACTGGCCGTGGGCGTTACCGCCACGCCAGGCCTAACGCCGGGAAACAGCTTGCCTCGGTACGAGATACGGGAGAAAAGTTGATGGCAACCACAGCGGCAGCCCAGAGAGCCGGGGCCGCGACCGTGCCCCGGCGCGGCGTGCTGGCCATATTCGGCCTCGGCACCATGAGCCTGCTCACGCTTCAAGCCCTCGTCGCGTTTGTCGTGTTCTTCTGGCCCCGCAAGCGCGGCGCCTTCGGCAGCGTCATCTCGATGGGCAAAGTTGACGACTACGCGGTCGGCTCCGTCACTTACAAGATTGACGGGAAATTCTACCTGGTGCGGTTAGCCCAAGGGTTCATCGCCTTGTTCCAGACGTGCCCCCACCTGGGCTGCACCGTGCCCTGGCGCGAGACCTTCACGTGGGACTACGAGGGGAAAGACATCACGGGGCTGTTCCGGTGCCCGTGTCACGGCTCGACGTACCTGCCCAACGGACAGCTTATCTTCGGGCCGGCGCCTCGGCCACTTGACTACATGACGACCAGGATTGACAATGGCGAGGTGCTCGTGGATACGGGAGACATCCAACTGCGCTCGAAGCACGAGACCGAGCACGTCACGCCAGCCTAGGAGCAACACGAACATACCATTGGCGGTGCCGGGAGGCAGCCGCCCAACTTCTCGATGAAGGAGCAGTAGGTGCTCACATTCGTCATCGTCGCAGTGGCACTGATCTTTCCCGTGGCCGTGATTCTCGATTCCTGGCGCCGCCGGCGGGTGGAGGTGCCGGAGACGGGGAGCGAGCAGGAGGTGGACCTGCCCCTGACACAGGGCAACGGCCGCAAGCTGTTGTTCGGGGTAGTGCTCATCATAGAAACCTTTCTACTGATGATCGCCTATGCGGCCAACGAGCCGGGCCGGCAGGAGGCCGCGGCCGCCGTGCAGCACGATTTCTTGGTCGAGCGCGGGGCGCACTCCTACGTCAGCCTCTGCATGAGCTGTCACGGCTTGGATGGGCAGGGCTTCCTGGAAGGTGGCGCCGGGGTCTACATCGGGCGGCCGCTCAATACGGGAGCGTTCCAGATCGAAGATACGCCCGACAACGCGGAAGCCTTCGAGGAGACGCGCGCGTTCCTCTACAAGACGATCCAGAACGGACGAGAAGACACTCCGATGGTGGGGTGGGGGCTGGAGAACGGCGGCCCGCTCAACTACGAGATGATTAACGAGCTGGTGGCGCTGATTATGAGCGGCGAGTGGGAGATGGTAGCGCACTTCGCCGAAGCAGAGAGCTTGGCGACGCCGACAGCACAGCCCACCGAGAGCGAGGAAGAGCTAGGCAAGGTGCTCACCGTCTCCGTCTGCGGCGCCTGTCACGCCATTGATGGGACCGAGGCCACCGGCATCGCAGCCCCGGCGCTCGACGGCATTGCCAGCCGCCAGATTGCCGGCGTGCTGCCCTTCAACCGCGAGAATGTCGTGCGCTGGGTGCAGAACCCGCCAGGGATCAAGAAAGGCTCGCAGATGCCGCCGTATCCGCTGCCCGAGGAACAGTTGCAGGCCATCGCCGTCTACCTCGAAACCTTGAAGTAGGCCAGGCGGCCGGTCGCCCGACTCGCACCGCTGGCGCGGCCATGGCCGCGCCAGCCCTTGGCTCCACGGCAGCCTGATGTCTGAGGACACACCCTATCTGACGGTGGCCATTGCCGCCTTCAACGAAGAGCATCGTCTACCCCAAGCACTCGACCGCGCCCTGGCGACACTCACCACTTGGCCGCAGACCTTTGAGGTCGTCGTCTGCGACGATGGCTCCACCGACCGCACGGTCGAGGTGGCACAGGACTACGCCCACCGGGGCGTGCGGCTGGTCCGGTTGCGCCTGAACCGGGGGAAAGGGGCCGCGGTACGGACAGCGGTCTTGGCGTCGCGCGGCGAGTACGTGCTGTTCTCGGATGCCGATTTCTCCACCCCCATCACCGAGCTACCGCGGGTCCTACACCCGCTGGAGGCCGGCGAGGCGGAGATCACGATTGGCTCCCGGCGTCAAGCCGACGGATCGGACATGCGGGCGAGCCAGCCGCGCTACCGGCGCGCGTTCGGCAAGCTCTTCCACGCTTTGGCCGCTCTGACCGCCGTCCGTAGCATCGGCGATACCCAAGCCGGCTTCAAGGGCCTGCGTGGCGACGTTGCCCGCGAACTGTTTGCGCGCATGGAACTCGACAGCATCGTCTTCGACGTGGAGTTGCTCTACCTCGCCCAACGGAGCGGCTACCGGGTGCGCGAGGTGCCCGTGCGGTGGACGAACGCCGGTGGCTCACGGATGCGTGTGACGATCTCCCACGCCGCGCGGGTCCTGTGGGACCTGCTCCGCATTCGCTGGCTGCACCGCGGCGCGTGCCGGAATCCCTCCTGAGGCACGCTGCCGGCCGCACAGTTACTATTTGACTCACGGCCGGACCATCCTTAGACTGTCGCTAACACCCGGCCGAGGGTCAGTGACTCCCTGGTATGCCGCCGCACCGGCGACCGCCGACCATGACATCGGCAGGTCCTGGGCGGGGCATACCCAGCGCAGAAAGGGGATGATACCGTGGTGAGCACACAGGAAGTATCCGCGACGATTAACGGCACCACCCGCACGGCCGAGGTCGAGCCGCGCACCCTCCTTGTTCACTACTTGCGGGATGCGTTGGGCTTGACCGGTACCCACATCGGCTGCGACACCAGCCAGTGTGGCGCCTGCGTTGTGCTGCTGAACGGCAAGACGGTGAAGTCCTGTACCGTCTTTGCGGTGCAAGCGGAGGGGGCAGAGATCACGACCATCGAGGGGCTGGCAGCGATGGCTCCCCAGGATGGTGGTCTCCACCCCTTGCAGGAAGGGTTCTGGGAGCAGCATGGCCTGCAATGCGGGTTCTGCACTCCGGGCATGATAATCTCGGCCTACGAAATCCTGCAACGTCATCCCGACCCCAGCGAAGAGGAGATTCGTGAGGGGCTCGAAGGCAACCTGTGCCGTTGCACCGGCTACCACAACATCGTCAAGGCCGTCCAGCACGCCGCGAGTCAGTCGGCGGGCTAGGACCGTCGTAGCCCTACTGCCGGGGAGTGGGCTGCCGGGGCGACAGGCCTGATGGCCCGCAATCCCCCCAGAGTTCATTGAGTGCGAGGCAGCCGACAGAGGGTGAGAGGAGGGCAACCATGGCCGTCAGTCGTCTATTTGGAGCCTCGGTCCGGCGGCGCGAAGATCCTCGTCTGATTACCGGCCAAGCTACCTACTGCGATGACATCCAGCTTGCGAACATGGCCTATGCGGTGATCGTCCGCAGTCCCCATGCCCACGCCCGCATCACCAGCATAGATACCAGCGCAGCGGCCGCTCATCCGGGGGTCATCGCCGTCTATACCGGCAGCGACCTAGAGGGCCGGGTGGCCAGCATTCCATGTGCGTGGCTCATCCCCGACTCCGACCTCGTCGTGCCTGACCACCCGCCGCTGGCCATAGACCGCGTGCGCTACGTGGGTGACGGTGTGGCTGCCATCATCGCTGAGGATCGCGGAGCGGCCGCCGACGCGGCTGATCTGGTGGAAGTCGAATACGAAGAGCTACCGGCCATCGTGGACCAGGAAAAGGCCACCGCAGAGGGCGCGCCGCAGCTCCACGACGACGTGCCGGCGAACACCGCCTTCCGCTGGAGGATGGGTGAGTGGGACGACGAGGCGTTCGAGAATGCCGAAGTCACGGTTAGCCACCGGTTCCATAACCAGCGCCTGATCCCGAACTCGATGGAGGCACGGGGGGCCGTCGCGCAGTGGGATGCCGGCGCGGAAGAGATGACGATTTGGCTTACCTCCCAGAATCCACACATCCATCGCGTGCTCATGTCCGGGGTACTCGGTATTCCGGAGCATAAGCTGCGGATCGTCGCCCCGGAGATCGGTGGTGGCTTCGGTAGCAAAATCCACCACTACCCCGACGAGGCCATCGTCGGCTTCGCCGCCAAGGAACTGAACCGGCCGGTCAAGTGGTCCGAGACCCGCAGCGAGAACTACCTCGCCACGATCCACGGCCGCGACCACATTCAAGACGTGGATATCGCGGCGACAAAGGACGGGATGATTACCGGCCTGCGGGCGAAGGTATGGGCCAATCTCGGCGCGTACCTCTCCACGGCAGCGCCGGGCGTGCCCACGATCCTGCACGGCCTGATGTACTCCGGCGCCTACAAGATTCCCAACATCTCGGCTGATGTGCTGGGCGTGCTCACCAACACCACGCCGGTGGACGCCTATCGCGGTGCCGGTCGGCCGGAAGCGACGTTCCTGGTGGAACGCATCGTTGATCTGCTCGCTGCGGAACTGGAGATGGACCCGGCGGCCATCCGGCGGAAGAACTTCATCGGCGCTGACGAGTTCCCGTACACCGTCGCGACGGGGATCACCTACGACAGCGGCGACTACGATACCGCCTTGGACATGGCGCTGGAGATGGTGGACTACGACGGCTTCCGCCAAGAGCAGGCGGCGGCCCGCGAGCAAGGTCGCTATCTCGGTATCGGCCTGACCTCCTATTCCGAGATTTGCGGTCTCGGACCATCTGAAGTCGCCGGCGCGGTGGGCTTTCAAGGCGGGCTGTGGGAGAGCGCGACGGTGCGCGTCCATCCGACGGCCAAAGTGAGCGCCTTCACCGGCGGCAATCCGCACGGGCAGGGTGAGGAAACCACCTTTGCCCAGATCGTTGCGGACGAATTCGGCATCCCGATCGAGGACGTGGAGGTCGTCTACGGCGATACGAGCAAGATTGCGATGGGCTGGGGTACCTACGGTAGCCGCACGACGGCCGTCGGGGGCACGGCCATCGCGCTGGCGGCGCGGAAGGTCACGGAGAAGGCCCGCCGCATCGCCGCTCACCTCCTGGAAGCCGACCCGGACGACGTTGAGTTCATGGACGGCAAGTTCTTCGTCCGCGGTGCGCCGGAAAGCGCGCAGACCTTCGGGGACGTAGCGCTGCAAGCGTACCTGGCCTGGAACCTGCCCGACGACATCGAGCCGGCGCTGGAAGAGAACAGCTTCTACGACCCCTCCAACTTCACATATCCCTTCGGCACGCATATTGCCGTGGTGGAAGTGGACGGGGACACCGGGCAGGTGGAACTGCAACGGTACATCGCCGTGGACGACTGCGGCAACGTCATCAACCCGATGATCGTAGACGGTCAGGTCCACGGCGGTGTCGTACAAGGGATCGCGCAGGCGCTCTACGAGCAGGCCGTGTACGACCCGGAGACCGGTCAGCTACTGACCGGCTCGTTGATGGACTACGCCGTGCCCAAGGCCGGGATGGTGCCCTCGATCGAGACGGATCGCACGACCACACCGTCGCCGGTGAACGCCATCGGCGTCAAGGGGGTCGGGGAAACCGGCACGATTGCCGCCGGCTCGGCCGTCATCAACGCCGTCGTAGATGCGCTGGCACCGTTCGGCGTGCGCCACATTGACATGCCGGCGACCCCAGAGAAGGTGTGGCGCCTGATCGCCGAGGGCAGCCAGAGCAACGGGAGCGAGGGTGAAAGCGAGAGCACGGGCGTCTGGCGCAGCTTGCTCAACCGATTGCGCTAACGACCTGAGGGGAGCGTTGAGGAACGCAAGAGGCTCCGCGCCGCACCACCGGCTTCGGACTACGGGGCCGGTGGGAGCGGTCAACCGGAGACCATAGGAAGCGCGGAATCTTCGGAAGGAGGCAACCGAGATGATCCCAAGCGCGTTTGCATACGAAACACCGTCCACCGTCGAGGAGGCCGCGGCGCTGCTCGCCGAACATGGCGACGATGCGAAGATATTGGCCGGAGGGCACAGCCTCATTCCGCTGATGAAACTGCGCCTAGCCGCGCCGGAGGTGCTCATTGACATCGGGAACATCGAGGGTCTGTCCGGCATCAGCACCGACAATGGACAGGTCACGGTGGGGGCCGGCACTACGCACAGCACCTTGGAGGATTCGGATGCGCTGGGGACGGCGTGTCCGCTGCTCCAGCAGACGGCCGCCATCATCGGCGACCGGCAAGTGCGTAACCTCGGCACCATCGGGGGCAGCCTGGCGCACGGCGACCCGGCCGCGGACCTCCCGGCCGCCGTGCTGGCGCTGGAAGCCGAGTTGACGGCCGTGAGTGCGAACGGCAGCCGCACTATCGCCGCCGACAGCTTCTTCACCGGCCCGCTGATGACTGCACTCGGCGATGACGAGTTGCTGACGACGATTACCGTGCCGGCCACGTCCGGCCAGAGCGGCGCGGCCTATGTCAAGAATGCTCATCCGGCATCGGGGTACGCGCTCTGTGGCGTCGCCGCCGTCGTGACCGTCGGCGCCGATGGCAAGTGCGAGCGGGCACGGATCGGGATTACCGGCGTCGGGAGCACCCCAATGCGGGCCATGGCCGTCGAGGCCGCGCTGACCGGCCAGGAGCTCACTGCCGATAACATCGCTGCCGCCGCCGGTCAGGCCGCCGAGGGTCTCGATCTCAACGACGACCTGTTCGCGTCCGCCGAATATCGCGGCCACCTCGTCCGCGTCTATACGCGGCGCGCGGTGGAGCAGGCAGCGGCACAGGCGGGGGGCTAGTAGCTCCGGTAGGCGCGATTTGCCGGACGCTCACTTTTCCGAACCACGGCGCTCGGAGCACGAGCAGCAGCGCGCTCAACGACATAACCGGCGATGTTCCGGTACGGCGGGGTGAGCCGGCGGCTCGCTCGTTTGACGATCCAACGAACACTAGGAGGCTGCGACTATGACGACCGCAACGCCGAGCTTGCCCAAGTTCGTCGGGGCGCCCATCCGCCGGCGCGAGGACCCGCGCCTGATCCAGGGGGGAGCCACTTACGTTGACGACGTGCGGATTCCCGGTGCGCTGCACGCGGCGTTCGTGCGGAGCACGGAGGCGCACGCCCGCCTGACGCGCGTGGATACCAGCGCGGCCGCGGCGGCGCCCGGCGTGGTCGCAGTGCTCACGGCGGCCGATCTCGAAGGTCAAATCGAGAACAACATCGCCGCCTTTGCGGCGGTGGAGGGCATGACGGAGACGGGGCTGCCGTTGCTGGCCACGGACACCGTGCGGTGTGTTGGTGAGGCCATCGCGTGTGTGGTGGCCGAGGACCCGTACCAGGCCCGCGACGCGGTTGATCTCGTCGAGGTGGACTACGACCCACTGCCGGTGGTCATAGACATCGAGAAGGCGCTCGAGGCAGACAGCCCGCTGGTCCACGAATCGATGGACAGCAACGTCTCTTTTCGCACGGTCGCTGAGGCGGGCGATATTGAGGCCGCCATCGCGCGAGCCGACCGAGTAGTGAAGCTGCGCCTGGTCAACCAACGCCTGTTGCCGCTGTTCATGGAGCCGCGCTGCCTGGCAGCCGACTACAACGTGGCATCCGGACAGCTGACCATCTGGGCCACGAGCCAGTTTCCCCATCTGCTGCGGACCCAGTTCTCCAAGCTGTTGGGCATTCCCGAGCACAATCTGCGGTTGATCGTGCCGGAGGTCGGCGGGGGGTTCGGCGCGAAAGCCAACTTTTATCCCGATGAGGTGCTTACCGGGCACCTAGCGGTGCGTTTCGGTCGGCCGGTGAAGTGGGTGGAGGATCGCAGCGAGGATTTCATCACGTGCATCCACGGGCGGGATCAGATTGACTATATCGAGGCACCCGTCACCAACGACGGCAAGCTGCTCGGCTTACGCATGAGGGTACTGGCCGATCTGGGCGCCTACCAACACGCCACCACCCCGGCCATCCCAGGGCTGACGGCGGGGATGGGCAACGGCTGTTACGACTTCCAGGACTATCACGCCGAGGTTGTCGGCATTTACACGCACAAGATCGCTACTGCTGCCTATCGCGGCGCCGGCCGGCCCGAAGCGACCTATCTTATCGAGCGCACGATGGACGCCATCGCTGGCGAGCTGAACCTCGATCCGGCCGAAGTACGGCGCCGCAACTTTATTCAGCCCGACCAGTTTCCCTACACCACCCCGCCCGGCAACGAATACGACAGCGGCGACTACGACGCCTCGCTAGATCGAGCGCTGGAGATGATTGATTACGATGCCTTCCGGCGTGAGCAGGCCGCCGCCCGCGGGCAGGGCCGCTATCTGGGGCTGGGTCTGTCCTCCTACGTCGAGATTTGCGGGTTTGGTCCCTCGAAGGACCTGGCCGGCATGGGCGGCTGGGAGAGCGCCACGGTGCGCGTGGACCCCACTGGGAACGTGACGGTGCTCACGGGCACGTCGCCGCACGGTCAGGGGCAAGAGACCACCTTTGCCCAAATGGTCGCCGATCAACTGGGCGTGTCGCTCGATGACATCGTGGTACTGCACGGCGATACCGGCCAAGTCCAGTATGGCGTCGGGACTTTCGGCAGCCGCGGTATTGCCGTCGGTGGGCCGGCGGTTCACTTTGCGACCGAGAAGGTGCGGGACAAGGTGCTCAAGATCGCGGCGCACCTGCTGGAGGCGGCTCCGGAAGACGTGGACCTAGCCGATGGCCAGGCGCACATCCGCGGGGTGCCAGGCCGCAGCATCGCGTTTGCCGACGTGGCCGCGGCGGCGATCACGCACGTTGACATCCCCGAGGGGTTGGAGCCGGGCCTGGAGTTCACGCACTTCTACGATCCGCCGGGGTACACCTTCCCGTTCGGTACCCATGCCTGCATCGTTGAAGTGGATGCCGAGACCGGGCAGGTGGAGATCAAGCGGTACGTGGCGGTGGACGACTGCGGTACGGCCATCAACCCCAAGCTGGTGGACGGGCAGGTTCACGGTGGGCTGGCGCAGGGGATCGCGCAGGCGCTCTACGAGGAAATCGTGTTCGATGGTGAGACCGGCCAGCTGCTCACCGGGTCGCTGATGGACTACGCGGCGCCAAAGGCCGGTATGCTTCCCAGCTTCGAGACGGACCGGACGGAGACTCCCACGCCGAATAACATCCTGGGGGCCAAAGGGGTCGGCGAGGCTGGGACCATCGGCTCGACGCCGGCCGTGGTCAACGCGGTCATTGACGCGGTGCGACCGCTCGGCGTGACCCATCTCGACATGCCACTCCGGCCGGAGCGCATCTGGCAGGCGCTCCAGCAGGCCAGCGCCTAACCATGGACCTACCCCCGAGACCCCTCCCTCCAAGGAAGGGTCTGGATTGCGGCGGAAGCCGCGAGCGGGGCAGACCTCACCCCCTGGCCCCCTCTCCACCAGGTGGAGAGGGGGTGTAGCGTTCGGACCGGGGCCGATGAATAGCCCTGGACGGCGGCTTGCGCCGCAATGACTAACACCAGGGCGCGGTGAATCGCGCCCCTACAAAAAACCTACCCTTGTCAGCACCCCCCTCTCCATCTGGGAGAAGGTGCTTGGATTCCCGCTTTCACGGGAATGACGGACAAGACGGTGGGCGCGGGTGTCACGAGTGATGCCACTATCGCTAGACCGACCCGGCTTGCATCGCCGGGTGCGGGTTAGCGGAAGCTGCGGCGGGGGAAGACCGGCCAGACGGCTTCGACGTGGCCGTTACGCACGCCATATAGCTCGTCGTGAAGGAAGACGGTCATATCGCCATAGCCGGCGTAGATCACGATCTTATCGCCGAAGCGCGGCGTGTCGTTTGGCGCGTCAAGGCTGATTGTGCCGTGCTCGGCCGACAGGGCGATGCCCGTCACGCCGGCGATGTCGCGGGGCTGCGGATCGGTCAGCGGCCGGCCCAGGGCCTTGAAGCCGGAGTCTACGATGATCCGCTGCGAGTCGGGACGGCTCACGACGGTAGCCAGGAGGGACAATCCGATAGGGTGGTCTATCCACTTGCTGTATTCCATGTCGCAGAAGATGCCACCACCGGCCTGCACCTCGGTAATCCCCGGTAGCGTGGCCGTGACCTGATAGGTCTGGGTTCCACCGCAGCTCACGATCTCGCAGGGCAGGCCGGCGGCCCGACACTGCTCCGCCGTCGCCACCAACTCCTCAATCGCGGCGGCAATCGCTTGTCGCTTGGCCGCCGGATCGGGAATATCGGCCGCGTGGCCCTCCCAGCCCATCAGCCCGCAGAGCGTCAAGCCGGGTAGCGCATGTACCTGGTGGGCCAGTGCCAGTGCCGGGTCACGCGGGAGCACACCGGAGCGGTCCATGCCCACATTAAGCTCCAGGACCACATTGATCTTGACACCGCCCGCTTGCGCCGCCGCGTCCATGGCCAGTGCCTGCTCCGCGCTGTCTATGGCGACGACGACGGTGGTGCCGCGGCGTATCAGCGCGACGAGGCGCTCCAGCTTACGCCGGCCGACCAGTTGGTTGGCAATGAGAATGTTGTCAATCCCCCCGGCCGCCATCGCCTCGGCATCGCCCAACTTGGCGCAGGTCACCCCAATGGCGCCGGCTGCAAGCTCCTGTTGGGCAATCCCGGGCACCTTCACCCCCTTGGTGTGTGGCCGCCAGTTGACGCCGTACTTGGCGAAATAGTCGGCCATGCGGCGAATGTTGCCCTCCATGACATCGAGGTCAACGAGCAGGGCCGGGGTATCCAGCTCCTGTACGGGCTGGCCGATCAGATCCGTCTGTGCTGTCATCATTACTCCTTGTCCCGGGTTTGTCGGGTTGAGCGTACCACAGACGCGCCAAACGTCCCCGGCCGGGCTACATAGGGTGGGAAACACAAGTGTAGGAAGCGGGGCAATCAGGTGGCACGCGCACAGGTTGACAGGATCGGGCAGCCGTCCGGGCCGCGAACGGGACCGGCTCTCGGCTTGGCTCGACACAACACGGCGCCGGCAACTATCGCTCTGGACAATTGTTGCGCCGGATGGTGAATTTAAATACACTACAGTTGTTTGTTTGCACCACCCTTGATGAATTTATTTACACCATCCCGGCTAAATCAGTAACGTCAGCGGACGCGGCATAAAGGAGGTGCCAACAATGTTCAGTCTTGCTGAAGAATTGCTCCTCCTGGTTATGGATGAAGACAGCGGCGAAGCCACCAGCATTCCGGCGCGCACGCTGGGCTACGCCCTAGCCGGAGCTACACTGCTGGAACTGGCCCTGCAAGACCGGATTGACACCAGCCTTGAGACTCTGGAAGTAACCGACCCCACGCCACTGAACGATACCCTGCTGGACCCGGTTCTATCCGACATCGTGGAAGTATCGAACGACGGTTACCGCAATCCTGAATTCTGGGTTCGACGGGTGGCCGAACGGTCGGAGGAACTGCGCTCTCTGACGCTGGAACGGCTGGCAGCGGCCGGCGTAGTCGAGGCCGACGACACGGGGTTTTTCTCGCTCTCGCGTCTGGTGGCCCGGGGCCGGCGTCACCCTACGACCGGCGGCCAGCACGAACAAGAAGTATTGCTGCGGGTATTGCACGCTATTTTCAGCGATGATATTCCCGACACCCGGGATATAGTCATCATCGGCCTGGCCAATGCCTGCGATGTATTCCAGCAGATACTGTCACCTGAGGAGTATGCAGAAGCACGCGAGCGGATCGAGCAAATTTCCCGGCTGGAGCTGTTAAGCCGGTCGGTCATTGACGGGATCCGGAACTTGACGCTGGCGGAAGCCTACGCTCGGCGGCGGCGGATTCGGGAGAAAGGCGGCGGCTGGCCGCGGGCAACGGGACATTTGCCCATCATTGGCCACGTGCTGCAATTCCGCGATACGATCAATGGATTTCTGGCGGAACAGTACCGGAAGCTGGGTCCGGTGTTTGAAATATCGATATTCGGCAAAAAGTGGCTGGTGCTGGCGGGGCCGGAAGCGAACCAATTTCTGCTGCGAGAGGGCAAGGACTGTCTGCATACCGATCACGTGGCGTGGCAAGGGTTTGCCCAGCAATTCGGCGGTACCAGAGCACTCACCGGGATGGACGGCTAGGAACACGCGCGCCTGCGACGGCTCATGCGGGACGGCTACTCCCGCCGGCAGCTGGTGAAGGACCTGCCCCAGGCCGTGGCCATTGTGGAGGAGGAGATGCGGCAATGGCCGGAAAATCATCCGGTTTCAGTTTATCCCAGCGTGCAGCGTATGGTCGTGGATCAACTGGGCACGCTGATGTCCGGCACATCGCCCAAGGAACACGTGGACGACATACTCACCTTTATCCACGCGCTGGAAATGGTCTATATGGCCCGGCTCTACCCGAGGTTTATGGCGCATACGCCAAAGGTGCGGCGTGCGCGCCGGCGTGTCGAAGCGCTTTTTGAGCGGGTGCTGGCCGCTCATGAGCCGGCGCTGCACGAGGGAGAGTCGAACCTCTCCGATATCCTGATGGGAATGCGGCGCTCGGCGCCGGACTTCATTACGGATAAGAACCTGTTCGTTGACTCCGTGGGGCCATTTCTGGCCGGATCGGACACTTCGTCCTCAGCGACTTCCTTCATGCTCTACTCGCTGCTGAAGCACCCCGACGTGCTGGAGCGGGTGCGTGAAGAGGCCGACCGGCTGTTTGCCGACGGCACACCAACGGCGGCCGACATAAACAATATGCCGGTCACCATGCCGGTCACCCATCGAGCCGGCCAGGAAACGCTGCGGCTGCATCCCATCGTGCCGGTAATGGTGCGAACAGTGGCGAACTCTTTCGAATTCGCCGGCTACTGGATTCCGGCGGGCACGTCGGTGTGGGTGGCCATGGCGGTGTCGCACCATTTGCCGGAGTTGTACCCGGATCCGGAGCGTTTCGATATTGACCGCTTTTTGCCGGAACGCCGGGAGTACGGGCAGTTGGGGGCATACGCGCCCTTCGGTTTCGGGCCGCACAGCTGCCTGGGACAGGGAGCGGCGCAGGTCCAGATGGCGCTCATTACCGCGACGATTCTGCACCGAGTGGAAATTGTGCTGGACCCGCCCGACTACCGGATGAAATTGGATTCCATCCCCGTACCCACCCCGAACCGGAGCTTCAAAATCCGGCTGACGCGATGGCGGCAAAAGGGAGAGTAGAATCGTGGCGAATGCTTCCCAACCCGCTCCACGCTATCACGACCTGGACGCCCTGCGCGCCGTGGCTACTTTGCTCGGCATCGCGCTGCATGGCGCCTTCTTTGTGTTACCCGAGCTGATTTACCCCTGGCCAGTGCATGACAAGTCGGTCGGCGACGACCCGACGTATCACATCATTCTCGACATCACGCACGGCCTCCGGACGCCGGTGTTCTATTTGCTCAGCGGTCTGTTCACCGTGTTGCTCTGGGAACGCCGGGGACTGCGGGCGCTGGGGATGCAGCGGCTCAAGCGCATCGGGCTTCCATTGGCCGTCGGATGCTTCACGATAATACCGCTCACCGCCCTGGCCATGGCCCTGACCTCAGGGCGGGAGTATCCGTATGACTTCCCGTTTTGGGCCCTGCCGCTAATCTGGCTATTCGCCACGATGCATCTGTGGTTCCTCTGGATGCTGCTGCTGATGGTAGGCATGTTTATCATTCTGGTCCGGATGGGGGTACAATTCCGCAATCCGGCAATCTGGTGGCTGGTTATTCCACTTTCAACCGCGGGGTCCCTGCTGATGCAGGAGCCGGTCTTTGGGGCGGACTCCTTGCAAAGCCTGATACCCAAGCCGGCGACTTTTTTCTTCTACTCCTGCTTCTTCTTTTTCGGCGCGTTTCTTTACCAGCAGGGCGTCGCAGTGCGTCGCTGGTGGACGCTCGCCCTGCTGCCCGCGGCCGTCACTTTCTGCATTGGCTTCCTCCTGCTCCGGCAGTATGCTGCGGAGGCCATGCCCTTTACGCATGGCGAATTGCCCGAACCGGTTTGGATGTTCAGCAACCGGCTAACGCTGGTGAGCGCGCTGGCCGAAACGGCTTTTGCCTGGCTGACGTGTTTCGGCATGATGGGGCTGTTCCGCTGGCTATTTTCCCGCCCCAGCTTCACGGTGCGTTACCTCTCCGACGCCAGTTACTGGATGTATCTGGCGCATCTGCCGCTGGTTATTGTGGCCCATTGGGTGGTCGTTGATTGGCCCATCAGCTACCACTTGAAATACATCCTGGCCTGCACCAGCGTCACGGCGGTGCTGCTGATAACCTACCAGTTGTTCATCCGATACACTTTCATCGGCAATGTTTTGAACGGCCCGCGCACTCGTCGCCAGCGTACCGTCCGACCGGCAGCGGTGGCCAGCACAAATCGGTCCGCAGCGCAATAGAAACTAGCTCAAAATAGGCGCGGGGTGAAAGAGAAGACGCGAATCCGAAATCACGTACTCCCCAGCATAATCAGCCAGCATCGGTTCGACATAACGCGGCGCCGGCGAACCAGCGCCGCGTACACGTCTTCCAGCTTGTAGGTGCCTAGCTACCGTTGCAGGCCAGAGTGCTTCTACGAGAGCGCCTTCTGGACCACCGCATCGCCGGCTTCGGAGGCTCGCTTCGCGGTATCGGGCATGCTCCATTTGCCGCTGAAACCCTCCTGCAAGACCGGCAGGATGGCGTTGTACCATGTCAGCCAGTGTTCCCACACGGCGTAGCCGCGTGCCCACTGATCCGGCAGTGTTTCCAGAATCTGCGTGGTGACCTTCATGTCCAGTTCCGGGAACTCGTTCAGATATGTCGGTGAGTTGGCGGCCTTCTTGTTGACGGGAAAGGCAGCACCAGTCTCGGCGTTCACCATCTGCGCCTCTTCACCGCTCATAAAGGTAACGAAGTCAACGGCAGCCTCGAAAGCGCCCCGCTTCTGTGCCGTTGTCGTCACCACTCCGGGGATATTGTTGAAATTGGTGACGCGGTTCTTCGTTCCCTCCCAGCGCGGGGTGGGCATGACCTGCATCCTGAAGGCACCCGCGATGGTCTTGTACGACCCCTTCGGGCTGCTATTGCCGGCCATCGCATAGTTGCCCTTGTTGAAGTTGAACTCGCGATCAAGCCGCGTGCGGTCGGCGTCGAACATCTGGGGATGTACCGCGAACTTGTGAATTGTGTCGTAGGCCCACTGGAACACCTCAAGCTGCTGATCGTGGTGGATCAAACTCTTGAACGGTGAGCGCTCCCACAAGTCGGCGCCGTTGGCGTAGATCATGGGCCAGGTGAGGGCAGGGAAGGGGCCGGCGTGGAAGATGCCCCACCGATTGCTGTCGGCATCGGTGAGCTTGGTCGCGGCTTCGAAGACGTCGGCGGTGGTCCACGTGTCGTCGGGGGGGCTGAGGCTGGCGTTGTCGAACATGTCCGCGTTGTAGACCCACGTGTTGACATTCAGATGCCACGGGATACCGTACACCTTGCCGGCGACTTCCGAGTGCATCGGTGAGTAGTAATGCTCATCCTTCTGCCACTTCCTCACCTTAAGCTCGGCCGTGAGATCCGCAACCAAGCCGCGCTTCACCCAGCCCTCTAGGTAGTAGGCGGCCAATCCCTGAATGATGTCCGGGAGCGTGTCGGAGGCGGCCCAGGCGGTCAGCGCCTGGGCGTAATTCCGCCCTTCTCCGAAAATCGAGTACGAATCGAGGACGACGTGCGGATACATGGGCTTGAAGAGCGCCTCGGCCCCCATGACCGTCTGGGTGCGGGGGTGCTCCGGCGCTCGCAGCCAGTAGTGAGCGACTTGGAGGTCCACGGGCTGGGTGGTCTTACCCGCTGCGCCCTGAACACCCTGAGCGCCCTGGGCACCGGTCTCACCCTTGGGGCCGGCTGGTCCCGCTGGTCCCGCTGGTCCGGCCTGCGGTTGGCCCACATAGCGGACGGTTGGCTCGCCGCAGGCTGCGAGTACCGTGCCGCCGGCCAGCGCGGCCAGGGTCAGGGCCGACGTGCGGCGCGTGAACCTGCTGCTTGCGAGGGGTTTCATGTCCCTATCTCCTTCCCGGTCGGGCTGCCTGTGTTTAAAAACATATCCACTTCGTCTCCAAGTCGAGCAGTCCCAACTGCTCCATACTATAACATCACTTGGACAGACAGCAAAGTAGGTCCTCACGCCGCCATATCGTGCGGCAGGCCCCGACAGCAGCCCGGCTCTTAGGCGTCGAGCCAGAGCTGGCCGCGCTGCTTGACGCGCTCCAAGCGGCGCGGGTCAAAGGGGGGCGGGGGCGGGTAGCCGTGGGGCTGGGGTGGTTGGGCATCCGAGCCGAGGAGCGCTTGGATGGCCGGGTTGGTGTAGTAGGCGGTGTACGTCAACTCGACCAGCGTGCGGAACGGTTCGGGGTGCTCGGTCTCAACGGCGCGCAAGACGGCGACACGCGCCGTGGCCGACAACGCCGCGAATGGGGACGTGCGGCCAGCAGCGCCCGGCGGTTCAGCAGTGTGGGCTTGGGCGCTCGCGTCCACGGCCGCCAAGACGGTGAGGACGTTCGTCCGGAGCGGCGGCTGCGCGTGGAGGTAGCCGTCCACGGCGGCGGCTCCGCCGGACTCACCGGCGCCGGGTAGCTCGCCTTCCGGTGGCACAAGCTCGTCCTGAATCGCCGTGAGGGTGGCTTGCTGCGCTGCGGTCAGGACGCGATAGCCGTCGGCTTGGCTAGTCATGAGGCCACCTCGGAAAAGTTATTGGCGAGCCAATCGGCGGTGCGGAGCGCCAAGGCTTGGATGGTACTGGTCGGGTTGATCGGCGCACAGGTCACGAACAGGCTCCCGTCTACGATGAAGAGGTTGGGAACGTCGTGGGTGCGCCCCCAACGATCCGTGACGGAGTGCTGAGGATCGTCCCCCATTCGCGCGGTGCCCATCAGATGCCAGCCGGAGTTACGGAGCGGCGACTGGGTGAACACCGTATGGGCCCCGGCGGCTTCGAAGACTTCGGTCGCTCGGGCAACGCCGAAATCGAGCGCACGCTGACTATTCTCGCTCAACGTGTACTCGACCCGTGGGGCCGCGATGCCGTGTCCATCCCGCAGCACCGGGTCGAGCGTGACGCGGTTATGTAGCTCCGGCAGGTCTTCCACCATCACGGCCACGGTGAGGGCATGACCAAACCGCTCGCGCCAGGTGCGATGGTGATCGGCGCCCCAGGGCAAAAGCTGGCCGGTGAAGGAACCGAGGGCCGTACCCAGCGGCCCAACGTCGCGGGCGAACTGTAATTGCAGGCCGCGCACGAAGCCGCGACTGCGGTCGGTTTCGTAGAACTCCTGGCAGTGGATGAGCAGGCCGTCCGGTCCCCGGTAGCCGTTGATCCGCTCCGGGAACACCCCGCTCACAAACGCGACCGGATGGAACATCAGGTTCCGGCCGACCAGCCCGCTGTCGTTGGCCAAGCCGTTCGGAAAGCGAGGTGAGGTCGAGTTGAGGAGCAGGCGTGGCGTGCCGACGCCGTTGCCAGCGAGCACGACGACCCGCGCCGCTTGGCGGTGCTCGTTGCCACCTTGGTCGTAGTACACGGCGCCAGCCGCGCAACCGTCTGCGTCTACGGTAATCTCGCGGACGCGGGCATGGGTCACGAGGCGCACGCCCTGGTCGAGGGCAGCGGGCCAGTAGGTGACGTGGGCGCTGGACATGGCGCCGATAGGGCAGCCCATGTCACACGGCCCACAGTTGTTGCATACGCTGCGGCCGTCGCCATGGGGCACGGTAATCAGGGCACAGTCCGACGGCCACCAATGCCAGCCCAGCTGCTCCAGCCCACGGACATAGACCTCGCCAGCGCGGTCGAGGCCGAGCGGCGGCGACTGCCGGGGCTGGCGGGGCGGATTAGCAGGATCACCGTTCAAGCCCGTGACCCCGATCATCGCGTCGTTCTGCTCGTAGTACGGCTCCAGGTCCCAGTAGGTCAAGGGCCAGTCGTCGGCAACGCCATCGAGGCTGTGGACGCGGAAATCGGAGGGGCGAAAGCGGGGGAAATGGCCACTCCAGTGGATAGTGCTGCCGCCGACGGCATTGAACATGAGCGGCACAATCGGCGTCCGGTCCACGTTGACGGGGTAGTCTTCCGGGCGCTGGCGTACATTCGGGTCCTTGGCAAAATCGGTCGCCCGGTGGTGCTCCCAATCGGGCCGACTGTGGGGATACGATTGCGGATCAACCCAGCCGCCTTGCTCCAGGCAGACGACCGATAGCCCGGCTTGCGACAACGACCACGCCACCGCCGCGCCCGAGGCCCCCGCGCCGACAATGAGCACATCCGCCACGCCATCCTGCGCCGACAACGCCGTCCTCCTCCCCGGCTCCCGGTAGTTGAGCCGGACCGTTCGCTTCTCGTACAAGCATAACCGGCGAAGGCCCGGCCCGGCCACCGCGCCGCTGCTGGCGCTAGACTCCGTTTGCCGGCAGCAAGCTCCGGCGGTACACTCTGAATGGCCAGCGCCGCAGCAGTCCCTATGGTTGATGGCTCAAAGCGGCGGACAAGCATTCGCTCTCAATCATTCCCGATATAAGGTTCGAGTGCTTGTGGTATGCAGAGCAGCGTATGTGTACTCCCGGAGGGTCGTGCCATGCTCCCGGCGGCGCACGGCACCCTCCAACTAACCTGATACGTATGGAGGTCTGTGACCATGATTGAAGCGGAAACCCAAATTGCCGACCGCCTCTGGGAATTTACCCGCATGGAGCGCCAGTACCGCGTGGTCGGCGAGCAAGCGTTACAGAACACCAACGATCTACTGCGCTTCATCGAAGAACGCAAGAGTAGACAGCGCTCGCTCCCCAAAGTGCGCCCGACGGATCGCGCAGCCTACGTGCAGCGGGCCTGCGACGTGGTGCTGGCCCTGGACCAACTCACGCCGCGCAGTCGCTACGTGCAGGCCGGCGCGCTCTACGCGGCCAATGCCCTCAGTGGGGAGTCCCTGCGTGCATTGGCGGACGAGGGCAGCGTGTCGTTGGAGAACTTCCAGGAGCTGTTCGACTTGGCCGGGGAGGCGCTGCGCCTCTACGACGAGGTGACCTTCACGCGGCCGGTGGCCGGGCCGGCCGTCGAACTGTACCTGGAGCTTGCCGCAATCTGGGCCGCGAGCGATGGCTGGCACTACAGCGAGTTCGTGGAGGAGTTCGCCGACACCGAGAATCCCGAATCGGACCTGATGCGCTGGCAGAAGTATCTCTCGCCGGTACGGGTGGCGCCGCTCGGGGCGCGTATGCGCGTGCTGTTTCTGGCCGAAGTGCTGCGGCGGGCCGGTACGGAGGATGCGGAAGCGCGGGCACGGGCGCAAGAGAGCTACGAGCAGGCCGGGAACGACATTGAAGCGACCGTGGATACGGCCAGCGACCAGGAGATCGCGGACGGTTGGGACGTTCTCCTGGACCGCGTCCGTGCGGATGGCGAGGCGCAAACGGTCCCCCTCACACCCTTCGCCATTGACATGGTACTGGCGCAAGCCTACGACGGCTTCGAGCCGGAACCCGACGAGCCACCGGCGACGTCGGAAGCGCTCGTTCGGCTGCTCAACACGCATGAAGTCGGCGTTGATCTCCCTGGCGATCTGTGGCTGGGAGAGCGGGAAGCGCGGATCAATGAAGCCTACCGGCAGCGGCGGCAGGAAGAGGAGCTGGAAGCCTACCTGGAGCATGGGCGGATTAGCGTGGAGCAGGCCTTGTCACTAGCGCCCTCGATTGACGCGGTGCGCCGGCGCGTCCGTGCCTGTCGGTCGCTACGCTTCCTGGCGCTGACGGTAAGTAGCCTGGGGCTGAAGTCTAGGAGCATCCATCTATCATCCGCGCCGCCGGCCGGGATCCACCCGCTCATGGCCGCCCTGAGTCTGGAGGACCTGGAGGCCATCGGTGGCGACTCCGTGCGGTTTTTCTCGCTGGAAGTGCAGGCCCAGGAGCGGCAGCAGCGCGTGGTGCCGGACTTTCTGATCGGTGGCCTGGAGAAGGCGATCTTCGTCTGGCTGGAGCTACGAGCACGACGGCAAGCGCAGACCGCGATCATCCCGGTCAAGGAGTTCACGGCAGCCGCCAGCGAGGAATTGGAGCGCCTGCTGCTGCGGCCGCTGGCCGGTGAGGAGGATTTCGTCACGCTCCACGGACACGTCTACTACGTCGTCCAAGTCGCGGAGCATAGTGGCGTGCAGGGACGACACGAACTGGACGAGTTCCTGGCCACGCCCGGCACACTCGAACCACTGCGCGCTTACCACGCCCGCGGCAGCGGCGAGTGGAACGAGCGCGTGCGCCGGCTGCTGGCCATGCTGGCCCGGAACGAGACGCCGACCTTCCAACCGACCACCATGGACGGGCCGCCGCCGCCCCCGCTCCGCACGAGCGAGCTGAAGCGTCGCCGGCGCTTTCAGCGGTCTGCGTAGGGCGCAGGCTAATCGCTATCGGACATCAGCTGGCCGCCCGAGGCCCAGTCATCGCGGTCAATCTCGTGGAAGACCACCGAGGTCCCGCCACGCGGCGCATTGAGGTGCTCCACAATGGCCTGCGTGATCGCCTCCGCACACGCCCGCTTCTGATCCACCGTGCGACCGGCCAAGAGCTGCACTGTCACGTGGGGCATTCGCTCACCTCCCGCAGCGTCGTTCTCGCGTAGCCATCAGCATACGGCGGGCAACGCAGCCCGTCAAATCGTCGGCGGTGCGAGGCGCGTAACAAGGGCGGCGCTTGCCGCCCTGTTGCCCACTGCCGTGCCCGGTGTTACGCTCTGCATACCATTTGGGCCTACCCCCCGGGCCCCCTCCCTGAAGGGAAGGGGAGTCAACAAGGCGCCCGGTATTCCCTTCCCTTCAGGGAGGGGATAGGGGTAGGTCGGCAACGGATAGAGCGCCTATGACCGATACCGTAGAGCAGGACACCACCAAGACGAATAGCACCAATCATCGTCCGAGCCGCGCGCAGCAAGTCGCACACCTGCGGACGCTCAAAGCGGCGGCACTGGAGGGCGGCGGCGCGGCGCGGATCGAGCGCCAGCACCAGGCAGGCAAGCTGACGGCCCGCGAACGGCTGGACCTGCTGCTCGACCCGGGGACCTTCGAGGAGCTGGGCACGCTCGTCCGCCACCGCTCGTCGGCGTTCGGCGTAGACGGCAACCGTCCCCTCGGCGACGGGGTCATCACCGGCTATGGCCGGATTGACGGGCGGCCGGTGGCGGTGTTCTCCCAAGACTTCACGGTCTTCGGCGGGTCGTTGTCGGAACCGCACGCGGAGAAAATCTGCCGCGTCATGGACCTGGCCACGCGGAACGGTATGCCGATCATTGGCCTGAACGACAGCGGCGGGGCGCGTATCCAGGAAGGAGTCGCCAGTCTCGGTGGCTATGCAGACATCTTTGTCCGCAATACGCTGGCCTCCGGGGTCGTGCCGCAGATCTCCGCGATCATGGGGCCGTGCGCGGGCGGCGCCGTCTACTCGCCGGCGATCACCGACTTCTGCCTGATGGTGGACGGAACGAGCTACATGTTCGTGACCGGCCCGGACGTCATCAAAGCGGTCACGCACGAGGAGGTGACTTTCGAGGACCTGGGCGGTGGGCTGGTGCATAACGCGACGAGCGGCGTGGCGCACTTCCTGGCGGCGTCGGAACCGGAGTGCCTGCACCTCACCCGCCAGCTGCTCGGTTTTCTGCCGTCGAACAACCTGGACGACCCGCCCGTCGTCTCCACCGGCGATTCGCCGCAGCGGATGGACCGCGAACTGGACACCATCGTGCCGGAGCAGCCCAACCGGCCCTACGACATGCGGGAAGTGATCCGGCACATCGTGGACAATGGCGACTTTCTGGAGGTGCAGGAGCGCTGGGCACAGAATATCGTGACCGGCTTTGCCCGGATGAACGGGCGCTCGGTGGGAATCGTAGCGCAGCAACCGACCGTGCTGGCGGGCGTGCTGGATATTGATAGCTCGACCAAGGGAGCGCGGTTCGTGCGCTTCTGCGACTGCTTCAACATCCCGTTGGTGACGTTCGTGGACGTGCCGGGGTTCCTGCCCGGCGTAGCGCAGGAGCATGGCGGGATCATCCGGCACGGGGCCAAGCTGCTCTACGCCTACTGCGAGGCGACGGTACCCAAGGTGACGGTGATTACGCGCAAAGCCTACGGTGGCGCCTACGACGTGATGAGCAGCCAGCACGTGCGCGCCGACTTCAACTTTGCCTGGCCGAGCGCCGAGATCGCCGTCATGGGGGCGGAAGGCGCGGTGGACATCATCTTCCGGCAGGAGCTGGCCCAGGCCGCGGACCCGGTGGCGCGGCGCCAGGAGCTGATCGCGCAATACGAGGGGCAGTTCGCCAACCCGTACAGCGCCGCCGAACGGGGCTACATTGACGACGTGATCGAGCCGCACGAGACCCGCCCGCGCCTGATCGCCGCGCTTGACGTGCTGCAAAACAAGCGCGACACCAACCCGCCGAAAAAGCACGGCAACATTCCGCTGTAGGCTGGGCACGCCGACAATGTAGGACGAATAGCCCAGTCTACGGCAACCCCAACCGGGGGCGTAGCGTTACAATAACGTGTCAGGGCACAAGGGCTGACCATGGGCACAGCTACCATCTATCAGCCGACGCTCCCACTCGGAATAGCCGGGAAGTTCCCCTCCACTCGCTATCAAGGTAGCAAGGCCAAGCTCGCCAACTGGATTTGGGAGCAAGTCGCGGGACTCGATTTTCTTACCTGCCTGGATGCCTTCGGCGGCACCGGCGCCATTGGCTATCGTCTGAAGCAAGAAGATAAACAGGTAACATATAATGACTGCTTACGCTTCAATTACCACATTGGTTTGGCGCTCATCGAGAATAATCACACTCAACTCAATCATGACGAGGTAGAGTGGATTCTTCAGAGACACCGGGATATTGCGTATCATCCATTTGTCGAGAGTGATTTCACCGACATTTACTTCACGGACGAAGAGAACGCTTGGATTGACCAAACTATCACTAATATCCGTCAGATCACCGATCCGTATAAACTTTCCCTTGCTTTCTTCGCTCTATGCCAGTCCTGTATAGTGAAACGACCGTACAATCTCTTTCATCGGAAGAATCTCTATATCCGATTAGCCGACGTGAAGCGATCTTTCGGCAACAAGAATTCGTGGGACAAGCCGTTTGACGAGTGGTTCCGTATCTTTGTACAAGAAGCGAACGAAGCCGTCTTCGACAACGGACAGCGAAACGTTGCGCTGAATATGGATGCCGCCGCTACTCCAAACGAGTACGATATCGTCTATATTGATACTCCTTACATATCCAGGAAGGGATCATCTGTTGACTATCATTGGTATTACCATTTCTTGGAGGGGCTGGCAATGTACGACACTTGGGGAGAGATGATTGACTATAGCTCCAAGCATCTTCGGCTGAAGGCACGGCAAAGCGAATGGGGCGATAAACGAAAGATTCACGCTGCTTTCGATAGCGTGTTCAGGAGGCACCAGGATAGTATCATCGTTGTCTCTTACCGCAGTGACGGTATACCCTCCGAGAGGGAACTGCTCCATCTACTCCAGAGATATAAGCGCCATGTCACTGTTCGGCACTACGGGGAATATCAATATGTTCTATCTACTAACGGCAAGTCGAGAGAGATACTGCTGATCGGCACATAGCACCCGCGCGAAACGCGATCAAGAAAGCAGTGGGGAAAATGAACGCACAGGAATTCAGAGAAGCTCTCGTCGGGCACTTCAACAGATTCACGGACTCCTTGGCTACGGACACCGGCGACTGGGTAGTCAAAGGGTTCATTGACGTATATCGCCGCATTTATACAATCTCAATAGATACAAAAGTGGTGTCCAAGATCATCGAGTTGATGCTGTTTCCCGTTATTTCCCGATTTGCCGAGGAGCATGGATTCAGATTAATACTAAGCGAGCATCAGAATCACTATCCTGACATCAGCTTCCTTGCCCCAGATGGCAGCAAGTTTGCGCTTGATTTGAAGAGCACCTATCGAAAAACCCGGCGTTCGGTGAACGGCTTCACACTGGGATCATTCACTGGCTACTTTCGACAACGCGAATCCAGGAAGAACATCACGTTCCCATACGAGGAATATAGCGGACATTTCATTCTCGGCACGATCTACAGCCGGGTGGATGGCGCAGTTGACGAACGCCGTGTTTACACAATTGACGATCTCCAGAGTGTTGTATCCGTAATCGGCGATTTCACTTTCTTGCTACAAGAGAAGTGGCGAATTGCCGGTGAGCGCCCTGGGAGCGGTAATACCAGGAACATCGGCTCGATCAGAAGTATTCGGGGCCTAGTGGATGGCAACGGGCCATTCGCACCCCATGGCCCAGACGTGTTCGATGACTATTGGATGAACTACCTAACACCGGATATGGCACGAGCCATCGACTCCCCGGCCCCGTATCGAAACCTCGACGAATACTGGCAGTAGCGTGATCGGATTCCGCGGCCCAAGCCGACTCCGCGGCACGTTTCTCCGCCTGGGGAGTGAGTGGCGGTTGACCGCTTTGGAGTGCGCCGGCAGTGCGTGACACAACACTGGCAGCCATGATGCTACTATCCTAGCACGGGATCGTAGGGTAGGGACACAATGCCAAGCGCCGGTCCCAGCCGTCCGAATACCACGCGCTGCGGTGAATGAAGCATGTTCCGGAAGCTGCTGATTGCCAATCGGGGAGAGATCGCGGTACGGGTGATCCGCGCCTGCCGCGAGCTGGGTATCAGCCCCATCGCCGTCTACTCCGACGCCGACCGCACGGCGCTCCACGTCCGGCTGGCCGACGAGGCCTACGGCATCGGGCCGGCATCGGCTACGGAGAGCTACCTCCGTAGTGCGAATATCCTCGCCGCGGCCAAGACGGCCGGCGCCGAGGCCATCCACCCCGGCTACGGCTTCCTCTCCGAGAGCGCAGCCTTTGCGCGGGAGTGCGCGGCGGCGGGGCTGATGTTCATCGGGCCGCCCCCGGACGTACTGGCGGCGATGGGAGACAAGGTGGCGGCGCGCCGCTTGGCGGCCGAGGCCGGCGTACCGACCGTACCGGGTACGGCCGACCCACTGCCCGACGATCCGACCGCCGCGACCGAGGTCGCGGTGCAGATCGGCTATCCGCTGCTCCTGAAGGCCGCCGGTGGTGGTGGTGGGAAGGGGATGCGGGCCGTTGGGACGCCGGACGAGCTACCGGCGGCGCTGGAGCGGGCGCGTGGCGAGGCGGTAGCGGCGTTCAGCGATGGCCGGGTGTACGCCGAACGACAGGTGCAACGACCCCGGCACGTCGAGGTGCAGATACTCGCCGATACGCACGGCAACGTGCGCCATCTGGGCGAGCGCGATTGCAGCTTGCAGCGGCGCTTCCAGAAGCTGATCGAGGAAAGCCCCGCACCCGGTCTGCCCGCTGCGACCCGGCAGGCGCTCTGGGCAGCGGCCGTGCGGCTGGCGCGGGCAGCCGGTTACGTCGGCGCCGGCACGGTCGAGTTTCTGGTCGAGACGGCGCCGGCGGGGCAGGAGAACGGCTTCTACTTCCTTGAAGTCAATGCCCGGCTACAAGTCGAGCACCCGGTCACGGAGGTCGTACACGGCGTGGACCTGGTCCAGGAGCAAATCCGCATCGCTGCCGGCGAGCGCCTGGCGCCGCACAGCGATACGGTGCCTACCGGCGCCGCTATCGAGGCACGGATCAACGCCGAGGACCCCGACGCCGGCTTTCTGCCGTCGGTCGGGGTGGTGCGTCTCTTGCGCGAACCGTCCGGGCCGTGGGTACGGGTAGATAGCGGCTGCTTTCCGGGCCAAGAGGTGACCACCTACTATGACGCGCTGCTGGCGAAGGTCATCGCGTGGGGGCCGGACCGCGAGACGGCCCGGGTGCGCCTCCACCGGGCATTGGCGGAGTACCGCTTGGCCGGCGTGGCAACAACCATCCCGTTCCTGCGCGACGTACTGGTGGACTCGGACTTTGCCGCCGCGCGGCTCAGCACGTCTTTCCTGGACGAGTACCAGCAACGACGACCCACGCCGGGCACCGCCGACAGCGCACCGGACGTGCCGGACATCGCCGCCGTCGGCGCGGCGCTGCATACGCTCCAGGAACGCAGCCAACAAGCGCCCGCAGCAGCCACGACGCCTACCGGCTCACGGTGGCAGGCGGCGGCGCGGCGCGCGGCGTTGCGGGCGAACGGCTGACGGCTGCCTGCCGCGGCCACGTTGGCTATCATCAGGTCATGCAATTCACGGTCGAAATCGGCAACCGGCAGTGGGAGATCGCAGTCGAGCCGGGCACGCCGCCGGCGGTGCGCGTGGACGGCGCGGCGGTGCCCGCTACGCTGGCTACGCTGCACGCGATAGGGACGGAGCAGGCGAGTGGTGCCGGTCACTATACGCTGCTGGTGGGCGGCCGGGCCTACGAGCTTGCCATCACGCCGCTGTCTGACGGGCAGTTGGCGGTGGCGGTGGATAGTCACCTGGCCATCGTGCGGATCGAGGACCCACTGACCGCTGCTCTCCGGGCGGCCGGTACACGCTCGACGGCCACGCAGGGAGAGCAGACCATCCGGGCGCCAATGCCGGGCCGGGTGGTGTCCGTAGCGGTGGAGGCGGGGCAAGAGGTAGCCGCCGGAGCGGCGCTGGTGGTGCTCGAAGCGATGAAAATGGAGAGCAGCATCGCGGCGCCCTATGCCGGCACCGTCGAGCGGGTGGCGGTGCAACCGGGTGAGACGGTCTCGCGCGACGATGAGCTGGTCGTGCTGACCGCCAATGATGGCGCCGCTGCCCCATAGCACCGGCACTTATAATGAGGGACAGCAGACTCTTGTCACGACGATGACGCCGGAAGCGCCGGGGGCGCTGGCGTATACTAGATGGCAAGCCGGCCCGCCGCGCGGAGCCGGTTGCTGACCGGACAATCCCCACTACCTACCACGTTCTACGGTAGCTGAGGCCGGGGGCATCACCCCGTTCGCCCGGCGTGTTGCGGGTCCTCCCCCGGCCTGGTCTGCCTGTACTAGACGGCACCGTGAGCAATGACAGGCCAGGACGACACCAGCGGACGGACGCGATGGTGCAGTCCTGATGGTCAAGAGAGAGCAGCATGAACGAGATAAGCGCCGCGGCCGGTACCGACAACCAGCGCCAGCGAGCGACGCCGGCGACCACAACATCATCCCCTCCGGCGGGGAACGCCAACCAGCCGCCGCGACCGACCCGGCGGCGGCGCTCTCGGCGGCGGCGCGGCCGTAGCGCAAGCACGGGTACCGGGGCAGGCGGGCGGGCCGAGCAGCCGGTCGTGGCGGCGCCACCCACCAAGCCGGCTACGACGGGACAACCGGCGGCGGCGCCCCGCGCACTCACCTGGGACCCCGAGGTCGAGCTGACCGCCGACCTGCGGGACGTGCCCACGGACAAGCTCGCCACCCGCATCCGGCACGTGCTGGACCAGGTCTCCAGGGAAGTAACGCTCATCGTCTGGATTCACGACCGCCCCGACGCGACGCCGGTGCTCCCGGTCATCTACCAGGAGCTACGCGCCGCCGGTTACTACTCCGATACGACGCGGTTGCCGCAGGGTGGTCAAAGGATGCGGATCAGTCGGCGCCGCTGGCGCCAGGCTGCCGCGCCACCGAGCCAAGACGGCGCCCCCAAGCACGCGCCGCCCGCCGCGTCACCCTGATGGCGGCCCCTTGCTCAGGCGGCTTGCCGGCGTAGAGCGGTTTGGGTACCCTTGGCGGTGGCGGGGTTTCACGCCTGACCCTCTGACCGGGCACCTGCGCTGTCCGGCACACGCGAGGGCAAAGGGGATTGGTGTCCTCGAGCTTACGGTGATTGTTGGAGCGCTTCTCACCGGGGTAGCTCCGGTGGCGCAGGGGCCGGGCTGTTCCCTATGAGGAGAGGTTTCAGCGATGACCAAGCAAAAGCACCTCAAGCAACGTATCCGCGCCCGGATGGCGCAGACCGGGGAACGGTACACGACCGCCCGCCGTCATATCGTCGGCTCCTCCGCGGTCAGCGCCTCCGATACGGCACCCCCTGCACCGGGCCAACTGCACTTTCCGGGCATCCACCCGGAGACGACCACCCTGCGAATCCTGCTGGCGAATGCGGGCGTGCGGGCACCCCACACCGGCGAGTATTTCACTGAGCCGATGGTATTCGGCATCGGCGGCGGGATTGGTGCGGGGGTCTTCAGCTTCTTCTACGAGGCGCACGACTTTGCGAGCTTCTACATCGCCGGACGCCACCTCTGGCAGGACAACCGCACCTATCTGGACCAGGCCGCGCAGCGGTTCGGCGTGACGGCTACGTTCAAGGAAACCGGCGGAGCCAAAACGGCCGCCAAGCAACTAGGTGACGCGCTCGCGGCGGGCGGGCCGGTACTGGCGTGGGTGGCGAGCGCCCACCTACCGTACCGCGGGTTGCCCGACTACTGGAGTGGTGGCGACTACCACGTTGTGACGGTCTATCGCCTCGACGAGACTGGCGCGCTGCTCGGCGATCTGCTGGACGACCCGGTGGAGATCACGGCCGCGGGGCTGGCTGCATCGCGCGCGCGGATCAGGAAACAGAAGCACCGGATCATGACCGTAGCGCCCACGCAGCAGCTCGATCTGCGCGCGGCGGTGGGCGCGGGGATACGCGCCTGCTACGAGGGGCTGGCGCAGCAGCGCATCAAGAACTTCACGCTCGACGCCTTCAAGACGTGGGCCAGGAACATCCACGGCAGCCGGGGCAAGCAGAGCTGGGCGCGGCTCTTCCCGCCCGGCCACCGCCTCTGGTTCGCGCTCACTTGGGTCTACGACTGTATCGAGCACCAGCACACCGGCGGCGGGCTACTGCGACCGCTGTATGCCGATTTCTTTGCCGAAGCTGCCGATGCGCTGCACGACGACGGGCTGCGGCAACTCGCCGCGCGCTACGCCGAGCTAGGGCAGGGCTGGAGCGACTTGGCGAGCGCCGCGCTGCCGGACGACGTGCCAGCGTGCCGCGAGGCCAAGGCGCTCCTGGCCCGGAAAGAAGCATTACTGCTGACCGAGGGCGCCGCGGCAACCGACGAGATCAAACGCATCTGGACACGCCTCGACGAGCTACAGGAAGCGGCGCGATCCGACTTCCCCCTTACGGCAACGGATTGCGGGCACTTGCTGTCCGATCTGCAGCAGCGCATTCGCCGGGTCTACGATCTGGAGTGCGCGGCGCACGAGGCGCTGGGCGCCTACCTACAGTGACAGCAGCGTCGCAGGAGTGCGATATTCCCTGTGGCATACTTGTCTCCGGGATAGGGTAGGCAGGTGGGAGACAAGTATGACCGAAGTCGGGATCGAACGTACCCCCTTCGGGCTGATGGTGACTCCTGAGAGATTGCCGGCAAGGCTGGAAAGGTACCTGGGCACAAGCAACCCTTGGTGGTCCGGGGAACCGTTACGCACATTGCCACCCTTCCGCCGGTGGCTATTTGGTCGGACTCTCAGTAACCTCAAATCCGGTCTCGCTCCCGTCACTGTGCTGCGTGGGCCTCGTCAAGTCGGCAAGACTACCTTACAGGAGCAGATTATTGATTATCTCCTTAACGAGGAGAAGGTCGCTCCTACCAGGATATTTAGAGTACAGTTCGATGAAGTTCCATCGCTTAAGGGTATTGGTGATCCTATTCTAAGCCTCTGTCGCTGGTTCGAGCAGCGTGTTCTTCGCGCATCCTTCAACCGGCAGGCTCACCGCGGCGAGCCTGCTTTTCTCTTCTTCGACGAGGTTCAGAACCTCTCCGACTGGGCACCGCAGATCAAGGCGCTCGTTGACCACCATTCGGTACGGGTGCTGCTCACCGGCAGCTCGGCGCTCCGGATCGAACGCGGCAGGGACAGTCTCGCCGGGCGGATTTCCACTCTTCAGCTCGATACGCTCCTGCTACGTGAGATCGCCTCGCTCCGTGGCTGGGAAACTATATCCCCTGTAATCTCGCTCAATGGGCTGAAGGCCCTCAAGGATCAGCACTTTTGGGAAGAACTGCGTCAGCACGGCTTGCGACACCGGGACCTACGCGACCGAGCATTTGCGGCCTTTTCAGAGCGTGGGGGTTACCCGGTAGCCCAGATTCGCGCAGACGTTCCCTGGGAACAGATAGCCGACCAGTTGAATGAGACGGTGATCCGCCGGGTTATCCAGCACGATTTGCGGTTGGGTGAACGTGGTAGGAGACGAGACGAGAACCTGCTGGAGCAGGTCTTCCGGGTCTGCTGTCGGTACGCCGGACAAGCACCAAGCCAAGCCACCTACGTTACGGAGCTACGCTTTGCGTATGATGCGAACATCGGCTGGCAACGCATTCTGGCCTATCGGCGCTTTCTCGACGATACGTTGCTCATCCGGCTGGTAGAGCCGCTGGAGCTCCGTCTCAAACGGCAGCGAGGGAATCGGAAGGTCTGTCTCAGCGATCACTCGCTGCGGGCGAGTTGGCTGCAGGAGATCGTGCCGCTCACCCCAGACGGGCTACACGCCGCACCCCACTTGAGCGACTTAGCCGGACATATGGCAGAGAGTATCGCCGGATACTTTCTGGGTGCCATTCCCGGACTGGACCTCGCGTGGTTCCCCGAACGAGGCGCAGAGCCGGAGGTAGATTTCGTCATCACCGTTGGCGAATATCGGATTCCGATGGAGATCAAGTACCGACGGCACATTGACGGACACCGTGATACGCTCGGCATACGGTCATTCCTGGAGAAGACCGTCTACAATGCGCCATTTGGCCTGCTGGTCACGCTCACGGATGATGTCTCCGTGACAGATCCAAGAATCGTCACGCTCCCGCTGTCATCACTGCTGATGATGAGATAGCAGCGCCCGCAGTGCTACTTCCGGTAGTTCTATGGGGCGAACATGGCGACCGGGTAGAGGTAGCCGTCAGGCTCCGACCGGTCCTCATCAATGACGCGGAGCATATGGTGTAGCTCCGCAGCCGGGTCCGACAGCGTGCGGTACACCTTGCCCACGATGAGGCTCGCCGGGTTGTTGTCATTGTTGATACAGACCACGAAGCCACTCATCGTAGCTCGCGGAGGCGTGGCTCGATGGCGCGGCGCAGGGCATCGGCGGTGGCGTCCACGACAAGCGGAGGGTTGGCGAAGGAGCATTGCAACTGCCGGCCGTGGGAGACAACGTGGGTTTGGGTCGTGAACTCTTCCCACAGGTCGCCGTTGTGGTAGCGCACCGTGTACTCCGGGTCTTTGAGCTGATTGCCAGTCAGGATGGCTACGACGTCCTCGTCCGGTTGCACCGGCACATCGGTTCCCTCATGGATCAGGCGCCGGATACCGGCCAAGGTGGTCGCAGACGCCGGCTCGCAGCCGATACCGTCCGAGCCGATCACCGCTTTGGCGTCGGCGATGGCTTGCTCATCCACTTCGGTACACCAGCCATCGCTCCAGTCCACGGCACGACGCGCCTTCTTCCAACTCACCGGCGAGCCGATCTTGATCGCGGTGGCCAGCGTGCGCGGATGCACGCTGACCATCCGGTCGGGGTGATCGTGGAAGTAGCGGTAGAGCGGGGCCGCGCCTTCCGCCTGGACGATGGTGATGTGCGGGCGCTTGTCGAGCAGGCCGAGGTCGTCCAGCTCGCGCAGCGCCTTGCCATACGAGGAGCTGTTGCCCAGGTTGCCGCCAGGTACCACAATCCGGTCGGGCGCTTGCCAGTCGCACTGCTCCAGTAGCTCGAGGATCACCGACTTCTGACCCTCCAGGCGGAACGGATTGACCGAGTTGAGGATATAGATGCCAAGCTGGGGTGCAATCTCCATGAGCAGCGACTGAGCATCGTCAAAGTCGCCGCGCAATTGCAGGGTGAGGGCGCCAAAGTCGAGCGCCTGCGACAGCTTGCCAAAGCTGATTTGGCCCTCGGGCACGAGCACGATAGCCAACAGGCCGGCGCGGGACGCATAGGCCGCGAGGGAGGCGCTCGTATTGCCGGTGCTCGCGCAGGCCACCGCCCGCATCCCCAGCCGCCGCGCCTGGGTGACGCCGGTGGCCATCCCGTAGTCCTTGAACGAGCCGGTGGGACTGAACCCAAGATGCTTGAACCGCAGCCGCCCGACACCAGCATAGGCGGCGCTGCGGGGGGCATCCAAGAGGGGAGTATCTCCCTCGGGGTAGGTGACTAGCTCCGAGAGCCGGCGCCAGAACGGTAGTAGCTCGCGATAGCGCCAGACTCCACTGCGATCTATCGGGCGCAGCGATCCCCGGCGCCGACGCCAGCGGCGCCGCAACTGCTCGACGGTCAGCGTGGGACGGGGATAGACGACATCGAGCAAATCACCGCACTCGGGGCAGCGATAGATGACGGTATCGAGGTCCTGCAAGGCGCCGCAGTTGATGCAGCGCAGCCCTTTGGCCGGCGCCCACGGCGCCCACCCCGCACCGCCGAGCGTCGTGGCCGTGGCGCGCAGCTGCCGCTCGTTTAGCGTCGCCGGTCCCACGCGCGGCGTTGGCGTGACCATTGGTGGACCTCGCTCCCCAAGACGGCTGCACTGCTGACCCCATGGACCGCCGGCTCCCCAGTGCTCCCATTATAGACCGCTCGCCTCCGGCGGCGGATGGTGTGCCGAGCACGAGGGCTATAGTCGTCAGCCCAAGCCGATGCTCGACATAATAGCGGCGCGGCTCAATGGGGAGGCCAGATTTGAGCAGGACGAGAGCCGGTTAGTCATGTACCTGGACACTCAGGATAGAGGGCGCTCCATCCTGTGCATCTGCCCATCCCACTAATCCTGATACGGACGGAACGGCACCGGGTCGCGCCGCCGGTCACGCCCGGACACGCGGGAATCCACGTTATCGGCCACCAGATTGCGGCTTGCGTCGCAGCGACGGGAGGCGCCAGCGGCTGTTGGTGCAGAGCAGGGAGAGAACGATCCGGTAGGGGAGAGAGTGGCTAGACATAACTGCTGGTGAGTGTTGGTGGACATAATTGATGGGGGTGGATTTACATAATTATGTGCATGGTGACTGGCTACCATCCGTTGCACCATGGCCAGCGGCAGCGCGGCGGCTTGTCGCCGTGCGGCGGAGGTGGAAGCAAGGGCCCGGTCGAGGAGGTGTGTCGGTGAAGCGTGCATAGCTATAGGCGCGACGTGGTGCCGGAGTCTGCGGCGTTGGCACACACTGCTCCTCGGGCCACCGGCACCTCGGACTACCCTAACCACTGATCGGACTGCGCTCGGCACTGCCCCGCGCGGTCACGCGTCCCTAGTGAAGTACGCGCGACGCACTACGACGTTCGCCAGCGATACCCGCCAGGACGACACTCTCGCGGTCCCCGACTGTCCTAGCAGACATCGTGGGAGATTCCGGCTGGCGCGGGAATGACGAGTGAGGCAGCGGGAATGGGCAGGTATGGGCCGGCAAACTAAGATATTTTGTGAAAGCTAAGTAGCCTTAGCTTTACCGTAGCCATGACGCCGACCATGGGCATAGCGTGCGCGTGCTGCGTCCCTACCGACATGCATCTACCCTGGTGACCGCGGCGCAATCAGGCATTATAGGTGCGGCCGCAGCGGATGTCGGTAGATTGATCGGGCCGGAGATGAAGCAAGGTGCCACCAGCCATGCCGCGCTCCAATCGCAAGAGTCCGAGGGTACGACTTGCTGGCGCAATTGGACCGTGGTCCCACGACCTCACTGCCCTACTATCGCGGCCGGCGTTCCGGCGCCTGTGGCTCTCCAACTGCGCCTCGAGCTTTACGCTTTGGACGGAGGTGATCGTCACCGGCTGGGTGGCACTTCAACTCACCGGCTCCCCCTGGCTGGTGGCGATGACCGGCGTTGGTCGCGCCGTGGCGATGCCGCTGATCGGACCGCTGAGCGGCGCCCTCGCTGACCGGCTGAATTGCGTACTGCTAGTGCGTATTGCCGAGGGAGGCAGTCTCGTCGCCCTCGCCCTGCTGGCCGCGACGCTGCTCACCGGTCACGGATCGTACTGGCTCCTGTTGCTTGTCACGCTCTGGTTCGGTGTCAGCACGGCGTTGGGCTGGCCCTCGCGCCGTGCCTTGATGATGGACCTGGCCGGCTCCGAGTATCTACTCACCGCGGTCGTGTTGGAGCGCGTGACCCAGTCGGTGGCGCGGGTGCTTGGCCCGCTGCTCGCCGGGGCACTGCTGGCGCTGTGGGCGGACGGCGCCTATGCCACACTGGTACTGTTCCCTGCCCTGTCGCTGCTCACGCTGGGACGGTTGGCGGCGGGGCGGAGGACCGGCGCAGTCGCCCACGCTCCAGTCTGGCGCCAACTCCGCGAGGGCTGGAGCTACGTTCGTGGCGAACCGGTCATCTGGGCCGTGCTCCTGATGACCGTTGCCATGAACGGCTTCGTCTTCCAGGCCAAGTATCTCTACCCGGTGTTTGCAGAGGACGTACTCCACGTGGGGCCGGTGGAACTGGGGTGGATGGGCGCGGCGAACGGTATCGGCGCGCCACTGATGCTGTTGCTACTGCCGCGTCTGAACCGCGAGCGGTCGTATGGATGGACCCTCGTGCTGGGTGCGGGCCTGTCGTCGCTGGCGCTCGCGGCGTTCGCTAGTACCACCAGCTTGCCTCTAGCTATCGTACTGCTGACGCTCAGCGGCCTGGGGCAGGCCGGATTCGCAGTGATGCAAACCACGCTGATCCTCAGTCGCGCCGAGCCGGCGCTGCGGGGTCGGGCCATGGGGCTGCTGGTGCTGGCAACGGGCAGCACACCGCTCGGCTCGCTGGGCGCCGGCGCCGTGGCCGAGCGCTGGGGCGCGCCGCTCGCTATCGGGGCCGGGGCCGTGCTGTGCGTGATACTTGTGGCAGCGATTGCCTGGCGCTCACCACAACTCCTACGGCCCCGACCAGAGACAACCCCGGCCCCGGCAGCGGCGGTCTAACGTGGGCATCGGAGGCGACTACGACGCTCGAACACCTCATCGTCCATAAGAACAGCGACTACCTCTGTGCATTCCCCGACATCATCCGCCGGCACAACAGCATAGCTAGCGGAACCAGTCGTAGTGCAGGCCGAGCGAGCGGTCTGCGAGCGGCAGGTCTACTCTGACGCCTTCCTGCGCGGAAGACTGCTTGAGCGCGATCTCGACCTCAAGGGCAACGGCGACGCGGCGGCCAGAGTTCTTCGGCTCGTCGAGGCGGCCTTTCATACAGGCGATCACATCGTCGAGCGAGTAGATTGCGCCGTAAGGGGGGACAAAATTCGGCTCCGGCCAAGGCATCTCGACGCGCTGGTTGGGCGCCAGCCCGGCCACGTGCTGCCAGAGCCGCCACCCCTGCTCGTAGCTGTAGGCAATCTCGCCCGCGGAGCCGGTGATGCGAACGCCCGGTGCGCCCGTGCGATAGTGGACTACCTGTCCGTCGGCGGTCACCATCAGCCCCTGGCCGCCGAACTCATCGCTGCCGCTCTCCCGGCGCGGTCCGTCGCCAATGCCAATGACCCAGACCGGGGCACTGTCCACGAAGTACGACCAGTTCTGATGCTGGGCGCCGGGGCCGCTGGCCTCGATGGAGACGACATCACCAATGGCGCCGCTCGTGACTAGCGACTTGGCCTTGGCGAAGGAGGGATGCGTAGTGCTGATGGCACCGCAGCTCAGGGCTGCACCCGCGTCGGCGCATGTCATGACCATCCGGTCGGCCTGCTCCAGGGTATGAGCCATCGGCTTTTCGGTAACGATCCCCCTCGCACCATGCTCGACCGCGAGGCAGGTGAGGTCGGCACGCATCGAGGTGTTGGTGGCAACGGCAACGATGTCCAGCCGCTCCTTGGCCAGCATCTCGGCTGCGTCGGTGTAGACGGCCGCGATACCGTAACGCTGGGTGAAGGCCGTCAGACGCTTGCCGTCACGGTCGGCCGCCGCGACAAGCTCGACCTCGGGGCGGTCCCACAGCGCCTCACAGTAGGAGCTGGGCAGCCCCTCGTTTCCCGGGTGCTCATGGTGGCGGATGGCGCGGTGGACATCGAGCGCCGGGGTGGGCCGGTCTACGTCGTCCACGTTAAACCGGTCGGGAATACGCGCTGCTATATCGTACAGCAGCCCCATCCAGCCGAGACCGATCACGCCGGCACGATACTGCGCCATGGGGACCTCCTTGTTCGCTGCCGCGGCCGATCACTCCGAGCGGGATAGTACCCGGCTAGCTTGGCCCTGGACGGACGCGCTGTTCGTAGGCGGCCAGGTGGGCGGCAACCTCGTCGCCGGGGAGATCGCGCTCGCGGAACGCCCGGACGGTAGCGAGCGCCGTGGCTGCCGACTCACCACGGTGCTTGATGAGGTAGGCTGATAGGGCCGTACCGGCCCCTCCATAACCCGACCCTCAGTGGAGGAGGACTTTATCGCCATCAGCGACGGCTGCATGGACGGCTGCGACGGCACGATCCAGCGCCGCCAGATCGTCGGACACGCCGGGCGAATGGACGGCACTCATGCCGAGCGTGGCAATCGTATCGTAGTCCGGGGTGGCCTGCGTGACCGAGACAATCCGCCGGATGCCTTCGCTGGCGACATAGGCCAGTTCGTCGGGATTGTCCGGCAGCCCCGAGACCGCGATGGCATCCGGGTCGAACCATTTGAACAAACGCGGTGGCGCGTGGGCGGATGGCATGCTCACCATCTTTGTTGCTCCCTTCCATGCTCACGGCAGAGGACGCGGAGTATGCCGAGAATATTACTGTATTCCCGGCGCTACGTCTCCGCGTGGGCAAGCGAAGGCCCCGGTGCTAGATGACTTCCAGGTAGTTCAGGTCCGGTAGCGCCGGGAACGGGGCGTGCGGCTCGGTCTGGTACCAGATTGCGGTCGAGGCGATGTCGTCCTGCAGGGGCAGATAGCGCCGCTGGCCAGCGAGCGGCCGGCGCCAACCGAGCGCTTGGATCGTCACGCGCAGGTCTTGCTTGAACCGGATGGGATCGAGCACATGCCAGCGGTACAGCCCGAAACGCTGCTGGGTCCGGCTCACGCCCTCCGGGGAGATCACTTGAGGCATCCCGAGAAACGGCGTGGTGAACACCCCGTACTCCCCGGCCGGGAAATGGAAGCCCCAAGCACCGCCAAAGTAGTCCTCGGTGCCGGTGCCACAGATCGTCGGCCACTCCTTATCGCCATCGAGGTAGAACTTGATCTCGCCCTCGCCCCACCAGCCGGTATTATTGACCCCCCAGGCAATGTAGGTGCCCACGTAGTGTCCTTGGCCCGTCACGCCATCCAGCAGCGTATGGACCTCCTGATAGGGCAAGGGATTGTTCCGCCGCCACTGCGCGTGGAAATAGGCTCGATCCTCCGGCACCTCGGTCAGCGTGTAGTTGATCTGATAGAAGAAGCTGCGGACCTCGTCGGGACTGAGGTTTTCGATGGTGATACGGGCATGACGGCGAAAGGGCATCTCCCAGTAGCTATTGAAGCCCCCGGCCGGGTTGACCGAGATCGGCAGGGAGTTCACGTTGCAGCGCTCGCCCCAGCCACTACAGAAGAAATCCCCCACCGGCACCTCGACCGACGGGCTGGCCTCGTGATCCCAATAGCAGCGCAGGATGAGCTGTCGCCACGCCTCCGGCTTGACCGTCATCCACAACTGCTGGATCGCGCCCGGCCCCTCGATGTCGGCCAACTCGACCACGCTGCTGCCAGGTAGGTGGATACAGGGTGAGACTTTCCAGCCTTGCCCCAGCTCCCGCGCGGCCACGGCGCCCGTTCCCTCGGTCGCCAGGCCGCCTTGCCCTTTGCCGCCGGTGGGATTCTCTGCGCTGATCGAGCGGGTCTCGGCGTTGGAGAGTCGCGCGAGATTGCCGAGGTGCAGCCCCAAACCATCAAACGTGATGCTCATGCTTCTTGACCTCCGCACGGAGCGGCCACCTCCCTATGCTTAGGACAGCCTCGCAGCCATTATTTATGTCAATGCGGTGGGCCGACTGATCGAACTACCGGCACATACCGCCGGGGCCGGCGATCAGCAGCCCAGGTATTCTAGCCTACTCCGTCACTCGTTCCCTGCGTCAGAGAACACATATGGGACACCCTGCTCGCCGGAGCGATGGTGCTTGACACCGAGAGAAAGAAGGCACTATGGTAATGTTTGTCAAGTACGTGATGTTTATTACTCGATGTTGCTCCGGAACTTGGAGTAGTGGTGGCACTCCACTTTCCTTCTGAACGGTGTGACCACCACACAAGGAGCTTCCACACCATGACTATGACACCCGCTGATCCATGCGCCGAAGGTGAGCTGCAGCGCTACGACGTAGTCCCCCGCAAGGCCCACCAATACGCGATGATCGTGCTGATCGCGGCGGGGTACATTATAGGATCAACAGTCGGCGCATGGCTGCTCTTCATCGCCGCGGTGTGTATGGCGTTGGGCCGGTTCTGGCGACCGTTCGACCCCTTCCGCGTGCTCACCACCGCCATCATCCAACCGGCCGGGCTGCTGCCGCGGCGGATGGTGCATGAGGATCGCGAGACGCGGCGGATCGCCCGCGTGCTGGGAGGGATCGTCTTTGCCGTGAGCGGGGCGCTGCTCTTGCTGCTCCCCGGTCTCGTTTGGCTGGCCTGGACCTTGACGGGACTGGTGGGCGTGATGATCCTGCTTGATGCGGCCTTCGATTTCTGCGCGCTGTGCCTTGTCGTCCACCACTATGCGCGCTTGACCGGCAATAGCCGGGTGCCGTCCGGTCCGGCGTGAGGGAGAAGCATGCCCCTCGACCGATTGCTGGTCGTGCTCTTAGCCATAGCCTTGGTCGTACTTGTCGGCCTCATCGTGCGCTGGTGGACACGCCGGACCGCTGCGGCCGTCCGCGCGCACCGCGCCCCACTCCCCCATCTTGCCACCGAGACAACCGCTCCGGTCACGCTGCTGAACTTCAGCAGTCCCCACTGCGGTACCTGCCGTCGCGTCCAAAAACCGCTGGTGGACAAGGTCAGCGCCCAGTTCCCCGACCAAGTAGCAGTCGTAGAGGTGGATGCACTGGCACAGGCGGACCTGGCCCGGGCCTACCACGTGCTCACTGTCCCGAGCACGGTCATCCTCACCGGCAACCAGGTACAGGACGTGAACTATGGCCTCGCCTCTGCCGAGACCCTCGACCGGCAACTCCGTGCCGCCCTCACGGCGTCCGACCTTGCAGCGGCCTAGCAACCATCGGCGGCTTCCAGGTTTGACCAATTCTGAGCCGGGAGGCTAGATGACGGCGGAGGCGCCACCGTCAATGTTGACGGAGGTGCCGGTGATGTAGGCAGCGCGGTCGGAGACGAGGAAGGCCACCAGGTCGGCGACCTCTTCGGCTTCGCCGATGCGGCCCAGCGGCACGTTCCAGCCCACTGCCTCGTACAACTCCTCCACCGGCCGGCCGGCGGCTTGGGCCTGACGAATGATCTGCATGCTCTTGATGGACCCAATGCAGACCGTATTCACGCGGATACCGTCGCGGCCGAACTCTTTGGACGCCGCCTTGGTCAGGGCGATGCCGGCGGCTCGGCTCACGCTCGTCGGGACCGATTCTGCCGGCGGCGCCTTCCCGCCCGGCGTCGTCATATTGACGATAGCCCCGCCGCCCACCCGGCGCATCGAGGGCACGACGAGCCGCGTCAGCCGGATGGCCGCCATCAGCTTGAGGTCCAAGTCCTCCTGCCAGTACGCATCATTGGCAGTCAGCAGCGACTGCGCCGCCGAGCGCCCGGCATTGTTAACGAGGATGGCAATATCTCCGAACTGCTCAATCGTGGTGTTCACCAGCCGCTCGAGGTCGCCGGGCACCGTCACGTCGGCCGCCACCGCGAGGATGTCCTGGCCCGTGGCCGCCTTGATTTCCTGCTGCGCTTGATCCAGCGGCCCCTGGCGCCGCGCGCAGATGGCGACCTTAGCGCCTTCCGCTGACAGGCGCTCGGCAATCGCCCGGCCGAGGCCTTCGCTACCACCCGTGATGAGGGCAACCTTCCCATCTAACCCTAGCTCCAGTGCCATCGTCCGCTCTCCTTCCGTCTCGTTGTACCGCTCCGCTGCGGAGACACCCGCGCCCCGGCCTGCTGCCGCCGGGAAAGGATGAAGTACCGTTTCTTCTGCCCGCTAGGGTACCAGCAAGGAGCGACGCCGGTCGGTCGGAGCTCAGGGGACCCACAAGGGACGTCCCACACCCCACGATTAGGCGGCGCCGACGAGGTCTTTATGCACTTGGCCGCTCTGCAAGATCAGATGCAGACGGGATTGGTCTTGGAGGAGCGCGATGTCTGCGAGTGGATCGCCGTCCACGACCAGCAGATCGGCGAGCTTGCCGGGCACCAGCGAGCCGGTGCTCTTGTCCACGCGCAAGGCTTTGGCCGCGCCGCTGGTTGCGGCGACGATGGTCGCCATTGGCGAGAGGCCCTCCGCCACCATCAACTGTAGCTCGATGGCGTTCAATCCGTGCGGATAGAACGGCGTGCCGGCATCCGTGCCCAACGCCAGCGAGACACCGGCCTCGATGGCCATCGTGAGACTCTGCGCGTGGGCGGCGCTGGTGACGGCGAACTTCTCCATCACGTGAGCCGGGAGATTGGCCGCATCGCCCTGTTGCCGGACCTGATGGCTCGGCGTGAGCGTGGGTACGAGGACGGTCCCCGCTTCCCGCATGAGCTGCACCGCCTCCTCATCCAGCATGGTGCCGTGCTCGATGGTGTCCACCCCGGCGCGAATGGCGATCTTGGCGCCTTCCGCTCCGTGAACGTGCGCCGCGACCGGCTTTTTCATCTTGTGGGCCTCGGTAATCAGGGGTTGGACTTCCTCGGCGCTATATTCCGGGACATCGGGTGCCAACTGGGGGTCCATTACCCCCCCAGTCGCACAGAACTTGATCAGGTCCGCACCGACCTTGACCTGCTCCCGTACCGCCCGCAGGATTTCGGCCGGCCCGTCCGCAATGCGACCGGCGGTGCCGTCCACGCGCGATACGCCCGGCGGGAGCAAGTCAACGTGACCACTCGTGGCGGTAATGATCCGGCCGGCGGCGAGAATCCGCGGACCGGGGACGAGACCAGCGTTGACCGCGTCCCGCAGCGAAAGGGCCAAGCGGCCCGGCGCACCGACATCGCGGACGGTGGTGAAGCCGGCGTCCAGGAGATTACGCGCCGACACGGTCGCCTTGATAGCCATGTATTCGGACGTCTGTTTGAGGAATACCGACTCGAAGTCCCGCTCACCAGCCAGCATGAAATGCACGTGCGCGTCCATCAGGCCGGGCATGATCGTCCGGCCGCCCACGTCGTATACCTCGGCATCAAGCGGCAGACGCGCCAGCGCGCCGGCCTCAGTGATGCGCCCATCGTCACCGATCACGACGCTCGCGTTGGGAATGGGGTCCCGCCCGGTCCCGTCAATGAGCACACCACCGGTAAGTACCTTCATCTCCGGCCCTCCTCGCACCTTGCTCCACGCTTGCAGTGGTGCATCATAGCAAGGCTTGCTTACCGGGCGGTCTCAACTCGCTTCTGTGGGCCAGAGCGCTGGGCTGTCCAGATAGTCGCGGATTGCCGCCGGGTCGCGTAGGAGCGAGAGCACATGCTGTTGGAGCCGCGCACCGCCCGCGCCATAGCCGTAGTACGTCTGCCATTGGCGAGGTACCTGGGCCAGGTAGAGATGGAAGTACCAGTTGAACGTGCTGACGCCGTCAGCTCCGTCAGCGTAGAGGCGCAGGGCTAACTCGCAAAGCTCCCGCTTGTATCGTTGTAGCTCCGGCTCATCGGTGGGATTGATCGGTCCCTGGAACGGCCCCGCCTCGCCCAGCCAAGCGGGTAACGGGAACAGCGTCGGATAGATGCCTACATCTTTGTCTTGGGCCAGAGCGGCAAACTCGCCGGTATGTGGCAAACCGGGCCAGCGTGGCCAGAAGAGCGTAGGACACACATAGTCCACCAGGCCTAACTCAATCCACGTGCGGACATCCAGGCCCAGGTCTTGGCACGACGGATTGGATTGTAGTGATCCGATACCGGGAAACGCCGCTGCGCTCGGTGGCGTTTTGAGCGCAGCGCCCACGCGGACCCCCAACAATAGCCGCGCCCGGCCTTTGCGCCGGGCGGTTTCGTCGAGCATGGCGCGGGTTACGGCCACCAGACGGGTCAGGATGGCATAGTTGCGCCGCGGGCTGGAGATCATGCGACACCAGCGGCGGAAGTCGAACTCAATACCGTCAATATCGTAGCGGTCGGCAACCTCGGTGAAGATCGCCAGGCGATGCGCGAAGACTGCCGGAATCGCCGGATCGAGACAGCCGGCCCATCGCTCCGGCGGCGCGTCCGCGGAGGAGGGCCGTGACTCAGGATCAAGCGGGATACGCCATTCCGGGTGTGTACGACCGAAGTCCGAGAGCCGGTAGGTGTGACCGTACCAATCCTCGGCATTCATCCGATAGCCGGCAACCACGGGGACGGAGCGCTGCCGGCAGGCCTCGACAGTGACGGTCAGCAGGTCCGTGCCCGCGGCGCGGACCTGGCGCAAAAAGGCCGCTTGGGACTCCGCGTTGGCCACGGCCTGTTTACGCCCCGGCCAGGCTTGCTTGGCGACCTCGACGAGATGTTTGTCGAACATGTTGTCCACGTCGGTTGGGTAGAGCAGCGCTTCCGGTAGTCCGACATTCTGGGCAAAGACACCCGGCTGCGCGGCCAGGATGGCGTCGAGTGCCTGCCGATAGGTGTCTACGGTGCCGGTGGTACCCATCCCGAGGATGATGTTGTTGATGTCGTTGTTGAAAATCGTGCCCAGGCGCCTATTGTCCGGCAAGGTTGCGGTCATGTATCACCTCGTCGGCGGTAACGGGCAGTGTGCCACGATCATGCCAGGTAGTATGATGCTTGACACTGGAGGGAGCAGCCATGAAGGTCACGGACATCGAAGTACATGAAATCGGCCTCGAATACCAGGACGCGCTGGCCTACGAGTTCAGCCACTACTATCACATCTCAGGGCGCACCGTGTACGTCGTCCATACCGATACGGGGCTGATCGGGTTGGGCGAAGGCCATACGACCGAGCCGCAAGAGGTTCTGGACCGCTACATCGGGTCCAATCCTTTCGACTGGATCGGAGACGAGACCTCTCTGGGCCTCGGAACGGCAATGTATGACCTGATGGGCCAGGCCGCCGGCGTGCCCGTCTACAAGCTATTCGGACAGCGGTACCGCGGGTGGGTGCCGGTGTCGAGCTGGACCGTATCCACGCACCCGGAGCGGATGGCGGCGGCGGTCACGCACTATGCGTCCCGGGGGTATACGTGGCTGAAGTTCCATCTCTCACCCTGGGAGAACGTGATCGCGCAGACCGAGGCGATGCAGCACGTCGCCCCGGAGGGGTTCCAGGTCCATTACGACTTCACCATGCAGGGAACCGACGACCACATGGTCGCGCTGCTCGACAAGCTGGCCGAGTTTCCCATCGCCGGCTGTTTTGAGGACCCCTTGCCCTCGGAAGACATTCCCGGGTATATAGCCCTGCGCCAGCGGTCGCGGCTGCCGGTCGTCCTGCACCATACCCCGCTGCAGGCCACCTACGAGGTGCTGATGGGCGCTGCCGATGCCTATATGCTCGGCCACTCGAAGATCGGCGACGCGATGCGCCGGGCGGGACTCTTCGCCGCCGGTAACCTGCCCTTCATGCTGCAAAACGTCGGCGGCACGATCACGCGGGCGATGACCGTGCATATGATGGCCGCCTTCCCTTCCGCCACGCTGCACACGATTAGCTGCGCCGAGACGTGGAAGAGCGACGTGGTGCAGGAGCGGCTAGAGCCGATCAATGGGCTGGTGCGCGTACCGGAAGCGCCGGGCTTGGGGTTGACGCTGGACCGCGCGGAGCTGGAGCGGCTGACGCGGGTGCCGCGGCAGGAGCCACAGCGGTGGATCATCAAATCCCGGTTCGAGAACGGCACCAAGCTCTACGGCCTAGCTGACCATCGAAACAGTTTGCACCTGGTCCGCCCGGACCTGAGCCGTGTGCTGCCCATGCGGTACGCGGAGCCGATCACCACGGAGTACTGGGACGACGACGGCACGTCGGAGTACGCCGCGATGCTCGCACGGCTCGACAAGGAAGGCATGGTGCTGGAGGGATAGGTTCTCGTGTTGGGAGGCGGCAAATCGCTCCCACCGTTGCAGACAATGGTACTATCTGTGCCAATCCACACGCGCCATGACCTTGGGGGGCTACCCCGGAGGAGGCACGAACGATGAAGGTGTTACTACGCGAACGCGATCTCTCCGATGACTACGTCCGCTTTGCAGCGCAGGTCGGCTGCGACGGCTTCGACATACACCAGGAGTACAACGTGCCCGGCGTGGCCGAGCGTGGTTACGCCGACGAGCAGGGCGTCCGGGCGCTGCTGGAGAAGCTGCGGCGACACGGGCTAGGCGTCTATCGGGTAGCACCGCCGACGCCCGAAAACTACCTGCTCGGCCGGCCCGGCGGCGACGAGGAGGTAGACAACCTGTGCCGCACGCTCGAAGCCTTGGGCAAGGCCGGCGTGCCGTTCATGTCCATGCCGCTGCACCTGGACAATCCGGGGTATCGCGGCGCCGTGCGGGGCGTCCATCGCGGCGGCTATACCATGCACGCCTTCGACATGGCGGTGATGCGGCAAAACCTGGCGGCCAAGCCGCCGGAGTTGGTGGTGGACGTGGAGGCGCACTTCGAGCGCAGCGTGCGCCTGTACGAGCGGCTGGTTCCGATTGCGGAGGCACTCGACATCCGGCTAATCTTGCATCCCTCCGATCCGCCGCTGCCGGAGGCGGAATTCTCGCCACGGCGCTGGTCGCAGATTCTCGATGCGGTACCGAGCACGCACAGCGGCCTGCTCTACTGCATCGGCACCCGCTACGAGTCGGGCACCAACATCGTCGAGAACATCCGGGCCTTCGGCCGGCGAGGGAGGATTTTTCACACCCACTTCCGCAACGTGCGCGGCACCATCCCCACGCACGGTGGCTATGAAGAAGTCGCGTTGCACGACGGCGACATGAATATGTTCCGTATCCTACTCACGCTGCGAGACATCGGGTTTAGCGGGGGCTTGCAGCTCGACCATATGCCGGCCTACGACGACGACAACCGCTTTCAGGGCATGGCGTCCGCCTATGCCGTCGGGTATGCGAAAGCGTTGCTGGCCGCGCTGGAAGTCGCCACCACCATCAAGCCGGGTGGGCCGTTCTCAGTCAACAATCTGCACTGAGCGAAAGGAGCCGACGCTATGAGCGGGCAATCGAGGCGCTATCGGGCCGGCATCATCGGGTTGAGCGGGATTGCCGCCAACCGGCAGGGAATAGAGTCGCACCCGGCCCTGGGGAGCCTGCAAGGGGGCAGCCATGCCGCCGCCTACCATCTGGTGTCCCGGGCGGATGTCGTCGCGGTGTGCGAGCTACGCACGGAGCTATTCGACACCTTCCGCAGCACGTGGGGCGACGTCTGGCCGGAGGTCCGCACCTATACCGACTACCACGAGATGCTGGCGCAGGAGGACCTCGATGTGTTGTCGGTGGTTACCTCCGACCATCTGCACGCGGATATGGTCGTTGACGCGGCGGCTGCCGGCGTGCCCGGCATCTTTTGCGAAAAGCCCATCGCTACCACGCTGGCCGATGCCGACCGGATGATCGCCGCCTGTGAGCAGCACGGGGCGTTGCTCTCCATTGACCACACGCGGCGGTTCCGGGGGCTGTGGTACGAGGTGCGGGAAATGGTGCGGAGCGAAACGGTGGGCCGCTTGCGGGCCATCGTCATGACCATGGGCTACCGGCGCTCGATGCTGTTCCGCAACGGGACGCATATGATTGACACGTTGAGCTTCCTGAGCGATGCCGAGCCGGAGTGGGTGGTCGCGGAGCTGGACGACGGCTTCGAGGACTACGGCCCCGTGTATGCCGGCGATGGCGGGACCGATCCGCGGACCGATCCGGGCGGGTACGTGCTGCTGCGGTTCCGCAATGGGGTCCGCGCCCAGATCACCATGCCACAGACCGAGGCCGGCTCGATCTTCGGCTTTCATCTCATCTGCGAGCGCGGGAGCATCTTCGTCCACGATAAGGGGGCCGAACTCTGGGCGCCGGGCGCCGATGCGCTTACCGTCGAACGGCAGACGCTGGCGGTCCCCGGGTACAGCTTTGGGGGCCAGCGAGCGGGCATCGAGGAGCTGGTGGAGCATATCGCGGCCCGCGAGGCCGGGCGCGAGCCACCGGCGCCGCTGCTCTCACCGGGCAACGCCGGCCGGCAGACACTGGAAATCCTGCTGGGCATCCTGCGCTCGCACCACGAAGGCAACGCCAAGATCACGTTTCCCCTCGCCGGCGACGCCTGAGGACGGCGCTCGCACCAGTACGCTAGTTCTTCAGTACCTAACGGGAGATTCAACCGAAGAAGGAGCATGGCACTATGAACACTCCAGGACAGGCGGGCCGCTATCGCGCCGGCATCATCGGCCTCAGCGGGATTGCCGCAATGCGGCGGGGTTTTGAGTCGCACCCGGCCCTAGGTAACGTTCAGGTCGGCAGCCACGCCGCCGCCTACCACCTCGTACCTGAGACGGATGTCGTTGCCATCTGCGAGCTACGGACGGATTTGTTCGATACCTTTCGCGACACGTGGGGCGACGTCTGGCCGGACGTTCGCGCCTATACGGACTACCGCGAGATGCTGGCGCAGGAAAACCTCGATCTGCTCTCGGTGGCTACCTCCGACCACGTACACGCTGATATGGTCGTTGACGCCGCCGCTGCCGGGGTACGCGGGATCTTCTGCGAGAAGCCTATCGCCACCACGCTGGCCGATGCCGACCGGATGATCGCCGCCTGTGAGCAGCACGGCGTCGCGCTGTCCATTGACCACACGCGGCGGTTCAAGGGGTTGTGGCACGAGGTACGGGACGTGGTGCGAAGCGAACGGCTGGGGCGCTTGCGGAGCATTACCCTGTCAATGGCGTATCCACGCGCGATGCTGTTCCGGAATGCCACCCATATGATTGACATGTTGGGGTTCCTGAGCGGCTCCGAGCCGGAGTGGGTGGTCGCCGAGCTGGATGACGGGTTCGAGGACTACGGGCCGGTCTACGCCGGCGACGGGGGGCACGACCCACGGACCGACCCGGGCGGCTATGCGCTGCTGCGGTTCCGCAACGGGGTACGCGCCCAGATCATCATGCCACAGACCAAGATCGGCACGATCTCCGGGTTTGAGATTATCTGTGACCGTGGACGTATCCATGTCGGCGACCATGGGGCCGAGGTGTGGGAGCCAAGTGCGGACGAATCGGCGGCCTACCAGCGGACACTGCCGACGGCGCCCTACAACTTCGACGGTCAGCGCTCCGGTATTGAGGAGCTTGTGCAGCACGTGGCGGCCCATGACGCCGGGCGCGAGCCTCCGGCGCCGTTGGTCTCGCCGGGGAGCGCCGGCCGGCAGACGCTGGAGATCATCCTGGGCATCCTGCGCTCGCAGCACGAAGGCAATGCCAAGATCACCTTTCCCTTAGCCGGCGACATTTAGGCGTTGCTGTCTGTGTCGATAACGCTCACGGTGAACGACGAAATCACCAGCGGTAAGGTGCTTCCGGAGTTTCGGTGCCCGGTCGCTGCCTTCTTCGAGCGCGTGTGAAGCATCCGCTTCACATCGAACTAATACGTCAGCAGGAGACGGTCGGCAACTATCTCTTTCTCAAGGGTATCTCCAGCCATTTGGAAGCGACGTAACATCGAGCGTCCGCAGTTGACCAAGACCTCACGCTCAAATAACCCTTCAGGTATTGGCACTTGGCACAAGTATGTGCCGGACCTCTTCGTGCCGTCAATGCTCAGTACGACGGATACGCCGCGATCCCTGCATCTCCGAATGGCTCCAAATAAGCGCTCAAGCCGGAACGCCTGCGCTCCATACAAGATACTCTGAGTCTCAGTATAGGGCGGGTCACAATAAATCAGGTCTCCCGCACAGGCCCTATCCATCACAGATTCGAACTCAGCATTCAGAAATACCGTGTGCTCCGTCCTCCTATGCCAAACTGTCACCCTCTTGGCAAAGGCTCCTGGATGAATCGGATTATGCACTCCGCAGGGCGTACTCATATAGCCATCGCGCTGCCTGAATCGTACAACGCCGCCATAACAGGAACGCGACAGAAATAGCAAGTCTGCCGCATTGGGGTGAGAGTTATACCGAGCCTTGATCTGCTCGTAGACCTCTCGGCGGTCGCCGGCCATGAATTGCTGCCACCTCTCGGAGTACCACTGGTTGAGCATGTCCGGGTCGGAGGCAAGTGCCTGCCAAATATCCATGAGTGGCTGGAGAATGTCGGATGCAATACCGTGAGCGGGCATGAGGGTGCCTAGGACTGCACCGCTACCCAGGAAAGGCTCATAGTAGGTGCCGAATTTTTCCGGAAAATAGCCAATGATCTCGTGAGCAAAGCGTTGCTTATTCCCAATCCACTTGAGGAGTTGGAGCTTGAACGGCGGAGTCCTGCCACGTCCGGTACTCCGCACCCTCGGATCATCCTCAAGCAAGCTCAACTGTCTGACTGTCATCTCAAGCCCCACTCCCGACTGACATCAATATATCAGATTGATATGCATTACCGCAACCCTGCCGCCGGCTTCAGGGCCGCATCGAAGGAAACATGCCAGCACCAGGAATATCCCGATACCGACGACACATCACTGTATCCGAAATTGGGATATAGCGCAAGTGTGCGTAGAGTCCTTGTACGGGCCGACCAGCGGCAACGATGCCATTCACCGCTTTCGGCATCCGCCTCCACACTAACTCAACGAGTCCGATGGATCAGAAAACTCGCCGCAGGCAGCAGCCGGTCCTTCGCAAGCTCCTGCGGCAGTTACGCAAGGAAGCCGGGCTACGCCAGCGAGACCTCGCAGTCCGTCTCGGCCATCCACAGTCCTTTGTAAGCAAGTATGAGATAGGAGACCGCCGTCTGGATGTGCTTGAGCTACGCCAAGTGTGCATGGCAATGGGTGTACCACTCACCGCCTTTATCAAGCGCCTAGAGCAACTCTTGAAGGGAGACGATGAGTGAAACCGGACCGCAGATTTACGCAACTTGATAAGCGATTCTGGGCAAATGTCCGCAGCATTAGCGAAAAACTCGGCTATACAGTCCGGCGCACCAAGAAGATCAAGGTCTATGACTTAGAAGAGATCTGTCGTGGTTTGCACGCTCTCAATCTACAAAGCAGTCATATCTCTCATCCTGACGGTAGACCAACCGAGCTAGGTGCCAAGCTCCACGAGTATTTTCGCTATCGCGCAGACGTGCTCAATACCTTTGTCAGGCCTCACCTCATGGACGCTCGTCGTGCCCGGAGCACATTTACCGAGTTGTACACACAACTGCAACCTACATGCCCTATTCCAAAGAACAAGCAAAAGGGAGAAAAAGCCGGCCCAGCATACCTGACAGCCATTGTGAATATGATCATCGAGGCTAATTCCAATGGGCTACCCTGTGACTACGACCCCAAGCGACTGACTACCTTCACTGACAAGGGCATGCCGGTGCGGACATTAGCTCGGCGTGTAGACGGCTGCTTCCCTGGTCCAGTCAACCCGATCGCGATATGGGAGGTCAAGGAATACTACTACACAACGACGTTTGGCAGTCGAGTAGCTGACGGTATATACGAAACACTTCTCGATGGCCTGGAATTGGAGGATTTACGGAAAAACGAAGGCGTTTCCGTACAGCATCTCCTGATTATTGATGCCTATGAGACGTGGTGGAACCTGGGCCGGTCCTGCCTGTGCAGAACAATAGAGATGCTTCATATGGGATACGTTGACGAAGTCCTATTCGGGTACGAGGTTGTTGAACGGCTACCTCAGATTGTCGGAGGCTGGGTCGCCGCGCTGGAGGCAGATCGCTGATGATCGAGCGCATTGATCGGAAGCGGCTGCCGGCGGCCAGCAGTCCCCAGCCTCCTACATCCCCTCTCGTGGCTTCTCGGCACCCGCCTGCCGTAGCCGCCGTAGCGGCCAGGGCACCCACAAGGGACGCTCCTACGGGGTAGAGGCACTTATCCACCACGCCGGGTCAGGACGGGTCCTTGAGGCCGCTGCCGGTGAGACACGCGACTACCGTTTCGTCGGGGCTAACAATCCCCTCGCGCGCCAGCGATGCGAGCCCGGCCAGCGGCACGGCCGCCGTCGGCTCGACATCCAGCCCTTCGAGCGTTGCAAGCAGCTCACGATGGGCGAGGATGGCCGCGTCGTCCACGGCGACGGCGCTCCCGGCGCTCTCGCGCACGATGCTGAGGATGTGGCGGCCACGTGGCGGCGCTACCACCTCGATCCCGCCGGCCACCGTCGGCTGGCGGTCAATGGGCGCCGGCTCGTCACTGCCCTGCTGGTAGGCCGTCACGAGCGGCGCGCAGCCGGTGGATTGCGCTACGTGCATCCGGGGAGCGGACGGCACCCAGCCCCACGACCGCCACTCCTGGCAGCCGCGCCATAGGCCGACGAAGAGCGAGCCGCCACCGACCGGCAAGATCATGTGGTCCGGCGCTTGGCAGTCAAAGGACTCCAGCACCTCGTAAGCCGCGGTCTTCATCCCTTCGGTGAAGTAGGGATTGAGGTTGTGCGCTGCGTAATAGCTTTCACCATCACTGACGGCATCGAGCGCTGCCGCGGTGACGTCGGAGCGGGTGCCCCCGATGCGCCGCACGTTCGCGCCGCAGCGCTCGATGGGCCGCACTTTGGCCGTCGGGGCCGCTGCCGGGACAAAGATGTCGCAGGCAATGCCGGCTCGCGCACTGTAGGCGGCGATAGAGGCACCGGCGTTGCCGGACGAATCCTCGACCATCCGGCCGATGCCCCATTCGGCGGCTTTCGCCACCACCACCGCGGCGCCACGATCCTTGAACGAGCCAGTGGGTGAGACGTACTCCAGCTTGGCGTAGACCCGACGTAGACCGTGGCGTTCGCCCCAGCGCGGCAAGGGGACGAGCGGCGTGTCGCCCTCGCCAAGCGTTACGGGTGCTGCGCCAGGATCAGCGGTCGGCGGCAAGAAGTGCGCGTAGCGCCAGAGGCCGGTGGCCTGGCGACCTTGCTCCAGCGCCGCCTCCCGATCCGCCGTGAACGCGGCCGGCCACTCGTAGCCCACGGTGAGCAGGCCACCACACACGCACGCCCAGAGCGGCTCGGTGTCGGCGTAGGTTGCGCCGCACGACGTACAGCGCAGCGTCACGGTCGGGTGAGCAGGAACGCCTTCACTTGGTGAGGTCATCGTATTACTCCCACGTTGCGTCATTGCCAGGATGGCGCTCGCTACTCCGTGCGCTCGGCATTCTCTGTGGCGGCCAGTGCCGTCAGTCCATCCGATTCGCGCAGGTAGAGGTTGCGAGCGGGGAAGGAAATCTCGATGCCCACCTCGTCATAGCGCTGCTTGACCGCTTTGATGAACCGATGCTGGAGCAGGCGGCTGGTCGGCCAATCCTTGGCCCGCATGATAACGACGTAGTTGATGTTGGAATCGGCAAACGCAGTGTAGCGCATGATCGGCTCGAAGTCGGTCGCCGCCCCTGGCGTATCGCGCACCAGCCGGTTGGCTACCTCCAGTGTGACCTGCTCGACCTGCTGCAGATCGCTGTCGTAGGCGACGCCATTGCGGATATAGACCGCGACCTCATCGTTGGGCATCTGGTAGTTCGTCAGGATGCTCTCGGCCAGCTTGCCGTTCGGGACAATGAGCAGGTTGTTGGCGAACAGGCGCAGTTTTGTCGTCCGCCAGCCCACGTCCTCGACAAATCCCCGCTGACCTCCATCCAACTCGACCATATCGCCCACGCGGACGGTGCCATCAATGAAAATGCTGAGGCCGGCCAGGAGGTTGGCGAGGGTGTTCTGCGCCGCGAAGGCCACCGCGATGCCGCCGATGCCCAGACCGGTAAGCAAAGGCGTCACCGACACACCGACTTGGTCCAGGATGACGAGCGCGCCGACGACCACAATGGCGCCCGTACACGCCCGCTGCACCTGGGGCATGATGGATTGCAGCACCCGCAATTGCTCAGGTGTCTGGAGCCGCTGCTCCAAGTGCTCCGTGAACACACTCACGAAACTGCGCGTCATCCGCACGGCGGCGATGAGCACGAGACCTAGGACGACGGCGCCCAACCACACCGCCGGGCGCTGATCGCCGGCCGCCCAGAGCGAGAGGTTGGCGAGCGCCAGATAGGTGCCGCCCAACACGATCATCAACGGCACCACGACGCGGATGTCATCAAGAAACCTGCTCGCTGCCTGCCGCTTCAGACTCTCGCTCTCGGACAACCGGAGTCGGCGGCTCACGACCCACCGCAGCCACCACACGCCCCCGGCGAGGAGCAGCGCGAGCACCACGATTCCCAGTGATCCGGCCACCCGCGAGGTCAAAAACGCGCTGGCTATTTCCCAATCCATCGCTCCACCTCTCCCGATGATCTTACGACCCCGGCCAGCGCCAATCAACACGACCGGGAGGGCAGCAGCGGCCGGCCCCGTCATTGCAGCTCCCGCCGCAATCCAGGAACACCGCAGTTGCTTCTGGCACCTGTGCCGTCATCAGACCAGGCTTTCGGCAGGTATGATACTCGGTGGCCTAGCGGCACGAATTGCCGACGGAAAGCGCCAGCGATGCAGCCACCGGATGCCTCGCCGCTCGTCCAGCCGGCATGGCTCGCCGAGTACCTCGACCATCCCGACGTGCGGGTGGTGGACGTGCGTTGGCGTGCTCGCTACGAGGCCGGGCACGGGATCAGCGCCGACGATGAAGCCGGCTACTTGGCCGGGCACATCCCCGGGGCGGTCTTTGTGGGCATGGTGCGCGACCTCGCCGACCCACAGAGCGACGTGCCCGACCGGCTCGTGTCGTCGGCACTGTTCGCGCAGGTGATGGATCGCCTCGGAATCGGCAACCACACCCTCGTCGTGGCCTACGACGATATGGTGCTGCCCCTATCGGCAGCGCGGCTGTGGTGGGCACTGTCCTACTACGGTCATGCGGGCGTGCGGGTGCTCGACGGCGGCCTGCGCCGCTGGCGCGCAGAGGGCCGCCCCCTGTCCACCGCGGTGCCAGCGCCCCCGCCAGCCACGTTCACCCCACGCCCCCAGCCGGATTGGATTGCCACAAAGGCCACGGTCGGCGCGGCGCTCGATCAGCCCGACGTGGCCTTTGTGGACTGTCTAGCAGCGGATCAGTACCACAGCAGCCAGACGCACCCGTGGGGTGATCGGCCGGGACACATCCCCGGCGCCGTCAACGTCCCCTACCTGGCGAACGCCGATCCCGCGCTGGCAGCGGCGCCCACCGCCGAACGGGACCGCCTGCTGGCCACCGAGCGGGTGTTGTCGTATCTACCGACCGACGACTTGGCAGCGCTCTACGCTGCTGCGAGCGTAACCCCGGACCGCGAAGTGATCGCGTACTGTGGTCGCGGGTACGCAGCGGCCAGCGGTCTGCTCGCCCTCAAGCTGCTCGGTTACGAGCGCGTCCGGCTCTACGACGGCTCCTGGGCGGAGTGGAGCGCGGACCCGGCGCTGCCGGTCACCGGTGGGCAGTGAGTGGCCCCTGCCTAGCCCCGGAAGAGGAAGTAGAAGACGGCCAAGCCCACGACGGGAACGGAGATGACCAGCGCCACGAGTGCAGCGGCGATCCAGCCCAAGCCCAAGGACGTGCCGAGCCAATCGAGCAGCCCGAAAAAGGCCAGGGCCGCCACGACGAGGACCATCTGCACCACGAAGCCCCCTTGGGCCTCGCGCCCGACCCGGCGGCGCAGCCGGTAGAGCCAGCCGCGCAGGCCGGTCGCGACGAACGTCGGGTCGCTCGGTGTCACCTCCGGTAGCGGTTGTCCTTGCAGCGCCGCCAGCACGTAATCTACCGACCGCTCGGTGCCGCGGTCGAACACCACCGTGTAGTGGTACCGGGTCGCTATCCGGCCCTCGTAGGGCACGTCATCAGTATCAACCGCCACCAAATCGCCGAGGATCTCCAGGTCCGCCGCGCTGCTGTCCCGGAGGAAATGCAGCTCAACCGTTGTTTTCGCTGGCAAGTGCCGAAAGCTGAAAAAACTGAGATTCGTCCGACTGATGGCCAGGCGCTCAACATCGGGCACCAGCCGCGCCAGGTCCTCGCCGGGCACCAAGGCCCGCACCTGGAGACGCCGGGCTTGAGCCTCGCTCAAGTCCAGCATACCGGGAAGCCGCACCGGGGTATGTCGTAGCTTGATCACATTCACCATCCAGTACCTCCCGGTCGCTATTCACAGACCGGCCAGGAGGGTTTTGTCTCGTCACGGAAGAGCACCTGGCCAACACCGGACCTCTTCACTCTAGGCAGCCGATACACCGCCCGTCAACCGACTGTCAGTCAGGCTGCGGCGGCAAGGGCAACAGCACAGACGGGCGTGGATCTCGATGAGCGGTGGACCATAGATTTTACAGTGGGGAGCAGGCGGCCGGATTCCCGCGCACCCGGGAATGTCCAGCGAGACATCGGGATAACCGACGGCAGCCCCTCTCTATCGCTCGACGATGGAGAAGGGGCCGGGGGTGAGGCGCGGCTAACGGTCCCCGGCGGCGACCTGCTCGGCACGTGCGATGAAACGGATGAGACGGGCACGAAGATCAACAACATCGGCGGGAGGCAGTGTCAGACGCACTCGATCCGGGCCGTGATGGCCAATCCAGAGCATGAGGAGGATCAGGAACGCCCACCGGGTCGCCAAGAGACGGTCCCAGACCATGAGACGCGCCGCAAAGCCGTCATCGCCCGCTGGCCGGCGATAGCTATTGCGGAGCCAGGCGTGCTGCGCTGTGCCGAGGCTCGATAGCGCCGCGTGCCAGCGCAGGTCGGCCAAATCGAGGGCCGGGTCACCCCAACCGCTGTACTCCCAATCCACCCAGCGGAGACGGCCATCACCACTCCACACCGCGTTCGCCAGGTTCGGGTCCACGCGGCAGAGGCGCAGCGGTACGACCTCCCGCCCGGGGCCCGCCGTAGTGGTGGCGACGAACGCCGCGCAACCGTCCACCAGCCGGGCGAGTCGATCAGCGAGGTCATGGCCCTCCAGATCGGTGGCCGCCAGCCAGGGACCGTACTCGGTCAAGAAGCCGTGCAGTTCATCGAGATAGGGCTTGAAGTCAAACCAGTGGAACCACGCGCCCGATAGCTCAAGGTGCTCGACATCTCCAGGCCGGATGGCGTGCAAGCGTTGGATGCTGCCGATGAGCGCGGCGAGTTGCTGGGTCGTGAGCGGTGGGACGAGCGGATCGCCGGGCAGCCAGCGGTAGACGACTGTCGGATAAGGCAGGATGGTGCAGCTTTCGTCCAGCCAGAGCGGCTGCGGCGCGATGTCCAGGCCGGCTGCTTGCAGCAGGCGCAAGGCACCGTATTCGCGCGCCGCCCGCTGGCGCTCGTCGGCCACACATAGCTTACAGGCGTACCGCTGACCGCCAGCCTCGACGCAGTAGAGCGCGTTGTTGGCCCCACCGGTCACCCGGCGCACCGTCACGCCGTGCTCGGTCCAGGTATGGGAATTAGCAGCGTGAGCGGCGGCAACGGCGGGCAACCACCTCCTGACTGGATCAGGGGCAGGTTCCGGCGCTGTGCTCATGCCTGGCCTCCGTAGGGGTGGCACTCGTGTCCCCGCACTCCATCCAAGCGAACGAACCGGGCAGCCACCAGGTTAGCCACCTACGCAGCGCCCGGTATCATAAGCTGCCGTTTGGCACGGAGCGATGGTCTGTCGAAGGATCATCGCGATGACAGCGGTGTGACGATTCGCGCCGCGGAGGACCCCCGCCAACTATGAACCTCTGGCATCACTCCGACTTCCGCAAATTTTGGGCCGGTCGAACGATCTCCCTCTTCGGCTCAGAGATCACAATGCTCGCACTGCCGATGACCGCCATTTTGACTCTCGATGCGACACCGGCGCAGTTGGGCATTCTCACGGCGGCGGCGACCCTCCCGTCACTCCTGGTCAGTCTGCCCGCTGGCGCCTGGGTTGACCGTCTGCACCGACGGCCGGTACTCATCGGGGCCGACTGGGGGCGGGCACTGCTCCTGGGGTCGATCCCGCTGGCCGCGGTGCTCGGTCTCCTACGCATCGAGTACTTGTACCTCGTCGCCGCGCTTGCCAGTGTCCTGACGGTATTCTTCAACGTGGCCGCCGACTCGTATCTGCCAGCCCTCATACCACGCGGGCAACTGGTAGAAGGCAACAGCAAGCTTGCGGCGAGCGAGTCGTTGGCGCAAATCGCCGGGCCGGGCGTTGGTGGGGTATTGGTGCAGCTCATTACCGCGCCCTTGACGATTCTGGTAGATGCCGGCTCGTTCTTGGCGTCGGCGGTGTGTCTCCAGTTCATCCGTACAGACGAGCCGTCCCCACCCGCGGGCGATCAGGCACAGCGTATCTGGCACGAGATCGGCGAGGGACTACGCCTGCTGACGAGAGAGCCGGTGCTGAGGGCCTTTGCCGGCTGCTCCAGCACCCTCAACGGATTCGGCGGCATCGGCGATGCGCTCTTCAATCTCTACGCCCTGCGCCACCTGGCGATGTCACCGGCACTACTCGGCACGATCTACGCGCTGGGCAGCGTTGCTTGGCTGTTTGGCGCGTTGCTGGTCAACCGCGTGACGCTGCGGCTAGGTCTGGGGCCGACAATGCTGCTGGGAGCACTCCTGATCGGCGTGGCGAACTTGCTGGTCCCGCTGGCCGGCGTCCTGCTGGGTGCCGCACTGCCGCTGCTGGTGTGCCGGTCCCTGCTCCTGGGGATTGCCAACCCACTCTACAACGTCACCAGCACCAGCATGCAGCAAACGCTGACACCGCCGCGACTGCTGGGGCGCGTCAACGCGAGCATGGAGTTCATCGGCGTGGGCACGTTGCCGCTGGGGGCGCTGGTCGGCGGTATGCTTGCCGAGGCGCTTGGCGTGTGGAATGCACTGCTGATTGGCGCCCTTGGCGGGCTGCTCGCCGTGCTCTGGCTGCAACTCTCGCCGGTACGCAGCCTCCGGTAACCGCGTTGGTTGCCGTTCAGCATAGACCCCTACCCTACCCTTGGCGCTCACCTAGCGGTTGCCTCTCGACATTATGTCAACATGCATGGTCACGGCTTGAGCACGGAACGTTAACCGTCTTGCCGCAGTTTGCTCTTGGGAGGGGTTGTGCCGCTGGCAAGCAGCCGACGATGCGCCGCCTCAACGGTAGCGAGCACTTGATCGGTGAGCAGCACCAGCGCCGCGTTCATGTCCAGAATGATAAGCTCCCACGCCACATTCGGCTTGTCCAGCTCGGCCTGCTCCCACCAACGGAGCATTGTCGCTTCCGGCACTTGCTTGTCTCTGGTCCGATTGCGCTGGACCACCACTTCACGTGAGGCCGAGCAGTGGAAGTCGAGGAAGATGACGCCACGGCTGGCGGCGAACCGGCGTAGCTTCTGCATTGCGCCCGCCTCTTCCGACGAGATGATCAGGCCACTGATAATGGCGCTATAGCGGCTGCGAAGATAGCTCTCGGCAAGCATGACGAGATTGCGGTACACGAGCGCCTTGTCCGGCTCGCCAGGAACGATCTCCCAGTTGAAGAGGTCGGTATCAATGGTCGCGACACGCTGGGCGGCCGTGGCCTGCACCGACTTGGCGAGGGTGGTCTTCCCCACCCCGGCCGGCCCGCGCAGCACCACCAGGAACTGAGGATGTGTGCGCGTATCACTCATGGGGCCACTCGCGTAGGACGGGCGTGGAGGGCTATGGGGTGCATCGGCGGTAACGGCACCGCACCGCGCGATGGCTCACGCCAGGTCGAAGAAGGCGGCAACGGGGCAGCGGAAGTCGGGGAGCACGTCGCCGCCGGTGATCTCGGCGCCAGCGGGCAGAAGCACCGGCGCCGCATCCGGTGTATGGGTCGTCACCGTCTCCGTCTCAGGGTCAACGACCCACACCAGCCGCACGCCTACCCGCAGGTACTCCGCAACCTTGTCTCGCATCTCTACTGCCGTATTGCTCGGCGAGAGGATTTCTACGACCAAATCGGGAATGAACTGGGCATATGAGCGCCGCTGATCGCGTGCCGGAAGACGATCCGTCCGCACAAACGCGACATCCGGGCGGCGTAGCGTATCCGGCTCCTCCTGCAGGCGGAACATCACACCGCCTCCCGTGATCCGCCCTAACCGTCGGGGCCAAACGTGCTGGTCGAGCAGACGGAAGATATTTGCCTCGACTTCGGCGTGTTCATAACCGGTCACAGCTACCTCCGCGAGCACACCTCGCATCAACTCGTAGTGTTTCAGGTCGAGCGGCAACGCCATGAACTCGTCGGCGGTGTACCGTCCATTCACATCCACCGGCAGCACTGCTGCGCCAGACGCACACGATGGCGCCAGGTGTGGTGTGCGCCTGGCGTCGTCAACCGGCGCAGCCGCCATCCTCGTACCCTGCATCACACTCACTCCTCAGTCTACGTTAGCGCTGATGACCACCCCGGCTTGCATCCTATTGTATCGCAGCAATGCGCTCACGCTCGTGCCCTGAAGTGCTTGGCACCCTTCCTCGCGGTCTCGAAGGCGTTCTTACCGCGCTTGTTCGGCACCATCGGATCGGCTCCGGCCGCCAAGAGCGACTCGGCGGCGGCGACCCGGCCCTCATACGTCGCCCGATGGAGGGGTGTCCGGCCCTTCTTATCCTGGGTATTCAAGTCGGCGCCGTGCTTTGCGAGGCAGCGCACCATGTCAGACCGATCTTTCTCGGCAGCCAGTTGCAGTGGTGTGCGCTGGGCCTTGTTCAGCGCGTTGACGGCAGCGCCCTCTTCCACCAGCAACTCCGCGCACTCCATTGCTCCGGCTCGCGCCGCCCAATGCAGCGGCGTCATGCCGTAGCCATCGGTGGTGCCCACGACGGCGGGGTTATGGTCAATAAGCTCCTGCAGCCGGTCGGTATCGTTGAGGGCGCACGCCGAGTAGATGTCGTAGTATGCGCCGTCCACGATGAGCAACCGCGCGACCGCGCGCTTCCCTTCAGCCCGCCACACCTGCTTGTCCCAGTGGCTTGGCGCGGCGGCTTCCTGCAGAGAGGTTGTACCCCGCTCGCCGTTTCCTTTGATCGGCAACTCGTGGTGAACACCGACGCCGTAGCGGATCAAGAGTTCAGCAAGCTCCGCGTATCCGCCCCAGGCAGCCCAGTACATCAGCGAGAGGTTGTCGGGCCAGCCGGTGTGCGGCTTGCGTACCGAGACGCCGGTCGCGTCGGCCGCGCCGAACTCGAACACGGCCCGGAGGGTATCGGTCATGCCACCCCACGCTGCCTCGTGCAGGACGTTGTACTCGGTCGCCTCGACGTCGAGCGGCACGTCCCGGTCGAGGAGCAGTTGTACGGCCGGCCCACACCCCTTCATGCCAATCACAACCTGGAGCAGCTGTGCGCCAATGCGGTCCAGCACCGCCGGCTCATCAGCCAGAATCTCTTCCATTCGCTCAACGTCCGGTGCCCCGGACCAGCGCGTCGGCGCCGGACCCAATGCCGCGGCAATGAGTTGCGCCTCGGCAGATGTAAGCTCGACATCCGCTTCATTGCGGCGGAACCAGTTATTTCGGAACAGCTTGACCGCTGCCGTGGTGTCCATGTGCTCTCCCTCGATCTCACCAATGGCCCAACGCCACCATCATACGGAGCGGCACTGGCACTACACCAACTCCCCTACGGATGGGGTAGAGTCAGCGCGGCAGTACCGACAACCGGTGGGGCGAACGACCCGTGTGCCCGTCTCGCCCGGTTGACATCACACCACGATGCCTGGACGTGTGCTCCTGACCTACCACCCCGCCTATACGGGGCGCGGTTTTTCACCACTGCCGCGGGCGTGGGAACGCTACGGCACGGCCCGGCAGTTCTTCACTGCGTGCGGCTTCGACCCGCTCCTGTCGGAGTTTCGGCAGGAGGCCGCTTCTCTCGACGCGCTGCTCACGGTCCACGATCCCGACCATCTCGACCGGCTGCAAGCGGCGGACCACCGCGGTCGCGGGACATTGGACGGCACATCGACTCCGGCCTGGCGCGGCGTCTGGCAGCGGGCGCGCGTGGCCGTCGGCGGATCACTGGCCTGCGTAGACGCCATCGCGACGGGCGGAGCGGCCCACGCTTTCAATCCCGGTGGCGGGCTACATCACGCGCACCATGACCGCACCAGCGGCTTCTGCCCGCTGAACGACGTGGTGATTGCGGTCCGACACGCCCAACAGCACTATGGCTGGCGCCGGATTGCCATCATTGACATTGACGGTCATCACGGGGACGGGACGCAAGAACTGCTCTATGGCGAGGACGTGCTCACAGTATCGCTGCACCGCTACGACGGACGTTTCTTTCCCGGCAGCGGGCACTACGACGAGTTGGGCTGGGGGACAGGGCTGGGCAGCAAAGTGAACGTCCCGCTCCCCCGTGGCACGAGCGACGCGACCTACCGTCACGTCTTCGATGCGCTGGTGCCGCCGCTCGTCCAGGCCTACCGTCCACAGGCGATCATCTTGCAGTTCGGGGTGGATGGCCACCACCAAGACGCAATGGTGCGGCTGGGCTTGACGTTGCGTACCTTCGCGCATATCGCCCGCAGCGTCCACCGACTGGCGCACCGCCTCTGCGACGGACGGCTGGTAGTCGTCGGCGGTGGCGGCTACAATCCCATAGTCGTAGCCCGCTGTTGGGCCACACTTCTGCTGACATTGCTGGAGGCACCGGCGGTCGTTCGAGCCAAGGCCACCGCCCTGATCGGCCCTGACGACCCACCGGGAGCGCATGGCCTTGCAGCCGGCGGCGCCGACCGACTCATCGCCGCAGTGCAAACACGGGCCTTTCCGTTCTACAATTTAAGGGCGCCGCCGCTCACCACACTTGTCGAGGCTCCCAAACCGATACCGCCTACCGCTCCCGGAGCATCGTGAGGCACAGATGAGCAGAGAGGAACCACCGGAGCGTATCTACGAGCCTACCGACCGGCTGCGTCGGCATATCTACCGGCTGCCGTTTCACAAGCAGGTCGCCCTGTTCATCGTACTGGGCCTCGCCTTCGGCATCCTGGGCTTCATTTACGTCCTGATTATGGTCCAGCTCCTGTTCTAGCGGGCAGATGATGGGGAATGACCGCGATGCGGACCTGGGGTTGTCACCTGCGCCAACTATGGTGGTTCCGCGACCGTCGGTATCGGCGCTGGCGGCTGGAGACCTTCGGTCTCTACGCGCCGTCGTTGCCGCACGAACGCCCTTGGTGGCATGTGAACCCGGCGGCGCTGCGCGCGTTCGTGCGGCAGTTGCCCGGCTACCTCGGCTGGGTGCGGCGTCTGCACCTACTCGGCCACGCCGGCCCTAACGCGCTCTGGAGCGACCGTCTGCGGTCGGAAGACTTGGCTCATTGGCGGGCATGGCACCGGCAGCAACAAGTCGAGGAATAGGCTCCACCTCAAGTCCGACCACCCCAATCGCGCTGCCTGAGCACCTGATACACTCCGTTACATGCGCGCGCTGGCGCTGCCCCACGCCGGTATCCTGCTAGACTTGGGCCGATGCAAGCCATTGTGATCGGCGCCGGTCGCGGCCAGCGCCTCATGCCTCTGACCGCCGAGCAGCCCAAGTGCTTTGCGCCGGTGGCGGGCCGGCGTATCCTGGACTGGATTTTGGCGGCGCTGGCTGCCGGAGGCTTCGGGCCACGCCGGATCGCCTTTGTCGGTGGCTATCAGTTGCCCCATGTCCGCGCCACCTATCCTGAGTTCACCTACTACGAGAACGTGGACTGGCCACGGAACAACATCCTCGCCTCGCTCTTCTACGCCGAACCGGCTATGACCGACGGATTCGTCTGCACCTACGCCGACATTCTCTATCGTCCGCACGCCGTAGAACGATTGATGCGTAGTCGCGCCGACATTACGTTAGTAGTAGACACCGACTGGCGCCGGCGGTACAGGCATCGCTCTCAGCACCCGGAATCGGACGCCGAGAAAGTGCTGGCGCACGGCGACCGCATCACCAGCGTGAGCCGCCTCATCCCGGCGGCTGCGGCGAGTGGCGAGTACATCGGCGTCGCCAAGTTCAGCCCGCGCGGCGCCCACCTGCTCCGCGAGCACTACCACCGGGTCGTCGCCGACTACGGCGATCAGCCGTTCCAGGGCGCCGCCTCCGTGCAGACCGCCTACCTGATCCATCTCCTGCAAGAGATGCTGGAACAAGGGGTGCCGATACACAAAGTGGATACCCACGGCGATTACTACGAGATTGACACCACCGAGGATTACGAGATCGTGTGTGCGGAGTGGCGATGACGGCACCCCAGAGCGGCACGAGCGGGCAGCTCTTCCCTACCGGCGTCGTGGGCAGTATGCCGCGACCACAATTTCTGCGTGAGTTGCTCGACCCGCGCGCTGAAGGACACACCCCGGCGGACGTATACGCGCGGCGACTCGACGCCGCAACGCAATACATCATCGCGATGCAGGAGGCCGTCGGCCTCGACCTGATCTCCGACGGCGAATGGCGGCGCCGGTCGTATTTCGGCGTGATCGCCGAGATCATGCACGGCTTCGAGGCCTACGTCGTAGACGACGAGCTAGGCCAGGCGCGCCCCTTCCATACGGTGGTCGAGCCAATGACCCCGCGCCGACCCGGCTGCATAGCCGAGGAGGCCCGCTTTCTCGTCCGGCATACCGACCGGATGACGAAGGTCTGCCTACCATCGCCGTACCTGCTGGGGCAACGGCTGTGGGAGCCGGAACGGTCGCGCCGCGCCTATCCCACGCGGGAAGCATTCATGCAGGCGCTGGTCCCGGTCCTCAGGCACGAGCTGGCGGCCGTCGCCCGGACCGGGGTAACCGTCGTGCAGTTCGATGACACACAGCTCTGTGCGTTGGTTGATCCGGCCAGACGCGCGAGCTACGCGGACCCAAGCTACGAGATTGACCACTGTGTAGACCTGCTCAACGCGGTCATCACCGGCGTGCGCGGTGTCACCGTCGCAATTCACCTGTGTCGCGGCAATGCCGGCCGGCTAGGCTGGAAAGCTGCGGGCGGCTACGAGACGCTGGTCCCGGCGATGCAACGGCTCAACGTGGATCAGTACGTGTTGGAATACTCGATCCCGGTGGCCGGGGACATGAGCGTCCTGCGTGCCCTCCCGGATGACCGGACCATCGGACTAGGCTGCGTGGACGTGCGTGGCGAGCAGATCGAGTCGGCGGAGACGATTGCTGCGCGCGCCGAGGCAGCGCTGCGCTATGTGGATGCCGAGCGGCTCTGGCTCAACCCCGACTGCGGGTTTGCCCCCGGCTCGGCGGCCAACATCCCGATAGACGAGGCTTACGTCAAGCTCCAACGTGAAGTCGCAGCCGCGGCCCTGCTCCGCGAGCGGTACAGCTAGCCAGCACGACGAGCCGTCGCGTTCAGCGATGAGTAGTTGGCGGCGAGGACTGCGCGAGCTGCTCGGCGGCGAGGAGCGCCGCGTCAATGCCGCGCGTCAGCGCAGTGAGATACGTTTCGTCGTGGAAGCCCGGCCGCCACGGGACGAATAGCTCGTCGCTGACGGCCACGAGCAGCCCGGCATGCACGCCACGCACCTGCGCGACGGCAAAGATAGCCGCCGCTTCCATCTCAACCACCGCGACACCGGCATCCTGATGTCGCTCGATGGCGCCAGCCGTCTCCCGAAACGGGGCATCAGTCGTCCACGTTGGCCCGCGCACCGGATTGGCGCCGCACGCTGCCGCGCTTTGTAGCAGGAGGGCGCTGATCTCGGCGTTGGCACACGTCGGGACACCGGCCGGCAGGTAGTGGTAGGACGTGCCTTCCTCGCGAACCGCATCGGTCACGACGACGGTGCTACCGAGCGGAAGACCGGATCGGAGGCTGCCAGCCGACCCAACGACCAGGACCGTCTGCACGCCGCGGACAAACGCGCTCTCGAGGACCACGACGGCGGTCGGCGCGCCGGCCGGCAGCCGCACCACCGCTATCGGGTGCCCCCCATCCGGGGTCTTCCCGATAGCCGTGCCCCCGACAACGGCGGTGCCGTCTTGACGAGCCGGCGGCGGTGTGACCCCGGTGCGAGCGGCCAAATGCCGGTAGGACGCCCCCTGGAAGGTGGCAACCAGCACCGGCGGCAGAGCCAACGACTCCGGCGTGACCCCCTCGCGCTTGCACCGGTCCGCGAGCAGCATCTCCGGGGTAATATGCGGCGGCGAGGGATCATACGGCCAGGGCATCAATGGACACTCCTGAGTTGCGGCGTGATGATAGGGTGCTATCGCTATCGCCGCAACGCCGGGCAAGCGTACTGGATATAATCAGGACAAAGGCAGGGAGCACCATGACCTACGATCACGACCGGCGTGAAGAGTGGTTCGCGTGGTTTCTCGACCCCACCACGCAAGATGACAAAACCCTCGCCCATGCCCTGAGCAACGTGCCACCGGATCATTGGCTATTCGTCGAGAATCGCATCAGAACGGCATTAGGCGCGAAAGAAGCGTCGTTCTCGGAGAGGGTGTCGCGCAAAGAAGGAGGCGTAGTCACCACTAACGAGGTAAGCAACGCGGTCAATAGCAGCGCCTCAAAGGAGCACCTGATCCGGAAGGCACGACTCCTCTGGAAGGAGCGGGCAAACCGGGCCCGGAAGTTCGCCGGGGTGCTGGCCGCCGTAGATATTCCGGGCTGGGAGACTAGGGCGTGTCGTCAAATTGAGGATTGGATGGTAAGTTGATGCTGTAAGTAGGCCAGGAGCAAGTGTAGCATGTCCGCAGCACATCGTAGGCACGACCTTTCCGACCGGGTCTGGAAACGTCTGAAACCCCATTTGCCCGGCGGTAAAGGCAAAGTGGGGCGACCGGCCCAGGACAACCGCCGGTTTCTCAATGCGGTGTTCTGGATTCTGCGTACTGGCGCCCCGTGGCGAGACCTGCCCCCGGACTACGGCGACTGGAAAAACACCCATCGCCGCTTTGCCCGCTGGCGGGATCGCGGCGTGTGGGCCCGGCTCCTGGAAACCGTGATTGATGACCCCGATTATGAGTGGTTGCTGATTGACGCCAGTCATATCAAGGTCCATCTCCATGCAGCTGGGGCCGTAGGCGGGAACCAGGCCATGGCGCGTACAAAAGGGGGCTGACCAGCAAACTCCATCTGGCGGTGGACGCCCACGGGATGCCGGTGCGGATGATCCTGACGGCGGGCACGGTGGCCGACTGCTCCCAGGGGCTAGCGTTGATTGAAGGCATCGGGGCAGAGCATCTGGTGGCGGATAAGGGTTACGACACCAACCAACTGGTGGCTGGGGCGTCGGAGCGGGGGATGCAGGTGGTGATCCCGTCCCGCAGCAATCGTCGGGAGCCGCGGGAATACGACCGGCACTTGTACCAGGTGCGGCACTTGGTGGAGAATGGGTTTTGCCAGTTCAAGCAATGGCGTGGGGTGGCGACGCGCTACGCCAAGCAGGCCGCTTCGTTCCTGGCCCACTGCCAGATTCGCGCCATCGCACTTTGGGCGAAGGTGATTTGACGACAGGCCCTAGGGCTATGACATCAACGCGAAACGGCTCCAACTGGCCTATCCGGAGTGTGCCAGTGTAGCGTGGGGCGAGCAGCGTCGAACCATCCGCAAGGGTGAGATGCAAATACCTCAGCGGAGGGACACCATTAGCCGAGAGGCTCTCTAGGAGACTCTCCGGGAGCACCACGGCACCGTCAAAGCCAGTGTCCAGCAGTGCTTCAGTATCAATCGTGTGTTGGCCTACTTGCACGTGAATCGGGAGGTAGGGGAAATGGGAGCTGACAAGACGCCGATTCACCGCCATTTGTACACCGAGGGACCACCGATCTTGAAGATGAAGGCTGGCTCTTCCGGACCAAATTCTTCGTCTGCCCGATCAGCGACGGTGAGCACCGTTGCAGCGATCACCGTCCGACCCTGGCGAGTAATGGCAGCGTACTTTCCCTCATGCTGTTGTTCCAGGGGCTGCCCATACTCCGCGTAGAGCGCGTCAGCTTCTGCTGCCGTTGGTTGTGCCTTCATGCCATCCGGACCTCCCGCCTGTAGAGGTATAGCATACCGTCTTCTGCTCCCGTCTCGTCACTGTGGGAGAAGCCGCCGTCCGGCCCCCGTCCTCTGGATTGCGGCCTCCGCCGCAAGGACGGGGGTGAAGTGCGTGCCGCCTGCTCACCGGCTGTCGGTTCCGTCCGGGGCCGGGGTGACGTGGAGGGTGCGTTCTTGGCGGTAGGTGACGAGGCCGGGGGGCGCTCCCTTGATGCGACGCACGTGACGGCGCTGGGTGTAATCCACCGCGACGCTGGCGGCATGACGTGCGGCGCTGGCTGCGGCGGCCAAGGCTGCTGCCGCCTGCAGGACGTGATCCGGCACAGACGAACCGGACGCACGGATGACGACGTGGGCGCCGGGCACGCCGCGGGCGTGGAGCCAGAGATCGTGCGGGCGCGCCTCGCGGAACGTCACTTGGTCGTTGCCGCGCCGGCTCTGCCCGACCAGGACCTCCACCCCGCCGATAACGTGCCGGTCGAAGCCGCGTGCCTGGTTGTCGGGGCGCCGAGGCGGTGGCCGGTCGGTCGCCGGGATCAGGCCCTCCTCCTGGGCTTCCTGCGCGATGCGCCGGACGGCGGCGACCGACTGGGCTGAGTCGAGCAAGGCCAGCGCCTCGGCGAGAGCCTGCTGGCGGAGACGAGTTTGCTCCAGGCGGGCGGCAACCACCTTTGCGCCGCGTTGCTGGCGCTGATACTGGTGGAAGTACCGCTGGGCCAGGGCCGGCGGCGCCAGGGCCGGGTCGAGGCTGATGGTAAGCTCGCCGCCGTCCGGCGCGGCCCCGGCGACCCGCAAGACGGTCTGGTCCGGCTGAACTTCATGCGCCAGGGCGAGCAGCCACTCTCCGGAGAGTCGCAGTCGCTCCATCTCCTCGGCCGGCAGCAGCGCTTGCTGCAAGGACCGCTCCTGGTTACGCAGGCGATCAGCGGCGGCCGTGAGCGCTTCCTGCACAGTCCGCCGCTGCGGCTCAACAGCCGGTTGCCCAGGGGGATGTGCCGGCGCTGGCGTCGCTACGGCTGCGTAGAACCGTTCGAGGGCAGCGCTCATACTCTCGACCGGGCGCGAGTCGGGATAGTGGGTCAGCCGGTAGGGAGCGAACGCGACCGGAGTGGCACCGTCGTAGGCCAGGTGTGGCGCGGAGTCACCCGCAGCGGCAGCGGCGAAGAGGTCTGCGAGGGCCGCAGCGACCGCCGACCAGTCGCGCGTCTCGGCTACCGGCGTCTCCGTGCTGCCGGTGGCGCGATACACGATCTCCTTAGCGAGCAGCGGACTGCACGCCCGCAGGCTGCCGACCAGCGCGCGCCACAGCGGCGCGGTCGTGTTGGCGGCGCGACAGGCCGCCCGCAGCTCGTCAGCGGTGAGTCGGCGAGGGTCGAGCTTGTCCTGGGGTGGTGGTGGCCGGTAGGGGTGGCGGGGTAGCACGGTCCGGTAACGATTGATCAGCGGGCCGACGCGCTTCGCGCTGTCGAGTATGACCGCTTCGGCATCGAGGAGGATCAGGTTGCTCAAGCGGCCCATGACCTCGACGACGAGGTCCGTCGTTTGCACGGACGCACCGGACCGGTGGCGTTGGAAGCGGAGGCGTAGCACGCGCTCCAGCAGCGGTTGCTCCACGGCGACCAGCCGGCTCCCGCGCACGTGCTTGCGGAGGAGAAGCAGCAAGGGGGTTACTGCCTCGGAGGGACGGTCGGGGCGGTCGGCAACGAGGTGAATACGGGCATGCTGGGGATGGGCGGAGCAGAGCAGCCAGTGGGCGCCGCCGGAGCCATAGAGCTGGATGGCGAGGCCCAGCGGCTCTGGGAGATGCACCCGCTGGACGCGGCTGCCGACGACACGTTGCGTCAGTTCGGCGCGGATGGCCGCGAGGGTCAGCGCATCAACGTACATGGCCTGGAAAGTGTGCCGTAATTGGGTGCCAGCCGGTCAGGCGCCGCGACGAAAGCGAGTCCACGCCTCACGGAGGTAGCTGGCGCGGAGGCGCCACCGGCCCCAGCGCGTGGTCGGCGCCCACTGCTCGCTCACGGCGCGGTGTGCGTGCCGCTCGGCGCGATCATCCAATGGGATCAGCGCCCGGCGGGCGGCCTCGACACCGTAGCGCCGCGCCAAGGCCAGGCCGAGGAGATGATCGGCAAAGTGCGGGTTTTTGGGCAGGAGCGAGCCGTGGAGGTACGTGCCGAAGACGTTGTTCGAGACGGCTCCTTCCGTGCCGTCGCGGGCATTGTTGCCGTAGCCGGCCAGTACCGTGCCGAGGGGCCGGGCGGTGGGGCCGAGGAAGGTGCGGCCACCATGGTTCTCGAAGCCGACGATGGTCGAGAGGGCCGCGCTGCCCGGTGTCGTACCGGCCGGCGCTCCGGCCACCGGCGGGGAGTCGTCCCAAGCCACGACGACGTTGCCGATGCAACGGGGTACCTCCGGGCCGGGATGGACGGTGCGGGCGTCCAAGATGCCTAGCCCCGGCAGCGATTCGCCGACCGCCGGCCGGTAGGAGTGGCCGAACAGTTGATAGGCGCCACAGACCACGAGCATCGGTAGTCCCGCGTCTGCCGCTTCCCGTAGAACCGGACCTTTGCGCGCGCGCAGGTCTTCGGTGAGGAGCCGCTGCTCGCCGTCTTGCCCGCCGCCCATGAAGACGAGATCGAGGCCCGCGTCGGGCAGGTCATCGCCGATGCCGAACGGCTGGACCACGAGGTCAATCCCCCGCCACGCGCACCGCTGGCGCAGGCAGATGACATTGCCGCGGTCGGCGTAGACGTTCATGAGGTCGGCATAGAGATGGGCGATGGTCAAGGACAGCTTGCTCACGCTGCCCTCCAATAGGGACGCAGGGCGCCCCGGTGCGTCAGGAGGCCACGCAACTCGAGGAGGGCCGTGTAGGTCGGGACGACGTGCAGCGTCCCGTCGGCCGGCGTGTGCTGCACAGCCCGGTCCAGCGCCAGCCCTAGGTCGCTCTCCACCACGACGGTTGGTTGCGAGGGGTCGGCTGGTGCGGGCGGGATGATGCCGGCGTATTTCAGGCGGACGGCGAGATCGGCGGCGCGCCGGCCGCTCACGACGACCGTGCGGACGCGACCCGGCGGGGCCAATTCTTCCAAGTCGGCATCCCAAATCCACGACACATCGCGCCCGTCTGCATCGAGGTCGTTCAGAGCGATGAGCAGCGAGAGCGGCCCGGTACGGTCGGCCTCGGCTGCCAGCAGGCGCACGACCTGATTGAGGCCGGTGGGGTTCTTGGCGAGTGCGAGGTAGATGGTGCGCCCGTCCAAGGCTACCTGCTCCATGCGCCCGAACGCGGCGGTGAAGGTGGTCAGCGCCTCGCCGACCACGGCGGGAAGCACACCCAAGGCCAGGGCGGTCGTCGTTGCAGCCAGGGCATTGTAGACGTTGTAGAGGCCGCCGAGCGGTAGGAAGAAGGGTAAGGTGACGGCCGCCGGTACGACCGGCGGCAGGCAGAGCAGCTCCAGCTCGGTCCCGGCAATGCCGCGCGGCTCGACGGTGACGGCGCGCACTGCCGGGACCGGGCGCGCCATGTGGTCGTCTGGGCAGGAGAAATGGCCGAGGTGGGCGTAGAACCGGCGGCGGTACTCCAGCAACCGGCCGCACGTCGGGCAGAGGCGAATGTCGGCGGCGTGCTCGGCTGCCGGCCGCTCCGCCGCCGGCGCCTCGACACCGAAGTAGAGCGCCGTGGGTGACAGTGACGGAGCAGCGTTGCCGAGGCCGGCGACGAGTGGATCGTCGGCGTTGAGGATGAGCTGCGGCGGGCGCGGCGTCGCGGCGAGGGCCGCTTGCCAACGCTGCGCTACGGCGTCCACCTCGCCATAGCGGTCCAACTGGTCACGAAAGAGGTTCAGGAAGGTGGCCGTGCGGGGACGCAGTGCCGGCGCCGCGCGCACGAACGCGGCCTCGTCCAACTCAAACAGGCCAAGCGTCGCATCGGCAGCGCGCATCCGCCCCCGCCAGCCGGTGCGCGGGGCAAGCGCGGAGGCCAGACCACGCGAGAGGTTGGATCCGGCGGCATTGTGGACGAACCGCGTGCCGTCACGGGCCAAGATGGCCGCGAGCATCCGGGCCGTCGTGGTCTTGCCGTTGGTACCGGTGAGAAGTGCGACGCCGCGCGGTAGCTGCCGCGCTACCGTCGGCACGAAGGCCGGCGCGAGGGTCTCGGCGACCAGGCCCGGTAAGGCTGTACCGCCGCGCCCTAGGCGCCGCATGAGGGCCGCGAGTACGCGGGCGGTCAGGGCGGCCAGGGCGATCCGCGGTGCGAGCGGAGGCAGCGCGCCTACCGCTTCGGGCCTGGCGGAAGAACGAGGCATGACGCGGCATCATACCGGAGAGGCTGACGGCGCAACCACCGGGGCGATGGGGGTGGTCAGCATGCCTCACCCCCGGCCCCCTCTCCATCGCGGAGCGATAGAGAGGGGGAGTGGATTCCGGCTGGCGCGGGAAGGACAGGAGGCCTGAGGGCGGCGTTGGACCAAGTCTCGAAACGCTGGACAGCATATGTATTATTATGATATGGTGCTTCGAGCATGGGGAGGGAGCAGCCGCCCATGCTCGCGTGAAGGACGGATCGTGGTGAACAGTGGACGCGCAGCTATACCCGCGACGGCACTCCGGCGCAACGGTGGAGGCACAGTGGTCGGGCCGAAGGCAGTGACGGGACCGCTCAACGGCATCTCCGTAGCGGCGGCAGCGGCGGCGAACGGCGTTCCGGCGTATAGCCCGCGGATTCGCGAAATGCCGCCCGAGGAGCGACCCCGGGAACGGCTACAGAAGTATGGGCCGGCGGCGCTGGCAACGGCGGAGTTGATCGCCATTATCTGGCGCAGCGGCACGAAACGGCAGAACGTGCTGACCTTGGCGACGTATGCGCTCGCAGAGTACGGTGCGCTGCCCCAGTTGGCGCGGGCTTCGGCCGCGGAACTGGCGCAACTGCCCGGTGTCGGGCCAGCCAAGGCGGTGGAATTGCTGGCGGCTTTCGAACTAGGCCGGCGGCTGATGACGATGCAGCCGGAGGAGCGTATGGCGGTGCGCTCGCCCGAGGACATCGCCAACCTGCTGATGCCGGAGATGGCCGCCTTCGAGCAGGAGCATCTGCGCGTGGTGCTGCTCGACACCAAGCACCGTGTCGCGGCGATACGCGAAATCTATATCGGCAGCCTGAACGCCAGCCCGATTCGGGTCGGCGAACTGTTCCGCGATGCCATCCGGCAGAGCAGCGCGGCGATCATCGTCGTGCATAACCATCCCAGCGGCGACCCCACGCCGTCGCCGGACGACGTGCAGGTGACGCGCGACACCTACCGGGCGGGCCAATTGCTCGATATCGAGCTGCTGGATCACATCATCATCGGCGCCCAGCGGTTCGTCTCGCTCAAAGCGCGTGGGCTGGGGTTCTCGGAATCGTCGGGCTAGGGGGCGAGCCGCACCCACTGATGGGCCAAAGCCGCACGGATAGGGCCAGGTGTGGTGCGCCTTTGGCCCCTCAACTCCCCCTCTCCACCATGTGGAGAGGGGGAGTTGAGGGGCGGGCAACGGCGGGGCGCGGGAGGGGTGGTTGAACGAGAAGCCCGTGTCCGCGGTGGAGCAAGGCCGCGGGCGGGGCGGTACTTGGATGGCAGGATGCGCTTGGTGGGTGGTGGGGTGGGATAGTCGGCGGGTTGCCGGTGCGTAGCCCCCCTGTGGCCCCCCCGTTGGTACGGGGGGACGTAGATTCCCGTTTTCACGGGAATGACGATGGGGGAGGCAGGAATGACTGTTGAGATGGTGGGAGTTTGTCGTGTAGTCGTGGGCGGTGTCTTGGTGGGCGGATGAGTGAGTTAGGGTGCGGGGATTGGCAGGGGTGTAGGGCAAGCCCTCCTGGTGCGGCCGGTGGTGGCCGGCCGGCGGGGCTACGGTGGCGGTGGACGCGGCACTCAGACGGTGCTGTCGCGGTGCCTCGGCCGTTACGGCTGAGGCCACGACAACATCCGGTGCCAGCAGGGCGGCACTCAGACGGTCATGGTCGAAAACCCCCGCCGTGATGGCGAGAGGCCGACCATGACCCGGTGCCCTCGGGGCGGCACTCTGACAGTACTGACCCGGCGCCCCGGCCGTGGTGGCCGGGGGTATGTCAGCACCCGGTGCCGTAGAAGCGGCACTCAGGCGGCCATGCCGCGCCGCGCGCAAGGCGGCGTGGGGTCGCTCATGACCCGGTGCCCTCGGCTGGGTGGCGGTGCCACCGTTGTAAGTTGACACGATGATGTGAACTTTCCTGCCGGGCGGTGCCCGGTGCTCCAGGAGGGGCTTGCAACTGCCAATCCCCGTCAGGGGGTACACATTGGCGGGGGTGGGGGAAAGACAACGGCCTGGGGGGCGGTAATTACGGGCCTCACCCCCCGGCCCCCTCTCCACCATGTGGAGAGGGGGAGTAGGGTTAGCCCCGCTATGGTCCCCCCGCACTGTGGGGAGACGGGCGCAACATGTTGCGCCCCTACGGCTTGACCCGTACCTACCCCAGTCAGGCTGTGCAGGGGACGGGCTACGGCTGTCGCAGGCCGGATTGCGGCTTGTGCTGCAATGACGGGGTGGGGGACTCGGCCTTGGCCAGTGGCTCGTGGTCGGTGGTCAGAAGGGGATGCGGCGGAAGGAGCGGACACTTGTCCGGGGGCGGCGCTCGCTGTATGCTGAGGCAGTCGCCGGCCGGTACGTCGCACGGTAGCGGGTCTCACCGTGTGAGGAGCAGCTATGGACCCACTCAACATTGTGGTAATCTGCCTCGATACCTTCCGCGCGGATATTGTCGGACCGGGGCACAAACTGAGTCACGTCAAGACTCCGAACCTTGACCAGCTTGCCGCCGAAGCGATCCGCTTCACGCGCTGCTTTGGCGAGGCGCAGCCCACCCTCCAGGTCCGCAACGGGTGTTTTACCGGAATGCGCTTTTTCCCCAGCATCTTGGGCTACTACGGCTGGCACGAAATCCCCGAGGAATATCCCACCGTGGCAGAGATCCTCGTTCGACACGGCTATTGTACGGGGCTAATTGGGGATACACCCCACATGTTCAAGCCCAACATGAACTACTCGCGGGGATTTCTGAGCTTCGATCACATTCGCGGCCAGTCGGGCGATAGCTGGAAAGCCGGCTCGTGGGACCTGGTCAAGGAGCTTTTCAAGGATTACTTCGGCGAATATATACCCAGGGTACCGAAGCACCCCGGTGCCACCCTGTATAGCGAAGGCCAGGTTTTGCAGTACTTGCACAATATCCGCGACCGCAAGGAGGAGGCCGATTGGTTTGCGCCGAGGGTCTTCGCCTCGGCGTGCCAATGGATCGAGGACAACGCGCGCAACCGCCCTTTCTTCCTGTGGCTCGACTGTTTCGAGACGCACGAACTCTACGATCCCCCGCCCAGCTATATCCGACCGTACAACACATCCTGGACGGGGCCGAAGTATCAGCAGCCACGGCACATTCTCAGCCCCTCGCTGCACTCCGACATCAGCGGCGACTCCGTGGCCGGTCTATCGCAAGAGTTCGTGGACTACTACATCGCGTGCTACATGGCCGAGGTGACGTTCACAGACAAATGGATCGGCATGTTTTTGGAGCGCCTGGATCAATTGGGGCTGACCGATTCGACCGTCGTGATCTTCACCTCCGACCACGGCACCGAGCTGGCCGACCGCACCGGGCTGGGCAAGCGCGGCTCGGAGCCGTACCCCTTCAATACCCAGCTGAACCTGACGATTCGGCATCCCGACCGGTCGTTCCGCAACCGCGAGGTCCATGCGTTCACGCAGAACCACGACATCGCGCCGACGATCCTTGACCTGACCAGGCTGGCGGAGGCCACCGAGGGGATGCAGGGCAGCAGCGTCTGGCCATTGGTGACCGGGGAGCGGAGCGCGCTCCGCGACTTTATTGTGGCCGGTTGGGGACCATATGCGTCGGTGCGGGATGACCGGTGGAGCTACATGACGGCGTGGGATGAAGAGGAGCCGAACCCCAGGCTGTACGATCTGCAAGCCGACCCTGAGGAGCGGCACAACGTATACGGCGAGCGGCCGGAGGTCGGGGCGATGATGCGGCAGCGATTGGAGACGCATCTGGGTGGGCCGCTCCCACGACCGAAGAGCCAGGACCGCGGAGGAGCAGCCGGTCCCGCAGATAAGCCTCTTTACGGCACTTCTTACGCGCCGCTGTTCTACCGGGCACGGATGCGCTGGGAGAGGCCCGGCGCGCTGCCGACGTAGGATGCGGTGGCAGTGATCAGGTAGCGATACATTCAAGCCGGGGGCAACCGCAGCGAGATGGGCAACCGGAGTAGCCGGTCTGTCCGACCTTGAAAGTGGCACCCCGCGCCGGGGGCAGAGTCTGTCTTACGGCCCCCTATGATCGCCCGCTACGCAGCGGGGCTGGACCAGAGTGTGCTGCGTCTCTACGGGGAGGGCGGTAGCTGCCAGGCGATCATATTCTGCTGGTCGTCGGTGGCAACCAGCAGGCTACTCGCGGACGAGAGGGCAAAATCGAGTACGCGACCCGGCGTATAGATGGGCCCCAAGGGCGTGCCGTCGAGCGCATACACGTCCAACCGCTCGCGGTCGGTGCGGGCAACGACGTACTGCCGACTGACGGCCAATTCGGTGACTCGCACGCCTTCCCGGCGCCATAGCTGCTCGCCGGTGCGGGAGATGGCGAGCAGTCCGCCGGGGCCGGCGGTGACGATCAGTTGACCGTCCGGCGTCATGGTCAGCAGCTTGCCAGGCACACGGTGCTGCCACTGCAGGCTTTCGTCTCCCACACGGTAGAACAGGACCTCCTGACCGCTCAAGATAGCCGCGTGGCTGCCCGAGGCCGTCAGGGCCACCTGTTCGGGGATTGACGGCAACGCGAAACGTTGCAGCCGCCGGGCCTGGGCGATGTCCACCAAGATGAAGCAGCTAACGCGGCCCTGGGCCGAGGCAACTGCTGGTGGCTCCCCCGGCTCGGATGCAAGGCAGTCAACACCGTCCTTGGCCGAGGCAATGGCGACTTTCGACCCATCGGGTGTCAGCGCAACGGCCCGGGCGCCAACATAATCGGCGGTGGACCACAGGTGCTCCCGCGCATCGAGCGTATGCACCGTACCCGCACCGTCGGGCGGCTCGGAACGGAGCGTGACGTGGCTGCCGTCGGCGGAGATCAGCGCCTGCTTGAGGAGGATGTTGCTCCGGTTCGGAATGATCGAATCCCAGAGGACTGCGGCGTCCGACAACGACAGCAGGAACGATTTGTTGCCGGCGAGGACGGCCCGGTTGCCTTGGGCGGCCACGTCCAGGCTGACCAACGCGGCATCGAGGTCTTTGTGCCACCGATACGTCCCGTCGCCCTGCCAGCCTTGGACAGCGCCGTCGCGAGAGGCGACGATGATGAAGTGGCCATCGGCGGTGGTATCTACCAAGGAGCCGAGGAAGTTTAGCTCCTGGAGCCAGAGTATCTCGCGCCAGTAGTGACCGCTGGGCGGCTGCTCAATCTCCGAGTGGAAGTCGTAGGTGTACTCCACCTCGATCTGCACGGACACATCGCCCACACGGCTGGCGACGGCGGCGGCTTGCTCGGCTTCCCAGCGGGTGGCAAACGGCCCGACGGCTTGTTGGGCGGCGGCGGTTGACGAGGCCGACCGCAGCGTTACCAGGAAGATGCGCTCGGTGGTGGCAACGATCCGTTCCTGGCCAAGCTGGGCGATCTCCTGCCGGACCACGGTAGCCGCTGTGGAGGCCGGGAGCGCGGCGCTGTAGGCGGCGAGCCGCGCCTGCGCTTCCGGCAGGAACACAACAATCGCGGCCACGTGCCGGTGATAATCGTCCTCGGTGAGGAGCCGCGTTTCGCGGCCCGCGAGTGTCAGGAGGTCTACGGCCTCGACGAGGACAGCGTGTGCCTCCAGGGCGCTCTCGGGCGGGTTGACAGCGACGAGTCGTTGCCCAAGCGCGAAGACCTCGGGAGCCAGGCGGGCGAGCGCCAGGCGAAACTGCTCGAAGGTCAGTGGCTCTTTCGCGTCCAAGAAGCCACGCAAGGCTTTGTTGAACAGGCGGACGTGCTGCGTGGCCGAGCGCACAATCGGCTGGGTCTCGGACCAATATTCCGCCTCGGAGAGCGGCACCGGCGCTGGCGCCGCGGTCGGGCCGCATCCCACGAGGAGGCAGAAGACGAGCGCCAGCATGATCCGCTGGCAGTAGCCTGTGCCTGGAATGAACATGCACACTTCAACAGCGGGCAGCAGCGGCAGTGGGGACGGCACAGCGCCCTCCTCCGCACTTGAAACGCGCGGCCGCTGTGATCGTCCCGATAACCCGGCATGGGGGGGGGTCACAAGGGTAGGTTTTTCCTGTGGAGCGGCGGGACTCACTCCCCGGCACCGTCTCCACTTGGTGGAGAGGGAGTGGGGGCCAGGACTCATCAATGCGCCACTCGCGTCAGGCCGGAACTCCGTCCAGGTACCACGGCGAGGCCTGGGTGATCCGCACCGGAGTCAACTCGCCGGTCGGATTGCCGTCGTGCGGGAAGAAGACCAGCTTATTCGTGCGGGTACGTCCACCCCAACGCTTGGTTGTTGACCGCTGATCCTTGCGGCGCTGCGACGGCCCTTCGACGAGCACCTCCGTCACTGCGCTGACGAGCGCTTGGTTGCGGCGGAGGGCGATCTCGCGCTGGGTGTCTTCGACGGCGCGGCGGCGGCGCTTCTTTTCGGGCGGCGGCACGTCGTCCGGCCACACCTCCGGGGCCGGCGTGCCGCGGCGGGGCGAATACATGGCGACATGCACCACGTCGAACTCGATGTCGCGGAGCATTTCCAGCGTGCGCTCGAACTGCACCGCCGTCTCGCCGGGGAACCCGACGATCACGTCGGTCGAGAGCGACACGTCGGGCACGCGCTCGCGGATCGTCCCGATGAGCGCGCGATAGTCTTCGGACCGGTAGCGGCGAGCCATCCGCCGCAGCACGTCATTGTCACCGGCCTGGAAGGGCAAGTTGATGTGCTCGCAGACGTGCGGGAGATCGCGCACCGCGTCAATGAGGTCGAGGGTCATGTGGTTGGGGTGGGAGGTCAGGAAACGCACCCGCTCCAGCCCCTCGATACCGTCGAGACGCTCCAGCAAGTGGGAGAGCCGCGGCTGGTCGGGCAGGTCTTCACCGTAGGCATCCACCGTCTGGCCGAGCACCGTGACCTCGCGGGCGCCTTCAGCCTGCACCAGCCACGAGACTTCCCGCCGAATCTCGTCTACCGGGCGCGAGATCTGCGGGCCGCGCGTGTAGGGGACGATGCAGTAGGTGCAGCGGTAGTTGCAGCCATAGATGGCGGGCACGTGCCGCGAGACGCCGTGTAGCGCGACGGCCGTGTGGTCAAGTCCCTGGCGAGGCACGAGCGCGCCGAGGTCGAGATCGCCGAAATCGGGCGGATCGGCGAGGCCGCGGTCGGACAGCCAGGCCAGCAGCGACTCGGGCTGGCGCGGATCCACGTAGACATCCACGACAGGCGCCCGTTGCAGAAAGCCCTCCACGTTGCCATCGGAGACGCAGCCGCTCGCGGCGACGACGAGCGAGGAGCGCGCGCGCTTGAGCTGGGCGACTTCACGCAAGTGGCCCCACAGGCGGTCCTCGGCGGTCTGGCGGACCGAGCAACTCATCAACACGACGAGATCGGCGCCAGCGGTGTCGGGCACCTGGACGTGGCCTTGCTCGGTAAGCACGCGGGACAGACGCTCGGAATCGGCCACGTTCATCTGGCAGCCGATCACCCAAAAGGCGAAGCGCATAGCTCAACAGCCAGGTGTCGTTCGTGGGGCGCGTGCTAGACGCGCAGGAGGCGATTGGCGTGGAGCACGAAGATGGTAGCTCGATGCGCGTCGGAGCGGTTAGGATCGGCACTGGCTTCGGCGTGCTCGCGGACGATTTCGATGAGCTGCTCGACGCGATCTTTTTCCGTGCCGAGCAAAAGGGTGACGTTCCCGCGCCGGAGAAAGCCGCCGACGGTGTTGATCCGGGTTGGCCCCGGATAGCCCATCCCAACCAGAGTCTCGGTAATGCGGTCGGCGTCCTGGCTTTGCACAATGGCCAACACCAGCTTCATGGGGGTGCCGGTGCGACCCTTCTTGCGTGCCGTCCTCTGCGCCATGGCAGCCATTATACCACATTGGCACGCCTAGCCCGGACATGGCCGCCTAAGGATGGTCCTCACCCCCCGGCCCGCTCGCCATCGCGGAGCGATAGAGAGGGGGAGTAGATACCTGCAAGCGGGGGATGGTGGAGAGTTGGTTTGTAGTGGTTACCAAGCCTCTCACTTGTAGCGGTCGGCTTGCAGGGCATAGAGCTTGGCGTAGGTGCCGCCGCGCGCCGTTAGCTCGTGATGGGGGCCGTGCTCGGTGATGCGGCCACCTTCCAGTACCGCGATGACGTCGGCCATCCGCACGGTGCTGAACCGGTGCGAGATGAGCAGCGTCGTTCGACCGGCCATCAGTTCAGCAAAACTGCGGTAGGTCTCGTACTCGGCCGCTGCGTCCAGGGCGGCCGTCGGCTCATCGAGCACGAGGAAATCGGCCTGCTGGCGCATGAATACTCGTGCCAGGGCGATCTTCTGCCACTCACCCCCGGATAGGTCTGCCCCGACACCCTCACCCATCAGCTAGCGGCTCAACAGCGTCTCGTACCCCTGCGGCAGCGCGGCCAGTGCCTCATGAATACCGGCACTCTTCGCGGCCTGCTGCACCCGGTCCCGATCAGCGAGCCGGCGCACGTCGCCGACGCCGATATTCTCGCGCGCGGTCAAGCCGTACTGGGCGAAGTCTTGGAAGACGGCGCCGAGGCGTGCCCGGAGCGCCGCCGGTGAAAAATCGCGCAGGTCGGTGCCGTCCCAGAGAATGTGGCCCTCCGTCGGATCGTAGAGGCGCGTCAGCAGCTTGACCAGGGTGGTCTTGCCGGCGCCATTGCTGCCGACGAGGGCCGTACACCGGTTGGCCGGGATGGTCAGGTTGACGTGGCGCAAGACCCACGGATGCTCCTCCGAATACCGGAACGAGACGTTGCGTAGCTTGATGCCGGTGGTCAGCCGCCCGATGGGCCGGCCGGGGGACGCGACGGGCATTGGCTCCGGCAGCGCGGCCAGGTCGGTGAAGCGCCGAAAGAACAGCAAGCTCTCGTTGAGGCTGGCGATGGCAAAGACGAGGCCGGTCAGGCCGCCTTGCACACTACCGACGGCGCTGGTGTAGAGCGTGACGTCGCCGAGGCTGATGCGCCCGGCAAAGGCCTGGAGCACGACCACGACAAAGGCCGCGCTGGCGACGAGGCTACTGAGCAGCCCCAGGCCCGACTCCCAGCGTAGCTCGCGGGCCTGTTGCCGGCGCTGCGCCCGATGGATGGCCTGATAGCCGCGCCGAAACCGGGCGAGGAAGTAGTCGGCCAGGCCGAACAGCCGCAGCTCCTTGACAAAGGGTAGGCCGGAGAGGATTGAGCCGTAATACGAGGCCTGCCGCTCCTGGGGGCTGTTCTCCTCCGCCAGCAGCAGGCGGTACCGACCGAGCTTCAACTCCACGACCAGCCGGACGGCCGCCGCCCCGGCATACAAGGCGGCGAGCAGCGGGCTGAAGGCCAGCAGCACCACCAGAAAACCGCTCAGGGTGACGGTGCTCTGCAGCACGTTACTGAAGATGTGGACCGTTTGCTCCGGCCCCATCATCGCGCCTTGGGTGGCCAGCTGCATGCGGTCGTAGAAGCGCGGATCCTCGAAATAGCGCAGCCCCACGAAGCGGTTGACCTGCCGATAGACGGCGAGCTGGGCCTGGAGGGTGACACGCCGGCTCAACTCGGCGGTGAGGAAGGTGCTGCCGTGCGTCATGGTACTGCTCAGGGCCGCGAGGAGCGCCTGCGCGGCCAGCAGGGGCAGCACGGTAGCGACCACGTTGCTCGGCGTATTGCCCTGCAGCGCCTGGGCGAGTAGGTCAAAGAGGAGCTTTGTTACCCAGGCGGTCGCTACCGGGACCAGCCCCTGCGTGACATTGAGCACCAGCACGCCACTGAAGCAGGCCGGCTGCGCCTGCCACGCCAGCGCCACCAACTGTCCGGTCTGGCGGGCAAAGCGGATGACGGCAGATACCCGGCGCCGCATTTACGAATACTCCCGCCGCTCCGCAAACACGCGGTCGTCGTCCGGGGAGTGAGCCGTGCGTCTGACATCTCTGATCCACGTTCCGTCCGGCAATCGTGTGCGGACGACTGTTCTCTTCCCCGGCAGCTTGGTCAGGACAATGCCCCGCAGACTGCGGAGCGGCAGTGGTCCCCAGTGGCGCGAGTCGCGGCTGCCCGGCCGATTGTCGCCGCATACGAACAGGTGGCGCGGTGGCACGGCCAAGCGCTGTGTTTCGTCGTTGCCGGTATGCACGGTGTCCCCGGGCAGCCCCACCACGCGCTTGACGTACAACGCCGGCTCCTGCGGGCTGGACCATCGTGCCCGCGCGCGGTCGGCTTCATGCTCGACGACGACGTTGCGGCCGCGGTGCAACCAGCGGTGCGGGCAGAGCCGCCAGACCAGCACACGATCTCCATAGTGGAGCGTCGGTACCATGCTCGCCCCCTCCACGACCACGACTAACAGCACTCTCCGCAGCAACAACCAGGCGGCAGCGACCAGCAGGAGCCAATACGCAACACCTAACCAGCGACTCACTCTGTTCGGAATATCTCCCTCCACGCTCGGTAGCTCGGCCGGCCGGCCACTCAGCGGCGGGTCGTACCCGTGAAGGGTGGGGTCGCTTCGGCGGCAATCTTGTTGAGTTGGGTGATGAGGTCATCCACCCCCTTGCCGAGGTCCTGCTGCCAGACCACGGTGTCCTGGAAGGTCTTGCCGATGGCGTTGCTCACCTGGGCGTACTCCGGGGGATCGAACGGTGGCCGACCGTAGCGCAGCCACAGGTCAATGACCTGCTGAGTCTTCGGATTGTCCAAGTACCCCAGGCCCAGAATGGACCGGCGGGGCGGAATAGCGCGGCGGATATTGGTGTATTCATGGAGCGTGACCGGTTCGAGGAGCAGCGTAAGCAACTCCCACGCGAGGTCCGGGTGCTCGGATTGCGAACTGAGATGCAAGACAGCCGAGTGCGTATAGATCAGGGGAGAAACCTGGCGGCTGCCGGGGAGGGCATACTGTTTACCCGGCGCCGGGAGTTGCCCCACCACGATGTCCGCCGGTGGGGGTGCCTGGTCCCACAGGGCCTGGGCGGTGGCAAGCTCGCCCGGGTTGACTCTAAGCGTCAGTGGGAGGGGGGTAGCATCCGGGGGTGGTTTAGGATTAATACGATCCCACACCTTCGACCGCTGCTGGCCCGCCTCCTCGCGTGTCCTCTGCGGCAGTACCGGTAACCAAGCGTGGGCCAACTGGCCAGTCTCCCAAAGGTGCTTGGTATACATGATGAGTTGGGCTATTTGCGCATCTTGGAGTGGCTCCACGCCCGCGGGAAGCACCGCGTGGTAGAGGTGCCGCAAGAACAGCAGGATCTCCTCTGCTTCACCGCCAAAGCCGGCGCGACCCGCCTCATACAGCGTGGCCCCGGTGCTCTGCAGCAGCCACCAGAACCACTGCGGACCGGGGCCGTTCACGCCCTGACGCACGACCTGGTGGCCTTCCACACTTGGTGGACTGTGCGGCGGCAGCCAGCAGGTCTTCCCAGGTGGTCGGCAGGCGCAGGAGGCCCAAGGCCCGGAGCAGCGCCTGGTTGTAGTAGAGCGTATAGACCTGGGTAAAGAGCGGCAGACCCCACTGCTGGCGATCATACTGGCCAGCCGCCAGGGCCGGGCGGACGAAATCGGCGTGATCCGGCCACTGGCGCACCCGGCCGTCCAGTCGTGCGGCTAGGCCGTGCCGAACGACCGCCCGGCCGCGCCGGTCATCCGCCAGGAAGAGGTCGGGTGCCTCGCCGGCGGCGGTGCAGTGTCGGCGGGCGGAGGTGCTGCCTCGCGGTCACAGGCCGCAGCTACCACGCTGCCAATGGCAGCAATAGAGCCGATCAGATACTGTCGGCGGGCGAAACGGATCATGAGACCCTCCTTCCTTCCAAAGGGGTGCGGACCGTCGAGAAGACAACGGCGGCACCCTCATCAGCTACTTCGCCACAGCGCTCACGCTCACCTCCTTCCTGATCCCAGTTTCTTGGCCCGTGCGCGGTGCAACGGCCGCCCAAGGCCGCGCAGTTGGTGGCCTTGCCGGCGGACGACAGGGCAAAGGCCAGAGCAGTTGTCACCGCCGAGAAGAGCAACAGGTGCAGCATGACCACACTCCCCCAGCGGTACGGCCTGCCTGGTGCTGTCGGTGGAGCGGTCCACGCTCCAGACAGCCACTCGCGTCGGCACTGCACCTATGGTACGCCCGTTGTGGGGTCAAGACCTTAGGGAAAACCCTAGTCTTTGACCGGTACGGGGTGGGGAAGGGGGCAGATGGAGCGGAGGAGCACTGCCGGGCAGCCTCCGGCCCCCCTATGGTCCCCCCGCTGTGGCGGGGGGACGGTGACGCGGGCGGAGGTGGGCCAGCGTGGGGCCAGGCTCAGAGTAGTCCGTGCTCCCTGGCCTTGCGTAGTACCTCTCCGCGCGAGTGGGCATTCAGTTTCAGGAACAGGTTGTGGACGTGGTACTCTACCGTTGCCGGGGTAAGGTGGAGCGCCGCAGCGATTTCTTTGTTGTGCCAGCCTTTGTCGAGCAGGGTCAGCACTGCCGCTTGGCGCTCCGTGAGGACGATGTCGGGACTCGCGACGCTTGGCGGCACTATGCTCGGTGGCCAGAAGGTCTGCCCGGCTGCTACCGCCCGAATGGCTTGGGCGATCCGATACGGGCCTTCCCGCTTGGTGAGGTAGCCGGATACGCCCAGGCGACGCAGCTCTCGCAGCGTTGCGGCGTCATTGCGCTCGGTGAAGGCGATGAACTTCACCGCTGGTTGGGTTTCATACACGTGCTGCGCGACTTCCAAGCCGCTCAGATCGGGCAGCGTCAGACCCAGCAAGACGATGTCGGGCCGGAGATCGCGGATGACACTTACGGCCTCAACGCCGGAGCCGGTGACGTTAACAACGTCAATGTCTTCCGCCAGCCGGCTCAGGGCCCAGGGGAGGCACTGCCGCACGACGGCGAAGCTGTCCACGATTACGACGTGGATTCGGTGCTCGTGTTGTTGCAAGGCAGCCCCCTCCCACGCCTGCATACACGTGAACACTATTTCACGCACTTATTCAACACCCAACGTTTGTCACTGTCAAATGGTGCTTGCCGAGGGCTAGGGTTTTCTCTCGTCTTTGGGTGAACGGAACACCGGGGCCGTGCTACAATGGAGATGGTGGGGTAGTGAGCGTCTGTAGTCGGCGCGCGGCTACCACGCCGGGGCCTTTTCCAACTACAGACGGGGATGACGGGTTTCGACAGGGCAGGGAAGCTCGCGGTAGCAAGCCGAGCTGCCGGTATGCTGGCTCGCTAAACCACCGGCAACAAAATCAACTGCCAACAAACAGCAGTTCGCACTCGCTGCCTAACTAACAGGTAGCGCGTCCGCCCGTGGCCCACCCTCGATGGGCCCGGCGCGGGCGTCATCATAATCGAGGTGCAGTCGTCCCGAGGCTCATAGGGACGGTCCAAGCTACATGAGCTGGCGTTGAAGGGTGTTCGTCCTCTGTTCCCCCCAACGTGAAAGCAAAAGAGGTCTATGCTTGTAGAAGCCGCCGGTTACCCTGTGTTGGACGGGGCGTTCGACTCGCCCCCATCTCCACCATGAGGCACGGCGACGGTCGCCCAGCGGGGGCGGCCGTTACGCTTTCCGGCCGCGGGTCAAGCCGGTGCGCTCGAAGTAGGCAAAGAGGGCATCCGTGGAGCGGAAGACCGGCGCGGTGCAGTAGTAGCTGAAGAAGGGGCTAGGCTCGGTGGGCGGCAGCCACACGGCGAACACTTGCTTGCCATTTGCCACGGCGTAGATCATCTCGCTGATGACGCCGGCCGAGAGCACCGTCGTGGGGTAGTACACGACAACCAGGTCGCTCTGCTTGATGAGCTTGTAGTCACGGGCGACCGTCTGATCGGCCATATATTGCGATTCGGCTGGCGTGAAGGTCGTCTCGGAAGTGGAGACCTCTCCATCATCACCATCGTTCTGCGCCTCCCCCGCTCCAGTTGTGGGAGGCGGACCAGCGGGCGTAGCCGGCTGCGGCGCTTGGCTGTCCTTGATCGCCATGGGGTCGAAGACCACAAACTGCTCGTCCAGCTGCGTGCCCAACGCCTCGCACTCGGCCTGCAGGTCCGGCTGGTCTACGATGTGGGTGATGGGGTAGCTGCGATAGACCGTCGGCACTGCGGGGCGAAACATCAGCCGATAGAGCGTGTCGGGGGGCTGGTCACGCGCAATCAGGTAGTGGGGCTGGCGCTGGAAGCTCGCCATCATCTCGGTGACAAAGGTCTCCTCGTCGCGCCAGGTCAGCAGATCGTGGTAGGAGTAGTGGCGCCAACGCGCTTGGCGGTCGAGCCGGCCTTTGATCGCGGTGATCGTGTCGCTGATCGTCACGTAGAGATCGGGCTGCAATTGGTTGAGGTAGTGGACATCGAAACCCGGGATGAGCGCATTGCGCCAGCGGAAGAGCGCGTGGGTAGCGAGGATGAAATGGGGGGTTGTCTCGGCCAAGCGGAGCACCTGCTCCAGGGCCGCGGCGCGGAGGGCTTCGAGTGTCGAGGCGGCGGTATCGAGGATGGTCTCTTCCTCCACCGGCTGACCACGGTCGGCCGCGATCCGGAACATGATCTCCTTGACATCGAAGACGGCCACCTCGTGGCCGTGACGATGCGCCAGCGCAGCCACCTCGCGGACATAGTCGAGGCGGCCGGTACCGCTCATCCCGGTGCAGACGACTCTCATCGTGTTACCCAACTCGACTTCTACCAGAGCACACGATACCTCGCGCCGCCCCTAACCTGGCAGGGGCGGGAGACGACTGATGCACGCGCCATCGGTATCGTTTGGGTGAATAATGCAGGCCCACCGACCACATAAAGCGTAGCACCAAGCCAAGGTGCGGCCGTATCCTTACGGGGTGAGGAAGCTCAAGCTCCGTACAAGCGAGGAACACACTACATGAGGACATGGCTGCTTGACTATCTGGTGTGTCCGGCTTGCAAGGGCACCCTGGACTGCACGCCGGAAACCGGTGGCCGGGATGATATCGAGACCGGCACGTTGACCTGTACAAGCTGCGGGAGCGCTTACCCCATCGTGCGTGGCATCCCGCGGATGCTCCCCCAGGACATACGACTGGAGCAACAACGGACCAGTGAGGCCTTTGGCTGGCAGTGGCAGGAGTTCAACCAACTGCACGCCGATTGGGCTACCTATGAAGACCAATTCCTGGACTGGGTAGCACCGCTTCAGCCGGCGTTCTTCCGAGACAAGATCGTGCTCGACGCCGGCTGCGGCATGGGGAGAAACACTGCTGTCGCCGCTCGCCTGGGAGCACAGCGGGTCATCGGTATTGACATCAGCGCCAGTGTGGAGGCGGCATATCAGTTCACCTCCCAACTCCCCGAGACAGCGATTGTACAAGCCGATCTCTATCAACTCCCTTTCAAGTCTCCCTTTGATGTCGTTTTCTCCATCGGAGTCATCCATCACCTGCCGAACCCACCGGCCGGGCTGAAGGCCATCGGCAAACACGTGCAGCCGGACGGTCTGCTGTTCGCGTGGGTCTACGGCTACGAGAATAATGGCTGGGTCCGCAACATCGTCACTCCGATTCGCGAGCGAATCACGGCCCGGCTCCCCCGACGCGGTCTCTACATTCTTTCCTACGCGCTGACTGTCTTGCTGCGATCAATCCTCTGCACACTCTATCGCACCCGGCCGGACACGGCATTGAGCCGCCGGCTACCGTACTACAGCTATCTCTACTGGCTGGCGCAATTCAACTTCCGGCACACCCATCACACGATCGTAGACCACTTGGGCGTTCCCATAACGCATTACGTCCGCAAGGAAGATTTCCGTACCTGGTTCGAACAGGCCGGTTTTCCTGAGACCACATTGACCTGGCGCAATCGGTATAGCTGGCGTGGCTTTGGCTACCGCAGCGCGCAACAGGGCAGATGAATTCCGCACCCAGGCACTCAGGGTATCCGCGAATGCTGTGCTTCCACCGGCGCCGAGCGAACAGCTAGGCCGGGGGAGCATCCGCCCCCATGTGCCAGCGGAGGTCGGGTTGGCGGGCGGCGCGCACTTCGTCGAGGCGGCGGACGGGGGCAATGCCCGGTGCCTCGTGCAGTAGCTCAGGTGACTCGGCAGCCTCGCGGGCAATGGCGATCATCGCCGCGGCGAAGGCATCAAGCGTCTCCTTGCTCTCCGTCTCGGTCGGCTCGATCATAATCGCTTCGGGGACGATCAGCGGGAAGTAGACCGTCGGTGGGTGGAAGGCGTAGTCAATCAGGCGCTTGGCCAAGTCGAGCGTGCGCGCGCCGTGCTCGCGCAGCGACCGGCCATCCAGCACAAACTCGTGCATACAGGTGCGGTCCACGTAGAGTTTGTAGTGATCTTGCAGCTTGGCCTTGAGGTAGTTGGCGTTGAGCACGGCATGTTCACCGATGGCGCGCAACCCTTCCGCACCCAACGCCAAGATGTAGGTGTACGAGCGCAGCGCAGCGTTGAAGTTCCCGTAGAAGCCGTGGATTTGGCCGATAGAGAGCGGCCGATCCCACTCGAGATCGTAACGCTCGTCATCCCGCTGGACCACGACCGGCTTGGGCATGAAGGGCAGCAACGGCTCGGCCACACAGATGGCCCCGCCACCGGGACCACCGCCGCCGTGGGGAACGGCAAAGGTCTTGTGGAGGTTGAGGTGGATCATGTCAATACCGAGGTCGCCGGGGCGGACTTGGCCGAGCATGGCGTTCATGTTGGCGCCGTCGCAGTACACCAAGCAGCCAGCGTCGTGGGCCATCCGGCAGATGTCCTCGATACGACGCTCGAACAGCCCTAGCGTGTTGGGCACGGTCATCATGATCGCAGCGCACTCGTCGTCGAGCTTGGCTGCGAAATCGGCGAGATCAAGCTCGCCGGTCTGCCGGTCGTGTCCGACGGTGACGGCGCGATAGCCGGCCATCGCGGCCGTTGCCGGGTTGGTGCCGTGGGCGCTATCGGGGATGAGCACTTTTCGGCGCTGGCGCCCGGCTTGGGCATGGTAGGCGCGGGCCATCAGGATGCCCGTCAGCTCGCCGTGCGCCCCGGCTACCGGCTGCGATGAGACTCCGGCCATGCCGGTGATCGCCGCCAGCAGTTGCTCCAGGTGGTAGAGCACGGCGAGTGCCCCTTGCACGGTCTCGGTGGGCTGGAGGGGATGCAACTGTCGGAAGCCGGGCAGCGCAGCTACGTTCTCGTCGAGCTTCGGGTTGTACTTCATCGTGCAGGAGCCGAGCGGGTAGAAGCCGGTATCCACCGAGAAGTTGAGCGAGGAGAGACGGGTGAAATGGCGCACCACGTCCAACTCGCTTACTTCGGGCAGGTGTAGCTCGTCGCGCAGCTCTTCGGCCGGCAGTAGCTCCTCTAAGGGCTGCTCCGGCACATCGCTGGCGGGTAAGCTGACGCCCCGCCGACCGGGCACGCTCTCCTCGCTGATGAGCCGCACGGGACCGGCGCTCACCGGCCGCAGCAGGCCGGGACGCGCCCCGTCTCCAGGTGGGGTGGTGGAGTTGTGGTTGCCATTCATCGTGCCGCCTTTCCCGCGGCCGGGGCGCACGGATAGTGGGAGGGGTGGTGCGCCCCGGCCGCGTGCTCCAACCCGGCCACTAGGGCCTCGATCTCATCTCGCGTGTTGATCTCCGTGACACAGACCAGCATGTGGTGGTCGAGGTCCGGATAGTAGCGTCCCAAGTCCAAGCCGCCCATGATGCCGCGGTCCAGCAGCACGCGATTGATCTCCGGTACCGGCCGGGGGCAGCGCAGCACAAACTCCTTGCAGTACGGCGCCCCGGAGACGACCGCGTAGCCGGCGAGTCGGTCACAGCGGGCGGCAGCGTAGTGCGCTTTCTGGAGGCTCAAGGTGGCCGCCTCGCGCAGTCCGTGCTTGCCCATCTGGCAGAGGTAGATGGTCATACCCAAGGCGACCAGAGCCTCACTGGTGCAGATGTTGGAGGTGGCACGCTCGCGCCGGATATGCTGCTCGCGGGTCTGCAAGGTCAAGACGAATGCCCGGCGCCCGGCCTCGTCCACGGTCGCGCCGACGATCCGACCGGGCAGCTGGCGGACGTAACGCTGCCGCGCCGCGAACAGGCCAACTGACGGTCCGCCGAAATCGGGTGGCCACCCCGTCCACTTACCCTCGCCGACCACGATATCCGCGCCATAGGCGCCCGGCGGTCGCAGCAAGCCCAGCGAAATCGGATCAACCGCGACGACGAGCAGCGCCCCGGCGGCGTGGGCCGCGTCAGCCAGCCCCTCGACCTCTTCCAGCCAGCCCAGGAAGTTCGGCTGCTGTATGATGATGCAGGCGGTGCGATCATCCAGAGCATCGGCCAGGTCGGTGCGTCGCTGCAATGCGCCGTTCCCGGCCGCCGCCGGCGTCCAAGCCGGTACCGCTTCAATCGTGAGGTCTTGGCCGTGGAAATAGGTGGCGAGCACGTTCTGCGAGAACGGATGTACCGTATCGGCAATCAGCACGCGCTCGCGCCTGGTGACGCGGCAGGCCATGAGCGCTGCTTCGGCCAGGGCGGTGGCGCCGTCGTACATCGCCGAGTTGGCCACGTCCATCCCCGTCAACTCGCAGACGAGGCTCTGGAACTCGTAGATGGCTTGCAGGGTGCCCTGCGCTACCTCCGGCTGATAGGGTGTGTACGAGGTCAGAAACTCGCCGCGGCTCACCAGATGGCCGATGGTACCGGGCACGAAGTGGCGGTAGGCGCCGGCGCCGAGGAAGCACGGGTAGTGATCGAGGTCCTGGTTGCGCGCCGCCAGCCGGCGCAACTCCGTCCACGCCTCCCACTCCGACTGCCCCGGCGGCACGTCCAGATCGGGGAAGCGGTGGGCCGCCGGAATGTCGCTAAACAGATCGGCGACGGACGCGGCGCCAATCGTGGCGAGCATCTCCTCGCGCTGTGCCTCGGTCGTTGATATGTAGTCCACGTACTCCCTCCCACAGGAGAATGACCCGCTCACAGCGTCAGCAAGTGCGGTGAAGTTCTAAGTTCTAATGCCAGCGGGTTTTCGTTGCAGATTCAAAGCTGCCGCAGTCACTTGTATCCGTCCTTCAGAACGGAGGGGCTGACTTTCCGGTCCTGCGAACAGGTGGCAGAGATTCCGCAGAGGTCTACCGGGTAGGGAGCGTGAGGGCCACGTGTGCGACCATCGCCTCCTTAGCGCCAAGGACCTCTCACTGCACACCTCACGACGGAAACGACCACCCGCTACTCGTCCAGTGTACCGAGGAATTGCTCGTAGCCGTTGGCGTCGAGGAGTTGCTCTAGCTCGGCAAGGTCCGCCGGTCGGACCTTAATCATCCAGCCCTCGCCATATGGCGCTTGATTCACTAGCTCGGGTTGCTCGGTCAGCGCGTCGTTGATCGCCTCGACCTCGCCCGACAAGGGGGCGTAAAGCTCCGACGAGGCCTTCACCGAGTCAATCACGCCAAACGGCTCGAACTGCGCTACTTCCGTCCCGACGTCGGGCAGCTCGACGAACACCACGTCGCCAAGATGATCCTGGGCATAGTCGGTGATGCCGACAACGGCGATACCATCCTCCAAGCGCACCCACTCGTGCTCCTTGGTGTACTGACAGTCATCCGGGTACATACACTCCTCCCGCCGGTTGGTGATGGCGTGCTTGTTCGGGATTGATAGCAATGGTCTAGGTGGTAGTCCTCCTGCGGCGCCGGGGACGGCGATAGAACGGTAACGGGACCACCTGCGCCGGGAAGGGCCGCCCGCGAATCTCGATTTCCAGGGCAGTGCCCGGTGCAGTGAGCGCGACCGGCACGTAGCCCATGCCGATACCGCGCTTCAACGTCGGCGAGTACCCGCCACTGGTCAGCCGGCCAACGCGCCGGTCCTCGTGCAAGATCGCGCATTCCTCGCGCGGGACCCCACGCCCCGTCAGGGCCAGCCCCACCAGGCGGCGCTGCACGCCGCCGGCGGCCTGTGCGGCCAAGACGGCGCTGCCGACAAACGGTCCCTTCTCGAAGCGGACGATGCGGTCCAGGCCGGCCTCCAGCGGCGTGGTGTGCTCGGTCAGCTCGTGACCGTACAGCGCCATCCCCGCCTCCAGCCGCAGGGTATCCCGCGCCCCCAAGCCGCACGGTTTCAGGTCGGCCGCCGCCCCCGCGTCGAGGAGCGCCCGCCACACCGTCTTCGCAGCTGCAGCCGGGACACTCAACTCGAACCCGTACTCACCCGTGTAGCCGGTGCGCGAGATGATGGCCTCCACCCCGGCGACCGTGCCCCGCATGACCTGGTAATTGCGTAGGGTGACCGGGTCCGGCGCACAGACCGCTTGGGCGACGGAGCGCGCGCGCGGCCCTTGCAAAGCGAGCAATGTGCGCTCGGTGAGCCGGCGGCTCTCTACGGGGCCGCCGGCTGCCGGGCGCTCCGCCGCCTGGGCTTGCTCGGCGATCCAATCCCAGTCGCGGTCGGCGTTCGCCGCGTTGACGACCACAAAGTAGCCGTCCTGCTCCAGCCGGTAGACGATAATGTCGTCTACCACACCGCCGGACGGTAGGCAGAGCAGGGAATACTGCGCCGCCCCTACGGCCAGCTGCGAGACATCGTGGGTAGTTACCCACTGCAAGAGGTCCAGCGCACCAGGGCCGGTAAACCGGAACTGCCCCATATGACCAACATCGAAGAGGCCAACCCGCTGCCGGACCGCCTGATGCTCTGCGAGTACGCCGGTCGGGTATTGCACCGGCATCGCATAGCCGGCAAAGGGCACGACACGCGCACCGGCGGCCACGTGCGTTGCGTAGAGCGCCGTCCGCTTCAACGCCGCGGTTGCTCCATCCATACGAACTGCCAGGATACCATGTGATACGCCGCGACGCGGGCGGCTCGGATTAGAAGTGGCGGGTAGCCCCCCTATGGCCCCCCCGCTGCGGCGGGGGAACGACCGGATTTCTCTTTCCCGTGATGGCCGGGGCCAGGAAGGGTACCGGGTGATTCGGCGTGGTACCCTGGCAGGGAGGAGCCACGCCCGCGCCGCCACTACCTCGCACGGCGCCGCGCGGGCGAGGACACCAAGCGAGACAACGCTATGACCGCAGCACCGGAGCACCTGCCGCAGGTGCGGCTCATCGCCACCGGCGGTACGATTGCCAGTCGGCCCGACCCACGGACCGGCGCCGTCGGACCGGCGGTTGACCCTGCCGAGTTGATTGCCGCCGTGCCTGCGGTCGCCGACTATGCGACCGTGACCGGCGAGCCGTTCGCAGCGGTGGCAAGCTGGAACATGACTCCCGCGATGATGTTCGCGCTGGCGCAGCGGCTGGACGCGGTGCTCGCGGACCCGCAGATCGCCGGAGCCGTCGTCACGCACGGCACCGACACCGTCGAGGAAACGAGCTTCCTGGTTGACTTGGTGTTGCGGTCCGACAAGCCGGTGTGCTTTGCCGTGGCCCAGCGCCACGCCGCCGCGCCCGGCGCGGACGGACCAGCCAACCTGACCGCGGCCGTGCGCGTGGCGGCGGCGCCGGTAGCGCGAGGGCGGGGTGCGATGGTGGTGGCGAACGACGAGATTCACGCAGCCGTATCGGTTGTCAAGACGCACACAACGAACCCGGCCACGTTTGCCTCGCCCGGCCACGGGCCGGCCGGCGTCGTTACCCCGAACGGCGTCCATTTCGCGGTACCGGCCAGCCCGCGGCAACCGCTGGACGTGGAGTGGGTGGAGTGGATCGAGGAGCGAGTGGCGCTGGTGAAGCTCGTTACCGGCATGGACGACCGGTTGCTACGCTGGCTCGTGGACGACGGTATTGCCGGGTTGGTGATCGAGGGATCGGGCGCCGGAAACGTGCCCGGAACGGCGGTGCCGGGGATCACGTATGCGCTAGACCGCGGTCTCCCGGTCGTACTCACCTCGCGCTGCCCCGCCGGGGCGCTCGCCCCCACCTATGGCACACCGGGCGGCGGGCGCACGCTACGGGACTTGGGCGTGATCGCCGGGGGCGAGTTGACCGGACCGAAGGCCCGCATCGCGCTGCTCGTTCTGCTCGGCCTGACCCAAGACCACGAACGGATCCGGCGCCACTTCGAGGGCGACCGTTATCCGCAGTAGAGTATCAGTGATGGCCAATGGCGAGCAGCCCCTGTTCGGTAGGCGCTTCACGATCATCAGCGCCGTCATCGTCGTGCTGGGCCTGATCTACCTCGTCCTGCGCTCCGACCCAGAGTTACGGCCTCGGCTGTACCCACCGGAGCCGGTAGCGATGGGACTGACGAACCCGCGGGCATTGGCAATCGGCGCAGACGGGCTGCTCTACGTTGCCGAGGCGGGCGACGGCGGCCAGACGAGCGGCCAAGTGAGCCGGATTACGGCGGAGGGCCAGCCGGAGGTGGTCGCGACGGGCCTGCCATCGAACCCGGAGCGTGGGCGGCTGCGCCCGGCCGGGCCTAGCTCGCTCTGGCCGCTGGACGGTGCGTTGCTGGTCGCTACCGGGTCTGCCGATGATGCGCTGCTCCGGGTGCGCCGCCAGCAGCCGAGCGTACCGGCCACGGATCTGCGGGCCGCGCTCGCCACGGTCGGGCTGACCGGCACACTGGCGCCGCTCGGTCTGGTGGGTGACGGGATGCAGGTGGTGGTCTTGGAGGCGGCGAGCGGAACGCTAGTGCGGCTCGACCTGCGCGAGCCGGGCAACCCACAGCCAACGGTGGTCGGGCGACTGCCGGCCGGCGTCAACGCGCTGAACCTGGCGCCGAGCGCCGACGGGGGGTGGCTGGTGGTGGACTTCGGCCCCATCCCTTACGAACAAGGCAGTGGCGCCGTCTGGCACGTCAACCCGGCGGGACAGGTAGAGCGGGTGGTAGAGGGCCTGACGATGCCGGTGGACGTGACGACCGGCGTTGCCGGCGAACTGTACGTGGTAGAGCTTTCCGCCTTCTACAACCGGCGCACCGACCGCTTCACGCCCGGCACCGGTCGGGTGATCCTGGCCCGACCTGGCGAGGGCGCCCGGCCGATGCTGGCGGACCTGGACTTTCCGACGGCGATTGTGCGCGGCGCCGACAACAATCTGTACTTTACGACGCACGGGGCGTTCGGCGAGCCGGGAAGCGGGGGGATTTCGCGCGTTCCGGCGCGGACGGGGTTTACTACGGTGACGCCCTGAGCCGCCCTCCGAATCATCTTGGGTATCAATGTTCTACCGTTATAAGTTCAATAGGTACTATCATTGAAAGTTGCGTGGATTCGGAGTACATTTATGGTGGAAGATAGCGGTACTGAGGGAAGATCATGACCATTCCAGAACCTCAACTCAGCAGATGGTCTGAACACGGATCCCAGGATGCATCTAAGCGCACCCATGAAACCATCAGGGGGATGCTGAATGTCTACAGATGGCCATCTGGAATGACCTACGATTTCTATTTACAGGGATCATACCGGAACGATACCAACATAAGGGGAGACAGTGACGTCGATGTAGTACTAGAATCGACTTCGACCTTCCACTATGATGCAAGCTCACTTTCGCAATATGATCAGAATAGACTCTCCGCATCTATCCAGCCGGCGACCTATAGTTGGAACGACTTCAGGCGCGAGACACTAAAGGCCCTCGAAAGTGGGTTCGGCAAGGATTCTGTGGCTCAGGGCAACAAGTCAATAAAGTTGAAGGCAGATCCGCCGAGGCTGGAAGCCGATGTTGTTGTCTGTGTAGAGCACAGGAGGTACACCAGCTACAATTCATATATCGAAGGAATTACCTTCCAGGTGTTGCGTGACAAGCGGTGGATAGTCAATCACCCGAAAGACCACTACAAGAATGGTACCACCAAGAGCAGACGCACCTGGGACCGGTACAAACGGACTGTAAGAATGTTCAAAAATGCCCGAAACCACCTGGAGTCCATTGGTAGGATCAGGCCGGGTCTTGCTCCGTCATACTTTGTCGAGTGTCTGCTCTACAATGCACCAGACTCAGCGTTCCAACCCGGTTTTCAGGATACTTACTGCTCAGTTGTCAACTGGATGAAGCAGGCCAATCTCGAGGGACTGGCCTGCCAGAATGGTCGGCAGTACCTATTCGGTCCATCTCCTGGGCAGTGGTCGGTTGCGGATGCCAATGCCTTTGCGAGCCGTCTAGTGGAATTGTGGAATAATTGGAGTTGACCTAGTACGTATGCATTCTTATGACCTGGAGGGAAGAGGAAGGGTGGTGGTATTCCTCGCCACCGTCAGCGTCCCGCTAGTCTGGCTCCTTGATGTCGGGCTGGATGTCATCGGATTTGAGGCTCAGTGGTGGTTGAGTGTACCTTCGTTTGCAGGATTCTATTCGGCTCTCTACTGGATATTCGATCACTATGTTTGGAAATTAAATCTGTTGAGGAAGATCGGTCTCATTAAGGTTCCAGACTTAAATGGAAATTGGGAAGGCAAGATTGAATCTTCTTATAGTCAGAGTGGGCCTGCCCAGCCCTTTTCGGTCACCATTCTACAGCGGTGGTCGAAGATAATCGTTAAACTTGAAACTAAGCGCTCCCGTTCATACAGCACTGCGGCGATTCTCAGAACCGATGATCTCCCCAATCCCGAACTCACCTACATGTATGTCAATGAACCCAAGGCAACTGCTCCGAATACGATGAACATGCATCGAGGTACCGCAATCCTCGAACTAGCAGACTCGGTTCTTGAGGGTGACTATTACACAGGCAGAGGAAGGGGAGAGGTCGGGACCATCAAGCTCAACAGAGTCTAGCGGCAGTACCTCTGATCTCTCAATAATGCGCGTCCTGTCCATTCTCCCCATGCATGTTGATATTGACATTGATGCACAGGATAGAAAGGATATCGGTATGCAGCAGGTACATCAGTCGGCAAGCTCTACGCGACGGCTAGAGCCTGCTGCTCGTCGGGCATAGATGTCCGCGACCAGCGCGTCTATGTCCTCATCGGCCACTTCACCCCAGGCACCGACCAGTGCCAGCCCGCCCCGAGGGAAAGACGCGGTGAACGACTGCTGCTTGACCTCGACCTCGTCGGCGATGGCTTGCTTTCTGGATATTGTGGAGGGCGATTTCGAACGCTCAACCATACTACCATTAGTCGAGACCGGGACTGACTGTTTGGTTCTGCTTTGCGAGAAAGGTACACACTGCACAGGCAATGCTGACTACCAGTTCCGCCTCGGCCACATCCACAGCTTGGGTTTCCCTGATATGTCGGGCGCGGTCAGAAGCGAAGCCCCATAATTTCTCGACAGCTGTATCGAGGGGCCTTGGCAGCTCAAGCTCGTTGACTAACCGACCAAGTGTATGGTTGGGTCGCCCGGTTACATCACGAGCTGTGGATTCAAGAGCCGCCATCACGTGCTGAATTGCACCAGTGACGTCTGGTTGTGGACGACGCGAGATGTCCCGGATGGCTTCTCCTATCTCATTCGCGGCCCCCGTGCGGCCTGTTTCAGTCAGAACGGTAACGGCTTCTCCGGTAGATTCAGTAAAGACGTCACCTCTGAACACGATGCTCCCGTCCTGAATCTCCCATCCGATTCCTCTCTCGCGGAAGAACTGGTTGAGTCGGTCGGCGAATGTTGATGCATTGTTCCGATCGCGATAGGCAAGCTTCGCGTACAACGCTTCGGCGATGTCATAAACCTTGAACCAAGGACACTCTGCCATGAGATCGTTCACCTCACCCCATACGTTCGGATAGTCAGACCAGTTGGAACGATCTGGCGCCACAAGCAGAACTTGGCATATGACGTCGCGCATTGTTGTCGGAGTCATGCCCAAGGCCTTCACGATCATCAGTATGGCACCGCGCAGCATTTCAGGAGCATCTTCCCGTATGTAGATTTCAGCGTCAGGGAGACCATAACCGTATCGGTCCGAGAATGTCTCAGTCATGCTGTCCTCCTCTCACAAACTCACCCAGTTGAACGCTGTCCTGGGAGGTGCCAGCCAGCGCTAACCTGCCTACGTGCAAGGATAGCCCTAGTGAGCAACTTTGATGGCGGATAGCGCCGGAACCACAGGTACGGGCACCGTGCCCGGTTCCCCAGCCGTGCTGCCTCCGCTGGTTAGGGGGCATAGGGCGTGCGGGTCATGACGATGCTGGTGATGTGCGCCACCAATTCGCCGTCAACCTCGCTGGCGGCTTTGGCCGCAATCCATTCGGGGTCGGCGCGGAAGGACTCCCAGGCGGCATCCATCGCGGCCTGGTCGGCAAACTCGCAGATGTAGATGAGCTGGCCGTCGTCGGCGCTTTCGGCGTGCTCCCAGAAGCCGATCACCTTGATGCCGTGGCGGGCGAACAGCCCCATGGTGTGGTCGTTGAACCGGCGGTTGATGTTGGTCAGCTTGCCTGGCGCGGCGTCGTAGATGCGGAGCTCGTAGATCATCGTGCGTCCCCCTCCCGGTGGCGACTGGTGGCGCGGCGCGTGGACCCGCACGGCATCGTACCATGCAGCGCGGTGAACGTGGCGGCCCACCGGCGGCCGATAGGGTAGAATCGCGCCGAGACGGGAGCAGAGCTTGTCACCGGCCCCCTGGCCATGGGCGCTGAGGGGATGCGGCGCCGGAAGGAGCGGAGCACCGATGCCAAAACGAGTAGTGGACCTGCGGAGCGATACCGTCACCCTGCCGTCGCCAGCCATGCGCGAGGCGATGTATCGCGCCGAGCTGGGCGACGACATGTACGGGGAGGACCCGACGGTCAATCGGCTGGAGGAGCTGACGGCCGAGCTATTGGGCAAGGAGGCGGCCGTTTTGCTGCTGAGTGGCACGATGGGCAACCTGATCGGCGTGCTGGCCCAAACCCAGCGTGGTGATGAGGTGATCCTGGGTGATGCGGCGCATATCGGCCTCGCGGAGTCGGCCGGGAGCGCCGTGATCGGTGGCATCCAGCTCCGCCCGCTCCCGACGTACCGTGGCTGCTTCGACCTGGCGGATATTGCGGAGGCGGTCCGGCCGCTGGGCGACGTGCATCAGCCGCCGAGCACGCTGCTCTGCTTGGAGAACACGCATAACCGCGATGGCGGTGCGCCGGTGACGGCGGCGGACACGCGGGCCATGGCCCAGGTCGCGCACGAGCACGGGCTACGGGTACATCTCGACGGGGCACGGCTGTTCAACGCGGCGGTGGCGCTCGACGTGCCGGCTGCCGATCTGGTGGCCGACGTGGACTCGGTGACGTTCTGCCTGTCGAAGGGGCTGGGGTGCCCGATGGGGTCGCTGTTGGCCGGTGACGCCGATTACATCGCGCGGGCCCGGCGGTATCGCAAGATGGTCGGCGGCGCGTTACGGCAGAGCGGGGTGATCGCGGCCGCCGGCATCGTGGCGCTGGAGCAGATGGTTGATCGGCTCGCCGAGGACCATGAAAACGCGCGGCGCCTGGCTCACGGCCTCGCTACCATTCCCGGCCTTGCGATTGACCCGGACGAGGTGGAGTCCAACCTGGTCTTTGCGGATGTTGACCCGGACCGGATGAGCGGGCGCGAGATCATGGAGCGGGCGGCGGCCGAGGGCGTGAAGTTCGGTGGCAAGGGCGACCGCATCCGACTGGTTCCGCACTACGGGATCACAGCCGACGACATTGACTACGCGGTGGCGGCCATTGAGCGGGTCATGGCCGATGCCCGCGTGCCGGCGGCGGTATGAGGCCCGGCCGGGAGGTCCCGATGAGCGGCAGCGACGACAGCGATCCGGTTGACATCCGCTACGACAACGGCAACCAGCGGTTGGAAGTCACGTGGTCGGACGACCGGGAGACGGTCTACGGCTACGAGTTTCTGCGCTGGAACTGCCGGTGCGCCGCCTGTATTGGCGAGGGTGGCTACAAGGGGATGCTGGCCGAGATCACCGAGCTACGCCCGGAGCAATTCCGGGCAATCACGGCGATGGAGTTGGTCGGTTCCTACGGCATTCGGCCCACCTGGTCCGATGGGCATAACACCGGCATCTACATGTTCGACCGGCTGCGGACTCTGAGCGATCCTGATTATTCCGCGCGCTAATGTCGCTGTGTCAGCTTGCGCCATCCCGCATCTGGCGAATAATGGACTCGGTGGTCTCCGGGGCGAGACTCGGCATCCGCTCGCGGAACTCTTTTGCGCGGCGAATGGCCGCATCAATCCGCGCCTGCTTCTCGGCGCCGAAGGGCTTGCTGGCCTCCTCCAGCAGCTCGACGAGCCAGCGGGGCTTCGGGGTTTCCGACTGCCGCCGGCGCTGTTCCTCACGCAGCAACTCGATAATGTCGCGGGACTTGGCGGATTTCGGTTTCTGCGTATCCATGGCGACCTCTCCCTTGCGAGCATATCACCCCCGGCAACCAGCCAGGTGTGGAGAGGTGGATTGCGGCGTGCGCCGCAATGGCGGACAACGAGGGAACAGGCTACTGACCACTGGCTAGAACGGCGGTGCAAAGCCATCCTTGCCCTCGCCTAACGGGGGCAGGTTATTGTCTCGCAGCTTCTTGTTCAGCACGCCAAAGAACTGCCGGTAGCGTTTCACGTACTCACCGACAAAGTTATCCCGCTTGCAGCCCAGCTTTTTGGCCATCAGGTCGAACGCCTGGTTCCGGGTCTGAGCCACAAACTTGCCCCGGTTGAAGTGGAAGGTTTGCGCGATAAACTTCCGGGCGCCGGTGCCGATCAGGTCGGCGGCAAAGGAATCGTTATCGTTGACCAGCAGCAACGGTGTCATCGTGATGCAGGTGTCAATCCCGGCCGCCTGCACGGAGCGAATGGCCGCCAGTCGCCGGTGGTTGGCCGGACAGAACGGCTCGAACGTGCGCCGGATATCCTCATCGTCGGTCGTCACCGTCATATTGACCTGCACCCGCCCACCATTGTCTTCGATGCGCCGGAATAGGTCGCAATCCCGCTCCACTAAGGGGCTGCGCGTCTGCACGACCAGTTTCGGCTTCCACCGCTCCGCCAGAAGCTCCAGCAGACGGCGGGTAAGCTCCAGTTGCCGCTCGATAGGCTGGTAGGGGTCGGTGACGCTACTCATATAGATAAGCTCGCCATCCAAGGAGCGTCTGCGCTTGCGTAGCAGCTCGATGGCATTGGCCTTGACGTTGACCCAATAGCCCCAGTTGTCCCGCTTTGCGGCATCGCGGCTGAAAAAGGCAGCATAGCAGTAGGTACAACCAAACGAGCAGCCGCTGTACGGGTTCAGCGTGAAGTCATAGGCAGCGAGGAAGCCCGTGGTCTTGGTCAACAGCTGGCCCGTCTTGACGTAGGCAACGTCAGCCTGACCCACACGCTCAATGGATGTATCTACCTCAGTGGAGATGTAGTCAGCCTGGGCCTCGCCAACACGGTCAGGGCCGGCAGCAACCGGCGGCTCCATCCCGGCAAGCGGCAACTGGCCGGACGCTGACATCGCGGCACCTCCTTGAGAACCGCCGCCGTTGGAACCTAGCTCCGGTTCAAGGCATTCCAGAGCCGGCCCAAGATTCCCCGGCGCTCCCGCTCCTGCTGTAGTTCGACCTCGGCCCGTTCCCGGCGCTCCCGCTCCTGCCGCAGTTCCGCCTCGGCCCGTTCCCGGCGCTCCCGCTCCTGCCGCAATTCCGCCTCGGCCTGCTCCCGGCGCTCCCGCTCCTGCCGCAATTCCGCCTCGGCCTGCTCCCGGCGCTCCTGCTCCTGCCGCAATCCCTCTAATCGCACCTCAACCGCGGCCCGGTCGTAGCCTAGCTCCAGTGCCTTACTAAAATCTCTCTTGGCCAGCTTGTACGCGCCTTTGGCCGCGTAGACATCGCCCCGGTTGAAGTAGGCAGCGACAAATTTGGGGTCGCGCCAGAGGGCCTGGTTGTAATCCTGAATAGCCCGGTCATGCTCGCCTTTGGCTGCGTAGGCACGTCCCCGGTTGTAGTGGGCAGCGACATGATTCGGGTCGTGCCAGAGGGCCTGGTCGTAATCCTGAATGGCCCGGTCGTACTCGCCTTTGGCCGCGTGGACATTGCCCCGGTTGAAGTAGGCAGCGACAAATTTGGGGTCGCGCCGAAGGGCCTGGTTGTAATCCTGAATGGCTCGGTCATACTCGCCTTTGGCCGCGTAGACATCGCCCCGGCTGTTATAGCGGTCACGCTCGGCCGCCCGCTCCTGCTGCTGCCGCTCCCGCTCGGCCGCCTTGTCACGCTCGGCTGCCTGCCGTTGGCGCTCCCGCTCTCGCTCGGCCGCCTTGGCACGCTCAGCTACCCGCCGCTGGCGCTCCCATTCTTGATCCCACGCTCGCTGCTCCCGCTGGCGCTCCCGCTCCTGCCGCTCGCGTCCTTCCCACTTGGCTCGTTGACGCCGCTGGCCTGTTTCGCGTCCCGCCGCTCGGGGCCGTTCCCGGCGCTCTTGATCCCGCTCTGTCTCCGCTCGCTGCTGCGGCGCCCTCCAAACAGAGTCAGATGGGCTACGCGGCTCGCCGTGACCGAACCGGGCGTCGTAGGCCTGGCGCTTCTTCGGGTCGCGCAGCACCTCGGAGGCTTCATTGAGCTCCTTAATGCGCTCCTCGGCATCAGGCAAGTTGCTGACGTCGGGGTGGTATTGGTGGACCAGTTGATGATAGGCCTGCCTGATTTCGTCCTCTGCGGCGGACCGGGGCACGCCTAGCACGTCATAGTAGTCGCGTTTGGCGGTGGTCATCGGTCTCTCTACGGGAGACGGCTCGTTCGTGGTCGGGGCATCCTGATCAGCGGCCGCGGCATCCGCCGCCGGCGACGAGGCCAGTATCCCTCACCCCGACCCTCTCCCGCTGGGAGAGGGAGTTGGATTGCGGCTTGCGCCGCCATGACGGGCAGCGCGCGACCAAGCCACTGGCCACTCACCACTCGCCACTCTTCACTGCTAGTAGCCCTTGTGCTTGTCAATGACGCTTTCGAGGGGTTCGCCAGCGCGGAAGCGCCGCAGGTTGCGGCAGAAGAGGTCTACGACGCGGTCTTGGCGCAGCGGGGAGCCGCCGGCGGTGTGGGGGGTAATGACGACGTTGCTCATGCGCCACAGCGGATGATCTTCCGGCAGCGGCTCTTGGGGCGTGACATCGAGCGCCGCGCCGCCGATTAGCCCCTCGGTGAGCGCCTCCATGAGCGCCGCCTCGTCTACGATCTTGCCGCGCGTGACGCTGACGAGGATGGCGTGGCGACGCATCGCGCGAAACGCCGCGCGGTCAAACATGCCGTGCGTCTCTGCGGTGAGGGGCGCGCAGATCACCACGGTATCCGATGCGCCCAAGAGCCGGTGAAACTGGTCCATCGGCCAGCATGCATCCACGCCCGGCGGCAACTCGACCGGCTCCGGGTCTACGGCCAGCACGCGCATGTCGAAGCCGAGCGCCCGCTGGGCCACGGCGCGCCCGGTGCCGCCCAGCCCCACGATGCCCATGGTCTTGTCACTCAGCTCCCAGGACACGTTCCGAATGGGCATACGATTGTCCCAGGTCGGCTCGCGGATCGCCCAGGCGATGCCCCGCGCCAGGGACAGCAGCAGGGCCATGGCGTGGTCGGCGAGGTGGTTCCCGACGTAGCCCTTCTCACTGGTCAAGACAATATCGCTCTCGACAAACGCCGGGTACAGCGACCCGTCAACGCCGGCGCCGGTCTGTTGCACCCACTGGACGTGCGGCGCGAACTCCAACAATTCGGGTGTCATGTGGCCGAACAGCACGTCGGCATCCTGGATTGCGCGGCGCTGCTCATCGCGGTCGGTGGCCAGCACCACCGCCGCGTCTCCGGCGGCATCGCGCACCCGGTCCGCCTGTGCATTGGTCAGCGGCAACGTCACGAGCACCTTCATGCTTCTCTCCTTTTTCCTGGCGCTTACCGCGCGCTCGCGGAAGACGCCCTTCTGCACCTTGTTGGTTCGCCAGGCACGAGCGCCTAAATGCCTATACGCCCATCTCGATGATTGTTACGGAGTGAGCCGGGAACACGTAGCGGAAGTCAGGTCCGATGTCCTGGATCGTCCTTTCTTCGATCTTTACCCTGTCCGGCTGCCCGATCTCAGCGCGTGCCATGGGGTCGGGGCCATTAATCTCAAAGGTACTCGCCCCCTGCTTGGGCACGAAGCCGTCCAGGCTGATGCGGCATTCCACATCCCGGTCTCGATGCCGGTTGACCGTGGCCACGTAGAGCGTTCTCCCGTCCTCGCTGACAGAGGCCGAGGCGTCAAGATACGGGACGTTCTTGAGATCGAGGTAATCGGTATCGAAAGTCTCCGACTGCACCAGGGTATCCAGGGCGGTGTCACCGCTGTGATTGGCGTAGAGCGCAATGGCGTGGTAGATCGGCGTCAGCAACAGCTCATCTTCCGTGGTGAAGATTGCGCCCATGACGTTGACCAACTGGGAGAAGACCGCCAGAGTGACCGCATTGCACTGCCGGTGGAACACGTTCAGCATCCCGGCGGCGTAAAGCCCATCTTTGAGACCGTATTTGGCCTCATATAGCGGCCACCCGCTGGTCAGCCTCGACCACCCAAACCCCCATTCATCGAAGGCGATTTTGACCGGCTCCTCTCGCCCGGTGCCGGAGGTGGTCATGTTGATCAGCTCGTGGAGGTGCGTGATCATGGGTTCCGCGTCGGCCGGAGCCGCGACCGTGCCGTAGTAGTCCTCGGTGCTGTAGTACTTGTGGAGGGATATGTAGTCAATGAGGTCACCCGCCTTCTTCAAGACCTCCGAACTCCAGTCCACGGCCTGCCGAAGGAGGGTTTTCCGGGTCTGTCTCCGCCCCGATCTTGGTACCTCAGGCTCCGGCCCAAGACCCACGGCGACGATCTTTATAGTCGGGTCCACCCGTCTCATCAGGGTGGCATACTCCTCCAGGAGGGCGACGTACTCGGCCGGGCTGAAGTTGCCCTTGCCCCTGGCCCAGTAGACCTCGTTGCCGATACCCCAGTACTTCACGCCGTGCGGCTCGGGGTGGCCGTTCCGCTCTCGCAGCTTGGCGTAGTAGCTGTTGCCCTTCCGGTTGCAGTACTCCACCCAGTGGGCGGCCTCCTCGGGCGTGGACTGCCGACTGACGTTGACGCAGATGTAAGGCTCCGCTCCCGCGGCGCGGCAGAATTGGACGAACTCATCGGTGCCAAACCGGTTACTCTCCTCCACCCGCCAGGCGAGGTCATAGCGCACGGGCCGGTCCGCTTTCGGTCCGACGCCATCTTCCCAGTGGTAGAAGGAGGTGAAATTGCCGCCAGGCCAGCGCAGGTTGGCACACCGGGTCTTCCGCAGCGCCGCGAGGACATCCTTGCGGAATCCTCGGTCGTCGGAGAGGGGAGAGCCCTCGTCATAGATGCCGCCATAGATCAACCGGCCCATGTGCTCCGCTAGATACCCGTAGATCTGCGGATTGATCTTGCCGATGATCCGGTCCTTGTCCACCTTTATTCTGTACGGTTCCGACATTGCGGCTACCCTCCCAACTGAACCGACATTGCCCAGATCAGACTGCGGGCGTACTATCCACATCGTCGCGTCGCAGTCCCCCGCTGCGACGGGGCAGCTTGGCCGACCGACGTTACTGCTGGCCCGCCCGCTGGCGGCTTATGGCCAGGCAGCGCTCGCCGTAGCGTTCGCGCAAGACGGCCTTCTGCACCTTGTTGGTGGCGGTCGTCACGGGGAGCGCCTCCACAAACTCCACGTAGCGGGGCGTCTTGAAGCCGGCTACCTGGCGGCGCACGAACGCCTTCAACTCGGCGGCGGCACCGGCCGGCTCGCCGCTGCAATGCGGGAGCCACTCCGCGGTGGGCACCACTGCCGCCAATACCGTCTCGCTCCACTCGGCATCCGGTACGCCGACAATCGCCACCTCGCGCACACCGGGATGCTGGCGCAGGAGGCGTTCGATCTCGATCGGGTAGATGTTCTCGCCGCCGCTGATAATCAGGTCCTTGAGCCGGCCGGCGATGTAGAGGAAGCCATCGTCGTCGGCGCGGGCCGAGTCGCCGCTGTGCAGCCAGCCGCCGCGCATCGCCTCAGCCGTCTTCTCTGGCAGTTGCCAGTAGCCGTCCATGAGGGTCGGGCCGCGGGCGACCACCTCCCCTACCTCGCCCGGCGGCACGTCCTGGCCGGCGGAATCGACGAGCCGGACCTCCACGAGCGGGTGTGGCTTGCCGACGGTGCCGATACGCGCCCGGTCGTCGCGGGTGAGGCGGGAGAAGGTCAGGATGCAGCCGGCTTCGGTCAGGCCGTAGGTGACGTAGACATCGGCCGGGAAGCGGCCGAGAATCTCGTCCAGGAGGTCCGGCGTGAACGTATCGGACGAGCCGAGACACCGGCGGACGCTGCGAACGTCGTAGGAGCGGCGCCGCATTTGGCCGAGGACGCGGCGCCACACGGTAGGAACGCAGAAGAGGCTGGTTGCCCGCCAACGCGCGGCGGTGTCGAGCATCTCGGCGGGATCGGCGCCATCGAGCAGGAGCACCGTTGCGCCGACGAGGAAGTGCGGCAGGAGGACGCAGTCGGGACCGCCGGTGTGGAAGAGCGGATAGACCAGTTGGCCGATGTCCTCTTCGACGGTGCGGGTGCGGATCACCCAGGCCATAGCGTGCAGGTAGTGGGCGCGGTGGGAGAAAAGGGCGCCCTTGGGGAAGCCGGTTGTGCCGCTGGTGTAGAGGATGATGTGCGGGTCGTCGGGGGAGAGTTGCACGTCCGGCTCGGATTCCGCTACTCCGGCGAGCAGATCGTGGTAGCTGGCCTGCCGAGTCTCGGTGGAGCCGATCCACTCGGCCGGTTCGTCAGCCTGGCCCCACCGGACGACGGCGCGCAGGGTGGTCGCTGCGAGCATGTCCGCCGCCTCGGCCGCCACAGCGCCGAACTGCGCGTCCACAAGCAGCCACGTACTACCCGACTGATCGAGGGTGTAGCGGACTTCGCCGGCGCGATACCAGAAGTTGACGGGCACCATGATGGCGCCCAGCTTGGCCAGCGCGAAGTAGCAGACAACGTACTCGACGCAGTTGCGGCCCAGCACCGCAACCCGGTCACCCTTTGCCACGCCCAGCGCCAGCAGGCCATTGGCCAACCGATTGACCTCGCTATTGAGCGCGGCGTAAGTCCAAGTCTCGTCACCCCAGATGAGCGCGGTCTTGCGCCCGAACAGCCGGGGGTGGGCGTGTTTGCGGAGGATGTCACCGAGCAGGAGCATGGTATTCGTTAGCCTTCAGCGATTAGCTTTCAGCTATCAGCCTGGTCTGGCGCTGCACCGCGCACGAGGAACTTGCACGTGCCCTCGATCACGACTGGGCCGCCAACTTTGCGGCACGTCCCGCGGAACTCCACCAGCCCGCCTCCTTCGCGCAGGCGCGGCTTCGGCTCCAGCGACTCGACAGTCCACTCGGTCGCGACGGTGTCGCCGGGATGGACGGCGCCGACAAAGCGGAGTTGCTGCTCGACCAGGGCCAGCGCCCCGGCGCCCAAGTAGCTGCCCAATACACCGATCATCATGCCGGCGGTGAGCATGCCGTGGACCACGCGCGTCCCAAACCGGCTCGCCGCCGCGAACGACTCGTTCGCATGCACGGGGTTGAAGTCTTTGAAGATGCCGGCCGCGAGGACCAGATGTGTCTCCGTAATGGTCGTGGCATCCGTCACGGACTGCCCAACGGCGAGCCGGTCAAACGTCACGCTTCCCATACAATTGTCCTTCACTTGGCCGGCCCCCCTATGGCCCCCCCGCTTCCGGAGACCTTTGCATAACCCCCGGATAGAGTGCGAGCGGGACAATGCTCCACTCCGCGCTACCCTGGGAGGCCCGGTTTTTGGATTCCCGCTTTCGCGGGAATGACGAGTTATGCAAAGGTCTCACGTGCCGAAGACCTCGCTGACCGCGCAGGTGAAGCCGGGCAGCACGTCGCGGCCGGCGAGCGTGTCGTGCTCATCAAGTGTCACGACCGCGCGGTCCGGCTGATACACGTCCACGGTGCGGGTGTCGAGTTGCACCACCCACACCAGGCCCACGCCGTAACTCAGCCACATCAGGGCCTTGTCGTGGGCCTCGCGCCAGCCGGTGCTGGGGGAGGTGATCTCCACAACCAGGTCGGGGGGCACCTCGGCGTAGCCGGTGTCCATTGCGTCCAGCGGGATTTTCGCCGCCGAGAAGTAGGCGATGTCCGGCTCGCGCACGGTATCCGGGTCCCGCTCCAGCCAGACACCCGAGTCCGAGGCTATCAAGCTCCCTAGTCTCCGAGGCTTGATGTAGAGGCCCAGCAAAATGCCTAGGTTCATTACGATCTTGCCGTGGGCATATCCTGCCGGCATGGTCTCGTGTAGCACCCCCCGGATCAACTCGCCGCGCACGCCCTCGCTATCTAGCCGCAGCAGGTCATCGGCCGTGAGCAGCTTCGTCATCGTCGTCGCCATACTCACCTCTTGCCCGACGTGGCCCCCGTCATTGCAGCGGAAGCCGCAATCCAGGCTGGTCGGGGCGCCTAGACACCAAGATACAGCGTGCCCTCCCTGTGTGCTCCGGGGCTGGTTAGCTGCGCTCCCCGGTTAGCTCCTGACGCACGATCTCGACGCCCTGCACCAGTCGCTGGAGCTTTTGGAAGGCGAGCCAGCGGGGGAGTTGGAAGAACCCGCAATCGGGCACGACCGTCATCTTCTCCGGCGGGCAGTATTGGAGCGCCTCGCGTAACCGCTCCGCTACGTCCTCCGGCGTCTCGACGTAGAACGACTTCACATCCACGAGGCCGACGCCGGTCGCGCGATCCTGGGCGATCTCGCCAAGCAGGTCCACTTCGCGCATCTCGCGGTTGGCGAATTCGAGGACGATTTCGTCGCAGTCGGTATCGAGCAGGTCGGGGAACATCCAGCGATAGGTGCGCTTGCCCCGCGGCCGGCTGCCGAGGTTGCCGAAACAGACGTGCAGACCCAGCTTGACCCCCCTTTCGCGCACGCCCTTGACGGCCGTGTTGTATAGCTCTACCCACTCCTGCGCTTCGCCGGGGATAATCGAGTACGACGGCTCATCGAGCTGGATGAAGGTCGCGCCGGCGTCGGCCAGAGCGTGTAGCTCGCGGTTGATCGCGCCGGCCACGTCGTAGGCCAGCGCCAGGCGATCACCGTCGTACACGTCGCCGGAGCGTGTCTGGATGTGGATCGTCAAGGTCAGCGGTCCGGGGCAGGTCATCTTCAGCGCGTGGTCGGTCTGCTGCCGCGAGTGCGCGAACTCCTCGACGATGCCCAGGCCATTCGGAACCGTCACCCGCTCGACCGGGCGGTAGCGCGGCGGGCTGTCGTAGCCGTCAATGCCGACCTTCCGCAGCGGCTCGCGCGACTCCAAGCCGGAGAAGTGGCTATAGAAGCCCTGGACGAAGTACCAGCGGCGCATCTCCCCGTCGGTGATGATGTCCACACCGGCGCGCTCCTGATCGCGGATCGCCAGGCCAACCGCGTCGTCAAACGTCTCGCGCGCGTCGGTTTGGCCGTAGTCTCCCTGCTCGATAGCCTTGAGCGCCGTCCAAAACCAGCTCGGCAGGGCGTAGCTGCCGACGACGGACGTAGGGAGCAGGGTCGGCACGGGGCGGCGACCGGCGGTAGACTCCGACGACGCGGGCCGGGAACGGCGGCGGGCGGTCTGCTGGGCCATGGATTGTCTCCTCTCACTGCCTGGGCGTTGCCTGGATTATAGCGGCGCTGGCCGGAACACTCACTAGAGTCAGCGCCGAGATCAAGCGTGGTGGGCTGCGGGCCGTCGTCAAGGGTACAGGAGCGGCGCGGACGCCGCGCCGGCTGGCGCCAGCACCAACCGGGAATAGGTAGGATTGTGCAGGCTGCCGTCGTCGGATGCCGCGGGCCGGGCGGCAGCATCGCCGCGAGGGAGGGACTGTGCCTGACTGGTTAGCGAACCCCGTGATCCTGGCCGTTGCGCTGATCTTCTTGGGCTGGTTTGCCGGCACCTACGGCACCATCATCGGCGCCGGGGGCGGTTTTATCATGGTCCCGGCCCTGTTCCTTTTCTTTGGCCTGACCTCGCAAGAAGCCTCGGCCCTGTCGCTGACCGTGATGGTCTTTGCGGCGATCTCCGGCAACATCGCCTATGCGCGGCAGCGGCGCATTGACTATCGCGCCGCCATCCCCTTTGCGATTGCCACGCTGCCGGGCGCGTGGCTGGGCGCCGTGGTCTCCGATCTGTTGCAGAGCCAGGTGTTCAGCATTGCCTTTGCGCTCCTGCTCTTGAGCATCGCCGCGTATCTGATGTTCAACCCTGAGCGCCGGATGAAAGAGGGCGAGGCAGCGGAAACGGACGAGTCGGCCGCGACAACGCCGCGGCTCACGCTCTGGCAGCATCTCGGCTGGGGGCACATCCCCCGCCGTGTCGAGGCGCAAGATGAGACCTACGTCTATCGGTACGACGGGCGCATCGGCCTGGCGGTGAGTCCGGTCATCGGCTTTATCTCGGCCGTCTTCGGCATCGGCGGGGGGCTGATCTTCGTCCCGATCCTGGTGCAGGTGCTCCGCTTCCCGGTCCACATCGCCACCTCAACGGCCTTCTTCATCCTCATGATTACCGCCTTAGGTGGCTCGGTCTCCCATGCGGTCTTGGGGCACGTGCGATGGGAGTTTGCCTTGCCGATGGCGGTGGGCTTGATCGCCGGCGGCCAAACGGGCGCGTTCGTGTCCAGCCGGCTGCGCGGAGGCTGGATTGTGCGCGGTGGCGCGGTCGGCCTGGCTATCGTGAGCGTGCGGCTGCTGCTCCGATGATACCGGGAGACAGAGGCATGGGGCCGGTGACTGGCTACTAGAGCGATGACGTGAGATGAAGCTGCTGACCGAGCGGTTGCGGGCAATCGTCGGCGCTGACGGCGTCATCACGAGCGGCGCCGCGCTCGCCACCTACGAAAGCGACGCCTCGCAAGATCGCGGCGTCCCGACGGTCGTCGTGCTACCGCGGAGCACCGCCGAGGTCGCAGCGGTCGTCCGCGCCGCGCACGAGGAGGGACTCCCTATCGTGCCGCGCGGCGCCGGCACCGGGCTATCGGGGGGCGCGGTGGCCGTTGAGGGCGGCGTAGTCCTGACCACCACGCGCCTCAACCGCATCCGGCGCGTGGACCGGGCTAATCGAATCGCAGTCGTCGAGCCGGGGGTGGTCAACGCCGAACTGACGAACCGGGTAGCGCCGCACGGGCTGTACTATGCTCCCGATCCCTCCAGCCAGCCGGCCTGCACGATTGGCGGCAACGTCGCGGAGAACGCCGGAGGCGCCCATTGCCTCGCCCACGGCGTCACCACGAATCACGTGCTGGCACTGGAAGCGGTGCTCATTCCCAGTGGTCGGGTCGTGCGCGTTGGTGGCCCCGCGCATGACCGCCCCGGCTACGATCTGATGGGGCTGCTGGTCGGCTCCGAAGGTACCCTGGCCATCGTCACCGAGATCACCGTGCGCCTGCTGGTGGGCGCCGAGGGCGTGGCGACCGTGCTGGCGGCGTTCGACGGCGTAGTGCCGGCCTCGGAGGCGGTCTCCGCGATCATCGAGCAGGGGATCGTGCCGGTGGCGCTGGAGATGATGGACGGCATGACGACCCGCGCCGTCGCGGCCGGCTTGCCGGAGAATGCCGGCGCGGTCCTGCTGATCGAGTGCGAAGGGGTGCGCGAGGAGCTGGACGACAAGGAAGGGCCGTTGGCCACGGTGCAAGCCATCTGCCGGGCACACGGCGCCCGCGACCTGCGGGTTGCGTTCGCTGCAGCGGATCGGAACGCGCTATGGAAGGCGCGGAAGTCGGCGCGGGGCGCACTCGGCACGCTCGCGCCCAACTGCTACGTCCACGATGGCGTGGTGCCGCGGTCGAAGGTCCCGGCGCTGATGGCCCGGATCGAGGCCGTGGCTGCAGAGTTCGAGGTGCCTATCGCCACGTATCTGCACGCCGGCGACGGGAACGTCCATCCGAACGTGCTATTCGATGCCCGCCGCCCGGCAGAGGCGCAGCGGGCAGCGGCGGCCGGCGAGGCCATTCTACGGGCCTGTTTAGACCTTGGGGGGGTGTTGTCGGGCGAGCATGGGATTGGGACGGAGAAGCAAGCCTACATGTCGTGGGCACTGACCACGACCGACCTGCGCGCTCAAGCCCACGTGAAGCTGGCCTTCGACCCCGACGAGCGGCTGAACCCACACAAGCTCTTCCCCACGCCGGGCTTCTGCGGCGAAGTGCGTGGTGCCAGCCGGCCGTCGGTGGCGTGATACCAACCACCGCTGGCGGCCGCGACGAGCCACACAACGCTTGACTCATTCAAGCCTGTTATACTACTGCTTCCTCCGGTGCCCGCGCCTGGTGAGGAAAGGCCGGCTGTCGGCCGCGGAGGCGGATAGGAGGCTTTCTCGTGGGTGGGAGCGGCGCGAGAGGGTCTATTGCCATTCGGATGAGAGGAGCGGGATGAAGCCACTGGTCAGCTTGCTGTGGCCACGGGGCGCCCCCGGTCAGGTCTCGCCGGAGATCCGCCTGGGTACCGGCGCGTCGGCAGACCTCGAACTGGACGAGATCGTGCAGGCGCTCACCGGCGGTGAGGGTACGCGGTCGTCCTTTGTGATGAGTGTCCTGATGGAGTTGGGCACCAATCCTAGGGTAATCGTCTACCGGCAACAGGTGATTGCGGACCTGCTCGAAGACCACCGGCTCCGAGAGCGACTGGGAGAGGTGCTGCCTCTGCTGGTGCGTCGGCGACAACACCGCGATCCGCTTTCACGCGAGCCTTGGTCGGTCACGACCGTCGCCCGGCGCGTGGCCGAGCTTGAGCGCTATGTTGAGGTGGCGGTACGGCTGCACAGGGCGCTGACGGAGGCGTCGCCGCGCGGCGCGGCCCTGCTGGGGCTGCGCGATCACCTCGACGAGCTTACAAACGCCGCGCAGTTCAAATCCCTCCAGAAGCAATTACCCAAGCTGCGCGCGACGCTCAACAAGGTACGCAGCGTGACCGTCGGAATCAACGTCAGTGAGAGCCTGGAGCCAGGCTCGGCGACGATCCTATCCATCAGCCCGGAGGTCATCAAGGGTCCGGCTTCGATGCTGGGGAAGCTGTTGGGCCGAGATGCCGGCGTGCGCGGGATCACACCGCTGCACGTGACCGACTGGTCGCCACGGGACCCGCTGTTCAACGACATGCGGAACTTGATCGAAAAGGTGGTAGACCCGGTGGCGCGGGCGATCAGACGCTTTACCTCCGTAGATGCCGGCTCGTTCGGCGGCTTGGAGCCGGAGCTTTCGTTCTACCTGAACGGCGTAGAGCTGATTAGGCGCTTGCGGAAGGCCGCCTTGCCGGTCTGCCGGCCGGAGGTGGCGCCACCGGATGAGCGCGTGCTGTGCCTCGAGGACGGCTACAGCATCAGCCTCGCCATGCAGGTCCTGTCCAAGGGTACTGATCCGGAGGCCGTGGCGGCGACGAGCGTCGTCACCAACAGGATACGGTTCGATCAAGAGCAGGGCCGCATCTGGGTCCTGACCGGTCCCAATCGAGGGGGCAAGACCACCTACACGCGGGCCGTGGGGCAGGCGCAGATTCTCTTCCAGACCGGGCTGCACGTGCCGGCGAGCCAGGCCCGTCTCAGCCCGGCGGATGCGATCTATACGCATTTCCCGCGCCTGGAGGAGGAGCAGTTGGGCCAAGGGCGTCTCGATGAGGAGGCCAAACGGCTGGCCCGCGTCTTCAAGAGCGCAACGCGATACAGCCTGATCCTCTTGAATGAGGTACTGGCCGGCACGAGCGCCATCGAAGCGCTGGGGATCGCGTTTGACGCGATGCGGGGGCTGCGGCTGCTGGGGGCACGGGCCATCTACACGACGCATCTCCACGAACTGGCGGCGCGTGCGGACGAGATCAATGCCGGCACGCCGGGCGACGCGCTCGTGGGCAGTCTCGTTGCTCAAGTGGATGAAGAAGCCGACGCAGCGCAATCGCACCACGCGCGGACGTTTCGGATTATCGCTGGTCCGCCGCGCGGGAGCAGCTACGCCTCGGAGATCGCCGAGCAGCATGGGATCAGCTACCCGCAGCTAGAGGAACTGCTCCACGAGCGAGAACAGGTCGCTACGCCCAGCGCGAAGCCCTGATAGACGACGGCAATCCGGCGGCCCAGGGCAGCCAGCAGTTTGCGGTGCTGCGGCGCCGCTGCGTGGTGAGGCCATCGCTGGCTAGATTCGGATCAAGGTATGTCTCGCAGATACGCTCCGGCTTGTTACCATTCCCCAGTTGTATCGGGTGGCCCGGTCCGGTCGCGGGTATAAGGTCTTACGGCTTGGGAGCCGGGCCAAGTACCTTGTACTTCCGCTCTGCGCTACGCTCGGCGACTGGAAGCACCTCCACGACCACCCTGGACAGCCCCACCACCTCGCCGTCGGAGTCAAAGCTGTAGTTGTCTCCGATCGCGCCGCTCCAGGTGATGGCATACATGCAGTCGCGGAACCCATCTGCGTCCTGGTCATCGTTGGTCTGCTTGAGGCACTCGGCGGCGATGTAGACGTTGTCGTACGCCGATCCCAGGTGCCACGGCAGCGTGACGTAGTCGTAGCGCTCCCGGAAGTTGGCCAGCACCTCCTGCCCCTTCTCGTTGGCGGGGTCCAGGTCGGCCGTGATGGCCTTCATGCCGGTCGCAGCGTCTCCCGCGACTTCGAGGGCGGTCGTTCCTACGGATATGGTCTCCGCGTAGATCGGGCCCTCGTAACCCAACTCCCGGGCCTGCTTGATGATCGTCCCGGCCGCGAACTCGGACTGGGGCGCGATGTGGAGCGCATCGGGATTGGCGGAAAACAGCTTCGTGAGCTGGCTTCTGAAGTCGGTGACCTCTGACCCATACCGCTCCGCGGCCACGACCGTGCCGCCGCGCTTCTCGAACTGCTCGACCGAGGTCCGCCTGACGCCCTCGGCGTAGTCGGTCGTCTCGGTGATGGTGGCCAACTTGCGGATGCCATCAGCCCAGAGGACGTTCCCGGTGGCGATGCCCACGTGGATGTCGCTGATCTGGGTGCGGAAGATGTAGTCACCCGCCTGGGCGATGTCCGGGCTGCTCGCCAGTCCGGAGAACAGGATCACGCCGTCGGCCTCCGCCAGCGGCGCGGCGCCGAGCATCGCGCCGCTGCACGATGTCCCCAGGATGATCTTCACGTCCTCCACTTCGGTCAGCTTCTTGTACGCCGTGATCGCGCTCTGGGCGCTGCACTGGGAGTCCTCGACGACCAACTCCAGCCTACGCCCATTGACGCCGCCCGCGGCGTTGATCTCGTCCGCGGCCATCTGCTTGGCCTGATTCGCGACCGTACCGTAGGTCTCTCCAGCTCCCGTAAGCGATTCCATTACTCCGATCCTGAAGACGTCTTCGTCCTCGCCACAGGACAGCCCGGCCAGCGTCAGAACCGCCATCAAGCCGAACACAAGAATCCGCTCAGGCCACCGCCGCATGATCTCTCTCCCGGTGTGCTGTAGGCTGGTTCGCCGTCCCGCGTCCATACCGCCCCGGCGTCGCCGCACGACGAAGTGGGCGGCAGGCTTATCTCAACCGCCCCGCCCGTCGCGCTGAACACCCCATCCCACATAGTCACGTCGCTCATTGGGACGGTCCGCTGAACGATACCATGAACGTGAAGGCCTCACCTTCATGGCCTTCCGGCAAACCGGAGAACGACGCCGTCAGGAGCGGGGCCGGCGGACACGTCGGAGCAGGCAGTGACCGGAATGACATATACCGTCAGCGGGTTGATCGGCGGAGTGACCTACGCCATGCGGGTCATCACCACCAGCGGCGTCGGCGACGCGACCCGGCCACCGCGCGCTCCTGTTTCCTCTCCCTGGTCGGCGCTCAAACCGTCCTCGAAGCCATCTGGGCCGCCCTGCTCAAGCAGCCGCCGGACGGGGGCCGCCTCAGCCAAGGTGCCGAGGGCACGTCGCTCTCCGGCGGCTTCCAGTGTAGTCTCATTCCCCAGCATCCCGTCGGCACTTGGCCGACGAAGATCGCGCGGCTGCCGGGCTGCCATCGGCCCTCATCTTGATTGACGGACGCTTCAGAGATGCCTTGATCTGTTTAGCCGTGAATGCGACTGTTGCAGGAGGGAGTACGACAGGTCAAGAGTTGCGGTATGTTCGTGCTGGCCGGGTTAGCGGCATGGCAGGCGCTACCGATAGCGGCTGGCCTGCATCTCGTAGAGCGTGGCGTAGCGTCCGCCTTGCGCGACTAGCGCGGCGTGGCTACCGGCCTCGATTACCCGGCCCGCGCCCAGCACCACGATGTGATCCGCCATTCGCACCGTCGAGAAGCGGTGGCTGATAATCAAAGCCGTCTTGCCCTGCACCAACTCGCGGAACTGCGCGAACAGCCGGTATTCGGCCTCGGCATCCAGCGCCGCCGTCGGCTCATCCAGGATGACCAGCGCCGCGTCGCGCACAAAGCCCCGCGCCAGCGCCACCTTCTGCCATTCGCCACCCGACAGCTCCACGCCACCCGCGAACTGCCGGGTCAGCGGCGTGTCGTAACCCTGGGGGAGCTTGGCAGCGATCTCGGGGGCGCCGGCCCACTGCGCGGCTTGCTCGATGCGGCCTGGCCCAGCGTCGGTCGCGTAGGCGCCGACGGCGATGTTCTCGTGCAGGGTCAGGGCAAACTGGGCGAAGTCTTGGTAGACGACCGCGATCCGGCGGCGCCAGGAGGCGAGGTCGTAGGCATCGAGGGGAGTGCCATCGAGTAGGATGGCGCCGGTATCCGGGTCGTACATGCGGGTGAGTAGCTTGACGAGGGTGCTCTTGCCAGCGCCGTTGGCCCCGACCAGCGCCGTCACCTGGCCGGCCGGTAGTACGGCACTCACGTCGGCGAGCACGGCTTGGGTGCTCTCGGGATAGCGAAAGGACACCTGCTGCAGCGCAACTTCCTGCTCCAGCAAGGCGGGTGCTCGCCGGCCCTCCTCCGGTGGCGGCAGCTTGATAGCCGGTCGGGACTGATCCAAGAAATCGAAGAATGCGCGCAGCCGCGCAAGCACGCCGTAGAACATCCCAAACCATACCGACATGCGCGTGGCAACGCTCTGGGCCTGCGTCACCGCGCCCAGGTAGAGCGCCAAGTCACCCAGGGTCAGCTGCCCGGCGCCCGCCTGCGCCGCGACGTACCAAAAGCCGCCGGCGAGGACGAGCGCATAGGCACCACTAAACACCGTGGACAGCTTCAACTGCGCCAGCCGCACGCGGGTCATTTCTGCTAGTGCTGCGTTCCGTCTGTCGCGGAAGCGCTGCAAGAAAAAGCCTCCTAGCCCAAAGACGCGCACTTCCTTGGCTGCCGCTGGTTCGGTGGTGACAGCAGCGCAGTAATCCATCTCGCGGGCCGGCCGCGACTGCCGGGCCATCGCCTGATACTGGAGGCGGTGCATGCGATACTCCGCCACAAAGTGGGGCACGCTGACCGCAGCGAGGACCACCGGCAGCAGGGGATGCAATAAGGCCAGCAGGAGCAACAGGCCGACCAAGGACAGGAGGGGGCTGGCACCCGACTCCAGAAGCGAGAAGAGCCGGGGCAGGTCTTGGGAGGCCGCTTGGCGCACGAGCCGTAGCTCATCTTGAAAGGCCGGGCGCTCCAGACGCACCAAGTCTGCGAGCCGCGTACCCGCTCGGATCAGCCGACTGTCAAGCTCGGCCACGGCGCGCTCTTCGATCCATGCCGAGAGGACGTGCTGCACCGGCGTCAGCGCCGCCGGCACGACGAGAGTCAGGGCATACACGGCGGCCAGGGTCACGACCCAACCGACGGCCGCTATCGCGGCTTCAGCGCCGGCAGTTACGGCATCCAGCAGGAGCTTGGTCAGCCAGACCTGGAGCACCGGCAGCAGGGAGAGCATGAGCACGAGCGCCACATGCGCGGTGGCCGCTCTGGGTGTACCGCTGCCGACCAGCAGGAGGCCACGTCCGAGCGACCGCAGGTCAGCCAGCTGTGACTGCAGGGCCGCGGCACTCCGGCGCCCCAGACCGCGCAGCGCTTGGAGTCGATTCATGAGTCTGCCGCCTCGTCGCCTTGCTCCGCATATTGGGCGGCCTGGAGGCGGTAGAGGCGGGCATATTCGCCGTCTTGGGCGAGGAGGTCGGCGTGCGTGCCGGCTTCCTGAATACGACCGTCGGCCAGGTAGAGGATGCGGTCGGCCATCCGGACCGTCGAGAAGCGGTGGCTGATGAGCAGCGTCGTGCGGTCGCGGGTTAACTCCTGAAAGCGCTGGTACACCGCGTACTCGGTCTGCACCTCGAGCGCCGCGGTCGGCTCGTCCAATACGAGGAGCGCGCAATCGCGCACGAAAGCGCGCGCCAGCGCCAGCTTCTGCCACTCGCCGCCGGACAGCTCGCGCCCGCCAAACTCGCGTCCCAACTGGGTGTCCAGACCTCGCGGCAGCTGCCGGAGCAGCGTGTCGGCGCCAGCCCTGGCGGCGGCGGTGTGCAGCCGGTCGCTGTCGGACAGCGCCTCGACCTGCCCGAGGCCGATGTTTTCCCCGGCGGTCAGCTCGTAGCGCACGAAGTCCTGGAAGATCACCCCCAACTGCCGGCGCAGGTCGGCCGGGTCGAACTCCCGCAGGTCAACGCCATCGAGCAGGATGCGGCCCGCGGTCGGGTCGTAGAGGCGGAGGAGGAGCTTGACGAGCGTGGTTTTGCCGGCGCCGTTGCGGCCCACCAGCGCCACCGACTCGTGCCGCCCGAGGCGCAGCGAGACATCGCGGAGCACTGGCTCGGACTGACCAGGGTAAGTGAAGGCCACGTGCTCGAACACCAAGCCCTCGCGGACCGGCCGCGGCACGGGACGGGGCGCGGCCGACACCGGTAAGTCGGGTGGGGCTTCCAGCACCCGGAAGAGCGCCGGGAGAAAGCCCAGCGGCATCGGCAGGAAGCCAATGGTAAAGCCAATCCCCTGCAACTGTTGCTGCAGCAACGCCGCTGCACCACCATAGAGCGCCAGGTCGCCGGGGGTGCGCTGACCCGTAGCCACCTGCCAGACGACATAGATGTATACCCCCCCGGATGCGGCGGCCGCGAGGGCACTAGCAAGGGCCATGGGTGGTAGGAGACCGCGGCGCAACCGGTTGAGCACGTTCATCGTGCGGGCAAAGATAGCGCCATACCGCTGAGTGAAAAAAGGCCCGAGGGCATAGAGACGCACGTCCTTAGCCGATGCTGGCGTCAGCGTCACGTCCCGCAGGTAAATTAGTTGACGTGCCTCCTCCGTTTGGGCGTACAAGTGGCTCCTCATGCGATCCTCGAAGTCCCAGTTTCGAGCGACCTGGGGCAGGGTGGCGAGGACCAACACGAGGGGGAGGAGCGGATGTAGACCGCCAAGCACCAGCACAAGACCGACGGCGGTGAAGAGATTCAACAGGCCCCTGGAACCGTAGACGATAAGCTCCAGGCCACCCCGCGAGGCATAGCGGCGCGAGCGCTCAAGGTCATCGGCCAGCGCCGGGTCCTCGAAGCGTGCAAGCCCCTGCCAACGATTGGCGGCGCGAATCAAATGCTCAGTGACGTAGCCGGTGAGGCGATCCCCCGCCTGGCTCTGGCAGGTGGCCGAGAAGGGTTGGATCAACTGACCGACCGCGACGATCGCTGCGGCCAGCACGATCCAGACACCGAGGGGCAGCCTAGCAATAAACGGGCCGGCATCCGCCAGTAGGCCCAGGTCTACGGCGGCCCGGTCAATGACTGCGCGGGCGAGTGCCAACTGCAAGGGGGCGAGCGCCGCCTGGACCACGAGCAGGACCACGATGCCCACGCCGAGCAGCGCACCCGCCCGCCAGGCGAGGCGGACGGCCAAAGCCGCGAGGCGGCCACTCTCGCGCAGCCGCCGCCGGAAGGCGCGGTCCTCACCGTGCCGGGTCACCATCGGCCCTCCAGATCGGGCAAACAGGGCATCATGCCGGTTTGAGCGGTTTAATCGTGGCTGCGATTATTGCAGGCGGTGACGCACAGAGTCAATTGCTGGGCGAGGACGACCGGGGGTAAGGGTAGGCTTTTCGAGGGGCGAGCCTCCCCCCGGCCCCCTCTCCAGCGCGGAGCGATAGAGAGGGGGTGTAGATTCCCGCTTCCGGAGACCTTTGCATAACCCCCAGACGGAGTGCGAGAGGGGTAATGCTCCACTCCTCGCTAACCTGGGAGGGCCGGTTTTTGGATTCCCGCGCAAGCGGGAATGACGAGTTACGCAAAGGTCTCCTTCCGCGGGAATGACGGGGGATGCGGATGGACGGGAGGTGAGGCGGCTACGATTAGCCGCGCCGCAGCCGGGACAATGGCCGCCAGAGGGCCAGCACCAGCACCACAAACAGGACAATGGCGAGCCAGATGCGTCCCGTGCCGATGGCCAGCATGATCCCGGCCACGAGCGCGAGCAATGGCCACTGGCGGCGAGCGCCGGTCCAAGTCATGATGCCGAGCATCAGGGCGGCCACGAGGGGCACGACCAGCAGCATCAGCACACGCTCGTCCACCGGCACCTCGGGCAAGGGTCCTTGGGTTTCCAGTAGCTGCGGGCGTTCGGGCGGCGCAAACTTGCCAAGCGCACCGAGCACGAGCAGGGCAAGCACCCCGAGAGCAAAGACTGTCCGGGTCGCGGCCTCGCGCACTCGAATGACGAGCGGCACGCCGAGCCAATCGAGGACGGTGAGGAGCATCCAGACCGCACCAGTGCCGAGGGCCAGCAGTGCGCCGAGGAAGAGCACGAAGGCCAGCCCCACGCCCGACTGCTCGATCAGTACCAGGACGAGGTAGATGGCGATGATGACGGCGGCGCCGGCGGCAAAGGGCGCGAGGCGCTCGTACCACGGTGGAAGCTGCTCGTCCGGGGGCGTCGGCCGCTCACCCATGTCCCATGGTTGCATGATGTCCCCCCTTTGCAGCGCCGCTCTGCCCAAGCGACACCGGCGGCTTGGCTCGTGCCGCTAGGCAGCGAGGATAGCGTTCTGCGCCTTGGCGATTGCCGCCGTCGCGGTCGCAACCGACTGCGTGCCCGCCCACACCGGCGCCAGCCCCTCTTCGTAAGCGAGCAGCAGCTTCGCGCGCGCCGGGTGCAGCGGCAAGTCGCGGGCGTGCTCCAGCGCAGCCAGGAGTGGCTCGCCACCGAACCAGGGCGCCACAGACCGCGCGACCGAGCGCCGCGCCGGTGGTGGCATGTTGGGGAAGGTCAGCTTGGGGCCCTTTTGGGCGGTGCCCTGCTGGAAGGCGCGCTGTGCTTCTTCCCCGGTCCACCAACGGAGGAAGGTCCAGGCCTCGTCCGGCACGTTGGTCGCGGCGCCCAAATGGAGTGCCCATCGCGCGAAGAGCCAGTTGGCCGGCCCAACTGGGCCGTGAGGCACCGGCGCCAGGCCATACTGCAGCCCGGAGGTGGCTTGCGGGACAATCAAGGTGCCGGTGTAGCTGCGAGCGGCGTACAGCATTGCCAGCCGGCCAATCTTGAACAGCTCATCCCCGCTCACCTCGTCGGCGGTCGGCCACACGGCATGGGTATCGCGCTGCTCGAAGAGCCACTCCAGCGCCTCCCGGGCCGGCGGCTCGTCCACCAAGCTCTTGGTCAGGTCAGCGTCTACGAGGTCGCCGCCATTGGCCCAAATCCAGGGAATCGTCCCCGGGTAGCTATAGTCTGCGCCAGCCCCGCTCAACAGAAACCTGAAGTCACGGCTAAGCGCGAACCCGTAGACGGGCTTGGTCCGCTGGCGGCGGGTCAACTCGCGGGCGGAGTCGAGGAGGTCTTGCCAGTTCCAATCGCTTGGCGGTGCGGACACTCCGGCCGCGGCTAAGAGGTCCTGGTTATAGAACACGAGCTGCGTATCCGCATGGGTGTGCAGCGCGTACAAGTCACCGCGCCAGGTACTGCGCTCCAGGCAGCCTGGCCAGAAGTCGGAGAGATCGTAGCGGTCGCGCCGGATGAACTGGTTCAGTCCCAGCATTGCCCCTTGCGCGACCAACGGCGGGACGGGGTCCCCGAGCGACGAGGGGAGATGCACGAGATCATACATGACATCCCCGGCTTGAGCACTGTTGATAGCCTCCCGGAACACCTGCCACACTTGAAAGGTTACATTCCAAGCCTGCCATTCGATAGCCAGGTGTGGGTGCGCCTCGGTGAACGGCGCCGTGTATTCGTGGAACTGGTCTGCACTGAGCGGGCCGAATGACGTGGGAAGGAAACGCACTTTGACGGGGATCTGCCGCTGGGTCTGACGGGGGAGGCCTTGGCCCGGTGGCTTGGCGATGGCCGGCCGGGTTTCCTGGGTAGCGTCAGAGGCTACCTCGCCGCCGGTGCTCCCCGCTATGTCGCACGCGGCGGCCAACAGGCTAGCGCCGAGCGCGGCACCGACACCGAGGTGTTGCCGCCGGGTCATCGCCGCCATTGCAGACCTCCTTCCGGTCAACAGAAGACAGGCTCACTTCACCTCCGCCACTTCCGAACGAGGCGGGCATCTCGGCCAGGATCGCGCCGCTAGCCGGCGAGGATGGCATTCTGCTCCGTGGCCACCGCCGCTGTCGCGGACTCGGCCGTCTGCTCTCCCAGCCAGACCGGCTTAAGGCCCTTGTTAAAGGCCGTCTCTAGATTCTCCTGCTCCGCGTGAGGCTGCGTCATCCGAGCATGTTCCAGGGCGGCGATGTCGTTCTCGCCAAACCAGTCCACCAACTCCAAGGCCAACGACCGTCGAGCCGGCGGGTGCGAATTGGCCAAGGTCAACTTACTACCCTTGATCGCCCGGGTGTGGTGATGTGCGCGCTGGGCATCCGCCCCCGTCCACCAACTCAGGAAGGACCACGCCTCGTCCGGGACGCCGGTCGCGGCCCCAAGATAGAAGGCAGGCCACGCGAACAGGATATTCGCGTGCTGCGCCGACCCCGGCGGTGGTACGGCCACCCCATACTTTTGCCGACCGGACACGACCTCACTGTCAAGCCCATCGCGGTAGGTGTAGAGCATCGCCAGTCTGCCCATCATGAAAAGATTGTCCTGCTCGGTGGCCGTGACTTGGCGCAGCTGCTCGGCGGTGGGCCACACGCCATGGGTGTGCCGCAGGGAGGCCAGCCAGTGCAGCGCGGCGACCGCCTCGGGCTGATCCACCAGGCTCTGCGTCTGGTCTTCATTGAGCATGGCGCCGCCGTTGGCCCAGACCCAGGGGATCGCAGACCAATAGCTGGATTCCTCGTAAGGGATGGGAGTGAAGCCATAGTTGGCGCCAGCGCCCTTGCCATGGGTGAGCGCAAGCGCTTGCTCGAGGATGTCGTCCCAAGTCCACTTGTCCGTCGGTGCAGGCGCTCCCGCCTTGGCGAATAGCTCTTGGTTGTAGAACAGCAGATTGGTCTCCACCTCGGTGAACAGGCCGTAGAGGTCGTTTTCCCACGTGGCCCCTTGCAGGCAGCCCGGCCAGAAGTCGGTGAGGTCAAAGCGATCACGCCTGATGAAGCGGTTGAGGCCGAGCAATGCCCCTTGGGTGCCGGAATCGGCAGGGACCTGAGGCCAGAAATGCAGGACATCGTAGAACTGGCCGGCTGCAGCAGCTTCGGTGAAGACGTTGATGTACGTGGCGAAATCCACCACCGACGAGAAATCCCATTCTTGCCACTTGATGGTGATATGGGGATGGGCCTCAGTGAACGGGGTGGCGACTTTGTGCTGCGAGGCGACGGTCTCAAAATCCACGTACCCATCGCCGGTGGAGAAAAGCACGCGGACCGTGACGGGCTGCTTGGCTTTGCTGGGCACGCCGGGCTGTTTGCTATCCGCCGGCATCCGCAGCCGGTCCTCTGCCGGAGACGTCGGGCCGGCCCCAGAGGGCGGTGCCTCATCGTCAGCCGGCCCGAACACATCGCAGGCCGCGGCCAGCAGGCCGGCGCCGATTGCTACACCGCCGGCGAGGTGTTGCCGCCGGGTGATCGCTGCCATTGCAGGCCTCCTTCCGCTCCACAGAAGATAGGCTTACTTCATTCTATCCAACATACTGTTCCATTAAATGGTTCAACTACACTATACGCCTATCAGGAGAACGAGTCAAGAGCCGGCGGAGATGGTCGGGGTGGTGGCGACATTGACCAGTCGCAAACGAGTACTGACCGGAGCCACTGTGTAGAATGGGCTTGCCGCTTAGTCCCGCAGCCGGCCGTCACCGAGGAGGTGGAGCGCATGAACGAGGACGAGAAGTATTTGTTCGATCTTACCGGCTACATCGTGGTCAAGAACGTGCTCGACGAGGAGGCTCTCGCGCGCTGCAACGAGGCCATTGACCACTATGCGGGAGGAATCCGCGAGCGCACGCAATCCCTGGCGGGCAGCGCCACGGCGCTGCAGGGGATCACCGGGCGCGGCGAGCTGAGCGGGATGCTGGGGTGGGAGCCTCCCTGGCGGGAGCCGTTCCGGGACATGCTGACGCATCCCCGCATTGTGCCCTACCTGCATGAAATCCTGGGCAAAGGCTTCCGCCTGGACCACTTGCCGTCACTGATCGGCATGCGCCGGGGAGCGGAAGGACACCAGCTGCATGGTTCGTCGGGGCCGGGGTTCGATCCGCACCAGTACTACATCTTCCAGGACGGACGGATGCACAACGGCCTGACGGTGGTGACGTGGCAGCTCACCGATGTCAACCCCGGCGACGGTGGGCTATGCGTGGTGCCCGGCAGCCACAAGTGCAACTTCGCCTTGCCTAGGGAGTTGAGGACCTACGAACAGCACCAAGAGTTCGTCAAGCAGATACCTTGTAAGGCCGGCGACGTGGTGATCTTCACCGAGGCCGTAACTCATGGGACGCTGCCCTGGCAGAGCGAGCAGCAGCGGCGGTCAATCCTGTTCCGCTATTCGCCGGGCAATCTGGCTTATGCCAAGCACTACGTGGACTGGCCGGAGGCGTTTGTGGACGGGTTGAGCGAGGAACAGCGGGCCGTGATGGAGGCGCCGTACCACCTGCGCCTCGAGCGTCCGGCGCTGGACGATGGGGGGACGCTGGAGTAGCGGGCTACGGGGGGTAGGACCTAACCCCCGGCCCCTTCCCTGGCAAGGAGGGGGAGTCCGCGCGGCGGTCATTGACCCCTTTCCTGTTGGAAGTTGACAACTTGATGCGGTAGTGTTTTGGCCCCCACCCTAGCCCTCCCCCGGAGCAAGCTCCAGGGGAGGGGACATACCCGTCCCCCCGCCGCAGCAGGGGACCATAGGGGGACTCAGAGATAGCGGTCGAACCAGGCGATGCTGCGATACCAGAGGTCTTCCAGGTTTTCCTGTGACCAGGTCCAGAGGCCCATTTCCTCGTCGTAGTAGCGCACCAACGTCGCTACCTTGCCCAGCCGGCGCAGGCCGGCGTAAATCTCCTCGCTCTGACTGATCGGGATCGGATTCTCGGTGCCGTGGAGCAGTAAGAGCGGGGTGGTGACACGGTGGAGGTGGAAGAGCGGCGAGTTCTCCACGTACTGCTCCGGCACCTCCCAGATCGTGCCACCCATGCTGGCCTCAAGCTCTTTGGCGTGCTCCAGCCAGCCTAGATGGTTGCCTTCGATATGCAGCGGCCAGGAGATCAGGTTTGTGAACGAGTCCACCGCCACGGCCGCGCGGAACCGGTCGGTGCGGGTGACGATGCAGCAGGTCGCGTAGCCACCGAGATTGAAGCCCATCACGCCGAGCCGGTCGGGGTCGCTATAGCCTTGCGCCACCGCAGCATCTACGTCTTCCAGCGCGCGGGCGGTCATCGCGTCCGCGCCTTGCACGGGGACATTGGGGAACAGTACGGCGTAGCCGCGGGTCGTAAACAGATGCAAACTGCCACTGCCGGAGAAGACAAAAGAGCGCAACATGCTGACGCCGCCGTACCCAAACGCCGCGTTGACAATCGTGGGATAGCGCTGCCCGGGTTGGTAGTCGGGCGGCAGAAAGAGCGCCGCCCTTCGCGCGCTGCCATCCGCTCCGGTATAGGTGAGCAACCGGCCCGTGCCCAGCGGCACGTGAGCGAGGTGGGGATTGAGGTCCGTCAGGCGGCGCTCGGTGCCAGCGAGCACGTCAATGACGCATAGCTCGCGGGGGTGCTCTTGGCTCTCGACGGTGCTGACGATAAAGTGGCCGTCGTTATCGCTCCGAGCGGCCACGTCGAGCAGCGAGCGCTCTTTGTTGGGCAGTATCTCCTCCGGCTCGCCACCCGTCAGTCGCAGCAGCGCCTCCCCGCTCGCGCGGCGGTGTCGGCCGACGACGACGACCGTGCCCGGCCGCCCAAAATCGCTGGCGATCATGCCGGTGAGGGGATAGGTCGGGCCCAGCAGGCCGTAGTCCCGCTGATCGGGCGCCATGTTCTGGCGGGCGCCCGTGCCAGTATCAAAGCGGTAGACCTGGAAATCTACACTCCAACAATAGAGAAACCGGCCATCGGCCGACCAAAGGGGCGGGGGATACGGTTCTTCGTGGCCGAAATCCACCTCACTGCCGTCGTCGAGCACGCGCTCGGTGCCGTCCAGTGCGAGCAGCGCGACCCGGCTGGGGCCGCCGCCGTAGGTGTGGTAGGCGAGCGCGTCGTTGGCCGGGGACCAGGAGAAGGTAGTGCCAAAGGCCATCGGCACCCGGCGCCGTAGGACCTCGTGCCGCGATCCGTCAACCGCGAGCAGGTGGAGATCGGACAACACGCTGTTAGGGTCTTCCCGCACGGCCGCCCAGTACGCGGGGTCGTAGCAGGACGCCGCAAGATACCGGCCGTCCGGCGAGAGCTGGGACATATTGAGCACAAGATCGGTTGCCAGCCGCTGCGCCTCGCCGGTCCGTATGTCAATGATCGCCAGATCACCCCGGTACGGTTCATACCAGGGTCGGCTTTCGCCGGTCGGAGAGGTCGGTGGTGCCTCTGGTGGCGACACCCAGACCTCATGCGTACCCTTCGGCGCCGGCGGCTCGCGTCGCGGGGGTGGCTGCCAACCCGCGGTCCGCAGCTTGGTCACCAGCCGGGGGCTGTCCGGCAACCACTGGGGTACCTCAAACTCGAAACTGATCTGGACCGGATCGGCGCAGGCGAGGCGGGTCTCGTTCGTCTCGCGGTCCCAGAGCCAGACTTGCGCGATACCGCTGCGGTCGGAGTAGAACGCCAGCCAGCGGCCGTCGGGCGACCACCGCGGTCCCCAGCTACTGTCCCAGCCGGAGGTGAGCGAGCGCCACGCGCCGCTTTTCAACTCAGCGACGGCCAGCTCAAGGCCCTCGCTACCTGAGGGCACGCCACGCTCGGCGGCCGCGTTGTAGGGGTGCTGGGCGAAGGAGCGGATAGTGAAGGCGACGAGGGCACTATCCGGGGAGATGGCGGCGGGGTCTTCGTAACCCAACGCGCCCCTGAGGCCCTGGACATCGGTGATCTCCAAGGGCCGGGTTGAGGCTGCTGGGTCGGCTGCGGTGCTGCGCTGCGCGTCGGTGGTCATCGTCCCTCCTCAATGCGCCGGTGACTCGCCGGGAGTGGTGGCGCGAGGGGGGGCTTACCACACGCTGCCGCGGTACGCGGCGTAGAGGGCTGCGTCATCGGGAGGCTGCGTGGCTGCTTCCGCCGACCTCGCGCTACCTCCATATGGGCGCAGCCGCACCAGTCTTACACGGCGCATGAAGACGCCGGTGGTGGTCACGAGCGAGGTGAGGTGGTCCATATCGGTCACTTCCGGCAGCAACTCGTCTGCCACTGGGGCAGCCGGAGCCGAAGGGAAGAAGACCCCCTTGTGCCACCGCGCCAGACGCAGCACCTCGGCCACGTCGGCGGGAGCGAGGACCCGCACTGCCGGATGGTCGCGGGGCGGGCGGTCCTGGAGCAAGTCGTCGAGCCACGCTGAAAGTAGCTCGCCTCTGAGCGTTTCGTTTTCCGGTGTCACGGGTGCTCCTCGCTGCTATCTCCTACGTAGTCTACAACGCTAGTGCAGTGTAGGCATGTCGTTGGTGAGGTCAGGCGCAACCAACCGCTCGCGTAGCCACGCGAGGGCGCGGAACTTGGTCGTGTATACCTTGCTCCTCGACCAGCCGTGACGGGCCATGATCTCTGCGGTCGTCTGCTCCGCGAAGAAGTAGGCCTGGATGACGATACGGTAATCCCGGGGCGCGGTGGCGAGCACCTGCCGGAGTATCGCCCGGCGCTCTTGGACGGTGAGCCGTTGGAGGGCGGAGGCCTCGGGATCGTCGGCAGCAGGATCGGCCAACTCGAGTTGCGCCGCGCCGAGCGCGGAGCCGAAGAAGCGGCGCTTGAACTGCTCCTGGGCCACGTGGTTGGCAATCGCGCGGAGCCAGGCAAAGATGCCGATGCCCCGGTACTCGAAGTCGCCGATGCGCTGCCAAGCGCGTTCCCAGGTCTCGTTGGCAACATCCTGCTGCTCCGGGTGGGTCAGTCCCTTGGCCGCCAGGTGTAGGAACAGGCGAGGCTGGTATCGCTCGACCAGGACTTGGAAGGCCGCGTGGGTCTGCTCGCGCGTACCGGTTTGGAGCCGGCGCACGAGGGCTGCGTCTTCCGATGGCTCGCGCGGCGGTAGCAACGCTCAACCCCGTCCTGGCGGCGATTTCCCAAACCTCCATGGCAGGATAGGGGCAAGTCTTACACGTCCCCTCGTTCGTGGGCGGGGCAGCCTTTGAGAACCGGCCGGGGCCAGGCTTATGCCCCACTGCGACACTGGCACTCGGTGGGCGTTACGGTGTTTTCGCAAGCAGGGCGTTGATATTCGGCACCAGATCGTCCATGGCGCGCCGAGCATCTTGCGTGCCCGCCCAGATCGGTTGACAGCCCTGCCAGATCGCTGGAAGCACCTCGTCGTAGTTGGGGATATGCTGCGGGGGACGTAGGGTCTTGGCCGTCTCGATAGAAGCGGGAAGAACGTCACGCTCGGTCAACCAGGCGTCCTGCTGCAGCAAGGGGTGGTCGGCCAGCGACTTGCGGGCCGGCATCATGACGCCGCGCACGTCAAGCAGGTCAAGGCGTCGCGCCTCAGGTATTGAGGCGACCCAGCCAGTCGGGGGGCCAGCCGCCGCGAATCCCGCCGCACTCGTCAGGAACTTCAGCCATTCCCAGGCAGCATCGGAATTGGCGGTACTCGCTGCGATGCTGTAGCTCTCCGGCCAGGAAGAAGTTTCGCGGCCGGCAGGACCAATGGGCACCGTCGTGACCGCCCAGTCGAGTGCGGGATTTTCCCGCACACTCCAGTCAATGCCAGGGGTTTTCCGCGTGCTGCTGTCCCGTTCCACCAACCAGGCGATGTTGGGCGTGAGGTGGAAATGTGGCATTAGTCCGAACCGACCGGTCGGGAACAACGTGAACTCGCTGCCGCGCAGGCGCCGCAGATCGGTCGGAGATGGCGAGACGCGGTGCGTGAGCCACAGCTCGGCGATCCACTGCAATGCCGCTACCGCCGGCGGGGAGTCCAGCACACACCGTTGCCCATCGGCACTGACCAGACTACCACCCCACGCCCAGAGGGTATGGAGCAAGGATGGGAACCAGGTCGAATACAGCGCACCCCAGACGGTCGGGTCGGCCTCCGCTTGGGTGAGTCGGGCCGCCGCCTCCAGCCACCGGTCATAGGTCCAGGTGTAGTCGGGCAATGGCAACTGGGCTTGCTTAAATAGGCCGCGGTTCACGTACATGAGGTGCGGGGACCAGGCCTCGGGCAGGGCCACCTGCGTGCCAGCATAGCGCCCGGCGGCCAGGACCGCCGGGTAGAAGTCGTCGGCATCGTCCTGATCCTGCTTCAGTCGCGGCGAGAGGTCGTGAGTCCAGCCCTCCTGGGCGGCACGCGGCACAAAGGCTTCCGCAAGCTCGAACACATCCGGCACTGTGCCGGCGGCCACTCGCGACGTAAGCGTTTCTTCCGGGATGAAGAACTTGTCGGCATGCCACTCGATCTCCACGGCAAAGTTGGGGAACTGCTCGGTGAATGCCTCGATCTGGACCGGACGGTTGGCCTGGTTTCGGGGGTGGTTGCGAATGAAGAAGCGGACGGTGCTCTTGGGAGTAGCCTGTCCCGGCAGGGGCAGGCTCAGATCACACGCCGCGCTCAGGAGACTGCCCAGTGCAATACCGGCTGTCCCGAGACACTGCCGCCGAGTCGAACCGGCCATAGCTCCTCCCTGCGAAGCGCCGCCTCTCCTGCACAGTTACCGGGATGCTCTTGACGACATCAATCAAGCCCAATGTAGCCGAGATTGTGCAGCAGCAGAGGCAGCACGAAGCTGTGGATCCCACGCAGCCGGTTGGCCGTCGGGAGCAGCACGGCGCAGTTACGGCTGGTGCCAGTCCCGGTCGAGCGCTGTGACCGTCAGCCAGCCGACGACCGCTGCCGCGCTGACGAGGGCAGCGAGTGCTATCAGTGGGAGGACGGTGAGGGGTGCGATGCTGACCTCGCCGAGCATCACCAGCGCGGCGAGTGTCCCGGTGACAGCCGCACCGGCGGCGAGGAACGGGCTGGCGGCCGTGTGCCAGAAGGAAGCGATCGGGGCCAGTAACTCCAAGTGGGAGCGCATTCCCGCAGCGATCAGGTCATAGCTGAGTCGCCGCGTGACCGGTCCGACGGCCTCCGGCGTCGTGGCTTCCCACTGGATGACGTCGGTGGCCGTTGCGAGGATCGCTGCCCGTTGCGGTGGCGGCACGACGCGCGCGACGGTGGCCAGCGCGGCCGCCGCCTGCTGCAAGGCGCTCTCCAGCGTGGCGTCGCTCGGCGCGATCACTCGTGGCCGGCGGGCTAGGAGGACGCGCAGCACGAGCCAGCCCATCGCCAGCGGTGCGAGCCAAGAAGCCACCGGACCGTGCCAAGGGACGGAGGCGGCGCCCGTTGGGGCTGAAACGTCGTGGCTTGGCACGACCGTCCTGGCGCACTCCGCCTGCTCTTCCCGCTCCAACGCGGCCAAGCGGTCGAACTGCCGCGTGCGGCAGTAGTGCGCCTGGCGAACGGCGCGGATGACCTGCCGGTTGTGGGCAACCCAGTCGTAGGGATCGCTGGCGGGCGCACTGGCGACATGTAGCCGGCTCTCATTGTCCGCTACGTCCGCTCCATGCATCAGGCGGTCGCCCAAGCGGAGCAGCCGCCGCGCTATCACCACGCTGACGACGAGGCCTCCCAACGTCGCCGCAATAGACGGCAGCCCGCCGACGAGGGATGTCCAGAGGGCTGCAACCGGACCGAAGCAGAGCCAGACGGCAACAACCGCCCAGGTAAGGGCAGCAGCGTAGACGGTCAGGCCGGCGAGCAGGCGGGCCATGTCCTGGGCCGCTGCACCCGCTGTAGTGAGGGCGTAACCGAGCCGGACGGGAACGGCCGGCGCGGCCATCATCGCACCCTTTCGGCCGCCAACTGCTCCCACCCGGGACCGAGGGCCGCTGAGGTGGGCAGGGTCTCCAGGCGGCGGCGACGAGCGAGTGCGACCTCGCCCAGGCCGGTAATCACGTACACGGGGCGCATGGCGCGGCGAATCGTTCCCCGTGGCCCCGGCACCTCGACTTCCCGGTCGCCATCACTGCGGATGAGGCCGTCGTCATCCATGCGCTTGAGCGCATAGTGCAGAGTGGCCGGATCGAGCCGCTTCATCGGGTAGTCCGCCGTTGCCAAGAGGCGATGCACGCGCTGGATGATCTCGATGCCGGGGATAGGTTCAGTGGCACTCAACACGCGCAAAATCCACCAGGATGGCTCACCCATCCGGCGGAATACGCGCGTGAGTGTGTCCTCGTCGTCGCGCTGTGGCATAGCAATGCTGCCCTTTTGCTTAAGTGGCTCAATAGGAGTATACGCCCGGATATTAAATCAGTCAAGTCACCTGGCGAGGGGTCGCGGAGCTGACTCCCTTCCGTCGCAGGGAAGAGGAGTCATCACGGAGACCAACCGCAGCTTCTTCGGTCCAGCCCCCATGGCCCCCGCCTCGCGGGGACACGGGCACCTGCAAGGGATGCCCCTACAAGCAATTGGCCGCCGGTCAATGCGGGATGGCGTCGCGGAGCTTGCCGAAGAAGCCCTTGTGCTCCTCGCCATCCTCGCCTCGCGGGGGATCGGCCTCGAAGGTGGCAGCCAACTCCTCGAGTAGCTCGCGTTGGTACGGGGTGAGGTCCTGGGGCACCACAATACGCACCGTGACAATCTCGTCGCCCCGCCCGCCACCGCGGACGTGCGCGATCCCTTGCCCGCGCAGGCGGAAGGTTCGGCCGGCCTGCACGCCGGCCGGAATCTTCAGCGTCTCGGCGCCGCCAAGCGTAGGTATCTCGATCTCGGTACCTAGCGCGGCCTGCGCCACGTCGAGGGGTAGCTCAAGGTGAATGTCCTGCCCGTCGCGTCGGAAGAACGGATGCGGCGCGACTTCCAACTCGATATACAAGTCACCCGGCGGGCCTTCGCGCTCGCCGGCGTCGCCGCCGCCGGGAACACGGATTTGGGTGCCGTCGTCAACGCCGGGCGGTATCGTCACCTGGAGCGCACGGGTACGCTGCATGCGGCCGGAGCCGCGGCACTCGCGGCACGGATCCTCGACGATCTGCCCCTCGCCGTCGCAGCGGGGACACACGCTGCGCGTGACCACCTGGCCGAGTAGTGACTGCTGCACCTGGCGGACCTGCCCGGCACCTTGGCAGGTGGAGCAGACCTGAAGCTCGGAGCCTGGCTCGGCGCCGGTGCCGCTGCACAGTGGACACGGCTCGTCGCGCGTGACCGTGACCTCGCGCTCGCCCCCAAAGACCGCCTCCTCGAACTCCAGCCGGAGCGACATCTTGAGGTCGGCGCCGCGCTGCGGTCCGGCCCGGCGGGTTGTCGGTCCACCACCGAAGAACGTCTCGAAGATGTCGGCCACCCCGCCAAAGCCAAAGGGGTCTACGCCACCACCTGGTCCGCCCGGCCCACCCGGTCCGAACGGGCTGCGCGGTCCGTTGTGACCGAAGCGGTCGTAGGTCTGGCGCTTCTGCGGGTCGCGCAAGACTTCATAGGCCTCGCCAAGTTCCTTGAAGCGGTCCTCGGCCTCAGCGGTCTTGTTGATGTCGGGGTGGTACCGGCGGGCCAACTGACGGTAGGCCCGCTTGATCTCGTCCTCCGTGGCGGACCGCGGCACTCCCAGCACTTCATAGTAATCGCGTTTGGTGGTGCTCATCGGTCTCCCTCGGTAGGTGGCTCGTCCTCGGTCGGGCCGGACTGCCCGGCGGCCGCTGCGTCCGCCGTCGGCTGCTCAACGCCGTCTTCCTGCTGCCCTACCGGCTCATGGTACACACGCTCGCCCGTCTTGAGCAGCGCTGTCCGCAACGCCGCGGATCGTTCGCGCAGGATAGCGAGATCATCGCCAACGAGCGCACTCCGCAGGTCGAGAATCTGCGCTTCGAGCGCCTGACGCTCCTGCTTCGAGAGCTGTCCGCCGACCTTATCGAGCGTGCGCTCGGCGCGATAGGCAAGCACGTCGGCAACGTTCCGCGCCGCGACCAACTCCTGCGCCTGCGCGTCGGCGGCCGCGTGCTCCCGCGCCGCGGCGACCATGCGCTCGATCTCCTCGTCGGACAGCCCCGCCGCGCCGGTCACGGGGATTTCATGCTCACGCCCGCTGGTGCGGTCTCGCGCCGCCACCTTGACGATCCCGTTGGCGTCAATGTCGAAGGTCACGTCTATCTGCGGCGTGCCGCGTGGCGCTGCCGGTAGGTCCGTTAGCTCGAAACGACCCAAGGAATGGTTGTGGGCGACCAGATCGCGCTCGCCTTGCAGGACGTGAATGGCCACGGTGTGCTGCTTGTCGCTGACGGTCGTGAAGGTCTGCGTCTTCGACGTGGGAATGGTCGTATTGCGCTCGATGAGGCGCGTGAAGAGGCCGCCTTTCGTCTCGATGCCCAGGGAGAGCGGCGTGACATCGAGGAGCACGACATCTTCCACGTCGCCGGCGAGCACCGCCGCCTGGACCGCCGCGCCGAGGGCCACCACCTCATCCGGGTTGACCCCACTGCGCGGCTCCTTCCCGAACACGCGCGTCACCAACTCGCGCACGGCCGGCATCCGTGTTTGGCCGCCGACCAAGACGACCTCATCAATGTCACCAGGCTTCAGACCGGCATCGGTCAGCGCCTGCCGGCATGGCTCCTCGGTCCGCTCGATCAGGTCGCTGACTAGCTGCTCGACCTTGGCTCGCGTCAAGACGACGTTGAGATGCTTGGGACCGGTCGCGTCGGCCGTGATGAACGGCAGGTTGATCTCCGTCTGGAGCACGGACGACAACTCGCACTTCGCCTTCTCGGCGGCCTCCTTGACCCGCTGGAGGGCCATCTTGTCGCGGCGCAAGTCCACGCTATGCTCGCTGGCAAAGCCGGCGATCAGCCAGTCCACAATGCGATCATCGAAATCGTCGCCGCCGAGGTGCGTATTACCGCTGGTGGAACGGACCTCGAACACGCCGTCGCCAAGCTCCAGGATGGAAATGTCGAACGTCCCGCCGCCGAGGTCGTAGACAGCGACCTTGCGATCGTCCGCTTGATCGAGGCCAAAAGCGAGCGCCGAGGCCGTCGGCTCGTTGATGATCCGCAACACCTCCAGCCCGGCGATCTTGCCCGCGTCCTCGGTGGCCTGGCGCTGGCTATCGTTGAAGTATGCCGGGACCGTGATGACCGCTTGCGCGACCGGCTCGCCCAGGTATTGCTCGGCGTCGGCACGGAGCTTTTGCAGCACCATCGCCGAGATTTCCGGCGGCGCATAGTCGGCTTCACGCAGGATGACGCGCAGATCACCTGCGGCGGTATCGGTCACGCGGTAGGGGACCAGCTCGCGGGTGCGCCGGACCTCCGGGTCCGTGGCCTGCCGGCCCATGAAACGCTTGATGGAGACGATGGTGTGCTCCGGGTTGGTGACCATCTGACGCCGGGCCATGAGGCCCACCAACCGCTCCCCGCTCTGGGACACGGCCACCACGGAGGGAGTCGTGCGGTTGCCCTCTGCGCTCGGTATCACCACCGGCTGGCCGCCCTCGACGACGGCGACGCACGAGTTGGTGGTCCCGAGATCAATACCGATGATCCGAGGCATAGCCGCTTAGTCCGTGGTGGGAGCCGTTTCGCCGGCGTCCCCGGCGGTGTCGGTGTTCGGGTCACCGGCGGCGGAGACTTCTTGGTCCGCTGCCGGATGCTCTTGCTCCTCGGGCGGCGGTCCGACCTTGACCAACGCCGGGCGCAAGACACGCTCATGGAGAGTGTAGCCCCTCTGGAAGACCTGTAAGACGGTATGGGCGCCCTCGCCCTCCTCGTGCATGACCGCCTCGTGGTAACGCGGATCGAACGGCTGGTTTTGCGCGTCAATGGGCCGGACGCCGTGCCGCTGCAACGTTTGCATCACCAACTGCGCGATTTGTTCGATACCTTGGATCCAGGTGAGTTGGATCAACTCGCCGGGCAGCGCGGCAAAGGCTCGCTCGAAGTTGTCCACGGTGAGGAGCAGGTCGGTCAGGAGCGGCACCGCAGCGTACTTGGACGCCTCCTCCTGCTCGAACTGCTGACGCCGCCGAAAGTTGCTGAAATCCGCCGCCGACCGTTGCCAGCGGTCACGCATCGCATCAACTTCAGAACGCGCCGCGGCGAGTTGTTCTTGTAGCTCTTCCACGGAGGGTCCTGCTGTTTCCGTGGCCGCTGCCTCCGTCATCTCGGGGGACGATTCCCCCTGCTCCGGCTGGGCTTCCGCCGGTGGGTCCGATTCTGGGGTCATAACGTATCTCTCTCTACCTCCGAAAGCTCTCGTAGATCACGTGCAAGTGGCCATGGGGCCGGCTACTTTGCGCCGGGACTGAGCAGGTCGTCGAGCGACTCCGTCATCACCTGCGACACGTAGCGGACGACGGGCACGATCTCGGCGTAAGGGAGGCGCATTGGGCCGAGCACACCGACGAAACCGCCGGCCACGCTCTCGACACCGTAGTAGGACACGACGAGGCCCAAATCCTCCAAGATGGCCGTGCGCGGACCGCGCGCCCCAATCAGGACGTGCATGCCTTCCGACCAGGGCAGCGTCTCCAGCAGCCCGAACAATTCCTCGGGCTGCTCCAGCAGGCGCACAATACGTTGGGCCTGCGCGGGGTGCTGGAATTCGGGCAACTCCAGCAGCTCGACCAAGCCGGTATGGTGGAACTCCTTGCGCTGGTGCTCGTCAATCTGGGCCATGAGGCTGACCAAGCGCGCGGCGATGAACGCCTCCAGGTCGGATATGGGTTCACCCAACGCCTCAAGCTCGCTGCGGCTCAGGCCGTGAATACGTTCATTGAGGTGACTGCTGGCCGCGCTGAGGTCCGTCTGGTCGGTATCCTCCGGTAGCTCGATCAACTGCTGTTTGACGGTGCCTTCCTGCAAGACCAGGACGAGCAGGCCCAGACGCTCCTGAATGGCCAGTAGCTCGACGTGCTTCACGCGGCATTGCACGGCCACGGGCGCGCTGATAATTCCCGCAGCGCGGGCGACGCGCGCGAGCAGGGTCGTCGCCACATCGAGCCATTCCTCGCGTGCCAACTGCACCGCGAAGAGCTGCCGTCTGATCGTGGATTGCTCGGCCCGCGTCAGCGCCCGCTCCTCCATCAACTGCCGGACAAAGTAGCGGAAGCCGCCTTCCGAGGGAACGCGCCCGGCCGAGGTGTGCGGCTGGGTGAGCAGGCCGGCTTCTTCCAGGCCGACCATCTCGTTGCGTACCGTGGCCGAACTGACATCCGGGACATACTCGCGCACGACTTGGCCGGAGCCGACGGGCGTGGCAGAGCCGATATAGGCCTCCACGATGGCCTTCAGGATCAGCCGCTTGCGCGCACTGAGGTCAGGCGGAAGCCGATCGTGCGGCAGCGCGTCCGGTGTTGCCACTACGCCCCTCCTTAGCACTCTGTCCCCAAGAGTGCTAACCAAGAATCAGCATACCACATTCTCGTAGCAGACGCCCTCGGCGAGCCGCAACAAACGGCCATGCTCCTAAGGGAGACACCTGATGGGCGGGCGGAGCAATGCCCATCACGCGGCAGTCCCATAACGAGGGTAGCTGCGTCTGGAGGGCGGCGTTGACATGCCATTGGGGCCGGGGATACGCTGACTCCACGATTCGGCTGGCTGGATTGGTCGCGCCTGCCAAGACCTCGACGGACACTTCCGGTAGGTTGGCTACATGGACGGAGGCCGGACGCGCGAGGCTAAGGTCAAGCATGTTGGGGGGAAGTGAGGGATGCAGCACGATGGTAGAGCAGGATAAGATCAGTCCATGCCTGTGGTTCGACAACCAGGCGGAAGAGGCCGCGAACTTCTACGTTTCCGTCTTTCGCGAGGCGCGAATTCTGAACATTAGCCGAATTTCAGCCGGTCCCGCCGAGGGGAACGCCCTGGTGGAGCTCGAACTATTCGGCCACAAGTTCACGGCATTTGATGGTGGGTCGCTGTTCAAGTTCACCCCCGCCATATCCTTTGTCGTCAAATGTGAATCGCAAGAAGAGATAGACTACTACTGGGAAAAGCTGGCAGCAGACGGCAGAACCAGTCAGTGTGGCTGGCTCGAGGATCGGTTTGGCATTTCGTGGCAGGTGGAACCGGCGATCCTACCCGATCTGATGGAAAGGAACGCCGAAAGAGTTATGGAAGCCCTTTTGTCCATGACGAAGCCGGACATCGAGCAACTGCGAAGAGCCGCCGGGTACGGATGAGGCGCCGCGGTGGTGTCCAGCGGTGTTAGTAGGCGCTGGGATCGTGGATGATGCGGAGGATCGAGCGGAAAATAACCTTGAGGTCCAACCAGAGTGACCAGTGCTCGACATAATAGAGATCGTATTTCGTGCGCTCTTCAATCGAAACGTCGCCGCGCAAACCGTTGACCTGTGCCCAGCCGGTCATGCCGGCCTTCTCGCGCAGCCGCTTGGTGTAGTCGGGCACCGTCGTCTTGAAGCGGTCCACGAACCGGGGCTGCTCCGGGCGCGGTCCCACGATGCTCATGTCGCCCACGATCACGTTGACCAACTGCGGAATCTCGTCGAGGGATGAGCGCCGCAGGAACCGGCCGAACGTGGTCACGCGCGGGTCGTTACGCACGGTCCAATACTGCCCGGCCTGTCCCTCGGCGTCGCGGGTCATCGAGCGGAACTTGATGGCGTGGAACCGCTTGCCGTCCATGCCCACGCGCTCCTGCACAAACAGGGCCGGGCCGCGCGAATCGAGCTTGACGAGCAGGGCGAGCAGGAGCAGGAACGGTGCCCCCAGGACCAAGGCGACCGAAGCCACGACGACGTCGAACCACCGTTTGACCGTGCGCTGCCACGCTTGTAGCTCGATAGACTTCACGCCGACCAAGGGCAGCCCCCGGAGGTTTACCAAGCTGGCATCGCTCATCATCACCTGGAACAAGTCGGGGAAGACGCGGATGCGCGCGCGAACCATCATGCCCCGGTCGAAGATATGGAGCATCTCGGCGTGGGTGAGGTCTGGGTCGGCGACGATGAGTTCGTCGGGGTAGACGCGGCGCAGCACGCTATCGAGGCTATCGAGGGTACCCAGCATAGGCGGCCGAGCAGCAGCGGGTTGCTCCGGTTGCTCCGTTTCGGCCGCGCTCTTGCCTTCGACGAACCCAATAACGCGGTAGCCGAGTGCCGGAGACCGTGCTAAGTGCGCTACCACTCGCTCTGCCGACGGGCCGGTACCGACAACCAGGCAGGTACGGGCCAGCACGCCGCGCCGTCCCAGGAAGTCACGCCAGAGTGCCCAGATGTAGCGCCCGGACCCGGTCAGGGCCAGGCTGAGTATGCCGAAGTAGATGATGAGCAGCCGCGACGACTCGGTGGGGCCGCGCAGGACAAACACCCCCACGGCCACCGTGAGTACCACTCCACCGCCGACGGCAATGAATAGGCGGGAGGCTTGCTCGGCGACGGATTGCAGGTTGCTCCTTTGGTACAGCCCGGAAGTCGCAATCGCAATGAGAATGGTCGGAATGGCAATGGCGACAAAGCCGGTGTACGAGGCAAGTGGGTGATCTACGAGGGGTGGGGGAATCGCCAGCCCGAAACGCAACCAGTGGGCGAACAGAAGGGCCAGCAGGACAGCCAGCCCATCGGTGACGACGAGCACGCCGGGGGAGAGGGTCCAGGCCAACCTACTCGTCCGCCGGACGGGCAACGGATCTGCGGCCATAAACTGCGCTGCCTGAGTAACGAGCTCCCGGCCCGGCTCGGCCGCGGACGACAGCACGTCCTCCCGGTGGGCAGCACGGCTCCGGTCGGCTTCGGTCGTGCTCATCGGACTAGATGATACCGATAATGCTATCCGGCTGCTCGGATTTGGCCGCGTCGTGAGGCGGCGTCCTTGCCGAATACTCCAACCAACACCTGTCCCTACGAGGAAACACGCCTCAAAGCCGCCGGGCGCACGCGATCAGCGACCAAGGATGCCATTCCGAGCAAGGCGATACCGGCGGTGACCAGCGCGTTAACCACCGCCGGCCGCTGGGGTGCATAGTGCTTCCGATAGAAGACGTGCATCGCGCGGAAAAACTCGTAGGTACACTTGAGCGAGCGCTGTTTGCTGCTCTCCCCTTTGTAGTGCTTCACCTCCACGTCAGCATTGTAATACACCTGCCAGCCGCGCCGTTTGGCGAGAAAGGCCAGGTCCAGGTCCTCGCCGTACATCCAATAGGTCTCGTCGAGCAAGCCGACCTCGCCGAGCATGGAAGCGCGCAGCAGCATGAACGCGCCGCATACCGAGTCCACCTCGTAGGATCGGTCGGGATCGCGGAAGGTGAGATTGTAGGCGCCGAAGGTGGGATTCGTCGGGAACAGCCGGGGGAGACGGAGGAAGTGGTAGAGGGCGTTGGTCGGGGTGGGGAAGCTGCGCCGGCAGGCCAAGTCGAGGCCCCCGTTGCGCTTGACGAGCTTGGGGCCCGCGATGCCCACGCGCGGATGGCTGTCCATGAAGGCCAGCATCGTCGCCAGCGCGTCGCGCGGTAGCTCGGTATCGGGATTGAGCAACAGCCGATAGGTGCCGCGGCAGCGGCGGAGCGCCAAGTTATTCGCCGCAGCATAGCCGCGATCTCCCGTCTCGGCCAGGCACACGACCTCCGGGAACTCGGCCGCGACCATCGCCAGCGAACCGTCGCGTGAGCCGTTGTCCACGACGAACACCTCGTAGGCGCCGTCGAGCACGCTCGCCCGCACCGAGCGCAGGCAGGCCCGCAACAGCTCCCGTGTGTTGTACGAGACGATGACGATGGAGAGCCTAGGGGCGGATGGCCGTTCCTCCGGCCGTAGCGCCGCCGTCTCGTGCTGGGATAGCTGTGTCGTCATCACCGTCGCTCGTCGTGGTACCGGTGAAGGCCAGTCAATCGCCACCGGACACCGACAGGATACCCGATCATCTTCGCTACATCGCCCGTCAGGCGGATCAGCGGTACCCATGCCGCTGCCCGCAGAAAGCGGCCAAGGGTTCCGCCGGACGACTGCGCGGCCAGCGCCCACAGCCGCTGATAGGGGCGGCGGACATAGACCAGCATCGCTACGATGATGAGCCAGCGGAGCACCGGCCAGTGGGAGCCCAAGAGCCAGCCCAGCGGCGCACCGAGATACACGCCGTACCGAATGGTGTGGCGCTGGCGCCAGAGGTCGGCCTTGCCGTCACCGCGCGCATAGCGGTAGTATTGCCGGAAGAAGGCCGGTAAGCTGGGCCGGGGCCGGAACGCGACGCGCGCAGCGGGCACAAACTGCTGGCGGACACCTTCGCGCCGCAAGGCGAGGTCGAATACCACGTCCTCGCAGTAGTCGAGCCACTCCGGGTAGCGGCCGGCCTGCTCCCACGCCGCGCGGCGGAAGGCAACCGACCGGCTGGAGGGCAGAAACGTGGCCGGCGCGACATCCTCTACGGCCGGCAGCACCGTTGCCCCCATGGCCAACTCGAAGCTGCTCTGCGGCGCCGGGACAAAGAAGCCGGCCGCGACATCGGCGGGGGAGTCACCGCCCGAACTTCCTTCAAGCGCCGTCATCAGACGCGCGAGCCACGCCGCATGTAGGACGACACCACCGTCGGTCACGACGATGATGTCTCCTTGCGCCAGTTCGATGGCACGATTGCGCCCGGCCGAGATATTGGCACCAGGCAGTACCTCGAGGCGCACCGGCAGGTCGGGGGCAACTCGTTGCGCGAAGTCGTGTGCCAGCGCCACGGTCCGGTCCGACGAGCCGCCATCAACGATCACCACCTCGTCGGGCCGGCGCTCCTGAGCCAAGATCGAGTCCAGGAGTGCCGGCAACGAGCCGGCCTCGTTGAGTACTGTCATCACAAGCGAAATGACCACAGCTCTCCTCGATTGGGTCCGATGCCGCCGCAGCCCTCAGCACCTATTCGTCCGGGCACAGTTCCCGATAGCACGCCAACAACTGCGGCCGGATGACGGACCAGTCGTAGCGCGCGGCGACGAGCGCGCGGCCGGCCGCGGCGAGGCGCCGGCCCAACGCCGGGTCCACGAGCAGCCGACCGATCTGCATAGCCAAGGTAGCAGGATCGTCGGCCACCAGCAGATGCTCGTCAGCGCGGCCGGCCAACCCGGCCGCCCCGGCGGTGGTGGCGACCACCGGGACACCCGCAGCCCACGCTTCGAGCAGCTTGATGCGGGCGCCGCTGCCCATCCGCATCGGAATGACGTACACGGCCGCGCGGGCGAAATATGGCTGTATGTCCGGGACGGCGCCAACTACCTCCACACCCGGGCCAGCCAGCGCCCGAACCGCCAGAACCGGGTCCCGGCCGACGATCAGCAGCCGCGCTGCCGGATGCTGGGCGCACACGCGGGGCAGCACGGCAGTGCAGAACCAGCACAGCGCATCCACGTTGGGCCGATAGTCCAGCTTGCCGGTGAACAGCAGCGAGTTCGGCTCGACCCGCTGCTCGAGTCGGACATCGGCAACGTGCCGCCAGGCATCCACGGCGATGCCATTCGGCACCACGCGCACCGGGCGCCCGGCGAGATTGGACAGAGTGTGGGCATCTTCGGGCGATACTGCGGTGGTCAGCGCCGCAGCGCGGATGAGGCCGGCCTCGTAGCGGCGGAGGCGCTGCCATTGCACTAGGGAGTAAAGCATCCGCAGCCACCGTCGCGGTTGGCGCAGGTCCACCAGCGCCGCGCTACGCTGGAGCAGCCACTCGGCATTCTGGTCGTTGAACAAAACTGGTACCCGCCGACCCCTGAGACGAGGCTGGGCGCCAGTAGTGGCCTTCAGGGCCATCTCCGCGACTTCCAGACCCTCCGCTTGCACCAAATGCACGCGCACCGTGGCGATCACGTCGGTCGCGCGCTCCACCAGGGCCGGGGACCATAGCCTTCGGGCCATATCCGGTAGCGGGGTACCAAACAGCGTGCCCAGCCGCTGCCTTAAGCTCCGCTGCGGTGCCGGGATCCAGTCCGCGCTCGCCGTGACCGCGCGTACCGCTTGCTCTGCCGCCGGTGTGGGCGGCGCTGCTGCCAGCGAGAGTAGGTGAACCTCGTGCTCGCTCGTCGCCGCCTGGAGCAGCTGCCAGTTGCGTAGGGCCGTACCCTGATGGGGCGGATAGGGCCAGTCGGGAGTCATAACGAGGATACGCATGGCGTGTTAGCTTTCAGCTATTAGCTATCAGCCGTCAGCCCTCAGCTTGGCTCACTCACCCAACGCCTCACGATACACGGCAAGCGTCTCTCGCGCCGCTCGTTCCCACGAGAAGCGTCGCACGCGCCGGAAGCCGCGCGTGGCGAGGTCGGCCCGGAGCGCCTCGTCGCCGGCGACCTGCACCAGGGCACCGGCGAGCGCGTCCACGTCCAAGGGATCTACGAGCAGCGCCGCGTCACCGGCGACTTCCGGCAGCGACGACACCCGCGCGGCGATGACCGGCGTGCCCGCGGACATTGCCTCCAGCAGCGGCAAGCCAAATCCCTCGTACAGCGACGGATATGCGAGGGCCAGAGCGCCGCGGTAGCTGGCCCGGAGCAGCGTCTCAGGCAGCACGCCAGGGAAGTCCACCGCCGCCGCGAGGTCATGTCGGGCGACCGCAGCCCGCCCAGCCGGCTCATCGGCGCCGGGGCCACCAGCAACGACCAAGCGCAGCGCCGGGTGCGCGCGGCGTGCCTGCGCGAACGCCTCGATCAGCCGGGGGACGTTCTTGCGCGGCTCGATAGACGCCTGCACGGACAGCACATACGGCTGGGCAAAGGGCGCCAGCGGTTGATTATCTCCACTCGGCGCAACTGGATCCGGCATTGGAGTAGCAGCTTCATGCACGACACGAATGCGGGCGGGGTCGGCGCCTACCTCGCGCACCAGGTCGCGCTTCGTAGCCTCGGAGACGGCGATGATCCGATCCGCCCGCTCGACAGTCCAGGCAACTTGCGCGTAGTAGCGCCGCGAGGCGGCGCTGTGCGTAGCGGGATAGAGGAGGAAGGAGAGATCGTGCATCGTGACCACGGAGCGGGCCGCGCCCGCTCCCGATGGCACGTGGTCGGGGCTGTGGAGCAAGTCCAAGCGGCGCGGCGCCAACTCCAGCGCCAGCGCATAACGCTCGATCCGGTGGTGTGGCGGGGTCCACGCGGTCAGGCCCCGCCAGCCGCTCGTCGCCAGCGCCCGCGCGCGGTCCTTGCGATGGTAGATCGCTACCAGGTCATCAAACGGCGCCGGTGCCGGGAGCGCCGCCAGCGCGTGGCCCAACGCCGTGATGTAGCGGGCAATGCCGCCGCGGTTGTATGCCAACAGCCGCGCGTCGAGTCCCAAGCGCAACCCGTCACTGGCCATCATCGTGAGCCGGGAGTTGCCGTACCCCCTCTTTCGCTGGGAGAGGGCCGGGGTGAGTGCCACCGGGGGACGCCGCGTCAAGATCGTAGGCAGCGGCCACGGCCAGGCCGATCAAGCCCCATTGGAGCGCGACGAGGTGTGGCAAGCGGGCGAAATGGTGATCCAACATACTGGCGACGAGCGTACCGGCAAGCGCCGCCAGTACGCTGAGCAAGAGGTCGGCGCCGGGCGCGGCGCGATGGCGCCACCAGAGGATCGTGGCGGTACCCAAGGCTACGGCCAGCGCGGCGACATAGGCCGCCATGCCGATGAGGCCGGCCTGTTCGGCAAACGTCAGGAAGACGTTGGAGACACCGGGATAGAGCGTCATCGTGGGTGCCTCGCCGAACCCGATACCCAGCCAGGGATACGCTTGGATGATCTGCCAGGCGTTCTCGATCTCGCCCAGCCGCATCGCTGCGGCGCGGTCCTGTGCGCGGAGGCCGGACAGTAGGTGCAGGGCGTACCGTTGCGTGGTGGGCCAGAGCGCGAAGGCCACGGCCGCCGCTCCCATCAGCGGCAGTAGGTGCCGGTAGCGCACCAGCGCCGTCAGCCCGACGCCGGCTGCCAGCCCCAGCCAGGAGCTACGCGAGAAGGTCACGAGCAGCGCGGGCAGCACCACCACGGCCGCGATGACCAGCCAGCGGCGCGGCAGCACCGGCTCGGCAGCAAGCAACTGCGTCAGGGCGATGACGCCGACGATCATCAGCAGTGCCCCGAGCACGTTCGGGTCAATTGCCGTGCCGGTAGCGCGGAGGCGGTCGGTGTCCGGCAGATACCGCAGCACCGTCGAGTCGGTGGGATAGCCCAGCGGACCGAGGCGGAGGAGCGCCCGCAGCGCCAGCTCACGAGGGGCTGCGAACAGCGCCAGTGCAACCAGAGCCTGGCACGCGCCGATGACAACCACGCTGCGGACGAGCAAGCGCCGCCAGTCGTCATTGGTTGCAAGACTGGCACAGGCAAAGAAGAAGAGGATCGCCAACTCCAGCTTGAAGATCATCCGCACGATGGAAAGCGAGCCGCTCTGCGCCAAGGTGGCGATCTGCGCCGCGATGAGCGTCGCCTGGAAGAGGAGAATCCACGGCCCGGCCGCGGTGATCCGGACCGGCCCACGACCGGTCGCTACGCGCCGCGCCAGCCAGCCCCCCAAGGTTGCCAGGAGCGCCAGCTCCAGCAGCGTCGGCGAGGCGCCCAGGCGCAGGGGGGCCACTCCAAAGGGCAGCAGGGCAATCACCGCGATGGTCCCGACTAGGGCAATGCGGAGATCGCGCAGCACGGCCGCGGCCAGCGGCACGGCCACGAGCGCCCCGGCCAGCAATACCGGCGAGCGGGCCACGCCGTACCAACCCACCAGCCAGGCAGCGACCACGGCAACAGCCACGAGGGCCGGCGTGCGCCACCGACGCACCGGCAGCGTCGTGACGAGCTGGGCAAGCGCCATCGGGGAATTCATCGGCACGGATTATTCGGACGGCCGGTCGTCCGCCGACTCCTGCTGTTGCTGGGACGCATAGGCCGCTTGGTCAACCGGTTCGCCGCCATCCACGCGCACGTCGAGAAGCTGACGCCTTTTATCGAAGTCGGCGTCCAATTGGAGCAAGCGGAAGCACGGCCGGCCAGGTCTTCCGCCGCGCCCCATCACCTCTTTATGCAACGAATAACCGCTGACCGAGTCACCGGCACCCTCGAACTCCTGGATGAGGTCGCTCGCCGGGTTGACCCGCACGGGAATGATCTCACCGCAGGCATTGCATTTGACATAAAACCAGAGCGCCTCATCGGCGGAGCCGCCCGACCCCGACCCGAACACCGCCGACAGCACCCGCTGAATCCATGAAGGCATCGCGTCGCAGTATAGCACTGCTGCATCAGCACCTCACCCCCGGCCCCTCTCCATCGCCGAGCGATAGAAAGGGGAGGAGGCTGCCGGTGGCGCTAGGTTAGCGATAGCGGCCGGCTTGCATCTCGTACAGGGTGGCGTAGCGGCCGCCGCGCGCGACTAGCTCGTCGTGGCTGCCGGCCTCAATGGCCTGGCCATCCTCCAGCACGATGATGTGATCGGCCATTCGTACCGTCGAAAACCGATGGCTGATGAGCAGCGCCGTCTTGCCGACGACCAGCTCCCGGAACCGCTCGAAGAGCCGGTACTCGGCCTCGGCATCCAGCGCCGCCGTCGGCTCATCGAGGATCACCAGCGCCGCATCACGCACGAAGCCCCGTGCCAGGGCGACCTTCTGCCACTCGCCACCCGACAGCTCGACGCCGCCCGCGAACTGCCGGGTTAACGGCGTGTCGTAACCCTGGGGGAGCTTGGCCGCGATCTCGTCAGCGCCGGCCCACTGCGCCGACGGCTCGACGCGGTCGTCGCCTCCCCCGGCTGCATAAGCGCCGACGGCGATGTTCTGGCGGAGGGTCAAGGAGAACTGGGCAAAATCCTGGTGGACGACCGCGATCCGCTGGCGCAGGGCGGCGAGGTTATATTCCGAGAGCGGCACGCCGTCGAGCAAGATCGCGCCCGTAGAGGGGTCGTACATGCGCGTGAGCAGCTTGACAAGCGTACTCTTGCCGGCGCCGTTGGCCCCGACCAGCGCCGTCACCTGGCCGGCCGGCAGCACGGCGCTCACGTCAGCGAGCACGGTCCGGGTGCTCTCGGGATAGCGAAAGCCGACCTGCCGCAGCTCGATGCCGGCATGGAGATTAGCCGGGGCTACGTGGCCCTGCCCCGGTGGCGCCAGCGTGATCGCCGGTCCGGCGCTATCCAGAAAGCCGAAGATCGTCCGCATGTGCAGCCATAGCTCGTGCTGAAAGGCGATTCCGCGGGTGAAGTAGTAGGTGAGGCCTTGGACTTGCTGCACGGCGCCGAGATAGAGCACGATGTCGCCCAGCGTCAAATGGCCAGCACGCGCCTGCGTCACTACGTACCAGAAGCCGCCCGCCAAGGCCAGCGCATAGAGGCCGCTGAAGACGGTCGAGAAACGTAGGCCGGCGAGCCGAATGCGATTCACCTCGGCCAGTGCCACCGCAAAGCGCTCACGGAAGCGTTGCCAGAAGAAGTCACCCAACCCGAAGACCCGTACTTCTTTGGCCGCCGCTGGCTCAGTGGTGACGCGTGCGCAGTAGTCCATCTCGCGGGCCGGACGCGACTGATTCTTCATCGCTCGGTGCTGCAAGGTGCCGAGGCGCATCTCGGCAAAAAGATGCGGTAGGCTCACGACGACCAGTGCGAGCGGTAGGAGGGGATAGAGCCGGCCGAGCAGGATCAATAGGCCCACGAGCGTCATCGCAGCGCCCACGACGCCTTGCAGCACCTGCAACAGCACCAAGGCCATTAATGATCCTCTCCGTACCATCGTGACCTCATCGTGAAAGGCCGGACGCTCGATCCGATGGAGGTCCACGAGCCTGGCCCCGGCCTGCATCAACCGGCGATCCATTGCCACCGCAGAGCGGTCCTGCAGCCATCCTGTTAGCGCCATTTGGATCGGCCGCAGGCCAGCCGGTACGACGAGCGTGAGTGCGTAGACGACCGCCAGGGTCACGGCACCGCCGACGGCCTCCTGATCGCCACTCACCCCGGCTGCAATGGCATCCAGCAGCAGCTTGGTCAGCCAGACCTGGAGGACCGGCAGCAGCGACAAGACGGCTAAGAGCACAAGATAGGCACCGCCGGCGAGCGGGGCGCTCTCGATTACCAGCGCCAGCCCACGCCCATACAGGCGCAACACGGCGGGCAAGCCACGTAGCGCTCGCAGGCCCCGGCCCACGCGCCGCAGCGTCGCCGGTGCGTTCATGTGGTCGCCTCTGCCGCGTCCTGGCCGAGGTATTGGGCGGCTTGCAGCCGGTAGAGCCGGGCGTAGGCGCCGTCGTGGGTCAGGAGGTCGGTGTGCGTGCCGGCCTCCTGGATCCGACCATCGGCCAGGTAGAGAATGCGGTCGGCCATCCGCACCGTCGAGAAGCGATGGCTGATGAGCAGCGTCGTGCGGTCGCGGGTTAGCTCCTGGAAGCGGGTATAGACCTCGTATTCGGTCTGCACGTCGAGGGCGGCGGTCGGCTCGTCCAGCACGAGGAGCGCGCAGTCGCGCACGAAGGCCCGCGCCAGGGCCAGCTTCTGCCACTCGCCACCGGACAGCTCACGACCGCCGAATTGGCGGCCAAGCTGTGTTGCCAGGCCGTTCGGGAGCGCCGCGATCACTGCGTCGGCGCCGGCTTTCGCGGCCGCCGTGTGCAGCCGGGCAGTATCGTGCCGGGCCTCGACCTGCCCCAGGCCGATGTTCTCCCCGGCGGTTAGCTCGTAGCGCACGAAGTCCTGGAAGATCACCCCCAGCTGCCGGCGCAGGTCGGCCAGGTCGAACGCGCGTAGATCAACGCCGTCGAGCAGGATGCGCCCTTCGGTCGGGTCGTAGAGGCGGAGGAGCAGCTTGACGAGCGTAGTCTTGCCGGCGCCATTGTGGCCCACCAGCGCCACCGACTCGCGCGGCCCGAGGTGCAGCGAGACATCGCGGAGCACTGGCTCGGACCGACCGGGGTAGGTGAACGCGACGTGCTCGAAGGTGATGCCGGCCCGGATGGACGGCGGCACGGGCCGTGGGGAGGCGGGGACCGGCAAGTCGGGTGGTGCTTCGAGCACGCGAAAGATGCTGGGGAGATAGTTGAGTGCCGCCGGTACGAGGCCAAGCTGGTAGCCAACCGCGGCGAGGCGCTGATGGAGCATGGTAGCTGCACCCCCGTAGAGCACCAGGTCACCCGGCAGCCGCTGTCCGGTGGCCACCAGCCACACGACATACACGTACACCGCGCCAACGGCCGCGGCGGCGAGCACGTTGGTGAGGACGACCGAGGTCATCAACTGTCGCCGCAGCCGATTGATGGTCCCTGCGACACCCGCGAAGGTGGCGTCGTACTGCGTGCGGAAAAAGGGGCCAAGGTCGTAGAGGCGCACATCCTTTGCCGGCTCCGGCAGCAGTAGCATGTCACGGGCATACATGAGCCGACGGGTCTCGGGAGTCTGGGTGTACAACGTCATTTCGGTGCGGCGCTGGTACTCCCACTCCCGTGCCACGAGTGGGAGCATGGCGATGACCAGGAGCACCGGCACGATGGGATGCAGTCCGAGCAGCACCGCCATCAGCCCCGCCGCGGTGAACAGCGCCACAACCAGCTCGGTTCCGGTGACCATAAGCCTCATCCCAACGTTGGAGGCACGATCCCGGGCACGCTCCAAGTCGTCGGCGAGAGCCGGGTCTTCGAAGCGAGCGATGCCGTGCCAGCGATTGGCGGTGCGGATCAACTGCTCCGTGACGTAGCCGGTCAGCCGGTCACCGGCCATGCTCTGGAACGTCGCGGCAAAGGGCTGAATCAATTGCCCCACGGCAACGCCCGCCGCCGCCAGGATGATCCAGACCGCGAGCGGCCATTGGGACACCAGCCCGGCAGCGGTCGTGAGTAAACCGAGGTCCAGCGCCGCGCGGTCAATCACCGCCCGCGACAGCACCAATTGGAGCGGCGACAGCAACGCCTGCACCACCAGCAACAGCAGGATGCCGAGTGCCAGCCGGGGGCTGGAGCGCCACGCCAAGCGCACCGCCAGCCGCAGCAAGCGGCTGCTTTCCTGAAGGTGCTGCCGGAACGGTTTGCTCTGCGACAAGGAAGACATAGGCCTAGCTATCAGCTTGACACGATAGCAGTTGCCGGTCCCGCTAGGGTCCCCTTAGACAGGGGTGGGTTTTTTGTCTGCATCAGGATTTGCCGGATGCAAGGATGGGCAGGATAGCGGCTGCCGCCGGAATGGCGAGCGTCGGGGCGCGCTGAATCGTGTCCCGACACGCAATACCTCCCGTTGTGCGGGTGCGTAGCCCCGCTATGGTCCCCCCGCCGCAGTGGGGGGACGGGTCGTTGCCGGCCCCGTTGTAACGGGGGATGGTCTGGGTGGGGGCCGAGGGCTAGGTCACGTCAGCCACACGCGCAATCTCAAGCAAGTCCGGCTCGTTCTCGACGGCCGCCTCGACCGCCTGACGGACCAGCGCGATGTCTACGCCATCCTCCTTGAAGAGATTGGCGAGGTCATGATCCGGCTCGGCCTCGGCTAGGTCTACCATTGCCAGCAGCAGGTGGCCGGTGCCCAGGCGCCGCTGCCCCAGGCGCTCGGCCACCGCGATGGCCCGCTCTGCGAGCCGCACCGTTTCCCGCATCCAGACCTTATCGGCCGTTTTCTGGAGCTTGTGCGGACTGTCCCCAAGCATCCGTTCTAGGGACACGCGGGTATGTTGCAACCGCTCCTCCCAAGCGTCCGGCGCGGTGATTCCGGCCTGCGCTAACACGGCCGTATGGGCATAGATCGGCACTTCCGCTTGGAGCGCGAGGACGATGGCATCGGTGGGACGCGCCTCGATCTGCTTGGTGCGCCGGCCCAGTTTGAGGACAATGACGCTGGCGAGCATGTCATCGTGAACCTCGGTGAGCCGCACTTCCTGAATCGTGGCGTCTCCGGCGGTGGCCAGCTCGAGCATGAGACGATGGGTCAGCGGTCGTGGCGTCGCCGGTCGCCGAGCCACCGTGACAACATCCAGCTCGTAGGGCGCGACCACGACTGCTACGTACCGCTTGTCCGGCTTGGCAGGCACATCTTCACCGGCAGCCGGCGAATCCACCCGCTTGAGCACGACGGCGCGGGCGGGCGGCTCATGACGAACCCCCGGCCGCCCACCACCGGCAACATGCACACTATCTACGGTCATCTCGACATACGTCATCGCCAGCCTCCTTGCTCGCGCGCGACTACTTGGTGCGTAGGGTGGCCGGGCAAACTCCGCGTAGCCCGCGGCTACGAGCGGGGCCAACTCGCGCCGCAGCCGCTCGCGGGCGTGCTGCAAGCGGCTGCGGACCGTGCTCGCCGGCACACGCAACATGGCCGCGATCTCGCCATACTTCAGTCCCTCGACATAGTGCGCCAAAATGGCCTGTTGCTGCGCTTTGGGTAGTGCCGAGAGCGCCCGGCCGATGGTCCGGGCCAGATCGGCCGCTTCCCAGGCCGCTTCAGGCGAGGCGCGCTCGCCGGCCAAGTGTGGCTCAACCGCTGCCGGGGCGCTGGCCAGCAGCGCCTCCAGCGACTCCGGCACCCGACTGGTCCGGCGGCGGCGCCACCAGAGCCTGGCCCGGTTGAGGGCAATGGTGTAGAGCCACGGCCCGAACCGCTCCGGGTCGTGCAGGTCCGATAGCCGGGTGGCGGCCTGGAGCACGGTTTCTTGGGCGAGGTCCTCGGCCTCGATCCAGTTGCCGGTGGCCCGCGCGAGTAGCTTGTGGACGATGGGCCAATGCCGGCTGACGAGCACGGCGAGCGCGTCCGCATGACCCGCCCGCGCTTGGCGGACCAAGTGACCGTCGGATGCGTCGGTGGTAGCCATCACTCTCCCTAATAGACATAGATGCCGGCCGGGCCGAAATTGTCTCAGCCCACCACGGAAGGAGGCTGGATTGCGGCAGAAGCCGCAATGACGGGGTGGGGGGAAGCGGCCGGCGGGACCACAGAGGCAGTTCCTTCCCCCATTGCGACGGGGGAAGGCGGGGGAGGGGGCTAGGGGTGCGGTGCTCGGGGCCTAGGGGTTAATGCTGCTCGACAACCGACAGGAGGCTGGCTGGCAGCCGGTCATAGCTCTCTAGCTGCTTTGTCAGATAGGCATGGCCGCCAAGCTCCAACACTTGGGTGTCCAAGCGCTCCTCGGCCGACCCGCTCAAGACCACAATCGGTTGATCGGTAGAATAGTGGAGGGTGTGTAGCAGCGTGTGCAACACCGTGGTCACTTCTCCTAGTCCGGAGAGCACCACAATCGGGAGACCGGTGTTCCACGCGAGAACCGTCTCCAACGTGTGTAGCCCACTACTATCCGGCAGGCTCAAATCCAGGAGCACGATGTCAAACTGCCGGGCCGCTAACTGATGGTGGGCCTCTTTCAAGCGGCACGCGGTGTGGACCTCGAACTGCGCCTCCGTTGCCGCGTCGAGGCTCTCCTGGACGAGATCCACGTCTTCCGGGTTGTCTTCCACCAAGAGTACGTTGATGGTGGGCCGCGTGCTCGTCATAGGTCCATCTGCCTGTTGTCCGTTGGCCGTTGCCGGCGAGCGGCGACGGTGAGGCTGTCAATAGCCTACCTTCAGGATCCGCTGGAGCCTACCCAGCACTCCACGCGAATCGCTCGCAGCAGCGGGGTGCTGGTCTCGATGCCGCTCCAAGGCCGACAGGATGTTCGCCGGCAGGATATCAAAGCTCTCCATCCGCTTCACCAGATAGGCCTGAGCGCCACGCTCCACCGCTTGGGTGCCAATGAACTCCTCAGCCAGTCCAGTGAGCACCACAATAGGCAGACCAGTGTCCCACGCGAGGACCGTCTGTACCGTCTCTAGCCCGTTACTATCCGGGAGACCCAAATCCAGCAGCACGATATCAAACTGCCGGGCCGCTAATTGCTGTTGGGCACCCTCCAAGCGGTCTGCCCGGTGGATCTCAAACAGTGTCTCCGCGGCCTCGCTGAGGCTCTCCTGGATGAGGTCGGCGTCGTCGGAGCTATCTTCCACCAAAAGCACACGGACAATAGGCCGGGTCCCAGTCATAGTTTGCCCCATCACCCCACTTACCCTTGCTGGCTAGTGGGTAGCTGCACCACAGTGAGCCAAAAGTTCTCAATTGCCTGGATCACGCGCACAAACTGCTCGAAATCTACGGGCTTGGTAATGTAGCAGTTGGCATGCGTGTCATAGGCCCGCTGGATATCTTCCCGGGCCGATGAGGTGGTCAGGACGATCACTGGAATGCGGCGTAGCACAGGATCATCCTTGATGTCTGCCAGCACCTCGCGCCCATCCTTCTTCGGCAAGTTCAGATCCAGGAGGATGACGGCTGGCCGGGGGGCCTGGGCATACTCCCCTGTGCGGCGCAGGAACGACAAGGCCGCCACGCCGTCAGTGACCACGTGCAGGCGGTTCGCAACCTTGGTGTCCTCTAGGGCCTCAATCGTCAGGTCCACATCATCCGGGTTATCCTCGACCAGCAACATATCAATGGGGGTCGCTAGCGTATGGGTAATCATCCAGCCCACCTCTCTACCGCCGGGAACGTGAAGAAGAATGTCGCCCCTTGCCCCACCTGCGACTCGACGGTCAACTGTCCGCCATGCCGCTCCACGATCTTCTGGCAGAGTGCCAACCCAATCCCCGTCCCAGGGTACTCGTCCCGTGTGTGCAGCCGCTGAAAGACGAGAAAGATGCGCTCCGCGTACTGGGGATCAATGCCGATCCCATTATCCTGCACTGCAAACCGCCACCGCTGGCCCTGCCGCTCGACCCCGATATGCACCCGTGGCGCCTGCTCACTGCGGTATTTCAACGCATTGCTCACCAGATTCTGGAAGAGCTGCCCCACTTGCGTCGAATCCGCCTGCACCACGGGCAGGGGGTCCCAGGTGATCTCTGCCGCAGTCTCCCGGATGGTCACGGTCAGCCCTTCCAGGACCTCGGCCACCACTGTTTCCGTCCGGGTCGGCGTCAGCTCTAGGCCGCGGGTGCCCACCCGCGAATAGGTTAGCAAGTCGTTGATCAGCGCCCGCATCCGCTCCACCCCGGCGAGGCTGCGACTGATGTACCGGTCGGCCCGCCCATCGAGCTGGCCGGCGTAGCGGCGCGCAAGTAGCTGGACGTAGCTGCCGACCACCCGCAGTGGTTCTTGCAGGTCATGGGAGGCCACATAGGCAAACTGCTCCAACTCGGCGTTCGAGCGCACCAGGGCGGCCTCGGCTTCTTTGAGGGCGGCATAGGCCCAGGCATTGGCGATGGCGCCGGCAATCTGCATCCCGACCTGTTGAGCCAGCACCAGGTGGTGCTGCGTAAAGGCGTTCTCCTGCGGTGTACGCATGGTTAGCACGCCGACCATCTCGTCCCGGGCGATCAGCGGCGCCACAATCGTCGAGCGTAGCCCATGCTCCAGCCCTTCACGAGCGTAGGGGAACTTGGCCAGTAAGTCGGCCTCGGTCTCGGCCTGCATCAGCAGGGGGGTCCGGGCACGCACGACGCCTTCAGACGCCACGCCCTGCAACGATCGAGACCGCCCAACGGCCCACTGAGGGGTGGTCGGTTTTTTGCTATTGTAAACGCTGGTAATGGTGTTCTTTTTCAAGTCCACGGTGGCGATGGCCAGGCGGTCGTAGGGGATCAACTGGCGCACGCTGGTCGCTAGCGACTCATAGATATCCTGGACATCGAGGGTGGCGCTAATGACCCGGCCAATCTCGGCCAAGGCCGCAGCTTCACGACGCCGGCGGCGGAGGGAGGCGGCCGCCTGCTGCTGCTCGGTGATATTGGTGTAGGCCACCAAGGCGCAGCGCTGGCCTATGGGCTGCACCTCCACCCGAAACCAACTCTCGGGCACATTTTCGTCGCCATACGGGAAGGTCTCGAAATGGTCCGGCCGGCTCTCGGTGGCCACGGCAAAGATGCGGTAGGGTAAATCCGTATCGTAGGCCGCTGGGAACGAATCAGTGAAGCGCTGGCCCACAAATTGGGCCATATCGGTACCGGTGACCGCTGTACTATGGGGACCGCAGTACACCATCCGCAAGCCGCGCGGGTCGTCGGTCTCGGCCCACCAGACCACCACGGCCAGCGGCATCTGCTCGACGATCCGCTGGTAGAGCCAACTCTCGACATTACCGACGACGGGACTGACGACCTTGTCAATCTCGGCCACCCCCATACCACTAGCCGGGCGGGCGGGCCGGGTGACCACCTCCTGCTGCTGGGTGATATTGGTATAGGCCACCAGCACACAGCGTTGGCCCAACGGTCGCGCGTCAATCCGAAACCAGTTCTCCGCAATAGTATCGTCGCCGTACCGTTGGACTTCATGGTACTCCGACTTACTCCCCGTGGCCACGGCGAAGTAGTTGTAGGGTAGATCCGTCTCGTAAACGGCTGGGAACGTATCAATGAAGCGCTTACCGACGAAGGGCTCCAGATCGGCACCCGTTTCGGTCTTCCCCTGGGGGCTGGCATACACTAGCCGCAAGTCGCGCGGGTCGTCGGTCTCGGCTCGCCAGACTACCACCGCCAATGGTATCTGCTCGACAATCCGCCGGTGCAGGTCGGCACCAACCCGCTGCTGGGGGTAGTTCTCAGCGACCATTGTTACGTAGTATCTCGCCACTACCACGGCCGGTATCCGGCATGGGTAGCGCTCCTTTCTTGATCCGAAATTAGAGGCACTAGGGTCGGACCGGTTTCAGCCGCCGCTGGCGCCGGGCGTTCACTGGCAGGATGCCGCCGCCTGCTGCTCGGCGATATTGATATAGGACACCAGGGCACAGCGCCGGCCCAGCGGTCGCACGTCAAGCTGAAGCCGAGTCTCAGGGGCACCTGCGGTCTCGTGGATCTCCTGGTATCCCGGCTCACGCTCCAGGGCCACGGCCAAGATGTGACCTGGTAAGGGTGTGCTAACGATAGAAGGGAAGGCATCAGCCAAGTGCCTGCCCACGAAGGGCGAGAGATCAACGCCCACCGTGGTCGCGTTATAGGGGTTGACATACACCAGCCGCAAGCCATGCAGATCGTCGGTCTCCGCCTGCCAGACTGCCACCGCCAGGGGCATCTGCTCGACGACCCGCTGATAAAGCCAGGCATCAGTGCGCTGGTCGAACCAGCTATCAGCAACCATTGTTTCGTAGCACCTCGCCATCATCATGGCCAATGCATGAGGGAGGCGACGCTCATCCTTACCTCGACTAGCGTACGCCGCAGCCGGCCTCACCCCTTGCTACAGTGCTGGGTGAGCACCAGCCAACCGCAGCGGCGTATCCCTAAGTCCAGTGCCCGATCTCATTGCCTAGAGCACCTTCAGACCGACCGCTAGGCCCCGCCGGTACGCAGCGAGGTGGCAGCCAGAGCAACTATAGCCCAAAACTACCACTGTGTCAACAACTGTTGCGTGAATAACAAAGCAATCCTAGGGCCATCCGTTGTCACTCCGGCGGAAGGTGGATTCCACAGCCTGCGCTGGCCAGCCAGGAAATGACGGCCGGGGGTATTTTCGGAGCAGGAGTAGTGACCGGGCAAGGTAACAGCGCCTAGCTACCGCCCAGCAGCCGCCGGAGCCAGCCCAGCGGGCCGCCCGACGCCGTGGCGTGCTGTGCTCGATGTTGCTCCACGACCGACAGGAGGTCGGCGGGCAGGGCCTTAAAGGTCTCTAGCCGCTTCACCCGATAGGCCTGAGCGCCAAGCTCCACCGCTTGGGCGCCAAGGATATCCTCCGCGAGTCCAGTCAGTACCACAATCGGGAGGCCAGTATCCCACTCTAGGACCGTCTCCAATGTGCGTAGCCCGCTACTATCCGGCAGACCCAAGTCCAGCAGCACAATGTCGAACTCGCGGATCGCAAACTGATGCTGGGCACGATCCAAGCGGCCTTCGGTCTGGACCTCGAAGTGCGCCTGCGTCGCCTCGCCGAGGCTCTCCTTGATGAGGTCCAGGTCGGCAGGGCTATCTTCCACCACAAGGACGCTGATGGTGGGCTGGTCACTCGTCATCGGTACCTCCCCTTTGTTGGCTGTGCCGGTCTGTGGTTACCGCTATTGGGTGCTATCGGGCAACCGCACCACGGTAAGCCAGAAATCCTCGATCTTGTGAACCATCCGAAAAAACGGCTTGAAGCCCACGGGCTTGGTGATGTAGCAGTTGGCGTGCAGGTCATAGGCCCGCAGGATATCTTCATCAGCCGAAGAGGTCGTCAGGATGACCACCGGAATACGCCGCAGGTGAGGGTCTTGCTTGATGTGCGCCAGTACCTCGCGCCCGCCTTTTTTCGGCAAGTTCAGATCAAGTAGGATGAGGTCGGGCTGGGGTACCTGTTCATACCCACTCTCGCGGTGCAGGAACGACAAGGCTGCCTCGCCATCGTTGACGATGTGCAGACAGTTGGCGATCTGGGCGTCCTCCAGAGCCTCAACCATCAGGTCCACATCACCAGGATTGTCTTCGACCAGCAGGATATCTATGGGAGCCATTCGCTCCATCGCACTCACCCGTCTCACCCGTCATCATCCCCCAAGGTCGGCAGCGTGAAGAAGAAGGTGGCCCCCTGCCCGACCTGCGACTCGACCCAGAGCTGCCCGCCGTGCCGCTCGACGATCTTCTCGCAGATCGCCAACCCGATGCCGGTTCCCGAGTACTCATCCTGCGTATGCAGGCGCTGGAAGACGAGAAAGATACGCTCTGCGTACGCCGGGTCAATGCCGATCCCATTATCACGCACGGCGAACTGCCAGTGCCCACCTTGCCGCTGCACGCCGATATGGATGCGCGGCGGGCGCTCGCCCCGGTACTTCAGGGCGTTGCCCAGCAGGTTCTGGAGGAGCTGTCCCAGCTGCGTAGCATCTGCCCGCACCGTGGGGAGCGGGTCCCAGGTGATCTCAGCCGCTGTCTCCCGAATCGTGGTTGCCAACCCCTCCAGCACGTGGTCCAAGACGTTGGCGGTCTTGGTCGGCACCAGGTCACGACCGCGAGTGCCGACCCGCGAGTAGGCGAGCAGGTCGTTGATGAGGGTGTACATGCGCTCCACCGCTGACACGCTGTGGCCGATGTAGCGGTCGGCACGCGCGTCGATCCGGCTGGCGTAGCGCTCCGCGAGGAGCTGGACATAGCTGCTGACAGTCCGCAGTGGCTCTTGCAAGTCGTGGGAGGCCACGTAGGCGAACTGCTCCAACTCGGCATTCGAACGCTCCAGGGCAGCGGTGCGGTCCTCCAACTCTTGAAAGAGGCGGGTGTGCTCGATAGCGACCACCGCCTGGTCGGCAAACGTCTCTAACAGCGCGATCTCCGGCGTTGTGAAGGGCCGAACGCGCTGACGGCGTACCGAAATCGTGCCGAGGGCGGAGTCATCGTGGAGCAGGGGGACTACCAGGATGGTGCGCGTGCCATCCCGCTTTTGGAGGGCCTTCGCCGTGGGGAACTCGTCTTCCGACTCGGCGGCTAGGTCATGGATGTGGAGGGTGCGGCGGTCCACGACCGCGCGGCCATTCACCGACGTGCGGTCTACCGGCGTCCGGGCCATGGCTCCAGCCTCACCGGCCCGGGACACCGGCAGTGCCCCATGATGCGCGGCGAGGCGCAGGCCCCCCTTCTCAACACGGGAGACGGCTGCCAGGCGCGCGTGACACAACCGGGCCGCCTGAGCCGCGATGGCATCCAGCACGGCTTGGAGATCGGTCGTAGGCAAGCGGGTGATAATGCGTAGGATCTCGCTCGTCGCAGCTTGGTGCGCCCGGGCCTCTGCGAGCTGCTGCCGGAGCTTGGTCTCTTGCGCCGTGTCCGTGGGTGTCCCGGGCGGCACCAGTATAGTCATGCGTGCGACTCTCTTCTGCCCGCGGGCAAGGGCTAACCTGGCCAGTATACGCCTCTCTGAAAATAGCGGCCATCCCAGCGGCGCACGAGGCTACGTCAGGAGGGCGTCCAGCGCGGTGAGCGAGGCCTGACGCGCGGCCTGGCGGTGGTGGCGGCGCTGCCAGGCGGCCGGGAGCGCCCGTATTCCGGCCCATTGTCCCCGCAGTCGCGCCCGCGCTGCCGGCTCGCGGCTATGCCATAGTGCCGCTGCTGCAATCCTCAGCTGGGCCGCGAGCAGGCGCCACCAGTAGCGCCGCAGGAACGGCCCCGGCAAGTTCAGCGTCGCCACCAGCAGGAAGTTCCGGCCGCAATAGTAGCTCGCCAGCGGTCCGCCGCCGGTTGCCGACAACCGATGGCGCACCCGTGCTTGCGGAACGTACAGGCAGCGGTAGCCGCGGAGTTGCAAGCGCCACGCCAGGTCCACGTCCTCACAGTACATGCCGAGCCATTCGTCAAAGCCACCGGCGGCAAGCACCACGTCACGACGGTAAGCGGCGGCGGCCGCGCAGGCGCCGAACACCCACTCCTGCCGGTCGTAGCGGCCGTCGGCGCCGGTCCAGACCCCACGATTGCTCGGCACGCCGTTGCGCCCATACCCGTCACCGGCCGAGTGGAGCACGTCAGGACGGTCCGCCAGCAAGATTTTCGAGGCGCAGGACGCCAGCGTACCGTCCAGGTCGGACAGGAGCGGCGCACAGAGCGCCGCCAGCCAGTCCGGCTCCGGCTCGGCGTCATTGTTCAGGAGCACTGCGATGTCGCCGCGAGCGGCGCGCAGGCCGGCATTGACGGCCCGCGCAAAGCCGCCGTTTTCGGCCAGCACCAGGGGCAGCACCCATGGATAGTCGCGGCGCAGCAGCGTCACCGTGTCGTCGGTGGAGCCGTCATCCACCACGATGACTTGCTCCGGGCGGCGGGTCTGCCGCGCTACGGCGTCGAGGCAGCTTGGCAAGAGGTGCGCGCCGTTCCAGGTCGGGATAATGACCGCGATGCTCTTGGACGCACTCGCCGGCGGCGCCGCGGCTGCGGACGGCCAGGCAGCACCGGACGGCAATTCAGTGGCAGCCATCGGTCAAGCGGCTTTGTCCCGGCGGGAGCGGGCCAGGATTACTCCCGTATCGCGGCGAGCGCGTCCAAGAGCGCCTGATACTGGGCGGGGTCACGCACGTCATAGCTCTCGTTCTTCCAGCGCACCGTCCCCGCGCGATCCACAACAAAGAGCGCCCGCCGGGCCACCTGGCCCTGTGGGCTGAGGACATCGTACTGTTCGATGACCGCGAGCTGCGTATCGGCCAAAAGGGGATAGGACAGGCCGCCGAGCTTGTCGCACCACTGGTCGTGGGAAGCAACCGAGTCGGCACTGATACCGAGGATTTCGGCCCCCAAGGCCTGGAAGTGGGCGTATTCTCGCTGAAAGGTGGTCATCTCGATGGTGCAACCGCCGGTGTCGTCCTTGGGATAGAAGGCCAGAAGCACGTTCCGATCACCGCGGTAGTCGGAGAGCTTGACCGTGGCGCCTCCGGCTGCCGCCAACTCAAAATCCGGGGCCGCTTGTCCTACCTCGACACTCATGCCGTTCCTCCTTGCAGTCAATCTCGCTCTCAAGCTTAACACTTAACAGCAGTCCCCGGCCTCGTCGAGCGATACTCGACAGTCTCAAGACTCGAAGGGGGTGCCCCTCGCTATACTATTCAGGCTGCGAGTAGTGTGACGGCGAGTATCCTCAAACCGGTGGCAGTCGCGAGCAATCCAGGTTGCGGTAGTCAAGTGGATAGCGGTATAGTTTGGCATACTAATCCGTGGGTTTCCTCAGCAAAGCAACTCCAAGCACACATCGCCCGCTCTCACCGTTCCTGAGCCATATGTCGCTCCGACGAACGCGCGAGCAGCGGGGCATCTCACGCGATGAATAACTCGTCACCGATAGGGTGATACGCGGCCGTCCGCGCAGATCACCGCATCAGGCCACCCTACGGCGCCGCGGGCGCCGCAATCGGCCAGTCATGGTGCGCCAACCTCACCATGTCGCTGCGGCCAGCGGGGACCGCACGGACGCGCGGCCTAGCTGCGACAGGCGCCATCAGTGGCGCCACCTGTCGGTACCGTAGTCCAGCGAGGACGAGGAGCAGACTACATGCCGGAAAATGAGGCCGAGCGGCCGACTACCGCTCCCCCCGAACCCGTCGCTGCCAACGAGGCGCCCGCCGCCGGAGCTGCGCCGAGCGATCCGACTACCACTGCTACCACCGGCGTCCCCGAAGCAACGGTACGGCCTCAGCGCCAGCGCCCCCACCGTTCGGCCCGCACACGACTGGTGCGGCGACGCTCGGCCCGCCGCATGCAGCACAGCGATTCGACCGTTCCGGCGCAGCCACGTGTGACCAGACGTCGCCAGCGCAGCGAGGCATCATCCACCGGGCCGGGGCCGCGCCGCCGCCCGCGCAGCCAGCGGCCGGCCAACGGCACGAGCGCAACGCAACGTCCCACCAACCGCACCGCGAACACAGCACGCAAGCCGGCGGCGCGCAGCGGCCGCGCCGCGCCGCGCAGCAACGGCAGTGTCGATGGGAGCGTCAGACGGTCCCGCCGCAACGCGGAGACCGAGTTGCAGCCGGCGGCGCACACGGGCGGTCGCAAGGCTTCGCGGCTCACCCGCAGCGCCAACTATCGGGTGCTCGGCAAGGACACGCCGACCATCGAGCCGGTCACCTCGGGCTTGGGGCGACCGCTCCAACTGTCGGCCAAACCATGGTCGTCACTCGGAACGCCCACGTCCGGCAGCAATGCATCGGCCAGCGGCGCAACCTACCGGGCGTTGGGACGGAGCGGGGGCGGCGGCGAGCAGACGGCTCCAACCGAGGCACCCGGCACCGCCGTCTACCGGTCCCTGGGCCGCTCATCGCTGCCGATGCACCGCGCGCAGTCACCGCTGCAGCAGAGCAACGCCGCGCAGGACCGCAGCAAGGCCGCTCGACCGGCAACGCGGCCCACGCGCCGGAGCCGCCTGCGCCGCGCTTCCCAGCGGCCCCGCCCCAGTCGCGCCAACACCGTCGCACGCAGCGACGACTAGTCCCCCGTGACGTTGCCCGTTCGTTCCCCGGCCATCACCTCGTCATTTCCCCCTCCCGCACGGCCCGTCCGGATTGCGGCGCAAGCCGCAATGAGGGATGCTGCTTCCCATTACGCAGCGGGAGATGCCACAATAGTATGAGAAGGCTGCTGCGATATGCGAGGCTCAAGAGTGCGGCGCGCGGCGCATTGGCTGGCGGACCGTCCGCGCGTCATCCTCGCGGCGCTGGTGCTGAACATCGTCGCGCTGCTGGCAACGGTGTGCCTCTGGATACCCACGCCATACCAAATGCTGCTGCCCGGTCCCGTGACGGATACCAATACCCTGATCGAGCCGCGCCCACAAGAGACCGAGGGGGCGTTCTATCTCACCTCAATCTATAGCAACCCGGCCAGCGTGGCAGAGTGGCTGTATGCCCATGCGGATCCGGAGGCCGGACTCATCCCGCGCGAGGAGGCCCGGCCACAGCATTTGTCTCGCAAGGAGTACCGGCAACTGCTGGATACGATGATGGACAACAGCAAAATGGCGGCGCGGGTGGTGGCCTTCCGCGCTGCCGGTCTGGAGGTAGACGTAGATGGCCAAGGGGCGCTGATCCGCGATGTCCGGGCCGACAGCCCCGCGAAGGATGTTCTGGCGGTCAACGACGTCGTCGTGGTGGCCGGGGGCCGGCCGGTGCGGACGAAGGACGACCTGATCGCCGTAATCCGCGCGCACCGGCCCGGTGATCGGCTACCGCTGGAGGTGCGCCGCGACGACACCACGCTATCGCTCACGACAACGCTGGCCGAGTCTCCTGAAGAGCGAGGCCGCGCCCTGATGGGCGTCGTGGTCATCACCTACCGGGTCAAATACAACTTTCCACGGGAGCTGAAGATACAATCCGAAGACCTGGGCGGGCCATCGGCTGGGCTGATGTTTGCCTTGGCCCTCTACAACACCCTGACCCCCGGTGACCTCACCGGGGGGCATCGCATCGCCGGCACCGGTGCGCTGGCCACGGACGGACGGGTCCGCAGCGTCGGTGGCATCCCGTACAAGGTACGCGCAGCGGAGAAGGCCGGCGCGGCGTACTTTCTGGTGCCCGCAGACAACGCCGATGAAGCGCGCCGGGTGGCCCGTACCGTACAGATCGTCTCGGTCGGCTCTTTCGCCGAGGCGCTGCCTTTTATTCAACAACTCCCGCCGGCCGGCACGGAAGCCCTCGCTGCCCAGCAGCTATCTGCACCGGACGGCGCTACCCCCACCCCGGCCTAACCCGGGTCACCGTTCGGCTGGCGGCTGGGGCCCCCAACGGGCCGATCATCCCATGAAGAGGCCGCCGTTCACGTCAATGCACTGGCCCGTGATAAAGCTGGCGGCGTCACTCAACAGGAAATGGATGACCTCCGCGATCTCCGCCGGTGTGGACAGCCGGCCCGTCGGCAGCGCTGCCATGACCTGATCGTACTGCTCCGTCGGCAGCGCGGTAATCATCGTCGTCTCGGTGGGACCGGGCGCGACGCAGTTGATCCGCACGCCATCCTTCGCATGGTGCCCGGCCATCGTCATCGTCAGACCGATCACGCCGGCCTTCGATGCGGCGTAGCTGGGCGCCGCGAGGATGGATTTCGTGCGACCGGCGAGTGACGACAGGTTCACGATGGCGCCGCCGGCGCGCAGCAGGTGAGGCAGGCCGGCACGCGACCACAGGAACGTGCCCGTCAGGTTGATCTCCAACACGAGACGCCAGTCGTCCGGGGTGGTCTCCAGCGCCGTCCCGGTGCGGAGGATACCGGCGGCGTTCACCAGCGCGTCGAGCCGCCCCCAATGGGCCACGACCGCCGCGACTGTCTGCTCGGCAGCGTCCGCGTCCGTCACTTCGGCCGCCGCGGCCCACGCCTCCCCGCCGGCGGCGGACACGGCCGCGGCGGTCGCTTGCGCGGCAGCTAGGTTCAGGTCAACCGCCGCGATCCGCGCACCGGCCTGCACCAGACGCAAGGCGGTCGCGCGGCCGATGCCGCCCCCGGCGCCCGTGATGAGCGCGACCTGTCCTTGCAGCGTCGGTTGCTCGTACACAGCTTGCTCACCGGCCATCGCTCGCTCCTCCTCATAGTTAGCTGGAACCGATTGTACCGCTTTTCAGGATGGCAGCCGTGGCGCCCGGTCAAGTTGCCCCGACTGCCAATGCACTGGTACCTTGCTGGCCAGACGCAGCCGGGCTAAAGCTGCTTCCGGGCGCACCTGACTTCAGCAGCGTTGCCCCGTCGGTTGCCCTCGCCGTGTCAGTGTGCGATAGTCACCTGCCAGGAGATTCCAGGCTCACGCTACGCAGAGGCACCGGCAGCACAGGCTTGTCGGCAGAGGGGAGTGACATCCAATGGTCGCAGTTGCAGAGGCACCGACGGCGACGCCCACCGTTGATCTGGCCGGGCTGGACCAAGATCAACTCGTCGCCATGTACCGCACGATGGTCCGTATTCGCCGCTTCGAGGAGCGGCTGAAGGGCCTGTTCATGGAGGCGCGCCTGTATGGCAGCGTCCACCTGTACGTGGGCCAGGAGGCCGTCGCAACTGGAGTGTGCGCTGCGCTCCGGGACGATGACCTCATCACAAGCACGCATCGGGGGCACGGCCACTGTCTCGCCAAAGGCATGGAGATGCGGGGGATGATGGCCGAGCTGATGGGCAAGGCAACCGGCTACTGCAAGGGGAAAGGCGGCTCCATGCATATCGCCGACCTTGACCTCGGCGTGCTCGGCGCCAATGGGATTGTCGGCGCCGGTTTGCCCATCGCCACCGGCGCGGCGCTGGGTAATCGGCAACTGGGCAGTGACCGCGTGACGGCGAGCTTCTTTGGTGACGGTGGGGCCAACCAGGGCGCGTTCCACGAAGCCATCAACCTCGCCGCCGTGCTGAAGCTGCCCGTGGTGTTCATCTGTGAAAACAACCAGTTCGCGCAGTTCCAGCGCGTGACGGAGGATACGTCCGTCAAGGACATTGCTGTCCGCGCCGACTCCTACGACATTCCCGGCCACATCGTTGACGGCCAGGACGTGCTCGCCGTCTACCGCACGATCAGTGACGCCGTAGCGCGGGCACGCAGTGGTGGCGGCCCCTCGCTGGTCGAGTGCAAGACCTACCGCTGGGAAGGCCACTTCGTCGGCGATCAGGAGGTCTACCGCACGCGCGAGGAGGTCAGAGCGCAGTACGTCCACGACCCGATTAGGCGCTTCCAGGAGCGTCTCGTCGCCGCCGGGATTATGACCGACGCGGAAGCGGAGTTGATTGACACCGCCGCGCGGGAGGAAGTGGAAGACGCCCTGCAGTACGCCGAGGAAAGCCCACTGCCCGACGAGTCGTTGATCTTCACGGACATTTTTACGGAGGAGTAGTCGGCCACCGACCACGTAGGTCCTAGCCGGCCAAGGAGTACACACGATGGCAACGATTTCGACGAGTAAGGCGCTCAACACGGCACTGCGGGAAGAGATGCTCCGGGACGACCGAGTATTTGTCCTCGGCGAGGACGTGAAGGATTCGGCCTACGCGGTCACCGAAGGCCTCTATGACCAGTTCGGGCGCGAGCGGGTGATCGGCACACCGATCTCCGAGGCGGCGATTGCCGGCGCCGCGGTGGGCGCCGCGGCGGTCGGGGCGCGACCGGTCGCCGAGATCATGTACATGACCTTCCTGACCATTGCCATGGATCAACTGGTCAACCAGGCCGCCAAGATGAAATACATGTTCGGCGGCAAGGCCCGGCTCCCGCTCGTGATCCGCACGATGGCCGGCGCCGGTCGCGGGAACGCGGCCCAGCACTCGGCCTATCTCGAATCGTGGTTCTGCCACGTGCCCGGTATCAAGGTCGTGCTGCCCTCCACGCCGGCCGACGCCAAGGGCCTGCTGAAGACGGCCATCCGCGACGATAATCCGGTACTCGTCGTCGAGAATAAGGTGCAGTACGCCGAAACCGGCGAAGTTCCTGATGACGAGGACTACACGATCCCCTTCGGGCAGGCCGCCGTCCGCCGCGAGGGGAGCGACGTGACGGTCGTTGCGCTGCAACGGTGCGTCGGGATGGCCCTAGAAGCTGCCGAGGCGGCGGCCGCCGAAGGGATCGAGGTCGAGGTCATTGACCCCCGCACGCTCGTTCCCCTCGACTTGGAGACGATCTTGCAGTCGGTCCAGAAAACGCACAACGTCGTGATCGTCCACGAGGCCGCCGAGCGTTGCGGATTTGGCGCCGAGCTGGTCGCGCAGGTGCAGGAAAACGTCTTCGACTATCTCGACGGCCCGGTGCTGCGCGTGGCCAACCCGAACGTCCATATCCCCTTCAGCGCCAACCTGGAGGCGGCGTCCATTCCGAGTCCCGATCAGATTCTTGAAGCCATTTACCGCACCGTCAGCTAACGGACGAATCCGGGGCAGTCACGCACGAGCGCCGCTTGCACAGCGCGGTGTGCGCTTTAGCGCCGGAAAATGCCTGCCAGAGGAGAAGCCAGGTGCCCGTTCCACTGAAGATGCCGCAGCTCGGTCTGACGATGACCGAAGGCAAGATCACGCGCTGGCTCAAGCAGGAGGGCGATGCCGTCGAGGCGGATGAAGCCATCCTGGAGATCGAGACCGACAAGATCAATGCCGAAGTCGAGGCGCCGGCCAGCGGTCGGTTGACGCACGTCCAAGCCCAGGCGGGCGACTCGGTCAAAGTGATCGGCCTGCTTGCCATTATTGCCACGCCCGAAGACACCGACGCCGACCTCGCAGCCGCGGTCGAGGCGGCCAACGCGGCTGCCGAGCGTGGCACGGCCGCCAGTCAGGCAGTTGCGACCTCTCAGCCCACCAGACGCCCGCCGCCCAGAGCACGACCCCAGCGACCCGGCCGGCCGGCACCCCCGGCCGCGGCCGGGGGGCGCGTCATGGCATCGCCGGTTGCCCGCCGCCTGGCACGAGAACTGGAGGTGGGCCTCAGCACCGTCACCGGCACCGGTCCGCGGGGCCGGATCGTGGAGAGCGACGTCCGTGCCGCGGCGGAAGCGAGCGCGGCAACTCCGGCGGCACCAGCGGCCCCGGCTGAGGCGACCGGGCTGACCGCCAAGCAGGTCATTCCGGTGAGCGGCATTCGCCAGGTCATTGGGGAGCGGATGAGCACCAGCCTACGGGAGATGGCCCAGCTGACGATCTTCACCGAGGCCGACGCCACGGCATTGCGCGACCGTCGCACCGCCCTGGCGCAGGAAGCCGCGGACGCAGACGGCCCTCGCCCGACGTACAACGACCTGATCGTCCGGCACCTCGCCCGCACACTCGCCGACCACCCACTGCTCAATGCCAGCATGGTAGGTGAGGAGATTCATTGCTGGGAGGAAATCAACATCGGCGTGGCCGTGGCGCTCGACAGTGGCCTCATCGTGCCGGTCGTGCGCGCTGCGAACACCAAGTCGCTCACCGACTTGGCCGGTGAAACGGCCGACCTGGCAGAGCGAGCGCGCACCAATCGCCTCAGCCCGGATGAGCTATTGGGTGGCACTTTTACGATCACCAACCTGGGCACTCTCGACATAGACGGCTTTACCCCCATCATCAATCCGCCGCAGTCGGCTATTCTCGGCGTGGGGCGGATCGTGCCGCGACCAGTTGTCGTGGATGGCGAGATCGCGGTACGGTATATGGTGATCCTGAGCCTGTCCTTCGACCATCGCATTGTGGACGGGGCACCCGCCGCGCAGTTCCTCCAAGCGCTCAAGCAGGCCATCGAGCAAGGTTAACGTGAGCCTCCATAGTCCCTGGCTCGCTCTAGCTTGGCGTAGGGTCGGCTGGCCGCAGGAGCCTGGCGGGAGTGAGGAGCGGAGTTGATGGCCGACGCCACACCGTCAGCCGGTCCGCCGGTCGAGTGGCTCAACGCCGAATCCGAGCGCTGGGTAGCCGACGGACTGATTGCCCGCTCGCAGCGCGCCGCCTTGGGCACGCGCTACGGCTTCGCCGTCGCTGACGAGCCACCGGAGGCGGCGACACGCATCCCCCTCCCGACGATTGTGCTGGGCGCCGGGTTGGGCCTGCTCGCGATTGGGCTGCTTCTCGTCGTCGCTGCCAACTGGAGCGTCCTGCCCTACTGGCTGCGGCTGGTCCTGGTCGCCATACCCGGTGCGCTGGCGGCCTACGCCGCACCGCGCGTCGAGCATCCGGGCTGGCGGCACATCGCCAGTCAGTTCGTGGACGCCATTGTGGCGGCCAGCTTGCTCGGTTTCGCGGCGGTAATCTCGCAACATATCCAGCAATCCATCCATGACTGGATCGAGTTGCTCCTGGTCGCTCTGGTGCCGACGCTCATCTACCTCGAGCTGCGGCGGAGTACCTTCCTGGCGACCGCCGGCTGGGTCACGGCGGCCGGCTTGGGCGTTTTGTGGCTGCACGACGAGCTAGTCGCCGGGCAATGGGGAGACTTTGGCTTGAACTACTGGGTCCTCTACGCGATGGGATTGGCGCTGGCCCTCCGCACGCGCGGCTACTGGACCCCGCTTTTCGCCCTCCTCAGCGGTCTGGGACTGGGCAGCGGCCTGATTATCATCGCGCGCGAGTATCCCGGTCCGGTGCTCGAAGCGACCCTGGTCGGAGTGGTGGCTGCCGCGGCCGCCATCGGTATTTGCGCCTGGCGCCTCTGGCAGACACCGGCCCGCACCTGGCTGCTCGCCCAGATATACGTCATAGCGGTCAGCGTGGCCTTGCTTTGGTTCAACCTCTGGGATCGCTTGATGGCCATCGAGGGGGAGGTCGTCGGGCTCCTCATCTACGAAGGTACGTGGTGGCTGACGGCAGCGGTGACGGCCATCGTGATGGTCTTCTGGCTGCTGCAACTCCAGCGGCGCCACGAAGCAGTGGAGCCGCTCTGGTATACGCTGCGCTGGGTCTTGTTGCTCTACGCCATCGCTGGCGCCTTTGCCGGCGTCGGACAGGTACGCACGGAGGCGAGGATCATCGAGGCCACGGTGCAGCCGCTTGCGGATGCCGGTTTGCTGCTCGCCGGACTGCTTGCGGCCGCGGCAGCCTGGTACCTCATCAACCGCGTGCCCCTGTTGTGGCCCGGGAGCACCGCGGCGAGCCAGTGGCAGAGGTCGTGGCTGCTGACCGCCGGCGCCCCGCTGGCGGCGGGCACCGTGGCTTGGGTGCTCTGGCTGCCCGTAGCGCGGCTCATCGCCGCCGTCGAGCCGGACGTGCTGGAGGGGCTACTCGTCGCGCTCGCGCAATGGGGCCTGACCGTCCTGAGCGCCGTCTGGATCGTGGTCCTACTCGCACAGCAGGCCGAAGTATCGGCGGGGCGCGTCGCCCGGGTAATCTGGGCCCTGGTGATCTTTCTGAGCCTGCTGCTCTTGATCGTCGCCTACGTCCAGCAGGTGAGCCTGCTGCTGCGCGGGCTGACCTTCCTGAGCGTAGGTGTCATCCTGCTCTTCAGCACAGTCGGACGACGGTGGCTGCCGTTCGGCCAGCGAGGGGCAGACCGGAGCACCGCAGATACGGCGGGATGAGGAGCACGGGCATGACAACGGCAACGCCCGACGCCGGAACGGCGGCCGGCAACACACCAATGGACCGGCTGCGGCTGTACGACCGCTGGCGGATCCTGCCGCTCATGGTCGTCCTCGCCGGTCTCGCCGTCATGGTCGCGCTCGCCTACATCACCGAGGCGAGGTGGGAGGACTACCCCATCGTGACCCTGGACGCCGTGGCCGTGGACCCGGCGGAGCTACTGCGCGGCTCCTACGTTGATCTGGCGGTGGAGCTACCGACACAGTCTGGAGATACGGAGCGCCAAGTTGTGCGCTTCTTTGCAGCGGAGGAGGACGCCCGCACGATTGAGGGTGCTCTGCGCCGGCAGGAGGTCAAGTTGGAAGCGCGGCTCTCACCGAACAACGAGTTGCGTCCCCTGGCCGTCATCACGCCGGACGGACGACGATTCGACACCCGCTGACCGTGCCGCCGCCCATGGATTCGGCCGGGCCGGCGGTTGATGGGAGGAGAGCAACGATGCAAGCGCTCGTCAAGACTGCACGCGGCCCAGGCCACCTGGCCCTCCAAACCCTTCCCGACCCGGTGCCCGGTCCCGGCGAAGTAGTCATCTCCGTCGCCGGGTGCGGCATCTGCGGGACCGATCTGCACATCGAGGCCGACGAGTACGCCTCGGTGCCCCCGGTCGTCTTGGGTCACGAGACGGCCGGCCACGTGGCGGCCATAGGGGCCGGCGTCCACCAAGTCGGTGTCGGCGACCGGGTGACGACCCAGCCGTTCTTCTCGATTTGTGGCACCTGCGAACGGTGTCGCGCCGGGCGCCCGAATCTCTGCGCCCAGCGCCGTTCCATCGGCACACACGTCAACGGCGCCTTTGCCGAGTATGTCAAGGTGCCGGCCCATCGCGTGCTCCCGCTACCGGAAAACCTCGACACGCTCGCTGCCGCGATGACGGAACCGGTCGCCTGCTGTGCCCACGGCATTCTCGACTATGCGCCACCCGCGCCCGGCGACGTGGCCGTGGTGTCCGGGCCGGGGCCGATGGGGCTGGTGGCGGCCCAGATCGCCCGCGCCGCCGGCGCCGAGGTCGTCCTGCTCGGCACGAGCGACGACGAGCGCCGCCTCGCCCTAGGCCGGCAGGTCGGCATCCCGCACGTCCACGACATCACCCGTGACGACGCGGACGGCATCATCGCCGCCCTGACCGATGGGCAAGGCGCGCCGCTGGTGATCGAGTGCGCGGGCACCGCGCCCTCGTTCGACCAGTGCGTGCGGCTAGCGCAGCCCGGCGGGACGCTGCTCCAGATCGGCCTGTACGGGAAGTCGGTCCAGGTGGACTTGGACGCGGCCATTATCAAGGAACTGCGGCTGTTCGGCAGCTTTGGCCAAGTGCCCACAGCGTGGCCGCGAGCGCTCGACTTGATGGCGGCGGGCAAAGTGCAGACCGCGCCCCTGATTACCGCCGTGCTCCCCCTCACCCAATGGGCGGACGGATTTGCCGCAGCGCGGGCCAAGAGCGAGGGCAAGGTCGTCCTGATCCCGGCAGGGTAGCGGAGCGGTCTATACTCCTCTCCATCGTTGAGCGATAGCGAGGGGGAGGCCACAGCAAGCTGGCTACCGGCACAAGGTGCAGTCAGGGCACGCCGCGCTCCCAGAGGCCGATCCGTTGGCGCTGGGCGACGCCTTCGGCGGCGAGCAGGTCGCCGGCGTAACAGGGATTGAGGCGGAGCGAGAAGATATACGCCCGCGCGAGGCCGGCGGCGACCAACTCCCGATTAACGTGGCGCTCGCCGACGAATAGGTGCCGGAGCAACCGGCCGTACTGGTCCTCGTCTTCCTCGCAGCGCTCCATCCGGACTTGCTGGCCGGAAGTCAAGCGGGCGGTCATCGCGGTGGCCTCCTGGAACAGCCACTCGCCGCGCTCCGGCGTGTCAATGCCGAGCAGCCGTATCCGCGCCTGCGGACAGCACACATCCACCGTATCGCCGTCAACGACCTGCGTGACCCGCACGGTCGGAGTGTCCCGCCCTGCACTGCCTGCCTCGCCTGACGTGCGCGTGTCACCGCCCCCGGGTTGCACGCGCAGGGTGATCGCCACGGTGAGGACCACGATAGCGGCCAGCGTGGTGATGGCCAGGAACACGTACCCGAGGCGGCGAAGCATGGCGAGAGCATAGCGGACCGGAAAACGCGACGGCAGCGAGACGACAGCGCCCGGTGCCGCCGGTACACTACTCGCTAGGGAGAGCGGCGTATGAAGGTAGTGATCGCTGGCAGTGGCGCTCGCGAGCACGCAATCGCGTGGAAGGTGAGTCAGAGCACGCTGGTATCGGAGTTGATCGCGGCGCCAGGCAACCCCGGCATGGCGCTGCTCGGCCGGACCGTCGCCCAGGACCCGCTCGACGGAGCGGCCTTTGCCCACTGGGCGCGGGCGGTGGGTGCGGACTTGGTGATCGTCGGAGCGGATGATCCGATCGCCATGGGGCTGATTGACGATTGCGAGGCAGCCGGCGTGCCGGCGTTCGGTCCAACGGCGGCGGCAGCGCAGATCGAGGCGAGCAAAGTGTTCGCAAAGGACCTGATGTCCCAGCATGGCATTCCGACCGGGCCATACCGGGTCTTCGACCAAGCCGACGCAGCCCACCACTATCTCGATGCACCGGGGCGCGAGTATCCGGTCGTCGTGAAGGCGGACGGCCTGGCGCGAGGTAAAGGTGCCATCGTGGCAGCCGACCGCGCCGAGGCCCACGCGGCCGTGGCGGCAATGTTGGAAGAACGGGTCTTCGGCGCTTCCGGTGACCGCATTTTGATCGAAGAGTGTCTCGTCGGACCGGAGGCGTCCGTCTTTGCCATCTGCGACGGTGAGCGGGCGTGGCCCAGCGGTGCGGCCCGCGACTATAAGCGTATCGGCGAGGGCGACTGCGGTCCGAATACCGGCGGCATGGGCGCTTACACACCGACCAACCTGGTACCACCGGATGTACTGGAGGACGTGCGGCAACGCATTCTACAGCCAACCGTCGAGGCACTAGCCGCCGCCGGTCGGCCGTATCGCGGGGTGCTCTATGCCGGACTGATGTTCACCGCCGATGGCCCCCAAGTGATCGAATTCAACGCCCGCTGGGGTGATCCCGAAGCGCAAGTGCTGCTGCCGCTACTGAGGAACGACTTTGTCGAGCTTGCCTTGGCCGCACTGGCCGGCCGGCTGGACACGGTACCCATTGAGTGGCACGCCGGAGCGGCGTGCGGCGTCGCGCTCGCCTCAGCGGGCTACCCGGACGCAGTACGCGATGGCGAGCCGGTCGGCGGGCTGGACTCGTGGGGCGACGAGGCGCTGCTGTTCCACGCCGGCACGGTAACGGACGCCGACGGCGCCATCCGCACGGCCGGCGGACGGGTGTTCACCGTCGTAGGGACGGGGCCAACCCTGGCGGCAGCCCGCGATGTAGCTTATCGCAACGTCGAGCGGGTGCGGTTTGCGGGTCGCTATTATCGCCGCGATATTGGCGCCCGTGAGATCGCCGCCACAGCGACCTGACGGGCGCCGCCGAACCGATTACTCTGCACAATCCGTTGGAGAGCAAGGGATTGCCGCCAATCCGGTTTCCGCCGGATGCCAGGCGCTTGGGGCGGCAGCCGGTATGCCCGCCTTGGATTCCCGCGTAAGCGGGACCGACCGGGCAGTGTCAACAGCGCCTAACATCACGAACTGCGTTGTGAGGAGGACAGCCAATGCCGCGAGTAGCCATTGTGATCGGGAGTCCGTCGGATGAGTCGTATCTGGAGGATGCCCGGGCGTTGCTCACAGAGTTTGGGGTCGAGTACGAGTTCCGGGCGGTCTCCGCGCACCGCAACCCCGACGCAACCCGCGAGTTTGCCACCACGGCGCGCGACCGTGGTGTGGAGGTCATCATCGCCGCCGCTGGCATGGCCGCCCACTTACCGGGCGTGGTCGCCTCGCTGACCACCCTGCCGGTGATCGGAGTGCCGCTGCCGGGCAGCGAGCTACGCGGCCTCGACTCGCTGTACGCCATCGTGCAGATGCCGGCCGGTGTCCCGGTCGCCTGCATGGCCGTCGGGAGCCACGGCGCCCGTAACGCCGCCCTGTTCGCGGTCCAGATTCTCTCCCTGCAGGACGAGCGCCTGCGCGACGCCTTCGCCGAGTACAAGGCCAACCTCGCCCGGCCGCGCTCCTAACCGCAGCCGCACGCTGGCCTAGCCGTTAACCAGGCGAGGTCTCCGCATTGTCGGAGGTCCGGCAGCAGCATGGCAAGGCCGGGGAGTGAGGCGTGCGTCAACAGCAACACATGCCGAGGACAGTGCGCTTGGAGCGGATGGACTGCCTGGACTTCCTACGCTCACTCGCCGATGAGTCCGTGGACATCATCGTCACCGATCCGGCCTACAGCGGCATGAACCGGCACTTGCAGTTCGGTCACGGGAGGATCGTTGGGCACTACGCAAGCAAGAGCGATCCTGCGGAGCAGAAGTGGTTTCAGGAGTTCCATGACGATCCCGCTACCTACCGGCACTTTCTGACGGAGTGCAAGCGCGTCCTCCGCAATAATCGCCATCTCTACATCATGTTCGATAGCTACTCGCTGCTCACGCTCGGCCCGATTGTGCGCGAGGTCTTCGACGTGAAGAATCTCATCACCTGGGATAAAATTGCGATTGGGATGGGGCACTATTTCCGTCGGCGCCACGAGTACGTCCTCTTTGCCACAAAGGGACAGCGCAAGCTCTCGCGCCGGGACATCCCCGACGTATGGCGCTTCCGACGGATCCACCGCGCGGCCTATCCCACCCAGAAGCCGGTCGAAGTGTTTGCGGCGATGCTGTGTGGCAGCGTCGAGCCGGACTTTGTGGTGTGCGATCCGTTCGTGGGCAGCGGCTCGGCGGCGATTGCCGCGCTCAAGCGGGGGTGCTCTTTCGTCGGCGCGGACGTATCCGAGCAGGCGATTGCGCTAACACGCGAACGCACCGAGGTCTACCAGGCTACCGGGCACGACCCGCTCCAACGACAGAGCGCAATCGAAAACGAGGGAGACGCAGCGTTTCTGGATATCCCCGATCAGGACAACCAAGCGGTAGGGGCACAATCCGCCTCCTGACGGACGCCCCCAAGACGAGGACAGACAGACGATGATCGAACGGTATACGTCCGAGGAGATGGGCGCGATCTGGTCCGATCAGGCCAAGATGGACGCCTGGAAGGATGTCGAGATCGCTGCCTGCGAGGGCTGGACGGAGCAAGGGGTGATTCCCCCGGACGACATGGCCAAGATCAGGCAGGCCACGTTTACCCTGGAGCGCGTGGCCGAGATCGAGAAAGTGACCGACCACGACACGGCCTCGTTCGTGCAAGCACTTGGCGAGAGCTTAGGGCCGGAGTCGCGGTGGGTGCATCACGGCCTGACGTCGTCCGACGTGGTGGACACCGGGCTGGCACTCCAGCTGGTGCGGGCCAGCGACCTGCTCATCGAGGGTGTCCAACGGCTCGTCGCCGTCCTGGAGCGGCAGGCGTTGGCCTACAAGGACACGCCAACCATCGGCCGCACGCACGGCGTTCACGCCGAGCCGACGACCTTCGGGTTCAAGCTGCTGATCTGGGTCGAAGAGATGCGGCGCAACCTGGCGCGGTTGCAAGCGGCGCGGCGGACGGTGGCCGTGGGCAAGATTTCCGGGGCGGTCGGCACCCATGCGAACGTGCCCCCGGCGGTCGAGGCCCACGCCTGCGAGGCGCTCGGCCTCGTGGCTGCGGCGGTCTCCAACCAGATCGTGCAGCGCGACCGCCACGCCGAGTTCGTCTGCACCATCGCCATCGTGGGCGCCTCGCTGGACAAGATGGCGACCGAGATCAGGCATCTCCAGCGGACGGAAGTGCTGGAGGCCGAGGAGCCGTTCGAGAAGGGCCGGCAGGGGTCGTCAGCCATGCCGCACAAGCGCAATCCGGCCCGCTGCGAGCGGGTGTGTGGCCTGGCGCGGGTGCTCCGTGGCTACGCGGTGGCGGCGCTGGAGAACGTCGCCTTGTGGCACGAGCGCGACATCTCCAACTCGTCGGTCGAGCGGGTGATCCTGCCAGACGCCTGCTGTGCGCTCGACTATATGCTGCGCCTGTTCACCGGCGTGATGGACGGGCTGCGCGTGCTGCCGGAACGGATGCGCCGGAACCTCGACCTCACGCACGGGCTACTCCACTCCCAGCGCGTGCTGTTGGCCCTGATCGAGGCGGGGATGACCCGTACCGAGGCCTACAGTATCGTGCAGCGCCACGCGATGGCGGCCTGGGAGGAACAGGTTAGTTTCCAAGCATTGCTGCTCGGAGACGAGGCCGTCCGCCAACGACTATCGGCGGAGGAGGTGGGCGCACTGTTCGACGAGAGCTATCACTTTGCCCACATTGATACGGCGTTCGAGCGCGTCGGGCTGCTATCGTGAGGGGTACCGAAAGGGAGACTCCTGAGCGCGATTCATCGCGTCCCTACTGAGCACTGAGCACTAACCACCAACCACTGTCAAAGGAGGCTGTGAACGATGCAGGAATCGAGTTTGCCGGGCGTACCGCTACTCACACGCGGCAAGGTACGCGATATGTACGATCTGGGCGACCAACTGTTGATCGTCGTCAGTGATCGCATCTCCGCGTTCGACGTGGTGCTGCCGACCGCGATCCCCGGGAAGGGTAAGGTGCTCAACCAGCTCTCCGCCTACTGGTTCGAGCAGACCCAGGACCTCTTGCCCAACCACGTGCTGACCACGGACGTGGACGACTACCCGGCGGAGCTACAGGTACACGCCGCCCAACTCACCGGTCGCAGCATGTTGGTGCGGCGCGCCGAGCGGATTGACATCGAGTGTGTCGCGCGGGGCTACATCACCGGTTCCGGCTGGGCCGAGTACCAAAAGTCGGGGACCGTCTGCGGCATCCGGCTGCCGGCGGGGTTGATCGAGGCGCAGCAGCTTCCGGAGCCGATCTTCACGCCAACGACTAAGGCCGAGACCGGGCATGATGAGCCGCTGACGTTCGAAGAGGTCGAAGCACTGATCGGCCGGCCACTCGCGGCTCAGTTGCGCGACGCGACGCTCGCGATCTACGCGGCCGCGGCGGAGCAGGCGCGGGAGCGCGGCATCATCATCGCCGACACGAAGATGGAGTTTGGCATCGTCAGGGACAACGGCAGCGCCGCGGGGCAGTTGATCTTGATTGACGAGTTGCTGACGCCGGACTCATCGCGCTTCTGGGATACGGAGACCTACGAACCGGGCAGCAACCCACCCAGCTACGACAAACAGTACGTCCGCGACTACCTCAGCGCCACCGGCTGGAACAAAGCGCCCCCGGCCCCATCGCTCCCGCCCGAGGTGGTCGCGCGGACTCAAGAGAAATATGCCGATGCACTCCGCCGCCTGACGGGCCGCGACGTCGCATAGGGGCAATTTCGGCTCCGTCCGTCCATCCAGGGCATCTCAAGCGAGGTCTCCGGGAACGCATTATGCGTCAGGCCGGCTTAACCGCCGCAGCGATGATTGCGCTCTTGGACTGAGGTGACAGCAATGCTGCAAGCGCATATCCGGGTGACACCGAAGCCCGGCATCAACGATCCGCAGGGCCTCGCGGTACGCGGGGGGCTGGACCAGTTGGGGTTTGCCGGCGTCGAGAGTGTGCGGGTGGGTAAGTATCTGGTGCTCACACTCGATACCGACGACGAGGCGGCGGCACAGCGCGAAGTCACGGCGATGTGCGAGCAGCTGCTGGCGAATCCCCTGATCGAGGACTACACGCTGGAGCTGACACGCCTCGCCCCTGCTTCGCAGGATGGTGGATGATGCCCATCACGCTGCCAAGGAATCGGTTATGAAGTTCGGCGTGGTGGTGTTTCCGGGATCGAACTGCGATGCTGACGTGTTCTACGTTGTGCGTGACGTGCTCGAACAGCCGGTCGAATACATCTGGCACGAGCACACCGACCTGAGCGGCTTCGACTGCATCATCTTGCCCGGCGGCTTCTCCTACGGTGATTATCTGCGCGCGGGCGCCATCGCCCGCTTCGCACCGGTCATGCCGGCAATCGGCGCGTTCGCCGCCGAGGGGGGCTTGGTGCTCGGTATCTGCAACGGATTCCAAATCCTGCTGGAAGCCGGCCTGCTGCCGGGGGCCATGCTCCGCAACCAATCGTTGCGGTTCCGCTGCGAATGGGTTCACATGCGCGTTGAGCAGACCGACACGCCATTTACCAGCGAGTACCGGTCCGAGCAGATCGTGCGGATGCCCATTGCCCATGGGGAGGGCAACTACTACGCCGACGCCGGAACGCTCGCGGACCTTGAGCGCCGCGGCCAGATTGTCTTCCGCTACTGCGACTCCCAGGGCCGGGTCACCGCGGCGGCAAATCCCAACGGCGCGTTGGCAAACATCGCCGGCATCTGCAACGAGCAGCGCAACGTCGTCGGCCTGATGCCCCACCCGGAGCGGTGCAGCGAGGCGCTGCTCGGTGGCAGCGACGGCCGGCCGTTGTGGCAGTCGGCCGTACACGCGCTGGTCGCAGCCGCGTGATGCGTGTCTCCAGGCCGGTACCGTGACTTGGGAGCTGCGTCGGAGCGAAGCGACCGCCGGCTACGCGGCAAAGGCCCACGAAAGCCTCGCATCGGCGGAAGCCGACTTTGCGGCGGGCCGCTACAATTCGTGTGCGCGCGGTGCCTACTACGCGCTGTTTCAGGCAGCAATCGCTGCTCTGCTGCTCGCTGGCGAACCGCTGCGGGAGCGCTGGTCACACCAGTATGTGCAGAGTCGCTTCAGTGGTGTGCTTATCGGCCAACGCAAGCTGTATCCCTCAGCACTGCGCGAGGCACTGAGCACCGGGATAGACCTACGGAGGCAAGCCGACTATGAGTACGCTGGCGTTGGTAGGCGCCGCGCACGCTCGGCCTTGACCCACGCCCGTAGGTTGGTGTGCCTTGTCGAAGAGGTGATGAGATGAAACTCGAGGATGTATTCCCCGGCCCCCCGCCGCCGGAGCCGCACGCGATTGTCCCCACACACCTATCCGATCCCCGGGTACAGGAGCATGTCGCCAATCTCCGGACCATCATCCGCCGTGCATTTCCCGAAGTACAATTCTCAGTATATGAAGCCTCCGAGCCGGCACTGGGAGTCTGGCTGGACGCCTACATTGCCGATAACGATGCCGAACTGCCTAAACTCGCACGGGACTACGAGTTGGAAGTCTTGCTGCGCGAGGGACTTTCTCTCTTCATCGGCACACTTCCCCTCCGATCACTGGCGTCGGAGGCCGCATGACAACCGACGATGACTGACACGACCGCCGCACTGATCACCGATGCCCAACTGCGCGAGGTGGCGCTCACCCGCGCCGAATACCGGCGCATCGTGCAAAGCCTGGAGCACGAACCCAATCCGCTGGAGCTAGGCATCACCGGGGCGATGTGGAGCGAGCACTGCGGCTATAAGCACTCCAAGCCACTGTTGGGCCGGTTTCCCCGCGATGGCGAGCAGGTGTTGATCCGTGCCGGTGAGGAGAATGCCGGCGCGGTGGCTATTGGTGATGGCCTCGCCGTCGTAATGAAGATCGAGAGCCATAACCACCCCAGCGCCGTCGAGCCGTTCCAAGGGGCGGCCACGGGCGTCGGCGGCATCGTGCGTGATGTCTTCACCATGGGCGCGCGGCCCATCGCGGCGCTCGATTCCCTGCGTTTTGGGCCGCCAACAACCGCCCGCAACCGCCACCTGTTCGAGGGCGTGGTGGGTGGTATTGGCTGGTATGGCAACTGCCTCGGCCTGCCGACAGTCGGCGGTGAAGTCGTCTTCGGGCCAAGTTATAGTGCCAATCCGCTCGTCAACGCGATGTGCGTCGGGGTGGCGCCGGTAGACGATCTGGTCCGCGCCCGCACCGGCGAAGCCGGCAACCTCGTGCTCATGGTCGGCGCCGATACCGGACGGGACGGTATTCATGGCGCCACCTTTGCCTCGGTGGAAGACCCCGAAGCATCGCATCGCGGCGTCGTGCAGGTCGGCAACCCCTTCCTGGAAAAGCTGCTGATTGAAGCCTGCCTGGAAGCGGCCCAGGACCCGGACGTGGTCGGCATCCAGGACCTCGGCGCCGCCGGGCTGACCAGCTCGTCGGTCGAGGCAGCTTCCCGGAGCGACGGCGGCATCGAGCTGGACATCGCGCAGGTTCCCCGGCGCGAGACCGGCATGACGCCGTATGAGGTCATGCTCTCCGAGAGCCAGGAGCGCATGGTGGTGATCGTGCGGCCCGGCGCGGAGCAGCGCATCCAGCGGCTCTTTGACCGCTGGGGGCTGCACTCGGCGCTCATCGGGCGAGTCACCGGCGACGGCCATCTGGTCGTGCGTGACGGCGACGCGGTCGTGGCCGACCTGCCTACCTTTTTCCTGACCAATCCGCCGCTATACCGGCGCGAGGGCGTGCCCTCGCCAGAGCTGGCTCGCTTGCAGGCGTTCGACGTGAGCACCGTGCCCGTCCCGGACGATCTGAACGCCACCTTGCTCGCCCTCCTCGCAGCGCCCAACATCGCCAGTAAACAGTCCGTCTACCGGCAGTACGACCATATGGTGCAAGCGGCAACCGTCCAGGCGCCGGGCGGCGACGCTGCCGTGCTGCGACTCCGAGATTCGCAGCGAGGGTTGGCCGTCTGTACCGATGGCAACGGTCGCTATTGCTACCTCGATCCGCTCATGGGCGGCCGGGCCGCCGTGGCCGAAGCAGCACGCAACGTCTCTTGCACCGGCGCGCGACCGCTGGCGATCACGAACTGTCTCAACTTCGGCAATCCCGAAAAGCCGTATATCTACTACCAGTTGCAGCAGGTCATCGAGGGCATGGCCCAAGCCTGCGAGGCACTGGGCACCCCGGTCATCAGCGGGAACGTGAGCCTGTACAACGAGACGGACGATGAGGCCGTCTACCCGACCCCCATCGTCGGAATGCTCGGCCGGCTCGACGACGTAAGCCGCCACTGCCCAGCGCACTTCCAGCGCAGCGGCGACCGCGTCGCGTTGCTCGGTGTAACACGCGACGAGCTTGGTGCCAGCGAGTACCTGGCAACTATCCACGATACGGTGGCGGGACGCCCGCCGGAAGTTGATCTGGCCCGCGAGGCCGCAGTGCAGGCCGTCGTCCGCGCGGCGATAGCGCGCGGCCTCCTGCACTCGGCCCACGACTGCTCCGACGGCGGGTTAGCGGTCGCGCTGGCCGAGTGCTGTCTGTCGGCCGCCGGACCGGACATCGGCCTTGATGCCACCTGTCCGGCAGACGGGGCAGAGATTCGCGCCGATGCTGTGCTTTTCGGCGAATCGCCAGCGCGGATCGTCGTTTCGCTCCCGACCGAGCACTGGGACGATCTCGCCGCCCTGGCCGCCGCGTCGGACGTGCCCCTCACGCCGCTGGGGACGACCGGCGGCAGCCGGTTCCACCTGGCACCTTATCTCGACGTATCACTGGCGGCTGTCGCCGACGCCTATCGCAACGGCCTCCCGCGCGCGCTGACGGCAGCGGACGAAGTAGCTTCACATTAACCCCTGACTGGGGTAGGTAAACCGGGAAACAGGCGGATGCGTGCGTGGAGGGGTGGAACGTGCGCCACCGGTCAGGCTCCGGCCCCCCATGGCCCCCCGTCCCGACGGGGGAGGGCGAGGGAGGGGGCCAGGGGATGATTCCGTATGGTAGCATGGCTCACCTACAGGAGGGCCACAAAGCTGGTATCCCTACGCCGACGATGACTGCTCTTGCCTAACTGCGTCCGAAGGGCCCTGGTCAGAAGTAGGAGGGAAACATGGAACTGTCGGAAGTCAAGCACGCGGAATTTCGGGAGAACGGCTTCATGGTGGTGCGGGGCCTCCTTGCAGCCGACGAGGTGGAGACGCTGCGCCAGCGCGCGGATGAGATCATCGGCGAGATTGACGACTACCAGCAGCGCGACACTGCCGAGCGCCAGCGGTTGGCGGAGCTGCACCGCCAAGATGGTCATGTCGCCGATGCACGATCACAAGACTACGTGGAGATGCCGCAGGAGCAGATCGTCGGGCGCTACGCGCGCCGCGGCGACCGGGTGTACCCGGCGCGGCAGCATCCGGTTGACGAGGCCGCCGCGGCCGCGGCGAAGGCCTCCGATAACCCTTGGAACCATTTCGGGGGTACGATCAACCATTTGGCCGACAACGATGCGGTATTCCGGCGGTTTGCCGCCCACCCCAACGTGGTCAAGGTGCTCCAAGAACTCCTCGCGCCCAATCTGAAGCTGTGGTTCGACCACCTGTACAACAAGCCGCCGTACAACGATGGCGGCCTCTATGGGGGCGCCAACCGCTTCCATCAGGACGGCTTCTTCCAGTACGACCGGCGCAGCGTGACCTGTTGGATCGCGCTCGACGAAGTGACCGTGGAGAACGGCTGCTTCCACTACGTTCCGATCACCGCCGACTACGGCCAGGTGCGATTCGACGAGGGTGTGGCGGCCGAGCTTACGGCCAAGGAACTTGACCAGACGGTGCTGGTGACGCTCAAGCCGGGCGACGCCGCCTTCCATGACCGCTGGACGATGCACGCCACCGGACCGAACGAGACCGGCCGGCATCGCCGCGGCTGGGCGATGCACTACTGCGATGCCGAGTCGCGGTATGGTGACTTTGCCAACGATCCGGGCTGGGAGAACTACCACTACCAAAGCCCCGATGGCGTCCACATCCGCAACGGCGCCGTCCACGGCAACCGCCGCTACCTGCTTGTCGCCGGGCAGGAGTTCCCCGGCCGGGTCTAGCGACAATCTGCGGATCGGGTGGCCTCCTGCCTCTCCAGATCGCGGGAGGGGCTTGGCAGATGGCTACGCTATTCGCACGATCAAAACCCCTTCCCCATATGGATGGTAGGGAAAGGGGTCTATGGTGCGTTTGACAGCAGGCGTACCATCAGCTAAGTTGTCCAGGAGCCAATTGTCTGGCCAACAGCTCTCGGGTATGGGGATAGGAAGGAGAGGCGTGCTCGCGCGGCCGCTCCCGACTGGGAGCAGCAGCCATCCCCGGTCAATAGTTGACACCGACTGAGGCGAGTGTACTCCGGTAAGGAGGATAGGGGACATGGCAGAGATAACTCGGCGAAAGTACCTCGGTGGCAGTGCAGTCGTGCTGGGCGGCTTGCTGGCAGCCGCCTGCGGCGAGACGGAAGAGACTGGCGGTGGCGAGACGCAACCGGCAGCCCAGCAGCCAGCGGCTCAGACGCAGACCCAGGCGCAGCCCCAGCCGGCCATGACCAAGGGGCCGAAGACCATCGGGTTCCACACCGACTGGGTCTCGCCCAAGCGCGCCGCCTCGATTGACCGTGCCCTGAAGATTTGGGCGGAGATGCATCCCGAGTGGATGATCGAGCAACTATTTGTGCCCGGTCAGGACGACAACCTCTCGCAGGTTGTCATCTCCATGGCTGCTGGCACCGAAGGCGACATCACCCTGTGGGAGATGTATGCCGTTGAGTTGTGGGCGTCGCGCGGGGCGTTCCTGAACGTCAGCCCCGCGGTCAAGAAGCTCGGCTACAACATCGAGGACCACTACTACGCACCCTGGACGGCCCTCTATCAGGGCAACCAGATCGGGATGCCCTTCCAGTGGAACGTCCAGTACTGGCAGTTCAACAAGACGATTTTCGACCGCTTCCAAGCGCCCTATCCACCGGAAGACTGGACGTGGGAGGATATGCCGGAGATCGCCAAGACGGTGACGGACAAGGAGGAGAATATCTGGGGCGTCTACTTCGGCGATGTCCCCTTCTGGCACACCTATCTCCTGTGGGACGCCCCAGTGCTCAACGACGACTTCTCGAAGTCCGGGTTCGATACCCCCAACGGCCTGGCGATGCTGGAGTGGTATCACGATCTCATCTTCAAGCATGGGGTTGCGCCGAAGTACGACGAGTGGCGCGAGAAGTTGAGCAAGGAAGGTGGCGTTATTGCTTTTGGCCCCGGCAGTGGCGTGCCCTGGGGCCGCTACAAGAACACCTTGGACAACGATGGCTTCGAGCTTGACATCGCCACGTTGCCGATGCTCGAGCGGACCGGCAAGAAGATCGCCGGTGTGTTCGACCAGCCGCACATGGTCCTCAGGGCAGCTGAGCGGCACGACGTGGTGGATGAGGTGACCCACTTCCTGTTCTTCATGGCGGGGGACGAGATGGGGCAAATCCTATCCGAGGAGCTACCAGGCGGTATCCCCTCCAAGAAGTCCATCGTGCATAGCAAGGAGCACTTCCTGCGGACGCCACCGGAGCACGTGGACCGGGTGCTGGAGAGCTTCAAGCACATGGTGTGGAGCTATCCGCCGTTCCCGCACACGCTGCCGTGGATCAACGCGCACCGTTTCCTGGCACGGGATATGTGGTCGGGTAAGCTGTCAGTGCGAGAGTTCGCGCAGCAGGCGGATATCGCAGTGGATCAGGCGCTGCAGGGATCGCCCGACGCAGCCTACCGGCGCTCATAGCGCAGCCAAGCCGTGCCGCGGCACGGTAACGCGGCCCAGACAACACTGTGGCCCCGCTCCGAGAGGAGCGGGGCCATTTGCTTTGGGGAGGAGTACCTCACCCCCCGGCCCCCTCTCCATCGCCAAGCGATAAAGAGGGGGAGTCGGCCGCCCGTCATGCCCACCGTCTCGCCGGGGACGGGGGCAGGCGCGATCAGACGCGGCCTTCGACCTCGTCCCGCAGCGCCACGAGGAAGCTGGCGGCGCCGGGAGCGGTGCCTACGGCGGGCGGATGGGTGCGGAGCCACTGCTCGGCCAGCAGCTCTAGCTGCTCCGACAGCGCTGGGTTACTCCGGTTTTCCATGAAGTAGCGGACGATGGCGGTCCCACCGTGCATCAAGGCGGTTTCGAGGTCGTCTAGCTCACGGTGCAGCTCGGCGAGAATCTGCGAGAGGCGCGCGATGCGCTCTTCTGCCACGCGCCGACCCGTTGCCGTGGTCATTTTTGGGATGAAGTCCCGCCGCTTGCCGTCAATCCAGGTAGCGACACGATCCGTGAGGTACTCGTGCAGGTGCTCGGCCAGGTTGGCCCGCAGCCATTCGGGAAAGGACTCGCCGCGGCCGGCGAACGTCACGTCCTGGCGGCGCATGCCGATCTGAATGTTGCGGTAGAACGCGGGCAAGCCGATGTTGGCATCAATGGTGTCGGCGTCATACAGCGACCGTCCCTCCACGGTTGCACTATCGTCCGCCATCAAGTGTGCCTCGATAGCTGCGCCTACCGCGTCCCGAAAGTCGGCCGCGTACCCTCGCTCCGAGAGCAGCCAATCGGCCATGCGGGCGCCGGAAACGTTGTGGAGCTGCCCGGCCAAGGCCAGTCGGTCGTAGACCTCCGTCACGACGTTCTCGCGGGCCGGCACCAAGGTTTCGTTCTGCCAGAAGCCGTTCTCGTCCAGCACGCGGTTGCCCTGCGCGTCGGTGATGATCTCGCCGTCGTAGGCCTTGGTGATGTCGTGCAGTAGGCCGGCGAAGTTCAGCACATGGTCGTCGGCGCCCTCCTCCGCGCCGATAGTACGCCCCAGCGCTCGCACGCGCTGGACATGGTCGTAGGTGTAGTTACGCCAGGAGAAACCCACCCACTCCTCGTCCCACAGCGTGTAAGTCTCCCGCACCAGTCCTTCCAGATCGGACAACACCGCGCGGTCACCGCCACTCACCTGCGTAGCCATCATCACTCCCTCTCAACATCCCAGCCCGTCGCTCCGCGTAGCGGCATCGAAGACGCGCCGCGCTCCTGTTATACACGCTCACCCTACCCCGCTGCCGTGACCCGGTAGATCGTACCCTGACGGTCCACGATGTACACCTCGCCGTCGGCATCCTCGCCGAAGGAGGTGATTTGGGCATTGGAGTCGAACAGCAGTGTCCGCGCCCAGGAGCCGTCGGACTGCGGCGTCAGTGCCCAGACGAATCCGGTGCAGAAATCGCCAAAGAGATAGTTACCGACGAGCGCGGGCAGCTGCCGGCCCCGGTAGACGTAGCCGCCGGTCACCGAGCAGCCTTCCTGGCGGCCGTACTCGCTGATCGGCGGCGTCAATCCGGCGCGCGGCGGGCCTTGAAACAGCGCCGAACCCTCGTACACCTTCCAGCCATAGTTCTCGCCACCCTTGCTGCTGGCCGGCTGGAAGCTTACCTCTTCCCAGGCGTTCTGGCCCACGTCGGCGATGTACAGGTCGCCGGTGAGGCGGTCGAACGAGAAGCGCCAGGGGTTACGCAGCCCATAGGCCCAAATCTCCGGGCGGCGGTCGGACTGCCCGACAAAGGGGTTGTCGGATGGGACGACATAGGTGGAGCTATGGCGCACGTCAACGCGCAGGATGGTACCGAGCAGCGTGCGCGGGTCCTGGCCATGGCCCTGGGGGTCGCCGCCGGACCCGCCGTCACCGAGGCCGATATAGAGGTAGCCATCGGGGCCGAACAGCACCAAGCCGCCATTGTGGTTGGAGTAGGGTTGCTCCACCCGGAGGATAATCTCTTCACTGCCGGGATCGGCCACCGCCGGGTTATTCGGCGCGAGCCGATAACGCGCGACGACCGTAGCGCCGCGCGAGTCGGTGTAGTAGACGTAGAACGTGCCGTTGGCGGCAAAGTCGGGATCAAAGGCCACGCTCAACAGTCCCTGCTCGTTGGCGCGGGCATTCACCCGGTCGCGGATGTCCAGAAAGAGCGACTCCTGGCGCCGACCGTCGCGCACGGTGACGATGGTCCCGTCCTGCTCCACGACAAAGAGCCGCTCGTCGGTGTCGCCCGGCGCGGCGGTGAGGTAGAGCGGTCGTCTGAACCCCGACGCGACCGCAGTCAGCCCATACTGGCCGGGTGCCGGGCGCACCGGCCGGGCGTTTGTGGGAGATGGCGCAGGCGTGGCCGTCGGCAGTGGCACGGTCGCGGTCGGCGCCGGCCGCGTCGGCGTGGGTGCGGGAACCGTCGGTGTCGGTAGAGGAGGACTCGGTGCTGGCGGGACCGGCGCGGTTGCCAGTGCCGCCGTGGGTGAGGGCGGGAACGCGGTAGGCGGCGGCGGCACGGCGGTTACGGTGGGTGGGGCAACGGTTGGAGGTATTGGCGTTGCCGGCGGCTCCGTCGGCGATGGCGGCAGCGTTGGTCCCGCCGGCTTGACGACGTGATCGCGCCTAGCGATCGCGTCGTCCTGTGGCCCGAACGGCCCGATTGTGCAAGTGCCGCAGAACGCCACCACCAGCATCGGCAGTAGCATGCTCCGCACCCACGACCGGCACCGCGTCGCCATGCTCATCATGCTCATCGCGGGGCATCCTAGCAGAGAGAGCTACCCCCGGCCTACGCACCGTACCCTGGCCCTGCCTTGCTACTGCTGCGCGCACTCGGTAGGGTAGCCGGGTGATGAACACAACAACCACGCTTACGCCACCCACCGAACCGCCGTTTGTGCTGCCGGCCGCGCCGCGGCTGCCGGCGGCGCAAGCGGAGCGCCTCGTAGCCGACTGGGAACGCGGCGCGGCTCTAGTCGAGAGCGACCTGCCGGCATATCTGCGGAGCGCCTATCAGCTCGACATAACCGGCCAGTATGCCGGACGATCCACGCACAGTCCCGTCGGGAAAGCCTCCGGGCAGCTCTCCCTCAACCGGCGCCAAGTCGAGACCGACGCGGCCGCCGGCCTGGGCTTTGTCGTGCTGAAAACGGTGATCGCGCAAGATGAAGGTGGTGAGCAGGCGATGGCCGCTTGGACTACGCCGGAAACGCACATGACCATCGAGCCGTTGGCCGGCCGGCACGTCGCCCGGCTCGGCTGGAACGTCACCTGGAAGGGGCGCGGCTGGTCGGAGCCTTTCGCGTCGTACCTGGAGCTAGTGCAGGCGGCCATTCAAGTAGGAAACGACGCCGGAATGGTCATCGCGCCCTCGTGCAAGTACCATCTGCCCGGCCCGGACGAGGCCGGGTACCGGACAGGGGAGTACCGCTACACGACACGCGAGCTGGCCGCGGCCTGGCGCGCCGCGGGCGCGGCCGGGCCGCTGATCTTGGAAAAGGACTTCAGTCCCACGCTCGCCGGCTCCGACCTGGCCGGCCAGCGAGCACAGACGCTCGACTGGCTGCGCGTGGTGCCCCAGTTGGTCAAGAAAGCACTGCCGGACCCGGCGGGCGTGACCGTGGGCATGAAGGTGATGAATACCCTTTTCGATGATGATTTCCAGGTCGCTATGTTGCGCGAGCTGGCCGTGGCGCTACCCCCGCAGCGCGCCGACTACATCACCTACGCCAACCGCCTCTTCGACCCTCGGCGCCGCATCGGCGATACTGTGGGCGCGGCCTACGGCGGTCCGGACTTGAGCCACCGCAATCTCACCGTCCTCGACGCTGCCCGCAAACAGGCACGTGCCGAGGGCTGGCTCGACGCCATGCCCGAGCTATCCGGCACCGGCGACGTGTCGTCCGGACGTATCGCGGTGGAGTATGGGTTACGCGGGGCGACAAGCGTGCAGTGCCATACGCTCTTTCAACTGCCCACCGTCTATTACGGGCCACCGGCCGCCGGCCGCCCGGGCAGCAAGTCCGCCAAGGCGCTGCACTTGCTCTACTTCCACCCCGTCGAGGGTTTGGTACCGTGGCTGCTGCACATGCGCCACCATGCCGGCCTGCGGGCCACCGACGGCCTCACCCACTGGCGCGACCTCGCTACCGTCCGCGCCAGTCCGGAATAGTCAACGACGAGGCAGTGACCAGCACCGTCATTGCGGCTTTCGCCGCAATCCAGGCCCTATTCGCTAGAATGCCTTGAGCGCCGCAGCGCGCTGGAGTACGGCCGGAGGCTACGCTGGTTGCCCCATGGTGCTCCGTGCCGTATGGCGTTGGGACGCAACGAAAGGAGCTTGGAAATGGCGACGGTTGCTACGCCCTCCACTGGTCCCCAGATAGGACAACGGGCGCCGGACTGGACGCTCCCGCGGACGGATGGCGGCGCGCTGTCGCTGGGGCGTCTCGCCGGCAAGCCGGTCTTGCTGTTCTTCTGGGCTTCCTGGTGAGCGTGCCGCGCCCAGCTGCCCGGGTGGCAGCAGTTCTACGCGCAGCCGCGCGCCGCGCTCGGTGACGGCTTCGAGCTGGTCAGCGTGGCGATGGATGCTGGCGGGGTGGCGGCCGCGCGGCCGTGGGTGGAGCGGGCCGGCGCCACGTTTCCGACTGTCGTGGATGCCGAGAACCAACTAGCACTGGCCTATGACTTCCGCGCCATCCCCAATGGCATCTGCCTCGACGCCGACCGGATCGTCCGCTATCGCAAGTTAGGCGGCTTCAACTGCGAGCACGACGAAGACCGCACTGCTGTCGCGCGTCTACTGCGCGGCGAGGCGCTCCCGGCGGTTACAGAAAGCGCAACTAAGTCCCCCGATGAGACCGCGGCGCTGCGGCGCGAGCTGATCGAGACTGCCTGGCGGCTCGGCTTGGAACTGCGGAACCGCGGCGCTATTGATGAGGCCGCGGCCGCCTGGCGCCGGGCACTGCGCTACGATCCGGACAACTTTGTGATCCGCAAGCAAATCTGGGCACTGCTCCACCCGGAGCGGTTTCGCGAGCCGATTGACTACGCATGGCAGCAAGAGCAGTTGGCACGCGAACGCGCCGCCGAGGCCGCGGAGTGTGGACCGTCGGGCTGTGTGCTACCGCCCTCTTCCGCGTAGTCGTCCCGGTATACTCAGAGGTTGCACAAACCCTGCTAGGAAGAACCATATGAGTGCCGAACCGCTGTTATTCAGGATCAATCCTGAGAGCCAGGAATCTGAGCGGATCGAAGAAGTCAACTTCGCTCAATTGGGGTTGCAGGAGCGGCGGGACATCCAGGAGTGGATAGCCGCCAACCCCGGCATTCTGGGTGAGGATTTGCTGATAATCGGGAAGGAGTTCAGCGGTTTCGACAGGACGGATGAGCGGCTCGACCTGTTAGCGGTGGATGTGGACGGAATGCTGGTCGTCATCGAGTTGAAACGCGACGACACGGGCGCGGATGCCCACTGGCAGGCGATCAAGTACGCGAGCTATCTGCATCGAGCCAGCGCAGACGACATCATCCGTATGCTTGGCGACCATGACGGGGTATCCGAATCAGAAGCGCGAAACAAGCTGCTGCAACACCTTGGCGCTGACGACCTCGGTATTCTGAACAACGACCAGCGCATCATCCTGGCCAGCCACCGGTTCGCTCCGGAAGTAACCTCTGCCGCCGTCTGGCTGAACGAGAAAGCACCGGGCGAAGACCTGATTACCTGCATCCAGCTTACGCCATACAAGGACGCGAAAACCGATTCACTGTACATCCAAGCGAATACGCTTATCCCAGTGCCCGGAGTAGACGAGTACGTCATCGGGATCGGCGACTCGCCAGACGAGAACAGACCCATCGTTCGACGCCCCGGCTCGCTGGCTCAGACCTTCGCAAGGAATAGGAACGATGATGTTACGAGATTTCTCAGAGACGTTTCAGAACGAGTCGTGAGTAGCTTGCCGGGTGATATCAAGCCGGACAGGCAAAGCAGGTGGGCAGGCGATCACGGCTTCGGCTACTTCTACCGCTACTATCGCTGGTGGTATTCGCGGCCACCTTGGGGTAACGGGGTTATGGTCTACCTGATTAACCTGTCCCGTGAGAAGGATTCCCCGGATACATATCAGGCTGACGTGGGACTTGGCTGGTGGCCAAGGGCAGATGAAGACGTGGTGAGTAGGGTTACGGAGCTACATATCTACGATGAGCAGAGAGTTGGGAAAGGCTTTATTGGCGTATCGCGGCGCGGCAGTGCGCTGGACGACTCCTTCGCCGACACATTGGCTGAAACTCTCCGCCGTTTCATCGAAGTCATCACGCCCAGCATTGATGATTTCGAGAACGAGCGCAACGCAGAAGACGCCTGAACACTCAAGCCCACCACTACCAGAATCACCTTCGGACATTGCCAACTCGTGAACATCTTCGAGTGGATAGGGAGAGAAGCACAGTGCAGACCACAGTTCTGGGACGCTATGTCGTTGCTGACCCTGCTATCTGTCACGGTCAGCTCACCTTTCGCGGCACACGCATCCTGGTTGCCGATGTGCTGGAGCAGGTAGCCATGGGCATGGCTTGGGAAGCTATTATTGCCGAATGGCGCGGGGCTTTGACCAAAGAAGCCATTGCCGAGGCCGTCGCGTGTAGGCCAGCCGGCTGTGTGCTCCCCTCTGCTTCCGCGTAGCCCCTCGACCTACTCGCTGGCCTCGGACTCCGGCTCCTCTGTCGCGGGCGCAACGTATCATAGGGTGGCCGGGTTACCGCCGGCCGAGGGGTGCGGCTGGCCGGTACGCGCAGCGCAGCAAAGGAGCGTCAGCATGGTTGTACGGGGCTTTCACCACACGAGCTTTACCGTCAGCGACATGGAGCGGTCGTTGGCCTTCTACCGCGACCTGCTTGGGATGCAGGTGGTGGTGGATCGCCGCACGTCGGATACGTACCTGAGCACAATCACCGGCTTTCCGAACGTGCGGCTGCATATCGTCTACTTGCAGCTCGACGTGCCGGACGGCCACATCCTGGAGTTGATCGAGTATCAGAGCCACCCGGGCCAAGCCACCCCCTTACGGACGAATAACCCCGGCGTCGGACACCTCTGCTTTGTGGTCGAGGACCTGCCGGCACTCTATGAGAAGCTGCGCGCCGCCGGTACGACGTTCGTCTCGCCGCCGGTTGAGATCACGGCCGGCGTCAACAAGGGCGGCTACGCGGTCTACCTGCGCGATCCTGACGGCAGCCCGTTGGAGCTGCTCCAGCCGCCCGCGCACAGGGTAGCGTAGCCGCGAGGGATGGTCACACGCAGCACACCCGCAGCCTCTCCTAGGAGCTACGACGACCTCGAGGGGAGCCGCGCTCAGTGGCGTAACCTGGGACTGCTCGCGCTGGCCGAAGTGCTGGGCATGTCGCTGTGGTTCAGCGCCTCGGCCGTATCGCCGGCCCTGCAGGATGCCTGGGAGCTGTCGGTGGCGAGCGCCGCCTGGCTCACCATGGCCGTGCAGATCGGCTTCGTCGTCGGCACCTGTCTCAGCGGCGTCCTCAATCTGCCGGATATTGTCAGCAGCCGGCGGCTCTTCGTCATCAGCGCGTTACTGGGTGCAGCGGCCAACGCCGGTTTCGCCTTCCTTGCTACCGGGCTACCGTCCGGGATTGTGTTGCGCTTCCTGACCGGCTTCTGCCTGGCCGGCGTCTACCCACCCGGCATGAAGCTGGCGGCCACCTGGACGCGGCAGCATCGCGGCCTCGCCATCGGGCTCGTTGTGGGCGCACTGACCATTGGCTCGGCGGCCCCGCATCTCGTGCGGTCGCTGGCGACGGCAGGCGAGGTCTGCACGCTCTTGGGCGCAATCGGAGGGTGTAGCCCCGGTGCTCAGACGTTCTCCTGGGCCAACGTGATCCTGGTTTCGTCGGCGTTGGCCATCGTGGGCGGGCTGATCGTCGCGCTCCTGTTTCGGGAAGGACCGTTTGCCAGTGCCGGTGCCCAGTTCAATCCGCGCTTTGCGCTCTCCATCTTCACTCAGCGGGGGCTGCGGTTAGCCAACTTCGGCTACCTCGGCCACCAGTGGGAGCTGTACGCGATGTGGACGTGGGTACCGATCTTCTTGGTGGAAAGAGTGGCTGCCGGCGGCGGCTCGACCGGCTTCGCGGCTTTGCTGGCTTTTGCGGTGGTGGGCAGCGGCGGGATCGGGTGCCTGGTGGCTGGTGCTGGCGCCGACCGTGTGGGCCGCACGGCGACGACGAGCGCCGCGATGATCGTAAGTGGCAGCATGGCGCTACTGGTCGCGGTCTTGCACACTGCGCCACTGCCGCTGCTCACTGCCGTCTTGCTGGTCTGGGGAGTCTCCGTCGTCGCCGACTCGGCCCAGTTCTCCGCCTCGATCACCGAGCTGAGTCCCCCGGAGTACACCGGCACGGCGTTGACCATCCAGACCTCGGTCGGCTTTCTACTCACGATGGTTTCGATCCAGCTGGTGCCGCTGGTCGTCGCGGCTGCCGGCTGGCCCACTGCCTTCCTCATGCTCGCCATCGGCCCGGCTCTCGGCACCGTGGCAATGCTCACGCTGCGCCGCCTTCCCGAAGCCACGCAACTCGCCGGCGGCCGGCGGTAGCCGCCGACGTCCAGCCGGACACGACAGATCAAGACAAAGACGGCAGTGAACCGCTATCGTTACTGTGTAGGCGTGTGGGGAGGAAGAAACATGCGTACTATCGAAACCCAGGCCACCGTCACCCCGGATGGTACGCTGACCATCCACCTACCACCGGATGTTCCTCCGGGCAAGCACCGTATCGTACTGACGATTGACGAACCACCGGTGACTAGATCACCGCGTGCGCCGCTGGACCTGCCCGTTCACGACTGCGGCCCCTGGCCCAAACGGCTTTCCCTGCGCCGTGAGGAACTGTATGGTGACAACGGACGGTAATCCCGTCTTTGTGGACACGAATGTACTCGTGTATACCACGCAGCTACGATCACCTTGGCACCTCATAGCAAGGCAGACCCTGGGGCAGCTCTACGCAGGCGATGGTGAGCTGTGGATTAGCCGACAAGTGCTCCGAGAGTACCTCGCTGTCCTCACCCGTTCCCGACAATCTCTCAGGCCGCCGCCGGTAGCGGTGCTCATCGCGGACGTGCATCACTTTATGAGACGCTTCCACATCGCAGAGGACGGTCCAGCAGTCACTGAGCGGCTTCTGGCATTGGTGGGACAACATGCCGTAGCCGGCAACCAGGTCCACGATGCCAACATCGTGGCGACGATGCTGACTTACGATATTCACCACATCCTCACACACAACATCGCTGACTTTTCCCGCTTCTCCGACCTGGTCACTGTGCTCCCCTTGGATCCAGATGCATGATCTGCTCCGGGCCTGCTGCCGCCCCCTCGGCAATAGGACTGTAAAACTCCAGATGATCTCCAGTTGACCTCCGCACAACCACCAGCCGAGACATGCCGGCCCTTCAGATGCATCGCGTACTCTGGTGCAAGCTACAAGTGACGACGAACGGTCCACAGGCGGCATGATGTACCGCCTCGGCAACGACGCCGGACCGACGCAGGTAGTGCAAAGGAGTAACAGGCCTCATGTCTCCTACCCTTGCGACTGCACCCTCCACGGCGAACGAACGCCCCGCGCTGCAACCGGAAGAACTCCTCGACTCCGTGGCGCTCTATCTCCACGACACCGGCGACTCGCGCGGTCTGCCCAAGTCGGAAGAGCAGCGCCTCGGCAAGGCCATGTCGGATGGCCGGGAGGCCGAGGAGCGCTTGACTGCGAGCAAGCACGGTCGGGCCGAACGCGAGGCGCTGACGGCGCTCGTTGAGGCCGGCAAGCAGGCGCGCCAGCAGATGATCGCCTCCAATCTCCGGCTGGTGCTGCACGTCGCGGCCAAGTTCCGCACCGCTGGCCTGCCGATGGGCGATCTGGTCCAGGAAGGCAATATCGGACTCATGCAAGCCGTGGACCGCTTTGACTATCGGCGCGGTGTCCGGTTCAGCACGTATGCCGTGTGGTGGATTCGCCAAGCCATCCAGCGCGGCCTTTCCAATACCAGCCGGACCATCCGTATGCCGGTCCATGCTGTACAACTGGCTTGGAAGGTGGAGGAGACGCACGCGACGTTGGAGCAGCAGCTTGGTCGCACCCCCACGGTGGAAGAGATCGCTGCGGCGTTGGACCGCACGCCGGAAGATGTCCGGCGGCTGCGGCGGACGAGTCAGCCGCCCATCTCGTTGAACCTCCACGTCCACGACGACGCGAGCGAGGAGCTTGGCGATACGGTGGTGGATGGTGAGAGTGCGGACCCGAGTGCCGCTGCCACCCATACGGCGCTCCAAGCCGACGTGGATCACCTTTTCGAGCTACTCACTCCCCGCGAGCAGGAAGTGATGCGTGCCCGCTTTGGCTTCGGCGACGGCGTGCCGCGGTCGCTGGGCGAGGTCGGGCGGGCGCTCGGTATCTCGCGCGAGGCCGCGCGGCAGGCCGAGGACCGCGCTCTCAAGCGGCTGCGCCGGCGCGTTGACGGATCCACGCTGCGCGAATACTTGCTGAATTAGTGGTCAGCGCTGCCGGGCGCGCCGCTGGGGATCACGGATGTCGTAGCGCCCCGGGACTCGCACGGGTAGCTTTCCTTCCGCCACCATTAGCTCTAACGGATTACCCGGCTCTGAAAGGGGCAGCCGCACGACCTGGTGCTCGCGCGCCGATTGGTAGAGCGCCATCATAATCTCGACCGTGGCACGGGCCCGGCGGCCAGCGCCACGATGCTCGGGGCCACCTTCAATCCAGGTCAATAGCTCCTGCACCTGGGCGACGTGCGTTTGGTCGCCGATAGCCGGGAACCCTTCGACATCATCGCCGAGCGATACGTCGTGCCAGCCGCCGGTCGTCGCATTGAAGAGCCGGACCTGCGATTCGGACACGTCGAGCATTCCGGCGGTGCCGCGAAGTTGAAAGGCGCCAGCAGTCGCGCTGTCCCGGCGCAGGTCGGACTCGATAAAGGCTTGGACACCACCGGCAAAATTGACCAGTATCATGCAGGAGTCCTCGATCAGCGTATCGCGCTCGTAGCGGTCGGTGTTGCGCTCTACCGCGCCCATCACCCACTCGGCGTCGGGATCGTCGAGCACAAAGCGAATCCCGTCAATCGTGTGGGTGCCCCAGTTGAGCAATCCCTCGGCGATGCGGGCATTGACCCAGATCGGCTCGCCAATCGCCCCTTCCTGGACGAGGGCGCGGCCCTGTTCCCAGCCGCGCGTGAAGCGCCGCTGGTGGCCGATCACCAGCTTTGTGCCGTGCTCCGCGCACGCGGACAGCATTTCGTCGGCCGCGCCGAGGCCAATTGCCATCGGCTTCTCGCAGATGATCCCTTTAACGCCAGCGCGTGCCGCCGCAACCGTCGGGGCTGGGTGGAGCGGGTGCCAGGTGCAGACACTTACGAGGTCCGGCACCACGGCGGCTAGCATCTCTTCGGTCGTGGCAAAGACCTGCGGTACACCGATGTCCTGCCGGAACTGATCCCGCGCCGCCGCCAGCGGGTCCACCGCCGCCACTAGCTCGACTTGCTCGACCTGTTTGTAGGCCCTGGCGTGACAGGCGCCCATACCACCGCAGCCGATGATCGCCGCGCGATAGGTCGTGGACATCATTCCTCCTGACCGCTTGGTCTGTACCACCTATTTCCAACTGATTGTGGCGGTCAAGCGTGTCACCGCTCACTCCCGGCTCCCAGCTTCAGGAGCCTCAGCGCTCGTCGCCAGCGGCTGGTCGCCGGCGGCGTGGTTGCCTCCCCGTCACCGTGTACCTCTCTTTCGTCGGATGGCTCATTCAGGCCGGCCGGCTCGAAGATTAGCTCCGTCACCAGCGCGTCGGCGACGGCGGCAACGGGTACCGCCAGCAGCACACCCAGAATACCGAGCAGCGCGCCGCCGATCAGCACCGACGCCAGCACAAGAAAAGGGTGCAGCCCTACGACGCGCTCCATCACCTTCGGCACCAGAAAGTTGCCTTCGACTTGCTGGATGAGGAGATAGGCCAGCGCCACCAGCAGCGCCTTGGTCGGAGAATCGACAAGTGCCACCAAGATCGCCGGCACTGCGCCCAGGACGGGGCCAAGCAGCGGGATAAACTCGGTGAGGCCGGCCCAGAGCGCGAGCGGCACCGGAAAGCTCACGTCCAACACGAGCAGTACCAGGAACGAGGCGCCCCCGATAGCCACCATCATGATGAACTGGCCCCGTGCCCAGCCACCAATACGCTCGCGCATCGCCTGGCTGATGCGCCGGACTCGCTGGCGCCGTGCCGGCTCCAGCCGCTCCACCAGGGTGCGGTCCAACTGCTGGGTGGCACTCAACCAGAACACGGCGAGCAGGATTCCGGTGATAGCGGCAAATACTGCCGAGAACAGCGCCAAGGGCACCGAGATGAGCTGCCCAACGAGGCCGGGCACCCGCCCAAGTAGCTGGCCTCCCGCTGCGCGTGCCCCTTCCAAGGCCAGGTCAACGAGATCGTACTCCATCTCGGCAATTGCCAAGAGGCTCTGCAATCGCAAGATATAGTCCGGCATGGCCGCAATGAACTGGTTAATCTGGACGATGGCCGGGGGCAACACGAGCACGATCATTAGCCCGAACACGCTCAACAGGGCCAGCAGCACCACGATCAGCGCGGCAAATCGGGGCAGTCCCCACCCCTCCAGCGTCCGCAGCGACGGACGCAGCGCCTCGGCCAGGATAATGCCCACCAGCAGCGTGACGAGGACGCCACGCAACTCGGCGAGCGCAAACAAGATGAGCACCGCGATCACGAGCGCGAGTGCCAGTGCGAGCACGCTACGCACGGCGGGTGCGAGGACTTGCAACTCCGGCCTCAGGACCGGGCGACCACTCCGCTGCGCCGCGGCGTCGTCCCTGGCGGCTGGCGGCGGTGCCCGGCTCGCAGCTTCGGATGCCGGCTGCTGCGCTTGCCGGTCCTGGCCCATAGCTTCCTTACTCCTCAACCAGCGTTGCAGCCCAACGCGCCCAATACGCGCCGCGGCAGCGCGACGGCTGATCCGTGTTTCGACGGTGGCAGGAGCATTGTACTACCCAGCCCGCGCCCGATTGGCCAGAGGGTAGCGCGGGACATCAGGCCGGCGGCGTCATCTGCGCGAGGAAGTCGGGTACTGCCTGTAGCTCCGCGCGAAACCAGTCGAGGTAGCGCCCGAGGCCGATGGGGAATGAGGTGCGTGGCTCGTATCCGAGCAGCCGGCGCGCCTTGCCGATGTCGGCGCGGGTACGCTCCGGGTCGCTCGCCGGCATGGGGCGCTGCTCGATCCGCAGTGGCCGCTCCAGCAGCTCGCCCAGCACCCGGAAGTACGCGGCCAACGTCACTTCCTGGGAGTTGGCGAGGTTGATGATCTCGTATCCTAGCGGCCGATCCACCGCCGCCAAGAACCCGTCCACAATGTCGTCAATGTACGTGTAGTTGCGACCGGCGGAGCCGTCACCGAACCGGATCAGCGGCTCGCCGCGCCAGACCGGCACGACAAAGAGCGCCGGGGTCATATCCGGTCTGCCGCGTGGCCCATAGACGCTGAAGGGCCGCAGGATCGTCACCGTCAAGCCGTAGATGTGGTGGTAGGCATGTGCGATCACCTCGGTCGCCCGCTTGGTGGCGGCGTAGGGGGAAAGAGGGCGGTCGGCGGGGTCGTCTTCCCGGAACGGGCTACGTGGACTGTTGCCGTAGACCGATGACGTGGAGGTGAGTACGAACTGCCGGACGCCAAATCGCCGGGCGCACTCCAGGACTTCGACCGTGCCGCGCACGTTGATGTCCTGGTAGAGCCGTTCTTGACCGAGCGAGGAGCGCGGCCCGGCCCGCGCGGCGAGGTGAGCCACGACGCTGATTGCCGGCGCTTCCGGGGGCAGTGCTCGCTCCCAGCACGCGGCCAGCCCGGTACCATCCCGAATGTCGTGCTCGACCAGTCGAAAGCGCGGATGGGCTAGGGCAACGGCAATGTTGCGGCGCTTGCGGGCCGCGGAGTAGAAGGGGTCGAAGTTGTCTACACCGACCACCCAATCGCCACGCGCCAGCAGGGCCTCGACCACATGGCTACCGATAAAGCCGGCTGCGCCGGTGACGAGAATAGCGCCCATAGTCCTGTGGTCTGCTCGCCGCTAAGGTAATCCGCGAGGTACGATGGCCGGAGCACCGTCGGCGCCATCGTCTGTGCGTAGATTTTACCATCAACACGCACTCACAAGAACGTCGCCTGTGCCTCACCTCCCGGCCCTCTGACCGGCCAAAGCCGCACGGATAGGGCCAGGTGTGGTGCGGCTTTGGCTGGTCACCTCTCCATCGCAGAGCGGTAGAGAGGGAGTGGAGATTCCCGCGCCAGCGGGAATGACGGGGGCCGGGGCACGCACGGACCGGCCGCAGTATCATGGAGAGCGACGCGCGGTTGGCCGCGCGCATACCGCAGCCCGATACGAGGTGACCGATGAGCCAAGCCGGTACCGACGATAGCAACGACGCGCTCCCCGCTGGCGAGACCTCGCTCGCACACTATCTGGACGCGCTGGCCTCGGATGCGTCTATCCCCGGCGGCGGTGGCGCCGCGGCGGTGGTCGGGGCGCTGGCGGCAGCCCTGTTGAGCATGGTGTCCCGCTTCACGCTGGGGCGGACGCGCTACCAGGATTCGTGGCCGCACATCGAGCCGCTGCTGGTGGAGAGCGAGCGCCTGCGGCAAAATCTCTTGCAGGCGGCCGACGACGATGCCCGCGCTTATGGCGCAGTGGCAGCGGCCATGCAACTCCCACGCGACACCGGCAGCCAACGGCGGGAACGGCGCGCCGCGCTGCAAGCGGCCCTGCGTGGCGCGGCGGCGGTGCCCCTAGAGACGGCGCAGGCGGCGCGCCGGACGCTGGACCTGGCAGCGACGGCCGCCAAGTACGGCAACCCCAACCTCGTCAGCGATGCCGGCGTCGCCGCGGCGGTGGCCGAGGCGGCGTTGCAGAGTGCCGCGCTCAACGTGCGGATCAATCTGGCGTACATGCGCGACCGAGACTTTGTGGCCACCACGGACGCGGCGCTGACGGAGCTACTATCGGGGGCCGGAGCGGCCCGCGATGCCGTGCTTACACAGGTGCAGGAAGCAATCGGCGGCTCTTGATGGCCGGGCCGGAGGAGTAGGGAGAGCGTGAGATTGCTGACCTTGCTGGGGACGTTTTCGATTGCTGCCTATGATCCGGGCACGCAATCGTGGGGTGTCGCAACCCAGTCGAAGTACCTCGCGGTCGGCGCCGTCGTGCCGTGGGCGCGGGCCGGCGTCGGCGCCGTCGCTACCCAATCGCGTGTCAACGTCGGTTACGGCCCGGCCAGTCTGGACCTACTGGCGCAAGATCAAGCGCCGGCGGCCGTGCTGGCGCAGATCACCGCCGCCGACCCCCATCGGGCCTGGCGGCAAATCGGCATCGTTGATCGGCATGGACGCACCGCACACTACACCGGCGCGAAGTGTTTTCCTTGGGCCGGCGCACGTGCGGGAGAGGGCTATACCTGCCAGGGCAACATGCTGGCGAGCGCCGATGTGCTGGCGGCGCTGGCCGAGACGTTCGAGCACGCGCGTGACCGCGGCAGCGACGATTTCGCCGAGTGGCTAGTGGCTGCGCTCGCCGCGGCGCAAGCCGCCGGTGGTGACCGCCGGGGGCAGCAGTCCGCGGCGCTGCTCGTGGTCCGGGAGCGGGGCGGTCCCCAAGGGTTGAATGACCGGGCCATTGACCTGCGCGTAGACGACCACCCGGCGCCGATCACCGCCCTCCATCGCCTGCTGCTCCTGCACCGCGAGCGGGCCGGGCCGCAAGATCACCGGCCGCACAACTCGCTGTCATCGGCCACGCACCGCCACGCGGTAGAGCTGCTGCAGCTGTTGGGCTACCTGCCCGCTACCGGCAGCAACCCGGCAGCCCTCCCGGCCACCGAGCTACTGCACGCGCTGGCTCGCTATGCAGCCGACGAGGAGGTACCCGAATACGTGGACGTATCGGCGCAGGAGATCGCCCCGGCGCTCCTGGACCTGCTGCGCTTACGAGCCTACGTCCCGCCAGCGGCGGAGCGCGTGGCCGAACAGCTACCGCCGCGGTGAAACGTTTCATGCCGTCAAGGACCTGGTACCCGGGCGGAAACCGGGCACAATGCCGAGGCATAGCAAGGGAGTTTGCATCATGACTACTGTGAACCCCGCGGACCCCGCCGGCGGCCTACCGGCCGAGCCGTTCGATGTGCAGGACGCGCTACCGGTCTGGCGACAACTGGCGAACGAGCGTCTGATGTTCCCGCTGGACATGGACATCGTCGCGGCCAAGATCGGCCCGGAGCGCCAGCTTTTCGTGGACAATGCTCTGATCGCCAGGGTCTCGAACGTCACCAGGGAGATCCATCAGCCAGTGCGCTATGCCGGCAATCCCGTCCTGGAGGCCACCGGCAACGCGCATGCCTTCGTGCTGAAAGTGCTCCCCTTCGACGAGTCACCATACTTCCGCATGTGGTACTGGTCAATCTCCGACTGGCACGACTGGGGGCCGGGGAACGAAATCCGGTGCGGGATGAGCTATGCGGTCTCGGACGACGGCATCCACTGGGAGCGTCCCCGACTGAACCTGTACCAGGTCGAGGGAATCGAGGAAGAGAACGTCGTGCTGCCCTACGGTCCGATGCACGGCGTGTTCTACGAGCCTGAAGAGGAGGATCCGCAGAAGCGGTTCAAGGGCATGGCGGTGGTGTGCCTACGCCGGCGTGGGCAGCGGGGCGTGGACGGACTGGTTATTCCCGAAGCCTACCACCTCCACACGTCACCCGACGGCATCCATTGGACGTGTGACGGCAGGTTCGCCAAGCCAATCCTGCCGTATCTCTACGGCCGATTTTATCCGCAGACCGGTGTCGGAGATACCTGCCGCTTCTGGTGGGACCCGTATCGCCGCAAGTACATCGGCGACGTCAAGTTTGTCCTGCCCGGCACGATCCGCTGTCGGGGGATGATGGAGAGCGACGATCTGGAGCACTGGACGCGACCACACCCGACATTGGCGGCCCGCAATCCGGATCACCAGATTTATGGTCACACGGCGTTTCCCTATGAGGGCATGTATATCGGCGTGCGCTGGATCTATGAGCCGGAGCACCCGAACGTCAATCACTGCATGGGCGTGGAGCTGGATTGCAGCCGCGATGCCAAATACTGGACGCGCGTCGGCGCCGGCCAACCCTTCATGGCGCTGGATCTCGACGGTCCAGCGTGGGACGGCGAGCAGATGAAGATTACCTCGATGTTGCGGGTCGGAGACGAGCTATGGCTGTACTACGCGGCGAACCGCGCGTACATGTCCGCAAGCAAAGCACACACCGGTCTCGCCACGCTGCGCTTGGACGGCTTTGCCTCGATCAACGCCGGCGCCGAGGCGGGCCGCCTGTTGACCCGGCCGCTCGGCTTTACTGGCCGGCACCTGCACGTCAATGCGGTGGTGGCACCGGACGGCGAGCTACGAGTGGGCTTCGTCAAGCGTGACGGCACTTCCGTCGAGGGGTTTTCGCCCGACGATTGCCGGCCGATCAAGGGAGACGGTATCGCTATCCCCGTGCGGTGGCAGGACGGCCGCGATATTCGCGCTCTCGCGCACGCCGACGTGCGCCTGGACTTCCGCCTCCGCAACGCCAAGCTCTACTCGTTCCGGGTGAGCGATTGAACTGCCCCAGTGGTACCCGGCGGCTCAACCAGCCCAGCCCATTGACGGCGGCTCGCTCTACGGCTAGAATTGGACTTACAGCGCGGATTGCCTGGGTTCGCCGATCCCGTTCTGCGGGTGAGGTGCCAGTGCATATCCGCGTTTTCTGCTTCAGGGCAACCATGGCCGTTGGGCGGCCATATCCGCTCGAATAGGGCGCCGGCCCGCAGCCTCGGCCCTCGCCACATGGCATAGTGAAGCGCGACACGTTGCTTCAACCGATGCCGCGCTCGGAGGAATAGATGACCGCGACAGCCGTTGATCTCCGCACCTTGGACCACGCTCATCTTCTACACCCGCAGCACCATCCGGCGGACCATGCCGATCCGCTCATCTTTGCTCGTGGCGAGGGCGCATTGCTCTGGACGGTGGACGGCAAGCGCTACATTGACGGTCTCTCGGGGCTGTGGAACGTCAACGTCGGACATGGCCGGCGTGAGCTGGCCGACGCGGCCCAGCGGCAGATGACCGATCTGGCCTTCACGAGCGCCTACGTCGGCTCGTCGAACCCACCGGCTATCGAGCTGGCGGCGCGGGTGGCGAGACTCGCCGGCCCGACGCTGAATACGATCTTCTTCACCACCGGCGGCGCAGAGTCGAACGAAACGGCCTTCAAGGCCGCCTGGTTCTTCTGGAGCATGCAGGGCAAGCCGGAGAAGCGCAAGATCATTTCGCGCGCATTGGGCTACCACGGTGTGACGATGGGCGCCGGCTCGGCCACCGGACTTCCCGTGTTCTGGAAGCATTTCGGCCCACAGCCGCCGGGCTTCAGTCACATCCCCAACCTCGATCCCGACGCGCTGGAAGCGCAGATCGTGGCCGAGGGGCCGGACACGGTCGCGGCGTTCATCGGCGAGCCGGTGCAAGGCGCCGGTGGCGTGATTCCACCGCCTGCGGACTACTGGCCGCGCGTCCGAGAGATTTGCAGCAAGTACGACGTGCTGCTCATCGCCGATGAGGTCATCACCGGGTTTGGCCGGACCGGACGGTGGTTCGCGCTGGAGCACTGGGGCGTCGAGGCCGACATGGTGTCGTTCGCCAAGGGTATTACCTCCGGCTACATGCCGCTCGGCGGCGTCATCATCTCCGACCGCATCCGACACGTGCTCTACGAGCAACCGGCCACGACCAAGTTCATGCACGCCTTCACCTACTCCGGCCACGCCACCTGCTGCGCCGTCGGCCTCGCCAACCTGGACATCTTGGAAGGAGAAGGGCTGGTCGAGCGGGGCGCCGCGCTTGGAGAGCAGCTCCAAGCCGGGATCGCGCCGCTGGCGGATCACCCGGCCGTGAAAGAGGTCCGCGGGCTGGGCATGATGGTCGCCGTCGAGTTTCAGCCTGGCGTTGCGGCGCCGGCCGGTCAAATGGGCGCCAAAGTGATCCGCGCCTGCCGCCAGCGCGGCCTCTTCACGCGCTTCCGCGAGGACATCGTGATGCTGGCACCGCCGCTCGTCATCCGTGAATCCGAGCTTGACGAGGTGACGACCACGCTACGCGAAGCCGTCGCTGAAGTCGCGGGCTGATCGCCCCCGCACGGGTCAAAGCCACACGGATGGCGCCGGGTATGGTGCGGCTTTGACCCAGCAGATGGTTAGATCCAAATGTGAAGCCATAGGTGGCAACTCCTGGAGTACTTACCTTTACATAGGTATACTGGGAATAGATGGTGCTTGGATGGGGACGTGGAAGATGGGAGAGCAATCATGCGACAGTCCGACAGAATAGCGAACACATGAGGGGGAGACAGTTCTCCCTCTCTCCGCCTCTCTACAAGTTCGCGTTCGCGATGCTCCTGGTCGGGCTGGCCTTCGCGCTGACCTACACCGAGGCCGCCAACACGTTTTCCTCCTATGACGTCAAGGCCATCCTGGCTCTTGGCGCCGCCGTCAACGCCCCTCTGCTCGCCGGCGCGCTGTTGCTCCTCCGGCGCTCCAAGCTCATCGCGAACACCATATTGTCACTGGTCGTCCTGGCGAGCGGCACGACGGCGTACATCATTCACACAGACCTCTTCGCTGCCGAGAACCGGCTCGGTCTTATTATGGTCGGTGTCGCAGCCTTATTTGTCTTGTTCGTCGCCTTCCGGGTCATTGATCAACAGCGCTGGGGAGGGGTCACGCTCTTGGTGGTGGCGCTGCTCGGACTCGGAGCCGTTCTCGGCCCTCACTTCCTGGAACGTCACGGTCCCCTTGAAGTCAAGACTGTCCTGGTTCTTGGTGCCGCCGTAAACGTCCCTCTGCTTATCGGCTTGCCGTTTCTCCTCCGGCGCTCCAAGCTCATCGCGAACGCTATTTTATCGCTGGTCGTCCTGGCGAGCGGCACGACGGTGGCCTATATCATCCACACAGGCCTCTACGCTGCCGAGAACCAGATCAATCTGGTTACGGTCGGTGTCGCGGCCTTGTTTGTCTTGTTTGTTGCTTTCCGGGCGATTGATCAACAGCGCTGGGGAGGGGGCACGCTCTCGGCAGCGGCGCTGATCGGGCTCGGAACTGTCCTTGGCGGGCACTTCTTGGAAGGTCGCGATCCTGCCACGCCCACCACGCCGGTGGAAGTCGACATGTCGAACATTCAGCATGTTTCATTTCACGAGAAACCAAATATATATTTCATATCCTTCGAGTCACTGGTTCCGAGATCACTGCTCAGGAAGCACTACGGTCTTGAAAACTCGCCGTTTCACGACCTGTTCGAGACCAACTTCCGCCGTTTCCCCAATTTCTTCTCCGACAGTGACGACACGAGAGAAAGCCTCAACATGATCCTGGCGCTTGATAAAGAGATGTTTTCAAAATCACCTCCCAAGTATCGCCATAATCTGTTTCCGGGAGTGCAGCCGAGTCCGTTGCTCGGCATACTGCGGAATAGTGGCTACGAAACAACCACTTCGTATTTTTATCACTCCACGTACTTGGGACGCCATAAGGGACCCTATATTGACCACTATATTAGAGGTGATAATGCCGGTATTTGCGGTTTGTTGGACACCGTGATACGGCCCATCTCATTTTGGGGATACTGTGCATTCGTCGGAGAAGCTAGCTGGCGATCTCTTGACGAGCACTTCGAGAGTCTGACCGCGAACGAGAGACCTCAATTCCTGATGGCCCATATTGGCGTGCCGGGGCACACAGACAGTAGCTTCCGGTACTATGACCAAGTGCAGCGCAACATTGCAATCAGACGCTACGCTCAGAGTCTCGACGGAGCTGCGACCCGACAGCTAGAAGTGCTCCTCGAGCACCTGAGAAACCATGACCCCGCTGCCATTCTGTATGTATACGGAGACCATGGTCCCCGGCTATCCCAGGGAATCTCATTTGAAGACAACCCGACATTTGTCGTCCAGGACAGATTGGGCGTGCTCGGCGGCGTGTACCCTCCTGGCGCTTGTGCCACCTATTTTGACGAAACTCTGAGCAAAGGGTACATGACCACCTTGGAGGGCGTTCATGCCATCCTGCGCTGTCTGTCCGGCGGCGAAAGCGCGCTCAGGACGCCGCGAGAACTCGCCATCCGTGCACATCACCACGTCCTCCGTGGCATTACCCTCAGCTACAAGGAGTTCCTGTATGAGTAGAAACCGGATAATGGGGAACAGTCCCCTCGCGATGGCTGGAGCCACCCGTGCCAACGATAGCGACCCCGGCATGATTGGTTTCAGTGCGGTGAGGATGCTCCTGCTGCTCGCCTATGTTGACCCTGGCTCGGCCGGTTTCATCATCACCACCGTGCTGGGCGTGCTGGCCGCCGGCAGCTACCTCGCTCGGGCCTACCTCAATCGCTTGAGGCAGTGGGTTTTCCGCCGGAATAACAGGGGCGAACGGGCAGAAGCGGCGAGTGGCACCGATGACCAGGCCGATGACCGCTAACCTGCGGTCTGACGGCGGGTCCTTCAAGGACCCGGCGGGGCGCGTGTACCGGGTGTTCGGTGAAGCTGGCGATGAGCGTATCCTCCGGGGACTGGACCAAGCCGCTGCTGCGGCGCTGGAAAAGCTGCTGGGCTACGTGAACACTTCCTCGCCATACCCGGCAAGGCCGCCCTACTTGTGTATGCTATCATCCATATTCTTGAGCGGTTGCCTGCTGTGCTTATCGAAAGCTAGGGCCGGTTGAGTGTTGGTTCTAATTCCCCTAGACAGGCTAGCGAATATGATGAAGCTGAGAAAGCTCCCCCGCTCTCTCCCACTCCCTCCTCTCTACAAGTTCGCGTTCGCGATGCTCCTGGTCGGTCTGGCCTTCGCGCTGACCTACACCGAGGCGGCCGACACGTTTTCCTCCTATGACGTCAAGGCCATCCTGGCTCTTGGTGCCGCCGTCAACGGCCCTCTGCTCGTCGGCGCGCTGTTTCTCCCACGGCGCTTCAAGCTCAAGCTCATAGCGAACGCCATTTTGTCGCTGGTCGCCCTAGCGAGCGTCGCGACGGCATACATCATTATTCACACGGACCTCTACGCTCCCGAGAACCTGCCCAATCTGATCACGGTCTGTATCGCGGCCTTATTCGTTCTGTTCGTCTTCTTCCGGGTCATTGATCAACAGCGCTGGGGAATAGCGAACGCCACTTTGTCGCTGCTTGTCCTAGCCAACGTCGCGACGACATACATCATTCACACGGGCCTCATCGCTGTTGAGAACCAGTTCAATCTGATTACGGTTTGTGTCGCGGCCTTGTTCGTCTTGTTCGTCGCCTTCCGGGTTATGGATCAACAGCGTTGGGGAGGGGTCACGCTCGCGGCGGTGGCGCTCATCGGACTCGGAATCGTTCTCGGCAGGCACTTCCTGGAACGCTACCATTCCACCAGGCCGGTGGCAGTCGACATGTCGAACATTCAGCATGTTTCATTTCACGAGAAGCCCAATCTGTATTTCATCTCCTTCGAGTCACTGGTTCCGAGATCACTGCTCAGGAAGCATTATGGTCTTGATACCTCGCCGTTTCACGACCTGTTCGAGGCCAATTTCCGCCGCCTTCCCAATTTCTTCTCCGAAGGAACTACTACAAGAGATAGTCTCAACCTGATCCTGGCGCTTGATAACGAGATGTTTGCAAGGGCAAGCTACAAGTATCGGTATAATCTATTCTCGGGTGTGCAGCCGAGTCCGTTACTCAACATACTGCGAAATAATGGCTACGAAACCCGTTCCTATGACCCTTATTCTACATATTTGGGACGTTTCAAAGGGCCTTATATTGACCACTTCACCAGACATAGTGAGGGCGGTGTCTGCAATTTGCTGGATTCCGCGGTACGACCGATCGCGTTTTGGGGATACTGTGCATTTCTGAGAGAGGCTAGGCATCCATCTCCCGCCGAGTATACCGGATATTTGGAGCGTTCTACCGCCAACGAGCGACCTCAATTCCTGATGGCCCATGTTATAGCGCTGGGACACACATACCCTGGATATCGGTACGATGACCAGGCGCGGCGCAGCACTGAGATCAGGCGCTACACCCAGAGTCTCCGCAATGGATCTGCGGCCCGCTACCTGGAAGCGATCCTTGAACACCTGAAGAACAATGACCCCGAAGCCATTCTGTATGTATACGGGGACCATGGCCCCTGGCTATCAAGGGGAGTTTCATTCGAAGACGACCCGACGTTTGTTGTTCAGGACAGACTGGGCATTCTGGGCGGCGTGTACCCTCCCGACGCTTGCGCCACCTATTTTGATGAAACTCTGAGCAAAGGGTATATGACCGCCTTGGATGGTGTTCATGCTATCCTGCGCTGTTTGTCCGGTGGCCAAAGCGCCCTCAAGACGCCGCGAGAACCTACCCTCCTCGCACGTGAAGTCATCCCCCGTGGCAGTACCCGAAGTTATAAGGAGTTCCTATATGAGTAGAAAACGGATAATGGGGAAAAGGTCCCTCGCGATAACGGGAGTCGCCCGCGCCACCGATAGCCACTCCGGCATGATTGGTTTCAGTGCGGTGAGAATGATCCTGCTGCTCGCCTATGTTGACCCTGGCTCGGCCGGTTTCATAGTCACCACCGTGCTCGGCGTGCTGGCCGCTGGCGGCTACCTTGCTCGGGCCTCTCTCAACCGCTTGAAGCGGTGGGTATTCCGCCAAAATAATGAAGTTGAACTGGGGAAAGTAGCAAGTAGCACCGACGACCAAGCCGATGACCGCTAACCTGCGGTCTGACGGCGGGTCATTCAAGGACCCGGCGGGGCGCGTGTACCGGGTGTTCAATGAAGCTGGCGATGAGCGCATCCTCCGTGGGCTGGACCGGGCCGCCACTGCGACACTGGAAAAGCTGCTGGGTGAGTCCTTTTTTGAGGCGTTGGTCGCTGGTGGCCAGGTAGTACCGACCAAACTGCTCGACCGGGCAAGCCCCGACGCCAAGCATGTCCTGGCAGCGGGCTGGAGTGCAGTCGTCGAACACGATCCGGTGGATTTCGTCACTTGGCCTTACGAGTGGCCGTTCTCCATGCTCAAGGATGCGGCCTTACTGCAATTGCAATTATTGGAGACGGCCGCCAAGAACGGGTGGCTGCTCAAGGACGCCACGCCGTTCAATGTGCAATGGGCCGGCACGCGGCCAGTGTTCATTGACATACCGTCGTTCATTCCTTGGGCGGCTGGCGACTACTGGCGGGGTTATCGGCAGTTCTGCGCTACTTTTCTGACGCCGCTGCTGTTGACGGCACACCTGGGCATCCCGTTCCAGCCGCTCCTCCGCTCGCGCCTGGAGGGAATCCCACCGGAAGAAGCGGTCCGGTATTTCTACGGATTGCGGCGATTCAAGCGCGGCGTCCCGTCGCATATCTGGTTCCCAGCCAGGGCCGAGCGCGGCCTGCGCCAGCGGGAGCGTGCCGGACAGCCGACACGGGCGCGTGCCCGCCGACAGCCCCGGATAGCGCTGTTCGCGCTGCTGGACAGCCTAAAGCGGCTCATCGAGAGACTGTCCTATAGGCTGCCGCATTCGGACTGGTCACAGTACACCGAGAATCATTCCTACGAGGCGGCGGACATTGAACGAAAGAAGGATTTTGTGCTGCGGCACATTGCAGCGCGTCGTCCGGCCCTGACCTGGGACCTGGGTGCAAACACCGGTGTTTTCTCTCGTATCGCCGCCGAGCACTCGGGCACGGTCGTTGCCGTAGATGGCGACCAGGATGCGAGCGAAATCCTCTACCGCGAGGCCCGGACCGCCGGTCCGCATAACATCATCCCTTTGGTGATGGATCTGGCGAACCTCTCGCCGGGGCAGGGTTGGGCGGGGCGAGAGCGAGCGGCGTTTGATGAGCGGCGCCGGCCCGATATAGTGCTCTGCCTGGCGCTGGCACATCATATGCGCGTCACGGCAAACATTCCACTGGCACTGTTGCTCGACTGGCTGCACAACCTGAACGCCACAATTATCTTGGAGTTCGTTGGACGCGATGACGAAATGTTCCAGAAGCTCTTGCAAAACAAACAAGAGGACTATGCCGACTATACTGCTGGAAACTGGGAAGCCGAGCTACGCCGGCGTTTCGACGTGCTCGACCGGGTAGAGTTGAAAGGCGGCCTGCGAGAACTGTTTCTGCTGGAGCCATCTTGACTACCAACGCCGGCACGCCAGGCTATGGACAATGAGTAGCACCTTGGCGCCGCGGACGCAGTAGTCGCGGGCTAGTGCTGTATTCATCCATGAGGCCGTCCCGATGGTGGGTAACATAGTACCAGTGAATCGGCGACGTTGCCTCGGCGGTGGTGCCGCGCTGCCGGGCGGCCTGCTCGCAGCGGCGTGCGGCGAGGCGCAGCCGGCCGAGAGCGCGGAGGAGGGTCCGATGGGAGGCATCTTCAGCTTCATCCGGCAGATCTTTGGCAGTCGTGGCACTGGCGGAGTCGAACGCGGCGGCTCATGGAGGAAGGGAGAGAATTCCCAGCCGATGAACGGATGGCAGCGGCGGGGATTCGTACTTTCGATGACGTAGTCAGGTTCACGGCCCGAGAGGGACACAAGATAGGCGATTGGCCAGAGCCAATTGATGGGGACTTCCCGGTGATGGGGAAAGCCTATCGGGACCTGGATGATGATGAGTGGTCAACCGTGAGCTCAATAGCGATGGAACGGCATTTTGCCCTGAATTGGCTGTCCGGCTATGCGCCGAATAACAACTGGGATGAGACTCCAACCGAAACCTGAGCAGGCTGCCACTGCTGGCCGATTGACAAACATACGGCACAGCACGTACTGTAGGGCGGCCGGCACCGCCGGGCCGGGCATGGCTCCCTGAAACTGAGGAGCGGAGTGGGCGGCAGTTCGCCCGGTGGATGGCATGATTTCAGCACCTGAACCGCCGAAAGGGCCATGCAGGATGGAGTATCGCATCGAAGGAAACCCGGACTACGGGCAGTTGACCGTGGACCTCGCACCGGGTGACACGTTCATCGCCGAGGGCGGCGCGATGGCCTGGATGGACGACGGCATGGCCGTCAATGGCCGGCTGATGGGCGGGTTCTTGCGAGCCGCCATTCGCCGGGTAGTGGCGAACGAATCGCTGTTCGTCGGCGAGTACTACCATCCCAGCGGCGGCAGTATCACCTTCTCGCCGACCGTGCCGGGGGCCGTGCGGCAACGCTCCCTCCACGGCGACTCGTTCATCCTGACCGCCGGCTCGTTCATGGCCTGTACGCCGGGCGTCGAGTTGAAGACCCGCTTTGCCGGATTGCGCGGTCTGTTCTCCGGCGAGGGTGGGTTCTTCATCGAATGTACGGGGCACGGCGAAGTCTTCTACAACTCGTTCGGCGCCGTGCTCGAAAAAGATATCAACGGGACTTTTGTCGTAGACACCGGCTACGTCGTGGCCTGGGAGCCGGGCCTCTCATACTCCATTAGCGGCATGGGCAACTTGAAGAGTACGGTCTTGTCCGGCGAGGGGTTGGTGATGCGGTTTTCCGGCGCCGGCAAGCTCTATCTCCAGACCCGCACCCTGAGCGATGTCGCCGGATGGCTGACCCCCTTTGGCAGGTAGTAGCCGTGGCCGGGTACGACACCATGAGGAGCACACACGGCGCAGTGGGATGAAGCCCCCTATGGTCCCCCCGCGGCAGCAGGGGGACGCGGCGTACCCACCCCAACGAGGGAGGGTGAAGGTGGGGGCTAGGACTCTGCGCGAAAGGAGCGGCCAGTGGATATCCAAGTGATGGATAAGGGCGCATTTAGCTGGGCGCTGGTGCAGCTTCATCCCGGCGAGCAGTTCGTATCGGAGGCCGGCGCCCTGTTTCGCGCCTCGGACAACGTTGACATTGACGTGACCACTCGCCAGAAGGGGGCCGGCGGACTCTTCGGCGGCCTCAAGCGTCTGGTGGCCGGTGAGAGCTTCTTCTTCTCTACCTACACCGCCGAGGACCACCGTCCGGGCGAGGTCGGCCTTGCGCCGACCCTGCAAGGCGAGGTCGCCGTGATCGAGAGCGACGGAGCGCGGCAGTGGCTATGCGCTGGCGGCAGCTATCTCGGTTCCTCGGCCGACCTGTCCCTCGATACCCAGTTCCAGGGGTTTCGCGGCATGTTGTCGGGCGAATCGCTGTCCTTTCTGGCCGTCTCGGGGCGCGGGCCGCTGCTGGTCACGTCTTTCGGACGCATCAACAAGATAGAGCTTGACGGCAACCTAACCGTGGATACCGGGCACGTGGTCGCTTTCCAGGACAGCCTCGACTACAGTATCAGCAAGGCCGGCAGTAGCTGGATTCAGTCTTGGCTGGCGGGTGAGGGCTTGGTGCTCAACTTCTCCGGACGGGGCACGATTTACGTCCAAAGCCACAACCCGGATGAGTTCGGGAAGACGCTGGGCCCAATGCTGCCAGAGAGGTAAGAGTGACATGCAGTACGAAATTCAATGCCAGCCGAGCTACAGCGTGCTGGAGTTGCAACTGCAACCAGGAGAGCAGGTAGTGACCGAGGCCGGGGCGATGGTGTGGATGAGCGACAACTTGAACGTCACGACCTCGGCGCGCGGCGGCCTCCTCTCCGGCCTGAAGCGCAGTGTGGGGGCCGGCGAGAGCTTCTTCCAGAACACCTACGAGGCCGAGGGCGGCGCCGGCCTGCTCGGTCTGGCACCCGGTCAGCCGGGCGACATCGTCCCTTACGTACTCGATCAGAGCGAGCTGTACCTGGAGCGAGGAGCCTACCTCGCCTCTACGCCAGACGTGGAGTGCAACTCGAACTTTCAGGGCCTGCGCGGTCTCTTCAACGAGGGTCTCTTTATCCTGCGCGCCTCGGGCACCGGCACGGTGTTCTTCAACAGCTATGGTGACATCGAGGAGGTCGCGGTCAACGGCAGTTACGTTGTGGACAACGGCCATGCCGTCGCCTGGGAGCCGACGCTGGAGTACGAGTTGACCAAGGCCCGGCGCATCCGGTCATTCCTCTTCTCGGACCAGCTCTTGATGCGCTTCCACGGGCAGGGACGCCTGTGGGTGCAGTCGCGCAATCCTCGCTCTTTCGCCAACTGGATTTATCCCTACCGGCCGGAGAAGTCGTCTGGATAGCTTCGACTCCGCAGAGGATAGGTGCAGCAGCCTACGCCTCTACGGTGCGGGATGACGGGAGGTATACGATGTCCGAGCGCGGAGCCGTCTCTATCTACTGCGGTACGACCGCAGGCGTGGTCAGGGTGGACGGAACAACCGGTACAGTGTCCCGTCTGGGTCCGGCGCATAGCGTGGAATCGCTGGCGGTGAGCAACGGTCATATCTGCGCGGCGGTCACCCCCGACTATGGCCTGCCGATGCGGACGCCGCTCGGCCCTGAACACGAAAGCGGGATCATACGCAGCGTAGACGGCGGCCATAGCTGGGTGGCAGCCAATGAGGGGCTGGCGTCGCGGCAAGTTACGGCGCTGGCCAACTCGGCGGACGGCACGACGTTTTATGCCGGGACGGACCCGGCCGCCGTTCACGTCAGCGACAACGCCGGGGGACCATGGGTCGAGCCGGGCACCCTGCGGAACATCCCCGGCTATGATAGCTGGACCTATCCCCTCCCACCACACACGCCGCACGTCATGTGGTTTGCTGCGCACCCGCAGGACGGCAGTCGCCTGCTGGCCGGCATCGAGGTCGGAGGCCTGGTACGCACCGAGGACGGCGGTCGGTCGTGGTCGCTCGTGGGCGAGGGCATCAACCCCGACATCCACGGCTTGGCCATCGCGTCATCGCGGCCGGAGGTGGTCTGGGCCGCGACACCGGCCGGCATCTATCGCAGCGAGGACGACGGCACCCACTTCCGCGAGTGCAATGCCGGCCTTCCACGCCGGTACGCCCGCCCGATGGCCGTAGATTGCGCGGATGATCGCGTTGCCTACACCGTTGTCACCCACACGGCGCGCGGTTTCTTCGGTATCCCCGCGGCGGAGACCGGCGGTGTCGTCTGCCGAACGACCGATGCCGGTCAGTCGTGGCAGGAGCTGCAAGGAGGGCTGCCCGATCCGCTGCCCAGCGCTCCCGCGCTCGCCGCCGATCCCCAGGTACCCGACCGGCTCTACTTGGGCACGATGGACGGGGCGATCTACGTAAGCGCAGACCGTGGTACCGCGTGGTCCGTCCTTGCCATGGGCCTCCCGGCGATCCTCCGCTTTGCCCTCTCCACCAGTGCCAACTAGCCGACGCTGGAATGGCGCCACTCGACATCCGCCGCCGCCGAACCACCGGCATCGATTGATCGCCGCGGCGTTACCCTTTAGAATGCCTGGCGGTCTCGGATAGCGGCGCTTGGAGGTATGTTGATGCCCGATCCCATTCGTGTCGCGCTCATCGGCTGCGGTGGCATCATGGTGGGGCGCCATCTCCGCCTGATGCTACAGCACGAAGACGCCACGCTGGTTGCCTTCACCGATCCCGTCGCAGCGGCGCGGCAGCGGGCGCGGGAGGCCGATCCCACGCTGGCCGCGGTGCCGACGTTCGCCGACCACGCGCAAATGCTCGCCGAGGTACAGCCGGAGGCGGTAGTGATCGGTACGCCGCACTCCTTCCACCATCGCCACATCATCGATTCGCTGCACGCGGGCGCTCACGTGCTCGTCGAAAAGCCGATGGTGAATACGGCTGCCGAGGCCGAGGAAGTGATCGCCACGCGCGACGCGACCGGGAAGGTCGTCGCGATTGCCTATCAGCGCCACGGTGAGGCCACCTTTCGGCAGATCAAGCGGCTCATTGACGATGGCAGTCTGGGCGACATTCAGTTCATCACGGCGGAGCAGGACCAGCCATGGCACACGGTCATGCTCCAGCGAGAGCTGCCCTGGCGCGTCAAGCCGGAGTTGTCGGGCGGTGGTCAGCTCAATGACTCGGGGAGCCATCTCGTGGACATCTTGCTTCACGTGACGGGGCTGGTGCCGGAGCGGGTGTTCGCGCTGCAGCAGCATCTCACGCTCGACGTTGACGTGAACTCCGCGATTGTCGTGCAGTTTCACGGCGGGGCGATTGCCACGCTGGCCATTGTCGGAAACTCACCGGGTATCCAAGCGCACGTCTGGGAGGACATCGCGTTCCACGGAAGCAAAGGGACCCTCTACTATCGCATGATCGGACAACCGGACCAGCGCCCGTGGCTGGAATGGCGTCGGCAAGGGGACGAGGCGCCAACACCGTTCCCGACGCCGCCTGCGGAGACGACGCCCGACGCGAACTTTCTGGCGGCGATCCGTGGTCGAGAGCCGGTGGCGGCGACGGCGGAAGACGGGCTACGTGTAGCGAAGCTGTCCGCCGCCATCTGGCAGTCGGCCCAACAAGGCAAGGCGGTGACGGTCGCGTCCTAGCCGCGCCCGGTTCGGTTTGACCGTATTCCGTACACGAGAGGAGTTACGCGCATGACGATCCGTATTGGCTTGGTGGACTGTGACACGAGTCACGTTGTCGCGTTTACGCAGCGCCTCAACCACCTTGACGTCGGGGAGGACCAATGGGTTGACGGCGCCATGGTCGTCGCAGCCTATCCGGGCACCTCCGAGATGTCCCCGGAACGCATCCCCGGCTTTACGCGGCAGTTGCGAGAGTACGGCGTCACCATCGTCGAGGCGGCGACCGACCTGATCGGCCAGGTAGACGCCGTCATGATCGAGACCTTGCAGGGTAGCCTACATGTGGAGCGCGCTCGGCCGTTCCTCGAAGCCGGCCTGCCGCTATTCGTGGACAAGCCGTTTGCCTGCTCGGTGGCCGATGCCCGGACACTGCTGACGGAGGCGGCGGAGCGTGGCTTGCTACTATGGTCGTCATCATCGCTGCGGTTTGCGCCGGAGGTGCAGGCCCTTCAAGCCAGCACCGACGAGATCGGCGCGGTGACCGGTGTCAGCGTGCATGGTCCGGCCTCCCTGGACCCGGGCAACCCGGGTCTCTTCCACTACGGGGTCCACGGGGTACAGGTGATGTATCAGCTGATGGGCCGGGGCTGCGAGACGGTGCGCCTGATCTCCAACGCCGACGGGGACGTGGCCGTAGGGCAGTGGTCCGATGGGCGCTTCGGTGTATTCCGTGGCCTGCGACGTGGTGCTTCGCCCTATGGTGTCACGGTCTACGGGGAAAAAGGGGTCACAGCAACAGCCGTCAGCACAACCGACATTTACCGCGAGCTTCTAAAGCGCATCGTCGCTGCGTTCCATAGCGGCAAAGCGCCGCTCGCACCGGCCGACATGCTGGAGGTGGTGGCCTTCCAGGAAGCGGCACTGCACTCACTGGAGCAAGGCAGTCGGGAGGTGCGTTTGGCAACGGCAACATAGCGTAGACTGAGTAGCACTCCTCGGCCCCCCAGTGAAGCAGCTACAGGCAGACATTTGGCGCTCGATGCCGGGCCTGGCAAGCGCCGGTATACAAACGATCATGTGTGCCGCAGGACCTGTCCGGCACACATGATGTTGTCGAGTTAAGTAGCTGCCATCTCCCGGTTCGATGCCTGTCGTAGAAGGTACGGCAGATTTACAGCAAGCGTAGGCGTATAGATGTTGCACGCTTGGCTGAGTGATGTATATACTATGCTTGCATCGGACGTACAGACAGGAGGAGCGAAGAGACATGCCACTATTTGACAAGGCAGAGAGAGTCAAGATCCGCAGTCCCCAGCAGCGTACCAACCGCATTGATCTCACCCCCTATAAGAGCTTTCTCCAAAAGTACAAGGTGGGTGTAACCGTTGATTTGCCCCTCGAAAGTGGTGAGTCGACTCGTGCCATCAAGCGGCGCTTGACGCTCGCCTCGAAAGAGCTAGGTATGCGCCTGCGCTATCCCCAGCACCCGGTAAAGGACGTAATCCGGTTCAAGGTGATGCCTCCGGAGAAGCGTCGCGTCCGGCGACGGAGCTGAGTCCTCACGCTCCTCAGCAGTAGCGGGCACAGCCTCCCTCTCGCGGGGGACGGAAAGCAGCGCTAATGCTCCTTCTCGAGCCTGATGAGCGCGTCGGGAAGAAGTATTGTGCTTTTTCCCAGTGCCCTGGTGAGGCTCCTCTCGCGAGGGCAAGGCGCTACTGGCACAAGCAGCCCTTGTCGGCCCGGACATCGCAAGGAGGAGTGGTATGGACCTGACCAAGGCGTATCCGCGCAGCGGCCGGGAGAAGATCGCCGGTCTCATGATGATTGGCCGGTCGGTAGACAAAGCGCGCGCTCACCTGGCCAGCACCCTCGGCGAGTACATCTACGACTGCCCGATGGATCGCCGGGTGTTCGACTTCCTCGGTACCAATGCCGAGGAGGTTGCCGGCGCCGTGCGCCAAGCAGACGACGACGGGCAGATCGCGGCCTTTGTGCGGACAAAGCTGGGCGATAAAACCACGGAAGCCGTTGAAGCCTGGAACGCAGCGTTTATGGCCATCGAGCCTGACCTCTCGCGGCCGGCCTATGCCGATGCGGTAGCGGCCGTGCAGCGGCGCGCGCCGCACCGCACGGACATCACCCATTGGGTAGACCTCATTGATGTCGAGGAGGGGCGCCCGATTCCCCCACCGCGCTCAACGGCCGCCGCCGGCTGACCACCAACTGTCCTCATCCCCGGCCGCCTCTCCACCAAGTAGAGAGGGGAAGTCCGCTAGAGCCAGTAGGGGCTGGCCTTGTGGTTACCCTCTCTAGCCCCCGGCCGATCCGGGGCGCCCACAAGGCCAGCCTCTACGCGGCATCCTAAGCGCGAGGGAGACCCACATGAATATCATCCTGATTGTCTCGGATAGTCTGCGCGCCGACCATGTGGGCGTCTACCAGGAGCTATGGCGCGGGCGAAACCCGAACGGAGGGCCGCCCGTCGCGCCGTACTTCCAGATGCACACTCCGCATCTCGACCGGCTCGCCGCCGAGGGGGTGCTCTTCGAGCGTGCTCACGCTGGCTCCTATGCAACGGTACCCAACCGCTATGAGCTACTGACCGGCCGCTTTGTGTGTACCTACACGCGCGGCTGGGAACCGTTGCCGGCCCACGAGATCGTGCTGGCGCAGGCGCTCGGCGACGCCGGCTACACATCCATGTTCATCCTCGATACGCCCAACCTGCTCCGCGACGGCTACCACTACGACCGCGGTTACACCGCCTGGCATTGGATCCGCGGGCAGGAGGGCGACCGCTACCGGACATCGCCTGTGCAGGTCGAGCTACCCTGCGCGCCGGAGAAGCTACGCATGAATCCGCGCTATTCCGACGGATCAGCCGTGGTGCAGTACCTCCGCAACGTAGCCGACCGGCGCGGTGAAGAGGATTACTTCGCGCCGCAGACCTTCGGCACGGCCATCCGCTGGCTCGAAGAAAATGCTAGCCGCGACCGTTTCTTCCTCCACATTGATACGTTCGATCCGCACGAGCCGTGGGACCCGCCGGCACGCTACGTGGACCTCTATGACCCCGGCTACACGGGTGAAGCAGTCATCTATCCGCGCTACGGCTCGACCGACGTGCTCTCCGACGCCGAGCTGCATCATTGCCGCGCGCTATACGCCGCCGAAGTGACGATGGTGGACCGCTGGGTCGGGAAGCTGCTGCAAGCGGTGGACGACCTTGGCCTACGGGAAAACACGGCCATTTTCTTCCTCGCCGACCACGGCTTCGTGCTGGGGGAGCACGGTTGGATCGGCAAGGGTACGTTCCCACTCTACGAGGTGCTCAATCACGTCCCGCTGCTGATGCGTATTCCAAGTATTCCTGGGGGTCAGGTCCTCTCGGCGTATGCCCAGGCGGCCGACCTCATGCCGACGATGCTCGACCTTTGTGGCGTGGACGCCCCCGGCAGCCGGCACGGTCGGTCCTTGTTGCCGGTGCTACGCGGCGACGCCGAACACGTGCGCGAGGTGTGTATCTCGACGACCAGTCTCACCACTCGGGCCGAGGCGGGCAATGCCCAAGGTGGGCTACGCACGATGATTCAGCGGCCAAGGTGGGCCATGCTCTACGGACCGGAGGCCGCGCCGCGCCTCTTCGACACCACCAACGACCCACGCCAAGAGCACAACGTCTACGACAGCTACCCGGAGGTGGCACGCGAGCTACACGCCGCCTTCGTTGCGTTCCTCCACGAGGTGCAGGCGCCAGAGACGATCATCGAACCCATCGCCAGTGATAAGCGCTTTCGGAAGTAGTCCCAAGCGGGCCGACAGAGGTGGGGGCGCAACATGTTGCGCTCCTACGCTAACCGGTCAGGACAGGGCCCACCTAGTCATCGCCGTTGGCGAGGAAGAGGTTGCTGTAGAGCAGGCCACCGATGGTACCGCCGATGATCGGGCCAACCCAGTAGACCCACCAGTTGTCCCAGAACATCGAGACGAGCGTGGGGCCAAAGTTGCGGGCCGGGTTGAGCGAGGCACCAGTCAGGGGGCCGGCGAGCAGGATGCAGGAGGCGACGGTTAGCCCGATGGCAATACCGCCCAGCTTCGGTCCCCGCCCGTCAATAGCCGTGCCGTAAACGGCCAGCATGAGGAACAGGGTCATCCCCCCTTCGAGCAGTACCGCGCCCCAGATACCCATTTCCGGGCCGATGGACGGTGTACCCAAGTTGGTGGCGTTGGCGGCGTCGAGAACGGAACCACCCATGATGTTGTACGTCAGCAAAAGGAAGAGACCGGCAAGGGTAGCACCGATAAGCTGCGCCACGACGTAGGCTATCGCGTCGGTGAGACCGATCTTGCGGCCGACCAAGAGACCGATCGTTACTGCCGGGTTGAATACCCCTCCGGAAATGTGCCCAAAGACACTGACCATGGCGGCAAGCCCAAGCCCATGCGCCAGGGCCACCGCAATCAGGCCGGTAGCGCCTAAGTTGGCCTGGTCGGCCGCAACCATCGCCCCGGCTCCAATGGTCACGAACGCGAACGTGCCGATGACTTCCGCCAATGTGCCGCGCCAGTTTACCCTGCTCATTGCTCCCTATATCCCCCAGGGACCCACCGTTGCTGATGCACTACCAGCAACACAGCCGAAACAAGGCACATGCCTGCTCGTTCCCACCCTAACAGCGGCTCTCCGGAGATTCAAGGCTGCGGCCACAAGACGATGAGCAAAGCGATCACCGCCAAGGACTACCCCTATCTCGCTCAGGCAAGACAGGGAGATTCGCAGCGCTGGCAGTTCGAGCTACGGGCTGCGCCACCGCCCGCGGAGCTGATCAGCAATGTCTACGCCGTCTCGTTCATTGGGGCACGATGTCTGCTCATCCGCATGATGCACCGCCAACGGCAGGTGTGGGACCTTACGGGCGGGACGCTGGAGCCGGGTGAGACCTACCTGGACGCGATCCGCCGCGAACTGATGGAAGAAGCCGGTGCCCGGCTCTTGACTTTCGAGCCATTTGGCGCCTGGCACTGCTGGTCCTCCGCGCCAGCGCCGTATCGTCCCCACCTCCCGCACCCGGAATCCTACCGGGTCGTCGGCTACGGTGAGGTGGAGCTGGTTGGCTCCCCGACCAATCCCCCCGACGGTGAGCAGGTCATCGAGGTGGCGTGTGTGCCGGTGGAGGAAGCGGTGCAGCGACTACGCACCAGCTGGCCCGACCGGCCCGAGCTTGCCGAGTTGTACCGGTTGGCCGCGGCCCTGCGAGCCGGCCGGCCTGATCGCTCGGTCGGTGCCGGCGCTCACACTCGTCACTCGGCGGGGGCCAAGGGTGGATAGATGGGTATCGGCCCTCCGGCTCCCGACATCGCGGCCACAGTGTTGCCGATCCATCGCACGCGATAGGGCCGCTCGTAGCCGAGGGCGCGCTCTTGGGTGACGAACTTCGGCTGCGCGAACGTCACCTCGACCCGACTACCCGCTGCCAGGCTCCCCACCGTCAGATAGTCGTCCGCCAGCGTGACGCCGGCAGCGTATCCGTTGACCGTCACGGCAAGCGACTGTCGCTCGCACCACGGCGGAATGCGGACGTGCAACTCTAGGGCACGTTTGGTCTCGACCGCTACGCTGCCGGCTTCCGGGAGCCGGCTGATAATCCGCGCCGCGGCGTGCTCGCGCGAGAGCAACAAGTTGACGCGCAGCCGCCGATCATCCTGAAGGGTCACGATGTGACGCCACGCCGCCGCGATGCCTTGGAGCGCGGCACCGGTCAGATCGGAGTTGTACGAATGGAAGCCGTTCGGCTCACCGAAACAGAACGCTCCCTGAGCATGGCTCCGGAGGCCCTCGTAGGCGCGCTGCGCGGTGTTCGCCCGGCCCGTGTTCTCCACCACCCAGGAGAGGTCGTCTAGCTGGGAGGCGAGCAGGTGGTTGCGTAGCATCCGCTCGGCATCCTCGTAGTAGGAAGAGTAGCCGGCGCTCCCCAGCAGGCAGGCCGCCTCGATCATATCCGCGGTGCAGTTGGCTTCTCCCCGCCCATAGGTGGCTGTCGCGCTCTCCTTAACCCAGCCGGTCCGGGTGCAGTAGGGCAAGAGGCCAACGTCAAAGATCGCACGTGTACGCTCGACTAGCTCACGTTGGCCCGTCACCAGCCCTAGCTCCACGAGCGAGGCCACGGTCCCGGTGATCGAGTGGATATGTACTCCCGCGGCGGCGGTCAAGGCTCCATGGTCATCGAAGCTGACCGCCAGCACGTGCCGGGCAAACCGCTCCGCCAGTTCATGACCAAGCGGGTCATCGAAGGTGCGGGTGTAGGCCAGCAGCGCACTGATCGCCCGGCCGGCGGTCGAGGGAGGCTTGTGATCCGGCTCCTGCCAGCCTTCGGGTCCCAACCTCCGTCCCGGATAGGTGCCCAGCACCCGGGTTGCCTGCTCCATCGCCGTGACCAGCGCCTGTGCATATCGTTTGGCGCGCGGGTCGTGGTCGCAGCGCCAGAGCGCAAGCAGACCGAGCAGCACCTCGCGCTGATGGTGCATGTACGCGAGTGGTGGATCGCCCACGTCGTCCCAGCCAAAGCCGTCACCGTGGTCGCAGCTTGCGAACAGCTGCGACCGAAGGCCGTTCAATAGCTCCGGGTCGTCGGGCAGGTCGGTGATTTCGGCGCATACGTCCAGCGCGTGCAGAAACCGGCCGACCGTATGCGGTGTGTCTGCGCCTTCGTGTTGCGCCCAGACGGGCGGCTCCTTGAGGTTGAAGCGGAAGTACGGTCGGCAGTCGCGCTGGCGATCCACGCTCGCGCAGATATGCGCGAGGCCGCGGCGGACGTTCTGCCGCAAGTCAACTGGCTGTAGCGGGTCCTTCATCGGTCAGCGGCTCCTTCATCCCGCGCCCGCCGCAGACGCTAGTACACGGCGAGGTAGTCGCGGACCTTGCCGGCGGCCTGCACTGCCTTGTCGTGGTCCAAGTCCCCTTGCAGCAGCGCGATACGAGCACGAACACTCAGATTCTCCGTGTCCACCTTGTCCAGACGGTCAGTGGCTTGCCGGACCAGGCGTTGAGCATCGGCCAACGCCGCCGCCGTTTCTGCCGGCAGATCGCCTTCCGGGTAGCGGGGCAGTAATAGCATATGGACGTGATACGGAGGACTACCATCCACCATCATCATAAGCCAGACTCGCTCTGCACCCAGCGCCGCGACGAGTGCCTGCGATACCGTCTGCAAGGTGGGGCCGAGCGAGCCGGCTTCGTCGGGCGTCAGCTCCCACAGCGCCTCCCGATGCACCTTGGTTTTGACCACCATCGTACCAGTCACCCATGGGCTACCGACGTGCTCAACCAGCCAGTGCTCGTTCTCGTAGACCCGGCCGCCCGGCGCACGTCGCTCCCCGCTGGTGTAGGCGCAGGATTCGCAACCGGGTACCGGCGCTGCGACGCTCGTCATCTCCATACCGTTCTTACAACAGGGCGGGGGCAGCCGCACACGGCGGCCGCCCCCGCAAGGTCGCTTGCGTGACCTCCCGGCCCCTTTGCCAGTTATCCGCTACAACGACCGGACTGCCTCGGAGGTAGACAGGCGTGGCTGCTCCTAGCCCTTGACCAACCCGATACGATTGCCCTCGGGATCGGCGAAGAATGCCAATTCGACCATCCCCAGGTCGGCGGGTGGCATGAGCGTCCGGCCACCCAAGCGCTCTGCCTTGTCCAGCGAGTCCTGCAAATCATCCACCTGCACAAAGAATGTGACCCCGGCCCCTTCAGGATTCTCACCTACACCGCCGGCAATGCCTTCCTCGGACTGCGTATCTACGAGGCCGTAGTTCATTGGATTATCCGCGGTGATCTTCCACTCGAAGAGGTCGCCGTAGAACTGCTGGAGCCTGTCACCATCCTTGCCCAAGACTTCGAAGTGTACGACCGGTTTGCCCATCATGTTCTCCATTGCTGTGATATGGCCGTGCCATACGACCTTATGTTCTAACGGCAGACACCTGGCGGCGCCTCGCCAGCAACCTCCCTATCCGACTACCGGGGCACTCGGTTGCCGGCGGTAGCACCTGCTATACTGATTGGGTGCGGCAGGGTAGCTCAAACGGCAGAGCAGCGGACTCATAAGCCGCCGGTTGTGGGTTCAAGTCCCACCCCTGCCACCAACCTCACCCCCGGCTTTGCCACCTTCGGCCGGGCCTCCGCCGGGGCGGCATATCCAAGTTCCCACTACCGGGCTACCCCTTAGCCAAAGCGGGGAGGCGTTGTATGCACCTATTCCATCGTCTACTCGGACTCTACGTCGTGGGGGTGGCGGCCTTGGTTGCCGCGAGTCTCTTGGCTACGCTGGTCTGGTCCGACGGCGCCGGCAGCTCGCTCTGGGTACCCGTAGATTGGCTGCAAGCGGCCGCCATCATCGTCGTGCTGGCTGTTAACACCCTCCGCAAGCGCGCACTGGACGCGAACGGGTCCGATAACTCCGTCACTCGGAACTACTTGGAAGTCAACCTGCTCTTCTACATCTCCCTCGTCGTGACCGTCTGGTACTTCTGGGCCTGGCTATTCGTCGCCTTCTTCCCGGACAACGAGCCGGCCGGCGCCGCCCGCGACGCGCACACGTTGCTGTGGCCGTTCATCAACGCGCTGGACATCCCACTCCTGGGTGCCACCGGCTACCACCTCTGGCGCAAAGCCGCCGCCTGAGCCGGGGCCGCCCAGTCAGTAGCCGAGGTGGCACCTGCTATACTGGCGCCACACGGCAGGGTAGCCCACCCCCGGATTGGTCGCGTCCGCCGGGGCCGGGTGTTCAGAATCCCGCTGCCGGGCTGCCCCTACAGGCACAGCGAGGAGGTGCCGGATGTCCATACTCCACCGTCTGCTCGGAATCTACGTTGTCGGGGTAGCCGCCGTGGTCGCCGTGAGCCTGCTGGCCACGCTGATCTGGTCCAACGGCGCCGGTAGTCCGATCTGGCCGACCGTGAACTGGCTACAGGCGGTTGCCATCATCATCGTGCTGATCGTGAACGTCCTTCGCAAGCGCGCGCTGGACGCGAACGGGTCCGACGGCTCCATCACCCGCGACTACCTGGAAGTCAACCTGCTCTTCTACGTTTCCATCGTCGTGACTGTCTGGTTCTTCTGGAACTGGCTGTTCTTCGGCTTCTTCCCGGACAACGAGCCGGCCGGCGCCGCGAGTGACACGCACACGCTGCTGTGGCCGTTCATCAACGCGCTGGACATTCCGCTCCTCGGTGCCACCGGCTACCACCTCTGGCGCAAAGCCGCCGCCTGAGCCGGCGCTGCGACCTACCCCCTCCCCGAAGGATAGGTCCCAACGGTCGCCGTGCTGCCTGCCCTGGGAAGAATGGAAAGAAGCGCCCGCCGGCCGCGCACGGACCTCCCTCCGGGGGCAGGGAAAGAGCCTCGGGGGGAGATCCAGCATCAGCCTCTGTCTTTGAGGATGCGTCTCACGAGCGCCCGCGCCTCGTCCAGACTGCCGACGAAGCGGTCCTGCGGGACATGCTCGAACACGCCGATGGAGTTGAGGGTTTTGGCAACGGAGTCGGAGAGGTTCATCACCACGCATTCGGTGTTCTCGTCGGCAGCACTGCCAATGAGTTGCTCCATGACCAAGGCGGCGCTGTCGTCCATGTGCGTTGTTCTGGAGAAGTCAAAGATGACGACCTCGTGCTCCTGGATGTCGGCGCCAATCACCCGCGCCAGCTCATTGGCGGAGGCGACGGAAAAACGGCCCCGCAGCGCGACCAGCCCCACACGGGCCTCATAAGCGTCAACTTCCGCCGCTTCCACCTCGTCTGCCGCGACTGCCTGATCGGGCAAAAATGCTTGGTCCAGCAGCGGCACGGACACCACGCTGTCAAGCTCCAGCCGCTCGGACTCTTTGGCGCGGGCGATTCCGGCGGCAATCAGCCCTAGCGCCACGGCGGTAATGAGGCCAACGAATACGGTGAGGATAAGGGTCAGGAGCATGATGACCAGGTAATCGCGCCGGATGTGGCGAATGCGGGTGAGAAAACGCCAGTCAATAATGTCCCAACCGACTTTCATCAGGATGCCGGCAAGCACGGCGTGGGGGATAGGCTCAGTGATCTCCCCGATGCCCAGAACCAACGCCAACAGGATGGCCGAGCGCAAGACACCGGAGACCGGGGTGCGGCCGCCGGCGCGGATGTTGACCACCGTGCCCATGGTCGCCCCGGCACCGGGGAGACCACCGATCAGCCCAGCGGCGAAGTTGCCGATGCCTTGGCCCACCAACTCGCGGTTGGGGTTGTGGGTCGTGCGGGTGAGGGCGTCGGCTACCAGCGAGGTCAGCAAACTGTCAATGGAGCCGAGGAGCGCGAGAATGAACGCCGGCTGCAAGAAACCGATGATGACGCCGGGGGCAAGTACCGGCCATTGAAGCTGCGGCAGGCCCGTTGGCACGGCCCCGATGACCGGAGCGGTGCTAAACCAGATAAACGCCAGCAGCGTACCGCCGAGCAGGGCGGCGAGGGGCGCGGGTAGATATTTGCGGAGGCTGCCGGGCCAGAAGACATTGACCGCCAGCGCCGCGGCACCGACAACCAAGGCGTCCAGGTTGAAGCGAGCCAACGCATCGGGCCAGGCCCGGATGGAGTTGAGCGGCCCGCCCGAGACGGCACTGGCGCCGATGAAGGGGAGGACCTGAATGGTGATGATGATAACGCCGATGCCGGACATGAAACCGGAGATCACGGAATACGGCGTGTAGGCGACGAAGCTGCCAATTCTCAGGGCACCGAGGGCAATTTGCAGCAGACCAGCCAGCATGACGATGGTGAAGGCTTCGGGGAGGGTGCTCGCGTGCTGGGTGACGATGACCGCCATGGCGATGGTCATTGGCCCGGTGGGTCCGGAGATTTGGGAGGGCGTGCCGCCGAATACCGCCGCGAAGAACCCGACCGCGATGGCACTGTAGATGCCGGCGATGGGGCCGAGACCCGACGCGACGCCAAAAGCCAGCGCCACCGGCAACGCCACGACCGCTGCCGTAACCCCGCCGAAGATGTCCCCGGAGAGTGTTCGAGAGCTATAGGAGATACGCATGCGTCAGTCCAACGTAACGGTGCTGCGCTCGTCTCCGAGTAAATTGCTCTTCAGCACGGCTCCGATAAGGGTGAAGGAATGATGATAACGCCGACGGCGGCAGAGCGGCCAGCCTCGGCTCGCAAGACCTGGGGGGCGGAAGATCTGCCCCAATGATAGGGGCAGTGGACAGCTACCGGCTACCTATGCATGGCCGGCTCGCCACCGACGAGGGAGGGGAGGAACGTCACGGCATCGCCGTCATTGAGGACCGTCCCACGATGGTGCTGCACGTCGTTGACCATGATGACCACGGCTTCCTCGGCCATGCATAGGTGCTCGCAGAGCGCGTCCACGTTGCTGCCCGCGGGAATCTCGACAGTCACTCTACGCCCCCTGGCATCGGCCGGCAAGAAGCGTTTCGTGTCGCCGAAGAAATGCACCTCGATTTTCATGCTCGCTCTCCAGGCGGACCTACCGTAGCCAGGTTGGGACCCTCCCTCACCTTCCCCCGTGCCGACCGGGCAGGGAACAAGCCCGTCCCCCTGCCGCAGCGGGGGGACCATAGGGGGGCCTGTCGGTGAGGACCGCAGAGCCAGGCGCCTCACGACACCCGGCTCTGCGGTCACGACCATGCTGCTCGCGCGAGAACACTCAGGAATCGTGAGTGGCGCGATAGACGCGCTCCGGCACGAGTGGTAGCTCCATGATCCACTTCCCGGTAGCATCGGCGACCGCGCTGGCGAGCGCCGCCGGTCCGGGCGCAATCGGTGGCTCGCCGATACCCTTCACACCGTAGGGGCCGTTCTTGGTCGGCTCCTCGACGATCACGCTGGCGATGTCCGGGAAGTCCGCGGTGGTCGGCAGCCGGTAGTCGAGCAGGCCGGGGTTGAGGTTGTGGCCATCCCGGTCGTAGTGCATAGCCTCCATCAAGCCCCAGGCAAAGCCTTGGACCAGCCCGCCTTCCATCTGGCCTTCCGATGCCATCGGGTTGATCGCCTTGCCCGCATCGAGCGAGTTGTATAGCTCGCGGATCCAGACCTTGCCGGTCTCGGGGTCCACCTCGACCTTGCCGATCTGAGCGGCCGTGGTTGTCGCGCTCGGCTGGCTGGCGAAGGTGCCTTTGCCCATGACCGGGCCGCCGCGCTCGCGGAGCGCAAACTGCGCCAACTGGGCGATGGATACGGATTCATCGGGCTTCTCTTTGACGACGACGGCGCCACCGCGCAGCTCAAGTAGCTCCAGCGGCGCTTCCAGATGCTCGGCAGCCAACTCGAGGAGCCGCTGCTTGGCGTCCTCCGCCGCCCGCTTGACGGCATTGCCCATGCTGAACGTCACGACCGAGCCGCCACTGCCGGTAGCGAACGGCGCCGAGTCCGTATCGCCGCGCACGGTCGTCACGTCGTCGTAGGGCACCGTGAGCACCTCGGCGGCGATCTGCGCCATCGCCGTATCCGTGCCGGTAATGTCCATCAGGCCAGAGAAGACGTGGACCGAGCCGTCGTCATGCACGGATACCACGGCCGTACCCGGCCCAGCACCGTTGGTCCACTCGCCGACGGCCACACCCCAGCCCTCGTTCGGCCCTGAGGTGCGGTCGGCCCAGCCCGCTGCGTCGGCGACCGCCTGGAGTGTCTCCTTGAAGGCGATCTGATCGCCCTCGCGCATGTTCTTGAGGCGAATATCAACCGGATCAATGCCCAGGTCTTCCGCGATGATATTCAGCTGCGTCTCACCGGCGAACGTCGCTTGCGGAGCGCCCGGTGCCCGGTAGGCCCCCGGCGCCGGCTTGCAGGTGTTCACGTCGAAGGCGTCGAACTTGAAATGCTCGACGTTATAGACGCCCTTGGTCCGCATCGTGGCGTAGCCACCACCCTGACCAACGCCGGTATCCCACAGCGCCCACGCCTGCCGCGCGACAATCGTCCCGTCGTTCTTGACCCCGGTCTTGATCGTGATGTGGGCACCGGGCGCGGGCCGCCCGTCCACGAACTCCTCGTGCCGCGAATACACCATCTTCACCGGCCGGCGCGCCTTCTGCGCCAACAGCACGGCGTAGGTATCCACGATGCCGCCGAACTTCGCGCCGAACCCGCCACCAATCGTCATCCCGTGGACGTTGATCTTGTTGGTGGGGAGGCGGAGCGAGTTGGCGAGGTTGCTGCGGACGCCGAACGGTCCTTGCGTGCTCGTCCACACGGTTACTTTCCCGCCCACATCCACGTCGGCCACCGTTACCTGCGGCTCGATGTAGGTCTGGTGGGCGCGGGGGATGTAGAAGGTGTGGGTATAGACGCGGTCGGATTCCGCGAACCCGGCCGCCACGTCGCCTTCGACGCTATGATGCTCGCCGGCGACGTTGTTGAGCTTCGTCACACCCCAGGGGTTATCGGCCGGCGCGTCGAGCAACTCGGTGCCCTCGTTAATCACCGGCAGGGATTCCTGGATCGAGTCGAGCACGTGCCCCGATCCTTGCAGCGGCTCGTACTCCACTTCGATCAGGTCTGCCGCCTCTTCCGCCAACTCCTTGGTCGTCGCGGCGATGGCCGCGACCTTCTCGCCCTCGTAATGCACCTTGTCCTGGGCAAAGAGCGTCTGCACCCGGCGGGTGGCGTGCATCTCCTCCTCGACAACGAGCGCCTGGTCCGTGGCGAGCGACTCTTGCGTAATCACGGCCAGGACCCCGGGCAACTGCTCGGCCTTGCTCGTATCAATCTTCTTGATGAGCGCGTGCGGGTGGGGACTGCGGAGGAAGACACCCCACAGCATCCCCGGCGGCGACACGTCGGCAGCGTACAGGGCGCGGCCAGTCACCTTCTCCAGCGCATCTACCCGCTTGGTGCTCTGGCCAACGACCGTGAACCCGTTGGTCTCCCCGTTCGCCGCGACGCTCTGCCGGTCAAGTACCTGAGCCATGCTCTTTGCTCCTTCCGATCCGTGCCGGTGAATGGGCGTTACGAATACCGTCCCCCGTTGCGTATCGAGAACCTACTAGCTCGCTGCCGTCTCCTGAACTTCGGCGGCCTGCAGTACCGCCTTGATGATCTTGTCGTAGCCGGTGCAGCGGCAGAGATTGCCGGCCAAGGTCCAGCGCGCCTCGTCCGCCGTGGGCTGAGGGTTGTCCTCCAACAGCGCAACCGACGAGAGGATCATGCCCGGCGTGCAGATACCGCACTGGAGACCGCCCAACTCCATGAAGCTCTCCTGCACCGGGTGCAGGGTGCCGTCGGCACCGATCCCCTCGATGGTGGTGAGCTTCTTGCCCTCGGCGGCGACGGCCAAGGTCAGACAGGAGGTAATCGGCGCACCGTCCATGAGCACCGTACAGGCGCCGCAGTCGCCGGTGGAGCAGCCCTCTTTCGTGCCGGTCAGTCCGGCCGCATAGCGGACGGCATCGAGCAGACGGGTGCGGTTCTCGACCGTCAACTCATACGGCTGGTCATTGATGTCAAGCGTGATTTGTCGCTTCACTCCTACACTCCTTGCGCTGGAGATGTCCCGCAACTAGGCAGCCGCGGCCTGCGCCGCAGCCTGGCGCAGCGCCCGCTGGGTCAACACGTCGGTCATGGTGCGCCGGTAGTCGGCCGAGGAGCGCACGTCGGAGATCGGGTTGGTCACTTCCGCGGCCAAACGCCCGGCGGCGGCCAGCGTGGCATCGTCGAGCGAGTTGCCGCGCACAGCCTCCTCTGCAGCGGTGGCCCGCAGGGGGGTGGGCGCAACGGCGCCGAGCGCAATCCGCGCGTCCTGCACCACGCCGTTGCCGGTTGCGAGGGTCACGGACACCGCCACGCCCACAAAGGCCAGGTCCATCTGCCGACGTTCGCAGTGCTTGATATACAGCCCACTCGTGCGCGGCGGGGGCGCCGGGAGGTGCAGATCAACGATGATCTCGTCGGCGGCCAGCACCGTCTGGCGCGGTCCCAAGAAGAACTCATCGAGCGAGACCGTCCGCTCGCCCCGGCTGCTAGCCAGGCGCGCCGATGCGGCGCCCGCAAGCAGCGGAGTCAGGAAGTCTCCGGCCGGTGACGCCGTGGCGATGTTGCCGCCGGGAGTGCCCAAGTTGCGGATTTGGACGGAACCGACTTCCTCGGCACCCTGCTGTAGGTAGGGGTAATGCTGCTTGACCTCCGCCGACAACTCGATGGTCCGGTATTTCGTGGCCGCGCCGATCCGCAGGCCGGTTTCGGGATCAAAGCACAGCCCAGTCAAGTCCGGGATGCGTGACACGTCAATCACGACTTGAGGGGCCATGACCTTATCGTTCATGAAAATGATCAGGTCCGTCCCCCCCGCGATGATCCTGGCCTCCGCGCCGTGTTCCGTCAGCAGAGCCGTCGCCTCTGTAAGTGTCTCGGGGGCGTAATAGTCAAATTCGCGCACGATCACTTCACCTGCCTAGCAGCACCGCTATCCAAGCACAACCGTCACCAACCGCACCGGCAGCGCGCCCGTGGCAGGTCCCTCCTCGCCTGTAGTATAGCCGAGCAACATTGGCAGGCCGCTCCCGCCCCGGCGCTCCGACCTCGCCGATACCCAGCCCGACACATTGTACCCATGTCGGGTACCGGCAGCAACCGGCAGCGCGGCGCACATACCCCTATTCCCCATAGAGGAACAGCCGACCGTCATAGGTCCCGACGCAGAGTCCCGCGTCGGTCGGACAGGGCGCGGCACTGATCGGCGAGCCGAAGGCGGCGCGGCCGACGCACGCACCCGAGGCCTCGTCCAAGAGATAGAGCCAGCCATCTAAGCCGCCCACTAGGACGTAATCGCGCCAACGCACCGGGGCGGCCAGCAGCGAGCGGCCCTGCCGGCGGTAGCAGGTCATGGCCAGGAGCGCCTCGCCGGCCTGGAAGCACCAGCGCCGACGGCCAGAGTGGAGCGTATAGCTCTGCGCCTCCCCTGCCGCCGTGGTGACGTAAATGTAGTCGGAATCAGCCGCGAGTCCCGCGGCGTAGCTGCCGAGCAGGCCGGGGCGCTCCCATATCGTCTCTCCAGAGCGCGCCGCCAAGACGGCCAGGTTGCCGCCATCGCCAGCACAGACCAAGCGATCGCCGACCACGACCGGGCCGGCGCAGTAGTACTTGACCGGAAACGGTCGCTGCCAGGCGATAGCGCCGTCGGCTCGACGCAAGGCGAGAATGCCCTGGCTCGGAATCAAGACGATGAGCAGATCGTCGTAGAGCTGCGGCTCGGCGTAGGATCGCCCGGTACCTGGCGACAAGGGCGTGTGCCACAAGCGCCGGCCCGTCTCCGGATCGTAGGCCGCGCAGCCGTCGGTCGCCGCCACGTAGACCACGCCGTCGGCAACGACCGGCGACGCGCAGACGGCCTGGCCCGGGTAGCCCGGCACCTCCGCCTGCCAAAGCATTTCGCCCTCACCGAGCGAGAACGCCGCGACCTGGCCGGTCACCGAGACAGCGACGCAGCTGCCGGCCTCGTCTCTACGCTGACTACCTGCGGGGGGAGACACAACGGCAACGCTATTCTTGACGACCGCATCAGTGCGGGCCTGCCAGCGTAGCCGCCCCGTAGCCAACTCAAGACAAGACAAGCCACTTTGACCGGGATAGGCTTCATCTTGCTGGCTGACCAGCAGGTCTTGTCCCTGACACACGGGTGCCGCCCGGTGGATACCCCCCGGCACCTGCCACTGCCAACGGCGCCGCAGCGGCTGCGCGGCGTCGCCGAGCGCGATCTCGGCCGGCGCCGTTGCGGCCGGCGGCCGCTCCGCCGCTGGCAGCGCGACCAAGTGCGCGCGGACTCCCTGGTCGGTGAAGCGGATATGGCGAAAGCCGCGCGGCCGGCCATCAATGCCGCCGAAACAGAGCGTCGGCGTCCCCAGCACGACGGTCTGCCCGTAGGACCAGACCTTGCTGGTATGCGCGTGACCGTGCAGCACGAGCCGCAGCGCGTAATGGCTTAGGCGGTCGAGTATCGCCGGCGGCGGCGGCGTATGCTGCACCAGCACGATCTCCTGCCCCGGCGGTTGCGCCGCGAGGTCGGCCCACAGCCACCGCTCCTTGCGCGCCCGATCCTCTTCCGAAAAGAAGGCCTCCTCGCTCGCATAAATGATGAAGTGTCGGCCGCCCCAATCGAAACTGTAGTAGGCCGGGCCAAGCACGGTTTCGTAGTTGCGGGTATACGTCGCACCGTTCCGGCTCTCGATGCGCTCTCCGTTGCCATCATGCCCACCAAACACCGAGCACACCGGCAGCGGCACCGATTCGGTGGCCGCCCGATAGCTGCGGAGCTGGGCCAACGTGCCGATATTGGTCAGGTCGCCGGTGGCGATGACCAGATCGGGCGCCGCCGCGCTCACGCGCCGCAGGTCATCCGCCAGTTGCGCCTCCGACGGGTACTCGTGCCAGGGAGACGCCGTGTAGAGCTTCCAGCGCAGCGCGGCCTGGGAATCGTCGGCCGGCGGCGGCCCGGCCGCCGATAGCGCCGCGATTTGCTGCCGATCCTCGGCCTCGACGGTCACGTGCGTGTCGCTGATATGCGCCACGCAAAAATCGCGGTTGGCCCGCTCCGGCGCCGGGATGAGCGGGAAGTCAGCACCGTCGGGAGGCTGCCGGGAAGAGCCGAGGGCGCGGAAAAAGGATTCCTGCGGCCGGTAGCGATCCGGCACCGTGACGGTGATGAATCGATGACTCGCCGGTTCGACGGGCAGGGCGTAATGGCCCGCGCCATCGGTGAGGACAACCGTCTCGCCATTGGAGACCGGAACACCGCCGACCCCGCCACCGGTCGCGGTGTCATAGACCTTGCCGCGGATGGTAAAAGTCATCTTCTCTGCGCCAACAGCGCCTACCCCTTCAGATAGCGGTCCATGAACTCATAGGCGAGGCGACCGCTCCAGCGATGGCCGGCATCGAACTCGTCTCGCCACAGCTGGTCCTCAACGCCCAAGAGCCGATACGCCCGTGCCAAGGTGCGGTGCGCCGCGCGGCTGGCCGCAATCGGGAAGCCGTCATCCTGGATACCGGCCTCGATCAGCAGCGGGCGCGGAGCGATCAAGGCCGTCACGTCGGGTAGCTCCGCCCAGCGCAGCAACCCTGGCACGAATTGGCCGCCGCACAATCCCTGGTCCAGAGCGTACACCTTGAAGGTATTGAGGTACCCGCTAATCACGGTGGCCTGCAAGCGATCATCGAGGGCACTCACAAAGGTCGTGCGCGTGCCGCCCAGCGAGAGGCCGGCCACACCAATCCGCGCCGGGTCCACGTCCGGGCGACTTTGGAGATAGTCAATGCCGCGCCGGTCGTCCCAGACGGTCAGCGCGAGCAGGCTAAACCCCAAGAGCGCCGCCTGGTTCCCGGCGCGGTCACACGGATCATAGCCACGCACCGGGTCCTCCGGGGACCACCGGCCGATGGCGCGCTCACCGAAGACCCGCGCATCGGGGCAGAGCACGACATAGCCTCGCCGCGCAAACTGCCGGCCGTAGTCGTAGTTGTAGCTGACGATGTGCTCGCGCACGACGGGATGCTCCTCCGCGACCCCGGCGACCTGCCCCTTGCCCCACCGTCCACCATGACCGTGCAGCGCCAGCACCGCGGGCAGCCGGACAGCCGGCGGGTCGCGGGGCCGCAGCAGCCACGCCGGCACCCAGACGTCCGGCTCGGATTGATAGACCACTTTCTCGCGGATCAGGCCATCATCCGCCAGCTCCGTGCGCTCCACGACCGTCGGGGCGAGATCGCAGGACGGCGGCGGCGGCACCATGCCGGCCAGCGTCTCGATCTTCTCGCGCAGACGCGCCCGCCACGTACGCCACTCCACCACCGTCTGCGCCCGGAAGTCCAGCGGCCGTTCCTGCCGCGCATAGGCCCGCTCCACCCAACGCTGGAACGCATAGTCATGGGCTACCGGCATATCAACCTCCTCGCCTCGCCATTCCGGCCCCTCAATATAGGGCAATTTCCTAAGCGATGAGAAAATCGCCCCCCAGACCGTTGTCATCTTCCCACCCCCGGCCGATATGCACCCATTGACGGGAGTGGCAGATGCAAGACCATCCTGGAGCACCGGGCACCGCCCGGCAGGGACCCACTCGCATTATCATGCTAGTCAACAGCGGTGGCGTAGCCACCCAGCCGAGGGCACCGGGTCATGAGCGACCCTGCGCCGCCTTGCGCGCGGCGCGGCATGGCCGCCTGAGTGCCGCTTCTACGGCACCGGGTGCTGACGTACCCCCGGCCACCACGGCCGGGGCGCCGGGTCAGTACTGTCTGAGTGCCGCCCCGAGGGCACCGGGTCATGGCAGACCCGCCGCCGCCCAGCGTGCGGCGGGACATGACCGTCTGAGTGCCGCCCTCCAGGCACCGGATGCTGGCGCACGGCTGGCCGTTACGGCCACGCCGCCAAGTCATCACCGTCCGAGTGCCACCCTTGCTATCGCCACCGCGCCCTTGCCGGCTCACGTGCGCCGGCTGCTCCAGGTGGTCTTGCCCCGCGTCCCTGCCACTCCCCGTCCCCTGATCTACCCGCACTCCCACCGAAACCCCGCGAGCCGACGCTCCGTACCTACGCCCCCTCTCCACATGGTGGAGAGGGGGCCGGGTGACGGGCCAAGGGCGCACCACACCTGGCACTATCCGTGCGGCTTTGGCCCGTCAGGGGGTGAGGCTCACTCCACCACCCACCAAGTGCATCCTGCCACCCAGGTACCGCCCCGCCCGCAGACCTGCTCCGTCGCGGGCGCTGGCTCTCCTCGCCAACACCCCTCGCGCGCCCCGCCGGCGAGCGCAAGCCGCCGTCCCCCGCCGCAGCGGGCGGACCATAGGGAGGCCATCATACCGCCGGCAGCGCCTTCACAATCTCCACCGTGCGGACGCTGACCGTCGTCACGCGCTTCACCAGGTCCAGGATGTAGCGCGGCTCGCCCTGCTCCGCACACCAGTCGTTCGGATCGTTGACGATGCCGCTCGCCTTGTGCGTTCGCACCTGATAGCGGTCAAGCAGCCAGTCCAGCGCCGAGCGGGAGCCGAGCTGGTATTCGTGCGCGGCTTCCGGGATGCCGGTCAGCATGATGCCGGCGTTGTAGATAATGCGCGACTTGTCCGGGTGAGCACGCCGCCCGGCGTAGCTCATCTTCTCGACGCGGTATGCGCCGGACGCCTCCGCATCCCAGCCATGTACCCATAGCTCCTGCAGCGGCCACGGCTCGACCGTCTCGTAGTTGACGTGCAGGTCGGCCAACTGGCGGCCGGCCGCGACAAAGGCCCGGAAGTCGTCCCCGGAGGCCGCCATCGGAATCCGCGCGTGCGACTTTTGCAGATCGTTGGCAAAGGTTTCTCGCCACTGCGGCGAGTGGAGCACCCCGTAGGTGTAGTAGAACAGGTCGTCCTCGGTAATGGCTTGGTCGCGGTAATGCACCCGAAACTCATCCAGCGCATCGGAATTTATGTTGCTGATTCGAGTTAGCGCCGGGGACTGGTCGTCAAGCGCTAGTTGGGGGCCGGCGTCAGCACTATGGCCGGGGACATAGCGCCAGCGGGAGAAATAGCCGGTATTGCCAGTGGTCTGCAAGTCAGGTATGTTGCGCGTCATCAAGGTGTGGAATGGGGTACTCAACCCCAATCCTGTGAGGCAGATGCCAAGGTTTTCAGTATCCGGGCTAGGGTAAATCTGTGGGAGTTCTCTGATCATGTCGATCAGTTGCCGATTGAAGTACAGGTGCTGCTTGAAGAATGGGCGATACGTGCTGATGGCAAAGCTAGAGTGATCCGCGGTATACGGTACTCCGTTAGCCAGGTCACGATATTTCTCCCGGGTCCAATGGAACTGCCGCTCATCTTCGGTAGCGAACGCCTTGGCCGCTCTGCTGCGTTCCGTGAGCTTACCCACGGGTTTGGTGTTTAGGAATCCCACCACTTGGGCATTGTAAAAATCCACACTCCTCTGGATACTTGCCTGTAGCTGCCGCTCTGATGAGGCGTAGCACCAGGCATCGCGGTTGGTTGCTAGCCCTAGTGTCCGCCGGTTGAATATGGGCGCAAGTCCGACACGCTCACCGGCACCGTTGTCCGCAGCCAGAGGACGGAGGTTTGGAAAGGCGTCATTACGCTGACCTATCCAGTCGTGGTGCCGGTCGGGTATGATAGTCTGCCAGTCAGTAGTCGCCAATCGGGAAGCAGCCAAGACTTCCAGCTTTTGCTCGCGGCTCAGGTAGTCGCCAATGTCGCGGTAGTAGATGGTGGCGCCCGGCGCCTCGTCACTGCGGCGGAGGCCGCAGTCTAGGTCTCCGGCCGGGGCCTGGGTTGCGGCCTCCGCCGCAACGACGGATGAGGGGGACGGCGTGGTGGCGGGGCCGGGCATTTTCACCAACAGCAGGATGGCGACACCGGCCCGGCTGCCGGAGCCGAATATCTTGCCGCCTTCCTGCTTGGACTTTTCGCCGGCGGTTCTTTGGTCGCCGCGTAGGTTGAAGCAGTAGATGGCATGAAACTCCTCGGCAATCGCCTTGCGGAAGCCGTCGAAGGCATTGGACTCGATAAATCCACCGTTGGTCACGAAAGCGACAACACCGCCCTCGGCGCTACCCTGCACCCGGTCGGAGGCCTGAAGAATGGCTTTGACATAGGGGTCGTACAGAGGATTAAGGTTCTTTGTCTTGGAAGGTTCCGCGTAGCGTTTCGTCACTCGGTTGTCTATGGTCGGATACGCGCGGTTGTTATTCCTTGACTAGGGCGGATTGCCGATGATGACGCGAATATCAAGTTTCCTTTGCCGCTCGATCCGCTCGTCGTTGCGTGGGAAAAGGGTTTCGACCAGGGGCGGCTCTTGCTCCGCCGCCTGAAGCGTATCGGTGAGGGCGATGCCGTTGAACGGCATGTATTCCATCGCGTCGGCGAGGTCGTGGTAGGTGGCCTCGATGTTGATGGCGGCGATGTAGTAGGCCAGCAGGAGCATATCGTTGGCGTGTAGCTCCGTTGCATACTTCCGCTGCAAGTCCTCCGGCTTGATGAGGCCGCTCTGTAGCAGGCGGGTGATAAACGTGCCGGTGCCGACGAACGGGTCCAGCACATGGACCCCCTCGTCGCTGACCGAGACACCGAACTCCCGCTGCAGTACGTCCTCGACGCTGCGGACGATGTAGTCCACCACCTCAGTCGGCGTATAGACGATGCCCAGCGACTTGGCAGTTTCCTTAAGCGCCAGGCTAAAGAACCGCTCGTACAGTTCCTTGATGATTTGCTGTTTGCCCTCGGCATCGTTGACGCCCCGGGCACGCAGGCGCACATCCCGGTAGAAGCTCTCCAGCCCGGCGGTTTCCTTCTCCAGGCCGCGCTGCTCCAGACTGTCGAGCGTACTCTGCATCGCCTGGGATACCGGGTTATGCGTGGCGAAAGCGTAATCCTCGAACAGCGCATCAAATACCGGCTTGGTGACGAGGTGCTGCGACAACATCCCGATGGCGTCGTCCTCAGTGATGCCGTCATTCAGGTTGTGCCGGATACCGGTGAGAAAGCGATCAAAGAGTGGCCGTACTCCAGCAGTGGGATTGTTCAGCAGCGACCGGATACGGGCCTCGTGCCGCGCAGCAATGTCGCGGATGTTCGTGGCCCATTTCTCCCAATAGCCGGGATCGGCGTACTTATCCACAATCTTGGCCAGGATCGCGTCCCGCAGCGCCGAGGAGCCGGCGATCAGGAGCGTGCCTTGGATCAGCTCCTCCTCGCTGTCGGCATCGGCGCCGCCGTCCCTGCCAATGCCCTGCCTTTGACCGTATGGCGGCGCCGCCGCGTGTCCAACGGTCAAGGCCAGTTGGTTGATCTTGGCCTCGAAGCGGTCGTCATGGGCGCTAATCGCATTGATAACCTGCCAGACGGCCTTGTAGTCACTGCTGCTGACCGTCTCCTGCGCCGTAGCACCGGGCGCCTGCGCGATGGGCAGGATGATATAGCCGCACTTCTTGTCACCCGCTCGGCGCATCACTCGGCCCACGGCCTGCACCACGTCAATGTCCGACTTGCGCGGATGCAGGAACAGGATGGCATCCAGCGCCGGCACGTCCACACCCTCGGTCAGGCAACGCGCATTGGTCAAGACATGGCACACGCCCTGCTCCGGCTCCCGCCGCAGCCAGGCCAGGCGCTCGGCGCGGTAGAGCGCGTTTTGCGTGCCGTCAACGTGCTCCACCTTGCAGCGCAGGCGGTTTCCTGTGCCGGGCCCCGATCCGGTATCGGCACTGGCGCCGGCGGCGGTGATACAGCGGTCAATGACCTGGGGGAAGTACTTCGCAAAGTCCTTGGACTCCTGGATTCTGTTACTGAAGGCCACCGCCCGCTTGGCCGGCTGCGGGTCCGCACTGAAGTCAACGCCCGGCGCAGCCCGTTTACCGAGACCATTCCAGCACCCCACCATGCGGGCGCCGTTGTCCATATTGACATCGGTCGCGGTATCGGAAAGTAGCTCGTTCAGGTCCATACCGACCTGTTCTTGGTCCACGTTGAAGATGATGACCTTGTATGGCGAGAGAATTTTCAGCTCGATGGCTTGACCAAAGCCGAGCCGGTGGAACTCCGGTCCGTACTGGCTCTCGTCATCCATGGACGCGACGGTGAGCTGGCTTTCGTTGGCCTTGCGCTTGGCCCGGTCGCCGTAGATACGCGGCGTGGCGGTCATGTAGAGGCGCTTGTGTCCGGCGATGAACCCGTTATCGTGAATCCGCTGGAACCCGGACTAATTTTTGCCAACTAGGCTCACGCCCGTCGTGCGATGCGCCTCGTCGCAGACGATGAGGTCGAATGCCGGAAGGCCGAATTCGCGCTGTGCCTTGGACACCACGTCCAGCGATTAGTAGGTGGAGAAAATCGCCGTCATCCGCCCGGCGCCGTTAGCGTCGCTGGCGTGGTTGAATCGCTCCACGAGCACCTCCGGGTCCGTGGAGGAGTACTCGGTTAGGTCGTAAGGCGAGATGTCCTCGTCATCGCGGCTGCGCTGCCCGGCGCGAATATCGGAGCAGACGGCGAGGGGTTTGAGCGGCAGATCGGCGTCGTTGGCCCAGTCAATGAGCGACTGCGAAAGCAACGATATGGACGGCGTGAGGAACAGGACGGTGCCGCCGACGCCGGCCACTTGCTCGGCGATCCGCAGGGCGGTGAAGGTCTTGCCGGAGCCGCACGCCATAATCAGCTTGCCGCGGTCGTGCTCCCGGAAGCCGGTGACGGTCTTGTCGAGGGCGGTGTGCTGGTAGTCACGCAGCGTCTTGGTCGGCCGCCGCTCCATATCGGCCGGGCGGTCGAGGTCGAACGTCCGCCAGTCTATGGACGAGTGCTCGAATACGTCCGGCCCCCAGCGGAGGACCGGCTTGTCCCGGTCTCTGAGTGCGTCCTCGGCGTTGTCCGTCCAGTCATGGGAGGTAGAGACGATGATGCCGCTGGCGAACTGCGTCGTCCCATAGGCACCGAGGAACTTGTTGGCCTCTTCCCGGATCAACCGATGACCGGAGGTATAGAACTTGCACTGGATCGCCACCAGCTGACCGCTGTCCCGTTCCTCGGCAACGAGGTCAATGCCAGTGTCGGGCCGGCCAGCGTTGCCGGGCCAGTCGGTCCAGTGCCACACGCGGCGAAAGCGCTCCGACTGCGCCTTGTCGCGCTCCAAGAACGCCTTGACCAAGCGCTCGAAACTCCGGCCTTGCGCCACGTTGCTTTGGGCGCTGGCGGCCAGCTCATCCAAAACGTCGCGGAACGTGCGGGCGGCCATGGTTGCCTCGCTTACCGGCCAGAGTGGAACGGCGGTGGAACCACCGCTACGGTTGCCGATAGTAGAACCGGCTTACCCGGCTGTCAACTTTGGAGCGCCCGTTGTAGGTGCGCCACCGGATGAAAGCGCCAGTCCATGCAGTTCCAGGCGCGCATCCGCACCACGTCAATGATAAACCGACCGTCGAGCCGCTCGGCCGCCCGATCACGCTCTTCCCAGGCGCGGATCGTCGCAGCAATCCGGCGCCGCGCGTCCGCCTCCGGCATGTCCAGTGCCGCCAGGTCCGACACTTTGCCCCGCCACGACGGCGCACCGACCGGATAGGTGATGATGCCGTGCTCGGCCAGGTCCCGGAGGTGGCGGAAGGCTGTTACCTCGGCCTCGTAGAACTGCCATCCGTCGAGGAAGAACCGGATCCGCTCTTGCGCCGCCGACTGCGCCAGCCGGAGGGCCTCGGTGAGATAGCCCTTCAGCTCGGCAACGGTCTCCGGCGTGAGCATCGTCAGGTAGACGTGAGGATTGCCGCCCCAGCGCGGTCCTAGCTCGGCCAGCGCCGCGTCCCACAGCGCCTCCAGCCGGGCAAAGTACTGTCGCCCGAACGCGGCGCCCTCGGCAAAGGCGTACTCGCAATAGTCGGCGACCAGCTCGTCTACGTCGAGGCTGCTATCCCACAGCAGCTTGGCAGCGAGGTACAGCGTCAGCCCCTCGTTACCGAAATCGTCGGAGGCCTGCGCGGAGAAGAACCGCGCCCCGCACTGCCGATAGTACGGAATGGATGCTCCGACGGAGTGGTGTATCGCCCGCGGCAGCTGGAGCTTCCAGGTGTGGTTGAAGTACTCGTACAACATCAGATTGGGCGTCACCTGCGACCACGCACGGATGAGCCGCCACTGGTCCTCTTTGTACGCCAGGTCGTAGTGACACTCGCAGTTGAGCGTGATCTGCACGACCACGTTGTCGAGCGGTCGGACCCGTTCCGGCGGCTCGATGTAGTCCGAATAGGCGAGGTGCAGCACGTACTTGTCGGGATGCGTCTCCTTGACGGCCGCTGCAATCTCATTGACAAAGGTGTAAATCCGGTCGGTGATGATCGGCCGCGCCTCCGATCCGTCTTCGGCGCCACCGCTCGACGGAATGGTGCGAACTTTGCCGGTGTCGAGCGCCTCGCAGTTAGCGCACTCGCACCACCCGGCGCCGTCATTGGCATCAATGCTGTAGATGTCCGCGTCGGGATGCTCGTCGAAGAACCGGCGCACGTAGTCAATCGAGATCCGTACTACATCGGGGTTGGTGGTGCAGAGCTGGTAACCGTGCTGGCCGTCGTAGGCGTTCCAATCCTGTTCCCTGCTTCCGTTCACCAGGGCAAAATACTCGGGATTGGTCGGTCCGTACTTGTCCGGGGGCACCAGCTTGGCCCAATTGTGGCCGGGCACGTAGCCACTGACCGCTTGGATCTTGTTGCGCTTCTTCCACAGTGGCTCTGGCGTCCCTTCGGGCAGCGGCGCCATGGAGCCGAGCACCCGCAGCGTGAAATCCGGGTCCTCCCGGTCACAGATCGGCCCGATCTCGATGGTGCGCCGCGTCGGGATACATTCTCCCGTCTCCCCCGGCCACAGCCATCGCACCCCGCAGTAACGCTCCAGGAACGTGTACACGGCGTACTCGGTGCCCAAGTCACCCTTGCCGCACAGCACGAGACTATCGCCAACGGTCTCAATGGTGAAGCTATGTGCCGTCTCCAGGTCGTCAACGGACACGCCCAACCGCGTCACGGCCGCGCTACGGCCGACGTAAATCACCGTGCCCGGCGGCGCCGCGGCTTCCGACACGATGGGCAGCTTCTCCGCCGCCTGCCCGCCGGCGGTTGCCAACTTCCAGAGGTAGGTCTGAAGCTCTTGCGCGGCCGCCGCCTCCGCAGCCGACGGACTGCTGCCGGTGACAATCGTGGCTCGCGCTTGCCCATCCTCTAATAGCAGCATGGTCGTTCGTCCCTCCTCGTTTCAGCGGGAGTGGGTATTGCACCTACCCCCCGGCCCCTTCCCTCCAGGGAAGGGGGGCACGGCGGTGGCCATAGTCTCTCTCGCCCGTCATTGCGGCGCAAGCCGCGATCCAGGCACCCGGCCTCACTGACCACTAGCCGCCCCAGGGGTGCGCCCTGGCCACGTCTTCGTTGAGGTCTGTGCCCCAGCCGGGGCCGGTGGGTACCATCATGGCGCCGTTGACGATCTCCGGTCGGTTGGTGACGAGCTCGTCCTTCCAGGGCACGTCGTCTACGTCTACCTCCATGATGCGGACGTTGGGGAGCACCGCGCAGAGGCTCGCACCGACGAACGTCGCCAGGTGACTGTAGTAGTTGTGGGGAGCAACGTTGTACTGAAATAGCTCGGCCAGATTACCGACCCGCTTGGATTGGCCAAAGCCGTTCCACGGCACGTCTATCATGAACACGTCGGCAGCCCGCTGCTCGAAGTACGGCAGGTATTCTCGCGGGTGGAACAGGTTCTCGCCGGTGCAAATTTTGGTCGTCGTTGCCTCTTTGATCTGGCGAATGCCGGCGGGATCGTACATATCCACTTCCAGCCACAGCAGATCGAACTGCTCTACCACCTGGGCAATCCGCGTGGCGCTCTCGGGCTTGAAGAGAAAGTTGAGATCGAGGTTGATGTCTATGTCGGGGCCAACGGCGTCGCGGAAGGTGCCGATGAGCCGCTCGATGTGCCGTAGCAGCGGCGTGGTGACGATCTGGTCCGTCCCGTGGACCTCGCTGCCGAGGCCGGCCAGCTCGCCGAACCCGGCTTGCGACTGCTCGCGCGGGATGACCACGTTCGTCTTGAGGGCGGTAAACCCGCGCTGCACCACCTCACGCCCCAACTCGGCGATATCGGCCAGCGTGTTGATCGGCGGCGCGCCGACGTGCTCGGCGTAGCGTGCCCTAGTCGTGCCGCAGTGGGACCAATAGAGGCGGATGCGCGAGCGCATCGGACCGCCGAACAGCTCCACCACCGAGATACCGAGCGCCTTGGCCGTGATGTCCACGAGGGCGCACTCGATACCGGCAATCGCCTTGGCGGCGATGCCGCCGGGGCTTTGCCGCGTGCTGTACTGCAGATCCCAGACCCGCCGCTCGTAGGGACGGGGGTCTTGGCCGAGCAGTAGGGGAGTCAGGTCCTTGACGGTGCCGACGATGCCGTGCGGCTGTGGCGACCAGCAGTCGCTGCACTCACCGTACCCCACCACCCCCTCGTCGGTAGCCACCTTCACGAAGAGCCAAGGGCGCCAGCCGGCATCCACGACGAAGGTCTCTACGCTCGTAATCTTCATGGACAGGCCTCACGCTAGCCGTCATCCGTCAGCTTTCAGTACGTTAGCCGGCGCGTTGCAACTCCTGGAGCATCATGGGCCACGCGGCGTCGGCGTAGAAGCGATGGCCCTCGGGACCGACGACCAAGTGGCAGCGGTCGGCCGCTCCTGCCGCGGCGTAAACCGCCTGTAGGTCGGCAAAGGCGCGCCGGGTGGCCGCAACGGGGAAAATCTCGTCGTGCTCTCCGGCGACGAGCACCACGGGCCGCGGTGCGAACAGGCCCATCACGTCGGCCATCTCCGCGTATTGGAGCAGCCCCGGCACGTAGTTGTCGGCGCAGTGGTAGATGGACATGAGGGAATCGCGGAACGTGCAGAAGTAGCAGGAGGGCATCGCGTACCGGAGCCGCGGGAGCACCGCCGCCGAGAAGAGGCTGACGGTGCCGCCACCGGAGTTGCCCATGATGCCAACCCGCGACCAGTCAACGTCGTCGCGGGTCTCCAGGTAGTCGAGGCCGCGGTCCACGTCGAACACCCGCTCGCCGAGCAGCGTGCGGCCGAGCATGAGCGCGTGCATGGTGGCGTCGTGACAGCCATGAGTGGACACCCGCTCTTGGTGCCGCTCGCGGCGCTCGCCGAACGACCGCTGCTCGATACAGAGCGCGGCGATACCGCGCGCCATGCAGCCCAGCCCGGAGTCACGATCTCCCTCGACTGCGATAGGCACGCCGTTGTCTTCACGGTCAACGGCGATGGATACGTGCGCTCCGGTCGTGTGGCCCTGGACACAGATAAACCAGGTGTAGGGCGGTGTCGCAGCCTTGGGCAGGCAGACATAGGCCATCACGTCCGCATACGGCTCGGCTCGGAAGACAATCTTCTCGATGGTGCCGAGCGGATGCTGCCGCTGCCAGAGAGAACGCACGTCGAGCGCCACCCGGTCGCCGGAGGGCATACCGAGCAGCGATTTGACCTTGCGCCGGAGCCGGCGTTGCCACGCGCCCACCTCACCGCCGTCGTAGGCCAGCGCGGGCGTCAGCGCATCCATCAGGTAGCGGTGATTGAGCGACGGCGAATAGCTCGCGTCCGGCTGGGTGCTGGTCATGGGCGTTAGCCCCCTCCCTAACGTCTTGCCCGTGTCCGGCCGTCGCAGCCTGCGGTGGGCAGGTCCAGGTGTTCGAGGTCATCAAGATGGGCCGGCGTCACGGCGCGCTGGGCGGCACCCAGCGCCGCCGCCGCGCCCACGCCAGCGCGACGCTCGACGCCACCGCCATGGTACCCGCGAGTAGGTTGAACAGGATGTCCTGGGGGTCGAAGACGCGGCTGGGGATAAACGCCTGGATACACTCGTCGAGCAGGCCCAGCGCCGCCGTCGCCAGGATGGCGAGCAGGGGCGGTAGAGGGACGCGGCGTCCCTGGCGCGCGCGCTCGACGAGTGCTTCATGGATCAAGATGCCCAGCACGCCGTACTCGATGAGGTGTGAGCGCTCCGTGATGATCGCCATCCGGGTGAACACCAGCAAGTAGGTGGCCGTGATACCCAGCGCGACGACGATCTCTGCTCCGCCTGGCCGCGTTTTCATCCCTTGCGTGATGACGGTCGCCGTCACGAGGATCATGCCGAGGACGAAGAGGACGATGGTGACGTCGAGGGAGGCGTCCAGCAGACCACGCTCGCGCAGGAACTCGACCAGCGACCGCGCGAGGCCGAGCGTGGAGTAGATCGCCACCACGACGGCCAGTGTCCACAGCCAGAGCCGCCGCTCTCGCGCAGAGGAAAAGAGAGACATGACCGAAACTGTAGCCGGCGAGGACGCGCGCTGTCAGGCGCGGCGCCCGGCCCGTAGTCGCGCCGTGGCCGCCACGTCTGCCTCACCGTCGTCGGCTCGGATAACAACGCCGTAGTCACGCCGGGCGGTAGCATGGTCGTAATAGCCGCGCCGCACGTCTCGCGCGACCAACGCCGGGGGACGGTCGAGTGGGTTGCCGTAGCCACCACCGCCGGGCGTCTCCAGGCGCAGGATGTCGCCCGGCTGCATGGGTACGTTCTCGTCTTTCGTGATGTGCGCCGGACGATGCTCCTTGCCCTGCAAGACAAAGGTGTGCCTGGCACGCTCGGCCGCCCCGCCACCCAGGATGCCGAACGGGGCAAAGCGCCCGCGCTCCCCCAAGAGTGATCCGGCGGCAAGTCCCCGGAGCAGCCGAAACTCGAAGATGACGCCAAAGCCGCCGCGGCGCAGACCGGCGCCGGCCGATCCTTCCCGGATCGTGTAGCGCGTAAACAGGACCGGATAGCGCGCCTCGAAAATCTCCAGTGCCTGGGTGCGGGCGAGGGCAATGGTGGGGTTGCCGTTGGTCAGGCCGTCCGTCAGGTAGTTGCCCCCGTACCCGCCGCCGATGAACGAGTAGAAGACGTAGGGGTCTAGCTCAGGGTCGTCGCCGCCGACCGAGAGATTGGTCACGGTACCCATCGGCGCCGCATAGCAGCGATCGGGAATCGCCTGGCTGAGGGCGCCGAACACCACGTCAATAATGCGCTGACAGACCTCCGAGGCGCAGCCGGCTACGGGCCGCGGCGGCTGGGCATTGAGGAAGGTCGTCTCCGGCAGGTCGAAGGTGAAGGGGGTGAAGCAGCCGGCATTGATGGGTACGTCGGGGAAGATATGCTTCATGGCGATATACACACCTGCCATCGTCGTGCTTCGCACGCTGTTCAGCGGCCCCCGGCAGGGCGGGCTGCTCCGGGAGAAGTCAAGATGCACGTCGCTGCCCTTGACGGTCAGTTCCAGGTGAATGGCGAGCGGCTCCCACTCGATACCGTCGCTGTCAATATGGTCGGTGAACGCATAGGTGCCGTCGGGAATGGTCTCGATGTGGGAGCGCATCAACTGCTCCGAGCGCGTCTTCATCTCGGCAATAGCGTCGAACACCGTCTCCTTGCCGTAGCGGTCGAGGAGGGCGGTCAGCCTGTCGGTACCGACGTTGAGAGCCGTGATTTTGGCGATGATGTCGCCCTGTCGTTCGGTGGCGACCCGCACGTTCCGTAGGATGATGTCGAGCACGTCCCGATTGAGCCGGCCCCGGTCCATGATCCGCACCGGGGGCAAGCGCAGCCCTTCCTGATAGACCTCGGTCGCCTGGGTGGAGAAGCCGCCGGGGACCCGGCCGCCGATGTCCGGCCAGTGCCCACTCGTCGCCACAAAGGCGGTCAGCTGCCCGCGATAGAAGAAGGGCTTCACCATCTTCACGTCCATCAGATGGGTACCGCCCAGGTAGGGGTCGTTCACGATGTAGACATCGCCGGGCGCAATGTCCGTCACCCATTCGATCACGGAGCGGACGGTGAACTCCATCACGTAGATGAAATTCGGGAGGCCCCGTGGCCCCTGGATGATGACCTCACCGTTGTCGGGATGGTAAATCCCGCTGGCGCGATCCCACCCGTCGGAGATGACCGGGGAAAAGGCCATCCGCTCCAGGGTGGCATCCATCTCATCGGCAATCTGCTCCAGACTGCCTTGCAGGACAGCCAAGGTGATCGGATCAACTGCCATGCCTCACGCCACCTCCAGGAGGAGATTCCCCGCCTCGTCCACCGTGGCCGCAATCCCCGGCTCCAGCCAGGTGGTCGTATCCGGCTGCTCGATAATCGCTGGGCCGTCCACCCGCTCGCCCCAGGGGAGTCGGGCACGCTCATACGTCGGGCACTCGATAAACCGGTCGGTCACGTAGACGGGCCGCGTGCCCTTGTAGGCCTCGTGCAGGGTCGTCGTAGGTCGTGGTAAGAAGTCCTTGAGCGCCAGGCTGGGCCGCACACCGATCACCGCCGTCCGCAGGTTCAGCAGCCGGATAGGGATGCGTTCCAGTAGCTGGCCCAAGCCGGCAAAGGACTCCTCGGTCTGCCCATAGCGTTGCAGATAGGCGCTGCGAAAGCTGGCCGCAATCCGCTCGTGAGTCAGCGCGCCGGCCGGCAGCGGCGTGCGTACCACGTGAGTCTGCCCCTCATACGACAGCTCGGCTTCCCGCACAATGCGAGTCTCCACCAGCGGGAGCGGCTCTTGCCGGAGCAGCGCCCGTCCCGCCGCTTCATGCGCGGCAAAGCACCGTGCAACCTCGTCCAGGCCCAGGTCTGCGAGGCGCCGGTTCAGCATCGTCACAAAGTCGTGCTGGCGGTCCGCGATAGCACAACCCCAGGCCGAGGCAATGCCGGGGGCGTAGGGGACCAATGCCTGCGCTGCTCCCAGCTCGCGGAGGAGCGCGCTGACCAGCAGCGGCCCGGCGCCGCCGGAGGCGAATAGGGCAAAGTCGCGCGGATCGTGTCCACGATCTACCGAGACGCGCCGCAGGCTCCCCGCGATCCGGTTGGTGGCGACGGTGATGATGGCCTGCGCCGCCGCTTCCGGTGCGAGACCGAGCGGCGCACCGACCTGCTCGGCAATCGCCGCCCGGGCGCGGGGCACGTCGAACGCGAGGTCGGCGGCGCCGCCGATAGGGTAGCCAGGGTTGATCCGGCCCAGCACGAGCTGGGCATCGGTGAACGTTGGTTGGGTGCCGCCGCGGCCGTATCCGACCGGCCCCGGATTGGCCCCGGCGCTCTCCGGACCCACCCGCAGGATGCCGCCGGGATCAACGCGAGCGATACTCCCGCCACCCGCGCCGACGGTATGGATGTCAACCATGGACACCATGATCGGGATACCGAACTCCAGCTCCATCCCACCGGTCGTCAGCGGCCGGCCACCGACGACCAGCGACACGTCGAGGCTGGTCCCGCCCATGTCGTAGGTGATGAGGTTCGCCACACCGCTCTGGCCGGCGAGGTTGGCCGCCGCGATGACGCCCGCAGCCGGACCGGAGAGCACCGTATGCACCGGATAGCGTTGGGCCGCTGCGGCCGACATCATCCCGCCGTTGGACTGCATGATGAACAGTCCGCCGGGGGAGCCGTGACTGCTCAAGCATGCTTGCAGCTTGGCCAAATAGCCGCTGACGGTCGGCTGGACGTAGGCGTTGACCGCGGCGGTGCTGGTGCGCTCAAACTCCCGGAACACGGGGAGTACGTCGGCCGAGGCGGTGACGTAGAGGTCCGGCCAGCGTGCTTCCAAGATGGCTTTCGCCCGTAGCTCGTGGGTGGGGTTGGCATAGGAGTTCATAAAGCTGATGACGATGGCCGCCACTCCCTCAGCGGCCAGACGCTCACCCACGGCGATGACCTCGGCCTCGGCCAAGGGCGTGAGGACCGCGCCCTCGGCGGAGGTGCGCTCGGTAACTTCGCATCGCAAGTCCCGCGGGATCAACGGTTCGTAGGAGCCGGTTAGACCGTAGAGGTGCGGCCGGTCGCGGCGCCGTAGCTCAAGGATGTCTCGGAACCCCCGCGTGGCGATCAACCCGCAGCGGCTCCCCTTCCGCTCCAGGATGGCGTTGGTCGCAACGGTCGTGCCGTGCGTGACCAGCGCGATATGCGGGTAGGAAGTCCGGAGCGTATCGAGGGCGGCGATCAGCCCGCGTGACTGGTCGCCGGCAGTGGTGGGAACTTTCGCGACGTGCAGCTGGCAACGCTGCTCATCAAACGTCAGGACATCGGTGAACGTCCCCCCGATGTCTACGCCCACGAGCATGTCCATAGCCGGTACTCCGTGTCCTAGCACGGCTGATAGCCTATCCCCAAATCCCGATCATCGCTACAATAGCGCCTGTCACATGTGTCGCGCTGGCCGCCCGACAGGACGATACCGGCGACAGCATTGTGAACACTCGTGCTGGGAAGAGGCAACCATGTATCTCTTGTTGACAGGCTGCGAATACGCCGGGAAAACCACGCTGGCAGCGCAAATCATGGCCTGGGCAGAGCGGACCATCGGAGCCACCGCCCATTTCCACGATCATCACACCATCCCCTCGACGGAGTTGTCGCCGGAGGCGCAGGAGTCGCTGCTGGAGCTGCACCCGCAGGCCAAGGAGATGCTCCAGCGCTTCATGATCGAGTATCACATCTCGCCGAACTTCTACACCAAGCCCGACCACAACCTGATGGCCCCCTTCATCGAGGAGGCGGTCTATGCGCCGCTCTACTACGGCTACGGTGGAGAGCAGAGCGCTGCGCCGGCGCGTAGCCCGGCCGGTCAACGGTCGGAGATGGCCCGCAAAATGGAGCGGCGCATCCTGGACCTTGCACCGGACGTAGTGCTAGTGCTGGTCAAGGCCTCGCCGGCAGCGATCCGCCAACGAATGCGCGCGCATCCGCACCCGCACCCGGTTGTGCGGGAGCAAGATGTCGAGTATGTACTCCGGCGGTTCGAGGAAGAGGTGGCGGCGTCGCTGGTTCAGAAAAGGATCGTGCTCGATACAACCGCGGCGACGGAGGCGGAGACGCTCGACGAATTCGTTGCGGCGTATGAGCCGTTTCTGACGAACGAGGATCTCCTGCGGATTCGTCAGCGCCAAGCGCAGTAGTCGGTGAACGAGGCGGAAAGGCGGCGGCGATGAAGCGTTTTCGCGAGGCACGAGACCGCGGTTGTGCTCACTTGCTGTCGCAACAGCACGCCGATGGCAGTTTCGGCAACCCCGTGCTCGGAGCAATCGAGTACTACAAGGTCCCGGCCGCCTTCCAAGCATGTGGGCACACCAACGCGGCAAACCGGTTGTGTGCCTGGATTCGCCGGCACGGCATGACCGCAGCCGGTGATTTCGGGCCGCGGCCCCGGCCGGGGAGCGAGTACGCCGATCTACATGCCGAGTACGCCTACATCTACTACAACTCCTGGGTCATTATCGGGGCACACCGCCTCGGGCAGTTTGACCTCTCGCAGCACGGCATGGACTTCCTCCTGGATTTCCAGGATGCAGAGAGCGGTGGGTTCTACTCCAGCCCCAGCAGGCGTGACGCCCATACCAAGCAGGACCTCTGGGTGGTCAGCGGGGCGGGGCAGGCGGCGCTCTACACCGGCCGGCTGGACATAGCGCGTGGGGTCGGCCGCTGGATGCAAACGCTCATGGCGGCCCAGCCCAACTATCCGCAGCAGCTCTACTCGGTCTATAGCCGCGCCGAGGGGCTGCACACCAATCCCGACCCCGCTGATGAAATCCGCTACGTGATGAGCCGCGACGCCGAGCGGGATCAGTTCTTCTTCCATCCGGGCATCGCCGGGGGCTTCCTGGCACGGCTATACCAGGCGACCGGGGAAGGCCAGTGGCTGGCGCTGGCCAAGGAATACATGCGCTTCGCAGAGGGGGCCAGCGACTATCTGTTCCGGCTACTGCGTGCAGGGAAGGTGGGCTGGGCCGCGTCGGTGCTCTATACGCTGACGGGCGAGAGTAAGTACCGGGAGATGGCCGTCCGCGTCGGTGACAACCTCATCGCGGCGCAAGCCGAAGCAGGCTACTGGTCGCTGCCAGGAAGCGAAGTGCTCAAGAACGACATCACCGCCGAGATGGTCGTCTGGCTCGACGAGATCACCCAGGCCGTAGAGCACGAGCCACCATCCGCCTGGTCTCCTTATGGCCCCCCCGTGGCGGCAGAGGGAAGGCATGTTCCCTCCCCCGTCGCAACGGGGGAGGGTGAGGGTGGGGGTCAGTGACGACACCAGCCGCGCCCTGTCCTGCCCACCATCATGCGCGTCCAGGGCGGCGCAGGCCACGTATGCGCGTCACTATCGGCGCGCTCGCGCTACCGGTGGCGCTGGGGCTGCTCGCGGCCGGCGTCGAACTCGTTACCGGGACGCGGCTCGTTGATCCGCTCTCGCTGCTCTTGTTGGGGGTGCTCGTCGGCCTACTACTGGCATCGGCAGTGTCCGGCGCCGCCGCCACGTCGGCACCATGGCAGCGGAAGGCGCTCTGGGTCACTGGCACCATTGCCGCCGTCCTGCTGGCGGCCTGGGTCGTCAGCAACCGGCTATTCGGCCTGTCTACCAGCGCCTGGCGCCCCAGTGAGTTGCTTCTGGCGGGTGTGGGCGGTGCCGCGTTCAGCTTGGGCGCGGCGCTCTGGGGCCAGCGTAGCGCGGCGTTGGCGCGCCGTGCAGCCAACACGACAAGACGCTGGTATGCCTGGCTACGCACGCACGCGGACGCGGTCTGTATCAGTGCCAGCGTGGTCGTAGCGCTCGGCTTCCGGGCCAGCATCATGTTCCGCGCGCCGGCGTTTGTGATCGGTGATAGCGGCGCGTATGTGGAGGCTGCGGAGACGATCCGCACGACTTTTTCATTCGCACCGTTAAGCTACATCTTTCCGCCCGGCTATTCGACCTTCGTCGCCGGGGTGCAGGGATTGCTCGGTCCCGACTTCCTCGCAGTGGTCGCCGTCCAACACCTCCTGGGCATTGGCACTGTGCTGCTCACCTATGCCGTCGGGCGAGCGTTTCTCCCACCCCTGCTGGCCTTCTTGCCAGCGCTCGGCATGGCTGCGAATGGGTATCTCCTCATCATCGAGCATGGCATCTACACGGAGGCGCTGTTCATCCCCCTAGCCCTGCTCTTTGTGCTGCTCACCGTGCGGATGCTGCACGGCGGCAGCCAGGGTGACAACACCAGCGACGCACAATCCTCTGGAAATCTGTGGCGCAGCTCTGGCCTGCCAATCGTTGCTGCGGCTGGCGCGGCCCTCGGCTTGGCTGCGCTGACCCGGCTGGTCATCCAGCCGGCACTCATCGCCGTATGCCTGTTGCTGCTGGTGTACGAGGGTGCTCACCGCTACCGGACATGGCTGCGTATCCTGGCCTTTGCGACGATCTTTGGGTTAGTGGTGGCCCCATGGCTAGTACACAACTGGCTCCAGTACCGCTATGTAGGCCTCAGCAACAGCCTGGGACAACAGCTCCTCGTGCGGCTCTGGCAAGAAGAAGGGGTCTATACGTGGGCCAACAGCGCAGCGCACAACCCGGACCTACGGCGAGTGCTGGCACTGCTACAGGAATCGAAAGACCGGCACCTCTCGCATTGGGAGGCGTGGCAGAGAGTGGGGACGGAGTTCGGCACCGACCGCACGCCAGCACTCATTACGGCGGCGACTCTCGATGTGATCTCGCGCAATCCTGCCGGATACCTCGAAAAGACCTGGTTCCGGCTCCAGCGCATGTGGCGCGGCGGCTTTGCCAAGGAGCGGGTCCACGACCTGTACGATCAACAAGAACTGCTCAACATTCGCTCGCCGATTTTCGGTGTCCACGACGAGTCCGCCGCCATCGCGGAGCTGGCCGGTAATCGTGTTGATTGGATCACACGTCTCTTCCGACCTGATCTGTTTCCGCCATCGCTCACCCTCTTGCTCACCGTCGTATGTGCCGTGTCGGCAATCGTGAGTCGTTGGCTACGGCCGGCACTGGTGCCATTGGGGATGGGCGTGGGCCTGCTCTTGGTGCCGGTGCTGATTAATGCCGACCGGGCGCGGTTCCATCACCCGGCCGAGCCATTCCTGCTGCTGACGTACACCGCCGGCCTGTGGGCTATTGCGTTGGCGCTACGCAGCGTTTGGCAGCGCCTACGTCCCCGGCGGCCTCGCTACGTTCGCACCGCCGCGACGGCATAGAGCGCGAGCAAGACGAGCAAGCTCAGGGACGTGTAGCCGGCGAGCCAACGACCGCCGGGCCCGGGCCGCAGCAAGGCCAGCAGGCGGGCCACGCTAACGATGAGCACGACCCACAGCAGAAGCACGACGGCCACACCGATCACCAGCACCGGCGGGTGCGATGCGAAATGGTCGTAGAGCCGCGCCGGCCACAGGTCGAGGCCCATACCGTGCTCGGGATGCGGCGGTTGCACGGTTAGCCCCCACCACCGCCACGGCGGGGAGGCGAGTGCGCGCTCCAGCAAGTCCGGGCGGTTCTGGAAGACGGCCCCCACCACATCGGCACCTAGAAACCAGAGATGACCGAGCAGGGGCGTAAACGGCAAGCCGTACAGCAGCGGCGTCTCGGAAATGTCTAGCTCGCGCGTGTCCAGATTGACCCGATCTCCACCACCATAATCCTCGACATAGGCGGGCAGCTTGGCCCGATCGCTCCGATCTTCATTCCAGCCGAGCAAGACGTAGCCGTCCCGACCGTAGCGGTCCGACCACTGCGCGGGCGGTTTAGTATCGAACACGGGCGCCGCCTCCCAATTACTGCCATCGTATGGATCGAAGGCCAGCGCGGAGAGGACCGCCGTATCCGGTCCGGCGCTCTGTACGTAGATTTCCACTGGCGTTAGTGGGGCCGCCTCGACCGGATACTGCAGCCATACCCCGGCGCTGAAGTCGCGTTCCAACTGGCTCTGGCGCCAGCCGCGGGCGTCCTTGACGAGAATGATCTGCCGTCGGTCGCGCCGGTCCCAATCCACCGCGTAGAGTGAGAGCCGAAACGCCACCGGCTCGGCAACCGCAACGCTGATAGTCAGGGGTGACTGCGTGCTCAACACCACGTTGCCATCCGGCGTCGTGTGTGGAACGGGCGCGTCGGGCGGTTCGCTGTAGGCGTACCCCAGGCGGCGCTCGCCGGTTTCCGGGGCGCGCAGCGCCCGCACCAACCCCGGACCACCCAACTCCTCCCAGTAGTCACGTCCTCCATAGGCAGTGCCGTGCTCGTCGAGCTGCGGCAATATGTGGTCGCGGAACATAATCGGGTACAGGTTGGGATGCTTAGTGACTCCTATGACCTGTACTGCACAGGAAAGCGCCAGCAGCAGGCCGCAGCCGGCGCGGAGCAGGAGGCGCGAGCCGCCGCGGCTCACGAGGGACTGGGCCACCGGCGCCGCCGTCACGGCCAGGAAGGGCACGATCATCACGAGGTAGCGTGGTCCCCACCCGCCGCCGTGCCAGACACTTTTCATGCTATACACCAGGACAAAGAGCCATGGTGCCACGAGAAAGAGCAGCGCCTCCGTCCGATGGCGGCGCCAGAATGCGGGCATCCCCAGCACCGCCAGAATCAACACCGGGGCGTAGAGAAAGAGGCTCTTGCCAGAGCTGAAGAGTAGCCCCCGCAGTCCGATCCAGAGGGGCAGACTGAGCCAGCCGCGTTGCAGCCCGCCGAGCCATTCCCCCAGGACGATGGGTACACGCCCGGCTACGGCAATCATCGCCAGCAGCCCGAGCAGGCCCAGCAGCGCCAACGTCAGCACGAGCGCTAGCGCCACGCGCCGCTCGTGTCGCTCTGCGGCCGGTCGCAAGCCGAGCCACACGGCTTGCAGCACGATCAGCGGAATAATGATCGCCGACGTGTACTTTGCCCCCACGGCTAGGACGAACAAGGTACCCGCGGCGATCCCCAGCCCAAGTGCCCACCGCGGGTACCGACGCGCGGCATAGATAGCTGTCGTGCCCGCTACCAGAAAGACGGCGGCCGTTGGCTCGGAGAAGTCATACGTTGCATAGGGCCAGGCAAGCGTCCCCAGCCCAAACCCCAGTGCCACACACACCGCCGCTCCGACGCTGTAGCCCAGCAACACGACCAGTGCCAACAACAGCACGGCCGTCGTCGCGGTTGCAAACCCGTTCAGCAGCGAGTAGCCCAGACGCTCGAAAAAGGCGGGGGTCTGGTCGGCGCTACCCAGGCGCGGCCCGCCGGGCACAGTGACCCATGCGCCGCTGCGGCCATCCTGCAGCGCCACGACGCGCATGAACAGCACTGCATTACCAACGCTAGGCAGCGTAGCCGGATGGAGCACCACACTCACCGTCGGCACCGCTGGTTCGACGGGGATCGTGACTCCATAGAGATTGGCCTCCGGCACACCGTCCCAGTGGCCGACCAGCGGAGCGCGGCGATGCAGCGCGCGCGCGGCCTCACCTGGCCGGTCGTAGGCCCACTCGGCGGTGTGGAGTCCGGCGCGTACCGGTATCCGGGTTAGACGTCCCTCTCCGCCCACCAGCTGGACCTCGGCGACGGCCGTGCCCTGAGCAATGCGCGTGCCCAACGCGAGGTAGGAAACGACCCACAGCTGCGTCACCGATACCGACTGGGGGAGGTCAATCCGAATGGGCACGGCGGCGCTGTCGAGGGGTAACGGAGGCCACTCGCGGAGTAGGTGTAGCTGACCATCGAGGTAGAGACCGTCGCGCGGGGGCGCAGCCACGCCGACCGCGTGACCAAGCCGGAGCAGCGGCTGGCCGAGCAGCGGCATCACAATGCCCCAGCGAGCAAAGTTCCGCCGAAACTCTCCGAGGTAGCTCCGGTCCGGGTCGAAGGCGATAGAGCGCGCCATCTCGTAGCCGAACCGGCCGTCCACGCTGTACCCCTCGCCACCGCCGGTCAGCATATAGGCGGAAAGCAAGATACAGAAGACGAGGCCGGCGGCCGTCGTCGCCGCGACGGATCGGCGGCCAGCAGGCGCGAGGCTCCGAGTCACTTTAGATCAATCCCGGTGCAAGCCGGAATCAAGTACCTTAAGGGTGCCACTTCCGAACTTCCTGGCCATAGAGCACATAGCGAGCGCAGGATAGGGTGCAGCCTCACTCTCTTCCTATCCCCACCGGAACTGGGCGACGTTGTAGGCTGTCAACGCCAGCGCCAAACCGCATACGATGAGCCACGGCGGCCAGCCATGTAGCCAGCCACGCCAGCCACGCGCCGGTGACGCGGCCCTCAGCGCGCGCAGGAGGCCGAGCGCCGCCAGGACCAGTCCCCCTTCGATAACGACCAACAGGGTAATCACGGCCGCAAGCAGCCTATCGTGCGAGCCGTAGTCGCCGTAGAGTCGGGCCGGCCAGAGGTCCAGGCCGAGACCGAACTCAGGGTGCGACAGTTGCAGGTTCAGTCCCCACCATCGCCACGGGGGCGCCGCCAGGACCTGCTCCAGCTGGTCCTGGCGGCCGGGCCAGATAATCCGCACCGCATCCGCGCTCAACAGCCAAGCATGGTTGAGCAAGGGACTGAACGGTGGCGCGTAGAGCAGGCCGGCCTCCGCCACGCTCCCCTCGGTCGTGACGATATTGACGCGCTCACCACCGCTGTACCCCGCGATATAGGGTGGGAGCTGCACCGCGTCCGAGTGGTCGCCGCGCCAGGCGAATAGCACAAACCCCTCGCGGCCGTAGCGGTCACGCCAGCGCCCCTGAGTGGCCTGGTCGGTCTTGGGTACTTCGGTCCACCGACCGTCCACCGGCAACGGATCGAAGGTCAGGGCCGACAGTACCGCAACGTCGTGTCCTTCCTGGATGACGGTGATCTCGACCGGCTGCTCCGGGCTACCTTCCACTTGCCAGCCTAGCCACACACCCTCCTCGAACGGATCATGCTGGCGGTAACGCCGCTCGCCTCGGCTATCACGGAGCACAATCGTCTGCTGTCGGCTTTGGCGGTTGAAATCAACGGCATAGAGCGAGAGCCAGGTGGTGCGCCGCTCGCGGAAGGCGATCTGCATGTCGAGTTGACCGACCCCATAAAGGTACCCAATGTCGCGAGCCGGCGTATCGGTCCGTGGCTCGAACGGGGTTTGCGGCGCTCGGCGCAACCCCGGTCCGTCTAGGAACTCCAGGTAGTCCCGCCCGCCCAGCGACGCCCCGGCATCCGGGAGCCGTGGATACAGGTGCTGGCGGTACATCGAGGCGAATAGGTTGAAGTCCTTGGCCACACCGAGCACCTGGGCGAGCACCGCCAGCAGGAGAAAGGACAGCAGCAGCCGCGGCACGTGCCGCCACGCCGCGGCCAGCAGCGGCGCCGCGACGATAGCGAGAAACGGCAGCATGGGGACCATGTACCGCGGTCCCCAGCCGCCGCCGTCCCAGACGCGCTTGAGGCTGTAGATGGTGATAAAGAGCACCGGCACGACGACATAGAGGGCACCACGCCAGCCGTGCCGCCGAACGAATAGCGGGATACTCACCAGACCAAGGATCAGGAAGGGCGAGTAGAGGAACAGACTCTTCCCCGGGCTGAAGACCAGACCGCGAAAACCGATCCAGGGTGGTAGTCCCAACCAGCCCCGTTGTAGTCCACCAATGAACTCTGTCAGCAGTACGGGGGGGCCACCGGCAACGACCACCGAGGCGGCGAGAGCAACGATACCCAGCGCGAGGACCGGGAGCAGGAATGCGCCGAGCAGGCGAACGGCCGCGCCGAGGCGCCGACCGCTCGGCAGCCCCATAGCGAGCAGCAGTCCCTGCATAAGCAGCAGGGGGACGAAGCATGCGGTGACGTATTTGGTAGCGATGGCGGCGACGCAGCTCACCCCGGCCAGCCCTGCAAGCAGGACCGACGACGACAGGAGCGGCGGTGGATTCCCGCTCTCGCGGGAATGACGGGTCGCGGGAGGGCGCCAGGCCAAGGTCAGCAGCAAGGTGGCCAGCAAGACAAAGGCCGTCGCCGGTGGTTCGGTGAAATCCAACTTCGCGTAGGGCCAGGCCATCGTGCCTAGTCCGTAGCCCAATGCCGTCAAGACGGCCACCGGGGCCGCGTAACCAAGCGTCCGCACGAGCGCATACACCAGCGCTCCGGCGGCGGCGGTCGCCAGCGCCGGCAGCACGGCATAGGCCAGACGCAGAAAGACGTCGCGATTTTCACGCTGCGACCAAATCCGCTCACCGTTGCGGACATCAATGACCGTCCCGGTCGTCGCATCGCGCACCGCCAGGCTCATCACGTGCAAGGTGCCGACGCTGCCGGTGAAGGCCACACTCAGGCCGGTGCGGGGCACGGCCGGGGAAACCGGGAGCACCGAGTAGTAGTAGCGGCCCAGTGGTTGCCCGATCCACTGCCCCGCGATTGGCGCTTGGGTATGTGCCACGCGCTGGCGCACGTCCGGGCGCTCCCAAGCCCACTCGGCGGTATCTCGACCAGCTTGGAGCGCCAGCTCTGTTATGGGTTGCTCCACTCCCGTGAGCCGCACGGACGCGACCGATGCACCGTCCGGCACTGCTGCCGCATTGGACAGGAACGAGATCAGGTGAACTTCGGAGACACTGACCGTTTGGGGCAGTGGCACCTCGAACGACTGCTGCCGGTCGCCGCCGTTGGGCGGACCGACCACCGGCCACACCTCCAAGCGGTAGTGATGCCCATTGACGACCAGTTCATCGCGCTGCGGCGCCTGTCGGGCGATCAGCTCGCCGGTCAGCACAAGCGGCTGGGCCAGCACCGGCGCCATCATGCCCCAGCGGATGAAGCCGCTGCGGAAACGGTGAAAGTAGCTATGCGAGGGGTCCAGTAGCAGCGATTTCGCCATCTCAAAGCCGAAATGGCCGTCGGCAGAATACGCGCTGCCGCCGAGAGACAGCAGATAGACACACAACAGGAGCAGAAAGATCCACCCGGCAATACGGGGCGGCGGCACGACGGCGCGATCCTGTACGGGTGCCAACCTATCCTTACGCTCCAGGCGTTGTCAGCGAGCCGGGCGAGCGGCCCGCTACGTGGCAATTGGGCTGGATGACACAAGGGTAGCCGATGTAGCAAGCGTCTGCTGAGACGGGTACTGCGAGCCGCCCCATCGCCGCATATCGCAGCCGCCATACTATCTCGGCCGTTGTACGGGTGGCAGCAACTTGCGCCCTCAAGAGGCCGCTCGTGAGGGCTGGGCAGTGGGCAATGAGTCGGGAGGGCACCCTGTGGGGCTTCTGCATCAGCGGTTGCCCGGTCCGTTCCTGGGCACAGCAGGGGTGTGCCGACAACACCTGCCGTGCTGAGACCGAAACTAGAGGGAGAACATGGCAGCAACCGCAGGTGATCGTATCCGCATCATCGCCGGGACGGCCGGGCGCGACCTCGGCCAGGCCATCTGTGCCGAGCTAGGCCGGCCGTTGAGCGAATCGTTCACGACAAAGTACTACAATGGCTGCACTTACGTGCAGGTCCGGGAGAATGTCCGGGAAGCCGACGTGTTCGTGGTGCAGTCGTCCACCGAACCCGTCAACGACCACTTGATGGAGTTGCTGATGCTGATTGACGCCTGCAAGGGTGCTTCCGCCCAGCGGGTTACGGCAGTGCTTCCCATTTATCCCTACCAGCAATCGGACTGGAAGGACCAGCCCCGCATCGCCATCACCGCCCGCCTTGTGGCCGATCTACTCCTCGCCGCCGGCGCCGACCGGGTCTTGACGATTGACCTCCACGCCGCGCAGATTCAGGGGTTCATGTCCTGTCCCTGCGACAACCTGACGGCGCTCCCGCTCGTCGCGGCGGCGTTCCGCGAACAGGGTCTGGACATGAGCCAAGTCGTCGCCGTGGCCACGGACGTCGGCCGTGCCAAGCTGGTCCGGCGCTACGCCCGCCGGCTCGACTTGCCGCTGGCCATTATTGACAAGGAACGGCTCGACGAACGCACAGTCCGCGCCCTGCACGTGATCGGCGACGTCGGGGGCAAAGATGCCATTCTCTTCGACGACATCATCGGCACCGGTGGCTCACTGGTCAGCGCCGCCAATCTGCTGCGCGAGCACGGCGCCCGGCGCATCTTCGCCGGCGCGGTCCATGCCGTACTGGCCGCCGGCGCCGTCGAGCGGCTGGAGTCTTCGGTCTTCGAGGGCATTGTCATCACCGATACCGTGCCGAGCCGGCACAAGCTCAAGGGCATGACCTCGTTCAAGGTCCTCTCGGTAGCACCACTCCTGGCCGAGGCCATCCGCCGCATCCATATCGGCGAGTCGGTCAGCGCCCTGTTCGACGACTAGGGGGCTGTGCCTCAACACTGCGCCGGAGCGACTGCTAGGTACGCTCGATAGGCGGCGGCGAGGTCGAACGACCGCGCATCGCCCTCGTGGAGCAGAATCCGCCAGCGTTGCACCAGTCGGTCGCCGGCGGCAATGTGCAGCTCTTCCAGAAGAGTAGGGTTGGAGAAGAGCGCACCGTAGGCGCGAGCGAAGAAGGCCGTCGGAGGATTGTCGGGGTGGTGCATGATCGTCACCCCCACGGCCGCGCCGGCCACCTCGCCGCTGTAATCGCACCAGTCGGCCACCTGCCCCATGCAGCCGGCCTCACCGCGCTGGCCGTTGCTGTTGAGCAGCCGACCACCGTCCTCCTCGTCCATGCTGTCCGCCACGCGCAGGCCGAGGTACGCATGGGTGTCCCGTTCGAGGGTGATCGGCCCGGCACTCGCCACCAACTCCGAGGTCAGGTCAATGGCGTGAGCGTGTCCCCCGTGCCGGGCGGCGCGGACAATCACGTCGCGTCGCTCGGTGAGCAGCGCCGCCCCATCGTGTCGTACCCACCGATTGCGCGTGCGTAGCGCCACGGCCGTGCCGTCGTCGAGCACCTCCGGCGTCGCGGATTCCAGCACGATGTGGCCCAGATTGGGCCGCTGTGGGTTGTTGTCGTGAAAGACGTTGATACCGTTGACCCGCGCGTGGCCAATCCAGAGCGAGCGATGATGGTTGTAGCGGTGCGCGCCGGTCGTCGTGAGAGGCCGCCCGCTGGGAGAGTGGACCGGGTGCATGTCCGGCTTGGACTTATAGAAGTCCCCGTACCGGAGGTAGCCCTTGTTGTAGCCCAGCAGCAAACGCTGATTCCAGAGTACCTTGAACCGATACTCTTCCTCCTGGATGGTCAAGGTCCCCGGCGACCGGTCGGCTCCCCTTGCTGAGGCCATACCTAGCACAACTCCACCCGGCCGTTCGGGCACCATCGGGACAGCGGATTGTCTTATCGGAGCGGCCACACTTGGCGCAACTATCGTTCCGTCTGCCGACGGCGCAACTCCGCCTGAAGCTGCCGGATGCGTGCCTCGGCCGCCAGCCGGCCGGCCTGCTCGACGGCGGCCTGCGCTTCAGCCGCCTCCCGCGCGTCCCACACCTCTTGCCAACTCTCCAGGTAGGTTCCCGTCGCCGGATCGTAGAACCGCGGCCAGCCAGCATCCCAGCACAGACTCAGCTTCAGCAGGTCGCTGTAGCCCTTTAGAAGACCGTCCGGCGCCACGGTCAACTCAATTGGCTCATACTCCCCACTCACCAGCCGGTCGCCGGCCAGCTTCGCCCCGTGATAGTCACTCTCCTCAGTCGGGTGGAAGCGCCAGTATTCCGGCACGCCGATGTGGGCATAGAGGTCTCGCTTCCGGCCCACGTCTTCCCGGCCGGTGCTGGCCGAGCCGATCTCCAGCACCCAATCCGGCGACTTGCCCACCTCCCAGGGCAGATACAGCTTGCGTTGCCGGATGGCTTGCGTGTCCACCCCAAAGGCCAGGTACACGTCCGGGGAGACGCGCACATTGAGGTCGCGGGGGTCGTAGCAGATGATCGTGTTGCTACTGAGGAAGGTATCGGGACGCTGGCCAAAGTTGGTGAACCGACTGGCAAGCAGGCTGAGGATGGCGTGGATGGGCTGTTCTTGATCCATCGCTTCAGGTTTGAGGACCAGTTTGTGGGGATCGAAGTCGAGGCGAGCGTAGTCAATCTCGCCCTGCCGTTGGTAGGGCAGCATGGTGATGGCGGGCGTAGGCACTGTGGTCGTCATGGTGGGTCTCGGGTAGCGCGTGAGTACCGGGCGATTATAGTACACCCGCTGCGCGCCGCCGGGGCGTGAGGCAAGGCACCACTATACTGCCAACTCGACCGTCACGCCTAGCTCGTCTTCAATCGCAATAAGCTCAGTGCTCTGCGGCGATACGTTGCTCTGGACGTTGACGAGCTGGCAGGTGTCGCCTTCGAGGGAACGCGGCTCAATGTGCCATGTGCCGACGTGGAAGATGACGGCCGTCTGCCCGTTGGTCGTGAAGGCGGCAATTTTGCTTGGATCAAAGCCATCTACCGGCTCGTCGGGCGGCGCCACGAACACCGCAAACGGCGCACCGCCCAGCGGGATGAACAGCTGCGTGTGGTCGAGGTGACGATTGATGCGGTTGAGGCGCTGCGGAACCCGCTCGACCGTCATGAGACGAGCCGTGAAGTGTCCCTCCCGCAGGCTCAGGCCGCCCCGTTCGACCGTGACCAAGCGGCCATAGGGAGCGAAATTCTCGGCGGTAATCGGCTGGGCCTGTACCCGAACGGTGCGTGCAGTGGTGGTCGTCGCCATAGTGCAGCCTCCTCCACCAGCATCAGCATACGGCGCCGAATCACTCTGCGTCCGGCCGCCGCAACAGCTTTCCTTGCCAGTCTACCTCAGTACGCAGCTGTCGCTGCTCTTCCTCCACGTCACCGAGCCGTCGCTCGATCCGCAGCAGCCGTTCGGCGAGATCGTTCGGTAGCTGCGGTGACTCGCGCCTCGCCAGCAGCCACCGCTGCACGGTCAGGATGGTCAGCCGCCCCAAGTACCCAACGATACCCAAGGCGATTACTGCAAAAAGAAATGCTAGGAATATGTCCACAGGACTCCTCCATGCGTTGCAGTGCGGCGCTGGTCAGCCGGTCGGAGAAACGATGGGCACAGCGAGGCATGAGGCTACGCGGCCTCGCCCCTTTGACCTGGCAGCGACGCCGCCGGTTTCGCTCGTGTGCCAGGAGGGGGCGGGAAGTGAGGCGAGACGGTCACTCCTCCGAGGATTGTTGCAGCAGCTTCCCCTGCCATTCCAGCTCCGACCGCAGCTGCCGCTGCTCCTCGCTCATCTCGGCAAGCCGCGACTCAAGACGCTCCAGCCGTTCTTGTACGTCCGTCGGCAAGCTGGCCGCCTGCTGCTTGCGCTCTTCCAGTCTGAGCTTCACATAACGTGGATAAAGTTTCGTGGCAGCGCCTGCAATAATGGCCACGGCGGCCACCCATACCCATTCCATACGCCTTCCTCCGCCAGAGCATTATGAGCCGCCTTGCCAGCCGCCGCAAGGTGGGAACTTGGACTGCGGCTTGCGGCCGCCATGGTCGCTGCGCTATGGTTGGGGCAGACCGCGATCAACCCGGTCCGGTCACTCGCACCCTCGCACCTTTAAGCCGACCCTGTGAGGCGGCAAGGAGCATAGCCATGGTTCCGCTGTGTGCGGCGCACCTCTCGCCGCGTCTGCATCGTATCCGTCGAGCGGCTACCGCTATTGACCGCATTGCTCCGTTTCCTCGCCGCAGTGTGTCCTTGCGCACCGGCCGGGGAGGTGCGCCGGAGACAAGCGAGCAAGGGTCGCGTGCCCGGGCGACGAGGCGCTAAACGACGGTGATGACTGAGGGGCAAGCGCAACCGAACGGTGTGCCGATGGCCACGCAGCGCGGCGGCAAGATGATCTTGCACGCCGAGGACGTACGGCGCGCGCTGGTCAGGATCGCCCATGAAATCCTGGAGCGGCACCGCGGCGCCGCCGACCTCGTGCTGGTCGGTGTGGTCAGTCGCGGCGTGCCACTCGCCCGCCGCCTGGCGGGGCACATCGAGACGGTAGAAGGCATCAAGGTACCGGTCGGCGAGTTGGACGTGACCCTCCACCGGGACGACCTCGATCTGCGGGGTGGTCGGCGGGCCATGCGCCGCTCGACCCTGCCCGTCAACATCGGCGGTCGGCGGGTGGTGCTCGTGGATGATGTCCTCTACACGGGACGCAGTGTGCGCGCCGCCCTCGACGCGCTGCTCGCGTATGGACGCCCCAAATGGATTCAACTGGCTGTGCTGGTTGATCGCGGGCACCGCGAGCTACCGCTACGGGCGGACTACGTGGGCAAGAACTTGCCGACGGCCCGCGATGAGAGTGTGGACGTACACCTGCTGGAGACCGACGGACGGGACGCGGTGCTGCTGCGCCCGGGACGGCGCGATCCGGTGGAGCCGTAACGGACTGGGATGGGCCGGAGCCGGGAAGGAGCGAGGCGATGACATTGCGACGGAAGCATGTTCTCGATCTGGACGACTTCACCGCCGACGAAATCAGCGCAGTGCTCGACACGGCCGAGGCGATGAGCGACGTGTTGGCGCGGCCCATCAAGCGGGTACCCGCGCTGCGCGGCACGACCATCGTCAACTGCTTCTACGAATCCAGTACCCGCACGCGCGTCTCGTTCGAGCTGGCAGCCAAGAACCTGAGCGCCGACACCGTCAACGTGACGGCCTCGGGGTCGAGCGTAGACAAAGGGGAATCGCTCGTAGATACGTTGCGGACCCTGCAAGCCTTGGGCGCCGATATGGTCGTTATGAGACATCGGTCCTCCGGCGCGCCTTACCTGGTAAGCCAGCACATCGCCGCGCGGGTCATCAACGCCGGCGACGGGTGGCACGCGCACCCGACCCAGGCCCTCCTCGACCTATTCACGGTCCGCCGTCACCTCGGCGACTTGGCCGGGCTGAAGCTAGTGATCGTCGGCGACATCCTGCATAGCCGCGTAGCGCGCTCCAACCTGTGGGGGTTCACGCGGATGGGTGCGGACGTAACCCTGTGCGGCCCGCCAACCCTCGTGCCGCACGATCTCGTCGTCGCCGTCACCGAGCAGCCGGAGCGCCAGCCACTCCGCGTCCGCGCCGCGCCCGCCGGTGAGGCGCTCGGCGGACACAACGGCGTCGGCACTAACGGCCGCACCGTGCAGCCATCCAACCGTCCCATGGGCGATCATGCTGCGGCAACGGCGGACGCCGGGCAGCCGGCGGCGACCGTCGCGACGGCAGTGCGCGCCGCGCCCCAGGTAGCCACAACCGGCGAGCCACGAGGCCGGGTACATATCACTTACGATCTGGACGAGGCGCTCGCCGATGCCGACATAGTGATGGCGCTGCGCCTCCAGAAGGAACGGCAGGCGGCCGGGCTGCTGCCCACGTTGCGCGAGTACAGCCAGCGTTACGGTCTCACTACCGACCGCCTCAAGATGGCCCGGCGCCATGCGTTAGTCATGCATCCGGGGCCGATGAACGAGGGGGTCGAGATCACGCCCGAGGTCGCGCAGGGCCAGCAGTCGGTCATTGAGGAGCAAGTGCAAAACGGCCTTGCGGTACGGATGGCGCTCCTGTACCTGCTGGCCGGCGGACAAGGAGGTCCGGTCGGGTGAGCAAGGCATTGCGCCCCGTGCTGATACGTGGTGGACGGGTCATTGATCCCGCCCAATCGCTCGATCAGGTCAGCGACGTGCTGCTGCACGATGGCTTAGTCGCCGCCGTCGGCCCCAATCTCAATGCCGACGAGGCCGAGGTCGTCGAGGCCGCCGGGCAGATCGTCTGTCCGGGCTTCATTGACCTCCACTGCCACCTGCGCGAGCCGGGCTACGAGGCCAAAGAGACGATTGCCACGGGCACCGCCGCCGCTGCCGCCGGTGGTTTCACGACGGTCTGCTGTATGCCCAACACGCTGCCGGTGCTGGACACGGCGCCGGTCCTCGAATCCCTCACCCGCACGGTGGCGGCGCAGGGCGTCGTGCGCGTACACCCTATCGCCGCCATTACCCGCGATCAGGCCGGCCGCGAGCTAGTCGAGATGGCCGAGTTGAACGAGGCCGGCGCGGTCGGGTTCTCCGACGACGGCGCGTGCCTCACCGACAGTGGCGTCATGCGCCGGGCGCTGGAGTACAGCTTGCTCGTCGGACGTCCCATCATCCAGCACGCCGAGGACCCGGCGCTCTCGCACCACGGCGTCATGCACGAGGGGCCGGTGAGCGCGCGGCTCGGCCTGCCGGGCTGGCCGGGGATGGCGGAGGAGATCATCGTCGCCCGCGACATTGCCCTGGCCAAGATTACGGGGGCGCACGTGCATGTGGCCCACGTCAGCAGCGCCGGCAGCGTGGACTTGATCCGCCGCGCCAAAGCGCAAGGCACCCACGTCACCGCCGAGGTGACACCGCACCATCTGACACTGACCGATGACCTGGTAGCCGGCCATTGGTGGTCGGCCACGGCGAGCTTGCCTCCCTACGACACGCGCACGAAAGTCAACCCGCCATTGCGGCCCCGCGCAGACGTAGACGCGCTCATCGCCGGGCTGTGCGATGGCACGATTGATGTCATTGCAACCGACCACGCGCCGCACACCATCGCCGACAAGGAGTGCGAATACGATGAGGCCGCCTTTGGCATCTCGGTGTTCGAGACGGCGCTGGGGAGCATCATGAGCCTGGTCCAGACCGAGCAACTGCCGTTAGTACGGGCCATCGAAGCGCTGACGAGTGGCCCGGCCCAAATCTTCGGACTGGACGGTGGATCGCTGGCGGTCGGCGCTGCTGCCGATGTGACCATATTCGACCCGGAGCGCGAGTGGTGCGTAGACACGAGCCGCTTCCGCTCACTGGGTCGCAATACGCCCCTCGATGGGGTATTCCTGCCCGGTCAGGTGACGCACACCTTCGTCGGTGGCAAGCCGGTCTACCAGTCGGCGACGGAGGTGGTGTCATGACAAGCAACCCGGAGCCGCAGCCCTACATCCTGGCACTCGAAGACGGCTACACTGCCTTCGGCTACGGTGTCCCAACCGACGCTGGCAGTCCCTCCTCGTCCCGTCGTTCCCACGAAAGCGAGACGCCTCTCGCGGCGGCCGGGGAGTTGGTCTTCACCACGGCCATGACTGGCTATCAGGAAACCTGCACCGACCCTTCCTATCGCGGTCAGCTTGTCGTGTTGACCTATCCGCTCATCAACAACTACGGCGTGGCCGACGGCGACGCCGAGTCCCGGCAGCCGTGGCTGGCGGGACTGATCGTGCGCGAGTACTGCCCGGCGCCAAGCCACTGGCGGGCCGAGGGTGGGCTGGCCGCATACCTGGCAGCCGAGCGCATTCCGCTGGTCGAGGGGTTCGATACCCGGGCGCTGACCCGCCATCTGCGGACCTACGGTGCCCGGCGCGCGCAGCTAGTCCCAGCCGATGAGCACCTCGCCACGGCGGCGCGGCGCGATCCCGCCGCTTGGCTACGGGGCAGGACGCCCGGCGCGAGTGAGGCCGGTGCAGCCCTCATCGCGGCGGCGCAGCGGGTTATTCCGCTCTCCGAGCAAGACCTGGTCGGGCAGGTCACGATCCCGGAGGCAGCGGCGTTCACCGACACTTCCTGGGACGGGTGGCCGGAGCCACGCCGGGCCAAGCAACGGCATAAGGTTGTGCTCGTGGACTGCGGGATCAAGAACAACCTGCCCCGGTCGTTGGCGCGGCGCGGCCTGGAGCCAGTGCTCGTGCCCTATGCGACGACCGCCGAGGAAATCATGGCGCTCGAACCGGATGGGGTGCTGGTCGGCAACGGCCCCGGCGACCCGGAGGCCGTCGAAGCGACCATTGAGACCTTGCGGACACTCATTGCCCCCCGCGGCCCGGTCGTGTGCGACCGGCTACCACTCATCGGTGTCTGCCTAGGCCACCAGCTCCTGGGCCTCGCGGCAGGCGCTACCACCAGCCGGCTGAAGTTCGGGCACCGAGGTGCCAACCATCCCGTGCTCGACAAGCGCACCGGACGGGTTCACATCACGTCGCAGAACCACGGCTTCCAAGTGGATAGCGATTCCCTGCCCGCCGACAGCGGCTTCTCCGTCAGCCATGTCAACCTCAACGACGGGTCCGCCGAGGGGCTGCGGCACCACGAGCTACCGATCTTCTCCGTGCAGTACCACCCGGAGGCCTCGCCCGGCCCGCAGGACAACCAATACCTCTTCAACGAATTCATGGACTTGATGGAGGAGCGATAAGCTGTCAGCTACTAGCTATCAGCTACTAGCCTAAGACTGGAAAACGATGACTAACGACCGCTACCGCCCGCAAAAGGTGCTCATCCTCGGCTCCGGTCCGATTGTGATCGGGCAGGCCGCCGAGTTCGACTACGCCGGCACGCAAGCCTGTAAGGCCATGCGCGAGGAGGGCGTCACCTCCGTGCTGGTCAACTCGAACCCGGCCACGATCATGACCGACGAGGACATCGCCGACACCGTGTATATCGAGCCGCTAACGGTGCCGGTCGTCGAGCGTATCATCGCGCAGGAGCGGCCCGACGGTCTGCTCCCCACGCTCGGCGGGCAGACTGGCCTCAATCTGGCCGTAGACCTCGCCGCGGCCGGCGTGCTGGATCGGTATGGCGTGCGCCTGCTCGGCACACCGCTCGATACCATCCGACGCGCCGAAGACCGCGATCTGTTTCGCGGGTTGATGCAGGAGATCGGCGAGCCGGTGCCGGAAAGCGTGATCGTTACCTCGGTGAGCGAGGCCGAGGCATTTGCCCGGCAGATCGGGTTCCCGCTCATCATCCGGCCAGCCTATACACTCGGCGGCACCGGCGGCGGCGTGGCACAGGGGTGGGACGACTTCGCCGCCGTCGTCGAGCGGGGTCTGCACGCCAGCCCGATTGGACAGGTGCTGGTCGAACGGTCGCTGATCGGCTGGAAAGAGGTCGAGTACGAGGTGATGCGGGACGGCGCAGACAACTGCATCACCGTCTGCAACATGGAGAACTTCGACCCGATGGGGGTGCATACCGGTGACTCCATCGTGGTCGCGCCGAGCCAGACGCTCTCCGACAAGGAATACCAGATGCTCCGCTCGGCCTCCCTCAAGATCATCCGGGCCTTGGGCATCGAGGGCGGCTGCAATATCCAGTTCGCGCTGAATCCCCAGAAGTTCGCCTACCGGGTGATCGAGGTCAACCCGCGCGTCTCGCGCTCCTCGGCGCTGGCCTCCAAGGCCACGGGTTACCCGATTGCGCGGGTAGCGGGGAAAATCGCCGTCGGCAAAACGCTCGACCAGATACCCAATGCCGTCACCGGCCAGACAACAGCCGCCTTCGAGCCGGCGCTGGACTACATCGTGGTCAAGATTCCGCGCTGGCCGTTCGACAAGTTCCCCGGCGGCGACCGGATTCTCGGCACGCAGATGAAGGCCACCGGCGAGGTGATGGCGATAGACCGCACCTTCGAGGCCGCCATCCAGAAAGCGGTACGCGCGCTCGAAATGGGCGGGCACGCCCTGCTCTGGGAAGCGCCGGAATGGCAGCAACGCGGCTCACCGGGAGACGGTGATGATCCGGGCATGGCGGACATCTGGCGCCACATCGAGCAGCCGCACGATCTGCGGCTCTGGGCACTCATGGCGGCCCTGCGCCGCGAGGTCAGCGTAGACGAGCTGGCGGAGCGCACGGCGATTGACCGCTGGTTTCTCCGCGGCTTGGAGCGCATCTACCGGATGGAGCGGCGCCTGCTCGCCGAGGACCTGACTCCGGCCCTGCTCTGGGAGGCAAAACGCCTGGGGTTCTCCGACGCGCACCTCGGCACCTTGGCCGACCGCCTGCCCGAACAGGTACGGGCGCAGCGCCAGGAGTGGGGCATTCGGCCCGTCTTCAAGATGGTGGACACCTGCGCGGCCGAGTTCGCTGCCCAGACACCTTATTTCTACAGCACCTACGAGCTGGAAAACGAGGCCGTGCCGCCCGCCGGCCAAACCGGTGATATGCATAAACCGCTCGACAAGGGGCTGGTCCAGGCCGTGCAGGCCACGCGGTCATCGGCGGTGATCGGCTCCGGCCCCATCCGCATCGGCCAGGGTATCGAGTTCGACTACTGCTCCGTGCATTCGGCCTGGGCGCTCCAAGACGCCGGGGTGCGGAGCATCATGCTGAACTCCAACCCGGAGACCGTCAGCACCGACTTCGATACTTCCGACCGGCTCTACTTCGAGAGTCTCGACGAGGAGAGCGTGCAGGAAATCCTAGCCAACGAAGGCTGGCCACCGGTGGTGGTACAGTTTGGCGGTCAGACGGCGATCAATCTCGCCGAGCCGCTGGCCAAGACCAACGTCGGGGCCGAGCACGCTGCACCCGTCCAAATCCTCGGCTCGTCCGTGACCACCATTGACCTCGCCGAGGACCGCAAGAAGTTCGAGCTGTTCCTGGATCGGCTCGGCATTCCCCAGCCGCCGGGGTCCGGCGTATCGTCGGTCGAGGATGCCGTTTCGGTCGCCAACCTGATCGGCTATCCCGTGTTGGTACGGCCTTCCTACGTATTGGGCGGCCGGGCGATGGAGATTGTCAACACGACCGACGACCTGCGGCGCTTCGTCACGGCCCTGCTCACGCAGGACCAGCGTTACCCGGTCCTGATTGACAAGTACCTCCAGGGCCGCGAGGTCGAGGTTGACGCGATCTGCGACGGGACCGATACCTTGATCCCCGGCATCATGGAGCACATCGAGCGGGCCGGCGTGCATTCCGGAGACAGCTTCGCCGTCTATCCGCCCATCCACCTCACCGCGTCGGACACTGAGCTACTCGTCGAGTACACAACCCGTATCTGCGCCGGCCTGGAGGCGCGCGGTCTCATCAACATCCAATACGTGCTGCACCAAGGCGAGGTGTACGTGCTGGAGGTCAACCCACGTAGCTCGCGCACGGTACCGTTCTTGAGCAAAGTGACCGGCGTGCCGATGGTCCGCTTGGCCACCCAGGTCATGCTCGGCCGGCGTCTGGCCGACCTCGGCTTTGGCACCGGGCTGTGGCCGGCGCGGCCACTAGTGGCGGTCAAAGCGCCAGTGTTCTCGATGGCCAAGCTGGTTGGCGTAGACACTTTCCTGGGACCGGAGATGAAGTCCACCGGCGAGGTGATGGGCGTGGACAGCGCCTTTGCCCCAGCGTTACGCAAGGCCATGATGGCCGCCGGTGTCTCGCTGCCACCGGAAGGCGGCGTGCTCCTCTCCATCGCCGACCGCGATAAGGCCGAGGCCGAGCCGATCATCCGCGCCTTGGGCGACGCTGGCTACCGCCTGTACGCGACGGCCGGGACGGCAGCGTTGGTGCGGCGGCTGGGATACGACGTGACCGCGGTAGGAAAGCTGACCGACGGCGATCAGACCATCATCAACCTGATCCGGGCCGGCCGCGCCAACCTGGTCGTCAACACCGTCACCGGCGGCCGACCGGCGCTGCAAGACGGCTTCGAAATCCGGCGAGCCGCCGCCGAGCATCAAGTACCGTGCCTGACCTCGCTGGATACGGTCGGTGCCTTGCTGGAGTCGATGACCGGCGGCAGCGACTATAGCGTTCGCTCACTGCCGGCCTACCGCAACGGGGCTACTGTGCTGCCCCCGGCGGTGGGCGCGTCCGACGTGCCGGCGGCGGTGGCGACGCGCCCGTTCGCCCAGTCCGGCGATGGTCAAGACGGCGCCAATGGGCAACTTCAGGGGTGATCGCCCCGGGCCGCCTCCCGCTATACAAAGCTCGCGGCCGGCCGTTCGAGTACCTTAACGGTTCATGGCACGTCAGCCGATCGCTCCTGCATCGGACGAACGGCGCAGCCGGCGGCGTGGGTATGCGCTCGCGGCGTCCGCAGTGCTCCTGTTCTCCACGAGTCCGGTCTTGACCCGGGTCGCCGGCACGATCTCCTCCCTGGAAATCGCCTGGTGGCGGCTCTTCTTGGCCGCGCTGACGGTGCTGGTCATCGCCACCATCAGCCGCCATCGGATACGGTGGCAACCACTGGTCAGCAGCCAGTTTGCCCTCTATGGCCTGACCATCGCGCTACATTTCTTCTTCTACATCGCGTCGTTGTCGTTCACCACCGTCGCGCATAGCTTGGCGCTGGTCTACACCGCGCCGGTCTTCATTGCCCTGCTCTCGCGGGTCGTGCTGAAGGAGGGCCTCACGCCGTCGCGGTGGCTGGGTGTGGCGCTGGGAGTGATCGGCGCGGCCGTCCTCGCCGGCGTCGAACCGGACATCCGCCCCCGTGCGCTGCTCGGCGACGCGCTGGCCATCGGGTCGGCGCTGACGTTCGCCGTGTATTCGGTTGCCGGGCGGTCGGTACGCGGGCGCTACCCGCTCTACGACTACGCCGCCGGGGTCTACGGCTGGGGCGCGCTCTGGCTGACGCCGCTGGCACTCTGGGCCGCACCCGGCAGCAGCTACAGCCTGCCAGCCCTGGGCGCCGTGGTGTTCCTCGGGATCGGGCCGCTGGGCATCGGCCACACGCTCTACAACGCGGCACTGCGGCGCGTCCCGGCGACGGCCGTCAACCTGATTGCAACGGGGGAAGTGTTCGGCGGCGTGCTCCTGAGCGCCATCTTCCTCGCCGAATACCCCACGCCGTTCGCGCTGGCCGGCGGCGCGATCATCCTCCTCGGCATCGGCCTCGTCATCCGCTAAGGCGCGCCGCCGGCCCTACCCCGCTTGAGGTGATTGCCGGCGTGGGTCATAATGAACCGGAGGTGACATGCAGGTGAGCGGAGAGGAAAGCGGACGAAACCTGTCAGCCTACGAGGAGCTACGACGCGAGTTCGGTCAGCATCGCGGTGAGTACGTGGCCATCTCGCACGGCCGACTGGTGCTCTATGCCAAGGACTTCAACGTAGCCTTCAATGCCGTGAAGCACGATCCCCACGCCATCGTATGCGAGGTAGGCGACACCCCTCGCACTACTCCCGTCAAGGCTAGACATATGTGGATGGTGCTCCACCTCTAAGCTGATCACAGTACGTACAGAACTCGTCAGCAGTCATAATGCGTGTTGAGTAGAGAGATTCCAGTTTTCGCCGAAGATCACCACTCTTACCTACGAAAGCTCTCCTGTCGTTCGTTACAAAGATGTCTCGCTCTTCACGTATATGGGCCTGCAGAATCATCACATCGCGCATCTGTCGCCTTTGTCCGGCCGACAGATTCCCGCGAGAACCGGGCACTGGAAACGAACCGCTACTCACAATCTTGAGTAGTTTCTCGAATAACTCCGAAGTATCTGCGCCTGCCCACAAGGCCTGGCCCCAGCGTGACTCACCCCACACACCAGTTTCAGGAATAGACTTGCCCATTGGCGATATAGATGTACCCTCTATCTCACGAACAGAAACTGAAGTGCTATCGATCTCAAATGGCAGTCCTTGGGCCTTCTTCAGAATCTGATTCTTGATATCCTCTCCCAAGATGTTGGTATCCACGGTCACAGTATCGCTCGGCGATGGCGAGAGGGCGGGGGGCGAGGGCTGAAAGCTGATCGCTGACGGCTAGTAGCCATCAGCTAATACGGCTCCGCGCCGCCGTAGCCGTGGCCGCAGTACCGCTGGATGGCCGCGCGCAGCTCGCCTTCCAACGCAAGCTGGCGGTTGACCAATCCGTCGAGCACGGACAACAACTCGGTATGGTCAACCTGTTGGCGAGCGGTCTGTAGCTCGTTGAGTAACGCGGTCACTCGCTGGTAGACGGCGTCAACCGCCTCCGCTTCCTGCCTGGTTGCACGCCGCGGTTCTGATCCCACGACACCTGCCTCCTCTCTGGCGCTCGTGCTAGAGCCGCAGGAGCACGTCCAAATCCGACGACAGATCGAAGACGTGCTTGCGGGGGTCAAGTTGGTAGGGGCCGATTTCTACCGTGACCCAGCCGTCGTAATCAATGGCACGCAAGCCGGCGAACACCGCCGGCCAGTCAATATCCCCTTCGAGCAACCGCACAAAGCCGCTGGCATCCCGCCCGGCGCTCGAACGGAACCCCTTGACGTGGACGCGCTTAATGCGCTCGCCGAGGCAGCTGACCCAGTGCTGGGGCCACCCGAACGCGGCGCAGTTGCCCGCATCGAAGTAGCAGGCGGCGTAGGGGCTATTGATCTGGTCGAGAAAGAGGCGCATCTCCATCGGCGTGTAGAACATCTTGTTCCACACGTTCTCCACGGCCAGCGTGACGCCGTGCCGTTCGCAGTCGGGGAGCAGGCCGCGAATGAACGCTTGCGCCCGGTCCCAGGCGATCTCGTAGGGCACGTCTTCCTTGCAGGTCCCGGGCACCAAGAGCAGCGCATCCACGCCGAGGTCGGGCGCTATCGCAATGCTCTGGCGGACCAGTCGGGCCGCCTCGGCCCGCTCGGAGGGATCGTTGGCCGTCGGTGAAATCTGCCACATCGGTCCGGCCAACATGCCGGAGACCGGGACGGTGCGCGCGGCCAACGCGGCAACCGCAGCCGTATCGGCTGCCGGCCCATCGAACGAGAAAAACCCCTCCTGGTTCAGGGCAATCTCGATCCCATCGAAACCGGCCTCAGCCGCTAGCTCAAACTGCTCCGGCAACGACATAGTGCGCGGCATACATCCGGTGGCCATGATTGACTTCTGCATGGAGCTTCTCCTTGCCCAGCGCGAGTATCCGCCGCCAAGTGTACTGGATGGCTCGATCTCGCTTCACTCCACGCGGTCGTCCGCTGCCATCCGCTCCAAAACCTGCGGCCGCGTCGCAATGCCGTCTAGCCCCGGCGACTCGACGGCGAACGCGGCCGCAGCGCAGGCGAAGTCCGCGGCCCAGACAGGATCGCCGCGTTGGTGGAGGCCAATGGTAAAGGCCGCTGCGAAGACATCCCCGGCACCAGTCGGATCAACCTCGCTGGCGCGGTAGGCACGGGCGCGATGGATCAGCCGCGCGTCGGCATAAACCTTGGCCCCCTCGCGTCCGTGTGTCATGACGACGAACGGCGCCAGCCGCTGCCACGCCGCCAGCGACTGTGGGGCATCTTGCAGATCATCCACACTGAACACTAGCACGTCGCAACTTCCGCGGATGGAATCGGCCTCGCGCCACGGCACGGGCCGGACCAATCCGTCCGCATCCCAGGTACGCAGCCAGCCCTGCGGCACCACCGCGCGTATCGTCGCGCTGCGCGCGCAATCGAGCAAGTCGGGCTGCATTTCCTGGGCGACCGGCCCGAACAGTACGATGGGCGCTTGCCGTAGGGATTCCGGCATATCTGCGGAAGTGATGGGTTGTGCCCGCGCGTGGAGATACTGGCGCCGTTGACCACCCTCGTAGACATTCTCGAAGGTGGTAGAGCGCGGCGAACCGGCATTGTAGACAGTGACCTCGGCAGCCAGCGCATCGAGAGGGGCAAAGGGAGCCGCGCGCGTGACGAGCGCCGCGCGCAGGCCGAGCCGCGCAGCCGTGTAGGCAGCGTAGGCCGCCGTCCCACCCAAGCGGTAGCCGGACGGCGTGCGGTCACGGGCGACGTGACCGACGGCGACGAATTCCGGGCCGGGGGCGGCGCCGGCCAGCGGTGGTGATCCTTCAGGAATGCCCCCACGTATGCCCATTGGACCGTGCAGAGCGGGTGTCTCAGTGCGGCTTGATGACGACGCGGCGGTCGTCGCCCGCTCCTTCGCTCTCGGTCGTTACTTCAGGATCGTCCACGAGCGCCAAGTGGACAATCCGCCGCTCGTCCGGCGGCATCGGTTCGAGGACCATCTGCTGACCAGTCACCCGCACGCGCTGCGCCAGCCGCTCCGCCATGTTCTCGAGCAGGTTCTCCCGGCGCTGCCGATAGCCGTCGGCGTCCACGACGAGCCGGATGCGCCGCTCCAGCTGCTTGTTCACCATCAGGCTCAACACGAACTGGAGCGCGCGCAGCGTGGTGCCGCGTCGGCCGATCAGCTCCGCAACTCCCGGACCGACCGCGTTCAAGGTGACCGGATCAATCGAGCGCACCTGGATGTCGAGCGTCAACCCCATGCGATCCAACAGCTCGGTCAGCATCAACTGGGCAAACTCGGCATCGCGCGTGCCCTGGAGGTCAGCGTCGGATGCGGCGTCTTCCGCTTCGTCCGCGTCGTCGGACGGCGGTAGAGCAGGTGGCTCTGTTTCCGGCGCCGGCTCCGGTGTCTCGGGCTTGACCGTTACCCGCACCTGCGCCGGTTCGGCGCCAAATGCGAGTATCTGCGGTGGGCTACCGCGCGACACGACGGTCACGTCCACCTCGTCTTCCGCTTTACCCAACTGCTGCAACGCTCGCCGCACGGCTTCATGCACCGTGCGCGCCGTTTCCTCAACGCTTTCCACGCGCCCGCCTCCCACCACGGCGACGAGAGGATCGTCGTCTTTCCGGTGATCTCTCGCTTGGTTCATGCCGGGTCTCAGCCACTTCCGGCTCCGCGGTCCCGAGCAAGCGGCGCAGGCCGCCCCACCAGCCCCCGTCGAGGCCGCCGCGCGCTCCCACTGGCGTAGCCGGCCCATCACGACCCGCTTCCCTGCTCCCGCCATTCTCGCTTGCGCGAGAATCTGCGGTGCGGCCCCCGGCGCCGGTCATGCTCGTGCCGGTGCCGGTGCCGGACCCCGACTCACTACCCATGAAGCCTCGGATGCGCTGCACGTCCGAGTCGAGCGCCCCCAGGCCGGAAACGAAGTATTGCTGGACAATCCCGAAGAGGTTCTGCACGACCCAATAGAGCGCTAGGCCGGCGCCGAAGTTCACGCCAATGACGATAATCATCAACGGCATGAACATCATCATCTGCTGCTGGAGGCGCTGTTGCGGATCACCGGACGGCGTGGTCATCATCCGCTGCTGCACCCATTGGGTACCACCGGCGAGCAGGGGCAACAGCCAGGGTAAGGGGAAGGTGAGGCCAGTAGTGTCGGAGCCTAGTATGTCCGGCTGAGACAAGTTTTCGACCCAGAGGAATCCCTCCTGAAAGATCGGATTGAACATCTCATTCTCTGCATTACCCAGATTAATCAGGGCGTGGTAGAAGGCAAAGAAGAAGGGCATCTGCAGCAGCAGCGGGAGACAGCCACCGAGCGGGTTGACCCCCTCCTCCCGGTAGAGCTTCATCGTCTCTGCTTGGACCTTCTGCTTGTCGTCGCCGTACTTCTTCTTGAGCGCGGCAATCTTCGGCTGCATCGCCTGCATCGCCTTCATGGACCGGGTGCCCTTGAGCGACAGCGGCAACAGGACGAGGCGAATCAAGATCGTGAAGACGACGATGGCGAGGCCGGCACCAAGCCCTAGATTGTCGGCGACGTACACCAAGCCGTTGATGAGGGGGTGAACCAGGAAGGTATTCCAGACGAACGTTACGCTCTCCAAAACCAGAGACCTCCAAGGATGGGTAGCCGGTGCCAGGTCATGCCCGGCGCCTCATCCGTCGTTCTCGCGCAAGCGGGAATCCGTCGCCCGCCGTTGGCTTGCGGCTTGCGCCACAATGACGGGCCGGGGAGGCCGCGCAACGCTGACAACCGCCGGCAGTGACCGACACTGGCCTACTTCTGAATCCAATAGCTCAGGGGACCGGGTCGTAGCCGCCGGGATGAAAGGGATGACAACGCAGAATTCGACGGAGGGCCAGCCACACTCCGCGCAGTATACCATGCCGAACGATGGCCTCGTGGGCATACGCCGAGCAGGTCGGAGCAAAGCGACAGGTATTGGGTAGGAATGGGGACACCAGGAACTGGTACTGCCGAATGCCGCCCAGAACCAGCCAGCGCAGCAACCGCACTGCGCCAGGCGGTGTATGGGCGGCGGCGCCCGCTGTCCCGGCAGCCGCCTCCGACGACTCCCGCTGTCCGCTCGACGCAACCGCTGTTGACGTATCGGTCATCTCGATTCAGGCGCCTGTTGACTCCTCCGAGCATACCACTGGGCGGCCCTAGCTCGGAGACTCGGCAAGCCTTGTGGCCCCAGCGGTGGTCGCTCGGAGGATATGCCGGCCCGCCGCCAGAGTCGGTGGATGTCCGCCTGTAAGTCCCAGAAGCTCGCCGTAGTCGCCTCACGATGCGCGATGAGCAGCAGGTCCCAACTGTCCGGCACCGCTGGGAGCGTGAGGCGCACAAGCTCCCGGAGGCGGCGGCGCAGGCGGTTCCGCACAACGGCCTTCCCGAGCCGGCCGGAAACGGTCAGCGCCAGCCGCGTCTGCCCGCGCGTGGTACGCAGCGCATAGAGCCGCAGGAGCCTAGCCCGGCGGGTGCGGCCGTGCCGGCGCACGGTCCTGATCTCGGTACTGGACAGCCGGCCCGGCTCGCGTGACGATGACCGCGCCGCACCACAACTGTTCATCGGATTGTGCGGCTCCGGCGGGCCGGGCCGTTGCCGCCGCGCAGCGGAGCGCTACCGGGGCGGTTGGCGGGCAGCGGAATAGGCGGGTGCCCGCACCGGCTTGGCGTCGCGCTAGACCGTGAGCTTATGCCGGCCTTTGAGCCGCCGCGCCCGCAATACGCGCCGCCCAGCGAGCTTCCGCATGCGCTTGCGGAAGCCGTGGACCCGGTGACGGCGACGAACTTTCGGCTGATAGGTACGCTTTACCATCTACTCACACTTTCACCCGGCACTCGTCTCGTAGCCGGTGGCCAGTGGCTTGTGCCCGGTATCCAGAATCCCGGCTACTGATCGCCAAGGATGCGGAACTGCTATCAACGCGCTGCAAATACACGCTCCAGTATAGCAGGAAGCGGGATCGTCGGTGCAGCCCACCCGCCTCACGGACCGCGAAAGCGTTCAAGGTCGAAGCGCAGCCGGCAGTGCTCGCGGTACCACGCGCACTGCCGGGCGGCCGTCTCGTCGGGCGGCTGCCGCGCGGTCAGGTCGGTCAAGGTACGACCCAGCCCCTGGTCGTCAGACGCGGTTGCGGCCGTGTCCGCCACCCACGGTAGTGTGACGGTGGTAGGCACACAGAGCACGTGTGGCTGCGGGCGCGCCTGCCAGGGGCGTCCGCGCAGACCGAGCGAGCACAGCAACGCCGCATCGCTGTGCTCCTGCGCGACGCGAGCGGCGTGATCGCTTTCGCCCGTCTCCGTTACCGTCACCGCCAGGGCCAGCACCGTGCCGCCTTGGAGGCTCTGCGGCCACCGGACGGCGGGGATACCGAGCGTGTGCGCCAAGGCCAGCGTGAGCGGCCAAGCCGGGGCATCGAGCGGCACTAGCGCGTCGAATCGCCACCGGAAGGCCAGTACAGTGTCGGCGAGCCGCCGCAACACCGCCGCGACCGCCGCGTGACCGTCGAGTTGGCCGGTACGGCCCGCCGGGATGGTGATGCCGTCATCCCCCGGCAAGCCCAACAGCAGCGCGCCGCAATAGGCGTAGATGCCGATCTTTGCCGGTAACCGGCCGTCCTGGTCGTAGGGCGCCGCAAACTCGCGCAGCCGCGGTAGCGCCTGGAGCGCGGCCGTGGCGTAGGAATCGTCCGGCTTACGCACCAATGCCTGGCGCAAATGCGTCTCCGCCACTTGGTAGTCCTCGTCCTGCAGGGCCAGATCGCCGAGACGGGCATGGACGAGGGCGGCCCGATCACCGAGACGCTCACCCTTCAGGCGCAGCACGGCTTCGAGATTGCGGCGCGCCGGCTGGCGCTGCCCCTGGGCCAGAAACAGCAGCGCCTGGTTGTATAGGACAACTGGGTCGGCCGGCGCCAGTGCCAGCGCCTCCCGGTAGGCGTGCGCTGCCTCGTTCCACTGTCGCTGCCGCTGTGCTGCGGTCCCTCGCGCCAGCCAGTAGAGGCTGACCTGTGGGTCGCCGGCACACGCCGCGCGGTAGGCTTCCAGGGCCTCCGCCCAGCGCCCCCCTTGTTCGTGCGCCAAGCCACCCTGATAGTGCTGTTGGGCTACGAGCTTGGCAAAGAAGCCCTCGGCATCCACGTCGCGTTAATTCCCTTCGCCTCGCCAACCGTCATTCCGTGGCAAGAGTGAGTCTGGCGGACAGGCAACTGTATAGTATTGAAGCGCATCCAGGCACGAATACCACGAATAGCGTAGTAGGCACACTGTGAAACCGGGACTGTACGAGAGGGTAGACGCGGCCGTGCAGTGCGGGCAAGTCTGGCGGGCCAAGGAACTGCTGCGTGGCAACATCGGATCGGGCAGCTACGACTCGCCACTCTACGAGCGTTACGGCCGACTGCTGCTGGGCCTCGGCGAATTTGTAGAGGCGGGTAAATACCTCTTTCTCTCCGGGTGCCGGCATCCTGAGTTCGACGAGGCCATCGAGGTCTACCTGTCGCGTCACCCGGAGGGCCGGCCCGAGGTGTTGTACTACTCGTTTCCCGCAGCGGCTCGCTTCCGACAGATTGTCCGCTACCCGTTGGCGGTGCGTCGTGTGCTGGAGGAGCGCGGCCTACCGCAATACTTTGCCCAACTGGAGCAGGAGCGGTCCGAGCGGGCTAAACGCAAGTTCGAGCGGATGGGAGGCCGAACAGGGTATGCGTATGCACCGCTCCGGCGGGAGGCCCCACACACGCCAGACACGCCAGCGCAATGGGCTTTCAGAGTACTGCTCCTAGGCGTCCTGAGCGCGGGTCTTCTACTCCTGCTGGCCTCGACGGTCGTTGGCGTCGTCGTCATCATCCGCTGGATCGTGTCCCTGATATAACTGCCCAATGGCGATGCAGGACTGAGACCACAAGATCGCCAGAGCCATTGAGCGGAGTGAAGCATGGCGGGACGAGGAGTTGCTGCGTGGTCATGAATCAGCCGACAGATGATCCCGGCGAGCTACTGCCGATCTACGACGAGGGAGGGATGCTGCTGGGGCAGAAGCCACGGGGCGCCGTCCACCGCGACGGCGATTGGCACTGGTGCTTCGATTGCTGGATTATTGCCCACGACGCGGCTGACCGGCCAGCCGTACTCCTGCAGCAACGCTCTCTGGGCAAGGACACGTGGCCCGGTCGCTGGGACATCAGCGCCGCCGGGCACTATCGCCCCGGCGAAACGCTGGCCGAGGGTGTGCGGGAGTTGGCAGAGGAGCTAGGGGTCGAAGCACAACCGGAGCAACTGATCCGCTTGGGCGTCCGCGTGGCCGTTACGCGCCAAGTGACCGCCACGGGGACCATCATTGACCGCGAGTTCCAAGATACCTACTTTCTGCACGACGAGCGGGCGCTCTGCGACTACTCTCCCTACCCCGACGAGGTGATGGGGCTGGCGCATCTGCCGGTGGCCGCCGGCCGGGCGCTCTTGACGGGCGCGACCGAATCGCTGACCCTGCCCGGCCTCGCCACCGGCGAGAACGGCCGCTGGCTCGCGGCGCAGCACGAGTTGACGGCGCGGTCGTTCATCCCCGCAGTAGATTCCTACTTGCTCAAGGTGCTCGCCCTCGCCGAGCGGGCGCTCAAGGGAGAACGGCGCCTCTACATTTAGCCCGTCCTGCGGCTTGGAACGACCGCGCCGGCCCCGGGCTATTCACTGCGACCTCCGCTGCAATGACGGGCGGCGAGGCGACACCGAGTAGCCGTCACCTGCTACAATGGCTCCGGTTGCGCGCAGACAGCGCCGGCCAGCCCATCATGCGCCAGGAGCAGGTGTTGGTGGGTCGGAGGAGCGGCACCACCGCGACTACCTAGCGTGTGAGGAAGAAGTCTATGGGTGGAGAAACCCCGGCAACATCCACGGTACCCGGTGCAACAGGGGGTGAAGCGGAAAAGCTGAGTTTTGGGCGGCTGGGCCTGCGGCGCGTCGTCATGTGCCGAGTCGACTCTACGCTGCTTGCCTGGCTGCAATCGCGGTCCGGAGCCGAGGCGCCGGGGGCGATTGGCGAGGTCCTGGCGCAGGCCGTGGCCGAGGGTATCCCGAGTCTCCAAAGCAAGGGGGCGCCACCGAGCAATCAGAGCGTAAGCGCACCGGGCGATGCGGATGGCGGCCGGCTCGTCGCCTTCACCGTAGATAGTGGCCTAGTGCAACAACTGGCGGAGATCGCCGGGGACGAGGCACCGGCGGTGGTAGGCACGACGGCCATCGCAGCGGCCATGGAGGCCGCGGCCCTCTCCGGTGGTACCAAGCGAACCTCAACCAGGAAGCGACGGACGACATCTACCCGCCAGCGAGCCAAGGCCTCGGCAGCCACCGCCGCGCCGGCCAAGGCACCGGCGGCTGATACGGGGGAGGCAACTGCGCCGGTGGCCAAAGCGGCACGGCGCAAGAAAGGCCCTGCCAAGCAGAGTCGCCGCACCGGCACATCGCGCCGCTCGGCGCAAGCGAAGCAACCCCAGCTACAACCTTTGGCACCAGATGTGGCGGCAACGCTGGAGGCCGGCGAGTTCTCGTCGTCGCTGCTCCGCACCCTACGCCAATCCTTGGGCCTCTCACAGGCAGCGGCGGCGCAGTCGCTCGGCGTCTCGCGGGGACTCGTCGCCGATGCCGAGCGCGGGCGGCGAGCCGGCCAACAGACCCTCATGCGCTTGATCGGTGGTCTGCGCCGCGTGCGCGCCGAATGCGAAGCGGCAGAGCGGAAGAAATCCGAGTCAGACTAGGGCGCCGCTCCCGCCCATCATTCCCGCGCAGGCAGGAATCCGCACTCCCGACTATGCTCCCTGCCGCCGTTGGCGGGCCTCGCGGGCGATGGACACGAAATAGTCGTGCATTCGCAGGTCGTGGGTAAGCTCAGGGTGAAAGGCAGTGGCGAGGAGGTGCTCTTGCCGCGCCGCCACAATACGCCCGTCAGGTAAGCGTGCCAGTACCTCAGCCGCTGGCCCCACCGCCTCAATCAGCGGCGCGCGAATAAACACGGCGCGGAACGGTGGCTGTCCAATCACGGGCAGGTCCAGATCAATCTCGAAGCTCTCGCGCTGGCGGCCAAAGGCGTTACGCTGAACACGAATGTCCATCGCTTCCAGGAACACTTGATCGGGTAACGCCCCAACCACGTCGCGCGCCAGAAAGATGAGGCCGGCGCAGGTGCCCCAGACCGGCCAGTTGGCCGCCAGCAACTCTCGCAGCGGCGCCACCAAGCCCCAGCGCACGGCCAGCTTGCCAATGGTAGTGCTCTCACCACCGGGAATAATCAGGCCATCGAGGTCTTCCAGGTGTTCGGGCAAGCGCACCTCGCGCGCCGTCACCCCCAAGCGGGAGAGCGCCGCGACGTGTTCCGCAAAATCGCCTTGGAGGGCCAGCACGCCGATAGTCGTGTTGTCTCGCTCAGTCATCAGCTATCAGCTATCAGCGTATTCCGGTGTCGGCAGCACCGGAGCACCGCCTACCAGCCCCGCTTGGCCAGCAATTCCTCCGGCTCCAGTGTCCCTAGCTCGATCCCGGGCATCGCCTTGCCCAGCCCCTTGGATACGTCGGCCAGAATCTCGGGATCGCTATAGTGCGTGGTCGCCTGCACAATCGCCCGGGCCATCCGATCCGGCTCTTCCGACTTGAAAATCCCCGAGCCGACGAAGATACCGTCCACCCCTAGCTGCATCATCAGGCCGGCGTCCGCCGGGGTTGCTACGCCGCCGGCAGCGAAGTTGACCACCGGCAGGCGACCAGTGCGATGGATTTCCTCGACCAGCGCGTAGGGCGCACCAAGCTGCTTGGCCTCGGCCATCAGCTCGTCGGCAGAGAGGCCGTGAATGCGGCGGATTGCGCCGAGCACCATCCGCGCGTGACGCACGGCCTCGACGATGTTGCCGCTGCCGGCCTCGCCCTTCGTGCGGATCATGGCCGCCCCTTCACCAATCCGCCGGAGCGCCTCACCGAGGTCGCGCGCGCCGCACACGAACGGCACCTTGAAAGCGTGTTTGTTGATGTGATGCGACTCGTCCGCCGGGGTGAGCACTTCCGACTCGTCAATGTAATCAATGCCGATGGCTTCGAGGACCTGCGCCTCGACAAAATGGCCGATCCGGGCCTTCGCCATCACGGGGATGGTGACGGCCGCCTGAATCTGGGTAATCAGCTCCGGATCGCTCATCCGCGCGACCCCCCCGTGGGCGCGAATGTCGGATGGCACCCGCTCCAGCGCCATCACGGCGACGGCACCGGCGTCTTCGGCAATACGGGCGTGCTCGGCCGTCACCACGTCCATGATGACCCCGCCCTTGAGCATCTGGGCCAGCCCCTTCTTGAGGGTCCAACTCCCAGTTGCGCTCTCAGCTACCTGCCCATTTCCCGAGGAAGTTGCCTGTTCAGTCATGGGATTCTCACCTCCCTAGCCATGCTTGGCCACACCCACCCCTAGCATCAGACGCTCGCGCTTCTATTGTAGCGTTGCTGCACCCGAATCGGTAGCCGGTCGGCACACCGGCAGCAGGGTCCCGCCCAAGGCTACAAGCCGGCGATAGCGAGGCACTAACGCTCGGACTTACCCAGATCGTCAATGTCGAGCTGCTCGATGAAGTCGCGGAAGACATCGAGCCGCTCATCCTGCTCGACCTGCTTGTCCTCGCCCTGTTCCGCTTCTTCGGACTCGGCATCGCGCGCATCGCTCCCGACACGCTCTAGCACCTCGTCGGCGACGTAGATCGGTACCTCCGCCCGCACGGCTACGGCAATCGCGTCGCTCGACCGGGCATCAAGCTCGACATGACGCCCGTCAACGTCCAAGACAATGCGGGCGTAAAAGGTCTCGGCGACCAGATCGTTGATGAGCACATGGATGATCTCGCCGTTGAGGGCCGCAATCGCGTTGACGAGCAGGTCGTGGGTGAGGGGGCGTGGCACTTCGGCCTTCTGGAGCCTGATGTAGATGGCCTCCGCCTCGGCCGGACCGATGATGATGGGCAGAATGCGGTCGGTATCCGGCTCCCGGAGCACGACCATCCGGGCCGTGCCGTGGATGTCCATACGGATGCTATCAACGATCATCTCGACCATCGTTGTACCTCAGTGCCCGGACACTGCTCCTCTACCGCCAGCGGCAGAGCTACCACTAATACCGCCGTCGGCGACTACTATGCCATTCTAGTCACTGCCGCCCTGTTACTGCAACGCGCCGGGGCATCTAGTCGCCGTACTCAGCTTGCCACACCAGTCAGTGACTCCTCATCCAAGTCGAAGGCGGCGTGTAAGGAACGCGCAGCGCGGGGAACGTCGGACTCGGGAATCAGACAGGTAATGCGGATTTCGCTGGTCGTGATACTGGTGATGTTGACATCGGCTTCGGCCAGCGCCCCGAACATGCGGGCGGCATACCCCGGCCCGAGGGACAAGCCCGACCCCACAATGCTGATCTTGGCCAGGTCGGCGGAAGCGTGTACATCCTGCGCGCCGACTTCCGCGGCCACCGGGCGCACGACGGCAACAGCCTTTTCCAGATCATCACGACCGACCGTAAAGGACAGATTCGATTCTTTCTCGCGGTCCACGTCCTGCACGATGATGTCCACGTTGATCGCCGCTTGCGCGAGCGCATCGAAGACCGCATACGCGATCCCCGGCCGGTCGGGCACGGCGGCAATTGTCACCCGGCCAACATCCACATCGTGGGCAATCCCCCGCACGCGCTGGCGAGCTTCGAGCGCCATGTCGTCACCTCGACTAATCAGCGTTCCCGGTTCGGTAGAAAAACTTGACCGCACCACAACAGGCATACCATATACGTCCCCTAGCTCTACGGCGCGGGGGTGCATCACGCGCGCGCCGTGACGCGCCAATTCGAGCATCTCGTCCGAGCGGATCACGTCGAGCTTGCACGCGTCTGGCACGAGTCGTGGATCGGCGGTATACACTCCCTCGACATCGGTATTGATCTCGCAATACTCGGCCTTGAGCGCCACGGCGACGGCGACGGCGGTGGTATCCGAGCCACCCCGGCCAAGGGTCGTGACATCCATATCGTCCGTCATCCCTTGGAAGCCGGCGACAATGGGGATGGTGCCCCGCTCCAACTCGCGCAGCATCCGCTCGGGATTGATCTCGACAATCTGGGCCTGCCGAAAGGCCGCATCCGTTCGAATACCGGCTTGGGGACCGGTCAGCGCGACGGCCGACCGCCCCAGGGTCCGCAGCGCCATGGCCATCAACGTGCAGGAGATGACCTCGCCGGTGGAGAGCAGCAAATCAAGCTCCCGGTCGCTCGGATCGGCGCTGACCTGCCGCGCCATAGCAATCAGGTCGTCGGTGGTATCACCCATCGCGGAGACCACGCCGACAACTTGATGGCCGGCCTGTGCCGTCTCGGCGATGCGCTCGGCGACCCGTTGGATGCAGTCGGCATCGGCCACCGAGGAGCCGCCGTACTTCTGCACCAGAATAGCCATCGGACCCCTTACCGCGTGTCTTTGCTGCGAGTGCAAAGTGTAACGGTCTCGGTGGCCACGCGCAAGCCGGCCGGCCAGCTGTTGCCACCCAACACCCTTCATCGGTTACAACAGACAAAGCGGCGTCTCCTGGGATACACTCCCGGAGAGGGTCTCACGACGTTGGCTGGCCGACGGAGACCCACGATTTACGGCAATGACACCAGCAGCACCTCCAGCGGTTTGCAGAAATAATCCACTCGGCATATATTTATAAAGACCCAGCAGCGGTTGCGGTGTGGGCTAGGAGCAAGGATGCAGGAACAATGGGCGCTCTCGACCTGACCGATGTGTAGCAATGCAGACCACCGCAGCTCCCCATGTGCATCCATCTGGAGTGTGCGGGCTGGCAAACTTGGCCACATGGAGGTGTAGATGCTTCTCGCTCATCTGCTCTCGGGAAACTATTATCATCGTGCCGAGTGTTACAGCGATCCGGTTTGTGTGCCTGAAGGAAAACTGCGCGTATGACGGCTAAGTTCGACGTTTTCACTGCCGCCGTGGCGGCGGTGCGAACATAAGCAAGCTGCTGACACCTCCCGATGCCTGTAGGATCCCCTGGCACCGCTCACCCGCTGGCCTCCGCGCTCGTGGTGGCCTTCGCACTCGGCATCGGCTCCGTGCTGATCTTGGTCCGCTGGCCCCCTCACGTGTGGGCAAACGAGGCGCCTACTGCTACACCTACAGAGACCCGGACCGCAACGAGCACCAGCGTCGAGACGGCTACGGCGATCGTCACCAGCACGCCCTCACCACTACCAACTGCCTTGCCCACTGACACGCCTTCTCCAAGCCCAATCGTCTCGCCTACCTTCACTAGCACCCCGTCTCCATCTCCAATCGCCTCACCCACCGTCACCACCACTCCTTCTCCGCTGCCATCCGCCTCGCCGACCACCGACAGTGCCCCCTCACCAACGGTCTCTCCCACCTTCACCGGCACCCCGTCCCCGACCGTCTCGCCGACTGCCACCAGCACGCCCTCACCGCTCCCGACGATGTCGCCCACTGCCACCAATACGCCTTCCGCGCTGCCGACGGCTTCACCTACCGCCACCAGCACCTCGTCCCTACTCCCAACGGCCTCACCGACCCTCACTAGCACTCCGTCACCGTCCCCAACCACTTCCCCGACTATCACCAGCACCCCATCCCCATCTCCAACGGCCTCACCGACTGCAAGTGCCACTGCTACTCCCACCCGGCTGCCTGCGAAGCAGCCGGCATCCGATCGGAAACTGGACCCGGCATTCCGCGAACTCGTTGCTGCTCCTCGCGTTGCAGCGGCCGGGGCAGCAAAAGGAGCACTGGGGGCGTCCGATTCGCCGGTAGGTCGCGAGCGAAACAGCGACCAGTTGTGGGTCCTCGTACACGGTGACGCTAAGGCGGCAACCGCGCTACGGCAGATGGGGGCCACAGTAGCCACACGAGCCGGCTCCGGCTCCCCGTATATTGCACGTATCGCGGTAAGTGACCTGGAGCGTCTCGCGGCTGTGCCCGGTGTCTCCTATGTCGAGGCGTCGCGTCCCTACCGCCCCGTGGTGGACGTGAGCGTGTCGGCAACCAGTGCCATGGAAGCCTGGAAGCTATCCGGCCCCTCGTCACAACCACTCACTGGCCACGGGGTCCTGATCGCGGTCGTAGACACTGGTGTAGGCTGGAGCCACCTCGACCTCCGCAATGCCGACGGCACTACTCGTATCCTGCACCTGCTCGACCAGACCTGTAGTGGCGCCGACTATGCCCCGTGCGCCACTACGGGCACCGTCTCGACGGCTGGGCGCGAATGGGCTGCCAGCGACATCAACGGCTGGCTAACGGCCGGCCAGCTACCGGGCGAGGTCGTTGATACCGAGACGGGCGCTCGCCTACCCGACGATACCTTCCCGGGCGCGACGTGTGACGTCCCAGCCGGCTGCGGGCACGGCACCCATATCACCTCGGTCGCCGCCGGTACCGGACATTCGCATGGCACCGGCACGTTCCGCGGCGTGGCACCCGACGCCGACCTGCTGATCGTCCGCTCGGACTTCACCTCGACAAGCATCATGCGGGCCTGGGGCTGGATCATCGAGAAAGCGCAGACGCTGGGGAGGCCAGTGGTCATCATCAATGCGTTCGGCTCCGACTTTGGCCCGCACGATGGCACGGACTCCGTCGAGCAGGAGCTTGATCGGCTGTCCGGCCCCGGCGTGATCTTCGTCGTGGCAGCGGGTAATTCCGCCGCTGCCAGCAAGCACGCCTCCGGTACGGTGGCCGCTGACACTCCGTCCAAGTTTGCTTTCCAGCTCACCACCGAAGGCGAAGGCAAGTTTTCGCTGTGGTACCCAGCCACGGAGCAATGGAAGTTTAGTCTCTCCAAACCAGGGAGCACCGAGCCGATCGCTACCGTCTCGCCGGGCGAGCAGACGGGCGCCGTCGCGGTGCAGGACGGCAGCGCCACCACGACCTTTGCCGTGGACGCCTCCGCTGCGCCGCACCCGGTCCATACGACGCTCAATCACCTGTCGCTGACCGTCTCCCGGCCGACCGGCGGCCAGAGCGGCGCGTGGTTCGGCGAGCTGAGTCGCATCAGCGGCAGCGGTACGGTCCGTTGGGACGCCTGGACGACGGACGGTGAGTTGGCGTTCTACCGGACCGGTCTCGGTGGCACGACGGGCGGCCGCGACGCCTCCCGCACGCTGACCGAGCCGGCCAACGCCGCCCGCGCCATTTCCGTAGCCGCCTACACGACGCGCCTGACGTGGCCCTGCGACGCCCTGCCCACACCTACACCAACCCTAGCGGCCGGCATCACCCCCACTGCGACCAGCACGGCCAGCCCCACCGCAACGGCCACGCCGTCGTGTACGCAAAGTCTCCATGCCCCTCCGACACCGCAGCCAACGCCTGGCGGCGTCGCGCACTTCAGCTCGCGGGGGCCGACGCGCGATGGGAGACAAAAACCCGATCTCACCGCGCCGGGCGAGCCGATCATCGGAGCACGGGCGATCCGGGTTCCGACGCCAAACCCGGCGCCTTACGCCAGCACCCATCACGTAATGCGTCAAGGCACGAGTCTGGCCGCCGCGCACGCGGCCGGCGCTATCGCACTCGTATTGCAAGCCAATCCGCTGCTGTCACCGGAGGAGGCAGCAGCGTTGCTCCGAAATACGGCGCAGCGCGATGAGTACACCGCCGCGCACATGGGCACCGCGACTCCGTGGAGCGAACCATGGGGTGCTGGCAAGCTGCACGTCCTCAGCGCCGCCCAGACGGTGATCGCCACAACCCCCACGATCACTCCCACACCGACCAACACCCCCATCCATACAGCCACTGCTACGAGTACACCCACGCCCACCGCAACTGCTACCGCCACCATCACACCGACCGCTGCCGCTCGCCCTCCAGGCGCCACGTCCAAGCCCGCACCGCCCACGGGTAGCCGGCCAGCGCCAGCACCCCGGCCCCCGGCCGAGCTGATCGGTGAGCTGCGCTGGAATCACCGGGCGTCGCCGCCGCATCCCAGCTACCGGACCACCGTCACGGTGCGCTTCTATCCCGCTGGCAGCGATCCGGTCAGCAGGTCGGCACGGTTAACGGTCACCACGGAAACGGATGAGCACGGGCGCTTTTCGGTCTCGCTCGACGATGTAGGCGACGAGACGTTCGATGTCAACGTCAAGCCCACCGGCGGCCTGAGCCGTGAGCGGCGCGGCGTGCGTCTGCGCCGGGCCTCCTCGCGCACCGTGCATTTTGGAGCCGTCAGTGACGGCGACTTGGATGACAATGACCGCATTGACGCCCACGACGCCGCGGTGCTGCGCGCCCACTTCGGCCGTTTTGCCGGCGAGGTTGGCTACACCCCAACGGCCGACTTCGACCGCGACGGACGCATCACGGTGCTGGACTGGTCCCACATCGCGCGGGGCCAGGGGCGGCAGGGACCGGAACTAGTCCCGTGAGGCTGCACAAAGGGATGCTGCACGGAACAGTCAATAGGAATGATTCGGCAAGGGGCACATTCCCTGCCCGGTTAGTCGCATCCGGGGGAGGACAGCTTGGCGCTACGGCGAGGGGGCTGGGCCGGGGAGAGAGACAATACGCACGTCGAGCAGGTATGGCCGGCCGGCTGCGAGCGCCTCGTAAGCGCGGTCCACCGCGGCCGGGAGCGCGGCTGCCGTCTCGACGCGCTCGCCGGCGGCGCCGAGCGCCGTAGCGAACTGGTCGTAGCGCGTGGGCAGCAGCGCGGTCTCGAAAATCCGGTCCGCGCCGTAGCGGTCAATCTGCTGATGCCATTCGGAACCCCAGCGTGCATCGTTGCCGACAACGATCAACACCGGCAGGCGGTAACGCACCGCCGTATCCAGCTCCAGGGCGTGATAGCCGAAACCGCCGTCGCCGGAGAAAGCGACGACGCGCGCCGCCGGCCGAGCGAGCTTGGCCGCGAGCGCGAACGGCACGGCCGTACCGATGGAGCCATGCTTGCCGTTGAGCACGACCGTCGTCCCTGCCGCTCTGGCGCTAGCCGTTGCCAGACGCGCCCATTGGCCGAACTCGCCACCATCCGAAATCACACAGTCTCCCGGCCCGATGCGATCCAGCACCGCGTGACAGACCTCCAACGCACGGATGCCCTCCTCGGATGAGGGCTGGCGACCCCTGGGGGAGGCATCCGGCAAACCGGGCTGCCACCAGGCACGGCGTTGCCAAGTGCGACCGGCAGCAGCGGCGGTGAGCTGTTCCAATCCGCGCCGCACACCCGTGCAGAGGACGACGCTGGCCGCCGCGGCCGCCGGCTCGTTCGGGCTGGCAATCTGGGCCACGCGGCAACCGGGCGCCAGCGCCTCGGGCGACGCAAATCCCACCGAGAAGTCGGCAGGGCCGAGCAGCAGCACGGCGTCGGCACGTCCGAGCGCCCCGATCACGCCCGGCTGCGCCGGATCGTTCAGGCCGCGCGGACTTTCGACGATCACGCCGGGAATGCCCGTCAGTTCCAGGAAGGCATCGAGGTCACGCCGGGCCTGCCCGCGGTCCAGCGAGGGACGAGCGAGTATCAGCGGCCGCTGCGCGGCCGCGAGCAACGCCACAATCGCCTCAATACCCGCAGCCTCGTCAGCCTCTCCTTGCGCCCCCTCCTGGGGAGGGCCGGCTGGCGCGTCTGCATCTCCGGCTACGGTGGCGGCTTGAATATCCGTAGGGATGGTGACATGGACCGGGCCGGGGGGATCGGCAGCAGCCAGGTCCAGGGCAGCGGCGATCAACTGCGGTAGTGCTTGATGGTCGCTGGCACACCAGGCGGCCTTGCAGACCGGCGCCGCGAGACCGACCTGGTCCTGCTCCTGAAAGGCGCCGCGTCCTGCTTGCGCCAGGGGGCTGCCGCCACTCAGCCACAGCAACGGCGCCTCGGCCGCGCCGGCGACACCGGCCGCCACGGCACCGTTGGCATGACCCGGCCCAGCCGTCACCAGGAAGACGCCGGGTTGGCCGGTCAGGCGGCCCCAAGCGTCGGCCATGTGTCCCGCCGCGGCCTCGTGGCGCGTATGGATCAGCTTGATCCCGGTATCGAGCAGCGCATCATATAGGTCCAGAATCTGATTGCCCGAGAGCGAAAACACCCATTGCACCCCCGCTTCAGTGAGGGCACGTGCGACTGCGTTGGCGCCAGTACTTTGCTGCATAGTCCTCTCTCGGCGAACGGAATGGCCGGCTACTCGCGCGGGCGGCTAGCCGGACCTGGGGCCTCAGTATAACGCGGTGCTCACTGCCTCACTCACGACCGCTTCCGCCGGACTCCCCCATCCCTACACTTATGGAGAAAGGGCTGGAGGTGAGCGCCCACCGGTTCAGTCAATGCGGTAGTGTTGGAGCGCCGCCGTGTCTAGCTCCACTCCGAGTCCCGGTCCGGCCGGCACCTGGAAATGGCCCTGCTCGGCCGGCAAGGCGCCACCGATCAGGTCGTTCTCATGGATGAACGGTAGCTCGTCGGACGCGAGCGTGGCCTGCTTGAGCGTGCAGCCGACGTGGACGGCGAAGGTGGCCTGGATGCCGAGCGACAGGCCGGCGATCTGGTGCCACACCGGTATCTGTGCGGCCTCGGCGATAGCATGGCATGAGAGAATGGTGGCGACGTTCCCGCTCAGATTGAAGCGGTCCACCGCCTCACCCCGGACCGCCTGCAAGACATCGTTGGGGTTGCTCAGATGAAGCGCCTGCGGGATGTCGAGCTTCCGGCGCAGCAGCCGGTACCAACCGAGGTCATGCTTGAGTACCGGGTCCTCGAAGCACTCGACGTTATATGGCTCCATTTCGCGGGCCAGCCTGACCGCCGTGGAGACGTGTCGAAACTCGGTGTTGGGATCGAGCAAGATCGAATAGTCGGGGCCGGCAGCTTTGGTAATCAGCTCAACCTGCCGAACGGCGTCCCAAGAGCGCGCCTTGAGCTTGTGGACCCGAAAGCCTTTGGCCACCGCCTGCTCGGCCTCTCGCGCCGTCGCCTCCGGGGGCATATGGCAGGACCAGTAGGCAACCGGCACGCGCTCACGGTGCTGGTCCCCGATCAAGCGCCAGACGGGTACACCCAACGCTTGCCCGACCAGGTCGTAGAGGGCCGACTGAAAGGGGCGGTCGCAGGTCTGCAAGGGCAGCGTCAGCGGGTCGGTGCCCAGGAACGTCTCGGCCGTCTGCTCCACCGCGGACTTCGCAACGCCCCACGCCTCGCCCAGCCCGACCAGCCCGTCGTCGGTGCGGACCTGCACCACGACGAAGGGCGGGTTGGCCCAGCCCACCGCGCGGACCGGAGCAATGTAAGGCACGTCTACAACCGCAATGTCAATCGCCGTAATCTTCATCGCGCTCTCCTCCTCAACGGTTTATACCAAGTAGGAATGCCGCTGCCATCTATGAAGCCACTGGATTCCGGCGACAGCCGGAATGACGGGGAATGGTGACGCGCTGGCAACGGAATGACACCAGTGGACCGGGCTGGCGTTGGTCATCACCCTGCTCGGTCATAGAGGACCTTGCCGTTTTGCAGCGCTCCGCGCAGCACAGTGCCCACCAGTTGTCCACGCCGCGCGATCTCTTCGGGATCGGTAGGCACAACATCAACCGGTATAGGCACGTCTCTCAGGAGCCGGAGCATAGCCACCGCCGTATTGCGTTTGTGGCCAAGCTGCGGCAGGACTACCAGCAGATCAATATCGCTGTCAAGACGGGCCTCGCCTGTAGCCTGGGAACCGAATAAGATGATCTTTAGCGGCTCGAACTCCCGCGCCAACCGCGCCACAATTACCGAAAGCCAATCATCAACCGTCATCACCGTGACTCCGCTCGTCCCGCGTGCGGCCGCCCTACCAATATGGAATCTTAGCCGCCCCGCCGCTCCGGGAAGGCGCAGGCATAGTCGGCGCCGACATTGGCCCGCTCGATCCGCCATTGGGGTGGGTTGAGCGGGTCGTCGGTCAGGATGGTGCGCTGGAATGCCTGAATGATGATCCGCCGCCCCTTGGCCTGACCCTTGTCCACCAACGCTTCCAGCGGCTCGGTGATCGGGAGTCCGACGTCGTGCAGCCAACCGTCGGGGAAAAGGTCTTGCCGATTGATGTACTCCCAAAACCACGGCGCGACCACGTGACCCGGCGCCGGCGACAGGTTGGCGGTAAAGGGGATGAACACCGAGCCGTCGGGGAGCACCGCCGTCAGGCCGGTAAAGCCGGCGGGCGCCGCGATCCGCTCCTCCGGCGCCGCCCACGCGCGTAGGTCGGCATATGTGAGCGTGGAAGCATCGCCGCCGATGGGCAGCGGTACACCGGCTTGCATCAACTCATCTACTAACAAGCCATATTGGAAGCGTCGCTCCGGGGGCAGTGCGGCGTTGGCGCTATGGTCCTCAAGGCGCCCCTTCTCGAAGAGCTGGAACGGTACCCCGTTCCAGACACCGGCACTGCCTAGGGGTCGCCCCAGCAACCGTAGACTGTCGTGTATGGTGTAAAACCGCTCGAACAGCGACGCCGTACCTTCCACCGGGAAGACTCGACACTGCGTTGGGTCCACCGTCACGGCCAATGGTCGGGCCTCGTGGAGTGCATTGGTAGCGGCAGCGGCAACGATGGTCCGTTGCCGGCTTTCGGGCAGGATCAAGACCGTCAGCGGGACAGTGGGCGCTGCCTTCAGCCGGAACGCCAGCCGTAGTAGCGGAAAGCTACCGCTGGGGAAACGGCCGCCCAACGCACCGGCGGCGTAGAACAATCGCCCGGCTGCCGCGTCGTTTTCGGTCCTGAGGTGATGGATCAGTGGTCCAGTAGGCTCTGCCGATACGACCTCCAGATGCGCTGGATCGTAGGCAATCACTACCTGCGCGCCCTCGACCTCGGCGGCTGCTGCTACGACCACCTCAACACTGAATAGACCGCCAACCGCTGCCGCCACGGACGCCGGCCGGAAAAAGACCTCCGCGGTGGCAGCTGGTGGCGCGGCCACCACCGGCGCCGGGAAACCCATGAGCGCCAGTAGAACGGCTGCAAGAAACAGGGGGGCGGGGTGCCCCGGCAGCGGGTTCCCGCGGTATCCCAGGAGGGCTGTGCTCACTGCTCCAAGCTCACGTTCAGCGGCGGCGGCTCGATGGCAACACACGCCGGCAACAGTGGATATATCATTAACGTCTATATATATCTATAGGACAAGTGCTGATACTCGAAGCCCCGATCTTTCGGCTGCGGTACTTCCCGTGACTTGCCTTCCGCAATCACCCACGCTAAGGTGTCCTTGGAGTGACATCGGCGAGCGACGATGTTTCGCCGACGCGCAGCCTACTCGCCGGCAAGTGGGTAGGGACCGCGGATGAGAGGAGAGGATCGTGCGAATCTTTCTGGACACGGCTAACATTGACGAGATTCGGCAAGGCGTCCGCTGGGGTGTCGTGCATGGCATCACGACCAACCCCTCGCTCGTCGCCAAAGAGGGCGCCAACTTCCGCGACCGGGTGCTCGAAATCTGTGACATCGTAGACGGACCGGTCAGTGCCGAGGTCACGGCTACCGACGCGGAGGGCATGATCGAACAGGGTGAGGACATCAGGACCTGGCATCCGAACGTGGTGGTGAAAATCCCCACCATTCCGGAGGGCTTGACCGCCATCAAGGCGCTCACGGATCGCCCCGATCCCGTCACGATCAACGCGACCTTGATCTTCTCGCCGAACCAGGGCTTGCTCGCCGCCTTGGCCGGCGCAACCTACGTCAGCCCCTTCCTGGGACGCCTCGACGACATCTCGCACGATGGCATGGCGGTCGTCAGTGACTTGGCGCAGATATTCCGGGTGCAGGGCATCAGGAGCAATATCCTCGCGGCCAGCCTCCGCGCACCCCTGCACGTCGTGCGCGCAGCCAAGTGTGGCGCGCACGTCGTCACGCTGCCGTTCGCGGTGCTGGAGCAGATGATGAAGCACCCGCTAACGGACATCGGGCTGGAGCGTTTCCTAGCCGACTGGGAAGCCAGCCAGGCTGAGGCTATCTTGCAGCGGGTGTGACCACCGGCCTGCCGCAGACTACGCCGCAGTTTGGTCGGCGCTGGTCTGCCGGAAGGCCGCTTCCCGCTCCGGCTCCGCAACGGCGGCCGGGTCCGGCAAGGACCAGTGCAGCTGCCGCTGTGCCCCGGGGAAGGTGGGGCAGGTGTCGCGGGCGTTGTCGCAGACGGTGATGATGCAATCGAACGACTGACCGAGAAACCGGTGCACGTCTTTGGGCCGGTGTCCAGTCAGATCAATGCCCGCCTCGCTCATCACTCGCACCGCCAGCGGATGCACCACCGGTTTCGGGTCGGTGCCGGCGCTGAACGCCGCAAACCGCTCACCGCCCAGCGTCCGCAGCCACCCCTCGGCCAGCTGCGACCGCGCAGAGTTGCCGGTGCAGAGGATGAGCACCCGCCGTTTCTTTACCGTTGTCATAATGCCTGCCCTCAATGCATTCGCTCCCGCAACGAGTGTATACACTAGATAGCGCCATAAGCACCGGGCACGTGCCCGGCCGCGCAGTAGATCATGGCGGACGGAGGGAGCGGAGACGTGCCGATGGACTTGGCTACCGTTGACCACCTGCTGACCACCACCCGCGCAGTACGGAAGCGCCTGGACCTAGAGCGTCCCGTCGAGCCGGAGGTGTTGGAGCGCTGTATCGAGATCGCACTACAGGCACCCTCAGGCTCCAACCGTCAGGGCTGGCACTTTGTCGTGGTCACCGATCCGGCCCGGCGCCGGGCGTTGGCCGACCTCTACCGCCGCTCATTCCGGGCCTACGCTACCAGCAACCGGACACAGCCACCACCGGGGACCGCTACGGACGACCCGCGGATCGCGCAAGCACCGCGGGTTCGGTCGTCCGCCACCTACCTAGCCGAGCACATGCATGAAGTGCCGGTTCTAGTCATTCCCTGTATCGAAGGCCGCGCCGAGCACGCCGACGTATCCACCCAAGCCGGCCTCTACGGCTCGATCCTCCCCGCTACCTGGTCGCTCATGCTGGCGCTGCGAGCGCGTGGTCTCGGAACGGCATGGACGACGCTCCATCTCGTCTACGAGCGCGAAGCAGCAGCGATCCTGGGCATACCCGCCAGCGTGACACAGGTAGCCTTGATACCGGTCGCCTACTTCCGCGGCACGGACTTCCGGCCCGCCAAGCGCCTGCCGGGGCGCGACCGCACCCACTGGAACACCTGGGCCGCCCGGCGCTAGGGCCGGATGCGAGGCAAGCCGGGACCGTTCACCCCTACCGAACGGCGGACAGCGCGGCGTGACTTCAACCCGGACTAGCTCACAGCAAAGAGGACCTTGCCACTCCGGCCGGCATCGGCAACGGCAAAGGCTTCGGAGGCGTCGTCGAGCGCATAGGTCGGCCCGGTAATGTCCCGCACCGGTAGCCGGTGCTGCTGGACGAATGCGAGCATCTCCGGCCACTCGTCAATGTCATAGATCCACGATCCCGCCAGGGTGAGCTGCTTGAGTACGGCCTGCTCGAAGACCTTGATCTCGACGGTCGCCTCGGGCTGGATCCCGACAAACACGACCGTACCACGCGGCCGCGCGCCGTCAATGGCGTTCGTCTGCGCGACGGCGTTGCCACTGGTGTCAATAGCTGCATCCACGCCGCGGCCCCCGGAAAGGTCGCGCAGGGTCGCAACTACGTCTTGCTCGCTGCCGTTGACGACCTCGCTGGCGCCCATCTGCTGTGCCAATTCCAACCGCTCCGGCACGACATCAACTGCGATAACACGGGCACCGAGCGCAGACCCGGCCTGCACCGTGCAGAGTCCTACCGGGCCGAGGCCGAACACCGCCAAGGTCGTGCGGGCAGAGACACCGCCGCGCTTCAACGCAGCATAACCGGTGCCATAGTTGCAGGCGAGCACGGTGCCCTCTTCCCAGGAAAAGGCATCCGGTAGCGGCAGCGCGTTCCACGACTTCATCCGCTGGTAGTCGGCATCGGCCCCCTGCGGGATGCGCTCGACGCCCCGCCAGCATTCCTTGGGGAGCCGTGCCCGACACGCTGGGCACTCGCCGCAGCCGCTGATGTGGTAGAGCGCCACCCGGTCACCGACACGGGGAAGGAACACACCGGGACCCACCGCGGCGATTTCGCCGACCGATTCGTGTCCGACAATCTGGTCCGGGCCGGTACGCCCCGGCGTAAACTCGCGGTACCAGTGCAGGTCGGACCCACAGATGGCCGCCATCCTGACGCGCACTACCACCTCGCCGGGGCCTGGTTCGGGATCGGGGAACTCACGCACGGCTACACGACGTGCCTCAGGAACAATAACCCCTCGCATGTGTCCTCGCCTCCTTTGCCCCTGGCCTCGCACTCTTGGCGAGGCGAAGCGTGTACTTCAGACGCTTAGGGCAGATTCTCCGGCGCTTAATCATACTAGCCCGGACAATCGCAGTGGCCAGTGGTCAGTAGTCAGACGCAAGCATGGCCCTGATCGCCGTCACAACCTGCTCGGCCGGCAGGAGGCGCATGCACAGGGTATGCCCCAACGGACAGTCGGCCGGCGCGCGGAGGTTGTAGCATGGGCTGCACGGGATTGCGGTCCGCAGCACGTGCGCGCGTGCGCCGGGGACCGGCCCCGTGAGCTGGGGATCCGTCGGGCCGTGAATGGCGACCACCGGCCGGCCGAGCGCAACGGCGAGATGCAGCGGCCCCGTATCGCCGGCCGCGACGACGTGACACCGTGCAAGCACCGCCGCCAGTTCGCCGGGGGTGCTGGTGGCTCCGTCCAGCCGCAGTGCCGGGTGGCGCATGGCCGCGACGATGCGCTCGACCAATGGGCGCTCGACCGCGCTGCCCAGGAGCGCGACCTGCACGCCCTCACCGGCCAACGTGTCGGCAACGTGTGCCCAGCGCGCCGGGAGCCAGCGCTTGGCGGCGCCATTCGCCGCTCCCGGATGGATGGCGACGAGCGAGACCCCGTGTGGAATGCCGGCGAGTAGGTCGGCGGCTCGCTGCCGTTCGGCGGCCGTCAGCGGAAACGTCAGCGACAGGTCGCCCTCACCCCGGCCCTCTCCCAGAGGGAGAGGGTGTGACCCGGCCGCCGGATGTCGCCGCAGTGAGGACGCTGCGGCGGAGACGACGCGCACGTTGTACGCCGCCTCGTGGAGCGGCTCCTGATACCGGCCGCCGGGTAGGGCGTGCGTGAGGACGCGCGGATCGGCTTCGTCGCGGTAGCCGTACCGCAGCGGAGCACCGCTCAACAGCGCGAGCCGCGCGCCCATCCGCCCGTAGCAGCTTAGGACCACATCATAGCGTCGTCGCCGGAGTAAGCGCACCAACGCGACAAAGGACCGCCACGTTGTTGGCCGGAGCCACGCTACTGGCCGGGTGAAGTGGTCGGTGTCCCGCACGATGAACCGGTCAACATAGGTGAAGCGGCTGAGGACAGCGTATTGGTAGGTAGAGACGACAGCCTCCAGGCGTGCCGTAGGAAACAGGCGCCGCGCAGCGCGCAAGGCCGGAATCCAGAGCACCGCGTCACCCAGCAGCCCGAACCGCAGCAGCAAGATGCGCTGCGGCGCCGGCTGGCGGCTGCGGGCAGGCCGCAGCCAGCGAGCGAGCAGTCCCAGCAGCCCGAACAGGCGTGCCAAGAGCACCTCGCTCGCCGTGCGAGCCAGACGTCCCAGGAGACGCTGCGTGCTCAATGGCGGGTGTTCCACGGTCACGGGCCCACACCTTCAGTCAGCGGTCGCGCCGCCGTGGCGCGTCACCTTCCGTCGCTACCCACACCCGTAGCGCCGCGGCGATGACCTCCTCGGCGGTAATATCCGCCATGCAGGGATACATCTCCTGCGCCGGCGGTGGCAGGTCGAGGTAGCCACACGCGGCGCAGGGCCGCGGCGTCTGTACGACGGCGTGCGCTTGGCGATCCGCTGCCGTCGGCCCATACGGGCCGAAGAGTACCGGATCGGCCGGACCAAAGAGGCGCACGGTGGGCACACCCATCGCCGCGGCCAGGTGTAACATGCCGTTATCGGGACCGATGGCAAGGCGGCACTGCTGGAGGAGAGTCGCCAAGACTCCTACCGAAGTCTCTCCGGCCACGACGGCCGTCGGTGTGGATAGCGCCGCCACGAGCCGCTCGGCCAAGGGCTTCTCCGCGGGAGTGCCGGTGACGAGACAGCGCACGCCGTAACGGCCGGCAAGATGGTCAATGACCAACGCCCAGCGCTCCGGTGCCCAGATTTTCGCCGGGCTGCCGGCGCCCGGCGCCACGGCGACCACCGGCGGGATGGTCCACTCCACGCCCGGCCGCGGCGCGTCAAGCCGGTGCAGCGCCCAGAGCCGAAAGGCCTCCGCGCGATCCTCCTCCGTCGGCTCCAGTGTCACCGGCGGCGACTGCCGGTCGAGATAGCCCTGTCCAAGCTCCGCCAAGGCAAGCTCCGCCAGGTCCAGGTTGTGCTCCACGACGTGCTGGTGCAGCGCCAACTCTGCACCAGCGTCAACGTTGTCGGGTGGCGCAGAGCCGGCGGCCAGCGACTCCGGTGGTGGCAAGCCGTCCGTCAGGAACGGCGCCGTGCCCGGCGTGAGGTATCCGAGGCGGCGCGGAATGTGCGCCAGATACATCAGGGCTGCCCCCCACCAGAAGTCCGGGCGAAGATTGACGGCCAGATCGAACCGCGCCGCGCGCACCTGGCGCGCCAGCCACCACAGTCGGACGTAGGGGAGTATCCGGGCCAGCGGACCGGGCGGGCCGGATCGTGCGAAGCCCGGAAACGGGTACGACCAGACTCTCAATACGCCGGGGAGCCGGGCGGCCACCTCGGCCGACCACGGCCCGGCCATGTAGGTGATCGTTGCCCAGGGACAGACGGATTGAAGCCATTGCACTGCCGGCGAGGTGCAGAGTACGTCGCCCAGATGATCGGGGCGGATGAGCAGCACGCGCGGCGTGGTACCGGGGATGGGGCCGGGCGGGGGGCGCGGCCCCGGCCCGAGGCGGGCAATGAGCGCCAGTACGCATTCCCGCGCCCGATTGACCGGCTCACCCGCCTGGACCCTGGCCCGGACCGGCGCGCACATGGCTGCGAGGCGTTGCGCGTCACCCTGCTCGTGCGAGCCAGGCATTGCTCTCCCCTCACTCGGCCACGAGCTGCTGAATCACCGCGAGGCCCAGCCGGGCAAACCGCGCCAGATGGCCCGCCTGAATACGGTCAGGGGTATCGGTCTCCTTGTGGTAGTGCGTGTCGTTCGGAGCGTGGAAGACAAGCGCTCGAATCCCGGCAGCTGCGAACGGAGCATGATCGCTGCGATGCTCTATCTCCACTCCCAATGGTTGCGCCGTCCAGCCCTGCTGTTGCGCGAGCCAGATGGCCAGGTCCGTAAGCTCGGTGCTGCCCCCCACACCGAGCACGTCGCCGACCCCAAGCATGTCGTAGTTGAGCATTGCCACGAATGACTGTCGCTGCTGCGCGTCCAGCCGTTCTACGAAGTGTCGGCTCCCGTGCAAGCCGTCTTCCTCGGCCCCAAAGGCGACAAAGTAGATGGTCAGGTCCTCGGGGAGCACATAGGTCGAGAGCACGCGGGCAAGCTCCAGGAGCACCGCCGTCCCGGTGGCGTTGTCGTTGCCGCCCGGACTTTTCTTGACGGAATCGTAGTGTGCCCCGATCAACAGCATCCGCGCACCCAGACCGGGACGCTCGGCGATCACATTGGTTGTAACCCGCTGGACAATCTCCGCCCCGACCGTCACCCGTACTAACACGGGACCGCGCGATGCCTGCTCGACAAGGTGTTGGCCCGTTCGACCGTCGAGTCCCAACACCGGCACCGGCACCAACTCACCAAGACTCCCGCGGAGCGGCCCGGGACGGTCGTTATAGATCATCACCGCGCCTGCCCCGGCCTCGGCCGCCGCCAACGCTTTGTCGCGGAACCTAATCCCGCCGCCGCGGCGGATGAGGGCAATACCACCCTCGAATCCCCCATCCGGTATATCCTCGGGGCGACCGATGCCGGCACGAATCAACCGACCCTCCACCTCACCGGCCGGCGAGTACTCCATAGGAATACCGTCCAGGCTCGCACCGCCCGGAAGCAGTTCCACTTTGCTGCCATGATCGACAAACTTGGTGTATTCGAAGAGTTGCTGATGGACTTCGTAGCCATAGGAGTCAAACTGATCGGCGATGTATTCCGCCGCCAGCTCTGCCCCTTCCTCCCCGGCAACGCGCGGGCCAATCTCATGCGCCAAGGCCATGACGTGCTCCATCGCCCGCTCGGCGGAGAAGACCGCCGTGGGACGCGGCGTCGGCGTTGGCTCCGGGGTTGCCGACGGGGTGACGGTAACGGTGTGCGTCGCCGTTGACGTCGCCGTTGACGTGGCGACGACGGTGGGCCGGAAGGTCGGGATCGCGGGGCTGGGAGAAGGCGGTGCGGGCGCCGTTGCTGTCGCCGCCTCGGTGGGCACGGCGAGGACAGTAGGCAGGGGTACGTCCGGCCCCGCCGCCGGGTCCCACTCACAGGCGGCCAGTGGCAAGACAAGGCTGGCGGCTAGGAGCAACCAGGCCACCGGCCACTGCCACAGTCTTGACCAGAGTCTCCCGCGCTCCGGATCGTCGCCGCCGCGCGACGTTGACGATCCTGAGGGCGCTTTTCTATAATTCTTAGTATTCAACTCAACATTAGGTGTATGGCGGAGGTTGCGGCACTGGTGAGAGCTTCACCAGAGTCTACCAGTGTTAACGCATTCCTCAATCCGAGGGTTGTATGCGTGTCTCGCTGAAGAGCGATTATGGCTTGCGGGCGCTGCTCGATCTGGCCGAGCGCGCCGGGCAAGGGCCGGTACGGTGCGAAACCATTGCCACCCGGCAGGAGATACCCCAGTCGTATCTCGATCAGCTCCTGTCGGTCATGCGGAAGGCCGGTCTCGTGAGCAGCACCCGCGGGCCACGCGGGGGCCATCAGCTCCAGCGTCCGCCGCGCGACATCCGCTTGGCGGAGGTGTTGCTGGCGCTGGAGGGTGAGTTGTTGGGGCCGGCGCCACCCAATAACGAAACGGCCGCCGCGTTACCGAGTGTGCGGGTGCAGCGGGAGCTATGGCAGCGTGTACGCCAGGAGATAGAGCGTATCCTGGAAGAGACCACCATTGAGGACTTGCTCAACCGACAGCGTGTTCTCAGCGCCCAGTCGCGGTACTACATCTAGGCTATATTGACGTTTGCGCCTTACGGGCGGTGCCTCAATGCCTAGGCGCCTGGATTCCCGCGAAAGCGGGAATGACCAGGAAATGTCAACAATGGAGTGCGCCAGTGAGTGAAGCACAGTTGGCGGAGAGTATCCTGGACCTGATCGGCCACACCCCGCTCGTGCAGTTGCGGCGCGTGCCCGGTGAGGGGACGGCGCAGGTCCTCGGCAAGCTGGAGAGTCGCAACCCCGGCGGCAGCGTGAAGGATCGCATTGCTCAGGCGATGATCGAAGCGGCGGAGCAGGAGGGACAACTGAAGCCGGGCGATACCATTGTCGAGCCGACCAGTGGCAACACCGGCATCGGCTTGGCCTTGGTGGCGGCCGTCAAGGGCTACCGGCTGGTGCTGACCATGCCCGAGGACATGAGCCTGGAGCGCCGCAAGCTGCTGCGGCGGCTGGGCGCCGAATTCGTGCTTACACCAGCGCTCGAAGGCATGACCGGCGCCGTCTTTGCAGCCGAGCAGTTGGTCCGCGAGCAGGGCTATTTCATGCCCCAGCAGTTCGAGAATCCGGCCAATCCCGAAATCCACGCCCGCACCACCGGGCCGGAGATCGTGGCCGCGACGGGGGGGCAGGTGGATGCCTTTGTGGTTGGCGTGGGCACCGGCGGCACCATCACCGGCGCCGGGCGGGTCCTGCGCGAGGCAAACCCGCACGTGCTCCTCGTAGCGGTCGAGCCGGAGCGCTCGCCGGTGCTGGCCGGCGGCCGGCCGCGGCCCCATGCCATCCAGGGTATTGGCGCGAGCTTCGTGCCCGGCGTGCTGGATCGCACGCTGCTGGACGAGACCATCCCCGTCAGCGACGATGACGCCATCGCCATAATGGAGCGGCTGGCGCGGGAAGAGGGGTTGCTGGTCGGGATTTCGGCCGGCGCCAACGTGTACGCGGCCTGTGCCGTCGCTCGCCGCCTCGGTGCCGGCAAGACGGTCGTCACCATCCTGCCGGACACCGGCGAGCGCTATCTCAGCCTCGCTCCGTAACAAGGGTGCTATCCATCAACGGCAGCGGCTACACTTAAGAAACGCACACAGATCAGGGAACAAAGGAGGACGCACGATGAGCGTCACGGTCTACATACCGACACCGTTCCGGTCGGTGACCGCAAATCAGGCCTACGTCGAGGCGGGGAGTGCCACCATCGCGGAACTGCTCTCCGAGTTGACGCAACGCTATCCCGAGTTGGATCAGCGGTTGCACGACGACAGCGGCCAACTCCACCGCTACATCAACATCTACGTGAACAAAGAGGAGATCGAAGACCTCCAGGGGCAAGATACGCCGTTGCAGCCCGGCGACGAGGTCAGCCTCATTCCGGCCCTGGCCGGCGGCGCGATTGGCACGCCGTTCACCCCGACACAGGTCCGGCGCTACAGCCGCCACCTGCTACTACCGGAAGTAGGACCGGTGGGACAGCGCAAGCTGCTCAACGCCAAGGTGCTGCTCATCGGCGCCGGCGGCCTCGGCTCGCCGACGGCGTTCTACCTAGCCGCCGCCGGCGTGGGCACGCTGGGAATTGTGGACTTCGACGAGGTGGACCTCTCGAACTTGCAGCGGCAGATTCTCCACCAGGAAAAGGACGTGGGCCGGCCCAAGGTCGACTCGGCCCGCGAAACGCTCACCGCGCTCAACCCCGACGTGCAGGTCATCGCACACGACGTGCCGCTGCACGCCGAAAACGCGCTGGAGATTTTCGAGAGCTACGACATCATCGTGAACGGGTGCGACAACTTCCCCACGCGCTACCTGGCCAACGATGCTGCGTACTTCCTGAAGAAGCCGCTCGTGGACGGCGGAATCAACCAGTTCGAGGGGCTGGTCAGCATCTACATGCCCGGTGACGGCTGCTATCGCTGCCTCTATCCGGCGCCACCTCCACCAGGAGCGGTGCCGAGTTGCGCCGAGGCCGGTGTCCTGGGCGTGCTGCCGGGCATTGTGGGCAGTATGCAGGCGCTGGAGACGATCAAGCTGATCCTCGGTATCGGCGACCCGCTGATCGGCCGGCTACTGCTCTTCGACGCCCTCGCCGTCGAGTTCCGAACGCTCCGCACGCGGCGCGATCCGGGGTGCCCGGTCTGCGGTGAGACACCGACGATCAACGAGCTGATTGATTACGAGGAGTTCTGCGGTGTGCCGCCTCCCACCAAGGAGACCGAAACCGTAGCCGCCGGCGCCGCCACGAACGGCACCGCTACCCCGGCCACCGCCACCGTGCCGGTCGCCAGCCGCTAACCGCGTAAAGAGCAACCGGATGCAAGACTTAGCCAGTCGGCCGACCGGGTGGGGTGGCCCGATTGTCGAACCACCCACCGTTGCCGAGGTGGAGGCGGCTGCCGAGCGGATCCGCGAGGTGGTCGTCCATACCCCGCTCATTCCCTTCTACAGCGGCAAGGAGAAGACCGGCATCCTGCTCAAGCCAGAGATATTCCAGCCGATTGGCTCCTTCAAGCTGCGCGGCGTGTTCAACTGGGCGGCGGCGCTGACACCGGCAGAACGGCAGCGGGGCCTGAGCACGATCAGCTCCGGCAATACCGCGCAAGCACTAGGCTACTCGGCCCGGCATTTCGGCGTCCCCGCGCGTACCCGGCTGCTCGACACGGCACCGGCCGGCAAGATCGCAGCCCTCCAGAGCTACGGCGTGGATACGGTCCTCGTACCATCCGACGACCTCATGGGCTTCCTGCTCGAGGCCCGTTGGCAGCAGGAGCCGTACAGCTTTATCAGCCCGATTGACAACCCGGGGATGATCGCCGGCAACGCTACCATCGGCCGGGAGATCATGGCCGACTACCCCGCGGTCGAGTCGGTCTACGTGCCGGTCAGCGGTGGCGGCATGATCGCCGGCATCGGCGGCTTGATAAAGGCGCTGAATCCCTCTGTGCGGATCGTTGGCGTGCAGCCGACGAACATCGCCCCCCTGCACGCCAGCATTGCCGAGAGCCGGCCCATGTGGGTGGACGCCCAACCGACCATTTGCGACGGCTGCGGGGCACCGCTGGTCTTCGACGAGATGTATCCCGTACTGCGCCAGGTGGTTGACGAGGTCATGGTGATCTCGGAAGAAACGGTCAAGGCGGCGATCAAGGTCCTGGCGCTCAAGAACAAGCTGATTGTCGAGGGTGCGGGAGCGCTTGCCGTGGCGGCTGCGCTGGCCACGCCCGCCGAGCAGCGGGGTCGGACCGTCTGTGTCGTCAGCGGTGGGAGCATTGACACGGAACGGCTGCTCAACATCCTGACCGACGAGAGCATCGAGGTCTGAGCGACATCGTGATCGAGCTACCACAACGCTTGCTGGATGACATCCTCGCCCACGCCCGCGAGCGCGAGCCGGAGGAGGCCTGCGGGCTGCTCGGCGCCGATACGACACCCGCCGGCCTCCAGGTGGCCCACGTGCATCGGACACGCAACGTCGCCGATCAGGCCACGATCCGGTTCGAGGTTGATCCCCGCGACCTGCTGCACGTGTTCACGCTGGAGGAGCGCGGCTGGGAGATGGGCATTTATCACTCGCACCCGCGCTCGCCGGCCTACCCCTCCGTGACCGACGTCGGTCATGCGCGCCGCTGGCCCGGCATCTACCACCTCATCGTGTCGCTGCGCCAACCCCAAGCGCCGGAAGTCAACGCCTACCGCATCGAAGACGACGAGATCATCCCGGAGCCGCTGCGGATCGTCGCCGACTGACCATCCTCCGCCTCTGCTAGAATGGCGGTAGACCTAGCCCCACCCCCCATCCCTTCAGGGAAGGGGCCGGGGGTTAGGTCGGAAGACGAGGGGCGGCGCACATGGCTATGACAACAGAGACCACGGACTGCCAGCTTGCGCCCGATGTCGCGGCGAAGTACGCACGACTGCGGGGCATCGTGCGCGAGCTAGGCAGCGTCTTGGTTGCGTGGTCGGCCGGGGTGGACAGCACCCTGCTTCTCAAGGTCTGCCACGACGAGCTAGGAGATCGCGCCGTGGCGGTGACGGCGGTCTCCGAGAGCTTGCCGACGCGCGAGTTGGCCGCAGCCAAGCAGCTCGCGGCCGAGCTAGGGGTCAGACACCTGCTCGTGGAAACTTCCGAGCTGGCGAACGAAGACTACGCCAGCAACCCGGCCAATCGCTGCTACTACTGCAAAGAAGAGCTGTATACGACCATCTGGCCCATGGCCGAGCAGGAGGGCCTGGCGCACGTCGCCAATGGGGCCAATCTCGACGACGTGGGCGACTTCCGACCGGGGATGCAGGCCGCCCGTGAGCTAGGTGTACGCGCGCCGCTGCTGGAAGCGGAGCTGGGCAAGCCCGAAATCCGCGCTCTGTCCTACGAGCTAGGGCTGCCGACATGGGACAAGCCGGCGTTCGCCTGCCTCTCGTCGCGTATTCCGTATGGCTCGCGCGTGACGCAGGAAAAACTGGAGCAGATTGACCGCGCGGAGATGGTCTTGCTGCGGCATGGCTTCCGCCAGATGCGCGTGCGCCACCACGACGAGGTGGCCCGCATCGAGGTACCGCCTGCCGACATGCCGCGTTTCTTCAGCGATGGCGTCCATGAGCAGGTCGTCACCGCACTGCGAGAAATCGGGTTTCGCTACGTCACGCTTGACCTGCAAGGCTATCGGTCGGGCAGCCTCAATGAGGGCCTGCCGCAGGCGGCTCCCTTGGCCGCGAGCGGCGAGCGCCCCGGCCGCAAGCCCTTACCGATGCTTCAGCTCTAAATGCGGTCAGTAGGGGCAGCTCCGGTGATGGCACCTACCACGAACGACCAGAGTCACGGCCGCACAGCCCCGGCCGGCGAGTGGCTGAAGACGGCGGCGCTCGCCGCCTATCTGCTGGCCCACGCCAATGGTCTTTTCCTTCGGCAACGCGCCTCGCGGTCCGAGGCGCCAACGCCGTCGGGGGTCGGGCAAACCATCGGGCTACTGCTGGGCTTTCTGGCCGCGCTGCTCCTCGACCGTCGCGGCACCCTGGCCTACGCGCTCGGCCCAGCGAACGACGCCCCGGCAGATGACCCGCCAGGGGCAACACCCGACCTGACCAAACGACTCGCCGTCGAATGGGGCAAGGGGACCGTTTGGGGTCTCCTGCTGTCCGTCATCCCGATCTGCTTCTTCCTGCGTCCGGTCGTCCTCGCGCGGCCGGTAGAACACCCCACGTACACCAACCTGACCGTGGGGGCATGGCTGCGGCTGGTGCTCGTGGAGATACCCTTCTTCACCGCACTGCCCGAGGAGGCCGCCTGGCGTGGCGCGCTGGAGCCGCGCCTGGTAGCTCACTTGGGACCGTGGCGTGGCGCGATCTGGGCGAACGTGGCCTTTGGGCTGGCGCACTTTGCCGTCACCCGTGCCAACAGCGATATTGTCGGTCAAGGGGCGCCGCTCCCACGCTGGCTGCTGATCCTGGGTGGGATGGCCGCAACCGCTGTCGGCGGGGGCGTGTTCAGCCTCGTCCGCGCGCAAACCGGGTCGCTGGTCGGCGCCATCGCGGCCCATTGGGCCGTCAACGCCACGATGAGCACCGCCCTCTACCTACGTGGTCGCCGCAGCCGGTAGCACGACTTCATGGCCACCGACACACCCACCGCGCCCCTCGCACACTATCCTTTTCCACGCTGGCTGGCGCTGGCCCTGGGGCTGGACTTCTTCGTCCTCGGCAGGAGTCGGTCGTTTGCCACCGAGGGAACGCGGGCGCTGCGGACACTACCCCTCCAGCCGCAGGTCGTGGGACTGGAGCATCTGCCGACGAGCGGTCCGCTCCTGCTGGTGATCAACCATTACGAACGACCGGGGCTATGGACCTTCTGGAGCACGCTCCTGGTGAGCCACGCGATTCGGCAACGGCGCAGCCGGCACGCAGAAATCCACTGGCTCATCACGGCCGAGACGCGCGGCACGCGCTACGGCCCGCTCCCGGTGCCGGGCGCTCTCATGCGGTGGGTGATCGGCCGGGTAGCGCGGGGCTACGGCTTCATCACCCTGCCGATAGCCCCGCAGGAAACGGCCGCCCGCGCTGCCGCGCTGCGGTCGGTACTGCGCGCGCTGCGGAGCGACGACGAGCGGGCACACATTGTCGGTCTGTCCCCGGAAGGAACCGGCAGCCCGGTATTACGCGAAGCGCTTCCGGGAACCGGCGAGCTTCTCCTGTTAGCCGCGCGCACCGGCGCGGCCATCGTGCCCGTGGGCATAGCGGAACGTCCCGAGCACGACTGGGCGCTGACGGCAACCGTGGGTGCGCCGCTGGACCTCACGCTGCCGCCGGAAATCAGCCGCGCCGAGCGCGATCAGTGGGTGCGGACGGCCGTGATGCAGAGCATTGCCCGCCTGCTCCCGCGGGACGTGCGAGGCTTCTACCGCGACGCACACTCCCAGTCCGGATAGCGGCGTCCGACTATCCGGCAACGGGTACACCCGGCAGACCTAAGAACCGCGCAATGGCCAACAGTTGCGCCGCAATGACGTGGGGTGGCCAGCCGTGGCGTGCCGGTGGCAGCAACACGGCTTCCGCGCGGGGCATCAGGTGGGGCAGCGCAAACGACGCGGCGGCGGGCAGCAGCGGATCATCGGGTGCTGCCAAGGCGAGGGTCGGGATCGCCAACCGGGCTAACCGGCTCCGTTGATCGCGCATGACGGCATCGTGGACCAGCTCCACGGCAGCGCGGACCGAGGCACGCCGGACATCAGCAGCGGCACTCGCTTCATCCGGACCTACCCTCCGGCCCCCTCCCTCCAGGGAAGGGGAGGAAGAGCCGGCCGCCTCCTGTCCCAGCCACCACCGCAGCACGGTCAGCACGCGCTCCTGCCGCGACAGCCAAGCCAGCCCGGCCGTCACCCGGCGCTGTTGGGCCAGGCGAGCGAGGAGACGAAAGCGCGTCCGCACGGTGGTTGGGCCGTAGACCGGCGCATAGACTATCAGGCGTTGGGCCGGTAGCCCGGCGCCGAGCGCGGCGATGGCTGGAGCAGCGCCGAGGCCGAGTGCAGCAACACCGACCGGCTCGACCGCTAACTGCCGCACAAGGGCACAGAGCACGTCGGCGTTGGCCGCGACCGTGTGCGGGCCGGGCAGATCGGAGGATCGGCCGCAGCCAGGAAGGTCAGGTGCAACCACGCGAAAATGGGCCGTGAGGAGGGGCCACCAGGCGGCGAAGTTGCGCCACGACCCCATCATGCCGTGGACGAGCAGCCACGTCGGCCCGGCGCCGGCGCCAACGTAGTGCAGGCGTGTGCCCGCAACGGTGGTAGTGTGGTGCTCAGGCTCAGGAAGAGACACGGGGAGCGCTAGGCCTCGGCGCTAACGGCATCAACGGTATATCCTACCTGACAAGGGTAGGCCCTTGAGGCAGTGGGGCGCAGCAACCCGATCCCGCCTGCTCCGTTGTCACTGTCAGACGTTTAGAACGGCTGTTCGGCCGGCAGTTTGCGGCCGCGGTTCAGCGGCCGCTTGGCTGGCGAGCATCCTCAGAGAAAGTGCAGCCGAGGCGATGCGACCAGAGAAGATCATCATTCGTGGTGCGCGGGAGCACAACCTCAAGAACATCACCGTCGAGATACCGCGCGATCAGCTTGTCGTCCTGACAGGCGTCAGCGGCTCCGGCAAGTCGAGCCTGGCGTTCGACACGCTGTACGCGGAGGGACAGCGGCGCTACGTCGAATCGCTGTCCAGCTACGCGCGGCAGTTTCTGGGCCAAAATCAGAAGCCCAAGGTGGACTACATCGGCGGTCTCTCGCCGGCCATCTCCATCGAGCAAAAGACGGCCTCCCGTAACCCACGCTCTACCGTCGGCACGGTCACCGAGATTCACGACTATCTGCGCGTACTCTACGCCCGCGTCGGCCTCCCCCACTGCCCCTCGTGCGGCGACCGGGTAGGCGGTCAGACGGCAGAGCAAATCGTCGAGCGGATCATGGCGCGACCGCGGCCATGCTCGCTCTTGGTCCTCGCCCCGGTCGCACGTTTCCGCAAAGGCGAATACCAAGAGACGTTCGAGGCGGCGCGGCGCGAAGGCTTTGCGCGGGTGCGGGTCAACGGCACGGTCCACCGGCTCGATGAGCCGATCAAGCTCAACAAGAGGAAGAAGCACGAAATCGAGATCGTCGTGGATCGTCTGCGCTTGGATCCAACCGACGATCCCGAGGAGCTAGGCGCCGAGCGCTCGCGCCTCACCGACTCCGTCGAGACGGCGCTGGCACACGGCGACGGCGCGGTGATGGTCGCCATCCTCGACGGAGAAGGAGCCGCCGCAACCCCGGCGCGGCGGGACGCTCCCACGCCAGGCGTAGAGCGCGGGACGGGAGGTGCGGCGCGCGCGCCGAAGTTAGCTCCGCGCCCCGGCGACATTCTCTTTTCGGAGCGCAATGCCTGCCTACGGTGCGGCCTCAGCTTCGAGGACCTCTCGCCGCAGATGTTCAGCTTCAACAGCCCCCAGGGTGCCTGCCCCGACTGCCTGGGACTCGGCACCCGGAGTGAGGTTGACCCGGCGTTGGTGGTGCCCGACCACCGCAAGTCGCTGCACGCGGGCGCCATTGCCCCCTGGGGTGACCGGCTGGCGCCCGGCGCCCGCAACTCATGGCTGAAGCGCTCCATCACCCAGGTCTGCGCTCACTTTGGCATTGACATGGCAGCACCTTTCGAATCACTGACGGCGGATCAGCAGCAGGTATTGCTGTGGGGCGCCAAGGGCCAGCGGGTGGGCATCAAGTGGCAGGGCCGTGGTGGGTCGCACGGGACGTTCATGACGAAATGGGAAGGAGCCATCCCGCGTCTCAAACGGCGCCTGGCGCAAACGGACTCCGAGTACGCCCGCCAGCGGTACATGCAGTACATGAGCCGGCAGCCGTGTCCGACGTGCCACGGTACGAAGCTACAATCCGCCGCCGCGGCCGTGACGGTGGGCGGGCGGTCCATCGTTGATGTCGAGCACATGTCCATCGCCGAGGCACTGCGCTTCTTCGAACATGTTGAGCTAAACGAGCGCGACCGGCTCATCGCTGACGATCTGCTGCGCGAGATCTGCGGGCGACTGCGCTTTCTGCTCAACGTCGGCCTGTACTACCTGACGCTCGACCGACCGGCCCCCTCCCTGTCCGGCGGTGAAGCGCAACGCATTCGGCTGGCCAGCCAGATCGGCTGCGGTCTCGTCGGCGTGCTCTACATCCTCGACGAGCCGAGTATCGGCCTCCACCAGCGAGACAACGATCGGCTTCTCCGCACCCTCGAAGAGCTACGCGATCTGGGCAACACGGTCGTCGTCGTCGAGCACGATCTGGAAACGATGCTGGCCGCCAATCACATCATTGACTTCGGTCCCGGCGCTGGCGTCCGCGGGGGTGAGATCGTGGCGGCCGGCCCACCCGCCACCATCGCCGCGTCCACAGCCTCGCTCACCGGCCGCTACCTGGCCAGCGATCTGGAGATCGCCGTCCCGACCACGCGGCGACCGGTAAACGACACCTGGCTCACCGTCTACGGCGCCCGCGAGCACAACCTGCGGAGCCTCACCGTGCGCCTGCCGCTGGGGTTGCTCATCTGCGTGACGGGAGTCTCCGGCTCCGGCAAGTCCACGCTCGTCAACGAAATCCTCTACAAGGCCCTCTCGCGCCAGTTGATGCGGACGCAGGTCCGGCCGGGCCGGCACGACCGCATCGAGGGTCTGGAGCACTTGGACAAGGTCATTGCCATCACGCAGGACCCCATCGGCCGGACGCCGCGCTCCAACCCGGCGACCTACACCGGCGTTTTCGACGGCATCCGCGCCGTCTTCGCCAAGACGCCCGAAGCGCGCATCCGCGGGTACAAGCCCGGCCGGTTCTCCTTCAATGTCAAGGGCGGGCGCTGCGAGGCCTGCAAGGGTGACGGTCTGAAGAGGATCGAGATGCAGTTCCTCGCCGACGTGTACGTGCCGTGTGAAGTCTGCAAGGGCAAGCGGTTCAATCGCGAGACCTTGCAGGTGACCTACAAGGGCAAGACGATTGCCGACGTACTGGCCATGACGGTTGACGAGGCCGTGGAGCACTTTGCCAACATTCCGGCCGTCTACAAGGTGCTCCGCACGCTGGTAGACGTGGGCTTGGGCTATATGCAGCTGGGGCAACCGGCCACCACGCTCTCCGGTGGCGAGGCCCAACGGGTCAAGCTGGCCAAGGAGCTTTGCCGGCCGGCGACCGGGCGCACGCTCTACGTGCTCGACGAGCCGACCACCGGGCTGCACTTCGCCGACATTCAGAAGCTACTCGACGTGCTGCAACGGCTCGTCGAGCACGGCAACACCGTCGTCGTCATCGAGCACAACATGGATGTCATCAAGACCGCCGACCACCTGATTGACCTGGGACCCGAGGGCGGCTTGGACGGCGGCCGGGTCGTTGCCGCCGGCACGCCGGAAGCAGTGGCGGCCGTGCCGCAGTCGTTCACCGGCCAGCATCTACGCGGGCCGCTGGGCCTGGAGACGGCGGTCACGGTCACGGATTCGACACTACCGCAGCGAAACGGGGCACTATCCCCGGAGCGCGTGCGCTCGGTACGCAAGCTCCTAGGGATGACGCAAGCCGAGGCCGCCCGCGCCGTCGGGGTGTCGCGCGGTCTGCTCGCCGAGGCCGAGCGCGGCCGGCGCGCCGGCGAGCGCACGCTGACGCGCTTGCTCGAAGGGCTGCGGATCGTCGCCGAGGATCGCGGCGTAGCCCTCACCCCGCCCGGCACGAACGGGACGGCACCAAAGTAGCGGCGCTATGGACGCGCACAGAACATGAGCATAGGGCCTGAGATACCAACTGACCAGATGAGTTCAGTGCCCGAAGAGCACATCGAGCAGGGGCACCGGCTTGTGCGAGCGACTTATGACCCGGAGGCCGATGCTGTCGCGCTCCACTTCCGATCCGAGCCGGAGCCGTCGGGCCTTGGCGAATCAGCCATCGCCTACTCGGAATACTGGGAGCCACCCGACTTTCAGGGCCTGGTTTCCCCGCTGTATCTCCACTTCGACGGTGATGACAGGCTGATAGCCATAGATATTCACTACGCCAGCAAGCTGCTGCCCAAAGAGTTCCTCGCGCAGGCGGAGATGAGCGAGTAGCTACCCACGCCCGCCATTTCGGTCCAGGCTATACTGAGCCATAGGCGCACCGTTCGTTGACCCTGCTTTCCGATTGCGAGGAGGCCCCTCTTGAGGCGCAGGAGATTCCGGCCCCTCTTCCTACTCGCCAGTGTCGTCCTCATCGGCACTGTCCTCCTTATCGGCGTTGTTGTTCGACTACGGGAAGGAGGCACCCTCCCCTTCAGCAATGCCACTCAACCACAGGAAGAACGCTCTGGCATGGCTTCCGCCAGTCTACAACTTGCCAAACTGCCGAAAGCTCCATCCCTTTCTTTCGTGCCCCTAAGCAGCGCGGATTTCCACACCTGCGCCCTGCGCACTGACGGGACCCCCGTCTGCTGGGGCTCGGACGGCAGCGGCCGGGCATCGCCACCGCCCGGTGAAAGATTCGTGGCCCTCAGTAGCGGCGGGCTCCACACCTGCGCCCTCCGCGCTGACGGGTCCGCCGTATGCTGGGGCTGGAACTCAGACGGCCAGGTATCGCCACCGCCTGGCGAGACGTTCGCACTTCCCAGCAGCAACTAAATCCCCTCCTGCGCGCTCCAAAGGAATGAGTCTGCTATAGTGCCGGGCATCCTCGCCCGGGACAGAAGACGGCGGTATGGCAACGCTGACTACGGTGGCGCTCCACCTGCGCGGCACCCACTGGGAGACGCCGAGCCTGGTCCAGGCCGGTTGGGTCGAACGCCCCTACGACCTCGCTCCCCAGGAGACGGGATTTGTGGCCCTGCATCTCTGGAGCGTGGGTGATGTCAACGGCCCACCGGTCCCCGACCGCTATCTCGTAGACATGGGCCTCCCGGAGACGCAGGCCGAGTCCATCCGCATCTGCGAGCGCTACATCCGCCCCGCCATTGACGCCTCGCGCGCCGCCGGACTGCCGATCTTCCACGTGGAGCCATACAACATCGCCCGCCAGTACGACTCGCACCGCTACCTGCTCGATGACGACGAGCTACCCGGCGCCGCGCGTGCGCAGAACGGTACCGTGCGGTCCGCCAATCCGGGCTGGCAGTGGGAACGCGCCGAGCGGACCCACGGACGCGGCTACCAGGAGTGGGACGGCTGGGAGAACATGCGGATTGCCGCCTCCTGCGAGTCGGAAGCCGATGATCAGGTCATCGTCACCGGCCGGCAGCTCGACCGCATCTGCCGCCGCCGAGGGATCAAGAACCTGGTCTACACCGGGTTTGCTACGAATATGTGCATCATGCACTCCGCCGCCGCGACCGTCGAGATGCTGGGTTACGGCTACAAAATCTTTCTCATCCGTGAAGCGACGCTGGCGGTCGAGTATCCCGAAACCTGGGCGGCGCGGCTGGTGACGCAGACGGCCTTGAAGGAGTTCCAGCTCAAGATCGGCGATACGGTCGGCTTCGAGCAATACATGGCCGCCTGTGCCACCGTCGCCGCGGCGCGGCAGCACGCGGGCTAGTCGCAACTGGCCTCCACTCGCGCCGCAGCCCTCAGCGACATCTCCGCCAGCGCAGGAGGCACCAATGACCGATAGCGACACGCCAACACCATCCGAGCACAGCATCTCCGTCTGTCCGTGGCGCGGTGACAAGCGCTGGGTCTACTCCATCACCTTCGACGAGGCCCTGAGCGACTTGCACCGCTTCGCCATTCCCATCCTGGCTGAGTATGGCGTGCCGGGACACCTAGAGGTCGTCGTCGGGCAGATCGGCGAAGTCCGGCGGGTAGGCAGTTCCAGCTACAACGGCATGAAGCAGATGAGCGCCGCGGAGCTACGCGAGATGGTGGCACGTGGCTGGGGCGTGGGCAATCACTCCTGGTCTCACGGCGCGGTCAACGCCGACACTGCTGACCTGGAGCTAGGGAAGGCCAAGGCCGTGCTGGAGGAAGCCGCCGGCCAGCCGATCACGGTCTACTGCGCTCCGGGCAGCAACGTGAACATGAACGAGGGTGCGCTGGCCGGCTGCCGGCGGTTCGGCTACCTCGGTGCGATGAGCATTACGGACGCGCTCAATCGTCCCGATGACGAGGACCTGCTGTGGATGAACCGCACCTTTCTCCACCATCAGGGCTACGGGCCGTTTTTCTCCGAGTTCGATCCCTACCGCAATATCCGGCACGCGCAGCGCGACCAAGGTTGGATCATTGACTACCTGCACTGCCCGCTGGAAGTACCGGTCCACCCCAACAAGGACTGCTCGGCGGACCAGCTGCGCGAGCGGATCGCCACGGTGGTTGCGGAAGGAGGCGACGACGTGTGGCTGGCGCCGGTGGAAGCGCCAATGGACTATCGCTATACCCGCCGCCACACCCGCATCACGACCGAGGGGCCGGACCGCTATCGGATCGGCGCAGCGGACCTACCACCGGGGGTACACTCTCGCACCGTGACCATCAGCCTGCCGCCGTCCACTCGCGCGCTCGAGGTGGATGGTCGTCCGCACGCGACCTACCGCCGGAACGGCAAGCTGCTTGCCGATCTCGATCTTGCGAGCAGCCGCGAGGTACAGATCGCCCCCGCGTGAGCCGGGCACCCTGCTATGAGCGAGGAGGAGCACCGATGACCGTAATCGAGCGCGCGCAGTACGGCGCTGCGGCCTTCGAGGGGCTGACCGGGAAGCTCCCGACCACCTTCCCACGCACAATGGGTCCGAACGCGATGCAGTACCTCCAGGAGGTGGTCGAGAGCGGCCTTAGCTCGGACATGACCAGCCGGTTCGAACGGCGGTTTGCGGAGGAAATGGGCATCGAGCACTGCATTGCTACACCCGGCTGTACACCGGCTCTCTACCTCCTCGCCATGGCGTTGGACTTCGCTCCCGGTGACGAGGTGATCGTCAGCCCGGTGACCGACTACGGGACGATCATGGGTCTCATCAAGGAGCATTACATCCCTGTGTTCGCCGATGTCGAGCCGGGCACGGTGAACATCAGCGCCGATACCATCGCACCACTCATTACCGACCGCACGCGAGCGATCCTGGCAGTACACAAGACCGGGATCGTCTGCGATATGGACCCAATCAACGCGCTAGCCGCCCGGCACAATCTGGTCGTCATTGAGGACGTGTGCCAGGCGGTGTTCGGCGAGTACAAGGGGCGCTTGGCCGGCACGTTGGGGCACGCCGCGGGCTTCTCCTTCGATTCGGAGAAAACGCTGGGGTCCGACATAGGCGGTTGCCTGATTACCAACGACGACGCGCTCGCCGAACGGGCGCGCTTCCTCGGCCACAGCCGGGGCGCCGAGAATAAACCCGGCTTCGGTCGGATGCATACCGCCGAGGGCACGGCCCTCCGTATGCCCGCCTGCACCGCGGCTATCACGCTCGCGCAGCTCGAAATCATCCGCGACCAGGTGGCCCACGTTGACCGCATGGCGCGGCTGCTGACCGAGCACCTGGCCGTGATACCGGGCATCACTCCCTTGCCCATCCCCTCCTATGTTGACGTGTACTCGGCGTGGATGGTGGGCTTCAGCATTGACCCCGCGACCTTCCGCTGCACCGCCGATGAGTTCGGCGAGCAGTGCGCGGCGGCCGGCATCCCCGGCATCGGCACCGCGCGGTACTATCTGATGCCGGCCGCCTGCACGTTCCTCCAGGAGAAGGCGGCGCAGCAGGTGTATCCCTACTCGCTGCCCCCGGCCTCGCGCATGTACACCTACAGCAGCGCCACCTGCCCCAACGCCCGCGCTTACCTGGACAAGTGGCTCCGGTGGAGTACGTTCTGCGAGAAGTATCAACCGGAGGACTGTGTGCTGGCCGCCGCGATTGTCCGTGAGGTCGCCGACCGCAACCGCTTATAACGATTGCCGGGACGTGTGCGTTGGAGACCAGACACAGGGATAGCACAGGTGACCTGGGCCGCGGTTTCCGCCTAAATGACGGATGTGGGGCCGAGGAAGAGATGTAGTCAGGAGTAGCCAATGAGCACACTCTATCTCCGCGCCGCTCGCGTGCTGACCGGCGTGGACAATGGCGTCATCAAGGATGCAGCGGTGCAGGTGGATGACGGCCGGATCGTCGCCGTTGGCCCGGCCGCGCAGGTGCCGCCACCGGCCGATCCGTCGGTTCCGCAGGTGGACTACGGGGATGCAACCCTGCTCCCCGGCCTGATTGACGCCCACGTGCATCTCACCCTGCGGCGTGGCTTGGACACGCCCCTGCCCGCCGTGCCCGTGACGGATGAACGGGCGCTGCTCCAAGGCGTGGAGGCGGCGCGGGGCGTACTCGCCGCCGGGGTCACGACCGTCCGCGACTGCGCGGCACGCGGTCACCACGCCCAAGAGCTACGGGATGCGGTGGAAGATGGGATCATTACCGGCCCGCACATTCTCGCCAGCGGCCCGCCGATCACGACCACCGCCGGGCACATCTGGCCGCTGGGCTACGAAGCCGACAGCGTGACCGAGGTCCGCCGCGCCGTGCGGCGGCTCGTGAAGGAGGGCGTGGACTTTATCAAGGTCTGCGCCACCGGCGGGCGCGGTACGCCCGGCAGCGTCATCGGTCGGGCGCAGTATTCCACCGAAGAGCTACGCGCCGTCGTCGAGGACGCGCACCGCTTAGGGCGGCACGTCGCCACCCACGCGCTGGGTACCGAAGGCATCCGGCGAGCGGTCGAGGCCGGGATAGACACCATCGAGCACTGCGCCTGGCTGGGTCTGGATGGAGAGACACTCGCGTTCGACGAGGCGGTCGTCGAGAGTATGGCCACGCAGGGTCTGGTGGCCAGCATCGCGGCCGGGCCGCCCTGGGAGGTATTTCACCAGGATAAGGAGTTGGCCGGGAGCTCCCGGCCCACGACCGTCGCGCGGCTGGAGACGATGAAGGAACGCTGGCCGCTGGTCCACCGGATGCGTGAGCTGGGTGTGCAGGTGTGCTTTGCGACGGACTCTGTTTATGGCATGTTCGAGGACTTCCACGATCTGTCGTATCTGGCCCAAGCCCTGGTGGAATACGGGGACTTCCCGCCGCTGGACGTGATCGAGATGCTGACGGCGGTACCGGCGCAGGCTATCGGCTGGGGAGACCGCATCGGCACCATCGAACCGGGCAAGCTGGCCGATCTGCTGGTCGTCAAGGGCAATCCCATCGAGGACATACAGGCACTCCACGCTGTCACAGCGGTCTACCAAGCGGGCGCGTTGGTGGCGTAGATGCATGGAGTCGACAGCATCACCGCTCGCGGCATGGAAGCGCCGGTGAACATGGTATACAGTTCTATTGAACACTCCCGATGGCTTTCGAGATATGAGCGAAACGGACACGGAGACCCAAGCGCGCCTCGATTCCCTGCTGGACCAGATCGAAGAACTGTCGCAGAGCTTCGCCGGCTACCCTTGTAACCTGAACTTTGACTACTCGGAGCTACACCCCTTCTTCAAGTACTGCGTGAACAACGTCGGCGATCCCTTCGATGACAGCAATTTTCGCCTCAACACCCACGCGCTAGAGCGCGAGGTGATCGCTCAGTTCGCCGACTTGCTGCACCTGGACCAGCAGCAAGCGTGGGGCTACGTCACCTCCGGCGGAACCGAGGGCAACATGTACGGCCTGTACATGGGTCGCGAGCTTCTCCCGGACGGCGTGGTCTACTTTTCCCAGGATACGCATTACAGCGTGGTCAAGCTCCTGCGCGTGCTGAAGGCGCGGAACATCATGCTCAAGAGCCAGGACAACGGGGAGGTGGACTACCTCGATCTGTACGAGACGATCCGCATAAACCGGGACGTCCCGGTGATCTTCATGGCCAATATCGGTACCACCATGAAAGGGGCCGTGGATGACGTTCGTAAGGTACGGGAAATCCTCGATGATCTGGCAGTGACGAGCTACTACATCCACGGTGACGCCGCGCTGAGTGGCATGATCCTCCCGTTCGTGGAGCATCCGCGGCCCTATGGGTTCGATGCCGGGTTCGATAGCATTGCCATCAGCGGCCACAAGCTGATTGGCTGTCCCATTCCGTGCGGCGTTGCCCTCACCAAGCGCAACTACGTCGCGCGCATCGCCCGCTCGATCGAGTACGTCGGGGTACTTGACACCACCCTGATGGGGTCACGTAACGCGCTCACGCCACTCATGCTCTGGTACGCGCTGCGGAAGCACGGCTGGGACGGCTATCGCGAGATCGTGGCAGAGATGCTTGCGGTGGCGCAGTATGCAGTGGAACGGTTCAACGAGCAGGGCATTCCCGCCTGGCGCAACGAGCATTCGGTCACGGTTGTGTTCCCCAAACCGTCGCCGGAGGTGGTTCGCAAGTGGCAGATTGCTCCCTATGGGGACATTGCCCACATCATCACTATGCCCCAGGTGACACGTGAAGTGGTAGACAAGATCGTCGCCGACTGTGTGCAGTAACGGCAGGCACGAGCAACGCAAGGAGGCTCTTTTCCATGAAGCGAATCATCGTCACGGTGGAGAACGAGGTCGGAGTCCTAGCGGACATTACCCAGGTGCTGGCCAAAGAAGACATCAACTTGGCCTCGATCAACACTGAGGGCCGGGGGGATAGCGGTCTCGTCATCCTCACGACAGAAGAGTGCGACCGCGCGCTGCACGCGCTGATGAACGCCGGCTACCGAGCCGTCACCGACGACGCGCTGATTATCAAGCTGCGTGACGAACCGGGTGCCTTGGCAAAGGTAGCGGCGCGCTTCAGAGATGCCGCCGTGAACATCCAAAGCCTCCATCTCCTGAATCGTCACGGCGACTACGCGACAGTCGTCTTGACCGCTGACGACCGTGCCAAGGCCGAGGAACTGCTCGACAGCGAGACCATCGTCTGAGCCGGCCGCACCACGGGCCGGCCAGCCGGTGCAGCCGATCCGCTATCCGGCCGGGGCGGGTGGCCGCTCTTCATCGGCAGCCGCAGCGGCGAGCCGCGCGGCGGCGGTGGCCGGATCAAGCCGTCGCGCAGCTACATCGGCGATGAGCCGGTCCCAGGTGCCGCTGGCGGCCGCCCGGCGGCGCGCGGTCTCCAGGAGGCGGTGCGCGAGGGCACGCAGGACTCGCTCGCCAGCGATGCGCTCGGTGCGGCGCTCCCAGCCGCCGCCGTCCGCGAGCCAGGCGCGGTGCCGGTCGAGGGCTGCTGCCAGCGCCGGTACGCCCTCCCCCGTCGTCGCCACGGTCTCGATAACGGGCGGCTGCCAGCCGGTATCGGGTGAGTGGCTGGCACCGTCTTCAATCACCCAGCGCCAGGCGGCCGCCAGCGCAGGAGCGCCATCGCGGTCCGACTGGTTGACGACGAGGACATCGGCCAACTCCAAGAGACCCGCCTTCAGCGCCTGCACCTCGTCGCCTTGGCCGGGCGCCCCGACCAGCACGGTCGTATGCGCCGCCCCGACGACTGCCAGCGCCTCCTGGCCGACGCCGACCGTCTCGATCAGCACGCGGTCCATACCGGCCGCATCGAGCACGTCGGCGACTGCGGCCGTCTGGGCGGCTAGGCCACCGGGCTGGCCGCGACTGGCCATGCTCCGCACGAACACGCCGGGGTCGGTAGCCAGTTGACCCATCCGTACACGGTCACCGAGGAGTGCCCCGCCGGTGAGCGGGCTGGTGGGGTCCACGGCGACGATCCCGGCCATCTGATCCTGCTGGCGATAGTGTCGGGCAAGCTGAGTAACCAGGGTGCTCTTGCCCACGCCGGGCGGCCCGGTCAGGCCAATGCGCTGCGCGCGGCCGGTACGCGGATAGAGCGCCTGCCAGACGGCAATGCCGGCGGGGTCATCGCGCTCCAGCAGCGTCATCACCCGTGCCAGGGCCGAGCGGTCGCCCGCAAGCACCCGCTGGACAAGGTCATCCATTGTCGGCCTGCCAGCCAGGTGTACAGTCCTGGGGTGTCTCCGCTTCCAGCCAGCGACCGGGCCGGATCGTCACCGGTAACGTACAGGGGCGGCCGGATACGGCATCACGCAGGAATCGAATGCCGGCGTCGTGCATCGGTTCCGGTAAATCGCCCGGGGACCAGTACTCGCAAGCCGACACCTCCGGTGAGCAGGGCGTCGGTGCGACATTGCCATCCTTTTGGCGACAGATCAAGACGAAGATGTGCGAGTTAAGCTCCACCGAGTAATACATCCCGCATAGGCGCTCTGCAACCACGTGCAGGCCGGTTTCCTCCCAGGTCTCCCGCGCCGCCGCCGCGGTGATCGACTCCTGAGCCTCCACAAAGCCGCCCGGATAGGCCCAATAACGTCCGCCATAGGTATGCTTGACGAGCAACACCTGACCATCGGCATTGAACAATACCGCTAGGGCGACAAGACGGCGGCGGGAAGTCTCGACTCGCTCCGGCCAGCTACAAGAGGCAACGACCACTGGTAGCGCCGGCGTACCCTCCACCGCCCCGGCGTCTCGGATAAAGCGCCTGGTGAGATCGTTCATCGGGTGCGGCAGTGCATCAGTCGGCCAGTATGTGCAAGCTGCGACCTCGGATGAGCAGGGACGTGGCTCCGCTGCCGCTCCCACCGTGTGGCACAGAAACACGAAGTGATGGAAGTCGCGTTGCTGCCCGTAGTAGATACCGTTCAACCGGTCCGCGACCACCTGGAGGCCGGTCTCTTCCCGTACTTCGCGTACTGCCGTCTCCACGACGCTCTCATGCGGTTCCGTATACCCGCCGGGCAATGCCCAGTTGCAGTCCCCATAGGTTTGCTTCACCAGCAACACGTGGCCGGCAGCATCGAAGATCACTGCCACTGCGCCCAGCAGCGCGTGAGCATACATCGCTTCATTCACCGCCGCCGGTCAGGCAGTAGCATCAGCCGCTTGCTGGCTATCCATCGGTCGGGGCCTCGCGCTCCAATAGCTCGAGCAAGACGCCGTGGCCGGCGCGCGGATGGATGAACGCTACCCGGCCGCCATGCCCCGGCCGCGGCGTCCGATCAACCAGCGCAGTGCCGGCTGCCGCCAGACGCGCCAGCTCGGCTTCGATAGAGGCCACGGCAAAGCAGACGTGGTGCAGCCCCTCGCCGCGGCGCGCCAGGAACCGCGCGAGCGGCCCGTCGTCGTTCAGCGGCTCCAATAACTCTAGCTTGGTGCCCGCGCCGGTCAGAAAGCTGACGCGCACTCCCTGCGCCGGAACCTCGTGGACCGGGCCGACGCAGAACACGCCGGGGAGCAGGGCCGAGTATGTCCGGCGAGCCGCTGCGAGGTCCCGCACCGCGATGCCGATATGGTCCAGGACAGCACCGGATGGCGCTGTGCCTAACGCTTCAGGAAGGCTTTGCATAGCTGCTCTACTTCATCCAGTGTCAACCGATATGCGGACGGATTTGCTCGGCGCTGGCGAGCGACCTCATAGAGGAAGATCGCGGCGGTCACGGAAACGTTGAGGCTCCGCACCATGCCACGCATCGGTATCGAGACGCGGCGATCAGCCGCCGCGATGGCCGCCGGCGAGAGTCCGGAGTGCTCGTTGCCAAACCACAACGCGAGGCGCTGTCCCGTGAAATCGCTGGCATGGATCCATTCATCGGCGCCCTCCACCACGGCCGCGACGCTCTCGTACCGAAGTGCTCGGAGCTGCGCGACGCAGGCTGCCGTCGAACGAAAGATGTGGCAATCCACCCACTTGTTCGCGGAACCCGAAGACTGCTTTCCGACCCGTTTCGGATCGTAGTATTCCTCCTGATCGAAGACAAAATAGGCATCCTGCACGCCAACGGCATCGCAGGTTCGCAGGACGGCCTCGGCGTTGTGGGGATCATGGATGTCCTCCAGCACAACCGCCAGCCCGCGTTGTCGCTGGGCAGCCACGCGCCTGATCGTCTCGATACGCGCTTGCGTAGGCATGGTACACAGTCCAGGTCGGTGTCGTAGGGGCACGGTTTGTCGCGCCCAGTCCCCCTATGGCCCCCCGCTGCGGCAGGGGGACGAGGGTGAGGCGCGCCCCTACGGCTGGTGCTCGCCGAACACGTCGCGGAGCACGTCGCACATCTCGCCCAGCGTCGCTCGCGCCCGCGCGCCGACCAGCAACGCCGCCACCACGTTGCCACTGCCCGCGGCCGTCGTGCGGATAAGCTCTAGCGCCGCCGTGACCTGCTGCTGATCGCGCCGGCGGCGCACGTCGGCCAGACGGGCGCTCTGCCGGTCGCGGACCGCCGGATCAACGTGCAGCAGCTCGCCGGTTGGCGCCGGGGTATCGTCGCGGTACTTGTTCACACCGACAACGATACGCTGGCCCTGCTCGACTGACTGCTGGGCGCGATACGCGCTCTCCTCGATGGCGCGGGTGTAGTGTCCGCTCCGCACCGCCGCCAGTGCCCCGCCCAGCCGCTCGATCCGCGCCAACTCGTCACCGGCCCTGGCTCCAAGCTCGTCAGTCAGCGACTCCACGTAGTAGGAGCCGGCGAGGGGATCAACGGTCGCGGTGACGCCGGTTTCGTGGGCCAGCACCTGCTGAGTGCGTAGCGCCAGCCGGGCGCTCCCCTCCGTCGGCAGGGCCAGCGCCTCGTCCCAGGCGTTGCAGTGCAGCGACTGCGTGCCCCCCAGCACCGCCGCCAACGCCTGTACCGTCGTCCGCACCGTGTTCACCTGCGGCTGCTGCGCCGTCAGCGAGCTACCGGCAGTCTGTGTATGGAAGCGCAACATGGCAGAGCGCGGCTCTACGGCGCCCAGATCGTCGCGCATGATCGTCGCCCACAGCCGCCGGGCGGCACGGAACTTGGCGACCTCCTCGAAGAAATCGCGGTCACAGGAGAAGAAGAACGACACCTGCCGCCCCACGCTGTCGGCACTCAGGCCGCGCTCCAGCGCCGCGCGCACGTACCCGATACCGTTCGCCAACGTGAAGGCCAGCTCCTGCACGGCCGTCGCACCGGCCTCCCGGAGGTGGTAGCCGCTGATCGAGATGGGATTCCAGTGCGGTAGATGATGAACGCAATACTCGATGGTGTCGGTGACGAGCCTGAGCGACGGCTCCGGTGGGTAGATATAGGTCCCGCGAGCAATGTATTCCTTGAAAATGTCGTTTTGGAGCGTGCCGGCCAGCTTGCTCGCCGGGACACCTTGCTCCTCGGCCGCGACGATATAGAAGGCAAGGAGCACGGCGGCGGTGGCGTTGATGGTCATCGAGGTGCTGACCTGATCGAGCGGAATGCCTCGAAACAGCGCAGCCATATCGTCGGCGCTGGCAATGGAGACGCCGACCCGCCCGACTTCACCGACGGCGAGGGGGTGGTCGGAATCGTAACCGAGCTGAGTCGGCAGATCGAAGGCCACCGACAGGCCCGTTTGCCCCTGTTCGAGCATATAGCGGTAGCGCCGATTGGATTCGGTCGCATCGGCATAGCCGCCGTACTGGCGCATGGTCCAGAGGCGCCGACGATACATCGTGGGGTAGATACCGCGCGTGAAGGGGAACGCACCCGGCTCACCGAGACGCTCCGACGCCGGCTCGTCTGCCATTTCGGACGGGTGGTACACCGGCGCCACCGGCAGACCGGAGGGCGTGGCTACCTGGTCTTGCTCATCCGCACCCATCACCGTTTGCTCCGACTGCTTGCCAGATCCTCTGCACAGAAAATCGTCCGCACGAAGAGTCCATCACTCACTGAAATCGCTGAAGCTGGCCCTGTAGGTGTTCCCAATAAGGCGTCGCCGCACAAACCGCCGCTATCCCCTCTTCGTCGAGCCATCCGTCTTTGGTTGGTAGTGGTACGCACAATCGCTGTAGTTTTGCAATATAGCATTTTCTACCATAAGAATACCGCCAGCGTTCTAGGTTCAGTATAGCCTGGATAAGTAGTAGCGATGTAAGACGCATGTTTTTCCGGGGAAAACACACCGCTATATCGTCCTTAGCTGCGAATTGATATGGATGATATTTAGTGGTCAAAACCCGCCCATTCATCGCAATCGTGAGTTTATGGCGATATATACCTTCATCAACGTCGAATGCTCCTGCGATACCATTGTTTGTCTCGGCGCACGATATGATAGGGGTCTTGCCGGGAGATAGCTCACGCAAGGAGTGAAATTCGCCTCGCTTGAAGCTAAAAAAGTGGCTCAGTGGCCACTCTTGCCAATCGAGCGCAGGTACAGTCAATGCTCGATCAGTTCGGTGTTGAGGAATAAGTTGCTGAAGCCGACAGGGAAGCAACGCCCGAATGCTGGCCTCCTCGATCCTATCCTCATTGAGTTGTGCAGACACAATTGGAAGGGCGATAGCTACATTGGCAAACTTCTCTTTAAAGCACTTTCTTCCGTATCCATATCTCCACTTCTGAAGGTTGCGTTGGGCCGCAACATAGAGTAGCGTAGCTTCATTTAGCTCCTGGCGTGGGATAAGGACTGCTACGTCATCTTTCGCCCCAAAACGATAGGGGTGGTATTTTGCAAGCAGTGGCTGACCGTTATATGCTACAGTAATACAATTTCGATACGTTAGATGCTGAGGAATACTATAATAACCAACCAAACCACTATCCTCATACCCACAAGAGATTAGCGGAGTGGTGCCATCATCTAGTTCCTTTGTGGCGTGAAAGTCACCCGACCGCAATTCGAATAAATCACTTAGGCTATACATTTGGCGAGGCATACTCATGCTCCCTTCGACTGCGGATCAAGAAGGCTACCGCATCGCGCATCACCTGATCCATCTCGTGCTGCAACTCTTCAGCGGTCGGCGGGGCTTGGTCAAGATAGTTCTCAGGCACCAGTTCCAATGAGCGATCATCGTAGTCAATGGGACATGCCTTCTGAAACTGCTCGACACTCGGCACAGGATAGGACGGGTTGACCAAGAACGCCTTTAGTAAATCACGGATAGTTTCCAGATCATTCCTGACACGCTCGCTCGGAAGCCGCTTGCCCTTGCTTTTCTCTAACCCATCGTGGAGTGCTCGCACCCATAGCACTTTCTGATCTCGATGATGTGCTATCCCTTTCTGCACGAAGATTCCTACTGTTGTCACACCTACGGGGTAAAACAGATCCTCGGGGAACGTAACAACACTCAAGAGCGTATTCTTGACCAACAGGCTTTCTCGCCTCCAGATACGATACATACCCTGTTTTACCATAACAGGATAGGGGAGAATAGAGAACAGTATTCCACCATTCTGCATTTGAGCTAGTGCCTGATCTATAAACCTGAACTCCTTGTCATCTTGCCGCTTCAGAGCAAAGGGAGGATTCATCATTACCTTTGTCACTGGCGGTCGATCAGACTGCTCAGTGGTAAAACGAGCAGTAATGGCATCTCCCTCACTATGCATACTCAAATGGCGAGAGAAACAGTTTCCTTCTAGGATATTATTCTTCCCATCACCGCGAAAGATCATATTGACTACAGCGAGGGCAGCCACACTCGTATCCTGCTCCACACCGAAAACCCCATGTTGTTTAAATCTATTCAATTGGTCTGAATCACAATGTTGCTTCACATAGTCGAATGCCGCCGCTAAGAACCCTCCAGTTCCACAAGTTGGATCATAAAGTATGTCATTGAAACGAACATCAAGAACATCGGCAGCCCACCTTGTAAGGTGTCTGGGCGTCATAACAATCCCTAAATCCTGCGCCCAACTTGCATATTTCAAGAAAACCTCGTAAAACGATCCTAGCCAATCATCGCCAGAGTTCATTGCCGAGCGGATATTGAGGTTGTTTAGTTCTTGAATAGTCGTGACAAGCGCTTGACGGAACTTGATATGGTTATCCGATGTGGAAGGGAGAGCAATCCTAATGTGCTCATAAAACGCAGATTTTCCTTGCTGCCTAAGCACACTCTGTACTCGCGAGTTGATGTCACCAATCAGAGTAGCTGGGTCGCGCTCCTGAATGTTGGGCGGCGTGTCACCAAGCATGGAAAGTAGCAATGCTGCCATCACCCCGGCGCGATGGTGGGGATTCACAGCACCGAGATGTAACTGTTCGTTGATATGATTCGCGCGAGAGAGGAACAGACGTTCGTCAAGAGTCGGGGTAGTGAGGTCGGCCTGGCCACTACCGAGTATAGATTGTGCTTGATCCGGAGTGAGGAGACCCGTAGCTTCAACACCGTTGAGTTCAACGGGCACGAACGTGGAACCATTGAAGTAGCGCGTGCGGATGAGAAATGTATCCAACTCATTTCCCGCAACGCCGCTAATGAAATTAGCCGTCAGTTGGCTGCTCTGGTTGATCTTCCGCGCATAGTCCTCTGCTTCAGCTAGCGCCTGGCCAAGTTCACCATGACTACGTTTTGCCTCGATGACCCATAGACTCGTTTCAGTAACCTTGACGATGTTCTCTGGTCGTTCAAGACCAAGGCGGCGCTTAATCTCCGGGTCAGCGAGGCACTCGTTTTGGGTGTAGACCTGACCATCTGGCACTCTGGCAGGATTGCGCGTATCCCAACCGAGTGTCTTGAGATTCTCCTTGATGAAGATGTAAGCATCAACCTCAGTTGCACGAGGAGCAGGAGACATATCTCACTTCCTCCTAGAGTAACTTTCCGCGCGAATCTCCGCTGTCGCCGCGAACTCCATTGCCCGGCAGGACTGCACAATCCTACTCCCGCGCAGTATTGATAGTACAGTCCTGCCGGGCAGTAATGCTACTGGAACGTCACGCCGGCGATCTTATCGCCGATTTGGATAGCCCGCACGACCTCCAGCCCCGCCGTGATTTTGCCGATATAGGTGTAGCCGCCGTCGAGATGGCGGGCATCCTGTCTGAGCACGAAGAACTGACTGTCGTTCGTGAGGTCCGGGTCGGCGCCACGCGCAAAGCCGACCGCGCCGGCCTCGAACGGCTGATCGCTCGTCTCCGTGGGCATCTTCCCGCCACCGAGGCCGGCGGCCGGGACATTGCCTTGGGGCTGATCGGCCCCCTGGACATAGTAGTCCTTGCCCCGCTCCCCTTTGGTCACCGGGTCGCCGCCCTGGATTACCCAATCCTCAACGCGATGGAAGATCGTCCCGGTGAGGGCGCCGCAGCGTGCTTTGTCAATGAAGTTCTGGACAGAGTTCGGGGCCGCCGTGCGATTCATCTCGAAGGTGAACGAGCTGCCGTTGGTCAACGCGACGGTCGCGGTCGTGACGGTCGCCGGGACCTCGACGCACTCACCATCCATAGCGTCGCCGTCGCCACCATCGCCGTTGCACGCGACTAGCGCCACCGTGCCTACCATGGCGGCCAGCGCGTTCCGCCGGCCCAGCGCCCCACTCCACTGCCGGATTCCCATAGCTGCATCCCCCTTTGCCGAACTTGACTGTCCCAATGCGCCTGACGTGTCACATACTACCGCATCGCGGCCACTCGTACCTAGTGTGTCCCGGCTGCCCTCACCCCGGCCCCCTACCCGGCGCGGTTTGACAGCGCGGCTTGCTCCTGCGTAGGCTCTCCGGCAGGTGACGGCACGCGCTACTCGCGCCGGCCGGCGAGGGAGGCCAACCGCAATGTCGTCGTTCGAGGTCACGGAAGAGTCCATCCCCCTGCCCCTCGGAGCGTTCGCCAAGGCGCGGCGTGTGCTGGTGCGCTGGCGGGGACAATGGATCACCGCGCTGAATCAAGGGCCGTTCCGCGCCTATCTCTACCCGCTCTACACCCCGGGCGGCGTTGCGGTCACGACCGACGGGCCGATAGACCATCCGCACCATCAGTCGGTCTGGATCGGCGCCGATCACGTCTACTGCCGGCTGCCCTATGCCGACGACGCCTTCGAGGACGCGACCTACAACTTGTATGTAGGCGAGACCTTCCAGGGCCGGGCGCCCGGGCGCATCCTCGGTGTGGGCATGGAGAGTACGGAGCTTGCTGACGATCACCTGCGGATCACCCAAACGCTAGAGTGGCAAGGCCCCGAAGAGTGGGGTGCGCGGCCGCGGCGGACCATCGCCATCGAGACACGGATACTCGACATAATAACTGGCCAAGACACTCACTACCTGGACATCCATTCGCACCTGCGGCCCACCGAGTGGGACTTCAGTATCGGTCCTACTCGTCACGCCTACCTGGGGGTGCGGCTCGCCGAGGGGTTGCGCGTGATTGACGGCGGTACCGTGCTGGATGCCGACGGACGCACGGGGAGCGAGGCCGTCAACGACCAGTGCTCGGACTGGGTGGCGGTGGCGGGTACCGTTCCCAGCGGCCGACGGGCCGGCGTTGCCGTGTTCCCGTACCCCTCGGCCGCCGGACACCCCTGGCACGTGAGCGAGTACGGCACACTGAACGTGAATCCGTTTGCGCGGGAGCGCGTGGCGATCAACCGGGGCGACGAGTTGGAGATCGCCGCGCGGTTGGTCCTCTTTGATGGCGATGCCACCGAGGCACGCATTGCCGAGCGTTTCGAGAGCTTCCGGCAGGCGCACTACTAGGCATCGCCAGGCCGGCACAGGAGTTTCGCAGCCATGGCAGTCACCGCGGGAGCAGCGCCGCGACGCAACGGCCCGGCGTGGCAGCCCGGTTCCGCGCAGCTCCGGCGCAGCCGTCTCCTGCGCTTCATGCGGCAACTGGGGCTGGACACGGTAGATGCGTTGCGCGAACGCGCGGCCGCCGACCCGGCCTGGTTCTGGGAGGCGGTGATCCGCGACCTCGGCCTCTCCTGGTTTCGCCAGCCGGACCGCGTGCTGGACCTTTCGGAGGGTCTGCCGTTTGCCCGCTGGTTTCCCGGCGGCCGCTTCAACTACGTCAGCAACGCCGTGGATCGCCACGCTCACGGCCCGGCTGGCGACCGTCCGGCCCTCGTCTGGGAGGGAGAAGAAGGGACCACCCGCACCCTCACCTACCGACAGTTGCTTGTTGAAGTGAGCCGCGCAGCTGCGGCGCTGCGGGCGCTCGGCATCCGGCGCGGCGACCGCGTGGGCGTCTTCCTCCCGATGAACCTGGAGTGCGCGATTGCGACCCTGGCCTGTTCGCGCATCGGGGCGATCTTTACGCCCATCTTCTCCGGTTTTGCCGCCCCGGCCGTCGCCTCGCGTCTGAATGACTGCACGGCGCGCCTGTTGATTACCGCTGACGGCTTTTTCCGGCGCGGCCGCCTGGTGCCGCTCAAAGAGGTGGCCGATGCGGCCGCGGGCGCCGCTCCGAGCGTCGAGCGGCTGCTGGTCGTGCGGCGAGCCGGGAGAACGGACACACCCTGGCAGCCGGACCGCGACGTCTGGTGGCACGACCTGGTAGCGCAGCAGCCGGACACGCTGCCCGCCGTGGAAACCGAGGCCAACGACCCGTACATGGTGATCTATACATCGGGTACCACCGGACGGCCGAAGGGAGCCGTCCACGTCCACGCCGGCTTTCCGATCAAGGCCGCCCAGGACATGGCGCACTGCTTCGACGTCCAAGCCGACGACCGCGTGTGGTGGTACACCGACCTCGGCTGGATGATGGGACCGTGGCTCATCTCCGGCGCCCTGCTGCTCGGCGCGACGGTCTGCCTGTACGACGGCGCGCCGGACTGGCCGGCGCCCGACCGCCTCTGGGCTACGGCGGCGCGCCAGCGTATTACGACCCTGGGCTTGGCCCCGACCGGCGTGCGTGCCCTGATGCGCGCCGACCCCGATGGGCCGACGCGACACGACCTCTCCAGCTTACGCGCCCTGGCTGCGTCGGGCGAGCCATGGAACCCGGAGCCGTGGTGGTGGTACTTTCGAAAAGTCGGCGGGGGACGCTGCCCGCTCATCAACTACTCGGGCGGTACCGAAATCTCCGGCGGCATCGTCGCCGCGACGACCGTCGAGCCACAGCAGCCGTGTGCCTTTGCCGGCCCGGTGCCGGGGATGGCCGCCGACGTTGTGGATGAGACCGGGCAGCCCGTCCGCGGCCAGGTCGGTGAGTTGGTACTGCGGGGTCCGTGGGTGGGGATGACCAACGGTTTCTGGCGGGACCGCGAGCGCTACTTGGAGACATATTGGTCGCGCTGGCCCGACGTGTGGATGCACGGCGATTGGGCGCTGATCGCGGACGACGGCTCGTGGTATATTCACGGCCGCTCCGACGATACGCTCTTGATCGCCGGCAAGCGGATTGGCCCGGCCGAGGTCGAGTCGGCCGCGGTCACGCATCCCGCCGTCGCGGAGGCCGCGGCCATCGGCGTGCCTGACGAGATCAAAGGCGAATCCGTGGTCGTCTTCGCCGTGCCTGCGCGCGAGCCGGCGGCCACTGCCGGGACAACCGGCGCGTCAGTCGCAGACACCGTGGCCGCCCAGCTGGGCAAACCGCTCCGGCCGGCCGCGGTCCATTTCGTCGCCGAGTTACCGCGCACGCGCAGTAACAAGATCATGCGCCGCGTGATCCGCGCCACCTACCTGGCAAAGGACCCCGGCGACGTCTCCTCGCTCGAAAATCCCTCCGCCTTGGATGCGATTCGGGACATACGGGGCGAGGGCGGGTGGCTGACCTCACCCCCGGCCCCCTGACGGTCCACCATGTAGAGAGGGGAGTAGGGCGGGGCGCGGGAGGGGTGCCGGAGGCGGAAGCCCGCACACGCGGGGGAGCAAGGCCGCGGGTGGGGCGGAAACTGGATGGCAGGATGCACTTGATGGGTGGTGGGGGAGCGGAAGACCTCACCCCCGGCCCCTCTCCACATGGTGGAGAGGGGTGGATTGGCGCTTGCGCGGGATTGCGCGGACCTGGTAGCGCAGCGGTACGCGGTGCGGGCGGTGTTCAGGTGGGTGTGCGGGTAGGTCAGGGTGTTGGGAGTGGCAGGAGTGCGGGGCAAGATTACCTGGCGCCGCCGGCGCAGGCCGGCCGGCGAGGGCGCGGTGGCGATGGGCGCGGCACTCAGACGGTCATGATCCGGCACCCCCGCCGGAATGGCGAGGGGGCGGCCATGACCCGGTGCCCTAAGGGCGGCACTCTGACAGTACTGACCCGGCGCCCCGGCCGTGGTGTCCGGGGGTATGTCAGCACCCGGTGCCGTAGAAGCGGCACTCAGGCGGCCATGCCGCGCCGCGCGCAGGGCGGCGCGGGGTCGTTCATGACCCGGTGCCCTCGGCTGGGTGGCGTTGCCACCGTCGTTCGTAGACACGATGGTACGTGTACTTTCCTGCCGGGCAGTGCCCGGTGCTCCAGGATGGTCTTGCATCTGCCACATCCCAACGCCAGGGTATATTGAGGGGCGTGGGGGGAAGACAACGGTGAGGACTGTCAGAATCAGGATTTGCGAGATTGGAGGATGGGATGGGGGGAGTTGAGGTGAGGAGGCGATGAGTACGCTGCACACGGCACAACCAGCACAGCCGTTCCGGGTGCGTCTCGATGTCAAGGTGCCGATGCGCGACGGGGTACTGCTCTCCACCGACATCTACCTGCCCAACGCGCCCGGCCCCTTTCCGACGCTCCTCATCCGCACGATCTACGACAATCAGTGGGACCGCTATCTAGCATGGGCGGTGCCGTTTATCGAGCGCGGCTATGCCGTCGCCATGCAAGACTGCCGCGGGCGGCACGACTCCGACGGCGCCTGGGAGCCGTACATCCACGAGACCGAGGACGGCTACGATACGCATGAATGGCTCGGCGCCCAGCCCTGGTGCGACGGCACCATCGGGACGTTCGGCGTGTCCTACCTCGGCTTCACGCAAACGCTCCCGGCGACGCTCCGCAGCCGCTCCCTGCGGGCGCTGGTGCCGATTGCCGGCCAGCAGGACAACTTCGGCCACTTCTACGTAGACGGCGCTCTCCAGCTCCACATCGCGCTCAACTTCATCAACATGGCCGGCCGCACGATGCAGTGGGGCACACGCCGCCTGATGAATTCCGAGCAACTGTACCGGCGCCTGCCGCTCGTCTCGGCACTGGACGACGTCGTAGACCTGCCCTTCTATCGGCAGGTCATCGAGCACTCCACGTTCGACAATTTCTGGCGGAGCTATAGCCTGCGTGACCGCTACGGCGAGGTCGAGACACCGGCCTATTTCATCACCGGCTGGTACGACAACCTGGTACATGAAGGCTTCAAGCTCTATCGCGGGTGGTCGCAGCACGCCCGCTCCGCTGAAGCGAGGACGCAGACCAAGCTGCTGGTCGGCCCATGGAGCCACCAGAACATCGGCTCGGCCGAGCCATTCGGGTCCATCAGTTTCGGCGGCCAAGCGGCCATGGACATCACCGCGGAGCACCTGCGCTGGTACGACCGGCGACTGAAGGGCGTAGAAAACGGGATTGACGACGAGCCGCCGATCCGGCTCTTCGTGATGGGCGCCAACGTCTGGCGCCACGAGCACGAGTGGCCGCTCGCCCGTACCCAATACACCCGGTACTACCTGCACAGCCGCGGCGGCGCCAACTCCCTCGCCGGCAACGGCACTCTCACGACCAAGCCACCTGCCGATGAGCCGACCGACGGGTACGTCTACGATCCGGCCGATCCGGTCCCGACGGTGGGCGGCCCGATCCTGTTCCTCGACGACAGCGGCCCGTGGGACCGGCGGGCGGTGGAGCGACGCGACGACGTGCTCGTCTACACGACAGCGCCGCTGGCCGCGCCGATCGAGGTGACGGGGCCGGTGACGCTCACGCTCTACGCCGCGTCCAGCGCGCCCGATACGGACTTCACAGCCACGCTCGTTGATGTTCACCCGGACGGCAAGGCCATCATCCTCTGCGAGGGCCTACGCCGCGCCCGCTATCGCGAATCGCTGGAGCAGCCAACGCTCATCTGGCCGGGACAGGTGTACCGCTACGAGATTGACCTCTGGGACACCAGCAACGTCTTCAAGGCCGGGCATTGCATCCGGCTCGAGATATCCAGCAGCAACTTCCCCCGCTTCGACCGCAATCCCAACACCGGACACCGACCGGGCATGGACGCCGCGCTCGTGCCAGCCACCCAGACCATCCACCACGACGACGCGCACCCCTCGCACCTCACCCTCCCCATCATCCCCACATAAGCCACAGAGCACACCGACCGGTTTGACGGGAGATAGCAACATGCCGCATACTTGTCTCCGTACATACGTTTCCGCACAAGGAGAAGGCTATGGCCCGGTTGGATGTACGGCTGGACGCCGAGCGGCGGCGGCGATTAGATGAACTGGTCGCGCAGAGGAGCATGTCCATCTCTGAAGTGGTGCGCCACCTGATTGATGACGCCTACGAAGATGTGATGCTGGAGCGCCGCAGACAGGCGGTAGAGCATTTGGTGAGCCTGGAGGTGGAAGACCCACCGGACCCTGCTACGCTGTCGCGCGAGTTGGAGGCCGCCCATGAGCCTGGCGGCCTTTATTGACGCCAATATCCCTATCTACGCCTCCGGCAGAGAGCATCCGAACAAAGAGCCGTGTGCTCGGGTCCTCAGGATAGCCGCAGAGCACCCACGGTCATTTGTGACCAATGTCGAGGTCCTGCAGGAGCTTATGCACCGCTACCGTGCCTCAGGGCGATGGGCCTTAGGAAGAGAGGTTCTGCAGAGTTTCGCTAAGTTGATGCACGGCCGGATCGAACCCGTCTACGAGGAAGACATCCATATGGCTGCCCGGCTAGCGGATCGCCGACCGGGGATAAGCGCCCGGGACCTCGTCCACGCGGCGGTGATGCGGCGCCTAGGAGTCGATCGGATCATTTCTGCGGACACCGATTTCGACCAGTTGCCGGACTTTATCCGGCTAGACCCGGCCTATGTAGGGGAATGGGCCACCTCCCTACTGACCCGCGAGCGACACTAGCCATCTGTCCTGCACCTGCATGTCCGTCGGACCAGCGTGTGACCCATACGTCACCCTGTCTTGGCTTCGCCCCCCTTGTGCTACACATTCTGTTAGAGCCTGTACTCCATGCGCCGAAATCGCTCTCTAGGGGGATGAATTGACTGGGGCAACCGAACGACTACCAGCGGGACTGGCTCCCAGCAGTGGCTCGCTCAACTTCACCGAAGACACTGTTCCGGCCGTGCTGCAACAGGAGCACCGACTCGCCCCCGGCCGGTGGGGCGTGCTGCACGTATTCGAGGGCAGCGTGCGCTTTGTAAACCTCGAGACCGGCGACGAGCACGATGTCTCGGCACCGGACCTCATCACCATCCACCCACAGGTACCCCACAAACTACACCTCACGGGCCGGTTGCGGTGTCGTGTTGACTTCTTTAGGGAGTTGGATGACAACGCTACCATGCGAACGCCCGGCAGCTTTGCCAATGATGAGGTGCACCGCAGTTTCCAACGATGCGAGGCAACGGGGGACTTTGCGGATACGTTCTACAACACCTTCCTGAACTCCTCTCCCGAGATCGCACCACACTTTGCCCAGACGGACTTCGCCAGGCAACGCAAGCTGCTCCGCGATTCGGTGCAACTGATGGTGGCGCGGGACGTGGCGGACCCGGAGATGCGAGCCTTGGTGAACCAACTTGGGGAATCGCACAGCCGGACCAAGCGCAATATCGCGCCACGGCTCTATGAACTGTGGCTGGACAGCATCTGCGAGACGGTGAAGGCGCTGGATTCCGAGTGGACCGCAGAGCTTGAGGCCCACTGGCGGGTGCGGATGCGTGCCGGTATGCAGATCATCATGGCGGCCTACTAGCTATGGGCCAGTGGTTAGTGGCTAGTGGTCAGCGTCAGGATTTACGGGATTCGAGGATTGACAGGCAGTGAGGCGTGCGACATGCTAGAGTGAAGCGACCGGACGGTCGTACCTTCTGGGGGGGATTATGTTCGAGGCACCTTTACATCTCGTCGGTAAGCTCTCGTCAGCATTGGCAAAGAAGATCGACCGAAACGCTCAAGAGCTAACTGATCGTGAGATCCGTGTTTTTGCAGATCATCTTGTGGAGACTATTAAGTGGCACGAGATTCGCGTGCAGAAAATCGAGGTGGAGAAATCCAGCCTAAAGGATAACCTAGATGCTGCCAATTCTAGATTGATCCGACTCAAAGCCGATATTGAGAAACTCACGGCAGGGAAAGCCGAGTTGGAGAAGCAGCGAGACCGGGAATGCGCTGCTCGTGTTGCTGCTCAGACCCGTGTTCAGATAATCCAGCAAGCAAAAGACAGCCTGGAGAAACAGCGGGATGTCGTCAAAGCCGAGCATAGTCAGGAAAGCGCCGCTCGTGCCGCTGCTGAGGATAGTGCTCGGAGACTCCAAGAATCGGTGAATAGGTTGAATAACTATAAGATCAATGCTCAGGAAGAACTAAAGGGTTTGAGGAGAACGGTTAGGGATATCGATTCGCTCAGGTCAGCAAAAGCTAGATTAGACAGTAAGCTTAGTCAATGCAGAAGCGATCTAGATGTATTGCAGAACGAAAATGACCAGAAAAACCAGGAGCTACAGACTCTTAGAAATCGTCCCGCTATCTTTGAATCTCGTATGGGTGAGGAGGAGTTAGATCCTGCCGGGACTGAAGAGACCACCGATTCGTTTATCGGAGGTGGCCCGTTATCCGACGCCTGGCGCTTGCTCGACGGGAAGGAGCCTATCTACGCTTCCTATGCCCTTGTGGAGGCCATAGGTGTCTTGGAAGACGGCCTGCGCCAAATCCTGCAGGGTCACCTCCCGGGGCCGGACAGCAACCAGTCACCAGACCTGTACGGCTTGCTGGAGATTGCGGCCGAGAGAGACTACATCAGCACGGAACAGCGTGGTCAACTGGACCACATGCGTGAGCGTAGGAACCAGATCGTTCATGGAGTATTCCGGCTGGAAGAACCGCAAGCGCGTCAGGATGTGAATTTCCTGGCGCAGGTCATAGACCAGCTAGGTCTCTAGCTGCTCCTTTGCCAGCATCAGGATGCATTGGATGAGCGGATGAACAGGATTGGAGCAGGCCTACGTATCCTGCCCATCATCTAATCGTGACAATCCTGATGCTGACAATTCCTCTGGATTGCGGCTTTCGCCGCAATGACGGAGGAGGCTCACCGCGCGGCTGGCCGCCCCGGCAGATCCGCCAGCCGTTCAGCGGCCCGGCGGAGCGTCTCCATGCGCTTGGGGAACGAGAAGCGCACGCGCTGACTCCCCGGTCGCTGGCTGTCGGACCGGTCCGGCGGTGGATAGAAGCTCGTGCCCGGCACGACAGCCAGCCCGCGCTCGCGCACCAGATAGTGGGTCAAGGCAACATCATCGGCAAAATCGAACCGGCTGATGTCGGCCATGATGTAGTAGGCGCCGGCCGGCGGCTGGCACCCAAACCCCGCATCTCGCAGGGAGGCCACCAGGTAATCGCGGCGCTGGCGGTAGTCGGACAGATAGGCGCGATAGTACGAATTGGGCTGACCGAGCGCAGCGACCGCTGCGGCCTGCAACGGAGCCGGGGCACCGACGGTCAGGAAGTCGTGGATCTTGCGGATGGCGTCGGTCAGGGGCGGCGGCGCCACCGCATAGCCCACCCGCCAGCCCGTCACGCTGTACGACTTGCCGATCCCGCTGATCATCACCGTGCGCTCGCGCATGCCGGGCAGCGTTGCCAAGGAAACGTGCTGTCCCTCGTAGACTAGGTGCTCGTAAATCTCGTCGGTGATGGCCAGCGCGTTCCAGCGCTCGCACAGTCCCCCGATCAACTCCAGCTCGTCGCGGCTGAACACCTTGCCGGTGGGGTTGTTGGGCGTGTTGATGACGACCGCGCGCGTGCGCGCGCCAAACGCAGCGGTCAGCTCGTCGGGATCAATGCGCCAGTCCGGTTCGTGGAGGGTGACAAAGCGGGGACTGGCGCCGGCGAGCACGGTATCCGGCCAGTAGTTCTCGTAGAACGGCTGGAAGATGACCACCTCGTCGCCCGGATTGACCGTCGCCAGGAGTGTGGCGATCATGGCTTCCGTCGCCCCGCAGGTCACGGTGACCTCGCGGTCCGGATCAACGACCAGCCCCGTCGTGCGGGCCACTTTATCGGCGACGGCTGCCCGCAACGCCGGCGCTCCCCAGGTCACGCTGTACTGGTTGACATCGTCGCGAATGGCGGCAATGGCGGCTTCCTTGATCTCGGCGGGCGCCGGAAAGTCGGGAAACCCTTGCGCCAGATTGATACCGTCGTCGGGGTGATGGAGGGCGATGAGCCGGGTCATCTCGCGGATGACCGACTCGGTGAAGTGCTGCGTGCGGTCGGCGACACTCGGCATAGCCATAGCCGGATTGTAGCGCAACCGACGGGGATAGCGGCACAGATGGTCACAGCGCGGCAACGGCCTCGTCAACCATGTCGAAGACGGTCCGCCGCGGATTATAGCCCCACGTATCCCGCGCTTTCGCGGAACTGTGGTACCAGGCGGCACGTGCTATCGGCAGACGCGCCCGCACGTAGCCCAGGCCTAGCTCGGCCGCAATGTACCGCACCAGCTCATCGAGCGAGAAAGGCGCCGCGCCACTGAGGTTGAACGCTTCCCCGACGGCAGCGGGCGCGTCCAGCACCTGCATACAGCCCGCCGCGATGTCACGGGCATCCGCCCACTGCCGCACTTCCGGGCGGCCGTCGCGGTCGGCCAGCACGACCAGTTGCTCGGTGCCGTTGTCAAGACCCCGCAGGATCGCCAGCGACTTGGCCTCCTCCAGCCCGAGGCTGGATGCCCGGGCCAGGTGCTCGGTGGCGGCGCGCAGGAAGAGCCAGCGGGCAAACGTGCTGGTGAGCGTGACCAGCTCGCGCGCATCGGCGGTGGCCCCAAAGCGCAGGATCGTGACCGGAATGGCGTAGCCGCGCCAGAAGGATAGGCACAGCTCCTCGGCACTCACCTTGCTGGCGCCGTAGACCGTTCCCGGTATGCGCGGATGGGCCTCGTCTATGGGCAGATAGCAGGCGCCGTGCGTGCCGCCGCGCAAGTACACCGCGTCGCTGCTGGCATAGACGAACCGTCGGAGGCGCGGCGCGTGGTCGCGCACGGCCATCAGGAGGTTGAACGTGCCCCGGACGTTGTATTCGAAGAACTCCTCGTCCGTGTTGCCGCGTGAGGTCAACGCCCCGCCGAGGTGATACACCGCCGCGACGCCGCGCGCTGCCGCCGTCATTGCTTCCGGCGACTCCAACCGCCCAGCCACCTGCTCGACGCCGAGACCGTCAAGCGCCGCGGCGCGCGGATCACCGGGCACAACGAGGGCACGCACCGTGTGCCCGGCCCGGATCAGCGCCCGTGTCAGATGGGAGCCGATGCGTCCTGTAGCACCCGTGACGAGAACCAGCATCAGGAATCCTCTATGGTCCTGGTCATAGGAGCACCATTCATAACGCCCTGGATGCTCTGTGAGCAGACCCGGCAGCTACGGCCGTGACGCGAGGCCGTCGATCAGGGTATCCAGGTGCATAACGAACTCCAGGGTCACTTCAATGTGCGACCCCAGTGTCTTATAGCGCGGCCAGTACCAGTGTCCTTCCGGTTGCTGGGTCCGCACGTACCAGTCACCCATGCGGTAGGTCCAGTGCAGGTACGTATCATCGCCCGTGATCTGGTATAGCAGCGCACTGCCCCAGCTACTCTTGCACACCTGGGCATACTTGAACTGGTGCTCGGTCGCACTCATCGAGAACGCCTGGTACCGGCGGGCGAGCGCGAGGTACTCCTCGCGCGGCTCGACCAAGTAGAGCCGGCACAGAAAGCCGGCCGCAATGCCCCCAATCGTCCAGCGCTGCGGCCGGTCCACCTGGTTCTCCACGAGATAAGCCGTCCGCTGCTCCAATGGGAATTGGCGGATGGGAGCTTGCTCGGCGCGCGACCAGGCGTAGTAGAAGCGCTCGGGTAGCTCCTCTTGCGCTTCATACAGGGCGTGCAAGTACCGGTACACACCCCGTGCCGGTTCGAGGGCGCCGGTCTGGAGGCAGGCAAACCCCGGCCCGCACGTATAGGGCAGGTCCATGTAGTCGCTCTTGCTGCCGTCGGCGAGGCGGTCGTTGGCAAAGCCGCCCGAAAGCGGATCGCGCCAGGAAAGGAGATCGGGCAGCAGCCCATAGCTCAGGTCGTATTGCAGCGCCATGTGCGCGCCGACAATCAACGCGGAATTGCGGTAGGCATAGGCATCTTCGAAGAGACGATACGGCCCCTCGATCCGACCGTCGGACGTGAGCATGTGCCGCCTGATCCAGCCGCAGACGGCGCTGGCCGCGGCCATCTCGCCGGTCACGGCGAAGGTCCAGGGCGCGCGGTAGAAGTGATAGCCCTGCTCGGGCTTGCCGAGCGATCCGTCGTCGTGCAGCTGCCGCAGCAGCCACGCCACACCCCGGCGTTGGGCGGCGCGATAGGCTTCGAGCCTCTCCTGCTTCACCGGAGCCGCCGACTGCTCGTCTGCCATCACATCAGTCCTTTACTAACCCCAGCTTTCCAAGACGACTCCGGATCGCACCTGGCTGGCGTTGGAGTTCAGCGGCGATATGACTTGTCCGCTTGCCGGCCTCGAATAACTCGGTAAGGTGTGCCTCTTCCTCAGGAGTCCATTTCTCATACGCTCTTGGATGAGATTTGCGGATTTCCAACAACCCATTTGGGTGGTAATCCATACTCATACTGGCCGCTATTTTCAGTGCTTCTCTTGCAGCATTGAAGATGTCGGGATAAGTGAAGCTCTCGTTAGCCTTCAGTATCTGTTCGTAGCTGTGACCCTCCGCGATAAGTTCGAGTATCTTCCGAGCATCGGGGCTTAACTGGAACTCATTCGTGTTGATGCTCGGAATCTCTTCGCTCGCTCGACGGATATGAAAGGTCAGGCCACCGATTGTGAAGATCATGGCGTCTACTTGATGTTGCTGGTGCTCACAACTATAGCTGCAACGTGTTGTCAGAAGTCCAGCACTCGGCGCGGGTTCTCCACCAGGATTGTCCTGACCTCGGCCTCGGTCAGGCCCTCTGCGTGCAGCAGGGGCACAAATTCGCGTAGCAGGTAGTCGTAGCCATGCCCGCCATGCCAGTGCAACAGCGTGGTCCGGCAGATGTCCATCGAGATCAGCAACTGGTCGAGGTGCCCGGCCCGGACCAAATTGGCAACGGTGCGGACGCGCTGATGCTCCTCCTGCATACCCGCGCTGGACGGCCAGCCAACGTGATCCACCTGCACGTAGGCGCCGGTCGCGGCGATGGCTTGCTCGAGACGAATGTCGCGCCGCTCGCCCACGTGCCCGACGATGATCCGCTCGGACGGCACGCCCTCCTCGTGCAGCAGCGCCACCTGCTCCAACGCCAACTCACCGAAATGGGTCGTATGCGTTGTAATGGCCGCCCCGGTCGCCCGCTGCGCCCGCGCCCCGGCCCGAAACACGCGCTCCTCGGCCGGCGTGATATGGAAGCGCTCCGTGCCCAGCTCGCCGATAATCCCCGGCTTGACCCCGGTGCCGTCGGCGCCGTCGGCAAACTCGCGGATGATTTGATCGGCGAGCTGATTGGTGCTCAACTCGTAGATTTCGCGGGGATAGACCCGCTCGCGGTACCAGCCCGCACCCATGATGATCTGCAAGCCGGTGGCCTCGGCCAGCCGCCGCATGCCCGCGGGGTTGCGACCGGCCCCGCCCGTCGTCACGTCCACGACGGCGTTGCCGCCGGCCTCGCGGTACCGCGCCAGCTCCTCCGCCTGTAACTCCTCGTCGTCGAGGATGCCGGTGTAGGTGGTTTGACCACCGGCAGCCCAAAGATCGCAGAGGGTGTGCTCGTGCATCAGGGTGACGCCGAGCGCCTCCGGGTCAATGGGTCCGGTGACCGTCTGAATGGCCATCGCTGTCACCCCTCAAACCGGCTGTGCAACAGCCCGCTGCGACCGCAAGAGCACGGGCGCTGCGGCCGCGATTGCCGGCTGAAACTCGGCCAATACGCCGCGTAGCTCGCTCGCCAGCAGGTCAATCTCCGCCTCACCCATCACCGTCGAGACGGCCAGTATCCCGGTGGCCTTGATCCCGCGATTGAGCAACGCCAGGTGGATCAGCCGCTGTATCTCTTTGGCGCCGGCTGCGGCGGTTGGATCGGCGGCTGGCTGCCGCGGCAGATCGAGCGATACCAGCGAGGCGATGGCGTTCACCTCGAACGCCAGGCCACAGTCAGCGACCACGCCAGCGAGTTTACCGTGGAGGTAGTCGCCGAGGGCCGCGAGCCGGGCAAAGGCGTCGGGCGTGAGTAGCTCCAGCGAGAACAGCCCCGCCGCCATCGTGAGCGGGTTGCCGTTGAAGGTGCCGGCGTGCGGGACCAGCGGCGGGTCGCCAGCGGCAAACAGTTCCATGATGTCGGCCCGGCCCCCGAACGCACCCACCGGCAGGCCACCACCGACAATCTTGCCCATCGCCGTCAGGTCCGGCACCACGCCATAGTACTCCTGGGCGCCACCCCGGGCGATACGCAGCGTAATCACCTCGTCGAAGATCAGCAGCACGTCGTTGTCGCGCGTCACCTCGCGCAAGCACGCGAGATACCCCGGCGAGGGCAAGTGCAGCCCAGCCCGAGTCACGATCGGATTGACCAATACGGCCGCGAGTTCCTGCCGATGCCGTGCAACGAGCCGGCGGGCAGCGTCGCAGTCGTCGAAGGGCAGCGTGAGCACGTTCTCCGCCATGCTACGCGGCACGCCACGGGATGTCGGCGCCGGTCGTGCAGCAGGCGCGGCGCCGGTCGTGCTATCCGCCGCGCCATCGAACTCGACGCCCTCGTAACTCCCGTGATAGGCGCTATCCATCTTGACGATCCGGTCACGGCCCGTGAACGCGCGCGCGGCCTTGATCGCGTTCATGTTGGCCTCGGTCCCGGAGTTGCAGAAACGCACTCGCTCTAGCGACGGCACCCGCTCGCACAGCAGCCGGGCGAGCCGCGCCTGCGACTCGTGGGGAGCGTGCCAGCCCGTGCCACGAGCAGCTTGCTCCCGGATGGCCCGGACCAGCGCGGGGTGGGCATGGCCGTGGATCAGCGAGGTGGCATTGTTCGTGAAGTCGAGCAGCCGGTTGCCGTCCACGTCGTAGAGGTAGTTGCCCTCGCCGCGATCCATGTAGGTCGGATAGGGCGCAAACGCCGTGCCGGTGCGCGTCTCACCGCCAGGCAGCCAGGCCTGAGCGCGCTCGTGCAACGCACGCGATCGCGGCGTGCGCCGGCGGTACTCCCCCTCAACGCGCTGGCGTAGCTCGTCCGAGGCAGTCGTCGTAGTCATCGTCCCCTCCCATCCGGAAGGCTGCTGCGTGCGCCGGGGCAACTTCAGGAGCCGGCAAAGCCGGCGGCGTACAGTTGACGGGCGCGTTCCACCAGCGCGGGGGTCAGAGCGGATGGGCTACACGCCGCGGCGTTTGCAGCCAACTCTTCCGATCCCATGATCCCCGTGACCATGGACCCGACCGCCTCGAACGACAGCACAAACTGCATCGCCGCAGCCGCCAGGGAAGGCGCCGCCCCGTCGCCGACGAGAAAGCTCAGGGCGTCGGCCTTCCGCACGATGTCCTGTAGCTGCTCCGCCGAGGTGGCGCGCCGGCGGTCGTGCTGCTTGAACGGCTCGCGGCCGGCCCGCGCCGCGGCCACGACCGAGTCTAGGAGATAGCCGCCGCCGAAGGGCGAGCGCGGCAGCAGGCCCGTGCCATGCTCCTCGGCCAGCGGGAACAGCACGTCGAGCGGACTCTGATCGAGCACGCTGAACGGGAACTCGACGACCTCAACGCCGTTCTCGCGGATGGCCGTCGCGGCCCCGCTGGCGCCGTGCGAGACGCCCCACGAGCGGATTTTCCCGGCCTGTTGCAGCTGGCGCAGCGCCTCGAACGGCTCCGGCTGCGCCAAGACGTGATCCGGCGCGTCATGGAGCAGGTACACGTCAATGTAGTCGGTGTGGAGCCGCCGCAAGCTCATGTCACAGGCGATCTTCAGGTAGTCCGGGGAGTGATTCTGGTATTGCCAATGCAGCACCGTCTGCGCGCCGTCAATGCCGGGGATGTAACCGGCCTTGGTGATATAGATCACGTCGTGCCGGTGCCGCTCAAAGGCCGCTCCCAGCAACACCTCCGAGCGACCGTTGCCGTAGGCGTCCGAGCAATCGTAGGTCGTAATCCCCAGGTCGAGCGCCTGGCGCAGTAACGCCACGGCATCCTCGGCTGCAATCGGCCCCCAGGAGAGGCCACCGATCTCCCAAGTCCCAAAACACAGCGCCGAGACCGGCAAACCGGTCCTGCCCAGCGTGCGCGTTTCCATCACGTATCTCCTTTACGTCATCCGCTCGGCTGAACGGCATCCGGTGCTCAGGATACCTATTCCAGGCCAACTCGGAACAGGCGCGTCCGACCTCGCTCGACGGTGACAATCCGCCTGTGGTACGGTGCGGCAAGGATATGCCAATTCCCCGTGATGTTGCCATATACATACCCCGACCGCCTCGTGTACTCCGGCCGGCGCCGGAATGACGATGGAGCATCACAACCTTGGGGCTGGACTGATGATCGTTCAGGAACATATCCACACAGCGCAGGATTTTCTAGCGGCCGCAGATCGAGAACTAGCCGCCGGAGACGTACTGCAAGGCTCGGAGAAGCTGTGGTGCGCTGCCTCCCACGCCATTATGGCGGTAGCGCAGCAGCGGGATTGGCCATTTGGGAGCCACCGCGCGCTGAAGCTGGCCGCCGACCGACTGGCTGAGGAATACGACGACCCGGCGCTGCGCTCCGGGTTCTTGGCAGCACAACAATTCCACGCCAACTTCTACCACGATTTCATGGAGCACGACGACCTAGAGCGTGCCCGCCCCGTGGTGCATGATTTCGTCGCCCGCGTGCTAGACCTGATGGCCTAGGCGCAGAGCGAACCGCTCTCCCGTCAGCCCTCGTCCCCCTTCACTTTCATGAAATACCCTGGATAATTGGCCGGCAGGGATGCAGATATATAGACTTGTGCAACTTGGCGTGGGGCCACCGCTGCCGCGCCGGGCATCGTTCGCGCCACCGGGATCAACGTAGAGCAGTTGGTGAGATTGGAGGTGAAAGACCCGCCAGACGCTGCTACGCTGTCGCACGAACTGGAGGCATCCTATGCGCCTGGCGGCCTTTTTTGATACCAATATCCTCTACTACGCCTCCGGTAGAGAGCATCCGACTGCCGGATTTAACCCGGCTGGACCTGGCCCATTCATGGGAATGGGCCGACACCGTACTGATCCGTGAGAAACACTAGCCCTTACACCCCAGGGCCGGGGGTGCAGGATAGTTGCACCTTCTGAGGAGAGGAGGTAGGTATGTTCGGAGCGACTGGGGGATCAAGTCCAGACCCGTCGAAGTTGCCTCCCACATCGGACATGTTGGAATATGTCCAGCAGTTGAAGGAGCAGCTGAAGGAGCAGGAACTGCTTACGCCGGAGATTGAGGGCTGGAACCCGGAGCAGTATTCGCGGAGAACTGTCGCGCAAGGCATTAATTGGCTTGTCTCACTGCGTCGTAATACAACATCAGCGGGCCCACTGCCATGGCAGCAGGTGCCAGAGCGACCTGCACAGACGCCAGGAGAAGCGGCGGCGCAAGAGTTGGCTGACACCAAAGGTCAGCTTGCTCAGGAGAAGGCTGCTCGCCTTGCTGCCGAAAAAGAGCGTGATAAGGCACATGACGCTCGCGAGGCCGCCGAAGCCGAGCGTAAGCAGGAGCACGATGCCCTCGTTGCCGCCGAAGCCAAAATGTCCCAACTAGAAACTCAACTAGAAAATAATCTAGCTCCCGCCACATCTAAAGATGCAGAAATAAAGAAGCTTAGGTCTCGCATTAAGGGTCTTCGCGGCGGAGCGGCACGGGCGCGCCTAGAAGAGCGCGCTAAGAATGAGGGATGCATTGAGAACCTTAAGCAGAAGTTGGCTGACACCACAGGCCAACATTCCCAGGATTTGGCTGCTCGTGATTCTCGTATTAACGAAATCGAGAAGGAACTGGATGAATCTAGGCGCAAGGTACTTACCTTTGACTTCTTGGAATCCTGGTGTGGCTTGGAAAAGAAACTGAAGTCTCTGAACCGCGAGTTGATTCAGGATGGCCAGCGTACAGTCGTTGCTAACCAACTAAGAAGAGCATATGAGAAAGGGGATATCAACGATCAGCAGCTTATGAATTTGGATAATATGCGTGCTCAGAGAGACGATGTCGTTCATAATGCGCTCCTGTTGACTACATCTCAAGCCCGCGCCCATCTAGGTATCCTGAAGCAGGTCATAGACCAACTGTGACCCTAGCCGCTCCAGCATCAGGATTCGCCGGATGAGTGGATGGACAGGATTGATCGGATCTACCATCCTGCCAATCGTCTAATCCCGTAAATCCTGATGCTGACCATCCCCCTACCCCTCCGACTCCCGCCGGAGGAGGTGCTTCTGAATCTTGCCCACGGAGGTGCGCGGGAACTCGCTCCGAAACTCCACGAACTCCGGCACGCGGAACTTGGACAGCCGCTCCGCGCAATACGCGATGATCTCATCCGCCGTGGTCGTCCGGCCTTCCTCCAGGATGATGCACGCCTTGATCGCCTCGTCGCGCATCGGGTCCGGCACGCCGATCACCGCCACGTCCGCGACCGCCGGGTGCTGCTTGATGACGGCCTCCACCTCGCCAGCGGCGATATTCTCCCCGGCACGCTTAATCATGTCCTTGGCGCGATCCACGAACCGGAAATAGCCATCCTCGTTCACCGCCACGACGTCGCCCGTATAGAGCCAGCCGTCGCGGATCGTCTCGGCCGTCGTCTCGGGATTCTTGAAGTAGCCCTTCGTGATCGTCACCCCGGGAATACCCTTCACCAGCAGCTCCCCCGGCGTGTCCACGGGCACGTCGCACCCCTGCTCATCCACGACGCGGCACTCGTAGCCCAACGTCACTCGGCCGATACTCATGTTGTCCCTGGTATCGTCGAGCGGGTTGGTGAGGGGCTGGCCCATCGTCTCCGTCATGCCGTAAATCTGTAGCAGCGGCGCTTCATAGCGCTCTTCCCACTCCGCCAGCTGCGCTTCCGTGATGTTCTGGGCAAAGAACACCATCCGAAAGCGGTTGTCCCGGTCCGTCGGGGCCGGTGGCTGCGCCAAGATCATCCGCATCGGGGCGGCAAAGAGACTGGTGATCGTAACGCCGTAACGAGCGGCCTGCACCATGAACCGGGAGGCGCTGAACCGGGGCATGAGCGCCACGCTGCCGCCCACGTTGAGCGAGGTCATGAACGAGTAGTATTGGGCGTTGGCGTGGAAGAGCGGCAACGTGATGAAGTGCCGGTCCTCGGGACCGAGGCGGGTGAGCTTGGAGACCACCTCGCTTAGGTAGATGTAGTTGGCGTGCGTGACGAGTACGCCCTTCGGAAGGCTGGTGGTACCGGACGTGTACAGAATCGCTGCATCGTCCAGGGGACTTACCGGGACCGGAGCCAGCCGGTCGGACCGGCCCACCACAAACTGATCGAACGGCAGCACGCCGGGCGCGGCCTTGGTCGAGCCGATCACGATGATCTGACCGATGGTCGGACACCGCTCGCGGAGCGCGACGACGGTCGGCAGGAGGTCGGGTTGGGTGATGGATACCCTACTCTCCGAGTGCTTGACCGGATAGGTCAGCTCGTCGAGCGGTGAGAGCGGGTTGGTCGGTACCATCACGGCGCCGATCTTGGCAATCGCAAACCAGAAGAAGAGAAACTCCGGACAGTTCGTGAGGTGCAGGTTGACCCGGTCGCCTTTCGTCACGCCAAGGTCGAGCAATCCGTTGGCAGTCCGGTTGACGATCCGGTCGAACTGCCGGTACGTATAACTATGCGACTGCTCTTGGTGGTCCTCAAAGACTAGGAACGTCTTGTCCGGTTGCGTCCGCGCATGGTGCTCGAGGACTTTCCGCAGTGTACGCTGCCCAACGATGGTCATGGACATAGCGTGCTCCTTCAATCGGCTGGAATGACCGGCTCCCCACTCATACCATCAGATGGACAACTGTGCCAAGACGTGAGGCATGGGCATGGGACGCCCCCCTATGGTCCCCCCATCGGGACGGGGGAGGGCCGGGGTGGGGGCCGAAGCCCGGAGCAAGGAGGGATAAATGCCCGGATTTGATCTGATTTCGAGTATCCGCGAGATCGAAGCTGCGCGCGATGACAGCGTGCATCCCAGCTTTGTCGGCACCCTGTTCGACGGACAACCCAAGTTCGAGCTGCTCTTCCCATTTCCCAGACAGGCGGAGGCGGACAAGCACCTCGGCGACACCGTCTGCGCCGAGATCGCGCAGTTTCTGCACGACCACGTGGACCCCGACGCCATCGAACGCACCGGACACATTCCCCGCGAAGTTCTCGATGGTCTCGCGCAACTCGGCTGCTTTGGTCTCAAGATTCCCAAGGAGTACGGCGGGCAAGGACTGTCGCTGACGAACTACAACCGCGTCTTGCAGCTGGTGGCCAGCGTCAGCCCGGCCTTGGGATTGATCCTCTCCGCCCACCAATCGGTCGGCGTCGCCCAGGCCCTCATCCTGTTCGGCTCCGAGGAGCAACGCCGTCGGTACCTGCCCCTGCTGGCCCAGGGTAAGGTCTCGGCCTTTGCGCTCACCGAGCCGGCGGCCGGCTCCGATCCGGCCAACATGACGACGACCGCGGTGCTCGAAACACACGACGACGGCCCGCACTACCGCATCAACGGCGAAAAGCTCTGGTGCTCCAACGGCACTATAGCCGATTACATGACGCTGATGGCAAAAGTGGATGGGCGCATTACCGCCTTCATCGTCCCCATGAAGACGGCCGGCGTTGAGGTGGTGCAGCGTTGCGAGTTCATGGGGTTTCGGGGCCTCGAAAACGCCTACCTCCGGCTGACCGACGTTCGCATACCTGCAGAGAACGTCATCGGGCAGATCGGCGAGGGCCTCAAGATCGCGCTCACGACGCTCAACACCGGCCGGATCAGCGTCGCCGCCATGTGTCTCGGCATGGCCAAGCAAGTCTACGCGCCGACGATGAGCTGGGCGGCTGAACGGCAGCAGCTTGGTGACCGGATCGGCCGGCACGAGCTTAATACGCACAAGCTGGCGCACATCGCTACCCACCTCTTCGCCTCCGAGGCGGTCGTGAGTTTCGTGGCGGCCTACGCCGAGCGCCACGACGTTGACTTCCGGGTAGAGAGCGCCATCGCCAAGCTCGTCAGCTCACTGTACCTCCAGGAGATTCTGGACCGGGCGATGGCGCTGCGGGGCGGCCGGGGTTACGAGAAGGCGGCCTCACTACGCCAGCGCGCGGGGGAAACGCCCTTCCCGATGGAGCGCCTGCTGCGCGACGGGCGGCTCTTCGTGATCGTCGAGGGCGCCAGCGAGATTATGAAACTCTTCATCTCGCGCGAGGTCATGGCTCCGCACATCAAGCTGGCCTTGCGGTGGCTGCTCAACACGCAGGACCGCTTTCCGGTCATCGCCGGCAACTTGGGCAAGCACTATCTGCCTTGGTACCTGCGGCAAGTGCTGCCACGGTCAACACCCGTGAACCGGCTGGCCGCGCCGCAGTTGGCAACGCACCTGCGCTACGTCGAGACCACCAGCAAGCGGTTGGCGCGGGTGCTGTTTCAGCAACTGATGCGGACGCTCCCGGAGTACGTCCGGCGGCGCAGTCGCTTTGCCGCAGACGGCGATGCCGCTTCATTCCAAGACGCCACCCTCGACCTCATCAACGACTTTGCGCGGCGTCAAGCCGGCATCGTGCGCTTCACCGAGATTGGCATTGACCTGTTCATGATGGCAACCGTCTGCTCCTACGCCGAGAGCTTTGGAGAGCGCGAGCGGCCCGAAGCGCGAGAGTTGGCGCACCTGTTCTGTCTTGATGCCCGTACCCGCATCGAGCAACGCTTCCGGGCCGTCCGAGACAATCACGACGAGGTGGCGACGCGGGTGGGACTGCGAGCGCTCCAAGGCAACGACGGCGCCGCGGCGGCGGAGCGGCAGAGCGGCTACAGCTTTCTCGGCGCTGGCATCGCCGAGCAGACCTACACCTAGCAGCGGCGCGCGGCCGCCACCACATTCACGCGATCTTGCAGGTCAGCCCGCCGTCCACGACCAGTTGCGTGCCCGTAATGTATTTCGCCTCGTCCGAGGCCAGGAAAAGCGCGGCATAGGCCACGTCCCAGGCATCGCCCATCTTGCCGGTGGGGCACTGACTGTTGCGGATGGCCAGCATCTCCTCCACGTCCCCATCCGCATAGGCATCGGCCAGCGATTGGGCCACCATGGGCGTATTCATCAGCCCCGGCAAGATGGAATTCGCGCGAATGCCCTGCTTGGCGTACTGCATCGCAATGCTCTGCGTCAACTGAGTAATCGCCGCTTTGGTGGCGCTGTACGACACATACGGCACGCCCAGCCAACGAATTCCCGTAATGGAGGAGATATTGACGATAGCGCCACGACCCTGCCGCACCATGTGCGGCAGCACGTACTTGCAGGTCAAGAAAATGCTCTTGAGGTTCACGGCGTTGACACGATCCCAGCTCTCCTCGCTGGCCTCCACACAGCCCCCGACCTCGACGATACCGACATTGTTGTGGAGCACGTCAACGCGCCCATAGGTAGCCAGGCAGCGCTCGACCAGGGCCGCAACGTCCGCCGACTGCGAGACGTCGGCCTGGTACGTGGTGCAACTGCCCCCCTCGGCATCAATGATCTTCTTCGTCTCTTCCGCCGCGGCCAGGTGCAGATCAACGGCAAAGACCTTGGCCCCTTCCCGCGCGAACAATACCGCCGTGGCCTTGCCATTCCCCCAACCCGGCCCAATCGCTCCGGCACCGGTCACGATCGCAACTTTGTCCTGGAGTCGTTTCCCCACGCTGCCCTCCTTACGGTAGACCGGGACGTTCGCCCGCGCCCGCGAGAATCTACTCCCCGGCCCCGGCGAACGGTTCGAGGTCAGTCGCACACCAGGCGTAGGCCGCCGACCGCCCCAGCCACTCGGCGGTCGGGATGTCCGCGGGGTCCTGGGCCACGCTCGCTGCCCGGGCAGCTTCCGTTTGCGCCGCCTGCGAGCGTTCGCGCAGCGAGTCGACCAACGCCGCGAGCGCCGCAGCCGAGGTCTGCCCACTAGCTACTGCTTGCGATAGCTCGTCTGCAACGGCGCCGATAGCCGCGTGCCTGGCAGCATCCCCGGCGCGAGTCGAGGCCTGTGAGCCGTGCGTCGGCTCCGCGCCAATCCATTGCCAGCGCGCCACCAATGCAGTGAGTGATCGCATCGTACCCTCCTTGTGCCGTGCGTCGAAGTTGCCTTGACCGGTGACCCTGGCGCACGGAGGAGTAGTACACTATGCAGCAGCCAGGGCCGGTGCCAACTCGGCTCTCGTCGCACGCGACTGTGCGCGAGCCGCCATTAGTGTGACCATACCGTGCTCCTGCCGCATGCGCCAACTGGTCACTCGCCTGGCGCCGCGCAAAGCGATACCCTAGTGCATGATCTAGCCACCGGCGACGGACAATCCACGCGCACTCCTTCCCATCCCGGAGATCGAAGGGAGCAAGACCATGGTCACACTACCCACCGATTACCTCTTCCCAACGCTGGTCGTCGGTAGCCTGCCACGGCCGGTGTGGATACGGGAGCTGATCGAGGAGCGGAAGGAGGGGCAGATTGGCGAAGCGGATGCGGATGCCCTGCTCGACGCCGCCATCCCGGCGGCCATTCGGATGCAGGAGCGGGCCGGCCTGGACTTCATCTCGGACGGCGAGTGGCGGCGCGAGAGCTACGTCAAGGTGTTCACCGAGGCCGTGGATGGCTTCACGACCGATCTCATCCTTGCCAGCTCCCCCTCGACCACGGCGCTGACCTACCCGGCAGTCACCGCAGAGCTACGGCCGCGGCGGCCGATTACCACCGCAGCCGCCGCCTTTCTGAAGGATCACGCGCACGCGCGGCTCAACGTCTCGCTGCCCTCGCCGTATACCGTCGCGCGACGCATGTGGAGCCAGGAGCATTCCACGGCTGCTTATGCGACGTGGGAAGACTTCATGGCGGCGTGCGTACCGATTATCCGCCAGGAAATTCAGGACTTGATTGCGCTGGGTGTCCAGGCCGTCCAACTCGACGACCCCTGGCTGGCCCTGCTCGTAGACCCGCGCTACCGCGAGCGCGAGGGGATTACCGACGTCAACCATGAGATCGAAATGTCGGTGGCGGGCGTAAACGGCGCGACGGAGGGCATCGAAGGCGTCTTCCTCAGCGTGCATCTCTGCCACGCACACTACAACCGGCGGCACGGTACCCGCGGTCCATACGACTTGATTATCGGCGCGCTCGGCGAGATGAACGTGGATCGCTTCGCGATGGAGTTCGCCACGCCCGATGCGGAAGGGATCGAGGTGCTGAAGGACTTCCCCGAGCACAAGATTCTGGGGCTGGGGGTCATTGACCATACCGATACCCACGTCGAAACGCCCGAAGAGGTCGTCGCTCGCGTCGAGGCCGCCATGGAATACGTGCCCAAGGAGCGCATCACCCTGAATACGGACTGCGGCTTTGCCCCGTCGAGCAGTAACCCCATGGATTTCGACGAGGCCTACCTCAAGCTCAAGGCCATGTGCCAGGGTGCCCAGCTGCTCCGCGACAAGCACGGCTAGATTTTCCCGGCGCTCCGGCACAGCGGCCGCCGCGCCGCGACGTGCCGCCGCTCGTTCCTCCTGCTGAGGGGTGGGTCGCGGCCCGCTCTCATCGGTAGAGCCGGGAGGGGAACGCTATGTGGACGCTGGACGTGAACTACCTCGCCGTCGTCGTCGCCGCCATCGTACCCATGGCCCTGGGGGCCGTGTGGTACTCGCCGGTGCTGTTCTCTAACGCCTGGCTGGCCGCCATCGGCAAGACCGCCGAGGAAATCTCCGCGCAAGCGAATCAGGTCCAGGCGTTTTCGATTGCTATTGCCGCCTCGCTGATCAGCGCCTACGTGCTGGCGGTACTCGCTGCGTTGAGCGGGGCGAGCAGCATACTCGACGGAATCATCTTGGGTCTCTGGGCGGTCGTGTTCATTGCCACCGCCAGCGCCACTTGGGGCGCATTCGAGGCCCGGCCGCTGCGTCTCTGGCTCATCAACAACGGCTACTACCTGGTCGGCCTACCGATCATGGGCGCCATCATCGCCGTCTGGCGCTAACACCCCGGCACACACACGGTTGGGTACAATGATGGCCGGTAGGAGCTTCGCTGCCCGGCTCCGTGCGGCGCTCTCGCGGGCGCGCGGCGCGGTCGCACGGGCGCTGCGGAAGCGTACCGTGAGGGAGGTAGGTATGCCGTCTACGGATCCAATCCGCGTGCTGGTCTGGTCCGAGCGCACCGAACCGGCAGCCGTCTATCCCGACGGGATGAACGGGATTATCGCCGCCGCCTTGAATGAGCGAGACGGCATCGTGGCGCAGACGGCCCAGATCAACGATCCCGAGCAAGGTCTCAGCGAGGCGGCGCTGGCGACAACCGACGTGCTGGTCTGGTGGGGACACGGTCGTCACCGGGACGTGACCGACGAATCGGTCGCACGTATCGTCCGCCACGTGACCGCACGGGGGATGGGGTTCATGCCGCTCCACTCCTCCCACCACTCCCGGGCCTTCAAGGCCCTGATGGGTACCTCCTGCGACCTCGGCGGCTGGCGCGAGGACGGCCAGCCGGCGCACCTCTACGTAGCCGAGCCTAGCCACCCGATTGCCGCCGGCGTACCGCAATACGTCGTCATTCCGCAGGATGAGATGTACTCCGAGTGGTTTGTCATTCCGCCCCCTGATGAGTTGGTCTTCATCTCATCATTCTTGGGCGGCGCCGAGGTTTTCCGCTCCGGCTGCTGCTGGCAGCGCGGCGCCGGCCGCATCTTCTATTTCCAGCCCGGTCACGAGACGTACCCGGTCTACTACCAGCCGGAGTTGCACACCATCCTCGCCAACGGCGTCTACTGGTCCGCCGGCCGCACTTGATCGGGCCTTAGGTGCGGAACCGGTATCCCTCGTCACTCCGGCGTCTCCTCCAGCGTCCATAGCTCGGTCAGCGGTATCGCCGCCAGCGCCGCGTAGTCGGCCGGCGGCTCCGTAGCGGTGGCCGTCGCGGCGACGGCCCGGTCGCGCCACCACAGCACCACAGCCGTCCCTCCACACACACGCAGCCGGCCGGAGCCGAACGTCGCCCGCGTCAGCGCCTGCACGCTATCCGCAACGCTGCCGTCCACCGCAGCACCCTGACGCATGGGGATAGTCACGGTCAGCGCCGGGTCGGTGGGATTGATGCGCCACCGACTGCACGTGTCGGCAACGAGGCGGACGGTACGGCGCGCTCCAGCATTGATGGCGCCGTGAAAATGCTCGACCTCGTTGAGCAGTATCTCGACCAGCTCCGCATCCGGCGCCGGCAACGGCCGCAGTTGCCGGGACGTGCGCGCGGCGAACACGTCGTCCCAGCCGGGCGAGTAGCGCTTGATGTCCACCACCGGCGTGCCGTCAATCATGTCCAGCCGCTCCAGCGAGAGCACCGTGCCGTCCCGCTGCACCAGCCGCGCGATGTTGAGCGCCACCGGATTGGGCCGCGTGCTCGACCGCAGGCCAAACACGCCACGCTGCTCCCGCCCCGGCCGGCGACTCTTGCCGGTGACGGTGAGGCGATGGCGGTGCGCCTGGTGAAACCAGCCCAGGATGATGAGATGGCTATTCGACTCGATGTCGCCGAGGCCGTCCGCGAACTCCGGGAGTAGCTCGATCTTGGCCGGCACCCCGTCGTTGGGCATGACCTCGCGGTCGTCAATCGGTGAGCGCACGTAGCCTATCGGTGTCAGCATGATCGGCTGCGGTCCGGACATCCGTGTGCCTCCATCGCGGTGCAATCGGTGCCGCGCCTACAGCGCGATTCGCAGCCCATCGTATGCCACACTCACGTTGAGTTCGGCCACCTCCCGCACCAGTGCGACCGCCCGGTCTTCCATTCCCGGGTGTACGTGGACGAGTACCGTCTGCTGTGGCTGCGTCTCGCGGAGGAAGGACGCGACCGCCGCCGGTCGTAAGTGCGACGTTTCCAGTAACAGGAGATCCGTCCCGGCAATGACGGGCCGCAAGTCATCTAAGCCACCGAGGTCCCCCGAGTAGATGATTCTGCGGCCCTCCAATTCAATCAAAAAGGAGAAACATTCTTGGGGTAGCTGGGTGGCACGGGTGGCCGTCACCTTCAGTCCAGGCTCGGCATGGATCTCTCCGAGGCGAATAGGCGGCCAAGCAAGCTTGAAGCGCAGTCGCTCTGGTCCCAACATACAGGCGGCCAGAAATTCCTGAAAGGGTGTGATCGCGGATGCGGGGAGATGCAGCCTGATCTCGCTCGGCAGCGTTGTTTCAATGGTTATCCCGTCGGGCGACCGGGGAAACCGGAGATTGCGGAGGTGCCAGTCGGACCTGACGTGCATAGACCAAGGCAACCCCGCGCCTCGCGAGGGATCTACGTTACGGCTCATCAACCGGATGGCGTTAATGAGCTGCGGCAGGCCCCCAAGGTGATCCATGTGCAGATGCGAGACAAAGATACCTCGCACGCTCGTGACCGAGATGCCATGGCGATACAACGACGCTGCGACCGGCTCGCCACAGTCGAAGAGGTACGTAGACGAGCGGTGCAGCAGGGCGACAGAGGGGTTGCTGCGCGTGGCTGTAGCAAACGCGCCCCCGGACCCGAGGATCACTAGCTCGCTCATAAACACCACTCACTCACGCGAATGGTCTGCCGGATAGTCTCGTTGGCGGCGCGCTGCGTCGCCACCAGCTAGATGCAGCCTGGGAACCGCTGCCCTGTTACCTGGAGAAAGTCCGTGCCCAGCTCGACGAGGCGAGCCGGCTTGGGAGGTGGTCCGACGTAGCGGCACTCGGAGCGCACGTAGTGCGTGGCATAGCCGCGCCGGCGCTTGTCGGACAGGTTGATGCCGCTGGCATGGAGCAGCCAGCCGTGGTGAAAGCCGCAGCCACCCGCCCGCACCACGAGGGGCACCGCGTCGCCCAGCTCCCCGCGCTGTGCCCGCGCCTCGTACTCCACGCGCTCCTCGCGGGTCAGGGCGCCGAGCTTGTGCGACCCGGGCAAGTACCACAGACAGCCATTCTCCTCCGTCGAGTCGTCCAGCGCCGTCCAGCAGCTGACCAAGTGCTGGGGTGGATCAATGTCAAACCCGGCGGGCTGGTCCTGGTGATAGGGCTGCCGCGAGCCGACGCGCGGTGGCTTCATGAAGAGCTGGTCCTGGTACAGGACCAGGTTCGGGCCGAGCAGCGCTTTGATGATCTCCACGATCCGCGGCCGGCGGGCGTGTGCCGCGAAGACCGGATCGCGGCTGAGGGCCAACGCCGCCATTTTCCGCAACGAGAACTCGTAGTCGTCCGCTTCCTTCTCACCGCGCGCCACCGCCGGCTCGACCTGCCGCAAGACACGCGATTGTTCCGGCGAATCGGGCTGGGCAATCTCTTCCGCCCGCGCGCGCATGGCGGCTACCTCGTCCGGTGTGAGCAGGTCCTCCACGATCAGGAATCCTTGCTCATGAAATTGCGCTACCTCGGCTTGCGTCAGTGCCATGTGTGCCTCCAATTCCGTACCGATCCGTAGGTGGACCTACCCTCCTGAAGGGAAGGAGCCGGGGGTTAGGTCCAACCCGCTCTGCCCGTCGCTATGATACACCCGCTGCCGGCGGTCCGGCCGTGCGTTCAGGAATCCGCAAACTCCGGGATCACGTATTTCCCAAATAGCTCGATGGACTTCATTACAACCTCGTGCGGCACGGTGTCGGTCTGCATCGAGATCAGCACCTGGTCAGCGCCCGCCGCCTCGTGCTTCTTGAGCGCCGCGATACAGCTGTCCGGGTCGCCGGCGATAATCACTGCCCGGTCGCAGAGCGTATCGGCGTCTACCTTCTCCCAGACCTTATGCGCGATAAAGTTCGTGGCCTCAGCCGACTGTCCCTCGCCGCCCGGCGGCTGCCCGGTCCGGATGAAGTCCTCCTTGAGATGATCGGGCACGCCGCCCCACTGCTGCAGCAACCGGCTGTAGATGTCCTCCACGCCTTTGGCATACGGACGGTCGGGGCCGAAGAAGTTCTTGATTGACAAGGTGCCCAGCTCGCGGCCCTCGCGGTTGTCCTCCGTACAGATACCGATAGTTTGGCTGGCCCACTGCGCGTTGATGCAGTCGCCGACCGGCGTAGCCTGACGGACGGCATCGTGATAGGCCGTGATGTGCGGCTCCAGGACCGAGGGATCGCTGGCGCCCATCGCCAGGACGCCGATGCCCTTCTGCGCTGCCAACTCATAGGTCGCCGCTTGCAGGGCCGCGACCCAGATCGGCGGATGGGGCTTCTGGTAGGGCTTCGGCAGCACCTGCCGCGGCGGCACACTCCAGAACTTGCCATCCCACTCGAACCAGTCCGCCGCCCAAATCCGCGGAACCATCGTCAGCGACTCGTCCCACATCTCGCGGCTCCGGCTGGGGTCTATGCCCATGCCGGTCAGCTCGTAGACGCCGGAGCGGCCGGTGCCAAAGTCCACCCGGCCCTCGGCCAAGTGGTCGAGAGTAGCGACCCGCTCGGCTACTCGGACGGGATGGTGGTAGGGCAGCACGATGACGCCCAGGCCCAAGCGGATTCGCTCGGTGCGTTGGCTCAGGGCGCCGTACACGATTTCCGGGCACGCAGACCCCGAAAACCCCGTCATGAAATGGTGCTCCACCAGCCACACGTAATCGAAGCCGACCTGATCGGCGCGGATGATCTGCTCCATCGTCTCTTGGAGCAGGAGGTGATCGTTCAGCTCCGGTCGCGCCATCTCGTAGTGCAGGCCCAGCTTCATGCCAGCGTTCCTCCCCCGCTGCCTCTGCATCGGATAGCAGCGTTGGCCCCGATGGCCAACGCGCAGGACCGTTCGGGGAACGGTCCCGGTGGTGCCGGGAGGCCTCCGGACCTTCGGCCTGTGCTATCGTACCAGCACTGGCACTGCCGAGCGTTTTCTCGCCCGAATCCTACCGCGCTCCGAGGAAGGACCGGCAGGTGGAGCCGCTCACACTCTACGTCGCAACCGACGGCAACGACACTTGGTCGGGTACGCGAGCGGCCCCGGTCGCCGACCGGTCCGATGGTCCTTTCGCCACGCTGACCAAGGCCCGCGATGCCATACGGGAGCGGAAGGGCCGTGACGGATTGGCACAGCCGATCACCGTTCTCGTGCGTGGGGGCAAGTATTACCTCGCGCAACCTCTCGTCCTGCGCGCTGAGGACAGCGGCACCTACGAGTGTCCCATCACCCATGCGGCCTATCCGGGCGAGCAGCCCATCATCAGCGGTGGCATCAGAATTGACGGCTGGCATCCGTATAAGGGCAAGATCATCCAAGCCGCGTTCCCCGCCGGCAGAGGCGACAAGTCGCGGTTCAGGCAGCTGTTCTTCGACGGAAAACGCCAGGTCAGGGCACGCTGGCCCAACCGCGATCCCGACAATCCCCTCTACGGTGGCTGGGCCTTCATGGAAGGTCCCGCCGAGGAGGGCAAGGAGGACAGCGCCCCCTCCTATGGCGTGCTGCCGGGGGCGTTCGATGAGCGCAGTGCGCTCGCCTTTCGGTACCGGCCCGGCACCTTTGAGCGTCGCTGGGGAAAGCCCACCGAAGCGGAAGTCTACGCCTGCGCCGGCAAGTACGGCAGCTACACCCTCCCGATCAAGTCCATAGACTGGGAGAACCGGGTCATCACGGTAGCGCAGACCGGACGACAGTTCGACCGCTATCCCAACTTCCTGCCCGTCCCCTTCTTCCGCAATGATCGTTTCGTGGTGGAGAATGTGCTGGAAGAGCTGGACCAGCCTGGCGAATGGTGTCTCGACTCCGCGGAGGGGACACTGTACTTCTGGCCGCCCACTAGCACCAGCACCGACGGCGCGGTGGTCATGCCGGTGCTGGACTGCCTAGTAAAGCTGGACCAGGCCGCCTGGGTCAACATCGTCGGCTTCACCTTCACGGAGACGACCACCGGCGACAATATGCACCGCGAGGGTCTGGAGGGCTACGGGGCGATGTTCCCACTTCCCGGCCGGCCATATTGCGGCGAGGCCCTGCATCTGCGGGGCGCAGAGCACTGCCGCATCGAGGGCAACCACTTTGCTGCCGTCGGCGGCAACGCCATCTACCTAGAGGACTACAACGCCCGGAACGTCATCATCAACAACGAGATCGGCCATGCCGGCCACAACGGCATCTGCCTCCTAGGTAGCAAATACTTCAATCCGGTGCCGCGGCACCCCCTGTTCAACCGGATCGAGGACAACTACATTCACCATTGCGGAATCTTCGATAACTACAGCACCGGGGTCTTCCTGGGTCTCAGCCAGGGCAATCTGGTCGGACACAACCAGATCGAGCACCTGCCTCACCACGCCATCAACCTGGGTAACAGCGGCTTTGGCCGCAATATCGTGGAATACAACGCAATCCGCCACGTGGCCCTGGAGATCAGCGATACCGCCGCCATCAACAGCTGGATGGAGGACCCCGCCGGACACACCGAAAAGGGGGCCGAGCGGTCCGGGCACGTCATTCGCCACAACCTGATTACCGACGTGCGGGGGTGCGTCGTGGACTCGGACTGCAACCTGGGGCCCAACCCCGACGGAGTCCACGGCATCTATCTGGACAACTTCACAAGTAACTGCTTCGTGTACGGGAATATCCTGGTGCGCTGCGGCTATGCGTTTGCCGTCAATATGGGCAAAAACAACGTCATCGAGAACAACCTAGTCGTGGACTGCAACTATGGCATTCGCTACAGCGCATTCCACGGCTATGCTCCCCAGATGTACGGCTTCACGCTCGGCAATCGCTTTACGCGGAACATCGTCTACCGGGCGAATGCCGCGGGGCACATGTATCGGCTGTATGACCGCGTAGGCGAACTGCCACTGGATCAAGTGATTGGGCAGTCCGATCACAATCTCTTCTTCGACCCGGCCGGCGGGCCTTACACCATCGAGACCAGAGTAGGTCACGGCCGGGATTCGGCGGCAGTGGATACCAAGGTCTACAGTCTTGCCGAGTGGCGGCGCTGGGGGTTCGAGACAAACTCGCTGATCGGCGATCCGCTCTTCGTGGACCGCCAGCGCGGCGACTACCGGCTCCGCCCGGAGTCCCCGGCGCTTGCGCTCGGCTTTCTTCCCACAGACGTTGGCAAGATCGGCCCACGGCGGGAGGCTTCTTCAGCCACAGAGAACACCGAGTAGAGGGGTGAGGTCCAGGGGGGCACTTGCGGAAAGCCGAGCACCGGCAGCTAGGCCGGCAAGGCGTCGGGGACGCCGGCGGCGTCCGCCATGATTGTCTCGATCTCCGCGAGGTCGTCCGGGGTCAGCCGGACGTTGAGCGCGCCAACGTTCTCGACGACCTCACCCGGCTGAGACATGCCGACGAGCGCCACGCTCACCGCCGGCTGGTGCAGCACCCACGCGAGCGCCAGTTGGGCGACGCTGGCGCGGTGGCGGCGGGCGAGGCCTTGCAGGCGCTCGACGACGGCGAGGTTCTGCTTGAAGCTCTCTGGAGCAAACAAGTCCGGAGAGGAGGCCTCGCTGCGGCGCGGGTCCGTCTCGGAGACGGTCAACTCCGCAGTGATCGCCCCGGTGAGCAGGCCGGGGGCCAGCGTGGCCGAGGCGAGTACCCCGATGCCGAACATGCGGCACGTCTCGAAGACTTCCTGCTCCCAACGGCGGTCGAAGAGGTGATAGTCCACCTCGTTGACGATCAGCGGCGCGTGCGGTAAGCCGGCCAGCACCTGCTCGGCCTTGCAGTTGGCAACCCCAATGTGCCGCACCTTGCCCTGTTCCCGTGCGCCGACTAACGCGGCCAGCGTCTCCTCGACAGGCGTCCGCGTATCGTGAACCTCTACGAGGATCAGGTCTACGTAGTCGGTACCGAGCCGGCGTAGGCTGGCGTGCAGCCCCCCCACACCGTCGAGGACCGCGGCGCGGCTGCTATCGTGGCGAACGGTCCGCTCCGGGTCGCTGGGGTCCCACGTATACCCGACCTTGGTGATGACGTTGACTTCCCGGCGCCAGCGGCCGAGCGCCTGACCCAGTAGCTCCTCGGCGCGTCCGAAGCCGTAGCGCGGTGCAGTATCGAAACAGTTGATACCCACGGTCATCGCCTGCCGAATGGTGGCGATGGCGTCAGCCTCACTGACTGGTCCGAACGCGCCGCCGAGGGGGCGGCAGCCGAAGCCAATCGCCGAGGCCACGAGTTCGGAGCGGCCAACGTGGCGATACTCCATCGGCGCCGGGGCCGTCGGGGCCATGTGCAAGGGGATTCCTGCCATTGCTTGTCCTCATACGCCAGGATTGCCAACCGACCGGGGCCAGCCGCGCGATACACATGGGTGGCACAAGGGACGGGTGTGACCAAACCCGATCATCAAAGAGGTACGTGCTGCCTCAGCAACCGGCTCATCCGGCACCCTGGCCACGCAAACGCCCCGCTACGCGCGGTTCCAGGCCGGGGCAGCCGCTGCCGCCTGCGGTACCTCTTCCACAGACCGCTCGTCCGCTGGCATGGCCTGGGCGCGCGGCTGATTGAAGACCTCCACCAGTTCACGGGCGACCGCCGCCGGATCGTGACGAATGGCGTCTTGCTTATTCCACAAGACGTACTCCGCGTCGCGCTGCTCGATCATGCTCCCGGCAACCACCTGGACACCCAGATCGGTGATCTTCCGGACCTCCTCCGGCGTAATTGCCAGCAGCAAGAGACCGTTACGCCGGAACCGCTCCAGGGTGGACTCGGCCGGTATTCCGGTATTGATGAGCGCGTAGTCGAGCAGATCGGCGCCGAGGTAGGAGGCCACCTCGGCCACGTGGTCATAGGCCGTGAGACCGTCCGTCTGACCGGGCTGGGTTGTCGTGTTGCAAATATACACGGTGCGCGCACCGCGCTCTCGCGCCTCGGCGATGGCCTCACGCACGCCCTTCACCAGCAGCGAGGCGATCACGGTGGTGAAAAGGCTGCCCGGCCCGAACGTAATCAGATCGGCTTCATGCAGCGCCTCGACCACGCCGGGATAGACCTCGGCTTCCTCGTCGCGGAGGAAGACGCGCTGGATCGAGGGCTTGTCCAGCCCCCGTACACTGACTTCTTCGTACCGCAAGGTGCCGTCTACCAGTTCGGCGCAGAGATGCGTGCTCGTGAGGGTGACCGGCAAGATACACCCGGCCGATTGCAGAATACGGTTCGTTTCCAGCACCGCCCGCTCAAAGCTCCCGGTCATCTGCGCCAGAGCGCCGATAAACAGGTTGCCGAATGCCACCCCGTTGAACTCGTTGAGGCGCTGGCTGATGATTCGGTGCTGAAACAGGTCTCGGAGCAGGGGATCGGCACGCGAAAGCATTACCATCGCGTTACGCAGGTCGCCGGGGGCCGGTACTCGGAGCGTATTCCGTACTGCACCGGTGCTGCGACCGGAATCGGTCACAGCGATCACGCCTGTCACGCCATCCGTGTACTCGACCAGTCCCTGCATGACCTGGGCTGCACCGCAGCCCCCCCCGAAACAGACGGCCTTGAATGCACGATGCGGTGTGGCCACTGGCTCCATACTCCTGTCGAGACGTCCGGCGAGTGCCAACTTTGATCGCGGCGGTCGGCACTGACCAGCCAGCGACTACCCTAGCTGTATAAGCAGTGAGGTGGGTGTCGCCATGGTACCACATAAATGACAACGGAACACGGGCATCATGGTTCCGATGACGTGGCCGCCCTCTCTGGGCCACCCCGTCGCCAAAGAATAGCGTTGGCACTCCACGTTCGCCCGCGCTCACCGGCCGGCCAGCCCCAGGCAGCCCGTTCCGGGGCGGCCACGCTGCTGTGCTAAGATGGCTTTACTATGCCACGCCTGCTCACACTCGAAGCAGCCCTCGCGCTCCTGCCCCGCGTTCGGGAAATAATGGCTCGCGCCCAGCAACACCGCCGCGACTATCTCGCGGCCGAACGGCAGCTCGCGGACGCCGTGCAAACCGTGCGGGGGAACGGCCACCGCGCGGACACGTTGCGGCAGGCGCAGGTAGCGGCTACACGCGCCCTGCGTCAAGCCCAGCAAGCGGTCGAGGAACTGCACGCCCTCGGCTGCGAGGTCAAAGACCTAGAAATGGGCTTGGTGGACTTCCGGTCGCTGCGAGAGGGGCGGGAAGTCTATCTCTGCTGGCGCGTCGGCGAGGAAACGATCTCCTACTGGCACGAGCTTGATGCCGGATTCGGCGGGCGGCAGCCGCTCGACTAGACGCTGTTGACACTTCCCGGTCACTCCCGCTTGCGCGGGAAGTCGCACGGACAAGGAAAGCAAGCATCATGACACAGCCCAGCCCAGCGCCCCTGCCCTCAGATATTGACAGCTACCTGCGAGCCATTGCCCGCGAGCAGGAACCGGCAGCAGCCGTCCTCGCCTTGGCACTCATCGTCCATCGGGCCACGAACGAGCTGCAAAAACTCAGCCGGCGCGAAGCCGGCCGGCGGCGCGGGCAGCCGAACTGGGGTGCCTGGGCCAGCCTGCAAAATGCCACGCGCGACATGGTGCTCAAGGCCGCCACGTGCCGGAAGACGGCTCGCCAACTGGCTGCCGCCGCGGACGACAGCCCGGCGTAGGTCGTGGCGCGACGCTTGCCCAGGGGCACCAGACGGCAGCCGCTACGGATCGAGACAGACGAGCGGGCGTGGGTCATCCACTTCGGTCGCCGGGCCGGTGGGGCCATCGTAATCGGGCGCCGCCAGCACGACCACCTGGCGCATCGGTGTGGTGCCGGTGTTGCGGAACCAGTGGACCGTATGCGCGGGGATGATAACCGCCACGCCGGGGCGGACCGTAACCTTCTCGTCCCCCACCTCGCCCTCGCCGGTACCAGCCAGGAACAGAAAGACTTCCTCGTGCGGATGCGTGTGCTTGGTCGTGGGGCCACCGCCCGGCTGCCACTCCGAGGTCCAGATCGAGACCGCCGACGCGCCGACGGCCTTACTGACCAAGTAATGCTGGACCGCGCCGGGATTGGTGCGGTATTTGGGACGGTCGCCGCCATACACCACAGGCATCGGTGGCCTCCTCTCAGCCGCTACGCTGCCAGCCATCATACACCGGGCGCCGGGATATCAGCGCGGCAGCCGCGCAGCCACTGTACGGCAATAGTGTGGCCGGCAGCCTAACCGTTCGGCTCGGCGGCGAGACTGTGAGCGTTCCACCCCGACCTGGTATACTAGGTAGTCGGCGATCCTCGATAGCTCAATTGGTAGAGCGGGTGGCTGTTAACCACTAGGTTGCAGGTTCGAGTCCTGCTCGAGGAGCCAACCGCCCTAGCATTAGGTACTCCAGCCGTTTCGGTAAACCCGTGTCCCGCCGGAACTATTCCGATTGCAGCCGGCGGAGTTGCTCCCGGAGCCGCCGCAGCGCGGCCTCGGCTCCCAAGCGGGCAGCGCGCCTAGGCCGGCTCTGTGCCGGTGCTCCCGCGATGCTCAGGTGGGTCCTCGACCATGAGGTCACTGAGGGCCTCATGGAAAACCGACGGAATCTCCAAGCCAGCATCGTCGTCCGCCACCACCGCATCTTCATCGGTCGGGGTAGCCCTGCCGTGGGTCACGTAGAGCGGGAGGCCGAGATGCAGCGCCAAGGCGACGCTCTCGACCACATCACCCCGAATCCAGCGGGACTTGACGCCCTCGACCAGCATGAGCGAGGCGCTGGCTCCTTCCGCTTGGTCAAGTGTGAGCAGCACCGAGCTGAATGCACCACCGAGGGCCTTTACGCCGGCCACGAACAACTGATACAGCCCACAGCGCTCGTGCAGTCCGTGCGCCCCCAAGGCCAAGGGCACAGCCTGACACGCGGGGATGGACAGGCTGATCTCGTCGCCGCTCTGGCAGCCTGTGAGCACCAGCACCGCCTCGTGGGACTGCCGGCGCCGGTACAAGCGCTGGACCTGGACGACCTCCATGTTTTGCTCCCTTTCCAGGCAGAGGCCCGCATGGCCTCGCGGATGACGTGAATAGCCTACACAATGTATGAGAGTTAGTCTATACGAATAGACCAGGATCGTCAATGCTAATTTCCACCCTGATTGGCGTGGGGCGGCTTGATCCAACTGTACTGGCACAAATAGTCCAGTATTGCTATATTCCAGTGATGAATAATGTCTCCCTCTCACATGTCGATGAGGCGTTGCTCCTGTTGCTGTCGGAGGTGCCGGGGATCAGTGGCTACACGATCAACCGGCTGGTCGAGCAGCGTGGCTACCGAGCGTGGGCCGGCGTCGGGACGTCATCAATCTACGCGCGGCTCAAAAAGATCGAGCAGCGTGGATTCGCCACTTCAGCCCCCGACGACAAAAAGAGCGGGCAAGGTCCACAGGGGCGCCTGTTCACGCTGACCACCGAAGGACAGAAGGTCTTGGAGCACGAGGTGGAGATCGGCTTGTCAACAACCCGCGAGCATGATCCGCGATTCAACCTCGCACTCTGTGGCATACATCTGCTGTCGAAGCACAGGGTCGACACGTTGCTGACGAAGCGCCGGCACTTTCTCGCGGCGGAGCAACGGCGGCTGGAGCGGGTATTCGAGAGTCAACGCGACTCGCTCGACCACGGTGCAAGATTGCTGTTCGAGCGCATCATTCACGGGATCGCCGCAGAGATCGGCTGGCTCGACACAGTGTTAGCAGAGGCATGGCCATGAAACGCAAGGACGCTGCATCCCGCGAGCAGCAAGCGCCGGAGTAGTTCGTTCAGTTCCAGGATGGAGTGATAAACGCATGAACAAGAAGCGGCTTTGGATCGGTGGAGTCGTCGTCCTTCTAGGCGCCGTGATCGCCGGAGGCATATGGGGGTTCAGGTGGTTCATGGGCCAGCCGCTGTACGAACCTGGTACGCTCTCCAGTCACCCAGGTCTCGAACCAGTGAGCTATGACCAAGAGGGGCTATGGCGTGTGGCCGAGGACATCGAGTTGAGCCACTTCGCACGCGGCGATGGACGCAACGTGCTGTACATCCACGGTGGGCCGGGGGTTCCACCGCAGGAGTCGATTCCAGCATTCGACCGCCTCAGTGATACGTACCGCGTCCACTATTACGCCCAACGAGGCACCGGTGACTCGACGCGGCCGATCCGTGGCTTCGGAGCGGGCAATGCCTGGGAGAACATCCAGACATTGGTTGGGTCGCTCGGGATTCGCGAACAGCTTGCCGACATCGAGCGCATCCGCCGCATCCTCGGGGACGAGAAGTTGATCATCGTGGGGCACTCTTATGGTGGACTCCTCGCGGCGCTCTATGCAGCGGAGCGGCCGCAGCATGTGAGCACACTCGTCCTGATCGCGCCGGCGGCCTTGCTCGTGATGCCAGCGCCGCACGGTGGCTTGTTCGACGGTATTCGGGCGCGCCTCCCGGAGAGCCAGCACGCCGAGTACGATGCGTGGCTGGAGCGCTATTTCGATCTCGGGGCAGCGTTTTCCAAGCGTGAGGCCGAGCTTGAGGTGCTCGACGGAGAGTTGGTGCGTTATTGGGAGGCAGCCGTCGGGCCGCTTCCCCCCACTGCTGCCGCCCCCAAAGAAGCCGCGGGAGTATGGATGGCCCGGGCACAGTACTTCAGCATGGGGCAGCGGCACGACTGGACAGCCGCGCTGACCGCAATCAGTGCTCCGACACTGACCGTTCACGGGACGGACGACATTCAGGAGCTAGTGATCTCGGAGATGTATCGCGACCCCATACAGGATGCCCGCATCGTCAGTATCGAGGGTGGCGGCCACTTCATGCACCACACCCACCCCGACGAAGTTGCTACCGCGATCCGCGAACGGTTGGCCGATGCGCGATGAACACCCGGCTACCGCGGGACAGCCGGGATAACCTTTGGGCAGGAGCACCACCCTGATTGTGCCGGCTTACGGCCGGCGCTCCGTTTGCGGGAAGGCCACAAAGGCCCGGTCCTGATCCGGCACCAGCGTCACCGTCGTCCCCGGGGTCAGGGTGGTCGAGGCCCGCTGCCGGCACCGCACGGTGGCCCCGGACGGTAGTCGTACCACCAGAATCGTCTCCCCGCCGCGAAACTCTCGCGCGTGGATGACCGCCGTGCCCTCAGGCTGCGGCAGCACCCGCAAGTCGTCGGGGTGGACCAGCAGGTCCACCGGGGAGGCCTCCGGCAGCGGCCCGTCGTCGCTGGCATAGGGTACGTTTCCGATCTCTGTGACGACCACGCCGTCGCGTACCTCACCTGGAAGGAAATCGCACATACCCGCCAGTTGGGCCACGAAGGGGGTGGCCGGCGCGTGGTAGATGCGGTCCGGGGTATCCAGCTGCTCCAGGTGGCCATCGTTCATCACCCCGATGCGGTCGGCCATTGCAAAGGCCTCCTCCCGGTCGTGGGTGACGAACACCGTCGCGATGGTGTGTGCCCGGAGAATATCCGCGACCTCTTGGCGCAGCCGCCGGCGCATCCCCGCGTCCAGGTTGCTGAACGGCTCGTCCAGCAGCACCGTAATGGGGCGCGGGGCAATCGTCCGCGCCAGCGCTACCCGCTGCTGCTGGCCTCCGGATAACTCGTGGGGGTAGCGGTTCTCCAACCCGCCAAGACCAGCCAGGGCTAAGACCTCCGCCAGCCGCCGCCCGCGCTCCTGGCGAGACATCCGCCGTAGCCCAAAGGAGACATTTTGGGCGACGGTCAGGTGGGGGAACAGTGCGTACTCCTGAAACACCATCCCCACGTTCCGGCGGTTCGGCGGGACATGCACCGCCGGCCCGGACACGACCCGTCCCTGAATCCGAATCTCGCCCCGGTCCGGACTCTCGAAGCCGGCGATCAGCCGCAGGACCGTCGTCTTGCCACTACCGCTGGGGCCCAGGATGGACAGAATCTCACCCGGCTGTAGCGCAAAGCTCAGGCCCTCCACCGCTGCCACAGCACCGTAGCGTTTCGTCACACTGCTACACCGGACGACCGGCACTACCGGAGCTTGGCTCATGCTGGCGGCCTCCCGGCTCCGGCTGGCGCCAGGCTGCGCTCGCGCATCACCAGAAAGGCCATCGGGACCGAGGAGATCAGGATCAGCGCCAGCGCCGGGGCGGCCGCTTGGGCAAAGAAGGCTTCCGATGCCGCCGACCAGACGGCAGTGGACAGGGTCTTGAAGCCCAGCGGCCCGAGAATCAGCGTCGCGGGCAACTCCTTCATCGTGACGAGGAAGACCAGCGCCGCGCCCATCAACACGCCGGGACCGATCAGCGGCACGGTGATCGTCTGCATGACCTGGAAGGAGTTACGCCCGAGGCCGCGGGCTGCCTCTTCCAGCCGCGGGCTGACTTGCAGCAAGGCGGCGCGCGTCGCGCCCAACGCCGCCGGGAAGAATAGCACCACATACGCAAACACCAGCAGCCAGACCGTCTGATACACCGGCCGCGCGTAGGTAGCGCCGAAGAACACCAGCGCCAAGGCCACGACAATCCCCGGCAGCGCATAGCCGGTGAAGCTGCTACGCTCCAACGCCTGACTCAGCCTCCCCGGGTAGCGCACCACCAGCACCGCGAGCGGGATCGAGCAGGCAGCGGCAACCAGCGCCGCCAGTCCCGATACGAGCAGGGAGTTGCGCGTGGCGCCCCACAGAATCAAGAGCGGCTCACCGACGCCAACGCCTCTCACCAGCCAGTAGGCCAGAATAGCACTGGGCACGCCCAAGGCCACCAGCGTCACGCCAGCCACCAGCGGCAACGCCAGCCACCTCCAGCGACCCAATTGGATGGCTTTGGCACGGCGCGACGCGCCAGCCCCGGACCGGTAGTAGCGACCACGACCACGCACGTACCCCTCCACGAGCAGAATGGCCAACGCCATCCCTACCAGTACCAGTGCGAGGAGGGCGGCGATGGTGCGGTCGAAGGCGGACTCATACTGCTGGAAGATAATCCAGGTGATTGTCGGGTACCGCATCAGCGAGACGGCGCCGAAATCACTTAAGGTGTATAGGCCCACCAGCAACGACCCGGCGGCCAGCGCCGGGCGTAGCTGGGGCAACGTGACGCGAAAGAAGACGGCCCGGTTCCCATAGCCCAGGCTGCGGGCTGCCTCGTCCAGGACCGGGTCCAGGTTACGCAGCGCCCCCCGCACCGTGAGCAAGACATACGGATAGCTCAACAGCGTCAGGGTCAAGGTCGCGCCGGGCAGCCCGTAAATCTCCGGCAGCCGATCCACGCCGAACGGTCCGGCCAACAGCTTTTGCAGGAGGCCCTTCGGGCCCAACGCCGAGACGAACAGGAACGCGCCCACAAAACTGGGGATCACCAGCGGCAGCATCGTGAGCACCGACCACAGCCGCCGCAGCGGGAGGTCCGTCCTGACGGTCAGCCAGGCGATTGGCACGGCTATCGCTACCGAGCTGGCGGTCACGGTCACCACCAGCAGCGCCGTGCGCCCCAAGGTGGCAGCCGTCTGCGGGCGCCAGAGCAGCGCCCACGCTTCCGCGCTGGCGCCGGTGCTGCGGATGACGAGGTACACCAGGGGCAGGAGCATGGCCAGCCCCACCAGCAGCGCCGGCAGCAGCACCACCAGGGGCGGCGACGCAACCCGACGGGCGCGGCTGGCCGGTATCTGGGCCTCACCCCCGGACACGCCGGCTTGCACTCCCTGACCTTCCATCGAATTGTGCAAACCGGCGCTGCGACCGGGGTCGAGCACGAGTTGACGACTACGGACCTGCATCGCTGAACGTCCTACGAGGGACCCTGGACCGCCAGGCCGGCGCCACCACGCCCCCAGCGGACGCTACAAACCTGGCGCGTCACTATTGCAGGATGCCTAGACCCCTCAGCAGCTCTTGGGTTCCCCGCAGGTCCGCCAGCGATACCATGTCTATGTTCGGCCGCTTGATCTCTGCCAGCGGCGTCAGCAGCCGGTTGGTCTTCACCCCTTCCACCAACGGATACTCGAACGTCTGTCCGGCGAAGTACTGTTGGCCAACCGTCGAGAGCATGAACTTCAGGAACTTCTCGGCGTTCTCACGATTCTTGGCCGTGCCCGCAATACCGGCCCCCGCCACCATGACCAGGCTGTCCGGACCACCGGCCCGCGGGTGATAGTTGCGCGCCGGGAAGGAGTCCCCTTCCTCCTGCAGGAAACGGTGCAGATAGTAGTGGTTGACCAGGCCGACGTCAATCTCGCCCGCTGCCGCCGCCGCAACTTGGGGCGTGTTCTTCGGATACACCTTGGCGTCATTGGCCTGCATCCCTTGCAGCCACTCCCCTGTCTGCGTTTCCCCCCACAGCACCCGCATCGCCGTCACCATCGCTTGGAAGGAGCCGTTAGTCGGCGCCCAGCCTACCCGCCCCTTCCACTGCGCGTCCGTAAATCCGGCGACGGAGTCCGGCAAGTCGGCCTCCGAGAGCGTCTTGGTGTTGTAGACGACCGTGCGCGCACGCCCCGACAGCCCGACCCACTTCCCCTCGGGCGACCGCGCCCAAGCGGGCACAAGATCGGTAATCTCGGCGGGCAGCGCACTGAGCATGCCTTCATTCGCCACCGCGCCCAGTCCCCCGGGGTCCTGAGCAAAGAACACGTCGGCGGGGCTGTTCTGGCCCTCCTCCAGCAGCGTCGCCGCGATCTGCGCGGTACTCCCGTACTTCACCGCCACGTCAATGCCGGTCGCTGCCTGGAACTGGCCGATGATCGGCCCCACCAGGCTCTCACTGCGGCCCGAATACACGACGAGCGCGCCAGGAGCACTGGGCACCTCGACTCGCTGCTCCACGATCTTTTCGACTTGCTTCTCGACGTAGCGCACCTCGGGTTCACCGCACGCCACCGCCAGCAACCCACCGACCGCGGCAGCGGCTCCACCCAGGTACTGTCTACGGATCACTCCCTCCATCGCCTTCTGCCTCCTTGTGGACGGCCCCATTTCGTGGGGTCACGCCTCGATATTCGTCTTGACGAACTCCGAAAGTATGTTTATCATAACTTAAGGAAGTTCGTCAAGACGAATATCGTGAAGATGGTAGGACTTACATATCCCGGTGGGCCGGCAAGCGGATTGCCCGTGGTTGGCCCGCGAGGCGCTGCCGGCGTGCGAGAGCGCCGGGGAGGCACACGGCGACTATTCGGCGAGACTACGGACATATCTTCTGTTGCCGCGCGGTATCTATGTATGCTATCCCTAATACCAGCGATTCGTCCATACCAACTGCCGCGAGGAGGTACCGGCTGTGTACGTGTGTCTGTGTAAGGGGCTAACTGAGGCCGACGTCCAGCGGGCAGTCGGGCAGGACGGCAGGATCAGCGCCAAGGCGATTGCCGCCCTCGGCCTCGACGACGAAGCGGCCTGCGGGCGGTGCCTCCACGATATTGACGACTTGCTCACCCCGACTACCGGCAACGCCGTCAGCCTGCTACCCTCACTCGCCGGCCCCCTCGCGCCACCTACGCCTCGCCTCGCCCCATCCGGCTCCGTCTGAGAGTAGTTAGCCGGCGTTGACGCGGTGGTTGTGTCTCACTTGATTGCAGTGATAAGTATTACCACAATATCAGTCATAACCTCGGCGAAATATAGAGACTCCGGCTAGACTAACTATCCCTTTCTCCGCTATACTGATTATATCCAGGAAGAAGGAGACCACATTGAAAGCAAAACCGGGCGTCGTCGAAGCCCTGAACACCATCCTTACCAACGAGCTGACCGCGATTAACCAGTACTTCGTCCAGGCCCGAATGTGCCAGAACTGGGGCTATGAGCGTCTGGCGCACCAGATCCGCACGATCAGCCTGGACGAGATGAAGGATACGGAGCAGCTGATTGACCACATCCTCTACCTCGAAGGGGTGCCCAACCTCCAGCGGCTGAACCGCGTGCGGGTCGGCGAGACGGTGCTGGAGAACCTACAACTCGACCTGGCGCTGGAGCAGCACGCCGTCGCGACGCTCACCGAGGCCATTGCCCTTTGCGGCGAGGTACGGGACTACACCACCCGGAACATCCTCGAGGAGATGGTCCGCGACGAGGAGACCCACGTGGATTGGTTCGAGACCCAGTTGGAGACCATCGAGCAGGTCGGCGTGGAGCTTTACCTGAGCCAGCAAATCAAGCAGGACGAGGGCTAAAGCCCCTCACCCCCGTCCCCCTCCTGACTGGGGTAGGTCCACGCCAAACCGTAGGGGCGTCCCTGGTGGGCACCCCGGCCGCACTCTCGCCACCCCGTCATTGCGGCTTCCGCCGCAATCCAGCCCCTTCCCTTTAGGGAGGGGGGTGGAGGTAGGTCCGCCGCCGCCTCTCCTAATTGGGAACGGGACAGGATGCCGGCAACACCCCCTACACCCATCCTGTCCATCCATGTAAATACCTACGCCCTGTGAGCGGGAGCAGAGGTGCAGTCCTTTCATCTGGCTTGCAATCGTGCATTTGAAATGCATAATTGCAACTACAGGAGGCATCGTGCGGCCACCCTACATCGAACGCTCACTGGAGCCGTTCCTCGAGCGAGCCGCCGCCGAGTTCCCCGCCGTGGTCCTGACCGGGCCACGCCAATCCGGCAAGACAACGCTGCTGCAACACCTCTTCGGTCGGCGCTGCCGGTACGTCTCGCTGGAGCCTCCGGATATCCGCGCGGCTGCCATGTCCGACCCGCGCACCTTCCTGGCAACGTACCCACCTCCCGTGATCTTCGACGAGGTGCAGTACGCTCCCGACCTGCTGCCCTATATCAAGGAGAAGATTGACGCCGACCGCCACACAAGCGGTCAATTCCTGCTGACCGGCTCACAGAACCTGTCGCTCGCGGAGCAAGTGACCGAGTCATTGGCCGGGCGGGCAGCGATGCTCCGCCTATTGCCGCTTTCCCGCCGGGAAGCGGAGGGACGCCCGCAGCTTGCTCTGCCCTGGGAATCCGAGCACCGGTCGTCCGCGCCCACTTCCCATGCGTTTGGCGAGTTGTGGAACGGGTTCCTACGCGGCGGATACCCGGAGCTTGCCACACAGCCCGGTCGAGACATCCACCTGTGGCATAGCAGCTATATCCAGACCTACCTCGAGCGGGACGTGCGCCGCCTCCGGCAGGTCGGCGACCTGACACAGTATCGGAACTTCCTCCGCGTCCTGGCAGCCAGAAGCGCCCAGTTGCTGAACCTGACCGATGTCGCCCGGGACCTCGGAGTCGCGGTCAACACGATCAAGGCCTGGCTTTCCGTGCTGGAGGCCACGTACCAGGTGATCGTACTGCGCCCGTACTTCGCCAACGTCGGGAAACGGCTCATCAAGACACCGAAAGTCTATTTCTCGGACGTGGGTACGCTCTGCCATCTCGCCGGTCTCAAGGACCCCGAACATGCCGCGTCCGGCCCCATGGGGGGCGCCATCATGGAAACGGCGGTGCTCTCGGAAATCGTGAAGACGCTGGTCCATCGCGGAAACGACTCAAACGTCTACTTCTGGCGGACCAGCGCGGGCAGCGAAGTGGATTTCGTGGTGGAGATCGGCGGGAAATTAGTGCCCATCGAGGTAAAGCTGTCCGCCACGCCTCGCCCGGCCATGGCCACCGCCATTAGAACACTTCAGCAGGACTTGGGAGCCGCAGCCCTACCCGGGTACGTGGTACATCCGGGCGACATACGCCTGCCGCTCGGCCCAGGCGTGACGGCCTTACCCTTCGCAGACCTGTAATCGTGCGGCCCGGCCCCCTACGCTACCCAGGCGCTCGCAACGATGCAGAGGGTGAATCCCCGGCCCTTCTTCACTCGCGCCCGGACCTAGCTGAGATACTTGGCGACTAAGCGCTCCAAGGTATTCCGAGTGCGGATAGTCATGGGGCCAAGCTCCGCCGCAATCCGCTTCAGATCAAGCTCGGATTCACTCAGCCCACCGCTTGGGAGCCAGAAAAGCTCGCAACCATGAATGTCGAGCCGGTCCGCGGCCGTGCTCAACTCCAGAACGGCCCTCTCAGCCGCCGGCGTGGGTTGCTTAACGAGTAGCGCCACCTGGGGTTTGCCCTTGGAACGCTCGAGTTGGGCCGTCATAAACGGTTGGTACCGTGTGATGGCCCGGACCTCGTCAGCACTGCGTAGGAACGTGGGCACGTCGTAGCGCAGTGCCTGCTGCAGCCCGCTTTCGATTCGCGCACTCACGCTGGCCGGATCATCGAGCGCCGTGTTGAAAATGACGTTTCCGCTGGCGAGGAACGCCGCAACCGAGGAAAACCCCATATCCGCAAAACACGCGCAAAGCTCGCCGTTCTTGATACGACGCCGGCCAAGATTCATGCCCCGGAGAAAAGCCACGTATCTCTTCATGGTGATCTCGTCCCATTCCCACACCCGTAACGGCCAGGTCTGGGAAACGGCCCTTCCCCGGAGGCGGATTCGTGGCACTGACGCTCGCCAGCGGCAGCGGCAAGGCAGGTAGACTATACGCGGCCCCGGCGCCTGCTGCCGCGCGACCACACTCGAAGGAGACACGAAGATGGCACTGCGAATCGTTGTGCTGGGCGCCGGTCACTGGCATGGCGCCTTCGACGCGGCCTATCTACGCCTGTTCGCCCGGATGCCGGCGATCGAGGTCGTCGGTGTCCACGACGACGATCCGGCGGTGGCTGCGGACCGGGCCGGCATCGTCGGCGCTACCGCCTATACCGATGCGCGGCAGATGATCGAGACGGAGCAGCCCGACTTTGCCCTCAGCTTAGGCACCCATGCGACCATGCCGTCGCTGCATCAACTCTGCCTCGATTACCGGTTACCCTTCATGACGGAAAAGCCGATGGGCCGCCATGCCGATGAGGTGCGCCCGGTCGTGGAGCGGATCGAGCGCGAGGGCCTGTACGTTGCGGTCGCGCTGCCGAACCGGCTCGGCCCCATCTATGCCCGCGCCAAGGCCATGCTCGCGGAGGGCGCCTTCGGTACGCCAGTCTATCTGCACTTCCGCATCATCCGGCCCACGCTCAACCGCTATCCCGAGTACGACAGCCCGTGGATGCTCGACCCGGCCATCAGTGGCGGTGGCTGCCTCCGTAACCTCGGACCGCATCCGTTCGACGTCCTCCTCAGCCTCACCGGCGAGGCAGCGGAGGTTACGGCGGCCACCATCAGCTTCCACGGGCACGGCGCCGCTATCGAGGACTACGCCGCCGTCACGCTTCGTACATCCAGCGGTATCGTCGCCACGCTCGAAACCGGCTACACCTACCCGACCGAGGGAACGGACATGGAACTGCGGATTGCCGGCAGCGAGGCGATCCTCCGCTTTGATCGGGCCGGCGCGATCATCGTCCGTGCCACGGGCGAGGAGGAGTTGGCCACGTCGGCGGAAGCCCTGGCCGGCTACGATGCCCTGCTATCCGAGACTATCGAGCGGTTCCGCCGCGGCGACCCACCGATAGCGACACCGCGTGACTGTCTCCGCGCTGTGGAACTGATTGACGCCGCGTATCGCCTCGCCGGCGCTCCCTGGGCGTAGGGCACCCCCGGATTCCACCATCCCTTTGCAGAGCAGGGGGACAGAGGGAGGCCAGCCACCAGGCTACTCGTCCGCTCGCCGCCGGCGCAGCTCCGCCTCAAGCTGCCGGATGCGCGCCTCGGCAGCCCGGCGGGCCGCTCGCTCCGCCAGCCGGCCGGCCTGCTCGACGGCAATCTGCGCCTCGGCTGCCTCCCGTGCCTCCCACACCTCCGGCCACCCCTCCAGGTAGGTATCCGTGGCCGGGTCGTACAGCCGCGGCCAGTTATCATCCCAGCACAGACTCAGCCCCAACACCTCGCTGTAGCCCTTCAGAATCCCGTCCGGGGCGGTCGTCAACTCGATAGGCTCGTACCCTCCGGCCACCAGCCGGTCCCCGGCCAGCCGCTCCCCGTGATACGCGCCATCCTGCGGATCGAAGCGCCAGTATTCCGGCACGCCAATGCGGGCATAGATGTCCCGCTTCCGGCCCACGTCCTCTCGGCTGGTGCTCGATGAAGCCACCTCCAACACCCAGTCCGGCGGCTTACCCACTTCCCAGGGCAGATAAATCTTGCGCCGCCGGATGGCCCGAGTATCTACCCCAAAAGCGAGATACACGTCCGGGGAAACACGCACGTTGAGGTTGGTGGGGTCGTAGCAAATGATCGTGTTGGAGTCGAGGAAAACGCCGGGCCGACGGTTGAAATCGGTGCAGTGGGCGCGGAGCAGGACCAGGATGGCTTCCAACTGGAGGTTTTGTTGCATGGCGTCGGGCTTCAGGACCGGTTCATCGGGGTCGAAGTCGAGGCGGGCATAGTCAATCTCGCCCTGCTTGCGGTAGGGCCGCATGGTGATCGTGGGCGCCGCTGCCGTCGTGGCCATGGTGGGTCTCGGGACCGGGCGTGGTGTGAGCCGATTATAGTACAGGCACGCAGGCTGTCGTCACGCTCGCCGCGAGGCAGCGGACTGGCGGTGTAGGGCGTCCGGCGACAGTGTCCCCTCATCGGTGGCGTTGAAGCCGTTGAAGGGCGCCAGCAGACCACCGTCAACGAGATAGGCTCCGCCGGTGCAGAACGAGGCGTCGTCCGACGCCAAGAAGAGCACGATCTTGGCTACTTCCTCCGGCTGCCCTACCCGGCCCAGCGCGTGCATCGCGCCCATATCCTCCGTATCCTCGGCCTCTGCGCCAAAGATGGTGTTGGCCCAACGGAGCAGCGGCGTATCAATCGCGCCGGGGCAGACCGAGTTCACCCGGATGTTGTGACCGCCCAGGTCCAGGGCCATGTTGCGCGTGAGCGAGATCACGCCGCCCTTGGCCGCCGCGTAGGCGGCCACATTGCGCTGGCTCGCCAAGCCCTGGACGGACGCGGTGTTGATGATCGAGCCGCCACCGCGCTCCATCATCACCGGGATACAGTGGCGCGAGACGAGGTAGATGCTCTTCAGATTGACCGCAATGGTCCGGTCCCAGGCCTCCTCGGGTAGCTCCCACACCGAGCCGTAGGTCTGGACAGCGGCGTTGTTGAACAAGATGTCAATGCCGCCAAAGGCGTCTTTCGTCGCGGACGCAATCCGGGCAGCGTCGCTGTCTTGCGAAACGTCGGCGTGGACGGCCAGCGCCTGACCACCGTCGGCAGTGATCGCCGCCACCACCGCCTGCGCCGCCGGTTCATCCCAGTCGGCGGCCACGACGGTGGCGCCCTCGGCGGCAAAGGCCTCGGCGGTGGCGCGCCCGATGCCGGCGCCCGCTCCGGTGACAATCGCAACCTTGCCCGCAAACCGTTCGGCCATCGTCCTCCTCCTTCGCTGTGTGACGTTGGGTGCGGTCAGTCCGCGACGAGATCACCATCAGCGGAATTCTCCGCGCTAACCTCGGTGACCATCATGTTAGCCCAACCAACCACCACCTCTGCGGTGCGAATAGCAGCGTCTACCTCTACCAGCGTGATTTCCTCCGCATACCCTGGATAGCGAGCTTCCACTGCAAAGGGGGTGAGTGCAACCGCATCGGCGACCTCCGGCGGCACGGCTAGGCCTCCTTGGTTGGCAATTGTTAGTAGTTGTTGAATGTCGTGGGACAAAGGGAAACCCAGTGTAGCCGCCAGTAGTACCGCCTTCAGTGCTTTCTCCGCAGCCTGTTGGGCATGGAAGCAAACCTGCGCCGGCAGGATGTCATCTCGGCCGCGACTTAAGCGAGCGAGGTTTAGATCGCTCTGGGCATGAGTTAGCCATTCACTTGGGACGCCGGGAACGGATCGCCTACTCGGCGGACTCATAGACCACCATCCCGTCGCGTAGTGCCTCGCGGTAGATCAGGCCCGGGGCATGAACCAACTCCGCCAGTCGCCGCTCCGAGACGACCAGAATGTCCATCGGCATCGAGATGTCCGCAAGCTCTCGCCGAATCCGCACGCTCTCCTGGCGCGGGCTTACCGTCTCGTTCTCAATCACGACGAGGATGTCTACGTCGCTGTCTTTCGTCGTCTCCCCCCGTACCACGGAGCCAAATAGGATCACTTGCCGCGGCCGTGCCAGGCTGGCGATCCGCTGCACCGCGGCTGCCACCTTCTCCGGAGTAATCGCCCAAGGCACATCCATCGTCATGGCTCTGCGTCCGCTCGGCCGCACCGTCGCTGCGCGGCACCGAGCTAGTGCCCTAGAGGATACGAGGCCGGCCGTCTCAAGCCAACCTGTTTGCTCCTTGGCACCGTATCAGCGACACTTGACCAGAGCGCAGAAACCGGTGTGTCACAAGGAGCCAACCGACCATGAGCACGCAGTCCGAGCCGAGCGCGGAGCCAGCCACCATCACCGTCACGGCCGATGAGTTGCATTCTTTCTGGGTCGAGGTCCTGCAGGCCGCCGACGTGCCGGAGGACGCGGCCCACACCTTGACCTCCATTCAAGTCGCAGCCGACCTGCGCGGCGTCCATTCGCACGGCACTCGCGCGATCATCAGGTACATCGGCGAGATGGAATCCGGCAGCATGGACCCGGCCAAGGGCCTGAGCATCGTGCGCGAGACACCTGCCATGGCCATCACCGACGGCAACGCCGGGATCGGGCAGGTGGCGGCCAAACAAGCCATGTCACTGGCCCTGGTGAAGGCCCGGCAGAGCGGCGTCGGCATCGTCGGCGTGCGCCGGAGCAGCCACGCCGGGGCGCTGGCCTACTATTCCATGCAGGCAGCGGCCGCCGGTATGATCGGGTTTGCCACCTCCGGGCGGCGGGTGCGCCGCGCCAATATGGCCGCCTTTGGCAGCATCACGCCACTACTGGCCAACCACCCCCTGTCCTGGGCCATCCCCGCCGGCGAAGCGCCGCCCATCGTGCTCGACATGGCGACCGGCGTCGTGGCGTTCGGGAAGATCAGTCTCGCCCAACGCGACGGGAAGCCGCTGCCCCCCGGCTGGGCGCTCGATGCCGCCGGGCAGCCGACCGAGGACGCGACGCAAGCCGCCATGGTGCTCCCGCTGGGCGCGAAAGGCTCTGCACTCTCGCTGGTCATGAGCGTGCTGGGCGGGTTTCTGGTTGCCAGCGGTCAATCGCGCGACAGCGACCTGCCCGACCTCGATACCGACCGGCCCGGCCACTTCCTCATGGCCATCAACGTGGAGCACTTTGTGCGCTTGTCCCACTTCCAAGCGGAGATTGACGAGCGCATCCACGAGATTCGCAACGGCACGCCAGCACCAGGCCACGAGCGCGTCTATGTGCCGGGCGAGATCGAATGGCTCTTGGCCGAACGCCGGCGACGCGAGGGCATCCCGATGCACGCCGGCGACATCGCCGACTTCAACGCGCTCGCCGCCCGCCTCGGCGTCTCCTCTACGCTAGGGTAAGCCGGTCAACGTCCAGCCGCGGCAATGGAGGCCGGATGTCCTTGCGCTGATAGAGCGGATGCGCCGGCTGACCAGAGCGCAACGGCCGGAGGCAGTAGAGCGGTTGCTGCACTAGGTCCAAGACTTCCCGCACGCGCCGGCCATACTTGGTCCCGTGGTCACTCCATGCCGCCACCACCAGTCCACACTGCGCCATCATTTCCAGGAGCGCCCGGTCGTTTTCCGGGCCAACGGGGTGGGCCGCGCGCCGCAATTCAGCGGGGTCCGTCGCACGATAGGCAAATAGGTTGCCGACGTACAGCCCGCCATAGCCCCAGGAACGGGCGTAGCCGATGCAGCGCCGGATCGTCGGGTCATCCTCAGCGTCCGTGGCCGTGGACGGGTTGAGCATCAGGAATATCACACAACCCAACGGCCGGTCGGGGTCCCACACCCGCCAGAGCTTGTAGCGGTACCGTTCACACGGCGAGAACACCGCGCCGCTTTCGGTCAGCCAGTCGCCCATGGCCCCGTCCGTACAGGGATAGTTTTTGCCAAGGCACCATTCAAGGCAGCCAGGCAGGCGTCACGCCGGCGCCAGGCTAACGGTCCGCTTGCCGACGGCGCAACTCGGCCTCCAACTGCCGGATGCGCGCCTCGGCCGCCTCACGCGCTGCCCGCTCCCTCAACCGGCCGGCCTGCTCCCTGGCCACGCGGGTTTCAGCGACCTCGCGCGCTGCCCGCTCCGCCAGCCGTTCGGCCTGCTCGACAGCAGCTTGGGTTTCGGCAGTTCGCCGCGCCGCCCGTTCCTGCTGCCAGGTCTCCAGATAGGTGTTCGTCACCGGGTCGTACAGCCGCGGCCAGTTCTCATCCCAGCACAGACTCAGTCCCAGTATCTCACTGTAGCCTTTCAAGATACCGTCCGGCGCGGTGGTCAGCGCGATTGGCTCGTATTCCCCGGCCACTAGCCGGTCCCCCGCCAGCTTCTCTCCGTGATACTCGCCATCCTGCGGATCGAACCGCCAGTATTCCGGTACGCCGATGTGGGCATAGATCGCCCGCTTGCGACCCACGTCCTCCCGGCCGGTGCTGACCGAGGCCACCTCCAACACCCAATCCGGCGGCTTGCCCACTTCCCAGGGCAGGTACAGCTTGCGTTGCCGGATCGCTTGCGCGTCCACGCCAAAGGCCAAGTACACGTCCGGGGAGACGCGGACGTTGAGGTCGTCCGGGTCGTAGCAGAGGATCGTATTGGAGTCGAGAAAGACGTCGGGCCGCCGCTGGAAGTCGGTGAACCGACTGGCGAGCAGGCCGAGGATTTCGTGCAGCGGGGGGTTTTGTTGCATCGCATCAGGCTTCAGGACCGGCTCGTCGGGATTGTAGTCGAGGCGAGCGTAGTCAATCTCACCCTGTTTGTGGTAAGGCCGCATGGTAGGGAGCGCAGGCGCGGCGGTCGTGGTGGTGGTCATAGAGGCCTCGGGAGTGGTCGTGGATACGGGAAATTATAGTACACGCACCTGGCGCCGCAGGGGACGCGGCCGGCGCTTTTGCCCGCAGCAGGAAAACCCACCCTTATCAAACTGCACCATCTCCCCCCACTACACCGCTTGCAACTCCTCCAGCTTGGCCCGCAGCGGCCGGAAGACGTATTCGTTCATCGTCGCAATGGCGCCACGGTCCGACTGGTCGCGGGCGACGCGGGCATAAGCCTCCAACGCGCGGCGCGCGGCGGAGACGGCCCTCGCCGCCGCGCGCCGCGCGTCCGTAGGCCGCTGCTCGTGCTCGGCGTTCGCCGCGCTGCGAACCGCTTCCAGCGCCTCCAGATAGGCGATGCCGAACTCGAATCGCCCCACCCAGTAGTCCGCATCGTCCCGGCCGCGTGGCGGTGACGCGGCAGCCACGCGCTGCGCCGCCCGCAGCGCCTCCCGATACCGCTCGCGCACCTCCACCAGCTCCGCCGGGAAGTCGCCGGGCGTCCAATGCTTCATCATCATGCCGGGCACCGGGAAGGTCAGCCCCATGCCGTGCCACTCCAGCGTCACCGTGGCCGCTTCCAGCTCCCGGAATACCGTCAGCATGTCGTCTACGCAGTCCGCACCCCACAGGGCCGCGACCTGGTCCCGGTAGACCGCCTCCGGGGTCGTGTCCCGGTCCCAAGCCGACTTGGCGAGATAGGCAATGCACGGGTCGTGATCGCCAACCAGCCAGTAGCGCGTCGAGAAACCCGCCCAGCCGTGGCGGTACATGTCCTGGGTCAGCTCGTGCAGCGAGCCGGTAGCCAATTGCGGCAAGACGCCCACGTTATCGTCGTGCAGCGTGTGGATCATGGTCACTGGGATATCGGGGTCGGGCGTGTGCCGCAACACCTCGCGGCGCGTGAGGATGCGCGCCGGCGTATAGTCCACGTTGTTCATCAGCTCCCACCCGGCCGGTAGGAGCCGCGGCAGGACCGGAAACAGCTCTTCCGCCACGCCATTGAAGATGAAGCGCATATCGGGACGGCTCGTATCCTCCAAGACGTGCAACTCCCGCAGCAGCCGGTTATAGAAGTAGAGCGAGGTGATGTCGCCCTTCACCTCTTCGACCGGCCGTTCCGTTCCGCCCGCGTAGCCCGTGCGCTGGCGTGCCGCTGCCAGCACTGCCTCGAGCGACTGCACGCCCTCGATCCCGTAAAGGCGGTCCAACTCTTTCCACGCCGCCTCGTATTGGCCAATCCACTGCCGGTGCTCGGTCATGCCGAGCGCGATGGCGTCCGCCTCGGGGTAGGTGTTGACGGTGGCTTGCAGCACCACGCTGGCCAACTCGGTCAGCTGCGGATCGTCCACCGGCGTATCGGTACCGGGGACGATGGTAAGCTCGGCCAGCTGACGCACCCGCTGGGCGCCCGGCAGCAACGGGGCAAACTCCGGCATGAACTCGGTCAGGTTGGTGCTGAGGATACACTCCATGCCGCGCCGCCGGGCATGATCCATCAGGCTGCGGACGTGTTGCTGCCCCGCGGCCAGCATGTCCGCGTAACCTTGGCGAAAGGGGAAATCGGGATTCCAGAATTCCTCCTCATCGCCAAATAGCTCGCGCCCGATCATGTCGTCGGTAATCGGGTAGTGATAGTCGAACCAGAGATACGCCGTGCGGCGCTCGATGCCCTTGTGCTCGTAATGCACGAACGGCTGCCAGGGCCACAGCGAGAAGTGCAGCCGATTGAGCTTCAGCTTGGCCAGCTGATCTATCACCGGGCGATAGTCGGCCACGCTCCACGATTCCGGGCCACAGGCGAAGTCGTTGATGATCCGCCACTGGCGAATAGGCAAGGCCGGCTCGTGCGTGTCGGCCCCGGGCAGTTGCCAGAAGGGGCCCGGGGTTTCGGGGAACACGTCACCGTGCAACAGGTAACGGACGCCCCAGTGCTCCACCAGATCGTAGACGGCCCACATGACGGCGCGGGGACTCCCGCCGACGAGGAGCAGCGCCGGGTACCCCGCCCACGAGCTACGGGACACGCTGAAACCCTGCTCACTCATCTCCCGGAACTCGAAGCCGGTGTAGCGCAAGGTCTCTGGCGTGCCGAGCAGGATCGCGGCATCGTCGCCGCCCGTCGGCTGCGCCGTCACGTGGGCCGCCGCTCCGAACAGCCGCTTTACATAATGCGATAGCTCGGCAGCGGCAAACCGTTCCAGCTCGGAAACCGACGCATCAACCACAATCGCAACGCTATACGGGGCCGACGAGTCCACCATGCCGCCTACTCCTCTCCGTCCGCCTCAACCGTCACTGCGGCGGAAGCCGCAATCCAGGGCCATTCATAGCCCCCGGCCCGAGCGTTACACCCCCTCTCCAAATGTTGGAGAGGGGGTCGGGGGATGAGGTCCGCCGAAAAACCTACCCCTGTCAGGGGACCATAGGGGGGCCACTCACCCGCACAGCGGCCGGTCGCCGCGCGGACTCCCCTTCCCTACCAGGGAAGGGGCCGGGGGTTAGGCCCCGGCTCACGCGCCGCCATACACAATGCAGACGGGAGCGGGCACCTCCGTCACCTCTCCGGTCGCTTGGAGCCTCCCGGTCGCCGCGTCGGCGCGGAAGGCCACAATGGTATCCGTGTCCTGGTTGGCCGCCAGGAGCAGGCTGCCGGTGGGGTCGAGGTTGAAGTTGCGCGGAGTCTCGCCCTGCGACGACTCGTGCCCGACCAGCGTCAGGCGCCCCGTCGCCTCGTTGATGGCGAAGATGGCGATACTATGGTGCCCGCGGTTGGAGCCGTAGACGAACTTGCCGGACGGGGCCATGACGATCTGCGCGCAGGTATTCTCGCCGTCGAAGTCGTCGGGCACCGTCGAGACCGTCTGCGCGATCTCCAACACCCCCCGATCAGCGTCATACGTAAACGCCGACATCGTCGAGTCCAGCTCATTGATGACGTAGACGTAGCGCGCGCTGGGGTGGAACGCCAGATGGCGCGGCCCGGCGCCGGAGCTGACTTGGGCATACGGCAGATCGTTGGGGACGAACTTCCCGGCGGCCGTGTCCAGCCGATACACCATCACCCGGTCTATCCCCAGGTCGCAGGCCAGCACGTAGTTGCCGCCGGGGTCCTGCGTGATGAAGTGCGCGTGCGGTCCCCGCTGGCGCTCATCACTCGGCCCCCGCCCTTCATGCAGCACCACGTCCGTCGCCACGCCCAGCCGTCCGTCGTCTTGCAGCGGCATCGCCGTCACGTGCCCGCTGCCGTAGTTGGCAACCAAGATGTACCGCTCTGTTGCATCCACAATGAGGTGGCAAGCGCCCGTGCCGCCCGTTCGCTCACTATTCAGCGCGGTCAGGGTACCCGTCGTCCGATCAACGGCGAACGCGGCGATGTTACCGCCGGTGCGCTGATCGCCACGCCCGGACTCGCTGACGGCGTACAGCAGGGGCAGTCTTGGGTGCAGCGTCAAGAACGAGGGATTGTCCACCTCGGTGACGGTCTGCACGTGGGTCAATGCGCCGGACGAGGGATCGAGCCGATAGACGTAGATTCCCTCACCCTGTCCCGGCCCGGTGTAGGTACCGACATACACAAACATGGGAGCAACCTCCTGCCTGTGGCGTGCCCGCTGACACGCCATGATTGCCAGTTACTCTAATGCACCGTGCCCACAATGTCGAGCACCGGGACCCTCCCCTCTGACAGGGGTAGGTTTTTCGTAGGGGCGCGATGAATCGCGCCCTGCCCCCCGTCATTCCCGCGAAAGCGGGAATCTACACCCCCGCTCCCACCATCCCCACGCCCACCTCATTCCCCTTCCCTTCAGGGAGGGGGTTAGGGGGTAGGTCCGCCCTCCACCCCCTCTCCAAATATTGGAGAGGGGGCCGGGTGATGGGCCAAAGGCGCACCACACCTGGCATTATCCGTGCGGCTTTGGCCCGTCAGTGGGTGAGGAAGGCGGCGCCTCAGCGCCGCGACTGGAAAGCCGGACGTGCCCCGTAGAAGGCCGACTCGGGATGCGCTGGCGCCGTGCGCCGGCCCAGCGTCTGAGAGTAGACGAGCAGGTCCTGGCGTCCCGCCGGCTCCGCATCATCGCGGAGGCGGTCACGCAGCCGGGCCTCCTCGCTAAAGCCGGCCTCCTCGAAGACCTGCTGCTTGCTGCGATCATCTTCCGCCAGGTACGCCTGGAGCGCCTCGGCGCCGGTGCCGTGTACACGCTCTACGACGGCCGACAGTAGCTCAGGGAGTTGCCCGAGGTAGGCGGGGCAGGCCCAGCAGTCCACCATGTGGGCATGCTGCTCGACATAACTATCAACCGCCACCGTGCTGGCGAGGCCGACTACGCGCTGGCGGCGGTTCTCCAGCACCAGCACTGTCCCTTGCCGCTCCTGCGTCGGGAGCCACACCCGCCGGTAATGCCCTTCGTAGCGTATGTCCCGGAAGACCCGGCGGGGATAGTCCTTGATGAACCAGTCGGGCTGCGGCTGATTGTAGAGCGCAGACACCGGGGCGAGGTCACCCCACGTGCCCGGACGGATCGCGGCCGGGCCGTCGTGTACGAAGTAGGTTCGGTCGAAGTCCTCGCATCCTGGCGCCAGGTAGCGCATACCGTCGCCGATGAGCGGTCGAAAGCCCTGCTTATAGTAGAGCGCATAGGCGTTCGGGTTGGTCGTACAAAGGTACATCGCCATCCCGCCGACCGCCCGAAAGTCGGCAATGGTCTGCCGGAGTAGCTGCGTCGCAATGCCCTTGCGGCGCTGATCCGGCCGCGTCCAGACCATGCCGAGCACCGCCACCTCGCTGCACCGGCGCGGAGTGGCGTAGGTCATGCTGCCCACGCACTCACCCTGTAGCTCACCGACGAAAAAGCGGTCCAGGCTGGTGTCCACCAGTTCGCCGGCCATCAGCGGCTCGCGGACGTCGCGCCACGAGTAATTGATGCGCTCCGGGTAGTCTCCGAGCGGCGGCTCCAGCACGCGGACCGTCAGCACTTCGCCATTCGCCAAGCGCACCGTCGTCGTCTCCCCGCCGCGCTCCATGCGATCGCTCCCTCCCAACCCGTCAGCACCGGCTATTCTACCCTGGGCTACTCACCCCCCGGCTGATAGCTGACGGCTGATAGCTGAAAGCCGATAGCCAACGGCTGCTATACTCGGCGGCACGGCGGGCAGTGGGACCATCCCCGCAGAGACCGGACGGGAGCCTGAAGCATGAGTGCAGCGCAACGGCTGGAGGACAAGGTCGCGATCATCACCGGCGGCGCGGCCGGGATGGGTCGGGCCATGTGCGAACGGTTCGGCGAGGAAGGCGCCATCGTCGTGGTCGCCGACCTCGATCTCGCCGGAGCCGAGGCGGTCGCCGATAGCATCCGTCAGGCCGGCGGCCGCGCCACACCGCTCCCCGTGGACGTGACCTCGAAAGCGCAGGTAGACGAGTTGGTCAGCCGGACCGTCGCGGCCCACGGGCGGCTCGACATCATCATGAACAACGCCGGCTACGGGCAAGCCAAGCGCATGTTGGAAATCACCGAGGCGGAATGGGACCGGATGCAGGCGGTGAACGTCAAGGGCGTCTTCTTTGGCATCCAAGCCGCCGCCCGGCAGATGATCGCGCAGGGCGACGGCGGCCGGATTCTGTCCACCGCCAGCATCGCCGGCCGGCGCGGCAACCCCTACACCGCCCACTACAACGTGAGCAAGGCCTCCGTCATCCAGCTGACCATGTGCGCCGCCCTCGACCTCGCGCCACACGGCATTACCGTGAACGCCATCTGCCCCGGCATCGTAGACACCCAGTTCTGGCGCTCCCTGGACGAGGAGTGGAGCGCCATCGAGGGCTGGGAGACCGGCGAGGCCTGGCAGCGGCGCACGGCGACCATTCCCTTGGGCCGGCCGGAGGTGGCGACCGACGTGGTTGGCCTCGTCGCCTTCCTCGCCAGCGAAGATGCCGGCTACATCACCGGCCAATCGTACAACGTCTGTGGCGGCCTCGTCATGACCTGAGCACTGCCACCGGCCTCGTCATTCCGGCTTTCGCCGGAATCCAGGTGTCTGGGGCCGGTCACCGCCATGACTCCCCTTCCCTGGAGGGAAGGGGCCGGGGGTTAGGTCGCAAGCCGCACCTAGGGCACACAGGAGGAACGATCCGATGAATCTCACCGCACAGCAACTGCAATTCTTCGACACCTTTGGGTTTCTCGAGTTCCCCGGCCTCCTAGCCGAAGAGGCCGACGCGATTACCGCTGCCTTCGAGGAAATCTGGGCCGCACACGGCGGGGGGCACGATGGGCGGCCCCACGACCATAAGCAACGGTCCGCGCTCGTGCCATTCATAGACCAGCACGAGTATCTCTGCGGCCTGCTCGACGACCCGCGCATCGCCGGGATCGGCAGCGCCCTGCTCGGCGACGACTTCAACTACACCGGCAGCGACGGGAACTACTACGTCGGCGACACCCGTTGGCACTCCGACGGCTATCGCGACAAGAAGTACGTGTCGCTCAAGATGGCGCTCTATCTGGACCCGGTCACTCGCGACACCGGCTGCCTGCGCGTTGTCCCCGGCAGCCACCGCTTCGGGGATGCGTTTGCCGAGGCCCTGGAGGCCGGCTATCGCCACACGCGGGACGGGGGCGCGGTCGAGGACTGGTGGGGCGTACCCGGCAGCGGCGTCCCGGCCTACCCGCTGGAAAGCGAGCCGGGCGATCTGGTCGTCTTCAACCACTGCCTCAAGCACAGCTCGTGGGGTGGCGGCACGCGCCGGCGCATGTTCACGATCAACATGCAGCAGCGCCACGCCGAGGAAGACTTGGGTGCGCTGCGCGAGGACATCGCCGCCTCCGCCCGCTTCTGGGTCGAGCGCGCCTACGGCGAGGTGATGCTGCGGACCGCCGGCCCGGCCCGGATGCGTCATCTCGAGCAGCGCCTCGCCAACGACGGACACCTCGCCGCGCTCTCCCGCAAGGCCCGCGCCGAGATGAGCGAGCCAAGCCGCGGCTGAGAATGGCTATTAGCTTTCAGCCGTCAGCCGGGAGCCGTCACTGCGGCGGAAGCCGCAATCCAGTGGCCGGGGGATGGACTGCGGCGAAAGCCGCAGTGACGAGGAAAGAGGCTATATTCGCCGCGCAGACTCCCCTTCCCTGGAGGGAAGGGGCTGGGGGTTAGGTCAGAAACCGCCACTCACTCAGCCACCGCCAACAACACCTACTCGGACCACACGGTCTCGAACAGGCGCAGCCAGTTCTCGCCGAGGAGCTTGGCGGTGTCTGCGGGGCTGTAGCCGCGCCTCAGCAGCGCCGCGGCAAGGTTGGGGAGCTTGTCCGGGGTCTCCAAGTCGCGCGGGTAGAGGCCCGGCTGGTTGACCGCCGGGGGACGAGCGGCATTCGTCCACACTGACGGGTACTTCGTGCCCTGCTGCGAGCCGATATAGCGCCAGAAGGACACCGGCTGGTCCTGCGTGAAATCCGTCCCGATCGCCACGTGGTCAATGCCGAGCATCTGCACCAGATGGTCAATCGCGTCCACGTAGTCGTCGAGCGTGGACTCCCAGCCGGTGCGCAGAAATCCGGCTATCGCCGTCGCGCCCACCACTCCCCCGCGCTCCGCCATCCGCTTCAGCGCCTCGTCCGTTTTGTTGCGCGGCACGTCGAAATAGGAGCGTGCGTTGGCGTGGGTACACGCCACCGGCCGCTCCGACTGCTCGATGGTATCCAGGGTGGTGCGGGTACCGCAGTGCGACAGGTCAACGAGGACGCCCAAGCGGTTCAACTCCTGCACGGCATCCACGCCGAAGTGGCTCAGGCCGCCGTCCCGCGGCTCGTAGCAGCCGTTCCCCAGCAGGTTGCGCTCGTGAAACGTCATCTGGATGATCCGCACGCCAAGCGCGTGGAAGACGGCGAGACGGTCCAGGTCGTTCTCGATAGGCGTGGCGTTCTGGAACCCCAGAATAATGCCCACCTTGCCATCCTGCTTGGCCCGCCGGATGTCCCCAACGGTCCTCACCAGGGTGAGCACGTCCTCATATTCGCCAAAGCGCCGCAGCCAGCCGGCGATGGTGTCCATCGTCTCAGGGTAGTTCTCCCACGTCGCAATCGTCGCGTTGATGGCCGTCACGCCGCCGGCCTGCAAGCTCTGAAACACCGCCGGGCTGTCCCAGTTGCTGACGTTGAGACCATCAATGACGATAGCCTCGTCATACAGGCTTCTTGCGTTCGCATCGGGTTCCATCATCGTCTCCTGTCCTCCCTACTTGGCCCCCACCCTCACCGTCCCCCCGCCGCAGCGGGGGGACCATAGGGGGGCAGTGCCTCATTCGTCATTCCCGCGCAAGCGGGAATCGACTCCCCTCTCTATCGCTCCGCGATGGAGAGGGGGCCGGGGGGTGAGGCCGAAACAGGCTGGGCAAAGCCGCGCGCCACCCGCGGCTGCCGCCGGTCCCCGCCTCGCAGCCGCCCGCCAATCCGGAACAGCCGACCCAACGGGTTGTCTTTGTCCTCGACGGCATCGGCAATGACTGCCCCGATGGACCCGCCGAACTTGAAGCCGTGGCCGCTGCCGCCACCGGCTACCAGAACGCGCTGCGATCCCGGCGCCCAATCAATCACGAAATGGTCGTCCGGCGTATTCGCGTAGAGACAGGAACGGCTACCGACCACCTTGCCGGCGGCCATCTCCGGAATCCGCCGGCGCAGGAAGGCCATCGTCTGCTCGACAAACTCCGGCGTGCTGCTGCGATCAACGTCCGCGTCCACGACCTCCCCGAGCAGGTCCTTGGATACTTTGACGTAGCCCTCCCGGAGCAGCGGAAAGCCGTACCAGGAGTCCGTATTGGGCTCCATACTCCACACCGGCAGCGTGCCACCGACAAAACGGCCGGGGTTCTCGACCTCGATAAACATCATCTGCTGGCGCGTGACCTCCACGTGGCAACCGATGTGGGGCAGCAAGCGGCCTACCCAGACACCGGCGGCGACAACCACGCGGTCGAAGGAATGTACGCCATGCGCGACGACCACTCGGCCACTGTCCGCATCATCCTCGACCCGCAGCACCGGCGTCTCCTCGTGGATTTCCACCCCCTCCGCCCGCGCCAGCCGGGCCAGCAGGGTGACCGCGCGACCGCTCTCCAGGTAACCCCGCCATCCGTCGTAGAAGCCGACCTCATCGTCCCGCACGGTGAACTGTGGAAAGCGAGCGCGAACCTCCGGCGCCGAGAGCACCTCTGCGTCGGTGGCGCCTCGCGCCTGGAGGTAGCGCCAGCTCTCGTACATGGGACTGCCGGGAGCGAAGCTCGGCAGGATGGTGAGGCCGCCCGTCCGGTGGTAGACCGTCGTGCCGAAGCGCGTCTGCCAGCTCCGCCACTGACGAGCAGCCCGCTCAACCAACTCGACATACGTGTCGTTGGCACTGGCATACGACGTCCGGCGAATCGCCTTGGCTACGTCGGTGGAAGAAGCGTGCGGATGGGGCACCGGCCCTTGGTCGAAGACGGCGACCGCGTGCCCGCGCTCACGCAGCGCCAGCGCCGCCGCAATGCCGAAGATGCCCGCACCGACAACGCCGATCTTCACCGCCCACACCCCCTCCCAGCACGCATACGGCCGCCCTAGTGTAGCCTACCCCGGCACAGCTTGGCCCTAGCTGGTAAGCTCCGTACACATTCTACGAGCAGACGAGAGGTTGCAACCGATGAGTAATGCACCGCAGTATCGCGCCGCCGTCCTGGGACATACCGGCCGCGGCAACTACGGCCACAGTCTCGACATCGCCTTCACCGGCTTTCCCAACGTAGACATTGTGGCGCTCTCCGACCCCGATCCCGAGGGCCGGGCCGCCGCCGCGGCCCGTTGCGGGGCCACCCGCACCTACGCCGACCCCTACGAGCTTCTGGAAAAAGAGCGCCCCAACCTCGTCGCGGTCGCAACGTCGTGGCTCGACGTGCATCACGACCTCTGGCTAGCGGCAATCGAGGTCGGCGCACACATCTACTCCGAAAAGCCCATCGCCAAGTCACTCGAAGAGGCGGACCGCATGTTGGCCGCGGCGGACGCCAAGGGCGTGAAAATCGCCATCGCACACCAGAACCGCGTCTCGCCCTACCACGTCCACGCCCGCAAACTCCTGCACGAGGGCGCCATCGGCCGGCTGCGGCTGATCCGGGGCTACGGGAAGATGGACGCGCGGGGTGGCGGGCAGGACACGATGGTCCTCGGCACCCACATCTTCGACCAGATGCGCTTTATGACCAACGCCGACCCCGAGTGGTGTCAAGCCCGCGTCACCCAGGACGGGCGCGAAGCTGCCGCCGCCGATGTGCAGGAGGGCGCCGGTGAGATCGGGCTGATCGCCGGCAACGGGCTGTGGGCAGCCTATGGCTTCCCCAACGGCGTGATCGCCACCTACGAAAGCTACGCCGGCACCAACTTTGCCGACGATGACGGCTCACCGGCCTTCGGCTTCGACCTCTGCGGCAGCGAGGGCATCCTGAGCCTGCGGGTCCGGACCCTGCACCACTATCCGCGGCCGTACTCCGGCCCACTCGTGGACGAATCGGGCGATGCTTGCTGGGAGCAGGTCGAGGTGGACCCGTTGCCACCACCGCCCGGTTCGCCGGCCGGCGGCGGTGGCCAGCACACGGGCAACCACTACATCGTGCGCGATCTGCTGGAAGCCATCGCCGAGGATCGCAAGCCGTTGAGCAGCGGTCATGACGGACGCTGGTCGCTGGAGATGATCCACGCGGTCTACGACGCCCACCGCACGGGCGAGCGAGTACCCCTGCCGCTCGCCGACCGCGCCCACCCGCTCACGCGCTGGTAGCGAGATTGCGTTGACCCTGTCCGGTCATTCCCGCACACGGAGACCGTTGTAGAACTCGCCATTCCCGCGCAAGCGGGAATCTGGGACCAGTGGGCTGCCGGCCTCAACTAACCTACAGCCGCTCCGGGATGGCCTCGGTGCCGTCCCAGATGGCGCTCATTTCCCAGGCCTCCAGCGACGTCAGCTGCAAGTCCGCCGGGTCGTCGTACAGTTCGCTCCCGCGTGGCTCGCTGCCGAACACGGTCACACCCACGCTGTCAGGCCGGGTAGGATAGACCCGGGTCGCCGCCGCTCGCCCGTTCGCAAAGACCTCGATCACCGAGCCGTCGAGGAATACGTGCAGGCGTAGGGGATCGTTCGCGTCGCGGAAGAGCGGCCCGCCGCTCACGCCGCGATCCGTCGTAAGGTCAAGGCTGGACTGCTGGCAATCCAACTCCAGGCGGTCGTTCACGAAGTTGTAGGTAATCTGCGTCTGCTCGGCGCCGTCGGGGGAGCAAAACACCCCGAGGCCGACCTTGCCCGTTGCACTGGGGGCAAACTCGGCAATTATCTCCAGCGACGCGCCATTGACGCCCGGCAACAGGTGCGAGCGATTGCCATTGAGGTCGAGCGAGCCAACCGCGTGACGCCGGCGGCGCAGCGCCGTCAACTCCGGGGCTGGCGCCGACCGCAGCCGTCCCGCAGCATCGAGATCGAGCACGCGCGGCAAGGACAGCGTGCCCGACCAACCGGCGGCCTGCTGGGCCGCCGCTGGCCGGCCCTCGCGGAGCCAGCCCCACATCAGCCGCCGTCCCTGATCGTCCTGCATGGATTGCGGCGCATAGAAACACGTACCCATGTCTACCCGGCCCCGGTACACACCGTCGTAGGTGCCAGCCGCATACGGACCGACCCAATAGACGACGGCGGTAGCGCCCGGATGCGCGGACACCATCAGCACGTGCCTGTCATCCAGTGGGAAGAAGTCGGGGCATTCCCACATCGCCCCGGTCAGCTCCGCGTCGCCCGTGAGCAGCTGCCCGCGATAGCGCCAGTGAATCAAGTCAGGCGACGTGTAGTGCAGGGCCGTGCCGCCGACGCCGCGAATACCGCTGCCGATCACCTGATGCCAGCCGTCGGACTCCGACCATACCGAGTGATCGCGGAAGCCGGGCACCGCCAGTCCGGGCGGTGGCGCGGCGACCACCGGATTGGCCGGATGCTTCTCCCAGGTCACCAGCCCATCCGTACTGGTCGCGATACAGGCACACTGCGGGAAAACGCCGGTATAGACGAGAGTCGGCACGCCATCGTTGTCCACCGCACAACCCGAATAGCAGCCGTCCTTGTCCGGACCGCCGGGCGTGGGCGTGAGCGCCACCGGCCAGTGCTCCCAATGCACCAGATCGTCGCTGACGGCATGTCCCCAGTGCTTGAGGGTGGCCGCGCGGTGCGAGTCGGGCACGTCGCCGAACTCCGGGGAATACTGGTAGAACAGATGGTAGCGCCCTTCCCATTGGACGAGGCCGTTCGGATCGTTCATCCATCCCGACGGGGGCAGGAAATGGTAGCGCGGGCGGTGGCGATCCGAAGCTGCACCACCCCTGGCGCTATCCGTGCGGCCCTGGCCTGTCAGCTGCGGATCATTCATAGCATCATTGCCCCAAGGGGTGTGGCAACACTACGGAATCGTCCGTCTCCTGTTGCCACGCCCGTAAGCGGTCGAACAGCCGACCGACGGTTTGCGCCCGCCCCCGATCTGCGACGGCGTTACGCAATTCCTCCGGGTCGTCTTGCAGATCGTACAGCTCGCAGTCGCCGTTGGCCGAGACATTGAGCTTCCAGCGCCCCTGCCGAATCGTTCGCACCGCCACGTCGGAGTAGACCCCGCCACCTTTCCACGGCCCGTTCCACTCGATGAAGACCGCCTCTTCATCCGGCGCGGTGTCACCGTTTGTGAGCAACGGCACCAGACTCGTGCCCTGCATGTACTCGGGGATCGGCAGCCCCATCAGCTCCAGCAGCGTCGGCATCAGCCGCACGAGGCTCACCGGCGTGGTGATGCGTCGCGGCGGTAGCCCCGGCACGCGCAGCAGGAGCGGTACCTGCACCGACGGCTCATAGGGCACGCCCTTGTTCCACATCCGGTGCTCACCCAGCAGGTGGCCGTGATCGGCCGTGTAGACCACGATGGTATCGTCGGCCAGGCCCAAGTCCTCCATGCGCTGCAGCACCTTGCCCACACTCCGATCCACGAGCCTACACAGCCCCCAATAGCGCGCCTTGGCTTCCTTCCAGCCCCGCTCGTCGTTGGAATAGATGTCCTTGGTGCCTTCCTCTGCGTAGATTCGGCGCACGGTATGGCAGTGCCGCGCGGCGTGTGGGTCCAGCGGCAGGTACCACGACTCCGGCAGGGTCATGTCCTCCGGCCGGTAGAAGTCGTCGAAGGGGCTGTGGCACGGCGGATGCGGCTCGTGGATGCCGACGACAAGCAAGAACGGATCGGCGCCATACGTCTCCAGAAACCGGATTGCCTCGGCGGCCTCGAAGGCGGGCTTGGTGACCTCCTCCGGCAGGCGTGTCGTCGTCGCGCGGGCGAAGATCGTCCCGTCTCCGTGCGGGTCGGCCGGCGTGTAGCCCTGCGCGAGCAGGAAGTCGTGATAGGAGCTATAACCCTCCGCCGCGTGGCTGGCAGTGTACTGGTCCTCCGTACTCACCCAGAACCGCTCGAACCCGCGTTGGGGCCGCAGCGGCTGCGCCTTGTGCGCCAGGTGCCACATCCCGATGTGACCGCTGACCAGACCGGCCGGCTGTAATAGCTCGGCAATCGCCGGAATGTCCGCATCAAGCGGGATACCATTCGACACAACCCCGTGCGTGTGCGGATACAGACCGGTCAGCGCGGTCCCGCGCGCCGGCGCACAAACGGGTTGCGAGCAATACGCCTGATCGAAGCAGCTGCTCTGCTCCAGGAGGCGGTCGAGATGGGGCGTGTCAACCTGGGGGTTGCCAAAGGCGCCGATGGTATCGGGCCGCTGCTGGTCGGTCCAGATAAAGAGAATGTTCTTGGGTCGCTTGGTTGCCATCGTTCTCCCACCCCCGCAACGGCGGCCGGCGCTACGCTCGACACCCGCCAGTATAGCGCCGGCTGTGCGATGCGCCATCGAGACCGCACGTCCGCACAATGGTATCCTCAGCGGTGGCAGATTCCCACGCGCGTAGGAATCACCGGTCTTTAAGCGCGGAAACGGGATGGACGGATGCAGGTAAGTCCGCAGCAACTGCTCGACGACGGCTTCATCATCCTGCCGCAGGTCGTCCCACCGGAGCAGCTCGACGGCCTGCGCGCCAGCTACGAAACCATCGTCGAGCGCCAGCATCGCATCTGGGCCGGCGATCTGGACTGGGACGTGCCGGTGGCGATGGACTACAAGTCCAAGCAGCCGCGGATCGTACTCAGCGCCGTCGTGGACGCGGCCACCGCCGCTACCGTGGACTTCAACCTGCACGACCACACGCTCGGCGTCAGCCGCCAGCTGATGCAGGCGCCGGAGGCCGCGCCGGTAGGCATGTTCCTTATGTGTAACCCGGCGACCGACCACGGCCCCGATCCCTGGCATCGGGATGTAGTTCCTGAGCGCCTGGCACCGCTCCGAGGCTTGCAGGCGGACATGCTCGCCAACGCGCCGGGCTACGTCCAGTGGAACATCCCCCTCTACGACGATGACGTGCTCTGGGTGGTGCCCGGCAGTCACCGGTGCGCGAATACCGCGGAAGAAGAGCGCCTGCTGACCGCGACCCCCCGGGTGCCCTTACCGGGCGGTGTGCAGGTGCGGCTGAAGGCCGGCGACGGCGTGGTCTACAGCAATCTGATCCTGCACTGGCCGAGCGACTACAGCACCAAGCTCCGGCGCACTATCCATCTCGGCTATCGGTCGTTCGGCGGGGCGCTCTACCCCTACGACACGCACTTCTACTGGGACTTGGGCTTCACCAAGCACCTGTCGCCGGGCGCGCGCGCGCAGTTCGAGCGCTTTGCCGAACTCGGCGCTCAGGAGCGCGACCGTATCGAGACCCTGTTCCGCGCCATGCTGGCCAGGGATTCGGCCACCTTCCGCGAGACGTTGGCGCTGCTGCATCCCGGCGAGGCGGGGCGGATGGTCGCAGTGGTGCTGCTCTCGAAGAAGGCCGCTCAGATTCGCGCCCTCAAGCAGCCGGAGATCGCCAGTCTGCCGCACAACGACCGGGCCGTAGCAGTCGGCGACCAGCGGGTGAGCCTCTACCTCTTGGAGGACCTCGCCGGGCGGTTCTCGCCGGAGGAGACGGAGCTACTGTGGCAACGCTTTGCACCACTCGACGCCAGACTGCAAGACGCTACCGCACACCCCACACCCGGCTTCCAAGGCAGTGAGTCTCGGTATGTGTCCAACGAGATGCCAGCCAACTTCGGCGTAGACGATTTCATAGCCAGTTGGGACGAGGAGGAGAACGGATGCGCGTCTTGATTACCGGCGCCGCGGGCAAGGTTGGCACGACCCTGGTCAAGGCACTACACGACCGTTACGAGCTATACGGGCTGGATCGCGCCCCCATGCCCCTCTTGGCGCGCACTACCGTGGGCGATGTGGCCGACTACGAGCTTGTCCGCAAGGCGAGCGAGGGGATGGACGCGATCATCCACCTCGCCGGCATGTCCCACGTGTGGGAGGAGGTGCTGCACGATAACCTCGTCGGCACGTACAACGTCTTCGAGGCGGCGCGGCAGAACGGGGTGCCACGCCTGGCCTATGCCAGCCGCGCCGGGCTACTCGCTCCGTATCCCAAAGACGTGCAGCGCACGATGGACATGCTCCCGCGACCGGAGAGCCTCTACTCCCTCAGCAAGGTGTTCGGCGAGGGGTTGGGCTACATATACGCGAGCCAGCACGGGCTGGAAGTCGTCGCGGTGCGGATTGGCAACTTCAGGCTGGAGCGTGACCAGCCGGAGCATCCCCACCATCTCAGCCACGGCGACGCGGCGCGCGTGTTCGAGCGAGCCATCATCGCGCCGCTCGATCAGTTGGAGGTGCCGTTTGCGGCCGTATTCGGCGTCTCCGATAGCAACTGGCCGCTCTATGACCTGGAGCACGGGCGCCGCGCCATCGGCTACGACCCGCAGGACTACGCCGACGTGCCCCCGGAGCAGCGCATCTGACCGTCCGGCTGACGGCTAATGGGCTGATGGCTGACGGCCGATAGCTAACGGCTATTCGCCGACGTAGAGGGCGTGGAGGCGGGCATCTTCTGGCCGCACCCCGCCAAACGTCACTCGCAGCCGGAACGGGCCGGCAATGTCACTCACCGTGTCTCGGCCCTTCCACACCACCGGCTGGCGTAGCCCCGGCTCCCGCAGCGGCACGCAGGCCGCGCCGGAGTAGCCGGGTAGTGGCCGGAACTGCTCATCGAGCACCTCGACGATCAACTCGCTGTGCTCCCACACGCGGTCCACGTTCGCATAGACCCGCGCGCTCCCCTCATTCACCCGCAGCGGACAAGTGATGCAGTGGCGGTCATCAACCGCGCGTAGCCCCCAGCCGTGCTCTTCGGGATTGAACGCGCGCAAATAGCCCAGCCGGTCGCGTTCCCAGCGCGCGAGCCGAATACCGCCGTCCACCCATGCCTCGTACCACAGCATCGTCTCGTCACCCCAGTTGAGCATACCCTGCCCGTGGCTGAGTGACGGCGCGAGTGTCAGCGGGGGTAGACCCGCCTCCGGCTTCAGCGTGCCCGACCCGGCCTGCTCCTCCAGCGCCGGTACCAGGCGAAACTCGGGGATCGGCTCGCGGTAGTGGAGCGCATCGTGGCTGATGACCAGCCCCAGGTCCATCGTGACCTGCATCCGATCTCCGCTTGGTGGACCGTGCCAGGCATCGTACACCCCGAGGATCACGTTGCCACGGTCCCAGAGTCCGGCGCCCAAATGCACCTGCTCCCCGGCCGTACCCCGCGAAGCGATGTCCTGCATCGCCAGTACAGGTAGACGATCCCGGTAGAAACCGAGGCAGGACGCCTGCGTCCAGTGCTCGAAATCGTAGGAGGCATAGGTGACGAGGTTGCGTGCGACACTGAAATGCGCGCCGCCGTGGCCATTCACGTAGTAGCAGCCGTTGTGCCGGATGATGCCGGTCATCTCCATGTAGCCACCGACGGGGTTGTTCGGCGACTCGGTCCACCGCAGGCCATCGGCGCTGTAGGCGACAGACAACTGCCCGGCGTACTGCCCGCACTCGAAAGCTACCTTGTAGCGGCGGTTCGGATCGGGGTCGTCCGGCTCGTACAGCATCGGCAGCGCGACGATCCCCCTCGCGCCACCGAGCAGATCAACGAGATTGTTCGCGGTGCTGCCATTGAATTCGATCAGCCCCAAGGCCGGCCGCTCCCAATGCACGCCGTCGCGGCTCTCGGCGTAGCAGGTGCGATACTCGCGCGGCCCGTCGAGATTGTTTTCCGCGATGTACCACATCCGCAGCGTGTCGCCGACGGGAATAACCGTCCCATAGAACCGCGTCCGCGAATCGTCCGGGCTACCCGGCGGTCCGGGCGGTATAACCACGGGGTTGCGACCGCGCTGCTTACTCCCGATCAGATGCCGCCGTAAGCCGGCCGTGAACGGGATACTCACATCGTCGAAAGAAAATAGGACGGCCTCCTCGACCCGCGGATTCGGGACGCCGTTCAATACCTCGATCATGGCCGCTCCTTTCTGCCCGGCGCGTTCATGGTGGACATGCTACCAGGAGCGGTCCTGCGGTAAGATCATAGGGCGGACTAACCCCCGGCCCCTTCCCTGGCAGGGAAGGGGAGGCAGTGGGCGGCCGTACAGGTGCCTGGATTCCCACTCTCGCAGGAGTACCAGCCTCAAGCTGACCGCTGACGGCTGATAGCTGACAGCTAGTCGCTAAGGAGCACACCGGACATGCCGGAGCAAGTGCGTCCCAACCTCGTCGTCGTGATGTCCGATCAGCACAATCCGCGGGTATTGGGCTGTGCCGGTGATCCGGTCATCCGCACCCCGCACCTCGACCGGCTAGCGGCACAAGGCGTGCGGTTCGCGCAGACCTACGCCGGCTCACCGCTCTGCGTGCCGTCCCGCGCCACCTTCCTCACCGGCCAGAGTTGCTCCGCTGTCCAGGTGTGGTCGAATAGCTGCACCCTTGCCTCCGACATCCCCACCTTCATGCACGCTCTGGCGATTGCCGGATACGACACCGTGCTGTCCGGCCGCATGCACTTCAAGGGGCCGGACCAGCGCCACGGCTTCACCGAGCGCGTGATGGGCGACGTCAGCGGACCAACGGACGGCCATCCCCACCGCACCCTGGGGGACATCCCGTACTCCTCGCAAGGTCAGAGCCGGAGCAGCCTTGAGCATGTTGGGCCGGGTCGCACCGGCTTCCAAGCCTACGACCGTGACGTGACCGCGGCCGCCGTCCGTTTCGTGCGCGACCGCGCCGCGCAGGGGTCTGACCGGCCGTTCTGCCTCGTGGTGGGCTTGGTTCTGCCGCACGCTCCCTACATTGCACCCCGCCCGCTCTACGACGAGTACGTGGGCCGGGTCATCTTGCCATCCGTGCCGGCCGGAACACGCGCGGCGCAGCATCCGGCCGTGCGTATGTGGCACCAAGACAAGGGGTTCGACGAGGCCACACCCGTCCAGCAACGCGCTGCGCGCGCCGGCTACTACGGCATGGTGACGATGGTTGACGAAGCCGTCGGGCAACTCGTGGCCGCGCTCGACGAGACGGGTCTCCGCGAGCGGACGGCCATCTTCTACACCTCCGATCATGGCGACATGCTGGGCGAGTTGGGGCTGTGGCACAAGAGCACGCTCTATGAAGGCTCGGTCGGCGTGCCGCTGATTGCGTCCTGGCCGGAGCGGTTTGCGAGTGGCACAACGGTGCATGACCCAGTCAGCCTCATTGACCTGGCGCCGACGTTTGCGGCGCTCGGTGGCGGGCCGGCTCTGCCCCACACCACCGGCCGCATACTCACCCCGTTGCTGGAAGGAGACGGGCCGCCGGCCGGATGGCAACCGGAAGTCTACGCCGAGAGCATGCACGTCTCCGGTTTCCCGCCCAGCCGGATGATCCGGCGCGGTCCGTGGAAGCTCGTGCGCTACCACGGGTATGCGGCTCCCGTGCTGTTCAACCTGGACGATGACCTGCAAGAGCTACACGACCGGGCGGCCGACCCGTCCTGCGCGGCCGTGCGCGACGAGCTGGACGCCATGGTCCGGTCCGGCTGGTCGGGCGCGGCGGTCGAGCGGGCGGTGGCCCGCCATCAGGCGGATCGGAACGTGCTCGACGCCTGGGCCGCGGCACTGCACCCGGCTGCGCCGGACCTCTGGCAGTCACCGCCCGGCAGCAATAGCTTCCCGGAGTAGCCGGTGCCGACAAGGGCAGGTTGTCCGGCCGGAGACGGAGGTATAGTGTGCCGCGCCTCACTGCGGCGCCAGGCGCGTAGGCTATAATCGGCTTACACCCACACCCGGCCCCGAGACTCACCATGACCACGATGGCAGCGGCGCCCACGATCACCATGCGGCCCTACCGCAAGCAGGGCAAGATTGACTATGCCCGCCTCGACTTCGATCCCTACAAACTGGTCCTCAAGCCTGAAGCAATGGATCAAGAACGGCCCATCCACGCCATCCTCGGCCTGCTTGCCAATCGGTTCACCGACTTCGAGCAAAGTCCCGATACCTTCCTCAGTAGTAACACGATCATCTGCTACGACCCCACCAACCTCAATGTCCGCGTCTCCCCGGACGTGTATCTGGCCTTTGGTGTGGACGCGGCAGCCATCCGGCAGCGCAAGCTCTATCTGCCCTGGGAAGTGGGCAAGCCGCCGGATTGGGTGCTGGAGATCGGCTCGTCGAGCACCGGGCCGGAGGACGTGGGCCGGAAGCGAGACATCTATGCCCGCATCGGCGTGCCGGAATACTGGCGTTTCGATCCGCAGGATGGTGCGTATCACGGGGCCAAGCTGGCCGGCGACCGGCTGGTGGCCGGTAGGTATGAGCCAATCGCGCTGACCACGGCACCGGACAGCATCCTGAAGGGTTACAGCGCGGTGCTGGGACTGAGTCTGTGCTGGGATGATAATTGGCCACGGCTCTACGACCCATCCACGGGCACCTACTTGGAGAGTTGGCCGGAGGTGTGGGAGGCACGGGAGGCAGCCGAAGTCCAAGCTGCTGTCGAGCAGGCCGAGCGGCTGGCGGAGCGGGCAGCGCGCGAGGCCGCCGAACACCGTGCGGCCAGCGAGCAGGCGGCCCGGCTGGCGGCCGAGGCGCGCATCCGACAGCTGGAGGCGGAGCTGCGCCATCGGCAAGCGGACCGCGATTAGGTATCGGTCTCCTTTCAGCGCGCCGCGAGGGGATTGGGATTCCCGCGCACGCGGAGGTCACGGAGCAGGCGCCGGAGGTTCGAACCGGCGTCGGTCCAGATGTCGGTAGCGGTGTCGAACGTGTCCACCACGCCGCTGATATTCCTGTCCGCATTGCCCCCGGCGACCACGACGGCAGTGCCGGCGCTACCCGCTACCGGCAAGAGCCGCCCCTCCGACAAGGTGGTCGTCGTCCAATCACCGGTGCTGGCGTCGTACACGTCTACCACGTCGCTGTATTGGCTGAGATCGTGGCCACCGGCGAAAAAGGCTTTCGTGCCTATCATGGCCATGGCCAGCCCGTGCCGCCGCTGGGAGAGAGTAGCGGTGTTCCACGTGCCGGTGCTATCGTCGTAGATATCCACGATCCCCCTGGGACCGTCGGCAAAGAACGCCTTGGTCCCGATCGTCCCCGCCGCTAGGTCGGCGCCGCCGCCCCAGGGGAGCTTGGCGGTGCTCCACGTACCGGTACTGGCGTCATAGATGTCTACGCGGCCACTGTCGGCGCGATACTTGCCGATCTGCCCTCCGGCGAAGAACGCCTTGGAGCCGACGCTGGTGGCGACCAAGCCCACGCGCTCCAGCGAGAGCGGGGCAGTGCTCCACGCGCCGGTGCTATCGTCATAGATTTCGACGACTGCGCCGGGGCCATAGGCGAGGAAGACCTTACTGCCGATCCGCGTGGCCGCCAGATTGTCGCGGCCCTCCGAAAGGGCGGCGGTCGTCCAGACGCCGGTCGCCGTATCGTAGATGTCTACGACCTTGGACAAGCGGGAGCAGCTATCGTTCAGGCAGCCCCCGGCGATCAGCACTTTGGTGCCCACGGTGGTTGCGACAGACCCGGTGCGTAGCTCGGACAGTTTCGCCGTGCTCCACGTATCCGTAGCGCCATCGTAAATGTCTATCACTGTGCTGTCTACGCTGCCGTCATGGCCGCCGGCGAAGAGTGCAGTGCTCCCCACCCCGGCCGCAGCGATCATGCTGCGCGAGCGAGACAATTCTGCGGCCGTCCACGTCCCGGTCGTCGTATCGTAGATGTCCACCGCCGCGCTCGGATCCAGGTTCTTGCTCCCACCACTGATGTCCAGGACCAAGCCGCCGGCGATGACGATCTTGGAGCCGGCGGTCACGACGGCCGCCTCCAAGCGCGTCTGGGACAGGAGCGTGGGCATCGGTCGGATGGCTGCGGATTGCACCACGGCGGCGTAGTACCAGCTGGGCACTGCCAAGCCGACGCTCAGCAGCAGCGTGACCATGGCGGGCGCGGCGCGGCGCAGCCGGTCGGACCGCCGCGTGGTGGGTTGCCGGGTGCGATTGTGCGGTGGTGCCAGCAGCAGCACCAGGGCCACGCCGGTCACGGCGCCGACTCCGGCCGCGGCCACCATCACTGCGCCGACCCAGGCCAGGCCGCCCGCTACGACACCCCCGGCGGCGGCTTGGGCGACGTATTGACTCAGGCCGATCCCCGCCGCGCCACCGACCGCCGAGGCGGCGATCCAGAGCAAGCTACGCGGTACCCAGCGACGCAACACGATCCACTGGCTCAACCCGACAGCACTGCCACCGACCAAGCCGCCCACGTCCAGCCCCAGGATGCCGGCCGCGCCGCTACCCGTGCTGCTGACGACCAACTCGCTCCACAGCCAGCCGACGGTCAGCGCCAAGGACCAACCGACGGCCCGACCGACGGCCGTGACCACGATCCACCAACCGGCGCCAGATACCCAGCGGCGCAAGAGCAGCCATTCGCCCAGCCCGCCGATCACTCCGGCAGCGACGCCGGTCGCCAGCCCGGCCAGCGCCAGCACCGCGGCCACCTCGGCGGTCCGGCCCGCCGTCACGAAGCCACGCGCAATGACCTCGGTAGCCCAGGACCAGGTGACGGCACCACCGGCGATCCCGCCCACCGCCGCCAGCACGGTCCAGAGTGCCCACACGCCCAGCCACTGCCGCCAGGTGCGCGCTCCCGTTCCCGTGCTACGCCGAGCACCGGCTATCGCCTCGACCCTCACCTAGTCTTCTCCTCAGCGTCCTCTGGCCCCCCTAAGAAAAACAAAGGGGCCAGTGCCAGGATGCTGGCACCGGCCCCGCTTTGCCGCTTCTGCGTACTACCTACAGCTTGGCCTGCAACACGTCCGCCGTCGGGTGCAGCGTCTTCAGGCTGACGATCACGTCGGCCAACCGGTTGGCCTCCGCCGCTGCCGCCAGACCCGAGACCTCGCCACTCCAGACCTTGGCGAAGATCGGATTCCACGCCCGGTACATCGGGTACCAGAACTCCTGTGCCTGGTTCCCAAACCGGTAGTTGAACCCGTCCATGATGATGTGCCGGTTCCACCGTGCCGAATCCAGCGCCGCGTCCGAGTCGAACACCGCTCGCCAAATCGGCGAGGTGTTGCCGTGCTCCACGACGATCTGCGCGACCTCCGGACCCGACAGGTGGTGCGCCAGCTCGGCCGTCTCCGCCAGCACGCCGCGGGACCCGGCAAACTTCGTCACCATGTGCGCCTGGTCGAACGAACTCACTGCCCGCAGTCCGTTCCCCGGCCACTTCGGCGCCCACATGATCTGCGACTCGAAGTTCGATTCGTTCATGATCCGCTGGGCCGCCGCGCTGGGGTAGCCCGTCCAGAACACGTAGTTGCCCTTCCACGGGCTCCAGCCCTTGCTCTTGCCATCCTCCGTCCGAGTGTCCTGCGGCCGCGGCGCCACCCGGTGCTTGTGGATGATGTCTTCCCAGAACTGGATCGCTTGATGCCCCACCGGCGTGTCGAAGAGGTACTTCTCGCCGTTGTCGGCCCCCTTCTCCCCACCGATGTTGTACATCGTGGTGAGCGCCGTGCCCCAACCCGGGGTGGTAAAGCCCCACAGACCGTTCTCGGGGTCCTGGACCTGCTTGGCCGTCTCGATCAGGTCGTCATGGGTCCAGTTCTCGTTCGGCTCGATCCCGTGCCGGTCGAGCACCGACTTGTTGTACAGCCAGTCGCCGGTACCGCCCTGGAACGGCAGTCCCCAGACCTTGCCGTTGGGATACGGCCAGATCTCGTGCTGCGGCACGCCGATGTAATCGTCAATCGTGCGGCCCCACTGCTTCATGAAGGGCGTCAGGTCGGCAAACAGCCCCCGCTTTGCCCAGTAGACGAAGACGTAACCGGCCCACAGGAACAGGTCGCCCATGTCGTCGGCCGCGATCAACACCGCCGTCCGCGCAAACACCGAGCCACTCTTGGCCTGTTCACGCCCGGCGTCAATCCGCACGTCCACGTTGACCTCGGGGTGCATCTCGTTGTAGAGCTCCATCGCCCGCTTGATGACCTCCGCCCGCGGACCCGACGGCCCCCAGTCGGTATCGAACGTGATGTTCTTCGGCCCGGTCGAAGCAGTCTTCTCGACGGTGACGACCTTCTCGACGACGACCGGTCGCTCGACGACGACCTCCTTCACGACTTCCTTCTCGACGACGACCGGCTTCTCCTTCTCGACCACAATGGTCTGACCGGCCGCCCCGGCCTGACCCTGGGCGCCGGCAGCACCAGTGGCACCACGCTCACCCTGGGCACCAGCGGGGCCCGCCGGGCCCGCCGGGCCTTGGACGTAGCGAATCTCGACTTCGCCACAAGCAGCGGCCAACACACCGCCCAACGCGGCGGCAGCGCCACCGAGGTACCGTCTGCGAATCACACGCGCCATAGCAACTTCCTCCTAAACAGGTTGTGTACACCGAACAGGACTGTGCGTGCCCCCTCCGGCAGTCTCCACCCTTGCCGCCGGGGACACATCTGGGATCAGGGTATCCGTGGTTTCCGCTCGTTGCCTCCTTCCCTTCCACACGGATATGTGTTGTCTAGCACCAGTATACCGACTGGCGTCAAGTATGCAACAACTCTGGGCCTTCGGGCAAGTCCAATCTTCCTCGCTCCTCACCCTCCTCTACAAGGGTAGGTTTTTCGTGCCGGGGGTGAGGCCCGGCCTCTCTTCCCGCAGCAGAAAAACAAAGGGGCCGGCGCCAAGATGCTGGCACCGGCCCCGCCTTGCCGCTTCAACGTGCGACTTACGACAGCTTGCTCTGCAACACGTCCGCCGTCGGGTGCAGCGTCTTCAGGCTGACAATCACGTCGTTGAGGCGGTTGGCTTCCGCCGCTGCCGCCAGACCCGAGACCTCGCCACTCCATACCTGGCCGAAGATCGGATTCCACGCCCGGTACATCGGATACCAGAACTCCTGCGCCTGGTTCCCATACCGGTAGTTGAACCCGTCCATGATGATGTGCCGGTTCCACCGTGCCGAATCCAAGTTCGCGTCCGAGTCGAAGGTCGCCTTCCAAATCGGCGCCGTGTTGCCGTGCTCCACCACGATCTGAGAGACCTCCGGGCCGGACAGGACGTTCGCCAGCTCCGCCGTTTCCGCCAGCACGCCACGGGAGCCGGCAAACTTGGTCACCATATGCGGCTGGTCGCCCCCGCTCACGGCCCGCAGGCCGTTCGCCGGCCACTTCGGCGCCCACATGATCTGCGCCTCGAAGTTCGAATCGGCCATGGACTGCTGGGCCGCGGCACTGGGGTAGCCCATCCAGAACACATAGTTCCCGTTCCACGGGCTCCAGCCCCGGCTCTTGCCATCTTCCGTCCGGGTGTCCTGCGGCCGCGGCGCCACCCGGTGCTTGTGGATCAAGTCTTCCCAGAACTGGATCGCCTGATGTCCCACCGGCGTGTCGAACAGGTACTTCTCACCGTTGTCGGCGCCCTTCTCCCCACCGATGTTGTACATCGTGTTGAGCACCGTGTTCCAGCCCGGAGTGGGTAAGCCCCAGAGCCCGTTCTCCGGGTCCTGAACCTGCTTGGCCACATCAATCAAGTCGTCAAAGGTCCAAGTGTCATCCGGCTCGATGCCGTGCCGGTCGAGCACCGACTTGTTGTACATGTAGTCGCCGGTACCGCCCTGGAACGGCAGCCCCCAGATCTTGCCGTTCGGATACGGCCAGATCTCGTGCTGCGGGGGACCGATGTACTGGTCTCTCGTGCGGCCCCACTGCTTCATGAAGGGCGTCAGGTCGGCAAACAGCCCCCGCTTCGCCCAGTAGACGACGACGTAGCCCGCCCACAGGAACAGGTCGCCCATGTCGTCGGCCGCGATCAGCACCGCCGTCCGTGCAAACACCGAGCCACTCTTGGCCTGCTCACGCCCGGCGTCAATCCGCACGTCCACGTTGACCTCAGGATGCATCTCGTTGTAGAGCACCATCGCCCGCTTGATGACCTCGGCCCGCGGGCCCGACGGCCCCCAGTCGGTGTCGAACGTGATGTTCTTCGGGCCGGTCGTCGGAGCGACGACCTTCTCCACCACCTTCTCGACGACGACCGGCTTCTCGACGACGACTTCCTTCACGACTTCCTTCTCGACGACGACCGGCTTCTCCTTCTCCACCACGATGGTCTGACCGGCCGCCCCGGCCTGCCCCTGGGCGCCGGCGGCACCAGTGGCACCACGCTCACCCTGGGCACCAGCGGGGCCCGCCGGGCCCGCCGGGCCTTGGACGTAGCGAATCTCGACTTCACCACAAGCAGCAGCCAGCACACCGCCCAACGCGGCGGCGGCACCACCGAGATAGCGTCTGCGAATCACACGCGCCATAGCAACTTCCTCCTAATCGGTTATGTACAGACCCAAAACGACTGTGCGCGCCCCCTCCGGCAGTCTCCACCCTTGCCGCCGGAGACACACGCGGGATCAGGGTATCCGTGGTTTCCGCTCGTTGCCTCCTCCCCTTCCGCACGGATATGCGTTGCGTAGCACCAGTATACGGACTGACACCAATCTTGCAACAAGTTCGCAACAACTCGCGGCCCTAGAGCAAATGCATTCTCCCATGCTCCTCACCCCCGCAGAAAAACAACGGGGCCGGTGCCAGCATCCTGGCACCGGCCCCGCCTTGCAGCTTCAACGCCCGACTTACAGCCTAGCCCAGCTTCGCCTGCAACACGTCCGCCGTCGGGTGCAGCGTCTTGAGACTGACGATCACATCGCAGAGGCGGTTGGCCTCCGCCATTGCCGCCAGCCCCGAGATCTTGCCTTCGAACACCTCGAAGAACAGCGGCTCCCACGCCCGCAGCATCGGGTACCAGAACTCCTGCGCCTGGTCACCATAGCGGTAGTTGAACCCGTCCATGATGATGTCCCGCCGCCACCGCGCCGAATCCAAGTTCGCGTCCGAGTCGAACGTCGCCTTCCAAATCGGCGCCGTGTTGCCGTGCTCCACGACGATCTGAGAGACCTCCGGGCCGGACAGGACGTTTGCCAACTCGGCCGTTTCCGCCAGCACGCCACGGGACCCGGCAAACTTGGTCACCATGTGCGGCTGGTCGCCCCCCCACACGGCCCGCAGCCCGTTCGCCGGCCACTTCGGCGCCCACATCATCTGCGCCTCGAAGTTGTTTTCGGTCATAGCCCTCCGGGCTGCCGCGCTGGGGTAACCAAGCCAGAACAAGTAGTTCCCCCTCCACCGGCTCCAGCCCTGGCTCTTTCCATCCGCCGTCTGGTGGTCCTGCGGCCGCGGCGCCAACCGCTGCTTGTGGACGATGTCTTCCCAGAACTGCATCGCCTGATGCCCCACCGGCGTGTCGAAGAGGTACTTCTCCCCGTTGTTGGTCCCCTTCTCCCCACCAATGTTGTACATCGTGAGCAGTACATTGTGGAATTCCGGGCTTTCAAAACCCCACAGACCGTTATCCGGTTCCTGAACCTGATTGGCCACGTCGAGCATGTCGTCAAAGGTCCAGTTCTCGTCCGGCTCGATGCCGTGCCGGTCCAGCACCGACTTGTTGTACATCCAGTCGCTCGTACCACCCTGGAACGGCAGTCCCCAGATCTTGCCGTTCGGATACGGCCAGATTTGGTGCTGCGGCGCGCCGATGTACATGTCTCTCGTGCGACCCCACTGCTTCATGAAGGGCGTCAGGTCCGCAAACAGCCCCCGCTTCGCCCAGTACACGAACACGTAGCCCGCCCACAGGAACAGGTCGCCCATGTCGTCGGCCGCGATCAGCACCGCCGTCCGGGCGAACACCGAGCCACTCTTGGCCTGCTCCGCGCCAGCGTCAATCCGCACGTCCACGGTGACCTCGGGGTGCAACGAGTTGTAGTACTCCATCGCCCGCTTGATCACCTCGGCCCGCGTACCCTCCCCCCAGTCGGTATCGAATATGATGTTCTTCGGGCCGCCCGTCTGGGCCGGCTTCTCGACGACGACCTCCTTCGTGATGACGACCGGCTTCTCGACGACGACTTCCTTCACGACTTCCTTCTCGACGACGACCGGCTTCTCCTTCTCCACCACGATGGTCTGACCGGCCGCCCCGGCTGCACCCTTGGCGCCGGCCGCACCGGTCGCACCACGTTCACCCTGGGCACCAGCGGGCCCGGCCGGGCCCGCCGGGCCTTGGACGTAACGAATCTCGATTTCACCACAGGCAGCCGCCAGCACACCGCCCAGCGCGGCGGCAGCACCACCGAGATACCGTCTGCGAATCACACGCGCCATGACAACTACCTCCTTAACAGGTTGGGTACATACAGAACACGACTGGTTGTCCGTGGTTTCCGCTCGTTGCCCCCTTCCTTCCCACACGGACATGCGCTTCGTGGCATCCAGTATACTAACTTGCGCCAGCTATGCAAATACTCTTTCACTTATGCAAATATCTTGCACGCAATGCTAGTCCAATCCGCGCCCCTAGCTCCCCGCCATGGCTAGCCGCTTCTGGATGGCTGCCTCGTGCCAGACGAGGCCCAGCCCAGGGCGCTCGGACATATGGATGTACCCGTCGCGGAAGTCAATCGGCTCCAGGAACTCATGCAGATACGCCTGGAGACGGGTGTAGCTCTCGGTGATGAGGCCGTTGTGGACGGCGGCCACGCACGTCGAGCCGAGATGGGCGCCGCCATGCGGGGCCATCGTCAGGTGCTCGGCGCTCGCCAGCGCCGCAATCTTCATCCACTCGCTAATCCCGCCACAGATCACCGGGTCGGCCTGGATAATGTCGGCGGCCTGTGCCCCGATCAGGTCCCGGAAACCCCAGCGCGTGTACTCGTTCTCGCCACTCGCCACCGGCATATCCAGCGCCGCTGCCACCTGCGCGCCACCGCGAAAATCATCGGCGTGGACCGGCTCCTCGAACCAGTACGGATCGTAGCGCTCGACCATCCGTCCGAACTTGATCGCCGTGACGGCATCCCACCCATTGTTCGCGTCAATCATCACGTCCACGTCCGGCCCGACGGCATCGCGGACGGCACGCACCCGCTCCGCGTCCTCGCGCAAGGTCACGCCGGGCCAGCCGATCTTCATCTTGACCGCCCGGTAGCCCTCGCCCACGTAGTCTTCCATCTCGGCGCATAGCTCGCGCAGCCCCTTGCCCTCGGCATAGTAGCCACCCGCCGCATACGCCCGCACTCGCGACTGCGCGCCACCGAGCAACCGCCACACCGGCTGACCGAGCACCTTTCCTTTAAGGTCCCAGAGCGCATTGTCCACGTCGCTCATCGCCCGGATGTGCTCGCCCTTGGCCACCGGCTTGCGCCAGCCGCCCATGTACATCTTCTGCCACAGATACTCGGTACGCAGCGGATCTTCACCAAGCAGCACCGGCTTCAACGGCCCTTCCTCAATCGTCACCGAGCCACCCATCGAGGTCCCAACTACGCCCTCATCCGTATAGATCTCGAGCCGCGAGAAGCCCCGGCTCTTCGTCGTGATAATCGAGTTCCAGTACGGCTCGTCCAGCGGACCGAGCGAAAACCTGGTCACTTTGATGTCGGTAATCTTCATCCTCTCGTCCTCCCCATGCGCTGATGGCCGCAGCGGCGCGGCTCCGACCGGCGCACAGAGCATAGCGGTTCAGGTTGGCACGCGCCGCCGCATGGACCAGCCGGCGGGAACGACGGGCGCCAGACCGCTAGACGGATACGGCGGTCCCAGCGTAATCCGGTCGAAGAAGCCCGCGTCCGCCGCCGTCACGTTGCACCAGTAGAAGCCCAGCGTCTGGAACGTCGCAATATCCGGTACGTGCCGCCACTGCCCCAACTCGGCGTCGTAGGCCAGGATGCGGTCATCCCCACCGTCGAAACGTCGCATCAGCATGTTCGGCGGCGGGTACTGGTCGTCCAGCGGAATCGCTGAGATCACCCCCACCGGAACGTATATTGCGTGTTCACCACCGCCCACGGCACCGCATAGACCAAGTGGCTATCCGGCGCGATCCAGCGCCGCACTACTTTGCCATCCCCCTCCCGCCGCACCACGGCATAGGTCTGGCCCAGATCACCGTCGCGCACAAACCCAATGGTAATGATCCGCTCGCCAGCCCGGCTGATCCAGCCAACCCCGACGTAGATGTCAACACCCGGCTGATCGTGCCGTTGCAGCACCAACAGGTTGCCGGCCACCTCCTTTGCCGTGGCGGCAGCCGTGCTACCGATGATCGGCGAACGCGGCGGCGCGGCTTGTGGTGCCCGCGACCCCCTGCCCCTCCCGCTACCGTCGTCACCACCGCCACCCTTTCGTGGCGTGCCGGTCAGCGATGTAGACAAGTCGCCGGCTCCTGCGTCGTTCACCGCATGCACGACCAGCCAGTACAGCGTGCCGTTGGTCAGGCCAGTAATCGTGTAAGTCAGGCTTCCGCCTGTGGTCGACGTCCAGACATTGTTCACTTTGATCGAGTCGGTGGCGCCGCTCTCCCAATAGCGTAAGTTGTAGGCAGTGATCGCCACGCCGGTCGCACCCGCCGGGGCACCGTCGTCCGCTGGCGCCGCCCACGTCACGGTGAGTTGCCGGTCGCCTGGCTGTACCCGGACGTTCCGCGGGGCCGTTGCGAAGCAATACGTGGAGTCGTAGATGGTCGGCCCGTCCTTGTTCAGCAGATCAGCGTGCAGCGGGAGGTTGAAGCTGTTCCCGTTGAGGTACAGCAATGCCAGTACGGGAATGCCGGCCAAACCCCTCGGAACGTCACCGCTGAGCTGGTTGCAGGAAAGGGACAATGTTAGCAGGTTGCTGAGGCTGCCCAACTGCACGGGAATGCTCCCACTCAGCTCGTTCCAGCCCAGGCCGAGGTCGGTCAGATTGCTGAGGTTACCGAGTTCGACTGGGATGCTCCCACTTAATTGGTTCTCGATCAAGTCTAGCTGGGTCAGGTTGCTCAGGTTGCCAAGTGCAGTTGGGATACTCCCTCCTAGGCCGTTATTGTTGAGCGATATCCCCGTTACACCGAATGCATTGTCTATGGCTACGCCATTCCATGAACCCATGGCCACGTTGCCGGCCCAATTCAGCACGTCGTCGGGGTCGAGCGTGCCTTTCAAGCCCAGCAGCGTTTCGCAGTCCCGGATCAGGGCCGCGCTCGACTGCGAACTGCAATCAATAGTCTGGGCCGCGGTAGGCATGACCCTCATCGCGGCCAGCAGGCCGAGCACAGCCCCGCAGCACAGCACCACGGCTACGCCGCGCCATAACCGAGCAATGCGCCGGAATTGCCTAACTCCTGCGTGAAACCACCGGCTGCCTGGCATTATCGGCCTTTTCCATGCACTTCCGCGGATGCTCATTTATTGATGATTATATATCAAATATGCGGGCATTGTACCCTTGGCAGCGGACGATTACTCGCCCGCTTCCGCTGCGGCCAACGCCGGGTTGTGCGGCGCCGCGCCGGCCGTGCCATCGCGGATCGCCCGGTCCAGATAGAGCTCGTTGCCGGGCTTGAAGCCGGGCACGGTGACGATATGCGCGAACACGTCACAGCCGCGATGCCCCGTGCCGGCCGGGATCAGCGCAATGGTGCCGGGCGTGAGGTCCGTCACCTCGTAGTCGGACCAATCACCGATAGTGGGAAACGTGTACAGGCGCGCGGCCCGCCCCGCCGTGCCGAGCCGCCACTGGGCCGGGTCGAGGGCGAAGTACAGCTCGAATTGCGGCTGTCCACCGCCGATTGGCGCCTGCGGGTGGTAGTGGGTCCGCGATAGCTCCGCGCCAATGTGCAGCGCGTGGCAGTTCACCCGGTTGGGGCCGTCCGTACTTGCCGGCCCAGCGGTGCCGATGCCGGCGGACCAGGTGAGCGGCAGCCGACGAAAGGAATCAAACCCCGGCGCGCAGCCACCGGCCGTGTCCTTGAGATAGCGCAGCCGGCGGACCGCCGCGGCGGGCCGGACCACCGGAGCCAGGTCCTCGATCCACCAGTAGCGCAGCGATCCGCGCAGACGGAGCGGCACCTCGGCGCTTACGACCAGCTGATCGCCGACGCCGACCGGCTCCCAGCAGCCTTCCTGCTTGGTGGACCAACCGAGCGTCTCCGTCCGCGCGGCGAGCCAGTGCAGCGCCGCACCCGCCGCCCCGTCCAGCCACCGCTCCGGCGCAATACCGCTCTCCAGCAGCCGCCAGACCTCCCCGTCTACGTTCCCGACGAAGGCTGCGGGCGGCCGCCACCGCTCCATAATCGCGGTCAGCGGGACACGCACCCCCTCCGGCATGGCCCCGTCGGCCGTGACGAGCGCCGCGCGGAGCGTGGCGAGGGCATCGCGGGCCTCAGGCTCAAGTGGATCGGGATGATACGCCGCCGGCAGCCGTGCGCCGTCGCCTTCTTGGGTCCGATAGCCGGCCGGGAGCCAGACCTCGCCGCGGCCGTCGAAGAGCCAGCAGTACCGCACTGCTCCTGGCGTCGCCGCAGCCTGAATCTCGTCTGCGCTGCCAACGCCGCCCTGGCCCAGCGTGTAGCCGGGGTTCCACTCACCGAATGCCTGCACGGCTGCCGCCCACGACGGCGGATCGTCTACCCGACCAACGACCACTTCCGGCATCGCCCCTCCTCAAATGTCTCCACCACGATAGCGTCACTGCCAGCAGGCGCTCGTAGAGATCATACCCTAGTGGAAGGGCTATGGATAGATGGCAGGAGGGCGTGAACGAGCGTACATCGGTGCCGGTGTCAATGAGCACGGCGGACCGCTACAGTAGCCGGTACCGGTGCCGATTTGACGCAGCGGCCGCCGATTTGACACACTTTGACGCGCTCGGAGGATGGTCCGGTGAGGATAATGGCAGTGCGTGGGATGCGAATGTGGCTCCTCATAGGTGCTTTGATCGCAGTCGTTGGACTGCTCTGGACAGCGGCGCCACCGGGAGCAGTCGCCCAGGGCGTCCTGCCAACACCGACCTTGCCGTTCTTCTTCTTCGAAGACAACGATCCCTACCTGACTTATGGCGGCAACTGGTCCACAGTCGCCAACCCCTCGGCGTCCGGGGGCACCGAGCACGAAGCGCGCACGCCGGACGCCTACGTCACGTTCATCTTTAACGGCCGCTATATGAAGTGGTTCAGCACCAAGGGGCCAAATCGCGGTCGCGCTCGGGTCTACTTGAACGGTTCCGAGATAGATAGCTCGCCGGTTGACCTGTACGCCGACAATGTCCAGCCGCAGCAGGTCGTCATCTGGATTGACGGCCTCGACGAATCCCGTTCTCATACGCTGCGGATTGAGGTGATAGGCGAGCGCAACGGCAGCGCCACGGACAGTCTCGTGGGCATTGATGCGTTCGAGGTCTTCTCTGCGCCCAGGCTGCCGGCTCCGCCGGTTCTCACCCCGACACCGCTCCCCACGGCGGCCCCCACGCAGCCGCCCCTGCCGACGGCCACGCCCACGCCGTCATTGCAGCCGCCGTCATTGCAGCCCGGGGCCTGGGCGATTGACTTCCGCTTCCTGCAGTACTACGCCGAGCACGACGGGCCGCGCCTGCTGGGCAGAACCATCGGCGCGCAGACGGTCTTGGGCGGGAACTTCGTGCAGTATTTCGAGAAGGGGCGGATCGAAGACCACTCCGGTCGCATCCAGTACGGCTTGCTGGTAGACGAGCTGCACCAAGCGCGGGTCACGCTTCCCGTCGGCGGCGATAGCTCCACCGTCACCTATGCGACGATCAACGATCTGGCTGCGCCACAGCGCCGGATCGCCGCTCCGGCCGGGTTCGAAGCGGGTGTGAGCTTCAACGACGACGGCTCGGTTTTCATCCCCTTCAGCGCCGATCTGTCATCCGCTTCCGGACACAATGTCAGCCAGGTGTTCTGGGAGTACATGCAGCGCGAGGACTTCTTCCCGGCTGGCTGGCTGCACGACATCGGCCTCCCGCTCACCGAGGCCATTCCGGCTACCGTGGACAAGGGTGCGCTGCGGGGCCGGCAAATTCTGGTCCAAGCCTTCCAACGCACCATCCTGACCTACGACGCCCTCAATCCCGCCGAATTTCAGGTCGAGCGCGCCAATGTCGGCACCGACTACCGCAGCGCCTTTCCCGACCGGATACCCGGATAGCGTCAAGTGGATACCACCCCATACAGCACGCTGACGCACCTCGAATGCTCGGCGTGCGGTGAGCACCACGCCGCCGACGTCCTGCAAACCACCTGCCGCCGGTGTGGGCTGGTCCTGTTTGCCCACTACGACCTCGATGCCGTGCGGCGCACGCTCACGCCGGCGGCCCTGGCCCAGCGTCCGGCCTCACTGTGGCGCTATCACGAGGTCCTGCCAGTGCGTGCGCCGGAGCACGTGCCGTCGCTGGGTGAAGGCTACACCCCGCTGCTCCTGGCGCGACGGCTCGGCGCGGCGCTCGGGTGTCGCGCCCTCTACGTGAAGGACGAGGGCGTAAATCCCACCGGCACGTTCAAGGCGCGCGGCCTCGTCATGGCCGTCGCGCGGGCCGCCGAGTTGGGCGCACAGGCGCTCGCCATCCCCACCGCCGGCAACGCCGGCGGCGCCCTAGCCGCCTACGCGGCCGCCGCGGGGCTGCCCGCGCACGTCTTCATGCCCGTGGACGCCCCCGACGCGACCAAGCGCGAGTGCCGCCACTATGGCGCCCAGCTGACGCTCGTAGACGGGCTGATCGGCGACGCCGGGGCCGTCGTCCGCGCCCGCTCTGCCGACGCCGGCTGGTTCGACGTCTCGACGCTGCGCGAGCCGTACCGCGCCGAAGGCAAGAAGACGATGGGCTACGAGGTCGCCGAGCAGCTCGGCTGGCAGCTCCCCGACGTGATCGTCTATCCCACCGGCGGCGGGACAGGCATCGTCGGGATGTGGAAGGCGTTTGCCGAAATGGAAGCCCTCGGCTGGATCGGTAGCAAGCGACCGCGCATGGTCGTCGTGCAGTCCGAGGGCTGCGCACCGATTGTCCGCGCCTTCCAGCAAGGCGCCACCACCGCCGAGCCATGGGCAGCGGCACAGACGATTGCCGGCGGGATGCGCGTGCCGAGCGCCATCGGCGACTACCTGATCCTGCAAGCCTTGTACGAGAGCGACGGCACGGCCGTGATGGTCAGCGACAACGAGCTACTCGCCGCGATGGGCGAGCTGGCGCGCACCGAGGGCATCAACGCCTGCCCGGAAGGGGCGGCGACGCTCGCCGGCCTGCGGAAGCTGCTGGCGAACGGCGCGGTGAGCGGCGACGAATCGGTCGTGCTCTTCAATACCGGCTCCGGCCTGAAATACCAGGACCTGCTCCCCGCAGCCGACGATGCTCCAGTCGTAACGCCACCGGCCGCCTAAACACTGCCGCCTCACCCGTCATGCCCGCGCACGCGGCAATCCAGGCCCCCCTTTTTCGCGGGAGCGGGCCGCAACGCCCCACGCGCCCGCCCGCCGCCAGCACGTGGTACAGTCGAGGGCGGCGGGAAGGCGGCGATGGACATGCAGTATCGTCGGTTCGGACGGACGGACCTCCAGGTGTCGGTGGTCGGGTTGGGCAGCGGCGGTCCGAGCCAGCTAGGGCAGAAGAGCGGTGTGCCCGCGGCCGCGGCCGTCCGCGTGGTGCGGCGGGCGCTGGACCTCGGCATCAACCTGCTCGACACCTCCGCCTCCTACGGCGAGAGCGAGGCCCTTCTGGGCCGCGCGCTCCAGGATGTGCCCCGCGACCGTTACGTGTTGGCTACCAAATTCCATCCCGCCGTCCACGAGGCAGGCAAACTGACGCTGCGCCCGGCAGGCGCGCTGACGCAATCGCTGGAGCGCAGCTTGCAGCGGCTCGGCGTAGACTACGTAGATGTCTTCCAGTTTCACGGCGTCGCGCCCGAAGCGTACCGGCCAGCCATGGAGCGGTTCTTGTCCGAAGCGCGACACGCGCAGGAGCAGGGGAAGTTTCGCTTTCTGGGCATTTCGGAGGTGTACGTCAACGACGGTCCCCATGCCATGCTCCGCGCGGCCCTCGCCGACAACCACTTCGATACGATCATGGTCGGCTACAATCTGCTCGCGCCCGGCGTCGAGCGCGTCGTCTTCCCGGCAGCGCAGCGCCAAGACGTCGGCGTGATGATTATGTTTGCCGTGCGCCGTGCGCTCTCACGGCCGGACTATCTGGTGGAGACCATCGCCGCACTCAAGGATCGTGGGCTGCTGGCTGCGGACGCCCTGCCGCACGATGATCCGTTGGGCTGGCTGGTCCACGACGGCGTCGAATCGGTGACGAGCGCCGCGTATAAGTTCGCGGCCGCCCACCCCGCCGTCTCGTCGGTGTTGAGCGGCACAGCCAACCTTAGTCACCTGGAAGAAAACGTGCGCTCAATCCTCGGTAGCCCCCTGCCGGCAGCCGACCGCGCGCGCGTGCTCGATCTCTTCGGACACATCGAGGAGTGTGTCGTCGAGTGATCCTGCTGCAGGCACGGAAGGAGGAGAAATGTCATGGCTGCTGATCTGAAGGTGGCCGTCATCGGCGCCGGAAGCCACGCCCAGTCGCATTTCGGCATGATCGCGGCCGAGCCGGCAATGCGGCTCGTCGGCGTCGCCGAGCTTGACCCGGAGCGGCTGGCGCGCGCCAAAGCCGACCACGGACCCGAGGTGGCCAGCACCGACTACCGCGAGATGCTGGATCGCACCCGGCCGGACGTGGTGTACGTAGTGACCTTACCGGGCCACCAGCTACCGATCGTGTTGGACTGCATCGCGCGCGACATCCATACCTCCATCGAGAAGTCGCCGGGCATGGACTCCGACGAGACGGTCCAGATGCTCGCCGCCGCCCGGCGTAGCTCGGCGAAGGTCCTCGTCTCTTTCAATCGCCGCTACTTCCCCCAGGTGCTGGCGGTCAAGCAAATGGTCCTGGAGCGTGGCGGCGCCATACATTGCGCGGCCACCTACAACAAACCCCACTGGGATGGGCGGAATGCACCGCGTGAGGCCATCCCGGATCTGATCATTGGCGACGGCATCCACCTCGTGGATTTGCTCCGCTGGGTCGCCGGCGACGACATGGAGCAGGCAGCCGACGCGGCAACGGTCTACGCCGACCGCTGGCACAACGGGCCGGGCAGGGACCGGCACAACGCCATCATCACGTTTGCCAACGGTCGCCGCGCCGTGATGATGAGCCACTATGGCGTCGGGTTCCGTATCCAGCGTTCCGAGGTCCACGCCGAGGACTTCTCGGCCTACCTGGACACGACCGCTGCCCCGACCGGCGACCGGCCGCCGGGGTTCACCCTCTACGCAGACGGCGCGCCTTACGAGCAGCCACTGGACCTCGCTGCCGTCGGCGGTCCCGAATTCAACGAGGTGCGGCACCTGGTAGAGTGCATCGAGCAGGATCGCCAGCCGTGGAGCCACCTGGCCGATGCCCTGGAGACGATGCGGCTCTGCGAGGCAATTGCCGCGGCCCACAAAGGCGACCTGCCAGCGGCAGCGGAGTAGGAACACACCTACCCCCAATCCCCTCCCTAAAGGGAAGGGGCTGCCGGGTGCCGTGTGGACTCCCGTTCCCTGGAGGGAAGGGGCCGGGGGTTGGGTCCAATGCCGGTAGCAATTCCATCTCCACATGGTGGGGAGGGCCGGGGTGAGGACCGATGGAGTGAGACCATGAAGATCACGCAGGTCGAGACCCACGCCGCGCCACTGACCGGGCGGGATTCGCTCATCGTGCGGGTCCACACCGATGAGGGACTGGTCGGCTTGGGTGAAGCCTATCCGGTCGGGCCGAACGAGGCGGTCGCGGCGACCATCCGCGACTTCCAGAGTTGGATCGCCGGACGCGATCCCCGCGATGTCAACGGTATCTGGTACCACCTCTACGCGCACTCGCGCTTTCCGGGCGGCTCGGTCGTCAACGCGGCCATCAGCGGGATCGAGCACGCGCTCTGGGACATCGCGGGCAAGGCGGCCGGCGTGCCGGTATACCGGCTGCTCGGCGGCAAGTGCCGTGACCGCATCCGGGTCTACCAGAGTTGCGGTGGCGCCACACCGGAAGCCATCGCCGCCCATGCCCGCCAGCTTGTAGATCAGTACGGCTACACCGCGCTGAAGATGTCGCCCCAGCCCCCCAACAGCGAGCAGCTGCCGTGGGCGGCCGTCGTCCGGGGGGCCGCCGAGCGCCTAGCGGCCGTCCGCGAGGCGGTTGGGCCGGACGTAGACATCGGGCTTGACCCTCACGCCCGCATCTTCGAGCCAATGCGGGCACTCGAAATGGCCGCCGCGGTACAGCCGTACCGGCCCTTCTTCTTCGAGGAGCCGCTGCGGCCGGAGAACATTGACGCGCTCGCCTGGCTGGCGCAGAAGAGCGAGGTGCCCATCGCCACGGGCGAGATGATCTATACCTCATTCGGCTTCCGCGAGCTCCTCGCCAAGCAAGCCGCCACCATCATCCAGCCGGACATCTGCATCTGCGGTGGCCTGTCGGAGATGAAGAAGATCGCCGCCCTAGCCGAGGCACACTACGTCACGGTCGCGCCACACAACCCACTCGGACCGCTGGCCACCGCCATCAACGTGCATTTCGCCGCGACCACGCACAACTTCCTCATCCTCGAATACCACTCTGACGACGAGTCGCCGCGCCGCGACGTGCTGCACAATCCGATGCAGCTCCGCGACGGTTACCTGGAGCTACCGGAAGGGTCGGGGTGGGGCGTCGAGTTGAATGAAGCGGCCCTCAGCACGGAGCTACGCTCCTGGCATCGGCCGTTCGACACGCAGCCCGACGGCGCCGCCGCCTTCATCTAGCGGCAGTGATCGGTCCGGACGAGAAACATGGTGCTGCTCTATGTCACGTGACGGAAGCGAATCGGCAGACGGCTCCCGCGCCGCTCGGCTCGCCGTATGCCCGGCCACACCCGACGATCTCCCCGAGATTGTGCGGGTGTACCTGGCGGCCTACGCGCAACCGCCATGGTGCGAGCGGAACGATCCGACCCACAGCCGCATGTACCTGGAATGGCTGCTCGGTATTCCCGATTCGCAGTGTCTCGTCGTGACCGACGCGGCGGCCGGCAACGGCACGGACCGTGTGTACGGCCTGGTGATGAGCGCCCCGCGCACGCCGGCCGAGTTCTACGAGGACTGGGAGCGCATCTGTCACCCGCTGCCGCAAGGGTGGCCGCGACTACCAACGGCCACCAACACCATCGGCTACCTCTACGAGTTGGCCGTTGACCCGCCGTGGCAAGGGCACGGGCTAGGAGGCCGGCTCCTCGACGCAGTCCTGCAAGCACTGACCGGGCTGGGCGCCGAGTTGATCGCCTTGCGGTCCAGCGAGCGCGCGGCGGTCGCGGTTGGCCTCTACGAGCAGCGCGGCTTCACGCGGTGGCCGCTGCGCGAGAGACGGCAACCCGACGCGCGGTGGTGGCAGCGCCGCACCACATCCCCCGCCCGCGATTAGCACTCGCCTTGACAGAGTGCTAACCGGAACGATATACTCGGCGCAGTAGGGAGCAGGGGCCAAAGCTACCTGCCGAAGCGACAGCGCGTGTGGATCAGGCACACGGAGAACCTGTTGTGGATCAGCATAGGACGGTACCGGAAGCGGGGGCGTCGCCGGACGCCACCGTGCTGACCGGCGCCGACCTGTGCGAGCTAGGATTCACCGCGGAGGAGGTCGCGCAGTTGTCCACCGTGCGACAGAGCCGGCACCGACGAGAGTTGGACCTCTCCGGCAGTGAAGTGCAGCGGTTGCAGTTTCTGCGCTGGCTCATCGAGCAGCGGCGGGTTGGCGAGGACGGCACCTCCTGAAGCGGCCGTGCGGTCGTGAGCCACACGCAGCGTAGGTAGGCAGGCCTGTCTCGGTTCGCACCACCACCATGCGGCGGCACCAAATCCCTGGCACCCCAGAGTTGGGACTTGAAGCGTAGAGGAGGAACGATCTATGGCAAAGCAGCTCGCGTTTAGCGAAGAGGCGCGGAATCATCTCACGGAAGGCATCGAAACCCTCGCCGCAGCGGTCAAGGGCACACTCGGCCCCAAGGGGCGCAACGTGGCGCTCGGCAAGAAGTTCGGCGGTCCGACGGTAACACACGACGGTGTGACTGTCGCCAAGGAGATCGAGCTACCGGAATCGTTCGAAGACATGGGCGCGCAGCTGCTCAAGGAAGCAGCCAGCAAGACCAACGACATCTGCGGTGACGGCACCACGACGGCCACGGTGCTCGCCGAGAAGCTCGTCATGGAAGGGCTACGCAACGTGGTTGCCGGCACCAACCCCATGATTATCAAGCGCGGTCTGGAGAAGGGCCTCACGACCGTCGTGGACGAGATCAAGCAGCAGGCCGTCGCCATCCAGGGCCAGCAGGACATCTCCTATGTGGCGGCCATCTCCGCCAACGACCCGGAGATCGGCCGGCTGATCGGCGAGGTGATGGACAAGGTTGGCAAGGACGGCGTCATCACCGTCGAGGAATCGCGTGGTCTCCAGTTCGAGGTGGACTATGTCGAGGGGATGGACTTCGACCGCGGCTACATCTCGCCCTACTTCGTAAATAACCAGGACCGGATGGAAGCCGAGTTGGACGAGCCGTACCTGCTCATCACCGAGAAGAAGCTCTCCTCCGTGCAGGACTTGGTCCCGCTGCTGGAGAAGCTGATGCAGACCGGTAAGAAGGAGTTGGTCGTCATCGCCGAGGACGTGGAAGGCGAGGGGCTGGCGACGCTGGTCGTCAACAAGCTACGCGGCATCCTCAATGTGCTGGCCGTCAAGGCGCCAGGCTATGGTGACCGCCGCAAGGAGCAGTTGGAGGACATCGCCATCCTGACCGGCGGCACCGTCATCAGCGACGACTTGGGCCGCAAGCTCGACAGCGTGCAGCTTTCCGACTTGGGCCGTGCCCGCCGGGTCGTGTCCGACAAGGACAACACCACCATCGTCGAGGGCTACGGCGACAACGACAAGATTCAGGGCCGCGTCAAGCAGATCAAGGCCCAGGTGGAAGAGACCACCTCCGACTACGACCGCGAGAAGCTGCAAGAACGGCTGGCAAAGCTGTCCGGTGGCGTAGCGGTGGTGCGCGTCGGCGCCGCGACCGAGACGGAGTTGAAGGAGAAGAAGCACCGCGTGGAGGACGCACTGTCGGCCACCCGCGCGGCGATTGAGGAAGGCATTGTCGCCGGTGGCGGCGCTGCGCTGCTCGCGGCGCAGTCCGTGCTCGACGGCGTGAACCTGGACTCGAACGACGAGCAGGTCGGCATTACCATCCTGCAGCGGTCCCTCGAAGAGCCGGTCCGCCAGATCGCCGCCAACGCCGGACACGAAGGCTCGGTGATCGCGGAGGCCGTGCGGCGGCGGCAGGGCGAGAGCAGCAGCAATCGCATCGGCTTCGACGTGATTACCGAAGAGTACGGCGACATGATCGAGCGCGGGATCGTTGATCCGGCCAAGGTGACTCGCTCCGCGCTGGAAAACGCTGTCTCCATCGCGGCGATGATCCTGACGACGGAAGCGCTGATTACCGACCTGCCCGAGCCGGAAGCGGCCGCGCCGGCGATGCCGGACTACTAAGCCACGACAGAGACACGGCACGGAACTTGGGTCCCCGGTGCTCGCATGAAGCACCGGGGACCACGCTTTTAAGGCCCTCCCACTGTGCTAGGGCACAGAAGGTGCGCTGTGCCGCCGTCAGCCGGATTGACACTGCCGAGACATCTGTGCGAACATGGCAGCAGGCGGCCGGCTCTGGATTGCCGCCTGCGTGGCAATGACCGGGGCGGCGGGCACGGCGGGGCCGGGGCTGACCCGGAAACGGCAGCAGCGCCTCGTCTTGCGGTGAGCGTAGCGTAGGGAAGCGTAGGTACCCATGCACCCAACGCGCCGGGCGATTCTGGACGTGCTGAAGCGCCGTGGATCGGCCTCGCTCAAAGAGCTGGCCAGTGATCTCAACCTCGTCCCCGTTACGGTGCGGGCGCACGTGCAGTCCCTGGAGAGCACCGCCTTGATCGCCAGCTCCGATGTTCGCGGACAGCGCGGCCGGCCGTACCGGGTCTACTCGCTCACCCTCAAAGCGGAAGAGCAATTCTTCCCCAAGCAGTACGACGACTTGGCGCTCCAACTGTTGAGCGGCGTCGCGCAGATCGAGGGCAAGGAGGCTTTGCAGCTCCTCGTGGACCGCGTCGCGGAGAACATGGCGGCGGCACAGCGTCCGCGAGTCGAGGGGAAGCCAATCGAGCAGCGTGTCGCCGAGGTCACGCGCATGTTCGAGGAAACCGGCGGCGCCGCCGACCTGACGGAGACGGACGAGGGCTACATCGTCCAGGAATACAACTGCCCGTATCTGCGAGTCTCGCGCCAGTCGGCACACGTCTGCGAGATTGACCGCCGGCTCGTGTCCAAGCTCGTCGGCGCTCCGGTCGAGCTGAGTCCCTCCCGCTTGCGCGATGGCGCCCCGAGCTGCGCCTTCATCATCCCGGCCCGCGATCCGTCGCTTGCCTGAGTGCCGGGCCGGCAGACGTCCGTGACAGGAGCCGCGCGTGCCTCGGGGGGGCGATACCAACCACCCGCCGCTCGGCATCGCGGCGACCGCGCTGACCGGCGTCGTTGTCGCCAGCCACCTGTTGCTCATTGCCGGCCACGTCTACGACGACGAGTCCCGCCAGCAGGCCCTCCTCAGCACGCTCCTCCCGAGCGCCCGCCCGGCCTTCCAACCGCTTTCGAGCGATGTCGGCGGCTACTGGCTCTTCATCGTCGCCGGCTCGGTGTGCGCCCTCGGCGTCACCTGGCTTTGGCAACGATGGGGCCGGCAGCACGCCCTCGCATCAGCGCCGGACACCACCCTCGCGGCCCAGTGGCTCATTGCCGCTGTCGCCGGCCTCGCTCTCGGCTGGCTGCTGGCAAGCCTGGCGGCCGCCGGACACATCGGCTCTCTCGGCGGCGAGCCACGCCACGCGGCCGCCGCGCTCGCCCTCGGCAGCCTCGCGGTGAGCCTCGCCGTCTGCACGCTATTGCTGCTGCGGACACGCGCTGGGACCGCCGTTGCCGAACGCTGGCTGGCCCGTCTTGCGCCTCCCACCGGGCCGGGCACCGTGCTGCCGCTGGGGGCTGCGTTGCTGGTCCCCTTCCTCGCGCCCGCCTACCTCCAAAGCATCGTCCAATGCGGCGCGCGGTGCATCCCGGAGTGGTCGCCGGTCAACATCCTCATCGGCGCGGGCGTGGTCGTGGCGCTCATCGCCAGCCTCGGACTGTGGTACACCCAACGCCACCGCTGGCGTGCTGCGGGCGGCCCGTCCGGCCTACGGCTGCCAGCACTCGCCGGGCGCGTCGGCGAGGCAGCGGCGCTCGGCGCGTGGCCGGCGGCGCTGACGTTCGCGGCAGGCAGCGCCATCGCCGGCTTCCTGCTCTGGCTCCCCGACCCCTGGCGCCCGGTTGGCGACGCTTTCGGCTGGGATCGGCTCTTCCACTGGGGCTATACCGTGCTCGGCCCCACGCTCGGCGTCCTGCACGGCGGCACGCCCGGCGTGGATATTGTCGCGCACCACGGCCTAGGACTACCCATCGGGATCGCGGCGCTCGCGCAGCTCGGACTAGAGCTGACCTACGCAAACTTGGCGCGCGTTCAACTGATCGGGACCGTCCTCGTCTTCGGGCTGCTTGCCGTCCTGGTCCGTCTGCTATTCGGCAGCATCCTGTGGGCCAGCGCTGCGTTCGTGCTCGCGCTGGGACTGCAATTCGGCGGTGGCTGGGCCGCCGGCACCTTCACCTGGTGGCACCCGCAGCTCGGCTTCCTGCGTAATCCCCTGGAGCTTGTCCTGTTGCTTGCCATCGTGCAGCACTGGCGCACCGGAGCCGGCCGCTGGCTCGTCGTCGCGGCACTGCTCGCTGCGGCATCGCTCTGGTGGGTCACCGACACGGGGCTGGTCAATACCCTGGTCCTGGCAGTCTACGTCGCCAGCCGCGCGGCGCTGCCCACCCTTTCGTCATTCCGGCGTGCGCCGGAATCCAGCCGTCTCGCGCCCCTCGCCGTGGCCCTGGTCCGAGCAGCCGGCGCCGCGGCCGTCGTGCTTGGCACCGTAGCCGTCGGCTGCCTCGCCTTGATCCTGGTGACAGTCGGCACGGCGGCGTTTGAGCCGCTCTTCTGGTCGGCGCTCGCCGAAGGACCGTGGCTCTACGGCAGCGCCGGACTGTACGCCCGCGCCGTAGACCCATTCGGCCTCACCACCGCCCACCTCTACCTCACGCCGGCGCTATACGTGGCTTTCGCCGCCGCAGTCGTGGCCCTGGCGCTCTATCATCGAGCGCCGGACTCTGACGACGCCCCAAGCGCCGGCCTTGGCACGCGAACCTACGCTTGGGATGTATCATCCGCACCGCTGCTCCTCGCGCTCGCGGCGTGGGGCCTACTGCTCTACCAGCACTTCATTCGCGGCTCCGAGCCGAGCTACTGGTTCCGCCACTCGCTGCCCTGGGTACTCATCGTGACCTATCTGCTGGTCCACGCCGCCAGCCGGCTCCACACGTGGCTGCCTCAGCGGGCCGGTCAGGACGCACCGGCCGCCGGCTGGCCGGCCCTCTGGCTGCTCCTGACCGGCTGCGTGGTGCTGGTCGGTAGCTTCCTCAGCTACCCGCACGCTCTCTGGGGACGCGAACGGGAAGCGGTGGAATGCTGGTCGCTGGCGAAAGCGCCCTGGTGCATTGACCGCGCGTGGGCCAGACCGGACCTGCCCCAGCCGGAGACGGTTGCGGCCGGCGTGGCAGCGATCCAACGCCTGGTACCGGCCGGCGAGCCGGCCGCCGTCATCTCGCCGCTCGACGTGCTGTATCTCCATCTGGCCGAGCGAGGACCGCTCTGGCGCCACCTCCCCCTCGACCACCAGCCGCCCACGCCGGCTGCCGTTGAGCGCGCGGTACAACGCCTCGCCGACCGGGCGCCGACGTATGTCTTCTTCGACCGTGCCCTACCGCTTGGCTCCAATACGGCACTGCTCGGTGCTGAGGAGCTGGCCGCGGCGCTGCACAACGCCCTGCGCCGTGACTACGTGCTCACCGAGCACGCCGGCTCGCTCGAAGTCTGGCGCCGGGCAGCCTAGCGCCGACCGACACCGCAGCCCGAAAGGCCGGAATGGTACCCTGAGGGCCACACCTCGCCGGTCGCTGGCGCACCGACCGTCGTAGCCCTCGCCGCACACGGCCGGGCCAGATCGCCGAGCGTCTCCACGACGAGGAAACTACAGCTCACGGAGCGGCCCGCTGTCCACGCTACGGCGTCTCTTTCTCCCCGTCTACATCCCGACGCTCCTGCTGGCAATCAGCTCGGGCGTCCTCATCCCCACGCTGCCGATTCACCTGCAATCGTTCGACATATCCTTCAGCCTGATCGGACTGGCCATCGGCGCCGCCGGTTTGGGCACGATTGCGATGGACCTGCCGGCCGGCATGGTCCTCGGGATATTTGGGCGCAAACGGGTGATGGTGGCCGGGGCCGCCGCCGTGGGGCTGGCGACGCTGGCCCTCGGCTTCTCACCGTGGTATCCGCTCCTGGTGGTGCTGCGCCTGGCCGCCGGGATCGGCACGGCCTTCTGGAACCTCTCGCGCCTTGCCTACCTCGCGGACATGGTGCCGGTCCACGACCGGGGAAGGGCGATCTCGGCGTTCGGCGGGACGACGCGAATCGGGATGTTCATCGGCCCGGCGCTCGGTGGTCTGGTCGGCCGCGAGTTCGGACTAGAGACGGCCTTCATCGTCGCGGGAGCGCTCGACCTGACCGCCGCGCTCATCACATTCCTCTGGGTGTCTGAGCCGCCGGCCCCCGTCGGGGCAGTCCACCGCACCTCGCACCTCGGTCACGTTGCCGACCTGGTCCGGCAGCACCGCCGTAGCTTCACGACGGCCGGAACTGCCCAGATTTGCGCGCAGATGATCCGCCAGGGCCGGCAGGTCATCGTGCCGCTCTATGGTGCGAGTGTCCTCGGACTCGACGTGGCAGCGGTGGGAACGATTGTCAGCATCTCGTCGGCGATTGACATGTCCCTGTTTATCCCGGCCGGCCTGGTGATGGACCGCTTTGGCCGCAAGTTCGCCTCCGTCCCCTCGTTCGTCGTGATGGGGCTGGGGATGGCGGTCTTGCCCCTGGCAACCGACTACCTCGGTCTGCTGACCGCGACGGCCATCCTGGGCTTTGGCAACGGTCTTGGCTCCGGCGCGATGATGACCCTCGGCGCCGACCTTGCGCCGCCCGGCTCATCGGGCGAGTTCCTCGGCGTGTGGCGGCTGATCGGCGACCTCGGTAACGCCGGCGCTCCGCTCGTCGTCGGCAACCTGGCTGACTTGCTCGGGCTATCCGTCGGCGCGTGGGTGCTGGCCGGCGTCGGCCTGGCCTCAGCCGGTGTTCTTACCTTCCTCGTGCCGGAAACGCTGACGAAACGAGGGGCCTCGGCCGCCAGCCCCGCGAAGAGTTAGCGGGCGTTGCCGGGCTGTGGCATGGGGATGCCACTACGGCATCCGCGGCACGCTGCGATTTCCGGGTATACTGGCCCCGTGACCGTGTGCCCTTTCACCGCATGAGGCTGCCGATGACTGCCACAACCACCATCACATCCCCACCACCCAGCGGGACCGCGCGCCTGGCGCCGCTGCCCGATCCGCCCAAGGCCCCCGATGCCATGCAACAGCTTCCCTACATCACCACGGCATACTCAGTCCTCGACAGCTACTTCCACCGGCGACCAGACGTGTTCGTCGGTGGCGACGGCTATCTCTGCTATGACACCCGCGACCGTTCCAACTGGGTTCGGCCGGACTGCGTGGTGGCGTTTGGGGTGGACCCGGCGGCCATCTTCGCTCGCAACGGCTACGTGATTAGCGAGGTGGGCAAACCACCGGACTTCGTACTGGAAGTGGCCTCGGAGAGCACCGGACGGCGGGATTACACCCACAAGCGGGCCAGCTATGCCGAGTACGGCGTGGCCGAATACTGGCGTTTTGATCGCAGCGGTGGCCAGTACCACGACCGGCCGCTGTCCGGTGATCATCTGGTCAATGGCCGGTACGAGCCACTGCCGCTGGATACCGGCGCAGACGGGGTGATCCGCGGCTCCAGCCCGGTGCTAGGGCTGGAGCTACACTGGGATACCGGCCAGCTGCGGTTCTACGACCCGGTAGCAGGTGACTATCTCCGCGATCTGCGGCAAGCCGAAGCTCAGTTGGAGGCCGAGACGGCGGCGCGCGCCGTCGCCGAGGATCAACGCGCGGCTGAGGTGGCGGCACGGACGGCTGCCGAGGCCCTGGTAGAGCGCCTCCGCGCCCAGCTCCGCCGGCTGCAATCCGAATAATCAATGGCGGCCCAGGCAACAACATGGCGCCAGGACAGCGGCAGCTATGCCGGCTCATTCTGCGGCCAGATGGCGTGCTGGCGGTTGATCTGGCCAAGCGGCAGCCGTTCAGACGGGTAGGCGCGTAGGCCGGTGCCCGTGTCGTCAAGTGCGCTGCGATGCCCGGCCGTGCGGAAACGCTGCACGAGCCGCTCCTGCGCCTCGCTGCACAGCACCGGATGCTGACCGGCGCGGTCTTCCAGCTCGTGCGGGTCGTCGCGCAGGTTGAAGAGCTGCTGCCGACCGCCGTTGGCAAAGTAGCAGTATTTCCAGTCGTCCCAGCGCAGCATCAGCTTCATCAGCCGACCGCTGGAGAACTGGCCCACCAGCGCCTCGTGGCCCGGCGTCGTCCCGTCGGTGCAGATGGGCAGCAGGTTTTGCCCCTCGACACTGGCAGGGACGGCGTCGGCGGCACCGACCGCGGTCAGAAACGTCGGCAGCAGATCGCACCCGGAGACCAGGTGCTCGCGGGCTTCGCCAGCGGGTACTCGCCCCGGCCAGCTCACCAGGAACGGCACCCGCGCCGACCCCTCGTAGAATGAGCGTTTGCCCCAAGCGTAATGGTCGCCGAGCATGTCGCCGTGGTCGGAGATGAACACGATGAGCGTGCGCTCGGTGAGATCATGCTCATCGAGCGCATTTATGATCTTACCCACGTTCCGGTCAATGTGGCTGATGAGACCGTAGTAGCGGGCGCGGATCATCCGGATCAGGTCGTCATCCGGATCGTCTACACCCTTGCCATGGTTCTGGACCAGCAGGTGCGTATCCACTGGCTCCCGCTCGGACGCCCGGCGCACCGGCATGGGCACCGTGGCCGGGTCGTACATCGTTGCGTAGGGATGCGGTGGGTCCCAGGGCGGGTGCGGCTTGATGAACGAGGTGAAGCAAAAGAACGGGCGATTGCGGTTGCGGGCGATGAAGTCCACCGTTCGGTCGGCCGTCCAGGCGGTGGTGTGGTGCTCCTCAGGCAGAACGGACACTTGGGGCTGGTAATACAGCTCGTGGCGCTGGCCGTGCGGCTCCTCGACGTGTCCGTAGCCCTGCCCATGCAGGTATTGCAGAAACTCATCGTCTTGCCGGTACGGGGGTATCTCCTCCGACAGCCACATCCGCTGAAACCCGCCGTGGTTGCGTGGCGGCTTGAAGTGCATCTTGCCGATGGCTTGCGTGAAGTAGCCTTGCTCGGTCAGCAGGGTGCCGAGCGTCGGGACGGTGTGCGGGGGAGACGGGCCATTGTCATAGACGCCGACCTGCCACGAATGCAGCCCGGTGAGCGCATTGATCCGCGCTGGCACACACACCGGCGACTCGGTGTACGCGCGGGTGAACTGCACGCCGCTGGCCGCCAGGCGATCAATGTGCGGTGTCCGAACCAGCGGATGATCGGCGGCGCCGAGGCTGTCGGCGCGCAACTGGTCGCACATGATGAGCAGGATGTTCGGCCGCTCTTCGTTCATGGCGAATTCCCCATTGCCTTTCGCCTCGTAGGGGCCTGGTGGTCAGATGACCGCTCCGCTCGCGGCGTTGACGCCGATACCGCAGCGGATCGTCTCGTATTCGATGACCCGGTCCGGCAAGACGTTGGCCACGTTGACCTCCGGACCAACCGCATCGAGGAGTTGGCGATAGATGCGCGGCGGATCGGCATAGGTGGTGCCCGGTATCCAGTGACCGGGCAGTTCGAAGATGGCCTCGGCCGGTTGCAAGCCCTGTGCCAGCAAATCCTGCACGGCGGCCCGCGGCTCCTGGCCGGCGGGAAACACGTCGGCCGCCTCCAGCATCACCTTCCAGGCACCGGCGGCCAGGCACGCACGCGCGTCGTCCACCAGCGGTACGGTGTGCGCCAGCCCTTCTTTCTTGCCCGCTTCACCGAGCACCCGCAAGCCGAACTCTTGGACGGCCCGCGCGATCAACGCCGTCTTGTCGTCCAAGCTGATCTCGATGAGATTGTCCGAGACCTCGATAGCCTCGTAGCCGGCAGCGCACGCTTCTGTCAAGAAGGTGTCTGTCGCGCCGTGTGCCAACGCATACTCCAGGAACTGACCACCTGGGAAAGCCACCACCGCGTGTTGCCGATAGAGGGCAATCTTTTCGCGGAGCAGACCGGCATCGAGCAGCCGCGAGACACCGACGGCGATCTTGGCTAGGTCAATGTACTCGCCGGCGACGCGCAAGAGGTCCGCCTGCTCCGCCAGGCCCAAGCCCCAGTCAATCGTCACGACCAAGCCGCGCTCTCGGGGCTTGGTCGGCCGCGCCGCAATCGGCAGTGCCGCGAACCCCTTAGGCACCGGACACTGCCTCCCCGTCCGCGTCCGTCGCCCCGACGCGGTCCGTGAACCGCCAGCCCCAGGCCGTGCGCTGTAAGTCACCGGCGGCAAGCGCCGCCTCGAAGCGAGCATGAGCCGCGGCGAACGTCCCGTCGTCCGCAAGCACAATTCCGTCGGCCAGCACGTCCCAAGTGAGCGACCGCTTGAGGAGCAGTAGCTCGTCCGGGGCAAACGCCACGACTTCCAGATCAATGTTCGCCCCCAGCCCAAACCAGTTGTCCGGCTGATAGGCGCGCTCCAAACGCTCGAACGGACCCAGTGCTGCAAATGCGGGAGAGACTATGGCGAGGTCGGCATCGCTGGTACGCAGCGAATTGCCCCGCGCCCGTGAGCCGAACAGCGCTGCTGCGGCGATGGGTAGCTCGGACGACAACACCTCGACATAGGCCCGCGCCCACTGGAGCACGGTCGTATCGTCTGCGCCAGACCAGACCTCCGCAGGTGGCAGTGGTGACAGCTTTGGTGTGCTCATGGTTCGAGTTGCCCGGCGACGAACGTCAGCACGTTATCAAATCATGGCCGGCACTTGCTGGGCAATCATTCCCTTTGCCTCGGCCGCGGCGGCGATTGCCTGCCTAGCTACGACTAGGCCGACTTGGACAATACTCACCTTCTCTGTCGCCTTGCTCACGAGAATGCCAGTGACGAGAGCCACTAACAAAGCCATGCCCGCCGAGCCGCCGGTAACTCCGACGAGTCCAACTGCCGCCAGCGTTGCTCCTGACGTGAGGCCGCCTCGTGCCTGGCCATCCACAAAATCTGCATACTCACCAGTGCGGCGTGCTTTCTGAAAAGCTCTGGCCAGCGCCACGACCGTCACGACCAATAGCAGCGGGTTCGCGCCGAGGGCGGAGGACACACCCATGCTGCCAGCAAATCTGGCAAATGTCTCCGTGTCAGCGCGATTCCAATTAAAGATCAAGGCAACGGCGCCTACTGAGCTACCGAGCAGTTCGGCGGCATTGAAGGTATTCAGGTCATAAAACCAACTCTTCGGTATATGGAAGCTCGAATCCAGCGTGGCGGCGACCTGGTCAAAGGTTTCCTTGTCCCAGGTCGCAAGCGGAAGTCCCCTCGGCGTGCTCACGTCTCTGAAGAGGCCCAGCATGCCGCCTAACGCTTCCTGGACGATGTTGTCGTCGGGAGACGCACCGCGGACAGCATTCCAGGCTCCCGCAATGGTATGTCCTCCATCAAACAATCGATGATAAGTGCCGCCTATACCGGTTTCTATGAACCTGGTGTCCATCGCCTTGTCGTAGATGGTCGGGACACCTTTGACCATACCCTGCAACAGATCATTCACAACTCCGGATAGGTCGCTCGCCAACAGCCCTTGAGTAGTCGAAAGCAGTGCGTTGGCGGCGGAGGTTGTCGCTTTCAAGACCGCCTTGGGAGTGGTCTTCACGCTTTCCGCAGCCGCCGTCGCTACGTCCGGCGCCTTCTGGGCAGTCTCCCGGACTGCACTGGCGGCTGAAGCAGCGGTGTCAGTCACCTTCTCCGATGCATCTTGGGCGGACCAGACGGCGGAAGCTGCTACATCCGTCGCCTTCACCGATGCATTTGAGGAGGCATCTTGGACGGCGCCTGCGACTGACGACGCGGTGTCGGTTACTTTCTCTGATGCCTCCTGGAGAGCGTCTTGGGTAGACCAGACAGCAGAAGCAGCTACATCCGTCGCTTTCACCGATGCCTTTTGGGAAGCATCTTGGAGGGCACCCGTGACTGACGACGCAGTGTCCGTCACTTTCTCTGATGTCTTCTGGAGCGTGCCCTGGGCCGAATCGGCGGCGGAGGTGGCCGTATCCGCCACCTTATCTTTGAACCCCTTGAGGCGTTTGAGGTCAGGCATCTTATGCCTCCACCTCGAAGTAGCGGGCGATCTCGTCGCGGTCAATGGTTGGCAAGGGCCGGCTCGCCCCATCCCGCGAACGCAGCAGTAGCCCGGCGGTCGCGGCGGTGATCTTACCGAGGCGGAACACGGGTACGTCGGCGTCGCGCCAGGCCGCTGCCACCCGGTCAGCGTGGGCCGGGGCGACGGCGGCGAGCAGCGCGCCGGACGCGAGCAGGCCGAGCGGATCAAGCGCCAGCGCCGTACAGATGTCCCGGCACTCCGGCAGGACCGCAGCGTCCAGTGCCTCCTCGCGCACTTCCAGCCCGGCATCGGCCGCTGCTGCCAACTCGGCGAGGCCGGTCAGCAGGCCGCCCTCGGTGGGATCGTGGAGCGCGTGGACGTGCTGCCCGGCGGTGTCGAGCGCCAGCTTGGCCGCCGGGACGACACTAATGCCCGGCTCGTCCAGAAACGCCCTCGCTCTGCGTTGGACGGCAGCGGGCACGCCGCGGGCGGCGAGCGCCGCGCCGGCCTCGTGGGCGAGCACCGCGCAGCCCTCAATCGCCACCCCGCCCGCGAGCAGGATCGTATCGCCCGGCCGGGCGCCACCGGGGCACACTAGGCGCTCGCGCGTCACTTCTCCGAGCAGGCAGGCCGACACGATGGGACGGTCCAGCCCGCCCGTGATCTCGGTATGTCCGCCGACCAGGGTAATGCCGAGCGCGGCACAGGTCGTACCGAGGTCATCAAACAGCCCCCGCACGTCGGCTTCCTCCCACTGCTCCGGCAAGAGCGCCGTCGCCAGCAGCCATCGCGGCGTCGCGCCCAGGCACGCGAGGTCGTTGGCGTTGACGTGGACGGTGTACCAGCCGATGCGGTCGGTGGCGAACGTGATCGGGTCGCTTTTGGCAACGAGCAGCCGCCCATCACCGGCTGCACCAAGCACGTCTATCACCGCGGCATCGGCCCCGACCCCCGGGCCGACGACGACGCGCGGATCGTCCTGCGGCAGGTTTGCCAGGAGCGAGGCCAAGAGATCAGGCGGGAGCTTGCCGAGACGCATCGGCACCGTTCTAGCAGGCTTCCGCGCCCGTGTCGAGGGCTGAGGCCCCCCAGGCCAAACAGGGACATCGGCCGGTTGCATCGCGTCCGCTGCCCCGGCATCATGGCGCTATGCCGGCAATGTCCGCTCCTGGCAGGTGGCCGCGGCTCGGCTGGCGACCGGTCCGCGAAACCGAGCGGCGGGAGCTGCTCGATGACGCGCCGGCCAGCGCGTCTTTGGCCGGCAACCTCGCCGACTTGCGCCGCGCCAACCGATGGTTCGGCGGCCGGGCGCTGGTCCGCCGCTACTTGCAGCCGCGCTTGCGCGCGCTCCCGCCGCAGCGCCGCGTCACGCTGCTCGATATTGGCACCGGCGGCGCCGACCTCCCGGCCGCCTTTCTCGCGTGGGCTACCGCAAGCGGACACCAGGGCTGGGCCGTCGGCGTAGACCCCAGTGCCGGCGTGATTGAGACGACGGCGGGTTTGCTTGACATAAGTACTCGCGTGCCGCGAACGCTCACTCTCATCCGAGGCGATGGCCGCGCGTTGCCGTTTGCCGCGCAATCGTTCGACTTTGTGCTCTGTGCGCTGACGGCTCACCACCTCGACGCGCCCGGAGTGGTGGCGCTGCTACGCGAAATGGGGCGCGTGGCCCGCCGTGCCGTCATCGTCACCGACTTGGAGCGCTCGTGGCCGGCGCTCGCGGGGGTGTGGCTCGTCGCTCACGTCGCGATTCGCAGCCGCCTGACCCGGCACGACGGGCCGCTGTCGGTGCGGCGCGCCTACACCGTGGCCGAGCTGGCGGCACTGGCGCAGCAAGCGGGGCTGACTGGCGCTACTGTCCGCACTCACGCCCCCTTTCGCCTCGCCCTCAGCTGGGACCGTCCGAGATCGCAGAGCGCCGGGCAATGAGCCGGGACCCGGCGTGGGACGTCGTGGTAGTCGGCGGCGGACCGGCCGGCGCGGCAACGGCGGCGCTACTGGCGGCGCGCCGCTGGCGCGTGCTGGTCATTGACAAAGCCCGGTTTCCGCGCGACAAGCCGTGCGCCGAGTTCGCCAGTCCCGGTGTAGGGATCGTGCTGCGCCGCATAGGCGCGTGGGAGGCGGTGCAGGCGCTCCGGCCGCGCCGCCTCCGCGGGATGCAGCTCATCGGACCGTCCGGCGAGCGCTTTGCCGGCACGTATCCCCGCGGGCGGGCGCTGGCACTGCCGCGACCACAACTCGATCAGGCCTTGCTCGATGTCGCGCGGCGACGGGGGGCGACCGTCTGGGAGGGCACGCGCGTTCACGACCTGCTGCGGGAGGGACGACGGATCAGCGGCGTCAGCGCGGCGACGGGGAGTAGCCCGGCGCGGCACATGGCGGCGCGGCTGGTCGTGGGCGCCGACGGGCTGCACTCCACGGTGGCGCGGCACACCGACGCCATCCGGCCGGGGTGGTGGCCGCAACGCACCGGACTAGTGACACATTGCGAGCACATTGACGGCCTCAGTGCGCTGGCGAGCTACGGCGAGATGCACGTGCGGCCCGGCGCCTACGTGGGGCTGGCGCCGCTACCGGGTGGCCGGGTGAACGTCGCGCTGGTCCTGCCCGGTCGGGCGGTGCGGCAGCGGGGCAAGGACATCGAGTCCCTGTTTTGGCACGAGCTGGCGCAATTCCCCGCGTTGGGGAGTCGCCTGGCGCGCGCCCAACGCACCAAGCCGCTGCTGGGGACCGGCCCGCTGCGCCGCCGAGTGCCGGTCGCCGCCGGGCCAGGGTATCTGCTCGTCGGTGACGCGGCCGGATTCCTCGACCCGTTCACCGGCGAAGGGATTTACCGAGCGCTCCGCGGCGCCGAGCTTGCCGCCGCGGCGGCAGACGCCGCGCTGCGTACTCCGGCCGCAGCCGACGCCGCGCTCGCCGCCTACTGCCGAGCGCGGCAACGCGCCTTCCGCCCCAAGGAGGCGCTCTGCCTGCTGGTGCAGGCGTTCATCGCCTACCCGCCTCTGCTGGAGTACGCGCTCCGACGCTTGCGCCGTCGGCCGGAGTTGGGACAGATGCTGATGGGCGCACTCGGCGACACCCATGCGCCCTGGACCGCCCTGGCACCGGCCACGCTCGCCGCGCTACTGCGGCCGTAGGACAAGCGAGGAAGACGTGCCTCACCCCTTCCCTTCAGGGTGTATAGACCGGGGACATCGTGGACAGGTGTTCGGAGACATGGTGGACACCTAGGGGGCGACATAGTATCAGCCATCTGGGTGCTGTAAGTCCAACTCGGCGATGGTTTCGTGACAGAACTGCACCGTCACGCGGTCGGGGGCCAGCGGCGGCTGCACGGCCACCGGATAGCCCCGAAAGGCCCGTCCCCCATGGTAATACTGGCCATGCAGCGCAATCTCGCCCTTGGCTGGCCCCCGCCGCACCACGGCGCCGAGGGCGTACTCGATCGGGGGCAGCTCCGCTGGGAAGGGGCGCGGACTGGGCTGGTAGCGACGGACCGGGGGCTGGTCCCCCAGCGCTTCAGGGGGGCGCTCACAGTTGTAGACGGTGCGCCAGGGCGTAAAGGGGGCTTGACCGGTCGCCAGCTCGGGGAAGGGCCGGTCGCGCAGGACTTCGGTCTGGAGGGTGCGATGAAAGCGTTCCGCCTTGCCTTGCGTTTGCGGATGGTAGGGCCGGCCATGGATGACCCGCACGCCCAAGCGCAGCAGCCAGACGGTCAGCGCGGTATGCACTGGGGGCGTGGTCGCTGCCCCCCAGGGCGGGCCATTGTCGGTCAAGAGGGTGTGCGGCAGGCCGTAGCGAGTGAAAATCTGGATCAACGGCGCTGGCACCGGCGGCTGGCGCTCGTCGGCACAGGCTGCCAAACCCAGACAGCAGCGCGAATGGTCATCCAGGAGGGTCAGCGGATGACAGCGGCTCCCCGCCAGCAGCGGGAAGTGGCCCTTGAAGTCCATTTGCCATAGGTCATTGGGCACTGGACGCTCAAAACGTTGCCACGGCTGGGGGCTGTTGGTGGTCGGTGCCAACCGGTCATGGCGGCGCACGATGGCGGTGCTGGTGCTGGCACTCGGCAGCGGCGCGACACGCTGCTGCTGGAGGCGTCGCCGGATTTTGCGCCCGCCCCAGGCCGGGTGCGCGGCCCGCAGCTGCAGCACGCGCTGTTCAATGGCGCTGGCGGTCCGCGGGGGCGAGCGGGGTGGCTTGCGGGAGCGCTCCTGCAAGCCAGCGGGCCCGTGGGCTTGGTAGCGGCGCAGCCAGCGGTAGCCCGTGGTGGGACTGATGCCGAAGGCACGACAGAGGGCGCGACGGTTGGCGCTTTCCTGCTGGGCCAGGGCGACAAACTCGCGGCGCTGCGACATGATGGAGACCTCCTTCCAGGGCATACGGCACCTCCTCGCCCCGAGGCGACCGGGTGCGGGGCGGTGTCCACTATGTCTCCGAACGGGTGTCCACCCTGTGTCCCGTCTGTACACCCTCCAGGGAAGGGG
>JAJDUF010000013.1 GCA_022826725.1 Chloroflexota bacterium
GATGGTGATGCCGGGAGACAACGTGGAGATGGGGGTGGAGCTGCTGGTGCCGGTGGCGATCGAGCCGGGGGTACGGTTTGCGATCCGCGAGGGCGGCCGCACGGTCGGCGCCGGGGTCGTCACCACGCTAGAGTAGGCCGGCCCTCACAACCGCAGCAGTTCAACAGGGAGAGCACATGGCCAGAAGAGGAGACCGCGTTGTTGTCACGCTCGCGTGCGAGCAGTGCCGGGAGCGCAACTACACCACCACGAAGAATCGCCGCAACGACAGCGGCCGGCTGGCCTTGAACAAGTATTGCCGTCGCTGCCGTGCCCATCAGCTGCACCGCGAGACACGCTAACGACGGTCGTGCGATGAGACTGAGTGTCCCGGTTTCGAGGTTAGGAGCATAGATGGCGGTCAGACGCCGCAGCGCCGCCGCGGCGCAGCAGGAGCAGGCCGATTCGAAGGCTGGACGCGCCGCTCGCCGGCGCATGGCCAAGTCGAAGCGCGCCCGCTCCGGCGGCACGCGCCGCTCCCGCCCATCACCGTCGCTGCGCGGCTTGGCGACCTCGCCCCGAGTACGCCCGAGGTTCGGCATAGTGCGCGACGCCGTAGCGGAGCTACGGCGGGTCACGTGGCCAACACCGCTGCAGGCCCGCAACCTCACGCTCATGGTGGTGGCCGTATCCGCGGTCATGGGCTTTGTGCTCGGCGGCATGGATTGGCTCTCTAGCCGTTTTGCGGCGTTCATCATTGGCCCGGCGTAGGACAACGAGGTACGACGATGGTCACCCCGGAAGTGGCTGAAGAAACCACCACCGAGACGACACCCGATGACGGTCGGGAGTGGTACGTGCTCTACACCTACTCCGGCTACGAGAACAAGGTGAAGACGAACTTGGAGCACCGCATCACCTCGATGGCGATGGAGGACAAGGTCTTCGAGGTCGTCGTACCCACGGAGGAGCAGGTTGAGATTCGCCAAGGCCAGCGCCGCACCGTGCAGCGCAAACTCCTGCCCGGCTATGTTCTCGTGCATATGATCCTGGCGAACGATTCCTGGCACGTCGTGCGTCACACCCCCGGCGTCACGAGCTTTGTCGGCGCCGGCAGCACGCCCACGCCACTGCCGCAGGAAGAGGTTGACGCGATCCTCAAGCCGATGCAGGAGGATACGCCGCAGGTGCGGGTCACCTTCGAGATCGGCGAGCGGGTCAAGATCATTGACGGCCCGTTCACCGAGTTCCTCGGCATTGTGGACCAGGTGAGCCAGGACCGGGGCAAGCTGCGGGTGCTCGTCTCGATGTTCGGCCGGGAGACGCCGGTCGAGCTTGATTTCCTCCAGGTGGAAAAGAGCTAGCCGACCGATTAGCTGGCCAATACGGGATGCTCGGCCGAGTAAATCCACCGTAGTCGCCCGTGGTGATCCAGGTCAAGCAGCGCAGTCGAGGGATGTAACGCAATGGCACGCAAAGTGAAGGCCGTCGTCAAGCTACAGATCGAAGCCGGCGAGGCCCGGCCAACCCCGGCGGTGGGGTCCGCGCTCGGACAGTACGGCATCAACATGATGGCCTTCTTCAAGGAATACAACGAGCGCACGTCGGATCAGGTCGGGATGATCGTCCCGGCGGAGATCACGATCTACGAAGATCGCTCCTTCAGCTTTGTCACGAAGGCGCCGCCGACGGCCGGGTTGATCCGCCGGGAGCTGTCCATCGAGAAGGGGTCGCAGACACCCGGGCGAGAGACAGTCGCCACAATCACCCCGGAACAGCTGGAAGCCGTAGCCAAGATCAAGATGCCCGACCTGAATACGACGGACATCGAGGCCGCCAAGCGGATCGTCGCCGGAACGGCCCGCAGCATGGGCATCGAGGTGGCGGGTTAGAACTCGGACCAACAAACCGTAGCGCCGGCCACAAGACCCTAGTAGGGAGTGAGTAATGCCGAAGAAAGGCAAAAAGTACGAGCAGGCAGCCAAGCTGGTTGACGCCAGCAAGCTCTACCCGCTCGAAGAAGCGGTCGAACTGGTCAAGCAAGTATCGTTCAGCACGTTCGACGGGACGGTTGAAGCCCATATCCGCCTCGGCATTGACCCGCGCCAAGCCGATCAGCAGGTGCGTAGCACGGTCACGCTACCGGCCGGCACCGGCCGCTCGGTGCGTGTTCTCGCCTTTGCCCAAGGCGAGAAGGTGGCCGAGGCCGAGGCCGCCGGCGCCGACTACGTCGGCGGAGCCGAGTACGCCAAGCAGATTCAGGACGGTTGGCTGGATTTCGACGCCGTGATCGCGACGCCGGATATGATGGGGCAGGTCGGGCGCTTGGGCCGCATTCTCGGTCCGCGCGGCCTGATGCCGAGTCCGCGCACCGGCACGGTCACGTTCGATCTCGGACCGGCCATCCGCGAGATCAAGGCCGGGCGGGTCGAGTTCCGCGCCGACCGCACCGGACTGTTGCATGTTCCCGTCGGCAAGGTATCCTTTAGTGAAGACGCTCTCCTGACCAACCTGACGGCCCTGATGGCCAACGTGAACGCCGCGCGTCCGTCGGGTGCGAAAGGTCAGTTTGTCCGCTCGATCACGCTCGCCCCGACGATGGGCCCAGGGGTGCGCGTGGATGTCGGCGCGGCCATTGAGTTGGCGACAACCACCGAGTAACACGGCAATACGGGCCCGCCTGGAGCAGCAGCGAACGCCAAGATAACGAACGACCGTGGCAACACCGCAGGTACTGCGGCCGCCACGCCAGCGCCTGAGACAGCCGGTGTGCTCCGCGCACCAATCTACCCGGCAACGCGCCGGGAGCCGGCCGAGGCCTCATCGCCAGCCCTACCAACCCGCGTGCAGCGCGTTGGTGGGCGTATTGAGGCACCTCCGTCGGCCATGCCGGCGGAGGCGTTTTGCGTTCTTGAGGCAGTGTGCAACGAGTAACGACTATGGAGACAGCGCATGGTAACTGAGGAAAAACGGGCAAACGTAGCGTTTCTAGCCGATCTCATCCGGCCGGCGCAGTGCATGATCGTCACCGACTATCGTGGCCTCAACACGCCGGAGATGAACGCGCTGCGGAACGACCTGCAAGGCACCACGGCCATCTACCGGGTCATCAAGAACCGGCTCATGAAGATCGCCGCCGAGCAGACTGGGGCCGGCGCGCTGGCACCGTTCTTGGAGGGGCCAAGTGCCGTCGTCTTCTGCCAGGACGAGTTCAGCGCCGCCGTGCGGGTGCTGCGGGAGTTCATGCGCGCCAATCAGAACCTCAACGTCCGCGGCGGGCTGCTCGGCGGCCAGCCGCTGAACACCGACGAGGTGCTGGCGCTTGCCAACATGCCGGGGCGCGAGCAGCTCCAAGCCGAACTGGTCGGCGCTATCGTTGGCCCACCCACGCAGCTTGCCGGACTGCTCGGCCCGCAGGGGCCGGCCGGCGAGGTTCTCCGCATCTTGGATGGCGCGGCCGGCGGGCTGGTACGAGTATTCGAGGCGCGCGCCGAGCAACTGGGAGGTGCAGAAGCATAGTGTGCAGACGGCCCCCCTTGCACCACCGAGACGAGTAACGTCTCCCGCATCGGGCAATGGGTGAGGCGCACAAGCGGTTAAGCCTGTTCAGTCGTGTAGCAAAGCGAAACTACGCAGAGAGGGGAAACACACCATGGCTAGCGAGAAGGTCGAGCAGTTGATCGAGGAGTTGAGCAACCTCACGGTCCTGGAGGTGGCGGAGCTTTCCAAGGCGCTCCAGGACAAGTGGGGCGTCAGTGCGGCCGTGCCCATGGCCGCCGCGGCACCGGTCGCTGCCGGGGCTGAAGCCGCTGAGGAGCCGGAGGAAGAAGAGCAGACCGAGTTCGACGTGATCTTGACCGAGATCGGCCCGACAAAGGTCCCGGTCATCAAGGTCGTCCGCGAGCTGACCAGCCTCGGCCTCAAGGAAGCCAAGGCGGTCGTCGAGGCAGCGCCAACTCCGGTCAAGGAAGGCCTCAGCAAGGAAGACGCCGACGAAGCCAAAGGCAAGCTGGAAGCCGTCGGCGCCGTCGTCGAAATCAAGTAACGTCAGGTGGCCGGTGGCTACCGGCTCGGATCGGCCGTCCACCGTCGGCGCGAAAAATATCGCCTACCTGTCATTCCCGCTTTCGCGGGAATCCCCCTCTCCCCGTGGGAGAGGGCCGGGGTGAGGGCAGTCTGCCCGGCCCCCTACGGTCTCCCTGCGGAGCGGGGGGACCGTAACTTCCCTCCCCTGTCACCATAGGGAAGGGCCAGGATGGGGACGCGGCGGCCTCCGGCTCAACGAGGACAAGTCGTGTGAAAATCGGCTTTGTCACCGACCTGCACTATCGGGAGGCAGTGCCCGGCGAATCGCCGCACCCGCAGCGCGAGTTTCGCCGGGTCGGCGCCTTGCTCCGGCGCTGTCTGCAACACTTCCGGAGTGCCGGCGCGGAGCTTGTGCTCGTCGCTGGCGACAACGTGGACGCGCCGCTCGATGATCCCCGGCTCGACACCGACCTCGCCTCGCTGCGAGAGATGCTGACCGGATCGGGACTGCCGTTCGTCATCATCCCAGGCAACCACGACCCGGCACCCGAGGCCTTCTATCGGGTCCTGCCGCGGTCGCCGCGGGTGCTCCGCAGCGGCAATTGCGAGATCATCACGTTCTTTGATGATGCGTTCGACTACGAACTGCGGTGCGCTTCCCGCCAACCCGAGCTGCTGGCCGAGATGCACCAACTCCTGAGCAGCACACCCTCAGGCGTCGAGCTTACAATCCTGCTCCAGCACTACGTCCTCTACCCGGAGCAGGAGCACCACGACAGCGATTATCGCTACAACTACCTGAACGATGCCGAAATCCGGGCCATCATGGAAGCCTCGCCGCGGCGACTACTCGCGCTCAGTGGGCATCTGCATCGCGGACATCCGCTCGTCACGCACAACGGCGTCACCTACTTCATCGGCGCCGCCTTGTGCGAGCATCCCTTCCCCTATTACCTCCTCCACACCGACGCCGACGAGATCACCGTCCAAGAGTTCCACGCCGCCTAGCCCAGCCGATGATCCTCCCGCCGCTTACGTGCCGCCCTCGGCGCTGCCACCGCTGAAGGTGAAGCGGGCCAACCGCAGCGGTGGGACGACGGCGCCACCGAACCAGCCGCGGATGAGTTGGCGCTCCCGACCGATCATCGGCACGTCCTTGAAGGCATCGAGCACGCTCTGCGTGAAGCGCAAGTTCTCCACCGGCCCGACCACCTCGCCATTCTCGATCAGGAAGGTGCCGTCGCGGGTGGTGCCCGTCAGCGTGACACTCAGCGGATGCACGATATTCACGTACCAGAAGCGCGTAATCCACAGGCCGCGCTCGATGTCGGCGATCATCTCGTCGCGCGTGTGGTCCCCGGCGCCTATGACGAGATGCATGGGCAGCGGCCCATACGTGTTGGGCGCCGGCAAAGCATGGCCCGTCGAGCGCACACCGGCGCGCCGCCCCGTGACCGAGTCATAGACCGGCTCGCGCAGCGTCCCACGATCCACGAAAAGTACACGACGCTTAGGCACCCCCTCGAAGTCGAAGGGGATCGGGATTCCGCTGCGGTCGTGACTATCGTCCCAGATCGAGAGCTTGGGATCGAGCGCCCGCTGCCCCCGCAGCTCATTCAGGAAACTGCGCTCCTCCAATACGGACAACCCGCTCAGGCCGGCGTAGGCCGTGTAGTCCAGTAGCTCCGCGACGGCCGGCGGCTCCAGCAGCACCTCATACTCGCCCGGCTCGATGGCGCGGGGATGGCGGCTGCGTACCGCTCGATCCACCGCTTCCGCGGCCACGGTGCCGGCGTCGAGCGCGTCAACGTCAATGCCGGCCGTGGTAGCATAGCCCGATGCGCCATCGTCCATCGCGACGGCGTGCAAGTCGGCAACGGTGAACGGGTGGTAGGTCCACGTGCCCAGCGAGTTGGCGACCGCCAGCGTCACCGCCGCCGTGCCGAACGCGCCGGCGGCTTGTAGCCCAGCCGCCGCCGCCGCATCGGTAATCGCTGCGACAGCCTCCGCTCGCCGCTGCGGCGTGCAGGTGGCCGTAGACTCGCGGTAGGCGTCGGTCCGCTCCCAAATCTCCGGCGCCGGCAGGCTCTCGAAAGCGGGGTTTTCGGGCTGCACGCGGGCAATGGTCGCGGCGCGATCTACGACCTCATCCAGGGTGGCGGAATCAAGCTGATTGCCCGATGCCACGCCTACGCGCTGACCGAAGACCGCCCGCACGGTGATCTGAGCGTCTTCTTCCGCGACGTGCTGATGAATAGTGTTATTGGCAAACCGCGTGAGTTGACTACTCTCCGCCCAGAGCACCACCTCGGTCTGGTCGGCCGGCGAGCGCTTCAGCACGTGCTCGGCAATTGCATGGGCTGCGCTTTCGTCGTACATCGCTTGACTATCCACGCCCTTTCGTGGACCGGACGGCTTCAACCGGCGGCATCGGCTGGCACCGCCCTACTTTCCACCCGATTTCCGTCGAACCACGCCAACCGGCGTGTTACCACTGCGGCCATGATAGTATCAGGTGACACACACACCGACCGTATTGCCCCCGGAGGGCCAAGCACCATGACTGCCAACGTTGCCAGCACGCAGCCGGCCACCGCCCGGACAGACACGCCCACCCGCCGGCAGTACCCCAAGCATCGTGACTCCGCTGGGCAGGCTGCCGACGAGCGGACGCGCTCAATGACTGCGGAGGAGCTATTCGCCTTGCCCGAAGGCGACGTGCAGTACGAGCTTGTGCGGGGGCAGCTACGGGAGGTGCCGATGGCCGGCTGGCAACATGGTTGGATCGAGATGAATATCATTCTTGTGCTGGGCACCGACCCCGTAGCCCGTTCCGTAGGGCGCACGGTCAGCGGAGACACCGCCTTTGTGCTGGCGCGCGATCCCGACACCGTGCGTATCCCCGATGTGGCCCTCGTGCGCCACGAGCGGCTGCCGCCACCCTTGGTCAGTGGCCGGGCCGCCTTGGCGCCGGACCTCGCCGTCGAAATCCGCTCCCCCAACGACCGCCCCGGCGAGGTGCAACGGAACGTCGCCGACTACTTTGCCGCCGGCGTGCAGCTCGTGTGGCTCGTTGACCCCGACGCGCAGACGGTCGAGGTATGGACTCCCGGCGGCCTCGACCGCCGCTGCACTGCTGCCGAGACGATTGACGGCGGTGCGGTCATCCCCGGCTTTCGCTGCCCAGTGGCCCGCTTCTTCGAAGGGACCACCGGCACGCCCTAGTCGCTCATCACGCCCACGCGGACGTTGCGGAAGCGCGCCGCCGCCGTGCCGTGACCGACACGCGCCACCTGCATCGGCTGGCCCTTCCCACAATTCGGCGTGCCCCAGAGCTGCCACTCCCGACATACCGCGTCGCAGCCGCTCCAGAACTCGGGTGTCACGCCCGTATAGGTGGCGTTCTTGAACGGACGCCCCAGCTTCCCGCCTTTGATCTCCCAGGCAATCTCGGTGCCGAACTGGAAGTTCAGTCGCCGGTCATCAATGCTCCAGCTCTTGTTCGTCTGCAAGAAGAGGCCGTCGTCGGTGTCGGCAATCAGGTCCGCGAGTGCCCAGTCCCCAGGCTCCAGATTGATGTTGGTCATGCGGATCAGCGGAATGCGGTTCCAGCCGTTCGCGCGGGCGGTGCCGTTGCTCGCCTCGCCCAAGAGCGCCGCCGTATCGCGCGACGTGAGGTAGCCGACAAAGCGCCCCTCGACGACGAGCGGCGTGCGTTGGGCCGCCACCCCCTCGTCGTCATAGCCGAACGTGCCCAGCCCGCCGGGCGCCGTAGCGTCGGCCGTGATGTTGACCAGCTCCGATCCGTAGCGATACCTTCCGCGCTTCTCCGGGGTCAGAAAACTCGTGCCGGCAAAGCTGGCCTCCGTCCCGAACACGCGATCGAGCTCGGTAGGATGGCCACAACTCTCGTGGACTTGCAGCGCCACCTGTGTCGGATCGAGGATGATGGTTTTCGTGCCACTGGGGCACGGCTCGGCGTGCAACAGCTGCCCGGCCTCGGCCGCAATGCGGGGCGCGTTCCCGACCAGGTCCATGCCCTCGACCAACTCCCAGCCCGCCGTCCCGACCTGGCGGCCGAAGCTGTTCGGATAGGAGCGTTTCTGCACCTCGTCCTCGGCAACGGCCGTCGCCTCGATACCGGCGCCACTCTGGACAATCGTCTGCTCGATGAGCGAGCCTTCGCTGTTGCCGTAGAGCTTGTGCTCTTCCCAGGCCTCGGCGCTGGCCTCCGCCACCTTGACCGCCGGTTCCTGCTCCATGCCCTGCGAAGCAGCGAGCAGCAGCGCAATCGTGTCGTCGAGTGAGACGGCGAACGGGTCTTGCTCGACGGGTGTACGGTAGCTGTCCCGGACCACCGGGGCCGCGGCGAGCCGCACCGGCGCGGCCTGCACCCGGGCGCTGGCCCGCGCAATCGTGCAAGCCAGCGCAGCGACGGTAGCTGCCTTGTCCGTCGTGAGCGTGGCGGCGCTGGCAAAGCCCCAGCTCCCGTCTATCAGCGCCCGCACCCCGAAGCCGGTCGTATTGTGCATGGCGACGGCCTCGACCTGGCCATTCTTGACGGCGACCGACCGCGTGCGCCGGACCACCACCCGCACGTCCGCAAACTGGGCACCGCGCAGCGCCGCCACGTTCAATGCCCGCTCGACGACCTCTTTCACGATCCCCTCCGCTCGCAGCGCAACTCTCGCGCCCTTGCTTCGTCCGATAGGTAGAGCCACGGCTACTATGCCGCACACCCAACAGTGCCGCCATTGGGAAGATTAAGTCAGGAGAGACGCCGGCATTGCGGCCCCAGGCGAGGTGTGCTACGTTGAGAGGTGACGGGAGTGCAGCCTTCAACGATGCTGGCCGGCAGCCCGCCAAACCTCTAGGAAAGAGGGAGAAGGTACAATGTGGTCCACCACGACGACGGTTTCACCTGCCCCGACCGGTCAACCGTCGGCCCGCTTGCAAGGCGCTCCCAGCGCCAACGGTGATTGCGACTCCGACGCGGCTATCCGCAATACGCTCGCGCGGGTGCGGACGACGACTCCCACTAACAGTGAGTCACTGGAGCGGACGATTCACCACGCGCTGGCCGCCCAGCGGGCCGAGGCAGCGGCAGTGGGCCAATCTCCGACCCCGGAAGACGACTGGCTGACGCTCCTCTCGGCAATCGCGGTCCACGAGCACCGCCACGGCCTCACGAGCATGGCACGCGGTCAGTAACATCGAATTGGCGCATAGGCGCAGATCACAAGCCCCCCCGTCTGCCTTCCGCTCCACTTGCCCACCCGGGGCGGACTCTTGCTCATTTCCTGCATGACGGCTACGTGCGGGTAGTCGGGAGCCTAGCGCACCCCACAACACGCCCCTGGCTTGGTTCGCCGCGCCCGCCACAGGTATCCTGTCGCGACCCACGAACCTTCGCCCAGGAGTGTGACATCGTGACAGCGGTCGCCGGCCGCGCTGATCTGCCCCGCTATGGCCTCGCGCGGCTTACACCATCCGCACCCGCCGTCGCCGGAAGTGTCGGGACTTGGACTTTGACGTATCAAGTCGGTACACACGGCATTGACGATGGTGGTGCGTTTCGCGTGGCCCTCCATACCACCTCCGACTGGAGCAGTCAGCAGTTCGAGGCCCCCGCGGCCCCCGACTACACCGCCGTGACCGTGGAGACGACGCACGGCGCCCGGTTGGAGGCGCGTTTTGACCCCGATCTCGGCGTGCGGCCTTGGAAAAAGATCGTGCAGCTGCGCGTGCGCGATGCCGCGCTGTGGCCGGGCGATACCATCACGATCACGTTCGGCGACCGCCAGGGCGGCTCGCCCGGCACCCGCGCACAGACCTTTGCCGGACCCATGACGTTCCGCTGTCTGGTTGACGCTTTCGGCACCGGCGTCTACGAGCTTGTGCCGGACTCGCCGATCCTGCCGATGATCGGCGGGCCGGCCACCACGCTCCACGTGCTCGGCCCCTCCGACGTGACTGCGGGTAAGCCGTTCGGTGTCGTAGTGCGAGCAAACGATGCCTGGGGCAATGTCAGTGTAGGCTATCGCGGCACCGTCCGGCTGACGCTCCCCGCCGGGGACACACTCGACTACCAGTTCGAGGCCTCCGACCGTGGCGTGCATCGGTTCGAGGGCCTCGTCGTAGACGAGCCGGGTGTCCACGCCATCGGCGTCAGCGACGCAGAGCAGGCACTGGAGTCCCAGCCACATCCGCTGCGCTGTCACGCCGAGACGCCGCTCCGGCGGGTTCACTGGGGCGATCCGCACGGTCAGACCGAGGAAACCGTCGGCATCGGCACGCTCGACGACTACTTCACCTATGCCCGTGACGCCGCCGCGCTCGACTTTGTCGGGCATCAGGGCAACGACTTCCAGATCACCGCGGGCATCTGGCAGGCCATCCGCGAGAAGATAGCCGCCTACCACGAGCCGGGCCGGTTCGTCTCCTTCCTGGGCTACGAGTGGTCCGGCAACACCCCCGGCGGCGGCGACCATAACGTCCATTTTCTGCACGACGACGGCCCGCTGCACCGTTCGAGCCACTGGCAAGTCCCCGACCGCACCGATGAAGCCACCGACCGACACCCCGTTTCCCGGCTGTACGAGCAGTTTCGAGGCCGCGAAGACGTGCTGCTCATCCCGCACGTCGGCGGCCGGCACGCCAACCTGATCGAGTTCTTCGATGACGAGCTGATCCCGTTGGTCGAGATTTGCTCCGCGTGGGGCGTCTTCGAATGGCTGACCGAGGACGCGCTGCGCCGCGGCGCCCGGATCGGTTTTGCCGGCGGGAGCGACGATCACACGGCGCGGCCCGGTTTCGCCAGTCCGCCGCCGCACCATTTCGGCATCCGCGGTGGCCTCACCGCCGCGCTGGCGTCGGCGTGTACGCGCGAGGCGCTCTGGGAGGCGCTCAAAGCCAGGCGCACCTACGCGACGACCGGCGTCCGCATCCTCCTCGATGTCACCGCCAACGGTCACGCCGTCGGCTCTGCGTTCAGCACGGATGGCCCGGTCGAACTGTCGGTCCATGTGGTCGGCACCGCCCCGCTCTGGCGCGTCGAGGTGCTGCGGTGGCCGCAGGTGCTCTACAGCCATGCAATCCCGGTTTCTCGGCAGCCCAACGGCCGCTACCGTCTGCGCGTCGGTTGGACGGGGGCGCGGATCCGCGCACGCCATCGTCTGACCCGGTGGGACGGCCGGCTCGCCGTCGAGGGCGGCCGCTTACTGTCCGCTCAGGGCTGGGGCTACGACCATCCCGAGGACGGCGTGACCGCAGTTACCTCCGATGATGTGCAGTGGCGCTCGGAGACCGCCGGGGACTGGGACGGCGTGGTCGTCGAGATCGAGGGCACGCCGGCCACACGCCTCCGGTTCGAGTCCGCCCCGGCCACCTTCGGCCTGCCCCTCGGCGACCTCTCCGCCGGCCCCTTCACCCACGACGCCGGCGGCATCGGCCAGCACGTGCGGATCGAGCCTGATCCTGGCCCGGAGGCCCCCCGCGAGGTACGTTTTCAGTATCAGGATGACGCACCACCGGCAGGCCGACACCCCTACTTTGTCCGTGTAACCCAGCAAGATGGCCACATGGCCTGGTCCAGTCCCATCTACGTCACCGCCAGCTGATAGCCCCCTATGGTGACGGGCGTTTGGGGCGCCGCGGCGGCGGCGGGACGGGCCGTTCCCTCCCCCGTCGGGACGGCTGACTGAGGTAGGTATAGGTTAAGCCGTAGGGGGGCTACTCCGGTCGCGTACAGCCGGCTCCTATTTCGAATGCGGGCATTCTAGCCTGTTGCGGGCTACCCCGGTCGTGTTCGGACGGCGTTAGCCCAGCACCGCCGCAGCGAGACGCTCCAGCTCGGCAAGGCTCTCCGTCTCACCGGCCGCTTCCAGGCCGACAATCACCCGGTCGGCGCCGGCGCGGGCGTACTGTTCGATGACCGGGCGTTCTGCCGAGACGCCGACGACGGAGATCGTCAGTGCCCGGTGGTCGCGGCCCACCGCGCGGGCGAGCCGGTCCAGCGTGGCGCGTCCGGCCGCGACCTCCTGCGGCGTCACGTCAATGGGAATCCAGCCATCGCCCCACGCGACAATCCGCTTGAACACGTTGCGCGCTTTGCCACCGAGCAGCACCGGCGGATGCGGCCGCTGGGCCGGTTTGGGGAAGCAGTAGAGCGGCGGGAAGTCGTAGTACCGGCCATGGAACTCGCTCACCTCGTCGGTCCACAGCGACTTCATCGCCAGCACCGCCTCCTTGGCTTGGGTCCAGCGATGCGGGAAGTCGCTCCCCATGATCTGCGCCTGCTCGTGCCCCGATCCGACCCCAATCCCCAAGAGCAACCGACCGCCGGAGTACCGGTCCAGGGTAGCGACCTGCTTGGCCAGGATGAGCGGGTCGCGTTCGGGGATCACGCTGACCGCCGTGCCCAGCTTGATCGTAGTGCTCACCGCCGAGGCTCGCGCCAGGAGGATCAACGGGTCTACGATGTCGCCCCAGAGCCGCGGCACCGGGCGCTCGGTCCTGACCGGCAGAATGTTCTGCTCCGGCGCCCACAGCGACTCGAACCCCAGCGCCTCAGCCCGCTCAATCAGCACGGTAACGTCAATCGTCTCGGCCGTGGGTAAAATGGCGAGACCTATTAGCATGACTTGCTCCTTACACGCTCAACTGAGTTCTCGTCAGCCGGCCGGCGCCGCGAGCACGGCGTACTCATAGCTCCCGTATCTCCCGCCGGAAGCCGACCAGCAGGCAAAGCAGCGCCATCGCGGCGCCGGCGCCCACGAACACCCAGCCGAGACTTAACTTGATCAACGCGCCGGAGACGGCATTGGACACCGGGGACAGGCCAATAGAGGCAACCATCAGCAGGCTCATCACGCGCCCCATCATCGCCTGCGGGGTTCGTCCTTGCAGCCAGGCTGTGAATAGGATATTGGCATAGCCACCCATAATGCCAATCACCAGCACCAGTCCGGCCACGACCCAGGTCATCGTGAGGAAGCCAAACGGCATCAGGAGCAGACCGGACAGCGCAAAGAGCGTCATGAAGAGCGGGCCGAGGCGTCGCTTGGGCGCCGGGAGCGCCCCGGCCAGCACGGCGCCCAGTAACGACCCGCCGGCGTAGGCGGCAGAGATGATCCCCAGCGCCAGCACTCCTTCCGGGAGCTGGGTATTGGCCAGGACAGGGATGCCGACGATGGCCGGCCCTTGCACGAAAAGCTCGATCCCGGCAATGAGAATGAAGAGGGTGAACATGGCCGCATCGGCCCGGACGAACCGCAAGCCCTGGACAATGGAGGCCCATATCCCGGCGCGACTATCACGCTCCGCCAGGCGGTCGGCCACTGCCGGGTCACGCCGCTCCAGCCGCATCCCGGCCAGTAGGAGCGCAGAAACGAAAAAGGCCACCGCCACCACGGCAAAGGCCAGTCCTACCCCGGTGGTACTCGACGGCGTTGCCGCTGCGCTGTCCGGCACAAGCGCAGTGCCGGGCGTACCGCTGAACAAGGCAATCAATGCACCTGCCAGCAGCGGCCCCACGAAGCCGCTCAACTCCACAGTCGTCTGCACCACCGCGTTGGCTTGGCGTAGCTGCTCACGAGTGACAATCCGCGGCAGCAGCGCGGCCTGAGCCGGATAGTAGAAGGCGTCGGCAACGCCCTTCAGGAGGGCAAAGAGATAGAGTGCCCAGAGATTGGTCAGCCCCGTCAAGACCAGGATGGCCAATGAGGTGCTCAAGACAACCCGCATCGCGTTGTTGGTCTGCATAATCAGGTGCGGCGAGAAGCGGTCCACCAGCGATCCACCGATGAGCATGAAGAAGATGGTCGGAATGCTGCTCACCGCGATGATCGTGCCCACTGCCAGCGGGTCGCCGGTGATGAGCAAGACCAGCCAGGGAAAGGTGATGAGATCGAACTGATCGCCGACAGCGGAAAGGGTGCCGGCGGACCAAAGAAGCCGGAAGTTGCGACTCCTGAGGAGCCGCAAGAATGACCCGCCTCTTTCGGCCGGCCGCTGCGTCGAGTTCCCCAAGACGGCAGGCCTCGCATACGTGATCGGCACCGACGCTGGTCGGCCTGGACACATCATCAGTGTGTCACGGACGAAGCTCTATCGTAACGCATGTCCTGCCCTCAGATTCCTTCTGAGACGTGGGTGTGATCCTGTCGGCCTCCACCTACGGCGGCAATGGTATGCTCAACAAGGCAGAGACAGCGACTGAGGTGACGAGATTGAAGATTCTGGTAGTCGGTGCAGGCGGGTTGGGAACGCTGTTCGGTGCCTTCCTGACCCAAGCGGGCGCGGAGGTCGCAATGCTGGTCAAGCCGGAGCACCTCGACCGGCTGCGCGCGCAGGGCAATTGCCTCAAGGTCGAGGGCGCACAGGCGGCCGAGGTCCCGGCAACACCCGTGACCAGCGGTGAGCAAGTGGGGGCGGTAGATTGGCTGATCCTGTCCGTCAAGACAAAGGACACCGAGGCTGCACTGGCCGCCGCGGCCGGGTGTACGCCGGCCGCCGCCATCTCGCTACAGAACGGGGTTGTGAAGGACGGGTGGCTCCATGACGCCTACGGCGCCGCGGCCGTCGTCGGCGCGAGCACCACCTTCGGCGCCACCTATCTCGGCGTCGGACACGCCCGCTACACCTTTCCGGCGACGACGTGGCTGGGCGAGATCGGCGGCGGCACCTCACCGCGCGTCAACGAGTTCGCGGCCCTGCTTACGAAGGCCGGCCTCGCGGGGACACCGGTCGAAGATATCACGGCTCTCGAGTGGTGGAAGCTGTGCTACCTGCTGCCCGGCGCGATGGTCACTGCCCTCGCGCGCACCGACTATGCGACGATGTTCTCTCATCCGCTGCTGGCCGAGCGGTTCTTGCGCCTCACACAGGAGCTTGTCTCCGTGGCGCGGGCCGGCGGCATCGCCGTGACCGACCCACCGGGAGCGCCGCTGCCGGCTGTCGCGCTGGCCGATAGCCCGCTCGACGAGGGTTTGGCGGGGCTGAAGCAGCGGGCAGCGCGGTATCGTGCCGCCGGAGTGCGCGTGGTGCCGTCCCTCGCCCAGGACGCGCTCGCTGAACGACGCACCGAGGTAGACGTGCTGGCGGGCGAGCCGCTACGCCGCGCCGAGAAGCAGGGCATTGACGTGCCGGTTCTGGATACGTGCTTCCGGCTGCTGCGCGGGCTGGAGGACGGCTTCCCGCCAAGCGGGTGAAGGGGAGTCCCCTCCCTGGCCCTCTCGTCAGAACACGGGAGAGCGCAACACCGTCCCAGCCGCCTGTGCCGCCGTCCCCCCGCAGCGGGGGGCATAGGCTCACAAGGGTAGGTTTTTCTGTGGAGAGGCGGACCACCCCCCAGTTCCCTCTCGACTTGGGAAGGCATAACCGGTCGCCGGGTGGGGCGTCTTCCCTGGGGCCTAGCCGTGACCGGTCGCCGCACGGCCCCCCTTCCCTGGCAGGGAAGGGGCCGGGGGTTAGGTCCGACTCGCCGCCCAGCGAAAAGCCTACCCTTATGAGGGGACCATAGGGGGGCTTACCCCCCGGCCGCCTCACCGAGCGGTACGATCTGCTCCGCTGCTACCTTTTCCGCGACTTCAACGGCGAACTCCACCTCAGGACCACTATTCACGCCGACACAGACCGAATGGGCGTAGGGGAAACGCAGGTTATAGCTGATCGCTTCTTCCGCGATATGCGCGAGGCGGTCCTGCCCCAGTGTTTTCATCAGGCAGATGCCCGTGCCGGCCCGGAAGCACCGCTCGACCAGCGGCAAGTGCTCTGCCATCGTGCCGTTCTCCAGCATGATCCCGGCACTGTTGACCGTGGTGAGGATCACCTGGATATCCGGGTGCTCGGCGCAGCGGTCCATAATCGCGCCGGTCGAAAGATGCGTGGACAGGCCCACGGCGCGCACCTTGCCGGCCTCGCGCGCCCGCACCAACGCTTCGAGCGCGCCTTCCCTGGCCTCCAGCTCCTCCACCGTACCCACGCCGTGCAGGAGCAGCGTGTCAATGTAGTCCGTACCCATTTCCTGTAGAAAGCGGTCCACGTCGGCGGCGGCACTGGCGCCGTCCTTCTTGCCCGTCTTGGTGTTGACTATGATGTCGTCGCGGGGCAGCCCTTCGAGCGCCGCTTTCACGTGAGGATGCGTCCCGTAGCCGTCGGCGGTATCCCAGAAGTTGACGCCCAACTCGTAGCCACGCCACAGGATAGCCGCCGACTCGGCCGGCGTCTGGTTGTGGCGCAGCCCGCTCATTAGCCCGGTGCCCCAGCACAGCCGCGACACCATGATCCCCGTCTGCCCGTACTCTACTCGTTCCATAATTCACCACCCCTTCCCACGCCAGTTATACCAATTCGACGACTGAACCTGCGGAGGAGTCACAGAGATCACAGATGATGTGAGGTCACTACCCCCTACTCTGTTAGGCCGCAGGCCCGGACACGTTGCAGCGGCGAGTACCCGGCCTGCCCGGCGTGCCGGTAGATTACCGGCTCACGCTGGACGCATCGGATGCGTCAGTGGAGTTTGCCAACCGGCAGTGCCCGGAACCCTAGGGACGCCGAGCCACGACGTAGATCTCGCACGGCTCGTGGGCCACCTCGAGGAACTTGCGGACGACGCCAGCCACCCGCGCAAGCTCCTCGCGCGTGTGCTGCAGCCCGTCGGTCGCCGCGTGGATGGCGCGCTCGAGTCCCTGCCCATAGCTCGAACGCTCTAGCTGGCCCGCAACCCAGCGTGACGCGCGCGGTTCGGGTCCGACCGGCGCGTCGGCGCGTGGTAATGACTCGTCCAATTCCAGATCGTCCAGGTCAACCGGCAAGCCGCGTGCCGATTGGGGGTTTACGCCGGCCGACTCCGTCACAAGCCCGGCACCGACCATCAAGAACTCGATAAGCTCGACATCATACGGCCGCCGGTGCGTGGGGTCGCGCCAAAACTCGTGCGCCATCATTGGGAAACTACCGGGATTAGGCGTCGCCACAATCAGCCGTCCGCCGGGTGTCAGGCGGTCCGCGGCAAGCCGAATGAGCGCCGACGCTTCCCGCACGGCCAGGTGCTCGACTACGTGAAATGCGGTTATCGCGTCGTAGTGGTCGGGCGTGCTTTGCAGGAAGTCCAGGGCGTCGGCTTCCACAACGGGCAGCTCGCCGGCCTCGGCCAGCATGGCGCGCTCGTGGTCGAGACCCAGTACCTGGTGGCCGGCTTGGGCTGCCGCAGCCAGAAACTCGCCGCGACCACAGCCCACGTCCAGCAGCGCGCCCGGCGTAGGAATAAACCGGAGGTACCAGGCGCGCGCACGGCGAACGGTCTGCGGCGAGAAGCCGCGATAGGCGTACCAGTCCGCCTCCACCCCGTGCTCTCCGTGTGCTCTAAAGCTCAATCAATGATCTCCGCCGACGCGAACGACCGCACCGCGCTCCGCAGCGAGGTGCGCCGCATAGGTCAGCTCGAACGTCCGCAGGCCGTCGGCAAAATCCGACTGGATACCGGACGTATCGCCGGTCTGGACGGCGTGGACGAACGCCTCATTCATCAGCCGATTGGGGTTCTGATCAAGGACGTACTGCTGGGCCTCCTCACCGGCGAACAGCACCTCGCTCCGCTCCGTCCCGATCTCCGCAACCACCCCGCGGCCGACGATCTGCAGGCTCACCGTCCAGGTAGCCATACTGTTGGGCCGCGCCTGTCCGCTCTCCAGCGCACAGGTGTTCGCAATCACGCCCACCGCCCCGGACTCAAAGCGCACCGTCGCGGCGTTCACGTCGGCAATGTCCAGGTCCGGCACGTCCGTCAGCAGCACCGTGTTGGCCGCCGCGTATACGTGCTCGGCCTCGCCGGCAAAGAGGCGCATCAGATCAACGCCGTGCGTGTGCTGCTCGATGAGCATACCGCCGGAGCGTTCCTGCACTCGCCACCACGACCCGCCCGGCAGGCCGCCGACGCGCATCGCCACCACCAAGCCGAGCGGCACACCGGCCAGCGCCGCCCGCGCTTGCTGGATCGCCGAGCTGTAGCGCGATTGGTAGCCGACGCTACTGACGACCCCGGCCTCGGCAACGTGCGCGGCGATCTCCCGCCCGACGGTGCTGTTCACCGCGACCGGCTTCTCGACAAAGATCGCCTTACCGGCGTCCAGGATGGCGTGATCTATGTCGCCATGCGCGAACGGCGGCAGCGAGACGTACACGGCATCCAGGTCCACGGCGGCGAGCATATCCCGCACGTCGGTAAACGTCCGCGGCGCCTGCTCCCGGACTAGGCTCGTGCCCGGCGCGTCCGGCTGGCGCTCCAGCAGCTGCTCGATGGCCCAGTGACACCGCGCCTCGTCAATATCACAGAGCGCGCTTATGCGGGCCGCCGGGATATGCACCAAATCCACCAGCTCGGCCACCGTCCGCCCGCCCGTACCGACAAAGCCCAGCCGCACCGGGCGCTCACTCCCTGCCGTTGTCATTACTCTGCTCCTTAGCCAGGATCGCTCCGACGACACGCCGGAACGGCACTATCCTATTTCGCCATCAGGGATGGTGCAAGCCGGCGTCCCGCCTCATATCTGCCAGCGCTCGTTGATCGGCCGTTGGTAGGCGTCAATCCGTCCGTCAATGACCTCGGCCACTCGGACTGCCTGACCCGCCGCGTTGGACTCGTAGATGGCATTGGCTATCGCCTTGGCTCGCAGGCCATCCGTCCCGGTCACTTCCGGTGGCCGATCATCGCGCACGGCAGTCAGGAAATCGTACACCTCCAGCGCAAAGCCGTCGGTCAGGCCGTGGGGGAAGAGGCGCGCCCGGCCGGCGGCGCCCAGCTCCGCGAGGTGTTCCTGGTGCAGATCGGCGAGCGAGAGCGCCGTGCCGTCGGCCAGCTGCACCATCGCCGTCAAGCGCGGGCCGTGGTAAATGTCGCCCGGATCAACCAGCGCACCCTCGCTGCCGTAATAGACAACGGTATTGAGCCGGTGTCCGGGCCAGGCAGCGCCGTAGCTCCAGAGACCGGACATGCCGCTGGCAAAGTGCAACTGCGCGACAAACGTATCTTCCCGATCATCGTGGACCACCGCGTCGTCCCGCCGCACCGGGCGCGGCCGCCACTGCTCGACGCGGCCATAGACCTGCTCCACGTCACCGAACAGGTAGCGGATCGTGTCGCAGAAGTGGGCGCCGCTATCCAGGACCTGCCCACCGCCACCAAGCAGACAATCATCGCGCCACACCCACGGCGGGAGCTCCGCCTCATCCGCCGTCGGGCGCTGCGGCGGGCGAGTCTCTTGCACAAAGAAGCTCTGCATCGTCCCGAGGAGCTGCCGCTCGTGAATGAGCCAGTGGGCGGTGCGTGGGCCTGGCTCTCGGCGGACGTTCTCGGCGGTCGCCAGCTGGCGCCCGGCACGGGTTGCGGCGTCAATGAGCCGGCGAGTGGCCTTGACGGTGATGCCGATGGGCTTTTCGACCTGCACGTGGAGACCGGCTTCCAGGCAGGCAATACCGAGCCGGTGGTGCAGGAAGTGCGGCGCGCAAATGTCCGCCGCGTCGCAGTCGGTCGCTGCCAGCAAGTCGGCCACGTCGCCAAAGACGGCCGGCGCCCGCTCCTGCCACTCCGATGCGTCTGCGGCCACCTTCTGCGCCGCTACGAGGTTCGCGTCACAGACGGCGACCAGTTCGAACAGCTCCGGCTCCGCCGCGCGGATCGCTGCATAGCCCCGCAGGTGCGCGCGCGCGATCCCGCCGCAGCCGATCAGTGCCAGCCTTACGGTCATGCGGTACTCCTATCGTCGCCAGCTTGTATGGCCCCATACCCTGCTCAGAGGTCGGACAAGCCGGCACGTCAGAAGTAAATCAGCCCGCCGGTACTCCTGTCGAAGCGAACCTACACAAGGATGAAATGGGGTCGCGGCATCGTGGTTGGCGAAAGCTACACGACATAGGCAACAACAGCCGCGATGAGAGCCAGTGATACGAGCACAGACTCACGCTTCATCCCGGATGATCTGCTTGGCGAGAGAGACAGCCTCCTCGGCTATAGTGAGTGCTCGCCGTGCGTCATCCTCAGCAAACAGTTCCCAGGGAGTGCGTCCGCCTGCTTCATCGCCATAGTCGCTCTGAACATGTACTTCAGGGCCAAGCTGCTCCGCGCAGTCGGCAAGCTGCCGTACCCGCTCCTGCGCGGCGCTCGCAAACACACCCCGCGACAACTCCTCCCGAAGCAATGCTGCCGGATTGTGGGTGCGGCCTACAGGTCCAGGCAGTGCCAGCACCGCTTTCGCTGCATTCTCGGTGGCCAACTGGCTGTTATCAACGGACGACCGCCACCGCTGGAGGACCACATCCTGGCGGGCCTCGGCCAGAAATCCGGCGGCGAGCCGCAGCCGGTAGCCTACCTCGTCAGGAGCAAGCACCGTCTTCAGACTCCCAGGTCAAGCGCCAAGGCCGGGATGGTGACCGGCGCCAGCGCCACAGATCGCCGGCCGGTCGGCGCTCGCGGTAGAGGCCATGACGCTGCATCAGACGGCGCAGCAGCGCCAGCCGCGCGGTCGCATATCCCCGTGGATCGTAAAGCACCTGCCCATCGAGCGCGATGTCGAGATACAAAGACGGCACACGCGCCTCGAATTCCGTAGGGGTTTTGGCCTGGAGTGATACCCTGCCGCCGGAAGTGGCGGGAAGCCACCGCCGCATGAAGAGATGGCGGTCTAACGGCTTGTCCGGCAGCTCCTCGGCAATGACAAGCAGGTCCCAATCACTGTGCTCCGTCGCCTCCCCACGCGCCTGGGAGCCAAACAGAACTACGGCAATCAGCCGATCACCCAACGCACGCCGCAGCGCCGATAGAGCTTCCACGGCCACGGTACGGTCAACTGCGCTCTCTCCGGCTGCTATCACGCCGGCCACCTCAGACTCCGGGTAACGCCACCTATTACCGTTCCCAGGTGCGGTTGAACGCACCTGGCTTGCTCTGGCAGCGCCCGCCATCCCTTAAAGTACCATTCGATGGAGCGGCCATAAGTAGCCGTACAGGGCGAGAGGCACGACCTGGCATGGAGGGGGGATGGGCTGCCGAGCAGGGACTCGAACCCCAATTACCTGATCCAGAGTCAGGCGTCTTACCATTAGACGACTCGGCAATGGCAAGCACGTTGGTGATACGTACTACCCTCAAGTATGCCGCTTCATACTCTCGGGCGCAAGCCGCCAGCCAGGGCAACCCTGGTGGTTGCCCCCGTTCCCCGGCCGCAGCGGGGCTGGGAATTGTCAAGGGTAGGATTCCCACCTGCGCCGGAATGACGGACGGCGCAGGCTGAGTGTCCGGGTGACAGGCCAAAGCCGCACGGATAATGCCAGGTGTGGTGCGGCTTTGGCCTGTCAGGAGGTGAGGCACGGCCAATGGGGTGGTAGACTCGGATACACGGTGTGGTCCGGGGGCGATCGTGCTCCCCGGAGGGAGAGCGAGGCTGATGCCACTGGCGAGTGAAGAGCACGTACCCAAGCCGCTTACCTACGCCCTCATGTATCACGTGGTCTGGGCACTGCTGTTTGGGGCCAGCGGGTTGGGGCTGGCGATCCTCTTCTTGGTCGCCGGGCACTCGTGGCAGCGGTCGTTGCTGCCGCCGGCCGGCTTGATCGCTTTCGCGCTGCTTTCCGGCCTCGGTGTACTCGCGCTGTACGTGGTGCGCGTGCAGCTAATGACCGAGAACGTCGAGCAACGGACGGCCTACCGCCTCTCGCAGTGGTCCAACCGCGCGGTGCTCGTCTTTGCCCCGGCCTTCCTGCTGCTGTTTCGGTTTGCGCTCGAACCGCTCGCCCGCACGGTGCTGGGCGTCAGTGAATGGCCGGTGACGGCGGCCATTGCCTCGGCTGCGCTGCAAGTCGAGGTCGCCGTGTGGTGGCTCTCGCACCTGCTGAGTATGTCGCAGGTGGCCCGCGCCCGGAAACGCGCCGGACTCTAGGCCCTGTGGACAGTGTTCCCGGCTTGGTCGAGCGATGCGGGAACATCCCGGCCGCCGGTCCTGGGCAAAACGTTTAATGTACAATCAAGCTGGGTGACGGAAGAGGCCCGGACACGAGCGGTAAGCAGTAAATAGGAAGAAGCGTGGATACCCCGAAAGATTCGCCGACGACGCCGGAGCCGATGCAGCTCATCGTGGCCATTGTCCAGGATGAAGATGCCGGTCTGGCGACGGATGCGCTGACCACGGCCGGATTCCGGGTCACCCGCATCAACACCCTGGGCGGATTCCTACGCAAGGGGAACGCGACACTGGCGATTGCCACCGAACCGTCGCAAGTGCAGCGCGCGCTCTTGCTGATCCGCGACAACTGCGAGCGGCGCTCCGAGTTCTTTGTGCCGACGGCACCCGGCGAGATCGGTGAGCCGTATCCACTGGAACCCATTCCCGTGCAGGTCGGCGGCGCCACGATCTTCGTGCTTGATATCGAACGATTCGAACGGCTCTAGCGCGCCGTGAACACAGGTCATGAGCAACCGATGAAACTGATTTGGGCTATCGTGCAGAACAACGACGCCGGGCGGGCTATTGAAGCGCTCGTCGAGCAGGGACACCGAGTCACGCGCATCAATACCGTCGGCGGGTTCCTGCGGCGCGGCAACGTGTCTCTCTTGGTCGGCGTCGAACCGGAGCAAGTGGGCCCGGCAATCGAGACGCTGCGCGCCGTCTGCAAGACGCAAGAGGCGAATGATCGGATGCCCTTGGACGGTGCTCGCGGCGTGGTCTTCGTGCTCAATGCGGATAATTTCCTGCACGCCTAACGCAGTCTTGCCCCCTAGCCTGATCTCCGAGCAATCTCCCGCTCGAACAGTTCCAGATAGGCGTCGGCGGTACGTTCAGGGTCGAACAGCGTCTCGACCTCCGGTTGCGGTCGCATATAGCGTTGAGGGTGTGCCAGCACCCGCTCCAAGCCCTCGCACAGCGCAGCGGCCGAACCCGGTTCCACGACCTCACCCATGCCGGTCATCTTGATCGGCTGCCGCACGCCAGGCAGGTTGCTCGCGACCACGGGCGTACCGCAGAGCATTGCTTCCGCTTGGACCAGCCCAAATGACTCGGTAGAGTTGAGACTCGGCACGACGATGACATCACACACGCGGTAAAAGACCGACAACCGGCTTTGGTCCAGCTGACCGCGGAACTGCCAGCGCGAGCCTAGCTCGGCAATCGGCTCCCGCAGGCGCTGCCAATAGGTTTCCTCGCCGAGGACACTGCCGTATGGTCCGGCGAACAGCACCTTGGCGTGGGGAAACCACTCCAACAAGCGCGGCATGGCCTGCACGAGGTATTCCACACCCTTTTCGGTAGCGAATCGCGCCGCCATGCCGATAACCGGCCGGCCGTCAGCACACACCTCGGCCTGGAACGCGGCCACGTCCGCCGCTGGGGGCGCCGGCATGACGACGGGCGGGGAAATGACCTCCAGCTTGTCTGCAAAGCGCGAGAGCAAGCGCGAATGGATAGCGTAGTCGCGGGTGTAGGCGACGATCCTATCGGCGAGGCGAGCACCGGCGTAATGCGCCATGAAGATCGCCTGCTCGAGGATGGCACTGACCGGGCTGCGCGGCAGCGTCAGGTCACAATGGTAGGTCAAAATGACCGGCTTGTTCTGCCGGTGGCCCCGGATGGTCAGCCCGGCAGCGTCCACGTTGGGGAGGTGGATGCTCAACACATCGTGCTCACGGAGCAGCCTGCTGGCCGTGGAGCCAAGCGCGAAGGAGATCACCCCCTTGTTGATCCGCAGCGCCACCGGTACGCGCACGATACGCACGCCGTCCGACCATTCCTCGCGCGGCAGCTTTGCATCGTGCTGCGTTGCGAGCACGGTCACGGTATGGCCGCGCCGGGCCAGGGTCATGGCCAGACGCTCCACGTAGATGGTGAGTCCGCTCATGTGGGGCCGGTAGTAGTACAGCGCGAGCAGAATCCTCATCGAGCGTGGTCTCCCGGCACCACCTTTGCGCTCATCGGATGGGACGGATCGAGCGCCTCATTAGTAGATTTCCAGGTAACGATCTATTTCCCACTCCGTTACCTGCTGCCGATACTCGCTGTGCTCTTGCCGCTTGGCCTGCATGAACCGCTCGAAGACGTGGACGCCCAGCGCCTCTTGCGCCAGACCGGAAACAGCCAATGCGTCGAGGGCATCGCCGAGGGAGCCGGGGAGCTGCTCGACCTGCTCCCGCTGGAGCCGGAGTGGGTCGAATTCGTACAGGTTTTCCTCCAGGGGGAGCGGCGGCTCCAGCTCGCGCCGAATACCGTCCAGACCCGCGTGCAGCATCACTGCGAACGCGAGGTACGGATTGCAGCTCGGATCGGGACACCGTAGCTCGATGCGGCTGCTCTGGGGCCGGTTGGGGATGAGCTTAGGAACGCGGATCAGCGCGGAGCGATTGGTGTGCGCCCAGCTGACGTAGACCGGTGCCTCGTAGCCCGGTACTAGGCGCTTGTACGAGTTGACCAGCGGCGCCAGCACCGCGCAGATGCCACGGGCATGTGCCAAGATACCGGCGGTGAAGTGGCGCGCCAGGTCGGAGAGACCATACGGTCCGGCCGGGTCGGCGAACAGGTTCTCGCCGGTATGGATGTCCGCGAGGCTCTGATGCGTATGCATCCCCGATCCGTTGATGCCAAACCGCGGCTTGGGCATGAACGTGGCATAGAGGCCCGCCTGGCGGGCGATGGCCTTCAGCGTGTACCGGAACGTAACCGTGTGGTCGGCCGTCCGCAGTGCATTGTCGTACTGGAAGTCGATCTCGTGCTGGCCGGTAGCCACTTCGTGGTGGGCTGCCTCCACCTTCATCCCCATCGCCTCCAGCGCGACCACCATGTCGCGCCGGACCTGCGCCGCGAGGTCCGTGGAGAGGTCGAAATAGCCGCCCTCGTCGTGGGGCATGGTGAGCACGTCGCCTGCTTCATCCACCTGCAGCAGGAAGAACTCCAGCTCCGGCCCGGTATTGAAGACAAAGCCCATGTCGGCCGCGGCCGATATCGCCCGGCGCAGGACGTACCGCGGATCGCCGGGGAAAGGATTGCCTTCGGGCGTGTACACGTCGCAGATCAAGCGAGCGGTCTTCTCATTGCCGCTCTCCCATGGCACGATGGCGAACGTCGTCGGGTCCGGGTCGAGGTACATATCGCTCTCGGCGATCCGCGCAAAGCCCTCAATGGAGCTACCGTCGAACCAGGTGCCGTGATCGAACGCATCGGGCAAGCGATGGGTCGGAATCGTCACGCTCTTGACAATGCCAACGATGTCGGTGAACTGGAGGTTGATAAAGCGGACCTGCTCCCGCTCGCACTGCTCCAGGACGTGCTCCTGTCGCTCGGCGCGGGAGGACGAGCCTATCGTGTCGGTGGTCATGCTGCAAATGCTCCCGATTTCCGCGGCACGCGGCGCAGGATACCACACCTGACCGCCGGGTCGGCAGTATGGCCGCGGACCATGCAGTATCATGCTGGTCAGCGCCGGCCTCCCTATGGTCCCCCCGCTGCGGCGGGGGGACGGGCACAGGGAGCGGCTGCGGCGGGAGGGACGGCGGCTCCCTCCCCCGTCGGGACGGGGGAGGGCCAGGGTGGGGGGCAGGAACGCACTGAGAACAGATGACCGATAGAAACTGCACCATTGCCCCTCTGACGCTGACCATCGAGGCGCAGAGCGGGCGAGCACGCGCCGGGCGGCTGCTCACACCACACGGCGTCGTGCCGACACCCTGCTTCATGCCCGTCGGGACGCAGGCGACGGTCAAGTCGGTCAGCCCTGACGATCTGAGCAACGTCGGTGCAGCGATGATCCTGGCCAACACGTATCACCTGCTGCTGCGCCCCGGTCCGGAGATCGTCGCCGCGCACGGTGGCCTACACTGCTTCATGGGCTGGCAAGGGCCAATCCTGACCGACTCGGGCGGCTTCCAGGTCTGGAGCCTGGCCCGTCTCCGGTGCATTGACGACGACGGCGTGACCTTTCGCTCTCACCTCGATGGCAGCGAGCACCGGCTCACACCGGAGCGCGTCATGGCAATCCAAGCGCAGCTCGGCGCGGACGTGGTCATGGCCTTCGACGAGTGTGTCGGCTATCCGGCCACACACACCGAGGCGGCGGCGGCGGCGCAGCGCACCAGCCGCTGGTTGGAGCGCTGTCTCGACGCCCGGCCGGGGCCGGGGCAGGCACTGTTCGGCATCGTGCAGGGGAGTACCTTCACCGATCTCAGAACCGCCTCGGCCCAGGCCACTGTCGCCGCCGACTTGCCGGGGTATGCTATCGGCGGACTGAGCGTGGGTGAGTCGAAGGCGGAAATGTGGCGTATCGTCGAGCATACGGTGCCGCTCCTGCCGGCGGAGCGGCCGCGCTACCTGATGGGGATAGGCTCGCCGGAGGACTTGGTCGAGGCCGTCCGGCTCGGCATTGACCTATTCGACTGCGTGCTCCCCACGCGGGCCGCGCGCCACGCCGGTCTCTACACCGACGCTGGCCGTCTGAATATACGTAAGGCTCGGTTCCGTGCTGACCTGGGGCCGATTGATCCGAACTGCGACTGCGCGACGTGCCGCACGTTCACGGCAAGTTATGTGCATCATCTCTTCCGCGCCAAGGAGCTGCTCGCCTACCGGCTCGCTACCGTTCACAACCTGCGCTACCTCACTCGGCTCACGGAGCGTATGCGGGCTGCGATTGCCGCCGACGCCTACGAAGCGTTCCGCGACGACTTTCTGGCGAAGTTTCGCGCGCCGGATGCACGTGAGCGCAGCCGGCAGCAGCAACGCTGGCAGGCGGCACAGCGCCGCGCGGCGTCGTCTCCGGCCGCTCAGTCTGCACCGGCCGCCGAGTGCTAAGGTGAAATGCCAGGGTGGCAGAGGACGGCATGCGCATGAGTGCAGTTGACGACCCTCGTCTGCAAAATCCGCCGGGCAGGACAGCGGTGCGGATGGGCGTGTCACCGGCCAGCGATCCGGCCGAGCAGGCGCACGGTGGGAGTGCGGTCGCGGTCGCCGAGGTGCTGCGCTTGGTCCTCCAGCCGCACGCCCGCGTCTTGGCCGGCCGGGCCGGCTTGCAGCGCCGCGTGGGCTGGGTGACGACGCTGCGCGGATTGCCGCCCATCTTCGAGTCGAGCGGCGGCGACGAGGTGGTCCTGGCGCCCGTAGCCACGCTCGATGCCCTGCGAGCGTTGAGCGCCGACTATGACCTGAGCAAGATCGTCGTCAGTCTGCAAGAAACCGGCGTCGCGGCCGTGGTCGTGGTCAGCCGCGATGAGTGGCACTGTCCCGACGCCGTAATCGCCGCCGCGGATGCCCACGACCTGCCCCTCTTCCACGTTGAGACGCCCCGCGCGGCGGCGGAGCTGGAGCGCACCATTGCGCGGCTCGTCGTTGACCGCCAGGCCGAGCTGAACCAGCGCGCGACCGACCTGTACCGGCAGTTGGCCGCGGTGTCCGTCGAGGGACAGGGCGTCGAGCGCATCCTGGAAGAAGCGGCGCTGCTCACCGGGCGGCTGGTCTTCGTGGAAGACGCGGCGTACCATGTGCAAGCGGCAGCACCGGCCGACGCGGCGGTCCCGTCACCATATTCGTCCCTCGTGGATCGCCAGCGCCTGGAGGCCGAGCTGCGGGCCGGCGAGCTAACCAGTTCGGCGCCGCCGGTCGTGCGCCTTGAGGCGGGACGGAACGGCTTGGAGCGGTATACCGGCGCGATCCTCAATCGCGGCCGCCGCCGTGGTTTCGTCTCGCTGTGTGCGCTCCCCGGCGAGTTGACCGACTTGGACGAGCTAGTCGCCGGCCGGCTAGCGGCCGTGCTGGCGCTGGAGCTGGCCAAGCAGGACGCCGTGCGCCTCGCCGAGCGGCGCGACCGCGAGGCGCTATTCGAACAGCTACTGGCCGAAGCCGATGCGCCCTCGCCGGAGTTGGAACGGCAGCTCCAGCGCCTCGGTTTCCGCCCCGATACCTCGATTGCAGCGGTGTCGGTCACCATTGAGACGGAGACGGCCGGTGCAACCGATGACGCGGTGCTCGATGATCGCAGCGACCGGCTCATGGACACCGTGCGGCGCGCGTTACGGGACCGCAATCAACCGGCCATCATGCGGTCCGATAGCGGACAGGTCATCGCCCTGCTGGCCCTACAAGCCGTGCCGGCCAGCCGCGGGTCCGCACCATCCGCCGGGGATTACGGGAGCGCCGCCCGGCGTCGTCAGGAAACGAGGCAGAACAGCGCCAGCGCGGCGGTGAAGGCTATTCTGCAGGATGTCCACGCGGCGGCCGTCGCCAGCGGCATTGGGCCGATCACGTCCGGCGCCGGTGAGATACACCCGCGGCTGGCCGACGCGCCGGCAGCCATCGAGGAGGCCGCGCAAGCGGCGCAGCTCGCCCGCAGTCTCTATGGGCCGGGCCGCCAGGCGTGCTTGTCCGACTTGGGCCTCTACCGGCTGCTGTACCACCTGCGCGGCACACCGGAGTTGCGGGCATTCTATGACCAGACCCTCGGACCACTGGCAGCCTACGACAGGCGTACCGGCGGCGACCTGCTCGCCACGCTCGAAGCATACTTCGCCTCCCGTGCCAACCTCAGCGAAACGGCGCGGCAGCTCAACCTGCACCGCAACTCGCTGCTGTATCGGGTCCAGCGCATCGAAGAAACGGGCCAGGTTGACCTGCAAGACCCCGAAGCGCTGCTGGCCCTACAAGTGGCCTTGAAAGCGCGGCACCTCCTCGACATATAGCGGTAGGGGCGGCAGCCATCCGTGCGTGGTGCGTGCGTTGCGAGGGCGCTGTGCCTGCACTATCATGGCCGGTGCAATGTCAACTGCTGAACGTCCGTTGCTGGAGCAGGTCCGTGCGGCGCTGGCGGAAGCGCAATTCGATCCGACGCACTCTAGCGACATCTTCCTACGAGCGGCTGCCGAGGCGGCCCTGCAAGCGGCGCTGCCGACGGCGGTGATCGCGGTCGCCGGACGCGACGATGCCCGGCTGCCGACGGCGCGCTTCTTGGGTGCCACCTACCGGCCCGATCTCTTGGTGGAACTGGACACGGACCGCGTCGCCGTTGGGCTGACGTTGTTGCGGACCGATGCCGGGCCGCTGGCGGGGGCGCTGGCGCGCGCAGTGGTACTCTCGCAGCAGCTTCCGGTGGCGACGGTTATAGTTGATCGTCGGATCGAGCGGGCCAATCCGTTCGCCGCACCGGCCACGCAGCGGCTCCATCCGCACGACCAGGCTACGATGGACTACTTGGGCAGCCGGCATCGCGTGGTGTTCGTTGTCCGGCGACAGGCACCGTTCAGCTTCGGAAAATGACAATAAGGAGGAAGACACGTCCCATGTTCAAGCGAGCCGTCATTACCGACGAAATCTCCCAGGACTTCGATCTCGCCGTCGGCATGGCCAAGCAATTTGGCCTCGACCAGCTCGAAATCCGTACCGTGTGGGAGACGCGCATTGACGCGATGTCTGCGGAGCAGCTGCACCGGATCAAGGAGACGGCCGAGCGGCACGGCCTGTCCGTGGCCGGCCTTGCCGCCCCATTCCTGAAGTGCGAGCTAGGCAACGACGACGAATACGCCGAGCATCTACACATCCTGCGCCAGTGCATCTCCGCCGGGCGGGCGCTCGGTACGTCACTGATCCGCGGGTTCACGTTCTGGAAGCGGAACGGGCTGGACGACCACTATCAGCAGATTCTCGATTCCTATGCCGAGCCGGCCCGCATCGCCCGTGAGGAAGGGGTCACTATCGGCATCGAGAACGAGGGGTCATGCTACGTCGGAACCGGCGCCGAGCTGGCGCGGTTTCTCGGCGATCTGAACGAACCGTCCGTGCGGGCCGTGTGGGACCCGGCGAATGCGTGCTGGGAAGGTGGCGAGACCACGTATGCGGACGGTTATCCGCTGGTGAAGCCCTATATCGCGCACGTCCACGTCAAAGACAAGCGGCAGGTACACCCCGACGAGAGTCCGCAGGCCGTCGTCATCGGCGACGGCGAGGTGGACATCCCCGGCCAGCTCCAGACGCTCAAGGACGACGGCTACGAGGGCTGCGTCTCGCTCGAAACGCACTACCGGGTGACGCACCGGCTGGCCGAGGACATCGCCCGGATGCCGGGCGGCAGCGCCTTCTCGGAGGGCGGCGAAGAGGGCACGCGCCGGTGCCTGGTGGCCTGGAACCGCATGATGGCGGCGCTGGCATGAGCTGGCAAGACCGGCAGGATAAGGAGGACCACTGATGAGCGCGCAGCTCCTCGCTGGCCAGCCGGTTGCGCGGGTGATCCGGCGCCAGACGGTCGCGGCCGCCGAGCGGTTTCAAGCCCAGCTACGCCGCCCGCCGGCCCTGGTCTCGCTCCGCATCGGCGACGACCCGGCCTCCGTGTCTTACGGTCGCACGCTGGAGCGCGCCTGCGAACGCATTAACCTCGGCTTTCACGAAATGGTGCTGCCGACCGAGCGTCCCCGTTTGACCGAGACGCTCAAGGCACTGAACATTGACCCCGGCGTTGATGCCATCGTCGTGCAGCAGCCGTTACCGGCGCCCTTCTCCCTGGAGATGGTCGCGGAGCTACTCGATCCGCAGAAGGACGTGGACGGCTTGACGCCGGTGAACGCCGGGCGCGTGACCTTGGGCCAAGGCGGGTATGTCCCCTCCACACCCGCCGGCGGCATGGCGATCCTCCAGCACTACGGCATCCCGATCAAAGGCGCGGAAGCCGTCGTGTTGGGACGCAGCCCCATCGTCGGCCGGCCGCTGGCCCAGTTGCTGCTCCAAGCGCACGCCACCGTGACAATCTGCCACACTCGCACGCGCGACTTGGCCGCCGTCACGCGCCGCGCCGACATTCTCTGTGTGGCTGCGGGTAGAGCGGGCCTGGTAACCCCGGAGATGGTGAAACCGGGCGCAGTGGTCGTGGATTTTGGCACCAACGTCGTGGCTGAAGGGCTGGTCGGCGACGTAGACCCGGCCGTCGGCGAGGTGGCGGCGTGGCTCACGCCCGTCCCCGGCGGCACGGGGCCGGTCACGACGGCGATCCTGCTCCGCGCAACGGTGCAGGCGGCCTGCGACCGCCTCGGCGTGTCGCTGACCGCGCTCCCATCCAACGGCTCGGTCACACCGTAGTGTCGTTGTCTTATGGCCTCGTTCGGACCAACCCTACTAAATGGCGGAAGCAGCCCAGGGTAATGTGCAGTACCGCCAGCAACACCCATGGCTTCCAATCTGCTGATCGCGCAGTCCGGTGGGCCGACGGCGGTTATCAACGCCAGCCTAGCCGGCCTCGTCAGCTCTGCCCAGGACACGGGTGCCTTCTCGCGCGTCCTCGGGCTGCGCCACGGCATTCTCGGCGCCTTGCCCGGCGGTGACGGCTGTCTCGACCTGACGACGCTCGACGCGGCCCGGCTGACCGCCCTAGCCGCCACACCGAGCGCCGCGCTCGGCTCCTGTCGTCGCAAGCTCGATGCCGACGACTGCGCGGCCGTCATCGAGTGGTTCCGGCGCTACGACATCCACGCCTTTGCCTACGTCGGCGGCAACGACTCGATGCAGACGTGCCTTCAGCTCGGCCAAGCGGCGCGGGACATCGGCTACGAGCTGTCCGTCATCGGCGTGCCGAAAACCATTGACAACGATCTCCCAGAGACGGACCACTGTCCGGGGTACGGCAGCGCGGCCCGTTTCTGGGCGATCACGACCCAGGAGGCGGCCCTGGACCTCGCCGCCATGCGCGGTTACGACACGGTCGTCGTGTTGGAATGCATGGGGCGCAACGCCGGCTGGCTGACGGCGGCCGCTGCGTTGGGCCGGCCGGCGACCGGTACGGCGCCACACCTCCTGCTGGTGCCGGAAGTGCCGCTCGTGCTGGACCAGGTGCTCGCCAGCGTGGAGACTGCCATCAGCCGGCACGGTAGCGCCGTCGTTGTCACGGCCGAAACCGTCCGCACCGGCGCCGGCGACTACCTGAGCACGGTCGGCGCGGATACGGAGCAAGACGACCCCGGCCGGCAAGCGGATGCGTTTGGGCACCCAGTAGTCACGGGCACGGCCGAATCCCTCGCCAACCGTATCGGTGCGGCTCTCGGAGTGAAGGCTCGCACGGTGAAGCCGGGCACGCTGCAGCGCGCCGCCAGCAGCCTCGTCTCGACCGTGGACCGCGATGAAGCCTGGGAGGTCGGTGCCACCGCGGCGCGCCTCCTGGCCCGCGGACAGACCGACATGATGGTTACGCTGCAAGCGGAGCGCGACCCCGCGTATCGCTCCTGGTGCGAGACCGTGCCGCTCGCGCGAGTCGCCGGCCTGGAGAAGCAACTGCCGGCCTCCTTCTTGGAGGTGCGGCCGGGCGGTGTGTGCAACGTGACGGCCGCATTCGCGGATTACGCGCGGCCGCTGCTCGGTGGACCGCTGCCCGCTTTCGTGCGCCTGTAACCCGCCAGATCTGCACCGCCATAGCCGTCATCGGATTGTGCAGACCTGGCGGGTTACCGTAATTAGCGGTCCGGCATACTGCCCCGGCGGCGCTTGCACATTACGCGCACAAGACAGGAGGCCCTCATGGTCCAGCAACCGGTCGCCATTGGCACGCGCACGCAGCTTCTTGTGGATGACTACCTGGTCACAGCGAGCAGCGGGGTCGTGGAGCGGCTGCACCCGATGGAGCAACTCCCAACGCCCGTGCTCCGGGCGGAAGCGGCCTGGGAACGACCCGAGATCGGGGGCCTGTGGGGACCGGTGACGGTTCACCGCGATCCACACGACGGGCTGTTCCGCATGTGGTACGCGAGCTACGGCGCGTTCCCCGCCTACGGCCGAGACGTGGGGGAGATGTTCTCCTGCTATGCCACCTCCCGTGACGGGCTGCACTGGGAACGCCCCAACCTGGGACTGTTTCAGTATGCAGGCTCGACGGCGAACAACATCCTGCCGCGGACGGGCGCCAGTCCCGGACACGGAATGCTGGACTGCGCCGAAATGACCGGGCTTGAGCCGCCGGAGATGCGGTACAAGTCGGACTTCTGGGTGGGCAGGGACGACGACGGCTGGGGCGGCCACGGCGTCTCCTTCTCGGCCGACGGGCTGCACTGGTACCCCTACGAGCACAACCCGGTCATCCGGGGACGCCAGCGCGGCGATACGTCGAGCGCAGCCAAGCTCTACGACGGCACCGCGCCGCAAGGGCCGGCCGGCTTTCCGACCGCCAAGTACGCACTCTTCCCCAAAGTCCACGTGCCCCTCGGCCCGTGGCAGCGGCGCTGCTTTGCAGTCTGTACGTCGGTAGACGACGCCGACGCGCCCCTTTTCACGACCTGGACGGAGCCGATGCTCGCCTTGGCCCCCGACCAACTCGATGACGACATGGCCGCGGAGCGGCTCGCCGCCGCCAAGTCCATCCTGCTCTACGACCACCCCGACGACCATCGCTGCGAGTTCTATGGCGTGATGGTCTTCCGCACCGGCGACGTATTCCTCGCGCTGATTTGGGTATACGACGCCTCGTTCGACGTCGGGCGGCTGGGCGGCGGGAACGAGTACGCCATCGTGGACGTGCAGCTGGCCGCGAGCCGGAACCTCATCCACTGGCAGCGGCTCGGCAACCGCCGGCCGGTGATTGCGCGGGGTGCGCCGGGCACGTTCGACAGCCACATGATCTTCTACCACTCCATGCCGGTGACGGTCGGCGACGAGTGGTGGGTGTACTACGTGGGCTTCAACGAGGGCCACGCCGCGCGCCTGTGCTACACCGAGGCGCTGCGCGAGCAGTATTGGGCTGACGTGCGGGCCGGCAAGCGGCACTTCCCGGCCATCGGCCTGGCGAAAGTGCGCCGCGACGGCTTCATCTCGCGCGATGCCGGGCCGGCCGGTGGCGCGATCACCACGCGGACACTCCGGCCGGGCGGCAGCGAAATCGAGCTCAACGCGACCATTGCTGCCGGTGGTTCATTGACCGTCGAGGTGCAGGATGAGCAGGGGCAGACGCTCCCCGGATTCGCGGCAGCCGACTGCACGCCGGTGACGGGTGATTCACTCCGGCACCCGGTCCGGTGGGGCGACCGGCGCGGTGACGACCACTGGCCGGAGCGGCCGCTAAGGCTGCACTTCCACCTGCGCGATGCAAGCCTCTACGGTTTCCGGTTCACGGAGGAATAGAGCGGCTGCCTGCCCTAGGAGCGCACCGGCACGTCGCGGCCGTCGTCGAGGTCCAGGCGGTCGAACATGGTCGTGATGTCCGTGCGGTGACCATACCCGGCTTCCTCCAGCAGCATTTGGTGCCGCTGCCGGCTGGCCTCGTCCTGCGGATAGCTCCTGGCCTGCCCGTTGAACGCCTCGATCTCGGCGGCGCTCCGCGGCGCACGCTCCATGAGCGCAGCGAGCACTCCAGCATCGTCCGCATTCGCGGCAACAACCGCCTCGAACTCGTCGGCCGTCACGTCCAGGAACGCAAACAGCCGCTCACTGTAGCCGACCTTCGCCTTGTACTCGCCGAGGGTGCCGGCGAGGTGCGCCCGCATCTTGTCAATCGTCCGCGGCAGGAACGTGATCCCCCCTAGTTCGTCGCGGGGGCTACGGGGCGGCCCTTGCGTCAAATCCATTGGCCTCTCCTTCCGAGCACGATATTGTAGCGTGTGGGCAGCACGCTTGACGCCCTCCTGACCGGGGTAAGTACGAGCCAAGTCGTAGGGGCGCAACATGTTGCGCCCGTCCCCCTGCCGCAGCGGGGGCACCATAGGGGGGCCGGTAGTTGACGGGCAGAGAGTAACCTCGTATGGTGGCGGCCGAGCGGGGAGTAGGAGGGGGCAAGCATGAGTACGTTATTCGGTAGCGGCGACTATACCTATCGTGTAGACGCGCAGTGGGGGCGCAGCCCACAGCTTCCGGCGCTGGGTCTCGTCTCCGGGGTCGCCTGCGACTCGCAGGACCGGGTCTACGTCTTGCAGCGGGAGCCGCAAGCGGCCATGCTGGTGTTCTCACCCGAGGGACAGCTGCTCCACACCTGGGGCGAGGGCGCTTTCGGTAGCGCGCACGGTGTTTGGATCGGCCCCGACGACGCACTCTACTGCACCGATCGCAACCATACGGTGACGCACTGGACACTTGACGGCACGCTGCTGGCCTCCTGGGGTACGGCAGATCGAGCCGGCCCACCGGGCCAGCCGTTCAACGAGCCGGCCCGCGCGGTGCAGTCACCGCAAGGCGATGTGTTCATCGCCGACGGCTACGGGCAATATCGCGTACACGCTTTCAGTGCGGACGGGACGCTCCGGCGGTCCTGGGGAACGAAGGGCAAGGGGCCGGGCGAGTTCGGCTGGCCCGTCCACAGCGTCTGGGTAGACCCCCGCGGCCGGTTGCTCGTGACCGACCGCGGGAATAACCGCGTGCAGCACTTCACCCTCGACGGGGAGTATCTGGGGGAGTGGGGTGACTTGGGTGCGCCCAACGACGTCTGCCTCGATGCCGAGCAGACGGTCTACATCGCCGAGGGAGGGCCGGCTATCACCAGCCGCGGTCCCATCCGGACCACCTGCGGCCCGGGCGTGACCATCATGAGCCTCGATGGCGACGTCCTCGCCCAGTGGGGCGAGCGCGGCGACGCGCCCGGCCAGTTCGCCGCCTCACCGCATAGCCTGTGGGTGGATTCCCGCGGCGATATCTACGTCGGCGAGGTCACGACCCACGACCGCCTGCAAAAATTCATTCGCCAGTAATCGGCGCCGTTACCGCGGCGGTCGGATTCGGTTTGCCGCGCTGGTATCTGCTCCCCGCGCCTGCTGGTATAGCGCGGAGAGGACATTGTGATACAATACACAAGCTTTTGCCGCCGGGCTGCCGCGTGGTAGAGAGCGTGCCGTGTCCGGGGTGCCTGGACCCGGCGTATCTCGCCGAGCATGGGAGGGAGCAATGCTGATTGATTATCTCCCCATCCTCATTATGATCGTCGTCGCGACGGTCGTATCGCTGGGCGTGGTCGTGATTGCCCGGTTCTTAGGCACACGGCGCCCCTCCACGTCGAAGCTGGCACCCTATGAATCCGGCATGACCCCGGTGGGCATGGCGTGGCGGCGGTTCCCCATCAAGTTCTATGTCACGGCGATGCTCTTCGTCATCTTCGACGTGGAGGTGATCTTCTTCTATCCTTGGGCGGTGGTCCTGCGCGAGATGAAGGGCGCGGGGCTGGCAGTGTTTGCGCTCGTGGAGATGGGCGTGTTTGCTGCCGTCTTGCTGTTGGGATACCTGTATGTCCTCCGGAAAGGGGCGCTGCAGTGGGACTAAACGCACCGAACACGCCGGTTAAGTACGGCGGCCGCGGTGAACTTCCGTTGGGCGGCCAGTTCACGGGTGAGATGGGCGTCAGCCTGACCACGCTCGACAAGGCGGTGGCTTGGGCACGAGCGAACTCGCTCTGGCCGCTGCTCTTCGGCTTGGCCTGTTGTGCCATTGAGATGATGGCGATGAGCGCCTCGCGCTTTGACGTCTCCCGTTTCGGAGCAGAGGTCTTCCGCGCCTCGCCGCGCCAGGCCGACTTCATGATCGTAGCCGGCCGGGTCAGCAAGAAGATGGCGCCGGTTGTGCGCCAGCTCTACGATCAGATGCCGGAGCCGAAGTGGGTACTCTCCATGGGCGCCTGCGCCTCCTGCGGCGGCATCTACAACAACTACGCGCTCGTCCAGGGCGTGGACCGCATCATTCCGGTTGACGTGTACGTGCCGGGCTGCCCGCCACGGCCGGAAATGGTCATTGACGGGATTATCAAGCTCCAGCGCAAGGTGGAACGCCAGAAGCAGTTCGGCAAACACGCGCACGAATTGGCTACGGCCTAAACCCCTGGGCGGCACCCGCCGAGCACCTCTCCCAACTCGCAGGGATAGTGAATGTAGATGGCAACTGAGGCGCCAACCGCGGCTGCTGGCCCGGCCGCCGGTCACATGGCTCGGCTGCTGGAGCAGTTCGGTGACTGCCAGCCGCCGAATGTACGCTTGGCCGACGGCATTCCCACCGCCATCGTGCCACCCGACCAGATACTCGACGTGTGCCGGTTTCTCCGTGACGATCCCGACATGCGCTACGCCTTTCTGGCCGAGTTGAATGCCGTGGACTACCTAGAGCGGGCCGACCGCTTCGACATTACCTATATTCTCCACTCATACGACCACAACTCCCGCCTGCGCCTGAAGGTCCGCGTCGGTGGCGAAGAGCCGACGGTGCCATCACTTGTGCCGCTGTGGCCAGCGGCCGCCTGGCACGAGCGCGAAGTCTTCGACCTGTTCGGCGTGCAGTTCGCCGGCCACCCGGACCTGCGGCGGCTGTTCCTGCCCGAGGACTGGGAAGGACATCCGCTACGACGAGACGAGTCCCAAGGAGAAGAAGAGGTCTCATTCACCGAGGAGGAGGCCGGCCGCGAGCGGGGCGGCCCCGTGCTGCATCGAACCGGTTGACCATCGCCTCCCCCTCTTCATATATATATGGAGATGGGCTGGGGGTGAAGCACAGAGCGACGGACGAGAGCAACAGCGATGGTAATGCTCAACGAGACGCCAACCGACCGCGGTACGATGGTGCTGAACATGGGGCCGCAGCACCCGGCCACCCATGGCGTGCTTCGTCTGCTGCTGGAACTGGATGGCGAAACCGTCGTGAAGGCGGAGCCGGACATCGGCTTTCTCCATACCGGCATCGAGAAGACGTGCGAAGGTCTCACCTGGCATCAAGCGATCACCGCCACCGACCGCACGGACTACCTGGCGCCGCTGTCGAACAATCTCGCGTATATCCTCGCCGTCGAGAAGCTGTTCGGCGTTACCGATGAGGTGCCGAAGCGGGCGCAGTACCTGCGCGTGATCCTGACCGAGCTGACCCGTCTCAGCAGCCACCTGGTCTGGCTCGGCACGCACGGCCTGGACCTCGGGGCAACGACCGTCTTCCTCTACTGCTTCCGCGAGCGCGAGACGATTACCTCGATCTATGAGTTCGTCTCCGGCGTGCGCCTGATGACCAGCTACTGGCGCATCGGTGGGCTGTGCGCCGACGTTCCCGACGGGTTCGAGGAGCGGGTGCGCCACGTGCTCGACACCTTCCCGGACCGCATCAACGACTACGAGACGCTGCTGACGAGGAATCCGATCTTCCTCGACCGGACCGTGGACATGGCCCCCATCAGCAAGGACGAGGCCATCGCCTGGGGCATGACCGGTCCCGGCCTCCGCGCCTGCGGCGTCAGCTACGATGTCCGCAAGGCGTTCCCCTACTCCTCGTATGACGATTTCGACTTCGACGTGCCGGTGCGCTACAACGGCGACGTGTATGATCGCTACCTGGTGCGCGTCGAAGAGATGCGGCAGTCGCTGCGGATCATCGAGCAGGCGCTCGACCGGCTGCCCGACGGCGAGATTCGGCTGGACAATCCGCGTATCACGTTACCTACGCGCGAGAAGATGTACGTGAGCATGGAGTCGCTGATCCACCACTTCAAGCTGGTGACGGAAGGGCCGCGGTGTCCGCCGGGCGAGGCGTACAACGTGATCGAGTCGCCGCGTGGCGAGCTTGGCTGCTATGTCGTATCCGACGGCACGAGCAAGCCGCAGCGCGTCCGCTTTCGCACCCCGTCGTTTCTGCACGCCCAGGCGCTGCAGAAGCTGGTGGAGAACCGACAGGTTGCCGACGTGGTGGCTGCTATCGGCAGCATTGACATCGTGCTCGGCGAGATTGACCGCTAGGAACAGGCGAGGCGAGCGGAGAACATGCTGTCCGAAGAAACGCGCGAGCGCATCCTTGGCTACTTGCCGCGCTACCGCACCAAGCGCGCCGCTATCCTGCCGGCCCTGTGGGCGGCCCAGGACGAGGTCGGCTGGCTCAACACGGAGGCCTACGAAGAGGTCGGCGAGCTACTCGACATGCACCCGACCGACGTGGCAGCCATCGCCAGCTTCTACTATATGTTCCACAAGCAGCCGATGGGCCAGTACGTCATCGAGGTGTGCAACAACCTGTCGTGCGAGTTGCAGGGCGCGTCGGACATGCTGGAGCATCTCCGGCAGGAGTTGGGCATCCAAGAAGGGCAGACGACCGAGGACGGGCAGTTCACCCTGCGTCATCAGGAGTGCCCCTGCTATTGCGAGTTCGCGCCCGTCATTCAGGTCAACACGGAGACCTACGGAAATCTGACCCCGGAGCGGATCAAGCGCATTCTCGCCGACCTGCGGGCCGGCAAACCCGCCCTCGACGGGGTGGTGCATGGGCCGGACAGCGCGGCGCTCGCAGCCAAGGTCCCGTTGGATGGGCAGGGTGGTGACGACGGAGGGGCAGGTTGAGCATGGCGACGTTTGAGCCAGTGCTGCTCAAGTACGCCGACGACCCGGACCAACACCGGATTGGCACCTATCTCCGGCACGGCGGCTACCAAGCGCTGGAGAAGGCGCTCCGGGAGCATACGCCTGAGGATGTCGTCGGCATGGTCAGGAGCGCCAACCTGCGGGGCCGCGGCGGCGCTTACTTCCCGACCGGCGTGAAGTGGGGCTTTCTGCCCGACGACGGCAATCCGCGCTTTCTCTGCGCCAACGCCGACGAGAGCGAGCCGGGGACGTTCGCCAATCGGGCGATCATGGATAACGACCCCCATCAGCTCATCGAGGGCTGCCTCCTCTCCGCCTACGCCTGCCAGATCAACACGGTCTACATCTACATCCGCGGCGAGTTCTCGTTCAGCTATCGCCGGCTGGAGCAAGCGTTGGCCGAGGCCCGCGAGCGGGGCTACGTCGGTAAGAATATCCTCGGCTCAGGGTTCGATTGCGAGGTGTGGGTGCATCGGGGTGCTGGCGCCTACATCTGCGGGGAAGAGACGGCCCTGCTGGAATCGCTGGAGGGCAACCGCCCGCAGCCGCGCCTCCGGCCGCCGTTCCCGGCCGTCAAGGGCGTGTTCAGCCTGCCGACGGTCATCAACAACGTGGAAACCATCTCCTGCGTGACCCACATCGTGAACTACGGCGCCGACTGGTTCGCCGGGATTGGCGCCGCGGACGCCCCCGGCCCGAAGCTCTACTGCCTCTCGGGCCACGTCAACCGCCCCGGCCTCTACGAGCTACCGATGGGCACGCCGCTGCGCGAGTTGATCTACGAGCACGGTCAGGGGATGCGCGAGGACCGGGCGGTCAAGGCCATCATCCCCGGCGGCGCCTCGGCGCAACTGCTCACGGCCGACGACCTCGACGTGACGCTCGATCCGGGGGCCATCACGGCCAAAGGCTCCATTCTCGGGACCGGCGGCGTGATGGTGATGGACGAGACGACCTGTATCGTGCGGGCCAACCTGAACACCGTCCGCTTCTTTGCCAACGAAAGCTGCGGCAAGTGTACGCCCTGCCGAGAGGGCACCCGCTGGATGGTGGATGTCCTCGCGCGGATCGAAGGCGGCGGCGGGCGCACGGAGGACGTAGAGTTGCTGCTGGACGTGTGCGACAAGATCAACGGCAAATCCTTCTGCCTGTTGGGAGACGTGGCCACCTGGGGCCTGTCCAGCGGTATTCAGAAGTTCCGTGAGGACTACGACCGCCACGTCACCGAGAAGCGCTGCTTTGCTGCGGCGCAGCCGATGCTGGCGGCGTGAGTGGTGTTTGTTGCCCATCGGGACCGGAGCGAGGCTCCTAACCTGCGGAGAGAGACGGCATGATTGCCACCGAGCAAGAGTTGATTACGCTGACGGTTGACGATCAAGAGGTGTCCGTGCCGCCGGGCACGAACTTGGTCGAGACGGCCAAGGAGCTTGGCACCGAGGTGCCGGTGTTCTGCTACCACGATCGGCTGCCCGTTGTCGGCGCCTGCCGGATGTGCTTGGTGGCCGTCGAGTTGCCACCACGCCCGGGCACGCCCCCCGACGCACCGACACCGCCGCCGCAGATCATGACCGGCTGCACCACGACGGTAATGCCCGGCATGAAGGTGTGGACCGACACCGAGGCCGTTCTGAAGTATCGGGAAGGGATCGTCGAGTTCCTGCTCATTAACCATCCGCTCGACTGCCCGGTCTGCGACGCGGGCGGCGAGTGCCCGCTCCAGGACAATAGCCACGACTGGGGGCCGAAAGAGAGCCGGTTCGTCGAGCAGAAGCGTCTGCTCCGCAAGGTCCACGACCTCAGCCCGCTGGTGGTCCTGGATCAGGAGCGGTGCATCGTCTGCTACCGCTGCACGCGCTTCATGGACGACGTCGCCGGCGAGCATGAGTTGGATTTCTTCGACCGCGGCTACAACTCCGTGCTCGGCACCCTCGACGACCGACCGCTGCAATCGAAGTTCCACGGCAACATTATTGATCTCTGCCCCTGTGGCGCACTCACCAGCGACACCTATCGCTTCCGGGCGCGACCGGGCGACCTCCAGACCACACGGAGTGTCTGCGCCCAGTGCCCGGTGGGCTGCAACCTCAAGCTGGACGCGCGCCGCAACGAGATGGTACGGGTGCGCGCGCAAGAGAACACGGACATCAACGACATCTGGTTGTGCAACAAGGGCGAGTTCACGTTCGAGTTCGTCTCGACCGATCAACGGCTGCGGACCCCGCTGGTCAAGCGGGACGGCGAGCTGACCGCGGTAGAGTGGGACGAGGCGCTGACCGAGGTGGCCGCAAAGATCAAGAGCATCCGCGACGAGCACGGTGCAGCGGCGATCGGGGTCATCGGTGGGCGCAACGTACCCAACGAAGACGCCTTTGCCCTGCGCGAGTTCGCCCGCTCGGTCATCGGCACACCACACCTCGACCACCGGATCGGCGCCCGCGCCGCCGGATTGCCGCTCGCGGACAGCCCGGCGCCTATCCCAACGCTCGCAGACGTAGATCAGGCCGGAGCGGTGCTGCTGCTCGGCACCGATCTGACCAACGACCTGCCGGTGCAGTGGCTGCGGCTACGGGCGGCGGTAACGAGGGGCGGCGCCAAGCTGATCGTCGCCAACCCCCGCGCCACCGAGCCGGACCGGATTGCCTACCATCGCCTGCGACACCGCCCCGGCACCGAAGCGGCCCTGTTGCAGGGGCTATTGGGCGCCGTCCTCGAGCAGGAGCAGCGCAACGACGGAGTAGCCGCCGGCGAGGCGGTCAGTCTCCCGCCGGACCGGGCTGCCGAGCTAACCGGCGTCACGGCCGAGACGATCCGGGCAGTCGCCGCGACGCTGGCGGCCGCCGACAACGCGCTGATGTACGTCGGCCCGCGCTTCAACCGCCGGTCGGATCAAGACGACGTGGCCGCGGCCGCCTACAACCTCGCCCTGGCAACGGGCAACGTCGGTGGCGCCGGCGGCGGCGTGACCTTCATCCCGGAAGGGGCGAACGGCCGGGGAGCCGAGGCACTCGGCGTCGTGCCCGGCCAAGACGGACTACCGGCCGGGGAGATGATCGCCGCGGCAGCCGCCGGGACGATCAAGTGCCTCTATCTGGTCGGCGAGAACATCCTCGAGACGCACCCCGACCGCGCCCAAGCCGAGCAAGCCCTGGCCAACGCCGAGTTGGTGGTCGTCCACGAACTGTTCGAGACCGCGACGGCGAAGGCTGCCGACGTGGTACTGCCCGGCTTGAGCTTCGCCGAGCGCGACGGTACGCTGACGAACGTGGAAGGTCGCATCCAACGGCTGGGCGTCGCCGTCGCGCCGGAGGACGGCGGCTTGGCCGACTGGCGGATCCTCGCCGACCTGTCCGGCCACTTCGACACGCCGCTCGGCTATAGCTCCGCCGCCGAAATCACGCTTGAGGCCTTTGAGGAGGTCATCACGCCGGCGATGATGCGCCGGGCAGCCTTCCCGGCGGAGGGCGTGCTACTGCCAACGTCGGAGACCGCTGGTGAGCCACGCTTCGCGGCGGCGCCCGCAGCGGAGCCGGCCGCGCCGGGTGAGGGACTGCAATTACTGACCGATTCTGAGCTAGTCGGCCATGAGACATTGATCGAGATCACGCCGCAGCTGCTGGACACTGCGCCGCAGCCGCTCTTAGACGTCAACCGCGCCGACGCCGCTCGTCTCGGCATCGGCCACGGGCAGACCGTCAGGCTGCGGACCGAGCGCGGCGCCGTAAGCCGGCCAGCGCGGATAAGCGGTCGCGTGCCCGCCGGGGTGGTCTACACACCCGACAACCTCGACTCGCCGCGGATCAACGCGCTGCTGGACTGGCAGCACGAGGCCACCACCGTACAGCTCGAGCCGGTTGCCATGGCCGCCGCGACGGCCGACGCCGCTGCCGGAGGCGGAGCATGATCCCGGACATCCTCGCGGCCATCATCAGCGCCGCCATCAAGAGCTTCATCGTCATCAACCTGCTCTTGGCCGCCTTCGCGTATCTCACCTGGCTGGAGCGGAAGGTGATCGGCCGGTTCCAGCGGCGCATTGGCCCGAATCGAGTCGGGCCGTTCGGACTCTTGCAGCCCATCGCCGACGGCATCAAGCTGGCGATGAAAGAAGACATCGTCCCGGATCAGGCCAGCCGCGTGGTGCATCTGGTCGCACCGCTCGGGACGTTGATGCCGGCGCTGATTATCTTCGCCGTCATCCCCATTGGCCCGTCCTTCGAGATTTTCGGCTTCCCCTTCGACTGGCACATCGGCGCGAACATCAACGTCGCCTACCTCTACATCGCCGCCATTGCCTCTTTGGGGGTGTACGGGCTGGTACTCGGCGGCTGGGCCGCGAACAACAAATACTCGCTGCTCGGCGGGCTGCGGGCCTCGGCGCAGATGGTCAGCTACGAGCTACCGCAGGGGCTGGCCGTGCTCTCGGTGGTGATCCTGGCCGGATCGCTGAACTTGCTCGACATTGTGCGCTTGCAGACCGAGGGGAGCTTTCCCTGGCCGATAGCCCTGTGGTTCCCGGTCGGGTTCATCGCCTTTGTGGTCTACGTCATCGCCGGTATTGCCGAAACAAACCGCTTGCCGTTCGATCTGCCGGAGGCCGAGGGCGAGCTTGGCGCCGGCTATCACACCGAATACAGCGGCTTCAAGTGGTCCATGTTCTTCATGGCCGAGTACGTCAACATCATCAACGTCAGCGCCGTCGCCGCCGTGCTCTTCCTCGGTGGCTGGTGGCCGGGCTTCGGCTTTCTCGGCCCGGTGCTTGGGCCAATCTTGGCCCCGCTCTGGTTCTTGCTCAAGCTCGCTATCTTCATCTTCTTCTTCATCTGGCTGCGGGCAACGCTGCCCCGCCTCCGCTACGACCGCCTGATGAACCTCGGCTGGAAAGTGATGTTCCCCATTGGGCTGGCGAACGTGATGCTGACGGCAGTGATCGTGGCGGTGTGGCCCAGTTAGCAGCGCAGCCACGGAGGACATGATGCAAGCACCATCGCGCCCAACACGCAGAAACCCCTTCATCGAGGCAGCGCAAGACTTTGCGGCGATAGCGCGTGGTCTGGGCGTGACGCTCCGCAACTTGGCCGACAAGCCGGTGACGCTGCAATACCCGGAGCAGCAGCCGGACCTGCCGGCCCGCCACCGGGGCCGCCACGTGCTGCGCCGGCACGAGAACGGCCTGGAGAAGTGCGTCGGCTGCGAACTGTGTGCGCTGGTCTGCCCGGCGAAAGCGATCTTCGTCGAGGGCGCCGAAAATCCACCCGACAACCCGCTCTCCATCGGCGAGCGGTATGCCAAGACCTACACCGTCAACATGATCCGCTGTATCTTCTGCGGGTTCTGCACCGAGGCCTGCCCGACGGAGGCAATCCAGCTCAAGGCGATCTTCGAGCTAGCCGATTACACCCGCGAGTCGATGATCTACACCAAGGAGACGTTGCTGGACGCAGAACCGGTCGTTGATCCGAGCGACTCCTGGCTGCCCGGGTGAGCAAACGCCGTGCTCGTGCCGACAGCAGGCATAGACGCGGGAGTACTCCCGGGTTGAGTTATCTGTAGCGCCCAAGGGTCAGGTAGGAAACGACGGTACAAGCAATGGCAGGAAGCAGTGCCGCGAGTATTAGGCTGGGGCGGCAATCGGAGATCATATGGAAGCCACTCCAGTCACGTGGCCTGGTGGTTTGGAGGTTACTTGGAAGCAGGTTGTCGTCCTCGTCTTGCTAGTCGCTACAGTGACCTCCTTCCTCAGCGGCTGGCTCCTGCGTTCTCGCACGGAATTGCCGATCTCTGGTATTGCACGCCGCGTTCTCGTCGCCCATACCCCGGTAGTCGTGATTATTCCGTTTACCGTACTCATCTACTTCGACCTGAATATGAAGCACATGCTTATCGGATTTCCGGCTTCCAGGTGGACCACGCTCGGATATGGAGTTGTTCTCTTGGCAAGCTTCATCTTGCTGACGGTTGCTTGGTCTACGGGCACCTTTGAGAAGCTGATCGAGCGTCGTTGGTTGCGCCACGGGGAAGCTGCGACCCCGCAGCCATCCAGCCTCCCGTCGTTGCACGTTCCGGCAGCATTCGGCTGCGCCCTCGTCGCAGCCGCCGGCGGCGCGTACATCATCAACAACGTGGTCACACCGTTACAGCCCGGCCCAGGGCATGATCTCATCCTGCATATCAATGCAGCATTGGAACTGCTGGGCGGCGGGAATCCGTATCGGGGAGACCGCCCCGGCTGGACACTACCGGCTGTGCTACCGACCGCCGGGTACATCTACCTCCCCTTGGGGGCACTCAGTCCCGTCAACGCCGACCGCGTCTACCTCGTTCTGAATCACCTGCTCCTCGCTGCCAGTGCCGTGATGTTCGGCAAAGCGCTCCGTCAGTCCATCTCTTGGCGCTGGTGGTTGTTTACGTGGCTACTGTTGGGGGCGGTCAGTGTGCCCCTCTCGTTCTCCCTTGGCCTCGGCCAAATGGATACCTACTTGCTGTTTCTGCTCGCCGCGATCACCTGGTCCATGACGGCCCACAAACCGCTGCTGGCTGGCCTTGCCACGGGTCTCCTGCTCGTATCCAAGCCCACCATGCTCCTGCTCCTGTTCTATTTTCTGCTCACTCGCCAGATACTCGTCCTCCTGACGGCCGGGCTAACGGCTGGCGGCATGGTGGCCCTCTCCCTGCTCTGGACCCAGCCGGCGGTTTGGCAGGACTATATCCTCCACAAGATTCCAGCCATGCTGCCGGGTAGCAGCATTTTCGACAACATCTCGCTCTCGGCTTTTCACTACCGCCTGTTCCTGGGCAGGTATTCGGGTGACTACTGGGACTACCTCAAACCGGAGGGCCTAGCACCCGTCTTCAACTATGTAGCGTTAGCCTTCGGACTGATTATGTTCGCGTACCTGGTCCGCGGCCGCCTCCGCAGCAAGAGCGCGGAAGACAAGGTCTGGGACTTCATGTGTGTTGCGGCCGGGACGCTCGTATTCTTTAGCATCGCCTGGTTTCACTACGCCGTCTGGATCATTCCCGCGATTGCCCTAGTGGCGAGCGTCGCCAGCCCTAGCCTCATCACTCCGGCCCAGCGGCTGGAGGTGCTGGTGTGGCTGCTGGCCGGGTTTTGTCTCCTCAACATCGAGTTCAACTTCTGGTACATCAATGAGTGGTCGCTCCAACTCCCCTTGCTGGGTCACTACCGCAACCTTGCTGCGGTGCTGCTTTGCATCGGGGTCTGGCGGGCACGCTATCTCATGCAGGTAGCCAAGACCGCACACCAACCACCAATATCTGGTAATCTACCGGCGCAAGGAGACGCATGACCGAGTTGATCGAGAGCTTGCCGTTCGAGCTGCCCACCATCGAGCTGCTCATCTTCATCGCCACGGCGGCTGTGGCCATCGCGGCCGCCGCCATGGTTGTGTTTCAGCGCAACGCGATGTACAGCGCCCTATTCCTCGTGGCGAACTTCTTCTGCCTGGCCGTCATGTACCTCCTGCTAGGTGCGTATTTTCTCGCCGTCGTGCAGATCGCGGTCTACGCGGGCGCCATCATGGTGCTGGTGCTCTTTGTCATCATGTTGCTCAACGTGGCGCGACCGGAGCCAACCGGCACGCGCCTGGCCGGACTGAAGCTCTTCGGGGGCACGGTAGCCTTCATCCTGCTGGCACAGGTGGCGTTGGTTGCCGCTCGCAGTGCCGACGTGCTGCCGGAGCCACCACCACCGGGTACCGCCGAGCTGACCTACTCACTCTCCGTAGCGGAGCAAAAGCTGTTGGCGGCGGCGACCGGGCCGGATGAAACGGCCTGGACGATTACGCTCACGCTGGACGGGACCGGAGCGGCCGCCGCGGGTGCGGCGCAGGTCATAGACGCATTAGAAGCACAAGGCTTCAGAGTGTTCCGCAGTAGCCCGTCACGCCCGGAGATCACGGCGGACCGCGTGGGCGATACGGTGCGGGTGCTGGCGCTACGGCCGGAGGAGCCGGGCCAAGCGGTCACCGACCTGGCCGCGACACCGGGGATCGAGGCGGTAACGGCGCAGCCACTCGCCGGGTCCCACACGCAGATGCTGGCCGCCGTCCTGTTCACCCGCTTCTTGTTCCCCTTCGAGATCACCTCGATCCTGCTCTTGGCGGCCATTCTCGGTGCGGTCGTCATCGCGCGGAAGCGCGGTGACGTCAGCCTCTCCAGGCAAGCGGCAAACGTGGTACCATCTGGCGGCCAGCAAAACGGCACTCCGGCCGCCGCGGAGGCGACCACTGCCACAGCAGCGCCGGCAGACGTGCCCAGTAACACGAGGCCTACAACCTGATGGTGCCAACGAGCTACTATCTCATCGTCAGCGCGATCCTGTTCTCGCTCGGCGTGTTCGGGGTGCTGCTCCGCAAGAACACGTTGACGATCTTCATGTCCATCGAGTTGATGCTGAACGCGGTCAATCTCTCGTTCGTGGCGTTCTCCCGGCAATTCGGGCACTTCGATGGGCAGGTCTTCGTCTTCTTCGTCATGGCCGTGGCTGCGGCCGAGGTGGCGGTGGGTCTCGCGATCATCGTGGACCTCTTCCGCACACGCCAGAGCGTGGATATTGACACGATCAACCTGTTGAAGGGGTAGACAGCGTGGTGTATGCCGTTTGTGGTGACGTGCCGGCCGGCACCACCGGAGCCTTCAGCGGACTGTGCAGACCAAGCATGTCAGGAGACGACCATTTCTGATGCTCTCTGGCTGATCCCGGCCTTCCCCCTCGCAGGGACACTGATTAACCTCCTGCTGGGGCAACGGTTGCCCAGGATCGTCGTATCCATTGTCGGCGTTGGCACGGTGGCGGCAGCGTTTGTTGTCGCCGGGGTCGTCGCCCTCTCCGCGACCGTGCCGCTCACTGCCGGGCAGACCGAAACGCTCCGGCAAGAGCTATTCCCCTGGATTGTGGCAGGCAACCTCGACACGTCGGTAGCCCTCCTGCTCGACCCCCTCTCCACGGTGATGGTCTTGGTCGTGTCGGGCGTCGGGCTGCTGATCCACCTCTATTCCGTCGGCTATATGGCGCACGACCCCGGCTACCCGCGCTTCTTCACCTACCTCAACCTCTTCACCTTCTCGATGCTGCTGCTCGTCATGGCCGACAACTTCCTGGTCATGTTCGTCGGGTGGGAGCTAGTCGGCGTCTGCTCCTTCCTCTTGATCGGATACTGGTTCGACCGTCCAGCCGCCGCCTCGGCCGGCAAGAAGGCGTTTATCACCAACCGCGTCGGTGACTTTGCATTCATGGTCGGCCTCTTCCTCATCTTCACCACGTTCGGCAGCTTCGACTTTGCCACGGTGCTCGACCACCCGGAGCGGGTAGTGGATGAGGGCGGCGAGCTTATCACGGCAATCACCCTGCTGCTCTTCATCGGCGCCACCGGGAAGTCGGCCCAAGTGCCGCTGTACGTGTGGCTGCCCGACGCGATGGAAGGCCCTACGCCGGTGAGCGCGCTCATCCACGCCGCTACGATGGTCACGGCGGGGGTGTACATGGTGGTGCGGGCGTCGGCGCTGTATGCTCTGGCGCCGTTCAGCCTGACGGTGGTAGCGATTATCGGCGCGCTGACGGCGCTGTTCGCCGCCACCATCGCGCTCACGCAGACCGACATCAAGCGCGTGCTGGCCTACTCGACGGTCAGCCAGTTGGGCTACATGTTCCTGGCGGCCGGGGTGGGCGCTTTCGGTGCGGCCATCTTCCACCTAATGACCCACGCCTTTTTCAAGGCGCTCCTGTTTCTCGGCGCCGGGAGCGTCATCCACGCGCTGCACGAAGAGCAGGACATGCGCCGCATGGGCGGCTTGCTCCGGTATCTGCCGGTGACGGGCGTGACGATGATTGTGGCATGGCTGGCAATCATCGGCTTCCCCGGCCTCGCCGGTTTCTGGAGTAAGGACCTGATCCTGGCCCGCACCTTCGAGGGCGGCCACCTATGGCTGTGGCTCGTCGGCGTGGTCACGGCCGGTTTGACCGCCTTCTACATGTCGCGCCTCATCTTCCTCACCTTTTTCGGGTCACGACGTGCCGAGAACGGCGGCGGCGCCGCGCCGCACGAGTCGCCGTTGGTGATGCTGTTCGCGCTGGTGGCGCTGGCGCTGCTGGCGGTAGTCGGCGGCCTCGTGGGTATCCCAGGCACCGACGGGACAGCTTTCGAGCGTTACTTGCAGCCGGTGCTCGGCGGGCATGGGCCGGAGCACGGGGATGTACCGTTCCACCTCTCGGAGTTGGCCTTGGCGATTATCGCGGTGGTGGTAGCCGTCGGCGGTGTCGTGGTCGCAGGCGCCATCTACCTACGGCAGCTACCCTCAGCCGAGTTTGTCGGGCAGTTGCTTGCCCCGCTGTACCGGCTCTCGCTCAACAAGTATTGGATTGACGAGTTGTACGAGGCCACGCTGGCGCATCCGGGCGCCCGGATCGCCGCCTTCCTGGCCTCGTTCGATCTGGCCGTGGTAGACGGTGCCGTCAACGGCACCGGGCGTCTGCTGCGCGGCAGCGCCGTCGCGCTACGGATTGCCCAAGCCGGGTACGTGCGGGCCTACGCCGTAGCGTTTCTCCTAGGCGTCATCGCCATTTTGGCCGTGTGGGTCTTCCGGTAGGACAACGTGCTACAGCGAACACCGAGCAGACAGAGCGAACACCGCCGCCGGGCCGCAGCAATTGGCTGCGTGCCCCTGCCGGGTTCCCTATTGAGGACACAGCCGTGAACGAGTGGTATCTCACCATTCTCATCTTCCTGCCGCTGGTGGGAGCAGTCATCCTGCTCTTCATGCCCGGCACCGCCCACGCCCTGATGCGGAATGTGGCGCTGGGGGTCAGCCTCATCGCCTTTGCGGTGTCGGTGCCGCTGTGGTTCTTGTACGACTTTGGCGCCGGAGCGGCGCAGTTCCAACTCCTTCAGAGCGGTGATTGGGTGCCGTCGCTGGGCATCAAGTACAAGGTCGGCGTTGACGGCATCTCCCTGCTCCTCGTACTGCTCACGACCTTCCTGACCCCGCTGACTATTCTCTCCACCTATCGCGCCATAGATACACGGGTCAAAGAGTTCGTCGTGCTGCTCCTGCTGCTGGAAACGGCGGTGCTCGGCACGTTCTTGGCACTCGACCTATTCCTCTTCTACGTCTTCTGGGAAGCCGTGCTCATCCCCATGTATTTCCTGATCGGCGTCTGGGGAGGGGAGCGACGCATCTACGCGGCGATCAAGTTCTTCCTCTATACGATGGCCGGCAGTGTCCTGATGCTGGTCGCCATCCTGACCATCTACTTCCTCAGCGGCGACAGCGGATCGCGCACCTTCGACCTGGCAACGCTGATCGCCACCGTGCGGGTAGAAAGCGGCCTCCAGTTGTGGCTCTTTGCGGCGTTCGCGCTCGCCTTTGCCATCAAGGTCCCGATGTTCCCGCTGCACACGTGGCTGCCCGACGCGCACGTCGAGGCCCCTACCGCCGGCAGCGCGATCCTGGCGGCCGTCCTGCTAAAGATGGGGACCTATGGCTTCCTGCGGTTCTGCCTCCCGCTCTTCCCGGAGGCCGTCGAAACGGCGGTACCGCTGATGGCATTCTTGGCGGTGGTCGGGATTGTGTACGGTGCCCTGGTCGCCACGATGCAGCGCGATGTCAAGAAGCTGGTCGCCTACTCCTCGGTCAGCCACCTCGGCTTCATCATGCTCGGCATGTTTGCGCTGACCCCGGAGGCGCTGCAAGGCTCGCTAATCCAGATGGTAAACCACGGCCTCAGCACGGGCGCCCTCTTCCTGCTCGTCGGGATGCTGTACGAGCGGGCACACACGCGCCTCATCCACCAGTTCGGCGGTGTGGCGCGGCTCATGCCGGTCTTCGCGGCGTTTTTCCTGATCGTCCTCTTCTCCTCTATCGGTGTGCCTTTCACGAACGGCTTTGTCGGCGAGTTCCTGATCTTGGTCGGCACCTTCCGCGCCGAGGAACTGTTCTTGCAGCCGCTCGCCATCATTGCGGCCTCCGGAGTGGTACTGGCGGCCGTGTACATGCTCTGGATGTACCAGCGGATGATGCAGGGGCCAACCCGACAGCCGGCCGGCGTACAGCTGTCCGACATTACCCGGCGCGAGATCGCCGTGCTCGTGCCTATCGTGCTCTTGATCTTCTGGATCGGTCTCTATCCCAAGCCGTTCCTGGACCGGGCGGGGCCGTCGCTGGACGCGGTGACCCGTAATATCCCGGTCGCGCAAGTGCAGGCCGGCTTGGGGGGCCGCTAGCCCGGCGAGCGACTGACTGACGACCATCAAGTACGTGCCATGAACGAACTGCTCAAGCTGCCCAGCGTGGATTGGTGGGCCGTTGCGCCCGCACTGGCCATCACCCTGACCGCCTGTGTGGTCATGGTGGCCGACCTCTGGCCGCGGTTGAGCCGGCGAGGCACGGCGGCCGCCCTCAGCCTGGTCGGCCTGATCGTGACGGCCGTGCTCTCGGTCTACCTCTGGGACGCCGACCGCTCCGCGTTCTGCACCATCGAGGCAACGGCCGATAGCGCTCCCTACGGCTGTATGCTCATCCTGGACAACTTCGCGCTATTCTTCAACCTCATCTTTGTGCTCGTCGCGGTGATTACCGTGCTGATCTCCTTCACGTACATGGAGCGTGAAGACCTGGAGAACGGCGAATACTACGTACTGCTGCTCTTCTCGGTGGCCGGGCTGATGCTGATGGCCAGCGCCGGCGACCTGATTATCGTCTTCCTCGGCTTGGAGCTCCTGTCGCTGCCGCTCTATATGCTGGCCGGGTTTTCCCGCTTGCGCCTCCAATCGGACGAGTCGGCCGTCAAGTACGTGTTGCTGGGCGCGTTCGCGTCGGGTTTCCTGCTGTACGGCATCGCCCTCATGTACGGAGCGACCGAAACGACCAACCTGGCCGGGATCGCCACGGCCGTCGCCCAGGACGGCTTCAGCACGCTGCTCTTGATCGGCTTGGGCTTGCTCATCGTCGGGTTGGGTTTCAAGGCTGCGCTCGTGCCTTTCCATATGTGGACACCCGACGTCTACGAGGGCGCACCGACCCCGGTCACGGCCTATATGTCGGTAGCAGCCAAGACCGCCACTTTCGCGGCGCTGGCGCGCGTGTTCGTCGGGGCGGTACCGGAAGCGCCCGTCGAAACGGTCTGGGTCCTTGGCGGGGTGGCAGCGGCGACGATGATCGTAGGCAACGTCGCGGCGCTCGTGCAAGACAACATCAAGCGTCTGCTCGGGTACTCCTCCATCGCCCACGCCGGCTATCTGCTCGTGGGCCTGGTGGCCGCCAGCGTCGCCACCGGGGAGACACGCGGCCTCGCTATCCAGAGCCTCCTGTTCTATTCCGTCGCGTATTCCTTCATGAACCTCGGAGCCTTCGGTGTCGTCACCTTCTTGGGGCGGCGCGGCGAGGAGTTTGCCGCCGTCAGCGACTACGCCGGACTGGCGCGCCGGCGCCCCTGGCTGGCCGCGATGATGGCGCTGTTCATGCTCTCCTTGGCCGGCGTACCGCCAACCGTCGGCTTCGTGGGCAAGTTCTATCTCTTTGGCGCCGCGATTGACGCCGGCCACACCTGGCTGGCTATCGTCGGCCTGCTAACGAGCGTCGTATCCGCCTACTACTATCTCCGCGTCGTGTACGTCATGTACATGCAGGGTCCAAGTGCAGAACCAGCCCCACTCTCACACTCAGCGCTCGCAGCCACGGCCGTCGTGGTGTCCGCAGCAGCGGTACTCCTCCTGGGCCTCGTGCCGAGCATCCTCCTGGACCTGTCCCGCGCCTCCCTGGGCGCCCTGATCCTGTAGCGCCGTCCGAAACAGGGCGCCCGGTCTAGCCCCCACCCTACCCTCCCCCGTTGCGACAGGGGAGGGAATGCGCCGTCCCCCCGCTGCGGCGGGGGAGCAATAGGGGGCCGCCATGCCCACAGTACCCTGGACTCCGGCTTTCGCCAGAGTGACGATAGGAGGGGCCGCGCGGCCTGAGCGGGCGTGTGGTAGACTAGGCGAGGGCGCTTTCTCATTGGATTTCGCGGTGAGCAGAGATGCCAGCGATAGCGTTCTCTCGGCCTCCCTGCCGCGGCAGAGCACCCCGCATCATGTTCGAGAAGGCTCCTGCATTGTGACAGCATCCACCGACCTACCCCCACTAGACGGTCCCCCACCTGTTGATGCCTCCCTCCAGGGACTGGACCTGCTTACGGTCGCCGATGTCACCGAACGGCAGTTGCATAACGTCCTGACCTTGGCTCGCTGGCTCAAGGCGGTTCGGCGAGCCGGCCGGCCGCACCGTTTTATGGCCGAACGCTCGCTGGCGATGATTTTCGAAAAGGCGAGCCTGCGGACGCGCTGCACCTTTGAGGTGGGCATGACGCAACTCGGCGGCCATGCGATTGACCTAGCGAGCGAGCATGAGCGGCTAGGCGTGCGGGAGACCGTACCGGACATCGCACGCAACCTGGAGCGCTGGGTGGATGTCATCATGGCGCGTGTCCACAGCCACGCTACGGTCACGACGCTCGCCGAGTACGCCGGTATCCCCGTCATCAACGGGCTATCCGACCTGACTCATCCGTGCCAGGCCGTCGGCGATCTGATGACCATATACGAGCACCGCGGGCACTTGCGCGGCCTCCAGCTGGCCTTTGTCGGCGATGGATTCAACGTGGCGCACTCGCTACTGCTCGCCGCCGGTACGCTGGGCCTCCAGCTCTTCGTGGCGACGCCCGCCGGGTACGAGCCGCAGCCGGAAGTCGTGGCGCGGGCACGTGCGCTTGGCACAAAGACAGGTGCGGAGATCACGCTCGGTCACGACCCGCGCGAAGCGGTGGTGCAGGCCGACGTAATCTACACCGATGCGTGGGTGAGCATGGGGCAGGAAGAGGAGGTCGCGCGGCGGCTCCAAGTCTTTCCACCCTTCCAGGTGAATACCGAATTGTTGACTTTGGCGGCACCGGATGCGCTGGTGATGCACTGCCTACCCGCCCACCGGGGCGAGGAAGTGACCGATGAAGTGCTGGACGGGCCACAGTCGGTCGTGTTCGATCAGGCCGAGAATCGTCTCCACGCGCAGAAGGCGATCTTGGTCTCGCTCGTCGGCGTTGCAGCCGAAGCAACAGCCTAGGGACAGCGGAGGCCCATAGCGCCTGTACGGTCGGTAGTCTCCGGTTCCGGTTGGAGCGAGCCGGAGTAAAAGCGACGGCCGGGCCACGAAGAGCGAGAGGAAGGCACCGTGCAAGACATACCCTACCTGCTGTCAAGGTTGACCCCCCTCGCTATTCTCGATATCGTCCTAGTCACGATCATCTTTTATGCCCTCCTCTCCGTCATTCGCGGTACGCAGGCCGATCAACTCGTGCGCGGCATCCTGATCCTGCTCCTCGCGGCGGTAGTTATTGGCTACTTTTTCCAGCTCACGATCTTCAACTGGTTGCTGGTCAGCAGCTTACCGGCGCTGCTGCTCGCCGTTCCGGTGATCTTCCAGCCCGAGATCAGACGCGCTCTGGAACAGCTAGGACGCACGGGTAGTCTGGTCACCCATCCCTTGACCCATCCGTTTAGTAGCTTTCAGCCCAGCGACAGTAGCTCGGCAGACAAAGTCATCAACACCATCATCGAGGCCTGCATTCGCTTGTCCGAACGCCGCCATGGCGCGCTCATGGTGATCGAGCGCTCGACCGGACTGGAGGAGTACGTGCAGACGGGCGCGGAGCTGGATGCCGAGCTAACGTCCGATCTCTTGGCGCAGGTGTTCTATCCACGCACGCCACTGCACGACGGCGCGGTGATTATCCGCGGGCCACGCCTCGTCGCGGCACGAGTCTTGCTCCCCCTATCGGACAGCGCGCGGCTCGATCCTGACGTGGGGACCCGTCACCGGGCAGCGGTCGGCATCACGGAGCAGAGCGATGGACTGTCCGTTGTCGTCTCGGAGGAGAGCGGGGCGATCTCGATAGCGGTAAACGGGCGTCTGCTGCGAAACCTGACCACCGAGCGCCTGCGGAGTCTGCTACAAACGCAGCTCGCCTCACAGCGATTTCTGGCTCCCTGGCGGCCCGTTCGCGCTGCATAACGAGCATCCGTCCATTATGTGCCTTGCTCCCCACTCACGGGGACAGTGAGCAGTGCAACAGTTTCAAGATTCTGCTACCTGGCAGACCATCCGCGCGCTTGGTCACTACGCGCGGCGGCAGGCGCGTGAGGCCCTCGGCTGGCGCTTGCTGCTGGCGCTCGTCCTTTCCGTGGCCATCTGGGCCGGCCTCACCTTGGAACGCAACCCCCAACGTCAGGAAGTGTTTCCTAGCGAGCTTACCGTCGAGATCACCGGCCTGCCGGCAAACCTGATCGTCCTCAACGAAGTTGTACCCGTCAGAGTGCGCGTGAACGCCCCGGTGGAAAGCTACCGACGTTTGCAGTCCACCAGCTTTGTCGCCTCGGTTGATCTCCGTGGCGCCGGTCCCGGCTTGCACCGGTTTCCGGTGCAGGTCGAGGTGTCCGATCCCCAGGTGGAGATCATCGAAGTGCTTCCCAACGACGTGGACGTGCGCCTGGAAGAGCTAGTGATGAAACGGCTGCCGGTACAGATGCGGATTCTGGATACGCCACCATTCGGCTACCGCTATGAAGACCCTATTCTTGAGCCGCAGGATGTCCGCGAAAACGGCATCACGATCAAGGGGCCGCGGAGCCTCGTCGAGCGCGTCACCGAAGTGCTGGCCTCGGTACAACTGGGGACCGAGACAACGACAATTGATCGCACCATCCGACCGGAGCCGCGCGGCCCATCGGGGGTCGTCGGCGGCGTGACTTTGGAGCCGGAAACCGTCACCATTCGGGTCCCCGTTCACCAGCTATCCGGCTTCAAGACCGTTCCGATTGTGCCGCAAGTAGGCGGCCAGCCGGCGCCCGGCTATATATTGCAAGGCATCGAGCTAACACCGCTTGCGGTCGAGGTCGTCGGCGATCCCGATTTGCTTGCCGGCATCACGGTCATCCCCACCACCGTCGTGGACATCAGCGGAGCCACGGAGAACGTTACCGTCGAGACCGTCTTGTCGCTGCCCACCGGGGTCTCGCTGTCCTATGAGCAGCGTATCGTCGCCACCGTCCGTATCGTGCCGGTGCAAGGCCAAACGGTAATCACGGCAGCCTTAGCCTGGATCAACCTCGGCCCCGGTCTGCGGATCAGTCTGCAACCGACGACGGTAGAGGTCACCGTCAGCGGCCCGCAACCGCAGTTGCTCCGGTTGACCGGTGCCGGTCTGTCCGCGACCGTGAATGCGGCCGGCCGCGGGCCGGGCATTCACACGGTACCGGTCCTCCTAGCAGCCATCCCCGAGGGCACAACGGTGAACCGGCTCCAGCCTCAGACGGTGACGTTGCTCATCGAGCCGTTACCAACGCCGATCCCGTCACCTACCGTCATCCCGACGCCCACCTCGACCGCTACGCCCACGCTGACGCCGACCTCGACGCCGACGTTGACGCCGACCCCGACACCGACCAGCACCCCAACCGCCACGCCCACGATCACCAGCACTCCGACGGTCACCGGCACCCCACCGACGTCCACTCCATCACCGGCTGGCAGCCCAGCGCCGGCAACACCGACGCCGACGGCAAGCGGCTCGTAGGGAGGCGCACCTCCCCCCACCTTAGCCCTCCCCCGGAGCCAGTTCCAGAGGAGGGAATGTACCGTCCCCCTGCGGAGCGGGGGGGCCATAGGGGGCCGGTAGTCAAAGCTCCAGCGCCGCCGTGTATGCCGCCTCTGCGCGTGGCGCCAGTTGCTCCCACGCAAACTGCCGCGCGATACGCCGGTGACCGGCAGCGCCAAGGCGGGCGGCGCGGTCCGGATCGCTCAGGATGGTCACGAGGGCAGCGGCGAGGGCCTGATCGTCGCCGGGCGGCACCAAGAGTCCCGTAGTCGGATGGTCAATATAGCTGCCGTGCTCACCGACCCGTTCGGCCACCACCGGCAGGCCCAGCCACAGTAGCTCGGCCAGCTTCATGGAGCATTTGGCGCGGTTGGCGACGGTATCGTCGGCCGGGACCAGCGCCACATCGGCCGCGCGGAGCGCACCGGGCAGAGACGCTCGATCCAGCCAGCCCGCAAAGTGAACCGAGTCGTCAAGCCCCAGCCGCCGGGCCTCCTCCCGCAGGCGCCGCTCCTGACCATACTTGCCGGCGCCAACGACCAGCAGCGCCGCGTCCGGGAGATGCGCCTGCACCGCCGCCAACACGCGCGCCGGGCGCTCCGGCGCAAATTCGAAGAAGCGGGTATAGAGCAGGATCGTCGGCCGCCGGCCCAGCCCGAGCCGCGCGCGGACGGCTCCACCGGAGGCCCGCTGCCAATCCAGGTAATCCGTCGGCGACAAGCCATTGGGCAGATAGACTACCCGGTCCGCCGGTCCGCCGAGCGCAGCCGTGCGCTCCCGCAGGCTGCGGCTGGCGACCGTCACGGCGTCGGCATGTTGGAGTCCCCAGCGCTCCTGCCGGTCGAACACCTCCTTCTGCCAGCCGGGGTAGGCGTCTTCGTATTTATTCCAGCCTTCATGGCCCTCCCAGTCATCGGCATCTACCACCAGCGCCGGGGACCGGCGTCGGGGCACAGCGCGGCGGCACCGGAGCAGCCAGTGTGCCAGGCCGGCTACCCCCTTGGGCTTGGACAGATGGATGATGTCCGGCCGACAGGCGAGCGCAGCGCGAGCCAAGCGCAGACTGAGTAGCGCGAGACCCGGCCCACCTCGTATGCCGGCCGCGGCGGCGCCCGGTGGTAAGGAGAGGCAATGAACGGCGGCTTCGCCGGTACGCCACCGCCGGCCGGCTTCCGGCGGGTGGTCATAGGGTGGAATCAGCACCGTAACCATATGTCCACGCGCCGCCAATGCACGTGCCAGCGGCAGTATGCGCGCGCGCGTCGTGCCTTTCGGTTGCGTGCCGAACGGTGCCACAAAGACGATACGCCACGCTCGCATGTCGTGATCCTACCCTGTCGTGCCGGTAGCTGGGCGGCCGAAGCACAGCATACTCCGCCGCTACACGACACCTTTCGCCGACTCGGCGTTGCCAGGAGTGGCACGGTTGCTACGCCAAGCGCGCCGGACCGGCGACCACAACAGCGTGCCGAGCACTATGGCGAGCGTGAGACTGCTGACGAGGAGACCGCGCTGAAACGGAGTCGGATGATACGTGAACTCGATCCGATGAGCGCCGGCCGGCACATGGACCCCCCGAAAGAGGTAGTTCGCTTGCAGCAGGCTGGCCGGTGCGCCGTCTACGGTGACACGCCAGCCCGGATAGAAGGTGTCGGTGAGCACGAGGAGGCCCGGTCGCGCGGCGTCGGTTTCGACGATGACACGCTCCGGCTCCTCTACGACCAATGTCGCGGCCCCGCTTGCGGCGCCGCCATCCTGGCCGGCGATCTGCCAGCGGGACACGCCGACTGCGCCGTCATCCGACGAGCGACCGTTCTCCCCAAGCGGCGCAGGACGAGGCACGGCACCCCACGCGACGAGTTGTTCCGCACTGACCAATCCGGTCCGATCCCCGTCGTGCGGACTGAGACCCATCAGCCCGCGCACGACCTGCTGGAGCGCCGCGGACGCCGTGTTGAGTGCGGTCTTCAGGCCGGTGCGCCGGGGTGGCGGGGACACGGCCGGGCGACTCGGCGCCATTGACAGCACGGCCTCTTGCCCCGGCGTGAATGCTTCATCCTGCAGCAATTGCAAGGTCGGCGCCCCGGCGGGAGCCAGCCACGCCGTATGCACGAGGTAGGCCCGCGGCAGAGCTGTGCGGTGGGTATACACGTTCTGGTTGGGCAGCATGGTCAGTTCGAGGTAGTCGTCGTCGCTGAGTGCGATAGGCTGGAACAGCGGGCGATTGATCCCGGTCGGCGAGGGCCCAATGAGGGTCAGGCCATGCAGTTGCACAACCGGCGCGTCAGCCAACAGCTCCACTTCGACGCGGCTCACGGTGATCGGACGGTTGACCGGACGGAGGTCGCCGGGAAAGTGGAGGTCCATGATCGCTACGGCCGCCAGCGGCGCTCCCTCCCCCGGCAACTGGCGCACCAGGGCCGGCCGGCCGTGGGCACCGGCCGCCCCGGCGAGCACCAGGGCATCCGCCAATTGCTCCCCGGCTATCCCCGTGGCCGCGGCCACGGCGCCATCAGTGCCATAGACCCGGAAGCGCAGCACGGGTTGACCTGCCGGTACGTCTGGCCCGGCAGTTATGGTGGTGACGAAACTGACTTGCGTGATCTGCCGCGGCTGCCCCGGCGAGAACCAATAGTGCGGCTGCCGTCTCGATAGCTCCACCGCTTGCCCGACATTGAACGGCACCGTGTTCACGTCGAGGTCGGCGAGACGGTCGGTGACAATCGCCGTGACGCCGAGGACTTGCAGGAGCCGCTGCGACGGTATCTCGTCAACCTGATCGCGCAAAAGGCCATCAGAGGCCAGCGGCTCGCCCGGCAGCGCGAGGGCCTTGAATTCAACGTACCGGCGCAGCGGCAGCACGCCGCCGTCGTAGCCGTCAATCGTGGCAATACCGTGGGCGAGCGGCAAGTTAGGCGTCAGAATATCCTGGTACTTCGTGTGGATCAGGATTGACCGTAGCTCGGCCGCCGGCAACCGGTCCTGATACGGCTCCAGCAACACGTGCGTATCGTATGGCTCGTAGGCCGTGCTGGCGATACTCAAGAGCCGCTGCGGCTGCGGCAGGGTACGTAGATGCTGCAAGACCGGGCGGTCGCCGATGTAGACCTCCGCCGGGATCGGCCGGCTGTATTCGAGACCGCGACTGGCAACGACCAACTCGCCGACCGCTACGGCACCGAGCAAGATCGCCAGCACACGCCGCCACCCCAATCCGCTGCCGTTCGCGGTGATGGCCGTGGTCGCGGCGGTGCAGACCAGGGCCACGCCGGCTAGGAGCGCCCAACGCCAGACTAGGGCGCCGGGAATGGTGACACTGCCCAGCTGTTGCAGTGGGAACAACACCAGCACGGCGGCGGCGCCAGCCAGAGCTAAGGCGGCCAACCGGGCCAGCACTGGGCCACGCCCCTCCCGTGCCGCGCCCCACATCCAATCCAGGCCGAGGCTGGCCAACGCCGCGAGCGCCAGGGACCAGACCATCAGCCACCGCGCCGGGACGCGAAATAAGTCGAGGCCGGGCAGATACGGGTAGAGCAGGCCGTAGAACGGCGTGTATTTGCCCAGCGCCAAGAGCAGGGTGGTCAGCGCCACCGCCCCCCAAAAGCGCGTAGCGCCCTCGCCGAACCGGAGCAGCAAGCCGACGCCGGCCAGCAGCAGCCCGACCACCCCGACGTAGCCGATGTACTCGGCGCTCGTCGGACCGGTAAGCCCATGGGTCGGCAACAGACCGGCCAGCAGCTCCGGCGGTGGCAGCGAAAACGAAACGGCTTCGCCAAAGGGGAGGCCGCCGCCGCGGGTGGAGCGGCCAGTAAGCTCCCCGGTCGGAAAGAGTTGCACGCTGGCCAACGCCGCAGCGAGAGTGACGCTCCCCACCAAGACGAGCAGCGCGGTCACCGCCGCGGCCAGGCGGCGCGCGTGACCGGCCGACCAACGGCCGAGCGCGCGGGCTATGCGCTGCCCTGGTCGGCCCCGGCCGCTGAGACTGAGCCAGGCGCCATAGGCCGCCAGCGTCACGACCGTCATATAGGATTCTTGGCTGTGGCCGGCCAGGAGCTGGGTCGCCAGGATGGCCCCGGTGACCACCGTCCAGCGGCCGCAGCCGCGGCTGACCGCACGATGGAAGGTGAGGAGTGCCAGCGGGAGCCAGACGACGGCATTGAGCTGGTTGAGATGCCCGACCTGCGCGCCGACAAACCCGCCGAAGCCGAACAGCGCGCCGCCCACAACAGCGGCCGGACGCGCGACTGCGAGGCTATGGCGCAGCCACAGATAAGCAAAGAGGCTGGCGAGGAAGAGGTGGAGAATCACCGACCAGTTCAGGGCAATCGTCGGTGCTAGGAAATAAAACAGCGCATTGAGGGGGTAGAACACCGCCGTCTGAATGTTCGCCAAGAACGGCACACCGTAGAACAGGTAGGGGTTCCAGTGTGGCAGCTGGCCGCTCCGAATGACCTCGCCGGCATACGCGCGATAGGGATAGAAATAGGTGAGCGTATCGTAGCCGGTGACGACAAACTGCCCGCTCAGGAGTCGCCAGCAGAGTACGGCCGTGATGGCTGCGAGGAGCTGGCCCGGGGCGAGCGACACCCAGGCGGACGGGATGGAAAAAGGGGGCCAAGAAGGCACGCGGGACGGGGCTTCGGCGTTGTCCACCGGCTTACAGTTCGTTGGTTAGCAGGATTGCTTCTGCTACTTCGCGCATTGTCTTGCGCGTATTCATACTCAGACGCTGAATCCTGCGGAACGCATCGGCCTCTTTGAGACCTTGGGTGTCCATCAGCAGCCCCTTGGCGCGCTCCACCAGCTTGCGCGTCTCCAGCGTATCTTGGAGATCCACAAGGTCTCGCTCTATAGTTTGGAACTCACGGTAGCGGGCCATCGCCACCTCGATGGCCGGCGCGAGGTCCGCCTCTTGAAACGGTTTGACCACGTATCCGACGACACCGGCCTCTTTGGCCCGCTCCACGAGGTCTTTTTCGCTGTAGGCGGTGAGCAGCAGCACCGGGGCGATACGCTCGCCGGTCAAGACGCGCGCGGCGTCAATGCCATCCATCCCTGGCATCTTGATGTCCAGGATAACGAGGTCGGGGCGCAGCTCGCGCGCGAGGTTGACCGCGCTCTCGCCCTCGCTGGCCTCACCGACCACGGCGTAGCCGAGCGAGGAGAGCATTTCCTTGAGGTCCATGCGGATGATCGACTCGTCATCCGCGAGAACGATGCGAATCGGCATTGATTCCTCACCGGCCTGGAGCGACTGGAGCGACCGGGACGGCCGGATTGCCAGACGACCTTGGTAGTCTCAGCATCGAGAGGCGGCAGAACCAACCGGTTTGCCCCCCACATACGCGGGCCTTACAACACCGCCTTCTCATCTTATCTCGCTACTACCTGGGCCGTCAAGAAAGCAGCGTAGGAAAGTACCAGCGCTCGCTATACTGCGAGGACAACGCATGGACAGCAAGTCGTCATCTCCGTCTCGCGCCGCCGTCAGCCGCACAATCCACGACAGCCCCGGAACACCCTCGACGGCGGAAGCGCCAACCGATAGCCCGCCGACCGGCGCGCGGAAGTGGGCCGCCCTGCTGATCGTCGGCGTCGCGATCTACATGGTCACGCTCGACTCCGGCGCCGTGAACGTCGCGCTCCCGACGATAGCCGCCGATTTTACCGCGCCGCTGGCCACGGTGCAGTGGGTAGTGCTGGGCTACCTCGTGTGCATTACCGCGCTGCTCCTACCAGCCGGCCGCCTCGCCGACCTCGTGGGACGCCGCCGGGTCTTCCTGATCGGCCTCGCGCTCTTTGCGACCGGCTCGGCACTTTGCGGTCTCGCCCCCAACCTCTGGCTACTTGTGGCGGCGCGCGTGGTGCAGGGGATCGCCGCGGCGCTGCTACAGGCTAACATTGACCCGCTGGTGGTCACGGCCTTTCCGACGAACGAGCGCGGGCGTGCTCTCGGCATGATCGGTACCGTCGTATCAATCGGGCTGTTGAGCGGCCCGGCGCTGGGCGGGGCGATCACCCAGGTGCTCGGCTGGCGGTGGACCTTTGGCATGACCGTGCCGCTCGGCCTCGCAACGGCACTACTAGGCCGCCGGCTGCTCCCCCGGACACCGACGCAGCCCGGTCAGCGACCCGATCCGATTGGCGCGGTGCTCCTGATCGTCACCGTGGTCTGCCTCGTGCTGGGCCTCAATCGCGGGCCGCTCGTCGGCTGGGCTGCCGCGTCCACCGGTGGGTTGCTGGTGGTGGCCGTAGTCGCCGGCGGCGCGTTTCTGCTGGTCCAGCACCGCGTTACACATCCGACGGTCCAGCTTGCCCTCTTCCGCAGCCGGGGCGTGACCGCTGCCGTGGGGTCCTCCTGGTTGAGCTTTCTCTCGCAAGCAAACCTGCGGCTGCTCCTGCCCTTCCTGCTTCAGCGGCTGCTCGGCCAGCCCGCCGGCCAGGCTGGCCTCATCCAAGCGGCCCAACCGGCCACGGTCATGTTCCTGTCGCCGCTGATGGGCTGGCTGTCGGATCGCCTCGGCTCACGCTGGCTCGCCTCTAGCGGCATGGCGCTCCAGATCGTCGGGATGCTTGCCTTCGCAACGGTATCCGCCGAAACCGCAGCGTGGCAGATCGCCGCCTATCTCGTGCTGCTCGGCTTTGGCACCGGTCTGTTCAATGCCCCCAACAGCAACGCTTTGTACAAGGCGGCCCCCCGCGAGCATTACGGCTTGTTAGGCGGACTGCGGGCGCTGACACGGAACCTGGGTTGGGTGCTCGGACAGGGCGTGGCCGGGGCACTTTGGACGGCGACGGTTGTCGGGGTAGGCGGCGGCGTTGCCGCGGCCGCGGCCTCAACCGCCGCGATGACGGCCGGGTTTCGCGCCACCTTCTTCCTCGCGGCAGGAATCGCCCTCGTCGGACTCTTCCTATCGGCAGTGGTTCGGCCGCCCGACCCGGCCCAACCGCCGGCCTAAACTACGGCAGAATGGAGGCATGGTCACTGAGGCCGGAGCCGAGGGTGCGGCCGCCGGATACGTCCTCTCGGCGCTGCAAGCGCGGCCGCTCCTGGCGGCGCGGCGCAGCCAACGGGTTGTTGCCACGACCTCCCTCGACCTCGGCCTCACGACGCGAGACCTGGCGCTCACCGCGACCGGCATCACGTTGCCGGACGGCGCCACGCTCACGTGGGAGAGCATCGAGCGGATCCACGATGCGCCCAAGGACGCGCTCGCCGCGCCCTGTTTTCGCCTTGAGCAGGGGACACCGCACCGGCTACACACGTTCTCCGAGACCACGCAGCGGCCGCTGAGCCTGGTAGCGACGCGCAGCGCCCCGACGTTGCTGCTCGCCGGTTTCACCATGCACCGCATCAAGGGCACGGATCCGCAGCGGGACACGCAGGCCAAGGTCCGTAGCATCGCGCCGCTTGTCGGCCGCGTCCTCGACACAACCACCGGCCTCGGCTACACGGCCATCGCCGCGGCCCGCACGGCGGAGGCAGTCCTGACAATCGAGCGCGACCCGGCCGTGCTGCGGCTGGCCCGCCATAATCCCTGGTCACGCCGGCTCTTCACCTGCTCGAACATTACGCAGCGGCTTGGCGATGCCGGTATCCTGATCGAAGAATGCGCGGACCGGTCCTTCACGCGGATCATCCACGACCCCCCGGCATTGAGCCTGGCCGGCGAGCTGTACGCCGCGACCTTCTATCGGCACCTCTATCGCGTGTTGCGGCCGGGCGGGCGGCTGTTCCACTACGTCGGCAATCCCCGGAGCAGCCTGGGGCAGCGCGTGACCAAGGGCGTGCGCGGACGACTTGCGGCCGCCGGTTTTCAGCGCGTGCGGCCGCGACCCGACGCCTTCGGTATCGTCGCCTACAAGTAACGCCGCGCCGTTGCCCCGGCCGGCCAGCGGGCGCTATCCTCACGCGAGGCACACGGGACAAGGAGCGCGCCATCTTGGACGAGCACCGGTGGAAGCACCTGCACGACTGCGCCGAAACCCTGATGTTGTGGCACTCGGTACTGAAAACGCCGGTGGGTGCGGCCTTTCTGCGGCTCATCACCGCCCTCGCCAGCGGGCAGCAGCGCCCGGCGCTCCGCAGCTACGCCGCCTTGACCGGGGCGCTCGCGCAGGAGATCACGCAGCCTTCGGGCCAGAGTATTTCGTCGCCAAGCGGTGATGCCTGGCAATCCTACGTCCTTGAGCGCGTGCTCGCGGACGAGAATCCCTTCACGCAGGCGCTGGCCCGGAACGGAGCGGCGGCGCTCCCCGCCGGGCTGGCGCGCTTGGCAGCAGCCGACCTGCGCGGGCTGGAAGCCCTCTACCGCACCGACGCGGAAACGGTCCGCGCGGCCATCGCGCGTCTCGACGGCGATACCGGCGCGGCCGGAGCCGCCGGCCTCCCGACGTGGCGTGAGCTGGGTGCGGCCACGGAGCCGCCGCCCATCGCCACGCTACTCGACCGCACGACCGGCTGGGACGACCCGGAGGTGTTCCGCGCCATCGCGGCGCATATCGCTCGTGCCGGCAGCGGCCTTCTCGGTCGGTACCGCGCCTTCCGCTGGGTTCACGGCGAGCACGACACGCACTCGCCGCTCTGCCTGCCGCTGGACTTTGGCGCGCTGTGGGCCATTCCCCATCCCGACCCGATCCGCTTCGACGACCTCGTTGGCTATGCGCCGCAGCGCCGTCTCCTGCTGCAAAACACCGAGCACTTCCTCGCCGGAGCACCCGCCAATAACGTGCTGCTCTACGGCGACCGGGGGACCGGCAAGTCGGCCAGTATCAAGGCACTGCTCAACGCCTACGGTGACCGCGGGCTACGCCTCATAGAAATCGCCAAGACCGATCTCGCTGATCTTCCGCACTTGCTGGCGGCGCTGCGGTCGCGCCGGGAGCGCTTCATCATCTTCGTGGACGACCTGTCCTTCGAGCATCACGAAACGCACTACAAAGACCTCAAGGTGCTGCTGGAAGGCAGCCTGGAGTCCCGGCCGCCGAACGTGGCGCTCTATGCCACCTCAAACCGGCGTCACCTGGTCCAGGAACGGTTCTCGGATCGTGGCTCGCCGCGGGCAATGGTGGGCGCCGGCGGGCCGGGCCTATTCGGGGACGGCGCCGACGAGATACATGCCCAGGACACGCTCCAAGAAAAGCTCTCGATGAGTGACCGGTTCGGCCTCGCGCTGACTTATGTCACCCCACTCCAAGCCGAGTATCTGGAGATCGTCGAGACGCTGGCGGCGCGCGCCGGGCTGACCATCCCCCAAGAGACGCTGCGCCAGCGCGCCTTAGCGTGGGCGACACAGCACAACGGGCGCTCAGGACGCGCGGCCCGCCAGCTCATTGACTTCCTCAGCGGTGAAGCATTGGTCAGCCGTTAGCTATCAGCGTCCAGCCGTCAGCCGTCATTGAGACAGAAGCCGCAGTCGAGGGACTGGGCCCCGGCTTCCGCCGCAGCCACGACGGCTGCGGTGATGAATGCGCGTGACCGAAAGGAGGTCGCGATGCGGTTCTTGTGGCTGGCTCCAGCGCTTCCGGTGCATCTCCTGGTGTTCCCGCTTGCGTTTGTGATGTTCTTCCTAGGTCTAGGCGTCGGCCTGGCCATTTTCCCACCCCTAGGTATGTTGATCTGGGCGGTAGCGTTGGCCATAGCAGGACTGAACATGCTGTGGTTGTTCCGGCTATGGCGGCAGTGTCGGCGAGGCAACATGCCCACCGGCAATTTGCAGGCCCTCCGGTGGTGGATCCTCTGGTCGTGGCGGTAAAGGCGCAGCCACAGGCCGGCGCAGTCGGCCAGCGACGGCCACCGCAGATCGCTGGCAGCACGACGACAAACTGGTATCATGGCGTGGCGAATCCATCCGGTAAGAACCAGGAGAAAGACGCCGCCTTATGGCACAGAACATGGAGCGCTGGCTCTTGGACCGCGACAACTTCCCTTGGGCGCAGGAACACGTGCCGCTGGAGCAGTGGTACCAGATGGGGAAGTATTTTCCAGGGGCCGCGCTGCGCCGGGACATGAAGTACGTTGACGCGGCCACGGGTGCCGTCGTAGACCAAGCGGAGCAGGCCGAGGTTCCGCCGGGGCGGGTCTACCTCTATGGCTTCGACGTGGTGGGATTTCTGGGGATCAAACTGGAAGGTCTCGATACGGGGACGGCCGGCCCGGTCCCGGTGCCCGGCGAATAGGTCGGTAGCCCGGCGCCTGAGATTGGATCGCAGTCGTACTCTTTCACGTGAAACACCCGACGCGGGTGACGCCGCGCCTGGAGTCGGTTTACCGGATGAGAGACATTGCCCATGACAGATGACAGTGGTAAGCCGTCCACGCAGACGAACGGCAATCGGTACGCCGAGATTGTCGGTGGCGAAACGCCCAGCCCGTTCGCAGTCGTGAGCCTGCTGGTGGCGCTCGTCGCTGCCCTGATCGCCCTGCCGGCCTGGCCGGAGGTCTCGGACTGGTGGTTTGTAGCGGCCTTCTTTGGCGTTGCGACCGTCATCCTCGCGGCCTTTACCTACCTGGGACTGCCGGATCAGAACGACATGCCCGATCCCCCTAGCGCGGAGGACAGCGCCGGCTCCTCCCACTGAGCACCGGTAGCACCATCACGGCGGCCTCGGTGTGCTCCTGAGCCACCTTCCGGTCCCAGCAGGTACGAGAAACCTCGCCGCCGCCTCTCCCGTTCTCCTATTAGAGAACAACACGTGAGGAAGTATACGGTGGAACTTGATCCTATTCTGCGCTCTGCGCTCGCCATTCATACCAACCCAGGTGCCTATGCGCTGCTGATCGGCTCAGGTGTTTCCCGCGCCGCCGGGATTCCGACAGGCTGGGAGATCGTTCTCGACTTGATCGCGAGAATCGCCGAACCTGAGGGGGAGACAACTGGACATGACCCTGCAGCCTGGTATCGGGAGAGGTACGGCAAGGAGCCGGGCTACTCAGATCTACTTGATGAGTTGACCTCCACACCAGAGGAACGCATGACGCTGCTTCGCTCCTATCTCGAGCCTATGGAGGAAGAACGCGAAGAGGGTCAGAAGACACCGACCGCGGCGCACAGAGTTATTGCCAAACTGGTCAAGCTCGGCTATATCCGCATGATCCTCACCACGAACTTTGATCGCCTGATCGAACAAGCGCTTGAAGCTGAGGGCATCAGGCCAGACGTGTTGAGTACGCCTGAAGGTGTTCAAGGCGCGATGCCTTACACACACTCCTCGTGCGTTGTCGTTAAACTCCACGGAGACTATCGCGATCCACGCATTAGGAACACCGACACCGAGTTAGCCGAGTATCCAGCGGGATTAAACCGCTACTTGGATCGGGTACTGGATGATTTTGGCCTAATCGTCTGCGGGTGGTCTGGAGATTGGGACACGGCATTACGGGAGGCGATCTTGCGCGCTCCCAACCGTCGCTTTGCGTGCTTCTGGCTTTCCCGGGGCCAGCTCACAGAAGAAGCGGAACGGCTGATCCAGCACCGCCGGGCCATCACTGTGCCGATCACTTCCGCAGATGAAGCATTCCATAGCCTATCCGAGAAGCTCCAGTCACTCAAGGACATGGATCAGTCGGACCCGCGCTCGATTCCGATTACGGTCGCCACGGTGAAGCGATATCTGTCGGAGAATCGCTTTCGCATACGGCTACGTGATCTCGTTCAGAAGGAAGTAGAACACGTTTGGCAGGAGCTAAATACAGCACGTTTTTCAACTCACGACCCACCACCGTCAGTTGAGACCTATCCGAAACGTGTCCGCCAACACGAAGAGCTAGCCGCGAATTTGGTCGCTCTGCTGACCACGTTGAGCTTCTATGACGATCAAAACAACTCATCATTGTTCACCACCGCTATCCAACGCCTCATTAACGCACCAAATCCTAGCAGCCCCTGGCTAGACGTCTGGCTCAAACTGCAGAGCTACCCAGCATCCCTAGTGGTCTACGCCTCCGGTATTACTGCCCTGGCAACTAGCAACTTCCGACATCTAGCTTCCATGCTGCTCTACCCGATCCACTACGACATTAACCGTGAGAAGAGCATCGCGATCCAGCATCTACACGTCCATATTGTAATGGACTTCGGACTCGCCCAATCACTACACCCTAATAATGACAATGGGCGGCGCTACACTCCAGCGAGTGACCACGTATTTGATGTAATGCGGCCGTTTATCAGTGAGTATGTTCCGGACAAAAGAGAGTATGAAGAACTGTTCGATGTTCTTGAATACCTGATGGCATTGGTTTACTGGGAAGACCACGGAAGCTGGGCACCACTCGGATCTCTCCTCTGGCGACAGTGGGGAGATTTCGGGATGCGGGATTCAGCCATGCTTGACGAATTCGTACAGAGGGTACAGGATCAGGCTAGCACTGGTGACGGCCTTCTAGCCGCTGGGTTCTTCAATGGCTCCCTCGACAGGTTCAACGAGGTTGTGGAATCCGTCAATACCTGGGGCAGACAGGCGAAGCGAACCTGGATTTGATAACTCAACTATCCCCGGCGCGGGCGGCGAAGTAGTCGCGGCCGCCTTGGAAGAGGGCGATCATGCGGTCACGGTGGGTGCTCTCGCGGTAGTGTCCCTGCGTTCGCACCCACTCGATGGCTGCATCGAGGTGTTGCACAAAGCCGGCCGCCGCCCGGCGCGTCTGCGGGGAGGCGGTATTGCCGGCACGGCCGCGGAAGTAGACCGGGCTGGTGTGCGCCCAGGCAGAGTGGCCGAAGGAGTCGCGGCCATCGCCGAAGCAGCGCGCCGCCAGCCACACTCTGTCACGCACGTCCACCTGCCGGCGCAGGGTGCCCTCGGTGCGGCCGGATTCCCAGGCTTCGCGCGCTACCACCTCACCGTCCGCGACGATCTCGACGCGATGAACCGGTTGTGCGGACTGCCAGCGTACCACGACGTCCACTGCGCTCTGCCGGGGTTGCAGCACGGTGCCAGGGCCGGCGTCCTCGACCGCGCAGAACATGGCCGGACCGTTGGTGATGAAGGTGCGCCCGGCCTTGAGAGCCTCCAACCAGGCACCGTAGTTGAACGTCGCCGGCACGAGCCGTCCGGCGCTCGGTCCGTGGTCGTGGCCGCCCTCGCTGCCATCGTGTCCGGCGTGCGACGGACTGGCATTGAGCGCGAGATCGGCGGCGCTGCCGTCGCCCGTAAAGGCATACACCCGGTTGCTGGAGCAGATGAACCAGTCGGAGCCGGTGCTGGCCGGTAGCTGCAAGCCACAGGTCAGCAGGTCGTACCAGACGTCCCACTCCGGGTCCATCCAGAACGGATCGAAAAGATTGAAGGCATCAAGCTTGCCCAACGACGCGGCGATGGGCGCCTCCATGCCCTGACCGTTGTGGCACCAGATCGCCACGCCGCCCTGCCGATGCGCCTCATCAGCGGCGTCAATGAGCGGCGGATAGTCCGGCTCGCCCTCGGCGACTAGCACCGCGCCGCGGCTCAACGGCTCGACCAGCTTGGCCAGGTTGATGAGCATGAGATGGCCGTAGCCAATCCCGCCGTCCGCCGCGCCGTTCGCCGGTCGGTTATGGCGCGTCTCCTCGCCGATGTCGAGGACCGGGCCGGCGGCCAGGGTGGCCGCCGCGCCGGAAGGTCGGCCTACGACGTACTTGTTGCTGGCGTAGGGCAGCTCCCGCCGGATGAGGGCGCTGATGACCGCGACCGAGAGATCGGCGATATGTGGATCGAGTTGGCGCCGCTCGTCGGGCCGGGTCTCGTGGTCGTCGTAGTGGATATGGGTGTTGCCGGCGTGCCAGCCCTCGGCCGGCAGGTTGATCCAGCGTTCGAGTGGTAGCTCCACCTCCAGCGTGCCGCTGCGCGGTATCTCAACCGTCCGCAGCAGGGGCCGGTACTCGGTGCCCCGCTCGACCACCACGTCGGCCGGTCCGCAGAGCAGGTCGAGCGCGAAGGAGCCGTCGCTATAGAAGAACGGCGGCCCACCACCGACTTTCAGCAGCGCGTCCGGTGGCGCCCGGAACTTTCCGGTGCTTTCGAGGACATGAACCCGGGCTCGCAGTGTGGCGCCGGTCCCGGCGTCGTAAATGTGGCCGCGCAACGTCGGCATAGCCGCTCTCCTGACCGCTGAGTCCGTACCATCATAGCCGCCAGCGGATGATGCAGACTCGGCGTGTCGGCGTCACGTGGCCGGCGAGTCCGCTGCCGGCGGCATATCGGCCGACCCGGGTCCCACCTGCCGCGCCGGCCACCAGTTCCAGCGGCCGAGCAGCAGCACGATGCTCGGGACTAGCAGCGCCCGCACGACGAACGTATCGAGCAGTACACCCAGCATCACCGCAAAGCCCAGCTGCGCCAAGTCGCGCAGCGGCAGTGTCGTCAAGACCGAGAACGTGCCGGCCAGGATGATGCCGGCCGAGGTGATGACCCCGCCGGTGCGGCTGATGGCCCGGCGAGTCCCCTCCACCAAGCCGGAGCGTCCCACCTCCTCACGCACGCGGGACATGATGTAAATGTTGTAGTCCACCCCCAATGCCACCAAGAAAATGAACATCCAGACCACATTCCGGTTCCCGATCCCTTCGTGGCCGAGGACGTTCTGGAAGATCAGCGTGGACAATCCCAGCGTTGCCAGGAAGCTCAACAGTACGCTTATCACCAGATATACTGGCGCCACCAGACTGCGGAGCAACAGGGTCAAAATCACCCAGATGGCGACGATAACGATTGGGCCGACCACCTGGGCATCCCGCGTGACAGCGGTGCGACCATCGGCCTGCACTGCCGTCGCGCCACCGACAAGGACCGCCGCGCCGGCCAGATCGGTTGTCGCGATTGCACTCCGCGCCACGTCACGGAGACGACCGATTTGGTCCAGCGCCGGCACACTGTACGGATCGCCGTCGAGGACGACCTCCAACTGCGCCGCGGTCCGATCCGGCGAGACAAAGCGTTGCCCAGCCAAGAGGGCCCGGAGGACCGCCTGCTGCTCCGGGGGTAGGTTGCCGGGCGGTGCGCCGCCCTGCAGTAGCGCCGGGGGTAGGCGTTCAACGACCGCCTGAAGCGTGGCGATATCAATCGGTAAGTCCATGCCCGTTGGCCGCGTGGGGCCACTCACCCGCAAGGCACCCGGCGCATCTTCCAAAGCCGCCGCCAGCGCCTCCAACGCCGCGAGATGCTGGAGAACATCACTGTCATCCGTCGTGACCACGACCCGGGTCGGCGCCAGATCGCCAGCCGGGAAGCTTTGTTGCAGCAGCTCGAACCCACGCCGCGACTCGGTCGCGGCCGGCAGCGATTCCAGGAAGTTGAAGCTCGGCTTGAGCGTCGGCACCCCAAAGGACACCACGATCAGGAGCAGCACCGTAGTACCGAGCATGACGCCGGGGCGCCGGACAACCACCGTCGCCACACGGCTCCAGAAGGTACTCGCTTGGCCCGAACCTTGCTGCGGATTCAGCGGCCAGAACGCCGCCCGGCCGAACAACACGGCCAGGGCCGGGATCAGCGTCAGTGCGACTGCCAGCATGATAAAGATAGCGGCCGCCAGCATGGGGCCAAGCGTCCTGAACGAGCCTAAGGTCGCCAGCATGAGTGCTACCATCGCCACCGCCGTGGTCCCGGCGCTGGAGGCGATAGCCGGTCCGACGTGGCGCATGGACTCGCGCATGGCGGCCCAGCGGGTCGGCTGCCGGCCCCATTCCTCGCGGTACCGGGCCACAATGAACAGCGTGAAGTCCGTACCGGCACCGAACATCAGCACGGACATCACTGCTGGTGTCTGTGCATTGAGGGGGAGGCCAAACTCATCCGCCAGCAGCGCCGCCACCGACTGGGCGATGAGCAGTGCCCAGCCCACACAGAACAGCGGGAGGATGGCGAGTAGCGGCGACCGGTAAATGAGGAGGAGGATGACGAGCACGAGTGCCACGGTCGTCAGCGTGACTCGGAGGTCGACTTCATCGAATGCATGCACGATGTCGGTCGTGATGCCGGCCGGCCCGGTCACGGCGACCTCCAAGGCGGTATCGGCGATGGCTGTCGCCGCTTGCTCCCGAATCCATCCCACGGCCTCATTGAACGACTCTGCGGGTGGAAAGGCGGTGATCGTCACGAAGAGCATCATCGTCCGGTCATCGGGAGCAACGAACGCCTCCTTGGCCTGGGGCGTCGAGAAAACCGAACGCACGAACCCGACAGCTTCGGGCGCAGCGTCGGAGCGCAGCACGCCGTCCAGCCGCTCCATGGCCGCCAACTCCGGCGGGGTGAGCGGTTGCGGGCTGTTGACCACGATGATGGCCATGATCCCCTCGCTCGTCGGAAACTTGTCGGCGATGACCTGGCCGGCGTGCAGGGACTCGGCGCCGGCCGGCAGAAAGTCCTCTTCTTCATTGGTTGTTACGTCACCCAACGCCGGCGCCACCGCCCGGATTGCGATGAGGACCACCAACCAAAACAGGACAATACAGGCGATCCCCTTCTTCGAGGCGGCGGTAGCGGCGAGGAACGAGAACATACCTATTCAGCCTTTCCCAAACGAGTGCTGTTCGAGCGGCATAGTAGTGTATGTTCAGAGAGAGCGGCAAGGCGGGATGGCGAAACGGAAGCAGCACGCGGCCGGCGACACGAGGGCTATCGGCCCCGGTTCGCCTACTGGCTGAAAGGGGGAGTCCGCTGTCTCAGGACGGGCGAGGGAGGTTGCCAGGGAGACGCTGGCCCCCCTACGCCCCCCCCCGCTGTGCGGGGGACGGGCGCAACATGTTGCGCCCCTACGACTTAACCCGTACCTGGCCTATCCAGGGGTGCGGGCCAGGTACGGGCACTATCCGACGCGGTGTGGAAGCGTCACCCGGCCGATGCGCTGGCCGGCGCCTTTGCCGGTGGTGCTGCATCGGCCGAGTCCGCCGCCAAGCGCCGCGTCGGCCACCAGTTCCAGCGGCCGAGCAGCATCACAATGCTCGGCACCAACAACGCACGCACGACGAACGTATCGAGCAGAATACCCAGCATCACCGCAAAGCCCAGTTGCACCAAGTCGCGCAGCGGCAGGCTGGCCAAGACCGAAAAGGTACCCGCCAGGATGATGCCGGCCGAGGTGATCACTCCACCGGTGCGGCTGATGGCATGACGAGTGCCCTCTACCAACCCTTTGCGGCCCACTTCCTCGCGCACGCGGGACATGATGTAGATGTTGTAATCCACGCCCAACGCCACGAGGAAGATGAACATCCAGACCCCATTCTGGTACCCAACCCCGGAGTGGCCGAGGATGTTCTGGAAGATCATGCTCGACAGCCCTAACGCCGCCAGGAAGCTCAATAGTACGCTGATGACCAGATACGTCGGTGCCACCAGGCTGCGGAGCAGCAGCGCCAGGATCACCCAGATGGCGGCGATAACGATGGGACCCACTACCTGAGCATCCCGATTGACCGAGGCGCGGGTATCGGCCTGCGTGGCCGTCTGGCCACCGATGAGCACCTCCGTGCCGGCCAAATCGGTCGTCGCCATGGCACTCTGCGCCACGTCGCGGAGACGCTCGATTTGATCTAGCGCCGGCACGCTGTAGGGATCACGGTCGAGCACGACCTCCAGCTGCGCCGTGGTCCGATCCGGCGAGACAAAGCGTTGTCCGGCAAAGAGGATACCAAGGACCGCCTGCTGCTCCGGGGGCAGATTGCGCGGCGGTGGACCGCCTTCCCAGACCTCCCTGGGTAAGCTGCTAATGCCGGCTTGGAGCGCCTCGGCGCCGAGTGGGAGGGCTGCACCGAATGGCCGCGTCGGACCACTCACCCGCAGGACCGTCGGCTCAGTTTCCAGGGCCGCCGCCAGGGCATCGAGGGCCACGAGATGCTGGTAGACGTTCCCGTCATCGGTCGTGACCACGACCTGAGTCGGCGCCAGCTCGCCGGCCGGGAAGCTCCGTTGCAGCATTTCGAACCCGCGCCGCGAGTCGGTGTCGGAGGGGAAGCCCTCCAGGAAGTTGAAGCTGGGCTTGATCGTCGGTACACCGAGGGTGCCCACAATCAAGATCACTACGGTAGTACCGAGCACCACACCGGGGCGGCGCGTAACCACCGCGGCCACGCGGCTCCAGAAGGTACTCGCTTGGCCCGAACCTTGCTGCGGGTTCATGGGCCAGAACGCCGCCCGGCCGAGCAACACGGCCAGGGCCGGGATCAGCGTCAGCCCGACCAGCAGCATGATGAAGATGGCCGCCGCCAACATGGGGCCAAGCGCCTTGAAGGAGCCGTAGGTCGCCAACAAGAGTGCCACCATCGCTACCATCGTAGTGCCGGCGCTGGAGGCGATGGCCGGTCCGACCTGGCTCATGGCCACCCGGATGGCTGCCCAGCGGGTCGGCTGCCGACCCCATTCCTCACGGTACCGCGCCACAATGAACAGCGTGAAGTCCGTGCCGGCGCCGAACATCAGCACGGACATCACTCCCGTCGTCTGCCCGTTCAACGGGAGGCCGAACTGGTCCGCCAACAATGCCGCCACGGACTGGGCGATGAGCAGCGCCCAACTCACACAGACGATGGGCAGGATGGCGAGCAGCGGCGACCGATAGACGGCGAGGAGGATCACAAGCACGAGAATCACGGTGGTGAGCGTGATCCGGAAGTCAATGCCCTGGAACACCCGCGCGGCGTCGGTCGAGATGCCGGCCGGCCCGGTCACGGCAGCATCCAAGCCGGTGCCGGCGATGGCTTGCTCGGCCTGCTCCCGAATCCAGTCTACGGCCTCGCTGAAAGTCTCCTCCGACGGGGAGCCAACGATTGTCAAGAAGAGCATCATCGTCCGGTCGTCAGGGGCGACGAACGCCTCCTTAGCCTGGGGTGCCGAGAACACCGAACGGACGGATGCAATCGGGTCCGGTGCGGTCTCGGAGCGCAGTACGCCGTCCAGCCGCTCAATGGCCGCCAACTCCTGCGAGGTGAACGGCTGCGGGCCGCTGACCACGAGGATGGCCGGAATGCCCTCGGTCGCCGGGAACTTGTCGGCGATGACTTGGATGGCCTGCAGCGACTCGGCACCGGCCGGCAGAAAGTCCGCTTGCTCGTTGGTGGTGACCTCTTCCAACGACGGTGCCACCACCTGCATAACAACGGCTACGGCCAGCCAAAATAGAATGATGCCCGTGATACCCTTCTTCGAGGCGACACCGGCGGCGAGAAGCGAGAACATAGTGAGATAGCCTTTCCAACGAACGTTCGTTAGGCTAGTGTAGCATGTCCTAGACTTGGTGGGAAGCCGGAAATCAGCGAGACTAAATTACAGTACACCAAGCGTAGACGGCCAAGGGCGGCGCGCGCTGCGGGAGCCGGAGGTGCCCAATGACAAGAGAACCACGTAGACCCACCAGGCACCACCAAGAGCAACGCCAGCGCGTCTTGGATGCAGCCACGGCCCTCTTTGCCGAGCACGGCTACGAGGCCACCGGCATGCGCGCTATCGCCGACGCGGTGGGCATCCGCCCCGCTTCGCTCTACCACTACTTCCCCAGCAAGGAAGCCCTCCTCGGGGCGCTCTTCACCGCCGCCGCCGCCGGACCACAGCGCGGCGTGAGCCAGTTGAGTGGCAACGCAACCCTACGGGAAGTGCTCTTCGCGGCCGGCCATGGGTTCATGACGGGAGTCGCCGAACTGCGATCAAAGCAGCTGCTGGGGGTCCTATTCCTGGCGGCTCACCAGCGATCGGACTGGGGGCAGAAGTATCTGACTGAACTGTCTGACCCAGCGCAAGAGGGGCTGGCGGCCGCCATCGAGCGCGTGCTACCGGATTCAGCGCGGCAACACGTACAGCCGCTATGGCTTGCCAAGCAGCTCATGGGCGCGCTGCTCTATTTTGTCCTCCACGAGGAAGTCATCCGCAGGAAAGAACGAAACGATCCCGACCGTGAGGCGTATCTACGCCAGTTGGTCAACATCATAGCCGGCGGCGTGGAGCAGGTCGCCGAGTCCGCACCATCCGATGAGCAATAGGATGGTGTAGACGTAGCGGGCCAAGTGAGAGGGTGGCATGGTGCAACACATCCTGATCGTCGAGGACGAGCCGGACCTGGTCAGGATGCTCGAATACAACCTCCGGCGCGAGGGCTATCAGACCCGGAGTGCCTACTCCGGGCAGGCCGCGCTGGAGCTTGTGGCCAGCGGCCCGGTTCCGGACCTCATTCTCCTCGACCTAATGCTCCCGGATATGCCGGGCACCGAGGTCTGCCGGCAGTTGCGGATGGACGAGCGGACGCGCTCCGTGCTCATCGTGATGCTCACCGCCAAATCGCAGGAAACCGATCGGGTCGTGGGGTTCGAGCTTGGCGCCGACGACTACGTGGTCAAACCGTTCAGCATCCGCGAGCTATTGCTGCGTATCCGCGCCATCCTGCGCCGCACCCACACGGCGGCACCGCCGCCAGCCAGCGAGATGGTGTTCGACCGCCTGCGGGTGGACGGTGTCGAGCACCGCGCCTGGCTTGATGACGAGGAGTTGCGCCTGACCGCGCTGGAGTTCAAGCTGCTGTCCACGTTCGTCGCGCGCCGCGGCCGCGCGCAGACTCGGGACGCGCTCCTAGCCGACGTGTGGGGTATTGACGCCGCCGTCACGACGCGCACGGTAGATACCCACGTCAAGCGCCTGCGCGAGAAGCTCGGGCCGGCCGGCCGGTACATCGAGACAATCCGCGGCGTGGGCTATCGCTTTCGATCCCGGCCGGAGGGAGCAGAGTCTTGAGCCTCGGCGTCCGGGGACGCTTGTTCGTGGTCTCCGTCGCTCTGATCCTCGTTGTCGGCCTGACCAGTGGTGCCTACCTCGAAAACCAGCTACGCCGGCTGCTGATGGCCAGAATCGAAACGGAGCTACACCGGCACGCGCTCACCGCTCGTGAGCTGTTTCGGTCGCTCAACGACTGGTCTACACCAGCGACGATTGACCCCCTGGCCGACCGATTGAGCCAGGCGGCCAGCGCACGGGTGACCGTGATCGCCCAAAACGGCACCGTCCTCGGCGATTCTGCGCTCACCGTCGAGCAGGTCCGGCAGCTCGATAACCACGGCAGTCGTCCGGAGGTGGTGGCCGCACTAGCCAGCGGGCGCGGCGTCGCCCGCCGCTTTAGCGCCACACTCCGCACCGACATGCTTTACGTCGCCGTGCCCTTGGCGCGAGGGGATGCGCTGGCGGTAGTACGCGCGGCCACGCCGCTCGATGAAATCGAGCCGGTTGTCAACCAGCTCCGCGTGCTGCTCGGCGTGGCCGGGCTGCTGGGGCTGGCGATTGCCGTCTTCATGAGCGGCCTCGCCTCGCACTTTCTGTCGCGCACGCTGCGGTCGCTCGTGGAGCGCGCGAGCGCCATGGCCGCGGGCGCACGCCAGCAGCGGATTGCCGTTGCGACCACTGATGAGATTGGCGGCCTGGCCGGCTCACTCAATCGCATGGCCGAAGACTTGGAGCAAGCCGTGACCACGCTGGCGACCGAGCGCGACCGCTTTGCGGCGGTGCTCGAAGGGCTTGCCGACGCGATCCTGGCGCTGGACGCCGAGCAGCGCATCATCCTCGTCAATCGCGCCGCGCTCACGCTGCTGGACTTGACGGAGCCGCCCCTGGGCCGGACCCTGCTGGAGACCATCCGGGTGCCGGTCCTGCAAGACCTGGTCGCGCAGGCCCAGGACGGTACGCCGTCAACAACCGAATTCGACCTACCGACAGCGACCACGCGGCGCGTGCTCGCCAGCGTCACGCCTCAGCAGCTGACCGGCAGCAGCGTCATCGTGCTGCACGACGTGACCGAGCTACGCCGCCTCGAAACGATCCGCCGCGATTTCGTGACCAACGTCTCGCACGAGCTTCGCACGCCGGTGAGCGTCATCCGCGCCAATGCTGAAACCCTGCTCCTCAGTCCCCTGGAGGATGCGGCAGAGACCCGGGAGTTTCTCGAGGCGCTGCTCCGGCAGGCAGATCGCCTCGCCCGCATCGTCGCCGACCTGCTTGAGCTTGCCCAGATCGAGGCCGAGCAATATCAACTGCACCTCGAACCGGTACTGATCGCGCCGGCGGTGCAGCGGGCGCTGGAGGTCGTTGACCAGGACCGGAAGGCGAAAGGCCTCTCCGTGGATCTCGCCGTGCCGCCGGGCCTCAGTGCCCAGGCGGATGCCGACGCGCTCGATCAGATCATCCTCAACCTACTGGATAACGCAGTCAAGTACATGCTCGCGGACGGGCACCTTGCCATTCGCGGGAGCGTTGAGCCGGGACACGTCCGTATTGAGGTGGCGGACGACGGCCCGGGCATCGCTCCCCATAACCGGGACCGTATCTTCGAGCGCTTCTACCGCGTGGACACCGGCCGTTCGCGGCACGAAGGCGGCACCGGTCTCGGCCTAGCCATCGTCAAGCACCTCGTGCTCGCCATGCACGGCGAGGTAGGCGTAGAGGCCGCCACACCGCGCGGCTCGATCTTCTGGGTCACGCTCCCCCTCCCCACGTAACCCGCGGCCGCTTCCCTTGTGAGCAGACCTACCCTCGTCCCCCCGCCGCAGCGGGGGGACCATAGGGGGGCTACATCCCACGACCCGATTAAGTGAGCAACTTTCATCTAGGGAAGAGGCCGGGGGGTAGGTCCAAACCGCCTCTACACAAAAAACCTACCCCTGTCAGGGCCGGGGGTGAGGTAAGGGGTTGATAAAGGAGACCGCCGAGCCAATATGGCCCCTACAGGAGTGGCGCGCAGCACACTTACACATTGCGTCACCCGGACAGGAGGCCTAGACGGTGAAAATCTGCATTGACCCCGGCCATGGCGGGACCGATCCTGGAGCTATCGGTACCGCTCCGGCGGCCGCCGGCGAGCCGGCGCTCACCCTGAAGGAGTGCGACTTCACGCTGGACGTGGCGCTGCTGCTGGAGGAGGAGCTGGCACGCCGCGGCCACTCCGTGCTCTTGACCCGCCGCCGCGACCGGTCGCGGCAGCTCGCGGCACGCGCCGCGCACGCCAATCGCCATGCAGCGGACCTCTTCATCAGCATCCACGCCAACGCCGCGGCAAATCCGGCGGCCGAGGGCATCGAGGTCTTCCACTTCCCCGGCTCGGCAGCGGGAAAATCCGTAGCCGACCGCATCATGCGGCACCTCGCGGCAGCGTTCCCCGACCACGTCAACCGCGGCGTCAAGTCCGCCGATTTCGCGGTGCTGCGCCTCACCGCCATGCCGGCGGTGCTCGTCGAATGCGAGTTCCTGACCAATCCGGACTGGCTGCGGCGGTTCCTATCGTGTCCTGGCAAACGCCGTGAGATCGCCGGAGCAATCGCTGCCGGCGTAGCTACTTGCCCGGAAGCGCTACCGGCAGTGAAGGCAGCCGCCGAACCGGCACCGGCGAGGACGTACATCGTGCAGGCCGGAGATACCTTGAGTGCCCTCGCCCGCCGTTTTGGGCTGACGGTGGATACCATCGCCACCGACAACGCCATCAGCAACCCCGACCTCATCCGTATCGGGCAGGTACTCCGCATTCGCTCGTCCTAGCGACCACGCGGCGCAGCACGTGAGATTTACCGGTTATTGCCTGCCACATTCGCGTTACGGACTTGTCACCGTCCCGTCACAATGCCGCCCTAGACTTTCTCAATGAAGGAAGTGGCTCCAACCCAATACGGACGGAGGACATGAGGTGAAGAGACGAGACATCGGACGAGTCGGAATCCTGAGTGCCACTGCGCTGGCACTCGCTGCGTGTGGCGAAACCGAGACGGCGACAAGCGGGACGACAACGACTTCCGCACCGGCACAGCAGGCCCCCGCGCAGAAGGCGGCTCCCTCGGGGCCAGCCCCCATCATCGCCATTGACGGCTCCAGCACGGTCTTCCCCATCACTGAAGCAGTAGCTGAAGAGTTCCAGAAGATCAACCGCGCTCGCATCACCGTCGGCGTCTCCGGCACCGGCGGTGGCTTCAAGAAGTTCTGCAACAACGAAACTGTCATCTCCGACGCTTCCCGGCCGATCAAGAGTTCGGAAGTCACTCTCTGCGGCGAGAAGAGCATCGAGTTCATCGAGCTTCCCGTTGCCTTCGACGGACTCGCCGTGGTGGTCAACCCCAAGAACACCTGGGTGGATCACCTCACGACCGCCGAGCTGAAGAAGATTTGGGAGCCGGAAGCCCAGGGCAAGGTCCTGAAGTGGAGTGACGTTCGGCCCGGTTTCCCCGACAAGCCGCTCACTCTCTTCGCCCCCGGCGTTGACTCCGGCACGTTCGACTACTTCACCGAAGCGATCAACGGCGAATCCCAGGCCAGCCGCGGCGACTTCACTCCCAGCGAAGACGACAACGTCCTCGTTCAGGGGATCACGACCGACGAGAACGCGCTCGGCTACTTCGGCTTTGCCTACTACGTCGAGAACCAAGACAAGCTCAAGGTTGTGCCGATTGACGACGGCGACGAGAGCAACGGCCAAGGCGCCATCGCCCCGTCCCTGGAGACCGTGGGCAACGGTACCTACCAGCCCCTGGCCCGCCCGATCTTCATCTACGTCAGCAAGACCGGCGCCGACCGGCCGGAGGTGCAGGCGTTTGTGGAGTTCTATCTGAACCAGGGGCGGCCACTGGTAGAAGAAGTCGGTTACATCCGGTTGCCCGACAAGGCTTACGACCTGGCCTTGCAGCGCTTCAATGACCGTGTGCCCGGGTCCGTCTACTCCGGTGGCGCCGAAGTCGGCGTGACCATCGAGGAACTTCTCAGCCGCCGCTAACGCAGCAGCATTGCATTGACATGGCAAGCGGAGTCGCAGCCCAGGACAGAGCCAGGCGGCGGACGGCCGTGCGGGAGCAACTGCACGGCCGCAAGTCGCCTGGCGAGCGTTTAATCGAGCTGGTACTGCGTGCCTGCGGTGTTGTCTCTATCCTCACGACTGCCGGGATCGTCGGCGTACTCATTTTCGAGACGATCGGCTTCTTCCGGCTTGTGTCCTTCGCACAGTTCTTCCTGGATACCCAGTGGACGCCGCTCTTCCTGGACAAGCACTTCGGCATCTGGCCACTCATCGCGGGCACGGTGCTCACCTCGGCCATTGCGATTGTGGTCGCGCTGCCTTTCGGGCTGCTGGCCGCGATCTACCTCAGCCAGTTTGCCGCCGAAGGAGTGCGGCGGGTCATCAAACCGGCGCTGGAGGTCCTCGCTGGCATCCCTACGATTGTCTACGGCTTCTTCGCGCTGATTTTCGTTACTCCGCTGCTCCAGAACTTCATCCCCGGCTTGGCCGGGTTCAACGCCCTCAGCCCCGGCATCGTCATGGGGATCATGATTATCCCGATGATCTCCTCGCTCAGTGAGGATGCCCTGTACGCCGTACCGGTCAGCCTGCGCGAGGGCGCTTACGCCCTCGGCGCGCAGAAGCTCCCGACGATCTTCCAAGTCATCCTGCCGACGGCCCGCTCCGGCATTGCGGCGGCGGTAACACTAGCCACCTCGCGGGCGATTGGCGAAACGATGATCGTGACCATCGCTGCGGGCCAGCAGCCGCGGCTCACCTTCGATCCGCGGCTCGCCGTCGAGACCATGACGGCCTATATCGTGCAGGTGAGCCTGGGCGACACCCCGCACGGGACGCTGGAGTACTCCACCATCTTCGTCGTCGGCGCGATGCTCTTCGTGATGACCTTCACGATGAACATCTTCAGTCAGCGGCTTGCCCGAAAGGCGCGCAGGATACTCTAAGATGCAAAAAATTCAGCAGACTGAGCAGCCCCTCAGCAGGACGCGCGAACACATCTTCGTCAGCCTCTGCCTGGCGGCTATCGCCCTGCCGTTGATCGTCCTCCTCGTCCTGATCGGTGACGTGGTCATGGACGGCGCGCAGCGCATCGGTTGGGACTTCCTGACCAGCTATCCGTCCCGCAAGCCGGAGCTGGCCGGTATCCTGCCCGCGCTCGTGGGCAGCGTGTACGTCATCGGGCTGACCGGCATTATCGCGCTGCCCCTAGGAGTCGGCGCAGCCATCTATCTCGAAGAGTACGGCACCGACAGTTGGCTGGCCCAAATAATCGAGGTCAACATCGCCAACCTGGCCGGTGTGCCCTCGATCATCTATGGACTGCTGGGCCTGGAGTTGTTCGTGCGCGCCTCCGGTATGGGGCGTAGCGTCATCGCCGGCGCGTGTACGATGGCCCTCCTGATCCTCCCCATCATCATCATCGCCTCGCGCGAGGCACTGCGTACTGTCCCCTTCTCGCTGCGCGAGGGGGCGCTGGCGCTGGGCGCGTCACGTTGGCAGACCATCTGGCAGGTGGTCCTGCCGATGGCTTTCCCCGGCATCTTGACCGGCTCGATCCTGGCGATGTCACGGGCAATCGGCGAGACGGCACCGCTGATTATGATGGGGGCACTGACCTACATCGCTTTCCTCCCGACCGGGCTGGACTCGCCCTTCACCGTGCTGCCCATCCAGATTTTCAACTGGGTCTCTCGACCGCAGCATGGCTTCATCGCCGACGCGGCGGCCGGCATTATGGTCTTGCTCGTGACGTTGCTGCTGCTGAATGCCCTGGCCATCTACCTCCGCAATCGCTTGCAGCGGCGCATCTACTAAGCCCGACGAGGTATTTTCCGTGGCTACAACACAAACGGCCCCACCACGACCGCAGACGGCGAGCGATAGACTTGCGGCGGACGATAGTGCAGCGAACGTGAAGTTCGAGGTGAAGAACCTCTCTGCCTGGTACGGCAATCAGGAGGTCATCCACTCGGTTTCGATGGGGATACCGGAGCGCCAAGTCACCGCGATGATCGGCCCCTCGGGCTGTGGCAAGTCCACCTATATCCGCTGCCTCAACCGCATGCACGAGCTTGTGCCCGGCGCGCGCGCGCGCGGCGAAGTGCTCTTCAATGGCGAGGACATCTACGGCCCCCGGGTAGACCCGGTGCGCGTGCGCCGCCACATTGGGATGGTGTTCCAGAAGCCGAACCCCTTCCCCACGATGTCCGTCCGTGACAACGTGCTGGCCGGTCTGCGCCTCACCCACTCGCTGCGACGCGGTGAGGGCGATGATGTTGCCGAGCAGGCGTTGCAACAGGCGGCACTCTGGGACGAAGTGAAGGATCAGCTCGACAAGCCCGGCGGCAGTCTCTCCGGTGGGCAGCAGCAGCGCCTCTGCATTGCCCGCTCGTTGGCGGTGAACCCGGACGTGCTGCTCATGGACGAGCCGTGCTCGGCGCTCGATCCGATTGCGACCGCGCGGATCGAGGACCTTGTGTACGCGTTGCGCGAGGAGTACACGGTCGTCATCGTGACCCATAACATGCAGCAGGCCGCGCGGGTCTCCGACCGAACGGCATTCTTCCTGCTCGGCGATCTGATCGAGTACGGGCCGACGAATCGACTCTTCACGGCACCAACGGACGAGCGCACCGAGGATTACATCACCGGCAAATTCGGCTGACCTGTGCCCCGGACAAAGGAAAGGCAGGTAGGACATGGCAACCGCCACGGAAGCACGGGAGCACACCGACCGTGAATACGAGCGCGAGCTGCGCGAGCTGCGGCACCGCCTGCTACTCATGGCGGGCCAGGTCGAGCAGATGATCGCGCACGCAGCCCAGGCGCTCGTCGAGCGCGATGTCGCGCTTGCCAAAGCGACCATCGAAGACGACTACAAGGTCAATAGCGCCGAGATGGAGATTGACGAGCTATGCATCCACATCTTGGCCCGGCGGCAGCCGGTAGCCTCCGACCTGCGCTTCGTCACCTTTGCGCTGAAGATGGTCACCGACCTCGAGCGGACCGGTGATCTCGCCGTCACGATCTGCAAGCGCGCGATCAACTTGAGCGCGTTGCCGCAGCCGAAACCCTATGTGGACATCCCGCAGATGGCCGGCATTGCTCAGGAGATGGTGCGAGGTGCGATTGATGCCTTTGTCAGCGGCGACGTGGCGCAGGCGGAGCAAGTCATTGCCCGCGACGAAGAGGTGGATGACCTGTACGACCGCGTCTACGATGACCTATTGCCGCTGATGCACGAAAACCCCAGCCTCATCGAGGCCTGCACGCGGGTACAGTCGGTGAATAAGGCCCTCGAGCGCATTGGCGACCACGCCACCAACCTCGCGGAGCAAGTTATCTTCCTCGTCAAGGGCAGCGACATCCGACACATCGGCAAGCGCGACGGCGAACGCAACGCCTGAGACCTCCACCCTGCAGCCAGTTGCTCTCCGTTCCCGGTCCTCCGGCCTCGTGCGCGGCCGAATACCTTCAGGACCTCTCATGTACGAGTTGTCCACCTTGATACACGGCGCGCACCTGGCGCAAGGCCGCGATGTCGGTCGCCGGGTCGCCGTCCACGACGAGAAGATCGGCCGCCAGCCCCGGCTTCAGCCAGCCGATCTCGTGGTCCAGACCGATGGCGCGAGCGGCCCGCGAGGTGGCGGCCGCGATGACCTGCAACGGACTGAGACCGGCCAGCACCAGCGCTTCCAAATCCAGTTGCAAGTTGCCAAAGTACACGGTCCCCGGCCCGGAGTCCGAGCCGGCGATGAACCGGTCGGCCAAGCCCAGATCGAGCAGTTGGCGGAGGACATTGAAGTGGGCGTCCACACGCGCTTCGGTCTCGGACAGCTCTTGCTGCTCCGCGTCCATGAGCGCTTCCGGCCCTTCCGCGTCGCGACGCGCCCGCAGCCGGCAGACGACGTTATAGCCGAGGGCTTGAATGGTCGGACTCAGGAACACTGCGGATTCGCCGAGTAGGTCCGCCGTCTGCTGATCGAAGGCCGCCTGCGGTGGCTGTTCACCACTCCCAGGGGCCAGAAACTGCAAGTGCTCCATCACGTCAACACCGGCAGCGACGGCCCGCTTCATTCCCTCCAGCCCGCGGCAATGGGCCACGACCAAGCGACCGAGCCCGTGGGCCTCGTCTACGAGCGCCTGTAACTCCGCCGTGCTGTACGAGGCATGCTCCGGTAGTGTGCCGGCCGTCCCTCCTCCGGTGGTCATCACCTTGATGACATCGGCGCCCTCGTGGACCAGGCGGCGTACCGAGCGACGCACGGCGTCCGGGCCGTCCGCTTCCTCGCCGCAAAACCAGAAGTGCCCGCGGGTGCAGGCGATGGAGCGACCGGCGACGAGCAGGCGCGGCGCCGGAAAGAGTCCCTGCCGCTGACCGGCACGCAGATCGAACGCCACCCGCCGCCGAGCGCCGAGGTCCCGGGCCGTCGTCACACCGCCCTCCAAGTGGAGCCGCGCGTTGCGGACCCCGTAGAGGAGGTGCAGCCCATCGGGTTCGGCCATGACCGGCTCGTAGGGCCGACCGTCGGCGGGCAACGAGAAGTGGGTGTGGGTATCAATCAGACCGGGGAGCACCGTACTGTCGGCGTAGGAGACCAACTGGCTGCCAGGCGGCGCCTCCGCCTCGTCCAGGAAGTGCCGGTACTCCTCAGGCGCGGCAGTGACCGGGCCGGCCCAGGCAATACGCTCGCCTGCGACGACGACCAGCCCATCGTCTACCGGCGGCGCCCCGCTCCCGTCAAGCAGCCGCGCAGCGCGGATGAGGCGTGTTGGAGGACCTGCGAGGGACATGAATGCCTTCCCTTCTCGTGCGATTTCAGGCCAGATAGTAGCGCATCCCGCGCGCCCCTGACATGCCAGGCTCCAGGCCAAGCCGCTCCATGCTACACTGACACGGTGGCGCTTTATTCTAGGAGGAGCACGATGACCAGGGTTCAGCACAGCAAGCAGCAGCCGGCACCAGGGAAGCCGAACGTGCGGAACGTGCGCCCGGAAATCGCCGCGCTCTCCCGCCGGATCGTCGCCGAACATCAGGAAGCGCTGGAAATCCTCGCTGCTTACGACCGAGGCGAAGCGCCTAGACAATCCACTTAGGGAAGAGGGACGCGAGACGCCCAATCAGGTTGAACATCACGACAAACCCCATCCCGACGAGTAAGGCGCCACTTGCCCACTCCACCAACCGCGCCTGCCGATTGAGGCGGCGCAAGAAACCCAGCACGCGGTCGAGCGCCAGCGCGGCGATCAGGAACGGCACGCCGAGGCCCAGCGAGTAGGCGGTCAGCAGCAGCGCGCCCTGCCCTACTGTCTGCGTAGTCGAGGCGTAGAGTAGGATAGCACCGAGAATCGGCCCGATACACGGAGTCCACCCAGCGCCAAAGATGCTGCCGACCAGGAAAGACGAGGCCATGCCAAGCCGGCGGCTGGGCCGGAACGGGAGCCGTAGCTCACGATACAGCGCGGGAATACGCAGCACACCGGCCACGTGGAGGCCCATCACGACCAGAATGGCGCCACCCAGCCAACGCAGCCAGGGCAGTTGCTCGCGGACGATAAAGCCGACCAATCCGACCGACGCGCCCAGCACAATAAAGACGGCCGAAAACCCCAGCACAAACGCCAGCGCGTGGGCCAGCGTCTCGCTCCGCTGCCCGGCGTCCAGTTCCTTCCCGACCGACCGACCGGCCAGATGCCCGATATAGGCCGGCACGAGCGGCAGTACACAGGGCGAGGCAAAGGAAAGTGCCCCGGCGCCGAACGCCACGATCAGCGACAGGTGTACCGGGTCCATGGTCTCACTCCGCCGTGGGGCGTGGCGGACGCCTCATTGCAGCAGCGCCCAGAGTAGCCGCCACGCGCTGACGCGCGACACGAGCGCGTCACGACCGTCAACCGCCACTACGGGCACCGCCAACACGTACCGTGCCAGCAGCACCGGGTCCACCGCGATGTCCACCTCTCGAAACCGAAAGCCGACGCGCCGACGCACCCGCTCGATCTGCGCCCGCGCCTCCTGGCAAAGATGGCAGTCTTCCTTGCTGTAGAGCACCACGTGGCGCCGCTGCGGCAGTTTCATGTGGATTGCCTCATGCCCCGCGACGTCGGCTGGTGCTACGCTGTTGACGTTCCCCGGTCATTCCCGCGAAGGCGGGAATCCAGACCTCTTGCCTCCGTGAGTGATCAGTCCCTGACCACCGACCACTAGGCTAGGCCGGGACCAGCTCTTGTTTGACGAGCTTGAGTGTTTCGTCCTCGACGGTCAGCTCAATCGTGTCGCCGGGCACGAAGTCACCGTCGAGCACCGCCTGAGTCAGCGCGTCCTCGACATACTTCTGCAGCAAGCCGCGCAACGGTCGCGCCCCGTCCAGCGGACCGTAGCCGTGCTCCGCGAGGAAGCGAATGACTTCCTCATTCCACCGCAGCGTATAGCCCTTCTCCTCGGCCACGCTCGCCTCGCGCCGTAGCTGGATGGCAGCAATACGCTGCATCGCCCCGCGCGTCAGCGGGTTGAAGGGAATCACTTGATCGAGGCGATTGAGGAACTCCGGTGGCAGCCGCCGTTTTACCGCTGCCTCGGCGCTCCGGCGCAGGTCTTCGGCGCTCGGACCCTCACTGCCGAGACTGAAGCCCAGGGGAGTGCGATTAAGCTCCTCACTACCGAAGTTCGCGGTGAGCAAGACAATCGTGTTCTTGAAATTCACCTTTGTACCGTGGGCGTCGGTAAGGTGGCCGGTATCGAGGATCTGCAGGAGCACCGTCAGGACCAGCGGATGCGCCTTGTCAATGTCGTCGAACAGGACAATCGAATACGGCCGCCGCCGCACCGCCTCGGTCAATCTGCCCGCTTCGTCATAGCCGACGTAGCCCGGCGGAGCACCGATCAGCCGCGATGTCGTGTGGTACTCCGAGAACTCGGACATATCCAAGCGGACGAGCGTATCTTCCGAGTCGAACAGATACTGCGCCAACACTTTCGCCAGCTCGGTCTTGCCCACGCCCGGTGGCCCGACCAAGAGGAACGAGCCGATGGGCCGGTTGGGGTCGCTCAGCTGCGCCGCGCCGCGCCGCAGCGAGCGAGAGATGGCATGGACCGCGTCGTTCTGCCCGACGATGTGCTGCGACAGCGCTTCCTCGGCGTGGAGCAGGCGCTCGGCCTCGGCCTGCGAGACGCTGGCCACCGGCACACCGGTCCAGCCGGCGATGACCTGCGCCACGTCGTCAGGGCCAATCGGCGTAGCGGTGGACCGCGCCTCCTGGCGCCACGCGCCGCGTAGCTGCTCGATCTGAGCACGCAGGTCGCGCTCTTCCTGCGCGAGGCGGTTCGCCCGCTCATACTCGTGCCAATCAATCGCGATGTCGCGCTCGGTCTGCATCTGCTCTAGTAGCCGCTGCTTGCGGCGTAGCTCGTGTGGTGGGGTCAGCCGCTTGACCTTCGCCTTGGCCGCGGCCTCGTCTACGACATCAATCGCTTTGTCCGGTAACGCCCGATCCATGATGTAGCGCTGAGACAGCTGCGCCGCGCTCACCAGCGCATCATCGCCGATGATGACGCCGTGGAACGTCTCGTAGACCTCGCGCAGGCCGCGCAAGATATCCGCGGTTTCGTCCGTCGAGGGCGGGACCACCTCGACGGGCTGGAAGCGCCGCGCCAGCGCCCCATTGCTCTCAATGTAGCGCCGGTACTCGCGCCAAGTGGTAGCGCCAATACAGCGGATTAGACCCCGCGCGAGGGCCGGCTTGAGCAAGCTGGCCGCGTCCAGTGCTCCCACTGCCCCGCCGGCGCCCAGCAGCATGTGCAACTCGTCAATGAAAACGATGACGTTCCCCGCCTTGACGATCTCGGCCAGCAGGCCCTTGAGCCGCTCCTCGAAATCGCCGCGATACTTCGTTCCGGCGACCGCGCCGGCCAGATCAAGCTGGACAATCCGCATCCCGTGCAGGGCGGCGGGTGCTTCTTTGGCGGTGATGCTACGGGCCAGCCCTTCGACAAGGGCCGTTTTCCCGACGCCGGCCTCTCCCACCAGCACCGGGTTGTTCTTGGTACGGCGCAGCAGCACTTGTGCCAGGCGCCGTAGCTCCTGCTCCCTCCCGACCAGCGGGTCGGTGCGGCCCACGCGCGCCAACTGCGTCAAGTCGCGGCCATAGGTGCTCAGGAGCGACGCTTTGCCTTCGCGCCGCGTCCGCTTGCGCCGCCGCGTCCTCGTCCCCGCACCCGCACCCGCACCCACGCGCTCGGTCAGGCCTCCGGCCTGGCGATGGAGCGCGGCGATATCCAAGCCGAGCTTGACCAGGATGCGCGTAGTGAGACTATCACGATCATGCAACATGCCGAGGAGCAGGTGCTCGGTGCCGATGTACTCGGCGTTCATGCGCTGGGCCTGACGGCTCGCCACCTCAATCGTGCGGCGGGCAGCCATCGAGAGGACAATGTTCTGGCTGTCGGCGGCTTGGCCAATCGTCAGGTTGGAGACGATCTCACGGACCACGACCTGCGGATCAATGCCCTGCCGCCGGAGCAGGCGCGTGGCCAAGGCTTCAGGGACGGCAGTCATCGCCAGCAGAATGTGCTCGGTGCCGATCTGTTCGTGCTGGAAGAAGGCCGCCTCTTTCTTCGCCAGCGCCAACACTTGGCGGCTCATCTCCGACAGCCGGCCAATTGCATCCATCATCGGTCCTGCTCCCTGCGGCACCAACGCGCGGCCTCGTCACGTGGCGAGTGGCAGCGCAGCACGCACGGTAGCGCCTCTGTAGTCGGTAGCGAGCCGCGCACTACGGCAGCAGTGGGCCGGCGCGCGCCCTCTAAGGGAGATTATACCGGTGACACTGCCTCACTGCGGACGAGGCAATATCGCAAGGGGTAGCAAGAGGTCCACACGGCCGCCGTAGGGGCGTCCCCAGCCCCCACCTGTCACGACTGTTCGCCGCCGCAAGGCCGGGTACTCGGCCGCCGATCCCCTAGCCTCCCGCTGCGATGGCGGAGGGAACGTATCGTCTCCCTGGCGCAGCAGGGGGCCGGAGGAGGGCCGGCCCAACTCGGCAGGGGGCGCGTTAGCGGCTGCGGCCGCGGGTCATGCGGCGAGCCTCGGCGGATGCTTCCTTGCGTAGCCGCCGCCGGTGCCGTGCCATCGCCTTCCGCTCTGCAATCCGATTGCGTTCGCTGCGGGATACGAAGAAACGCTTGGCCTTGACCTGGCGCAAGAGTCCGCTATTCTGTACTCCCTTACCAAAGCGTTTCAGCAGGGCTTCCTGACTTTCGCCTTCACGTAGTGTGACAAACATATGAATCCTGGCTGATCCCCTTCTCCGTTCGCTCGAATTGCGCCGCGACAAGCCGGGCCTGCCGGCAGCACATTGGTCAACTGCCCACGGTACCGAGCCACGCCCAGGCGGCGGCAAAACAACACGAAACCGACAGATCACACTGCGGCTCCGGGTCACTATGCTATCAAAGGCCGCCCCCGGAATCCACGTCTCTCTGCCGAACGGGGGCGGTTTGGACCTAACCGTAGGTCCGCTTCTCACCTCCGGCGGGGTTACAGCGCCTCGCACACGAGGTCGCCGACCGCATCCGTGCCATAGCCCATCCGGCCCGCCGATTGGGAGTCCATCTTGGGGCAGGTGGCCGTGATAGCCTGCTCGATGCGAGCGCCGGCGGCGGCGACCTCCGCCTGGCCAAGCTGCTCGCCGGTCACCGTAAGCAACATGCCCAGTGCCGCGATGGCCGCGATGGGGTTGATGACGTTCTGGCCAGTGTAGCGAGGGGCCGAGCCGCCCATCGGCTCGAACATGCTCACGCTGTCGGGATCAGGGCTGATATTGCCACCGGCGGCCACGCCCAAACCACCCTGGATCATGGCCCCAACGTCGGTGATGATGTCGCCGAACATATTCGGCACGACAATCGTGTCGTAGAACTCGGGATTCTTTACGAACCACATGCAGGCGGCGTCAATGTGGTTGTAGTCGCGGGTCACGTCGGGAAACTCGCTGTCCCCTAGCTCGTTGAATGCCCGCCACCAGAGATCGCTGGCGAAAGTGAGGACGTTCGTCTTGCCGATCAGGGTCAGCTGCCCCGGCTTGCCGGCCGCGCGGCGTCGGCGAGTCAGCTCGAAGGCATAGCGCAGGCAGCGATCCGCACCGAAGCGCGTCGCGATCATCTCCTGCGTGGCCACCTCCTGGGGGGTGCCCTTGCGGAGGAAGCCACCACCACCGGAGTAGAGGTCTTCGGTGTTCTCGCGCACGACGACGAAGTCTATGTCCGCCGGGCCTTTGTCTTTCAGCGGGCACTCGACGCCGGGGTACAGTTTGACCGGCCGCAGATTGATGTATTGGTCGAGGTCGAAGCGCAGCTTGAGCAGTAGGCCCTTCTCCAGGATGCCGGGTGCCACGTCGGGATGCCCCACGGCACCGAGGTAGATGGCGTCGAACGCCCGCAATTCCTGCACTTCCTCGTCGCTGATGACCTTGCCCGTCTGCAGGTAGCGTTCGCCACCGTAGTCGAACTCGGCGGTCTCGTAGGCAAAGCCTTCTTGTGCCGCGACCGCTGCCAGCACTTTCAGTCCCTCGCGCACCACTTCGGGGCCGGTGCCATCGCCGGGTATAACCGCAATCTTCACCATCGCGTTCTCCTAGAGCCGTATATTGTCGGTTGTGGTTAGACCAACCAGACGATAGCGGCTCCCAAGCCGCCGTTCAAGTCGTTGTGCGCTATCAGCCATTAGCTACCAGCCCATACTACCTACTGCCGTCGTGTCAAGCTGACGGCTGACGGCAAATCGGTAAAATGGGCTGAGCCGTGAAGTGCGGCGGCTTGCCGTAGTGTCGGTTGGTGGCGGCCAGCGGTGTGTAGTTACTATCGCCACACGGGGACCGCCGGAGGAGTAGACGATGCGCGTATACGTGATGACCGATCTGGAAGGCGTGAGTGGGGTCTGGAGCATCGAGGAGCAGTGCGTACCATCGGGACGGGAATACGATCTGGCCCGGCGTCTGCTGACCGCCGAGGTGAATGCGGCCGTCGAAGGGCTGCTGGCCGCCGGTGCGACGGAGATCGTCGTCGCCGATGGACACGGCGCCGGGGGCCTCTACTTCCCCGATCTGCACCCCGAGGCCGTTGCCTTGATGGGGCGTCCGGTGCCGCCGGCCTGGGCGCTCGACGAGGATTTCGATGCGTTCTTGATGATCGGGCAGCACGCGATGGCCGGCACCGAGCGCGGCATCCTCGACCACACGCTCTCCAGCCAGAGCATCGTGCATGTGTGGCTCAACGGCGAGCGCATTGGCGAAATGGGGCTGAATGCGGCGGTCGCCGGTCACTTTGGCGTGCCGACTATTCTATTGAGCGGCGACGACGTGGCGTGTGAGGAAGCGCAGGACTTACTCAGTCCGCTCGGTCCTATCGAGACGGTCGCCGTCAAGCAGTCGCTGACCCGTGGCTGTGGCCTGTGTTTGGCGCCGGCGCGCGCGCAGGAGCTGATCCGCGACGCAGCGACTCGCGCCTTGCAGCGACTCTCCGAGTTCCAACCCTACCAACCCGAGCCACCGCTGGAGTTGAAGTTCGAGTACCTGCTGAACACGCCGGCCGAGCAAGCTGCCCGCCGGCCGGGCGTCGAGCGGGTGGACGAGCGCACCGTTGTCTATCGCGGCGACGACTTTGTGCAGCTCTACTGCTATCGGTAGCACTGAGAGAGCGGCGACGACGTATCACTCGCTGCCGGCCTCGGCTATACTCTCCGTCGGTGAGCGTGACCGGTCGTTCGGCCTATAGCAAGCAGGAGTGGGATACGGGCATGGCAGTCGCAGAACATCCACCACCGGCCGGCCATGGTGAAGCCGGCGAGGCCGACCCCTTGGCGGCGCTCCAGGGATTCCTCACACCGACCGACTACGATGCGCTGACCAAGTGCGTCCACTGCGGTCTCTGCCTGAACGTGTGCCCCACCTACCGGCAGAACGGCCTGGAGGCCGACTCCCCGCGCGGCCGTCTCTATCTAATGCGCGCGGTCGCCGAAGGTGATCTGGATTTCTCCGCAGCGGTCAACGACCATCTCCAGCTCTGCCTGCAATGTCGCGCCTGCGAAACGGCCTGTCCCTCCAACGTCCACTTCGGGCAGGTCATGGAGGGCGCTCGCGCGACCATTCTGGAGGAGGAGAGCACCCGCCTGCGCCGCGTGCTCACCTGGGCCGTCTTCGGTCAGCTTTTTGCCTATCCCGCCCGGCTGGTACTGCTCGGCACACTGCTGCGCTTCTACCAGCGCAGTGGTTTGCAGGCCATGGTCCGCTGGATCATGGGGCAAGGGTGGGTACCACCACGACTGCGGCTGATGGAGCAGATGCTCCCGCAGCTCTCGCAGCACTTCTTCCGTGCCCCTCCTGGGGAGATCGTCCCGGCCCAAGGTGAGCGGCGCTATCGCGTCGGTATGATCGGCGGCTGCATCATGCCGCTGGCTTTCGCCGACACGAACGAGGCCACTGTGCGCGTGCTGACGGCCAACGGCTGCGAGGTGGTCATCCCGGAGGCGCAACGCTGTTGTGGCGCACTCCAGGCCCACGCCGGCGCCCAGGAAGAGTCGCGTCGGGTCGCCCGCCTGAACGTTGATGCCTTCGAGCAGTGGAACCTGGACGCCATCATCATCAACGCCGCCGGCTGTGGCGCCGCCCTCAAAGAGTACGACCGGCTCTTGGCCGATGACCCGGCCTACGCCGAGCGGGCAGAGCGGTTTGCGGAAAAGGTCGAGGACGTCAGCGAGTTCTTGGCCCGCGTCGGTCTCACGGCGCCGCTGGGTACCATCGAGCGCAAGATCACGTACGACGACCCCTGTCACCTCGTCCACGGCCAGAAGGTCAGCTTGCAACCGCGGGCGCTGCTCTCGATGATTCCCGGCCTGGAATACGTCGAGCTACGCGACGCGGACCGGTGCTGTGGCAGCGCCGGTATCTACAACATCCTGCAACCGGACATGTCCATGCGCGTGCTGGACGACAAGACCGAGGCAATCCTCGAATCCGGCGCCGAGACGATTGTGACGGCCAACCCCGGTTGTCTGATCCAGATCAACGCCGGCCTCCGGCAAGCGGGGCAGACGGCCTCCGCCCAGCACATCGTAGACCTACTCGACGAGGCCATCCGCGCCGGCCAGCGGGAGCAAGCCGCCGACCGGTAAGCCCTCATCTTCAAGCGTCCTCGCTCGACGGACCTCAAACAATCGCTACCGTCTGCTCCAGGTAGTGACCTGCTTGTCCTCGCTCTTCGCGGCGCAGTCTCAGGGTAGCTCCCGGCGAGGTGCCGGCGGGCCGACATGCTATGCTGAATAGTGGGAGGGTGATGGCAAAGTTGGGAGTCGGTCACCGATACGTTGGGGGCGAGGAAGGTGGAAGATGGGTGTGCTGGTTGGTCGCTTGCTCAAGGCCGCGCTAGTAATAGTCCCCAGCATGGCGATCGGTGTGATAATCGGCATTGCAGCGCAGGCCGGTTTCCTCGGAGCGGATGGCACTCCGCTGATCGGCGGGGAGACCATGTCCGGCCGCTGGATTACGCCGTTCGATAGTGGCACGTCATACAATCGCAGCGCGCTCTTCGACGAGGAGCAATTGCGGCGCCTCTACGAGGCGGTGGGGCCGGCCATCGTGAGCGTGACCGGGCGGGCCAGCAGAGGCGGCCGGGAAGGCACCTCTTCGGCCTCCGGCATCGTCATTGATACCGATGGCCACCTGCTCACGAACAATCACGTGGTCGAGGGTCTGCGAGGCCAGATTGATGTCGTCCTGGCCGGTGGCCGGCGCGTGCCGGCGGAGGTACTGGGGCGTGATCCTGGCAATGACTTGGCCGTGCTCAAGGTGGACGCTTCCGGAACACTACCGGTGGCGCCGCTGGGCGACTCCTCGTTGGTCCGACCGGGTGACCTAGCCGTCGCTATTGGGAATCCCGTGGGATTGGAGCGTGCCATCACCGTCGGTGTGATCAGCGGGCTGGACCGGAACCTCGGCGGCGGCGAACGGCGTACCCTGCGGCAGTTGCTGCAGACCGACGCGGCCATCAACCCGGGCAACTCCGGCGGGGCGCTGCTCAACTCGCGCGGCGAGGTCGTCGGCATCAACACGGCCATTGACCCCTCGCAGGGCCGCATACCCAGCTTTGGCGGCATCGGCTATGCCGTCCCAATCAACATCGCCCTGCGCTATCTGGAGCGCATGAAGAACGGCGAAGTCATCGCGCATCCCTTCTTAGGCTTGGCTGCCAATCCGATCACGCCGGCGCGAGCAAGACGAGACAATCTGCCGGTCACGCAGGGTATTCAAATCCTCTATGTGGAAGTGGGTGGCCCGGTCGCCAAGGCCGGACTATGCGCCCGCGACATCGTGACCCGCATTGATGGCCGGCGCCTGCTTTCGATGGATGACTTGGGCGGCTATCTCGATGCCGAGCGGACCGTCGGGGACGTCGTGGAGCTGACGGTGCAGCGTGGTGAGCGGGAGTTGACGTTGCAGGTCACGCTCGGTCCGTGGCCGGAACGGTTCGGGCCGCGCAACACCGAGCCCTGCTCATAAGGAGCCAACGCAGTGACTACCGCAGCCAAGATCGTCCAACTCAATATCTCGCCGGGCGGCGTGCCCAAGCTGCCGGTGGCCGGCGCCAGCGTCGAGCCATTCGGACTCGCCGGCGACGGCCATCACTATCCCTCCCACGGCGGCCGCAACCGCGCCGTCGTGCTGTTTGGCCTGGAGCAGATCGAGCAGCTACAGACGGACGGCCATCCCATCACGCCGGGTGCCATTGGGGAGAACGTGACCACCGCCGGGCTGAACTACCGCACGCTGCGCGTCGGTGATCGCCTGCGGTTGGGTGAGCGCGTCGTGCTCCGGCTCACGGGCCACGCCGACCCATGCTCGAAGATCGCCGGCGCGTTTAGCGACGGGGATGTGAGCCGGGTGCGGGAAGCCAAGCACCGTGGCATGAGCCGCGTGACGGCGTGTGTGCTAACGACCGGCGAGGTCGCTCCCGGCGACCCCATCGAGGTCCTGCCGCGGCAGAGCAGCGGGTAGTAGCCCCGCCACCAACGCCGTAGGGGCGCAACATGTTGCGCCCGTCCCCCCGCCGCAGCGGGGAGGCCAGTTCCCCCTCAATGCCGGTGGCAGTCGGCGCACTCCTTTTTGAGGAAGGCCGGGGTATGGTGCGAGGGCGGCAGCGACGGGCGCGAGTGGCACTTGATACACCAGCCATCGGGGACTTCGGCACGAATCGGCTCCTCGAAGTTGCCGGTGAAGTGGGCCACTAGCTCACGGCTACCCTGGATTTGCGCTCCGATGATGCCCCCGATCCCCGGTGCGCTGTGGCACTCGATACAGGTCGGGTGATGCTCGGCGAACCCCGACCGCAGCCACGTCTCGTAGGCCGGCTTGATCTCGTGGCACGAGGCGCAGAACTCCGGCGACTGCTCCAGCGTATACGCCGCCGTGCCGGCCGCGAGTCCCAGCACCAACGCAACTACGGCCGCGAGGGCGAGACGTTTGCCGATGCTCATGTCCGGGTCCTACCCATGGCTGGGCCAACCGGCCGGCGCCGCTCACTCCTGCGCTATCCTATAGGCCACTGGGCCACGTGGATCGGGCGAGGTGACGGGTTGGGAGCGGCTCAGGTACCAGCACCTCGTTCAGTATGACACCGAGCTGCGGCCCCGCGGTCGTCCACATCAACTATACTGCCGGCTTGATCATCCTGCGCCGTGCTCCGGAGGGACTGTTGTGACCATGCCGCGTCAGGGCGATCTACGTGTCTTCGGGGTGAGCGGTCTCCCGGAAATAACACCCGGTGACGACCTCGCCGCGCTGATCCTGACGGCACTGGGGCGCCAGCACGAGCGCCTGACCTCGCGCGATGTCGTCGTCGTGACGCAGAAGATCGTCTCCAAGGCGGAAGGGCAGGTCATAGATTTGGCGACCGTCACGCCATCTTCCTTTGCCCAGCACTATGCCGCCGCGCACGACAAGGACCCGCGTCAGATCGAGGTCGTGCTGCGCGAAGCGGCGCGTATCGTGCGTATGGACCGCGGCGTGCTCATCTGCCAGACGCGACACGGCCTGATCTGTGCCAACGCCGGCGTAGATCGCTCCAACGTGCCCGGCGAGGCGACCGTCACGCTGCTGCCGCGCGATCCCGACGCCTCGGCCCGCCGGCTACGGGCCGCCTGGGCCGCCACCGGTGTGGAGGTGGCCGTGATTATCTCCGACACTTTTGGCCGCCCCTGGCGGCGCGGTCAAACCAACGTGGCGATTGGCGCTACCGGCATCGCCCCCCTCCACGACTACCACGGGCAGACGGATGCACAGGGGCGCCCCTTGCGGGCGACCTCCCTGGCCATCATTGACGAGTTGGCCGCCACGGCCGAGCTAGTGATGGGGAAGGTGGCGCAGGTCCCGGTGGCGGTGATCCGCGGGTACGACTATCCGCACGCTGAAGCGGCGCCGGGTGCGGCCGCGCTCGTGCGCGAAGCCGAACAGGACTTATTCCGCTAGAGGACGGCCCCTCTATGGCCCCCCGCTGCGGCAGGGGACGGCGTGTTCCCTCCCCTGTCGCAACGGGGGAGGGCTAGGATGGGGGCTTGGCTAACGACCGCCCTCGTCCGCACGCAAGCGGCTGACGAGGTGCTCCACAATGCGTCCCAGTCGCGCCACCAGGTGCTCGCGATACCAGGCCGGCGTCTTCACCGCCAGGAGTTGATCGGGAGTGCCACGGGCCAGGTTAGCCGCGAGGCGGTCGGCGTGCTCCCGGTCGGCGTGCAGGTAGACCGTGCCTTCCGGGTAGGTAACTGCGTTCGGGCCGGCGCCGCAGAGTCCGAGACAGCCGGAGCGCACGACGGCGACGTTGGACGTGCCTTGCGCCCGCAGCGCCGCGACGAGCGCCGCCCGCGATTCAGCGGCGCCGCTGAACCGGCACGAGCTGGACTCACACCAGAAAACCCAGTGGTCGTAGGGGCTGTCTGCCGCGGCACGGGCATCCTGAGTGGATTGCGCTGGCTCGTTCTTCATCGGCCTCCGCGTATCAGCCGACAGACCTGCTGCCGCGCTGCCTTCCCTACTGCGTAGTGTAGCAGCAGAGGCCAGGCACGCTCCCGAAGCCTCGGCCATAGTGCGAGTGGTGATCTCTTCGTCCCGGCGAGCACCGACGGGCGGCGAGGATTGCTGCCTTCATTCCCGTTGAAACACCAGAACCACTGACGCTCCCACCCCTCGCGGTGGCTGCATGGGGCGGCCCTAGCACCGGGACTTTCCACAGCGCTATGCCGCTGTCTGCTGACGCCACCGCGGAGCGAGCGCATGGGGGCTGCGGTGAGACCGAATAAGTGAGGTAGCTGTGCAAGAAAGCGCTGTGCTGGATGCGGCAAGAACACAGCAGGGTGTGCCGGCCGTGCCGTCGAATGGCTGGTCGGTCCGGAAGGGAGCGGTGAATCCGGTCGAGCCGCCCTCCAAGACCGGCGGTGGACTTGATTCAGCGGCTGCCCAGACAAGCATGGGCCTGCGCCGCCTCATAACCTGTGTCGTAGAGCCGCGCCAAGTGCCGTGGCTGCGGAGGCTCGCCGGTGGCGACGACGGCAAACTCGGAGACGCTCTCGCCACTGCTATCGGTCAAGGACTGAAAAAGCTCCAAGCGCAAGCGCCCCAGGATGTCGTGCGCGCAGCGACGAAGCCGCGGGACCGCGTACTGGGATCGCGGACGGTTGCCGGCACGCTCAGTCCCGAGGTGGTGCAGAAGCTGGAAGACATCGCCGCCGCCGCGGGCGATGGTGCGGCGACCGTGCGGGCGCTATCGGCCCATGCGCTCCGGGTGGCCTATCTTGCCAAGCATCCGAAACAACCGGAAGAGGTGCCGCCGCTACCGCCGTCGCCGCTGGCCGCGATCTTCCGGCCCGCACCGCTGCCGCTGCCGGCTTCCCCGGCACAGCCGGGACGGGGCGGTGTGGCCAAGAAGCTGGGCGGCACAGGGAGCCTGCTGCCTCCGGGCACGGTCCCGGCGCAGCTCCGGGCGGCGTTGGCCAATGGCTCACAGAGCGACCGCGCCGGCTTTGCCCACGTGCCGGCGCGACAGCGTATGCGTGCTGCCGGCCCACCGCCGCTTACTCCCGAGGATAAGGCCGAGTTGGTGAAAGGGCCCCTCTTTACCGTCAAGGAAATCCGGGCCAAGCGCGAAGAGCTGGGCCTCAGCCAGGCCCGTCTCGCCCGTGCCCTGGGCGTTTCGCGTGGCTTGGTCGCCGAAGCCGAGCGCGGCCGCCGCGCCGGTGAGCGCACACGCCAGCGTCTGACCGCCGGGCTGCGGCGGCTGCTGCGGCAAGGGGTGGATGACACCCGGAGCACGCACAACAGCGCGGTGCAGGTGGAGCCGAGCGATGCGCCATCCTCCCAGACGCCCGTTGCGCTGGCCTCCTGAGGCGGCGGACCTACCCCCACCCCCCTCCCGGCCGGGGGCCATCGTGCTGGTTACGTGCCTCGGAAGGAAACGGCAGTTCGCAGCCTCGCCGACTCCCCTTTCCTACCAGGGAAGGGGCCGGAGGGTAGGTCTATCGCAGCCGGCCTGCACGGCTGGTATGGCGCCTCGGCTGAAGCACCGATGACATGGCAGGACTACACCACCCACCATCCGGCAGCGCCAACCGATCGGCTGCCGGTCGGAGCGCCCGTCACAAAGGTATGGCTCGCTGTGCCCCAAACCGTTGCGTTGCCCCCGGATACGCTCGGACTGGATGAGGTTGGCCGCGGCGCCTTTGCCGGGCCGCTGGTCGCGGCGGCGGTGGTGTTACCGGCCGACGTGCAGCGCCGGCTAGGTGAGCACGCGCTCCTCCTGCGGGACTCCAAGACCCTCAACCGCCTGGAGCGCGAGTTGATGGCGGAGCGCCTTGCGGAGTTGGCTCAAACCGTCCGCACCGTGACCGTCCCGACCGCCGAGATCAACGAGCACGGTGTCGGCTGGGCCAATCGCGAGGCCTTCCGTCGGCTGATCGAGACCATCGAGGCACCGGCCTATGTCGTTGATGGCCGCGTTGCGCCGCCGGTCTCCGCCGAGCGAGCATCGCGCGTGCTCGTGCTCCCGCGAGCGGATGCCACCGTGCGCGCGGTGGCGGCGGCATCTATCGTCGCCAAGGTCTACCGCGACCGGCTGATGCGCGAGCTACACGAGCGGTGGCCACAGTACGGCTGGGCACGGAACGTCGGCTACGGCACGCCGCAGCATATCACCGCCATCGAGCGGCACGGCACCACCCCGGAGCATCGGACGGCCTTTGTCCGCACGGCTCTGCTACGCCGGGCCATCCAGCGCCGGCAGACCACCGCTGAAAGCTATCGGCAAGCGTCCCTAGCGCCGGAGCAGACTGCCGCTCGCCATGGGCCAGGACGCGATGAGTAAGCGTCCGCCCACGCTGGCGGACCATCGCCGCGGTCTGGGCCGCCGCGGTGAGGCGCTGGCCGCGGCCTACTTCCGCAGCCACGATTACCAGATCATCGCGCGGAACTATCGCTGCCGCGCCGGCGAGATGGACCTCATTGTGGAACGAGACGGCACCCTGGTCTTTGTTGAGGTCCGCACACGGCGCGGGACCGAGGCCGGCACGCCCGAGGAGAGCATTACCCCAGCCAAGGCGCAGCGACTCATCACCGTCGCCGAAACGTTTCGTCAGGAGCGGCCGGGCACGCCGGATTCATGGCGCATTGACCTCATCGCTATCGAGGTCAGCGAGCGAGGCCGCCTGCTCCGTCTCGACCACATCCCCCACGCCGTCGAAGGGTAGTACGCCACCGGTCATTGCCGTGAGATCGGGGCCACTCGACGGCCGCCTGCCGGACGCATGCTCTGTGTGAACTGCGGCCAATGGTGGAACCGGGGTGGAGTATGGACTCGCCCTAGGTCATCACCATGCCGCCGGTGACGTTGTAGGCCTGGCCAGTGATGTAGGCGGCATCGTCGCTGGCGAGAAAAGCCACCAATCCCGCCACGTCCTCCGGCGCTTGGACCCGGCCGAGTGGGACCCCCTCCAACCGCCGCCGGATCGTCTCGCCGACCGGTAGCCCTTCCTCCGAGCTGATGACCTTGTCAATGTGCTCCCACATCGCCGTCGCGACGATGCCGGGACACACGGAGTTCACCGTGATGTTGTAGGGCGCAAGAGCAACTGCCGACGCCTGCACCAGGTTCACGACCGCGCCCTTGCTGGCGGAGTAGTGGGCAAAGTACGGATTGGGACGCCGGGCCGCCGCGGACGCGGTGCAGACAATCCGGCCGCCGGTGCCTTGGGCGATCATCTGGCGCGCCGCCGCCTGGATACCGAAGAGCGTCCCCTTCAAGTTGACCGCCTGGACACGATCCCAGTCCTCCTCCGTGAGGTCCAGGAGCGCCTTAACCTGGATAATGCCGGCGTTGTTGTGGATTACGTCGAGTCGGCCAAACGCTTGCACGGTCTTGGCCACCATCGCGTCCACTTGGGTCTTGTCGGTGACGTCGGCTTGGAGCGCCATTGCCCGCCCACCCGCCGCTTCGATAGCGGCGGCAACGGCCTCGGCCCCGGCGAGGTTGTAGTCAGCGACGACGACTGACGCGCCTTCCTGCCCGAATCGCTCGCACACCGCCTTGCCGATACCGGCCGCGCCGCCGGTGATGATGCTGACCTTGCCGGCCAATCGTTGCGCTGCGCTCATGTCTCTTGTCTCTCCGCTCAGGAGCTTGTTTTGCCCCCTACTTGGTATCCACGCCAAACGTCCGATTTTCTAACGGAAAGGACACTCGCGCGCCGCCCTGCTGATGCGAGAGGTGGAGACCGAGCACCATCTCCAGCGCCCGTGCTGCCCGTACCTCGTCGCAACTCGTCGTGCCGCCCTCGTCGAGTACCTGCACTAGCTCGGCCATTTGCGCGACGGCAAAGCTCTGCTCGGTGGGCGGCGAAAGCAGCGGCCCCGGCTCCAGCACCGCGCTGCGCGAGGAGGCCCGCCGCCAGAGCTGGATGTGGTGCAGGTCGTTCCAAATCTGAATTTTGCCTTCGCTGCCGGAAATCTGGAACGTCCGCGGCCATGGCGAGGCGGCTTCCATCAGCAGATGAACGCCGTTACGCATCATGATGTACCCGCCACCGGTCGGGTCCATCTGCGGCCACTGCTCCTGCGGCAGATCCGCCGGCACGTCCACCACACCGCACGCCCACTCCGGGTCCACGTCGCCGGCGAACCCGGCCAAAGCGTCCGTCTGGTGGGTACCGAGGTGTAGGAGCGTGCCCATGGCGCTACAGGTGATCGCCCGCACCTCGCCGATAGCTCCCTCTTGAATCCATTCCAGCGCCTGCCGGTAGCGCACGTTCCACCGCGCGACGTGGCTGCATGAGTACGCGACGCCGTGGGTGCGGCAGGCGGCGATAATCCGGTCCGCCTCGGCCATCGAGGTAGCGATGGGCTTCTCGCAGTAGATGCCCTTGACCAAACCGGTCTCGGCGACGCCGGCGGCGAGGGCGGCGTGGGTGCTGCCGTAGGAGGTCACGATGGCCACGATGTCTGGCCGCTCCTGCTCGATCATCTCCAGATAGTCGGTGTACGCGGCCGGAATATCCCAGCGCTGCTGCATCCGCTCGGCCAGCTCGCGGTCCAGGTCACAGCAGGCCACCAGCTCCACGCGGTCAATGGCGCGGCACACCGTGGCCATCGCGCCGGGCACCCACTCCGTACTCCAAGGGTCGTTGTCGTCACGTTGGCTTTGCAAGTCGTCAGACCAGCTACCCATCCGCGAGCAGCCAATGCAGGCCACACGGTACGTCTTTGACATCGGCTTCCTCCTCTGCCAGCGCCCAAGCCGGCGCGAATTCGGGCCAGCGTAGCGCCCGGCTCAGATTCGCTCGAACGCGATCTGTCTCATTCCCCACTCGGTCGTGGACGCGGCGTCGGCAACGCACGCTTCTGCTTCAAGCTCGCCTGCCAGCCGGCGGATTGCGTCGGCGCCATACGTATCGGCGACGAACGGATGGTCCCGCCACGTCTCCAGGTTGAGCCGAAACATCGTCGCGGCGCGCCGGTCCGGGACCCGCAGCCGCCGGACGGTATCTATCTTACTCCTCAGTAGACCCGGCGCGGCGACGTTACTCAAGGTCGGGCCGACGTAGAGGCTATTGCCCTGGTGGTCGAGCAGCGCGGTCAGGATGGTCAGGTAGCGCGACAGCACGCGGTTGGCGGTGCTGATCGAATCCACCTCGTCCAGCAAGAGTCGGCTGCCTGGCACGAGCTGCGTAGCCCAGCTGCGGATCGTGGCCGCCGGATCACGTAGGTGGGTGGCGACGAACCGCGCGTAGATGAGGTCGGCCGGCCCGACCGGAAAAGGGACGGCGGCCGCGTCGTGAACCAGGTATGACACGTTGCCGCCGCCGCCAACGCGGCGCGCCTCCGTAGTGAACGCCTCCGAGCGGTCAATACCCACCGTCCGCAGCGGCCGCAGCACGTCGGCGACAAGCCGTGTGGTGTAGCCCGGTCCGCAGCCGACGTCCACGGCGAGACCGGGCCTGTCGGGCGCCGCCGCGCGTAGGAACCGCCGCGATGACTCGGCAAAGACCTCGGCCAGCACCCGCAGCCGATGCGCGGCCACGTCGCTGTCGCCGAACAGGTATCGGGGTGGTCCTGAGCCGGCGCCTTGCCGTGCAGCCACACCCTCACCTCCCTGGAACCGACCGTCGTAGAGCAGCACCGCTGAGTATAGTAGCGGCACGGGGACCGGCTGCACGCCTCTCCCGCCGCCGCGGGGGGTCATAAGGGAGCCGGAGCCTGAACAGGGAGGGAACGACGATGAAACTGGTGCGGTTTTGCGATCCGGTAGCAGGCAACCGCGTGGGTGTGCTGGAAGGAGATCACGTTGTGCCGCTCGACGGCCGGCGCACTACAACGGACCTGATTGAGGAGGCCATCGAGCGAGGTCAATCCCTTGCGGAGGTGGCTGCGCGGGAGCGCGAGGGGACATCGGCGGCGCCGCGGTCGTATGCCGCCCTCGACGTGCCACCGGCGGCCGACCGCGCCCATCTCATCAGTCCCATCGCGGCGCCCGAAATCTGGGCGTGCGGCGTCACCTATCGGCGCAGCGCCGAGTTCCGCGAGGGCGACATGCAGACGGGCAAGGGCATCTACGATATGGTCTACGAATCGGAACGCCCCGAGATCTTCTCCAAGGGCGGCGACTCGCGCTGCGTCGGTCCCAACGCGGCCGCGAGCATCCGCGCCGACTCGGCAATAACGGTGCCGGAAGCCGAGTTGGCCTACGTGCTCGGCGCGAACGGCGAGATCGTCGGCTACACGATCTGCGACGACGTCTCGGCGTGGGACATCGAGCGCGAAAATCCGCTCTACCTGCCGCAGTCGAAGGTGTTCTACGGCTGTACCGTGCTCGGACCGGTGCTCGTGACGAGCGACGAGCTGACCGATCCGTACAGCTTGGAAGTGCGTTGCGTGATCGAGCGGGAGGGACAGGCCATCTTCGACGAGTCGGTCGGGACGGACCGGATCAAGCGGCGGTTCGATGAGCTTACCGAGTATCTGATGCTCAACAACCCCATCCCGGTCGGTACGGTCGTCTCGACCGGTACCGGCGTGATAGTCCCCCCGGAGCTGGGCCTGCACGCCGGCGACAACGTAGCAATCACCATCAGCGGCATCGGCACCCTCCGCCACACGATGGCCAAGCTCTCCCGCGATTGGACGGCCTAGGCTCCGCCAGGGCGGCGGTGCGCTTGCTACACTGGCTGCCGAACGTCGCGGGAGGTTGCTGGCCATGCAGCTTATTGACTCGCACCTACACATCTGGTCGTCGGACGAGGACCGCTTTCCGTCCGGCGCCGAAGGTCCCGGCGGGCAGACGTGGGACGCCGCGGTCGAGACGCTACTCGGCTATATGGATCGGCACGGGGTAGAGCAGGTGGTGGCAATAGGCCCGCGGCGCTACCTGCAAGACCCGAGCTATCTGGTTGATGCCACTGCGCGTTTTCCGGACCGCGTGATCCCGGCGGCACGGGTCCATGCCGACGATCCGGCGGCCGTCAGCCTGCTCCACGAGTTGGCCAACGAGCACAACGTCCGCGGCATTCGGCTGGCCTGCTATGGCGAGCACACCAGCGTGTGGCCGGCCGAGGCGGCTTTCGAGCCGGTGTGGCGGGCCTGCGCCGACCTGGGTATCACCATCGGCTTCCTCACCAACCCGGACGAGCTACCCGCGATAGGCGCGGCCGCGGGCCGGCATCCGCAGGTCAAGGTGGTCATTGACCATTGGGGTGGCCTCCGGGCCGCAGAGGGGCCGGCGTTTGACCGCTTTGCCGCCGTGACGGCGCTGGCGAGCCGCCCGAATATCTATCTGAAGGCCACCTGCTTCCGACGCACGTCGCTGGCCGCCTTCCCCTTCACGGACGTGCATCCGCTGCTGCGGCGGGCGCTCGATGCGTTCGGCCGCGAGCGCGTCATGTGGGGCACCGATTTCGGGGGTGGTGTTAATGGCGGGGAAGAGTATGGGGAGGAGGTCGCCGCAATCACCGACCACATGGATTGGCTGTCGCCGGAGGACAAGGAGTGGCTCCTACGACGGTCGGCGCTGCAAGCCTGGCGAGGCACGGCTTGAGGGTGGAGACCTGCACCTAACCCCCGGTCCCTTCCCTGATGAAGGTTGCGAACTTGATTAGGTAGTGTGTTGACCCCCACCCTGACCCTCCCCCGTCCCGACAGGGGAGGGAACACACCCGTCCCCCCGCCGCAGCGGGGGGACCATAGGGGGGCTACATCCCACTACCTGATTAAGTTGTCAGCTTTCATTAGGGAGGGGGATGGGGGTAGGTACACGGCCTAATCTCGCGCGAGACGAGGACTGAGCGATGGAAGAGCAGTTGGTCCGCTTGACGAGCGACCTCGTAGCCATCGAGAGCGTCAATCCCGGCTATCCGAGCGGGAGCCGCGGCGAGGGCGCGATGGCGGCGTTTGTCGAGGAGTATTGTCGGCAACTGGGCTTGGACGTGCAGCGGCAGCCGGTGCATCCGGGCCGCGACAACGTAATGGCTCGCCTCACGGTGCCCGGCGCCCGCCAGACCTTGCTCTTCGAGGCGCACATGGACACGGTGGCCGGGGACTCGATGGGGGAGCGGGCGTGGCGCCCGGAAGTGCGCGACGGGCGGCTGTACGGCCGCGGCTCCTGCGACACCAAAGGCTCGCTGGCCGCCATGCTCGTGGCGCTGGAGCTACTGCTGGCACGCCGCGCCGAGCTGAACATGAATGTGGCGCTGCTGGCGACGGTGGACGAGGAGCTTCAGTTCACTGGAATCCGGCACTTCGTGGACAGCGACGAGCGCGTGGAGGCCGCCGTCGTTGGCGAGCCGACCGACTTGCGCGTCGTGATTGCCCACAAGGGCTGCCTGCGGGTGCGGGTTTCGACGTTGGGCCGCGCCGCCCATAGCGCCCGCCCTGAAGTCGGCGTCAACGCCATTGACCACATGGCCGACGTGCTGTACGCGCTGCGGGGCCTCCAGAAGCGTCTACCCGAACGTGAGCACCCACTCGTCGGCTCGCCTACGCTCAGTGTGGGGATTATCGAGGGCGGCACGGGGGTCAATGTCGTACCGGACCGCTGCACCATTGACATTGATCGGCGCACCATCCCCGGCGAGGGCATGGAGAGCGCCCTCGTCGAGATCGAGGCGCTCCTCGCCGACGTGCGGCGGGCACGGCCCGATGTGCGACTGGAGCTTAGTCCGCCCACCACCGACGACTGGCCGCTCGACACGCCGGTTGACGCCGCCGTCGTCCAAGCCGCCCAAGCGGCCTGCCGCGCGCTCGGACGCCCGGACGCGCTCTTGGGCGTGCCGTATAGTACGGATGCGAGCAAGCTCTGGGCGCTGCGGGAGGTGCCAAGCATTGTGCTCGGTCCAGGCTCCATCACGCAGGCGCATACGGCCGACGAGTTCGTGCCGGTCGCACACCTGAGCGCCGCCGCCGAGCTATACACGCGCACGGCGCTAGAGTTGAACGAGCGGGTGTCGGGGCGTAGTTGAGTCCCCTCTGACCTCCCCGCTACGGCAGGGAGACGGCGGCCGGCATGATCCCTCCCCCGTCGGGACGGGGATGGGCGAGGGTGGGGGCAATACAACATGAGAATTACCGATTGGCTGTACCTCGTCGGCAGTGGACAGGTGGGCTTCCGCCTGACCGACGACTACGACTGTCACGTCTATCTGCTCGACGGTGGCGAGGAATATGCGCTGATTGACGCTGGTGGCGGGCGTTCGACGGACGAGATTATCGCGCAGATCGCGCGCGAAGGCCTCGACCCGCAACGGGCAGCGGCCCTGTTCGTCACCCACGCCCACGTAGACCACGCCGGCGGCGCCGCCGGGCTGCGCGAGCGGCTGGGGCTACAGGTCGCCGCCTCGCCCGAAGTAGCCCAATACCTGCGCTCTGCCGATGAGCGCGGCAGCAGCCTCGACGTAGCCCGCGAGGGCGGCGTGTATCCGCTCGACTTTGTGTTCGAGCCGTGTGCGGTGGATCGGGAGCTTGCCGACGGAGACACCGTGCAAGTTGGCAATCTGGTCATCGAGGCGCTCGCCACCCCCGGTCACTCCGCCGGTCACCTCGCCTACGTCGTGCGGCGGGACGGTGAGGTTTCTGCCTTCACTGGCGATGCCCTATTCGCCGGGGGTGCCATCCTGCTCCAGAACATCTGGGACTGCTCGCTCCACGACTCGATTCGGAGTGTTGAGCGCCTGGCCGCGCTGTCGCTGGACGGCCTCTATCCGGGCCATGCCACCTTTGCCGTGCGCGATGGGCGCCGCGAGGTGGACAAGGCTATGGAATCCATCCGCCAGCGCCTCCCGCCCCGCCAACTCCACTAGCGGCTGGGCGGCCGGGGGGGTAGGTCAACCCGGCCCCAGCAAAGCAGCGAAAGCAGCGCGCACTCGTAGCTTGTCCTCGTCGGTACCGAAGTCCAGCGAGAATGGTCCTCGGTAGCCCAGCCGGTCGAGTCGGCGGAAGACGGCCTCAAAATCAATCGTACCCTCGCCGGGAACCAGGTGAACCTCGTGCGTGCCGGGGTTATCGTTGAGGCGCACCTGAGCGATTCGTCCGATACCAAAGCGATCGAGGAAGCCATCAATGCCCTCAGGCACCAAGTGCGCGTGAGCGACGTTGAAGGCCCAACGCACCGTCGCTGCCGGGAGCCAGTCCAGAAACCAGGCCGTCTCGTCGGCGTCGCGGGGCTGGTAGTGGATTTCGGCCAAGTCCGGCTCGGCATTGTGATTCTCGAACCACAGCGCAACGCCCAACCGCGCGGCCCAGGGGACCAGGCGCTCCAGACGCCGCCGGGCCGCCTCCCGCCGTGTCTCGTGGTCACCGAAGTGGTAGCCGCCATGCACGATCACATGACCACAGCCGAGCCGGGCGGATAGCTCGACGTTCTGCCGCAGATAAGTCTCTATCCCGTCGCCAACGACCGGCACGATCTCAGCATTGTTCACCGCCGATGAGGTGTGGATACCGACTGTCAGGCGGTGCTTCGCGCACAGTTTGCGGAAGGCGGCGACGCGAGCGTCCTCCCACTGATCCGGGCTATTGGGTGGCAAGTCGGCATTGAACTCCACTGCGCCGAAGCCGTGCTCGGCAGCCCACGCCGCACTGGCTTCGAGCGGCCGGTCCCGTCCCGCAGAGTACGAAAAGCGGCGCAACGTGCTCATATCCCGCTCCCTTCCGGCAACTGCTCCACACAGCATACACAGAGCATCCCGTCCGGCCTTCGCAGCCTATAAACGAGCAACTAGCATCTGTCCGGTCTCCCAGGGCAACCGATAGACGCGCCCGATATGACGCCACGCAGCAGGCCCACGGCCGTCTTCGACCCTGTGGTCCCGGGACGGGGCCGGGCCGCCGGGAACATGAGACACGTACCGCCGGCCGACCGGCTTGGGAGAGGCAAATGGTGACGTTACTTCACGGCGAGCGGCAGCAGCAGCAGCGTGCGACCAGCGAGCCGCGCGAGTCCATCTGGAGTGTCAGCAAGGGCGTCAAGCACGTCTACTTCGCGCTCGTCATCGGGCAGTTCAGTGTCGGTACACTACGGACTGTGGCGCAGGGTGTCGCGGCGGTCGCGGCACTCTGGCATGACTTGTCAGCCCTCGCGATCACGGTGGCGGCCGTGTCCATGGTGCTCACGGAGACGGGGAGGTATGTAATGGTGTTGGCAGCGGCGTTCGAGGAATGGCGCGAGAAGCGACGGCAAGAACAGATCGCGCGGGCGGTCGCGGAGGCTTTAGCAAAAGAGCGACGCGAGTCCGATGCCGAGTGGGAAGCGTGGAACCAGCGACGGATGCAGGCCGAGCAGCGCGGTGAGCCTTTCGAGGAACCACTGCCCTCCGAGCGCCGCCGTGCGACCAAGCTGCCCCAGCAGTAGTGAGAGACAGGCCGGCTGCCGGACAGAAGCGGCCCTGCGGCCGGCAACCGTCCTTTAAGCCAGCGCCGCTCCTTTCCCCTTGCACTGGCCTCCCTAGCCCCCGCTCCGCGGGAGTCGCAAGGGGCTACGACGCTCCGCGACTAGCGGTCCTGGCGGCGGATAACCCGCCCCGCGCGAGCGCCAACGTGCTCGCCGTCGCGGACGGTGACCGTGCCGTTGACGACCACGTGCGGGATGCCGGCGGCGTACTGGTGCGGATCGCTATAGGTCGCCATCTCGCGCACGGCGGCCGGGTCGAAGACCACCAGGTCCGCATCCATGCCGTAGCGGATGAAGCCTTTACTCCGCAGGCCGAGCCGTTCTGCGGTGGCCCCGCTCATCTTGTGGACGGCGCGCTCCAGCGTGAGCAGCCCGCGCTCGCGCACGTACTCCTGCAGCACGCGCGGAAAGGCGCCGTAGTTGCGGGGGTGCGGCTTGCCGGCGCCGAGTGGCCCGTCCACACGCAACGATGATCCGTCCGAGCCGATCATAGACAGCGGGTGTCCAACCACGTGGTCCACGTCGCCCTGATCCATGATGAAGTGCAACATGCCGGCCTGGGCCGCTTCCTCCAGCAGGATGTCGCAGAACGCCTCCACCGGCGCGACGTGCCGGTCGGCGGCGATCTCGGCGATGGTGCGCCCCTCCAGGTGGCGATTTGCGTCGGTATGTACCGCCGTGATGTAGATGCGGTCCCATTCCCGGCCGGCCGCCTCGACATCGGCGCATACCTCCGCGCGTGTCGCCGGGTCGCGGAGGCGATCCAGCAGCTTGGTGCGTCCGCCCTCGTGTGCCCAATCCGGCATGATCTGGGTCAGGCCGGCGCTGCCAGCGGTATAGGGGTAGACATCGAAGCGGGAGTCGACGCCGCGCTCCTGTGCCCACACACTGAGCTGCGTCACCTGCGGCATCCGCCCCCAGTTCGGTCGAAAGGCGGCCTTGTGGTGGGCGATCTGCACGGGCACGCGAGCACGCTCGGCAATCTCGATGGCCTCGGCGGTGGCCCGGAAAACCGGCGCGCCCTCGCCACGTATGTGCGTGAAGTAGAAGGCGTCGTGCTCGTGCAGCGTTTCGGCGAGGCTGACAAGCTCCTCCGTCTCGGAGTAATTGCTCGGCGGCGTCATCAAGCCCGACGACAGGCCCAAGGCGCCGGCATCGAGCGCCTCGGCCAGCAGTTCACGCTGCCGCGCCAGCTCCTCCGGCGTGGGTGGCCGGTAGGCAAAGCCCATCGCCGCGATCCGCAGCGTGACGTGCCCGACGAGCGCCAGCACGTTGACCGCGGGCTGCGCTACGCGCAACGTATCGAGGTAGCTACCGAACGTCTCCCACGCCTCGGAAGGCTCCGGCGGGCTGCCGTCGCCGCTCTGGCCCCGGATCTCGTCGGCAAACGGTCCCACGCACGGCGCTGGGCTGGCGCCGCAGTTGCCGATCACCTCGGTCGTCACTCCCTGCCGCACTTTGCTGTGCGCCTCGGGACTGACGAGCAAGGTGCGGTCGGAGTGCGTGTGGGGGTCAATGAAGCCCGGCGCGACGACCTGACCGGTCGCGTCGAGCCGGTCGGCGGCCGCGGCAGCGCGGAGATCGCCAATCGCCGTGATCGTGCCGCCCGCGACGCCGACATCGGCGCGATAGCCGGGCGCCCCGGTTCCGTCTACGACCGTCCCACCACCAATCACGAGATCAAACATCACTGGCCTCCTACCGGCACACTACCAGACCATTCTAGCCGGTGAAGCGAGGAATGACGGACAGCAGCTTTCTCTCGCTCGGCGACGGAGAAGAGCCGGGGAGTGAGGCCGACTAGCTCATGCTGGGGCCAGCAGCTTGCAGGCGACGGGCGTCCGGGTCGGAGGCAAACTGGGCATAGTTCGCGTGGAAATCACGGGCGAGGCGCTGCGCTTGGCTATCGTAGCCGTCCGGGTCGTCCCAAGTATCGCGCGGGTGCATGAGCAAATCAGGCACGCCGGGGCAGTGCTCCGGAACCTGAAACCCAAAGAGGGGATCAGTCAAGTGCGCTACACCTGGTCGTTCCAGATCGCCGCTGATCGCCGCACGCACCAGGGCACGGGTGGCGCCGATGGGTAGGCGTTGGCCGACCCCATAGCGGCCGCCCGTCCAGCCGGTATTGACCAGATAGCAGCGCGAGCCGTGCTCCGCGAGGCGCTCGCCCAGCAAGTGGGCGTAGGCCGAGGGCGGCAACGGGAGGAACGGTGCGCCGAAGCAGGCAGAGAATGTCGCCTCCGGTTCCGAGCCAAGCCCGGCCTCGGTCCCGGCCAGGCGCGCCGTGTAGCCGGAGAGGAAGTGGTAGAGCGCCTGTTCGGTATTCAAACGGGCCAGGGGCGGCAGCACGCCGAAAGCGTCGGCCGTCAGGAAGAGCACGGTCGTCGGGTGCCCGGCCGTCCCGCCGGTCAGCGCACCCTCGATGTAGTCCACCGGATAGGCGCAGCGGGTGTTCTCGGTGATCGAATCGTCGTCGTAGTCCACCTGGCGCGTGGCCGGGTCCACGACGACGTTCTCGACGACGCTGCCAAAGCGGATGGCGTGCCAAATCTGCGGCTCGTCCTCTTGCGAGAGGCGGATGCACTTGGCGTAACAGCCGCCCTCCAGATTGAAGATGCCCTCATCCGACCAGCCATGCTCATCGTCGCCGAGCAGGTTACGGGCCGGATCGGCGGAGAGGGTGGTCTTGCCCGTCCCCGACAGGCCGAAAAACAGGGCGCTGTCGCCAGCGTCTCCGACATTGGCGGCGCAGTGCATGGACAGCACCCCACGCTGGGGTAGGAGATAGTTCAGCAGGGAAAACACCGACTTCTTCATCTCGCCGGCGTAGCGCGTGCCGCAGATGACCACCAGGCGGTGTTCCAGGTCCAGGACCACCGCCGCCTCCGACCGCGTACCGTCCTCGGCGGGCACGGCCTGACAGTGGGGCGCAATGAGGACGGTGGCGCCGGCGGCGCTTGGCTCGTCGCCGACCGGCCCTTCATCACGACGGAACAGTTGCCGCGCAAAGAGCGCCTGCCAGGCTTCCTCGGCAATCACGCGCACCGGCATCCGGTAGGCAGGATGCGCGGCGACGGTGGCCTCGGTGACGTACAGAGCGTCACGCTCCAGCAGATAGCTGCTCACACGCGCCGCCAGGCGAGCAAACCGCTCCGGCGGCAGCGGCTGGTTAACATCTCCCCACCAGACCACTCGCTCGCTCGCCGAGCCAGGATAGCGCACCACGAACTTGTCATGCGGCGAGCGGCCCGTGCGCGCACCGGTGGCGGTCACGAGCGCGCCGCTGGCGGCGAGGATGCCCTCCCCCCGCTGCACCGCCACCTCCGTCAGCGCCGCGGGGGGCAGGTTGGTGTGGACCATGGGGGGCCGACCGCTGGCCGGCGCCGCGACCACGTCGAGCAGCCGGGCCAACGAGTCAAGCTCTAGGGGATTGAACTGGCCGGAAGGGGCGGGCGGCCCGGCGTTGCTCATCATTGCGGCCTCCTCCGCCTGACGGGGACCGGTCACGGTTCACAAGCATAGAAGCTAGTTGAGCGCACTACGGCCTGTCGGGGACACGCGGCGCTCCAACCGACACTTCCTCACACCACATAGGCCAGCTCCTACTCCGCCTGGAACCGGGACATAGCTAAGACTCCCGCCACGTGAGACTACCGCTCGGTGACGGGTTGCGTCAATCGGCAAAATGCTTGCTGATGTACCAACTCTTGTGTTACCGTCCCTCCGCCGGCACACAACTTGTAGATATTCAGTATACTGTACCCCTGCAAGGCAACTCTTTGCCGACCAGGCCGGCCAGCTTCGTTACCACGCAAGGAGCTATGGAAGGACGATGAGACCCATTGGTGAACGCAGGATTGCGGTCCTAGCCGAGGGCGGCTTTGACCTACTGGAGGCGAAGACTGCCGTCGGCGTCATCCGCTATGGGCGCGATCCGGTGGTGGCGGTCGCGGACAGTCGGTACACCGGCCGAACCGCCGCCGACATCGTTGGCGTCGGGGACGACGTGCCAATCGTGGAATCGGTCGCTGCCGCGCTGGCCTACAAGCCGAATACGCTGTTGCTCGGCACGGCTCCGCGTGGTGGCGTCTTGCCGGCAGCGTGGCGCCGGCAGGTGGTCCATGCCATGCGCGAGGGTCTCGACATCATCAACGGCCTGCACCACTTCCTCGAAGAGGACGAAGAGTTGGCCGGCGTGGCCCGCTCCTGCGGGGTTGACCTCTGGGACGTGCGGCGCGTACCTGACGAGCACCGCGTCGCCGACACGCGGGCGCATCAGCTCGACGCGACTATCGTGCTCACGGTCGGCTCGGATTGCAACGTCGGGAAGATGTCCGCCTCCCTAGAGCTTGACGCCGCCGCGCGTCGGGCCGGGCATCGCTCCGCGTTCGTCGCTACGGGGCAGACCGGCATTATCATCGCTGGCTGGGGCATGGCAATTGACCGGGTGATCAGCGACTTTGCCGCCGGGGCCTCGGAAGACCTCGTGATGCAGGGCGCCGAGCAGGGCGACATCGTGTTCGTCGAGGGGCAAGGCTCGCTGGTCCATCCAGGCTACTCTGGTGTCACGCTGTCCCTGATCCACGGGAGCGCGCCGGATGGGATGATCCTCTGCCACCAAGTCACGCGCACGACCATCCGCCGCTACACCCTCCCGGTGCCACCACTGCGCGACCTCGTGACCCTGCACGAGCACGCGACCGCCCACGTCAAGCCGTCGCGCGTCATCGGCATCGCCCTCAACACCTTCGGCTTGGATGAGGCCGCCGCACAGCAAGCAATCGCAGCAGCGGCCGACGAAACGGGGCTACCCGCGACCGATCCTGTCCGGTACGATGTTCAACCGCTGCTCGCCGCGGTCGAGGCCCTCCACAACCGGCGCAAGCAGCAGCGGGAGAAGGCCGCCGCCGGCTAACTATTCGGCCGGCGGGGACTGGGACACCCAAGCGTCGTCCGGGGGGAAGACGCTGGTGCCGAACGTCACGTCCGGCGGCGCGGCGAACCAGTCTTTGACGGTTTCGCGCCAGCGGACGAAGTGTGGCGCCTCCGTATGCGCCTGGAAGGCCGCTTCGTCCCGATAGACCTCGTAGAGGTAGATGCAATTGGGATCGCTGCTATCTTGGATCACGTCAAAGCGCAGGCAGCCCGGCTCGTCACGGACGGATCCGATAGCGTCGTCGAGCATGGACTCCAGAAACGCCTCGCGATGCTCCGGCTTGATGTGAATCGGCACAATCAACACGTACATCGTCCTACCTCCCGCGTACACTCATTAGTGTCTCGACCGGAAACCACCCACCGCCCGGCTCCCTGCCCTCTCCGGAGGCCGCTGCTGCCCTAGGAAGAGCCGAGCGCGGCTGTTAGCGCGGCCGCCAGCTCGGCTTTGGGCACCTCGCCGCTATGCGCGTAGCGGACGACGCCCTGCCGATCAATGATGAAGGTCGTCGGAAACGTTCGCACCCCGTAGGCCCGGCCCACGACCACGGCCGGATCGAACGCGAGCGGAAAGGTGGCGCCAAAACGCGACGCGAAGGTGGCCATATCTTCCGGCGAAGAGCGAGAGCGCCTATCCATGGCGAAGGGGCTGGCGTTCAGACCCAAGGCGGCGACGTTGCGCTCGCGGTAGTCGTCGTAGAGGGAGGCAATCACCGGCGCCATCCGCTGACAGTGCGGGCACCACGTAGCCAGAAACTCCAGCAGGACAACCGACTGGCCCCGCAGCCCGACCAGGGAGCGCGTCTCCCCCGATCCAACTCGCCACCGGAAGTTGGGCGCCTCCTGGCCGACCAGGATTTCCTCGGCACCGCCCGCCGGCGGCTCTACACCGAGCACCTGCCCGATGTGGCCATACTCGTCGTCAGCGCCGGAGGACGGCGCCTCGGTCGTGGTAGGACTATCGCGCAGGCTCAACGCGATGATGACCGCAATCACGACGACGGTGGCGCCGCCGAGCATGAGCGCCATACGCGGCAGACCGCGCGACTGCGACTTGGTTGAGCGCCGCCTCCGCTCCCGTCCTCTACGTTCGCCCATGACGCCGTTGCCGTTACCTCGCCACCCACGATAGCCTATAGGGTATGCGGACCAACACCCGTACCGTGGGATGGACGCATTGAAGTCATGGTAACACACGACCCTAGCCCGAGCGGCCGGCAGCTGCGCCAACGGTCGGTAAGCACCGGAGCGACCTTGATCGCGCGGCTGCTACTGGGCGCGGTGTTTGTGCTCGCCGCCGGCGGGAAGCTGGCCGCGCCGGCCGAATTCGCCACCGTCGTCGAGCGGTATCAGCTCCTGCCACAGCCGGCGGTGCTGCCCGTCGCGACGGGACTGCCCTGGCTGGAGCTGCTGCTCGGCCTCTACTTGCTGGCCGGCCTGTTTACCCGGATCAGCGCGGCCGTAGCGCTGACCTTGCTGGCCGTATTCACCGCCGCCCTGACCTCCGCTCTGCTGCGCGGCCTGCCGCTGGAGGGCTGTGGCTGTTTCGGCAGCGTCGTCTTGCAGCAAATGCCGGTGATCGGCTGGCTGTTGGGCGGCGCCGACGCCGGACCGCAAGACCTGATCCGCGACGGTGTGCTGGCGCTATTGGCCTTGCTGGTGCTCTTCGGCCCGCCGACGCCGTTGGCGGTAGACCGTCTGCTCTTCCGCCGCTAGCCGCGACGAGTGAGCAGGCGGAGCGCAAACGTGGTCACGGCGAAGGCGACGCCGCAGATGATCGCACCACGAGTATCGAAGAGGCAGCGCACCGAGCCACTGACCTGGCCGGCGATTACCGCGAGGGCAAAGGTCTGCCGCGCCTCGACCACCGCGCCCACCAGCCATTGACTGGCGCCCCGTTCGACGGTGACACGACCTCCGCCGACGACCAAGCCCACTCCTTGGTGGAGCCCCACGTCACGACCAAGCGCCACCGCGCTCGCACTCTGGCGAAAGCGGAGGCGGTTGCCCAAGGCCGCTCCTACGGCGCCCCGTTCCACCGATACGTGCTCCGACGACACGGACCTAAGCTGGCCGCCCAGTCCACGCAATCCGATAGCCGCCAAGGCGTTGGAGACCTTTCGCGTCATCGCCAACGTCCAGCCGAGCACGAGGTCGGCGCCGACCCCGGCATCCGCCCGCGCAGTCCGTTTCGGCACTGCCGCCCGCTCGTCGGTCATCATCTCGCTCCCTACGCTCGTGCAGCCCCCGGCGGGTCGTCTCAGTCTCCCGCTTCCATCGCGTGGCGCGCAGCGTCGTATACGTCGCGCAAAGGCACGTTGGCCGCGCTGGCCAGCCGCTGGCAGTCCTCGTATTCGGGGGCATGATTGCGGTCCGCCGAACCAAGCTGCGCCACCTTGACGCGCACTGATCCCCAAGGCGTCATCACCGTCTCGATACGCCGCCGCAGCTTCTGCCGGCGCACGTCGTACATCCGCACGCCGAGCGTGGTCGTCTCGGCGAAGATACGATCCAGCGCCGGCTGCACTGCGGCCGGCGTCGTCAGCACCGACAGCACGGTACCCGGCCGGCCCTTCTTCATCAGCACCGGAGTCATGGTTACGTCAAGCGCACCCTCTGCGCGGAGGCGGTCGGCGAGGTAACTGAGCCACTCCGGGTTCATGTCGTCAATGTTCGTTTCCACCATGACCGCGGAATCGGCCGTCTCGCCCGGCTGCCCCGGCTCCTGATCCAACTCCCCAATAGAAACGCGCAGCATGTTGGGGATGGCAAAGTCGCGTTGGCCGGCGCCGTAGCCAATGCGCTCGACGCGCATCGGCGGCATGGGGCCAAAGTCGGTCGCCAGGGTGGACAGGATGAGGGCGCCCGTCGGCGTGAGGAACTCGCCGGCGTAGGCCGAGGCGTAAATCGGTCGTCCCTTGAGCAGCTCCAACGTCGCCGGGCCGGGGACGGGCAGGATGCCGTCCCGCGAGTTTGTCGTGCCGCCGCCGACGTTGATCGGCGAGACGTACAACTCCGCAATGCCCAGGTCGTGCAGGCCCGCGCAGGCGCCCAGGATGTCGAGGATCGAATCGACCGCCCCGACCTCGTGGAAGTGTACGGTCGCCGGCGGCTGGCGATGCTCCAGCCCCTCCACCTCGGCCAGCCGCCAAAAGAGGCGCTTGCAGTTGGCCTTGACCGGATCGGGCAGGTCGCTCCCTTCGATGATCGGGAGGATGTCCTCCATATCGCGCTCGGGCTGCGGCTCGGTGACGGTGATCTGCACCTGCGTCCCAAAGAGGGCGCCTTTCTGCGCTTCACGGACGGTCACCGTGTAGCCGCCGAGAGGTATCTTGGCCAGCGCGTCGCGTAGCGCCTGCTCCGACCAACCGGCGTCTACGAGGGCACCCAAGATCATGTCGCCACTGGCACCCGAAAAGCACTCGAAGTAGGCAGCGCGGGTCATGGTGCCGCCCCTTCCGTTGGCACGCTCGACCGGCACGATCCGCCGGGATCCAATGCGGCACCGTCCTGATGGTCGGTGGCAACACCCGCTGGTTCACCGGTAGAGACAGCCGCAGCGGCCAGGCGGTTAATCATCCCGGCCATCAAGCCGGCGCCAAAGCCGTTGTCAATGTTGACCACGGCCACTCCGGGGGCGCAGCTATTGAGCATGGCCAAGAGCGCTGCCACGCCACCAAAGGAAGCGCCATAGCCGACGTTGGTAGGCACGGCAATCACCGGCTTGTCTACGAGGCCACCCACTACGGACGGTAACGCGCCCTCCATCCCAGCTACCGCAATCACCACCGCGGCCATATCGAGCACGTGTCGCTGCGCCAGCAGGCGATGAATACCGGCCACGCCCACGTCGTAGAGACGGTCCACTGGGCACCCCGTCAGCTCGGCGGTGATCGCCGCCTCTTCGGCTACCGGCATGTCGGCCGTGCCGCCGGTAGCGACGACGACGCGGCCTGGCAGCAGCGGCGGCCGTGTGCCCTCAACGATCACGAGCCGCGCTACCTGCTCATAGCGCGCGGTGGGCAGCACCTCGCGCACGGCAGCAAACACTTCGGGCGCAGCGCGCGTCGCCAGCGCCGTTTGGTCGCGCTGGACCAGCCGTTGGGCAATCGCTGCGACTTGTTGTGGCGTCTTGCCAGGACTGTAAATCACTTCCGGAAACCCGGTCCGCAGCGTCCGATGGTGGTCAACGCGCGCGTAGCCGAGGTCCTCAATATCGAGCCGGCGCAACCGGCCAAGCGCCGCCTCCACATCGAGCCGCCCGGCGGCTACCTCGGCAAGCAGGTGGCGCACTGTATCGGTGTTCACCGGCATTCCCTCAGGACTAGGCGTGTCATCGGTCCGTCACAAGGCTGGGCGCTACACTGTCTGGCGAGCTTGCCGGCGCCGCAGCCGGGGCCTCATGGGTTAGGGACACTGTCTTCGTGGTTGCCAAGATGAGCCAGCCGGCGATACCAGCGATGAGGGACGCCAGCAGAATGCCCATCTTGGCAATCGGCAGCAGCGCAGTGCCACCAAAAGCCAGGTTGGCGATGAAGATAGACATCGTAAATCCGATCCCGCCCAGCCAGGCCGCGCCATACACCTGTCGCCAACCCACGCCGCGCGGCAACGAGGCTACGCCAAGACGGATGGCCAGCCACGAGAAGAGGGTGATACCCACCTGCTTGCCAACCACTAGGCCGAGAATCACGCCGAGGCTCACCGAATGTGTTATTGCCGCGCCCAAATCACCGCTCAAGGCCACGCCAGCGTTCGCCAAGCCAAAGAGCGGCATGATGAGGTAGGTGACCCATGGGTACAGGGCGTGCTCCAGGCGCTGCATGGGCGACTCGACGTACTCGCAGGCCGATTCAAGTGCGTACACCGCGGCCCGATGCCCGTCCTCCATGTGTCTCTTCTCCGCCGAAACACCGGCCAGCTCGAAGCTGTCGAGAAAGGCGCGGCATTGCGTGAGAAAGTCCCGCGTATTCATGCGGATCGAGGAGGGGATCGTCAGCGCAAGCAGCACCCCGGCGACGGTGGCGTGTACACCGGACTCCAGGAAGGCGACCCACAAGCCGAGACCCAGCACGACGTAGGGCAGCGGATGGCGGAAACCGACACGATTGGCGCCGAGCAGGAGCAGGAGAAATACCGCGCCGGCGGCGAGGTGCATCAACGAAAGCTCCGAGGTGTAGAAGATGGCAATGACCAGAACCGCGCCAATATCGTCCACGATGGCCAACGCCACCAAGAAGACCTTCAACGGCAAGGGCACTCGCCGGCCGAGCAGGGCCATGATGCCCAGCACAAACGCGATGTCGGTCGCCATCGGGATGCCCCAGCCTCGCGCGCCCTCGGTGCCGCCATTGACGGCGATGTAAAGGCCTGCCGGCACGAGCATGCCCCCCACGGCGGCGAAGATGGGGAGCGCGGCGCGCCGCACCGAGGCCAGCTCACCGATCAACACCTCCCGCTTGATCTCCAGCCCCACGAAGAGGAAGAAGATCGCCATCAGACCATCGTTGATCCAGTGCAGCAGGTCCTCCTCAAGGTGGAAGTCGCCGAGCACAATGGCGATTTCGGTGTGCCAGAGCTGCTCGTAGAGGGGTGCCCAGGGCGAATTAGCCCAAATGAGCGCAATGATCGCGCTGGACAAGAGCAGGATGCCGCCGGCAGTCTCCTGCCGAGCGAACTCTTGGAAGGGACGGATGATTAGCCGAATGCGCGGTTGGCCCGCGGTACCCACTGTCGTCATGGTGTATGTAGTCTCTCCGCTACGCCCCAGGCCGCGGTTGGTGTCGGCGCAGCGGCGGCCCCGGGGCTGCGTGATGGGTTGGTAGCCAGCATCGGATAGTCGTCAGCTTGTCGTCCGAGATGGGCAACTGGATCACCAGCATCGAGCACTGCCGCAGCAAGCAGCGTGTGGAATGCCGGCATCCTACATAGTAAAGGTAACACACCGCCGCCCGCCTCCGGTGGGAAAGGGCCGGGAGTCAGGCACGGAAGAGCGCAGTGACCTGAAACTTCCTCGCGTATGTGGTGGTCGAAACAGTGTAGACTACCGCGCGAGGGAGAAGGGAGATGGATACACAGAGCCAAAGCTGGTTCGACCGCCGCATCTACCGGAGCCGGCACAAGCGCATGGTTGCCGGTGTCGCGGGGGGCTTGGGAGCCTACCTGGGCATAGACCCCACGCTCGTGCGCCTCCTGTTCGTGTTCCTGACGCTGGCCTGCGGCGGCATCGGGCTACTCGCCTACGTGATCCTGTGGATCATCGTGCCGAAAGCTCCGCTCGACGAAGAGCTTACCGTAGACGACCTCCCCCGTTCAGCGGCCGACATTCCACCACAGCCACCGCGCTGGGCCAAGTAAGCTCCCCACAGCCGCCCGGCTGCCGCCGCAACGACCAGGAGCCATGCGCCTGACGTTCGCTGAACGAGTCTACTGGCTCGTGCGCCGCATTCCACCCGGCCGGGTGATGACCTATGGGAATATTGCCCTCGCCCTGGGTGCTCCACGCGCCGCCCGCGTCGTCGGGGGCGCGCTGCGCCACTGTCCCGACCCGGAGGGCATTCCCTGGCAGCGCGTGGTGAATGCCGGCGGCGGCATCAGTCCGCGACACCCGGAGTACCGGGTCCACGAGCAGGCCAAACTGCTCCGGGAGGAAGGGGTCGAGATCGAGGAGGACGGGCCGCTCTACGTGCTCGACCTGAAGCGGTATGCCTGGTGGCCGGACCCGGAGCAGTTGACGGAGCTGGAGGGGCTATCCGCGTCACCGGCGCCGCTCCTCGCCGACGAACAGCCCTTCACGCGCCGGCGGCCACCGCGCCGCCGCCAGCGGTTACCATCTTGGCAGGACCGATAGTCGCCCAATTCTCTATGCGGCTCGCTTGTCATGGGCCGCTACACTACTCCACATGTCATTGAGACCGATCAGACTCTCGCACCATGCCTTGGGGTACACTGAGGAGAGAGGGTTTGCGTTTGACGAAGTGGCCGAGGCCATTCGTTCCGAACCTTGGCAACCGGCAGAACTAGGTCGTCTGGAATGCCGGAAAGACTTTCCATTTGGATTGCTCTGGCAAGGACGGCATTACCAGACCAAGCAAGTACGTCCGATCTTCGTTGAGGAAGAGGACGAGATAGTGGTTGTTACCGTCTATACGTACTACTTCTAGGAAGGCGCTGCTTTGATGAGAATTACATATGATGCGGAGGTAGATGCACTCAGCATCCGGTTCCGCGAGACACGGGTGGTTACAAAACACCTCGCCGAGGGGCTTGCCGCCGATTATGACGCCGAAGGGCGGTTGGCTGGCCTTGAAGTGCTTGACGCGGTGAAACGCTTCGGTGACGACGAGACACTGCGGCACATTACTGTCGAGGGCATCACCGTCCCTGAACCTATCCCGGCAGTGGTATCACCCACACGCGAGGTCCACGTGTGAAAACAAGGGCGCTTGCCACCAAAACCGGGGCGTAATCGGATCGAAAAGTTGAGCATGGCGGATAGCCGGGCGAGGGTGCTTACGACGACCGATTTTCTGGAGGACTTTGATTATCTGTGGAGGACCTTTGCGGCAGAATATGCCTACTTCGATGAAAAAGACACCGACTGGACAAAAGTCCGGCAACACTATCGGCGAAAGGTTGAGGCTACCAGCAAGGAAGAAACGTTCATCTCTATCTTGGAGCGGACTCTCGAAGAACTACACGATAATCACGTCCACCTCACTTACAATACACCCACATCGCCGCGCACCGTTCCCGCTCGGTCCGACCTTCATGCCGAGTGGCGCCAGGAAGAGGCGACGGTCCTCGCGGTACGCGCGGGGTTTCAGGCTGCCCTCAGCGGTGTCAGGCCGGGCGACGTTATACTCTCGATCAACAATGTTCCCATTACCGAAGCCGTACAAGCACGCCTTCCGATCAGTGTTACAACCCCTACTACAGAGCTGCATAATTGGGCACTGAACAAGGTACTCGCCGGGAACGGGAGCGTAAGCCGAACTCTTGAAGTTTCGCGTGGCGGACAGAATCTCTCTTTCAAGCTGGAAGCCGGCCGCTTTGACCGCCAGTACGCTATACAACATAACTGCCGGCTCGAAACACGTTGGCTATCCCGCGATCTTGGCTACATCGGCTTCAATGACTCGCTCGGAGACGCTTCGACGATTTTCCTGTTCGACGCTGCACTGGAAGAGCTGAGTGCGGCAAAAGGACTCGTTCTCGATCTTCGACGTGCCGGTGGAGGGAACACCGGCGTGCTTGAGGATATAGCCGAGCGGCTCGTAGCATCTCGAGTGGCGTACCAGCGGACGGTCAGACCTTCGGGTGAGGAGTTTATAAGCTACTTGGAGCCACGCGGCAACAGCCCGTACCTCCAGCCTATCGTTCTACTGGTCGGCCCCTGGACTGGCAGCACCGGCGAAGGACTGGCCATCAGTCTGAGTGTGATGGATAGGGTTAGGACCGTTGGGCTGAAGATGGCGGGATTGGAAGGGGGCGTGTTCCATTACCGGATGCCCAGAACAGGCATTGGATTCCAGCTCACCGGCGAGAAGATCTACAACGGTACGATCAAGAACGGCTCATTTTACTCCATCTCAAGACAAGCCTATCAGCCTGACAAATTGGTTGACTTGACAAGTCGGGCGAGCCGGAACGAGACAGACTGTGTTTTGGAAGTAGGAGTGACCGTTCTGAACGACCTCATCAAGGACACATCCGCCTAACAACCGGGTTGCGCTGCGCCGCACCTCCGCAGCCTCGCAGACGACATCCGGCCCCGCTCCGCCGGGGGCGGAGCGACCACCCTATTGGTAGAGGACGCCGTAATAGCGGCAAACGTGGTAGCATCCGTCGCGTGGTGACACCTCTGCTTGTCCGGCCGTTGTGTGGGTAGGAGTACGCAGGAGCATATGTGCGGCGTAGCCGGTGTCTATGACCCCACGGGCGGGGCCGACGAGCCGACGGCCGTTGCGATGCGCGAGGCCCTGGCGCACCGCGGCCCCGACGACAAGGGGCTGTACTGCCCCCCATCGCATCAGGTGACGCTCGGCTTTCGGCGCCTGAGCATCATGGACCTCTCTCCGAACGGTCGCCAGCCGATGCAAAACGAGCGGGGAGACGTGTGGGTTGCCTGCAATGGTGAAATCTACAACTACCCCGCGCTGCGCCGAGACCTCGAAGCGCGCGGCCACCGGTTCCGCTCGGAGAGCGATACCGAGGTGCTGGTCCATCTCTATGAAGAGCTTGGCCCCGATCTCGTCCAGCAACTCAACGGCATGTTTGCTTTTGCCCTGTGGGACGAGACCCGGCGCCGGCTCGTGCTGGCCCGCGACCGCTACGGGATCAAGCCGCTCTACCTGGCGCAACAGGGAGAACGCCTGCTCTTTGCGTCGGAGGTCAAGGGGCTGCTCGCGGCGCTACCGCATCGGCCGGCGGTGAACGCGGAAGCGTTGCTGGAGTATTTCACCTTTCAGAATATCGTCAGTGATCGCACCCTGTTTGACGGTGTGCGCTTGCTCCCACCGGGCCACCTCATCGTCGCCGAGGCCGGCCGCACCCAGGAGCGGCAATACTGGGCCTTCCGCTTTGACGGCGATCCGGCGCTGTCTTTCGAGGACTGCACGGCCGGCGTCCGCGAGCGTTTTGAGGCGGCGGTCAGTCGGCAGTTGATGAGCGACGTGCCGGTCGGCAGCTACCTGAGCGGGGGCATGGACTCCGGCTCCATCTGCGCGGTAGCTAGTCGCCAGTTGACGACGCGAGCCGCCGCGCAGAATGGCGGGAACGGTGGTGAGCGGCTACCCCACCAACCGCAGATCACGACCATCACCGGCGGCTTCTCGCTCGCGGGCGCGACCGAGGAGGAGCGCAGCTGCGACGAGCGCATTCACTCCGAGCGCCTGGCCACGACGTTCGACACCGAGCACTACGAGATCGTCATTCAGCCGTCCGGACTGGCGCGCGCACTGCCCAGCGTGGTCTGGCACCTGGAAGACCTGCGCGTCAGCTCCAGCTACCACAACTACTACGTCGCGCGACTCGCCAGCCGCTTTGTCAAGGTCGTGCTCGCCGGCGCCGGCGGCGACGAGCTATTCGGCGGGTACCCTTGGCGCTACGCCGTGCTCGACGGTGCCACCGAGTCCGAGTTCGAGGATCGCTATTTCCAATACTGGAGCCGCCTGCTGTCGCCGGAGGAACGCAGCGGCTTTTTCACCGAGCAGTTCCGGCGCAGCGCCGGCAATTTCGACCCCCGCGATCCGTTCCTGGCCATCACCCGCGACTACGACGCGCCGGCGCTGGTTGATCGCGCCCTCACTTTCGAGGCCCGGGTATACCTACACGGCCTGTTTGTCCTGGAAGATAAGTTGAGCATGGCGCACGGTCTGGAGTCGCGCGTGCCGTTCCTCGACGACGATCTTGTCGAGCTCGCGCAACGCATTCCGGCCCACTACAAGGTCAGCACCGGCACCGGCAAGCGCGTGCTGCGCGCCGCCATGCGCGGTCTTATCCCGGATGCCACCCTCGCCCTCCCCAAGCAAGGGTTCGTCCCCCCCGAGGAAACGTGGTATCGCACCAGCATCCTGCCGTATATCCGCGAGACCATCCTGAACAAACGGGCGCTCGCCCGCGGCTATTTCGAGCCGGCGGCCGTGCGCCGCGTCGTAGACGAGCACACCGCCGGCCAGCGCAACCACAAGCTGCTGCTCTGGTCGCTGATGTGCTTCGAGTGGTGGAACCGGCTGTTCGTTGACGGCGAAGCGCCCGACGACCATGCCCCCCTCGACGACCACCCGGACGCGGTGGGAGCGAGCATTCCGTAAGTAGCCTTACGGTCGTCAGGGTGTGCTTGCCGTATGATTCATAGTGAGGAGGGCAAGACTGATGGCAGGTGGCCGCAGGATAGCCGAGCGGCGTCAGGACGGCGCGCTACCCACCTCGCGTCGGCGGGCGCTCACTTACATGGTCGTGACCGCCGCTGGTGGTATGGCGACCGTCGCCGCCTGTAGCACCTCCGGTTCACCGCCGGAGGCAGCGAGCAGCACCACTGCGCTCACCCAGGTTGGCGGTGCCGCACCCCATTCACCGGAGGACCTAACCCCTCGTCTCACCCCCAACGACAAGTTCTACGTCCAGAGCTACCGGGAGACACCAACCGAGGAAGCCCGCGACCCGGAGACCTGGACGCTGACCATTGACGGCCTGGTATCCGGCCGGCTGGAACTGACGCTCGCCGACATCCTCGCACTGCCGGCCGTCGAGCGGCAATTCACGCTGGAATGCATCGGCAACCCGGTCGGCGGGCAGTTGATCGGCAATGCCGTCTGGGTTGGCACACCCTTGCGCCCGCTACTCGAACGCGCCGAGATCAAGTCGTGGGCCAAGCGCGTTGCCTTTCACGGCCTCGACGACTACGTGACCAGCATACCGATTGAACAGGCGCTGGCGCCCGGCGTGCTCCTCGCCTACCGGATGAACGGCGAGCCGTTGCCGCCCGATCATGGCGCGCCGCTCCGACTGCTGAACCCCGGCTACTACGGTCAAAAGTGCCCGAAGTGGCTCCGGCGGATCGAGGTCATCGAGCGCGACGACCACCGCGGCACGTGGGAGCAGGAAGGGTGGTCGGATGCGGCCGCCATCACCATCAACTCCCGCATTGACGAACCGTTCGCCGGCCAGAAGCTGCCGGCAGCGGCGCTCAACGTCACCGGCGTGGCCCTCGGTGGTCTCGCCGGTGTAGGCAAGGTCGAGGTCAGCACCGACGGCGGTGTATCTTGGCAGGAAGCGACACTCGGCCCCACCCCGTCACCGGCCGTATGGACCATGTGGTCCTACCACTGGCGCATCCCCAAGCCAGGCAGCTACGTACTAGTGGCACGGGCAACCGACGGCGACGGAACCGGTCAGCCCGACGAAGACGTCGTCACTCTCGACGGGCAAACCTCCCCCCACTACGTCGGCGTAGAAGTACCGCCGTAAGGCGGCGGTACACTACCCGGCATGATATAATAATACTGTCGTGCAAAACCTGTCCGGATGTGCCTGTTCTACGTCTAAAACGGCGCTTCCGAGTACATTTGTCGTTGCAATCCGCACGCCATGGGGCCTGTAGCATGAACGAGAACGCTTACGAGGCCTCCGACGTCGCACTGATGGGTTTGGCGCTGGAAGAGGCCCGGCTGGCCGAGGCCGACGGCGACGTGCCGGTCGGCGCAGTGGCGGTACTGGCCGGCGCAATCGTTGCCCGCCAGCACAACCGCAAGGAGGCCTGGGCCGATCCAACCGCTCACGCGGAGTTGCTGGTGCTGCGTGATGCCGCCGACCGGCTGGGACGCTGGCGGCTCCCGGACGTCACCGTCTACGCGACGATGGAGCCGTGCCCGATGTGCGCTGGCGCCATGGTGCAGGCGCGGGTTGGTCGGCTGGTCTATGCCGTACCGGACCCTCGCGCCGGGGCCGCCGGCTCCGTGTTCGACATTGTGGATAATCCCCGGCTCAACCATCGCGTAACGGTGCTTTCAGGCGTGCTGCACGATGAAGCGGCCGCGCAGCTACACCGCTTCTTTGCGCGGCTGCGTCGTGAGCCGGCCCCGGCGCTCAGTGCCAGCGGCTAGGCAGGATGCTGGCGCCGCAGCCGCCCGCGGCGTTTTCTGCACGGCACCCACTTGGTATGCTGAACGTTACCGGCGGTTCACCCCCGGGCGGCGAGGCGGCTGGGCTATTCTCGCCCGGTCGCGGCCTTAGCGGAGTTACCGGAGAGGTGTCCGAGTGGCTTAAGGAGCTCGTCTCGAAAACGAGTAGGGCAAACACCCTCGTGGGTTCGAATCCCACCCTCTCCGCCACCAACACAGGTGCCGTGCTGCGCCGTTGAGCGCAGCCTAGCACTGCCCCAGCGCCGGTTCCCGGACGGTTTTCGGCGCCCCCGCAGCGAAAGCGAGCGTTGCCATGAGACGCACACCGGTACCCACCGAGCTATCTATCCCAGCGACGGCCCCGGTGTCGCCGTCCGACGCGCTTCTGCTTTGCCGTAGTCTGCTCGGTCAAGACGGCCCCGGCGCTGCACCGCTCGATGAGCGCGTGCAGCAGCGGTGGCAGACGCTCATCCGCCATACGGCCCCGGGCGAGCTTGACGGCTTCCTCACGATCCTCGGGCGCGAAGCGGCGCTACTGGCGGAGAGCGGCGTACCGCTGACCAGGGCGCTGCGACACGCGCAGTCCCGTACCGTCGAGTTGTGTCTCAGCGCCCTGGACAATGCGCCAGCGGCGGCCGAAATGGAGACGCTGCTGACCCTCCAGCGCGAAGTGGTTGGCGCGATAGCCAAGGCGTATGAGCATCGCTATCCGCAGGAAGGCTCTACCGACACGGAAAAGCTGCTGGTCGCGCGCGTCGCCAGACTTGCTGCGGTGCAAAAGATCAACTCGGTGGTGAACTCTAGCCTGGACCTCAGCGATACCCTCACGCAGACCGTGAACGTGGTCGCGGAGGTGACCCATGCCGACGTGTGCTCGCTCTTCCTCTACGATGAGACGTCGAACCGCCTCGTCCTGGGCGCCACGAGCGGTCTCAACCCGGCGGCGGTAGGCAGCATGTCACTGGAGATTGGCGAGGGGATCGCGGGCACAGCGGCCCAGGAAGGACGTCCCGTTGCCATCCGGGACGGGTGGCTGGACCCCCGCTTCAAGGTAGTCCCCGACCTTCAGGAAGAGCCGTACCACGGAATGCTCTCGGTACCGATCATCCTGTTTACGGTCAATAAGCTGATCGGTGTGCTGACGCTCCAGGAAAAAGTGGTCCGCGAGTTTACGGAGGACGAGATCGCCTTTACCGAGACCGTTTCCGGGCAGATTGCCATTGCTATCGAGAATGCCCGTCTCTATGAAATGACCGATGAGAAGCTCCGCGAGAAGGTGACGCAGCTCTCTACCTTGCGCCACGTCACGGCTTCCCTCGTCTCCACCGTTGACCGCAGCGAAGCCTTGGACATGATCGTGCAGCACGCGATGACCCTCACGGGCGCCGATATGTCCTCGATCTTCGAGTTGGATACGGCCTCCCAAGAGTTGAAGATCGTCGCCCATCGGGGACTGAGTGAGTCCTACTTGAACATCCGCTTGCAGGTCGGCGAAGGCGCTATCGGCCTGGCCGTGCAATCGGGCCAGCCCATCGTGGTCCAAGATGCCCACTCCGACCCGCGTCTCCGGACGGTCGCCAGCTGGGTCGCCGAAGAGGGTTACCGGGCGATGTGCTCGGTCCCCTTGATTAGCCACAACAACGTGCTCGGTGGCATCTCGGTCTACACCCGTGAGCAGCGCCGCTTCAGCGACGATGAAGTGGAGTTGCTGGCGGCCTTCGCCAACGATGCCGCGTTAGCCATGGACAAAGCACGTCTGTACGAGGAGATGGAGCGCCAGAGCACCACAAAATCTCTACTCCTCCAAGAGCTTAACCATCGCGTCAAGAACAACCTCCAGATGATGGCCTCGTTGATGCGCCTCCAACTCCGCCGTGTGCGCGCCCCTGAGGTGAAGGAGACCCTCAACCTCGCACAGTCCCGCATCGAGAGTCTGGGCGCTGTCCACGATCTGTTGGCGGAGGAAAACACAGCACCGACCGCAGAGCAGTTGACCACGGTGCAGGGCGTGGTCAAGAAGGTGGCCGACATCGCCTTGAACACCATGGCCCAGCAGCACCAGCGCGTCTCCCTCAATGTCGAGGCGGAGGAGTTTCCGCTGGGGCAGCGCCATGCGACGCTCTTGGGCCTGGTGCTGAACGAGCTGGTGTGCAACGCGCTGACCCACGGCCTGAGACAGCGAGCCGAGGGCATGATCTCAATCGAAGCGGAGGAAGCTGATGAGCTGCTCCGCGTCTGTGTCACCGACGACGGGGTGGGCTTGCCGGAGGGCTTCGACCTCGCGCGGAGCAACGGCCTGGGCATGAGTATTGTCAAGGGGCTGATGGAGCAGATAGACGGAGACTTCCACATGGAGAACGTGGCGTTAGCCGGACAGTCACCACCGGATAAGCCGGCCGGGGCGCGCGCGATCATCACCTTCCCAAAATTTCCGCATTGACACCCCGCCCGCGAGGGACGAGGCCAACCACAAGCGTTGCCCTACAAGGTTGGGGGTGCTAGGGCAGTGCCGGATAGCGGCTGGGCGGTATCTTCGGAGCAATGGCGGCCGACGAGCCGGCCGGTGTTGTCTTGACCGTAGAGCGCCGTGACTTTATAATGTCAGTGGCTGGGCATTCACCGTGAACTGAGAGTTGCGCTCTCGGTTCTTTTTCTTTGCATTTGTGTCTCCTGTCGTGACTTCCCTGGGATGCCCAGGAGGTATCCGATGACCAATCAGACTGTGTATTTGACGCCGGAGGGCCTACAAAGTCTCGAAGCACAGCGCTCCCAACTGCTCATTCAGCGCCGAGAGATCACCAAACGTATTCAAGAAGAGCGGGAGTTCGGAGCATTTGCCGAGGGCGGCGATTTCGACGAGGCCAAGAACGAGTTGGCCTTCGTCGAGGGCAAGATTCGGAGCATCGAGCAGCAGCTCCGCAATGCCGTCGTCGTAAAGGAGCACACCACCCGGACGGTCGGCCTGGGCAGTCACGTGGTGGTGCGGCGCGCCGACGGTTCCGAAGGCACCTACACGATTGTCGGCTCGCCGGAGGCCAACCCCCGCGAGGGGAGAATCTCCAACGAATCCCCCATCGGTCGGGCGCTGGTGGGCAAAGGAGTCGGCGACGAAGTGTCCGTCCAAGTGCCGGCCGGCATGTTGTCGCTGACGGTCGTCGAGATCACCTAGCCCGGCCTCCCGATTCTACCCGGACTGCCGCGGGCCGGCTCACCGGTCCGTGCTTGCCGCCCCACACCCGTCCGGCGGCACAGATGAGCAAGGAGCACGTCCCGACACGATGAATGAGGCTGCTACCAGCCGCCAGGCCGACCATGACGAGCCAGAGCCGCTGGCACCAAGCGTGCTTGGCGGCGGCTCTGGCCCGTCACAGGAACCGGTACCGTTACCTGGTGACGACGATCCCCTCGTCCGAACGCGCCGCGCGAAGCTCGGGCGGCTGCGCGACGCCGGCGCCGCAGCGTTTCCGGCGCGCACCGGCCGGACCCACTCGCTGCAGCAGGCCCTGACGATCCTGGGAGAGCAGCAAGCCACGGACGAGCGGCTGACCTTGGCCGGCCGCGTGCTGCTGCTGCGCCCGATGGGACGCACGAGCTTCGCCCAGTTCCAGGACGCCTCCGGGCAGCTACAAATCTACCTCCGGCGCGATACGGTCGGCACGGAGGCCTACCAGTTGTTCCGCAGCACCGTAGACCTCGGTGACTTGATCGAGGTCAGCGGCTCGATGTTCCGCACCCGCACGGGCGAGCCGACCTTGCAAGTCACCGCCTGGCGGATGGTGGCCAAGGCGCTGCGGCCACCGCCGGAGAAGTGGCACGGGCTGACCGACGTGGAAACACGGCTCCGCCGCCGCCACGTGGACATCCTCGCCAACCGAGACACCTTCGACTTGTTGAGCCAACGCACCCGGATCATCCAGGCGGTCCGGGACTTCTACCACGCCCGCGACTACCTCGAAGTGGAGACCCCCGTCCTCCAAGCCCTGCACGGCGGCGCGGCCGCGCGGCCGTTCACGACCTTCTACCAGGCCCTCGACCGCGATTTCTCCCTCCGCATCTCGCTGGAGTTGTACCTCAAGCGGCTGCTGGTCGGAGGATTTGAGCGCGTGTACGAGATCGGCCGCGTGTTCCGCAACGAGGGGTTGTCGCGCCGGCATAACCCCGAATTCACCCTGCTCGAGTCGTATGAGGCGTATGCCGACTACCACACGATGCTAGAGCTGGTCGAGCAGCTGGTGCCGACCGTGGCCCAGCAGGCGCTCGGTCGGCAGACCGTCACCTACCAGGACCAGGAGATTGAACTGCGTCCACCGTGGCGCCGCATCACGCTCCGCGAGGCCATCCTGGCCGAGACGGGCATTGACTACGAGGAACACTCCGATCTGCCGTCGCTGCAAAGCGCCGTGGCAGCGGCCGGGCTGCGCGTCGAGCCACAGCCGACCTGGGCCAAGCTGGTAGACCAGCTGCTGGATACGCTCGTGGCACCCCGCCTCATCCAGCCAACCTTTGTGCTGGACTACCCGCTGGAGCTGTCCCCCTTTGCCAAGCTCAAGCCGGGTAGTACCGATACGGTAGAGCGATTTGAGGCATTCGCCGCCGGCTTCGAGCTGGTCAATGCCTTCAGCGAGCTTAACGACCCGGACGACCAGTACCGCCGGTTCTTGCAGCAGGTGGACGCGCGCGCAGGCGGCGATGACGAGGCGCACGTGATGGACCTCGATTTCGTCGAGGCCCTGCAGCAAGGGATGCCGCCCGCCGGGGGCTTGGGCATGGGCATTGATCGCCTCGTGATGTTCCTGCTCGGCCAAAGTACGATCCGCGAGGTAATCTTCTTCCCGATGCTACGAACCGTCGAGTGAGCCGCGCCGCCCGGCAACGTGCCCGCTCGCACCATGTCCAACCACGCTAGAGGACAGTGCCAGCCGGCGCCCCAAGTAAGGACCCCTATGAACGACTTACGCTTCATCCGTCAGCATCCCGATCTCGTCCGCCAGGCGCTCAGGAACCGGCGCGATGATTCGCCACTCGACGCGCTGCTGGAGGCGGATAGCGAGCGGCGCACGCTACTCGGCGAGTCGGAGGCGCTCAAAGCACAGCGCAACGAGGTCAGCCGGCAGATCGGCCGGATGCGGGACCGCAGCGCGGCGGCGCCGATGATCGCCGAGATGCGCCAGGTAGGCCGCCGCATTGCCGAGCTGGACCGCACGACAGCGGAGCTACAAGCACGCATCGCCGAGATCATGCTGGAGATGCCCAACCTGCCCCACGAATCCGTGCCTATAGGTGCCGACGATGACGACAACGTGATTGTCCGCACCTGGGGCACGCCGCCATCGTTCGATTTCGCACCGCGCCCACACTGGGAGCTTGGCGAATATCTCGGTATCCTCGATCTGCCACGCGCGGCCAAGCTGTCCGGCGCCATGTTCACCCTGCTGCGCGGGGCCGGCGCACGCCTGAGCCGGGCACTCATCGCCTGGATGCTGGACCTACACGTCGAGCAGCACGGCTACACCGAGGTGGCGCCCGCGCATCTGGTGCGGCGCGATGTCATGGTCGGCACCGGGCAGCTCCCGCGGTTGGAAGAGGACTCCTACCGGGTCACCGCTGACGACCTGTTCCTCATTCCTACCGCCGAGGTGCCGGTCACTAACATGCACCGCGACGAAATCCTCGGCGAGGCCGACCTGCCTCTCCACTACACCGCCTATACCCCGTGCTACCGCCGTGAAGCCGGCGCCGCCGGAAAGGACACGCGCGGGATGCTGCGGATGCATCAGTTCGACAAGGTCGAGCTAGTGAAGATCGTTGCGCCGGAGCATTCCTACGCTGCGCTGGAGTCGCTGCTCGTCAATGCGGAGGCGGTGCTCCAGGCCCTCAACCTGCCCTACCGCGTGGCCACGCTCTGTACCGGCTCGCTGGGCGGCGCCGCCGCCAAGACCTACGATCTGGAAGTGTGGTCGCCCGGCGTAGAGCAGTGGCTCGAAGTCTCGTCGTGCAGCAATTGCGAGGCGTACCAGGCCCGGCGGATGAACACGCGGCTGCGGCGCACCGACCGCACCAAGCGCGGTCCGCTGGAGCACGTCCACACCCTCAACGGATCGGGACTGGCCCTGCCGCGGACGATCATCGCCATCCTGGAGAACAACCAGCAGCGGGACGGTAGCGTCTCGGTCCCGGCAGTGCTGCGCTCTTACATGGGCGGCATGGAGCGCATCGCAGCACCGTAACGACGACGCAACCTACAGCCGGCCCTTCTCGCCGGGATACCGGCCTCCCTATGGCCCCGCTGAAGCCCGCACTTACCGGCAGCGGGCAAATTTCTGCAGGCGCGTGCCTTCCAGCACCTCGCCGACGTACAGGTCGCCCCGCGAGTCCGTCCACGCCCCGTGCGGCGCCCAAAACTGCCCCGGCGCATTGCTGCGCTCCCCGCCCAGGCGTGCCAAAACGTTCCCGTCGAGATCAATGATACTCACGCGCCCCTGTAGCTCCGGCACGTACATGATCCCGTGTTCATCCACGTACAGATCACAGGGTTGCAGGAATCCGGTCCACTCATCGAGATACTCGGCGTCCGGCGTGAAAATCTGGATGCGGTTGTTTTCGCGGTCCGCGATGTACACGCGCTCGTCGGTGGCCCAGATGCTATGCGGCAGGTCGAACTGGCCCGGCCCCGTACCCGGCTCTCCCCACGAGCGGATGTGTGTGCCGTCCGCCGCAAAGCGATGGGCGCGATTCTGGCCGTAGCCATCGGATACGTAGATGTCCCCGGACGGCGCCCGGACCGCGTCCGTCGGCTTGTTGAAGGGTTGCCCGTCTGTGCTGCCCTGATCGTAGTTGCCCAGGGTGAGCAGCATTTCGCCGTCGGCCGTGAGCTTGTAAACCATATGATGCTCGTTGTCCGTCGCATACATCGTCCCATCCGGCTCGACGTACAGGCCGTGTGCGTATTCGAGATACGCCGGCGCCCGCTCGAACGCGGTCACCAAGCTGCCGTCGCGCTCGAAGATAATCAGCGGCTGCTCCCCGCGGTGAAAGACGTAGACTCGATCCCGAGCATCCACGGCGACACCGGCGACCTCGTGGAGGCTCCATCCGGCCGGGAGCCGGGGCCAATCCGGGACGTATTCGTAGGTGTAGTCTCCGCTCCCAATCGTCATCGCGCGTATCCTTTCGACTCGATTTGACCGTACTCCCGTCCCCCCGCACAGCGGGGGGACCATAGGGGGGCAGCGCCACTATAGCGGCAATGGGTTTGCCCACCTGGCTCGCCTTAGAGCTTGCCAATCGCCTCCAGCACCGGCCAGAAGTCCAACTGCTCGACCGCGTGCTTCCGGTAGACGCCCACTACGTCGGCCCCGTTGGCACGCGCACACCGTGCTGCCGCCAGCATCAGGCCCGGCTCTTGGAAGCTGCCGGGATGATAGCAGGATAGCTCCACCACCACCGGCATCCGCCCCCCGATGATGTCGGCGGCCTGCGCGGTCCGCCGGGAGACTGTGGCCAAGTCGCTGGTGGTCCGGAACCACAGATGAAACTCGTCAATAAGCCCCTGCTCTACCCACGTCGGCCAGTCCTGCAGCACCTGCAGATACTCGTCCGGCTCCGCAGCGATGATCGTCGTCGTGAACCGGGCGGACGGAAACGCGGCCTTGACCTTGCTCCCCAGCTCCCGCAAGAACAACGTGACGTAATCCGCCCGGAACTGCAGCCACCGCGGATCGTCGTTGGGCAGCGCAAAGGCATCCTGCCCGTGCTGCGCGCGGAACGCCTCGACGACGCGGTCCTCGTAGCCGTAGGGCACGATTCCGTGCTCATCCTCGTTGCCGATCACGAACTCCACCTGGATACCGTCGCCTCGCGCCTCGGTCAAGGTCGTCAGGAACAGGTCCGCCTGATGGTTGCGGACCTCGGGAAACGCCAGACTCAGGCAGAGCCGCTCGCCAGGCTCCAAGTCGTCATGCTTGTCCCTGGTGTAGCTCCGGTATTCCGGGTGCTCGCGCGCAAAGTCGCTGATCTCCGGCTCGCCAACGCGTGGATGGCTCCAGATCGGCCGGTGTCGGTCCATGATCGCGCGGGCCTCCGGGGCCGTCACCGGCGGGTGCATGAACGGCAACGACCACTCGTAGCTGACACGACGGTTGCCGTAGGTCGGAAATGCCGTGTAGCCAATATACGGATGAACGGCGATGCCTTTGGCGTGCGCGACTTCCACCACGTAGGCGGACGTGGCGCCGATCAATCGCGTCACCCCGACTCTCGCGCACCTTTCGACATAATACGCGGCTTCAGCGTCTTCCACGCTCCCCCAGAGGAATAGTTCGCGCCCCATCGTGCCGTACCTTCTCCTACGCAGTGATTACTCTGGCGATCCTGCGCCTTGCAAGTAGAATGCCAGCGCCGCCTGACTCAGCCCCGTGAACGCCTGCGGCTGCTCCCCGAGCAGGCGGCGCAGCTCCGAGACGGAAAGCCAGCGGTGGCCGGAGGCCAGATCGCCGCGCTCCGTGAGCACGCCGGCGGCGCGACAGCGAAAGAAGAAGCCGATGGAATCGATGGGACCGTGGAGTGTCTGGTAGACGAACGCCGGCCGCAGGCATTCGTACTCCGCATCCTCGGCGCCGCTTTGTTGCACCGCCGGCCACACCAAGCGCCCGGTGCTATCCAGAATCTCCGTTACCCGCAGGCCGGTCTCCTCGCGCACCTCGCGGGCCAGCCCGTCCAGGACCGGCTCGTACTCGCCGAGCGTGCCGCCCGGCAGTTCTAAGGCGCCCCCGTCATCCGGCCGGTCCCGCACCTGCACCAGGACCTCGGTACCCCGCGCGGTCTCCCGCTCGATGATGGCCCGGCTGTTGACGTACATCCCTGACACCCGGCGGCGTCCTGCGCCCTAGTCAGCGGTTCAGAAGCGCGGCACGCCTTCTTGCAATGCGGTAACCAGACCGCGTACCTCGCCCTCGTTGTTGAAGCCGGCAATCGAGACACGCATCCCTAGCTTGCTGGGGTTCATCGGTGCGGTGAGCCACTGAAACTTGACGATGGTGCGGTGCTGCTCATAGATGTAGCCCACCAGGCCGCGCAAGGCGGTCGCGTCGTATCCGTCGAACGTAAGCGTCGTGATTCCGGCGGATTGCCCCGGTGCGGTCGGCGTGAGGATGCGTACTCGCTCCATCCCCGCAACCTGCTCGCGGAACTGCGTGGTGAGGCGCTGTGTGTGAGCCGCTATCGTGTCCAGCCCAACCGCCGACAGGTTCTCCACGGCACGTCCCAGGCCAATAATCAACGCCGCGTTGTGCGTGCCCCCCTCGGCCCGCCGCGCCGCGCTCGGCGGCGCAGCGGCAGTCCCCGGCGGCGCCCAAGGGTCGGCCTCAGCGAGGAACGTCGGCAGAAACGTGGGCAGTTGGTGGGGCGCGACCCAGACAAACCCGACGCCCATCGGCCCCAGCAGCCACTTATGCCCCGACCCGACGAGGAAATCGCACCCCAGCGATGGTACATCCACCGGGAATTGCCCCAGCGATTGGGCAGCATCCACGACCACCGGAACCCCGCGCTCGTGTGCCAGCGCCGCCGCCGCGGCGACCGGCAGCAGCCGCCCGTCCGGCGAGGCCAGATGGCTGATGCACAACAGCTTGGTGCGCGCTGTCAGTGCGGCAGCGAGCCGTTCCAGCAGCACGGTATCGCCGCAGTCCGCCGGCACGACCTTGGTCCTCACCTCGCGCTGGTCCCGGAGCGCCCAGGCGTTCCGCACGACGCTCACGTGCTCCAAGTTGGTGATGACAAACTCGTCGCCCTCGCGCCAGCGCAGACTATGCAGCACCCGCAGCATCGCCTGCGAGGTGCTTGGTGTGATGCCTAGCTCGTCCGGCCGGACGCGCAGCATCGTCGCCAGCGCCGCCCGCGCTCGCGCTTCCTTCTCGGCCCGCTCGGCCGCGACCGCCGGGACGCCGTGAAACTCCGCCTCTCGCGCCATCTCGTCATGGACGGTCCGGAGCACCGACTCCGGCGTCGGGCTGTGGCCACCCGTTTGCAGATAGGCCACGTGCCGGGTGATGGGCAGCTGGTCCCGCAGGCCGGCGAGGGTCAGCGTCGCGCCGCTGGATGACATGGACAACTCCTTCGGCGGCCATTGTACCGGCATCACCGGGCAACGCTACCCCTCGGCGCTGCTCACCCAGGACTCCGACGCACACCCTGCTCTGTGGCTAATCCGGCCGCGGCGCTGCCACGTAATCCACGAAGACGGGGCTGGTCCAGGCCATCTCCATATCGGTCTGCACGATCCGCGCCCAGTAGGGGTTGATCCCCGGCCGCGGCGCCGGATCGGTGAAGGTGAATTCCGTCGTCTCCGGGCCGCCCGGCGCCGGGGCTAACGACACCACGATCTTGCGACTCAACTGGCCGAACTGCGGTGCCGGGTCCGCATCATCGCTATCCGGGTGCTTTGGCAGCGGTGGCGTCGTCAGGTGCATCTCCTTCTGACCGGCCCCCAACTCGCGGAGGCTACAACTGAAGGTCACGCTCTCCGCCGGCGCGTAGGACATGCGGCCGGGGTCCTCGTCGCCATGCCCACCGAAGTAGGGACGGCTGATGAGCGAGGTACTCACCACCAGTTGGAGTTCGGCGTCGTCTGCCGCCTCCGCGAGGTCGAGGACGACCCCGCTGCGGTAGCCACAGGTCACGGAGTGCCAGCGCAGCCCCGTGGCCGTGTGGTCAAGCACGCGCGAGCGCGGACTGTCGAACCGCAGCCGCTCGACGGACGCGATGGTCGCGCCAACGACCTGCAAGTGGCCGTCCCAGATCACCCCGGAGTAGCTCGTCTTTCGGCTGGCGCCCTCCCAAAGCACCCGCACGCGCTTGCTGCTGGGACTGGCGCCTACAGGGTGGCTGTAGATGCGCTCCAAGCCGCGAAACAACTCCACGCGCTCCAACGGCGCTGTACCGGCGACCGATAGGGCGATCGTTGGCCGGGTCGCGGTAGTGTGGTCCGCACCCATCATCTTGCCGTCGGCCTCTAGCTGGACCACCATCCGCGCCCCGGTCGTCGCGTAGCAGCGCCGCGCCCGCAGCGCCTCGTGGACGGCCTCCAGTGTCAGTTCCGGCGCATACAGCCCGGTCAATCCCCCCCGCGCATAGCGCCGTTCCTGCCAGCCCGGCGTGTCCGCACCGGGCCGCCCGTCGTGACTGTCGCTGCCGCCGACAAAGCCCATCCGGTAACCGTGGCGCAGCGACTCCTCCAGGAACCACTCGAACGTCCCGTGATCCGAGGTGATCTCCAGCGCCGGCTCCAAGGTCGGCTCGTGATGGGTGAGGTCGGCATGACTGCCACCGACGTGGGGCGTGATGACCACGTCCTGCCCCCGGTACGCCCGGTACACATCGAGGATATGCGGCAGATCGGTATCTATATCCGACAGATCCGCCAGCCCTTTGTGGCTGTTCCGGCGAATCGGCTGGTTGTGGCGCCGAAAGTAGACGTTGTGATGGCCGCCCTCGCTCGGCACCGCGGACCACTCGAACCCCGGCAAGGGCACAAAACGCCCCGGCTCGTCGAAGTCGCGCTCAACCCGCTGCTGCACCGCCCAATCGTCATTCGACAGAATATGATCGTTGCGCTGGTACCCCACAAAGTCAATTCCGGCCACATCGCGGGCATAGCGGAAGAAGTCCGGTATTTTCGCCGCGAGCGCGATCTGCCCCCCGTGCGGGTCACCCCAATAGAGCGCCAGCGGCGCGGCCTGCTCCGTGCAAAGAATGGGATTGCTCTCGGCACGCAGTCCCGCCGCGCTATCTACGGCGGCCAGTCGGTACCGGCCCGGCGCGGACACCGTGCAGCCCGCAAACCACCGCACGCCGCCGTCCTCGGCGGTGAATGTGTAGCTCTCCACCGGGCACGCGCTCCTGGCCAGCGCCCTTAGCTCGATGCTGCCGCGATACGCAGCGGCCGGGTTGCCCCACTGGTCCTCGGCGCGTACCAGCAGCGAAAACGGCGTCCCGGCAGTGACCGTCGAAGGCGCAACGACCACCAGCTTGACCGCCGAACCTCCGACGATGGACAGCGCGGACGGCTCTGCCAGCGTGACGAACGTGCCGTCGCCCTCCGCATCCACGGCCACCCAGAAATACCGCTTGGCCTCCAGGAATGTCTGCGCTCGCGTACCAGGACCGCCCCCAGAGCGGTCGCCGTAGGTCAGCACCAGCCGTTCGCCGGATTTGAGTGCGCGGCCGTGGACCACCAATAGGACCGCGGTCACCTGCTCGACCATGATCGAGACGCGCGCGGCCTGTGGCGCTTGCACGGTCATGTAGTCTGCGGCCGCCGGGTCGTGGAATTGAGGATACGCCCAGTCCGTATCGCACTCCGTAAATGCGCGGATGCGACCGCCGGAAGCGATCCCCCGCTCGCCGACGATGTACGTCAGCCGCTGCGTTGTGTAGCTGCCCGCCACCACGTCGCCGGCCGGGTCGAGGAGCACCCGCCCGTAGGCTTGTCGCTGTGCATCCGCCGTACTCGCTTGCATCATCGCGGCCTCCGGCTCTGCGTTGTGTCTACATGTCTGCGCTGCGCTGAAGCACGACGAGCATGCGGAAGGCTAACAGTGCCATCAGCGGTTGGGGCACAAACCACTCGCTACGATTGAGTACCGTTAGCAGTCTCGGCCAAGATAGCAGGGTATGTTTACTGAATCCACCGGCTAGTATCTGGAACAGGCCAAACGGTCGCGACTGGACCAGTTTCAGCTGGGTGTGTTTCGTCGGCCAGTCGGCTCGCTCGTGCTCAAAGAGGATGTTCGCCATCGCGGTATTGCCCTGCTGGGGATCATCATGAGTGGCGTGCTCCTGGTACCGATCAAAGCAGATCGACTCGTCGTGCATTAGACGATATAACGGATATGAAAGGGGCGAGACATACGGTTCGATAAAGACGCCGCGGCCTCCCGGTCTCAGCACACGTGCCAACTCAGCGAAGAAGGCATGGGGATCAGCGAGGTGGTGGATAACGTCAACGCCCAAACAGCCGCTGAGTCGCCCCGACTGCACCGGCAGCTGATGGATGTCCGTCACCAGGTCCAGCCAGGGAGCCACTTGGATATCGGATTGGAACACCGATCCGACATAGTCAGCCAGTGTACCGCTGCCGGCACCCACTTCCAGATATGGGCCGTCGTCGGGCAGCCAGGAGCGCAAGAGTTGTGCCCAATACCGATAGACGGCCTGTAGCACTCGCTTCCGCTCCCAAACGCGACGGCGGGCCAGGAGTTGCTCTGGAAAACGCTGGGCTGGTGACGCGCCGGAGGGCATCATCATCTCCTCACTCACCCATCTATTCATTCCGGCGCAAGCCGCGATTTAGCTAGGTTCGTGTAAACAAATACACCAATGCTGGTGCAGACAAACGATTGTAGTGTATTTACATTCACTCTCCGGCGCAACAATGGCCCAGAGCAATAGTTGCCGGCGCTGCGTTATGTCGATCCAAGCCGAGCGCCGGACCCGGTCGCGGCCCGGCCGGCTGCCCGATCCTGCCAACCCGTGGCGCGTGCCACCTGATTGCCCCGTTTCCTACCCTTGGGTAGTGTCTCAGTTTGAAATCCGGCGTTGGTCAGAGCCACGTGGGCCTGGCGCGCTCGGTGCCGCTGCCCCCGTTACCCCAGCCATCCCCGGGCGGCGGGTACCGCTGCTCGTCCCCCGGCGTGGCAGTTCAAACTGAAACATTACTATGGTCATAATCAATACGTTTATCAAATCAAGAATAGGATGCGCTGGGGATGGCTGTGGCCAGCCGCTCGTCCTAGAGACTGCCGGGCTGGCATTTTCAAATTGAAACACTACTAACTGTCGGCGATTGCCAAGAGGTGCGTATCAATCATGGCGGTCACGCCGTTCTCCAGCCGGTAGAGGTGCTGGCTCACGTCGTAGAAATGCCGATTCTCCGGCCGCGAGTGATTCGCCTCGTAACCGACCACCTCCAGATAGCGCAGACCGGTAATCCAGTACACCTCATCGAGGCTATGTACGGCGGCGTAGCCCATCGGCCCGCCGGTCCGCCGTTCGTCGAACATCCACGCCGGACACGGCGGCTGCCGCTCTTGCTCGTAGGCGCGCCGGCTATGGAGAGCCACAACCTGACCGATGGCGCCTGCCCAGACCAGGCTGCGGGCCGCGCGGCGCACCGGGTCGCCGCGGAGGGTAAGCAGCATGGACAGCCGCCGGGCGGGATGCCGCTTGAGGGCTGCCTTCACCTGCTCCAACTGCTCGGGTTGGCTGACCAGCGGCTTGTCTGCGACGACGTGCAGTCCGTGCTCCAGCCCCGCGATGAGCGCCGCCCCCTGCACGTCCGGCACCGTGCTGGCCGCGAGCACGTCAAGCCGTTCGTTCTCTAGCATGTCCTCCACGTTGTGATAGGTCGGGAGCTTGAGATCGGTGAGCAGCGCCACTCGGTCCGCGGGAAGCTCTTCCATCAGCTCGGGACGGTGACAGACGGCCGCCAGCTCGACCGACGACGACGTTGCGGCACCGTGAAGATAGTGTGGCCAATGGGTGAACGGTTCCAGTCCGACCAGCCCTACGCGCAACGACATGCTGCACCCCTCTGCACGATGATTGGCACGTCCCGCTGCCCTGCGTTGTGCGCCTGAGCATAGCCTGGGCTGCTCTGTTCATCGTCCGCCCCGGACTCGTAGGTGCGTTCATTGTGAGCACCCTTGCGCCCGCCGCGACGCCGGGCGGCGTGGTACGCTACCCCCGGCACCCTCGAACTCCGTGCGCTCTGTCGAAGCTGTGGCAAAAAACACGCTCCGCCAGGAGGCCAAAGTCCGATGAAATTCCGCTTCGGAGTCACCCTCCCCGGGCTGCCGACAGCCGAGGAATGGAGAGGCTGGGCGCGCCAAGCAGAAGACCTCGGCTACGACATCGCCTTCATCCCCGACCACTTTGGCGAGCAACTGGCGCCGCTCCCGGCCCTGATGGCAGCCGCCTGCGCCACCAGCACCCTGCGCGTCGGCACGCTGGTGCTCGGCAACGACTATCGCCACCCCGTCATGGTCGCCAAGGAAGCCGCCACGCTCGACGTGCTTTCGAACGGGCGGTTCGAGCTGGGGCTGGGCGCCGGCTGGATGCTCTCCGATTACCGGCGCTCCGGGATGCCATTCGACCGGCCCGGCATCAGAGTGAGCCGGCTGGAGGAGAGCATTGCCGTGATTAAAGGCCTCCTCGGGCCTGGTCCGTTCTCGTTCGAGGGAACCTACTACCGCATCTCCGACCTCGACGGGTACCCGAAGCCGGTGCAGCAGCCGAAGCTGCCGATCCTGGTCGGCGGCGGGGGCCGGCGCATGTTGAAGATCGCCGCGCGCGAGGCGGACATCATCGCTTTGCATCCCAGTCTGCGCCGGTCCCGCAACGGCGCTCCGATGCTCCGGCAGGCGGCCTGGGACGCCACCCCGGCAGCCTTCGATGAGAAGATACGCTGGCTGCGCGAATCCCTGGGAGATCGCCTGGACCACACCGAGTTGAATAGCGTGCTCTACCTCCCATTCGTGACCCAGGACACGGGTACGGCCGCCCGCGCGGCTGCCGAGCAGCTCGGTGTCTCGCCCGCGGCGGCGCGTGAGTGCCCGCTCGTGGTGATCGGCACCGCCAGCGAGATCGCCGACCAACTACAGCAGCGCCGCGAACGTTACGGCATCTCGTACTATCTGGTGAAGCAGCCCTGGATGGAAGAGTTTGCGCCGGTCGTCGCCCGGCTCGCGGGCACATAGGTTCAGCGACACCGCTGGAGGGATAGGGACAGAGCACCATGAAGTTCACCGTAGGCGTCAACGTCGGTGGCCCGCATTACGACCCGGCGCGGATGGGCGCCATCGCCCGCCAGGCCGATGCGCTGGACTTCCATAGCGTAGGCGCAGCCGAACGGCTCATCATGCCGCGGGTCATCAAGTCGCAGTATCCACGCGGCAGCGGGGCAATCCCCGGTGTTGGCTCGGCCCAGAACACGCTCGAAGTCCTATCCGTCGTCAGTTTTCTGGCCGGTCAGACCTCCCGCATACGGCTGATGCCCTTCGTCGTCATGCCGTATCGCAACCCCCTCCTCGCCGCCAAGATGCTGGCCACCATTGACGTGCTCTCCAACGGCCGGCTGGACATCCTGCTCGGTGTGGGCTGGAACCGCGAGGAGGCGCGTGCCCTGATGGTGCCTACCCCGTTCGACAAGCGCGGCGCCGTCACCAACGAGTACCTGCGCGCCTTCGTCACGCTCTGGAATGAGGAGTACCCGGAATTCCAGGGGAAGTACCTGCAATTCTCCGACGTAGAGTTCGCGCCCAAGCCGGTGCAGCGCCCCCATCCACCGTTCTGGATCGGCGGCGAAAGCCCCGCGGCCATCCGCCGCGCCGCGACGCTCGGCGACGGGTGGTCGCCCGGTGCGGGCAACCCGCAGTTTCCCCTCGATACGACCGATCAGTTCAAGCAGGCGGTGGATAGCCTGCACCGGCGGGCGGCCGCTGCCGGCCGCGATCCCGGCGCCATCGCCATCCGGTTCGGCAGCATCTCCTGGACGGGCGGCCAAGCCGTAACCGGTCCCGACGGAGAGCGAGCGCCTTTTACGGGCAGCGCCGAACAGATCGCCGCCGACGTGGAGGCGCAGGCCCAGCTGGGCGTCACCCATATGACCCTCAGCACGCCGGCCGAGAGCCTCGACCACGAGCTAGAGCTGCTGGCGAGCTTCGCCGAGCAAGTATTCCCACTCGCCGGCGATTAAGCTGTGGAGGCAGACGGAGTGGGCGCGTACCCAACTCCCTCTCCCCGCGGGAGAGGGCCGGGGTGAGGGCCGGACGAGAGGAGACCACCATGGCGCTGATCGAGATTGGCTCACAGAAACAGCTGTTCCTCGACGACTACCTGATCGAGAGCATGACCCAGGCCAAGCAAGGCGTCAATCCCGCCGTCAAGGTCGCCAACAACCCCATCATCCGCGCCGAGCGCCCGTGGGAGGGCAACCACGTCATGCTGTCCTCGGTAGTGTTCGACGATGCGGACGGCCTCTTCAAGTTGTGGTACACCGCCCGCAACCTGCAGGCCGACCCCGAAATGCGCCCCGGTGGCGCCTCCGGCATCGTGATTGGCGGTGAGGACGAGCCGCCCGTAACCTGCTTGGCCATCTCCGAGGACGGCATCCACTGGGAGCGCCCGGTGCTGGGACTGGTGGAATTTGCCGGGTCCAAAGAGAACAATATCGTCCCGCCCGGCGTTGTCGAGGCCCCGTCGTTCCTGGACCGGCACGAGCGCGACCCGGCGAAACGGTACAAGGCCCTGAAGTGGACCATGGACACGACCAAGCCCATGCAGTCCCACCTCCACTCCTCGCCCGACGGTCTTGCATGGACGCCCTATCCCGGTAATCCGGTCATAGACACCACTCCCGTCGCCGGCCGTTGGGGCCCGACTTCCTTCATGGGCTGGGATCCTATCCGCCAAACCTACGCGGCCTATGTGGAGAACAGCCACCATATGCGGACGCTCTTCGGCAAGCGCCTCATCGGTCGCGCCGAAAGTCCCGATCTGATTCACTGGACCGAGCCGGAGACCGTCCTCGTTCCCGATGCAGACGACTTCCCCGATACGGAGTTCTATCGCCTGGTGGTCATCCCCCACGCCGGGTTATACGTCGGCCTGCTCTGGATTTTCCGGACCACCAACCTCACGCACCACCCGGAGCTTATCGTCAGCCGCGACGGATTCCACTGGGAGCGGCGCTACCGGGAACCGTTCATCGTTCGCGGCGGCCGGCGCGAAGATTTCGATTCCAACAGCGTGTACGTGTGGCACGCCATCGCACATGACGACCGCGCACTCCTCTACTACAGCGGCACCAACCACCGCGCCGCCCAGCAGCTGCTCGAACTAGGCGACGCCGCCACCTCGGCTGTCGGGCTGGCGATCTGCCCTCTCGACGAGTTCGTGTCGGTGGACAGTGGCAAGGGTTGGGCACCTCCCGCCGGCGAGCGGCCCGATTTGAGCGGCCTACATCAGGAAGCGCTGTTGCGCGCCTCCCACGACCCCGCGGCGTTCGGCCAGTTGGTCACGCGCTCCTTCGGCTTCACCGGCTCGCGGCTGCATCTCAGCTGCGCGACCACGCCGGTCGCCGCCGGTCCCGGTCCGGCCGAGGTCCGGGTGGAAGTGCTCACGTCTAACCACCGCAAGATCGAGGGCTTCACGTTCGACGACGCCGACCCGATCACCCAGTCGGGGCAAGACCATGTCGTCTCCTGGAACGGCGACGCCGACGTGAGTCGCCTCATGGGCCGGCCGATCAAGCTGCGGTTCTACCTCAAGAACGCGAAGCTCTACTCCTTCCAATTCAAGGCAGCGCACTAAGGAGGGATCATCCCCCTCTGGTCCCGCCCGGTCAGGAAGACCTGTTCCTACCCCGGTGCAACGACGGAGGTTGAGCGTTCGGGCCAGTCCGAGGGGTGCATTCGAGGTGCTGGATTGTTCACTGTACGCCTGCTTCATATACCTCAGCCCGTCCGCGGTGGCACATGGACCACACTGACTGTTTTAGCTGTGCTGGTGTTGCTCACCGCAGCCGCGTGCCGTGATTCTGCCATTGACCGGGAGGTGCTGATCGCGTTCTACAACACGACCGGCGGCGCGACTTGGCAGGACAACACGAACTGGTTGAGCGACAAGCCACTCCGTGAATGGCACGGCGTCACGACCGACGACAACGGCCGCGTCACGGAGCTTATTCTCATCCGGAACAATCTGACCGGCCCGTTGCCACCGGAGTTAGGCCACCTGACGCACCTTGTCTCCCTGAACCTCGCCCACAACGACCTGACGGGCCCCCTGCCCCCGGAGCTAGGTGGGTTGACCAACCTTGAGTGGCTGAACCTCTACCGCAGCAGCCTGTCCGGGCCTCTTCCGACGGAGCTGACCCAGCTAACCAACCTCCGGGGGTTGATCCTCAGCTACAACGACCTCGCGGGGCCACTCCCGCCGGAGTTGGGCAACCTGACCAGGCTCGAGATGCTCTGGCTCAGCAGCCTCGAGCTGACCGGTCCAGTGCCAGTGGCATTGGGCCAACTCACCAACCTTAAAGAACTGCGCCTCGACAACAACCGACTGACCGGGCCGCTCCCGGAGGAGTTAGGGAACCTCACCGGCCTCCAAGAACTGTGGGTCTTCAATAACGATCTGACGGGACCGCTGCCGCAGAGCTTGACGCGGCTGATGGCGCTGGAGAACTTTCGCTTCCGCGACACGGAGCTTTGCGGCCTGGCCAATAGCGCCTTCCAGTCCTGGCTCCTGCGTATAACCGTCCTCGATGGCAAACGAAACTGTACCCTGCCCTAGCCGCAGGCACCGCCTACCCTTTGTGCAGAAACGAGGGGGCAAGGACACAAAAACCAATCTGAACTCAGCCTCGCCCATGGCTATGCCGGTGACAACGCATCCAGCACTAAGACTGTGTGGGCCCAAGACTCCCGGCGACAGGGAAGCGTGGAGTCTCTTCTCAGAGGTCCGGCACCCCCTCCCCCCAGCCCATGAGCTCGTTTTGCCACTCATGCGCTCCGCCTCACTCCCTCATGGTGCTCTCAGTTGCCGGGCACACCGCTCACGGCCGTCCCTACCGCTCCACCGCATGACGAAACAGCGGTTTGACCGCCGCGGGCAGCGTTTCGTAGACCTGTGGACTCAGCGGTGGCTGGAGGTTCTCGCGCTTGCCCGTCTCGTCCACCAGCCGGGCGCGCTCGACCGTGCCGGGCCGCAGCACGTCTAGGTTCAGCCACCAGGGCGCATACCGCACCGCGATCGTGGTCCGCGGCCGTTGCGTGCGGTTGGGCGCAATGGCGTGCCACAAGCGACTATCGAACACCAGCACGCTCCCCGCCGGCCCCGTCACCTGCATCTCCGTGGGAAAGGGTTGGGTTGGGTCTATCCCGTTATCGCCCGACGGATTGTTGTTGGCGCGATGGCTGCCGGGGACGATATACGTCCCGCCGTTCTCCTCGTTGAACGGCGAGAGCAGCCACAGCGTCGTCACGTGCATCACCACGTCGGGATACGGCGCCGGCACGTGCCCGGCCGTCTCCTGGTTGAACGGCCAGTCCGCGTGCCAGCCCCCGCGGTCATTCCCCGGGAAATTGATCTGCGCCGTGGTAAAGGAGACGCGGACGTGCTCGCCGAGCAAGGCTTCCACCAGCCCCAGCAGACGTGGGTGTGCCAAGTACGGCGCGAACGATTGCTCGAAGCGGATCAACCCCGGCACATGCCCGATCCCGTCGGGAGCTGTCGTGCTTTGGTGCGCTGCGACGGCCGCCTCCACGCTCTCGCGCACCGCCTCCACCTCGTCAGCGGGAATGATCCCTTCGAGCAGACACCAGCCGTTGATCCTCATATAGCCCAGTTCAGTCTGTAAGTCCATCGCAATCGTCCTCTCCACTGCAACGCGGCGCGTGCTGCTGCAACCCTCTTTATCACATTCCGGTGCCCACAGCCACGCGAATCAGTGGCCAGTGACTACCCCCTCTCTCTATCGCTCGGCGATGGAGAGGGGGCCGGGGGGTGAGGAGCGACCAAAGAAAACGGGCGCTTCCCCCACCCCCATTGAAGGGCAAGGGAAGCGCCATGCAGGCTAATGTGACGGGCCAGGTTGGCTAGCTGTCTCGAGCGCGGAAGTCGTCGAGCAGCACTTGCATCTGCCGCGTCGCCTCGTCGAAGAGCGTCTTTGGCGCGGCGTTCGGATTCTTCCAGGTCTCCTGCATCGCTGCGTTGTAGGGCCGCGCCGCCTGGTTGAGGGTCGGATGGAACGGCCGGAAGCCGAACTCCTGCTGGTCCAAGAAGGTCTGGTATTGCGGGGCGATCTTCATGACCGCGAGCCACTTCGGATGCGTCAGGATGGACTTGCGCGCCGGCATGAACATGGTCCCCGCGGAGTAGTGGGCCAGCCCATCCGTCGAAGTCAGCCAGCGCAGGAAGTTCCAGCCGGCCTCCTCACGCCCCGGCTCCGTCTTGAACTGCGTGAACTGGCGGCCGAACGCAATCGTAAAGGCCTGCTTCTGGGTCGGCGGTGGACTGACGTACATCTTATCCAGGCCCCCGATGTCCTGCGCCCACGTAATCACCCGCTTGGCGCTCGTCTCGTAGAACAGCGTGATCTGGCCCTTGCGGAAGCTCGGCCGGGGTAGCCCCTTGGCCTCGAACCACTCGGGGTGCGGCGTGTGGATTTTGTGCGTATGGACCAGGTCCATCATCCACTGGATCGTCTCGATCCCCTCGGGACTGTTGAGCGTGACTCTCGTGTAGTCCTCGTTATAGACGTCCCCGCCGTTCTGCTTGAGCAGGTTCCAGAGATTTACCCAGTTGTAGGCATGACCGAAGGCCCACTTGTTGGTTTCCTCGCCCGGGCCATGGTAGGTCTGGAGCGTCTGGCAGTATTCCACCAAATCGTCCCAGGTGTAGCCCTGCGTCAGCGGCTGCAACCCCGCTTGCTGCACGTGGTCCAGGTTGGTGTACGGGAGGTCGGCGTCCGAGGTCTGGGGCAGGCTCCACAGCTGGCCCTTCCAGTAGCTCGTCTCCAGCAGGTACGGGAAGAAGTCATCAAGCGTATCAGCGTACTCCTTGTCCTGCTTGACCATGGGTGCCAGGTCCACCGCGATGCCAATGTCGCCAAACTCGTGGGACTGGTGCAGGTTGGGGTCTACGAAGTCGGGCTGCTGGCCGGCCGCGGTGGCGGCGATGACCTTCGCTTCCCAGATTCCGCCCTGGCTCCCGGCCTGCTTCATGGCCTCGGTCGTGGCCGGGGTTGGCTCCAGGATCACGGGGGTGTGGGTGCCCTGCTCGTTCCACATGTCCACCAGTTCTTTGAGCGGCACCGCGCGCTCACCGTTGGCCCCCGGGCCATTCCAGCCCCACCACACGGTCCAAGCTCTGAGAATCTGCGTTGGCTTGGCCTGCGCCGGCACCTCCACGATCTTCTCGACGACGACTGCCTTCTCCTTCTCGACTACGATGGTCTGTCCAGCAGCCCCGGCCGCACCCTTGGCCCCGGCGGCCCCGGCGGCCCCGCGCTGACCGGCGGGCCCGGCGGGCCCGGCTGGCCCGGCTGGCCCCTGGACGTAGCGGACCTCGACCTCGCCACAGGCGGCCAACACCGCACCGGCAGCCCCGGCCAGTGTGAGCATGGAAGTGCGTCGCGTGAGTCGCTTCCCCCTGCCGAATTGCATTGCTTTTCTCCTGCTACCTCCCTCCGCCGCTGGGACCTGCCCAGAGCGGAAGGCTACCTGCCGCTTACGGAACCCCTCACCCCTCCTTTCATGCAGTGAGGATGTCGCCAAAATACACAATTGATGCGAGATAGTCAAAAGTATTTGGAATACCGACCAGCAGATTCCAAGCGAGGACTGTGAACAGTGGCGGATGGGGCGTCCACCTCAACCAGCGCGGCGTAGGCTACTAGCGGACCCAGTGCCGGAGCAGCGGCTTGACCGGCGCGGGAAGCGCCGCGAAGATGTCGCGGGTCAGCGTCGCCTCGCCGCCGCTGATCTCCTCCACGGGCCGGCCAATTTCCTCCGCCAAGCGCTGCTTTTCGGGCGAATCGGGCGGCATCAGATAGTCGAGGTTGAACCACCAGGGCGCGTAGCGCACCGCGATGGCGAGTCGTGGTTGGTCGGTAGTGTTGGCCCCGGCTGCGTGCCACGTGCGGCTGTCGAACAACAGCACGTCCCCCGCTTTCCCGATAGCCTGCTTCTCCGTCGGGTAGGGACTCATGGCATCAATACCGTTCCCACCAGTCGGATTATTGCTCGCCCGGTGGCTGCCCGGGACCACCAATGTGCCACCGTTCTCCTCAGTGAAGTCCGAGAACATCCACACCGAGCTGAGGTGGATCACCGCATCGCCGTAAGGCGCGAACACCCGCAGCGTGCCCTTCTGGTTGAACGGCTGGTCCGCGTGCCAGCCGCCCCGCTGGAAGCCCGGGGTCGTCAGCTCGCCCTTGATCCAGGTAATCCGCACATACGGTCCCCAGAACGCTTTCAACGTCCCCACGATCCGCTCGTCCGCCAGGTACGGAGCGAACGATTGGTTGACGCTGAGTAAGCCGTAGGTAGGTCCGTAGCCATAGGTGTGCGGGTCTCCGGCAATCGGGTGGGGCGGCGGTTGCTCCGCGATCTTCACGTCCAGTCCGTGCAGCCGACCCTGTTCGAGCGCCGTCGCCTCAAGATTGTCGCGAATCACCCCCACCTTGTCGTAAGGGATCACCTCCGGGATGATGCAGTAGCCATCCAATTTGAGATGCTGGACAATGCGCTCGACCATCATCTCACCCTTCACCGTCATAGCCACCTCCTGCGCGTACCCGCAATCATCGCGTCGCCCCCACGATATAGAACGGCTGGCTGCTCACGCCAGACCAAGATGCGGTAAGCTCACCGCGACTATTATGTTTACCCTCCCCGGTTATGTCATTGGCGATGCCTGGTTTGCCGTCAACGATGGCCTCGCCCACTGCTTCTTCTGCACCTCACCACCGCCCGACGCCGACTGGCATTGGGACATCGGCCACGCCGTCAGTCGGGACCTGGTGCATTGGGAATACGTCGGCCTCGCCCTGGAGCGCGGCGCCGGCGAGTCCTGGGACAGCCAAACCCTCTCCACCGGCTCCGTCCTCCGCTGGAACGGGCGCTTCTGGATGGCCTACAGCGCCCTCCGCCGGAACGAAAACCCACCCACGCGCAAGGTTCATCGTGTGGGGCTGGCCGTCTCCGACGACCTGTATACCTGGACCAAGTACGCGCACAATCCGGTCAACGAGCGCGACCCGCGGCTCTACGAACGGCTCGGTCCCGTCCACAAGGCCTACAGCCAATGGCGCGATCCGTTTCTCTTCCTCGCCGGCGACCGCGTGTATCAGAACGTGTGCGCCCGCAGCAAGTCCCCGGACCGCCACCGCCGGGGCACGGTCGGTCTGGCGAGCAGCCGGGACATGCGGACATGGCGCGTGGAGCCGCCGCTCCACGTGGACCCCATCGCCACCGAGCTTGAAGTCCCGCAGGTGTACCGGATCGGCGGGCGCTACTATCTGCTCTTCTGCACCTCGACCGACCGCCTGCTGCCGGCGTTCAAGCGCCGATTCCCCGGCCATCGTTGGCGCCACGCCAACTTCTCGATGGTCGGGAGCTCGCCGCTAGGACCATTCCGCCTGCACGGCACCGGCGAGGTCCTGCCCCCGGACGACCCGGTCCAGCCCTACGCCAGCCGCCTCGTCCGCTGGCAAGGACAGTGGGTGCTGCTCGGCACGGCCAACATCGCCGGCACCCGCTGCATCTGCGACCCTATCCCGGTCGTAGCCACCGCAACAGGCATCTCTGCGGGCTACCGGGCGCAAGACCGATCCGACGCCTAAGCGCAAAAAGGAGCAGGGTAATGCCCACTACGTTCACCGGCAGCAACGCCGTGCATTTCGAGGCCACCGATCCCGGCACCGCCTGGACCAAAGACCCCTGGATCGCCATTGACCTCGACACGCCGCTGGACTCGGAACGGGTACTCACGCCCAACGTCATTCGTCTCCCCGGTGGTGGCTTTCGCCTCTACTACACCGGCCTTGGCCCCGGCCGCGCGGTGCCGGACTGCATCGGCTATATCCTCAGCGCCTCGTCGAAGGACGCCGTTACCTGGGTGAAGGACCCCGGCGTGCGCGTGGACGTGTTCCCACCCCACGCCGCCCTGTGGACGCTGTGTCCCGACGTCATTCCCTTGCCGGATGGCCGCTACCGCATGTACTTCGAGGCGCGGTCTCCCGACCAACCGACGGTCATCCTCAGCGCCGTGTCGGACGACGGACTGGCGTTCACGGCCGAGCCAGGCGTCCGCGTTGGCGACGGCCGCTGGTCCTACGGGACACCTCGCTGCGTGTATGTTGAGCCAGCGGTCCCGGGCGAGTCGGCCCCGCGGTACCGGCTCTACCACCACAAGTACACGTTCCCGCTGGTAAGTGGACTGGACGCGGGCAACGAGATCATCAGCGCCGTCTCCGCCGACGGGCTGCACTTCGAGCGGGAGCCGGGCGTTCGCATCGCCCAAGAAACGGCCCGCGAGACGCTGTCGGTCTACTCGCCGGAGGTGATCCTTCTCGGCGACGGCACCTACCGGATGTACTACGCCGGCTGGACCGACGAGATCGCCGGTGGCGTGTTCAGCGCCACGTCGCACGACGGCCTGCACTGGGTAAAAGACGACGGCATCTGCGTGGAGTTGGGCGCCCGCGGTGATTGGGACAGCAAGATGGTGTCGGAGCCGTGCGTCATCGGCCTCGGCGACGGCCGCGCCCGCCTGTTTTACGAGGCCCGCGACGACCACGGCCGCTGCCGCATCCTCAGCGCGACGAGCTATTAGCTGTCAGCCAGTAGCTGTTAGCCTTTAGCCGGCAGCCGGCGCCCGGCGCCGCTTCAAGTTGAACGCTGACGGCTGAACGCTGATTTGGAGGACACCATCATGGCCAGCACGTCCCTACGCTGGGGCATCATCAGCACCGGCAAGATTGCCCGCACGCTCGCCGACGCCATCAACCAGTCGAGCACCGGCGAGCTGCTCGCCGTCGGCAGCCGCCGGCAAGAGACCGCCGAAGCGTTCGGCGCCGCGTTCGACGTGCCGCGTCGCTACGGGAACTACGATGCGCTGCTTGCCGACCCGGACGTGGACGTGGTCTACAACGCTTTGCCCAACCATCTCCACGCCGAGTGGAGCATCAAGGCGGCGCAGGCCGGCAAGCATATTCTCTGCGAGAAGCCGTTGGCTACCAACGTGGGGCAGGCGATGGCGCTCGTCGAGGCCGCGCGCTACCACGACGTGTTTCTGCTCGAAGCCTTCATGTACCGCTGCCATCCCCAGACCGCCAAGCTGGTCGAGTTGATTAAGGCCGGCGCAGTGGGCAAGGTGCGCCTGATCCAAGCCAGCTTCACTGGCAACATCGGCCTCAAACTGGACAATATCCGCCTGCAGAACGGCGCCGCTGGCGGCAGCCTAATGGACCTCGGCTGCTACACCATGTCCATGGCCCGCCTCATCTCCGGCGCGGCCCTCGGACAAGATGTTGCCGAGCCGCTGGACGTCAAAGGCTGTGCCTGGATTGGCGCCGAGAGCCGGGTGGACCAGGTCGCCACGGCCGCGCTGCGTTTCCCCGGCGACATCGTCGCCAGCCTTATCTGCGGCAACCAGTGTGCCTCGGACCGCGGTGTCCGGGTGTGGGGCAGCGAGGGGCAGTTGGAAGTGCCCAACCCGTGGTTCCCGCAGGAGCGCGACAACGAGATCATTGTCACCAGAGGCGGTGAGCCGCCCGAAAGGGTGATTGTTCATGGCGAGCAGCCCCTCTACGTCACCGAGGTGGACACCGTAGCGGCGCATCTCGCCGCCCGGCAGGCGCCCAGCCCATGGATGACCTGGGACGATAGTCTCGGTCAACAGGCCGCGCTGGACCGCTGGCGCGAGTCCATCGGCCTCGTGTTCGACGAGGAGCGGGACGAGGCGGCCCTCCGACAGACGGTTTCCAAGCAACCGCTGCGGCGTCGCCCCAGCGTGCCTCCGGCGGCGATGCGCTATGGCCACGTCGCCGGCATCGAGCAGGACGTTTCGCGTCTGGTCCTGGGCACGATGATCTACCACCCGGACCGCCAAGCGTTCACCAACGCCTTGCTCGACTACTTCTTCGAGCTTGGCGGCAACTGCTTCGATACCGCGTTTAGCTATCGCGGCGGATTTTCCGAGCCGGCGCTCGGTAACTGGATTCGTCAGCGCAACCTCCGCGACCAAGTCGTAGTGGTCACGAAAGGCGGCCATCACGCCAGCGTGACACCGGACATGATTGACCACGAGCTACCCATCAGCCTGGAACGCTTGCAGACCGACTACATAGACATCTACTTCCTGCACCGCGACAACCCGGCGGTCCCGGTCGGGGAGTTCGTTGACATGTTCAATCGCCACCGAGCCGCCGGGCGCGTCCGCGCGTTTGGTGGCTCGAACTGGACGCCGGCCCGCCTGGCGGAGGCCAATGCCTACGCGGAGCGCAACGGCTTGGCCGGGTTCAGCGCCAGCAGCCCGAACTTCACGCTCGCCGTGTGGAACGAGGTGCCCTACTTCAACTGTGTCACCGCCACCGACCCGGCCTCGAAAGCGTGGTACACCGAGCACCAACTCCCGCTCTTTGCGTGGTCCAGCCAGGCCATGGGCTTCTTCACCGGGCGCTACCACCCGGATGATCGGTCGAATGACATCGTGGCGCGCACCTGGTACAGCGACGACAACTGGCAGCGCTATGAGCGGGCGCAGGAGCTGGGGCGGCGCAAAGGCGTGGCAACCACCCAGATCGCCGTGGCCTACGTCCTCGCCCAGCCCTTCCCCACGTTTGCCCTCGTCGGGCCACACACCATCGAGGAGACTCGCACGACGGCGCTCGGACTGTCCGTATCGCTCACGCCGGAAGAGGTCGCCTGGCTCAACCTGGAAGCATAGCGCCGGGGTGCTTGACCCCCCTATGGCCCCCTCACAGGGGTAGATTTTTTGCCTGGGCGCGATGAATCACGCCCAGGCGCTGGTCGTTGCAGCGAAAGCCGCCGTGCAGGGCCCATGCATCGGCCCCGATCCGGGCGGTACACCCCCTCTCCACATGGTGGAGAGGTGACGGGCCAAAGCCACACGGATAGTGCCCGGTGTGGTGTGGCTTTGGCCCGTCAGGGGGCCGGGGGGTGAGGTCGGCCCCGCCCGCTGCTCCCCCGTCATGTCCGCTTGCGCGGGAATCTCGTTGGGCTATGTTGTGACTATAATGTGGTTGCTTACTGCCGCCTAGCCACCATCAGCGACATATCACCTATGACCAAAGAGGAGATGCACCATGGGCCTCCGGAAGCTCACCGACCGGCAGATGCAGGACTTCATCCGCACCGGCTACGTCCTCGTCAAACCAAACCTGTCCAACGAGTTCCACCAAGCGATCTACCGGCAGACCGAAACCGTGTTCGAGAACGAGTTCAATCCGGGCAACAACCTGCTGCCCCGCATTCCGGCCCTCCGCCAGGTGTTCGATGATCCGGTCGTCAACGGCGCGCTCACCAGCGTGCTAGGACCAAACTACTTCATGTGGCCGCACCGCCACTGCCACTACAACGCGCCGGGCACTCCGGCCCAAAACTTGCACAAAGATGCCGGGATGCACAAGAGCCACCGCACCCGTCGGATATTTGCCCTCTACTACCCCCAAGACACCACCCTAGAGATGGGACCGACGGCCGTGCTGCCCGGCAGCTATATCTACAACACCCGTCCCACTGAAGACCCTACTGCGGAGGTGGCCTTGGTCGTCGAAGCGGGCACGGTCGCTATCGCCGAGTACGACATCTGGCACGGCGCTACGGAAAACCGGAGCGACAAAAAACGGTACATGATGAAGTTCCTGTTCGACCGTATCGAAGAGCCGACCGGTCCCAGTTGGGACAGCAGCGGTGCGGCATGGTCACTGCCGAGTGACGAGCCGCATCGCGGGCTACGCGCCAGTCAGTGGGCCTGGCACTCCGGCCAGGTCAACGGAATGCAGAACGGCCACGGTCCGCAGTCCAGCGCAGCCATCGCCGACCTCATTGCGGCGCTCAGCGACGAGTCGGAAATGGTGGCAATTGACGCCGCCTACGCGCTTGGCGAGATCGGCGCGCCGGCAGCGGCCGCGCTGATCGCCGCCTTGCCGGGGCAGGATGAAGGAACCCTCACACACGGGCAGACCGCCAAGCTGGGCAACGTCACCCAGCCGGAGTTGGTGCGCCGGAACGCGAGCTATGCGCTGGGCGCCATGGGCGCGGCGGCCGTCCCGGCGCTTGTCGAAGCCACCACGCATCCGGAGTGGTGGGTGCGGGAGACCGCGGTGGAGGCATTGGGTGACATTGGGCTGGCGGCCGAGGACGCCATTCCGGCGTTGAGCGCGGTGCTCCGCAACGATAGCTCCGACCGGGTGCGGCCGGCCGCCGCCGTGGCCCTCGGCACCACCAGCCAAGCGGGAGCGAGCGCAGTGCCCGCATTGATCCACGCGCTGGCGCAAGACGATGCCCCGGTGCGCCAAGCGGCCTCGCTCGCGCTGGCGCGGATCGGCCGGCACGCCCAGGCCGCCGTCCCGGCGCTGCAAGGCGTGTTCGAGGACGAAAATCGGTACACGCGCGGGCACGCCGTCCACGCGCTCTACCGGATCGGCACGCCGGCGGCCCGCGCGGCGCTGCTGGACTATCTGATGGCCATGCGCTGGTGCGACATCACGACCAAGGAAAGCCTCTACTAGGCCGTCGCCACACCTCCACCGCTGAGGCCCGGCGGCTCGTTATGGCGCCCGGCCGGATGTCTTGCTATCATTGGTGGTTCCGCGCGGCCGCAGTTGCCGCCAATCTACGGAAAGGAGCGTCCGCAAGTGAATCGGCACCGGAACGGATCTGTGCCCGCATTGCTGTGGGCGCTCGTCCCACACGGCACCATCCCCAGGTCTGGTCGAATACACATGTAACTGTCAGACACCACCGACCAGTGACCAGCCGTGGGGATGCGACCGTCCCCACGGTTTTTTCATCCCTGTCATCCATCTCTCCCGCTACCGTGGGACCTCCTCCGGGACCGCTTGCTGCGTTGTATATCCCGGAGGCGTGCGTATGTCGTAAGCCATCGCTCTGTCGCGCTCACCAACCGCCCCACCTCATCGCGGAGATGGGGCACCGCGGGCAATGCCCGCGAGGAGGATTACCCATCATGCCTTTCCCTGACCCCTTGCATAGTGTGGCCACCCAACAGTGGGAGCAGGTCAAAGAGTCGGGAGAAGAGGCGCTGCTCACCGCCGCGGCCGACGTGCGCGCCAACGGCTCCTTCGGCGAGCGGTGGCTCGTCGTTACCGATCAGCGCGTGGTGGTCCTGCCGGGTACCGGAGCGGGTGAAGATGGCTATCTGGCTATCCCCCTCGCCGACATCACGGAAGCTACCACGGAGACTCTGGTCGGCGGCGGTCGCCTGGAAGTCCAGCAACAGGGCCTACCGCGCAGTGTGCTCGAATACACCAGCTCGCAGGCGCCGAAGTTTGCCGAGGTCGCTCGCGGCATCCAGCAGCTCGCCAAAGGCCAGCCCCTCGCCATCACCGATGAGCTGCCCAAGCTGCGCTGCGACAAGTGCGGGCGCCTGTTGCCGGAGAAGAACGGGCTATGTCCGAAATGTGTCCACAGGGGTGCGATGGCGCTACGCCTGGCGGGCTACCTGCGCCCGCACTGGCAGCAGACGGTGCTCTTGGCCACGCTGGCTTTGACCAAGACGGGCGTGCAGTTGCTACCGCCGGTCATCCAGAAGACGATCATTGACGGCGTGCTGACGCCGCCGGTAGAGGGCGCCAATACCGGCGGACACTACGGCGATTTCGGCTTCCTGGTCCTGATGGTCCTCGCCTTGGTTGGCGCCGGCCTTGCCACCAGCGGCGCCGATGTCGCGGCTGGCTGGTTCGCCGCCTCCTTGAGTACGCGCATTACCGCCGCCGTGCGGAGTGAGCTGTACCGCAGCCTGGAACGGCTGTCACTGCTCTTCCACAGCAAGCGCGAAAAGGGCGTCCTCATGTCCGTGGTGACACGCGACACCGATAACCTGAACTACTTCCTGATGGACGGGGTACCATACCTCCTCTCGAACGGGCTGATGCTCATCGGCATCACGCTCATCATGCTGCTCTACAGTTGGCAGCTGACGCTGATTATCTTGATCCCGGCGCCGTTCGTAATCATTGGCGGTGCCACCCTCTGGGGGCGACTGCGCCCCTTGTGGGCCAAGGTTTCACAGAGCTGGGCGCTCTTTTCCGCCCATCTCAGCGAGTCGCTCGCCGGTATCCGGGTGGCGAAAGCCTTCTCTCAGGAGAACGCCGAGATTCGGCGCTTCAGCCGCAAGAACGCCGACCTGGCCGACATCACCATTCGTGAGGGACGCCTCTGGTTCACCGCTTTCGCCGGCCTCAACTTCATCACCAGCTCCGGTGCGTTCCTGGCCTGGCTAGCCGGCGGTCGCGCCGTCATGGTCGGCGACCTCACGCTGGGGACGCTGGTAGCCTTTATCGGCTACCTCTGGCTGCTCTACGGGCCGCTCCAGTGGTTCAACCAGATTTACAACTGGATGTCGCGGGCATTGGCCGGGGCCGAGCGCGTCTTCGAGATCGTGGACCAGGAGCCGGAGCCGTATCGGGAACCGAACGCCATCGCCCTGCCGCGGATCGAGGGCGCGGTCGAGTTCCGCGACGTGACCTTCGGGTACGATCCCAGCAAGCCGGTGCTCAAGGACATCGCCGTCAGCATACAACCGGGTGAGATGATCGGCTTGGTGGGCAAGTCGGGCGCCGGGAAATCCACCTTTGCCAACCTCATCTGCCGGTTCTACGAAGCCGACCACGGTGAGATTCTGATTGACGGCCATGACGTTCGCGCCCTCCAGCTGGAGTCGCTGCGGAGTCAGATCGGCATGGTGCTCCAGGACCAGTTCCTGTTCAACGGCACCATCGCCGACAACATCGGCTATGCCAAGCCGGAGGCCAGCCGTGCCGAGCTGATCGCGGCGGCTCGCGCCGCCAACGCCCACGAGTTCATCGTGGCCAAGCCCGACGGCTACGATACGCGGGTGGGTGAGAACGGCGGCAACCTCTCCGGCGGCGAAAAGCAGCGCATTGCGATTGCGCGCGCCATCCTGCGCGATCCGCGCATTCTCATCCTGGACGAGGCCACCTCCAGCGTAGACACCGAAACCGAGCACCAAATCCAGCAGGCGCTGGCGCGGCTGGTGCAGGGGCGCACGACCTTTGCCATCGCCCACCGCCTCTCCACGCTGCGGAATGCCAACCGTCTCATCGTCCTCGACGACGGAAAGCTCGCCGAGGTCGGCACCCACGACGAGCTACTAGCCAGCGGCGGCATCTACGCCCGCCTGGTGAAGATGCAGCAGGAGGTATCGAAAATCCAGACGATTGCCGGCTAGGCACTATTGCCCCTCTCCAAACGATGTGGAGCGGGGCCGGGGGGTGAGGAGCAACAAGGAAACAAGCACCATGAGCAACACCACAGTTCCGGAGCAAGATCATATGGACGCAGCCGCCCCGGAGCCGTCGGCGTCGGGCACGTTGGCAGAGGCTGGGGCCGCCAGCGTCGTTGACCCCACACGGGTACAGCTGTTCCGGGGACCACACGGCGTCCTGCGGGCCACGATTGACGGCGACCGCTCGGTGCTGCGAGCAAAGGTCGTCTGCGCCTTCCCCTTGAGCGACCAACACCGGTATCTGTCCATCCTCGACGGCAAGGGCAAGGAAGCCTGCCTGATCGAGTCCGTGGACCGGCTGGACGCCGCGTCACAGCGGCTGGTCGCCGAGGAGTTGGCGCGGTACTACCGAGTCAGCGCTATCAGCCGCATTCACCGCGTGCGCCAGGAGTACCGCACGTTTTACTGGGACGTGCGGACGGAACGCGGGGGACGCGACTTCGTCGTCAAGTGGGGTCCCGATACGGTGCTCTGGCTCACGCCCAAGACGGTCCAGCTCGAGGACGTGGACGGGAACCGCTTCATCATCCCTGACATTGACGAACTCGACCCGCACAGCCGCAAGTTCGTCGCGCTGATCGAGTAGGGTTAGGGTCCGCGCTGATGCTGTAGGGGCGTCCCTTGTGGGCGCCCTATGGCATCCTGGTTGAACGTTTGCTAATATTACCCTCTACACGCGGCGGAGGTGTCCAATCATGCCTGACACACGGGAAATCGTCATCCAAGCCCAAAAAGATGTTATAAAGGCACATGGTCTGTGCGATTGGTTTGAGGAATACCCTTGGCTGACCGGCTTTATCGGCGATATACATGCTCCGGTATGGTTTCTTGCGGAAAATCCGAGTCTGAAGCAAATTCTTAAACAAGCCGGGAAGTTCGATCTCAATGAAAACCTGCAATGGAATGCAAGCCCAGGAGACTGTTTACTGAGAGAGGCTATCACGGAAGCCAATCTAAAAACGGGAGACCCCAAGAAGAGCGAAGGATGGAAGTGCTACATTTCTAATGTTGATAAAGAGCCAGAAATCGCAGGAAAACGAAGTAGGAAGGCGAAGTTTCTGAAATGTAGAGCAGAAATGTGGCTTTCAGTCTTGCAAAAGCAGGTTGATTTGGGTTCTCCCAGTATCATCGTCACTCTCGGGGGACATGCCGATTACATTCTCCGGCATATGAGGAGACTAGGACTGCGTGCTCCTAAATCAATAGAAATTTATCACTACACTTTTATTATGGATAGGCCGGAGAGTGGTGGAAAGAGGCGTCCCCGAGGACATCCTGAGAGGATAAAAGAATTCAAGGATAGCATTGCAGACATCGCCAAAAGGTACGTTTGAAGAGTCACTTAGTGGCTCTGGCCTACGCTTAACCTTCTTGGATTCCCGCTTTCGCGGGAATGACGACTCCTCAGTTGCCCTGAACCTTCGCCGCATGGACTCCCCTTCCCTGGAGGGAAGGGGCCGGGGGTTAGGTCCAATCACGCCCCCTCCAACTCCGCTTTGAGCCACTCCAGCGTCGGCACCGGCGTGGGATCAACGCCGTTGAGCAGCGCCAGGTAGTACGAGGTCCAATCGCCGACGTGGACGGCGGTGAGCACCTCGGCGAGCCGATTGGGTCCGGCGACCGTGACGACCTCGCACGGGACCGCCCGCTCGGCGAGGACCCGGCGCGTGATGGCCGCACGACGGCGGATGGCTGGCGGATAGCGGTCCGATTCCAGCGATACCACCGTGAGCGGTGCGGTGTCGGCGGCCGGCAGCCGGTAGCCCTCGACCGCGTTGTGGTTAAGCTCCGGCAGTTCCTCGTGGAACGCCCATTGCTTGGCGTTCTCGTTGCACTGGGCCTTCCAGCGGCGCGCCACCTCCGCGAGCCACCCCGCTCCGTACACAATCGGCACGCGCCGCCGCAACCGCCGAGCCAGTTGCTTGGCGCGGTTCGTGACTGCCGGCCGCTGCGGAGCGTACCCGGCGCCGCACGCACGCACGGCGTCGAGCGCCGCCGGTAAGTCCTCCTCGGCGTCAGGTACCCATCCGACCGCGTGCAGGACGGCCAGCACCGCCGTAAACGAATACCCCAGTGCCGCCCGCGGCTGCGCCTGCCGCGTCGGGTCCGCACCACCTTGACCGTCGGCCGGCAAGGGGCAGGTGTACTCGATGAGCGGGATACCCGCCCGTTGCGCCCGGTCGGCCAGCTGCCCCCCGGTGGTAATCGCGATCAGCTTGGCCCCCTGCCGCTCGGCCGCAGCAGACGCCGACAGCGTTTCGGCCGTATTGCCGGAGTGCGAGCAGGCGATGACCAGCGTCTGCGGACCGACGTAGGCGGGCGGCTCATAGCCACGCACGACCTGGAGCGGCGCCGGGAGCCGGTCGAGATAGAGGCCGCGCACCAAGTCGGCGCCAATCGCCGAGCCGCCCATGCCCAACACGACGACCTGGGCCGGCTGCCGATAGGCTGCGGGTATGTGCAGCGCCGCCTGTGCCGTGTCCCAGGCGGTGGCACAATGGTCCGGCAGCGCCGCAATGAGGCGGCCCATCCGCTGGGGGTCCGCGGTCACGTAGGTCCTCGGATCGTCGAGATTCACTCGTGCTCGCTCCCTCTCCCGAATTTCCTGCGGGGGCGCTGGATACTACCATGCTGTCGGAACGACGCCGGATAGAGCCGGCGCGCACGCTTCGTTATAATCGGGCGATTGATGAGTGAAGACATCGCGCGGCTCGCTTGCGCCTTAGCCGTGCCCCGGTTGGACCGCGACCTCTTGCTGGTGGCCCTGACCCATCGTTCGATCCTGAACGAGGACCCGACCGTCACCGCAACGAACGAGCGACTGGAGTTCCTGGGTGATGCGGTCATCGAGTTGGCAGTGAGCGACCACTTGTACCGCACGTACCCGGAGCGCGCCGAGGGCCAGATGACAACGCTGCGCGCGGCCGTGGTGCGTGCGGCCGCGTTGGCCGGCGTAGCCCACAGTCTGCACCTTGGAGACTATCTTCGGATCAGCAAAGGTGAAGCTGCCGCCGGAGGTCGCTCCCGGCCGAGCCTGTTAGCCGCTGCGCTGGAGGCGATTGTCGGCGCCGTGTACCTGGACCTCGGCTGGGATACGGCGCGGTCACTCGTGGACCGCCTGCTCGTCCCGGAGCTGAGGCGGGTACTTGCGTCCGATACCGAAACGCCCGGCAAAGACTCGAAATCGCGCTTGCAGGAGCTTGCCCAGGCGGCGCGCGGGCTGCTACCAACCTATCAGGTAGTGAATGCCCTTGGTCCGGATCACGCCAAAGAGTTCGAGGTCGAGGTCCGCATTGGCGCCGAGGTGTCCATGCGTGGCATCGGACCGAGCAAGCAGCGTGCCGAGCAAGCGGCAGCCCGGCACACCCTCGAAAAATGGCAGCCGCTGGCGGACCAGACCCACCGCGATGAGTAGCGTGCGACTACAATCCCTCGCCATCCAAGGCTTCAAGAGCTTTGCCACGCGCACGCTCTTGGAGTTCGCGCCCGGTGTGACGGCCATTGTCGGCCCCAACGGATCCGGCAAGAGCAACGTGGCCGACGCCATTCGCTGGGTACTGGGCAGCCAAAGCCCCCGCGCCCTGCGTATCGCCAGCGCCGAGGACGTGGTGTTCGCCAGCGGCAACGGCCGCGCTCCCGCTGGACTGGCCGACGTGCAGCTCACGCTCAACAACGAGGATACCTGGCTGCCGGTCGCCTTCCGCGAGGTCGTCGTCGGCCGCCGCGCCTTCCGCTCCGGCGAGAGCGAATACATCCTGAACAAAAGCCGCGTGCGGCTCCGCGACCTCCTTGAGTTGCTGGCGCATGGCGGCCTCGGTCCGGACGGCCACGCCTTGGTGGCGCAAGGCGTGGCCGATCAGGCGCTCCGGCTGAAACCGGCCCAGCGCCGCGAGCTGTTCGAGGGCGCCTCCGGCGTTCGCCAATACCGCCTGCAACGTACCGAAGCCGAGCACAAGATTGCCGAGGCCCGACGCAACGCGGCTCGCGTCGCCGACCTCGTCGCCGAGCTAAAGCCACGGGTCGCGGCGTTGCGCCGCCAAGCGCGACGGACCGAGCAGGAAGCACGCCTGCGCGAGCAGTGGCAGGCCACGCTCGGCGAGTGGCTCACCCACGAGCTGTGGGAGGTCAACCGGTTGCTTACCGACCTTACGGCGGCTGTCACCGCAGCGCGGGAGGCGCAGGCGGCCGCCGACGAGGCGGCAGCGCAAGCAACGCAACGCCTGGCAGCCGCGCGCGATACGGCGCTGGCGTTACGGGATGCCGGGCAGCGGGCTGCCCACACCGACCGGGCACGGCACGCGCAGCAGGCGGTCATCCGGCACGAGCGCGACCTGGCCGCCGCCGCGGCGCGGCAGGAAGCGGCGCAACGCGAGGCGGCTACCCGGCAGCAAGCCGCCGCGGCAGTTGCGGCCCGCGCGGCCAGCGCCGAGCAAGCGCTCCCCGGCCTGCAATCCACCGCGGCGGCAGCGCAGGAGCAAGCCGAGCGGCAGCAGGCGCAATTGGCCACGCTCACTACCCAAACCGCGGCGGCCGAAACGGCCGAACGGGATGCCGCGCTGGCGGTGGAGCGCGCGCAGGCCGCCGCCGCCGCCGCGCGCCAGCGCGGCGCGCAAGCGGCAGAAGGACTCCGCGGCGTTACGCGCCGCCGCGCCGGGATCGCCAAAGATGAGCACGACGCTCAGACCGAGTTGGCGCGCATTGCCGACGCGCTGACCACGCACGGCCAGCAGCGCCAGCACGCCCAACAGGCCCGCGACGAGGCGGCAGCGGCACTGCACGCCTGTCGCAGTCGCCTCGCCGAGACAACCGGCCAGCGGCGAGCGGCACAGGAGGCCGTGACACAGGCGGAGCGCGAGCTACAGCACGCCGACCGCGCGCTGGCGACCGCGCGCACGCGCCTCAACGTCCTGACCGCCGTCGCTGCCGAGGGCGCCGCCGCACCCGCCGAGACCGGCGGTGGCCCCGACGCACCGGCGCTCGTCGAGCGGCTGCGCGTTCCGGCGGCCCTGGAGGTTGCCGTCGCAGCAACGCTGGGCGCCGCCCTGCGCTGGCGGCTGGTGGAGGACCTGGCGACCGCCGGCCGGCTGGCAACCGACCTCGCCACGCGCGGCGGGCCGCGCACCACCTTTGTCTCCAAGCGCCAACTGGCCCCGCAGCAACGGGCGGCTGCCGAGCGCCCATCACTGACCGGGGGGCGCTGGCTGGACGAGTTGGTCCGATGCGAGCCGGAGGCGGCACCGGCCCTCGCTGGCGTGCTGGGCCGGACCTACCTGGTGCAGAGCCTGGATCGGGCGCTCGACTTGGTGCAGCAGGTCCCCCCCGAGGCCGGCATCCGGTTTGTCACCGAGCGTGGCGAGCTTGTGGAGACGCCGGGGACTATTACGGCCGGCAGTGCAGCGCCCGCTGAAGCGGCGGTGCTCACCCGCGAACGGCAGCACCGCGAATGTAACGCTGCGGTAGCGCGCTTGACGGACGAGCACCGAGCACAGTTGGCGGTCGTGGCGGAGCGCCGCGCCGAGTTGGCAGCCATCGCGGAGTCAGAGCGGACCCAGCGGCTGGACCTACGCCAGGCACAACGACAGCAAGACCGGGCCGACGCGCAGCTCCGAAAGGCAGAGCAAGCCCAAGAGCGTCTCCGGCGCGACCGCCAGTGGTGGCGCAGTTTGGCAGAGCGGACCGAGCACAGCCGAGCGGAATGCGAGACGGACGAGGTCGAGTACACGGCAGCCAAGCAAGCGGCCGAGCACGCCCTCGCCGCCGCACAGGAGCAGACGGCTACCTACGCCGCGCGAGACCGGCAGGCCAAGGAGTCGCTGCGCCAGCTACAGGCCACCAAAGCCACCGTGCAGACGGCGGCGGCCGTGGCCCGGCAGGCCGCGCAGACGGCGGCGGCGCAGGTGGCGGCCGCCACCCGCAGCGCGTCCCGCGCCGCGCAAGAAGCTACCGCCGAACGCGAGCGCGCCGAACGCGCCGCCGCCGCCGCGCAAGCGCAGCCGGTTGACCGGCACCGCGCGGCGCTCGCCGCGGCCGAGACGGAGCTGGCAGCCGCCGAGCAGTCGTTGCGCGAGCATCAACGTGCCGTCAGCACCGCCGAACGCGCACTCCAAGAAACGTCGGATGCTCTCTCGGCGGCCCGCGCCCGCGCCACCACGCTCGCCAGCCGCGGTGAGGCGGCGGAGACGCGCTTGCAGGCCCTAGCGGAGCGGCAGGCGGCGCTCCGGGAGCAAGCCACACGCGATCTGGGCGCCGTGCCGACGGAGTTGGCGCCGACCCGCTCATCACCGGCGCAGCTACGCGAGCAAGCCGACCGGCTGCGGCGGCGCTTGCACAACCTCGGCCCGATCAATCAGCTGGCGGTCGAGGAACATGCGACGCTGGCCGCCCGCTTGGAGCATCTGACGACCCAGTTGACCGACATCGAGGCGACGGCCCGGCGGCTCGAACAGCTACGCGCCGAAGTGGACCAGCGGCTGGCAAGCGAGTTCAACCGCAACATCGCAGTCGTCGGCGAGCACTTCCGCGACTACTGCGGGCGGCTGTTGGGCGGCGAGGGCCGCCTGGTCGTGGACGATACCTCCCCGGACGGGGGCATCGAGCTTGACGTGCGGCTCCCCGGCCGGCGCCGCCAGCCACTCGCGGCCCTCTCCGGGGGCGAGCGCGCCCTGGCCTCGGCCGCCTTGCTCTTTGCCTTGCTGCGCGCCCGCCCGACGCTCTTCTGCGTCCTCGACGAGGTTGACGCTGCCCTCGACGAAACCAATGTCGTGCGGTTCTGCGAGGCCTTGGAAGAATTGGCCCAAGAGACTCAGTTTCTGGTCATCACCCACAATCGCGTGACCATGGAGCGTGCCGACGCGCTCTATGGCGTCTCGGCCACCGACGACGGGGTATCACAAGTCATCTCGCTGCGCTCGATCCGTGGTGCGCGGTCAGCCGCAGCGGTGGCGGCAGCCACGAGCTGATGGCCGCTCAGGTGAGGTGCTGGAGCAGGCGCCGGCCGTTAACCTAGCAGGCGTATTGGCATGGATGACTCGGATCCGCACACGACACGGCTCCTGGCCGACCGCTACGAGCTAGCAGAACAGATCGGCGCCGGGCGTATTACGGCGGTCTTCCGGGCGACTGACCGCACCGAGCGGCGCACCGTCGCGGTCAAGCTCCTTCATCGCCACCTCGCCGACGACGATACGGCGCGTACACGCTTCCGACAGCAAGCCGAACGCGCCTCGCGGCTCGCCCAAGACCACCTCATCTCGATCTACGACCTCGGTGAAGACCAAGGCTACCCCTACCTCGTCGAGGAGTTCCTGCCCGGCGGGAGCCTCGGCCAATACATCGCGCGCGCGGCGCCCCGGCCGCTCGATGAGGCGCTGAACCTGACCCACGACATCGCCACCGGCGTAGGCCACGCTCATGGTCAAGGCCTGATACATGGCGATCTCAGTCCGAGCGACATCCTGTTCACAACCGATCACCGGCCCAAGGTGGGCGACTTCGGTCTCGCCTTCGCTGCCGCCGGGGATCAAGGCCCGCTTGATGCAGCCGGCGCCCGCCCCTCGGCATATCTGGCCCCGGAGCAGTTGGCCGGCCAGCCGGCCACACCGGAGTCCGATGTCTATGCGCTCGGCGCCATCCTGTACACGCTGCTCACCGGCCGCTCGCCGCCCCGAACCGATCCGGTGTGGGATTTCCCCACTGAGGTCCCGCCCGATATCCGGCACTTGGTGTTCAGCGCCGTCGCGGCGGACCTAAACATCCGCTACGTAGACGGGATGGACTTGGCCAAGGCCATCGCCGAGGAACGCGAGCGGCTACACGCTGAACCGCAATACGACGACCCGTTGATACCACACCCGGTGCCGGAGGAAGACTACCGGCCACCGGAGCAAGTTCCGCAACCGGCGGTACTGCCGGATCGCGGCAGTTCCGGCGGGAGTGGGGCGCCGGGCATCGTGGTCCTCGCGTTGGTCTTCATCGCGTTCATCATCGTCTTGGCCAGCGTAGGGCTGTCGTTCCTCGGCTCACTCGACCCGACCTCCATCACTTCGGATCCCTTCGAGCGGCCCACACCCGCTTTTCCGACGATCGCAGCACCGACGGCCACCCCGCTCGTCCAGCCCTCACCGGCTCCCTCGCCAACGCCGCCGCTCACCGGCAACGAAGCGATCGTGCCGCAACTGGTCGGGGTAAATCTCGAGCAGGCGGAGCCGTGGCTGAAGGAGCTTAAACTGCCCTACAAGATCGAGGAAGAGCATTCCGATCAATACGAAGCCGGTGAGATCATCAGCCAGTTCCCGCTCGCTTTGCAGCCGTTACGCTCCGGTGAGCAGGTCGAGCTGACCGTCAGCCTGGGACCGAGCGAGCGCGAAGTGCCCGCGGTCGTCGGCCTGCCGGTTGAGGAGGCCACCAAAGCGTTAGCTGCTGTGAACCTCAGAGTAGTGACCGAGCAAGCGTTCAGCGAGACCGCGCCGCCCGGCGTAGTGCTCACCCAGTTCCCGGAAGCGGGCACCAAGGTGCCCGCGGGAGCAACCGTGCGGCTCTTCGTCAATCCTGAGTCGCAGCCGGCCACTATTCCCAACCTCGTCGGTCAGAACTTCCAAGAGGCCGGTGCGGTGTTGGGTCGCCTGGGCTTAGGCGTCCAATTCGTAAACCAGCCGGACAACACCCGTCCGCCCGGCACCGTCATCTCGCAGTTCCCCCCCGGCGGCTCACCGCTCCAGCCCGGCACGACGGTCACGCTGGCCGTCGCCGCCCCGTCCGGCCAGTAGGCCACGCTGCACCTCACGCCCTTATCTATTGACGGGAACGGGAATCGGCACAGTAGTCGGCGTCGGCGTTGCGGCAGCGGGCGTTGGCGCAGCAGCCGGCGGACGGAGCAGTTGCTGTGCCCGCGTCAAAGGCGGGTCCAATCCCTCGGTGCGGTCGTCGGCGGTCCGTGTGACCACTTCATCTGGTTCAAGACCGACACCTTGGATTTCGTGCCCATTCGGCGTGAGCCATCGAGCCATCGTTATCCGTACCGCCGATCCGTCCGTCAAATCATGCTCAACCTGCACGGTCCCCTTGCCGAAGGTCTTCTCACCTATCAAGATTGCCCGGTCATGGTCGGCGAGCGCTCCGGCAACGATTTCGGCTCCACTTGCACTGCCGTTGTTTATGAGGACGACCAGCGGCATATCCAGGAGGGGTCCATCACGCCGCGTTCTGTGCAGTTGCTGCTCGCCACTACCAAGCTGCTCAACCAGGACGACCGTGTCGGCCGGCAAGAATTGGCTGACCACCGCTGCCGACGAACTGAGGTAGCCGCCGGGATTGTCGCGGAGATCGAGGACGATCCCGCTGACGCCCTCGCCTTCGACCCGACGCAGTGCGGCGGCGAACTGACGCGGCGTGGTCGCGGCAAACGTCCGGATCTTGATGACTGCCAGGTCGTCACCGACGTACCGAGTGGTGACGGACTCCACGGTCAGCCGCTGGCGGGTAACGTTGAACTCGAGAATCTCTGCCTGAAGAAGGCCGGGCCGAGAAATCGTTAGCCGAATGCTAGTGTCGGCCGGTCCGCGGATCAGCGTCGCCACCTCGGCCATGCTCAATCCGGTGATTTCGCGTCCGTCAACACTCAGCAAGACGTCTCCCGATTGCAGGCCAGCCGCCGCGGCGGGCGATCCCTCGAATACCGTGATGATCGTAATGAGCCCATCCTTCAGGTCAATGGCAGTGCCAATGCCCTCATAGCTGCCCTCGAGCGTGGCCTGTTGCAGTTTGTGCGTCGCCGGGTCGAAGAACACGGAGTAGGGATCGTCGAGTGACTCCAGCATGCCTCGAATGGCGCCGTACAGCAGTTGCGTTTGATCAACCGGCCCAGAGACGAATTCCTGTTGGATTAGGTTCCAGACCTGCCAGAAGGCACCAAACTGCTCGGCAATACCGTCCGGTGGCTGGGTGAGGGCATCGCGCGGATCGGGAGTTGGCGTGACCGTGCTCGGCGGCCCTACCTGTGCCTCTGCCGCCTCTTGGCTTCCGATGAAGTAGCCGGCACCAAAGGCCAGGGCTACCACCAGCCCGGCGGCGAACGTGCTCAACAACCCGCGGCGTAGGCCCATGATTAGGACCATAACACGGAGCGGAGGCGAGCGGGCAGTTGAGCACCGCTGAGGTAGCACGGGCAGCCCCAACCGTCACTCCAGCGAAAGCCGGAATCCAGGGACGTGCCTCCGCTGCGGCTGGGAGACGTGGCTTGCGGCGCCATGCCGGGGGTTATTGCGTGAGGAACATGGCCACGAGCGCGGTGATGAGCGCGGCCATGATCGTCACCCACGCGCCGACCGTCACCACAATCAGCACGCTGTAGCGGTTACCCATCTCATTGAATCTGCTGTTTATCTCCGCAAACCGGTTATCCAGCCGGTTATTCATCTCCTCGAACCGGCCGTCTACCGCTGCAAACCGGCTATCCAGCCGGTTATTCATCTCCTCAAACCGGCTGTCTACCGCTGCAAACCGGCTATCCATCTCACCACGCAGACCATTGATGGCCTGATGTATCTCACCGCGCAATCCCACTATGGCCTGGTTGGTCTCGTCGAGCCGGCTGTTCATATCGTCGAGGCGATGGTCCAGTTGCTCGCTGATGACTTCCAACCGGTTGAGCCGCTCCTGCTCGATGTTCTCGACGACCATGACACTCACTCACCCGTTGCCCGTGTCACTGCTTCCTAGTAGCCTAGCTCTTCGAAGTATAGCGGTTATCGAACACCGGCATCCATCCGGAGGTTCTCGGCCTTGTCGGTCTCTTCCCAGGGCGCATCAAGGTCGTCCCGCCCGAAGTGGCCGTAGGCTGCCGTCGGCTCGTAGATCGGCCGCCGCAGCCGCAGATCGCGGATGATCGCGCCCGGTCGCAGGTCGAAATGCCGCCTGATGAGGTCAACGATCCGCTCATCCGCGACGGCGCCCGTGCCGAAAGTCTCGACCATGATAGAGAGCGGGTCCGCCACCCCGATGGCGTAGGCTAGTTGCAGTTCGAACCGGTCAGCCAGCCCGGCGGCGACGATATTCTTCGCCACGTACCGCGCAGCATAGGCCGCCGAGCGGTCCACTTTCGTCGGGTCCTTGCCGGAGAACGCGCCGCCACCGTGGCGCGCCATGCCCCCATACGTGTCCACGATGATCTTGCGCCCCGTGAGGCCACAGTCGCCCCGCGGCCCGCCGATCACAAAGCTGCCGGTAGGATTGACGTGAACGGTCGGCTCCGGTGTCTGCCACCAGGCGCCCAGCACGGGCCTGATGACCTGCTCGATGACCCCCTCGCGGATCGTCGCCTGACTTGTGGCCTCGTCGTGCTGCGTGGAAACAACGACCGTGACCACTCGCGCCGGCCGGCCGCGCCGATACTCCACCGTCACCTGCGACTTCCCGTCGGGGCCCAGAAATGGCAACTCGCCGCTTTTGCGTACTGCGGCGAGCTGGCGGCAGAGCCGATGGGACAAGGCTATCGGCACCGGCATCATCTCCGGTGTCTCGGTACAGGCAAAGCCGATCATCATGCCCTGGTCCCCGGCGCCAACCTCGGTCTCGTCGGTGCCGCGGGTCTCCAGCGCGTCGTCCACACCTTGCGCGATGTCCGCCGACTGCCCCGTCATACGCACGGCAATGGTGGCCGCGTCGCTCGTTCCGTATTTGCGGTCGGTGTAGCCGATGCGCCGCAAGGTATTGCGGACCAGGTCATGCACCACCTCGTCGGACGGCAGCGGCGTTGCCTCGCCGCAGACGGCGATCCAGTCGTGCTCATCATCGGACTTGGCCACGGCCTCGCAGGCGACACGCGCATGTGAGTTCTGCCCGATGGACCAATCCAGTACGGCATCCGATATCTGATCGCACAGCTTATCGGGATGCCCTTCCGTGACCGACTCCGACGTAAATAGCAACTGCTCCGCCTGCATGAAGGTCGTGCTCACCAACCGTCTCCTCTCTGCAATGGATCAATGTCTACCTGCGCCCCCCTATGGCCCCCCCGCTCCGCAGGGGGACGGGCAGTTCCCTCCCCCGTCGCAACAGGGAAGGTTAGGGAGGGGGCCTGCCGGCCCTACGTCCCCTCTTCCCACGAGGCCAAGTACCGCTCCTGCTCCGGCGTCAGGACATCAATCTCGACGCCCATGGCCTGGAGCTTCAAGCGGGCTACTGTGCGGTCAATCTCCTCCGGCACAGTGTACACGCGCTGCTCCAACGACGCAGCGTGCGTGACCATGTGTTCCGCGCACAACGCCTGATTGGCAAAGCTCATGTCCATCACGGCAGCGGGGTGGCCCTCGGCGGCTGCCAGATTGATGAGCCGCCCCTCCCCCAGCAGGTGCAAGCGGCGCCCGTCGGCGGTCAGATACTCTTGCACGAACGGTCGCACCTCGCGTGTGCTGACGGCCATGCGCTCCAGGGCCGGAATGTTGATCTCCACGTTGAAGTGACCGGAGTTGGCGACGATGGCGCCGTCCTTCATCGCCGCGAAGTGGTCGGCGCCAATGACGCTACGGTTGCCGGTGACGGTGACGAATACGTCACCGATCCGGGCCGCCTCGACCAAGGGCATCACGCGATAGCCCTCCATCAGCGCCTCCAGCGCGTGGGTCGGGTCTATCTCGGTGACGATCACGCTGGCGCCCATGCCGCGCGCCCGACTGGCGACGCCACGGCCACACCAGCCGTAGCCACAGACCACGACGTTCTTGCCGGCGAGCAGCACGTTCGTCGCGCGGATGATGCCGTCGAGCGTACTCTGGCCCGTACCGTAGCGATTGTCGAAGAAGTGCTTCGTATCGGCCTCGTTGACGGCCACGATGGGGTATTGGAGCGCGCCGTCGGCCTCCATGCTCCGCAGCCGAATCACCCCCGTCGTCGTCTCCTCGGTGCCACCGATGACCTCGGCGATCAGATCGGACCGCTCTTTGTGCAGCACGCCGACCAAATCGGCGCCATCGTCCATCGTGAGCTGCGGACGAGTGTCCAGCACCGCCTGAATGTGCCGGTAGTAGGTCGCCTCGTCTTCCCCATTGATGGCGAACACCGCCATCCCTTCCGCCGCCAGTGCCGCCGCCACGTCGTCTTGCGTCGAGAGCGGATTCGAGGCACACAGGGCGATCTCCGCACCGCCAGCCTGGAGAGCGCGCATCAGATTGGCTGTTTCCGTCGTCACGTGCAGGCAGGCGCCCAACCGCACCCCCCGCAGTGGCTGCTCGCGGGCAAAACGCTCGTGAATCAGCCGGACGACGGGCATCTCCACCGCCGCCCACTCGATCCGCTGCACGCCCTGGGCCGCAAGCGCCGGGTCCTTGATGTCGTTGGCTACCGCTAGATCAACCGTCATGCTTACTCTGCTCCTTTGTCGCGTCCGTTCGTATCACCCAGCACTCTAACGGATGATGCGATCGGTCGTCGTCATTCATCGAAATGGGTCAGTCGCTTGAACCCACGAAAGCGTGCCCGTACCTGCTCCGGCGTCAGCTCGACGAGGGCCTCGACGCTGAACTGCTCTACCGCAAACGAGGCCACGACGCTGGCGTGGACCAACGCGCGTCGAATGCTGGCCATGCTCGGATGCCGCGCCAGCGCCGCACCATCCATTTCCGGCAGCGCCATATCCACACTGGCGAGATACCCGAGAAACCCGCCGGCAAAGGAGTCACCGGCGCCGGTCGGGTCACGCGGGTCTTCGAGCGGATAGCCCGGCAGGAAGAAGTAGCCCCCGTCACTGGCTAGGATAGCGCCATACTCGCCACGCTTGACGATGACGATGCGCGGTCCCAGGTCACGGATGGCGCGCGCCGCCTTGAACACGCTGTACTCGCCCGTGTATTCGCGCGCCTCCTCGTCGTTGACCAGCACCACGTCCACGCGGCGCAGCACGTCCGTCAAGGCATCGCGGCTGTGCTCGATCCACAGGTTCATCGTATCGAGCATCGTCAGCCGCGGCTGCCGGGCCTGATCCAGCGCCTGCGCCTGAAGCGCCGGATCAACGTTGGCCAAGAAGACATAGGGCGCCGCCCGTTCGGCTTCCTTGAGCACCGGCTTGAACTCGGTCAGTACGTTGAGATCGGTAAACAGCGTATCTCTGGTGTTGAGGTCGTAGCGGTACCGTCCCCCCCAGCGGAAGGTCTGCCCAGGAAGCCGCGCCACGCTCGTGAGGTCAATCCGGCGCCGGGTCAGTAGCTCCTGATAGCCAGCGGGAAAGTCCTCGCCGACGACGCTGACGATACTGACGGACGAATAGAGCGAGGCGGCGAGCGCGAAATAGGAGGCGGACCCGCCCAGAGCCGCCTCGACCTTGCCGAACGGTGTTTCGACCGTGTCCAGCCCAATCGTGCCCGTGACGACGATACGGGGAGACTGTAGATTCCCGCTTTCGCGGGAATGACGGTCGGGAGCACGACGGTCGGGAGGCTGATCGGCAGTCATGGGAGATACTTGCCAACGAGCAGATTGAGACGCTGGCGCGTTTCGGCCGGGATGTTACCCGGCTGCGTGATGATGGCGTCGCGCAGCGCCGTCGGGCAGAGGCACGAGCGCTCGATGGGTAGGGCGTCTACGGTCCGCCGCACGACCTGCTTGCTCGTCTCGACGTTCTTCAGCAGATTGGCTACGACCATCTCGACCGTCACCGGCTCCTCCGACTCGTGCCAGACGTCGTAGTCGGTCGAGAGAGCCAAGGTGGCATAGCACAGCTCCGCTTCACGGGCCAGCTTGGCTTCCGGAATCGCCGTCATGCCGATCACGTCCACGCCCCATTGGCGGTAAATGCGCGATTCGGCCTTCGTAGAGAACTGCGGCCCCTCGATACACACATAGGTGCCGCCGGCATGGACACGGCCACCCACCTCACGCGCCGCCGCCAAGAGTGCCTGGGACAGCAGCGGACAGAACGGCTCTGCAAAGCCAACGTGGACGACGAGGCCGTTGCCGAAGAACGTGGAGGGGCGGCTCTTGGTGCGGTCGAAGAGCTGGTCGGGTACGACCAGATCGAGCGGGCGGATTTCCTCGCGCATACTGCCCACGGCGCCGACCGAGATCACCCACTGCACACCGAGCTGCTTCAGCGCGTGGATGTTCGCCCGCACCGGCAGCTCGGAGGGCATGATGGAGTGCCCGCGACCATGACGAGGCAGGAACGCCACGCCCATACCGCCCAGTTGTCCTACGGTCAGCGCGTCGCTCGGAGACCCGAACGGCGTCTCGACGACGACCTCCTGCCGGTCGGTAAAGCCGGCCAGCTCATAGAAGCCGCTGCCCCCGATCACTCCGACGTGCGCTTGCGGCAATGCTGCCGTCATGCTCGCTCCTGACCGCTTGATCTACGCCACCTACCCCCCGGCCCCCTCCCTTCAGGGAAGGGGAGTCCACACGGCGACCGTTGGTCTCCTGGCGCGTCCGTTTGCCCAATCATCTGCCGTCTACGTGGCACTACCGGCCGTCGCCGCCGGGCGCACCGCGGCCAATGATGCAGCCAGTGGTGGGCGGAGCACGCCGGCCTCGGTGATGATCGCGCTGATGAGGGTATGCGGAGTCACGTCGAAGGCCGGATGGGCGGCGGCCATGCCGTCGGGCGCCAGCGGCGCCCCGCGCAAGTGGGTCACCTCGTCGGGATCACGCTCCTCAATCGGGATCGCCGCACCGTCCGGCACCTCCCAGTCCACGGTCGAGAGGGGCGCTCCGACGTAGAAGGGAATACCGTGGTGCGCGGCGAGCACGGCCAGCGCGTAGGTGCCGATCTTGTTCGCCACGTCACCATTCGCGGCAATGCGGTCGGCGCCGACGACGATCTTCTGAATATGTCCCTGGGACATGAAATGCGCCGCCATGTTGTCGGTAATCAGCGTCGAGTCAATACCGAGCTGCTGTAGCTCCCAGGCCGTGAGCCGCGCACCTTGCAGAAAGGGCCGCGTCTCGTCTACCCAGACGTGGATGTCACGTCCCGCTTCGTGCGCCGCGCGGACCACGCCCAAGGCCGTCCCGTAAGTCACCGCCGCCAACGCGCCTGCGTTGCAGTGCGTGAGCACGCCGTCGCCGTCCGTGAGGAGGGCTGCGCCGTGCCGGCCCATCGCGCGGCAGGTAGCCTCGTCTTCCGCCGCCAGTTGCTCGGCCGCAGCGGCCAGCCCGGCCGCCACGGCTGCACCGCCCGCGCCACGTAGCTCCTCGGCCGTTGAGCGCATCCGTTCGAGGCCCCAGAACAGGTTCACCGCCGTTGGGCGCGTGACCCCCAACTCCCGGCAGGCGGCATCCACGGCCGTATGGACCGCCGCTTCACCGTCGGGGGACGCCAAATGCGCCGCCAGCGCCACCCCCATCGCTGCCGTCACGCCAATGGCCGGCGCACCGCGCACCTGCATGGACTTGATGGCGTGAGCCACCTGCACCACGGTGCGACACTTGACGATGGCGAGTTGCGCCGGCAAAAGCGTCTGGTCAATGAGCCAGACGCTATCGCCGTGCCACTCGACGGTCTTGATCTCCGGTTTTCCCATTGCTGGCGCCGCCTCTCCGCATGGGGCAGCGACCTCCCACGGTAAATAATATCAGTAGTGGATGAGCGTATGGATCAGGTCCGCGTGGCGGCCGAGCTTCTGCCGGCCGTGCAGGAAGTCCAGTTCGATCACAACGGCGATCCCTGCGACGGTTGCCCCTAGCTCCTCGACCAATTGGACGGCAGCGGCTGCCGTGCCACCGGTGGCGAGGAGGTCGTCGAGGATGAGCACCCGCTGCCCCGGCTCCAACGCATCGAGGTGTAGCTCGACCTCGGCGGTGCCGTATTCCAGGTCATACGCCACTTGCAGGGTCTCGGCCGGGAGCTTACCGGCCTTCCGCACCGGCACAAAGCTGGCGTTGAGCTGGTAGGCAAGCGCACCGCCGAAGATAAACCCCCGCGATTCGATAGCGACGACGGCATCAATCCGCTGGTCACGGTAGCGTTCGGCGAACCGATCCACGACCTCGCGCAGGGCCGCCGGTTGCTGTAGCAGCGTAGTGATGTCCTTGAAGACGATGCCGGGCTGTGGGAAATCAGGCACGTCCCGAATCAGACTGGCCAAATCCATGCCATCCGTATCCTTTCGGCGCAGGTAGGCGGCGCTCCTGAGTGTGCAGTACGATATGGCTTGCCTTGCGATAATACCGCAGGGGGATGGATGAGTCAGCAGAAGTCGGTCTCCACCCGCCTCGCTGACCGACACTGCCCGAGGGGGGCAGTGGGGCTGTGAATGCACAGCGAGTGAGGTTGTTGGGGAAGCAATGGGCCTGGGGGCTGCTCCGCCATCCCGACTTCCGCAATCTCTGGATCGCCCAGACCGTATCGGTCGTCGGCTCGCAACTGACCAGCGTCGCACTACCACTCACAGCGGTCCTGACCCTGAGAGTCACGCCCCTTGAGATGGGGCTGCTGGGCGCAGCCGCGAACATGCCCATACTGCTCGGGGGGCTGCTCGCGGGTGTGTGGGTGGATCGCCTACGCCGGCGCCCTATTCTGATTGTCGCTGATCTCGGTCAGGGCCTGCTCTTGGCCACAATCCCGTTGGCTGCGTTCTTGGGCTTACTCCGTATAGAAATGCTCTACGCCATTGCGTTCCTGGTCGGGACGTTGAAGCTCTTCTTCGACGTGGCCGTCACTTCCTACCTGCCAGTGCTGGTGCGGCGCGAGGAGCTGGCCGAAGGAAACAGCAAGCTACAACTCAGCCACTCGGCGGCTGACGTCACCGGCCCTGGTGTCGCGGGTGGATTGGTACAGCTTACTGGAGCGCCGTTCGTACTGCTCCTGGACGCACTCTCATTCCTCGTGTCGGCTGCTTTCCTTAGGCGCATTCGCGCACCGGAGCCGATACCACCGCGAGTGCAGCGGCAAACCGTCTGGCGGGAGATCGCTGACGGGCTGCGCCTGCTGTGGAAGGAGCCAGTGCTGCGCGCAATGACCCTAGCCACAGGCGTTGGCAGTCTGGGAAACAGCATGCAACAGACCGTGCTTGTCCTGTACGTGGTCCGCGAGTTGGGAGTCACGCCGGCACTACTAGGTGTCATCTTTGCCGTTGGCGGCGCGGCCGCCCTTGTTGGCGCTGCGCTTGCCAGCCCGGTGGAGCGCTGGCAAGGTCCAGGCCCGGCCCTCATCTGGGGACAACTGGTGATCGCAGGTGGAGGTCTGCTCATGGCAGCAGCGGCCGGCCCATTGGCAGTAGCCGTCCCCCTGTTGCTGCTCGCGCACGTGCTACGCGGCAGCGGCATGACGCTGTTTAGCGTCAACCAGATCACCTTGCGCCAGGCAATTACACCACCCCAGCTATTGGGTCGGGTGAATGCCACCCGCCGCGTCGTCGTCTTCGGCGTGGTTCCCGTGGGTGCGCTTCTCGGTGGTGCGCTCGGCGGCAGCATTGGCCTCCGGCCGACGCTGCTCGCTGCCGCCTGCGTGGTGCTGTTGGCCTTCGCCCTGATGGTGTTCTCGCGCCTGCGAACGCTGCGCCAACTCCCGCCAATGGCCAGCACAGCACCAGTGGGCAGAAGTCCTTAACCATCAGGGTGCCGTGTCACGGATTTGGGCCGGTTGCTCCGTAGCGACCTCCGGGACTATTCCTCCTCTGGCGGCTCCAGACCAGGGAGGGGGCGCGGCGCCGGCCGGTGGGGCACACCGACGCCCAGCAGTCGAGCGAACTCGCCGGCGTTGCTCACGCCGTTATCGGCGAAGCAGTTGTTGAACAGCACGTGCGTCTCGGCCGTCGCCGCGGCCAGCTCCCGCACCTTGGGCAGCCACTCGTGCAGCTCGGCCGGACTGTAGCGGTACTTGGACTGGTCGGCGCCGTGCTGGCCCGGCGCGGCCCAGGCCGCGCGGTTACGGCCGTGCAGGCGCACCATCCCCAGCGCCGGATTGGTCGCCGCGACGATTGGTGGCACGCTCGACCGAAACCCCTGTGGCTCATCAACGCAGACGTAGCTCATGTCGTGGTCAGCCAGGTGATCCAGCGTCTGCTGCCGAGACCGCTCCTGCAACCAGGAGACGTGGCGAAACTCCACGGCGAGCCGGTAGTCCGGCAGCCACTTGCGTATCTGGGCAAGGTAGTCGCGGTTGGCGCGGCTGATGCGGAACCAGGGCGGGAACTGCAAGAGAATGGCGCCCAGTTTGCCCACCTCGTGCAGCGGCCGGACGGCCGTCCGAAAGTGCTGCCAGAGCGTGCGCGTGAGCCATAACGGCGTATCGCGGGCGTAGAGACGGGGCTGGCTACGAATCCGGCTGGGTAGGTCGTCTCGCAGCACAGGCGGCAGCGTCCTTACATTCAAGGTGTGCTGCGTCAGGGGCGCGTAGGCCTTGACGTTGAAGACGAAGCCGTCCGGCGTCCGCTCGATCCACCCGGCGACGGCCTGCTCCGACGGGAGCACGTAGTACGTCGAGTCCACCTCGACCAGCCCGAACTGCGTGGCGTAATAGCGCAGCCGCGCCTCGGCAGTCTGCGCCGGGGCCGGGTACCAGCCGGAGCGGAGCAGCGTCGGGTCGGTCCATGAGCACACGCCGACCAGCACGCCCCGGCCGGCGGGCTGCGTGTCGGCCGGCTGGGCCGCGCTGGCGTGTGGTGGCGGTACTTGCTCGTCGTCCATCCGCTGCACCCGTTCTACGCATCGGCTACTCCGCCCCGCATTCTAGCAGGGTGCAGCACCCCACACACCCCGGCCCTTTTTGTCGCATCAGGATTTTCAGGCTGAAAGGATGAGCGGGATTAGCGGCCGGAGCAGGGGGCCGAGGTCGTTCGCTCCCACACCCCGGCCCGCTCGCCTGACTGGGATAGGTATTCTTGTATGGAGTGGCGCTTCGAGATGCAGCTTAACAACGCCTTCACGTTCTACGCGCAGACGCTGCCCGGCCTGGAACGGATCACGTGGCGAGAAATCCAGCACACTAGCCCGACGGCGCGATTGCTCGGCTTCCGCCGGTATCGCCGGCAGAACGGGCTAGTCCTCTTCGAGTCCCGCGATGATCCGGCAGGCCTGTTGAGGCTGCGAACCGCCGAGGACGTGTTCTACCTCGCCGATCATGCCAGTACCGTCACACCGGACCGAGCAGGGTTGCAGGCGCTCTCACAGCGTATGGTGCAATCCCGGTTCTTCGACGTGGGGCTGCAAATCCATCGGCAGCTACGGCGGGGACGCCGGCGCGGGCGCACGCGCTTCAGAGTAGTCTCCAGGATGCAGGGCCGCGGCCCCGCCTACCGCCGAGTGGCGCTGCGGCGAGCCGTCGAACAGGGCGTGCTGAACCGGTACAACCGGAAGTGGCAGCGCGTAGAGGACGCTGCCGACCTGGAGATTTGGGCCACGCTCCTGGAGCGGGAGTTCCTCTGCGGTATCCGGCTGTCCGACAGGACCATGCGCCATCGGTCGTATAAGCAGGCACATAGCCCGGCCTCGCTCCGACCGACGGTGGCCGCCGCAATGGTGTGGCTCTCCCGGCCGCACCCCGACGACGTGTTCGTGGACCCGATGTGTGGCGCCGGGACCATCCTGGCCGAGCGCGCACTGATGGGACCATACAGGCGGATTGTGGGCGGAGACTTGGACGGTAACGCCGTTGCGATGGGTCGCGCGAACGTCGGTCCGCTGGCCGACGACATTGAGCTACGCCAGTGGGACGCGGAAGCGCTGCCCCTACCCGACGAGAGCGTTGATAAGGTGGTGGTGAATCTCCCTTTCGGCCAGCGGCACGGGTCGCACCGGCACAATCGCTCGCTCTATCGGCGGGTGTTCGCCGAGATACGCCGCGTCCTACGGCCAGCGGCGCGGCTGGTTGCCCTCACCGGCGAGCAGCGCCTCGTGGCGCAGATTGTGGCTGCCGAACCGGGCCTGGTCCTGCGGAAGACGTGGAAACTGTCGCTCCTCGGCACACCGGCAAGCATCTACGTGATAGACAAACACGCGGCGAGATGACTAACATACCTCCGCTATTGCTCCGAAAGTAGCGCCCATCCGTTATTTCCGCTTTCGCGGGCATCAAGGGAACGGCACCATGAAGATCACAGCCGTCGAGACCGTCGGCGTCCGGGTCAACCGGCGCGGTAACTGGCTCTTCGTCCGCATCCACACGGACGAGGGACTCGTCGGCTTGGGTGAAGCGTCTCACTCCGGCGATGACCGACTGCTCGCCGCCGCCATTCGCTATCGCCTGGGACCGCAGCTCGTCGGTCAGGATGCGACGCGGGTGGCCGCGTTGAGCCGGCAACTGCCGGGAGCCACCGCCGGCCACCTGCTGCGGACCGCTGCGTCGGCGCTGGAGCAGGCGCTATGGGGCCTCAACGGCCAGGCACTCGGCGTGCCCATTCACCGTTTCTGGGGTGGGCCGTTGCGGCAGCGTATCCGCCTCTACGCCAACATCAATCGGGCGACGGAAGATCGCCGGCCGGAAGGCTTCGCAGCCAACGCGCGAGCAGCGATAGCCGAGGGCTTTCAAGGCGTGAAGCTGGCGCCGTTCGACGACGTGCAGCCCCGCGACCTCGACCGGCCAGAGACGTGGCACACGATTGAGCTAGGCGTGGAGCGCGTGCGGGCGGTACGCGCGGCAGTGGGGCCGGCGGCGCTGGTGCTCGTTGACTGCCACAGCCGGCTCACGCCGGCAATCGCCGCGCGGGTGGCCCGCGAGTTGGCGCCGGTGGAGCTGTTCTGGCTGGAAGACCCGGTGCCCCATGACAAGATGGATGGGCTAGTCGAGGTGCGAACGGGCGCCGAGATGATGATCGCCAGCGGCGAGCGATTTCACGACCGCGTCGAGTTCCGCGATATGATCGTCGAGCGCGCCGCCGACGTACTGATGCCGGATATCAAGCATGTCGGCGGCTATGCCGAACTGCAGCGGATCGCGGCGCTGGCCGAGCCGTGGCAAGTGCTCGTTGCCCCCCACAATCCCAGCGGCCCCGTCGCCGCGGCTGCCAGTGTCCAGGCTTGCGCCACACTGACCAACTTCCTGATCCTCGAGTACGCCTGGGGCGAGGTGCCCTACCGCGCCGACCTGGTTGATCCCCCGGAGCGTATCGAGGACGGGTTCCTCGCGGTTCCGGATCGGCCGGGGCTTGGTGTGCGCCTCAACGAGGCGGCCGTCGCAGAGTACGCCTTCGACCCGCTCGCCGACTAACCCTCCGGCCGGCTACCGATGATCCACGGCGAATCAGCACCCCCCGCCGCAGTCCCAGGCTCTCTGTCACGGAGCGACGACGGCGAATCCTGGCGCCGCAGCTACGAGCCGCCGGGGACCGCAGCGGACCTCTTGGCCGGCAGCGAAACTCTGCTCGCCGCGGTGGGCGCCGACGGCAGCCCGGTGCTGCGCTGGTACGTGACGCCGCAGCCGGCCCTGGTGCTCGGCGTGGGGCAGCCGCGCGACGATTTCGACGCCGCGGCGTGTCAGCGCGCCGGCCTGCCGATAGTACGCCGCTCGTCGGGTGGCACGGCAGTCCTTGCCGACGACGGGCTGCTAAACCTCGACATCGCGCTGCCGGCCGCGCACCCTTTGGGTCACCGCGACGTGGTACGGGCCTATGCCTGGCTCGGCACGGCGCTGGCGCGAGCGTTACGGCACCTCGACTGGGCCGCGTGTGTCGTTAGGCCGGAGGAAGCGCGCCGCGACACCGCCGCGCTCCGTCCCGACGAGCGCCCCGGCGCGACGGCGCTCCGCCGCACCTGCTTCGGCGGTCGGTCGCCCTATGAGGTGCTGGTAGCCGGGCGCAAAGTCGTGGGGCTGTGCCAGGTCCGCCGCCGCGCCGGCACCCTCTATCAAGTCGGCATCCTTCTGGGATTCGACGTGGGGCGACTCGCCGGTCTCCTGCGTGGATCAGCGGCCGAGCGCGTAGCGGGTGCTGCCCGGCTCGGCCAGCGCGCCGCCGGCCTCCACACGCTGCCGCGAGTGCAGCCGGTACCGGTGACACGCCAAGAAAGCACGCCACCAGGCCCAGCGATGCTGCGGATGCTCGGCGGTCTCGCGCCAGCGCACCGGTCTTTGGCCGGGGAGATCGTCCGTAGTGTGGAGCGAGCCGTTGCCGAGACGGCAGTGGATTCCGGCTCAAGGCCGGAATGACGGGAGCAGAGCAGACGAGTGCCGGGGCGAACGCTACCGTCAGCGGGCGTATTCGACAAACCGCGTCTCGCGGATCACCGTCACCTTGATCTGGCCGGGGTAGTTGAGCGACTCTTCGATCTTGTTGACGATGTCCGAGGCAAGCCGATGCGCCGCGTACTCATCCACCTCTTCGGGCGTGACCAGAATGCGGATTTCGCGCCCGGCCTGCAACGCGAACGACCGCTCCACGCCGGGGAACGAGCTGGCAACTTCTTCCAGCGCAGACAAGCGCCGGATGTAGTCCTCGGTCGTCTCGCGGCGGGCGCCGGGACGCGAGGCCGAGATCGCGTCGGCCGCCGCGACTAGAAACGCCTCGACCGTCTGCGGCTCCTCCTCGAAGTGGTGCGCTGCAATCGTATGCACAATTTTCGGGGCAATGTTGTGCCGGCGAGCCATCTCCGCGCCAACGAGCGCGTGCGAGCCTTCGGAATCCCCCGTGGACGCCTTACCGATGTCGTGGAGCAGACCGCCACGACGGCAAATGTCCACGTCTGCGTGTAGCTCACCGGCCATCGTCGCGGCGAGCAGAGCGACCTCCAGCGAGTGGTTGAGGACGTTCTGTCCATAGCTGGTCCGGAACTTCAGGCGTCCCAGCGTGCGGATCAGCTCCTTTGGTAGCCCGTGGACGCCGGCTTCATAGGCCGCCTTCTCGCCCTCCTGGCGCATGTGCGCGTCAACCTCGACTTTGGCCTTGGCCACCAGCTCTTCGATGCGGGTAGGATGGATGCGGCCATCGAGGATCAGCTTGGAAAGAGCGTGCCGGGCGATCTCGCGGCGAATAGGATCGTAGCTAGAGAGCACGACGGCCTCGGGTGTATCGTCAATGATGAGGTCCACGCCGGTAGCCTGCTCCAGCGCCCGGATATTGCGTCCCTCCTTCCCGATGATCCGGCCCTTCATCTCGTCGTTAGGGATCGGCACGACGGTTTGGGTCACCTCGACGGTTTGGTCCGAAGCGTAGCGTTGGATCGCCTCGGTGATGATCCGCCGGGCGCGGCTCTCGGCTTCCTCCTGGGTCTGTCGCTCGATGTCCCGGACCCGGCGCGCCGCTTCTTGGCGAATCTGCGACTCGATCCGCTCGAGGAGCAGCTCTTTGGCCTCTTCCTGAGACAGGCGGCTCAGGCGCTCCAGCAGCTCAGACTGCCGCTCGGCGGCGGCTTTCGCCTGCGCGTGCAACTGCTCGACCTTCGCGTTCTCCTGCGTGATGGCACGCTCGCGCTGCTCCAGCCGTCCCGCCCGCTGCTCGATGTTCTCTTCCCACTGATTGAGCCGCCGCTGGCGACGCTCCAGCCGTCCTTGGCGCTCACGCCCGTCCCGCTCGGCGGCTTGGCGTAGCTGGGCCGCCTCGTCTTGCGCCGCTGCGAGCAGCTTATCGCGGCGCGATTGCGCCTGGGCGAGCAGCGCGGCGGCCTCCTCGTCGGGCTGGCGTACAACCGCCGCACGCCGCCGCTGGCCGAATACGGTGCCGACAGCGAACGCGAGGCCCGCTATCACCACGCCGATAACAAGAAATACAACCGGTTCCATTTGTAGATCACTCCCTCTTGAGGGATGGCCTCCAACCGGCCGATCAACGGCCAGGAGGCAGCTATGGTGCTTACGCGGAGCGAGCCGGCGCTTGTGCCGTGTTCCACCGCCAGTCTGCCCCAGCAGGCTGAGGCACAACGCACCGCACGCGGGTGCTCAACATGGGGTTGCGTGAGGGGGCGTGCCGGTGGAACGAGTGAAGTAGGTCCCTCGTGGGGACGGAAGCCCCGCCCTGCATAGTACCGACGGCACGGTGCGAGCGTCAAGCGTCTACCGGGGGCCTTCTACCGGCATGGAGGCCACTCCCATAGGTACAATCGCCGCAGCTCAGGTGAGGAGAGGCAGCCCTATGACAACCGCGAGCGAGAACGGCATCGTCTACGACGTGGCCGTCATCGGCGCCGGGCCGGCCGGGGCGCAGGCCGCGGTCTCCGCGGCCCACCAGGCCCGGCATGTGCTCGTGCTCGATGCCGGGCCGATCAGCCACCTCAAAGGGCGCGCCTTTTGGTCGAAGTCGGTGCAGATCGAGGATGCGCCCGTTTTTGAGGGGGTCATCGGCAGCCACTTCATGCGGGCGCTGCGCGAGTGGATGGCCACCCGCCCGGTGCGCGAGGTGACAATCGGCGGCCGCACCCGCCGCACCGGTATCGAGTACCGGCCCGGCTACGTGCTCGAACTCCAAGCGCTCGATGTCGAGCCGACGCTGTTTGCAATGGAAACCTCGGTCGAGCCGCTCCGTGGCGAGCGTCCGAGCAAGCGCACCCGCTTCCGGGCCAGGACCGTCGTCGTGGCCTCGGGATTTGACGACGTGTGGCCCGACATCGAGGTGAACGAGCAAGCGGAGCGGCTCTACCAGCGGTACCAGACTGTCTTCCGCTTTGCCGGCAATCGGCGCGGCTGGCACGTCTGTATTCGCTGCGATGGGCATTTGCATATTGACGAGCACCTCGCCATTCTCGCTCTGGGAGACGACGCTTTCGGCGCCGCCCGTGGCGCACAGGACTTCACCAACAAGATCACCATTCTGACCAACGGCCGGCCCCATGGCCTGCGGGCGGAGGACTTGGCGACTGTGCAGGCGCAGGGGATCGAGATTGTCGAGACACAGATCGCGGCACACATCGGCCAGCGCACCGACCTACTGGGGTTTCGGTTTGCCGACGGTACCGAGCGCTACTTCGACGGCTTCCTCGTAGACGAGGGGCTGATTCCCAACACGCGGTATCTCGACGGCTGGGACGTGCAGACCGACGAGGAAGGGCTGCTGATCGTCAACGACGACCGGCAGGTGCTCACGGCGGCCGGCGAGCCGGTGCCTGGCCTGTTTGCGGCCGGGGACATTGTGTCGGGCGAGCGCAATCTCATCGCCACCGCCTTTGCGCTGGGCCAAGACGCCGGCCTGTCAGCCACCGACAGCCTGCGCGAGTGGTGATGTGGTGATTCAGTGGCTGGGAGGCGAGGGCCTGACCCCCCACCCTCACCCTCTCCCGTTGCGACAGGGGAGGGAACACGCCGTCCCCCTGCCGCGGCGGGGGGACCGTAGGGGGGCCAGGGATCACCAATGGGAAAACGAGACCTGAATACACCGGCAGCGGCTTCCCATGCCGACGATAGCGTCGGGCAGCGGCTTGGCGCCGTCCTACGCTGCGCCCGCGATGATCTCATCGCGGGCCTCGCGCACACGCTCCGCGTGATGCCGGATAGCAGCTACGCAGCGCAGCCGCCGGACACACTACGCGAAAGCACGGGCACAGCATTCGACGCGCTGGTCCGAGCGCTGGAGGCCGGGGAGGTGCGCGAACTGCGGGCGTTTGCCGCTGATCTAGCAGCAGAGCGTGTCAAGCAGGGCTTCCGCTTGTCCGAGCCGCTGCAAGCGTTCGCCGAGCTACGCAGCGGCATGGAGCACGCGCTCCGGTCCGCCTGGGCGAACGATCCCGCCGCCGTGCTGGCCGGCACGCAGCGGGTACAGCGCGTGGTTGACCTGGCCATGTGGACGTTCGCCGACGCCTATGTGGACGCGACCATGGCCGATACGGCGCAATACTTACAGCGTCTACGCGAGTTGAACGCGCAGCTCACCGACGAGTCGACCCACGACAAGCTGACCGGGTTGTACGACCGCGGCTATTTCGACCTGGCGCTCGCACGGGAAACGCGGCGAGCGGCGCGCTACAACCGCCCCTTGGCGCTGGCCATGGCCGACATTGACCACTTCAAGCGGGTGAACGACACGTATGGGCATCCGATGGGTGATCTGGCGCTGCAGCACGTGGCCGGCCTGTTGCTCGGCGCCGTGCGCGCCACCGACTACGTGTGCCGCTACGGTGGCGAGGAGTTCGCCATCCTCCTACCCGAGACCAACCTCGGCCAGGCGTTGGCAATGGCCGAGCGTACCCGCCGCAGCATCGAGTCCCGCCCGGTCAACCTCGGGACACCCGTCTCCCTAACGATCTGCCTGGGGGTGGCGGCCTACCCCGACCAAGCCACCGACGGCCCGACACTGGTGGCGCAGGCCGACGCGGCGCTCTACGCGGCCAAAGCGGCTGGCCGGAATCGTGTTGCTGCCGCCGGGACTGGCCCCCACCCTCACCCTCCCCCGTTGCCACAGGGGAGGGAAGCACCGTCCCCCTGCACAGCGGGGGGACCATAGGGGGGCCAGCACCAGCGGGAACTGAGGCTTGGGAGCGATGAGTGTGAGTAGATCGAAATTCGTCGGCGTGGACGGCTGTCCTTACGGGTGGTTCAGCGTCGGGCTTGACAACGGTGGTGGGTATGAAGTGAAGGCTTTTAAGACGTTCTGCAGGCTGCTGGCCCATTATGCCGAGGCCAAGCTGGTGCTCGTGGACATTCCGATTGGGCTGCCGCAGCGCGGGGAAGGACGTGATTGCGACCCCGAGGCTCGGAAGCTGCTCGGTCGGCCTCGTGGGTCAAGTGTTTTCCCAACGCCAACTCGCCCGACAGTGATCCAGGCAGCGGCAGCACCGGAAGATTACGGTGGCGCTGCCGAGACTGAGCACTGCCTTGCTGGGAAAAGGATCAGCAAACAGGCTTTCGCGATAGCGCCCAAGATTGCTGAGGTAGATACGGTGCTGCTGGATCGTGGCGCGAGCGCGACACCGCCGGTCAGAGAAGTCCATCCTGAGGTCTGCTTCTGGGCGCTGAATCATCGGCAGCCTATGAGGTCCAGGAAGAAGACAAGGGACGGGGAGGATGAGCGCCTCCGCGTGCTTCAGGGGATCAATCCGCAGACTCAGGAGATATACGATAGCGCGATTGACGAGTACCTGAGGAAGGAAGTTGCGAGGGATGACATTCTCGACGCCCTGGCAGCGGCGGTCACGGCCAAGCTCGGTTGGCCGGATAATCTCCAGACTCTCCCTGAATGCCCGCCGAAAGACAACGAGGGCTTGCCGATGGAGATGGTATATGTAGAGCGGACCTGACGAGCGGAGGATAGGAAGCGCATGAGCACGGAGCAGGAGCGACCGGACAGTGATGCGCCCGCCGCGCACGATGGTGGGAGGGGTGGTGCGCGGCGAGCGTCGTCAGGCTCCCTGGCCGAGGTGACCGGCCTCTTCTTCAAGCTGGGCGTGATCGGCTTTGGCGGCCCGACGGCCCACATCGCGCTCATGGAAGAAGAGGCCGTGCGCCGGCGCAAGTGGCTAGACCGGCAGCATTTCCTGGACGCCCTCGCGGCGACCAACCTCATCCCCGGCCCCAACTCGACTGAGATGGCCATTCACCTCGGCTATCTGCGTGCCGGAAGATTCGGCGGCCTCATCGCCGGCTTGGCATTCATTCTGCCGGCCTTTGTCATGCTGCTGGCGCTCTCCTGGGCCTACCGGTCCTACGGCACTATTCCGGAAGTTGGGGCGGTGTTCGCCGGTCTGAAGCCGGTGGTCGTGGCGATTATCGTCATCGCCGCCTACCGGCTGGCCGTCACCGGCATCACCGACTGGCGCTTGCTGCTGATCGGCCTGGCGAGCATGGCACTGACGCTGGCAGTGCGGGGCGGTGAGCTGGTCGCCCTACTCGCCGCCGGTTTGCTCGGCATCTGGCTCTACGGACCTCCCGGCGGGCGGTTCTGGTTCCCACGCTCGCCGGCCGCGGCCGCAGGGTTACTGCTGCTCCAAGCTCCAACCACATCCTGGACCGCCAACCTCAGCGCCCTGCCCGCCCTGATCTGGGTCTTCCTGAAGGCCGGTGCGCTGCTCTTCGGCGGCGGCTACGTGCTGATCCCGTTGATCGAGGGCGACGCCGTAGAGCAGTTTGGTTGGCTGACGCATCAGCAATTCCTCGACGGGGTAGCACTCGGCCAGACGACGCCCGGCCCCATCGTGACCACGGCGACGTTCGTCGGCTACATGGCGGCGAGCTGGACCGGAGCGGTCGTTGCGACCATCGCAGTCTTCCTGCCATCGTTCGTGTTCGTGCTGTTCGGCACCGGTCCGTTCTTGGCTCGCATCCAGCACAACGCCTACGCCCGCGCGTTTCTCAAGGGCGTGAGTGCGGCCGTCGTCGGAGCCATCGCCGCGGCGTCGGTACCGCTGGCCGCCGTCGCCCTGAGCACCCCTTGGTCCATCGCGGTGTGTGCGGTGGCCGCCGTAGCCCTCGCACGCTTCAAGATAGACGCGCTCTGGCTGATCGCCGCCGGCGCCATCATCGGCTTCATCCTCGGCCGCTAGGCCACGCTCGCCGGCCCCCCTATGGTCCCCGTAGGGAGACGGCTGACTGGGGTAGGTACCGGTTAAGCCGTAGGGGCGCAACATGGTGCGCCTGTCCCCCCGCTGTGCGGGGGGACCATGGGGGGGGGCTACTCACCCGCACACCGGGAGGTTTTTTTCGGTACGGAGCTGCCCGCCTCCGCCCCGACGCAAACTCCCATCCTGTCCATCCATGTAAATACCTACCCCTGTGAGGAGGGGGCCGGGGGGTGAGGCACCATCCGACCCACCTCCCGGTGCTATACTCGGCAAGTTGGGCACAGCCTGAACGTAACCCCACGGTCGAGAGGAGTAGCGGATGGAGTTGGAGCTAGTCGCCGGACGCATTGACGAGACGGCGGCCGATGCGATTGTCGTCAATCTGTTCGAGGGCGTCACCGCGCCCGGCGGTGCCACCGGCGCCGTAGACCAGCGCCTGGGCGGGATGATCTCTCAGGTGATCGCGGCGGGTGACTTCAAGGGCAAGCTCAACGAGGTGCTCGTCTTGTATCCGCCACGTCCCGACCCAACCGATCTCCCGGCCGGCGGTGGCGGCACCTTTGCCCAATCGCTGCCGGAGGCTTTGCCGGCCCAGCGAGTGCTGGTCGTTGGGTTGGGCAAGCAGGACGACTTCAAGCTAGACCACGTCCGTCAGGTGGCGGCCACCGTCGCCAAGCGGGCGCGCGACCTCGGCGCACGGCACGTGGCGACCATCGTCCACGGCGCCGGGATCGGCGACTTGGCGGCCCGCGACGCGGCGCAAGCCGTAGCCGAAGGATCGCTACTCGGCCTCTATCGCTTCCGGGAGTTCCAAAGTACGGATGATGAGGGGGGCGAGGCCGACCGCGATGTCGAGCGCCTGACGGTGGTCGAATTCGACGATTCCAAGCTCGACACCTTGCGCGAAGGGCTGAGTCAGGGCGAGACCATCGCCAACGCCGTCTGCTGGGCACGCGATTTGGTCAACCGGCCGGGGAACGACCTGCCGCCGCGTGCGCTCGCCGAGTCGGCGACCACGATGGCGGGCGAGGCCGGCCTACGCTGCACTGTGCTCGACCGCGACGCCATCGTGGCCGAGGGCATGGGTGCGCTGCTCGGAGTAGCACGTGGATCGCGCGAGCCGCCGGCGTTCATTGTCGTCGAGCACGAGCCGGAGGGCACGGCCGAGCAAGCACCGCTCGTCCTGGTGGGCAAAGGCGTGACATTTGATACCGGCGGCACCTCCATCAAGCCTTCCTCCGGGATGGAGGATATGAAGATGGATATGGCCGGGGGCGCGGCGGTGCTCGGCGCCATGAGCGCCATCGGCCGCCTCGGCGTGCCACTGCGGGTCATCGGCATGGTCCCGGCGACGGAGAACATGCCCGGCGGCGAGGCCATCCGGCCCGGTGACATCCTGCGGGCGCTGGACGGGACGACCATCGAGGTCATCAACACCGACGCGGAAGGACGGCTCATATTGGCCGATGCGCTCGCCTACGCCCAGCGTTTTGAGCCAGCCAGCATCGTGGACCTGGCCACGCTCACCGGCGCCTGCTTGGTGGCGCTCGGCGGCCGGGTGGCCGGCTTTATGAGCAACAACGCCGACCTGGCCGACGAGGTGCGGGGCGTTGCGGAGGCGGTCGGCGAGCTGGCCTGGGAGCTGCCCGTCTGGGACGAGGTGTACAAGAAGGAGCTGAAGAGCACCGTGGCGGACATGAAGAACACCGGTGGCCGCTTCGGCGGTGCCATCACCGGCGCCATGTTCATCAAGCGCTTTGCCAAGGATGTGCCCTGGCTGCACCTCGACATCGCCGGCCCGGCGATGGGCAGCGAGGAGGGGCCCTACGTGCCCAAAGGTGGCACCGGCTACGGGGTCCGCACGCTGGTCGAGCTGGCCCGCCAGCGCGCCGCCGCGTGACCACGCATCGGGACATTCACCCGCCAAGTCCGCTCACACTTACCTTTACCCGGCCAGCCTCGTATACTAAGAGGGAGGCATTGCGCGTCTCTCTGCCTTCCTAGACAGGTCCCGGATCCGCCGCTCCCGGCAGCGTAAGAACGTGTCAACGCAACCTCCCGCTCCGCACAGCAACGCCGGAGGCGCCGCGCCCCCGGCCGACGACATGGCCGCGCCGCCTCCCTCCGGAGAGGCACAGCCGCTCTCTGAGGAAGACGCTCCCGCTACGACAGGCTCGCCGCCTGAGCCGGTCTCATCCGACGAGTCAGCCGAAGGCGACACACTCGACGCTGTGCCGCGCAGCCAGCGCGAAGTCGTCATGGACGAACTGCGCTACTGGCGCCGGACGGCGGTGCTTGGCGTGATCGCCGGCGCGCTCTACGCGCTGACGCGCTGGGATCAAAGCCGTATTCCGACCAGCCGTCGTCCGCGGACGGGGTCGCGGTAGCCGCTTGAGACGGAGCCGGAGTGTGGGTAGGTAGCTTCACGCGAACGCTCCCACCCTGGTCAGAGACGGCAAGCCGCCAAGCGCCCGCAACCGGGGTGCTCCACACCCGTTAGCCTTTTACCGGCCGGGCGTGACCGCACCTTTGGCCGCGCTGCATGAAGCCGTCACTCACATGACCGCTGCGATGAACGTGCCTGGACACTCCCAGCTTGCTGCTGCCCATGGGGCAGAGCCGCATCCGCCGCACTTCCCTACGGCGGCGGAGCTGCTGGCGTTGGAGCAAGGTGATCCGCAGTTGCGGCGCCGCACGTGGGCGGCGCTACGAACGCGGTTTGTCACGTTCCTGCTGGAGCAGACGGACTCAGCGGACGGCGCGGCCGGCGTCCCTGAGCAACGCGAGCCGCCGCTGGCCGCGCCGGCGGCCTGACAGAGACTTGGACCTAACCCCGGTCCCTTCCCTAAAGGGAAGGGACGTCATCGCGGCGACCGACCACTGCTGCCCTCCAGGGAAGGCAATCCACACGGCGATCAGTAACCCCTTCCCTTTAGGGAGAGGGTTGGGGGTAGGTTCGCCACTCCACAGGAAAAACCTCCCCCAGTCAGGAGAGCGACGGTAGTGCGGCCCGGCTAGGCATCCTGGCGTTCGAGTAGCTCGATCTCGTAGCCGTCCGGGTCGTCTATGAAGGCCATCTTGTGACCGCCGTCAAAGACCTCGCGCCAGCCGTCGGGCCAGATTTCCAGGCCGTTCCCTTCAAGCTCCGCACACTTCGCCGTCAGGTCGGGGACGCCGATGGCGAGGTGCATCAGGTCTTCCGGCACGTTGAGATTGTAGTCGGCGGAGTAGGTCAGCTCCAGCGTCGGCGCGTTGCCCGGTAGCTCCAGATGCACGACCTGGTTGCCTTGCGGCGAGCGGGTGCTCCGGCTCTTCACCCGGAAACCGAGATGGTCGCAGTAGAACTTGACCGAACGGTCGAGGTCGCTGACGCGGATGCGCGTGTGCAGAAAGACAGCCATATGCTCCTCCTCAGGCGAATGAAGTTGGTGCGTTGCAGCGCGCTAGTAGTGGATGTCTACACTCGTCCGCTCGCGGGCGGACTGCAAGATCGCGTCGCAGATCACGGCGTTCCGGTAGCCGTCCTCGAACGTCGCCCCATACGGCGCCACGTCCTTGTCATTGACAATCGCATCCAGAAGGTGCGCGATCTCGTGGACGAACGTGTGCTCCCAGCCGATGATGTGCCCCTGCGGCCACCACCACTCGTAGAAGGGATGGTTGGCCTCAGTCACCAGCACGTTGCGGAAGCCCTGCGCGTCGGCCGGATCAACGCCGGGCAAGTGTACGTCCAACTCGTTCAGCCGCTCCAGATTGAACGAGATCGAGCCGTGCTCGCCATTAATCTCAAACGTGTTGAGGTTCTTCCGGCCGGTGGCGAAGCGCGTTGCTTCGAGCGTGCCGACGGCTCCGTTCTCGAACTCGACGGCAGCCTCAAAAGCATCATCTACGTCCACCGACCGCCGGTTGCCGCTCTCGTCCGGGTCGTCGCGCTCGCCGATGAACGTCGCCGCGAGCGCCATCACGCGCTTCGGCTCGCCCACCAGAAAGCGGCCGATGTCAATGATGTGCGCGCCGAGGTCGCCGAGCGCGCCGCTGCCGGCGAGATCGGCATGGTAGCGCCACTGGGCAACCGACGGGTCCGTCCCCCACTCCTGCAGGTAGCGAGCACGGAAGTGGTAGATGCGGCCCAACAGACCACGCTCGATGAGTAGCCGGGCTTGGCGAATGGCCGGCACAAAGCGATAGTTGAACGCGCAGAGGTGCTTCACGCCGGCCTTGTGTACGGCATCGAGCATCTGCTTGGCCTCGGCGGCGGTCCGTGCCAGCGGTTTCTCACAGAGGATGTGCTTACCGGCCTCGGCCGCGGCGATGCACGGCTCGGCATGTACGTTATTCGGCCCGCCATTGTCGAAGAGCTGGATGCGGTCGTTCTTCAGCATCTCGCGCCAGTCGGTGTAGTAGCCGGCATAGCCGAAACGCTGCGCCGCCGCCTGCACCGCCGCCTCGTTGCGTCCACAGATGGCGACCAGCTCCGGCACGGCCGGCGGAGGCCACGCCATATACGGCAGCTTGCGGAAGCCGTTGGAGTGCGCCTTGCCCATGAACGAGTAGCCGAGCATCCCTACGCCAATCGTCGGGGCATCGCCGGTCCCGGCGGCCGTGCCCATCGTCACAAAGCCCACCTGCTGCTCAGACATCGCGCTCCTCCTCTACTGTCCCCCACCCGCACCCTCCCCGTCCCCCTGCACAGCGGGGGACCATAGGGGGGCTGTGCTAATCCTCGCCAAAGGCAGCGTCGAAAGCCACGGCGCTCGGCGCGAAGTCAATCCGCTTCACGAACTGCGCCGCCTCCGCTGCCCCCCACTCCCGGTCCATGCCCGAGTCTTCCCACTCCACCGAGAGCGGCCCTTGGTAGCCAATGTCGTTCAATGCCCGGATGAAGTTGTCGAAGTTGATGTCCCCGTGTCCCGGTGAGACGAAATCCCAGCCGCGCCGATAGTCCCCGAACGGCAGGTAGCTGGAGATGATGCCCGCTTTGCCATCGCGGTTGATCTTGGCGTCCTTGACGTGGACATGATAGATACGGTCGGCAAAGTGGCGGGCAAAGATGGCCGGGTCCACGCCCTGCCAGATGAGGTGGCTGGGATCGAGATTGAAGCCGAACTCCGGCCGGTGATCGAGCGCTTCCAAGGCGCGCTCGGCCGAGTAGAGGTCGAAGGCAATCTCCGTGGGGTGGACCTCCAGAGCGAAGCGAATGCCGTGCTTGCCAAACTCGTCCATGATGGGGTTCCAACGCTCGGCGAATAGCTCAAACCCGTCGGCGATCATCTGCGGCTCGGTCGGCGGGAACGAGTAGATCAGGTGCCAGATCGAAGAGCCGGTAAACCCGTTGATAACCTGCACGCCGAGATTCTTGGCGGCTTGCGGGCCGGCCATCATCTGCCGGATGCCCCATTCACGGATTTGCTCCGGCTGATCGGCCAGCGCGTCGGGGGCAAAGCCGTTGCTGCGGGCGTCGTTCGGGTCGAGCACGAGCTGGCCTTGCAAATGCATGGAGATGGACCATACGTCGAGGCCATGCTCCGCCAGGATGGCCCGCTGCCCGGCGCAGTAGGCCGGATCGGCGGCGGCTTGCTCGACGTCGAAGTGGTCACCCCAACAGGCCAACTCCAGGCCCTCGTAGCCCCAGCCGGCGGCCTTCTCGGCCAGCGTGGTCAGTGGGAGGTCGGCCCACTGACCGGTGAAGAGAGTCACGGGTCGTCCCATCGTCACACCTCCGGTGCTTGCGATTTCACGACGTTCAGGTAAGCGGCTCCGCGCTTGTCCTGCACGATCCGGCAACACTCGCCCCAGGTATCGCACCCGGATGCGGCCGCAACAGGAGTACGGTCAGCGCGCTGCAAAGCATCCTACTCCCGGCGCAATAGGGCGTCAACTACGGTCCGCCGTTGCGGCTCGTTGCGCCTACTAGCTAGTGGAGTGAGGGAGTTTACGCTGTGACCTAACATACAGTTGTCGGAATAAAGTGCATCTGTCGCGCGAGGAAGGCTGCAACCAGCCTGGTATACTCGCGCTTGCAGAGTATCGAGAGGCGGGGAAACGACGCGATGAGCGACACCGCAATCCAAGACACGATCATCGAGCCACTTGCGACGGTGCCGGCGCGGCTGCTGGGGGTGCGCCGCGAGCTGAATCTGCTGCGGTATGGACCCAGCGAACTGCTGGTCGCCCGCCGTGGCGAGGAGATCATCGGGGCCGTGCGCCTCGCGCAACGGGACGACCCCGAGCTACGCCACGGCCTCATCACCGATCTCACGGTCGAGGCCGGTCAGGAGGGTACTGCTGACCTCCCCGAGCGATTGATCGAAGCGGCGGAGCAGCGGCTCCGCACGCACGAGGTCACCAAGATTGATGCCCTCATCCTCGATGGACAGGGCCTCGCGCTGCCCTTCTACAACCTCGGCTACTGGTCCTCGCGGCGAACCGTCGTGCTGGGCTGGGACCTCACGAACTTGGCGGACATTCCGCTGCCGGACCACGTCCGGATCGTCGAAACGCCGCACCCGGACCCGGTAGAGATCGGCCGGCTCGTCCTCAACTCGTATCAGCCCTACTGGACGTGGTGGAAGGACCCGCGCAAGGACCGGAAGTGGTACCGCGTGGAGCTACAGCCGACCGACCTCCCCGGCTTTGCCGAGCGCGCCGCGGCGCGGGTCCGGGCATCCGTCGAAGCGGCCATCGGCAGCGCGAACGGGCCGGGCGAACCCAAGCAGACGTACTTCATCGCCTATCACGACGGGCGTCCGGTGGCGCTGTGCGACGCGAAGGTGCCAGGCGACGGCGAGGATGCCTTCGACTGGGGCGTGCTGGTGCTACGGGACTTCGGCGGCAAGGGATTGGCCTCGGCCCTCCTCAGCCGGGCGCTGCATTGGCTACGGGACCAGGGGCAAACGACCGCCGACCTGACCGTCACGTCCGGTCTCGACGACTACGACCCCATCGTCTACGTGGCCACCGTCGCCAATCGCGCCCAGATCCGCGGCGAGTTCCTCAACCTGGTCAAGCGCCTCTTCGACGACTGACGCGGCCAAGCACGACGGGAAACGTCAATCCAAGCCTAGCGGATCGCACGCGCCAGCTCGATGATGAACTCGGTATCGTGCTGGGCAGCTTCTGCTCCGGTGCGTGGCTCCCGTCCTTGCGTGATGCACTCGTGGAAGTGCAGCCACTCCCGCTTGAACGCCTCTTCGTAGGAGGCGGTGACGCGCGTCTCCGTATGCACCGGCCCGTCCTGGCCCGCTTCCATCGCTTGCAGCGTGACGATGGTAGGGGCGGAGCGCAGAAACGGCGACGGGAACGTGATCGTCACCCGCTCGTCGGCGCCGTAGCACGCAAACTCCTGACGAAACTCCCGTAGCTGACCCAGGTCGGCCCAGGTGTAGCTCACGCGCACCCCATTGGGATAACGCAGCAGCGCCGCAATGTTGCGGCCCCACACCTCAATGGCCACGATGGCCTCTGGACGGCCGAGCAGCCCGCGCAACGAGTAGATGTCGTGGATGCTGGACCCCATCAGCGTCCCGAAAGCGCCCCGCTGCGCGGCCGTCGCCTCCGGTCCGAGCGATTCGGTCAGCGCGGCCTGGTGCTCTCGCTGCCCCGCTGCCCGGACCGCGGCGGGCACGTCGGGCGCCCGATGGACCGGATGGTGCGCCGTATAGAGGTCGTTGCTGGGATGCATGTGCCGCGCATCAACGAAGAACAGGCTGCCGGCAGCTTGCATGGCGCGCACGCGGCGTTGCCCATACTGATAGCCGGGGTCATACCGTTTCATATACGCGAGCTGGGTCACAATGCCGCTGCGTTCACGGGCAGCTTGAGCCGCGGCAGCGAACGCTTGCGCCTCGCGTCGGGTGTAGCAAAGCGGCTTCTCGACGAGCGCGTGCTTGTCGGCAGCCAGGGCCGCGAGCGCCGGGGGCACGTGCGAGCCGCTGGAGCAGATGAGGACGGCATCTATCGCCGGGCTGGCGCAAAGGTCGTGATAGTCCGCGAAGCAGTGCTCATCAGGCACGCCATACTTTGCCGCCACCGCAGCCAGTGTGCCCGGCGACACGTCGCAGAGGGCACTGATCGCAAAACGGTCATCCAGCTCACGGAGATACGGGAGGTGCATGATCTGGGCAATACTCCCGCAGCCAATGACCCCAACGCGGATACGCTCATCACTACTCATCGTCCCTCTCCTCCCAGTGCCCGCCCTAACTGCACTTCATCACCCGGTACTATCTGGACTACGAGCGCCAATGGTTCAAGACGTGCAACTCGCCAACGATAGGCAAGCCAGATGCCTCCAACCGCTCGATAGCTCGCACTACCTCGGGGGGACGCATGTCGCGCCGCCGGTTGTTGTCGAAGTAGACAACCAAGATGCCGCTGTGCGGCTCGCCAGCGAGATGTAGCTCCTCGAAGTCGTCCGCATCATGGGTGAGTAGTACCAAACCGTGATGAAAGGCATAGTCAAGGTGCAGCCGATCATCCTCACCGATCATTCCTACGTCACGCGGACTGATCACCTCATATCCCGCAGCAGCAAGCCGCAGCCGGTATTCGTCGCTATCAACGGAGTCATCGAGGTAAAGGCGCAAGGTCATGAAGTACGCCCTTTGCGGTGAGTCGCCGGGTTTCTTCGGCAGCTTCTCCGTCAACGAGGTCCCTGTGCCGCCGGTAGTAAGCGACCGCTTCCTGTGCTGCGGCCAAAGTCAGACCGTATTGCCGCGCACCCTCGGCCACATCCCAGTCCGCGGCACGCATCGCGTAGACAAACTGTCCCACGGTCATCTTGCGGCCCTTGAGAGACAACTGCTTGCGCCAGCGGTGCGGCCGCCACTCTAGGTGTTCGTACTGCTCGTCCGGCGCGAGGTCGTTACTCATGAATCGATCCCGTGGGGCTTACTCGTCGTAGGTTAGCGCTCTCTAGGAGCGCCGCGAGAACGTCAACCACCCCGCTATAAGTGTACGCCTGACGACGCCGGGTCTGCACCACCCATTTTCCAGCACAGAGGCGGGCCTACCCCCGGCCCAACGAGCTGTGACCCATAGACTTCAAGGGCCACTTCCCCCTGCTGCCGGCCGCCGCGCGGACTTCCCTTTCCCGGAGGGAAGGTACCGGGGGTGGGTGCAGTTCCAGTCCCCCATGGTCCTGGATTCCCGCCAGCGCGGAAATGAAGAATTCGTAGCAATGATGACCGCCTGGGTGGGCTGGTACCATAGGCGGCCAGCCGAATGCTCGGTAGGGGAGTGAGAGGAGAATGGTGCGATGGCCGCTGTAGCTACGCGGGTGCTTACGCCGGGTCAGATCGCCACGTTCAATCGTGACGGCTTTATCGTGCTGCCGGATGTGTTGGGTGACAACTTCCTGTCGCGGCTGCGGGCCAACCTGGACGACCTGCTGCGGAACGGTGTTGCTACGGCGGCAGAGAACGCCGATTTCTCAATCGAGAGGGCCGATGGCGCTACATCAATCCGCAAGATCAACAATTTCATCCGTTACGGCGAGGTGTGGTGGGAGTTGGCCGGACATCCGATGATCGTGGGAGCGACCCGCGACCTCATCGGATCGGAGGTGCGGTTGCACCACACCAAGCTCATGGTCAAGCCGCCTTACGAAGGATCGGCCAAGGAGTGGCATCAGGACCTCGCCAGCTATGCACCGCGCGAAGAGCATCCGCGGCTCATCACTCAGGGACGCGCGGTGACGCCGGAGGACGCGCCGCTCGTCGCGGCGCAGACGTATTTGGACGACTCCACGCCGGAGAACGGCTGCTTGCAATTCATCCCAGGCAGCCACACGTGGGGCTTGCTGGACGCCGCGACGCTGTCGCGCGACGAGCCGATGCCCGGCGCAACAGTGGTCGAGGCACCGGCGCGGGCCGGAAGCGTGGCGCTGTTCCACTGCATGATCCTGCACTACTCGGCGCCAAACCTCTCGCCACACCCACGACGCGGCCCGATTGTCCAGTACATGCCGGGGCCGGAGGACGTGCGCGTGCCGCTGAAGGACAACTCCGGCAGAGTAGCCGGCCACGGCCACCGGTTCTAGGCACCGGCCCCCACCCCTCCCTCGTTGCGACAGGGGAGGGAGCATCTCGTCCCCTGATGCAGCGGGGGGCCAGTCCATGACCGCTACCCGTCGGTGGGCCAACTGGCGATGAAGACCTCCGTCTCGACGCTAGCGGGAAGCTCGTTGAAGTAGTAGTACATCGGAGCCGACTGGAAGGCTGGCTCGAACTGCTCGTCGTCGGCCTGGAGATCGGCATCAACCTGCTTGAACCGGCTCCACAGAGTTTCGATCTCTCCGACGGAAAAGCGGTCGGCAAAGTCGGGACCCCAGTTCAGACTGATCGAGTGTGAACTGTTGGCCCGCGACCGGGTGTCCTCAGTTACTTCGGTGCCGGGGATTTTCAGAACCCGCAGGTGGACCACCGCCTTGCACAGGTAGATCGTCAGCACCGTCTTGCCGCTGCTACCGGCGCCCGGCTGGAGCGCCTCCAAGCTGGCGCGGTAGGCCGCTGCGTCGCAGTTGATGACGGCGCGCAGGGCGGCCTCGGTGAGGTCTTGCAGGTGGGCACTGCGCCGATCCATAGTGTCGAACCGCTCCCGCGCCCAAGGCGCCAGGCTCTCAGCGAAGCCAAGCTCCGGGTAGTACCCGAAGATGGTGTGCCCGCCGTGGAGCGTGCGGCGGAGCTTGGTGGTGTAGTCGCTGCCCCAGTGGATCAGGAAGTTGCTATAGATCACGCCGTCCCCGGCCCGCAGTTCGACCGGAATGCCGCCGGTGACCGCCTTCATTCTGTCTGCCAACAGCTCGGCGTTTTCCTGCGCGGTATTCAGGCGCCGGTGGCTGCCGGGGATCACCCACAGCACGTTGTCATCGTACAGAGGCACGTTCCACTGGGTATAGCGGGGGCCGTTCTCCAGGAAGTCGGCTTGGAGCGCTTCCAACGGAGCCATATCTATCGGATGCACGTCGCGGTGCCAGCCGGTACCGCCCGGATGGTCGCGCACCGGGCTGCACATCATCATCATCTGCGTCACGTTCGGCACGGGGTTACAGAGGAGCTGGCTGGCAACGTCGAGAGTCCGGTCAGCGACCCAGAAGTCCTCGACGACGTTGGCGGTCTCCTCGTCAATCAGCCCCGGTCGCTCCATCATCACACGGGGCTGGCGGGCCGTTTCCCACTGGCCGCCGGGGGGATCGCCGGGCTGTCGCTCGCGTGCCCAGACGACCTTCTGCCGCTCCAGGATGGTCTCGCAGCTGGCGCGCACGGCGTCGAGCTTATCCGGCGGAATGATCCCGGGGATGACAAGATAGCCCTGGTCCATGAACAGGTCTCGGTCTACGCGCATGTCCGTACCCTCCCTCGCGGCTCATTCACCGGAATAATCGGGCCTACTCGTAGTACCCCACTTCGCAACGCCTACCCTCAGCCGGGGTGTCCCAAGTCCGCTGCTCCGAGGCCGAGGCAAGGTATGCAGCAGGTGATCGGAGCTTACGGCCGATGTGCGAGGCTTGTCAATGAGCGCGCTCTGCGTGGAGAGGCGGCGGTGCTCCGCTGAGTACGGTCCTGCCCCGGCTGTGTTCGCTGTGGGTAATGCGCTCTTGTATGCTGAGGCTGACGATACACCGGCTGGGTGGATGGGGAGCGGGCATGAAGACTGTTCGGGACGTGCTGTGGCTCTGGGGTACTACGGTGAATGCGCTGGAGTACTATGGCTTTCGTCCCTCCGAACTGTCGGTCGGCGCGGGGCTGGACATCCTGGGGCTACCCAGAGCGATGATGTGTGGCCACCTACCACCGACGGAGGAAGAGTACGCTGGCGTCGCGCACTGCCGCGAAATGCTGTGGGAGATGAGCTTCGACGCCGGGTTCTCGTTCGCGCGGCCACTGGCGCCCATCGTGAGGCTGCACCAAGACCACCCGAACGTCACCGGCGTGCTCCTGGACGACTTCAGCACGGCGGAGATCAGCCGTGGCGCGACGCCCGACGTGCTCGCGCGGATGCGCCGCGCCATGCCGGCCTCGCTACAACTGTGGGCCGTCATCTACTCGATGAGTCTAGACATCCCCAATCTGACCGAGTATCTCCAGCACCTGGACGGGATCAGCTTCTGGGTGTGGCACGGCCGCGACTTGCCCGGCTTGGCGGAACAGGCCGAGCAATGCTACGCGCTGAGTGGTGGCAAGCCAATGATCGCGGGACTCTACTTCTACAATTTTGGCGAGGGCCGACCACTCACCAACGAGGAGATGCGCGGACAGCTAGAGACGGGCCTGGAACTGGTGCGTGCCGGTCGCTGCCGCGGGCTTTGCCTGCTGTCCTCTTCGATCATGGACGTGGGCTTGGCGGCCGTCGAGTGGACGCGGCAGTGGATTGCCGAGCACGGCGACGATCCGCTGTAGAATGATGGGGGCGGCCGATGTTTGGATTCCTGCTTTCGCGGGAATGACGATTTGTGCATTGGTCTCCCGCGACGGGGATGACGACTTCTGAGTGGACGGAGGTGTGGCGTGAGTGTTGAGCGACTACGGGGACTGTGGCGTGAGGATCGGCCGGTCAGTGCGGCCTGGCTCTCCACGACCGATGGCCTGATCGCCGAGACGATGGCCCACAGCGGGTTCGACGTGCTGGTGCTCGATATGCAGCACGGGATGACGATCGGGCCGGATCGGGCGGCGGCCTGGCTGCAAGCGGTCGGGAACGCCGAGGTGGCGGCCCTGGTGCGCGTGCCTTGGAACGAGCCGGTCCATATCCAATATATTCTCGATGCCGGCGCGGACGGCGTGATCGTGCCGTTGATCGCCTCGCCCGCCGACGCGGCGAAGGCTGCCGGGTCCTGTCGCTATCCGCCGCTGGGGTTCCGCAGTTGGGGTCCCAACCGCGCCCGTTTTCGCGCGACCGGCGATTACCGCCTCTGGGCGAACGAGCAAGTGGCGTGTATTGCGCTGGTCGAGCACATTGACGCCGTGAACCAGATCGAGGCGATTGTCGAGACGCCGGGGCTGGATGGCGTGTTCATCGGGCCGAACGACCTGGGCTTCAGCATGGGGCAACTGCCAGGAGAGCACGACGAGCAGCACGCCGCCGCCTGCCAGCGCGTGGCCGATGTGGCGCGGGCAGCGAACAAGGTCGCGGGGATCTACAGCGGTGCCGATCCGGAAGATGCGCTGCGCTATGTGGCGCAGGGGTTCAACTTCTGCCCGATTGCCAGCGATGTCGGGCTGGTCCGCGACGGCGCAATGGCAGCCATCGAGCGGTTCCGGCAGGGCTGAGGCTGGCGGGTAGGTGTCGGACCACCTTGACTGGCCCATACGGCTCGTTGCTTGGCGCTCAGACGTGGTAGGCCTCGACGACCTTGTCGGACATGGCGGCGATATCGCCGAGGCCCTGGTCCGGGTACTTGGATTCCCGGGGACGCGGGAAAGACGACCATAAGAAGGGTTTCTCAGCTCAGAGCCGCAGGCGTGCCCAGCGGACCCCGACGGCGGCATCGTCGCCAGCATAGAAGGCCACCAAGATGTCGCCATCGGGGAGGAGGACGGCGCGGGGGTGGCCAAAGCGCCAGGCGAGCATGTCCTGCCACAACTTGCGCTGGTCACGCGATGTTCCCGTGCCGGACTCGGACCCGGCCGGGCTGGCGTACACTACCAGGTCACGGGTGCGGTCCCAGGTGCGGCCGAAATCGTGGCTGATGGCGGCACGGATGCCGGGTGGGTGACCCCGGTGGGCATAGACCGCCACCAGCCGGTCGCCGCCGACGGGCTGCGGTTGGCAATGCTGGCCAGGCAGACCGGTCCCGACGGGCTGCGTCCAGGAGCGACCGTCGGGACTTCCCCAGGCAATGTGGATGTCCCGATCTTGGCCGGCGGCTGCATCGTGGGTCCAGAACATCGCAACGAGTTGGCCGGTATCGGGATGCCGGCCGAGGCGCTGGTCCCAGTAGTAGAGGGCAGCATCGGGATGTACGGCCACGGTGACGTACTCCGGCCAGGTCGCACCGGCATCGTAGGAGAGGCGCAGGCGAGCGCCGGGCCGGGGGGTAGTGCGGTCTTCGTAGGCTTTCCAGTGCTCATACGGTTGGGCCAGCACGCCGCCGGGCATGGCAAGGACGGACGAGGAGCAGGGCGAGGCCGCGGCGTGTGGCGCGGTAGACACCGCCTGTCGGTGGCCCCACGTGCGGCCACCATCGGTGGAGGTGGTGTGGAACACGCGCATCGGCAGCAGTCCTTGGGTCTGCGGGTGAATCCACGGTAGCTCCGGGCGCGAACGGTCCACCCATAGGCTGGTACCGGTGAGCACACCGGGAGTCAGTTCCGCAATCGCGAGGCACTTGACCTCGCCCGGAGTATCGTCCCACGCGCCGAGGCCAACGCCGTCGTGGCGCAGCTCCCAGGTCTCGCCCTGGTCCGTGCTGGCAAACACGCAGACGTGTCCATCCAGCGAATCGCGGGCACTGCCACGCCGAAAGGCGACGAGCACGGTGCCATCGTGGAGGCGGCTGATGGTCGTGTGGGCAGAGACGCGACCGTGGGGCGGACCGGCTGCGGCATCGTACACATAGCCCGATCCGATGACGCGCATCGGCAATTCTCCTTCGCCGGACGGTGCCGGCTCAACTCAAGGAAACGCGGCCTCTAGCGCCGCGCGAAACTCGCGGTCGTTGACTACATTAACAGTAGTATCCCCACGAGTGTTTGTCTCAGCCGCCCGCGGTCCCGGCTGGCGTATGTGCGCTGCTGCCCAAACAGGAGTAAGACATGGCGACGATGGACGAGCTGCGAGCGAGTGTGCGGCGGAGCTTTCCGGAGCTTGACGTAATCGAGGACGACGACTTGCGCGATAAGGTGGTGGAGGCGTGGGCCTTTGCGCTCTCGCAAACGGAGTTCACCGCCATCGAGCAAATCCGCGGCTCCGGCAATCCGACGACGCCACGCCTGAAGCAAGGTACGCAGACGGAGCATCTGCGCGGCGTCGCCCGCATCGCGCTGGCGATGGCCGATTCGTTGGAGCAGGTGGTCGGCCCGGCGGGGATTAATCACGACCTGCTGGTGGCTTGTGCGCTGTGCCACGACGTGGGCAAACCGTTCGAGTTCAGCCCGCGCAACCAAGCCCGTTGGCAGGCCGATCCTGCTGCCGTAGGGTATCCGTCTATTCGGCACCCGCCTTACGGCGTCTACGTGGCCCTCACCGTGGGACTGCCGGAAGCGGTCGCGCACACTGCGGGCGCCCACTCCGGCGAGGGCGAGCGTGTCGAGCGGAGCCTGGAGAACACCATCGTCCACCTCGCCGATCACGCCTTCTGGACGATCCTCGGTCGAGCCGGGGCATTGACGGAAGCAGACTAGCGAGAACCGAGGCGCGATACGGCCAATGAGAGCGATGCAAGCCATCCGGTTGCGCCTCGCCCACACGTTCATCAACCGGGATTTTGCCCTGTTCATGAGCGGCAGCTTTATCTCGGCGCTGGGCATGTGGTTCCGTACCGTCACCGTAAGCTGGGTGGCGTTCGAGCTGACCGGCTCGGCCTTCTACCTCGGCATGTTGACGTTCGCGCAGTTGGCGCCGATCCTCTTTTTCGGGCTGCTGGGTGGCGTGCTAGCCGACCGGGTGGACCGGCGGCGGCTGATGCTCACGGTGAGCAGTGCCGTCACGCTCCTCAACACGCTCTTGGCGGCACTGGGCGCGGGCGGTTGGCTCAATCCGGCCGTCCTGCTGGCACTCGTGGCTACGCTCGGCCTGTGCGACGCGGTGATGTTCCCGACCTGGCAAGCCGTCATCAAGGACCTGGTGCCGACCGAGCGACTACGGACCGCGGTGGCCGTCAGTTCGGTGCGCTTCAATCTGTCGCGGGTGCTGGCACCGGCGTTGGCTGGCGGTCTGTTGAGCATCGCCGGACCGGCGGCGTGCCTGGCCGTGAGTGCGGGGAGTTCGCTCGGCATCATTCTCGTGACCTTGGCCATTCGGCCCCGCAAGCTCACGGAGAGCCGGCCCGTATCGTGGTGGGCGGCTATCGGTCAGGGCCTCGACTACGCGCGGCGTGAGGTGGACGTGCGCCGGCTGCTGCTTGTGACCGGCGGGTTCGGCCTGCTGGTATTGCCGCACCAGGCCTTCTTGCCCGCCTACACCGAGCGGCAGCTTGGCCTGGGTCCCGATGGACTCGGCACGCTGCTGACGGCCGGGGGAATTGGTGGGATCATCGGCGCGCTGATTACGGGCAGCAAATACACCGACAACCGCGAATATCGGGCGATGGGCGCCTTCACCATTGTGACCGGGCTAGGACTGCTAATCCTGGGATTCATCCCAACATCGGCGGCTGCGCTGCTCGGAATGGTCATCGTCGGTCTCGGCTCTATCGGCTTCTGGACCGCCTCGCAGTCCACTGTCCAACTGATCGTCCCCGACCGATTGGTGGGCCGCGTGATGAGTCTCTACGTGGCCCTGTCGGCCGGATCCATGCCACTGGGGAGCCTGGCGCTGGGGAGCGTCGCCGAGCAGGGCGATACGCGGACCGTCATGATCATCGGCGGCGTGAGCGCCGTGATCCTCTGCCTGCCGCTGCTCCTACGGCGGCCACCACCGGAACGACGGTGATCGCCACCCGGCCCATCGTCGGTGAACGACCGGGCCGGCCGGTGGCTTGACCGCAGCAGTAGCGCAGCCTAGACTAACGAGCCAAGGTGACTAGTAGGGGAAGGGAGGCACGGGCCGCAGAAGTTACCGACCGAAAGCACGCGCAATGAGGGGGAGCAAGATGGCCATGACCGCAGACGAGCAAGCCTATGATGTCCAAGTGGAGTTCACCGTTCCCGAGTGGCACAATCGCTTCTGGGCCATACCGATCCTGGGTATCGTCGTCAAGCTCATACTCCTGATCCCGCACCTGATTATCCTGAGCATCCTGAGCTATGTCGTCGGACTGCTCTTCCTCATCACCTGGATACCGGTCTTGTTTGGTGGTCGTTATCCGTCGTGGGGGTACGAGCTGATCGGTGGCTATCTGCGGTGGTATATCAGTGCAAACGCCTATCTCTCCGGCCTGACGGACCGGTACCCGCCGTTCCGCTTTGGGAAGGCCCCGGAGGGCGAGGAGCCGTATGAGGTTGACGTGGAATTCAACGTTCCTGAGGAGCACAACCGCTTCTGGGCTATTCCGGTCATCGGCTTCCTGGTGAAGCTCATCATCGTGATCCCGCACCTGATCCTCATCTACGTGCTCGGCATCGTGGCAGCAGTGCTCCATCTTGTGACCTGGGTTCCCGTGCTACTCAACGGTCACTATCCTTCCTGGGGCTACGAGATCATCGGCGGATACTTTCGCTATTACACGCGAGTGAGCGCCTATACCTATGGCCTGACGGACCAGTACCCGCCCTTCCGGCTGGGGAGGTAGAGGGGACCGTGGTGGGGCAGGCCCCCTCCCTAGCCCTCCCCCGTTGCGACGGGGGAGGGAACCACGCTCGGCCGGCGGCTGCGGGAGAGGGCAACCCTTGTGGTTGCCCCTACAGGGGTGGTGACCACACACCTGGATTCCCGCTTTCGCGGGAATGACGAATGTGGAGAGAGGGACGTGGTTCATCGGTAGGGAGGGAGGTGGCAGATGACACGACTGGCAGTGGGAATTGTCGGGTGCGGGGGCCGGGCGCGCGGGCACATGCAGGCGTTGCAGCAGTTCGATGACGTGGCGATGGTGGCCGTGTGCGACCCCATCGCCGCCGCACGCGACAGGGCCGGGGACGAGTTCGACGTGGCGCACCGCTACGCCAGCGTGGCGGACATGCTCGATGGGGAGCACCTCGACGCTGCGTTCGTCGCTACGCCACCGCACATCAACGCTCAAGCCGCCCTACCTCTGCTGGAGCAGGGCGTGAATACGCTGGTGGAGAAGCCGCCGGGGATGAACGTCGCCGAGGCGCGAGCACTGCGCGACGCTGCCGAGCATTCGGGCGCCAAGGGCATCGTCGGATTTCAGCGCCGGTTCAACTCGGTCCTGGTCCAAGCGCGCCGGATGATCGAGGCACGCGGGCCGATTGTGCAGTTGGTCGGCGAGTTCCACAAGAGCATGAGCCGGATCGAGGCCGGCGGCACGTTCCCGCCGGCCGTGCTGGAGAGCATTCTGCTCGAAACGCCGATCCACTCCATTGACCTGCTATGCGCGCTGGCCGGCTCGGACGTGGCTGAGGTGCATAGCGTCAGGCGCCGCGCCCTCCACCGCTACGTTGACGTCTACGCCGCGCAGATCGTCTTCGAGAACGGCTGCGTGGCGCATCTCGTCGCCAACTACACCACCGACGCGCGGCTGCAACGCTATGAAATTCACGGGCGCGACATCTCGGCGTATCTGGAGGGTATCTCGGAAGGCGCCGTCTTCTGCGACGGCGAGCAGCACACGCTGACGCTCGGCGGGAAGAACGACACGGCGGACCAAGCGCGCTTCTTCTTGGACTGCATCAAGGAGGACCGGCCCGTCACGCTGCCGGCGGCCACGCTCGACGAGGGCATCAAGACGATGGAGCTGGCGGAAGCGATCCTCGCCGGCCCGGAGTTGGAGGGCGGGGCATCCTGACGGGGGTTAGGTGGAAATACCGGCCCTCCTAATGGTCCCCCGCAGTGCAGGGGGACGGCGCAACGTGCTGCGGTCCTACTGCTTGGCCCATATCCACCCCGGTCGGAGTGGGAGGCGCTGCTAATCGGTAGCAGACGATTTCATAGCTACCCGGACGGAGTGCCAGGGTGGCAGTGACTCACCTCCCGCCACGCTGGGCGGATGGGTTCTCAGATTCCCGCTTTCGCGGGAACGACGACTCATGCAGGGGTCCCGGTAGGGAGAGGGGTGGCAGATGACACGGCTGGCAGTGGGAATCGTCGGCTGCGGGGGCCGGGCGCGCGGACACATGCAGGCGTTGCAGCAGTTTGACGACGTGGCGATGGTCGCCGTGTGCGATCCGGTCGCCGCCGCACGCGACAGGGCCGGTGACGAGTTCGACGTGGCGCACCGCTACGCCAGCGTGGCGGACATGCTCGACGGGGAGCACCTCGACGCTGCGTTCGTTTCTACGCCGACCCACATGAACGCCCAGGGCGCCCTGCCCTGTCTGGAACACGGCGTACACACGCTAGTGGAGAAGCCGCCGGGGATGAACGTCGCCGAGGCGCGCGCACTACGCGACGCTGCCGAGCGCTCGGGCGCCAAGGGCATCGTCGGATTTCAGCGCCGGTTCAACGCGGTCTTGGTCGAAGCACGCCGGCTGGTCGAGGCGCGCGGGCCGATTGTGCAGCTTGTCGGCGAGTTTCACCAGAGCATGAGCCGGACCGAGGCCGGCGGCACGTTCCCGCCCGTCGTCCTGGAGAACGTTCTGCTCGAGACACCCATCCACGCCATTGACCTGCTGCTTGCGCTGGCCGGCTCGGACGTGGCCGAGGTGCATAGTGTCGTGCGCCGGGCGCTGCACCGCTACGTTGACGTCTACGCCGCGCAAATCGTGTTCGAGAACGGCTGTGTGGCCCATCTCATCGCGAACTACACGACTGATGCGCGGCTGCAGCGCTACGAAATCCATGGACGCGACATTTCGGCGTACTTGGAGGGAATCTCGGGAGGCGTCGTCTTCTGCGACGGCGAGCGGCACACGCTGACTTTCGAGGGCAAGAACGACACGGCAGACCAAGCTCGCTTCTTCCTCGACTGCATCAAGGAAGATCGGCCCGTCACGCTGCCGGCGGCCACGCTCGACGAGGGCGTCAAGACGATGGAGCTAGCCGAAGCGATCCTCGCCGGCCGAGAACTGAAAGGCGGTGCGTCCTGACGAGGATGAAGCTGGTCTAGGAATGCCGTGTCCATGAACGACGACGCGGCGCTGGTCGCGCTGGCGCAGAGCGGTGACCGCGCGGCGTTCAACCGGCTGGTCGTGCGGTACCAGGACCGCGTCTACGGCCTGTGCTGGCGCCTAACGGGCGACCGGGATACCGCCGATGATGCAGCGCAAGAGACGTTCATCGCAGCGTACCGGCACCTACAGGACTTTCGCGGCGGCTCGTTTGCAGCGTGGCTGATGCGTATTGCGACGCGCCGGTGCTACGACGTGCATCGCCAGCGCCAACGACGCCCGGCCGTCTCGCTGGATCGTCCGGGTCGTCCCAACGACGAGACGGCCGGGCCGGCGGCCACGCTGCCCGATCCGCAGCCCGGCCCGGAGGCAGCGGCCGAGGGGCGCGAGCTGGCAGCCGTGCTGCAAGCGGGGCTGCTCACGCTGCCGCCCGATCAACGCACGGCGCTGACCATGTGCGACGTGCTCGGCTACGACTACCAGACCATCGCCGACAGTACCCAAGCGCCGCTGGGCACGGTGCGGTCACGGATTAATCGTGGCCGGCGGCGACTGCGCGAATATCTGGCCGGGCAGCGGGAACTCTTACCCCATCCGTACCGTCATGCTTTCAGTGAAAAGGCCTCCCCGGAGTCGGCCGATGTGTAGGTTATCCACGCACCTCAGCGCCCGGCCTTCGCTCCAAGCGACGGGGGTGCGGCCGTGAGTGCCCGTCAGTCACCGCCGGCTGCCGGCCACGAATGGGCCGCCGAACTGCTGTCGGCGCTCTTGGATGGTGAGTTGGACGAAGCAATCGCGGCCGCGGTCACGGCGCACCGGCGGGAGTGCGCGGAGTGTAGCCGCGATTGGGCCGAGCTACAGGCCACCAAGCAGTTACTCGCGGCGCTGCCAGCGGCTCAGGCGCCGCGCTCCTATGCCATCCTCGCAGACGATCTCGACGAGCCGGACCGCGCCGGGGCGACCTTCTGGCCACGCCTGCTGGGGCTGACCTGGCGGCTCTCAAGCGCGCTCGCCGTGGTGCTTATCCTGATCGGCACCATGCAGTTGGCCGGCATCAGTCTGGGTGAGGAGGCAGAAACCCAGTTCATGCAAGCGGAGCCGCAAGCGGCGGTGCCGGCCAGAGCACCAGAAGAGCGTGGCGCAACGGAGCTTGCGGCGGCCCAGCAAGCAGCGGCGCCTGCGGCACCGGCCGGGCCGCGCGGCGAGCGCGCCGCGGCCGGTGCCACCGGTCAGACCGTTGTGGTCGAGAAGGCCGTCACCGTGGAGCAGGCTGTAGTCGTCGAGAAGGTCGTGGAAAAGCAAGTAGTGGCGGCCGATGCGGCGCGGCCACCGGCTCCGACCGCTACTTTCACTGCCACGCCGGCGCCCAGCCCCACGGCAACGGCCCCACCGACAGCAACTCCCGCGCCACCCACAGCGGTACCGCCCCCGGCGCCAGCGGCCCTCGCCGCGGCGCCACAACGGGAGCCGGCCGGCCCGACGTTCGCCCCGGGAGTGCTGTGGCTCATCGGCGGCGCCGTGGTGGTCGTCGTGGCCGGGGCGGCCTGGCTGGGAGAGCGCTGGGTGCGCGGGCGTCAGGGGTGATGGGCCGCACCCCAGGCCCCCTATGGCCCCTACGCTGCCGCGGGCTGCTCGACCGGCGTGGGTGTGGATGGCACGATGAGGTGCTCGACGGCCCAACTGAGCCTGTCGTCCACGACATCCACGCTGACGCGATCACCGGCGGCGTAGTCGCCGGCGAGCACGGCGCGAGCCATCGTATTCTCGATCTCCCGCTGAATGAGCCGGCGCAAGGGCCGGGCACCGTAAGCCTCGTCGTAGCCGCGGTCCAGCAGCCAGTCGCGGGCCGCCGCCGTCAGCGTCAGCCCGATGTCGCGCTCAGTCAGCCGCTCGCGCAGTTCGGACAACAGCTTGTCCACGACGGCACGGAGCTGCGGCCGCGTGAGACGGTGGAAGACGATTGTTTCGTCAATCCGGTTCAGGAACTCGGGGCGGAAGGTGCGCCGCAGCGAGTCCATGATCCGGTCGCGCAGCTGCCGCTCGGCCTCATCGGCGGCACCATCACCACCAAAGAAGCCCACCGGCCCGGCCCGCAGGGTGAGGCCGCTCGTGCCTACGTTCGAGGTCATGATGATGACCGTGTTGCGGAAGTCCACGACACGACCTTGACCATCGGTGAGTCGTCCGTCTTCGAGAATCTGGAGCAGCGCATTGAAAACCTCGGGATGCGCCTTCTCCACCTCGTCGAACAGAATGACCTGGTAGGGCCGCCGCCGGACGGCCTCAGTCAGCTGACCGCCGCGGTCGTAGCCCACGTAGCCCGGCGGCGCACCGAACAGCCGAGAGACGTTGTGACCCTCCATGTACTCCGACATGTCGAGTCGGAGCAGCGCGTCCTCGTCGTCGAAGAGATAGGCCGCGAGGCTCTTGGCCAACTCCGTTTTCCCGACGCCGGTTGGCCCGAGGAAGAGGAAGGACCCAATCGGCCGGCGGGGGTCCGCTAACCCCGACCGCGAGCGCCGGATGGCGTCGGCGACGGCGACGACGGCCTCCTCCTGCCCGACTAGGCGCTCGTGCAGCGCCGCCTCCAAGTGCAATAGCTTCTCGGCGTCCTCGGTGTAGATATTGGTGACAGGCACACCGGTCCACTTGGCGATCACTTCCGCCACGTCTTTGGCCGCTACCGACACAGCCACACGCTGCGCCGGGTCCGGCTGCTTGTCGGCCAGCGCCTCTCCCAGCGCCAATCGCTCCTGCCGCAGTTGCATCGCCCGCTCGTAGTCACGCTCAACGGCCGCCTGCTCTTCCTCCTCACCGATCTGACGGGCGCGAGCGATCTGCTGCGCGACCTCCGGATCGCGCGTCGAGGCCCGCAGCCGCACTTTCGCAGCGGCCTCGTCCATTACGTCAATCGCCTTGTCGGGGAGGTAGCGTTCGCTGATGTAGCGGTCGGCCAGCTTCACGGCCACCGCCAAGGCCTCATCGGCGATACGGAGCTGATGGTGCTCCTCGTACTTGGGCCGCAAGCCCTCCAGAATCTTGATCGCCGTCTCCTGGTCGGGCGGTCCGACGTGTATCGGCTGGAAGCGTCGTTCGAGCGCCGGGTCCTGCTCGATATGCTGGCGGTACTCGTCCGGCGTGGTGGCGCCAATCGCCCGCAGGTGCCCGCGGGCCAGCGCCGGCTTGAGCAAGTTCCCGGCGTCAATGGCGCCATCGCCCGCACCGGCACCGACCAGGGTATGCACCTCGTCAATGAAGAGAATGATCGTGCCCTTGGCGTCCTGCACCTCTTGGATGACGCCTTTGATGCGCTCCTCGAACTCGCCGCGGAACTTGGAGCCGGCCAGCAACGCCCCGATGTCGAGCGCCAACACTCGCTTGCCGAGCAGCGGCTCCGGGACGGTCTCCGCAGCAATGCGCTGCGCCAGCCCCTCGGCGATAGCGGTCTTCCCAACACCGGGCGGACCGATCAGGACGGGGTTGTTCTTGGTGCGCCGGCTGAGGATCTCCATCAAGCGCGTGACTTCATCGTCACGGCCGATCACCGGGTCGAGCTGGTTGTCCTGGGCCAACTGAGTGAGGTCAACGGTGTACTGCGCGAGCACCCGAGCCTGGTTTTCGGCCGTGGGGCTATCCATCGGGCGCGAGCCACGCACGTCCTTCAGCGCCTTGGCGATGCGGTCGGGGGTCAGACCGGCCGCGGCGACCAGCCGCGCTCCGGCGCCACCTTCAGCCAACGCCGATACCAGCAGGTGCTCGGCGCCGACGAACGCATCGCCGCGTTGACCGGCGGCGGCCAGGGCGGCATCCATGACTCGCTTGGTCCGTGGACCGAGGTAGATCTGCGTGCCGCTCGACACGCGCGGCTGCTGGGCCAACAGGCCGCGCACCCGCTGGGCCAACGCCCGCCCATCGAGGTCCAGCTCTTTCAGGGTTTCGGGGATAATGCCTTGCGGCGCTTCCAAGAGCGCCACCAACAGATGCTCCGGCTCGAACGTAGTGTGCCCGAACTCGGTGAGCAGTCCCTGTCCACGCATCAGGGCTTCCTGGGCGGTATGGGTGAAGCGGTCGAGGGGTAACATGGCTCCAGATCCTTGAGTGTATTTGTTATAACTTTAGTGTAGTGTATCGGCTCACTTTCGTCAAGGTTGGGCATTGACAGCCGGGACGGGACGTGGGTAGAATGGCGCTGGAGCAACCTCCTCTCTCGGCCCGTTTTCCGCCCATCGGGCGCGGTGCCGGGGCCTCGCGGGCACACTGCCAACCTCCTACCACGCGCTGGATACTATGTATGCGTAGTGACGAGATTCGCCGGCGCTTTGTCACCTATTTCGAGCGGCAAGGACACCTGGCTCTGCCGAGCGCCTCGCTCATTCCCCACGACGATCCGAGCGTGCTGTTCACCTCGGCGGGGATGCAACAGTTCGCGCCCTACTTCGTCGGCGCCGCCGCGCCGCCGGCGGCGCGGCTCGTGACGGTCCAACGCTGCGTGCGGACGGACGACATCGAGGAGGTGGGCGACGATACGCACCACACCTTATTTGAGATGCTGGGACACTTCTCCTTTGGTGACTACTTCAAGCGGGAGGCCATCGCCTTCGCTTTCGAGTTTGTGACCAAGGAGCTAGGGCTGCCGACCGACCGTCTCTGGGTGACGATCTTTGCGGGAGAGCCTGGTATTCCGCACGATGACGAGGCGGAAGCAGCGTGGCTGGCAGTGGGCATTCCGGCCGACCGCATTCGCGCCTTCGACCGCAGTGAGAACTGGTGGGGCCTGGAGACCGGTCCATGTGGACCATGCTCGGAGGTCCATTTTGATCTCGGCCCAGAGGCCGGCTGTGGCCTCCCGCTCGATCAGTGCGGACCGAACCACTGTAGTCGTTTTTTCGAGTTCTGGAACGCGGTCTTCAACCAGTACAACAAAGCTGCCGACGGCACCCTGACACCGCTCACCCGCACCGGCATAGACACCGGCGTCGGTTTTGAGCGCATTGTCGCTCTCCTCCAGAATAAACCGTCGGCCTACGAGACCGACCTCTTCGCACCCCTGATCGCGGCGGCGGCGGCGCAGACCGGGGTGGCCTACGGCGAAGCACCGGATACCGACCTCTCGCTGCGGATCATCGCCGAGCACCTCCGCGCCGCCACCTTCATGGTGGCGGACGGTGCGCTGCCCGCCAGCGAGGGACGCGGTTATGTCGTGCGCCGGTTGATCCGCCGCGCCGTCCGGCACAGCCGCCTGCTCGGCAGTGAAGCGCCGATTACCGGACCGGTGGTTGCAGCCACACTTGACCGGATGGCGGAGCACTATCCCCACCTGGCGCAGAAACGCGCGCTGATCGAGCGGGCAACGGCCGCCGAGGAGGCGCAGTTCGCGCGCACCCTCGACGCCGGCACGCAATTGCTGGAAGCCGAGGTCGCCGCGCTGAAGGCGCGGGGTGGCACCACCTTGCCTGGAGATACGGCCTTTCGGCTCTACGACACGTTCGGCTTTCCACTGCCGCTGACCGAGGAGATCGCCGCGGCGCAGGGCGTGCAGGTGGATACGGACGGTTTCGAGCAGCGCATGGCGGCGCAGCGCGAGCGCAGCCGGGCGGCGCAGCAGTTCGAGCAGTGGGGTGGTATCACGCTGCCGGCGGTCGAGGTCACGTTCGAGGGCTATGCCGGGACCGAGGTGGACGGCGCCGAGGTGCTCTGGATCGGGCCGGTGGCATCACCGGATGACGCGGACTCGACGCGGCAGGACGACGAGCCGGTCGCCGTAGCCGCAGCCGGCACCGCGGCGATGATCGTCCTCGACCGCACGCCCTTCTACGCCGAGGGGGGCGGGCAGGTAGCCGATAGCGGGACCATCATCGGCCCGCATGGACGCTTCACCGTGCAGGACGTGCAACGACCGGCCGGCGAGGTCATTGTGCATATCGGGGAAGTGGTCGAGGGCCAACTGGCAGTCGGCGAGCGGGTCAGCGCCCACGTTGACCGCGAAAAACGGGCAGCTACCGCGCGTCACCACAGCGCGACCCACCTGCTGCACGCCGCGCTGCGGGCGGTGCTGGGTGAGCACGTCCAGCAGTCCGGCTCGCTGGTCGCGCCGGAGCGGCTGCGGTTCGACTTCTCCCACCGTGGACCACTCGGTCCCGACGAGCAGCGGGAGATCGAGCGCCGGGTGAACGCAGCGATTCGCGCCAACCTGCCCGTGGAGCCGACGGTCATGCCGCTGCAGGCGGCGCTGGCCAGCGGCGCGCTCGCGCTCTTCGACGAGCGGTACGGTGAGCAGGCGCGGGTGGTCCGCATCGGCGATCTCAGCCGCGAGCTGTGCGGCGGGACCCACGTCGCGCGCACGGGCGACCTCGGCTCTTTCATGCTGACAGCGGAAGGCAGTATTGGCTCCGGCTTGCGCCGCGTCGAGGCGGTGACGGGTACGGCCGCGGAGTCGCTGGCGGCGGACACCCGCGCCACGCTGGAGACGCTGAGTCACACGCTGGGCGTCCCGGCAGCCGAGGTGGTCGGGCGCGTGGAGCAGCTACAAGCGGAGCTTACGGAAACGCGCCGCCAACTGGCGGCGGCCAGCCGTCAATCCGACCAAAGCACGCTGGAAAGCCTGCTGCGGGAGGCGGTCGCGGTTAACGGTATTCACGTCTTGGCGACAGAGATCGCGGTCGCCGACCTGCGCGCGCTGCGGGAAACGGGCGATTGGCTCCGCGACCATCTCCCCGGTCCGGCGGTGCTCATGCTCGGCACTACGCAGCCCAAACGACCGCAGCTCCTGGTGACTGTGCCGCGCGAACTGGTGAACGACGGTCTCGATGCGGGCGCTTTGCTGCGCGAGGTGGCGACGACCATGGGTGCAAAGGGGGGCGGGCGGCCGGACATGGCGCAGGGCGGCGGCGGCGACCCCTCGCGCCTGGCGGCGGCGCTGGCTCACGGCCGCGAGCGGGCCATCGCGATAGTGCGCGGTGGCGATACGCCCGATCCGCAAAAGACGGCGCGGGCCGAGCGGCCAGGCGCAGGTAGCGTATCGTGAGCGGCCGTAGGCCAACCAAACCGTCACCAACACAGCGAGAACGGCCGCGCACGGCGGCCGAGGCGTTGGCGGCGGTCGCCTCCGGCTCATCGGCGCGTCTCCGCAGCGCCCGGACGCAGAGACGATCACAGAGGACTACGCGGCCAGCGAGGGCGCCCCGTGAAGCTGCCCAGACAACGCGGCAGCCCGAGGAGGCCGCCCGGGTGGAAAGTCGTCCGCAGGAAGCCGCCCGGCCAGCACGGGACAACTACGGCCGCGTCGCTGCCGACACTACCGCCGCGCCGGTCGAGCGCGATGATCCCCGGCCGGCGTCGGCATCACGGATCACGGGGCGGCCCGTCCTGGTTGCCGTCCTCACGGTCGCGCTGCTGGTCACCGGCATGTTCTTTGGCCTCCCTAACGCTCGTATAACGCTCCGGACGGTGCCGGTGGCCTTTACATCCGACATGACACTGATTGCCGATGCGCGGGTGCGCGGGATAGGTGTCGCAGATGGCAAGCTACCGGCGCAGGTCGTGTCCGTGGAGGCATCCGAAAGCCTGGAAATCCCCACGACGGGCCAGGACGCCGTGCCGGACCGAAAAGCCACCGGCGAAGTGTTCTTTACGAACAAGCTCAGTAGCCGGATCGTCGTGCCGCAAGGCACGGTCGTGCAGGCCGGCACCGTCAGTTTTGTGACAACCGACGAGGTCGTCATCCCCGGCAGTGCCACGACCGGATCGCAGCAGAGTTTTGGGGTTGGCCGCGCCAAGATCGAGGCGGTGACCGGGGGTACGGCCGGGAACGTCGCCCCGGAAGCGATCAAGGCGGTTGCCGGCCCATTGAGTGAAAGTCTGGTGGTGCGGAACGACGAACCGACGCAAGGCGGCACCGACCGCGAAGTACGCTTCGTCACGGCCGGAGATCGCCAGCAGCTCTACAACACGCTGCTGGCTACGCTGCGGGAGCAGGCCGAAGCGCGCCTGACTGAGCTAGAGCGCACCGGCGAATCGCTCGTCGTGTGGCCCGAACCCAACCCGGCCGTTACCGAGGAGGTCTACGAGCCGGCGGAGGTACGCGCCGAGGCCGACTCCGTGCGCCTCCGCATGAAAATACGCTATAGCGCCACGCAGTTCCGCGGGGACGACGTCAACCAGCTGGTCAACGAAAAACTCGCCGCGCACGTGGACAGCATTGCGCCCGGGTGGGTGGTGGTCAACGAGACGTTGCAGGTCTCGCCGCCGGTGGTGGAGCGCGTGGAGGCGGGCGGTGCGGTCCACATGCAGATTGAGGCCCAAGGACACCGCGAGCCGCACGTGGACGTGGGGCAAATCCGTAGCGATCTGGCCGGACGAACGCGGGCTGAGGCGCAGGCCTATCTCGACGCCCGGCCCGGCTTCTCCGGCCGCGAGCTTACCGTCTGGCCGGGCTGGCTCAATAGCCTGCCACGGCTGCCTTTCCGCATCGCCGTCGAGAAGCAACGGCTGGGAGTAGCGGGCGCTTAGGGCGCCCCTAGTGCCAGAGGAAATCCAGCCAGCGGGCGAGTTGGCGCCAGGGCCAGCGGCGCGGAGGTGGCTCTTCGCGCGCCAGTACGTCGGCGACGACGAGAGGCTGGGCCTGCTCCAGCACCTCACCGGCAGCAAGCACCAGGGCCAAGGGGCGGAGCATCGGCTGCTCTGGGGCGGTCCGAATAAGCGCATCATCGCGCTGCGTCACCGCTTCCAGGAACGTATCGAGCGCCCGCATCGGATCGAGCGGGTGGCACCGGACGCCCGCCGCCGTCGCCACGCTCAGTGCAGCGGGCGTGATCGTGACCTTGACCGTCGGCGTCTCCGCGACCAGCTCCCACGGCGTCGTGAGACTCATCGTCCCGGTGACCACGCCATCAACCCCACCTCTCAGGTGCAGCGCCGGATTGCGGCTCCGGGACGGCGCCGGCTCCACCGCGCGCACCCGGCCCGCCAGCAGCTCCCAGGTATCGAGTAACTCCGGGAGCGGGGGCGGCGGGGGATCGGACGAACGGACGCTGCGGGCCGGATTGACCTCGTTGCTGGGGAGGCGATACCGCCCGGCCAACTTGGTGATGGGACGCGCGGCGAGCAGGGTCCGGGCGGGCGGCACGTCAGGCTCGTAGCGCACCGCATAGTCCAGCGCACATGAGGCGCCGGATTGCCCGATCTGCCGCACTAGACGGCGGCCCCCAGGGATCGTCGCTGCCAACGGCGGTGCCAAGAAGACGTGGAGACCACGCTGCACGGCATCGCCGGCGATGAGGGGATGATAGCTTGCCGGCGACGCCACGATCAGCGCGTCCAGGTCCTCGTGCAGCAAGACTAGCTCATAGCGCGTATAGACTCGCGCCCGGCTCATATGGCCGGCGGCCGCAGCGGCCCGGTGGTTGACATCGCACACCGCCCGCACGGATACATCGCCGCGCCTGAGCAGGTGCGTCAGGTAAAGCTGGCCACGCCGACCGGTGCCGATAATCGCCACGCGCAGGGTCATCGCTCTCGTATCTCGGCGGCAGGGTGTCGGGTGGGGGCCAGCTACAGCGCCTTGACGCCGATGTTGCGGAAGGCTACCGGCGTACCGTGGTTTTGCAGCCCGATATAGCCGCGCGGCAGCCGCTCCCGTAGCTCCGGGTAAGCATCGAGGTCGGCATCCACCACCATCACGCCGTTGTGCCTGACGGCCACGCGGCGCCCGTTGCAGGTGATCTCCAGCGCGTTCCAATCGCCCAGCGGTTTCGACGTGTTCCGGGACGGGGCCACGGAGTCGTAAATCGCGGCGGTGGCCTTCACATCGGTGGTGTGCTCGGGGTGGTCAATAATCTGAATCTCCATCCCCGCGAACGCCGGCCGGCCCTGCTCACTGGTCCGCAGGAAGACGCCGCTATTGCTGCGCCGCTCGATCTTGTAATCCAGGCGGAGGATAAAGTTCTCGTAGACTCCGGCGGGGCGAATCCAGCCCCGGCCCTGGCCGTTGCAGGCCAGCACGCCGTCCGCCACCGACCAGGCGCCGGCCGTTGCGCCGACGTGGATCCAGCCGGTGAGGTCTTGGCCGTTGAACAGCGGCTCGAAGCCGGCGTCGTCCGCGTCGTCTTGGGCGTGCAGCGAGCGTGGACGCCAGAGTGCGGCCAGCGCCGCTATGCCGAATAGGGGTAAACGCACCATATCACCGTCCTCCTGCTACTCAATGCTGCCGCTGCGCGCTCCACTGGTACCAGCGGCAACGCCATATCCTACCCTGTCCGGAGAATCTGCGGCCGGCACAGCCGGTTGGTATACCGATCGAACGAGGAGGCCAGCGAATGGAGGAGTACTACCGGCGGCGCGCTGAGGAGTTTGAGGCCGTCTACCATCGTGCTGATCCGGCACGACGTGCCGAAATCAAGCTCTTCATCCAGGCTACCCGGGAGGCGCTGCGCGGTAGACGAGTGCTGGAAGTCGCGTGCGGCACGGGATACTGGACCCAGTTCGTCTCCCAGACTGCCAGGGAGATTGCCGCGACGGATAGCGCGGAGGAGGTACTAAACATCGCTCGGCGCAAGACCTATCATTGCCCGGTGGACTTCCACCTTGAGGATGCCTACACGTTGCCTTTCGAGGCCAAGGCGTTCGATGGCGGCCTGGCAAATTTCTGGTTTTCACACATACCCAGGCGTAGGATTGACCGCTTCATCGAAGGATTTCACCGCATCCTGCGACCCCAATCGAGCGTGTTTCTGGCCGACAATGTGCTTATCCCCGGTGTCGGCGGAGAGCTTATCAGCAGGGCAGGAGACGAGAATACCTATCGGCGTAGAACGCTGCGGGATGGCAGCGAGCACGTCATCATCAAGAACTACTACTCGGCGGAGGACCTGAGCGCAATTTTCGGTCAGCACGTCCCCGGCTTGAGGGCGACGAACGTCTTCATTGGCCAGCACTTCTGGTACATAACCTATCGGCTGCCGTGAGCGTAGCGCGATGCATGACCGGAGGGGACAGATGTCCGCCGGCAGCGAGAGTAGACATGGCAGCTAGGCCGGGGGATGCCGAGTCAGTCGAGGTACTCGCGCAGTTGCGAGGAGTGCATCGCAGCCCGCAGCTTGTCCAGTGCTTCGACCGCGATTTGCCGCACGCGCTCCCGCGTTAGGCCGACCGCATGGCCTATCTCTTGCAGCGTGAGGGGCGAGTGCCGCCCAACACCGAAGCGCAGCTCGATAATATGTCGCTCGCGTGGCGATAGCTTGGTCAGCAGGCGCTCCACTTCATCGCGCAACAGCGACTGCGCCGCTCCCTCGATTGGCTCATCGCTATTCGCGTCCTCGATCAGGTCCTTGAGTACACTGCTGCCGTCGTCTCCGACCGGGTTTTCGAGGGAGAGTATCCGCCGGGAAGCGAGTAAGAGCTGCCGGACCTTGTCCCCGGGCAGGTCCACCGCGGCTCCGATTTCGTGCATCGTGGGCGGACGCCCCAGCTCTTGCTCGAGGTGGTGGGTCACCCGGCGCAGCTTGCTCACCTTGTCAACGACGTGGATGGGCAGTCGGATGGACCGCGACTGGTCGGCGATGGCCCGTGTGACCGCTTGCCTAATCCACCACGTCGCATACGTGGAGAGCTTGAACCCGCGCCGATGGTCGAACTTGGCCACGGCGCGCATCAGTCCCAGGTTGCCCTCCTCGATCAGGTCGGGGAGCGGCAGGCCCCGCCCCGTGTATTTCTTCGCTACCGACACCACGAGGCGGAGATTCGCGGCGATCATGTGCTGGCGGGCCGCTTCCCCGTCCGTGACGAACACCTGGAGCGCGACGCCCTCGTCCTGACCCAGGTCGGTACGCTCTAGTGTTTGCTGGGCCAGCCGGCCGCGCTCCATACGCTTGGCCAGCTCTACCTCCTGGTCGGCGGTGAGGAGCGCGTAGCGGCCGATCTCGTGGAGATAGAGGCGTACCGAATCGTCAGATTCGGGCACTTCCCGGAGCACGGGACGGGAGCCCCACTCGGCCGGTAGATCGTCGCGCCTGACGTCCGGGCCGCTGGCGGTCATGCGCGATCTCCTCGGCGCGACGTGCCGGACGTGAGGGTGCCGGGAGGACAACGATGCAAGAGCGGCGCACCGTAGCCACACGAGGCAGTGACATGCCCGGCTATGCATAGCCGGTTGGCACGACAACCTGGAGGCATGAAAACGCTCTTTCAGGCCTACGGGGTAAGCTGACGGATTCGGGTAAGAGCAACCCTACACGGGCCGGACATGATACCCGGCGCCGCGATTCACCCCGGAAGTGCTTGCAATCCCCCGCTTCTCGCCGAGAGAACTCGGCCTACGCCGGACGGATATCCGGGTTCCCGGAAAGCGTACCACGCTATCTCTAGGCTGACAAGAGGGGTGATGTTAGCAATTGTCAAGAGCAGCCGCTAAGAAGTTGTCGGGATTCAGTGTCCATCTGCCAATGACTACTGGCGGCTCCCACATACTTGCTTTGCGAGAGGCCCCAAGTTGAAGAGCCTCACCCCCGGCCCTCTCTCCACATGGTGGGGTGGGGGAGTGCGGTGGAGGCCGCCGGATGACGGTAGGTGGTGGCTGCACCTGCTCAGGTGTTCCGGGCTGTGGCGGCCGCTGTGGGGAGCGTCTCGCCGAGCGGACACTGCGCGCAGAAGAGGCTGTGGCTGTAGTGCTCGTAGAGCCGGATAAGGCCCTGCTGCTCGCGGGCCGTTCCGGCGCGGAAGCCGGTGCGCTTGCTCATCAAGCGCGTGATCCAGTTCTCCGCCAAGAGCGGGTGTTCGAGAAAGACTCGCCGGGCGCGGTACCCGGTGCCCGGCGGTCCGTCGTGTGCCACGGCCAGAGTGTACGGCAGCAGGACGTTCACCACGATGTCGGCGGCCCGGCTGGCGCCGATGAGGGCCGTGGGTGTCTCCTCATCCGACCAGACGCCGCGCCGCCGGAGATACCGCACGACCGCGGGCGGTGCTGCGGGCTGCCGTACCAGCGCGGCGAGTGCCGACCAGGAACGTGTGCGCTGCCGGCCGGAGCCGGCGGGATCTTCGGCCGCGAGGCACCGGAGCACCGCCTGGCCCAGACCACGTGGCGGCCAGGAGACCGCCAGCGCCGCCAGCGCGACGATGCGCCGCACGGGCGCGTTGCCCGGCCGGGTGCGATTGGCCTGCCAAGGATGGTTGTGGGCACGGCGTGGGGCTGCAACGGCACTTTGTGGCTCACCGATGCCAGCGAGCAGTGGGAGTTGTCGCGGTAAACGGCTCGGTGCGGTGGGTACTAGCTCGGCGGCCGTGAGCAGCATCGTGGCAGCGCGGGCCAGGGCGTCCGGGTAGTCCTGGCTCAGCGGGGCTGCGCGTGGCAATGCAGCCAGCGGTACGCTGCGAGCGAGCTGGCGCATGGCGGTGCGGTTTTGGCTGAACCCCAAGGCGTCGGCGATGCCCTCATAGAGCACTTGCTCGACGATCTGTGCAGCCGGCGGCGGCTCACCGTGCGGTGTAGCGCGGACCAGGTCAAGACGGAAGATGCGGGTCAGCCAGGCCAGCCGAATATCGCCGGCGATGCCGATTACGTGGGCTGCCTGCTGTGGCTCCCGGCCTACCGCGCCCGGTAGCCGGCAGCCGTAGCTCCACAGGCCGGCGTCGCCGCGCTGGCGCCGGACCGGTCGTGCCGGTGGTGGCGGGAGGCGCGCCGGGTCAATGACGACGCGGGGAATGCGGCGGCCGTTGGCGGCCAGCGTGGGAATGCCGGGGCGGTTCTCCACGAGGATGAGGTGCAGGGTGACGGCGTTGTAGCGCGGATTCCGGTCGTGTCCGTGTGCCTCCCAGTCGCTCGCCCGATGGTGTAGCTCGATCACGGCGCCGCGCACCGCTGTTCCCGGCGGCGTCTCCAAGACCGCTTCCACGAAATCCGGCCCGGCGTCGTGATTGCCGCGGCCGGGGTGGCGCACCCGCCAGCGGGAGCCGTCGTCGGCGGTGAGCCAGCCGCCGGTAGCGCCCTGTCCGGCACGCCACCACGCGGCCAACCGCGCCTCAGGACTCCTTGCGGACCGCCGAGTCGTGTTGGGAATCACGATAGTAAATATGTATGATAGCGTTCCAGCAGCGATGCGTCCACTAGCCCCCGCCGTCCCCCCGCCGCAGCGGGGGGGCCATAGGGGGGCGTGGCTGGTCAGGAGAGAAGCTCGCGGGCGACGGCACGGTCGTCCCAGGGGTGGGACCGGCCGTTGATGATGATGGACTGCTCGTGGCCCTTGCCGGCGAGGAGCACCGTATCGCCGGTCGTGGCCCGCTCGAAGGCGAGGCGGATGGCCGTCCGGCGGTCCGGCCAGCAGAGGAAGTGCGTGCCTTGACGGGCGCCGGCGGCCACGGCGCCGGCGGCGATCTCCGCCAGGATCGCCGCGCGGTCTTCCCCGCGCGGGTCCTCGTCCGTGAGGACGAAGAAGTCGGCGTGGGTGGCAGCGATCCGGCCCATCATGGGGCGCTTGGCGCGGTCGCGCTCGCCGGCGCTCCCGAAGACGGCGATCAGCCGGCCGGGCGTCAAGGGCCGGAGGGCACGTAGCACCAGTTCGAGGCTCGCGGGCGTGTGGGCGTAATCCACAATGACCGCAAACGGTTGGCCGGTCTCGATCAGCTCCATGCGCCCCGGTGCCCCGGACTGCCGGCAGACGGCGGCCACGGCGGCCTCAAAGGGGCAGCCCAACACCCCCAGGGTCGTCAGTGCCGCCAGCGCGTTCGCCACATTGAAGGGACCGACGACCCGTGGTCGGAGCTGCGCGTTGCCCCAAGGAGTCCGCACCTGCACGGAGGGACGCAAGCCGTCGTAGGTGGCGCTGACGGCATGTACGTCGGCCGGCCGGTGGAGGCCATACGTCGTGACCGGCACCTGCGCCAGCGAGCGCAAGTGGGCACAGTGCGCGTCGTCGGCGTTGAGCACGGCGGCCTTGGCACGGGGGTGCAGCTTCGCCGGTACGCCCGGCAGCGGCGATTGCAACGCCAGCAGCCGCGCCTTGGCAGCGACGTACTCCTCGATAGAGCCGTGATAATCGAGATGCTCGTGCGTGATATTCGTGTAGACCGCGACATCCACTTCCGTGCCGTAGAGCCGATCCTGTGCCAGTCCGTGCGACGTGGCCTCGAGCACCGCGTATTCGGCGCCATGATCCGTCGCCTGGGCGAGCAGGTGCTGTATCTCCGGCGCCTCCGGGGTACTCTGGCGGCTCTTATTGGGGAGTACCGCGGCGCCGGTGCCGAGACTGGCCGTCGAGACGTGGGCGGCGGTATGTCCCAATCCCTGGAGCGCGCCGGCAATGAGCGTCGTGGTAGTCGTTTTGCCGTCCGTGCCGGTCACGCCGACGATACCGAGCCGCGCGGCCGGCCAGCCGGCCCGCGCGGCGCTCAGGAGCGAAAGCGCGCGCGGCGGGTTGGGGACCACCACCTGTGCCACGTCGGGCGGAACGGCGACCGGCCGGCCGACGACCACGCCGACGGCCCCCCGTTCGAGCGCACCGGGGACGAAGTTGTGTCCGTCGTGCCGGTAGCCCGGATGGGAGATGGCGACGAACAGGTCACCCGGCTGCACCTGCCGCGAGTCGAACCGCACGTCGGCTACGGTGACACCGGTCGGTCCGGTGACCACAGCATCCGGCAGGATGTCCAGCAGCGCCGCGAGGGTCGGGGCACTGCTGTCCTCGCGCTGCCTTGCGTGCGGTGGCGCAGTATTCATTCGTGCTGTCACCGGGGATCGGCGAGACACCGTCATAATATACAAGCCGTTAGCCGTTAGCCGTCAGCTTGCAACGGGAGCGGTAGCTGAAGCGAGGCTGAAAGCTGACGGCTCATAGCCGATGGCTCATTAGCGCCGCGTCACGGGCGCTGCCGACTCGGCGGCGATGTCGTCCGGCTGGCCGCGCAGAAAGTCGAAGTCACAGCCCTCGGGCGCTTGCAGCACGTGATCGAGGAAGAGCTTGCCGTACCCGCGGCGATAGGCCAGCGGCGGGCGCTGCCACTCCTCGCGCAAGCGCCGCGCGATCTCCTCGGCCGGCACGAGCAGCTCCAGCCGCCGGTTCGGCACGTCCAGCTCGATGAGGTCGCCGTCGCGGACCGCCGCCAGCGGCCCACCCACGGCTGACTCCGGGGCGACGTGGAGCACCACGGTTCCGAACGAGGTGCCGCTCATGCGGGCGTCGGAGATACGCACCATATCGCGCACACCCTGGGCGAGGAGCTTCTGCGGGATGGGCAGGTTGCCGATTTCGGGCATCCCCGGTGCGCCGACCGGCCCGGCGTCCTGCATCACCAGGACATCATCGGCCGCTACGGCCAGCTCAGGGTCGTCAATACGGCGGTTGAGGTCGTCCGGTGACGTGAATACCACCGCGCGCCCGCGATGCGCCAGAAGCTCCGGCGAGGCCGCGGCATGCTTGATGACGGCGCCGGCGGGCGCCAGGCTGCCGCGCAAGATCGCCAGGCCGCCTTCGGCCGCCAGCGGCTCTGTCCGGCCGGCGATGGTATCGCGCCACCGCTCGTCTACGGTGACGGCCGCCAGGTTTTCGCCGACGGTGCGGCCGGTTACGGTGCGTTCATCGAGGTGCAACAGCGGCTCCAGTTCCTTCATCACGACCGGGACACCGCCGGCCTCGAAGAACCGCTCCATCTGGTACTGACCGGCCGGCCGGAGGTTGGCCAGCCACGGCGTCTCCCGACTGAGTCGGTCGAAGAGGTCGAGGGGTGTGTCAATTCCGAGCCGGCCGGCGATAGCTGCCAGATGCACGACCGCGTTGGTCGAGCCGCCCAGCGCATGGAGCACGCGGATGGCGTTCTCGAACGCCGCTGCCGTCATGATGTCCGATGGACGGACGCGCTCGGTAGCGAGGCGCACGATGTGCTGCCCCGATTGCTGGGCGAACAGGAGGCGCCGGCTGTCCGGCCCGGGAATGGCTGCGCCGCCCGGTAGCATCATCCCCAACGCCTCGGACAGCGCGGCCATCGTGCTGGCCGTGCCCATGACCATGCAGTGACCGACGCTACGCGCCAGGGCGCTTTCGAGCGCTTGCATCGTCTCTGCCGAGACGGTTCCCGCGCGGTATTCGGTCCAGTAGCGGCGGCAATCGGTGCAGGCGCCGAGTCCCTGCCCGTCGAAGCGGCCGTCGAGCATCGGGCCGGTGGTCACCATGATCGCGGGCACGTTGGCGCTCGCCGCCCCCATGAGCTGGGCCGGGGTGGTCTTGTCACAGCCGCCGAGTAGGACCACGCCATCGAGCGGCTGGGCGCGAATCATCTCCTCCGTGTCCATCGCGGCCAGGTTCCGCAGGATCATGCTGGTGGGCGCGACAAAGAACTCACCGAGCGAGATCGTGGGGAACTCCAAGGGTAAGCCACCGGCCAGCAGCACGCCGCGCTTGACGGCCTCGGCAATGTCGCGGAGGCCGCGATTGCAATGATTAAGCTCGCTCCATGTGCTGCAAATGCCGATCACCGGCCGGCGCAACTCGTCGTCGCCGTAGCCCATGCCCTTCGCAAAGACGCGATGCAGGAAGCTGCCGAGATCGTCGCCGCCATACCAGGCGGCGCTACGCGCCGGTTGCGGAGGACGTGGCCCGGTCATGGTGGTGCTCCTTACTTGATCGGCTCGCGTGTAAGCGTAGCAGGCAGGGGCCGGGAGCGATTTTCCCTGACAAGGGTAGGTCCGCCGCTCCATACGAAAAACCTACTCTTGTGAGGCCGGGCCGCTGGCGATGGCCCCGCCGACGGCTATAATCGGACGCGCCAGCCGGCACGCGCTGGGGCGTATACCGATTTCAGCCATACCTTCTGGTGAGCGGAGGCTCCGTTATGACAACCGCCGGACAACCTACTTTTGCAGCGGCCCGTGACCTGGCGCGCCAAGTGCTAGACGCCGCGCTCGCGGCCGTCGAGCCGGGGGCGGCGGTGCGGGCGGTGCTGCGCCGCGACGGGGACCGGCTCCTCGCCGGCGACCACGTCTACGACCTGGGAGCGGTGCGGCGGGTGTTCGTCGTGGGCACGGGGAAAGCCGGCGAGCCGATGACGCAAGCGGTTGCCGACGCCTTGGGCGAGCGCCTCACCGCCGGCGCCGTAACCGTCAAGGAGGACACGCTGACGCCGGCCGCCGGGGCACTCGAACGGGTGCGGTTCACGGAGGGTGGGCATCCCATTCCGACCCAGGCGGCCATGGACGGCGCCCAGCGTATTGTGGAGTTGGCCCAGTCGGCGGACGAGCACGATCTGGTCATCTGCCTGATTTCCGGCGGCGGCTCGGCACTCCTGCCGCTGCCGGTTGAGGGCGTGTCGCTGGCCGACAAACAGGCGATGAGTGACGTGCTCATCCGTTCCGGGGCGACCATCAATCAGATCAACACGGTCCGCAAGCACGTCTCGCAGGCCAAAGGCGGGCGGCTGGCCGAGTTTGCCGCGCCGGCGCAGGTGCTGACGCTCGTGCTGTCGGATGTCGTCGGCAATCCGCTGGACTTCATTGCCAGCGGGCCGACGGTTCCCGACTCGACCACGTTCGCCGATGCGCTGGCTGTGCTGCGGCAGTTCGACACAGAGCGCGCCGTGCCGGCCGCGGTGTGGCGGCACGTCGAGCGCGGCGCCGCCGGGCAGGTGGGCGAAACACCGAAGGAAACGGATACGGCCATCTTCGAGCGGACACGCGCGATCCTGGTCGGCAGTAACGAGATCGCTGCCGAGGCGGCCCGCGCAGCGGCGGAGCGGCTCGGTTTCCAAACTCTCGTCTGGACGACCTACCTGGAGGGGGAGGCCCGCGAGATCGCCAAGGTCGCCGGCGCCATCGCCAAGGAGCTGGTGCAGCGCAACGCGCCGTTGCCGGCGCCGGCCTGCATGATCGCGGGCGGAGAAACGACGGTCACGGTGCGCGGCGACGGGAAGGGTGGCCGCAATCAGGAAATGGCCGTGGCCGCCGCCGTCGCCATTCGCGGCCTCCCGCGCACCTTGGTCGTCGCCGCGGCCACGGACGGATCCGACGCCCACCCGGATGCCGCCGGAGGCCTGGTGGACGGTAGCACCGTTGACAGAGGTAACGGCCTGAACCTGGACGTGCAGGCAGCCCTCGCCAACAACGACTCGTATCACTACCTGAACGACGTTGGCGACCTGCTGGTGACCGGGCCGACGAACACCAATGTCAACGACCTGCTGTTTGTCTACAGCTTTGCTGCCTAGTGCCGGTGGCGCATCGTTCCGCGCGGGTACTCAGCCCCGGTGCCTCATGGACAAAGCACCGCGGCGCCCGCTCGCCGGGCAGCCCACTGTCGGGACGGTACCAAGACCAAGACCGTGACCTACGATTATTCCTCGCGGCCGCCGCCGCGCTGGCGCCCGCTGCACGATAAGCATTCACTACGCCGGCTGCGTGACCTGCGCGCCACTACCATCATGGTGGCCCTGCGGGTCATCGCGGTCTGCTTTGTCGCTGCGTTGGCCTACGTCTTGGTGGGCAGTGCCCGGCCGTTCTTGGAGCGTCTGGCTGCCCCGGCGCCAGTGGTCACTCCGTTCACCCGCCTGGCGCCGGTCACCGTGCGCCAGGCTCCGAGCACGCCCACGGCGACCACCGTCCCGCTCCCAATTCTGGTTCCCACCGTGGTGCCCCCGACTGCCGTCCCGGTACTGCCTCCGCCGCCGAAACCCGCCCCTGAAGTATCGCCTACGGCAACGGAAGGCGCCCCCGGCGGATCACCTACGCCGACGGCAGATGCCCCGGACGGATCACCGACAGCAACGGAAGGCCCCTCGAACGTGCCGCCTACCATCACGCCCTTGGTGATAGCCACACAGACGGTAGCACCAACGGCCGTGCCTGCTACGCCAACGCCGGAGCCGCCAGCCGCGCCCGATGTAACGCTTGTCTACACGGTCGAACAGGGAGACACGCTCTGGGCGATCGCCGAGAGATTCCAGGTGCAGCGAGCGGGCCTGCTGGAAGCCAATCGGGACAAGATTGATGACCCGAGTGAGATCACCGTCGGCATGAAACTCATCATCCCCGCCTTGGGCACCGATTTGCCCACGGAGTAGCAATCACCGGCTCGTCTCGCTCGCCCCGTCCCGACTGGCGCTATTCGGGTGACGACCTCCACAGCAGGAGACCACGCGATGACTGTGGCGATCACCGGGCTGGGATACTTCGGGTCGCTGCTCGCGCAACGGCTCCTGGCCGCCGGCACTCCGGTCGTGGCCCTCGAAAACGGCTTCGCCACCGACGCGACGGCGGTAGCCCGCCTGGCGCAGCAGCCCGGCTGTCGCGTGATCGAAGGGTCGGTCTGCGACCCCGCTGCGGTTGACGCGCTGTTGGCGGGTCGGCAGGTGCGGTGCGTGGTGCATCTCGCCGCGCAGGCGAGCGCTCACCCGGCGGCCGCGTCGCCGGCGTATACGGAAGAGGTCAACCTGCGGGGGCCGCGCATAGTGCTCGACGCGATGGTCCGCCACGCGGTGCCACGCTTGGTCTACGCCAGCTCGTTCCGCTTGTATGGGCCGGATCTGACCGGCACGATCACGGAGGACACGCCGCCTGGCGAGCAGGCGGATTTGTCCCACCTCTCCAAGCTCTACGTCGAGCAGCTGCTGGCCATGTATGCCGGAAGGCACGATCTGACGACCGTCTCGCTGCGTTTCGGCCTGGCCTACGGTCTCAGCCCGGTGATGAAGACGGCCCGGCCGTTTATGACCGCGCCCAATCTTTTCTGTCTGCAAGCGGCACGCGGCGAGCCGCTCCAGCTCCACGAGACGGCTCGCCGCGCAACGGCGCTCCTGCACGTGGACGATGCTGCGCGCCTGCTGGCCGCTGCGGCCGACTGGCCCTTGGCGCACGGGCATCACGTGTACAACGCCGCGGCGGAGGTGGCGAGCGTCGCCGCCGTGGCGCGGCTCGTGCAGCAGGCCGGCCGGCGGCGCGGCTTGGATGTGCGGCTCACCGGCCCCGACGCGGACGACGACGAGGGGCCGGCGCCATTCACGCTCTCCTCGCGTCTCGCGCAGTGGGACTGGCACTGGCACAAGACGTTGGTGCCGGGGATTGCAGAGGTGCTGGGCTACTTCGCGGCAGCGGACGGTGGGGCATCGGGAGACTGACCGCACTCCCTAGCCTCCTATATCCCACAGGGGTAGTTTTTTGCGTAGGGACGGTTTGGACCATAACCCCCGGCCCCTTCCCTGGCAGGGCAGGGGAGTGCTGGCGGCGCCGGCCTCTCGCTGCCGGCCAGGGGAAAGGCGCTACCTGGGACCGATAGCCACTTGGTCGCCGCCGGCCGCAGGGAAGCGCGGGTCGCCGCACCTCTCCCCAGAGAGAGCCCGCACAGTTGCCAGGGCCACCCCAGCCCGCATCGTGCAAGGACGGGCCAGGACGGAGGAGGCGGAGTGCATGGAACCGGAAGCGCTTTACGTCGGTATTGACGTCGCCAAGGCGCAGTTGGACGTGGCCGTCCGGCCCACCGACGACCGCTGGGCGGTCACCCGTGACGGGGCCGGGGGTTAGGTTCAGTACCCCCTCTCTCCAACTCTGTGCCCTCTGTGGCTAAGGATGATCACTCCTGTCGCTGTTGCCAGTCGCGCGGCAGCGGCTCCAGACCGTGCTCCGTAATCCGGATGAACTGGCCGCGCATGTGCCGGATATGATCGTCCCGGTAGACGAACAGGACCACGTCCGGGGCCACCTCGACAAACTTGCCGCTCGCCCAAACCGGCCAATCCACGCTGGTACCCGCGTCCCACGAGCGCCCGCCATCCAGGCTGGTATGGATGGTGGTATTGGGGAAGCGGTGCGCGACCAGCAGCGCCCCACCGGAGGTGCAGATCATCCCGGCCGAGTAGCCGGGAAACGGACCGATGGCGACGGCGTCCCACGTCTGCGCGGCGTCGGTGGAGGTCGCCTGCCACATCGTCGGGCTGTAAATCGGCCGGCAATACGCCAGCAGCCGCCCGTCCGCCGTGAACGACGCGACCGGCTCGATCAGGTCCAGGCAGCCGGGTAGCGTGCCGCGCTCGACGCCCTGTTTGCGGACCCCGTCCACGTTTACGGGTGCCGACCACGACTTGCCTCCGTCGGTGGAGCGGATCGAATAGACCTGCGCTTTGTAGGCCCCCCACGTAAAGAGATCGTGCTCGTGACTCTCGGCCAAGGCCCCGTGCAGAAATACGACCAGCGTGCCGTCGGGCGCTTCGTAGATGCCCTGCCCGTAGAAGTTCGGTCCGAGCCGCGGATCGTCTGGCCACGGCTCGGTCAGCGGGTATTCCTCCACCGGCCCCCATGTCCGACCGGCGTCGGTCGATTCGCTCCGGCGAAATACGCTCTCCACGAAATTGCACGCCCACAGCCGGCCCTCGCGCGTGACGTGCAGGGCGCCGACGCGGTCCGCAGGCAGTACCAGTGGCTCATCCCAGGTCGCACCGCCGTCATGCGACCGCATCGTGTAGTTGACCTCGCGGTCGTCGAACGTCAGCACCAGCGTCCCGTCGGGCAGCCGCCGCAAGCTGTGCGGTTTCTGCCGATCCGTGACGCCCCGGAAGTTCGGCAGCAGCGCAAACCAAGCGATCTGCGGCGGGTCCGGTGACCAGTCCAGCGGCAGTGCCGCCTGGTCCGCCGCCACCCGCAGCCCCCTACAGCGAAACTCGCCATACCCGGCCATCCCGACGCAGCCTGACCGCCAGGGCTGCACCACCTTAGCCCCATTTGGATTGTGCAGACCTGGTGTGTCACCGGCGTCACCAGTGTGATTGGCCCCGTAGCTATCGTCGGTCACGGCCGGCCCGGGCACGCCGTCAACCCAGGTGCGGATGTGTGGCCCCTGTGCTTCTACTCGCAAGCGATACCAACGCTGTGTCTCCGCCGGCACGCCGGGCACTACTTGCAGCGCGAGGTGCCGCGCCCAGCCGGAGGCATCCACCTTGGAGATCACCAGCCAGAAGTGCTTTGCCCGCGTGGTTTGCCCCACCCACGGGGTATGCACCCAGTAGTGGTGACGCGCGTCCTGAGTGCGGAGGATGATGCCCGTGTCACCGGCACCGGTCGCGGCGTTGCCGGCCTGGAAGTCACACTCGACCGCGACATCGCCGTAGGCCGCGGCCGTGTGGATGGCCATTCGCAGCGAGAACACGTCCGGCGGCACCACGTACTCCGCCTGCCCGTCCCGCCACCGGCCCCCGACGAAGCACCAGCCCTCACCCGTCCCGATCTTCAACGTCTGCATATCCGCCTCGCCCCGTCATTCCCGCGAAGATGGGAATCCACGTCCCCCCGTCGCAACAGGGGGGCCAGCCCCCGGCCGACCTACCAGTAGCCCCGAAAGCGCCCTTCCCAGTACATCCACAGCCAGCTGACCAGCGAGTCGTGGTCGAGCAACTCGCCCTCGATCCTCCAGTCCGGGGGAAGCTCGTGCGCCGGGTCTAGGGGCATGATGAAGCGGAATGTATCGAGGTCGAGTTGCTCCAGGATGGTCCGTGCCACCCCGACTAAGTCTTCACCCGGTAACCAGCGCTGCGCGTTGACACACCCCCAGCCGTAGATGGCGCTGCGTCCGGTGCGCGTCGGCCCGCCACCCCAGCCGCGATCCACCGGGATGAGCTTCCCCGTCCGGGGGTCGCGTGTGGCCGATGAGTAGGCGGTGCCATCGGGGAGCACGGCATCTTTGGTCACCGCGAAAGCGTTGGTCATGAAGCGGCGCCACCGGTCGCGGTGCCAGGGATCAATCTCCATCATGAGGCTCGGCAGGTACAACATGCGTGGAGGGACCAACGACGATCCGCTATGCCACCCAGCCACTTCGTGTCATTCTCGCAGGCCCGATACCAGCGCTGAATCTCGTCGAGGTATCGCGGCTCACCGGTGGCGAGCCAGGCGTGATACAGCACGGGTGCGTAGATCACCCCGTGCTCCCAGTCGCCCTTGGTCCAATCCCAGCCGCCCGGATCGAACGTGAGCGCGAAGTACCCGCCCGGCTTCGGCCAATACCCCTGACGAATCTCATAGTCGGCGAAGCCGGTGAACATCTCGTCAATGGTGCGGGTGTCCTCCGGCCCCGCGATATGGCGGTAGGCAGCCAAGCCCACGGTCACGCACTGGAGTTGATCGCCGGATGACTGCGTGGTGGCGACACCACCATACGGCTTGGTCAAGAACCCCGGCTCGTCGAACTCGGCGCCCATATCGTAGATGTGTTTCAGGGCGGCCAACGTGCGGCGGCAGATCGCCAGCACGTCGGGATCGCTGGTACAGCGGTAGCGGTACGACATCGCCCCGAGGTAGTAACCGGTATTGGCGGACGTGTTCTCCCAGGCCCGCCATATGTGCATCGGCGGCAGGCCGAGCTCGGCTTCGGTCTTCCCCTTCAGGGCGCGATGCGGAGCCATTCCACGGTAGTCCTCCGCGGTGGGCAACTGGTAGTCCGTCGGGCGGACGAACATCGGCACCATGCCGTGCTCTTGCAACGTGTGCTCCTCGACCACCGCCTGGATACGGAGGGCTTTGCGCTCCAACTCGTCTGCGGTCATGGCTGGCATACTTCCCTCTCCCGCGGCCCGTGCCGGCTCTGTCATTCCCGCGCAAGCGGGAATCTCGCGCAACGGCTTACGATTGCCGGCCGGTAAGCGTATCATGTCTCCCATAGGCGATAGCCGGAATGACGGGGAGCGAGTCCCCCACCCTAGCCCTCCCCCGCCGCAACGGGGGGACTATAGGGGGGCGGGGAGTTGAGGAGTAGCTAATGTCGCGGATCATACGCGTCGAGAAAGCCAAATACGACGGCACCATCCAGGCTGCCTGGGACAGCGAGTTGCTCGATCACGCCGGGGCCCTGCTGCGATCCGTTGTGCCTGGGGGGAAGCCGGTGTACGTGCTGGACCGGAGCCGCTGGATCGAGAGCGGACAGACGACCTGCGCCGTAGAGTTGTATTTCGAGGATCGCTGGTACAACGTCTGGCACGTCCGCGACAGCACGCAGGAGCTGTGGTACTGCAACGTGGCCATGCCCGCCAGTTTTGACGGGCAGACGCTCCGCTGGGTTGACCTGGACATTGATATTCGCTGCTACCGGGACGGCGCACCGGAAGTGCTCGATGAAGACGAATTCGAGCAGCACCGGGTCGAGCTAGGCTACCCCGCTGAGGTTGTCGAACGAGCATTGGCCGCGCGTGACGAGGCCCTCCGGCTGGCGCACGCACGGGCCTTCCCGTTCGAATACGAGACGCAGATCGGCACGCTCCGGCGCGAACCGAAGCCCGACTGAAAGGCGTGCGCTTATCGCGCAGAATTAGCGATTAATTGACGGTTAGATTAGATGTAGTCGTTATGCGATCATCGCGTAACCAAATTGCTGAAGATAACCTAGACAAACATCCGACATTCACCTGTGATTAGATGAATTTATGTGAACTTGTGGCTATATACTACCCTGATTGACTACATTTGAACAGGGTTTGCGACTGTGGTATAGTGTAGTAGTTCTGCCGCCGCGAGGGAGGTCTCCAATGAAGAGCATGCGACCATGGTTCAGTACGGTGGTAGCCGTCGCCTTCATCGGCAGCATGCTTGCGCCGGCGCTGACGGTGCAGGCACGGAGCACGTTCGCTCCCGGTACGGTGGTTGCGCTCCAGGGCACCCCGCATCTCTGGTTCGCTGACGACCAAGGCGTCTTGCACTGGGGTGGTGACACGCGCGCCCTGGCCGGGCGCAACATCAACTGGAATAACCGCGTCGAAGTGAGCCTGGAGCAGCTACGTACTCTGCCGGGTGGCGATCCCTGGCTATCTACCGGTTTGTTGAAGGACGGCGATCCGATCTACTTCCCCAAATGGGAGACCGAATGGGCCGCGCCCCGGCTGTTCCACATTCAGTCTATCCGTGATGTCGAGCTGTTCGGGATCAACAGCAGCAACTACGGCGCCTTGGTGCTGGAGCGGCCGGTGTGGGAAAGCCGCTCTGGGTTCTCGGCCGCCGATCTTCAGCGTTCCACACTCCCTGTGAGTGTGCCGCCGTCGCTCCCGGAGAGCCAGGCGGCCGTGTTTTCTCGCTCATCCGGCTCCGCTGGCAACGACAATGACGATGACGATAGCGACGATACCGACGACACCGACACCAACACCGCAACAGCGACGGCGACGGCGACGGCCACCGGCGATGACACGGCCACGGCCACCGCCACGGCCACCGACGATGGTACCTCGGCAACTGACACAGATACTGACGCAACCGACGACACTCCGGATACTGATGACACGGACGACACCGACTAACAGCGGCGTGGATGGCGGTCGTGGTAGCACCAAGCGGGGGTGAGGAGCCGGACCTGCCCACTGCGCCTCCCTTGCTCCCGCCAGCGGCCTTGCCGGAAGATCAGGGTTTGCCGGAGTTCTCCCGCCTCTTTGACGGTGAGTGGGTCTGGGGCGCTTATTGCTCCCGGCTTGGCCAGCCGGAGACAAAGCCACAGCGCCTGCGCTTGCGACAGCTCAGTTACAACCCCGGCCGTCGCGCCGTCGCTACCTGCGTGGCCGAGTGGCTGTCGGATGAGTTTGTAAGGCAGGACCAGTTCGCTATCGAGCTTGCGCCTGACCGGCCGGCGCGGCTGTTCCGCTACCCGGAAGACCCCTACCTCCCAGGGCTGACCCACGCCGCCTCCGCCGTGGCGGCCTCCCGGCTGCTCGACAAGCACGTCCTCGCGGCCCCGGTGCGCCGCCTGCGCGTGCGCGTCGTGCGCTACAGGCCCGGCGGCCACGCCGTACTGCGCCACCGGCTGGGTCGGGTGCGCTTCTATGTCCGGGTTATGCGCCCCGAGCGCGTATCCCGCCTCATGGCAGCGGCGGAACTGGTGGCGCAGTCGGGGTTTGCGCTGCCCCGCTTGGCGGGAAGCTGGGACGAGGGCGGCGTCGTGTGGCTATCCGAGATACCGGGCACGAATGTACGCAGACTCATCCGCCAGGGTGATGCGCTAGACCCGGAGCCAATCCTGGATAACTTGGCGCGGCTCTGGGACATCCCCTACCGGCCAAATGAGCATCGCCCATTCAGTCTCCGCGGGGCGTACCGTCGCGCCAGGCGCGTCTTCCGGCAGGTACTCCGGGACTGGGGCGAGCCATGCCGGACCCTCATGCAAGCCACCACCGCGCTGGACCCGTTCGTCAAGTCGTGGCAGCCCTCAGGCGTTGCCCACAACGACTTCTACGACGACCAGCTGATCCGCCTCCCCGATGGCCGGTTGGCGCTGGTGGATTTCGAGGAGGCCGGGCTGGGCGATCCGCTGCTCGACGTGGGAAACTTCTTGGCCCATCTGCGCTGGTCGGCCCATTTCGGGCGCGAATCCGAAGCACAGGCCAGTGGCGCCTACCATCGCCGCCTGCGCGGCGGCGCGCAGGCGCGTTTCGGCTGGGAGGAGCGAGCACTGAACCTGCGCGAGGCCGTCTGCATCTTCCGAGTATGCACCAATCCCATTCGCCATCTCGCGCTCGACTGGCCGCGCCGACTGGAAGTGGGCCTGTCGCTGGTCAACGAGGTGCTGGCCTAGCCGGCCGGGTGACGAAAACGCAATCCCGGTATACCATCCAACTGTCCCGGTTCACTGCCCACGAGGAGCATCGCTTCTCGTCGCCGTTGCCGAGCAAGTATGATGGAGCAAGCTATGGTGCAAGACCATACAGAGCGCAACGCCATTGATACCCACGTCCACGTGTGGCCGTTGGACGATGCGCCGGGCCATCGCCCGCCCGCCGATGCCAAGCTATCCCCACCCGACGCCGCGGCGCCGGTGGAATGGCTGCTCCAGGATATGGCCGAGTATCATCTCGCCCATTGCGTCTTGGTGCAGAGCAGCGCGTTCGGCTGGGACAACACCTATATGGTCGAGTGCCTGGAACGCTACCCCGGCCGGTTTCGGGCTATCGGCCTCGTGGACCCGGAAAGTCCCGCCAACGCGCGTGACCTGGAGCGGTGGGTGGCCCAAGGGCTGGCCGGCTTCCGTTTTCACCCGCTCTACTACGACCGCAAGCCGCGCGGCGCCTGGTGGGTAGATGCGCCGGAGCACGACGATCTCTGGGCAGCGGCCACCACCACCGGCGCGATCCTCCAGTTCCACATGCTGCCGCAGCACGCCCCGGCGTTAGCCCGCATGATCGAGCGCCATCCCCAGGTCCGGGTGATCGTGGACCACATCGGCAAACCCGACGTGACCGAGGCGCCGCCCTACCCGAGTTTCGATCCGGTATTGCACCTCGCAAACTATCCCAACGTCTACGCCAAAATCGGCGATTATCAGATTGCCAGTCAGCAAGCCTTCCCGTGGACGGACACCTGGCCGTTCGTGCGCCTGCTGGCCGACCGTTTCGGCGCGGCGCGGATGCTCTGGGGCACCGGCTACCCCCGCACCGCCCGGATCGTCCCGCTGGCCGAGGCCCTACGCTACGTCGAGCAGGAGCTACCCCTGTCACCCGATGAGCGCCAACAGATTCTGTGGGACACCCCGGCCCGCCTGTTCGGCTTCGCCACCGGCGGCTGATCGCTGCCCCCGGTACCGGGTTTCCCCGGCACAACGTGGAGGACGAACGATGATGCGCCGCGCGGTCCCATCCATCGCCGACGTGCGCCATACCAAGCTCTGCTATCGGCCGGACCACTACTGCGGCCATCCGCGGCAGTTGCCGTTTCGCAACTATGGCAACGGTGAGATCGTCGTCGGCCACCACCACGCGCCCTCGCGCTACACCACCCATGACGACGTCAGCCACTCCTACGCCACCGGCTACTTCACCCGCGCCAAAATCCTGCTGCAACGCACCCTCGACCACGGCGAGACCTGGCGACCGGAGGACGAGGTGGTCATCGGCGATTACAGCCGCCCCGTGGCGGAGCGGCGGGCGATCCTGGCCCGTGCCGACGAGCCTGGAGTGGCGCGCGAGACCATCGCCCTCACCGACCCCGACGCGATGGTCTCCTTTGCGCGGCAGATCACCGGTCCGGAGGACGACCGCGGACAGCCCGCCCTCGAATGCTATGCCTTCCGCTCCGCCGACCGCGGTCGCACCTGGGAAACGGTGCCCACGCGCATCTCGCCACCCCCCGGCTACAGTTATGTCGCCATTGACGGCGCTGCGCCCATCCGCTTTGCCGATGACACGCTGGTGGTGCCGGCCTGGGTGGACGACCGCAACACCGGCGGCCCGCACGCCTTTGACGCGGCCTTTGTAGCCCTCTACGGCTCCGACGATCAGGGCCTCAGCTGGCAGTACCTCGCCGAGATCGTCAGCGAGCCGACGGGGCGGGGACGACCCGGCTACGCCAACCTGCTCCTGCTGCCCAACGGCCGGCTGCAGTGCTACTTCAACCGGATAGGCGGATTGCGCCACTCCATCGAAATGACCGCCTCCGACGATGGTGGCTATAGCTGGAGCACGCCACAGCCACTGGTCGTCTGGGGACAGTCCCCCTGGGCCGCGCTCAATCGGCGCCACGCCTGGCCCAGGGCGGGGCGCGGAGGCCTGCTCTACCGTTCCCCCTGGCCGCTGCGCCTGCGCGATGGGCGGATCGTGGTCATCTTCGGCCGTCGGAAGCAGCCGTGTGGCATCGGTCTGATCGTGAGCGAAGACGACGGTGCCACCTGGTCCGCCGAGGCCGTCATTCGCGCCGATGCCAGCGACTGGGACCTGGGGTACCCGGTGGCAACGCAGTTGGACGACGGCCGCATCTTCACCGCCTACTATTTCATGGAGAACGATGGCAACGGCTTCGGTGGCACGCGCCATATCGCCGGCAGCTTCTTCCGCCTCCTGTGATACCGCCACCACCACCGATTGCACTGCAAAGGAGTGAAACCGATGGCAGAGCAGGGACTACCCGACTTACAAATCACCGACGTCAAGGCGATCTGCACGGCGCCGGACGGTATCCGGCTGGTGGTCGTCAAGGTGGAGACGAGCGAGCCGGGGCTGTACGGGCTGGGCTGCGCGACGTTCACCCAGCGCCCCCTCGCCGTCGTGGCGGCCGTGGATGACTACCTCCGGCCGTTTCTCATGGGCCGCAATCCCGCTGACATCGAGGACATCTATCAGACGAGCTATCTCAGTAGCTACTGGCGCAGTGGTCCCGTCCTGAATAACGCGCTCTCCGGCGTGGACCAGGCGCTCTGGGACATCAAAGGGAAGCGGGCCGGTATGCCGGTGTACCAGCTCCTCGGCGGCAAGTGCCGCGACCGGGTACCGCTCTACGCCCACGCCTCCGGCCGCGACTTTCAGGAGCTGGCGGACCAGGTGCGGGCGTATATGGCGCAGGGCTACCGCTACGTCCGCTGCCAGGCCGCCGTCCCCGGCCTCTCCACCTACGGCGCCGCCGGTAGCCAAGCAGGGGCGTGGGAGCCGACGCCCTACTGCCAAATGGTGCCGAAGATGTTTGCGTACCTCCGCGAGCAGCTCGGCGACGAGGTGGAGCTGCTGCACGACGTTCACGAGCGCATCCCGCCCATCCAGGCGGTCGGCTTGGCGAAGGAGCTGGAGCCGTACAAGCTCTTCTTCCTCGAAGATGCCCTTGCGCCGGAGGACAACGAGTATTTCCGCATGATCCGCGCCCAGTGCAGCACGCCGATTGCCATGGGGGAGCTGTTTGTCAATCAGGCTGAGTACGTGCCGCTCATCCGCGACCGGCTCATAGATTTCATCCGCGTTCACGTCTCGACGATTGGCGGTCTCTCCATGGCGCGCAAGCTGGCGGCGATGTGCGAGTTCTTTGGCGTGCGTACCGCCTGGCACGGGCCGGGAGACGTATCTCCGGTCGGTCACGCCGCCAATCTCCAGCTGGACGTGGCGGTCTGGAACTTCGGTATCCAGGAGCAGCACGTCTTTGGCGCGAACACGCAGGAGGTGTTCCCCGGCTGTCCCGAAATCCGCGACGGCTGTATGTGGCCCAGCGACCGACCGGGACTGGGCGTGGACGTTGACGAGGCGCTGGCGCAGCGTTTCCCGTTCCCGGACGATCCGCTCAACGGCTCGTGGGCACCCGTCCGGCGCATTGACGGCACGGTGATCCGGCCCTGACCGGCTACGTATGTCCAGCGGATTGTGCAGCACCGGTATCGTCGTGCCGGGTGTCCGCGGGCCCCTTCCCGCTTGCGTAGCACCTGGCGCTGCGGCGATAATAGCCCGCACCCGTGTCCTCACCCGTCCACCTACTCCAGGGAGCGGCCGAGGTTGAGACCGGCAGCCAGCAACGATGCGAATTCTGATTACCGGCGTCCGCGGTTTTGTCGGGCGGCATCTGGCTGCGTATTGCCTCCAGGATGCGCGGAACGAGGTTTGGGGGCTGGACCGGCCGCGAGCGTCGCCCGTCGGCCCGCCGTTGCCGGCCCCGGTGCGCCTCCTGACCGCCGATATTACTGAGCGGGCGATGGTCATCGCGGCGGTGCGGGAAGTGCAGCCCGATGCGGTGTATCACCTCGCCGGGTGGAGCAATCCGGCCACCGCCCACGCCGATCCCCCTGGTATCCTGGCGGCGAATGTCCATGGCCAGCTCCATGTCCTCGAAGGGGTCGTGGCTGCCGGCAATCGGGCCAAGGTCTTGGTCGTCGGCTCGTGCAAGGAGTACGGCGCCGGCCCGCCGGGGGCACAGCGCACCGACGAGTCGGCCGCGTTGGCGCCGCTCGACCTCTATGGCGTGACGAAGGTGGCCCAGGACATGCTGGGCTACCATTTCGCGGCTAGCCGGCAGTGCCACGTCGTGCGCGTGCGGCCGTTCAACCACACCGGCCCTGGACAATCGGAGTCGTTCGTCGCCTCGGCCTTTGCGCGCCAGTTGGCCGCGATCAAGCTGGGAAAACGCCAGCCGCGGGTCATGGTCGGCAACCTCACGCCGGTGGTGGACTTTACCGACGTGCGCGATATGGTGCCGGCCTACATCCTCGCCCTCGCCCGCGGCGAGCGTGGCGCGGTCTACAATCTCGGCTCCGGCCAGGGCGTGCAGATCGAGACGTTGCTGGACATGCTGCTGTCGGTCAGCGGCCTGGCCAACCAGGTAGAGGTATGTCCGGACCCGGCCCGCCAGCAGCCCGCCAGCGTGACTCGTATCGTGTGCGACGCCAGCCGCTTCCGCGCCCTGACCGGCTGGCAGCCCCGCTACACCCTGGCCGAAACGCTCCGCGACCTCTACCACTACTGGCTGGACCGCCTCGCCGGTAGCCGGTAGCCGGTGGTCAGTGGGGTGGTCGGCGTGCGGAGCGGACCATACTCGCCGAGGACCGGAGGGCCGGGCCAATGTGGTAGAGTAGCGTGTCATTGCTCATGGTTCCGCCGTCTCCCCGGCCATGAGTTGGACTCGCCGCCCTGAGACTCACGATGGCTACCACGGTGCCCGTGCCCGCTACCGTCACGATGCGGCCCTACCGTGAACAGGGCAAGATTGACTACGCCCGCCTCGCTTTCGACCCCGACGAACGGGAGCTTCCCCCCGACGCCATGGAGCAAGAACCGGCCGTCCAGGAACTGCTCGGCTTGCTCGCCAGTCGCTGCACCGACTTCGGGCAGCGCCCGGATACCTTCCTCAGTAGCAATACGATCCTCTGCTACGACCCCGCCGATCTCAACGTCCGGGTGGCCCCGGACGTGTACCTGGCGTTTGGGGTGGATACGCAGGCGATCCGCCAGCGCCGGCTCTACCTGCCCTGGGAAGCGGGCAAGCCGCCGGACTTGGCCGTGGAAGTGGCGTCGGCCAGCACGGCGCGGCAAGACGTGACGGCCAAACGGCAAATCTACGCGCGGATTGGCGTGCGGGAATACTGGCGGTTCGACCCGACCGGCGGCAAGTATCACGGGCAGCCACTCGCCGGGGAGCGGCTGTTCGAGGGCGCGTACCGGCCGATTGGGCTGACGCGGGAGCCGGACGGCGTGCTGAAGGGATATAGCGCCGTGCTGGGGCTGTACCTATGCTGGGCACGGGAACTGCCGCGGCTGTACGACCCGGAGACCGAGACGTACTTGGAGAACTGGCCGGAAGTGGCGGCTGCCCGCGAGGCTGCCGCAGCGGAGCGGGACGCGGCCGAAACCCAGGCCGCGGTCGAGCAGGCCGCCCGGCTGGCGGAGCGGACGGCCCGCCGGGCCGCTGAAACCCGCGCAACGGCCGAGCGAGATAAACGTCGTGCTGCCGAGGCCGAGTTGGAGCGGCTGCGGGCACAACTGCGCCCCTCCGAGGACGGTTAGGCCACGTATTCCTGCTCTAGCTCCCGCCAACCCGGCACGTCCACGATCTCGTTGAAGGCGCCGAACGGGAGTAGCGTGCTGCCGGCGGTAGTGCCGGTGGTCTTGAGGCGCTTGGCCACCTCCTGCACGGCGGCCGCGGCGGCGTAGAGCGGCGAGAGCGGGAAGACCACCATCTTGAACCCTAGCTCTTCCAGCTCGGTGGCCGTCAGTACGGGCGTGACGCCGCCCTCGATCATGTTGGCGAACAGCGGCGCGTCGGGAATGGCCCGTGCAATAGTCTGCAATTCCTCCAGCGACTGCGGCGCCTCGACAAAGACAATATCGGCGCCAGCATCACGATACGCCTTCCCGCGCTCGATGGCGTCGTCCAGGCCAACGACGGCGCGGGCGTCGGTGCGGCCGATCAGCACCAGCCCGGAGTCGCCACGCGCCGCCACGGCTGCGCGTATCTTCTGGACGTGCTCCTCACGGGGAATGATCCGTTTACCGGCCATATGGCCGCACTTCTTCGGCCACTCTTGGTCTTCCAAGATGATGCCGGCAACGCCGGCCGCGACGCATTCCCGCACCGTCCGCACGACATTGAGGGGATTGCCGTAGCCCGTATCCATGTCTGCAATGACCGGAATGGACACGGCGGTAGCGATGTTGCGTACCCGGTCCAGCACTTCCGAAGCGGTCAGCAGACCAATGTCCGGCACGCCCAGCGTCGAGGCAGCCAGGCTGTAGCCCGACGTGAAGACGACCTCGAAGCCGGCGTGCTCCATCAGCCGTGCGGAGACGGCGTCGTATGACCCCGGTAAGACGATAATCCCCGGCGCCGCCAGCAACTCCCGCACCTGCTGTGCTCCCGCGTTCATCCGTATCCCTCCTCCGGTATCGGTAGTGCGATTATGAGTGAGTGAGCCTAGCGCGCACACTCTACCATCCTAACGCCGGAAGCCGGATGGTCAGCCGCCGGGCGGAGTATGCTCGCACCCTACCCCCTACTCTGTGCTCTCTGTGTGCTCTGTGGCTAAAGAGCCTTCCGAGCGGGGGCCGGACGGTGGTGCGGCGCTACCTCGTTGGCAGCGGCAGCCAACCCTCGGCACCGATGGTGGTCGTGCCACCGTGGCCGGGGTAGACCTGAGTCGCCGCCGGAAGCTCCGCCAAGCGGGCGAGACTGCCCTGCAATGCGCCGAGATCACCGCCCGGCAGGTCATAGCGACCGTAGGACCCGGCAAAGAGGGTATCGCCGCTAATCAGCAACGACGACGCGGCGCTGTAGAGGCAGATGCTCCCCGGCGTGTGGCCAGGCGTGTGCAGCACGGTGAACGTGATCGCGCCGACCTGCACCGTGTCGCCCTCCGTGAGTAGGCGGTCGGCGCGGCTCGGCAGAATGTCCCACGGCAGTGGTCCCAGCTCACCCTTCGGCCGGCTCAGCCGCGCGGCATCGGCCGTATGGACCGCGATTGGCGCTCCGGTGGCCTCGACCAGTCGCGCATTATCCGCCACGTGATCCCAGTGGCCGTGCGTATTGACGATCAAGGCGATCTCGATCTCAAGATCGCGGGCGGTTGCCAGGATTGACGCCGTAGCGCCCAGCGCCGGATCAACTACCATAGCCGCCCGTGTCGCGCGGTCCGCCACCAGCAGGACGTTGTTGTCCAATGGGCCGGCCACGATGGTCCGGATCAGCGGCGCGGTGGCGTCAGGTTGATCGGAGGTAGTCATACTGGTTCATCACTCCGGAGCGAGAGGCTTACGCAAGTAGGTTTTCGTGCGGAGCGGCCGGTTGGACCTAATCCCCGGCCCCTTCCCTCCAGGGAAGGAGTGTCATCAAGGTGCCCGGTAGCCCCTTCCCTTCAGGGAGGGGATTGGGGGTAGGTCTGCACCCGCCTGCTCAGTCGCGCTCGTCCATCGGCTGCCACGTGCGGTCATAGGGGCCGACGTACACCGCGAGTGGGCGCATCAGCCGATTGCCGTCGAGCTGTTCGACCATGTGCGCGGTCCAGCCGGCGGTCCGGCCGATGGCGAACATCGGGGTGAAGATTTCGGAAGGGATGCCTACGGTGTGCAGGATTAATCCGGCGTATAGCTCCACGTTGGCGTAGAGGTCCCGGCCCGGTTTCACCTCGGCCAGCACCTTCACGGTGGTCTGCTCGACGGCTTGTGTCAATTCGAGCAGGGTGCGCTCGCCGGTGGCGGTGGCCATCCGCTCGACGGCTGTGGTGAGCACTGCGGCGCGCGGATCGCGCACCCGATAGACCCGGTGACCAAACCCCATGATCCGGCGTCCCGCCGCTAACTCGGCCCGCACCCACGGCTCGGCCTGATCGGGCGTACCGATTTCTTCGAGCATGTTCAGCACGGGGCCGGGCACGCCGCCGTGTGCCGGTCCTTTCAACGCGCAGATGGACGCGGTCAAGGCAGAGACCATATCCGAGTTCGTCGAGATGACCACCCGGCCGGTGAAGGTGGAGGCGTTGAGGCCGTGCTCGGCGATCACACCCAGGTAGGCATCGAAGGCGTCAACGCGCGCTTGCGATGGCTCCGCCCCTTCGAGCATGTACAGGAAGCCCGCGGCCAGTCCGTGCTCGGGCTTGGCGGTCACTGGCTCCTGGCCGTTCTTGAGGCGCCAGGTGTGGGCGATGAGCGCCGGAATTTGCGCCTGCAACCGCGCGGCGCGCCGCAGATTTGCGTTGATGTCCAGATCGTCCACGTCGGAGTCGTCGAGCGACAGCATGGCGGCCGCCATCCGCAGCATGTGCATCCCGCTGGTGTGCGGGGCCAACTCGCGCAGCGCGGCGATGGTCGCCGGTGGCAGGTCACGAGCGCGGTTCATTTCGTCGCGGAGCGCAATGTATTCCTGCTGATTGGGGAGCTTGCCATGCCACAGCAAATATGCGACTTCTTCGAATGTAACCCGGCCGATCAACTCGCGAATATCGTAGCCCCGGAAGGTCAGCCGTCCCTTGGCGCCGTCAACCTCAGCGATATGTGTAGCTGCCGCTAACACACCTTCCAGTCCCCGGGCGATTTTTGCTGTGGTTTTGGCCTGCTCCGCAGTACGCATCCACCAACCTCTCAAGTCTTGTTTGCTCGGTACGCTGCTAGTCACAGCGCACGGCTACGCGGCAGCGAGCCTGCTCCCGGCCGGATACGGCACTGTCCACAGGGATTATAGCGGGTACTCGCGGCGCTGCCCGCTGCCGCCCGTCACTCGGCGGCTTTGCTACCCTTGGAGCAATATCGGCATTGTCGTGCCGGTGACCGGCTGCGCTCCGCTGCCTGTCGCCGGCCCTGGCGTGCATCGAGGCAAGTACCATGTGGCAATACTGGGGAATGCGCGTGGCCCAGCGCCTCGCAGCAACCCTGCCCAACCCCGCTCAGTACCGTCTCGCCGTGCTGGTAGGGGAGTTGATCTTCCATCTGTGGCGGGACAAGAGCCGCGCGACGCTCGAAAACGCTGCCCAGGTGCTCAACCTGCCTCCAGGCGACCGGCGGGTACGGACCGTCGCGCGGCAATGCTTTCACAACTATGCGAAGTATCTGGTGGAGTTTTTCCAGTTACCGTTTCGCACCTCGGCCGACTTGCAGGCAAAGGTCAGTCAGCTGATCGGTTGGGAGCACGTCGAGGCGGCGCTGGCGCGCGGCCAGGGTGTCATCTACGTCACCGTGCATTTCGGGAACTGGGACGTTGGTGGATCGGTCGTCGCGGCGCGTCATCCGATGTCGGTCGTCGCGGAGACTTTTCAGCCGGCGCGCTTAGATGCACTGGTGCAGGAGACACGCACCGCTCACGGGATGACCACCATCCCCTTGGAGAACGCCCTCCGAAAGGTGCTCCGGGCGCTGCGGCGCAACGAGGTCGTAGCACTCGTTATTGATCGGCCGGTCCACGAGCGTGAGGGTGGTGTGCCGGTACGCCTCTTTGGCCGTGATACCCGGTGGCCAGGCGGGGCAGCGGTGCTCGCCATGAAAACCGATGCCATGGTCCTGGCTGGCGGCTGCTGGCGCAATCCCGACAACACCTACTCGATCATGGCGGCGCCGCCGATCCGTTGCGAGACGACCGGCGACCGCGACGGCGACTTGCGGCGCAATATGCAGCGCATCGTGGAGTCGCTGGAGCAGATCATCCGCCGCCACCCGGATCAGTGGTATATGTTCCGCCCCATGTGGCCCGTACCGGCTGCGTCCCGGACATGATGGGCGCCACCGCTCCGGCGGGCCGGGGTGGAGGCCAGGAGATTGAGTAGCCGGCCGTGATAGCGACGATGCTCTTCCGCCTAGGGATGACCCTTGCGCCGTGGCTGCCCCGCACCCTCGCCTATGCCGCTGCCCGCGCCTTTGCGTCGCTCCTGGCCAGCGCACGCACCCGGGGTTACCGCGTGGCTGCCGCGAACCAAGCGATTGTCCACAGCCGCCCGGCTGCCGACCCTGGCGTGCGCGCCGCGGCCCGCGGAGCGCTCACGCACCAGGCGCTGAACTACGTAGACCTCTTGCAGCTTGGGCGGCTGCCGGCTGCCACCCTGCTCCAACGTATCGAGGTAGCGGGCTATGAACATCTCCGGCGGGCATACGCGGCCGGACGTGGCGTGCTCATCGTCAGCGGTCATATCGGCAACCTCGACGTGGTCGGCCAAGTGCTGGCCTTGCGTGGGCACCGCGCCCTGGTGCCCGTCGAGCCGATCCGGCCGCCGCGCCTCTTCCAGTACGTCTCGGCACTGCGCGCGCGCTATGGCCTGACCTTAGTGCCGGCCGAGAAGGCTTTGCGGCCGGCGCTCCGGACCTTGCGGCAGGGAGGGATCGTCGTTCTGATCAACGACTGGGATCGGCAGAGCAACGGGGTCCCGGTCCGCTTCTTCAGCCGCGAGACCCGCCTGCCGGCAGCGCCGGCGATACTCCATCTACGCACGGGAGCACCGATTGTCCCCTGCTTCGTGCATCGCCGCCCGGGCGGCCGGTACGCTGCGTGGGCAGAGCCGCCCATCCACGTGGCGGCAACAGGCGGCACCGAACAGCGTATCCTTGCTATCATGCAGAGCGTCGCTGCGTCGCTTGAGGCCGCGATCAGACGAGACCCGACGCAATGGGTACTCTTTCACCCAGTCTGGCCACCGCCCGCCAACGCGGAGCCTGTACCGGAACCAGCGGATCGCAGTTCAGTCGGCGCGTTCTGAGCGCGTAACGACTGCTCCCGAACCAAGCGACGGGCGTTGTTGGCCGGCCGAGGGGGGCGGCGACAGGTCGCGGTGGCAGCCCTCCCCTCATCACCGCCGCCCGACCGTATTGGTTGACACGAGCGCATCCAGCGCTCACCATATGACGGAAGCGCGGGCGCAGGGATTGACGCAGCGAGTGGCACAGCAAGAAACGCCGTGCAACGTGGGGGTGGCCGGCTTTCGCCGACCAAGCGAACGATGAAGATTGCACTCGTGTCGCCGTATGACTATCCCTATCCGGGCGCCGTCACCGAGCACATCTCGTACCTGAATCGCTACTTCGAGCAGGCCGGACATGAGGTGCGTATTCTGGCCCCCTCCTCCCATGACGACGTTGAGGAGCGGATGCAGCATGTGTATCGCGTCGGCAAGCGTATCATCGGTGTTCCGGCGAACCAGTCTATTGCCCGCATCACCCTCTCGCTGAACCTGTCGCGCGCCGTCAGGCGTATCCTCGAGGCCGAGAACTTCGACGTTATCCATCTGCACGAGCCGCTAGTGCCGGCCCTGTCTCCTACCGTGCTGCGGCGCTCTCGCTCAATCAACGTCGGCACGTTCCACGCCAGTCGCCGGAAGTATTTCGGCTATTACTACGGGCGTCCCCTCCTCAAACGCTACATCCGGCGTATCCACGGCCGTATCTGCGTCTCCAATGCCGCCCGGGACTTCGTGAGTCATTACTTCCCCGGCGACTATCGGATTATTCCGAACGGTGTTGACGTAGATGCCTTTCGCGTGCAGCGGCCGCTCATCCCGGAGTTGAACGACGGCAAGCTCACGATGCTCTTTGTGGGGCGGCTGGAAAAGCGGAAGGGGCTGGTCTATCTGCTGCGTGCGTTGCCCTATGTGCAGCACCACTTCCCGCAGTTGCGCTTGATTGTGGTGGGTGCCTTCGACGAAGAGGACATGCGGGAGTATCGGCAGGTCGTCGCGGAGCTGGGCCTGCGCGATGTCGTCTTCAAGGGCTTTGTCTCGACGGAAGACAAGCTCCGCTACTACCAAGCGTGCGACCTCTTCGTGTCTCCGGCGCTCGGGCGGGAAAGTCAGGGGATTGTCTTACTGGAGGCCATGGCGGCCGGCAAACCGGTGATTGCCTCCGACATTGACGGGTATCGCGCCGTCTTGCGCCACGGCTTCGAAGGGTTACTGGTCCCACCGGAGAGTCCGGCGGCGCTGGCCGTCGCCATTGTCCGCTTGTTCAGCGACCCGGCCCTGCGCGAGGAGATGGGGCGTCGAGCGCAGGCGCGAGCGCAAGGCTACGGCTGGCCCATCGTCGCGCGGCAGTTGCTCGACTTCTACGCCGAAACCATCGAACGGCAGCAACCGCGCCGCCGCCTGCCGCACACGGCCTTGCCGATCATGTCGAACGGCGCGTGACGGCGCCAGGGTAGCGGGAGACATGACCGGCTGGCGGCAGACAATCCAACGGCGGACCCGCGCGGCAGCGGAGCAAGCCGTCGGCCCGCTGGCCCGCTGGGGCGTCTCTCCCAACCAGCTGACCGTCGCCGGCTTGCTGCTCAATGCCGGGGCCGGGGCCATTCTGGCGCTCGGCTGGCTCGTGCCCGGCGGTATCGCCGTGCTCGTCGCCAGCGCCTTCGACCTGTTCGACGGTGCCTTGGCGCGGGTGGCCGGCCGCGAGACGCGCTTCGGCGCGTTCTTCGATTCGACGCTGGACCGCTATTCGGAGGCGCTGCTGTTCTGCGGCTTGCTGATATGGTTCACGCGCACCGACGACTGGCTGGGTACCCTCCTCTGCTACCTCGCGCTGCTCGGCTCCCTGATGGTGAGCTACGCGCGCGCGCGCGCCGAGGGGCTGGGGCTGGAGTGTACGGTCGGCTGGTTCCAGCGCCCGGAGCGGATGATTGTGCTCGGCGTCGGCCTCCTGTTGCCCAGCCCCGCCCCCATCGTCAGTCTGGTTATCCTCACCGTGCTTTCCCAATACACCGTCATCCAGCGTATGATTCACGTGTATCGCTTGACGGCGGACCGGGAACGGGAGCACTAGGAGCTGGGCCTACCTCACCCCGCTCCCCGCCAGGGCCGGGGGGTAGGTCCTGGATAGCAGTATCGAACCGAGAAGAGCACCATGGACGATCAGAAAGCGCGGACCGCAACGGTCCACCGCACAACTGCCGAAACCGATGTCCGGGTCTTACTGTGCCTCGATGGGAGCGGCGCGGTGACGGCGGAGACGGGCTTGCCGTTTCTCGATCACATGCTGGCGCAGCTTGGCCGCCATGGCCTGTTTGACCTGACCGTGCGGGCGCGTGGCGATTTGGAAGTTGACGCGCACCACACCGTCGAGGACGTGGCGCTTACACTCGGTCAAGCCTTCCACGAGGCACTCGGAGCGCATCTGGGCATCAGACGCATGGCCGATGCGCTCGTTCCGCTGGACGAGGCACTCGCCCAGGTCGCCGTGGACCTCAGTGGACGGGGCTATGCGGTCTGCGACTTGGGGCTGCGCGGCCCGGCGACCGGCACCATCGACTCCGATCTGTGGCGGCACTTCCTGGAATCGCTGGCGCAAGCCGGGCGCTTCTCCCTCCACGTGCGGGTGCTGGCCGGACGGAACGACCACCACCGGCTGGAGGCGGTCTTCAAGGCACTGGCCCGTGCCCTGGATATGGCCACCCAACTCGACCCCCGGCGCGCGGCCCAAGTACCGAGCACCAAGGGCAGCCTCACCGCCTGATCCCCCGCCTCACCCCCGCGGCCTCCTGCCATGCGGAGAGGGGGAACGTAGCGGTTGGCATCGCGCCGGTGGTCGCCATGACTCCCCTCCCTGGCAGGGAAGGGGTCGGGGGTTAGGTCCAGTTCACCTCCTGCCGCCGGGACTCCCTCTCTGCACGACTCGTTCTTGGCACTGCATCCACCCCGCGGTGCATGGTGGTGCCCCGTACTGCCGACGGCACGGGACACCGCCGATGTCTCCGCCACATCCACTCCACAACATCGCACGGGGAGACGCAATGGAGTTTCAGCCCCTTATCCGTTTGGCGATTGCTGCCGGCTGTGCCGGCGCGCTTATCTGGGCACGGTGGCGGCACCAGCGTGTCCGCTCGCTCAGTACGAGCGACGGTCGCTCCCGAACAGTAGGACTGTCACCAGGCCGACTGACCTCCAGCATCTACTGGCTTGGTCTCACCGCCAGCGCCGCCCTCGCCGGTCAGGCCCTCGCCAGCCTCGTAGCCCCTTGATCCTCTCCAGTCCACCCCGGCCCACCAGCATGCCCGGTAGACAGAATCATCTTTGAGATGTGGCTCGGGAGCCTGTGATCCCTGGCACCGATTTCGCTACTTCAGCTACGTCGCTGAGTCGTGCGGTCATATCAGCCGCTGCCCCTCCTGTGTGAGGACGGCCTCTTCACAGCCCATCGCCCTTGGCGGAACAGCCGGGCTGATGCTAAGGTATTACATTGGAAAGCACACACCGATACATGATTTGACAAACATCTTAACGAGGCGTATACTCTAGCCATGAAGCCGATTTCGAAAAGCAGTGCGCCTTCGCCGGAGGACCTGTGCTATTGGATACACAGCCTTGCCACGGCTTCCCTGAGATGTCTGGCTAGGCGCCTCAGCCCCTACGACATAACCCCACACCAGCTCGCGATCCTCATGATGTGCTCGGAGGGCTGCGCGGACACTGTCAGCGGGCTTGCCAGAGTGATGCCTATAGACCCCGCCGCGGTGAGCCGGAACGTCCACAGCCTCGCCCAGCGGGGCCTGCTCGCGAGGACGCCGTCGCAGCGTGACAGACGCTCGGCAACGCTCGGCGTCACCGAAAACGGGAAGGTTTTGCTGGAGGAGCTTGCGGTGCATATGGAGGCGAACAACCATATGCTCCTAGAGGGAATCGACGCAGGTCAAAGGGATACGTTCGTGGCCACAGTCAAGACGATGCTGGCGAACACCGCCGCCTACGAGACCACGCGATTAGGAGGGCCAGATGAAACCGGTTAATCAATAGCCGAGTATATGTAAAGCCCGGCCTTCGGGGGGCCGAGCTTTACCAGGCTAGAGCGCGCACTAAGCACCCTTCGGCAGGGGAAACTTTGTCTGCGCCCGCCGTGCTTAACGTACTCCCCGGCAACTGCTCTGTCAAGCTCAGAAAGAGAGGTGCCCATTGCCTGACAAAAACATGGTCGAGGTCCGAGATCTCGTGAAGGTCTATCCGAGCGGCACCCGCGCCGTTGCGGGTATTGACTTCGACGTCCCCAGGGGGGACTTCTTCGGCTTCCTCGGACCCAACGGCGCTGGCAAGACCACGACGATGAAAATACTCGCCACGCTGCTCAGGAAGACATCAGGAACCGTCACGGTGGCGGGGCACGACATCGACGCCGACACGAAGGCTGTCCGCCGGGGCATCGGGTTCGCGATGCAGGAAGTGGGGCTCGACGACCTCGCCACGGGCAGGGACTTCCTCCAGCTTCAGGGCGTGCTCTACGGACTCTCCCGACGCGAGGCCCGGCGGAGAGCCGATGAGCTGCTTGAGCTGGTAGGACTGTCGCACGTGGCCGGACAGCGGGTCGGCACCTACTCGGGCGGTATGCGCCGCCGCATTGATCTTGCCGGCGCCCTCATGCACGACCCGGACATCCTCTTCCTCGACGAGCCGACGGTCGGCCTAGACCCCCAGAGCCGAATCGCGATGTGGGAGCACCTCGAGGACCTGAACGCGAAGGGCGTCACCATCCTGCTCACAACCCAGGTGATGGAGGAGGCCGACCGCCTCTGCCGCAACATCGCCATCATCGACCACGGACAGATTGTCGCCGGTGGCTCGCCTGAGTCGCTCAAAGCCGAGGTGGGCGGCGATGTTGTGCAGATCGTCCTCAATGGCTCCGCCGACGGTCCCGATGATGCGCTGAACGAAAAGGCTGAGGGGCTGGTTCGCCAGCAGAGATACACCGACGCAACCAACAGAGTCGACGGCGGCATCGCCGTCACCGTCAAGAACGGTAGCGCGGCCGTCCCAGACCTTGTCGGCCTGCTTCACGATAACCGGATTCCGGTCGCCAGTCTCTCGGTCGCCAGGCCGACGCTCGACGACGTCTTCATCAAGTACACCGGCCGCACAATTCGGGCCGAAGAAGCCACCGGCGACGAGATCAGCAAGTTGATGGGCCTGAGAAGGAGGTAGCCCCAATGAACATTGCCCGCGAGACCTACTTCATCTACACACGTAGCCTCAAAGCCTGGCTGGGACAACCGGCCCTCGTCATCTCCACGCTGGTCCCGCCTGTGTTCATGTTCCTCTTTTTCGGGACGCCTCTCAGGGGCATGACCGGCATCCCCGACTTCCCTTCGGATGACTACTTCGCATACTTTGCTGGCATGATCATCGTGCTATCCGTGGTCATGAACGGTGCCGATGCCGCCTTCACCCTGCTCACAGACATGCAGTCCGGCTACTTCGACAAGCTGCTGCTGGCGCCGATAAACCGTTTCTCGATCCTCATGGGCATGTTGCTCATATCGGGCACACGCGCCCTGGCGCAGGTGCTCGTCATCGTCGCGTTGGCCCTAGCCCTCGGGGTCAGCTTCAAGGGCGGCTTGGTGGGCGTGGGGGCCATCATTGTCGCTGCCACGGTCTTCGGAATAGCCACCGCCTGCATCGGAGTGATAGTCGCTCTGAGGACCAAGAGCGTCCAGGTGACTCAGAACATCCAGATGATGTTCATGCCGCTGGCCTTCCTCACAACGGCACTCATGCCCAAGGAGTTCCTTACCGGATGGTTCAAATGGGCGGTGACCGTAAACCCGGTCGACTATGTGCTGGTGTCCGTGCGGACGATCATCATTGTCGGATGGGACTGGGAGTCTATACTCCCAGGTCTCTGGGTCCTGGCCGCGACCACGGTGATAATGCTCACCGCCGCCACTTGGACCTATAGGCGTGCTACCGCGTGAACTTCTCGCCTGGTACTAGATGGTCGAGGGGAGGGTGGAACCACTACCCTCCTTGCTCGATCACGCTCACGATCCCGAACCGCCGCAACTCCCGGAAGCCGCTCCCGACGCGCTCTACCTTCGCCGCCGTACACGATACGCAGATGATGGCCGCCGGCCGCTGGTGCTGCGTGGCGAGACGGCCGGAGACGTTGCCGACCAGCACATGCTCCAGCCGCGGATTGTCCCCGGCCTCGTCTTTGAGGAGTGTCCAGAAAGGATGCTCCCAAGCATTCGTGCCCAGGACCAACCCGATGTTCCCATGCGTCTGCGAGTTGAGATAGCCGATGGCAGCGCGATAGTCCACGCCGAACGGCCTAGTGGCGAAGTATTGATCTGCGCGCTCGGTAGAGAAGATGGAGCGTGGCCCGTAGAGTGGGCGGGTTTCGTTGTAGCCGATCACCACCAACGCCGCGACCAGCAGCGCCGTAGCCGCGCCATACCCGATCCGGCGCGACCAGCCCGGCGACAGCGCGATACTCACGGCCGGCGCCCAGATGACGAAGAGCGGCAGGTGCAGCCGGCTATGCCACGGTTGCCACTTGAGCACCAGGCAAAAGAGCAGAAAACCGGCCACCAGTACCCCCGCGTAGACCAGCACCGGCCCCCTTCTCAGCACGCCGCTCGCGCAGATCGCGACGAGGGCATACAGGATCAGCAGCAAGTGGAGCGGATTGCCGGCAATGTCCTCGTGCATGTGGAACGGCTCGACGCGGAATTGCTGACCCTCCGACGTCGTCGCCTGTTGCCACGTGGTGCGCGGGTCGCTCGCGTCTATCCCGATGAGCGCGTGTGCCCGGTCTATCCACTGCGCCAACTGCTGACCGATCTGTGCTCGGACCTGCTCTGAGCCGCCGGGCGCGCTGGCGTGCAGGCTGGCGTTCCTGATGACGTTGGAGAGCAGCATCCCCGCGCCGATGACCTCGTTCGTGTAGGACGACGTGCTCGCTCCGTCCTGCCAGACCAGTGGTGTGCCGTAGAGATTGGTGTTCCGCAGCCAGTGACCGAGATTGAGCGCGAGGACGACGCCCGCGATCAGCAGGACGTGTTGGGAGCAGCGCCAGCGCATGGCTCGTCCGTAGCCGATTAGCAGCCACACCAGGAGCGGCGCGGCGAAGAGGTACGCCGTCGCCTTCGTCAAGACCGCCAGCCCCAGGGCTGCGCCCACCCCGGCCGATCCCCCCCAGCCGGGCCTGCGGATCGCTACCAGGACGAAATAGGCCAGGCACACTAGCCAAAAGGTGACTACATAGTCGTTTTGCGTGCTGGAGGCTTGTAGCATCCCCATCGGCAGCGTCGCCGCGACCACGCTCGCCACCACCTGCCCCGGCCCCGCCGCACCGAGCCGCTGCGCCAGCAGCGACACGCCAACCACGCTCCCGACCATGCCCAGCCACTGCACCAAGTTGAGCAGCCGGTCACTGCCGGCCAAGAGCTGTAGGTGCGTGAGAATGAATTCGGCCCCGGGCGGAAAGTGAAGCTGGCGCGGGATGTGCGTCGGGTAGTGTCCCACGCTCTGGTTTTGGATCCAGTGCATCACCCGCGGCAGGTGATAAGTCATCGAATCATAGGTGTTCGGCGGCGCGACGATGGCCGTGACGCCGGCGATCACCACAACGGCCACCACACCGCAGATCGCCAGCACGACCATCCGCCCAGGAAGTCGGCCCGGCCTCTCCCCCATCGCCGCACGACTCCCCCTCTCTACATGGTGGAGAGGGGGCCGAGGGGTGAGTCCCCATGTAGCAACTGCCTCCCTCCCGAGAAGAGGCTGCCGGTCGCTACGCTGACTCCCCTTCCCTTCAGGGAAGGGGCCGGGGCTTAGGTCTGCACCACCTCCGACCGAAAAACTGGCCCTCGTCACCACGAGCACGCCCACCGCCACAGCCGCCGCCAAGCTCCAGAGCGCCACCAACCACAGCCAGGTCAGCAGGCCGAACAAACTCAGCCCTTCCGTGAAGGCCACCACGAGCACGCCCCACACGACCGCTCCGGCCAGCATCGCCTCCCGCCAGCGGCACTCCCGGCCGCTCAAGCACGCGGCCTGACCAAGGCAGAGCACCAGAAGTGCCAGGCATACGGGCGGGAGGACTGCGGCTGCGCTCATCGCCAGCCAGGATACAGCGGAAGAGCCGCCAGCCGTTAGCTGTCAGCCGTCAGCCTCGATCCCTCCACCGCTTCAAGCCAAGTGCTGACGGCTGATAGCTGAAAGCCGGTAAGCGGTAACGTAGACTGGACTGCTGTGAACGTATCCGCCGATTCTCAAGCCGTCGAGACTGTCGTGCGGCGCTATTACGCTGCGTTAGAGGCCGGCACGCCGCTCGCGCCGTTCTTTGATCTGGATGGACCGTGGCAGCCGGTGGTCAAGATCGGCACCGAGGCCGGCGAATTCGACGTTGGCCGCGCCGCCGTCGCCGCTGTCCTGGCAAAGGTCAGCCGCGAGCTACGTGACAATCGCTTGGAATCGCGGCGGCTGTGCCTGCACGTGGCCGGTGACACGGCCTGGTTTGCCGACGAGGTGTGGTGGGCCGGCACGGCCCGCGGCGCGCCGTTTGCCGGCTACACCCGCTGGAGTGGCGTGCTCCGCCGCCGGGCAGCGCAGTGGCGGTTTGTCCTGCTGCACGTGTCCGAGCCGGTCGAATGACCGGCCCGCATCGCGCCCCATTCCCGGCTGCCTACGTCAGACTCCCCTCTCTACATGGCGGGGAGGGGCCGGGGGTGAGGCCCGCCATTGCTCCAGGTCGAAAGGGAACAGTCGTAAGATGGGAACGCCAGCGCTGCATCCTGACCGCGAGACCATCGTGGTGCTGGATTTCGGCTCGCAATACAGCCGCTTGATCTGTCGGCGCGTGCGCGAGGCGCGCGTATACGCCGAGCTGCTGCCGTGGAATGCCCCGGTGGAGGCCATCCGGGCGCGGCATCCCATCGGCATCATCCTCTCCGGCGGCCCGGCCAGCGTGTACGAGGCCAAGGCCCCGACGGTACCGCCGCCGGTATTCGATCTCAACGTGCCGATCCTGGGCATCTGCTACGGCATGCAGCTGTTGGCCCACCAGCTTGGTGGCACGGTCGCCCCGGCCCCCCGGCGCGAGTACGGCGCGGCCACCATTCAACTGGAGGCAGCCGAGGGAGGCGGTGCCGATGTAGCGGGGCGGCTCTTCCGCGGGCTACCTGCCGAGCTAGCCGTGTGGATGAGCCACGGTGACCACGTCGAAGTGCTACCCCCCGGCTTCCGCGTGCTGGCCCGCTCCGCCAACTCGCCGGCAGCGGCGATGGCCGACGGGCAGGGGCGCGTCGGATTGCAATTCCACCCCGAGGTGGTCCATACGCCGCAAGGGCAGCAGTTGATCGAGAACTTCTGCTATGGCCTCTGTGGTGCCACCGGCGGCTGGACCACCGGCTCGTTCATCGCCGAGGCGACCGAGCAAATCCGCCAGCGCGTGGGCCCCGGCCGGGTCGTCTGTGGCCTCTCCGGAGGCGTGGACTCGGCGGTGACGGCGGCGCTCGTCCACCGCGCGATCGGCGATCAGCTGACCTGCATCTTCGTAGACAACGGCCTCCTGCGCCAGAACGAGGCCGCAGATGTGGTCGAGACCTTTGAGAAACACCTGGGATTCGAGCTAGTGGTGGCGAACGCCGGGGATGAGTTCCTGCGCCACTTGCACGGTGTCACCGACCCCGAGCGCAAGCGCCTCATCATCGGCGAGCGATTTGTCCGCGTCTTCGAGCGCGTCGCCGGCAACTTGGGTACGGTGGAGTTCCTCGCCCAAGGCACCCTCTATCCCGACGTGATCGAGAGCGGCGGTGACGGCGCGAACACCGTCATGGGCCAGGATGAGCGCGGGGGCGGCGAGGTGGCCGCGAAGATCAAGTCGCACCACAACGTCGGCGGTCTGCCGCCCAACTTGCAGTTCCAACTGATCGAGCCGCTGCGCTATCTCTTCAAGGATGAAGGGCGCGCCGTAGGCACGGAGCTGGGCTTGCCGGAAGAGCTAGTCTGGCGCCATCCCTTCCCCGGTCCGGGACTGGCTGTGCGCGTCGTTGGCGCCGTGACCGCCGAGCGCGTCGCCACGCTCCAGCAGGCCGATGCCATCTTTATCGAGGAAATCCGCGCGGCCGGCTGGTACCGGCGGCTCGGCCAGGCGTTCGCCGTACTGACCCCGCTACAGAGCACCGGCGTCATGGGCGACTTCCGCACCTACGGCCATCTCATCGCCCTGCGCGCCATCCTGACCAGCGACTACATGACCGCCGACTGGGCGCCGCTCCCCCACGACCTCCTTGGCCGGGTCGCCACCCGCATTGTCAACGAGGTCCCCGGCGTCAACCGCGTCGTCTACGACGTCACCTCCAAGCCCCCCTCCACCATCGAGTGGGAATAACCTCGGCACTGTTCAGCCTTCCCCCTACCCCGACACTCCCCGGTCATCCTCGCGCCGCCGGAAATCCAGCGTCGAACCGTTGTATGTCGTATCCAGGCGAATGGGTATTAGTTCGCCAGCTATACTATGGTGCTTAAGGAGTGCAGGATGTGGGGTCTCGGTTGGCTCGGACAGCTTCTCAGTATGCTCAGAAAGATCAAAGACGGGATGAGTCCGGCCGCCGGCCGGGTACGGGGCACCTCCAAAAAGGTCGCGGATGACGCTTCTTTAGCGATGTGGCGGGGAGGCCTCGCTGGTCTTGAGGCTGTTGACGCTACCCAGAAAGCCGTGGGTGCCACCTCTTCCGTGATCACGGAAGGGTCTAGGATCGGCTCCAGAAGGGTTAAGGACGCGGCGTCTTCCGCCGCCGATTCCGCTCAAGACGCTTCCAAGAAGGCCCGGGATGCGACGATCTCGATTGCCAACGGCCTATTGACCGCTACCCAAGGAGTGTTGGCCGTCAACCTGTCGAACGATGTGAATGCGTTGCTGCAAAAGATGGTCGCGGGCAGCGCAACTATCTATGACAAGGCGATGGATGCCGAGTACCTAGCAAACCACGTAGGCGGCAGCTACCACCGACTGTTCGACGGCGGTCACACTATTACCGGGGCCTTCAGTGCTGCCCACGGTGCATCTTCCGAAGACAACATCGTCCAGGAGGCCATGGGCACCCTTCAGGGCCTCCTGAGAGACGTGTCCACACCCAGAGGACTCCCGCTTGCGAACTGGGATAAAGCGACCTTTGACCAGGTAGCCGGCACGCTGGAATCGAACTTCCACATACCCAAAGACTGGTTCTATGACCTGAACACCTACGATGCTGCCGAGTTGCTCAACAGTACAATCGGTGTCGTCGCCTTGGCATTCAGTTGGAATCGTGCTGACACCGAATCCTTTGCCAGACTCGTTGGCAGCATGGGAGTGTCCGCCGCTATCAGCGCGAACCCGTTGCTCTTGATCGCAACGGTCGTAGCGCTGGCTAGGGCTTTTCAGAAAGCCCGTCAGACAGGCGAGTATGCAGAGTTCGTAGATGGTCAGTTGAGAGGCGGTGTTAGTTCAGGTGCAACCTTGGCGGCGATCTCACTCGTTGGAGTTGCCGGCGGGCCGGCGAGCGCGGCCTTGTTGGTGGGACTTACCACCGGTATTCTGGTCAACAAGGCCACGGAGAACGTGAGCGTCGTAGAAATCGGTCAATTTGCAGCCGCGCAGACAGCCGCTGCTGCAAACGAGGCAAAAACCGAGGTCACAAGGATTGCTGAACTGTACGGAATGGAACGTGCAGTATCGGCACTTGCTTGATCTTTCCGGTCTCGCCCTCTAGCTCCAGTGGTGAGACTCCACCTGCATACTGTCCCATGTCGCACTCCCTCGACCCATCGGCTAGAGGCTAATAGCTGACGGCTGGCGGCTGATAGCGCCCCTCAGTACCGCGCCGCCTCGTCCCCGTACCACGGCGTCGCCGGCAGCGCATAGGTGCTCGTGATCGGCGGCTCCAGGCCGGCCCCGGCCCGCACCAGCAGCACCAGCATCGTGACGAAATCGTCGTGCCCCTGGTGATCGGGCACAAAGAAGGTCAACTGGCCATTCGCGCGCGGCAGCATCCGCGCTGCCCCGACCTGCCGCCACAGCTCCGCCTGCTCGGCCGACTGGTCGTCCTGCCAGACCAGCAGCCGCGCAGCGTTGACCGCGGCGAGGAGGTCGTAGCCCAGCCGCGATTTCGTCGCTGCCGTGAACACAAACGGCTCGACCACGGTCGGCCCCAACGCCCGTTGCAGGCGCGTGGCGAGGTCGGCCCCCAGCCCCGTCGCATCCACGACCACCCGCCGGCAGCGCCACACCTCGCCCAACAAGTGCGCTAGCCGCGCATACTGCTTGTGGAGCGGCCGGTTGGTCCACCAGTAGACCTCGACCAGTCGCAGCCGCACCTCGTCGTCGCTGCGCGTGATGGCGGCGATCCCGACGACCGTGCTGTCTCGCCGCCCTGTTTCCTGGTCACTTACCACCGACGACTGACCACCCTCACCGGTCGCGGCGCCGGCGACATCTATCGCGGCGACGTATTCCTCCCCGTCGGCCGGTGCGGTCTGGCGCGCGTGTGTCCCCTGCAAGAGCAGGCGCTGCTCCGGGCTGAAGAGGGCGCTCCGGTCCGCAACGGTCTGCAAGAGGTATTGCGTGCGGATGAGCGGATGTTGGGCGCCCAAGCGCTCGATCTCGTGCTCGACGAATTGCCGGTAGGCCGGCATGACCTTAGCCCCAAACGTCCAGGGATACTCGAAGTGGCGCTGCTCGCCGCCGGCCCGCTGTACGGCCAGGTTGTGTTGCCGCTCCTGTTCGAGCAGCGTGTCGTCGGTCCAGGCCGTGCCGTACAGCACCACCACCGCATTGTGGGCCGCCGCCATCGGCAGGAACTCCCGTTGAAACTTCTCCTTGTCAACGTCCTGCGCTTCATCCACCTCCAGCAGCAGCGAGGCGGTCGCGCCGACCACGTGGGCGCTCGGCTGTGCCGAGTAGAAGGTGGCCCTGGCCCGTCCCAACGTCAGCGCCTGGTGGTCCTTCCGGATTCCCCGGACGCGATGGAGTGGACTATCGAGCAGTTCGCGCAGCCGCGTGAAGCTCGTTACCCCCTGGGGCTGCCAGGTCGGCGCCGCTTTGATGATCGTCCCGCCGCGCTGCGCGTGGCGCGTCAGCAGATAGGCCTCGATGACGGCGCTGACCTCGTTCTTGCCCATCTGCCGCGCCATCATCACCGTCCACAAGCCGCCGCTCTGGGCGCGGTGGTGTTGGCGCGCCAGTACGTCAGCCACGATGGCGCGCGCCACCGTCAGCTGATACGGCCTGAGCGGCCGTCCGAGCACGTGCTGGGCAAAATCACCAACATCGGCAAGCAGCCCGCCCAGCGTAGGGGCGCGTCGAGTCGCGGACTTGATGGACATAGGGGTGCGTGGACCTCTAGCGGGAGCGAGATACCCCGCCGCGGCTGTGGCAGCGCCGACCGGGCGGGGCGGAGCGCGCGGTCGGGTGTGCGTATCAGTCCATATTGGGGCAGCCGGCCCCGACCGCAACGGCAGGGTGCCGGCCCGGCCAGACCCCACTTCTTGAAGGCAGCCCCTAAAGGGCCGTTCGCTTGGGTTATCCAAGCAACGGGGGTATACTTTTCGGTATGCCAGTAACCAAGCTCGTTCGTGTTCAGGAGAAGGGCCAAGTCACCATCCCGGCCGCGGTGCGGCGCAGCTTTGGCCTCAAGCGTGGTGACCTCGTGGCCGTCGTCGAGACCGCTGACGGCATATTCATTACCCCCCGGGAAACGATTGCGGCGGAGTCCCTGGATCAGATCGGTGAGGCGCTTAGACAGCAAGGCGTATCACTCGATGAGTTGATCGCGTCAGGACGAGTAGAGCGAAGTAAGCTCATCGCGGAGCACTATGGAATCCCTGTCGAGGACCAGGGCGACTAAGGTCTTCCTGGACGCCAGTGTGCTCATCGCCGCCGCCATCTCGCCTAGGGGGCGTGCTAGGGATTTGGTGCTCCAGGGGCTACGAGGCGAGTGGAGCCTCTGTCTCAGTTCTCTCGTGCTGGAAGAGACAGAGCGCAACCTCGCGCGTAAGGCACCAGCAGCACTTCCAGTCTTCGATGGCTTTCGCGAGGCCCTCACTGCAAACTTGGTTGATCCGCCGAAGGCTACTGTACTGACAGTCGCTGAGACGGTGGCTATCAAGGATGCTCCCATCGTGGCCGCCGCCGTGTGTGTCCGTGCTCACTACCTGGCTACTTACGACCGCCGGCATCTCTTGAGCCAGGCAACGGCCATCAGAACGCGATTCGAGATCGAGGTAGTCACTCCGGGTGACATCCTCACCGACTAGCCCTCGCCGTTAACCGTTCCCTAAGGCGCCGCGGCCCGCCGCCCGAACCGCCGCCGCACGGCCGCCAGGCTGGGCAGCCCCAACGCGCCCCGCAAGCCCCAGAACACGGCGAGCAGACCGATAAGCCCCCAAACGGCGGCCCAGACAACCGCCGGAATCGGCGTGAAGCTCGCCGCCAGTTGCGCGTCGTTGTGTACGTCCGTTGCGGCGGTGAGCGCGAAGAGCGTCCGCAGATCGCCGAGTGCGGCCAGGCACAGCTGGAGCGCCAGCAGCGCGCACACGACCTGGAGACTGCGCCGCCCCAGCCACTTCGCGGCGGCCGCGGCGAGAGCCGCCAGGCCGAGCAAGGCCAGCACCGCGTCAAAGTCGGTCCGCGACCACACGATAGCCACGACCGGCAGCAAGACGGCATGACCGACCAGCACCCCGCGCAGCAGGCCCGGCCGGCCCAAGCTGCGTAGCCACAGCGCGCCGGTGACGGCACTGCCCAAGTAGCCCGCCGCGGCGATGGCCAGCGACCAGCCCCCGGCGATCAGCGCCGCGCCACCGCCAAACCCGCCGGCCTCCAGCACGATACCGGCTACTTGTCCGCCGGTCAGCAGCGCCACCAGCGCGTGCCATACCTCGTGGACGACGGTGGCATAGGGACGTACCGGCAGCAGCGCCACGCTGCCGAACGGCACCAGCCACAGCACGGCGCTCAGGCCTGTCCCCGTCCAGGCGGCGGCGCGGCCCGACAGCGTAGTTGACACCGGCTCCTCCTCCCCCTCGCGGCTGCACAACCCTTCACTAGCGTAGACCCGCCCCAGCGAGCGCGAGTTTCAGTGGCCCTCGCCCCCACCACTGTACCGCCGCCGGCCCGCGCTGGGCACAGCCTCCCGGCGCCAATTTTGGACTTGTTCCAAAAACTCCTTGACAAGCCTACCCCACCGGTGTATATTGAACGCAACCAAGAAATATAGAACACGTTCTATTTCCGAGCGGGACACGACGGCGCCGCTCAGGTGCCCCATGCCGGGGAGGTCGCCATGCCGACAACCGTCGCGGAGCCGGGCCGGACAACCAAGGGCGAGCAGACGCGGGCGCTGATCCTCCACACGGCCCTTGATCTCTTCCGCGAGCGTGGCTATGAAGAGACCACGATGCGCCTCATCGCCCACGAGGCCGGCGTCGCCCCCGGCAATATCTACTACTACTTTCGCTCCAAGGAGCACCTGATCCAAGGATTCTATGCGCTCTCGCTCGACGAGCACGTGGCCGCCTCTCAGCCCGTGCTCGCCCAAGAAACCGACTTGCGCGCGCGGCTGCTGGGCGTGATGCGCGCCAAGATCGAGACCTCGGAGCCGTATCACCGCTTCTCCGGCCTCCTGTTCAAGAGCGCCGCCGACCCCAGCAGTCCGCTCAGTCCCTTCAGTCCCGAGTCACACCCGGTCCGACAGGCGTGTACGGCTCTGTTTGCCGAAGTGCTCACCGGCTCCAAAACCCGCGTGCCCGACGACCTGCAAGCCGAGCTACCCAACCTGCTGTGGCTCTACCACATGGGCATCATCCTGTTCTGGCTACACGACAAATCGCCGCAGCGTGTGCGGACCTACCGCCTCATTGAGCATACGGTCGAACTGATCGCGCGCGTCATCGGGCTGGCGACCGTGCCCCTGCTGCGGCCCATCCGCACCCGGGTGTTGCGCCTCCTCACCGACTTACGCCAGGACACGTCCTAGCGCCCGTTCCAAGGTGCTGTATAAAGAGGGAGCCGGAGGCATGTATACCATCATCGCCGGTGGGTCGGGACTGATCGGTCGCGCCCTGACCGAAGACCTGACCGCGGACGGGCACGAGGTCATAATCTTGAGTCGCCGGCCGGAGCGGGTGCGGGGCCTGCCACCCGGCGCCCGCGCCGTCCGGTGGGACGGGCGCACGCCCGAGGGCTGGCAAGAGTACGTTGAGGAGTGCAATGCCATCGTCAATCTCACGGGCACCCGCATCGCCCCCTGGCCCTGGACCGCTGCTCGGAAGCGCCAGATTCTCGACAGCCGCGTGCATTCCGGCCAAGCCGTGACCCAAGCCGTCGCGGCTGCCGTCAAGCGACCCCGCGTGGTCGTGCAGGCGTCGGGTGTCGGCTTCTACGGTCCCCGCGGCGACGAGTCCATTGACGAATCCGCGGCCCCGGGCGACGATTTCCTGGCCCAAGTCTGTATCGCCTGGGAGGCCACCGCCCAACCGTTGGACGCGCTCGGCGTGCGGCGCGTTATCATTCGCACCGGGCACGTCTTGAGCCGGACCGGCGGGCTGCTGCCCTACCTCGCGCTGCCCTACCGCCTCTGGGTCGGCGGCCCCATGGGCAACGGCCGGCAGGGCCAGCCGTGGATCCACATCGCCGATCACGTCGCTGCCGTCCGCTGGCTCATCGAGCACGAGGTGGCAGCCGGAGCCTTCAACTTGGTGGCGCCGCAGCGCACCTCCAATGCCAGCATGAGCCGCGCCCTTGGGCAGGCGCTCGGCCGGCCCGCCGTTGTGACCGTACCCGCCTTTGTGCTACGTCTCCTTCTAGGCGAGGAGGCTACTATTTTGCTGGATGGGCAGCACGCGATCCCGGCACGGTTGCAAGAGCTGGGCTTCGCGTTCCGCTTTCCTACGGCTGAAGCGGCATTGAGCGATCTCTTAGGCTGAGGCGGCTCGCCTCGCCACCCTCGAACGGATACGTTGCGTCAGGCGCGGATACGCGGATAGAAAGGAGCAGGAGCGATGCCACATTGGCGCAAGGCACTCATCAACCCGCGGACAACCACCCTGCAGGACCGGTCATTGGGCGACGACCGGCGCGCTCTCAAGGTGCATGTCTCCGGCCTGGTCTGCGAGACCATCTGAGCGCAGCGGACCATGGTGGCCCTGGCAGGGCTGCCCCAGGTCGAGGCGGTGGATTTCGAGCGCCGGGACGACAGCTTCACCGTCCGCTATCGCGACGAGTCCCTCCGGCTGGGACCGGTCGCCGCAGCGGTACAGACGGCAGTGGTCGGCAAACCGCTCCGCCGGCTGCTCGACCGGCTGCGCCGGCTGGTAGCCGGCCAGCACCCGAGCGGATAGGCGACCAAGCGTTGCGTTTTCCTGGAGTGGAGCTGCGCCGATATGACTAGAGGGTAAGGAAGGAGCGAGGACATGCGAACGATCATTACCGGCGGATCGGGCCTTATCGGTCGGACGTTGGCGGCAGAGCTGGCCGCTGCCGAGCACGAAGTTATCATCTTGAGCCGGACGCCCGGACGGGTCAGCGGCCTGCCCGCGGGCGCGCGCGCCGTCGGCTGGGACGGCCGCAGCGCCGAGGGCTGGCAGGACCTGGCCGACGGCGCCACTGCCATCGTCAACCTGGCCGGCGAGAGCATCGCCGCCGGACGGTGGACGGCCGCGCGCAAGCAGCGCATCGCCGACAGCCGCCATCAGGCGGGCGCGGCCGTGGTGCAGGCCGTCGCCGGCGCCACCACCAGTCCCCAGGTCGTCATCCAGGCGTCCGCCGTCGGCTACTACGGCCCGCGCGGTGATGAGACGATCACCGAAGATTCCGCCCCCGGCGACGATTTCCTCGCTCAGGTGTGCGTGCCCTGGGAGACCTCGACGGAAGAGGTCGAGCGCCTGGGCGTGCGGCGGGCGATCATCCGCACCGGCATCGTCCTCAGCCGTGACGGCGGCGCCCTGCCGCAGATGATGCTCCCCTTCCGGCTGTTCGCCGGCGGCCCGCTCGGCAGCGGACGCCAGGGCTTTCCCTGGATTCACCACGCCGACGAGGTCAGCGCCATTCGCTGGCTGATCGAGCGCGAGGACGCCTGCGGCCCGTTCAACCTCGCGGCGCCGGAGACGCTGACCAATGCCGAGTTCGGGCGGGTGCTGGGCCGCGTCATGCGGCGGCCGGCCTTCATGCCGACGCCCGGCTTTGCCCTGCGGCTCGTCCTGGGCGAGCTATCCACGCTCCTCCTCGACGGACAGCGCCAGGTGCCGCAGCGCCTGCTGGACCACGGCTTCACCTTCCGCTTCCCCACCGCCGAGGCGGCCCTCCGCGACCTGCTCGCCTGAGGCAGACCCAGCGCCCCTCACCCCACGCCTCTGGCCCGTCATTGCGGCTTGCGCCGCAATCCACGTCCCCCCGCTGTGCGGGGGGACCATAGGGGGGCTTGACAGTTGCAGCCGGCTAGCCTCCACCATACCCCCTCTCCACATGGTGGAGAGGGCCGGGGTGAGGCCCCGCCCGCGTGTCATCTGCTCCGCCCAGTGTGTAGACTGGTGCGGTGCGCGTGTAGTGGCCGGCGGCGAAGGAGTTCGGGATTATGCTTGGCGAGTTAGAGGCGGGAGCAGTCGGGCAGTTTCAGGAGGCGTTGGTGGAGGCGAACTATCCCCTGACCACCGACCGCTTCCTCCAGCTTCTGCGAGATGGCCAGCGGCCGTCCACCCTCGTCCGCAACGCCCTCGATGCCGCGGCGCCCTTCCTCACTGTCCCTTCCCATATCATGGTCAACCCGCAGGGCGAGTTTATGGGCGTGAACTACGATCATTGCGTGCTGGGGCTGCGGGCCTCGCATCGGATGGTGCCGTATCTCCCCCGCGATCATCAGATGCTCTCGATGGCCCAGGCCGTCTGGTACATGCCTCAGGGCCTCGACGTGTGGGATCAGCTGCTCTGCGAGTTCCCCGGTCACTACGCCCGCGACGACAAGCACTGCGGCGACCAGCCTGGCGGGCGCACGCCGGACGGCCGTGACCGCTTTGACGGTCCCACCTGGACCGCCCCCAAACAGTGGTTCCAGACGGACCATACTCCTATCGTGGACGGCACGGTCCCCGACCGTCTCAATCGCTTCGCCGCCAGCATCATGGAGGGCGACAAGCAGACCGCCTATCAGCTTTCGCTGGGGCTACACGCCGAGCCGAACCCGGCCGTGCGCCGCCAGCTCGAGTCGCAGTTGCTCTTCTGTGGGATCATTGACCTCCAGGAGACCCTGCTCGGCGGGCGCAAGATGCAGAACATCGGGCACAAGGCGCTGCGGGCGCGGGCGCTCGTCCACCTCGCCGAGGTGATCGGCTGGGAGCACGCCGCCGCGCTGCTCTACTGCGTCGTGCCGGACATCGCCACGATGCCGCGGCTCTACTCGCTCTTCGACCTCTCCACGCAGACCCTCGGCATGAACTTCCGCCAGGACCTCTACACGCTCAAGCAGCGGAACGACCAGCCCATGACCGACGCGGAGCGCGATGCCTTTGTAGACCTCATTCTGCACGCCGGTGCGACCGAGGTGACGGCGCACATCACCGAGTTGCTGCGCCAGGGCAAAGCAATCATTCACATTTCGGACACCATCACTGCGGCCTTTGCCAAGCACGTCGTTGACGACATCTGGAGCCGGCGCAGCTTCTTCCAGTCGGGCCACGCCTACGACTACAGCAACGTCGTCAGCTTCTGGCTACGCAACTACGACCATCCCCACCAGGCCAAGGCGCCATACTTCCAGGGACTCTTCATCAACGATGTCATCCAGGTCAACAACCAGTTCCCCCAGGACCCCTCCAGCGAGGTCTACCTCGGCGACTGGCGTGACCACAAGACGTGGGCCGACGGCTTCACCGTCAGCGAATGTTTGGGCCGCTTGATCGCGGCCGTGGAGGACGTGGACGCCGCCCGCGCCGAGGCGCTCGCCCGGTCGTACCTGGAGCGCACGTCCGAGCGCCGGCCGCTCATGGAAGCGCTCTCGATCTGCTCCAGCAAGTTCCAGAACGACCCCCACCAGCAGCGCAACGCGGCCACCTCTATCGAGGAGTGGGAGTTGACCACGGCCACCAAGTACCGCGATACGATCCTCATTGCCTGGGCCAAATACATCGCCGGCTGCATCAAGCGCACCACCGCCCTCGATTGCACCCGCCTGTTCGAGGAGCGGTTGGGCAAGCACAACGGCAGTACGGTCATTGCGGCCAGCCCGTTGCAAGAACGCGATCAAGGCGTCATGGGCATGACGCTGGCCAAGCCGGCGGACGATTCCTAACGATGATGGACGGCCCGCGGTCCCTCCATAGCAGCGAGTGGGAGCAGCTCAACACCGTTGTCGAGACGGTCTTCCGTCCCGGGATGTTCGAGCAGTACCCCCAATTGTTCAACGAGACCAACCGCGAAAACCTGCGCGTCGTCGCCGCGGACGGCAAGGTCGTCTCCCACGTGGGCATGATCGAACGCCCGGCCTCCCTGCTCGGCTGCTCCATCCAAGTGTGCTGCATCGGCGGGGTTGCTACCCTGTCGGACTATCGTGCGCGCGGCTATGCCTCGGCGGCGTTTGCCGATGCCGTCGCCAAGGCGCGCGCCGACAGCGTGGACCTCATGCTGATCTCCGGTGGCCGGGGCCTCTATCTCCGCGCCGGCAGTCGTCGGGTGGGTCAGGACCGGGAGGTCACCGTCACCCCGGCCGCCGCACCGCGTCTCCAGGCCATGACCACCGGCATCCGCGTAGCAGCGGTCACCGGTGAGCATCTCCCCCTGCTCCAAGGCCTCTACGCCGCAGAAGCGGTCCGGTTTGTGCGCTGGCAGGAAGACTGGCGCATGGCCTTCGACTGCAAGTACGTCATGAACCGGCCTACCGAATTCCACCTTATCTACCGCGGCACCGCCCCGGTGGCCTATCTGCTCCTCCAAGCTCCGCGGCCAGGCGCCGCCGAGGACGATCCCAGGGTTGTCGCCGAGTTCGCCGGCGACCGCGCGGCCCTGGCCTGCGCGCTCGGCCAGTTGGCCGCTGAACGAGACATCGCCTTGCGTGTCCACGTGCTCCGTGCGGACACTGTGCTTGCCAGCATGCTCGGCGGAGCGGCTGTACCCGCCGAGCCGGCGCCCTTCTCCGGCACGCTGCTGGTCATCAACTTTGTGCAGCTCATGGAGCGGATGCGCCCCTTGCTGGCCGAGCGCCTGGGTTCCGAGACGGCTCGGCAGCTCACCTTCCGCGCCGCAGACGACCGCTTCACCATTGAAAAGGGCACGGAGAGGATCACGCTGAGTGGTCGCGGCGACCTGGCGCTGTACCTCTTCGGCTCGCCCAATGATGAGGAAGCTATCGCGCCGGCCGGCTCACCCGCGTTGGCAGCCCAGCTAGGCCAGGCGTTGCCGTTTCCCGCGCTCTGGTACGGCGTCTCCTACGTCTGAGCGCACCGGCCCGTACCGAGGAATAGCAGCCGCCGGCCCCGCTTGCTCCCGCCGGTGATGAACATGGGTACGAGCCAAGCACGCGCGGACAACTCGCCTCCCGCTGCTGGTGCCGCCGCTGCCCTCCTGCCCCTCGCTGATGACAAGCAGTCGGCCATCTCGCTCCGGAGCGAGCACACGACCATCGGCCGCGCGGCCGAGTGCGACGTCGTCCTCGATGACCCGCGCATCTCCCGGCAGCACGCCACCATCACCGGCGATAGCCACCAGTACCATGTGCGCGACGCCGGCAGCCTCAACGGTACGTTCGTCAACGGTCGGCGGGTACGCGCCGACACCGCCACCCGGCTACACCCCGGCGACGAGCTACGCTTCGCCGACCTCCGCTTCCACTTCCTCAGCGGACCAGCCGGCCAGTCCCACCCGCCACCCGCCCGGCTCCGTCTCGATGACGCGGCCGCCGAGGTCTACGTGGGCGATGGCCGCGTCGTCTTGGCCCCGAAGGAGTACGCGCTGCTCCGCGTGCTGTGGCGGCGCGCCGGGCACGTCTGCTCGAAGGAATGCCTCGCCCAAGCCGTCTGGCCGGAGGAGCAGGGCATAGTCACCGATGCCAGCATCGAGTCCACCGTCAGTCGCCTCCGCCGCAAGCTCGCCGCTGCTGGCGGTCACCGCGCCTGGGTACAGACGATGCCTCGCCAGGGCTATCGCTTGACTGGCGACGAGGAGTAGGTCCAACATCGGCTCCTACAGCTCGATGATCGCCCGCCCCAGGATTTCGCCCCGGGCCAGCGCCGCAAACCCCTCGTTGATCTCCTCCAGCCGAAAGCGCTGCGTCACGAGCGCCGTCAGGTCCAGCTGGCCCGCACGGAACCACTCCAAGAACAGTGGGAAATCCCGGTCCGGCACGCTGGAGCCGCCCAACGAGCCGAGGTACGTCCGCTGTCCGGACAGCATTTCATCCATATCCAGGTCCACCGGCGCCACCGGCACCCCCACCAAGACGGCGGTCCCGCCGCGGGCGCCGCCCCATACCCCGTACTTCGTCGCGGCCAGCGTCTGCTGCATGGTCACGGTGGCCCCCATGCAATCGAACGCGAAGTCCACACCACCATTCGTGAGTTCGTGGATCCGCTCGACCGGATCGCCCGCCGTCGCATTCACACCGATTGTGGCGCCAAACCGCTTGGCGAACGCCAGCTTGTCCTCCGCCACGTCCACCGCGATGATCGGCGTCGCCCCAATGACCGCCGCAGCCGCAATCGCCGACAAGCCGACACCGCCCGCGCCGAAGACGGCCACGCTCTGGCCCACCTGCACCCCGGCGGTGTTGCGGACCGCCCCCGCGCCCGTCATCACCGGACAGCCGATGATGGCCGTGACATCCGTGGGTACATCGTCCGGCAGCGGCACGACGTGCTGCTCGTCCGCGATGACGTTGTCGCCAAAGGTGAACATAAATGTCCGCCCGGTCGTCGCCTCCGTGCCGTCGGGCAGCGTGTACCATGTCCGTTCCGGCGTATGGTCGGCCGTGGCCAGGTCCCGCGGCAGCCACGTCGTCATCACCCGGTCGCCTTCCTTGACGTGCTTGACCTGTGCTCCCTTCGCCACCACCACCCCGGTGGACTCGTGACCGATCAGCAGCGCGCTCTCCCGCGGCGTAGGGCTGTGGATTTGGTGCAGCTGCGAGTGGCACAGCCCGGTCGCAAACTGCTGCACCACGACCTCATACGGGCTTGGATCGGGCAGTTGAATGTCCATCAACCGCAGCGTGGGCTTATCCTGCGGTAGCACCACCACCCTGGCCGGTGTAGGCATAGCGAAACCTCCTCTCGGCTCCTCAAGAGCATACGGCCTGTGTCGTCACCAGACAATCCTCTCGCCTGATTCCCCGCTGCCTTCTCCCTGAGAAAGGGACTGAGGATGAGCGCGGCCGGAGTGGCGAGTGCGCTATAATCGCCCTATACCCGTCCGCTACTCCGAGATCTACCATGGCCACCACAGCACCCGCGCCCGCAATCACCATGCTGCCCTACCATGAGCAGGGGGCCATTGACTACGCCCGTCTCGACTATGACCCCGATGAACCGGTCCTGAAGCCCGAAGCGATGGAACAAGAACAGCCGATGCATGAATTCCTTGGTCTACTCGCCAGTCGGTTCACCGATTTCGGCCAGCGCCCTGATACCTTCCTCAGTAGTAACACGATCATCTGCTACGACCCCCGCAACCTCAACGTCCGCGTCTCCCCGGACGTGTATCTGGCGCTTGGCGTGGATACCCGGGCCATCCGGCAGCGCAAGCTCTACCTGCCCTGGGAAGCGGGCAAGCCGCCGGATTGGGTGTTGGAGGTGGCCTCGTCCAGTACCGGACCGGAGGACGTGGGCCGGAAGCGGGCGATCTATGCCCGCATTGGCGTGCCGGAATACTGGCGCTTCGATCCGACCAAGCAGGGGAAGTATCACGGGCAGCGGCTAGCCGGAGACCGGCTGGTGGCGGGGGCGGGGGGGTATGAGCCTATCGCGCTGACCACCGCGCCGGACGGCATCCTGAAGGGCTACAGCGCGGCGTTGGGGCTGAGTCTGTGCTGGGACAATGGCTGGCCGCGGTGGTACGACCCGGCGACCAAGACCTACCTGACCAACTGGCGGCAGGAACGGGCGGAGCGCGAGGCGGCCGAAGCGCGTGTTGCCGTCGAGCAGGCCGGTCGGGAGGTGGCTGAAGCCCGTGTGGCTACCGAGCGGGTGGCCCGCCGGGCTGCCGAGGCGGAGCGGGATGCTGCCCGGTTGGAAAACGAGCGGCTTCGGGAACAACTCCGTCGCCGGCAAGCGGAAAGTTAGTCGCGTCCCGACCACGCTGCTGCCGGCGTACTTCACCGTGGCCTCAAAGCGGGTACTGGCCAATCTGCTCGAACAGCCGCGCAAAGCGGGCAACGTGATCCCAGTTGATCTCGATACCGAGGCCGGAGCGGTCGGGCACCGCCGTCGTGCCACCCTCCATGTCTATCAGCCCCTCCACCAACACGTCCTCGACGAATAGCTCATGCATGACCTGGTGGCCGTCGGTGAGGTTGGGGATCGTGGCGAGCACCTGCAAGGCCGCCAGGGTGGAGATACCCGATTCGCCGATCACGCCATGGCGGTTGAGTGCCAGCCCACCGGCAGCAGCGACGGCCGCCGCCTTCTTCAGCGGCAGCAGCCCGCCGGTTTCGTGAAAGCCCAGCACGATCACGTCGCTCGCTTGCCGCCGGATGACTTCCAGCACGTCGTAGTCGGTGAACACCGCTTGGTCGAGCGCAATCGGCACGTCTACTTGCTGGCGCAGGGACACCGCCCCGTCGAGATCGTAGAACACCAGCGGTTGCTCCACCCAATCCAGCCCCAGTGGGGCCAGCAGCCGGATCATTCGCACTGCGGTATGCCGGTCCCAAGCCTCGTTCGCGTCAATCCGCAGGCGTGGCCCATCACCCACCGCCGCGCGCACCGCCTGTACGGCGGCGTAGTCGCGCTGCTCGTCTACCCCGACCTTCATGTACAGGACGTCAAAGCCGCGCCCGACGTACCGCTGCGCGTCGGCGGCGAGCGCTTCCGGCTCATCCCCTTGCAGAAAGCCGAACCACGGAATCTCGTCCCGCACCTTCCCGCCCAGCAGGTTGTAGACCGGCTGGTTGAGCGCCTTGCCGCAGATGTCCCAGAGCGCCATCTCGACCCCGGCAAACGCTTGGTGCGCGAACCGGCGCTGGTTGCTCCAGGCCCCGCGCCGCAGCATCAACTCCAGCAAATGCTCGATGCGGAACGGGTCTGCGCCGATGAGTAAATGTTCGACCCCATGGATTGCCGCAGCCGTCGCCACGGCCGACCGCGAGCCGCAGGCGTCCCCGTAGCCGACAATTCCCTCGTCCGTATGCACCTCGACCAGCACGTTGTTCGTGCCTTCCGGCGCGCCCGGCGACCAGACGTAGGGATGGAGATGCGGGATGGACAGCGTGTGCGTCCTGACCTCCGTGATCCTCACGTGCTCTCCTCTGCTCCCGCCTCATGCACGACCTCGCCCGCTTTCAGCACGGCGAGCGGCCGGCGCAGCGCCTCCAAGTCGGCCAAGGGGTCTGCGGCCAGCAGCACCAGATCAGCCTCGTACCCCGCCGCGATCCGACCGCGGCGCGACAGCCCCAGTTGCTCGGCGCCGTCGCTGGTCACGGTGCGGAGCGCCTCGGCATTGGAGAGGCCCTGCATCGTGAACGCCCCGATCTCATCAACGAGCGTGTCGAATGGGGTGTGCGTCGCACCGCAGTCGGTGCCACCCACGATGCTCACGCCCAGCCGGTGCAAGGGACCGACGTTGGTCAGCCGCGCCTCCAGCCGCTCGATGGCCGTCGGGTCGTCCGGGTTCGCGGCCTCCCCGACCTGCCGGAAGTGCTGGGCCGTGAGAAAACCACCGTAGACCGTCGGGCAGACGGCGATGCCGCTATCGCGCACGCGACAGGCCACGTCTATGTCTACCCGCGTGCGACCGTGCGAATCGAGGAAGCTCGCGTGCTCGATCATGTCCAAGCCGGCTTCAACGACCCGCTCGATAGCCGCCGTGGCGTGGCAGTGCGCCGTGACCTTGACCCCGTTGGCACGTGCGACCTCGCGGGCGGCCCGCATCATCGCCACGGATAGCTCGGCGCGATGCGGCTGCGTCCCCGGCGTCAGCCCGCCGCCCGAAGCCATCAGCTTGACCCACTGGGCACCCCCCGCGATCTGCTGCTCGATCCGCGCCCGCAGCTCGGCCGGCGAGGCCACCTCACCCCCGAAGAAGTGGCCATGTCCCCGCGGACGGCACAGCGACGCCCCGCTGCTGACGAGGTGTGGCCCGACGACCTGCCCCGCTGCGACCTCGCCTTGCAGCCGCGTCATCAATGCCGCGGGCGCCCCCACGTCCCGCACGGTCGTGATCCCGGCCCGGATCGCCACGCCGAGGTTGTGCCGCCCCACGGCGAGCAGTTCCTCGTCACTCGCCGCCAGGTAGTCCAGCCGCGGCGTGCCGCTCGCGCTGAGAAAGCAATGCACGTGCGCGTCAATCAGCCCCGGTGCCAGGTAGCGTCCGCTCCCGTCCAGACTTGTCCCGGACCACGCCAGCGCGTCATCCAGCACGTCGCGGATCACCCCACCCTCGATCACCACCGACCGCAGGCCGGCTACGCGACCCCGAACCACGTCCACCAGCGCCACATCCCGAATAAGCAATGCCGCCGTCTTTGCTGTTGTCATGCCTGTGCCGGACCCCGAGCCGGTACTGTGGAAGATACCCGCTCCCAGCAACGGCCGGCCACCGACCACCGCCGCGATGTCCTCGCCGCAGCCGCCCTGATACACTCACAACTATATGAGTATCCATCTCCAAAAATGTACGGAGGCTGGATCGTGCCTACGAACACTGAGCACGAGCACACCCTGAACGTGTGGCTGGCCGAGTTGCTGCGTCGTCGCGGGCTGAACGCCCGGCAGGAGCGTAAACAGGCCAACCGGCGGCGCATTGACGTGGAAATCCACGTCGGCAACGTCAAAATCGCGCTGGAAGCCGAGCAGGGCCAGAGCAGCACCAAGCAACGGGAAGCCATCGCCGACGCCGACGGCCGGCTACAACACGGCAACGCCGACTGTGCCATCGCCGTCTGCTACCCCGACGGCCTCACCGCGCGGCACCAACTGGAGGACAGCCGGCTGGCGCTGTGGCAGCCGATGCTGTGCGCCTATCTGATTGAGGAGGGATGAGTGATGCCACGTCAACTTGGTTCACCTCAAATTCGTGCGGCCTATCATTTTTCTGGTTGAAGCAGAGCGTGAAGGACGTGTGTTTAGCTTGGAAGATTTGCAAGAAGGCAGTGGTTGGGCGTTGAAAACCACGCAGGCCAATCTCTCAAAGAAACTGAGCACTTTTGTCACCAAGGTCAATAGCGGATACACGTGCAGTGGTGTCTTGAAGCATACTGAGGAGTCCTTCTGCAGAATCTGCTCGCAGAAATCGGCATTAGTACAGGACCCTCTCCGTCCTTCCCTCCAACCCAAGGTGGAGGGTCTCGTGATCAAAGCGCGAGAGGCAGCTCTTGCCGCTGTTCAACACTACAATAATCCAACCACAGTGTTCCGTAGTGATAACTACATCGTTCTGATGACTATTGCCTTTACTTCGCTATTTCAATCAGTGTTTGAGAGAGACGGAGTTGACTACACTGTCTATGATAGAAAGACTGGCAATGCCAAGACAGTGGCCGGAGGGAAACCGATGCTTTGGGACGTCATACAATCAGCGAAGCACTATGAAGAGGTGCCCAACAGTCCTGTAGTGGAGAATATAGGGTTTTTGAGGAGGATAAGGAATGAAATCGAGCATCGTGGCTTTCGTATTACCGGAATTGATGTTGATCTTTGTGGTCATTGTCAAGCAATGCTCATGAACTTTGAGAGTATTCTGGTGAATGAATTTACACCATATTACTCTCTAAAGACTTCTCTTGCATTACCCTTGCATTTATCTGGTGATCGCCCGGCGCAAACAGTCGAGTCGACACGAGACGTGCATAGGAAAGAGTACGAAGAACTCAAGAGCGTTATGAATCAATTTCATGCCAACCTTGAGGACGATGTTCTCAGTGATCCCTCATTCTGCTTCCGAGTATGGTTGATTCCAAAGAGCGCTAATCGCGCCAAGAGTAGTGACATGAGTATCGAGTTCGTTCGTGTGGATGACTGCACTCCTGAGCAACGCGAACAGCTTGAGAATGCCATCGTGGCCTTTAAGCCATACGCACAAGTAGTAGATCTCCGGGAGCAATACCCACTAGGGGTAAAGGCATTAGCGGACGAGTTGCCGATCAATCAATGGGAAACGCAAGCGCTCATATGGGAAATCAAGCTCAGAGACGATCCTGTCTGTTACCGTGAGTTTCGCTGGCAGTCAACCAACGCAAAGGCTTTCAGCCATCAAGCCTTGGAACGCCTTCGAAGTGAACTAGAGCGTGTTGATATGGCTGATCTACGTAAGAGATTCAGCGAATATGGGAAATCTAGGAGGTCAGGCGGGAGGTGATCCCTCTCGGCAGCATGGCGGTTGCTCATCGGAGGGTCATCGCCGGCCCGTGCTATAGTGTGCCGCCGGGTACCCTTCCGCTGCGACTGCGCCCGCTGCGAGGCCGCCGATGACTGCCACAACGAAGCTCAAGCCTCCACCCGCCGACGGGTACGCGCATGTTGTGCCGCTCCCCACCCCGCCCAAGGCTCCCGATGCCATGCAACAGTCCCCCTACATCACCAGGGCGTACTCGATCCTCGAAACCTACTTCCACCAGCGGCCCGACGTGCTCGTCGGGAGCGACGGCTATCTCTGCTACGACACCACCGACCGCTCCCGCTGGGTCAAGCCCGACTGCCTGGTCGCGTTCGGCGTGGACCCGGACGCGATCTTCGCCCGCAACGGCTACGTGATTAGCGAGGTCGGCAAGCCGCCGGAGTTTGTGCTGGAAGTGGCCTCCGAGAGCACGGGCCGGCAGGACTACACCCGTAAGCGCGACATCTACGCCGAGTACGGGGTGGCCGAATACTGGCGGTTCGACCGCACTGGCGGCCAGTACCACGACCGGCCGCTGTCCGGCGACCGCTTGGTCAATGGCCAGTATGAGCCACTGCCGCTGAACACCGGCACGGACAGGGTGATCCGCGGCTACAGCCCGGTCTTGGGCCTGGAGCTACACTGGGATACCGGCCAACTGCGGTTCTACGACCCGGCAGCGGGAGACTACCTCCCCGACTTGGCCGATGCCCTAGCCCAGCGGGATGCCGCCGAGGCCCTGGTCGAGCGGCTGCGTGCCCAGCTCCGCCGCCTGCAATCCGACTGAGCGAGCGCGGTCAACCGTCTCTCGCCAGCCAGCGCCTACGGCCCCACCGGTTCGCGCTGCGGCGGCTCAATCGTGCATTCGGGCAGCGCACGCAGAAAGGCCTCGGGACCAGGGGGTGAGTACACCGCCAAGACGATCATTTCTCCGTCCCCCGTATTGAGTGTCGAGTGATAGGCGCCCGCGGCGATGTGAATCAAGGTTCCCGGCCCGACCTCCCGCGTCACCGGCTCGCCATCCACCTCGACCATCTGCTGGCCGGTGCCCTTGATGATGTAGAGAATCTCCTCGGTCCCGGGGTGATTATGTCGCTCGTGTCCCTGGCCCGGTGTCACGGTGGCAATGCCGGTGCTGAACCGCTCGGCGCCGGTGACGCGCGGTTCCGATAGCCAGTTGAGATACCCCCATGGCAGGCGCTGCGTCTCGACGTCCTCAGCTTCGACAAAGGTGAGCTTCCGGGCTGCGCTCACAATCCCACCTCCTGGACTGGATTAATCGGCCTCAGCACGCACAGAGAATGATACCGGCTGCGTGGGGTAGGTACTACCGGCCAAGCCGTAGGGGCGCAACGTGTTGTGCCCGTCTCCCCGCCCTTCCTGCCGCAATCCTGCCCCTTCCCTTTAGGGAGGGGGTTGGGGGTAGGTCCGCCCACCTCCGCCCAAGCGGGAATCTACTCCCCCTCTCTATCGCTCCGCGATGGAGAGGGGGCCGGGGGGTGAGGTTTGTTTCGGCCAGTACGGTACACTCTCCCCATCGTATCCAACAACCCGCCTGAGGAGGGAAATCCGTGGTCGTTCGTATTGGCATGATTGGCGCCGGATTCATTGCCCGCTTGCACGCCACCGCCCTGCGGAGCCTCGGACCGGACGCCGCCCAAATCGTCGGCGTCGCCGCGCGCACCGAGGGGCCGCGCGAGCAGTTCGCCAGCGAGTTCGGTATTCAGGACACCTACGCCGACTACCGCGACCTGTTGGCGCGTGCGGACGTGGACGCCGTTGATCTGTGCGTTCCCAACCACCTTCACCACCCGATGACCGTCGCCGCAGCCCAGGCCGGCAAGCACGTCTACTGCGAAAAGCCCCTGACCGGCTATTTCGGGCGCGGCGAGGCGCCCGACCAGGTCTCCAAGACGCCCCGCGAGGTCATGTTGCGCGAGACGCTGGCCGACTCCGACGAGATGCTGGCCGCCTGCGCCGCCGCCGGCGTCCAACTGTGCTACGGCGAAGATTGGGTGTACGCGCCCGTGCTCGAAAAAGCCCGCCGGCTCGTCCAGGTCAGCAACTCGCCCATCATGGAGCTACGCGGCGAGGAGAGCCACAACGGCTCGCACGCCGACTACGCCAAGCGTTGGGCCACCAGCGGCGGTGGTGCGCTCCTGCGTCTCGGCGTGCATCCGATTGGCGCCGCGCTCCAGCTCAAGCGCTGGGAAGGGCAGTTGCGGCACGGCCGGCCCATCCGCGCCGCTGCGGTCACGGCCGAGGTCGCCACGCTCACCGACATCGGCGGCGTCCCGCGTGACGAGGGGTCGTGGCTCGTCACCGATTGGGTAGACGTGGAGAACTGGTCCACCACGATCATCCATTTCGAGGACGGCTCGCGCGGTGTGTTCATCGCCTCCGACAACATCCTCGGCGGCATCGTCAACTACCTGGAGCTGACGCTGGCCTACGGCCGCATCAAGTGCAACATGACCCCCAACAATATGTGCGAGGCCTACGCCGCCGACGGCACGGTCTGGGGCGACGAGTACATCACCGAGAAGATTCAGACCAGCGCCGGCTGGACCTACCCCAGCCCCGACGAGGACTGGGTCCGCGGCTTTCCGCACGAACTGGCCGATTTCGTCGCCGCCACCCGTGACAACCGCCCGCCGCTGTCCGATGGCGAGTTGGGCCGCGACTGTGTCGAAGTGATCTACGCCGCCTATCTCGCTGCCGAGCGCGGCGCCCGCGTCACCCTGCCCTTCAACGCAAGCTGAACAGCCATCAGCAACCAGCCATCAGCTATCAGCTATCAGCCATCAGTTGAGGATCGTCATTCCCGCGAAAGCGGGAATCCAGGCCCCTCTCTCCGTGGGAGAGGACCGGGGTGAGGGCAGCGGGGAGAGAGGTCAAGTGATGAATGCAATGATGCCGCCAGCCGCAGGACGCCGCATCTACTTCCCGGAGGTCCGCCAGGCGGTCTGGGAGCGGTTCCCCCTCCCCCGGCCCTCCGAGCTACAGCCCGACCAGGTGTTGCTCCGCGCCGTGGCGAGCGCAGTGAGCGCCGGCACGGAGATCGCGGTCTACAGCGGCACGCACATCACCTACTCCCTCTCGTCCTCCCAGGCCGGCCAGCCCCGGCCGATGTCGGGCGTGCCGTCGCGCCCCGGCTATGCTTTTGCCGGCACGGTCGAAGCCGTCGGCAGCGCCGTCACCGCGGTCAAGCCGGGCGACCGCGTGGGCTGTGCCGTTGGCCACGCCGACTGGGCCGTCGTGCGCGAAACCGGCCAGGACCCCGCCAAGCCCCAACGCGAACCCAGCCTCATCCTCATCCCCAATGGTGTCACGTTCGAGCAAGCGGCCCTCGGCCGCCTCTTTGCCATCCCCATGGTCGGTATCCGCCACGCCGAGATCAGGCTCGGCGAGCGTGTCGCGGTGTTCGGCCAGGGCCTCATCGGGCAACTGGCCGGACAGCTCGCCCTCGCCAATGGCGCCGGCACCCTCATCGCCGTTGACCTCTGGGATCACCGGTTGGCCGTCGCCCAACGGCACGGCGCGACGCACATCGTCAACGCCGAGCGCGAGGACGCCGTAGCAGCCATCTATGACGCCACGGACGGCGAGGGCGCCGACGTCGTGATCGAGGCCACCGGCCATCCACCCGTCATCAACGACTCGCTGCGGGCCGCCGCCCTACGCGGTCGCGTGGTGCTCGTCGGCAGCCCCCGCGGCCGGGTGGACATTGACCCCTACACCGACATCCATAAGAAGGCCGTCGTCGTGATCGGCGCGCACGCCAGCGCCGTCACCCAGGCCCGCAACTACAGCGACCGCTGGACCACCCTGGAGAACTACCGCCTTTCGGTCGAGTTGCTCCGCCAGGGCCGCCTCCACACCGAGGGACTGATTAGCCATCGCGTCCCCGCCGACGCGGCGTTGGGCATCCACGCGGCGCTCGCTGCCCGACCGCAAGAGCACCTCGGCGTGCTCATCCAATGGGCCGCCGCCTGAGAACTACCAGCTTGCTACGAGGTGACTGCACGTGTCTGACGTATCTGATCGAGGCCACGTCCTTGTCGTCGAGCCGATCCACGACCGCGGCGTTGCGCTCCTGAGGGCCGCCGGCCCGGTCGTTGTCGCGCCCGACCCCAGCCCGCAAACCGTACAGCCCCTGCTCGCCGCCACCACCGTCATCGTGCTGCGCGCCACCCGCCTCACCGCCGATATGATCGCCGCCGCCCCCCGGCTCCGCGTCGTCGGCCGCCACGGCGTCGGCTATGACAACGTGGACGTGGCAGCGGCCACCGCCCGCGGCATCCCGGTCGTGTATACGCCCGAAGCCAATAGCGAATCGGTCGCGCAGCACGCCTTTGGCCTCATGATCGCCCTCTCCAAAGAGCTTGTGGCCGGCGACCGCTTGCTCCGGCGCGGCGACTATGGCACCCGGCACACGCTGCGCGGCGTCGAGCTAGCCGGCCGCACCCTCGGGATCGTCGGCTGCGGTCGCATCGGTGCCCGCCTCGCGCAAATGGCCCGCGCCGCCTTCGATATGCGTATCCTCGGCTTCGACCCCTACCTGGATGCCGCCCGCGCCGCCGCCCTCGGCATCGAGTTGGTCTCCGACTTGCCGGCGCTGCTCCGGCCAGCCGACGTGGTCAGCGTCCATACGCCCCTCACGCCAGCGACGGTGGGCTTGCTCGGCGCCGACGAGTTGGCAGCGATGCAGCCGAGCGCCTACCTCATCAACACGTCGCGCGGCGGGGTCGTTGACGAGCCGGCCCTCGCCGCCGCCCTCCGCGCTGGACACCTGGCCGGCGCCGGCCTGGACGTGCTCGAACAGGAGCCGCCACCCCCGGACCACCCCCTGCTCACCCTGGAGAACGTCATCCTCACCCCCCACTCCGCCACCCAGACCGAAGAAGCCCTCCGTCGCACATCCGAGCACGTCAGCGCCGGCGTCCTCGCCGTCCTCCGCGGCCAGCCACCCCAATGGTGCGTCAACCCCGAAGTCCTGGGAAGCTAATCACCTCGCGCCGGAAATAATCACCTATGGTATAGTGTTATCGTGTAGCGGGGTACCGTCGAGACCGTCACACACCGTCATTCAAAGGAGGCGCAGGACATGGGTGTTTTCAACTGGCCTATCCGGCTGGACAGCATGGACGGCCAGCGGTCGCTGGAGCTAGAGGCGATGGTGGATACCGGCGCCAGCTACACCATCGTGCCCGCCAAGCTGCTGCACGACCTGGGGGTGTCGCCCATAGACAAGATCAGCCTCGTGCTGGCCGATGGGCGTGCCGTGGAGTACGACATCGGGCGAGCTATGGCCACCATAGACGGACGCACGGAGGCGACACTGGTCGTCTTCGGAGAGAATGGCGCCCGTGCCCTGTTGGGGGCCTACACGCTGGAAGGGCTGCGCCTTGCCGTGGACCCGACTCACGGCCGGCTCGTCCCGGCCACCACCGCCTGGGCGTAGATGATTGGGAGTAGCACCGTGGTCGAGTGCCTTCCCAAGCGGTACGGTGCTCGCTCGATAGGCTGCCGGTGTACCCGGTAGACTCTAGGTGTCAGCCGCCAAGCAGTCAGGAGCACACCATGACGGCAGAAGCCATTGCTGCCGAGCCGCACACGGCCACCAGAGCCGATATCCGGGAGTCGGAAGATCGTATCCACCGCGAACTGCAACACTATGCGACCAAGGCCGATCTGAAGGACACCGAGTTGCGGATCCAGGCCAGCCTTCAAGACATCGAACTGCGGCTCCAGGCGCAGATCAAAGACGCGCAGATGTAGCTGCTGCTCCGGCTCGGTGGCCTGATTGTCGCCGCGGTCACCGTCGCGGTGGCCGTCCTCAAGCTCTTGTCCTAGGTGCTCACAGCCGGTGGTAGTGTCTCACTTTGGACTTCAGATCCGCGCAGGGTGTATTTCGATGACCACTGATCCTACATGTTTGTTCACGCACCAGTAAACTAGAAAGAGGAGCAGGACTATGACAGCAGAGAAATTCAACAGGGTGCAAATTCTCTACAACGCGGAGCATCATCCATACCTGTATGGAGCGATACATATCGTCCACGGGAGTTTAGAAAATCAGTGGTGGGAGAGTCCTTTTGTAGTGTCCAAGAGGAGGTGGAATGGGGAAGAAGTAGTTTATGGAACTGTAAAAAGAATAGTAGAGAGACTATTCTCTCAATTAGAGAGGCTTAGGGAATTTCGATCGGAAACTGAGGCAAGATTAGATGCCGAGGGAATTACTCCGCTAATTCAAGAGAATTCAGTACTACCTGAGTCCGAATTTACAGCCAGAATCCTTGATGAGCAGGATGAATTACTTGAAGATGTACTACTGAGTATGTCCGCTAATATCCGAATACTCTCTGAGATATTCTCGAGAAGACTCAAGAGGAGCAAGGTGAATGTCTATGACTACGAAAATAGGTGTATAGACAGAATTGAGCTAAGTGAAATAGCCAACTTAATTCTCCATAACAGATACATATTGATTAAAGATCAGTACGTGGTGGATCTTCTCTCGGACGAGAAATTCATGGCCAAGAATCCACAAGTGGGATTAAAGATAAGCTTCCCGGAATACATCTCGGAGGTGGAGAAAATTATCAATAGTATAACTGTCAAGGATTTGATTACTAAGCTATGGGGACTGACAAAAAATCTATCGGCATCATCGAATATTAAGGATATTATATTCTTGACTCAAAATCTCTACACACTTGGGGGTTTAGTATTAGAGAACAACGCTACTATAGGATCAGGGCCGCTGAAGACTATTATGGATAGGGTGGCCATGAGTCACATTAAAAGAATTCAATATACAGAGCCAAATGTTACCAAAATTGCTACCACTTTGGTCTCCGATTCTCCTAGGTTTCTTCTCGAACCAGACCTCAATCAGAAACAAATTTGCATCGCAATACATATAAATGGCAATCTTGAAACTCTCGTCATGGACTACAAGGAGTTCTTTTTAGAAGTGTCAAGGGGATATGGGAATAGGAAGCTCTATGCGAATCCCGTTGGCTAGACTTTGTCAATTCAAGCTGGGACACTGCCCAGCCGGCTCTCCTCAGCCGTGGATCTCTCACCCGTCCCTAAATCACCAGTCGCGCCCCCCTCGGCCGCCGTTTCCCCCCATGCACCGACGGCTCCGCGCACCACTTCGCAGCCAGCCGCCGCACCGCTCGGTAGGTCTCCTCGTCGAACCCGAGCAGGTCGCAGATCACGCGCCGGTCGAGCAGCGCGCGGTTCGGGTCCGCGTCGGCCAGGTAGGCCGGCTGGAGTTGGAGATCGCGGAACTCGTCGAAGATCGTCTCTGCGGTGGACAGTTGCTCATCGTTGAGCGTGCTGAAGTCGAGCACAGGGAGGGTCTCGGCAGAGCGGATCGTTATCCTCGCCTTACTCGACTGTTGGCGGTTTGCGTGCCACCAGTAGGATAGCAACCCCAGCGTGCTATTCCCCCATACGGCGAAAGCGAAATCATAACTCTTATTGGGGAAAATCACATTCGGCCACACCACGCCGCCGATTGACTCCGGCTCTGTGAACGCGACGGTAAGGGCTTGTGAGCCGAACGTATACTCAAGGTTGAGATGAGCGCGGCTGGCAGTAGCTGAAACCGCAGTGGCTTTCGCCTCCATGCCGCGCCGCGCCCGTAGCTGGGAATCAGGCTCGCATACTATCCTGGTTTCCTTTCTGGCATTGTGATTCCATAACGCCGGATAGGTAGCCGTCGGACTGGGTGCTACCTTGTCGAAAGGTCCACGCGGGGCTGGTCCGGTAATGTCGCGATGGACCAAGCCAAGTTTGCCGACACTGCCTAACAAAGATACCTTCAGTTCAAGAGCAGCCAGACGGCCCGGTAGCCATAGTTTGGATTCAGACAAGGCATAGGCAGTCTGCGCGAGCGAATAGTCAAGCAGGCGTACAGCACCCCATTGCTGTCCATCCTCGCTAGACGTTGCCACCATTATTTCACCGACTACATCATCCCCGACCATCAGCGACGTACCACCATATGGCCCGTCCTCGACCTGTCTTGCGCCATCGGCAGACGCGATGTTGGCGGCTATGGCGCTGGCGTGGGCAAATCCCTGCGGCCGTTCGCGCAGCGAGGTGAAGTGCAGGCGCTGCATCGGAGGCGTATCATCCTCGCGTTTGCGGGCAACTACCAGACATTCCGCCATACCCGTATCCGACGAAAATGACATGTCCATACCATTGGCAGCGATGCTCAGCACGGTCAAGTCGGTGTAGTCGGCAGCCAACATGTGCCGGAACTGCCGCCAGGACAGCCCGGCCGCGGCGGATAAGGGCAATACGAGCGCGAGGACACCGCCCGGTTTGAGCTTCTTATCCGCCAGCGCCGCAAAGGCCGACGCGATACCGGCATTGCCGTGGTAGCATGTGCCTCTGCCCAGTTGGTTAATCCGCCTACCCATAGCTGTCTGATCGGCAGGCGTGGCGTCAAAGGCCGCAAAGGCGGGATTGGTGATGTCGGCGTGGGCGCCCTCGTGGTTGGTGGCACGGGTAAAGGGTGGGTTCATAATCACCAGATCGAAGTACTCGTCGGGTATCTCGACATTGACATGCCGCGCCGTCTGCTGACCTCTGCTGCCGGTGCGGAGCGTCGGGTCGCTCATGTTTAACAGCGCCACGTCTGCCGAGTCGCCCAGGCGCTCCAGCGAGCCGATCTGCACTTCATACCCGCTCTCTTCATCCTGCCGGCCGTAGGGCATGGTGTAGAGGCGCGTGTTGCCGAACGCCACGGCCGGTTGCACGCCGGAGAGAGTGGCGCCGGTGATGTGGATGGCCGAGGGCATCACGTCGCAGCCGTACAGCACTTCTTCCATCAGCACGCGATGCAGGTCCGCCGGGTCGCCGCCGGCGCGTTCGTGCCGGGCGGCCAGCCGCTCGTACACTGCCGATAGCAGGGCGCCGGTGCCGCAGGCGAGGTCCGCCACGCGCAGCGTGCCGATGGCCGCGGCGTCGGCCCAATCCACGCCATCGAGCTTGGCAACGGCGAGCCGCGCCAGCAGGGCCGACGAGGCCGGCAGCGTGTAGAAGGTGGCCAGGTACTTGCGGTCGGCAATCAAGCGTTGGAAGATACGCCCGGTCAGGTCGTGGGCCTGGTCTACGCCGGTGGCGCTGATCGCTTGGGCGGTCTCCCGCAGCCGGCGTAGGATGTCGGCCGCGTCACCGGCTTGGAGCTGAGAGAGCAGGTCATGAGCAATGGCGAAAATGGGCCAATAGTTGATCTCCAGGATGTCGTCCCAGGCGGTCAGCACCTCGCCTTGCGGGTTGGCGATGCCGTCGCCACACACCAGTTGGAGCGGCTGGACCTGGTCGTGCATGCCGGCGATGCGCTCGTGGAAGACCAGCGCATTGGCGAAGATGGCGCAGGCCATCCGGCGCGTCTGCGGCACGTTCGCCATGCCGAGCAAGCGCGCCATCTTCCGCGTGATGGCCGGCCGCGTGTCGTCTACGGCGTCGAGCAGCTTGGCCGCGGCGTCAATGCCGCCTTGCAGCGCGTCGGTAGCTGCATCCACCGCCCGCTGCGGCACAGAGACCAGGCGCACCAAGTCCGCCAGGTCCTCAACCGCCCCGGCCAACCACCCGCTGTCCGGGAACCGCTGCCCGCCGTCGTCATCTTCAGTGAAGACGCAGTATTCGAGGCGGGCGGCCGTGAGCGCGGCACGGAGGTCGGCCGCATCACCCACTTCAGCGGGATAGCGCAGCGCAATGGCCGCCTCGATGGGGCGCGGGTGGACGGTCACTGGCAGGCCGAGGCGGTCCTGTGCCTCCGTTTCGACGTTGGCGGCGGGCAGGTACTCGGCCTCGATGACGACCGGCGCGCGTCCGGGATCGGTGATGAGCAAGTCGGGCTGCAACCCAGGGCTGCCCTCGATGACGCGGACATGCTCCGAGCGCACCTCGCTCCCCGGCAGCATGGACCGCAGCAAGCCGCCCAAGGCATTATTCGCACTCGGCTCCGTCTGGCGCGGCATCAGGCCAGCCCTCTCGTCACGCAAACAGTGTCAAGGTAGTGAACATCCGTTCAATAGTAGCACATCACCGCGCAGCGGCTAGGAGAGGGGCTACCTTCTGACAAGCGTAGATCATTCTGTAGGGGCGCGATTCATCGCGCCCACTCCCCCTCTCTATCGCTCCGCGATGGAGAGGGGGCCGGGGGGTGAGGCCCGTCCCGCCCACCTCACCTCCCAAAGATCGCCACCAGCTCCGGGCGCAACGGATAGCGCAGCGGCTCGCCCGCGAAGTGCCGGCGTGCGTCCTCGCACTGCCCCAGAAAGACGCCCCGGTGCGCCCCATACGTATGCCCGCCCCGGTGCGGCGTATGCACCACGTTCGGCAACGTGCGGAGCGGGCTGTCCGCTGGCGGTGGCTCCGGGTGATACACGTCAATCGCGGCCCGCAGCTCGCCGGCCGTCAGCCGTTCCAGCAGCGGTGCCTGCTCCACCACCGCCATCCGCGATACCAGCACGAACACCGCCTCGCGCGGCAGCGCATAGATCACGTCGCGGTTGATGATCTCGATCGTCTCCGGCGTCGGCGGGATAGCCACGAAGAAGACCTCGCTCCGCGCCGCCATCGCGACCAGCTCGCTCGCCTTGCGTCCCCCCGCCGCCACCATCCGCTCACCCGGCACATACGGATCGAACGCTTCCCAGTCCGTGTCGAACGGCGCCAGCATCCGCGCCAGGTGCCGATGGATCTCGCCGAACCCGGCCAGCCCCACCCGCCGGCCTTGCAGCCGGTCCGGTGTCTCCGGCCGCTCCGGGAAGTCCTCCCAATGCACCCAGCCGTTCGCGCCGACAATCTCGTGCTCCTGCGGCAGGTTACGCAGCGCCGCCAGCCCCAGCGCCAGCTCGTACTCCGCCACCCACGGCGACATCACCGGCGCCGTTTCGCTGAGGGCAATGCCCCGCGCCAGCGCCGCGCCCACGTCGCACAGCTCGGCCTGCCGATAATGGCAGGTGGACCCGATATACCGCAGCCGCGGCGCCCTGGCGAGCCGCTCCGCGGACAGGTAGCCAATGCCCTGATTGCCCCAGCCGCACAGCACCAGCCCGTCCGCATCGGCCAGCGCCGCATCCACCCGCGCCACCCGCTCGGCCGGCGTCAAGTCGGCCCCGAGCTGCACGGCCACCCGCTCCGCAAACGAATCCAGCACCTCCCCAGCCGCCCCGCTCCAATGCCGCTCCAACGACCGCGGCCCAAACACCACCACCACCCTCGGCCGTCCCACAACCACCTCCTTCGACCGCCGCCTGGACTCCCCTTCCCTGAAGGGAAGGGGCCGGGGGTTAGGTTTGCCTCCCCCCTACACCGCCGGCCGCCGTTCGTGCCAGGACGTGCTCCGCTCGTAAGCGTGAGCAGCGTGCAGCAAGGTCCGCTCATCGAACGGCCGCCCCACCAGCATCAGCCCCACCGGCAGCCCGTCCACAAAGCCGCACGGCACGGAAATGGCCGGCAGCCCCGTGTAGTTGCAGGGCCGCGTGATCTGCGACAGCATCCCGGCGCCATGCGGCTTCCCGTTGACCATGATGCGCTTCGCCTCGGCGGCGGCAATGCTCGGCGCCACCACCGGCACCGTCGGCCCTGCCAGCACATCCACCTCCCGCCACACCGCCGTATACCGCTCCAACAGCAGTCGCCGCGCCCTCAGCGCCTTGGCGTGATCGTTCGCCAGGATGAATTGCAGCGGTAGCAGCCGCAGCAGCGTCTCCTCGCCGTAATCCCCCGGCCGCGTCCGCAGCCAATGCTCATGGTCCACCAGCGCCTCGGCGCGGATGGCGTCCACGCCGTCCATCAGCACGTCGTGGTCGGGCAGCCGCACCTCCCGCACCGTCGCGCCCAGCGTTTCCAGTTGCCCGATGGCCGCCCGCACCGCCGCCTCCACCGGCCCATCCACCAGTGCAAAGTAGTAGTCGCGCGGCACGCCCACCCGCAGCCCGCGCAGGTCCGTCCCGCCACCCAGCGTCTCCGGCGGCCCCGCCACGTCGCGCGAAGTGGGGTCGCGCGGGTCATGGCCGGACATCACCGCCAGCAGCAGCGCCGTATCCTCGACCGTGCGCGCGAGCGGCCCGATGTGATCCCGCGTGGGATTGCCCCCGCGCATCGCCCCGCGCGTCGGCACCCGGCCATGCGTCTGCTTCAACCCCACGATGCCGCACAGGGCGCCGGGTATCCGCACCGATCCGCCCGCGTCGGTACCGAGCGCCCCCAGCGCCATCCCGGCCGCCACCGCCGCGGCCGAGCCGCCCGACGATCCACCCGGCACGTGCTCCGGGTTCCACGGATTGCGCGTCGGGCCGTAGTGCGGATTGATCGTCGTGGTACCGAAGCCGAACTCGTGCAGGTTGGTCTTGCCCACCATGATCGCACCGGCCGCCCGCAGCCGTGCCCAGGCCGGCGCGTCCTCGCGCGGCACGTAGTCGGCGAGGATTTTGGAGCCAGCGGTAGAGCGTATCCCCGCCGTCTCGATATTGTCCTTCACGGCAATCGGGATGCCGTGCAGCGGCCCCACCTCGCCCCCGCCCGCGAGCGTCGCCTCTGCCGCCCGTGCCGCGGCCAGCGCCTGCTCGTCGCACCGAGTGATGAAGCAGTTGAGCGTCGGCTCCAGCCGTTCGATCTGCCCCAGCACCGCCCGCACCAGCTCCACCGGCGACACCTGCCGGCGTGCAATGAGTGACCGCGCTTCGCTGATCGTCAGCCACGCCAGGTCATTGCCGTTGGCGGTCACGGCGTCTCCTCCTCCAACCGGTACGGCTGTGCCGTCAGCGTCTCGTCCACCTCAACCCCCGACTCGGCAAAGCGCCGCACCGCGCCCCGCTGCTCGCGCACCGCATCGAGCACCTGCGGCAGGACCCGCTCCGGTATCGGTATCAGGTCCAGCATCCGCACCATCTCTTTCAGGTCCTCCACCGTCAGTTCAGTATCCCTGTCCGCCATACGCCCTCCCTCGCACCCCATCATCCGCACGCACCGGCTCTGATTGTAGCCGCTACCGCCTTGCCCCTCCCCCGGCCCCCGTCATTGCGGCGCAAGCCGCAATCCAGGCCCATGCATAGCCCCCGGTCGCTGCGCGGACTCCCCTTCCCTGCAGGGAAGGGGCCGGGGGTTAGGTCCGCCCCACTCCCCCTCTCTATCGCTCCGCGATGGAGAGGGGGCCGGGGGGTGAGGCCCGCGGCGTATAATCAACCGAGCTTGACATAGCAGCAAGGGAAAGGAGCCTGTCGTGTTTACGTCCATCAAGGCCACGGCAATCTCGCTCAAGCCCAAGAAGTGGGACAAGGCCTACAACGCCGACAAACTGGAATCGCTCTTCCGCGCGGCAGCGCAGGAGCAGCCCGATCTGATCGTCGCTACCGAGGGTGTGCTCGAAGGCTACGTGGTCATGGACGTGATCGAGCACCCGGAGAAGGTCCCGGCCATGCTCGACATCGCCGAGCCGCTCGACGGACCGTATATCCGCCGCTTCCAGGACTTGGCCCAGGAGCTGCGCACCTGTCTCTGCTTTGGCTTTGCCGAACGTATTGACGACGACGTTTACAACAGCGCCATCTTCATTGACCAGGAGGGTGCCATTTGTGGGCGCTATCACAAGACCCAGTTCGCCGAAGGCACCCACGAATCCTGGGACTTCAACCGCATTGGCCGGCAGATTAGAGCCTTCGACACCCCGCTCGGTCGCGCCGGCATGCTTATCTGTGCCGACCGCTGGAACCCGATGATCGCCCGCACGCTCGCCCTGGACGGCGCCCAGTTGCTCCTCATCGTCTCGTATGGATCGCGCCGGAAGGCCCAGAATGAGACCGTCTTGGCCCGCGCCCGCGAGAACGGCCTGCCCATCGTCGAAGCGAACGTCGGCATGAACCTGCTCATTAGCAAGGGCGAAGTCGCTGCCTACAAGTGGGGCGTAGACCGGATCACCACGGCCGTCGTCGAGATACCGACCCCGCCCTCACACACGGCAGCCCGGGCCCAAGAGCAAGAGTACATGCAGCTCCAAGGCCCGAGCATGGCCGAACGCTACGAGAAGACCATGGCCCGCATCCAAAACCCGACCACGTAGGCATTGCACATCGCTCCTTACCAACCCTCCCTCGCGGCTCCCGCCGGTAAGGGAAGCGACCGTCCCCCCGCCGCGCGGGGAAACCATAGGGGGGCCAGCGCCGGACCGGCGGAGCAGAGAGGCGCTGGGGGCCACGCAGACTCCCCCTCTCCAAATGTTGGAGAGGGGGCCGGGGGGTGAGGTCAACTCCACCCACCGCCCTACGGCCGGCAGCTGGGGTAGTTCTCCCGCGCCGGCACCGTCGTCGTTGGGTGCGGTATCCCGATATGGATCCGGTTGAAGAAGTTCTCGTCCGCCGCCGTCACGTCGCACCAGTAGAACTCCAGCACCTGGAACGTCGCCGCGTCCGGCACGTGCCGCCACTGCAACAGGTTTGCATCGTAGGACAGAATACGATCATCCCCGCCATCGAACCGCCGCACGAGTTGGTTCGGATGCGGACGCTTCTCGTCCAGCGGGATCGTCACGATCACCAGCACCGGGAAGGTGTAATTGGTATTCACGTCGTCCCACGGCACGATCAGCGCCAAGGCGCTGTCGGGCGCAATCCAGCGCCGCACGATCGCGCCGTCCGACTCCCGCCGGAGCACCGCATACGTCTGCCCCAAGTTATCGTCCCGCACGTACCCCACCGGCACGACCTCCGTGCCTTCGGTGTTGATCGAGCCGATCCCGAACGTCACCTTCCGCGGGTTGTCCGGATCATCGGGGTTGTGGATCTCGAGCAGCACGCTATTGTTCGCCAGCTCCCAGGCCTTCGCGGAGCCGTTTTCGCCGATCAGCTTCGGGAACCCCGACGACCCCGACCCGCCGTTGCCACCACCACCGTCACTGCCGCCACCGTTACTATCGCTACCGTCACTACCGCTACCACCGCCATTGTCGTCTCGATCCGGCTCCTGCGGCCGCGGCGGCGGTGGTGGTGGCGCCGTTGTGGAGCCGCGGACCGTGATAGTGACCGTGTCGGTGCCTTCCAGCCCATCGGGATCGCTTACCGTCAGCGTGAGATTAATTGGCAGCGATACGTTCGGCGTTGCCGGTGCCGTCCACGTCGTAGTGAGCGCGTTGCGGTCGGCGAAGGTCCCGTAGTTGGGGTCGGCCGTCCACCGATACCTCAGGTCGCCGTCCTCGTCGTCCGGGTCGCTCGCCGTCGCATCCAGGTTAACGACCGCCGCCCCGTCTACCGTCGCCGCCGCGGTCGTAATCTCGACGGTCGGTTGCTGGTTGGCGCGCACAATCACCGTGATCGCATCCCCAACCTGCAGACCACCAGTGTCCTCCACGGTTAGCGACAGCGTATACGCTTGGTCGGTACTCGCCGCGTCCGGCGCCGTCCACGTGGTATCGCGCGTAGTGTCATCGTCGAATGATCCCTTATCAGGTTCGACACTCCACTGATACGTCAGGTCATCGTTATCCGGATCCGAGGCGTTGGCGAAGATTTCCACCTCCGCGTTGCCGTCCACGGGATCCTGGAAGTCGCTGACGATCTCCACCTCCGGTAACGAATTGGCGCTCACCGTCATGACGACCGTGTCAACGGCCTTCAAGCCGCCACTGTCCGTCACCGTCAGCGTGAGCCGTATTGACTGAACGGAGGTCAACCGCGCCGGTGCCGTCCACGTCGTATCTTTCGCCGCGGCATCGACAAAGGTCCCCTGTCCCGTCCACGCGAATGTGAGCGCGCTCTCTGCGTCCTGCGAATCACTCGCGGTCGCCGTCAGGCTGACCTCGGCCTCCCCGGCAACGGTCTGCGCCCCGGTGTCGATCGTCACTTCCGGCGCAGTGTTGGTGTCTGGCTCCGTTGAGTCGTCGGCGACGGTGATCGTGATCGCATCACTACCGGTCAGGTTACCGCTGTCCGTGACCACCAGCGTCAACGTGTAGGACCGCGGCACGTTTTGCGCCGCCGGTGCGGTCCACGTGGGATCCTCGATAGCATTGTCGGAGAACGTGCCTCCATCAGCGTGCCAGCGATACGTGTGCGTGTCGCCGGTGTCTTGATCGTCAACGGTCGCTGCCAAGTTGACTGTGTCACCACCATCCACCGTCTGCGACGCGGTATCAATCGTCACCCCCGGTGCCCTATTGGCCCGCACCGTGAAGTTGACCGTAGCTATCGCCGACAAGCCGTCAGGATCGCTCACCTTCAGCGTGAGCCTGATCGCCTGCGCCGTGTTCTTCGTGGCTGGCGCCGTCCACTTCGGATCCTCGATAGCGTCGTCGTCGAACGTACCCCCCGTGGCCGTCCACTCATATGTCAGCGTGTCATCCTGATCCGGGTCGCTGGCCGTGGCATCGAGCTGAACCTCTTCCCCACCGCTTACCAGTTGGAAGCCGGTATCAATCCTCACGGTCGGTGATTCGTTGGAGTCGACGGTGAGGGTGACCTTATCCGTGCCGGTCAATCCGCCAGGATCGGTCACCGTCAGCGTGAGCGTGATCGTCTGGGCAGCGTTTGAGTTGTCAGGCGCGGTCCACGTCGGTTCGAGCACCGCCCCATTATCGGAGAAGGCTCCCTCGTCAGGATCAGCCGTCCACGCATACGTCAACCCGGTGTCTTCATCATCGTCGTCCGTCGCCGTCGCCTGGAGGGAGACCTCATCACCCCCTTCCACTTCGTGGGCCTGTGTGAGGATGGTCGCCTGCGGCGCGACGTTCGCCCGGACCGTGATGACCACCGAAACAGTATGGCTCGTGAGATCATCCGATACGGTCAGCGTCAGGCGGATCGGTCGGTCGGCGTTCGTCTTGGCCGGTGCGGTCCAAGTTGGCTGGAGCGCCGCCGCGTCGGAGAAGGTCCCATCATCGGTGGTGCCGGCATCACCGTCATCGGCCGTCCACGCATATGTCAGCGTATCGTTAGTGTCATCATCATCGGCCGTTGCTTGGAGCGTGAGTTCACCACCCCCGTCTATTTCTTGCTCGGCGGTCTGAATCGCGGCCTCCGGCGCTACGTTGGCCTTGACCGTGATGACCACCGAAACAGTATGGGTCGTGAGACTGTCCGACACGGTCAGCGTCAGGCGGATCGGTCGGTCGGCGTTCGTCTTGGCCGGTGCGGTCCAAGTTGGCTGGAGCGCCGCCGCGTCGGAGAAGGTCCCATCATCGGTGGTGCTGGAATCACCGTCATCGGCCGTCCACGCATACGTCAGCGTATCGTTAGTGTCATCATCATCGGCCGTTGCTTGGAGCGCGAGTTCACCGCTCCCGTCTATTTCTTGCGCGGCGGTCTGAATCGCGGCCTCTGGCGCGTTGTTGGCGCGCACCGTGAGCGTGACCTCCGCCGTCGAGGTCGAGGTCCCATCGGACACGGACAGCGTGAGCGTGACCTCTTGCGCGGCGTTCGTCTTCGCCGGTGCCGTCCACGTCGGCTCCAGTATCGCCGCGTCGGAAAACACTCCGACATTGGGGTTAGCCGTCCACCCATACATCAAGTCGGTGTCATCGTCGTCGGTGGCCGTCGCGTTGAGCGTGACCACGTCGCCCCCAGCCACTTCCGTACCGCTGGCCGGCTGCGTGATCGAAGCGGTGGGTTGGTTGTTTGCACTAACCTTGATGATGACACTCGCATCGCCGGTTCCGCCCTCGTTGTCCGTGGCGGTCAACCTGAGGGTGATCTGCTGCTCGTTAGCCGTCTTCGCCGGCGCCGTCCACGAGGTGTCTTCATCGGCGGCATTGCCAAACGTGCCCACGTTGGGACTCGCGGTCCATGCGGTAGACGCGACCGTGCCGTCATCGTCTTCAGCCGTTGCGGACAGCGTGACGACGGCGTTCTCGCTGACCGTCTGCGTCCCCGTATGGATCGTGACCGTCGGCACCTTGTTAGCCGCCTGCACGGTGACGTCTACGTTGGTCGTGGTCTGCCCACCGCGGTCATCCGTCACCGTCAGCGTCAGGGTGTAGGTCTCCGCGTTCTCCTTTTCGGCCGGCGCGGTCCACGTCGCATCCTCGATCGTGTTGTCCACGAACGTGCCGCCGTTAGTGGGAGCGTTCCAGTCGTAGGACTCGATCGTGCCATCCGTGTCATCCGCCGTCGCGTCAAACGTGACGGTCGCGCCGCCGGCCACTTCCTGCGCAACCGCTTGGATACTGACCGTCGGCAGCACATTAGCCTTGATAACCCTGATGTCCACCGAGGCGGAGCTGCTCTTTCCGCCGTCATCCGTCACTGTCAGCGTGAGCGTGTAGGTCTGCTCGGTGGCCTCCTCGGCCGGCGCCGTCCAGGTCGCATTCCTCGTAGCGTCATTCGCAAACGTGCCACCCGTGGCCGTCCACTCATATGTCGAGATCGAACCGTCCGGATCGCTGGCCGTCACCGTCGGCGTCACCCGCGTGCGACCGTTCACCGGCTGCGTCACCGACGACGGGATGCTGATACTCACCGTCGGCCGTTGGTTCGGCGGCCCCGGTGCCTGGTCGTCGTAGTCGTCCTGATCAACGTCGCCGTCGAGATCAACGTCAATCTTCAGCACCGGGTACTCGTCATCTTCCCCGAAGTACCACGGCGCGTCCTGGCCCGTCGCGTGGCTATTGTCCTCGTCCGCATTGTCCAGGTCCAGGTCCGGGCTGTCGTCCCACGTGGCGTAGATACCCGTATAGTCCGTCGGCGTTTGTAGCTCGCTCGTCGTCTTGCCGCTGACCCCGTCCTGCGCCGTCTCCCCGAACACGGGCGGCCTGGCGTTTAAGTCCCGCTCGTCAATCATGCGGTTGTTGTTCTCGTCATCCGTACCGACACCCACGGGGAACTCCGAAGTCTCGGTATCCCAGTAGCTGGCCGTGATCGAGCCGGGCTCGACGTACCCTGAGAATTCGTAGAGCCGCTCCGTGGGGCTTTCCCCGGCCAGCCCACCCACTCGCAGATGGCTTGCCTCGACGTTGGGTTTACCGATCGCATAGCTGTTGATGATCGCGCCGCCGCTGATGTTCCGTCCCACCAGCCCGCCGATTCGACAGCCCGGGCTGCCATCCGAGTCACAGGCCACACTCTCCGTTGACCCGGTGACGGTCACGTCCCCGTGGGCATAGGTGGCCCGAATCGTTCGACCGATGTTCTCCCCGACCAGCCCGCCGACGTGATGCATGCCGGTCACGTCACCCGAGGCAAAGCTGGTGCTGATCGTCGCGCCGCGGTTCCCCCCGACCAGCCCGCCAATCCGGGTCGTTACGTTCTCGTAGAGGTCCCCGCTTGCCAGTCCTGCATCAGTACACGGTGCTGACTCGTAGGTCTCCGTGTCGTGACATGTTCCCTGACCCGTCACGTCGCCCGTGGCGTAGCTGGTCCGGATGTGACCACCCCAGACCAATCCGACCAGGCCGCCGACGAAGTGCTCCCCCGTGACGTTGCCGGTCGCGTAGCTGTTGCTGATGACGCTACTGTCATACCAGTGCGTCCCCACCAGTCCACCGATCGAGCTACCCCCGTCATCACCCGTCCCGGTCACATCGCCCGTGGCGTAGCTGCGGTCAATATCGTCGTTGTTCCGTCCCACTAGCCCACCGACGTCATTTTCGCCGGAGACGTTTCCGCTGGCGTGGCTGTTCGTGATCGGATCGGAGCTTTCCCCGGCCAGCCCGCCCAGCTGCGTCTGGCCGGTAACGGTGACGGCGGCCGAGCTGTCGCTGATCGGGCCGCCGCTATTCCCCACCAGCCCGCCGACGTTCAGCCCGCCGACATCATTCCCTTCTTCATCCTGCTGCACGACCCCGGTGACGGTGCCGCCGCTGACCGAGCTGTTGCTCACCGATCCGAGGCCGAAATATCCCACCAGTGCCCCGACATTTTCATCGCCCCTCACATTGACGTCGCGCAGCTTCACGTTGCGTATCTGGACAGAAGCACCTTGTGAATAACTCTCATGACCCACATTCCCGAACAAGCCCACGCCTTCTTCATCGGGGCGGTTGATATACAGGTTGGAGATCGTGTTGTTGTTGCCCTCGAAGAATGTGCTGTACGGGGACCCATAGGGAGTCCCACCGGTGCGCGAATAGATCCCGATTGGGTCCCAGCCCTTGCCGTCGCCCCGGCCGCTCGCCCAATTCGAGCCATTGAAGTTCAGGTTTGCCGTCAGCTCATACCCGATGCAGGCGACCTCGTCGGTCTGGCTGTCCCCATCATCATCGTAGGTACAGCCCGCCGTCACCGGGGCATTGGGGTAGGCAGCGAGATAATTCGTCTGGTCGGCGCTGTCCACCACGCCGTCACCGTTCAGGTCCCAGCGGATGGCGTTCAGTTTCGCCAGGCTGTCAACCTCGATCAGGCCGTCATTGTCAGTGTCGTAGTCGGTCGGCGTCTGCGCCGCTACACCGCGCAGCGCCAGCAGGGCCGCTACCCCCGCGCAGAACAGCGCGAGCGCCAGCACGCGCAAAGGTATCTTCAACACCCGACCACGAACGAACGAACAGCTATGTCGCAGCCCGGTCTCGCCCCGAGATCCGCTCCCCCATGAGCGGAACCACCTGCCGCGTTGCACCTCTGCCTCCTCTGCGACTCTCCTATGTACGTTCGAAATAAATATAAGCGGTACCCAACCAGCCAATATTGTAGTGCAGGTTGTAGCAATCCGCAATCACCCTCACCGACGCCCGGCGCTGCGTATTGAACAAGCAAGGCCCGGAGACGCTACACTGTGGCTGTCGAACCCCTACCGGTGGAGGTCATGTGTTATGCGACAGCGTGTGCTCGTGCTGCATCCCAGCGATAACGTCGCTACCGCCCTGGTGGATTTGGATGTGGGACAGACGGTTACTGCCGCGCACCAGGCGGGCACCGTGACCGTCCGCGCGCAGGAGCCGATCGCCTTTGGCCACAAGCTCGCCCTCGTGCCGCTGGCCGTTGGCGCGTCTGTGTACAAGTACGGCGAGGTTATCGGCGTCGCCGCGGCCGACATCCCGGCCGGCGCCCACGTCCACGTCCACAACGTCGAAAGCCAGCGCGGACGCGGCGACTTGGCGGCCGCGCCGACGAGCGGGCGCTAAGGCGAGTCCCGCCGCCTCGTCATCGCGGCACCAGCCGCAATCCTCCCCCTCTCCCGCTATCCCCCCTGACTGGGGCAGGTATGGGCCAAGCCGTAGGGGGCCAGCACACCGTCCCCTGCCCACCGGGGGGGCCGCAGGGAGCCAACCCTAACTCCCCCTCTCCAAATGTTGGAGAGGGGGCCGGGGGGTGAGGCCCAAATCCCCCCGTTGTGTCCCAGCCCATCCCGCCAATATCCCCCCCTGAACGGAGGCTGACGGATGCGAGACAGGTCTAGCGCACACGCTGCACAGGCCGGGAGCGGTCTTGGCATCTTGCCGGCCAACAGCGGTGGCCTCGCCACCCAGCAGAGGGCACCGGGCCATGAGCGACCCCGCCCCGCGTCTGCGGATGCGGTGCGGCATGGCCGCCTGAGTGCCGCTTCTACGGCACCGGGTGCTGACGTACCCCGCGCCACCACGGCGCGGGCGCCGGGTCAGTACTGTCAGAGTGCCGCCCCGAGGGCACCGGGTTCTGACGTACCCCTTGCCATCACGGCCAGAGTTCCGCGTCACGACCGTCTGAGTGCCGCCCAGCCGGTGCCGGAGCACAACCGCTCCGGCGCCACCCTTGCCGCCGCCTCGGTCCCCGACCACTCCCCCGTCTCGCCCCCGCCGGCGGCGGGTCACGACCGCTCCCGTCGTGCGCCCGTCGCCGCCGGCTCACCGTCAGCCTCCGTCACCCATCCCACCTCACTGGAGGAAACTGTGTACGACCGGATGTTCACCGCCGCTGAGCTGCAGGCCCTCGCACCCACGTCCGATACGCCGGTACTTGCTGCCGAAGTCCGGCTGCTCCAGATGCTTATCTACCGGCTGCTGGCCTGGGGACCCGCCCTAGCGCGACCCCGCAACCGCCGGCGCGGTGCCGCCGTCCGGCGCCGGCCGCGCACCGTGCTGCTCCAACAGATCGCCGCCATCGGCCGCGCTTGCGACGTGCTCCAGCGCCTGCTCAAAACGCAACGTGCCCTCGGCCCCGATGCCGCATCGGAGTTGGATCAGCTATTCGAAGAAGTGGAGAAGTACATCAAGGACCCGCCGCATCCCGACGATCTGCCCGACGACATCGTCATCAAGGAGTACGTCCCGGGCTTACTCCCCACCTAACCCCGCCGCCATCCCCCCGTTCCGCGGGGCCCATAGCAGAGCCGAGACGCCGAAGGCCAAACTCCCCTCTCCAAATGTTGGAGAGGGGGCCGGGGGATGAGGCCAGCTATCACTCCCCCTCGTCACCGTCCGCAGCGAACAGCGCCAGCGCCCGCTCCGCCTCGTCCGCCGGCAGCGCCTTGCCGTGATAGCTGAAGTCGCGCTCCACCCACGGAATGCCCTTCCCCTTGACCGTGTGGGCGACAATCACCTGCGGCCGCCCCGCCACGTCCCGCGCCGCGGCCAGCGCCTGCCACACCGCCGCTTGATCGTGCCCGTCCACCTCTTGCACGTGCCACTGGAACGCCTCCCACTTCGCGGCCAACGGCCGGTAGTCCACCACCCGCTCCAACAGGTCCGTCTGCTGCGCCTTGTTGTGATCCACGATGGCCGTGAGCGACGCTACCCGGTATTGCGCCGCTGCCATCACCGCTTCCCAGACCTGTCCCTCCTGCACCTCGCCGTCACCGAGCAGCACGTACACCCGGTAGTCTCGCCCATCAACCCGGCCGGCCAGCGCGTGCCCCAGCCCGATGGACAATCCCTGGCCCAACGAGCCGGTGGAGGCCTCGACACCGGGCAGCCGGCGCATGTTCGGATGCCCTTCGAGCGGGCTGCCGATCCGCCGCAGGCTCGCAAGCTGCTCCGCGCCGAAATACCCGCGCTCGGCCAGCACCGCGTACAGGATTGGCGCCGCGTGACCCTTGCTCAAAATGAAGCGGTCCCGCTCCGGCCACTCCGGCCGCGCCGCGTCGTGCCGCAACAGTCCTCCACAGTAGAGCGCCGTCATGATCTCGACCGCGGAGAGCGAGCTGGACGGGTGCCCCGACCCGGCCGCCGTCGTCATCTCGACGATTGCCCGCCGAATGCGCTGCGCCGCCGCTGCCATTTCTTCCAGCGGCGGATCGCTCGCGGGCGCTGTGGTTCCCGTTGACATCGTGCGTCTCCTGGCAAGCTGCGTAGAGTGAGCGGGCCGTCGCGGCCATCTGGGTAGCGCAGCCGTAATTTACCGTCGGCTAGTATAGCGCCCACCGGTCCGACGCCATGCTACACTGAATCCACCGACCCGGTTTCTTGGTCATTCCCGCTTTCGCGGGAATCCCCCCCTCTCCCCCTGGGAGAGGGCCAGGGTGAGGGCTACCCCTCAGTCACAACTCAGTAATCCACAGAGAGGAGCGCGACATGGTCAGCGTTGGCGGCGGCCCGGGTGTTGGCGGTGGTGCGGCGATACTCCTGGTGGTCATTGTCTTGATTATCGTTCTGTGGTGGTGGCTACGCGATTAGCGCGCCATTCTCTCCCTGTGGAGACTCTTGCAAAATCGTCATTCCCGCGAAGGCGGGAATCCAATAACCGGTCCTCCCAGGTTGGCGGCAGGCGAGTCACCGCGCCCTAGCATTCCATCCGGGTAGTTACGCAAGGGTTTCCCGTGGGAGAGGGCTGATAGAGTAGCGAGAGAGGAGTATCCGATGCGTATTGCCGTTGGCAGTGACGAGGCTACGCAGCTCACCGCTGCCGTTGTCGAGGACCTCCGTGAGCGCGGCCATGATGTGAAGCTGTTCGGCCCGCTGGAGGGACGCAGTGACCCCTGGCCACAGGTTGGCCAGGACGTTGGCGCCGCCGTGGCCGCCGGCGACGCCGACCAGGGCGTGCTCTTCTGCTGGACCGGCACGGGCGTATCCATCGCCGCCAACAAGGTGCCCGGCATCCGCGCCGCCCTCTGCCACGATGCCGAGACCGCCCGCGGCGCGCGCATCTGGAACCACGCCAACGTGTTGGTCATGAGCCTACGCGCCACGCCGCCGGTCATCGCCCGCGAAATGCTGGATGCCTGGTTTGCCACCCCTCCCGGCGAGGACGCCGAAGACCAAGCGTGCGTCGAGCAGATAGCCCAGATCGAGTCCCGCTACGCCTCACCGGCCGCGCGCTGACGGCGCTTGCGCCTGCACCCCCTTCAGCCCCGGTCCGAGCGTTACACCCCCTCTCCAATTGTTGGAGAGGGGGCCGGGGGGTGAGGGGACCATAGGAGGGGCACTTGACGCCGGCAGGGAACACCAGGCATCATTAACCATTGTCGGTTATGCCCACCGGGTCCCGTAGTGTAGTGGACTAACACGCCACCCTGTCAAGGTGGAGATCGCCGGTTCAAATCCGGTCGGGACCGCCCAGCACCCCAGCCCTGCCGGCCGGACCCTCCATCGGCAAGAGGTCCGGCCGCTTCACTTCTGCCAGAGGTGGTGAGCGCGTCACCTCGCACTCCCAAGTTGGCACAGCGGCACCGTGTAGGGACATTTCATGCCGGGCCTCTGCGATTCGTGTGTCGGAGAGCGGCTACGAGGGGTACACTGTCGCCGCGGCTTTCAGACACGCAATAGCATGGTCATGGCTGACCGACAGCGGATACTTATCATGGTGCTTAATCATGCCGGAGATCGCGCCCAACCGCGTGACGGCCTGGAACCCTAGGCTGTTTTGATACCCGCCTTCCGTATGTGAGGTCCAGCTACCATGATGGGTGTGCGGCAAGGCTAAGAGTCGTTCCTCCAGCGCCGCCCAGACAGCCCGGCGCGACGGGTCGTTGAGCAATTCCGGGCGGTAGCGCAGCAGCATGTGACCGGGGCGCCGTGCCCAGTTATTTGAGTGCCACTCCCAGAAGAGCCAGGGCCGCTGCGTTTCCAAATAGCGCCACACAGCCGCAGTCTCCGGTGTGGCCGTGTCGGCGCCGCTGGCGGCCAGGTGGCCCTCAAAGAACGGAAAGCGACCTTGGGCATCGCTCACCCCGTAGCCCAGCACAGTCCCGTCGGGATTCGTCATGGGGATGAAGCAGACCCGGAACCGCTCCCGGATCGCCGCCGCCGCCGGATCGTCCGAGCAGAGGAAGTCAATCATCGCTCGGCAGGCGAGGCTCCCCATCTCCGATGGCTGGGGTGTTTGCGTATGCACGATACACGGCGCATGCGCGGCCTCGTTGCCGATCTCCACGGCGTAGATGGGCCGGTTCTGAAAGCTGCGGGCGATCTCCCGTACCCGCGCGACGCGGCTATCGATGGTCTGGAGATACCGCACGGCTTCGCTATAGGGCCACCAGTGGAAGTTGCTGACAAACAGCGCCGAGGCTGGTTCGTCGGCGCCAGGCAGCGGTAACTGCACATCCAGGGTATCTGTCGCCCCCTCAACTTGGTGGAGGGCAGCGGGATCGAGCAGGGACCAGCGTCCACCACGGCGGACGACGAGGTGCTGGGTCTGCTCGGCCCAGTCCCGGCGCCGCCAGATCTCCCAGATGTGCCCTACCAGGCGGATACGTACTGTGCGTGGTGCTGGTTGGCAGTTCTGGATGCCGAAGCAGACATAGTACGCCACGCCGCTGAAGGGGTGCTTCCCTGGCTCTGGCTCAAGATGCAGAGCATAGTGGTCACGGCCTAGGCACTGTGGATTGGTGCCGTTACCGCCTTCAAAGTCAGTCGCGAGCAGCAGGGAGTCGTCCTTGTAGACGCGCACAGGATCGGCCATCGCGCGTGCAGTCTCCCATGCCGGATCATACCCCGATAGTCCACCCATGTTGCTTCTCTGCTCGTGCGCCAGGCTCACTAGTCGGAATGGCCGACAGCCAGGAGGCCACCTGTAGTTGCAGGAGGACGCGCTGGATCCGTGTCATACACGGTCTCATTACCCCTGAGCGATGCGAGCGCTGCAGCGGGCCACCGTCTGCACATCCTCCTCGAAGTCTTCGACATCGTATTGCACCGGGACCTTCTGTTGCCGCAGATAGGCCATCATCTCCCACAGCGTGATCCCGGCTTCCCGCACCGCTCGTGCCAAGCTGATCTACCCGTCCCCGTACTTCCGGGCACTGACCATCTGCGCCTTACTCATCTCGTCACCTGCCCGCCCCCCTAGTTGCCGATGCTCTCTTCCACCCGGCCGAAGATATGGAGCAGCCGCGTCCGGTCAGCAGGCGGCAGGGGCGGCCCGACCAGTGACCGCACGTTGGCCTCTAGGTGCGCCATATTGCCCGTCCCGGTCAGCACCGTCGAAATCGCCGGGTGGTCTGCCACGAACTTGTAGGCGGCGCTCGGCACCGACTCGACGTGATCGCACAGCAGCCAGTCCAGCGGCCGGTCGTCCGGCACCGCGTCCTCATCTACCACCCCGCGCGCCTTCAGTCCCTGGATCGTCTCCGTCAGGTAAGCCGGCTGGGAGAGCACCCGCCGCACCGCGAACATCACCAGCACCCCGACGTCGTGGAGCTGCGCCTGCGGCAGCACGACCTGCTCGGCGTTCGGAGCCAGCAGGTTGTAGCCCACCATCATCGTGTCGAAGTGGTCATCGGTCAGCGCCCGTTGCAGCATCTCGTGCGTGCCATCGCTGCGGTAGTTCTCGGTAATCCCCAAGAACCGGAACTTGCCCTGCTCCTGCCAGCGCCGCGCCTCCGGCAGGAAGCGCTCCATCACCTGGTCGTACAGCCGCGTCTGCACCCCGTGAAACTGAAACACGTCGAGATAGTCCACGCCGAGCCGCCGCAGGCTCTCGTGGAGTGACTGCTCCAGCACCTCCAAGGGGAAGAGCGTCCCCCGCTCCTGGTCGTTCGCCGCGAACTTGCTGGCCAGCACGTAGCTGTCGCGGGGCACGTCGCGCAGCGCCCGGCCGAGAATCGCCTCGCTATCCTTGTAGCCGGCGGCCGTGTCTATCAGGTTGATGCCCAGGTCCAGCGCCCGATGCACCACCCGGATCGCGTCAGCCTCCGCGACCCCCGTATTCTGGCCCAGGTTGCTCGGCCCCCCGGTGCCCAGCCCGGCTACCGAAACCGTCAACCCCGTCCGCCCAAACCGACGGTACTCCACGCTCCCTCCCCTCCACATACACCGTCCCCCCGCACCGCGGGGGGACCATAGGGGGGCCAGCCCCAGCCGCAATCCAGCCCCCCTCACATCCGTCATTCCCGCGCACGCGGGCATCCACTCCCCCTCTCTATCGCTCCGCGATGGAGAGGGGGCCGGGGGGTGAGCCTCGGTCAGCCACTATTCGTAGTTCCCGGCCTCGAACAAGTCCAGCAGCTTCTGGCGCGCCGGCTCCGGCATGGGCTGCAACGGCATGCTCACGTGCTCTTGGCACAGCCCCATCGCCGCGTACAGCGCCTTGCCCGACGGCGGGCCATACCCGGTGATGGCGTCCGAGAGCGGGATGATCTTCTTCTGAATCTCCAGCGCCTTGCCCCATTCGCCCTGCTGCGTCAGCCGATACATCTCGGCGTACATTTTCGGCGCAAAGGCGGCCTCCGGCGGCGTGGTTCCCGCGCACCCGACCAGCATCCCGGCCACGAACATCTGCCCGTCCGTCACCATCACGCCGAAGTTGTCGGTCACTTCCTGCGTCTCCCACGCAATGGACTGCATAATTCGCTGGTCGCCGGTAGACACCTTGATCCCGACCACGTTGTCGCGCGCCGCCAGCTCCTTGATGATCGGCGGACACACCCCGGGGCGCACGTTGGGGTACTTGGTGTCGTGGAAATAGATCACCAGCGGCACCTTGACCGCATCCGCCACCGCCCGGTAGTGCGCCTCCATTTCGTGCTCTTTCATCTTGAAGTAGTATGGCTCGGTGACATGCACCATGTCCACCCCGACCGCCTCGGCCACGCGGATATTCTCGATGGTGTGCTCCGTGCCGGGCGCTCCGCAGCCCGTCACAATCGGAATGCGCCCGTTCGACGCCTCCATCGCCACCTCAAGCTCGCGCTGGTGATACTTGGGCAGGAGATTCGGCCCCTCGCCCCGCGTCCCGAACATCCACAGACCGTCCATACCCCCCTCGACGAGGAAGTTGACGACCCGCCGTGTCCCGTCCTCATCAATCGTCCCGTCCGCGTTCAGCGGCGTCGGCATGATCGGCCACACCCCTGCAAACTCAGGCTGTCCCATCGCTACACTCCTCTCCCCATTTCTTGTATTCCCACCCCGTCATTCCCGCGAAAGCGGGAATCCAGGAATCTGCCCTCCCCCCGGCGCCCCACAGTTCCCCTTCCCTTTAGGGAGGGGGCTAGGGGGTAGGTTTATCACCTGGCACTATCCGTGCGGCTGTGGCCCGTCAGCGGGTGAGGCCCGCCCCCTACCCCAGCCGGAACCGGCTCCCGGCGATATGGCGCGTACCCCCGAAGTTGTTCCCGTCGTCCTCCGTGAAGTAGTAGGCCGTGAAGATGCGCCCGTCGTCCAGTTCCGTTGCCACCGGATAGCCCAGGTCCCATTCGCTGGCATCGGCGCGGATGACTGCTTCTGCCGACCAGGTAGCGCCGTCGTCCTCGCTGACGACCAGCCCCATCCCGAACGGCGGCTGGCGCCGGCCGAAGATCACCACGATCCGACCGTCGCGCAGGCGCAGCGGCCACGGTGACCGGTAGTGTACCCCCTGTCGCCGCGCCCCCGACCAGACGTGCGTGCGCGTCAGCCCCGCCCACGGCGACTGCCCCCAGGCGACTATCGGCTTTGGCTTGCTCCAGCTGTAGCCCCCGTCGTCGGAGTAGTTCATCTGAATGGCGTTGCGAATACCCTGGATATTGAGCATGTAGCACTGGAGCCGGCCGCTCGGCAGCGGCAACAGCACGGCGTAGGTGGGACGCCCCCGTCCGGTCGGATCGTTCGCTACTTCCGCCACGTAGTCCCACGACAGGCCGTTGTTGTCCGTGCCGTAGACGCCCAGTAACGTGTTGCCCGCGTCGCTCCCGATACTCGCCACGACCAGTTGCGTCCCGTCGCCGTACTGCACCCACGGGCCGCCATCTATATGGACGTAGTTCAACCCGGACGGCGGGTTGATCCGTGTCGGCACCGTCTCCCACGTGTGCCCTCGGTCACCTGACCGAAAGGCGTAGCTCTCCAATGCCGGCCGTCCGTCTGCTCGCTCCGGACCGGTCGCCGGACGGGCGAAATAGGCCGACGAGTCCGGGCTGCTCAGATCAATCTCTTCCCGCGGTAGCGTTGGATCATCGGCCTGCCGCAGAATGGCGCGCTTCTCCTCCAGCGGCAGCGAGTCGTCCCAGATCACCACCTCGTGCTCGGACGACCACGTCTCGCCATGGTCGTAGGACCGCTGCAACAGGATCTTGGCGCGCCCCTTGTAGCCGAACTGCCCGTGCTGGATGTCGTTGCGTACCCGGTAGGCGCTCGGAGCATGGTGATGGATGACCGTGATATGGCCATCGCCGTAGTTGTGAATCGGACATTGGCGCGGATGCGCGCACATCCGCTCCTTGCTGTAACACAGCTTGCTGTGCTGCACGTCGGTCAGCGCCACGACTGCACGTTCCACCGAATTGCCTCCTCACTCGACCACCGCCGCGGCGACGGCATTGGAGATCGCGGCAAGTTCGTACATGATACCGCCGTCGGTATGAGACTTGTTGGTAAAGATGGCGCAGACGACCCCGGTCTCCGGGTCCGCCCAAGCCCCACACCCGGTCACTCCGTAGTGCCCAAACGCCCGCGGCGAAACCAGGCTGCCCATGAACGGCCAGCTCCCGTTATCGCGCAGCAGCCAGCCCAGGCCCTTCGCATACGTCAGCCGGTCCGCCGCGCTCAGGCCGGGCATACCCTTGATCCGGTCCTCGGTCATCACCCGCACGGTGGCCGGACCGAAGATGCGCCTCCCACTATAGGCCCCTCCATTGAGTAGCATGTGGAGGAAGCGGCTGTAGTCCGCGACAGTAGTGTACAGCCCGCCCCAATACGTTCCCAAGCGATGGTGGTAGTCGCTGTTCCAGTTCGGCTCGGCGGCCAATTCCGGCGTCGGCAGCAGACTGGGGCAGATGCGGCTGGCGTCCTCGCCGCGTCGGCCGTGGAAGCTGTCCCGCATCCCCAGCGGCCGGAAAAACTCTCGCGCCAGGAAGTCCCGTAGCTCCACACCGCTCACCCGGCACACCACGTCACCGAGCAGAGCCGCCCCGGCGCTCGTATAACGTACCCGCGTGCCCGGTGGCGCCTCCAAGGTCGTCTGGTACAGCGCATTGAGCCATCGCTGGAGCGGCTGGCGCGTTCGGCGCAGCTCACGGTTGCAGACCAGTCCGCCCAGCCCCGACGTATGCGTCATCAGCTGCGACAGCCGCACCTCTTTCAGGTTTGCCGAAAGCTCCGGGATAAGCTCGCACAGGGGTTGGTCCAGCCCGACCAGTCCCCGCTCTACCAGTAGGCAAACCGCCGCGGCGGCGATAGGCTTGGTGCAGGAAGCAACCGCGAAGATCGTATCCGGCCGGACCGGCGCCGCGTCGGGTGTGCCCATCCTGCCGAACGCCCGCGGCGCCAACGACCGGTCACGGCGGCCGACCAGCATCGCCGTCCCCACCGCAGCGTTCTCCGTGACCAGCCCCTCGACGAGCGCATACGCGCGGTCCAGACGCTCCTTGCTGAAGCCAAGCGCCTCCGGTGAGGATGCCTGTGCCTCCGTCAACGCTGCGCTCTCCGGGTGCAGCCCTGAGTCACGCCGGCTACTCCTCCAACCGCACCGGGTTGCGTAACACCCCGATACCCTCCACTTCCGCCTCCATCACATCGCCCGGCGTGAGCGGTACCGTGGCCCCCACGTCGCCGGTCGCAATGATGTCGCCCGGTTGGAGCGTCACCCATTTCGAGGACTCGGCCACCATCGCCTGGACGGTGAACCGCAGGTCCCGCGTATTCCCCTCTTGCACCTGCTCGCCGTTCAGCCGGAAGGTGAGCTGCAAGTTGTGCGGATCGCCGATCTCGTCGTGCGGCACGATCCACGGCCCCACCGGGGCGCTGGTATCGAACGACTTGGCCACCGTCTGATAAGCGCCCCGCATCGTGACGTCGTTGAGGACGGTGTATCCCCAGATGTACTCTTCTGCCCGCTCCTCGGCGATGCTCCGGCCCGCCTTGCCGATCACCACCGTCAGCTCGGTCCCGTAGACTACCGGCTCGGGATAGTGATGCTTGGGCAACACGACGTAGTCGTCCGGCCCAACCACCATCTGTGTGAGCTTGTAGAACGGCGTCGGCTTGGGGTGCGGCTCCAGCCCCCCAATGACCACGTGGCTCTCGAAGGTCCGGCCCATGCAGATCACTTTCGTGCTCGGTACGATGGGCGCCTGCAGGCGCACGTCCTCCAGCCGGTACGCCAACGGCTCGCCGCCCGATCCCTCCGTCCCGCCCGCCCGCAAGACCTCCGCCACCGCCTGCCGCGCCGCCGCCACCGCCTGCCGCGCCGCCGCCACGGCGCCGCTCCCGCCCGCCAGAAAGCCCGCCAAGTCGGCGCCTTGGTCCCCACGCCCGACTAAGGCACCGCACCGCTCAAGATCGTAAACGCAATCCCCCACGACGCTGCCGAGCCGGCCCCCGGCCCCGGCATCATAGAGGCACACCCTCAACTCCTGCACAATGTCCCCCCTTCTCCCCACCTCACCCCGACCTCTTCCCTCCAGGAACGAGGAGTCCGCGTGTTTCCCGGTGCAACGCCAAACGCCGCACACCCCCTCTCTACATGGTGGAGAGGGGGCCGGGGGGTGAGGCCACTACTAAACCCGGAAGAAGCTCCCGGCAATATGCCGCGTACCCCCGAACCTGTTGCCATCGTCTTCCATGAAATAGTAGGCGGTGAAGATACGCCCGTCGTCCAGCTCCGTCGCCACGGGGTAGCCGAGGTCCCCGCCGCTCCCGTCGTCGCGTACAATCCCCTCCGCCGACCAGGTGGCCCCGTCGTCCTCGCTGACCAGCAGGCCAATCCCCGGCGGCGCTTTCCGCCGCGCAAACAGCACCACAATCCGCCCATCACGCAGGCGGAGCGGCCAGGGTGAGCGGTAGAGCCAGCCACCGCCACTCACGCCTGGCCGGCGGCGGGCTACCCAGGGAGATTGCCCCCAGGCGACAATCGGCTGCGGCGCGCTCCAGCTATACCCCCCGTCATCGGAGCAGGTCAGCTCGATCGTGTTCCGGAGACCATTATCAATGCGATTGAAGTAGCATTGCAACCGCCCGCTCGGCAGCAGGATCAGGTTGGCGTAGCCGTGCCGGCCTCTCGCCGGTGGCTCGTTGCCGATCTGCGCCAGGTACGTCCAACTGAGGCCGTTGTCGTCCGAGCCGTACAGCCCCGTGATGGCGTTGTAGTAGTCCCGCGGGTTACTCCCGCTGTTGCGGTTGTCCAGCCACGCCGGCACGACGAGCGTACCGTCCGGGAATTGGATGGGCCTGTCCCCGTCAACGGAGACAAAGTTGAAGCCCGGCGGCGGCGCGAGGCGCGTCGGTACCGTCTCCCAGGTACGCCCGCGGTCGCCGGAGCGGACGGCAAAACACTCTAGCGCGGGGCGTCCTTCGGGATCGTCCGGGCCGGTCGCATGACGCGGGAACGCTACCACCGCGTCGGGACTGGTGAGGTCTATCGCCTCCCGCGCCACCCCCGGCTCGTCAGCGCGATGCAGGATGGCTCGCCGCTCGTCCAGCGGACGCGCGTGATCCCAGATGACCACGTCCTGCTCCCGCAGCCACGCCTCGCCGTGGTCCAGCGACCGCTGGAACAGCACCTGGGACCGCCCCATGTAGTTGTGGTGGCCGTGCCCGATGTTCTCGCGGGTTGCATAGGTAGCCGGCGCGTGGAAATGCGCCACCGCGATCTCGCCGTTACCGAAGTTGCGAACCGGCGACTGGCGCGGATGGCCACAATATCGGTCCTTGCTATAGCACAGCTTGATATGATGCACGTCGGTCACAGACGGTGCGGTACGGTTCATCAGCAATCACCTCCCAGTTGCCGGGTTGGTCGCCGTTGTCCTGGCAGTTCCGTGCCGTACCTCGGCCCACCTTATAGCAAACCGGCCCCGGCTCCACCCTATGGATATGGAGCCGGGGCCGGGTGACGGACCAAAGCCGCACCACACCTGGCACTATCCGTGCAGCTTTGGCCCGTCAGGTATTGAGGCGCACGCGCTGGCGTTGCCTACAGCTTGTCGGCCTGCTCCCGGTTGAACGTCTCCAGCAGCAGGTCAAGCTGGCGAGCCGTCTCGGCCACGGCGTCCTTGATGTTGAGGTTCGGCGTCGTGCCGATGTCGTTCAGCAGCGCTGCAGTGGCGCGATAGTGATCGAAGTATGCGGGATGCGACGGGCGGAAGGAGTAGTTGTCGAGGGCTTCCAGGAAGACCTTGAACGGCGGCGCATTCTCCAGCGCCGCCTGGTACTCCGCAGTCTCGCGCGAGGAGCGGCGGTTGGGCAGGAAGTACTCGATAGCCGAGTAGTGCGCCGCCTGATCGGCAGCCACCATGAACTTGTGGACTTCCCAGGCGGCGTCTTCGATGTCCGGCGGGTTCTTCACCATCTGCACGCCCCGACCGAACGAGATCACGAATGGCTCCTTCCGTGAAGGCGGTGGCGACACGTACATGTTTTCCATGCCACCAATGGCCTCCGCAAAGGTCAGGATGCGGAAGCGGCTGGTCTCGTAGTACATGCCGATCTCGCCCTTGCGGAAGTCGGAGGTCGGCTTACCGGACTCCTTGAAGTAATCGCCGTGTGGCCGATGCACCTGGTACTTATGATGCAGGTCGTGGATGAACTGGGCCGCGTCCAACCCCTCCGGGCTGTTGTAGCCCACCTTGGTGTAGTCCCCGTTGTACATCTCGCCACCGGCCTGCTTGAACAGATTGGCGAACACGGCAGCGTTACGCATGTGGGCAATCGCCCACTTGTTGGACTCTCTGCCCGGTCCTAGGGCGCCCTGCATTGTCACGCAGTAGTCCGCCAGGTCGTCCCAGGTGTAGCCCAGCTCCAGCGGCTCCAGCCCCGCTTCCCGGACCAGGTTGAGGTTGGTATAGGGCAGGTCCGCATTGGGGGCGATTTCCAGCGAGAACAGCTTGCCCCGGAAGTACATGGACTGCAAGACCGGCTCGTAGAAATCGTCCAATTGGGCGGCGAAGTTCCTGTCCGCCTTGATGAAGCGATCCTGCACGTCCACCAGGATACCGGCGATGGCGAACAGCCCGGCGTGCCAGGAAGGCCACAGGGTCAATTGCGGCTGCGTGCCGGCGGCATAGCTGGCGATCAGCTTCTCCATGTGGGGGCCGCTCGGCCGCGGGTTGAGGCTGACGAATGTGTCGTCGCTCTGTTCGTTCCACCGCCTGACGTTGTCGTGCATGGCCTTCCGGCCGTAGTTCAAGGAGCTACCGTCAGCGTAGTCAACCGCCCAAAACTCCAGCTTCTTCGGCGCGATGCGCTCGGCCGGCTTCTGCACCACCTTCTCGACGGTGACGACCCGCTCAACGACGACCGGCTTCTCCACCACAACCGGCTTCTCGACGGTGACCACCTTCTCCTGCACGATGGTCTGCGTCTGGCCCGCCGCGCCGGCCGCCCCCTTGGCGCCCGCCGCACCAGTCGCGCCGCGCTCACCCTGCGCGCCGGCTGGCCCGGCCGGGCCGGCTGGCCCTTGGACATAGCGCACCTCGACCTCGCCGCAGGCCGCGGCCAGCAGACCGCCCAATGCGGCTGCCGCGCCACCCAAATACCGTCTGCGGATTACGCTTGCCATCGGAGTTCCCTCCTACCAACTCTCCCCCGCAGGGAGGCTACCGCTCGCCCTGCCCGTATCCACTGGCGCCCTGCGAGCGAATAGACGCCGCGGCCATGGTACCCATTTCTCTATCCGTGTGCCAATCCTCTTTCATTAATTGATCTCCGGCGTCGGCCTCCCCCGGCCCCTCCGGGAGCGGGCCGTCGCCACCAACACCACCGTCCTCCTCAGCCACGCAGCCAGGGCCTTCCTCGTGTAGGTGGCCCAGGCACCACCCTCCGACCCCTGGCCCGTTGTCATTCCCCCCGGCGGCTTACGGCGCCTGCGGGATCACGACCCGGCCATCGGGAAGCACGACCCGGCAGGAGAACGTGAATGCTCCCCAGCTCAACCCTTCATCCGGTCGGTCCAGGTTCAGGGCCACCGTATTCTCCCCTCCGCGCAACCTGATCGGGACGGCCCGGTAGCGGTAGGTCGGGTGCTTGCCCAAGTCCTGGACCGGCCCGTCGTTGAGCCGCAGCAGCATCCGGTCGTCCCAACTCAAATGCATCGTGGCCGGCGTGTCCTTGTCCACCGCCAGCGTGGTCACCGCCGTCGCATTACAGGGCCACGTCTGGTTGGAGCCGAGACTCCGCACGTTGAACACGTGAGAGAAATCCAGAAAGCCGTGAAATGCCTGCCGCCGGATACCCTCGGGCAGCGCCGCTGCCGGTTGCGTAAGCGCATCCGCACCGCGATATAGCGACCACGAGCCGTCGTCGGGGCTGGCCGAGATCGCCTCCGGTCCCTCGGCCCCAATCTGTCTCAGCAGATCGTACTTCCCGCGCGGCACCTCGCGCTGTGCCAGCCCGCGACCGTATTCGAGGTCCGCAAAGGCCGGCATCTTCACGAATCGGCGGTGCGGCTCTGTCTGATACCAGTACGTCGTCATGCAATAGTTGTGCGGCTGGCTGCCCCACCGCATGTGCAGCGACGTATTGAAGGGCACTAGGTCGTGGACGTAGAACCGGTAGCCGCTCAGCACGTGCCGCGCCAGGGCTGGTCCGTGGTCCTGGTGCTCCCAGTAAGGAAAGCCCGCGTATAGATACGTGTCGGGTAGGTGCCGGACTCCACCATGCCCGGCGTCGAAGGTGTTCTCGCCACCGGCCTGGCGGAGATAGTGCGGCACAATGCCGTCTTCGCCGGTGGCCTCACCGTCGAGGTAGAAGTTCTCCGAGCCGGAATGCGTCCAGCGCATGCCATCTTTACGGAGACGCACGCCTAAGGACCAGCCCAGCAGATAGCCGCGCCCCACCGCATCCAGCGTAAAGAAGTCGTCTGCCCAGGCCGGCGCGGGGTTCTCCCGCCGCCAAGCTGCGTGAAAGCGCAGCTCCTCGTCGAACGAATCGGTCAGATACTTATGCCAATCAATGGTGTAGACGAAGGGCATCGGCGGTGGGTGCAGGTCGGTCGCCTCGATCTCGATACGCGCCGAGCGGGCGAACGGCATCGGAAAGTAGCAGGCGTGCCCCCGCTCGTCTTTCGCCGAGATGAAGAAGTTATTGATGGGATAGTAGGCCACGTCGTGATGGATACCGAAGAAATCGGCAGCCGGTGCCTCCACGCTGGGATGCTCTTCGCCGTCCCAGTAGATACGCAGGATGTAGTTGCGATAGAAGCTCCCTTGATAGTGGGCGCGGAAGGCCGCGAAGATGTGCCGAATACAGCCGGGGCCTTCCAGCTCGGCAATCACCTGGCGCTGGCCCGGCTTGAACGGCGGATGCCCTAGCACCCGCTCGTAGCGGTAACGCTCCGGCAGCTTCAAGCGGCTCTCGATAGAAAACCCGCGATACATCGTTGCGTTACTTCCCCCAGTGGCTTGCTGGCAACGTGGTGCATTAACGTAGCATGTGGGTGCAGAGCGAGTGATATGCTACATCCGCAATCGCTATGCGGTTGGAGAGGTGACGAGATGCCCCCACGCTTCAATAAGATGATCGAACTGCTGGACCAGGGGCAGCCCGTGTACAACATCCTGGCCAAAGACGTGTCCTACGAGGGTGGCCGAGCTATGGCCCAGACCTGGGCTGACTACATCAAGGTGGACATGGAGCACGCCCCGTTCGACATCAAGGCACTCGATCAGTTCATGCGCGGACTGGTGGACGGGGGGCCGACTAGGAGCGGACACCGTATCCCGGCCGTAGTGGCGGAAGTGCCGGCCGAAGGCGTCAGCGCCGCGGAGATCAGGGCCAACGCCTGGATGTTCAAGCAGGTTCTCGCCCGCGGCGTGACCGGCATCAATCTCTGCCACGCCGAAACGCCGGAAGCGGTCAAAGCCTTCGTCGAGGCCTGCCGCTACCCCTTTCACACCATTGGGGTGGGTGACCCGCCAGGCCCGGCCCTCGCTGAGGGGCGGCGCGGGCACGGCAATGCCGGCGAGGAAGACGCGGCCGCGATCTGGGGCCTGTCGGTCGAAGAGTACCTGCAACGCGCCGATGTGTGGCCCCTCAACCCGCACGGCGAGTTGATGCTGGGCGTGAAGATCGAGAACCGGCGGGCGCTACGGAACGCCGAACGGAGTGCCCGAGTGCCGGGCATCGGCTTTGCCGAGTGGGGGTCGCGGGATATGGCCTGGTCGCATGGGTATGCCGGCTACGTTGACCCTCCCTATCCCGATGACCTGGAGGCGGCGCGCGTGCGCGTGTTCACGGCCTGCACCCAGGCCGGGCTGTTCTTCCACAACGCCGTTTCGCGCGACGACGTAGTCAGCCGGTTGCAGCAAGGAGTCATGATCGGCAATCCGCGGGGCGACGAGGAGGTCGCTAAGATTGGGCGGGCCTACACCAAGCGCACTATGCCGGTGTGATGCCAACCGCTGCTCCCCCTCTCTACATGGTGGAGAGGGGGCCGGGTGATGGGCCACAGCCGCACCACACCTGGCACTATCCGTGCGGCTGCGGCCCGTCAGTGGGTGAGGCCCAGCCCCTACCCCAGCCGGAAGTGGCTCCCGGCGACGTAGCGCGTGCCCCCGAAGTTGTTGCCATCGTCCTCCATATAGTAATAGGCGGTGAAGATGCGCCCGTCGTCCAGCTCCGTCGCCACCGGATAGCCCAGGTCCCAGTCGCTGGCGTCGGCGCGGATCACCGCCTCCGCCGACCAAGTGGCGCCGTCGTCCTCGCTGACGATCAGCCCCATCCCGAACGGCGGGCAGCGTCGGTCGAAAACGACGACGAGCCGGCCATCACGCAGCCGCAGCGGCCACGGTGCCCGGTAGCGCGGGCCGCTGCGCCTCGCGCCCGACCAGGCGTATTTGCGCGTGAGTGCGGCCCAGGGTGACTCTCCCCAGGTGACGAGCGGCTGCGGCTCGCTCCAGCTATAGCCGCCATCGTCGGAGTAGCACATCTGCATGCCGTGGCGGATGCCCCCGATCTGGTTCATGTAGCACTGCAACCGGCCGCTCGGCAGCAGGACGAGTGCGCCATACGTGGGACGCCCCCGCCCGGTCGGATCCCGCGTCACTTCCGCAATGTAGCTCCATGAGCGGCCGTTGTCGTCGGTGCCATAGATTCCCAGTCCGGAATTGACCGATACCGGTAGCCCGGTATCGCGGTCATCGCCGCCTATACTGGCCACCGCCAGCTGCGTGCCGTCGTCGAACTTGGCCAGCGGCCCGCCGTCAATGTGGACGTAGTTCATCCCGGTCGGTGGACTCACACGCGTCGGCACCTGTTCCCACGTCTGACCCCGGTCGCTGGAGCGCCAGGCAAAGCACTCGAAAGTGCCCTGTCCCTCCTTGTTCTTCCGGCCCGTCAGCGCCCGGCCGAAATAGATCATCGCGTTCGGGCTGCTCAGATCAATCGTCTCGCGGGGCAGACTCAGGTCGTCGGCCCTCCACAACAGCTCGCGTAGCTCGTCCCAGGGGCGGTTGTAGTTCCAGACCACCACGTCGTTCTCGCTCGGCCACGTCTGGCCATGGTCGAGCGAACGCTGGAGCACGATCTGGCAGCGGCGCTTGTACCCAATATCGTCCCAGCCGTGCCTGATGTCGTTGAGCGTGCGGTACGTGGACTGCGCGCGGTGATGCATGACGGCGATCTCGCCGTTGCCGAAATTGTAGATGCCACACTGACGCGGGTGTCCGCAGTAATGATCTTTGCTGTAGCACAGCAAGCTGTGCTGCACTTCCGTCAGCGTAGGAGCGGCTCTGACCATGATCGCTCCTTCCCTCCGAAACCTGACGGGTTTCTTGAATCCGGGATTGTCTGGCTTTGGGCAGCCGACTGAGGCACTGCGACCTCAATCCTACCACCCTGGCCCATGCCGAAAATGCCGGTGCCTGCTTCCGGGCAGTCCACTCCAGTAAACTTGCCCTAGAGCGCCTCTCCGGTCCAGGGGAATGTACAGATGACCGCATTCAAGCACTTGTTCACGCCAATCACCATCGGCAACGTCCGCTTGAAGAACCGCATTTATAGCAGCGGCCACATCCCGGCCTACGCCGAGAACGGGTTTCCTGGCCAGCGCTACAGCGACTATCACGTCGAGAAGGCCAAAGGCGGCGTCGGGCTGACGATCTTTGGCGGCTCGACCAGCGTCACGGCCAATTCGCCAGCAACCGCCTGGTCCATCCTGGCCAACCGCGACGACCGCATCACCCCCTACTACCGGAAGCTGGCCACTGCCGTGCATGAGTACGGCGCCAAGATCATGACCCAGCTTACGCACCTAGGCCGGCGTGGCGCGTCGGATGCGGAGCAATGGCTCCCCCTCGTTGCCCCGTCACAGGTCCCGGAACCGTATCACCGCGAAATCCCCCACACACTGGAAGAGCACCAGATTCGAGACATCATCCGCGCCTTTGGCCAGGCCGTGCGGCGCTGCCAAGCCGGCGGGTTGGACGGCGTAGAGCTATCGGCGGCGCACAACCATCTCATTGATTGCTTCTGGTCCCCGCAAACTAACCACCGCACCGATCACTGGGGCGGCTCCCTCGAAAACCGCCTGCGGTTCAGCCTGGAAGTGCTCGCAGAAATCCGCGCGGTGGTCGGGCGCGACTACGTCGTTGGCCTCCGCATCACCGGCGATGAGCTTCGCGCCCGCGGACTGACGCTCGAAGAGATGAAGGAGATCGCCCAACGGTTGGCGGCGACCGGCCTCGTGGACTTCTTCAGCATTATCGGCGGCTCGGCCGAGAATTGGGTGAACGTCGCCGCGGCCATTCCCAATATGATGTTCCCACCCCAGCCCTATGTCGCGCTGGCCGCTGCGATCAAGGAGGTCGTCAACCTCCCCATTCTCCATGCCGGCAAGATCACCGACCCCTTCATGGCCGAGCAGGTTCTAGCTGCCGGCTGCGTAGACCTGGTCGGTATGACCCGGGCGACGATCGCCGACCCGCACCTACCGCACAAAGCCCAGGCGGGGCAACTGACCGACATACGCCCCTGTGTCGGCGCCAATACCTGCATTGACCGGATGTACTTTGGCAAACCCATCACCTGTATCCACAATCCCGTCATCGGCCGCGAGCGGGAGTTGGCCGCGTGGCAGCCCGCAGCCACGAAAAGGGAGGTCCTCGTGATCGGCGGGGGACCGGGTGGCCTGGAGGCCGCGCGCATGGCCGCCTTGCGGGGCCACGAAGTCACCATCTACGAGCGGACCGACCGGCTCGGCGGTCAGGTCTCGCTCAGTGCCAACGCCCCCAAGCGCGAATCCATGGCCGACATCACCCGCTGGCTTGTGGCTCAGATCAAGCACGTGGGAGTGGAGGTCCGCCTCGGCAGCAAAGCCAGCGTCGAGACCGTGCTGGCCGCGCGGCCGGATGCGGTCATCGTGGCCACGGGCAGCCGTCCCTTCCGGCCCCAAATACCCGGTTTCGACGCACCCCACGTGGTCACGAGTTGGGAGGTGCTGTCTGGTGCGGTCGAGACGGGGCAGCGGGTGTTGATCGTGGACGACGACGCCATCCCCGAAATCGGCCCCAGCGTCGCAGACTACTTAGCGGAGCGCGGCCGGCAGGTCGAGGTTGCCACGCGGCTGCGTTACGTGGGCGAAGGGTTGGGCGACACGACGTTCCCGGTGGTGTACCAGCGGCTGTTCGCAGCCGGCGTCGTTGCGACGCCACACGTCCGGCCGCTGTCCATTGATGGCCGCTGCCTCACGCTCCAAAACGTGTACTCAGGGTGCAAGGAGCACCGCGAGGACGTGGACTCCGTCGTCCTGGCCATGGGACATCGCTCGGTAGACGACCTGTATCATGCACTCAAGGGTCGCGTGCCGGAGCTACACCTCATCGGCGATGCGATGGCTCCCCGTGGCGTCCATGCCGCCATACTCGAAGGCACGCGGGCCGCCCGTGCGCTCTGATCCCCGCCGGCACGTCATCCCGTCAGCGAGAAAAGGAGGAATGTGATGGCAAAGCCGATCCTGACACAGTTGCAAGAAGGCGTCGTCCTCGGCGACGGCGGCTATATCGTGGCCCTGGAGCAGCGCGGCTACGTCGTCGCCGGGGCATTTACCCCGGAGCTTGCCGTCGAGCACCCCAATGCCATCCGCTCCATGCACGAAGAGATGCTCAACGCGGGAGCCGAGGTGCTCCAGGTCATGGCCTTCTATGGCAGCCGGGAGAAGCTCCGCACCGTGGGCCAGGCCGACCGCACGTTCGAGATCAACCGGGCCGCGACTCGCATTGCCCAGGAGGTGGCCGGTGAGACGGCCCTGGTCGCCGGCGATCTGAGCGCGACCTGGAAGTGGCAGCCGGACAGCCCGTCCGCCCAAGCCCTCGTCGCCGACATGTTCGACGAGCAGATCGAGGCCCAAGACGGCGTTGACTTCTTCATCGGTGAGACCTTCTGGAATTTCGGCGAGGCGCTGCTCTGCCTGGAACGGCTCAAGGCCAAGTCCACGGTGCCGACGATGATTACCCTCTCCTTCCGCGGCTCGAACGTCCTCGACGACGGCGTGACCGCCGCCGACGCCACCCGCCGTCTGCACGATGCCGGCGCCGACGTCGTCGGGACGAACTGCATGCGCGACCCCGCGCGGACCTATCCGATCATCGAAGAGATGCGCGACGCCGGCGACGGATTCCTGGCCGCGCAGCCGGTGGCCTACCGCTGCTCCTGGGACGTGCCCTACTTCACGGGAACGTCCGCCTTTCCCGATAATCTGGATCCCACGACGATGACCCGCCACGAAATGGGCGAGTTCGCCGCCAAAGCGCAGGCGCTGGGCGTGAACTATGTCGGCGGCTGCTGTGGCGTAATCGGCAGCCACATCCGCGAGATGGCCCGCGCGCTCGGCAAATTCAGCGCGCCAGCGGTCTGGCAGCCCAACCCGCTGGCGCCGATGAGCGAAACCGAGCAGCACTGGGAGCAGCGCGGCGCGGGACCCGTCGAATAGCCGGCGCCCCCTCCTCCGTCACAGAGAGACCTGCCCCCATCCCCGCTGGCCGGCACCCAAGGCACAACAAAGCCGTCCCCCGTGTACAACGAGGGACGGCTGCGGATGGCGCCTGCCGAGTGTCTAGCCCTTGAAGCTGGCTTGGAACTTCTCGATGTCAACGTTGATGGCGTTGGCTGCCTCGTCGAGCGTGTCCTTGATGGACACGTTCGGCGTCTTGAAGGTTGTCCCCATGGCGGCTCCCACCGCCCGGTAGTGCGCGCCCAGATTCGGGTGCCAGGGCCGGTACCCATAGTTCAGCACGGCGTCCACGAACGTCTGGAACTGCGGCACCTGCTCCTGGAGCGCCTTCCACTTCATCGTCTCGAAGATGGACCTCCGCGCCGGCAGGAACGCGATGCTCGCCACGTAGTGCGCGTTCTGCTCCGTCGAGGTCAGCCAGCGGGTAAGCTCCCACGCCGCCTCTTGGCGCTCCGGAGTTGACTTGAAGATCAGCCAGTTCCGCCCAAAGTTGCCGGCAAAGGCCTGCTTCTTCGTCGGTGACGGCGTGACGTACATGTTTTGCAGGCCGCCGATGTCCTCCGCCCAGGTCTTGATCCGCAGGGCGCTCGTCTCGTAGAACATGCTGATCTGGCCCTGGCGGAAACTTGGGCTGTCTACCCCGCGCTCTTTGAGCACGTCCCCGTGTGGTACGTGGACCTGATGCTTGTAGAGCAAGTCGTGGATGTATTGGCCCGCCTCGACCCCTTCAGGTGAGTTGAAGACGGCTTTAGTGCCATCGGCGTTGTAGATCTCGCCACCGTTCTGCAGCAACAGGTTCCAGAACTGCACCTGGTGCGTGATACCCCCCATCGCCCACTTGTTGGTCTCCATACCGACGCCATGGGTCGTCTGGAGCTTCTTGAGGTACTCCACCAGGTCGTCCCACGTGTACCCCAGCTTGAGCGGTTCCAGCCCGGACTCCTTCAGGTGGGCCACGTTGGTGTACGGCAGGTCGGCGTTCGTGTACCAGGGGAGGCTCCAGAACTGCCCCGCCCAAGAGCTTGTCTCCAGCAGGAACGGGAAGTAGTCCGCCAGCGAGTCGGCATACTCCTTGTCCGCCTTGATGAAGTCGTTCAAATCCATCAGCATGCCATTCTGCCCAAACAGGCCCGAATCCATGTAGTTCGGATCGTAGAAGTCCGGCCCCTGGTTGGCAGCGTAGGCGGTGATGATCTTGTCCGGCGTGCCCTTCCCGCCGATCTCCGCATAAACGTGGCTACCGCTCTGGTTCCACTGGTCGAACAACTGCTTCAGGCCGATGATCCGCTCACCGGTCGTGCCCTCACCGCGCCAGTCGAACCAGGTGCCCCACAGCGTGACCGTCACCGGCTCCTTCGCAGCTGCGCCCTGCGCCCCCTGCGCGCCCTGCGCCCCCTGCGCCCCGGTCTCACCCTTCGCGCCAGCCGGGCCGGCCGGGCCCGCCGGGCCCGCCTGTGGCTGCCCGACGTACCTTACCGTCGGCTCACCGCACGCCGCTGCCACTAGGCCGCCGAGTACGGCGGCGCCCCCGGCGAGCGATTGTCGTCTACTGATGCGTGCCATCTTGCGTCCTCCCCAAGATTGCTACGGGTACCTGCCCGCGCCTTGCGCCGGCCGCCGACGTTACGCCAGCGCACCAACGCCCAATAGCCCGCCGGCTACGAGTGCTGCCGACGGTGTCGCCATTCTATTGCCCACTTGCCGGGCATGTCAAGTGGCCGCCGAGGGGCACCAGTACCCCTCAGGCATTCCGAAAATCCTGATACAGACAAAAACTACCCTCCCCCGTCGCAACGGGGGAGGGCGAGGGTGGGGGCTATTGAACAGGATAGGTCCGCCGCTGTGGTCGAAACCTACCCCCGCGCTGCTGGGCTACCCGCCGAGGGTCGCCCAGTCTTTGTCCACCAGCGCCTGGAGCTTGGCCTGGGTTTCGGCCAGCCAGGCCGTCACGCCGATCTCGCCCTTCATGATCGGCGAGATGTCGCGGCCCGTGCGATTGATCTGGTTGCCCGAGGGGATGCCGGGATACCGCCAGCCATACGGCGCCATCTCCACGAACCCCTTCATCTGCTCGTCGGTCTTCATGTAGTCCTGCAGCGTCTGAGACTCGAGCGCGCCCCGGCTCACCGGGATCGAGGTGGCCCGAATGCACGCCTGGGCCTGCGGCTCCGGCGAGTTCATCCACATGCACACCGCCGCCGCCGCCTCCTGCTTCTCCGGCTCGGTGCCGGGACCCTTGAAGACGGCCATGTTGTGCCCGCCGTTCTGCGCGAACACCTCCCGCTTGCCGGGGTGGACCGGCGTATGGAGCACGCCGAAGTCGGGTGCGTTGTTCGCCCGCAGCGTCGGGATGCGGAATGGCCCTTGGTGCTCGAAGGCGATGTTGTTCTTCGCCTCGCGGTACAGCTCCCCGGCGCCGTCCGGCGGGCTGAACCCACCCTTGAGGATGCTCTGCAGGAAGTCAATCGTCTCCACCGACTCCGGCCGGTCAATCGTGATCTTCCGCCCGTCATCGGTAATCACCCGCGCGCCCAGCGTGCCCAGGAACCAGAACCAGCGCGTCCAGCGGAACGCGAACGCGAACTCGATCCCGTCTTGCTGCTGCATTCTGGCCAGGTCTTCCTTGAAGCCGTTCCAGTCGTACTGCCCCTGGCCGCTGCCGTCCCACTGCGGGAATGGCACCCCGGCCTGCTGCAAACGTCCCTTGTTGTAGATGATGCCGGCGTTGTTCGTGTAGACGGGCATACCGGCCAGCTTGCCTCCCCACATGCTGCTCTCGAGCATCCGTGGGAAGATGTCCGCCCGCTGCGGCCCCCAATCCTTGTTGGCCTTGAGCAGTTGATCCAAGTCGGCCGTCGCACCACTCGCAAAGATGTTGACCGAATCGAAGTAGCTCAGGAAGGCCACGTCCGGCGGCGTCCCGCCCGCAGCCATCGTCTTGTACTTGTCCAGGTTGGTGCTGGCCCGGCCTCCCGACTCCAAGTCCACGCGGATGTTGAGCTCGTTCGTCTTGTTGAACTCCTCCAAGTTGGCAATCCGCGCTGCCCCCTCGGGATGCGTCTCCGGCAGGTTCGACAGGTAGAAGAGGAAGACCGGCGCCTCGGCCGCCTTCCCGGCTGCACCCTGGGCACCCGTGGCGCCTTGGGCGCCGGTCTCACCCTTCGCGCCGGCCGGCCCGGCCGGGCCGGCCGGCCCCGCCTGCGGCTGCCCGACGTACCGCACGGTCGGCTCGCCGCACGCCGCCGCGAGCAATCCGCCGACTATCGCTGCCGAGCCACCTAAGTATCTCCTACGGATCATCTGCGCTACCTCCGTATCAGTCAACTCCCGCTTCGGGAGAGGATTTGGCTCACAAGACGAGCTTCCCGCGCTGCACCCGTGAGCCGGCAGGTGCGCGGGTATCCATGCCCCTCGGCGGGGACGCAGCTATTCTACAACCCTGACGGATCATAAGCAAGAGCCAGCCGCCACTACTCACCACTCTCCACCATCCACACTCCACTGACTACTGCTACAGTCCCTCCCTGAACGACCGGCCGCTACGGAGGTGGAGCATGGCGTTACAGGCGGTGTCCCCCGACGATCCCCGGTTGAGCTGGCACGGGCATATCTCCTTGCAGCACACCGCCGACTGGGTGATGCCCTGGCGCATTCCCTACTGCGAGCAAGACCTGTTCCCACCCGCTGCGTTCGCCGCCTCCGACCGGCAGTCGCGCGCGGCGATGCCGGCCGGGGTACGCCTCGCCTTCCATAGCGACACGACCACGGTCGCCGGACGGGTCGTGGCGCAGCCGGAGACCAGTCCCCTCGACCTCGCCTGCGATGGACAGGTCTGCGGCTCCGTGGCGCTCACGGGCCAAGAGCGGTTTCGCTTTGCGGACCTGCCGCCCGGCGAGAAGCTAATCGAGCTATGGCTGCCGCAGCACGGCGATTTCCGGCTGCGGTCGCTGGAGTTGAGTACCGGGGCGAGCCTGACGCCCTATGACGATCTCCGGCCGCGTTGGGTGACGTATGGTAGCTCCATCACCCACTGCCGGAGCGCCGCGCGGCCGACCGAAACGTGGCCCGCGCTGGTCGCCAGAGCCAGCGACCTGAACCTGACTTGCCTGGGCTATGGCGGCAACTGCCACCTGGAGCCGATGGTGGCCCGCATGATCCGCGACCGGCCCGCCGACCTCCTCTCTATGAAGGTCGGCATCAATGTCCATAACCACGGCAGCCTGAACGCGCGGACCTTTCGCCCGGCGATCATCGGGTTTGTCCGGATCGTCCGCGAGCGCCACCCGGACGTGCCCTTTGCCGTTGTTTCGCCGATCTACGCCGCTTGGCGCGAAACCCAGCCGAACGAGGTCGGCTTCACCATCGCCGCCATGCGCGAGGAGGTCGCCGCTGCCGTCGCCGCCCTCCAAGCCCACGGAGATCGCCACCTCCATTATGTAGACGGCCTGGAGATCTTCGGTCCGCAGCACGCGCACCTGCTCCCCGACGACCTGCATCCCGACGCCGAAGGCTACAAAGTGCTCGCTCAGAACTTCCTGCGCGTCGTCATGCCCCAGCTCCTGACCGGTTGAGGCGGTCGGAGGCAGTTCCGGTCCGAGCGCTACTCCCCCTCTCCACATGGTGGAGAGGGGGCCGGGTGACGGGCCAAAGGCGCACCACACCTGGCACTATCCGTGAGGCTTTGGCCCGTCAGTGGGTGAGGCCGGCCCCGCCCCCGCGGCTCTCCACGAAAAACTATCCCTGTCATGGGGCCATTAGGGGGCCGGGAGATGAGCCGCTCCCCTGTGGTAGTATGCGCCGCAGTACCCGCTGCACAGGCAAAGGAGACCGCTCCGTATGGCCTACACCCTCATCCGCAACGGCACGCTCATTGACGGGACCGGCGCGCCGCCGGTCGCGCACGCCGCCGTGCTACTCCACGACAACCGCATCCACGCCGTCGGCACCCCCGACACCATTCCCGTCCCGGACGACCCGATCACGGAGCTTGACGCCGCCGGCGGCTACATCCTCCCCGGCTTCATTGACGCCCACGTCCACCTGACCACCGAAGGGGCCAGCGTCGAAAAGCTGGTGAGCACCCCCTTCTCCCTCCACTTCTATCAGATGGTGGGCCGCCTGCGCCGCACGATTGAGGCCGGCGTAACCAGCGTCCGCGACGCGGCTGGTGCCGATCTCGGCGTCAAGCAGGCGGTCGAGACGGGGCTGGTCGTGGGACCACGCCTCCAGATCGCCATTACGATGCTCTCACCCACCGGCGGGCACGGTGATGGCTGGCTCCCATCCGGCATAGAGCTACGCCTTGCGCCCTATCCGGGGCGACCTCATGGCCGGTGTAACGGCGTCGAGGAGGTCCGCGCCAAGGTGCGCGAGGTCCTGCGCGCCGGCGCCGACGTGGTGAAAGTTGCCACCACCGGCGGCGTGTACAGCGCCACCACCCAGCCGACGCATACCAAGTTCGCGCCCGAAGAGCTGGCGGTGATCGCCCAGGAGGCCGCTTTCTGCGACGGCACTAAGGTCATGGCCCACGCCCACGGCGCGGAGGGCATCAAGAACGCCGTGCGCGCCGGCTTCCACTCCATCGAGCACGGCACCTACATTGACGACGAGGCTTTCGAGCTAATGCTGGCGCGCGGCACCTTCCTCGTCCCCACTCTGGCGGTCCACCTGGCCTCCCTTGAGGCGGCCGAGAGTGCCGAGAAGCCGGCCGAATGGGCCATCCGCAAGGGCCGGGAAATCATAGATATTCACCGCGAGAACATCGCCCGCGCCTACCGGGCCGGTGTGCGGATTGCGATGGGCACCGACACGGCGATTGCCAGACACGGCACCAACCTCCGCGAGCTAGGGCTGATGTGCGACATTGGCATGACGCCCATGGAGGCCATCGTCGCCACCACCAAGTCCGCCGCCGAGTGTCTGGGTTGGGAGGATAGCGTCGGCACACTCGAAGCCGGCAAGCTCGCCGATCTTGTCATCACCAAGACCGATCCGCTGGCCGACATCCGCTCGCTGGAGCAGGTCGAGAACATCGCCGTCGTCATCAAAGACGGCCAAATCATCAAGGATCGCCGAGACAACGCGGCCTAGTGTAGTCAGTGGGATCAGATCAGCGTGGCTCTGTCCGCGCCGCGAGGCGGGCTCATTTGGTACTCGCCGCGGCTTCCTGCGCCTGTCGTTCCCAGTGACGGAAGGAGCGGGTCTCCGCAGCCGACAGGGTGTGGCCGGCACGCCTCTTCCAGAAGTTCTCTTTGACGCGCTGTATCGTGCGCTCATAGCGCTCTGCCATCGCGGCGGGCTGCTCCGCCATGTACTCGCGTTCCGCCTCGCGCGCCGCCGCCGCCGACGGGAGCACCGGTAGCTCCACCGCTGCCGTCGTAATCTGGTCGCAGCCCCACTTGTACCCGACCACCTCGCCCTTGCTGATAATCAGGTTGTTGCCCACGTTTGCCTGCACCACCGGCACGCCGTTCTCCCGCGCCCGCGCCGTGACGATGGCATTCTGGGACTTCTTCCTCGTGCCATACGACGGAATCAGCAGGCAGCGTGCGCCGTCCAGCACCAGCGTGCGGGAAATCTTGGGGTTGGACCGGTCGTTGCAGATGACCATGCCCATCCGCCCCAGCGGCGTATCGAACGCCCGAATCCGCCGCCCCACCCGGTCGAAATACCAGCTTGAGTGGGTGCCTTCCGCCAGTTGCGTTTTGTGGTAGTGCCCGCAGATGTCGCCGCCCTGGTCAATGAAGATGCCCGCGTTGTAGATCTCATCGCCAATCCGCTCCGCAAAGCCGAAACAGAGACAGGTGCGAAGCTCCTGAGCGAGCTCCTGGAAGCGCCGGATATAGGGGCCGTCTATCGGCTCCGCGATCTCCACCATCGCGTGCCCTCGCTCTGGGTTCCGAATGACATCCATCGCTACGTAGCCCTCCAGGATGCCCTCCGGGGCGAGGATCAGGTCGGCTTGGTCCTGCGCCGCCCTGCGGAAATAGGTCTCCAGCTTCTCGGCGTTGTAGTCCTTGTCCCACTTCTTGGGCTTGAGCGAGATCGCCGTCACCGTAATCGTCGTATACATCGTTTCCCCCTCTGAGACCTTTGCCAAATCGTCATTCCCGCGCGAGCGGGAATCCACACTCTCTCCCTGTGAGAGAGGCCGGGGTGAGGGCCGTCCCCCAGTGTACACCCTGCTGCCGCCCTGTCCCTCCGCCGCGGCTGGTCGCGGCTATGACGCCCCTTCCCTGCCAGGGGAGGGGCCGGGGGTTAGGTCCAAACCGCCGCTCCACACGAAAAATCTCTCTTGTCAGTAACTCGCCCCCTCCGGCATCGCTCGTGTGTTGGGCGCTCAGAGCGTATACTCGGCACAAGGGTTGAGGCGCGGAGCGCCCATGTATGGGTAGACGCCGCAGAATCCCGTCTTTGCCGCTGCCATCCAGTTCGCGCAGAGCGAAGGGATTATCCCGGCGCCGGAGTCCGCTCACGCCGTCAAGTCGGCGATAGACTCGGCGCTGCAAGCGAAAGCGGAAGGCCGCTCGCGGGCGATCCTCTTCGGCTTGTCCGGCCACGGTCATTTCGACATGGGTGCGTTCGATGCCTACTTGGGCGGCGATCTGGAGGACTACGAATACCCGGCGGAGAAGGTCCAGGCAGCCCTCACCGAGCTACCGCAGGTGGCGGGCTAGGGCGGATACCGGTCCCCCCGCCGCGGCGGGGGATGGATCGTTCCCTCCCCTGTCGCCACGGGGGAGGGGTAGGGTGGGGGCATCCTCGACCGGGCGGAAGCACACGATCACATGGAACCGCCCCGTGTACTGTGGTCAACGGCCGAGCGGGAGCTACGGGCGTATATTGACGCCCTTGGTAGCTTTTCGCGCAACGCTCGGCTCTACCTCTGGGTGGCCTTTCTCGGCGGCTTCACCGTCGGCGTCACGCGGATCATCTTCAACCTCTATATCCAGGCGCTCGGCTTCGACGCCGCGTTCCTGGGTCAGCTGCTCGCCGTAACGACGGCGGCCGCCGGGCTTACTGCGCTGCCCGCCGGCCTGCTCACCGACCGCTGGGGCACAAAGCGGTCGCTCGTCTGGGGCAGCGTGGGCGTCGGCTGCGGCGTTTTCGGTCAGCTGGTGCTCACCACGCCGCTCCTGCTGCTCTTCAGCGGGGCGCTGGCCGGGGCCGGCGGCGCCATCGCCCTGGCCGCGCAGGCACCGTTCTTGGCGCACCATAGCTCCCGGCGCGAGCGGACCTACCTCTTCAGCACGATGGCGGCGCTTTTTCTCGTCAGCACCATCGTCGGCAATCTGCTCGGCGGGTACGTCCCGCAATGGCTGCAAGACTCGCGGCTGGCGCTCTCGGAGGTGTGGTCCTACCGAGCAACGCTACTGGCCGCCGGCGCCGCTTCCGCCATCACCCTGCCCGTCCTGCTGCTGCTGCGCGAAACCTATCAACCGCCGGAGACCCGGCGCTGGACTTTGACGCGCCATAGCACGACGGCGCTGGTCAAGCTCATCACCACCGACGGTCTGATCCGCTTGGGCGCCGGGCTGACGATCCCCTTCCTGAACGTCTTTTTCGTGCAAGAGCTGGGCACCTCTGCGGCCTTCTTTGGCACGATGAGCGCCGCCTCGCTGGGACTGCGCGTGGTCGCCACGCTGGGCGCGCCCGTCCTGGCGACGCGGCTCGGCCCGGTCCTGAGCATTGCCCTCACCCAACTCGCCTCCGTGCCGCTGTTGCTCCTCATCGGGTTTCCACCGGCGCTGGGCTTCGCCGCCGCGGCTTACGTGATGCGGAACTCGCTGATGAATATGGCCTTTCCGGTGCGCGACAGTTTCGCCATGACAATCGTGGACCGGTCGAGCCGTGCCACGGTGACGGCGGCGCTCTTGGTGACCAACAACCTCATGGCGGCCCTGAGCACCTATATCGGCGGCCAGCTCATTAGCGCCTTCGGCTATCGGCCCGGCTTCCTCGGGACGGCGCTACTCTACATACTCGCGGCGAGCGCGTTCGCGCTGCTCTTCCGTGGGCAGGCCAGCCAGCCGGCACCGGAGGACGAGGAACGCACCACCTCCCAACCTGCTCGCTGACTCACTCACCCTGCCAGGGAAGGGGCCGAGAAGTAGGTGCGGCGCGCGCCTCGTAGCCTTCGTCGGCCGGGAGGTCCGGCTGCCCGGCGGCGGCCTTGGCCAGCTCGTCGCAGCGCTCGTTCTCCGGGTCGTTGGCGTGGCCCTTCACCCAGCGGAAGGTAACGTCGTGCTCCGCGCAGAGCGTCAGCAGTCGCGCCCAGAGATCGGGGTTCTCGGCGCGGTCTCGCTTGTTGCGCTTCCAGCCGTTCGCCCGCCACTTCTCGGCCCAGCCCTGTTGCATGGCATCCACTACGTATTTTGAGTCACTGATAAGTGTGACGCGGCAAGGCTGCTTCAGCGCCGCCAGTGCCTCTATCGCAGCCAACAGCTCCATGCGGTTGTTCGTGGTCAGCCGAAAGCCACCGGACAACTCTTTCCGGCGACTGCCGTGGATGAGCACGATGCCGTAGCCCCCAGGCCCAGGATTGTCAAAACAGGCCCCGTCGGTGTAAATCACGATGTACTTGGTCCGAGTCATATTCGCTCGCTAAGGGTGTCGTCGCCGCCGGCCGAGCAGCCCGGCCAGCACGAGGGCCGCGCCAAGCACGCCCCACGCGATGCCGCTCACGGTCCGGCCGGTAGCGTAGCCGGGTGGATCATAGCTGAAGACGACTTCATGCCGTCCGGCCGGCACAGCCACCGCCCGGACGAGGTAGTTCGCACGCAGTACGGGCGTGGGCGTGCCGGCGAGTGTCGCCGTCCAGCCGGGAAACCAGGCGTCGGCGAGTACCAGCCAGGCATTGGTTGCCGCCTCGACCGCAATCGCTACCCGCTGCGGCCGGTCGCTCGTCAGCCGCACCGAGCCGGGAGTGCTTTGATTGCTGGCTTGCCGGGAGCGTGTTCCCTCCCCTGGAGCTTGCTCCGGGGGAGGGTTAGGGTGTGGGCCGGAATCCACCCCTTCCACCACCACGGTCCGGCGCGGGCTGAAACTCGGCGCAGCAACCGCTTCCCAGGCCGCCGCCGAGCCGACGGCGCGTGCGGCCGGGACAAGGTAGGCGCGCGGCTGCGCGCGGCTATTGACCCATACCTCCATCGAGCCGGCGTTCGGGCCGCTATCTAGGGGGCGCCAACGGTGCATGTCCAGGTGCGGCTTCTGCAGCGCGTCGCGGGAGAGCACCAGATACCGGACGGCCAGCGCCTCCAGCAGTCCTTGTGGCAACTGCCCCGGCGCGAACTGAGGGTTCGGGAGCCGTACCGGCACCGTCCGTTCCGAGTGTATCGCGGCGGAGAGTACCGCCTGGCGCACCGACAGCAAATTTTCGTAGCCGCCGAGTTGTGGCACGCGGGCGGCCAGCCCCCAGTTCGGCGTCACACCGGCCCGCTGCAACGCAAACGTTGCGGCCGGCGCGTTGCCCTGCGCCGCGAACGTGGCGAGGTTCAACTCATACGCCGCGGCCCGCAGCTTCCAGCTCACCACGCGAGCAGTGCCCTCACGGAAACCGGGCAGCGCGGCAACCTGCGCCAGCTCATCGGCACCGGCATTGGGTGGAACCGTAGGAAAACGTGACCACATGAACAGCAGCAGCGGCACGCTGACGACGACAAGCATGACGGCCGGCTGTCCACGTCGTGCCGGCGTCCGCCGCGACCGGAGCCACCATGCGGCTAGCATGAGACCCACCAGCGGCCCCAGCACCGCCAACTGGCGAGGGTCGAGGGCGCGCTGGGCTGATGTCAGATACGCAGCAAACGTGGTCGCATATCGCTCGGCGCTGAAGATGCGGCTCGGATCGGCGGCCAGGCGTTGGGCGAGCGGCTGTCCGACCTGCTCCAGCAAGAGATCACGTCCGAATATGAGCGCGCCGGCGCCGACGAGATGCCCGACCACGATCAGACCTGCCGCCAGCAGTGCCAGCCGCGGCCACCAGCCGCGGCTGCTTGAGGGCGTCGCGTGCTGCACTCCGCCGGACACACGCCATACATCGTAGCCGTCCGCAGCGAGCAGCGCGGCGGCGAACACCCAGAGGATGAGCCAGCGCGTCGGGTCACGGAAGAGCGCGAAGCCGGGCACCTTGAGCAGCAGCGGATAGAGCGGCGTGAAGCTGCCGCAAGCCAAGATGAGGCCAGCACCGCCAAATACCAGCAGCAGGACCGTCCGAACAGGCAAATCGGTCCCTCGCCAGCGCCACACCGCGTAGCCGGCGAGCGCCAGCGGCACGAGGCCGACGTAGGCAACCCACGCCGGCGAGAGCACCGGCAGCACCTCCAACCCCGGCAGCACCAGCCCGGCGGCCAGTGCCCATGGTGGCGCGGAGCCGACCGCCGCCGCTGCAACCTCCAACCCCTGCCCACGTGGCGAGATGGCGGCCACTTCGAGCGTGGGCACGATACGGATAGCCGCCAGCGGCAGGGCCGCCAATCCCGCGGCCAGCAAGGCCACCGGCGCTATCCAGACGCGCCACACCGCCACTCGTGGCTCGTGGCTTGTGGCCACTGACCCCCGCCCCCCACCCCCCGCCCACTGCGCCGCGGCCGTCGTGACTATGGCGTAGGCTCCGGCGCTTACGCACACCAGCACGACCAGTTGTGGGTGCCCGGAGAGGGTGATGAGGCCGACCGCGGCCGCCGCCAGCAGGCCGCGCAACAGGAGTGGTTGCCAAACGACTCGGCCCGAGTCTGCGGCCGCGCGGCGCAGCCCATCCGCGCACCAGCAGAGGAATGGCAGCGCCCAGAACACGGTTCCGAAGTTCAGGAGCGCGGCGCCGCCGGCCACGGTCCCACTCAGCTGGTAGACAGCGCCGGCGATTCCCGCAGCGGCCGGTGACCGGCCCCACGACCGCGCCAGCCCGTAGGTCGCAATGCCCGCTGCCGCCGCGTGCAACGCGACGGACACCCAATAGCCGCGCGGACCGGGCGCCAGCAGCAGCGCCAACCAGGTGGGCGGGTAGAACCAGCCGTACTCGGTAAAGGCCAACGGAAAGCCGGTGAGCAAGTGCGGCGTCCACAGCCACAGTTCACCGGCTCGCAGCCCCTCGGCCAGCCACATGTGGGCCGGGAGATAGGCCAGAAACACGTCGGCATTAACCGAGAGCCGGTCGAAGAGCAGCAGCGGCGCGTAGGTGAGGATGGCAAGTCCCACAAAGCCGCCGGCCGCCAGTACACCCGGTCGAATCGGGATGACACTACTCACAGTACGTACTCGATCTGCGCTGCCAACGGAGCGGCGAGCATCCGCCGCGGGAATTCGAGGTGGCGCACGTTGCCGTGCATCGTTGGCTGGATGTCTGCCAGCGCGGCCGGCTCGGTGTGCAGCGCCTGCGCCGCTGCCGGTACTGCATAGATCAGGCGGCGCAGCGGCACCTCCACCGAGATCGCCTCCCGCACCCGCAGGGTGTCGTTCTCGACGGAGACCTGGCGCCGCACGCTCACGCCTGCGAGCGGCTCGCCGTCGCGCCGTGCCGGTCGAACCATGCCTTGCACTCCGTCCGGCAGCAACGTCGGCGCGGCGTCGAGTGCCCAGTGGGTTGCATAGACCTCATCCCAAGCGTGCCAAAGGGGGCGTAGCCAGCCGAACCGGAGCACGCGGGCCGCCGCGCGAAACGCTCTCTGTCGCCAGCGGATGCGGACAACGAAGAGCCACTGGCGTAGCTCCCGGCCGGGACGATTGGCCGCGAGGAACGCCCGCACGGCCGCCCGCCTCCGTCGTCGTCGGGGCCAGCACGTCAGATTGCCGGGGCTGATGGGTGTTTCCCGCGCTGGCGCAATCATGTCTTCCCAGCCGCCGGACTTGTGACCGACGTAGAGCAAGCTACCACCGCCGATACCACCGCCATACAGCACGTTGGCCGGCCGCTTGCGCGCCCGCAGCAGCGCCACCGTCTCAGCAGTCTGGACACGCACCAGCCCGGCCTCCGCAAACATATGTACCCGCGGTGCCATCCCTTCCCTGCAGGGAAGGGGCTGGGGGGTAGGTCCAACGTCCCCGTCAGAGCCGGGCGGCGCCAAGATCAGCGCGGCGAGCCACGAGGCGTCGGCAGCGTGGAAGTCCGGGCAGATGAAGTCGTCGCGGCCGGCCGGCGCCCGACAGGCCAGCAACATCCCCGCTAGGTGCTGCCGCCAGACGGCGTATGCCTGTTCTGCCAGCGTCTTCAGGGAGCTATCCGCAAACTGTGCCGCTCCGCGCAGCAGCGCGTGTACGTCGAGCGGATGACTCCCGACTTCATACGGGCCGGCCCAGAACCAGCGCTTGCCCTCCAGCGCCGCGCATTTCGTTCCCGCTGGCGTGTACGTCGCGGTCAGGAAATCGAGGCCGCGGCGCAGGGCCGCGAGCGTCGGCCCGCGAACCGTGCCTGCGTCCTCACCGAGCATCGCCAGGGCGTGCCACAGATAGGTCAATACCCGCGCCTGGTAGTAGACCGAAACGTCCGCCGCACCGGGATGGAGACCGAAGTGCTCCGGCTCCGGATGATAGGGAAACGATCCATCCGCGTGCTGCTCCGCCAGGGATCGCTCGATACTCGAATGCACGGCATTAAACCACGCTGGCTCGTTCAGCGCACGCGCCGCGGTCGCCAGGCCCATGGCACCCCACAGCCGTTGATTGGTGACCTCTTTCGTCACTACCGCGTCGGTGAGGTAGGTGGTCGCGTTGCGGTGCAGCGCCTCCACCACAAGCTCACGCAGCCCGGCGTCGAGCCTGTTACCGGCATAGAGCAGCAGGGTCCCCAAGCAACGGGCACACTCACCGCTGTCAATGACGTTGTTGGAGCAGTTATAGGGGTCCAGGCGGCCCGGAGCGAAGACCCACGCGCCGTGCTCCGGGTCACGCACCAGGCGTGCCACCACGCGCCGCGCACGCTGCTGCGCCCGCTCCCAATAGCGATCCTGGCCGGTGACCCGATGGAGCGCCAGATCAACGATGATGGAGGTGGCGGTGCGCGCCGTGTGCTCGACCCCGTGGATGGCACAGCGCGCCTCGCCACTAGGCGCCGTCTGCTGCACCCAGTAGTCGGAGACGCACGCCAGCGCCGCCGGCCCGTAGGGGTATCCCTTGTGGGTGCCCTGTTCAGCACGGTCGGACGCTGGCGCGGTCACTTGCGATACACGGCCAATTGGAGCTTGCTCCACGGTTCGAGCAGCCGATGTAGCGGCCGAGTGAGGCCGTAAAGCGTCTGGATCGGATACTGCGCGTAGGCGAGCGGCGGACGCAGTGCCCGTACCCGATGCCGGGCCTCGTCCTCCGGCGGCAGCGGGAAGTGACGAACAGTGCGCTCACAGTTGAAGCCAACGTCGGTCAGCACCCGCGTCACAACGTGCGGCGCCAACGGCACAAACGGACCGAGCGACGGATCGGTTCCCAGGACGTATTGCACGTCGCGTCTACCCATCAGCCAGCGGATCGGTTGCATCAACGCGAAGTACGAGCGCCGACTGATGTGCGTGAGGATCAAGGCCCCGCCCGGCCGCAGCACGCGATGAGCCTCGGTGAGCAGCCGCAGCCGCTCCGGCGGTGGCAGGTTTTCGAGGCGGAAGATGCAGGTCGCCACGTCCACACTGGCGTCCGGGAGGTCAATCCGTCCGTCGTAGTGGTGGTATTGGGCCAGGCGCGGCAGCCGTCGCTGTGTGAACTGGGCGGTCTGCTCGGTCAACTCGACGAAGTGAACGTCGGCGTCGGGCGCGGCCGGCAGAAGATGCTCGAGGTACAGGCCGGTACACGGCAGCAGATCGAGCCACACGCGCGGATTCTCCTGGCCTAGCGCTTCCTGACCGAATTGAGCCACGACCTCGAACTCGGAGCGGATCGGCTTATTGTATTTCGGCCCGGCGCGAATGCGAGCTTGCTGGTAGTCGGCGACCTGGCCCAGGGTCCAGTCGCGCGGATTGGGTGACGATGGGAGTCGCGGGCGGGGATGATACTGCTCCCAGTGCGTCATATGCGAGGGATCGCGCCGCGCCGGCGCCCCCGGCTGCTCGGCCGGATACCCGAAGAGCACCGTAGCCAACACCTCCACATCGTCGGGTAAGTGCAGGACAGCGTGCAGCTTGGCGCGGTCGTGGATAGTGGCCTGCCAGAAGCCGCCAAGACCGAGCGAATGGCCCTGGAGCAGCATGTTCATGATGGACGCCGACGCGCCCTGAATATGGGCAAAGCTGCCCTCGGAGAACCGTGTGTTGTAGCAGACGAAGATCAGCACCGGCGCCTGGGTGGCGAACGGTACGGCATCTTCGAGCTGCTGCCGCGTCGCCTCGTTGGTGACAACGACGAAATCCCACAGCTGCATGTTGCACGCGGACGGCGCCCAGAGGGCCGCTTCGAGGAGTTCGTTGATGAGTTCTTCCCGCACCGGCCGGTCCGGCAACCAGCTCCGGATCGTGCGCCGGGTGCGGATGGCATCGCCGACGCTCATGGGCGGCCCATTGGCCCGTGCGGTAGTCTCCGGTGTCACGGCTTCGACTGTGGCACTCATCGCGGCAACCCTTCTTTCGCCTGGATGACTGGCCAAAACCGCAGAATATAATCGTCACCGCTGCGCTGCGGTTTTGACCGGTCAGAACGACGGCCGGCCGGCCGATGCCGAGCGACACGCTCTTGTTGCACTGGTCGCTCTACACCTACCCGCCGGTCGGCTCCATCATAGCATGGCGCATCCACCTCAACCTCCGGCCCCCTCCCTAACCCCTCACAGGGGTAGTTTTTTGTGTGGGCCTATGTACCTCCCCGCGTCCCCCTGCTGCAGCGGGGGGACCATAGGGGGCCAGAGGCGAACAGGCGCAGCGACTGCTCGCGGGCCGCGGCACTCTACGTTTCTAACGCTGGCGGCCGCGCGGCGATAGCTTCCAGCGCCTGCACAGCTGCCGTGTCGCCCCGGCGGTCGAAGACCTCGCGGTAAAGCTCCAAGTGCAACTCGGCGACCCGCCGCCAGCCATGCCACCGCTCGACCCACGCCCGTGACTGGGCGCCGACGGCCGCGCGGCGCTCGGCGCTCCCGGCGAGCGCCACCAACTGTCCATAGATCTCCGGCGTGGTAAGTGCGGACTGAATGGGGGGATTCTCCTCCAAGCACCACTCGTGGGCCTGCGGGTTGAAGTACATGATGACGGGCCGGGCGCAGGCCATGGCTTCCACCGTCACCGTACCGAAGCTCCCGACGGCATCGTGAAACTGATCGAGCACAATATCGGCAGCGCGGTAGTACTCCAGCAGGCGCATTTTGTGCATCGGGTGACGCCAGACCACCCGCCCCTCGATGCCGAGGTCATGACAGAGCTGCTGGCTGGCCCGCACGTCAGTGCCCCATTTGGTGAGCACGAGGGCGGCTGCCGGCAATCCCGCCGGCTCGGCTTCGCGCACATAGCGGCCAAAGGCGCGGATCACGCGGTCACTGCGCTTGCTGTCCGACCCATTACTCCACTCGTGGCGGCTGGGGCAGAAAAAGATCAGCGGGACCCGGAGTTCGCGGCGCAGCTCGTTGGCGAGAGGTGTCTCGCCGGGGCAGTATTTCGTCTCGTCCACCGGATGCGGAATGAAGCGATAATGCCGCAGCCCCAGACGCTTCGCGGAGCCGAGCACGTCCGGGTTGGTGATAATGCAGGCGTCGGCCAGTTGGTAACCGAGCGCCAGCAGTTGCCCTTGCAACGTGTTCTCGAAGGGCAGCGTCCGCATAGTCCCATGCTCGAAAGCAACGTAGGGGCGGTCCGGTGGCAGCAACCCGGCCTTGGTCACTTCCGGTCCATAGAGCACGGTGAGATCGTAGTCCTGGGCCAGCGGCCGGAACGAGCGCCAGCAAGCCAGACAAGCCAGATCGGTGTAGTCCCGGGGCCGCAGGCGACGGCCAAGCCGCGCGAGATGCGAATCCCGGCTGATCTCGTGCATATCGGCGCGCATCTCCTGCAACCGATCGTTCAGTAGCAGCCCCGTCTGCACACGCCACGCCCACACGTAGTTCATTGCTAGACGTGCCCACCGCAGGACATACAACTGGAGCCACTCCGGAGCATTCGGCTGACCCTGACGGTTGAGGGTCGCATACCTCTGGCCAGCGGCTCGTATCAGCCGCCGGAGGAGCACCACAAGTGACCCCTTTCTGCCAGGAGCGCCACTGCTGTCCGGCACCGCTGCCCACACGCGGCCCGTATCGAGGAGTTGACCGGAAAGGCCGGCGTGACTACTCGCCTCTTCATAGGTCGTATAGCTATAGGGGAACCGACGGCCGCTGATGTATTTGGCCCAGGGGGGGCGCACATAGCCGTTGGTGAACGGCACCGCTCGACCGGTGGGCGGCTGAAAGAGGCTCAGGTGGGCATCGAAGTCGGCGTCCTCCCACTCGGGATGGCCGAAGACGAACTCGAAGGGGTAGTTGTAGGAATCTGCTGCTAGTCCAAGACGCCGCTGGAACTTAGCGTTGCTATAGGCATTATTGGCGATATTGCCGACGTGGGCGATACGCGGCGCGGCGGTCATGGGCATCTGCTCCAGCTCACTGCGAAGTTAGTGAGGTCGAGCACTGTCAAGTGTCGAGTGGGCGCGGCGGTGCTTGTAGTCGAGTACCCGCTGCACGTGGTGCTCGCCGCTGGTCAGCGTAGACATGGGAGTCATCCCTTCTGTGCAGGGCCGGGGGACGAGGATGGCTCACCAATGGCCCCTATCGCCGGCAGCCCAATACTATACTCCGCCGCCACGACTTGGCAATACTCGGGAGAATGCCCGGGCGGGCGTCTGCTGCTCGTGCGCTTGATCGGCGTTGCTTGGCATTCCAAGCGTGGCCGGCTATCGCAGAACACGAGCTGCGTCTGTGCTACGTCGGCTCGACGCTCTGCTTGGCCTCAGCCGGCACGATGACGTGATGGACTATCATGACCGCCTGTATCGTGTGCGGGTCGTGCGGCGCGGCCGGGACTATGATGTAGCCATGGAGCAACCGGCCCGCTGGCGGCTCCTCCCCTGGGACGGATCGCCGCCCGCCAGCACTGCCGAGTGAAGCAGGTGTCGCCAAGGTTAGCGTGCAACATGTTGTAGGGGCACCTCTTATGGTTGCTCGGCCCCCCGCCGTGGCGGGGGGCCATAGGGGGCGGTAGCTCATTCGGTTGCCGGCAGGATACGCTATAGGTGCTATGACTGCGAAATCCGGCGTGCCACAGGTCGCCGTCGTAGGCTCTGGCTATTGGGGGCCTAATCTCACTCGCAACTTCGCCGAGCTTCCAGGCAGAGCCTTGGCCGCCGTGTGCGATCTGCGGGCCGACCGCGTGCAGGCCATGCAGCAGCGCTATCCATGGATACGGCCGTTCACGTCTCTAGATGCGCTACTGCCCGCTCCCGGTATTGACGCGGTAGCCATCGCTACCCCGGCAGAAACCCACTACGCCCTGGCACGGCAAGCACTGCTGGCCGGCAAGCACGTGCTGGTGGAAAAGCCGCTGGCGACGTCGCCAGCCGAGTGTGCGGGGCTGGTGGAGCTGGCCCACCGGCAGGGGCTGACCCTGATGGTCGGGCACACCTTTCTGTATAACCCCGGCCTGCGCTATATTCGCAGCTTGATTACGAGCGGCGAGCTAGGTGACGTGCTCTACGTCACCTCGCGACGCCTGAACCTGGGTCAGGTGCGCCAGGATGTCAACGTCGTATGGAACCTGGCCCCCCACGACATTGCTATCGTTCTGTACCTGCTCGGGCAGCGGCCCACGCGCGTGATCGCGCAGGGTCTGCACCTGCTCCGCAGCACCATCGCAGACGTGGCCTTCTTGCACTTCGAGTTCGCGGCGAATCAAGCGGCGCAGGTACACGTCAGTTGGCTCGACCCGCGCAAGGTGCGCGAGGTCGTCGTGGTCGGAACTCGCAAGATGGTGGTCTTCGACGACGTGAACCTCGACCAGCAAGTACAGGTGTATGACAAAGGCGTCGAGTGGGTGGGGCCGGATGGGAACGGCCGGCCGGCCGGCCGCTGGGATCAGTTCGAGAGTTATGGTGAGTATCAACTGTTGATGCGTAGTGGCGATCTGGTGGTGCCGCGGATCCGGCAGGCCGAGCCGCTGCGGGAGGAAACGGCGCATTTCCTCGATTGCATTCGCCGGGGGACTCAACCATTGAGCGACGGTATCAATGGCTGGGAGGTCGTCAAGGTGCTGGCAGCGGCTTCCGCCAGCATGGCCGCCGGTGGCGCCGCCAGCACGCTCGACTGGAGCGACGAGCCGACGTCAGTGGTGAGTGGTGAGTAGCGAGTGGCGAGTGGCGAGTTTGGAGCCGAGTAAGGATCACCACGTGGCTGATCCCCCGCAGACGACGTTCCGGCTGTACCCGGCCGTACACCTGGGTGCCGGCTGCGCCATTGGCGATTTTGTCATCATCGGCGAGCCGCCGCAAGGCGCCGACCCGGGGATGCTCGCCACGTATATCGGCCCGGCCGCCACGATCCGGTCCCACACCGTCATCTATGCCGGCAACACCATTGGCAGTGGCTTTCAGACCGGCCATGGCGCACTCATCCGCGAGAGCAACATCATCGGCGATGCCGTCTCCGTCGGCAGCCATAGCGTGATCGAGCATCACGTGGTCATCGAGGATGGGGTCCGCATCCACTCGCAAGCCTTCGTACCGGAATACACCATCCTCAAGACCGGCTGTTGGATTGGTCCGCGTGTCGTGCTGACGAACGCTCCCCATCCGCGCTGCCCGGAGATTTCCCGCTGTATCAAGGGGCCAACCATCGAGCCGGGGGCGAAGATCGGCGCCAACGCTACCGTGCTGCCGGCAATCACGATTGGACGCAACGCGGTCGTCGGCGCTGGCGCGGTGGTCACGCGGGACGTGCCGCCGGAGACGGTCGTGGTCGGCAATCCCGCTCGCGTCGTCAAGGGTATCAGCGCCCTGACCTGCCCCTACGATTTCATCGCCGGCCCATATGCCCACTTGCCAGACAACGGCTAACCCCCAATCGGCGGCGCGAGGGGCACATCGTCCGGTTGCCGTTTCCCGCTGCTCATCCAAGTGCATAAGGAGGGAGTCATGCAGAGCTGGCTGAGACGCATCCGCGGTCCAGTCGGGAAGGTCCTGACCTGGACGGCCGCCGGGGCGCTCGTTGGAGCGCTCATAGAACTAGGCAACGACGCCGTGCCCGGTGGTCTTCCGATGGGAGCGCTCGTTGATGTCTGGCCGCCGGTGCTGGCGCTAGTCGGCCTCCTTGGCGGTGCGGTCTATTCCTCGGTACTGGGGGTTGCCGGGAGCCGGCGCGCTCGATGAGTTGTCGCTTTCCCGCTTCGCCGCCTGGGCAGCGTTAGGAAACCCTGAGTCTCGTCTGCGAGCATCTTGCCGGCGAGGGCTACGGACCGCAGGTGACGGCTATCGTTGACGTGTCCGTGCTGATCGGCTCGGACTATCAAGATGGGTGGGCAGAATCCGAGGCGCCTGATCCTGCTAGGCGCGCCTAGAACAGGCTAGGCTGGACCAGGCGCTTGCGCGGGTCCTCGGCGGCCTTGAGGCGCGGAAACAGCCGGTCGAACTCAGCCTTATCCGGGCATAGCACGGCAAACCGCCGTGCCATATCGTGCAGCCGGCGGAGCAGATAGTCGCGGTCCTCGTCGTCGTTATAGGTACTGGTCGGTGCCAGTGAGCCGTCACGCCGCTGGTAGACGGTAATCTGCTGACCGATACTCGCCCCCCGTGCGGCCTGGGCCAGCCGCCGGAGGCTCGGGTTCTCGAAGGTCCGTCTGGTGATGCTCTCGCGCCGTGCGAAGTCCTCCACGCCCAACTCCCCGGCGCGAATGGTCTCGGCAACCCGGATGTACAGCTCGCTCACGTCGTCGAGCGAGCCATCAATGAGGGCCAGCGTCGCGTGCTCGGCAAAACGGCGCAAGTACGGCTCATCGCGCCGACTCCGCAGGCTGCTGCCCGTCGTCACCAAGGCCCGATCGTAGGTGACTAGCACGTAGGTCTTCTGCTTCAGCGAGAGCATCCCGAGATAGCGGCCGTCGTGCGCCAGGTGGATACCCGACGGAAGCCGGCTGCCGACCGCCTCGATCAAGGCTTCTTCCGCCGCCTCGTCCCGCACCTCCGGCGGCGGCACGAAGTAGACGCCGTCGGTATCCACTTCGATCACCTGGCAGCCGCGCTCTTCCAGCCACGTGAGCACCTGTTTGATGAGCCGCTGTCCGGTCGTGGTAATCTGCCGCGAGGCCTCGTAGTCGTTGAAGTTGGCGCGGCCGTAGCCGAGATAGCCGAAGAACGAGTTGATGAGAATTTTGAAGCTGCCCTGGATGGCGTCCCAATAGGTGCGGTCGGCCCCGTGAGCGGCGCGCATCCGCTGTTTTGCATCGAGGCGGCGGTGGGTAAGCTCGGCCAGCAGCGGCAGGAACACGCCGCGATGATCCGACCGTGGCGCGATGCGGTAGTGCAGCATGATGGCGGGGTACAGGCTCTCCACGTCGCACTTGACGACCGGCCGGAAGACGCCCGTCGCCCGTACCTCGGTATAGCCCCCGGGGTAGGGCTGCGGCTGTTCGGGCCGCGGGACACCGTAGCCGGCTGCGAGGTAGGCGCGGATCAGCAGCGCGTTGATCTTCTCGCCCGTGCCGCCACCGGCGACATCCTGAAAGGTCCGGGGGATGAGCTGCGTCTGGTAAAACTGCGTCGGTGTCACGACGGCGCTCAGGTCGCGCACGTCGCGGGCATCGTCCAGCGCGTAAGCCCGCAGCCGCTCCGGGTCGCGCCGCCATACGTCAGCAATATCCCCGCGATCCACGTAGACCCGGCCCGGCCGTTCGAGACCTAGCCCTGGGATCACCGCCTTGAGACCGTAGCTTTCCAACGCTCCAGCGGTATCGTATTGCTGCACTTGCTGATACGTATCAATGATGTGCCGTCCGTGGATATGCACCCGCGTCGTCGGCAGCAGCCGGGCGCCGACCTTGTACCGGTCCGTGCGTTGCCCGACCCGGATGGCCGAGCGGTCCCGCCCCCAGCGGAGCGGTACCCGCAGGCGTTTTGCGCGCGCCGCCAGATAGGGCAGATCGAAGTCGAAGCAGTTGTGTCCCTCGATAACGTCGGGGTCCAGATCGCGTATCCGCTCGGTGAGGGCGTGGAGCAACGCCGCTTCCGAGCCGCGTTGGTCCGTGAGCACTTCTTCGCAGCCCCGGTTGTCGGTCAGGGCCACCATCAAGACCCGCGCCTCGGGCACCTCCGGCTGGAGTGACGTGGTCTCGATGTCCAGCTGCAAGCGGTGGAGGTCCTCGAAGGTCATGCCGCCAAAGAGCGTCCGCCCCCGCCGCACCAGGTACTGGCTCACCAGCGACGGCGGACTGACGTAGTCCACCTGCCGCGCCCGTAGCTCGGCCAGCGCATGGGTCAAGTCGGCCCAGCGGGCGAACGTGACCAGGTGGTCCAGACCACCACCGCGCAGCGCCTCAACCTGCCGCTCGCCGGTATCCAGCAGGGGCAGTGTGGCCGCGGCGACCAGCACCCAGGGGCGGAAATCGTCTAGCTCAGTGCTGATGGGTGCTGCGGACCGGACCGGACCGTCACGTACCGGCCGCCGGTAGAGCGTGACGGACCCGGGACCGGCCGGCTCCACGGCCACAATGCCGGGCAGCGGGTCGTGGCCGTAGAGTAGCGCCTGCACGTCTGCCGTGCCAGCCGCGCACGATGGCGCCAGGTGTGGTGCGCGGCTGGCGCCGTAATCCGATGCGCCGCTGCTTCCGCCGCGCGCCGTAGTCTCAGCCATCGTGTCTACCCGTCACCATAGATCGTAGCAGCCGACTGCGCTGCTAGACTGAACCATAACGCCGGCCGGCAGCCGACCGCTGTTGGCTAACGGCTGACCGCTGAAAGCTACAAGCACCATGAGCGCCGGTTTGGCAGAGCGCGTCAAGGCCTTGGCGCAAGAGGTCGGTTTCGACCGCGCCGCAATCAGCGATGCACAGCCGCTGCACGAGGCCGAGCGCCGCATCAAAGCCAGCATCACCGCCGGCTATCTGGACGGCCTACACTGGTTCACCACCGAGCGAGCGCAGCGCGCCACCCACCCCACTGGGCTAATGCCGGGCGCCCGGGCCATCCTCGTCCTCAGTGCCAGCTACCTGGCCCGGATGACCCCGCCGGCACCGGAGCCGGGGCGCCCGCGCGGCCGCATCGCGCGCTATGCTTGGGGTGCCGACTACCACGACGTCCTGCGGGACATGGCCCGTGCGCTCGTCGAGCGGCTGCCGGCGGTGGCCGGCCGGTCGGTGCGGAGTCGGATTTTCGTGGACAGCAGCCCACTCGCCGAACGTCCCGTCGCCCAACGTGCCGGGCTGGGTTGGTTCGGGAAGAACACGAACATTCTGCTGCCCGGCGCCGGGTCCTGGTCGTTCCTGGCGGCCGTCATCCTCGACCTCGACCTGGAGCCGGACCAGCCGTTACGCAAGACCTGCGGCGCGTGTACGCTCTGCCTCCAGGCCTGCCCCACGCAGGCCCTCCCCGCCGCCTACGTGCTCGACGGTCCCAAGTGCATCTCCTTTCTGACTATTGAGCTGCGTGCGGCCATCCCCCGCGCCCTGCGGCCCCGGATGGGCACTTGGGTTTTCGGCTGCGACGACTGCCAGGAGGTGTGTCCGGTCAATCGTAAAGCGCCAACGGCTCGGCTCGCCGCGCTGCGGCCCCGCACCGTGGACGATGCCTACCCGGAGCTACTGCCGCTGCTGGGCCTCGATGCCGAGGGCTTCCGTACACGCTACCGCGGCACGCCGATCACGCGCCCCAAGCTGTGGGGCTTTCAGCGCAACGTGTGCGTGGCCCTGGGCAACGCCAGCGATCCGGCGGCCGTGCCGGTCCTCGGCCGCGTGCTGGCAGACAACGACCGCCACCCGCTCGTCCGGGGCCATGCCGCTTGGGCGCTCGGCCGCCTCGGTGGTGGTGCGGCGCGGCGCGCGCTCACCGCCACCGTCAGCAAGTCACTCGACCGGACCATCCGGGCCGAGGTGACGGCCGCCCTAGCGATGCACCAAGGCTAGGGCGTGTCTCCCCCGGCATCCGTCCATTTCCGCTGGCGCGGAAATCTAGCGCGTGCGCTATGATTTGGTAGAGGACGAGTGATGGAGCCTGCTGCACTGCTCAAAGAGCACCGCGAAGCGATCCTCCGTCTCGCGGCCCGACACGGCGCCTCGAACGTGCGGGTATTCGGCTCCGTCGCCCGCGGCGAGGCCGGCCCCGGCAGCGACCTAGACCTCCTGGTCTCATTGGCCCCCGGGCGGGGACTGCTGGACCATGTAGCCCTTTGGCAAGACCTGGAAGACCTGCTGCACTGCAAAGTAGATGTGGTCAGTGAGAAGGCCCTGCACTGGTACATCCGCGAGCGAGTGCTGGAGGAGGCAGCGGCCCTGTGACAAGCAACCGGCTGTCCACCGCTATTGCGCGTGGGGCAGGGGCACCGGCGGCGGTGTGCCGGCGGATGTAGGGAGTGAATTTGTGGTGCCGGCGTTGCCCGACGGCGGCGGTGACGGTGTTATTGCCGGTGGATATGTTTCTTGCTCGATGTTGGACACCTGCTCGATGTCGGGGACAATCGGCGGATATGCCAGCCCACCGTATCCGCCGCCCGCCGTGTCCTCGTTGGCCGCGACATTCAAGAACATGGTTCGCGGCGCGTTTGTGCTAAACCGCCGCGCGAGCGGCGCCCCGGACAAGGCCGCTCCCCGCAGGTCACGCGCGCCGCGACCGAGGCGCAGCACGTACTCGGTGGCCGGTGTCAGCGGCAGGGTGGGCACGATCAGCAATCGCGTCGCGTCGTTCTGCCACTCGTAGCGCATCGGTACCGGCGGCTCGAATTCTAGCGCCGCCTCCACGGAGGCCGCATCCATCGAGGCGCTGAAGCGCAACTCCAGTTCCGGCTGGACGGTCACTCCGCGAGCGCCGTCGGGTGGTGAGGCCTCGATCACCCGGGGCGCCGCCGGATCGAGCACCCCAACCAGCAGCCACGCGCCTGCCAACTGTCCGGCCATGAGCACGACCGCGACCACACTCAGCACCGCGGTTGTCAGGCGCAGCAGCGGCGTGGCAGCGAGCCGCAGTAGCGCCGCGGCGGCCGCGGCGGGCCACCCGCTTGGCCGCGGCGGCGGGGACGTTTCGGGAACGAACGTCACATTGGCCAACGCACTCGCGCTGCTCGGCGGCGTGATCGCCGGCACGGCGGTCGGAGCCGGGTCTGCATCAACGGGCGCCAGCGCAGCGGGCGGTGCCTCTGGCAGCGACCACGAGGGCGGCGAATCGGTCACGTCCCCCTCGGCGGCGACGATAGCGACCGCCTCCGTCAGTGCCGCTCCCGACTGGTACCGATCCTCGGGGCACTTCGCCAAGCCTTTTGCCAACATGTCGTCGGCACTCGGTGGCAATCCGGGGGCCAGGTCATGCACCGACGGCGGCGGCTGGTGGAGGTGCGCCAGCGCCGTAGCCATCGGGGTGTCCGCAGCGAACGGCACCCGGCCAGCGAGAATCTCGTGCAGGACGACGGCGAGCGAATAGAGGTCCGAGCAGCCGGTTACGGGCCCACCCTCGATCTGCTCCGGTGAGCTGTAGTGCGGGCTGCCCCAGAAGTCCCCCGGCTGCGTGACCCGGATGGTGGCCTCACGGACCTGCGCTAGACCGAAATCGGCCAGGATCAGTCGGCCCGTCTCGGTGAGCAGGATGTTGCTGGGCTTGACATCACGGTGGAGCACGCCCTGCCGATGCGCGTAGTCAAGCGCACTCCCCAGGGCCCGCGCCGTTGTCAGCGCCAGACGCAGCCGCTCTACCGGCTCGCGGTGCCCACGCAACTGATCCGCGAGCGTACCACCGGTTACAAGCTCGGTGACAAGATACGGCAGGTCGTCAACCTCACCGGCATCGAAGATTTCGAGGATATGCGGATGGCGGAGAGATGCCACCGACCACGCTTCCTGCCGCAGGCGCGTGCGCGCGACCGTATCGGCTGCGACAACGGCGGGCAGAATCTTGATCGCTACCGCCCGCCCCAGCATGACGTGGACGGCCCGGTACACGTAGGCCATGCCCCCCCGCGCCAAGAGCGCCTCGATCCGATACGCGCCAATGCGGCGGCCCGGCTGGAGGGGACTGGTGGCCCAAGGCTGCCACAGCCGGGTCTGCTCGCTGGCACTCACTGACGCATCCTCTCAAAGCGCGAGGCACAGTGTACTAGCTGCGCTCAATGACGACCATTCCTTCTTCGAGGCCGTCGAGGATTTCGACAATATCGTCGCCGACGATTCCTAGCTCTACGTTGCGCGTGCGCTTGACACCATCCTCCAACGTTTCAACGTAGCGGCGGCGCCCGGTGCTATGGATCACACGGGTTGGCACGACCAAAGTGTCTTCTCGATGCTGAATAGCGATCTCCAGCCGGGCGCGCATGTCTACCTCGGCGCCTGCCTTAGGCCACTCCACCTGGAAGATCGCGCTGTTGTCGCTAATATCGGCTTGGGCAGTCGCGTATTGGGCCGGCAGCCCAACCAACACTCCATCCAGGAGCACCCCCGGAAAATCGTTAATGGTGATCTTGGCCGTCTGTCCGAGCGCCAACTTCGGAATATCGCTCTGCGAAAGTGAGGCCCGAATGACCAACTCGTCCTGGTTGGAGACCTTGATGATCGGTTGGAAGGCATTGACGTTTTTGACCGGACGCACCTCGATCCGGGCGATTATCCCGTCGAAAGGAGCAAAGATCTGCGCTTTCGCAATCTGCTCCTCGACCCAAGCGAGATCCATCGCCGCAACCTCGGCGCGGCGCTCCGCTTCAAGGATTGCCAAGGCGTTCGCTTTCACGGCTTGCTCTGCCGCGCGCTCTGCCTGCTCTAGCCGGATGCGGGCGGCGTTATAGGCGCTCTCCGCTGCTTGGAACCGGTAGCGGGCTTGCTGGTACTCCGCGTCGGCCACCGCACCTTCCTTTAGTTCAGCAAGGCGGAGCTTGGCAGACTCCAGCGCCGCCTCGGCGCTGGGAAAGGCCGCCTCGACGGACTCCACTGCCCGCTGCCGCTGCGCGATCTGGTGCCGCAAGCGCCGGACGGCATCCGCGGATGGGCCTTGCTGCGCGGCGGCGAGGTTGGCCTGCGCCTGCTCGACGACCAGCTCCGCCACGCGGATGTCCAGCGGCTGCACCTGCTGGAGCTTCTGCAGCGCATTTTCCGCGCCCAGCACCGCGAGCTCCTGCAGCCGCATGGCCCACGGCGTCGGGCCGCCGGCGAGCACTTTGGCCAGGCTGTTTTGGGCCGCTTCCAAGGCCAGTTGCGCCAACCGGACGCTCGCCTCGGCCTGCAGGCGCTCCTTCTCGGTCCGGCCCCCGCGCTCGGCCGCTGCCCGATCCAGATTGACTTGGGCCTGCTCGACGGCGAGGCGGGCCACGTTGACGTCCGCCTGATCCACCGGCGGCGCGTCTTGGAGCTGGCTCAACCTGGTACGCTGCACGTCGAGCGCGATCTCCGCCGACCGGATGGCCTCCGCGCTCGTGCCGGCCTGGACTTTGGCCAGTTGCAACTGCGCTTCTTCCAGTTGGCGCTCCGCGGCCGCCACCGCCTGCGGTCCCGCCCCGGCCCACGCGGCTGCCAGCGTCGCCTGCGCGGCTTCAAGAGCAATCTGGCGAGTAGCAAGATCGTTGGTCAGCTGGTCGAGATCGGCCTGCGCCTTCGCCACGGCGGCCTCGGCTGACCGCAGGGCAACCGCGTCCAATCCCTGCTCGAACGACTCCAGCTCCGACCGTGCCAGCTCCATTCTGATGCGTGCGGCCTCGGCCTCGGACGCTTCTCTGGTGGTATCCGTGCTGACCTTCTTGGCGCGAGCCTGCTCAAGTTGCACCTGTGCCCGCTCCACGGCCTCCAGCACCTTGAGCCGCTGGTGCTGCAACCCCTCGGTATCCAGCTCGGCCATTAAGGTCCCGGCTTCGACCTGCTCCTTGGTGTCCACGTACATCGTGGTCATTTGCCCGCTCGACAGGAAGTAGAGCGTCTGCTCCAGCGAGGGAGCCACGCGACCACTCGACCGCAGGATTTGCGTGATCGGGCCGCGTTCCACCTTGACCGTCTTCACTCCCGACTGCGGAGTGGGCTGTGCCTCCACCACGCGCTGTACAGTCTCGTCGGGCGGCAGGACAACTTCGGTTTCCTGCTGTAACACGGGCAACTCGATGTCACACCCGGTCAGAGCAATTAGCGCAGCGAAGCATACGCCGATCACCACGCCAACGCCCGGCGACAGGCAACGTCCTATTCGCAGCGCCACCTCGGAGATGTATCGCATCGTTTCCAACGTTTAGTTAAACGAACTCACCCTACATGGTATCGCCTAGCGCATGGTAGCCGCAACGTATCGCCCTATCTACGGGCTGATTAGAGAGGTAGTAATGCTAAGTGGTGGGAGGTAGTAGCAGCCTTCCGTATCAGGACCGCAGTCCCGCCAGGATGGTCTCCGCCAGCTCCATTGTCTTGACCGCCTCGTCCAGGTTGCAGGCCGGCGGCTCCACCCGCGCGCCGCTCTTGACGCAGTCCAGGAAGTAGCGGTCTTCCTCCTCGGTACCGCCCGTTGGCGGGCGCGGTAGCTCGCGGCGCTCCCCGTCACAGAACACGACGGCCTGGTTAACACCCTCCAGATACGCCGAGATGTCCCGCCCATGAATCTCGTACCGCTCCAACCGGGCGTCACTGGTCCAGTTGAAGATCAAGTTCGCCAGGCAGCCGTTCTCGAACAGCACCAGCGCGCCGAAGACATCTTTGTACTTATGCAAGGCGCGGCGGACCACGCTATGCACCTCCGCCACCTCGCTTTGGGCCATGGCGCGCACCACGTCTACCGAGTGGTTGATCGACTCCCACATCATGTTGTCGAGGAAGGCGTCGGAATACTTGCCCCGGCGCTCGAAAGCGGTCAAGCTCTTGTGGAACTCGCCAACCAACTGCATGACGGGACCACGCTCCCGGACCAGTTCCTGTGCCTGCACGATCAACGGATGCATCCGCCGATTCCAGCCAACCATCCCCTGTACGCCCGTGCGCGCTGCGGCGTCACGCAGACCGCTCGTTTCCGCGGCGCTCATGCCCGGCGGTTTTTCCAGAAACGTGTTGACGCCGTGCTCCAGGCAGGGCAGGGCCACGGCGGCGTTGAGATGCGGTGGCGGCGCGACCCAGGCAGCGTCGAGCGACTCGGCGGCGAGCAGCTCAGTGACATCGGCATAGCGACGCGCAATGCCATGTTTGTCGCCCAACGCCTCGCGGGCCGCTTGTACCGGGTCGCAGACCGCGACAAGCTCCACGTCATCGAAGGACGCCAGAATACCCGCGTGCTGGCCCCCTTTGGGGCCACAGCCTACGACAGCCACTTTCGGACGAGCCATTGCTCTGCCTCCCGGTATCGCTGCGGGGACTCCGTCCCGGCCCCCATACATCGCGCATCGCGGCGCAAGCCGCAGTCCGGGCCGGCCCCCGCACTGCGCCGCCGGCTCCGATTCTTGTCTTGCGCTCCGGTTCAATACTCGCGCACGGCCAACCGGTCAACCAACTCCAGCAAGGCCTCCCGTGCAGCGCTCAAGGGCAGCGGCGCGAGAGCTGCACGCGCCCGGTCCGAGAAGTCGCCTACCTGCTGCTGTGCCTGTTCTATGGCTCCTGTACGCTCGATGACCCGGCGCGCATCGTCGAGCTGCGTAGCGGTAGGCTGGGCGGCTTCGAAGCAGCGTTGGAGGGTCCTGCGCTCTACGCCGCGAGCATGGGTGAGCGCGTAGACCACCGGGTACGTCTTCTTGCGCCGCGCCAGGTCCGCCCCTACCGGCTTGCCGGTAAGCTCCGGCGCGCCCCACAGGCCCAGAATATCGTCGCAGATTTGGAACGCGATCCCCAGTGCCTCACCATACCGCTCCAGACTCACGACCTCCTGCGCCGTCCCGCCGCCCAGGCGCGCACCAATGCCGGTAGCGCAACGAATGATCGCGGCCGACTTGCGGGCGATCATGTCCAGGTAGTCGGCGGTCGTGATGTTCGTCCGCTCCTCGTATTCCAGGTCCAGGTGCTGCCCCTCGGTGATACGCAAGCTCGTCTCGGTGAGTATCCGGAAGATTTCGAGCACCGTATGCGCGTCGGCATGGCTGCGCGTCAAGTCCAGCAGCGCGCTATAGGCCAGCACGTGCATACCGTCGCCGGCGTTGATCGCCTGCGGAGCGCCCCAGAGATACCACAGCGTCGGCCGATGGTGGCGGTACTCGTCTGCGTCCTCGATGTCGTCGTGAATGAGCGTGAAGTTGTGGAGTAGCTCCAGCGCCGCCGCCGCCGGGAGCGCCGCCTCGATCTCGCCACCGACCGCCCCACACGCCAGCAGGCAGACCAACGGGCGCGTGCGCTTGCCGGTCGGTCCCTTCGCCGGGCGTAGCTGCTCATCGGCCCAGCCCAAATGGTAGTGCATCATGCCGTAGTACGCCGCCGGTGCCGGGCGCGATTCGACCACGCGGCGCATGGCGTCCTCGATGAGCGGTACCAGCTCGCTTGTAGCCGCCTCCAGCGCGAGCTGCGGCGCGCTCGGCACTGCGCCGGTTTCATCACCGCTGCTGGGTGCGCTCACGCTTGCTCCTCCCGCTCACCGCAGCAGTACCCGCCGCCATGCCGGCGAGAGTCTCCCGCAAAAACGCCGCGAACTCCGGGCCGATGTCCGGCCGCTCCAATGCCATGCTGACGTTCGCTTGCAGGTGTCCCAGCAATTGACCACAGTCGAAGCGGCGCCCGGTGAACTCGTACCCGTACAGCGGTTGCTCTGCCAGCAAGAGCCGCAGCGCGTCAGGCAGTTGTATTTCGCCGCCGTACCCCGGTGGTGTCTGCTCGATCAGGGGGAAAATACGCGGTGGCAGCACGTAGCGCCCGACAATCGCCAGGGTCGAGGGCGCCTCCGCCGGGTCCGGCTTCTCTACGAGGTCCACGATCCGATGCAGCACTCCGGCGCTGGGCTGCCCCTCATCCGCCCCCACCGGCTCCGTTACCACAATGCCATAGTGCCCGGTGTCTGCGCGCGGCACTCGCTGGAGCGCAATCACTCCGGCGTTGTGCGCCGTTGCCACGTCGAGCAGCTGCCGCGTACACGGCACTGCGCCGCAGATCACGTCGTCGGGGAGCACGACTATGAACGGCTCGTCGCCGACGAGCGGCGCCGCTGCCAACACGGCGTCTGCCAAGCCGCGCGGCTCATGCTGGCGGACGGACATGACCGTTGCCAGCTCCGTAGCCTGACGCACTGCGGCCAGCAAATCCTGCTTCCGCTCGGCAGCTAGTGTGGCCTCCAGCAACGGCACAGCGTCGAAGTGGTCCTCAATCGCCTGCTGGCCGCTCGCCGTCACCAGGACGACCTCGTTCACGCCGGCGGCTACCACCTCTTCGATACCGACCTGAATCAGCGGACGATCCACGACGGGGAGCAGGACTTTGGGCAAGGCTTTGGTGGCCGGGAGCATCCGCGTGCCACGCCCGGCGACCGGAAAGACTGCCCGGCGCACCTTCATCGGCGGCTACTTTCTTGGGCAGTAGGGCGACCGCCCGACTCGCACCATCGGAGGGATGCTGCACTGACCCGGCGCGGCGGTCGGCCGGCGGCCAACGGCTCATCTCGGCTGCCCATCGCAGGCATTATAAGCAACGCAGCAACGCGCAATCAGTAGGCGAAGCCCAAGATTCCCTGCCCGACGATCAGTATTATCGCAGGTGAGCAAGACCGGCCGCTTGCCGGCCTCCGCCTCCACCGATCTCCGTGCTGGGAGTCGACTACCGATGTCCAACCGCGGTCGGACGACACCGCAGGAATGGCGTCTCTTTATCGCCTTGGGGCTGCCCGAGGGGTTACGTGCCGCCCTCACGCACGAGCAGGAGCGGTTGCAGGCCGCGGGGCTGCACGCCGCCTGGGTGCGACCACCGGGGATGCATCTGACGCTGCACTTCCTGGGAGACATGCCCGTCACCGCGCTTGAGCGCATCGCGGCGGCGTGTGTGCCGGCGGCCAATCGCGTACCGTCTCTCCGACTCCGGGCGGAAGGGCTGCGCTGCTTTCCGTCCGCCCGCCGGCCGCGCGTCCTCGTCACCAACGTCCAGGGCGACGTACAGCAGTTGAAGCGCCTCCACCAACGGCTGACCCGACGGCTAGGTCGCTTGGGCGTTCGCCTCGACAGTCGGCCCTACCGGCCACACGTCACTATCGGTCGGTTCCGCCGGCCGCTCCGCGGCGCGCCGCTCGCCGTCCTGCAACAGGCCGTCGCCGTGCCGTCGGTGCCCTACGGCGATTTTGTCGCCGACGCGGTAGAGCTGTTTCGCAGCGAGCTGCGCCACGGCGGCGCGGTCTATACGTCGCTCGCCTCGGCTGCACTGCAAGGACGGCCGTCAGCGCGTGACTCCCAGGATGACGGCGGCGATACCGGGCTGCACAGCGCACGTTGACATGCACCGCGGCCTAGTGCTACACTGAGTGGCGCTATAGATGAGTAATCTGATATACTTACTCAACTAAGCGACAGATGCTAATAGCTGTCGCCCATCCGCTGAGAATTGGAGCGATGCGGCATAAGGCGGTCGGCAGCTTTGGGGTGTTCGGGAGCAGAAGACGGTGGCGGCCAGGAACGACGCGGTAGCAGCCCAGCGGCTGGTGTTCTATCGCCGGTTGGTGGCCAACAACCGGCCGGAGCTGGCCCAAGTGTGGTTCGACGCGGCGGTGCTGGCGCCGTACCGCACGCGACCGGGCTATAAGCTCTTTCGCAGCGATACGCTGGGCCTGTTGCAAGGACCGCAGTGGCGGCTCGACTTCGGCATCGCTTCCGACGACACCTTGTTGCACCTGTCCGTTGCCGCCCTGCGCGACCAGCTCCCGGAGCGCGAGCGCGAGCACTGGCTCGCGCATCTGCACACGCCGCCGGTCAGCCGTGCCTATCTGATTACGCAGCTCGCCCGCGGCTCCTGCCTGGGCGATGGGGAGATCCGCGTTTGGGAGTAGTCGGGCCGTTGAACCTCACGTACACTGTGCGCGTGGCGTGTCAACGTCCGAGAGAAGGAGAAGGAAGATGGCCGAGTACGCTAATCCCGATGTCGTGGTAAGTACGGACTGGGTTGCCGAAAACCTGGATACCCCCGGTGTGCGCCTCGTGGAAGTGGACGTGGATACCGAAGCCTACGCCGCCGGCCACATCCCCGGCGCCGTCGGCTGGAACTGGACCACCCAGCTCGAAGCCCAAGTGCAGCGCGACATTCCCTCCCACGAAGATTGGCAGGAGCTGCTGCGCGCCTCCGGCATCGGCAACGACACCAAGATCGTCCTCTACGGCGATAACAACAACTGGTTTGCCACCTTCGCCTACTGGCTCGCACGCATGTTCGGTCACGAGGATGCCGTGATCGTCAACGGTGGACGCAAGAAGTGGGAGTTGGAAGGTCGCCCGCTCGTGACTGAGGTGCCGGCGGTGGAACGGACCGACTACCAGGCGGGGAGCCTGGACGAAGGCCGGCGGGCATTGTACGGTGACGTGCGCGAGCACATTCGGCAGGCAGGCGCCGCGCTCGTGGACGTGCGCTCCCCGGCCGAGTTCACCGGCGAGATCATCGCACCACCGGGCCTCCCCGAAACGGCCCAGCGCGCGGGGCGCATCCCCGGTGCCACCAACGTCCCGTGGCTCTCGGCAGTCAACGAGGAAGACGGCACCTTCAAGTCGGCCGACGAGCTACGCGAGGTCTATGAGGGCAAAGGGATGACCGCCGACCGCGACATCGTGGTCTACTGCCGGATCGGCGAGCGCTCCTCGCACTCCTGGTTCGTCCTGAGCGAGCTGCTGGGCTACGACAAGGTTCGCAACTACGACGGCTCCTGGACCGAGTGGGGCAATATCATCCGCGCCCCCATCGCGAAGGGCTAAACGCAGCCGCAAGCGATGAGGATAAACGAGGGGCGGGTGCCTGAAGCACCCGCCCCTCCTGATTCTCTCCCTCTCCGGCACATCTACGCCGGCTCGACCTCGATCACCTCGTCCTGAATGACACTTACGAGGTGCCCATCGGGGTCGGCAAAGTGGGCGACGGTGCCGACGCCGGGAACGGGCGTCACTGCGCCGACGGTCGTGGCGCCGAGGCTCTGTGCCTTGCTCAGGGCCGCCCGGACATCATCCACCTGCACGTAGAACGTGAGGTAGTTGGGCGTACCGTTTCCGGTCTGGAAGATGCCGCCATCAATGCCGTCCGTGGCGCCGGTATGCACTACGCCGTAACCGTGCGGATTGTTGGTATCAACCTGCCAATCGAAGAGCGCCGTATAGAAGCCGTGCAGCCGCTTGGCGTTCGCCGTGCCGATCTCCCAGTGGACGACCGGGTTGCCGTCGCGCTCCTCCCGCGCCTGGCTACCGGCCTGCTCGTCCCAGTCCGGCGGCGGCTCGATGAGGCCGATGAGATGACCTTCCGGGTCGGTGATCTGGGCGAAGGTGCCCACGTTCGGAATCGGCGTGGGTGGGATGACGGTCTTGGCACCCATACTCTCCGCCTTGCTGAGGGATGCCCGGAGGTCCTCGACCGACACGTAGAACGTGACGTATGGCGGTGTACTGTCCTCGACATCCATCATGCCACCGTCAATGCCCCGCTTGCCGCCGGTAAAGACGGCCCGGTAATCCATGAACGACTGCTTCTCGATACGCCAGTCGAACAGGCAGGTGTAGAACCGATGCAACCGCTCGGCGTCGTGCGAGCTTAACTCCCAGTGAACTACAGCGTTAGCCATGCTGGTACTCCTTATCTCGTCGGTAAGATCGTGGTCTGCTGCCGTGTGCTCGTCCCGGCTTCCTTGTCACATCGCCTGAATGCGCTGCCTACCCCCTCGTCGGTATGGTCGCGGTCGCAACGAGCGACGGAGGGTCCGGGCCACGCTGCCCCGCCACCGCCCCGGTTGGCTGACGCCGTTGTCTGCGCTCCCCGCCGCCGCTACGGCCGTCTCTCGTCACTTAGAACGCATGGTCTACATCGGGGTTGCGCGGCGGTGGGCCAGAGGCACATCCGTTGGTGCAGAGGGGATTAAGGGTGCGGCTTCCCGCGGAATCGAAACGCTGGCGGCGGAGCGATGGTTGCAGGGGTTCTGCGCTGGCGGCGGCCGGCGCGATTAGCGCCAATCGAAGCGCCGCCCGAGGTCATCACCGGCCAGCGCGAGGACGAGGGGCTGACCATGCGGGCAGACCTGGACGGGACCGTCGCCAGTCAAGGCGGCTAGCCGGTCCAACAAGGTGCGCGCCGCGTCATCGGATAGCGATGTGCCGCGGCGGACGGCGCTGCGGCAGGCGATGTCAACGCACAGCGCACGCTCCCACGTCTCCCGGTTCGACGTGAGACTCGCCGCCGCCAGCGCGTCGCGGATGGCCGGGCCGAGGCGAGGTACGTCCGCGAGCGTGGGGACGGCGCGCACGGCAAAGGCATCGGGACCGAACGGCTCGCACACGATACCCAACCTTGCCAGCGCCTCTAGGTGCGTATGCAGGGCCGGCGCGTGCGCCGCACCGACTTGGAGCACCAGCGGCTCCAGTACGGTTTGCGCCGCCTGTTGACCCCCGGCGGCCGACACGAGCTGCGCGAAGATCGCCTGCTCGTGGGCGCGGTGCTGATCCACCAGCCAGAGGCCCACCGGCCCCTCCACCACCAAGAGCGTGTCGTGGATTTGGCCCACGAGCCGCGCCGCGCCGAGGTCGCGCCCGCGCACAATCCACTCACCCGCCGCGCCGGCCTCCAGCCAGGCCGGGCGCGGCGCGTCCCCGGCCGCCGACGTCGCCATTACCCAACCCGGCTGTCCGTGATCGGGTGATCGCTCGCGGATGCGCCGGCGGCCCAGGCCGGCCAGCGGCTCCATGTGCGGACCGAGCAGGTGGCTGGCCAGTGCGGCGCCAGCGTCGGCCCGGCCGCCCGCCGGCTCAACGGCGGCGTGCGCGGCTTCCCTCAGGAGTGCCGTGGCCCCCTCCCCGTCGTGCAGCCGTACCGTGGCCTTGGTCGGGTGGACGTTCGCGTCGAGGTCGGCCGGCGGTACCTGGAGGTGCAAAAACAGGAGTGGATGACGACCGCGCGGCAGGAAGTCGCGGTAGCCGGCTTCGATAGCCGCGCGGAGCTGCGGATGGTTGACCAAGCGACCGTTGACGAACAGCGTCACCTCGCGTCGCGTCGCGTAGGTGCAATGCGGTCCGGCGGCCAAGCCGCTGCATCGCCGGCCGGCCTGGTCCCGCTGCGGCCCCAGCACCGCCGCTCCCGCCGCCACCACGCCGTATAGCTCGGTTGCCGTAGCTGCCAGGTCGCCGCTGCCGCTGGTAGCCAGCACCGGTCGACCGTGGGTAGTAAGCGTGAAGGCAACGACCGGATAGCCCAGCGCGTAGCGCCGGACTAGGCGGCTGATCGCCGCATTTTCCGCTGGCGCCGCGACGAGGGCGGACAGCCGCGCCGGTAAGTCCCGAAACAAGTGACGGGCCGTGACGGTGGTGCCCGGTGCCCGCGCGGCCGGACCGTGCCGGCGCACGCGGCCCTGCGCGACGACGACCTCGGTAGCCCGCCCGGACGCGGTGGCGCTGATGATGGTCAGGTCGGCGGCGACCGCCACGCTCGCCAGCGCCTCACCTCGGAAGCCCAACGTCCGCACTGCCAGCAGATCATCGGCGGCGCCAATCTTGGACGTGCTGTACCGCTCGACGGCTAGCCGCAAGTCGCGGCCGGCGATCCCGCACCCGTCGTCGGCGACCGTGATGCGCGCGCGTCCGCCACCCTCCACCTCGACAGCGATGCGTCGCGCACCGGCGTCGAGCGCATTGTCCAGCAGCTCGCGCACGACGGACAACGGGCGCTCGATCACTTCACCGGCGGCAATCCGCGCGGCGACGGCCGGAGGTAGTGTCTGTATCCGTGCCGGCGCAGCGTCCACCATGCCACTATGTCAAGTCAGCCGCTGGCGCCACCGCTGCCCCTGCCAACCGCCGGGCGCGCTCTTGCCAGGCCGCGAGCACGTTGAGCGCCGCCAGCGGCGTGAGCGCGCCTACGTCCACCGCCAGCAACTCGTCTACCAGGCCGGTCAAGGCGTCGGAGCCGTCCTCCTGACCGTGCAACGGTAGCTGCCACAGGCGCGGCGCGACAGTATGGCCGCCCCCCGTCGTGGCCCCGTTCGTGGGACGCAGGGACACCGCTTCCAACTCGGCCAGCAGTTGGGTGGCACGCGCAATCGTTTCCAGGGGCAGCCCGGCGAGACGCGCCACCTCGATGCCGTAGCTCCGACCGGCGGCACCGAGCAAGACACGGTGCGGGAAGATCAGCCGGCCCGCTTCCTCGACAACGTCAAAGCGCTGATTGACCACCCGCGGCAGCATCCGTTCGAGCGCGGTCAGCTCGCGTAAGTGAGTGGCAAAAAGCGTCCGCGAGTGTGTGCCCTCGTGCAACTGCTCCACCACGGCCCGCGCCAGCGCCAGCCCGTCATACGACCCGGTGCCGCGCCCGATCTCGTCCACGATGACCAGGCTGCGGTCCGTCGCGCGGTGCAGGATGCGCGCCGTCTCGGTCATCTCGACCAGGAAGGTGCTGGCGCCGCCAGCGAGATCGTCGTGCGCACCGACGCGAGTGAAGATGCGATCCACCAGCCCGATCCGGGCCTTGGTCGCCGGGACAAAGCTCCCGATCTGCGCCAGTAGCACGATCAGGCCCACCTGCCGGAGGTACGTGGACTTGCCGGCCATGTTGGGGCCGGTCAGGAGGATGATCTGCCGGTCCTCCGCAGCCAGCGTGCAATCGTTGGGCACAAAGTCGCCGGGCGGCAACGCCGCCTCGACGATGGGGTGCCGCCCCGCTTCGATGTCGAGCGTCTTGTCGGCTACCAAGTCCGGCCGGCAGTAGCCGCGCGCAGCGGCCACGTGGGCCAGCGCCTGCGCCACGTCGAGCACGGCAAGCGCCCGCGCCGTCCGGCGCAGCGTCGCGGCGTAGCCGGCAACCTGCCGCCGGAGATCATCGAAGAGCTGGCGCTCCAGCGTCGCGATGCGCCCGGACGCGGCCGCCAGCTCCGCCTCCCGCTCCTTGAGCGCCGGCGTGACGAACCGCTCGGTGTTCGTCAGCGTTTGGCGCCGTTCGTAGTCGCTGGGCACGCCGTGCGTGCGCTGCGCCGCGCGGGTCAGCTCGACGTAATAGCCGAAGACGCGGTTGTATCCGACTTTGAGCGAGCGGATGCCGGTGCGCTCGCGCTCGACCGCCTGTAGCTCGGCAATCCAGGTCCGCGCCGCCTCGATGGAGGCGACTACCGCATCAAGGTCGGCGCTATAGGCCGGGCGAAACACCCGCGGGAGTCCGTCGGCGGCACCGCTGTCCTCGCCGGGGACGCCGGGCGCATCGAGTAGCGCCTTACTGATAAGCGTGGTGACCGCACTGCACGGATCGAGGCGGGCACATACGTCCACCAGCTCATCGGCCTCGTCGGCGCTGGGAGGGGGCAGGCTGACCTCGCCCGGCTCCTGGGCGTCGGTTGGCGCGTCCGGTTGCGCCAGAGCGGCTTGTACCTCGGCCGCCGCCAGCAGACCGGCCCGTAGGCTCTGGAGCTCACGCGGCAAGGCCGTGCCATGCTGCACGCGGACGATCAGGCGCTCCAGATCGCCGATACGCTCCAGGATCAGCCGCAGTGTGCTCCGCAGCGCCGGCGCCGCGTCGAGCCGCGCTACCGCGTCGAGGCGCCGGTTGAGGGCGGCGGGGTCATCGAGCGGCGTGAGCAGCCGTTCGCGCAGCAAACGCGATCCCATCGGCGTGACGGTGCCGTCCAGCACCTCCAGCAAGGAGCGGACCCCATGCCCGTCGGCCACACTGCGCCGCCGCGACGCCGGCAGCACGTCGAGGTGGCGCAGCGTGGTCCCGTCCAGCGGCACATGCCCCGGTCGGTCGAGACGCACCGGCGCTTGCACCGCGGATATGAGGGCGGCATTGGTCGTTCGCAGGTAGCTCAAGAGGCTGCCGGTAGCGGCTAGCGCCAGCGTCAGCCGGTCGCAGTCGAACGCGGCGAGAGACCGGAGGTCCAGCAGCTCGCATAGCTCGGCCCGGCCGGTACTCGCGTCGAACGCCGCGGTGTCCACAACGGTGAGCGAGGGCTGCACGCCCGGCGCAGTGGCACGCCCGGATGGACCGTGTCGGCCGGGCAAGTCGGTGCGTGGCGGGAGCAAGCACTCTGCCGGGGCCAGTCTGGCCAGGGCCGCCGCGGCGGCCTCCTCGCTGCCGACCCCATGCCATTCGCCGAGGCGCAGCGCGCCGGTGCTGACCTCCACGGCCGCGATGCCCCACCCTGGGCGCCGCTGGGGCGCTGCCATGACCGCTGCCAGGTAGTTGGGCCGCGCTGCCGCCAGCAACTCCGGCTCGGCAACCGTCCCCGGCGAGAGCACCTTTGTCACCTGGCGGTCCACCAGGCCGTGCCCGGCTTCCGAGACCTGCTCACAGATGGCAACCCGGTGCCCGCGGGCCAGCAGCCGGCGCACATAATGCTTGAGCGCGTGGATCGGCACGCCGGCCATCGGCACGCGCCCGGAACGACCGAACTCGCGGGAAGTCAGCGTGACGTGGACCGCGCGGGCCAGCACCCGGGCGTCTTCATCGAAAGTCTCGAAGAAATCGCCCATTTGGAAGAGGAGTAGTGCCTCCGGGTGCTGCTCCTTGATCGAGAGATATTGCCGACGCGCCGGCGTCTCCCTTGTGCTGGTACGACTCTTGGTTGCCACAACGACTCTCCACCGGAGACAGTAGGCGGAATCAACAGGTCACCTGGCGGCGATTGTAGCACGCCCTCCCAGCACCCTGGCGCGGGTGCTTATTGACACTGCCCGCCGCCCGGCCGTAGACTCGTAGTTGGGTAGTGTTTTGGCCCCACTCTCGCCCTCCCCGTGCTGACGCACACTCAATAGCGAGTAGGCGATCATGGTCAGTCTGTTTTCCCCCACCACCGCCAAAGCCGTCAACGGCGCCGGCCGATTCTGGCAGGGCGTATCGCGCTGGGTTGCTGGGACCGACCGACAGCTCAGGCGCCTGCGGGTAACCGCTGCGGAGATCAACGCCCTGGAACCGGACATGGAAGCCTTGTCCGCCGCCGCCATGCGCGACAAGACGGACGAGTTCCGCGACCGTTTGGCAGCCGGTGAGACGCTCGACGACCTGCTCGTGGAGGCCTTTGCCGTCGTGCGCGAGGCCGGCAAGCGCACCCTCGGTCAACGCATGTACGACGTGCAACTCATGGCCGGCATGGTCCTCCACAGCGGCAAGATCGCCGAGATGCGGACCGGTGAAGGGAAAACCCTGGTCGCCACCTTGCCCCTCTACCTCAATGCGCTCACCGGCCGAGGCTGTCACTTGGTCACGCCGAACGATTACCTCTCGCGTATCGGTGGCGGCTGGATGGGGCCGATCTATCATGCGCTGGGTGTCTCGGTCGGAGTCATTGCCCACGAGTTCGGCGGCCGCTACGACCCGGACTACCAGGACCCGCAGCAGCACGGCGATCCGCGCCTCGACCACTGGCGTCAGGTGTCGCGCCAGGAAGCCTACGCCGCCGACGTGACCTACGGGACCAACCACGAGTTCGGCTTCGATTATCTGCGCGACAACATGGTCTTGTCGCTGTCGCAAATGGTCCAGCGCCCACTGCACTACGCCATCGTGGACGAGGTGGACAATATCCTCATTGACGAGGCCCGCACGCCGCTCATCATCTCCGGTCCGGCCGAAGAGCCGCCCGACACTTACTACAAGTTCGCCCGTATCGTGAATACGCTGGCCGAAGATCGTGATTTCACCGTTGATCTCAAGCTGAAGGCGGTTTCACTCACGGACGAGGGCATTGATCGCGTCGAGCGGCAGGTCGGGGTGGACAATATCTACGGCGAGGGCAACTACCACCTGGTCCACTACCTGGAACAGGCGCTGAAGGCCAAAGTGCTGTTCCAGCGCGACAGCGAGTACGTGCTGTGCCGCGACGGCCGCGTGCTCGACGGTAACCGCCGAGACGCCAACGCCGACGTCGTGATCGTGGACGAGTTCACCGGCCGGCTGATGCATGGCCGCCGCTATTCGGAGGGGCTGCACCAGGCCATCGAAGCCAAGGAAGGTGTCCGCATTCAGCGCGAAAACCTGACGATGGCCACGATTACGTTTCAGAACTACTTCCGGCTTTATGAGAAGCTCGCCGGCATGACCGGTACTGCCGCGACCGAGGCCGAAGAGTTCCGCAAAATCTACAACCTCGATGTGACCCAAATCCCGACTCACCGGCCGATGGTCCGCCAGGACTTCGCCGATCAGGTCTACAAACACGAGCAGGCCAAGTACGAGGCCATCATCCGCGAGATCGAGCTGATGCAGGACCTCGGGCGGCCGGTGCTCGTCGGCACAACCTCGGTGGAGAAGTCGGAGCAGCTCGCCCTCATGCTCAACCGGCGCGGCATTAGCCACCAGGTCCTGAATGCCAAGCAGCACGAGGGTGAAGCGTTGGTCGTCGCGCAAGCGGGTAGCAAGGATGCCGTCACCATCGCCACGAACATGGCCGGCCGCGGGACCGACATCATCCTCGGCGGCAGTCCACCCGACGCGGCGGCGACCGAGGCGGTCCGTGGCGCCGGCGGCCTCCACATCATCGGCACCGAGCGCCACGAGGCGCGGCGCATTGACAACCAGCTCCGCGGTCGCGCCGGCCGGCAGGGCGACCCCGGCTCGTCGCGGTTCTACCTCTCCCTCGACGATGACCTCATGCGTCGCTTTGTCGGCTCCGAGCGGATCGCCGGAATCATTGATCGCCTTGGCCTCGAAGACGATCAGCCCATCGAGCACGGCTTGGTGACGAAATCCATCGAGACGGCGCAGACCAAAGTCGAAGGCTACAACTTCGATATTCGTAAGTACACCGTCGAGTACGACGACGTAATGAACCGGCAGCGCGAGGTGATCTACGGCCAGCGCCGCCGGCTACTCGCAGCAGAATCCATCAGCGAGGTCATCGGCGACCTGATCGGCAACGAGCTGGACAAGCTGGTCGCGGCCTACTGCGCCTCGGATCGGCAGGAAGAATGGGATCGCGAGGGGTTGTGGAGCGCCTTCAGCACCCTGTTGGCCCTCCCGACCACTGAAGTACCCGCCGGCTCCGACGCCAGCCTACTCCCTGCTACGCTGGATGGCCTGATGACCGCCGACGGCAATGATCTCAGCACAGTCATGCGCGACCTGACACTGGAAGCCCTCAAGGATAGCGAGGAGATCAAGGAAACACTACATGCATTGGCGTTGGACCTCGCCACGGCCCGCGAGCAGGTAGTCGGCACCACGCTCATGTCACAAGTCCAGCGGCAAGTGGCGCTCCAAGTCGTTGACGGTTTGTGGGTGGAGCACCTCACGGCCATCGAGGACATGAAGCAGGGCATCGGGCTGCGGGCCTATGGCCAACGCGATCCGCTGACCGAGTACAAGTCCGAAGCGTATCGCCTGTTCCAGTCGCTCATGGAAAACGTGCAGCACAACATCGTGCGGACGCTCTTTCACCTACCACTCCCAACGAGCGGGACCAATGGGGCGGCGGCGCTCGACGAAGCCAATCGCCGGCCGCGGCAGATGTTTACCAACAACCCGGTCGAGCAGGCCGCTACCCAGGCGCCGGCGGCCGTGCGGAGCGGCCGGCGCAAGAAGATCGGTCGCAACGCTCCGTGCCCCTGCGGCAGCGGCAAGAAATACAAGCGTTGCCACGGCCGCTGACCTTCCCCCATGAGCGAGTACCCTGACCCGGGTTCTCGGAGCACCGTTGCGCCCACCCCCTCGCCACACTCAGGACAGCAAAGCCAACCACACACGTTCGGAGGCAGGAGCGATGACAGCGAGCATGACCGACGTAGGCGCCCGGATCCGTATGCTCGAAGAGCGGCTACAGCACTTCGCGGTGCGTCTTTGACCTCGCCAGCAAGCGAACCGAGCGAGTGCGCCTAGAAAAGCAGGCCACCGCACCCGACTTCTGGTCCGATGTCGGAGCGGCCCAAGAGATCATGCGCCGGCTCTCCGGCCTGCGCGACGAACTGGAGACGTGGGAGCGGCTGGACGGCGAGCAGTCCGAGCTGGCCGAGTTGTACGAGTTGGCCGCAGCGGAGGAGGATCAACAAGTCGTCGCTGAGATCGCGGCGGACGTGGGGCGGTTGCACGAGCAGTTGGACGCCCTCGAATCCCGGCTCGCGCTCAGTGGCCCCTACGACGACCGCACAGCTATCGTCTCCGTTCATGCCGGCGCCGGCGGCACCGAGTCCCAGGACTGGGCGGAGATACTCCTGCGGATGTACTTGCGCTGGGCCGAGCAGCGACGCTACCGTACCGACGTGCTCGACCGCTCCGACGGTGAAGAGGCCGGTATCAAGAGCGTCACGTTGGCCTGTGCCGGCCGCCACGCTTACGGCCATCTGAAGGCCGAGCGCGGCGTCCACCGTCTCGTGCGTATCTCCCCCTTCGACACCTCGCGTCGCCGGCACACCTCGTTTGCGCTGGTCGAGGTCGTCCCCGAACTACCGGACGACCGCACCGTGGTCATTAACGCGGACGACATTGAAGTAGACACTTTCCGGTCGAGCGGAGCCGGCGGCCAGCACGTCAACAAGACTTCCTCGGCGGTGCGAATGCGGCACAAGCCGACCGGCATTGTCGTCACGTGCCAGAATGAGCGGTCGCAGTTCCAGAACCGCGACGTTGCCATGCGCCTGCTACGCGCCAAGCTGTTGGAGCGCAAGCTGCAAGAGCAGGAAGCCGCCCAGGCGAAGCTGCGCGGCGAGCCGGTGTCGGCCGGATGGGGCAACCAAATCCGCAGCTACGTGCTGCACCCCTACACCATGGTCAAGGACCTGCGGACAAGCGTGGAGACCAGCAACACGCAGGCCGTCCTCGACGGCGACCTCGATGCCTTCATCGAGGCGTGGCTCCGCAGCCAAATCGGCGCCAACGCCGACACGCCAGCGCGGTAGTACCCCTCCGCGTATCCCTATGCAAGGCTAGGGGAGATCAAGCGCATCGGCCTCGGCCGGCTCCAGCAGGAGCACCCGGGTAGTGCGCTCTTCGAGGAAGAGTGCGAAGTGGGCGAGGATGTCCCGGCCCAAGAGCGAGGGAATGGGTGCGAGAGGCGCAGTCGGCTCGAGAATAGTCAGCGTGAGCGGCAACGCAACGGTTTCCAGGTTCAGGACGGCTTCGACGATGCGGGTAGGTGTAGTGCCGCCTATGCCTGTGCTGCGAGTGCCAGGAAGCAGCGTCGTGAGGTCAACACGAAACCGCCTCGACAGCCTCAGGGCATCCAACGGAGCAAGGATGGTACGGTCAGCGCCCGTATCCACCAGAAGTTCTACCTCAAGCCCCTGACCTCGCATAGACGGAAACCGTAAGGACGCCTTCACATACGGGCGGCGTCTTCCTCCGGCTGCGGAATAGTAGCCGTGAATCATAGAATAAACAGTTCTTCTTTGGTCGTCAGCCGCTTGATGAGGGCTCTTTCGAGCGGTGTGCCTTGCTCCTCAAGCCGCCTCAGGAGGCGTTCAGCGTCATGATCGGTTCCAGCGACTTGCTCATTGAAGATCGCCACCCACTGCTCCGGGTACCGGTCGAGCAGTTCTGCACGGTGGGCCTCATAGTAGTCAATATCCCGCTGGAAACCCTGTAGTCGCTGGAAAACGCTGTCCTGTTCCCGGCTCATCGTGCCCACCTCCCTACCCAAGCAAGCCGGCCAGCATACGGACAGTATATTGCATGGCCCGCACGTGAGGACGCCCGCGGTTCGTATCAGTCCGCGCCAGATTTGGACCCAGCGGTCGCCATAGCAGACTCCGTTCCGTATGCATGGCGTCATTACATTCGCTCCTAAGAGCCTATACAGACGCTGCCCGTGGTAGGAATGCTATAGTAGGTGGGAACCCCTGTGGTGACGTCCCGCGCGGTAACGGTGAGGTAGCGACTATGAAGGTTATTGAGGCCCTGCGAGCCAAGCCGCATGGCAAGGAGCTAGCTGACAGACTAGAACGCGATGTGCGAAGAGAGGCGCAGAATAGGCTCGATCACTTCCGTGAACTGTTTCCGCATTTCACCGATCATGCACTCCGCCATTCGGAAGGTGTTATCGCCATCCTCGATTGGCTCATGCCCGACGAAGCTAAGGAAAAACTCAACGAGTGGGAACTATACTTCCTCCTCGCTGCTGCTTACCTCCACGACATCGGCATGGTTGAGCAGTGCCCAGCGCCGCCCTCAGGCTCAGAATGGGAACAGTTCCTTGCCGAGTTTAAGGAGAAGGAGCATCCGGCCAACGCCGACGTGCCGAGGCGAGCCAAGCAGGACTTCATCCGTGACCACCATCACGAGCGTTCGGAGAGATACATCACAGATCGCTGGAGGGACCTGGGCCTTAGGGCTTCCGATACACCGGCCGAAGGGGCAATCGTGGGGCGTATTGCACTGGGACATCGCCAGGTGGATTTGAGTGACCGGACACAATTCGGGGAAATTCCGTTTGGCCAGAATCAACTCGTTCGCCGCGACCTGCTCGCGGCCTACCTGCGCCTGGCCGACGAGTTAGACACAACGGCCCACCGGACACCCTGGGCTGAGTACGAGGTTGTCACGCTCTACGACGAGACTAGTATGAGCGAGTGGGCAAAGCATCTCGCCATCAGCGGCGTCGCAGTCGAGCAAGGTGTGATCGTTATCGGGGGCCGTTGTCATGACCACGGAGTCTATCTACGGTTGAACAGGTTAGAGCGCGATATCAAGGCCAAGCTCACGACCCTACGTGGTATGTTGCGCCGCCCCTATGAAACTGGCGATGGGGTCCGGTTCGCTGAACCACTGCCCTACCACGACGTGAAGCTAAACGTCGAGCACATCGGGTACCTACCCATCGAAATCCAGTTTGAATTGCAAGACGAGCAGATCACAAAGCTGATCATGGGCGAACGCCTCTACGGTGACAAGACGGCGTGTATCCGGGAGTTACTACAAAACGCGATAGACACCTGTCGCGAGGCGTGTGAACTGCGACCGGCTTCTTGGAAGCCGAAGATTGAAGTCATCGAGAGCAACGATGGCCGAGTGTTGGAGGTGCGCGATAACGGCATGGGCATGGACGAATACATTGTCCGCGAGTATTTCTCAAAGGTGGGATTCAGCTACTATCAGTCAGCCGATTTCAAGGGGAGCTTCCAACCAATCAGCGAATTCGGGATTGGTATCCTATCCTGCTTCATGCTCGCCGACCGAATCGAGGTCGAGACGAAGAAGGACGACTCCGATCCGGTACACCTTGAAATCGCCAGCCTGACGGAGCCATTCGTCCCGACCCCAGGCACACGCAGGATGCCGGGGACGACAGTTCGCCTACACCTCAAGGCCGATGAAGTGGGGCAGCACGATGTCCTCGAGCGTGTGCGCCACTTTGCTAGGCACCTTGAATTCGTCATAAAAGTAACTGCACACAACGGGAAATCTGAGGTTGTAGTTGATCAGGGGTTATCGCCAACTGTAGACGACTTGAAAAAGTTGGTTATTCATCCTGGACTAGCTCGCTATTACCCACAAGACTTGAGCTGCGAGCGTATCAGTAAGTTCCTTATAGATCTGCGGAGACCTGGGATACATCTCGGCATAACACCTCTTCCCAGTTTAATGCCACACGACGTGTATGGCATGGGTGACTATCAACGAATGTTAGTAGGCGGAAGTCTTGTATGTCAGGAAGGATTTCCGGTGGGTAGTTTTCACGAAGAGTTCTCGGAATTCGCATCACACTGTTGGTGCGAACTCAATCTGAGTGATGAGCACCGTATCAATCTAACTGCTGATCGCACACGATCTGCAGGAGAAAAAACTAGGGTCTGGCAAGAAGTCGCGGAGCTGTACAGCGACATTATAGAAGATATGTGCGAGGAAAGTGGAGACTTAACGCCTTCTGCATGGTGGCAACATCACATATCCTATTATCCCGCTCGGCTGAAACGGCTACCTCGATCCTTGAGCGCAGCTGCAAGAAAACACGCAAGGTTCTGTACGTTTACGAGTGAGGGATTTAGAGATAGATCGCTTACTGAGCTTGAAAAATGGGATGGGGTGATTTTCTATGTTGATTCCCGACATCATCACTATCTGAAGCACATTCAGCATGGAATCGAAAAGAATTCCTGCATATTGATCCTGCCTAGAAAGTCTTTCGACCCGATTAGTGAATGCTGGGAAATGGTCCTGCTAGAACGAGCAGACCTTCAACCACTGAGCAGTCGCTTAAGAGAAGTCGGCGTTGCGGTTAAGAAGGTTCGTATTGATCGCAACGAGAGACGATTTCTTGACCTAGGCGCTTTCACTGGCGAATGGAGGATGGCGTGGACGTGGACTACGCCGACTGGCCCTCCTCAGACCTTTTTCGATTTATATCATCCGTTCTCTAGCATTCTCTTGAAGAACTGCCGCCGCGAGCTACCGACCACAAGCAGCCGAGCATTGGCGGAATTGTTTAGGCTGGCTCATACGTTTTCGCGGCAGGAAATTGTAGAACGACAATCTGAGATTCTGAAGTTGCTCAATGACGACGGCATAGAAGTGCCAGCAGACATAGGGACTATGTCCAACTCAGAGGACAGAATCGGAAGCCACAAGTGCCCATATGGCTGAATCGGACCTGGGACACTGTGAAGTCATCATGGGCTCGCTGGTTGACGGTGCGGCTCGCAGAACCTAGCCTGTGCCGACTTATCACCGGGTCCGACCTCGGAAATCGCGAAGCTGCGTAAAACCGCCGGAAGTACATGCTGGGGGTAGCCCTCGAATCCTACCGAAGGGTCTCTCCTATGCGGCGGCCGGGTGGCCGGCCGTCGCCCATCAGTCCAGTGTGTTGAGCGGGGCGGGGTTCGGGAAGCGACTCAAATCATCGACAAACTATGAACATAATGTGTATAATATCAATATGACAGCAAGTCGCATTGATAATCCGCGCCCTGTCGAATCCGCCCATGTTCGGGCCGTCCGGCCCCACCGACGCGGGCCACGAGCGTCCGGACGCCGAGGCACACGGGCACTGCACTCGCTGTCAGCGGGACTGAGCGGACTGCTCGATCTCTTCTTCCCGCCACGCTGCCCCGGCTGCGGTGTCGTCTCCGACACCTTCTGCGCGGCGTGTCGGGCCACCATCCGGCCGCGCTACGACTCCGCCCCGCTTCCCAGCCGGCGCCCGGTGCTGGCGGCTCTGTGGAGCGCCGGAGCCTATTCCGGTCTGCTACGCACCGTCATCCAGCGGTTCAAGTACCGCGGGCGGACCGACCTGGCCCGGCCGCTGGCCCGGCTCCTCGCCGATACATGGGCCGCCGGCCACGGCACCGCAGACGTGGTTGTGCCCGTGCCCCAGCACCCGGCCCGCACCCGCCAGCGCGGCTCGACGCCCGCCACCCTCCTCGCACGGGCGCTAGCTACGCAGGTCGGCCTCCCGTGTGCGGACCAGGCGCTCTTCCGCGTCCGCGATACGCCGCCACAAGTGGGGCTGTCGGCCCGTGCCCGCTGGCTGAACGTGCAGGATGCGTTCGGCCCCGGGCCGGACAGCGCCCTACTCCAGGGACGGACGGTGCTGCTCGTTGACGACGTGAAGACAACGGGTGCCACCCTCTGTGCCAGCGCAACCGCGTGTCGTGCTGCCGGCGCGCTCCGGGTAGTGGGGCTGGTGGTCGGTCACGAGCGCACCTGATGGGCCAGCGTCTGAATGCGGAATGGCCTACAATATCAATCAGCGCACTGCAAGCAGGAAGCGGGAAGAGGGAGGTACGGAATGCTCACCGGTATTCATCACGTGGGCTATGTCTTTGGCGAGCTGGAGCCACACGTCGCATTCTATCGCGAGCGCCTGGGGCTGGAGCCGACCGCGCACGTTGACGCCACGGAGACGATGGGCATCGAGCTAGTGGTCTATCGCCTAGGCGATGGCTCCAGCGGCCTGGAGCTTATCAGGCCCACGCGCGAGGAAGGGCCGTTTTGGGAGTTCCTGCAGCGCACCGGCGGCGGGCTGCACCACGTGGCCTACGGGACGGATGCAGAGCTTACCGAGGTAGCCGGTGAGTTGCCGGGTCGCGGTTTCACCGTCACGACCAACGGGGCGGAAGATAGCCCCGCCGGTTGGCGCATCATCAACGTAGACCCGGCGATCAGCATGGGGCTGCTCACGCAGCTTGCCGAGCGTTAGGAAGACACCTGACGAGCCTGGGCCACACTACACCTGGCGATATCCGTGTGGCCCGGGATCGCCACCTCGCCAAACTCGCCACTACGACCCCGGCAGTGTGAAATCACTGCCGAGAATCACCCGGATATCCACCTCCGTCGAGGTGCCAGTCTCAATGCGGATGCGCTCCGGGCCGATACCCAGACGCTCGGCGATAATACGGCGCGTATATTCCTTGCCGGAGTAGTCAACCAACTCGGTGAAGGCTCTGGCAGCCGGGGCATTGGCTACGCCGGCGACAGTTATCCCTTGCGCTTGCAGCCAGGCCGACGTGCGGCCCGCCAGGCCGTTGGTTTGCGTCGCGTTCTGTATCTCTATGCGGGCCTGCTCCCTGATGAGGCGTCCGTCGCCAAAGACCTCGCTCACCACCGCCCGCACCGTGGCCTGGTCGGGTATCTCCACCTGCGTACCGCCGTTGACAGTGCTCGATGTCGTCATCGTCTCGTCAATGACCCGATGCATCGTCTTGGACAGCTCGATGTCTTTCGCCAACAGCGCCAAAGCCAGTGTTTGCGACAGTCCCAAGTCCGTCTGGATATGCTTGCCGAGAATGGAGAGTAGCTCCGGCGCCCGGCGGAGGAGGTGCGGCTGGAGACCGGCTTGCTTGAGCGCGAAGACGACCTGCTGCTGGCGCCGGACGCGATGGTAGTCGTTGTCGGCGTGGCGCGTCCGTGCGTACCACAGGGCCGTCCTCCCGTCCATCCGCTGCAAGCCCGGGTGCAAAAAGATGCGCTGGGTTCCGTACTGGTTGTCGGGGAACCGGTCGTCTTTGAGCGGACGCTCCACGTCAATGACGATACCGCCGATCAGGTCAACGATCTCCCGGAAGCCGGCTAGTCCCACCACTACGTGGTAGTGGATGGGTACGCCGAGGAAATGCGCGACGGTGTGGCGTGCGAGGTCGGTCCCGCCAATCGTGTAGGCGACATTAATCCGGTTTTCACCCGCGCCCGGAATCTGGACCCACAAGTCCCGCGGCAGGGAAAGCATACCGGCGGTTTTGGCCACCGGATCAACGCTGACCACAATGATGCTGTCGGTCCGCGGCGCGAAGTCTTCCCCGGGGCGCTGATCCGTTCCCAGGACCAGGATGTTGACCCGGTTCTTATCGGTCCACTGGGGCAAGAGCGGCACCGCTGGCTGCGTCGTGCCCGTCTCCGGCACGACCACCGCCGCGCTCGCCAGCCGCGTGGCCGGCGGCGTAAGGGGCTGCCGGTTCAATACCAGTAAGGTGCCGACTACGGTACCGAGAGGGATGCCGATAAGCAGCGCCAAGATCAACACGGAGGTGTACCGCTGCCAAAGCCCCTTGGTGCCGCCGTTCTGCCGGCGGCGCAGATTCGGGTAGGCGGGCACGGTTTCCCCGGCGTCGTGCTCGCGACTGCGCTCTCTAGGCACTCGACTCCCTCACCCAATAGCTCGGGGCTGACCGACGTAGACCAATGCGGGTAGCAAGGGTACCAACCTGTTAACGGTCTTCCGGCCGAGAGCGGTACGGAGGCGCCAGCACGCCAACGATGCACACGATTATACTCGGCACGATGTATTCCTAAACGGTACGTCCGCACAGTCGGTCGCACCGTTTGTGCCGCTCGAGCCATGAAACGCCTCAACCTGCTCGGAACACCGGTTGACGACGTAACGTATGCCGAGGCGGCCGCCTACGTCAGCACGCTCATGGCGGCTGGCAAGCCGGCGGCCGTTGTCACGCCGAACCCGGAGTTTGTGGTCGTCGCCCAGCGCCACGTCGCGTTTCGGGAGGCGCTCTGGCATTCGGCTCTTGCGATCCCCGACGGCGGCGGGCTACTGCTGGCGGCCCGGCTGCTCGGTCTCCGCCTGCGCCAGCAGGTACGCGGCACCGACCTCGCCTACCGGCTCATTGACCATGCCCGCCGGGAGGGCTGGCGGGTGTTTCTGCTGGGTGCCGGTCCTGGGGTTGCGCCGGCAGCCGCGGCGCGCCTGCGGTCGGGCTACCCCGGCGTGTCCATCGTCGGGACGTTCGGTGGCAACGCGGCCCCAGCGGGAGACGCCGACACACGGGCGGCCGTGTCCGCTGCCGGGCGCGTGGACCTCCTGCTCGTCGCCTATGGAGCGCCGCGGCAGGAGCTGTGGATGCAGCGCAATCTGCCCGCGCTCGACGTGGGGGTGGCTATGGGTGTCGGCGGCGTGCTCGATTACATGGCCGGGCGGGTGCGCCGCGCGCCGCCGCCGGTGCGGAACGCTGGCCTGGAATGGCTGTTCCGGCTGGTCCGGCAGCCTTGGCGCTGGCGCCGCCAGGTGGCGCTCATCGCGTTCGGCCGGCTCGTGCTGGCGGCTGCTATGGCCCGGCAACGCCACCGGGATTCCGCAGCCGGACGAACGCCACCAGCACCACCAGCGTGAGCAGTAGGCCCACAAAGGCGAACAGCTTCTCGACTCGCACCAGCCACAAGCTGAAGGAGCCGAAGAGCGCACACAGGCCATAGAGCAGCAAGGCGATCCGCCGCTGCGATAGGCCGCGGTGGTGGAGCCGATGCGGCAGATGCGCGCTATCTCCCCCGCGCCATGGCGAGCGGCCGGCGCGACTGCGTTGCCAGATGACCAGCCCCACGTCAACTATGGGAATACCCAGGACCAGAATCGTCGCAGCGATCTTTGCGCCGCCGATAATGGCGATGACCCCCAGCCCGTAGCCGATCATCATCGAGCCGGACGTGCCCAGGATGATGCGCGCCGGGTTGAAGTTGTACGGAATGAAGCCCAGACAGGCGCCGAGGAGCGCTGCCGGCAGTACCGCAATGCTGAATTGTCCGAGCAACACACTGAGGGCCACGAATACGGCGGCCGCGATGGCGCCGACGCCCGCAGCAAGACCGTCCATCGTATCCAGCCAGTTGACCGTGTTGAGGATGGCCACCAGCCACAAGACGGTGACGGGCAGCACAAGCACCATCGGCAGCACGATCTGGCTGCCGAACGGCTCCGGGCCAAGCGGGTTCGATACGGTGGCAATGGTGCTGCCGAAGAGCACGGCGATGAGGGCGAGACCGATCTGCGCCACCAACTGCGGCGCCGCCGAGAGGCGTTTGCGGTCGTCTATGAACGCTATCGGCAGCACGGCGAGGCTACCCAGGAGCAAGCCGATCACCCGGCGCTGCTCGTCGGGAAAACGCTCGACGAACAGAAAGCTCACGCCGATCCCGGCGAGATAGGCCACCGTCAGCGCGTAGCCGCCGGAGCGGGGTAGCGCCGTGCGCTGGACCTCGCCGGACCGGGGCCGGTCCACGAGACTCCAGCGGGCGCCCAGCCGGGCAGCGAGCGGCGTGAGCGCCAACCCCAGCACCAGCGAGGTGGCGAATACGATGGCGAGCGGCAGCAGCGCCTCGACGGTCACGGGCGCAGCCTTCCCGTCGCGCCCTTACGCCCGTTCGCTGCCCGCTCCGTGCGTATCTTCATCGAGCCAGCCAAACACCGCGGCGCGTAGCTCTTCCACCGGCAGTTGGTCCAGTTGGCTCGACAGCCTAGCACACCGCCGCTCCCACACCGCAAAGGGCACGATCTTGCCGGCCGCCGGCGGTTGGTCCGCTTGCCGCAGCCCGGGCACCTCCGGCGGCGCCAGCTGCTCCTCCGCTTGCAATAACGGTTCGGAGAGCCGCTCGCCCGGCCGCGCCCCGGAGTCGACGAACGGCGGGCCGGCCTCGCCAGGACGTAGCTGCCGCCAGAGGCGCGTGGCGATGTCCATGGGCGTCAGCTCGTCGGCAATGTCGGGCACCACGGTTAGTGACGGGCCGGCGAGCAGCGCCGCGTGCAAGAGCAGAGCCAGCGCGTGCCGGGGGGATATCCAGTACCGCCGCATCCGCGCGTCGGTAATCGGCAGCGGCCGGCCCTCGCCGATGAGCCGGACAAACGTCTCCGATGCAGCGCCCCGACTACCCAGGACGTTGACAAACCGGCAGATGGTGACGCGCGGCCTTCCCGCCGACGCCGCGGCACGCAGCATTCCCTCGGCAATGCGCTTGGTCACTCCGTAGAGGCTCGGCGGCGCAATCGCCTTGTCCGTAGAGGGGTACACGATCCGTTCGACCTGCTGCCGGATGGCGGCGCGGGCTAGGTGGAACGTGCCGAGGACATTCGTGGCCACGAACTCCACCGGGTCGTCCTCCGCCCACGGCACGTGCTTGCAGGCGGCGAGGTGGAAGATCACCTGCGGGCGCAGGTCTTCCAGCAAGGACTCGACCCGCGCTGCCCGGCGAATGTCCGCCAAGACGTACCGGACGCTCGCAGCGCCGGTTGGCCGGTCGGTTGCCTGCTCGCCGAGTGCCTGCCGCAGGCCGAACAGCGACGGCTCGTGGACATCTACGAGGGTTAGCTCGGCCAGCGGGAGTGTGGAGAGGATATGCGCCAGCGGCTCGCCGAGCGACCCGGCGGCGCCGGTCACCAGGACGCGGTGCCCGGCAAACCGCTCCGTCAGCCGCTGCATCTCCAGGCGCGGCGCCGGCCGCCCCGCGACGGCATCCCAGTCAATCTCCGGCGGTTGGCTGCTCATGCCCCATCCCCATGGCCGGCGGACAGCGCGGCCCGCATCCGCTGCCAGCATTCGCGCATCTGCACGGCGCAATTGGGGTCCGGCTCCAGCGGCTCCGTCACCAGATAGTCGGCATGCGCTGCCAAGCCGCGCACGACCGAGTCGAGCGCGGCGTCGCCCTCGCCATACCGTAACCCCTCGCCCAGCAACCCGCGGGCGTTGGAGACGTGGGCGCTACGGATGCCCCCTGCAACCTGCGCGACATAATCGTCCAGATCGGCCGGATGCGGGCGTGCCGCGTAGGTAGCGACGACCGACCGCAGCGCCGGCCGGTCCGCCTCGGTGCCGACACGCCCGCAAGCCGCATTGATATAAAGCTGCGCGTGGGAGGTGTCCAGCGTGATGCCTAGTCCCTCGACGTTGGCCGTGAACCAGGCCAGGTCGCGCGGCTCCACCCCGATAGGCGTGTACACGAACGCCGCTTCCCGCATTCGTCCTACGGGCGGGATGTTCTCGATGAGCGGCCACACCTGCTCCCTGGCACAAGCCGCGGCGAACCAGCGCGTGAACGGGAGCGCCGCTGCCAGCGTCTCCTCCCGCACCGCTTCCGCCAGGCGCTCCGGGTCCGAGCACGGGGCAACGCAGTGGATATTGATAGCCCGTGCCCCCAGCATCCGCGCGGCGACGAGCAGCCGGTCAATCAGCTCGTAGTCGGCGTCGGCAGCGCGCGTGAGGTCGAAATACGTCCCGTCGAGCGACTGGATCGGGCCTTCGATCAGTATGACCGTTTCCGCGGGCACGGCGGCCTGCTGCCAGGCACGTGCCAGCCGCTCCTGCCAGTCCGCCCCGCTCACGTCGCGCACGTCGAGGTACAGCTCCACCCCGTCGGGCGCCGGGTCGCGGAAACGGTCGGCAAGCTGCGTCGCAGTCGGTCGGGCCTTCAGCAGCAAGGCCGGCCGCGTAGTGGATTGCATAGTCCGTTACGGATGACGCCGCGGCGGCACACGTAGCACACGCCAGCGAGCCGCTCACTGCCATGATACCGCCAGCGCCAGCCGCCAGCGCAGCCCGGCCGACCATCTTGGCCGACGGACGGCGCCGACGGTATCATGGGGCTACCGCTGGCGCGTCGCGCAGTAGCGGATTACAGGCGGCCGGACACCGGCCCAAGAGCGAGGGGGTACACCATGCGTATCGTGCGCTATCTGGCATCGGGCGGGCGCGGCCCGGCCGTAGGAATCCTGGAAGACGAGCGGATCGCCGAGATTCCGGCGACCGGGGGCGATCTCGGCCCACTGCTCCTGCTGGACCACAGCGGCCTCGAACAGGCGGCCGCGGCGGCCATTGTCCACCACGATTGCAGCGATGTGCAGTTGCTGGCACCGGTCGGACAGCCGGGCAAGATACTGGCTCTGGCCGCCAACTACCATCCCACCGATGCCCGGGTCCCGGTTGACCTGGACGTTGACACTCCGAAGGTGTTCATCAAGCCGCGGACCGCACTGCTGGGGCCGGGCGATCCCATTCCCTACCACGGCGTCGTCTCGCAGCTGATCGAAGAGATCGAGCTGGGTGTGGTGATCGGCCGGCCGGGCAAGGACATCCCGGTGGAGCGGGCCATGGAGCATATCTTCGGCTACACCGTCATCAACGACGTCTCGGCACGCGAGCTACGCTTCCCGCCGGAGCGAGCCGGGCAGGAGCGGTATGAGTTTTTCGACTGGCTGAACGGTAAGTGGCTAGACGGCTTTTGCCCCGTCGGACCCTGGATCGTAGACCGGGACGGCCTGCCCGATATTGGCAACCTCGACCTCCAAACGGTCGTGAGCGGCGAGGTGCGGATTTCGTCGAACACCAGCCGGATGATCTTCAACGTGCCGCAGATGATCGCCTACATCTCCCGCTACTGCACGCTCGAACCCGGCGACCTGATCGCCTCCGGTGTGGCGCTCGGACCGGACGGTGCCGACGAGACATTCCTGCGCGACGGCGATGTCGTCGAGGGTACCGTCGAGGGCGTCGGGACGCTACGTAACCCAGTCCAAAGCACCGGCGCGTGAGTAGGCAGGCAAAGGCATTGCCCTGGCTGCTGTGGAGCGGCGGGCCTACCCCCAACCTCCTCACTGAAGGGTGTACAGACCGGACACATGATGGACACCCGTTCGGAGACATAGTGGACACCTCCTGCCCCCGGTAAGGTCGGGCGAGGAGGTTCACTATGCCCTGGCAGGAGGTCTCAATCATGGCTTGGCGACAGGAGTTTGTCGCCCTGGCGACGCAGGAGGGGGCCAACCGGTGGGCTCTCTGGCGGCACTTCGGCATCAGTCCCACCATGGGCTACCGCTGGCTACGCCGCTACCAAGCTCATGGTCCCGCTGGCTTGCAGGAGCGTTCCCGCCGGCCGCACCGCTCGCCCCAGCGGACGGCCACCGCCATTGCACAGCAGGTGCTGCAGTTCCGGGACGCGCATCCCGCCTGGGGCGGGCGCAAACTCCGCCGCCTGTTGCAGCAGCAACGGGTCACCCCACTGCCCAGTGCCAGTACCATCACCGCCATCCTGCGGCGCCATGACCGGCGGGCGCTGTCATCCGTTGACCCTCCTCGACGACCATTCGCGCTGCTGTCTCGGTCTGGTGGCCGGTGCCAACGAGCGCCAGCCGACGGTGCAGACACAGTTGACCCAGATTTTCGCCCGCGACAGGTTACCCCACACCATCTTGACCGACAATGGCCCCCCTTGGGGTACGGGCACTACGCCCCCGCTGCATACCGCACTGACCGTCTGGCTGTTGCGCTGGGGGGAGCGGGTCATCCATGGGCGGCCCTACCATCCCCAAACCCGGGGCAAGGCCGAGCGCTTTCATCGCACGCTGCAGGCCGAAGCCTACGCGACCGGACCTTCCCCGATCTGGCCACCGGTCAAGCCCACTTTACCGACTGGCGCACGGTCTACAACTGCGACCGGCCCCACGAAGCGCTCGGCGACCGGCCTCCGGTCAGCCGCTATCTGCCCAGTCCGCGCCCCTTCCCAGCAGAGCTACCCCCGATCGAGTACGCCCCCGGGACCGTGGTGCGGCGGGTGCAAGCCAAGGGCGAGATTGCGCTGCACGGGCCGTACTACCATGTGGGGCGGGCCTTTCGGGGCTATCCCGTGGCGGTGCAGCCGACGCTGGAGCCCCACCACGTGACCATCCAGTTCTGCCACGAAACTATCGCTGAGTTGGACTTGACCCAGCCCGATGCCTGATACTGGAGCAGCAGCAATCTGTCCACCACGTCCCCGCACACCTGTCCACGATGTCCCCGGTCTATACACCCGCCAGGGAAGGGGATGGGGGTAGGTCCGGGATGAGGGAGGCGGGAGGCAGCAACTCATGTGTGGGCGGTACACGATTACAGCCGATGGCCAACAGCTGGCCTTGCGCTTCGGCGCGGAGGCGCCGGCGGCCGGGGTGGCGGCCCGGTACAACGCTGCGCCGACGCAGCAGCTGCCCGTGATCGTCAATGCGGAGCCGGGCAGCATCCAATTGCTCACCTGGGGCTTGGTGCCGGCGTGGGCGTGGGACAAGACGGGCAGGACACCTCTCATTAATGCTCGCCTGGAAACCGCAGCGCAGCGGCCGAGCTTTCGTGACGCTTGGCGGCAACGCCACTGCCTCGTGCTGGCCGATGGCTTCTACGAATGGCAGCGCACCGCGCGCGGCAAGGTGCCAATGCGGATTGCACTCCAGAGCAACGAGCCGTTTGCCTTTGCCGGCTTGTGGGAGGAATGGCACGGCTCCGGTGACGACGCCAGGACTGCACCACCTATTTCCAGTGGATTGTGCAGTCCTGGCACGTCATATGATTCAGCCCTGCATACATTCACCATTCTCACCACCACGCCCAACGACCTCATGGCACCCATCCACAGGCGGATGCCGGTGATCCTGCGCCCGGAGCAGGAGGCGGCCTGGCTCGATACGGAGGCGAACCGAGATTGGCAGCGGGAGTTGGGACCGTTCCCGTCCGACCTGATGGCCGCCTACCCGGTGTCGTCGCGGGTCAACTCACCGCGCTACGATGATCCTTCCCTGATCGAGCCGCTGGCCGCTACCGACCGGCCACTGCCGCTGGGGTTGTAGTGGTCGGGCCTAGACGGGCAGGCTGACCAAGGTCATGGTTGGCCCCATGCAGGTGGTACCATAGGGAGGCCTAGGCTGGCGTGTTCCCGTTATTACTGTGGAAATAACGCTCATCCGTCATTCCCGCGCACGCGGGAATCCAAAGCCGGTAGGCTATCTGCCGTCCCGGCACAGAGATGCTGTGCCAACTTGGTAGTGCTTGCTCAGGTGATAGTCAAGGTGTCCTATCTCGCCCTCGACGTGGGAGACCGGCGTATCGGCGTGGCCGGCGCGGACCCGGAAGGGATCGTCGTCACACCGCTGACCACCTTCACCCGGCGGTCGGACCGGCAGGTCGTGGCGGCCATCACCGCGCTGGCCGCCGACCGGGGAGCCGAGACAATCGTGGTGGGGCTGCCCTATACACCGCAGGGCGAGATCGGGGAGCAAGCGCAACGAGTACAGGACTTCACGCGCCGCTTGGAGCGGGTGCCCGGCCTCACCGTAGTCTACTGGGACGAGCGGTACTCGACGCTGGAGGCCAGCGACCGGCTGCGCGAGAGCGGCGGGCACCGCCGGCGGCGCGGTCGGCCGGCACGAATCGCCGCGCGCGAGCGGTTGGATGCGGCCGCGGCCGCCGTGATCCTGCAAGACTATTTGGATGCCCTGACTGCTGCCCGACCGGCAAATGACCGGCACGAGGGCGACATCGAGCCCGACTAGCGACATACCATGCGTATCGTAGTCTTGTTCCTGGCGCTGCTCGTCAGCACCGTCGTGGGCGTCGTCTTGCTCCTCAGCATGACCGGGGGGGCGGCGCCGCCAGCGGTTGAAAAAGCGCCGGCCGGCCATCCGGACGATACAGCAGTCGTCCCTTTCCTGATCCACGAGGGCCAATCTACGGAGGAGATCGCGCAGGCACTCGAACGCGCCGGACTGGTCAACAACACGCTGGTCTTCCGGGTGATGGCCCGGCTACGGGGGGTGGACGGCAAGCTCCAAGCCGGTGAGTACCAGCTGCGGCGGAATATGAGCATTGACGAGCTGCTGGTCGTGCTCCAACACGCGCCGGTGAATGAAGTGACGGTCACCTTCATCGAAGGGTGGCGGATGGAGGAGTTTGCCGCGGCGCTCCAGCGTCGCCAACTGCTCGACGGAGCCGCATTTCTGGCGCTGGCCCAGCGGGGGACCGCTACCTACCCGTGGCTGCGCTCGCGCCCCGACGGCGCCTCGCTGGAGGGCTATCTCTTCCCCAGTACCTACCGGCTCACCACAGAGACAACGCCACAGGAGTTGCTTGACAGACTGCTGCAGACGTTCGGGGAGGTGCTCACGCCGGTGATGCGAGAGCAAATCCGTAACCAGGGACGCACGATCCACGAGGTCGTAACGCTCGCCTCGATAGTCGAGCGCGAGGCGATGCTGGCCGGTGAGCGCCAGCGGATCGCCGGCGTTTACGTCAACCGTCTACGCGAGGGCATCGGCCTGTACGCCGACCCCACCGTCCAATACGCGCTCGGCTACCAGCCGAACACCGAGACATGGTGGAAGCGTCCCCTGCTCTTCCAAGACCTGGAGTTCGACTCACCGTACAATACCTATCGGTATGCCGGGCTGCCGCCGGGGCCGATTTGTAACCCCGGTCTCGCCTCGTTGCAGGCGGCCATAGACCCGGAGGCACACGAGTTCTTTTACTTTGTGGCGAACGATGTGGCCGGCGATGGCTCACACGTATTCGCCCGCACCCTGGCGGAGCACGTACAGAACCAACAGCGTTACCAGCGACTAGGTACGATAAACCGATGAGCACCGAGGTAAGGAGAGTGGGCAGTGTCAACCGCTGACCGCGTGAGCCGACTGCGGGAGCAACTCCGCGAGGAAGGCTGCGACGCGGTGCTGATTACGCAAGCCGACAACCGCCGGTACATCACCGGTTTCACGGGCACCGCCGGGGCCGTCCTCATCACCGCCAGCGCGGCGCGGCTGCTGACCGACTTCCGCTACATCGAGCAGGCGACGCAGCAAGCGCCGGAGTTCGAGGTGGTCAAGGTCCAGCGGCTGCATGAGGGGCTGGCGGAGCAAGCGGATGAACTGGGGGTCGTAGCCCTGGCGTTCGAGTCCGAGGACATGACCGTCAAGCAGCACACGGAGCTGTCCGGGGCCCTGGACGAGGCCGAAAGCCAGGTAGAATTGCGGCCGGTGACGGATTGGGTAGAGGCCGCACGCGCCTCCAAAGACGCCAACGAGATCGCCGCCCTGCGGCGGGTGGTGCTCATCGGCGACCGGACCATGGAGGACGTGGCGCTCACGATGCGGCCGGGTATGACGGAGCGCGAGGTCGCCTGGCGGCTGGAAGTCGGTATGCGGGAGCGTGGAGCGGACGGCCTGTCGTTCGACATCATTGTGGCGGCCGGGCCGAACGGGGCGATGCCGCACCATCATCCCACCGACCGACCGCTCCAAGCCGGCGAGCCGATTGTCATTGACATGGGGGCACGCCTGGACGGCTATTGCTCGGACCTGACGCGCACGTTCGTCTTGGGCGAGCCGGACGAGCGTTTCTGGGAGGTCTACACGACCGTCTTGCGGGCACAGCAGACGTGCGAGATGGGCCTGAAAGCCGGGCTGAACGGTGTCGAGGCCGATGAACTGGCACGTGAGGTCATCGAGGCGGCGGGCTATGGCGATCAGTTCGGGCATGGCACCGGGCACGGCGTCGGGCTGGCGATCCATGAAGCGCCGCGCCTTTCGCCAATCGCCTCTGACGATCCGTTCCCGGAAGGCTGCGTCGTCACGGTGGAACCGGGGATTTATCTACCCGATTGGGGCGGCGTGCGGATCGAGGATATGGTCGTGGTGGGTGCGGACGGTATCGGAATACTTACCAGCGCCCACAAGCAGCCGACCGTGCCGCTGCCCCCACCCTAACCCTCCCCCGTTTGACAGGGGAGGGAAGCGTCATTTCCCTGTGCGAGGCGGGCGGGCACAGCAGGAACGAGATCGAGGAAGGAGCACCAAGACGTGATCACTGCCGGCGAGTTACGGCGCGGCGTCGCCATCGAGCTTGATGGTCGCCCGTTGGCTATCCTGGAATACCAGCACATCAAGATGGGTCGCGGTGGCGCACTGGTGCGGCTCCGGCTGCGGGACCTCCGCGAAGGACACATCACCGACCGGACGTTCCCGGCGAGTGAGCGCTTTACGCGCATTCGTGTCGAGCTGCGGCCGGTGCAGTATCTCTACACGGACGGCGACCTGTTCCACTTCATGGACACGTCCACCTATGACCAGGTCGCGCTCTCGCCCGCGGCGGTGGGCGAGGCGACCAAGTACCTCAAAGAGGGGATGACGCTCGACCTCAACGTCGCTGCGGAAGAACCTATCGGGATCGAGCTACCGCCCAACGTCGAGCTGCGGGTGACCGAATCGGAGCCGGGCCTCCGCGGTGACACGGCGAGCGGGGTGACGAAACCGGCGACGCTGGAGACGGGGGCGGTGGTGCAAGTACCGCTCTTCATTGGGCCGGGCGAGCTGATCCGCGTAGATACGCGCACCGGGAACTACCTGGAGCGGGTGAGGGAGTAGCTTTGGCCAGCCGCAATAGAGACGACAATGACGGTCGGCGGAGAACGCGCCGGCGACGCCGCTTGTCACGGGACGCAGGAGCACGGCTAGTCGCGGCGCTGCACCGCGACCTACCGGCGGTCGTTGACCTGCTGGAAGGCACAGCGGTCGAGGAGCTGCGAATCGAGCAGGACGAGACAGTCTTCGCCATCAAGCGGCCGCTGGGCGTTGCCGCGCCGCCGGAGACAGTCATCGCCGGCTCCGACACAGAAATCCCCGAAGCGGCCATCTCCGACGTGACCACAGAGCAAGAACTGCCACCACCGGCAGCGGCGCCGACGGACGACGCACCACCGCCCGCCGAGAGCTGGACGATGACCGCGCCGTGCGTCGGGGTCTTCCGCGCCGGCAATCGCGCGGACGCGGCGCCACGGACCGAGGTCGGTGCCAGCGTGGAGGCGGGCGAGGTGCTCGGCTACGTCGAAGCGATGGGCGTGCTGAACGACGTGGAGGCCAGCTGCGCCGGCCTTGTCGGCGAGATCGCGGTCGAGGACGGGCAACCGGTCGAATACGGGCAACCGCTGTTCGTGCTCCGGGCCGAGGACGAGACGGAGCCGGCCCCGCCAGCCGAGTAATCTTGTGACGGGCATGGTTGCAGCGCAAGCAGTCCGTCGAGTGCTCGTGGCCCGTCCTGGCGCACTCGGCGATACGCTACTCGTCGCTCCGGCACTGGCACGACTGCGCCGGTCCTGCCCTCGCGCCCAACTGACGTACTGGAGCAACGAACCGGCCGCGCAACTCCTGCGCCAACTGGGCCTCGTGGATCGAGTCGTCTCGTTCGAGCACCTCGCGCTGGCGCCCCTCTTCATCGGTGCCGGTGGTGTACATGACCCGGAGACGGCCGGCCGCATCGGAATGCTGCTCGACCGCCCCGAGGCGGCGGTGCTGTGGCTGCGGCGGAGCGACGACGTGCGGCAGGCGCTCACCGCGTTGGATTGCTCGACGGTGGTCAGCACACCGTCGCTGCCGCCGGGCGCGCGCACGGACGGCACCACCGAGTCGGGCACGGCACCGCCGCACGTGGCCGCCTACCTGGTGCAGACCCTCGATACCTGGCTCGGGCCGCATCCGGGCAGCGAGCTGTCCTGGCCGCGGCTGGTACCGACGACGGACACGCAAGAGTGGACGAATGCTCTCTGGCAGCGGCTGGGTCTCTCCGAGGATCAACCGGTCGTGGCGCTGCACCCGGGCAGCGGCAGTGCCCGCAAGAACTGGCCGGCAGAGCGGTTTGCCTCCGTCGCCGCGCTGCTGGCCGCACGGGACGTGGTCACGATGTTGATCGAGGGGCCGGCGGACGCCACGGCCGCGGCCAAGGTGGCGGCGCTGGCCGGGGACTCCATCCGCCGGGTGCCGCCGGCAACGCTCGACCGGCTTGCGGCGCTACTCGGCCGCGGCCGCGCCTACCTGGGCAACGACTCAGGCATCACCCACCTGGCAGCGATCACCGGCACGCCGACCGTAGCCGTCTTCGGTCCTACCAACCCCACGGTGTGGCGACCACTGGGGCCGCACGCACGGGTAGTGTGCGCCGCTGAGCAAGGCGATACGGCTTGGCCGGCGGTCACGGAGGTGGCCGCGGCGATGTTCAACGCCTTGGGCTGTGATGCCTCACGCTCTGACGGGCCAAAGCCGCACGGATAGTGCCAGGTGTGGTGCGGCTTTGGCCCATCGCCCGGCACCCTCCCTGGGGGCCACAGCGGCCGGGGGTGAGGCTCTACCCGTCGGTGCGGCTCATCTGCTCCGGGGCAGTGATCCCCATGAGCGCCAGGGTGTTGGCCAAGACAATGCGCGCGGCCTCGACGAGCAGCAATCTCGCTCCGGTTAGCTCCGGCCGTTCCTCATCTACCACCCGGCATTGCTCGTAGAACGTGTGGAACTGGCGCGCAAAGTCGAGCGCGAAGTGTGCGAGATGATGCGGCTGGAGCTGCCGCCCAGCATCCTCGACCACCTCTGGATACCGCCACAGCCACCGCATCAATTGTTGCTCCGGCGCGGATGTCAGTAGTGCTAGATCGGCCCCGGCCGACGCCGGGCTGCCCGTAAACCCGAGGCGCTCCGCGTGCCGCCGAATGCCGGCCAGCCTGGCGTGCGAGTATTGGATGTAATACACCGGGTTCTCCGCCGATTGTCGCGCCGCCAGCTCCAGGTCGAAGTCCATATGGCTGTCCGGCGAGCGGGCGAGGAAGAAGTAGCGGCAGGCATCGGCGCCGACCTCCTCGATGACCTCCGACAGCGGCACGATATCCCCGGTCCGTTTCTGCAAGCGCACAAGCTCGTCGCCGCGCTTGAGCGTCACCATCTGATGCACGATGATGACCAGGCGCGACGGCTCCACGCCCAGTGCTTCGGCCGCTGCTCTCATCCGCGGCACGTGTCCCTGGTGATCCGCACCCCAGATGTCAATGACCGTATCGAGGTCGCGCGTAAAGAACTTGTCGCGGTGATAGGCAATGTCGGAGACAAGATAGCCCGGTACTCCCGTGCTGCGTACCAGTACGTTATCCTTGTCGTCGCCGAGCGCGGACGAGGTAAACCACACCGCACCCTCGCGTTCGGCGACGTAGCCCCGTGAGCGTAGCAGGTCGAGGGTGCTGGCTACGTCACCCCGGTCGAAGAGCGTCTGTTCGTGGAACCACACGTCGAACTCGATGCCGAGCGCGTCCATATCGGCGCGGTGGCCGGCCGTCATGCGCTCCATCGCCAAGCGCCCTAGCTCGGCGGCTGCCGCCGCGCCGTCCTGCGCCAGCAGCGTATCGCCCAACGTATCCGCCAGCGCGACGGCCTCGTCCCGCACGTAGTCGCCGTGGTAACCGTCGGCCGGCACCTCCGCGTCACCGCCGAAGTGCTGGGCGTAGCGCGCATAAACGCTTTGGCCAAAGGCTTCCATTCGGCTGCCGGCGTCGTTGACGTAGTATTCGCGCTGGACCTCGGCGCCGGTAGCCGTCAGCAGGTTGGACAAGGCGTCGCCAAGCGCCGCGGCGCGACCGCTGCCGGCGTGCAGCGGCCCGGTGGGGTTGGCGCTAACATACTCGACCTGAATACGCTGTCCCGCCCGCGCGTCGGTGTGGCCGAACCGGGTGCCGGCCGCGATGATGGCCTCTGTCTGGGCCGCCAGCCAGGTCGGGTGGAGCCGGAAGTTGATGAACCCGGCACCGGCGATGTCCACGCCAGCGACCATCTCGTCCGGCGGCAGCGCGTCCACGATAGCGGTGGCGATTTGGCGCGGCGCCATGCGCGCGGCGCGTGCCAGCCGCATCGCCAGGTTGGTCGCGTAGTCGCCGTGCTCCGGCCGCTGCGGCTGCTCGACGGTGAAGTCGGGCAGCGCAACCGCCGGCAGCTTCCCCGCCTCTTGAGCGGCTGCCGCGCCACGACCAATGAGCCTGGCAAGACGCTGGCGCAGCGGTAGGATGGTGGCGGTCGCCATCGTGAGTCTCCTTCTGCTCCTTCACCCGTCATTCCCGCGCACGTGGGAATCCAGGCTTGGCCGATCAAATCCGGGGAATGAGCACTTTACCATTGCGGGCGAGCGGCAGGCCGGCGAACGCGCAGCGGTTGCCCCAACGGTCTATCGCGTCCTTGGTCTTGTACTCGTTGATGATCTTGTGTCTCGACCGGTTGGTGTAGTTGTGGCCGGCCGTGTGGAGCACCATCACGTGAATGAACAGCACGTCGCCGGGCTTGGCGAGCATCGGCACCGCCTCATAGCCCTCGACCTGGTCCTCGGCCACCGTGCGCCCGTCGCGCGTGGGCCACTCGCCCCGCTTGTGGCTGCCGGGCAGGACGGTCGTGGACCCGGCGTCAACACCCGTCTCGTCGAGATAGATGATGGCGGCGGCCAGATCGGACGTACTGTGACGCTCATACGGCCAGTCCTGGTGCCAGCCCTGATGATTGGTGAAGCCCGGCGGGTTGTTCCGCACCTTGCCGTTGTGGAAGTCAATATCCGGCCCGAAGAGATCAATGAACACGTTGACAATGCGGGGATCGGTAATGTTGTTGAACCAGTATTCATTGGCGAGTGGCTGATCCATGATGCCCCGCACGTTCTTCGGGTTGTACGGGTCAATCGGATAGCCGGACACCGGCTCCAAGAAGTCATAGGACATGGCCTTGGGGCGATGCTCGGTGTTGGTGATGAGGTCGTGAAACTCACGGCGCATCTCGTCCATCTCCGCCGACGTGTACATACCCTCGATTGCCAGGTACCCGTTGTCCGCGAAGAACCGCTGCTGTTCCTCGGTGAGCACCTTGAGCTGCCTGGAACTAGCCATCACACTCTCCCTATACTTTGACCTAACCCCCGGCCCCTTCCCTTCAGGGAGGGGGTTGGGGGTAGGTCTCCCTGTCGTCCCGTTGACGACGATATGTTGCATGATAGAGACAGACCGAGGTCGCCACGGCCACGTTGAGCGACTCCACCTGCCCCAAGAGCGGCAGTCTTAACAGCATATCGCACTTGGCAAGCACGAGGCGACGCAGGCCCGGCCCCTCCGATCCCACTACCAGCGCCACCGGGCACCGGTAATCGGCTGCGTCGTAGGTCGTCGGCCCACGCGGATCGAGGCCATAAATCCAGAAACCGAGTCCTTTCAACTCATCCAGGGCCGCGGCGATATTCGGAGCCTGCGCGATGGTGAGGTGCTCCAGCGCGCCGGCCGAGGCCCGGCTGACCGTCCCGCCGAGCGGTGCGCCGCGACGCTCCGGCACGACCACGCCGTCTACGGCAACGGCATCGGCCGTTCGCAGGATTGCACCGACGTTCTGCGGGTCCTGTACTTGGTCCAACACGAGCAGCAGGGGATCGTGGCCGGCCGGCTGCGTCGTCTGCGCCAACTCGTTCACGGTATGCATGAGCAGCGGCGCCACCCGCGCGGCAGCGTTCTGGTGCCGCCGGCCCGGCACCAGTTGGCCCAACGCTTCCCGCGTCACCCACGTTACCGGTACGTCCGCTTGTGCCGCCTGCTGGCCGATTGTGGCGAGCCGTCCGCGCCCGGGCGGCTCACCGGCGAGCCACACCCGGTTCGCCCGGCCGGCGCGGACGGCTTCCTGGACGGGATGGATGCCCCAACGCCAGTGCGGCTCGGAGGGCCCCGCCGGGGCCGGCGGCTCCGGCCTGCGGGCGCGGCGCGGCGGTCGTCGCGCGGTCAACGTCGTCGCCAGTGCGAGCCGTCGGCACGGTCCTCGATGGCGATGTCCAGCGCGGCGAGCCGGTCGCGGACCGCATCGGCCAGCGCATAGAGGCGCTCCGTGCGGAGACGCTGCCGCATCTCTACCAAGAGACCGATCAAGGGAGACGCCGCCAACTCCGCCTGCTGGTCACTCCGGCGCCAGGCGGTACCGTCGGCCCGATCTTCGAGGGTGATTCCGTCCGCCGCCAACCCGTCACGAACCATGTCGGCCAGCGCATAGAGGCGCTCGTCGCGCAGCGATCGGCGCACGTCGAGCAGCAGGTCCAGGAATGGCTCGGCCGCGCCAACCTGCCGGCTCTCCAGCCGTGCAGCCACCGCCGCCAGGTCCACACCGAGGACGCCGGCCAGCTCTTTGAGCGTCGCCGGCGCCTGACCCAGCGCGGCGGCCGGCGACTCATCGGCCGCGCGGTTGATCTCCCGGGCCAGGTCGTAGAGCACGCCGAGCGCCGCGGCGGTGTTGAGGTCGTCGTCCATGGCGCCCATGAAGCGCCGCCGGCTCTGCGCCGCTACTGCGTCCATCTCTTTAGCGTCCCCAGCCGCCTCGCGTTGAATCGCGTGGACGAGCCGATCCAGCCCCCGACTCTGGGCGGCGATATGCTCCGGCGCAAAGGTCATCGGCGAGCGGTAGTGGACCGAGAGCAAATACAGCCGCAGCGCCTCGGCCGGGTATTGCTCCAAGAGACTGGCCACGGTCGTGTAGTTGTTCAGCGAATGGGCCATCTTTTCGCTGCCGGCCATCAGCAGCCCGATGTGCAGCCAGTGGTGCGCGAACGGCGCCTGCCCGCTGTAGGCCTCGCTCTGCGCGATTTCGTTCTCATGGTGCGGGAAGATGAGATCGGCGCCGCCGGCGTGCAGGTCAATCTGCGGGCCGAGCAGCTCGAACACCATGCTCGTGCATTCGATGTGCCACCCCGGCCGGCCCGGTCCCCACGGGCTGTCCCAGGCCGGCTCGCCGGGTGCCGCCGCCTTCCACAGCGCAAAGTCGCGCGGATTGCGCTTTTGCGCGTCCACCTCGACCCGCCGGCCCGCCTCAACCCCTTCCTCCACGCGACCGGAAAACCGGCCATACGCCGGAAATGCGTCTACGGCGAAGTAGACGTCCCCGCCCACCACATAGGCGGCCCCGCGCTCCAGCAGGCCGGAGATAACGCCGATAATGGCCGCCATGTGCTCGGTCACGCGCGGATAGTGGTCGGCGGGCTGGACGTTCAGCGCCTCCATGACCTCGAAATACGCTGCGGTCATGCGTCGGGCATACGCCAGCGGCTCCTCGCCACGTTCCTGGGCACGCTCGATGATCTTGTCGTCTACGTCGGTGAAGTTCTGGACATAGGTCAGCGGCACGTCCCGCCAGGCAAGATAGCGCCGGAACACGTCGGCGACGACGAACAGCCGCGCGTGCCCTATGTGCGGCGGCGCCTTCGGCGTCATGCCGCACAGATACATCGTTGCCGGGGTGGACCGCGGCGCGAACAGCATCTTGCGCCGCTGCCGGGTGTCGTATAGCGCCAGGTTCACGAGCGCCCTCCTGACGACGCCAGGCGTCGCGCCGCGTCCGCACAATCCGCCGGGTGCTCCGGTGGTGCGGACCCGGCGGTCAGTTCACCATCGCAGCCATTGGTGACCTCCGCGCCGCCGGTTTCTGGCTCGCGGAGCGCCCCGAGGCCGAGCGCGTCATCGGCTGGGGGTGGTTGAGCGGTCCTTTCGAGCCGCGCGAGGCGTGTCTCCAACTCCTGCACCTTGCTGCCGAGGCGACGAATGATCTCCAACTCCGAGATAGGCCGTTGCCCGCTAGGACTCCCCAATCCGCTGGCGGTCGCGGCGGTGCCGTCCATGACTCGCTCGGAGCTACCGCGTGCGGGGTCACGCACGGATACCACGCGAGCGGGAATGCCGACCACGGTCGAATGCGCCGGCACGTCGCGCAACACGACGGCTCCGGCGCCGATGATCGCGCCATCGCCCACGTGTACGGCACCCAGTATCTTCGCACCGACGCCAACCGTGACGCGGTTGCCCAACGTCGGGTGGCGCTTACCGCGCTCGAATCCGGTTCCGCCCAATGTTACCCCCTGGTATAGCATCACGTCGTCGCCGACCTCCGTCGTCTCTCCGATCACTACACCCATGCCGTGATCCACGAAGAAGCCGGCGCCAATCGCGGCCGCCGGGTGGATTTCGATACCGGTCAAGAAACGGTTGAGGTGCGAGAGCAGCCGCGGAATGACCGGCACGCGCCGCCGGCACAGCCAATGCGCGACGCGATGCAGCAGGATCGCGTGCAGGCCCGGATAGGACAGCACGACTTCGGTAAAAGAAGTCGCCGCGGGATCGCGGGCAAAGATGGCCGCGAGGTCGCGGCGCAGTGTCTCCACCGGACCGGGCCGCTGCATATGGTCACGCTCGCTCGTGCTCACAGCTACTCACTTTGGGGCTACTCGGCTCAATGGCCGGTGACGGCTCGCTCCGCGCCAGCGGGCGGCGGCGCGTCCAAGCGCGTCAAGAGTGCTACCGCCTGGGCAGCGATGGCCTGGCCCCGGCCAACGGCGTCCACCCCTTCATTACTGGTGGCCTTGACGTTGATCTGCGACGTACTTAGCGTCAGCGCGGCCGCGAGCGCCTGGCCCATCGCCGGCAGGTGCGCGGCGAGGCGCGGCGCTTCCGCTACCACCGTCGCGTCGAGATTCTGAATACGCCAGCCCCGTGTACGCACCTTGTCTGCCACCGTCCGCAAAAGCTCCAGGCTCGATACACCCTGGTAGGCCGGATCGGTATTCGGAAAGAGCTGCCCAATATCGGGCAGGCCCGCTGCGCCCAACAGCGCGTCCATAATGGCGTGCGTCACCACGTCGGCGTCGGAGTGCCCGGCCAGCCCCTTGCCTTCCGGGTGCTCCAGGGCCACGCCACCGAGAACAAGCCGGCGCCCCGGCGCCAAGCGATGAATGTCGTAGCCCGTGCCCACGCGCGTAGCGAGTGGCTCGTCGTCGGTGGTCAGTGTCCCGTGTTCAGTGGCGCGGCCTCTGCTGGTCAAGAGCGCCGCCGCGACTTCCACGTCAGCCGGCACCGTCACCTTAATATTAGCCGGATCGCCCGGAAAAAGGCGCACTTCAATACCCTGGCGTTCGAGCAGCACCCCTTCATCCGTATAGTCATCGGCCGCCGCGCCGGCCTGCCGGAAGGCCGCGGCCAGGGTCGCCCGGCGGAATATCTGCGGCGTCTGCGCTGCCCAGAGCCGGCTGCGGTCAACCGTGTGTACCACCGTATGGTCCGGACGGACCCGCTTGACCGTATCGCGGAGGGGGACCGCCGCGATGGCCGCGACTGCGCCGGCAGCGGCGGCCAGCCCCGAGGCCACCAACGCCGGTGTCAGCAAGGGCCGCGCGGCGTCGTGGATGAGCACCCACTCGGCGCCCTTGACGGCGGCCAGGCCGGCCCGCACCGAGGCCGCACGCACCGCGCCGCCCGCGCAGATGGCCGAGACTTTCTGCCACTCCGCCGCCTGCACCACTTGGCGACAACGCTCTACCAGCGCCGCGCTCACGACCAGCGCAATCTCGCTCACCTGCGGGCAGGCCTCCAGTGCGTCCACGGCGTAGGCGAGCAGCGGCCGCCCCAGCAGCGGCAGGAAAGCCTTATCCATCCCGCCCATCCGCTGCCCCTGGCCGGCGCCGACAACGATGGCCGCGACCGACCCGTCGGCCGCCACCGCGTCGGGCGCCTGTTTCGCTGCACACATTGCTCGTCTGCCTGGACCCTACGCGGCAAAGGCCGTCTCGAAGGCGTCGCGCAAGCCAGTAGCGCCGATGAGCTGCGGCCCGTGGCCACGCTCCAAACGTCGAGCATCACTGGCGGGTACGACGCAACGCCGAAACCCCATTCGCTGCGCTTCCGTCAGGCGGCGCTCGATCTGACTGACCGGTCGCAGCTCGCCCTGCAAGCCGACTTCGCCCAGGAAAGCGAGGTCGGCCGGCAGAATCTTGTCCCGATAGCTGGACGCAATGGCCGCCGCCAGCCCCAGATCACACGCCGGCTCTGCCAGCTTCAAGCCGCCGACGGCATTGACGTATACGTCCTGATTGCCCAGCGCCAGGCCGAGCCGCTTGGTCAAGACGGCGATCAGGAGATGGAGGCGATTGAGGTCCACTCCGACGACCGTGCGGCGGGGCATCCCAAAGGCCGTCGTTGCCACGAGCGCCTGCACCTCGACGAGCAGGGCACGACTACCCTCCAGCGGCACCGCGACCGCCGAGCCGGAGGCCGAGGCGACTCGCTGCGCGAGAAAAGCCGCCGAGGGATTGGTCACCTCGCGGAGACCGTTCGGGGCCATCTCGAAGACACCGACCTCATCGGTCGAGCCGAAACGGTTCTTCGTCGCTCGCAAGAGGCGATACGCATGAAAGCGCTCGCCCTCCAAGTAGAGGACGGCATCCACGATGTGCTCCAGCACGCGCGGGCCGGCGATATTGCCGTCCTTGGTGACGTGCCCGACGAGAAACGTCGCAATCTCCGTCGCCTTGGCCAGGTCCATGAGCCGGAGCGTGCATTCGCGGAGCTGCGTAATGCTCCCCGGGCTGGCGGCAATCGAATCCAGGTAGGCCGTCTGGATGGAGTCGACGATAATCACCCGCGGACGCAGCCGCTCGACCTCGCGGAGCACCGCCTGCAGATTCGTCTCGGTCAGGATGTAAAGTTGCGGGGCTGTAGCTCTGATCCGGTCGCTGCGGAGACGCAGCTGCCGCGCCGATTCCTCGCCGGAGACGTAGAGCACCGGCGCCTCGGCGGCTACCCGCGCGGCAAATTGCAGCAAGAGGGTGGACTTGCCAATCCCCGGGTCGCCGCCCAGCAGGATTAGCTCGCCGGGGACGATGCCGCCGCCGAGCACGCGGTCGAACTCACCGAGACCGCTGCTGACGCGGCTTTCCGCCTCGGTTTCGATCTCCGTCAGGAGGACGGGGCCGGACGAACGCGACCGGAAGCGATCCGGGGCTTGGTCGGGGGCGGCTATTTCGGCGAGGCTGTTCCAAGCCCCACATTCCGGGCAGCGCCCGTGCCACTTCGGTGTGGTGGCTCCGCACTCAGCGCAGGTGAAGTGGCTGCGTTGGCGGGGCACACTCCACCTCCTCGGCGGCCGGCGGCGGATCGGCGGCACCAAGCCGCGAGTGAGGAGCACACCGTTCTGGGGAGGGGCCTTCGCTCGGCGTCATTGTGCTAGACGGTCGCTGCCGCCAATTCTTCTTCCGGCTCCGACTCCGGCTCCTCGGCGGCCGACTCGACGGTCATCACAAGCTGGTCTTGCTCACCATCGTGGTCGGCCAGGATGCGATCTCCGGCCTTGACGTTGCCGGCCAGCAGCTCCTCGGCCAGCTCGTCCTCGATGTTGTTCTGGATGACGCGCCGGAGAGGACGGGCGCCGAAGTCGGGATCGAAGCCTTTGTCCACCAGCCAGTCCTTCGCCGCGTCCGTCAACTCAAGGACAATCTCCTGCTCGTGAAGCTGCGCCATCACGCGCTTCAACTCGATGTCAATGATGGCCTTGACGTTGCGGCGAGTGAGCGCCCGGAACACTACAATCGTATCCACCCGGTTGATGAACTCCGGCCGGAAGGTATTCTTGACCTCACCCAGCACCTTTTCGCGCATCCGGTCGTAGGCTTCCTGCTCATTGTGCTCGTCACCGGAAAGGGTGCGGAAGCCGACCTGCGCCTCACGCTTGATCTGTTGTGCCCCGACGTTGCCGGACATAATCAGGATCGTGTTGCGGAAGTCCACGGTCCGGCCCCGGCCGTCGGTAAGACGACCATCCTCCATGATCTGGAGCAGCATGTTGAACACTTCGGGATGGGCCTTCTCGATTTCGTCCAGCAGGATCACGGCGTAGGAACGGCGCCGGATGGCCTCCGTCAACTGCCCGCCCTCGTCGTAGCCGACATAGCCCGGCGGGGCGCCGACCAAGCGGGCAACCGAGTGCCGCTCCATGTATTCGGACATGTCGAGGCGGATCATGGCCTCTTCACTGCCGAACATAAACGTTGCCAGCGCGCGCGCCAGCAAGGTCTTGCCAACCCCCGTGGGACCGAGGAAGATGAACGAGCCGATGGGCCGCCGCGGATCCTTGAGGCCGGCGCGCGCACGGCGCACGGCGCGGGAGACGGCCTTGATGGCCTCATCCTGGCTCACGACCGTCTCGTGTAGGGCCTCTTCCATGTGGAGCAGGCGCTCGGACTCCTCTTCCTTGATGCGCGTCACGGGGATGCCGGTCCACATACTGACGACCTGCGAGATCACCTCGTCGTCAACTTTGGGGCGCTCGTCCTCGCTCTCGTCCTTCCGGCTCTGCTCCAGCCCCTGAATCTCCGCGCGCAGGGTCGCCTCTTGATCGCGCAGCTCACTCGCTCGCTCGTAGTCCTGTTTCTCGATGGAAGCGTTCTTCTCGCCAATCAGCTCATCGAGGCGCTTCATCGACTCACGCAAGCCTTGGGGAGCCATGGATTGCTGAATACGCACGCGCGAGCCGGATTCATCCACCAAGTCAATGGCTTTGTCGGGCAGGAAGCGGTCCGTCACGTAGCGCCCGGCCAACTCGGCCGCTGCCTTCACCGCTTCATCGGTGATGGTGACCCGGTGGTGGTCCTCGTAGCGATCTTTCACGCCCCGGATGATCTCGATGGTCTCTTCGATGGTCGGTTCCTTGACATGCACCGGCTGGAAACGCCGTTCGAGCGCGGCGTCGCGCTCGATGTATTTCCGGTACTCGTCCAGTGTGGTAGCGCCGATGCACTGTAGCTCGCCACGCGACAGGGACGGCTTGAGGATGTTCGCCGCATCCACCGCCCCCTCGGCGGCGCCGGCACCGACGAGCGTGTGTAGCTCGTCAATAAAGAGCACGCACTCCTCCGACGAGCGGATTTCCTCGATGATCCGCTTCAGGCGCTCCTCGAACTCGCCGCGGTACTTCGTGCCGGCTACCAGGGCACCCATGTCCAGGGTCAGGAGGCGCTTGTTGAGCAAGGTCTCCGGAACGTCACCGGTGATGATCCGTTGCGCCAACCCTTCGGCAATGGCGGTCTTGCCGACGCCCGGATCGCCGATCAGGGCCGGGTTGTTCTTCGTCCGGCGGCTCAGAATCTGAATGACGCGCTGAATCTCCTCCGATCGACCAACCACGGGGTCGAGCTTGCCCTCCCTGGCGGCCGCGGTGAGGTCAATGCCCATCTGGTCAATGGTCGGGGTTTTGGTCCGCTTCCGGCCTTCCGACCTGGAGCCGCTGCCGGTCTGGTTCACCACCTGGATGACCTGCGTGCGGACCTTCTCCAGGTTGACGCCCAGACTTTCCAGGACACCGGCGGCGATCCCCTCACCCTCGCGGACCAAGCCCAGCAGGAGGTGCTCGGTGCCGATGTAGTTGTGATTGAGCCGGCGTGCTTCCTCGACGGCCAGCTCGATGACCTTCTTGGCGCGCGGCGTGAGGTTGACGTCGCCGATGACCATGCGGTTGCCGCGGCCGATGATGAACTCTACGGCGCTGCGGACTTTGTTCAGCTCAACCCCTAGGTTGCCGAGAACTTTCGCGGCGACACCCTCACCCTCTCGCACCAAACCGAGCAATAAGTGCTCGGTGCCGATATAGTTATGGTTAAAACGTTGCGCTTCTTCCTGCGCGAGAACGAGCACCTTCTTGGCTCGCTCGGTGAACTTGTCAAAGCGATCACTCATGGTTAGGCCTCACTGGCTACGAGGAGAGCCGTAGACTATCGGGAGTATAGCATAGGTCCGCACCGCCTCCCCGGCGCGCCGCTCACCGGCTCTCTTCCTGGTAAGCGATCCGCGTGCGGCCGGGAGCAACTGCCCAGCCCCCACCCATGCTAACCGAAAATCCTGCTAGTGAGCATTACGCGCCGGCCCCTCTCCCTACTAGGCGAGGACCGGGATGAGGCAGCCGAGGACTACTCTTCCGTAGCTTCCTCGTCGGGCGGCGCATAGGTGCCCTCGTAACTCTCCGGTACGACCTCGCCCTGCTCGTCGAGGTGCTCGAATGCCGGGAGCAGACGCAAGCGCCGCCGCTCGTAGTCAATGTGCAGGACGCGAAACGGCAAAGCACGACCCTCTTCGAGGTAGGCCGCGTCGGCGGGATCAGTGTCGGAAGGATGGAGGTACCCCTCGACTCCCTCATCCACATGGACGAAGACCCCATAGTTCGACTGCCGCAGGACCACGCCGGTCACGTCTTCACCGGGCGGGTATTGCTCTTCCACCGTCTCCCACGGGTCGTCCTCCACTCGCTTGAGGCTGAGGGCGATCCGGTGCTCCTCTCGGTCAACGGAGAGCACGTACACGGAGACGCGCTGACCCGGCTTGAGCACGTCTGACGGGTGGTTGACGTGATCCCAAGACAGCTCGGAGATGTGTGCGAGGCCGTCGGCACCGCCCAAGTCAACGAACGCGCCAAAGCTGGCGAGATTGCTGACGGTGCCCTCGCGGATTTGGCCGGGTTCCAACTCACCGAACAGCTCGTCACGGCGCTGCGCCCGCAGAGCACGGTCGGCCAGCCGCTCGGACAGGATCAGCCGATTGCGCCGCCGGTCAACCTCGACCACCTTGACGTGGATCTTCGCGCCGACAAGCTCGGCCAGCCGCTGGACCAACCTTTCGCGGCTCTCGGCCCGATCGCCTTCGCGCCGGAGGCTGGTCAATTGGGAAATGGGCACGAACCCCCGCAAACCCAGGTCAACCACGACGCCACCGCGGTTGTGGTCAACGACGGGGACCTCGATGACTTCCCCGCTGCGGATCATGTCCTCCATCTGCCGCCAGCGGCGCTCACGGCGCGCGCGGCGATAGGAGAGCACGGCCGGCCCCTCATCATCCGGCTGGAGGACCGACACGAGAATGCGATCACCGATCTCTAGCGGGCGCCCCAGGTCCTCGGCCGGGTTACCGAGTTCGCGCGCGGGGACAATCCCTTCCGACTTGAGGCCGATGTCTACCAGCACGTCATCGCTGTCTATGTGGACGACCTCACCTTCGACTACGGCCCCCCGACGTACCTGCGCGAGCTCAACCGTCTGCAAGTCGAGGAGCTGGGCCATAGTCAGGCCCTCGTCCTCCTCGCGTTCCGATTGGCGCTCCTGCCGCGCCAGTGCCCGTCTCTCCCGCCGCCGCTCGTCATTCATGATCCCAAGCTGGTGCCAAGAAGGATAGTGCCTTATCCCGCATAACCTGCCTCGTGGCTCCCGAGGTGCGGGCAAGCTACCCCAGGTGACCTCCGAGCGCCACTCCTTCCCGGCACCGACGCCCCAGTATTTTATTGCTCACCTAGAGCCATCTGCTCAGGAGCGATTCCCGGTGCGCCGCCTCACGTGCCAGCAAGTATACGCTGGCCTTCGGTTGAAGGCCAGTGCATTAGTACACGGATTCAGCCCGTTTCGACGGCGGAGCGGGTATCCGCAGCGCAATCGCCAACTGCGATTCCCTACCCAGCCTACCCCATCCAGGCGCCGCCGTTCACGTACATGGTCTGTCCGGTGATGGCGGCCGCGGCCGCGTCATCGGCGAGGAACACGACCGCCGCCGCGACCTCTTCCGGCTTGCCAAACCGACCGAGCGGGATGCTCTGCGTCCGCTCGGCCAGTTCCTCGGCGCTCGCGCGGCCGAGCACCATGTCCGTGCCCACGGTCGTCGGCGCAACACAGTTCACCCGCACGCCCGGCCGCACCAGCTCGCGAGACAGCGCCTTGGTCAGCCCGTCGAGGCCAGCCTTGGACGCCGCGTAGGCGACCTGATGCGGTGTGCCGCCCGTGCGACCGGCGTTCGAGCCGATATTGATGATACTGCCGCCACCGGAGGCCACGATTCTGGGTACCGCAGCGCGGCAGCAGAGGAACGCCCCCTTCAGGTTGACGTCGAGGATCAAGTCCCAATCGTCATCGCCGATCTCCGCCAGTAAGCCCGGCCCGGCCACTCCGGCATTGTTGACGAGGATGTGTAGCCCGCCGAGCGTCGCGGCAACCTCGGCCATCATGGCCTCGACGGCCGCTGTATAACGGACGTCGGCGCCGACCGCCATGGCGCGCCGGCCCAACGCCCGGATTGCGGCGGCCGTCTCCTCCGCCTCGGCGGCGTGGGTGCGGTAGTTGACCGCTACGTCGGCCCCGGCTTGGCCCAAGGCCACGGCAATGGACCGGCCGATGCCGACGCCGCCGCCCGTCACCAGCGCCACGCTGTTCCTGATGCTCAACTACCTATCTCCCGCGCCACCGGTCACCGCTCCCGCGCCCTAGCCTGCCGATAGACCTCCAGGGTCATCGCCGCAGTGCGCTCCCAGGAGAAGGTGGCCGCTACACTGCTGCCCCGCTTACTCAGCTCCGCCCGGCGCCGCGGCGAGTCTAGCAGCGCCGCCAGCGCCCGTGTGAGCGCGGCGTGATCGGTCGGCTCCACGAGGGCGGCACCGCCGCCCACCACTTCCGGCAGCGACGAGCGGTTGGACGCGAGGACCGGCGTCCCGCAGGCCATCGCTTCGAGCGGGTCCAGCCCAAAGCCCTCGTAAAGAGAGGGGAAGACAAAGAGCGTCGCCGCACTGTACAGGGCGCGTTTTTCCTCTTCCGTCACGCGGCCCAGAAAGCGAACCCGGTCCCCCAAGCCGAGGGCATCGGCCAGTGGCCGGAGCGGCGGGAACAGGCACGGATTATGCGCTGACCGCCTCCCCGGCGCGGTACCGGCGATGGCCAGCACGTGACGGTCACGTAGCTCGGTCGGCAGAGCATGGAACGCACGCACGAGCGCCGGCACGTTCTTGCGCGAATCGAAGCCACCAATATAGAAGGCAAAGGGCTGGTCCAAGCCGAACCGCCGCAGGATCGCCTGCCGTTGCGTGTCGGCGGCCATTGGCTGCATACCGGGGGCCGCCGCCAGCGGTACGACGTGGACACGGTCGGCGGCGATGCCGAGCCGCCGCACAATATCGTCCGCGGTGGCCTGCGAATCGGCGATGATCCGTGCTGCCCGCCGGGCGGCCAGCGAGATGAGCGCGTTGTAGAGACGCACGTGCGGACGGGTGACGTACTCCGGCAAGATCACGGGAATGAGGTCGTGGATCGTGACGACGAGCGGCCGCGGCGCCCACAGCGGCGGCGCAAAGTACGGGACGTGCGCCACGTCGGCAGTGCGGCCGCGCGCCGCGCGCAGCCAGGCCACCTGCTCCCACCAAACCTTGCGGAGGTCGGCAGAAGTCAGCCAGCCCGGTAAGCCGACGTGGTGCGCGCGGCGCGCAGCCAGCGGCGTCTCGGCTCGGCGCCCCGCCCGCGGAGCCGGCAACAGCGGCACCACGTCGAGCGGCGGCGCTATCCTGGTGAGCGCCGGCAGCAGGTGGCGGACATACTGGCCGCTGCCCGTGTACGGCTGCTGTAGGAACCAAGCGTTGACGGAGACGCGCATCTTCACCCTTCAGCTACCAGCTATCGTCCTAGATCGCGCCCACGCGCAGCAGCGCGGCCCGGCTACCAGTTCCACACCGCCTCACCCCTGGCCTCCGCCTGAAAGGCATAGCTATGGGTCAAGTCGTAGGGGCGCAGCATGCTGCGCCCTTTCCCCTGCGGAGCGGGAGGACCCGACCACAGGGAAAGTCGGTACCCCATTTGACGGCTCCCCGTGCCCATGTATGTTATGGGGTGGTAGTCACTGGTGGCTACCCAGTCCCGACGGATCGTATCCAGCTTTGGCCTGTCAGCGGTGAGACACCACCCACAGGAGGTTGCGATGATTGACTTTCCGCGCTCGACATTCACTTGGAAGGCGCATCCTCGTCAGCCGGATGCCTACTTTCGGTATGCCGGCGGGTTTGTAGGCCAGCTTGGCCAGGCCTATCACGTCAGATTCAATATCGAAGCCGCGTGCGTGGTACGCGACGAGGCGAGCGGCCGCACCACGGACCTCTTCCTGGGCGCACCGTGCCGCATCGAGTACACGATTGCCGCCCGCAACCTGTTTCAAGTCCCGAGCGCAGAGTGGCGCATGGCCTTCAGCCGGAACACGCGGCTCAACATTGCGCGGCGGCCGAGCAACGAGCAGGAGGCAATCGCCACCAAGCTCCTCAGCGACGCTTTCCAGGACCACGACATCACGCTCCGCTCCCATCGAGGCGTCTCCGAGCTGACAACGGCCTCCCGAGTCGTGGCCGCTACCCTCGCCAGCGACCTGCTGAACGCCCGGTCCACCTACCGCGACGCGGCACGCGGCCTGACGATTGCGGTCGAGTACCCCATCAACCTCATCAATCTCAACGCAGCGGACGGCGAGTTCCAGGTCTGCACCGGCCCCGTCCTGCTGCCCGACCTGGAAACCTGGGACGGGCACGACGTCTCGCGCGTCTTCCTGGCCCACGCCGCCTTCAGCCACTTCGACCACGTGGAGTTCATTCTGCAACGGGAAGTGGCGGCCGCCGAGAGCGAGCGCACATGGCTGGATCAGCCACGCGGCCGCGACCGCGATGAGCTTCTGAACCCGGAGAACCGACCACCCCTGTATCCCAGCCCCCGGCCCCGGCCGACCGTGTTCAACGAAACGTGGGAGTTGGCCGCCACCAACGTCGTGCTGCGCGCCGAGAACAACTGAGGAGTTCGGGCAGGGGCATCATCCATGGCACCCTGGCCCACTCCCGCGAGGAGCGGGAGTGGCCGCCAGCATGATGCTAACCGCCGTACACCCCCTCTCCACATGGTGGAGAGGGGGCCGGGGGGTGAGGCCCGCCCTAGAGCGCCGCGAGCACCGCCGCTGCCGCTTGCGCCTGCTCCGAGTCGGGGTCGCGCTCGATCGCCCGGCGCAGGGCCAGGTGGGCGTGCTCGTCTCCCTGCTCGGCCAGCACCAGCGCCTCAGCGAAGCCCTTTTCCGCGTAGCTCATATCCCGCGGAATGATCGGCATGTCTACGTCTTGCCAGTAGTATTGCAGGTCTGCCGATTGCCAGCCGGCATAGACTTCGTCCCAGGTGAGCGCGTGGAAGATGTTCAGGTGCGGCTGGAGCATATGCTCCGCGACGGGTAGGCCGCGCGCCTGATACCGGTTGTCGAGCGAGACGCGCAGCCGGTCGGCCGTCACGTTGGGTAGTGCCTGGTGCAGCAACAGACTGTGGAAGATCAAGCTATCGCCGATTTCGTAGTTCGTCGTCGCCCACGGCCCCGCCTGCTGCTCGGTATCAACCGCCAGGCTGCCGGCGCCCAATGAGAAGTGGTGCTCCAAGACGGCGTTCTGCTTGTGCGAGCCGGGCACGACGGCGAGACCGCCTAGCTCGATAGGGCAGTCACCAACGGGCGTCCAACAAGTGTAGGTGTCATATGAACCCTGGAAATGCACGAAATCCTGGTGCGCCGGCGTCGTGTGCTCCGTGTACTGCGGGAACCAGAGCCGGGCAATCTTCTGGGGATGCGGCAGCACCGGTCCGCCGGTAATCTGCTCCATCTTCTCCAGCACCTCCGGCCAGTGCCCGGCCCGGTGGAACGACTCCAGCTTGTAGACCTCGTGGTATACGTCCGCATAGGCGATGTCCCCCTCGGCGCAACGCTGCGAGAGATCGGCGGTGCCGTCGGCCAAATCGGTACCGGCTTGCAGCCAGCCGCCGTCCCGGATCACCGCCAGCATCTCCAGGCGCAGCTGGCGCAACTGATCCGGGTCTTGCAGCTTCCTGAAAAAGAGGTACCCGTCCTCGGCGATCCTCCGCCGCAGCTCCGCGGCGTCATCGCTGGCGTCGTTCGACACCCTGAATTCGGTCAATTCCGCGGCCATGTATCCTACCTCCGCTTCCAGATCGCCACTGGAGCACGTCGAGACCAGTCTTGAAGAGTATACAACCACCGCACCCTCTCAGTGATCTCTGCGTGCTCTGCGGCTAGAAGGTCCCGGGACACGGCCGGCTCACTCGCACCTCGCCAGCTGAAACGCATAGAGCCGCGCGCGGTCGAGCGTGAAACGCAGCCGGATTAGCTGACCGCGCCACCGACTCAGGTCCGCGATTGCCATGTCCACACTGTCACCCTCGAACGTCACCGGCTCCGGACCAAGTGGCTGTCCCGCCTCATCCATCAGCTCGATGCGAATGGCGCCGCCGCGCTCGGCCGCCGCATTGAGCCGTAGCTCGTCGCCGTCCACTCTGATGGGGCGCGTGGTGAGGTCGCCGCGCACGTCGCGCGGCTCGGCATGGGCCACCCGATAGGGCTGGCATCGCGCAATAGCCGGCAGGTACTTGGTCTGCTTGCCGTCCGCCCAATGCCCTTCCCACGTCGTGAAATAGGGCGCATCGGCATGATTGGGACGCTCCCGCCGGAGCTGCGCCAGGTCCGACCACCGGGCCATAATCCCATACCCGTTATGCCGCGTGTTGATAGCGGTGTAGTGGTACCACCACTCCCCGCCGCATTCGCTGTACATATAGCGGTCGCGGATCATGCCACAGTTGTAAGTGCCGGGACCGCTGGCCTCGATCAGACTGCGCCGCTGCGCCGTGAACCGCTTGAAGTGCCGCAGATCACGGGTCCAGATCAGCTCCGGTTCCTGCGTCTGCTCGATTCCCCAGTGGACCAGCACCGAGCCGAGGTACAGGTTGCGCCGGGGAAAAGCCTGATTGATCTTGTGCAGGCCCTTATCCAGGACCGGTCGTCCCGGTGCGTCGCCCAACGTCCCCAACCGTTGCAGCAGTCCCATCGCATAGAACTGCGTCCCCGGGCGGTCGTACCCGTCCGGCCCCAGCACGAATTGGCGGTGATACGTGATCCCGTCATCCGTCCACATGACGGCCAAGTTCCGCAGACCGAGGTGCAAGTTGTCGCAGGGAGCGCCGTGCGGCGGATAGGCCGGCGAGGCCGGCCGGAAATAGAAGTACAGCCGCGTGCGGTCCGCGCCGTTGCCCGGCCCCTCGACGTGGCAGCGGATCGTCTCGCTCGTGTGCATCAGGTCCATGCCGACGCCGAGATACAGAATCGGCTCTCCGGTCAGCACCAGATACAGGTCCCCGCGCTGCTCGAACGGCCAGAACTCCCCGCCCCGGGGGCGAAAGGCGTCATCGTCATCGCTATTGTCCCCGCGCTCGATGCTCTTGCAGCGGAAGGGAAAGTGCTGCTTGCCGGAGGCGACAAACACGTTGTCGAGGTTGACCGGACCGTCCCGCTCCGGGTCGTAAAAGCGGAATTCGGCGTGCTCGATGTCGTGTGCTTTCTCCCGTTCCGCCGCGGGGGGATTGTCGCGGTCATCCCGCAAGATGTTGTTGTCCGTCGAGCCGTCATAGTCCACGAGGCCGAGGGTGGGCTTGTGCCACTGCTCGCCGTCCCCACTGATGAGCAGCATCTTCAGGTGCTCACGTTCTCCGTGCGTCTCCTGGCGCTCGATCCGCCCCCCGCTGTTGCCGTAGGTGGCTTCGTACCGGTCGGCGCCGTCGTTCCACGTCAGCGAGTCGATGGAGAGCATCTCCTCCTCGTGCTCCTGCGTGGGCGAGACCAGCGGCCGGTCAGGGTGCTTGTCCAGCGCGTCGGGAACGAACTGAATGTCGTTGACCGCCTCAAAACAGTAGTCGTCAACCAGCACCTCTGGATAACCGGCCAACTCCAGCACTGCCGGCGACTCCGGCGCTGGGCACACTTGCTTCCAGAACTTCCGCACGCAATACGGACCAACCGGTTGCCCATCCACTAACGGGCGAATACGAATCCAATACTCGCCTGTACCCAAGTCCTCACTAGAGAAGGATTGCTCCTGGAGATCGTGGGTGAGCGCGTAGCTCCACGGACCAGCCAACGGCGTGCTGCCGCCCCGGTGCGTGACATCCACCTCGACGTGGCACTTCGTGACGCGGCGGCGCCGAATGCGGATGACGAACGAAACCGTATCCTCATCCTGATACAACGCCTGCCGCGGCGCGCACTCGATGATCTGCGGTCGCGCGTCAACCGAGATCACCATGCGGTCGGACGGGAAGAAGCTGTGCGGATCGAGGGTCAGCGCCTCGGCAGCGACTACCCTCCCCTTGGCCGAAAGCTCCACGTCGAAGCGATATTCGCCCATCAGCCAGGCGCCTTCCCACATCCCCGGCTTCGCGTCGTACCGTCCCTCATCCACCAGGGGATACAGGATCGGGACATGCGCCTCCCCATCCCTCAACTCCACGTCCTCCACGGTCATTTCCTGCACGTACCCCTGCGGTTGGCGCACTTGCACCCGCGCAGTGAGGTCCGATGCTTCCGCCGGACAGTCCAGGATCAGGGTCTTCCACCAGTAGTCGTTCTCGATCAGCCGCACGTCACCCTCACTCTCTTTCGTCGCCGACAGCAACGGCCCTCTACTCTGTGTGCTCTGTGGCTAATACCGCCGCTCCATCATACCGACGGGAACCTCGATGAGGGTCGGCGCCTCCATGCCCAACGCCTCGCGCAGTGCCGCCGCCAGTTGGTCGGCGTCGTGCGCCCGCACGCCACGCGCCCCGTACACCTGCGCCAGTTGCACGAAATCCGGATTGTGCAGTTGCGTGCCGAGGATGTGTCCGTCGAACTGCTCGATCTGGGCACGTAGCACGTTCCCGTAAGCGTTATCGTTGAAGACAATGACCACGGCATTGATGCCGTATTGAACGGCCGTCGCCAGCTCCTGCGCGTTGTAGAGGAAGCCGCCGTCCCCCGATAGCGCCACGACCGCCTGCTCCGGCGCCGCCACCTTTGCGCCGAGCGCCAGCGGATAGGCGCTACCCAGCGTGCCGTAGGACGACGCAGTGAGATACGTCCCCGGCGCATACACGGGATAGTAGTTCCGGCTGTAGTAGCCCATCTGATTCATGCCTTGCACCAGAATGGCGTCGTCGGGCAGCACCGACCGGATAGCGGTCATCAACGAGTGCTGTGGCTCCAATTGCTCCTCGGGGGCAAAGCGCACGGTGTTCAGCGCCTGCACCGACGATGACACCGGCTCCGCGCTCCGTGCGCCGGGCGCTGCCACGACCAAGCGGCACAGTGCCTCCAAGGTGCGCCGCGCGTCTCCCACGATGCCGAACGCGTGGTGGCGCTGCCGCTCGATCTCCGCTGGGTCAATGTCAATGCGGATGACCTGCTGGGTATTGAGACAGTCCCCAAAGCCGGTTCTCGTCCCGACGGCGAGAATCACGTCGCAGCCGGCGAGCCACTCCCGCAGCGGCTCGTAGCGCAGTTCGGCCAGTCCCAGCGAAAGCGGATGCCGGTCCGAGATCGCCCCCTTGCCGTTCGGTGACGTGACCACCGGCGCCTGGAGCTGCTCTGCCAACCGTTGCAGGACGGCGGAGGCTCCTGCCGAGATGGCGCCCCCACCGGCCCAGAGCACCGGCCGCCGCGCCGCGGCAAGGATGCGAGCCGCTCGCTCGACCGGCTCACCAGCGCCGCCGGGACGCTCGTAACTTTCCGGCGCCAGCAATTCGATCTCCGTCTCCGCGGCCAGCACTTCCGGCGCAATCTCGATCTCGACCGGCCGCGCCCGGCCGGTGTGCAGTTGGCGGAAGGTCTCGTGGACGATAGCCGGAATATCCGCCGGATGACGCGCTCGCGCCGTCCACTTGGTAATCGGCCGCAGAAAGTGCCGCTGATCGTCTTCCGTGCCCTGCACGTCGGGCGTTATGGCGCCGCCCGCGCTGGGTGATCCTATCGGGAGTGTCGCGCTACCGGCGTCACCGGTCACGACCAACAGGGGCGACGAGACCGCATAGGCGGTGGCCATGCCCGCTGCGGCGTTGAGCAGCCCCGGCCCCGGCACGACCATCGCGGTGCCAGCCCGGCCGCTGACGCGAGCGTAGCCATCGGCCATGTAAGTCGTGGCTTGCTCATGGCGCGTCGAGATATAGCAAATCCTCGGCTCCTGGTACACCGCATCAACGGCGTGATACTGCTGCATCCCGGGCACACCGAAGATCACCCGTACCCCTTCTCGGTAGAGCGACCGCACCAGCGCCTGTCCACCGGTCATCTTCACTGCCATACGCGCCGTATCCATCCTCTCCCCCGCCCGGGATCGCCGCCGCGCCTCAAACCGCCACCGTGCGCCCCTCCCGCATGCTGCGGTGGACGGCCTCGGTGAACGCCATGTACTTCACGCCCTCCTCGAACCGCGTCCGGGTGATAGTGTCCTCGCCGCGGATTGTCTTGATGAACTCCTCTTCCACGTGCCAGCCGGGTGGGTGCGACGGCACCAGCCGCGGCCTTGGCGGCGGAAGGGCAATGGGCCGTAGCTGCTCGTCATCGCGCGTACCACCGAGCAACTGGCCGCCCTCGACCCGCAGGGTTGCCTCCGTGCCGTGAATCGTGATCTCCGACGTGCCGTGTCCGGTGACCGCCGAGAACTGCATGTGAAGCTGTGCGCCACACGCCATCTCCCCGATGATGTCCAGATGATCGGGAATGGTGATCGCTCGCGGCACGCCCTCCTCGTCGGTCCGCACCTTCACATTCGTTTGGCCCAGCGCCGCCAGCCGGACCGCCGGTCCTACCCAGTACAGCACGTCCTCGTACAAGATGCCCATTCGCATGATGTTGAGGCCGGAATACTCCCGGTTGTGCCGCCAGTGGTACGGCGCCTCGCGGTCAATGTAGCCGTATAGCTGCCTGACCTCGACGGCCACGATGTCACCCACATAGCCCTCGGCAATCAGCCGCCGGATGGTCGTATCAGCGTGGAGCGCTGCGCCGCCGGTCACGATTTGAGTCACGAGTTGGGGCGCTTCCCGGGACGCCGCCAACATCATTTCCGCTTCCGCCAGGTTCATCGCCATCCGCGCCTCGGTCAGCACGTGTTTGCCCGTAGCGAGCGCCGCCAGCGTGACCGGACAATGCAGATAGGGCCAGGTGCCGATCACGATGGCATCGAGGTCATCCGCTTCAACCACCTCGCGCCAATGGTCACACACCCGCGCGATGCCGTAGTCCCTGGCTACCCGCTCCGATGATTCGCGCCGGCGATTGGCAACCGCGACCAGCTCCACCCCTTCCTGTGCCAGCAACCCGGGGATGTGCTTGCGGCGCGTGTTGTCTCCGGCCCCGACTAACCCAATCCTGATCGGCTTCTGCTTCCCGGCCATGCTCTCTCTCCATCTCGGCTCCGTTATGTCCCCACGTTAGGCGCAATGCGGAATCACCTCGTCCATGAACAGCGTGAGGTCGCCATTGTCTTGCAACCCAAGAAAAGGCCAGGTTGGCCGGATCGAACCCCGTGCAACCTGCTGCCCGAACCCGTCCCGCACCACCGCCGGGTGTAGCCACCCATTGTACAGCGGCGCGAGCGGTGCGTTCGCGCCTCGCCCTGCGTCTTGCCGGCCTTGGCCCACTGGACGCACCGCCGGCATCATGCCCGGTGCCGTATAGTCTCGGCTAGTCCGTCCGCCGCCCTACCCGATAGCCGCCGGAGCAGTCCCCATGACCACCGACACAACCAATCAAGCGGACCCCGCCGGCCCGGAGCGCTACGATTGGCCCCGCGAGGCGCAGCCGTTGCTCGACCTGCTCAGGGAGGTCTGTACGGCCCACGCGCCGTCCGGTGTCGAACGGGAGTTGGACGCGATCATCACGCGGCGCCTCGCCCCCCTTGCCGAACGGGTGTGGCAGGACGCGGCCGGCAACACGGTGGCATTGCTGCCGGGGCGCGCCCACGACCGCCCGCTCCAACTCACGGCGCATAAGGATGAGATCGCCCTCATCGTCAAGCGCATCGCTCCCGACGGCCGGCTCACCGTGTATCGCGTGGGCGGCCTCCATCCCTACAAGGTCGGCGAAGGGCCGGTGGATATCCTCGCAGACGACGGCAGCATTGTGCCGGCCGTCCTCGGCTTTGGCGCCGTGCATGTCTCCGAGGAGTCGTCCATCCAGCAAGTCAAGTCCGGTCGTCGTGCCGCCCAGTGGTCCGATGCCGTCATTGACGCCAAGCTCACCAGGGTTGAGCTACACGCCCGCGGCGTCCACGTCGGCTCGCGCATCGCGCTGGAGCGAACACGCAAGTCGCCCCGCGTGCTGCAAGACTACGTCGGCGCCCACGCGCTGGACGATAAGGGTGCGATTGCCCTGTTGCTCTTACTCGCCGAGTCGCTCGCGGTGGAGCCACCGCCGCAGGATGTCTACTTTCTGCTGGCGAGCGGCGAAGAAGTCGAGAGCGGCGCAGCGGCATACGGCTCCCGCGAGCTACCTGGCGACACGCTGGTCGCCGTCGAGGTGGCCCCGGTGATGCCCGAATACGATCTCCGCAACGACGCGCGGCCGGTGGTGATCTGGGCCGACAGCCGCGGCCCCTACGACGTCACCCTCACGACCAATATCGTGGGCGCGGCCCGCGACCGGGGCATCGCGGTCCAGGAGGCGGTGCTGGCCTCCTTCGGTTCGGATGCCGCACTCGCCCGCCGGACGGGCGCGGTGCCCCGCACCGCCTGCGTGGGCTTCCCTACCGAGAACACCCACGGCTACGAGGTCGCCCACCTCGGCGGGATGCTCAACTGCGGCCGGCTCCTCGAAGCGCTCGTCCGTGCCTGGCCCCTCTGAACGTCTGGTACCCTTGGGCCTGCCCGCAACGCACTGGACGGCCGGGTGAACCAAGAGGTTTGCCCCTACGACGAACATTGTCCTCCGCTGCACTCCCCCTCTCTATCGCTTGGCGATGGAGAGGGGGCCGGGGGGAGAGGAGCACCATGGCGAACGACGGTCGGGACGGCTACCGCTTCAAGATCGGGATGCGGCTGATGGAGTTGGGACTCGATTCGTTCGATGACATGCTCACGGTCGCGCAAGAAGTCGGCGTGGATTCCGTCTGGTTCAATCGGCTGCCGGGCGTGGAGCGCATGGCCGCCCTATCGGACGCCGAGTGGGATCGGATCGCCGCCCAAGTCGCGCGATACGGGCTGCATATTTCCGTCATCAGCCCCGAGATTCCGTTCAAGCAGCTGCACCTGACCGAGCTACCGCTGGGCAATCCGCACGATCACCCCGTCTACCGGCAGCATCTCGACGACCTCGTGCGGACCATGCAAGTCGCTGCCCGGCTGGACATCGGTGCCGTCAACCTCCACTCTTTTGCCTGGCCCGGCGAATACTCGGCGGGCAAGCCCACTTGGCCGATGCGCTGGCTCACCGGCGGCGGTGTCATCGCCGATATTGACATGGAGAAGCTCGTCCAGGCGCTCTCGCCGGCCGTGGAGGCAGCAGAGTACTACAAAGTGGACCTCGTGTTCTCGCAGGAGCCGTGGATCTACACGAACACCACCACCAACTTCCGCCGGGTCGCCGAGGCGCTCGGTTCCCAGCGCGTCAAGTTGATGTGGACCCCTTCCGACAACTTCAACTCCGGCGAGCGCCACGTCGAGACCGCCGGGTTCCACAACGCGCGACCGTATCTCCACTCGTTCCACCTCAAGAACGTCCACGTCTTTGATGGCCCCAGCCTGAAGTTCGAGTACCGCTCGCTGGCCACCGGCGACGTGGACTACGTGCCGATCCTCCGCCAGCTCCGTGACTACCGCTGCGACGCGGTGCTCGCCCTGGCGACGCATTTCACGCCCCCTGGCGGCACGCACGTAGATGCCATGCGTATTAACGCCGCCGAGCTACGGGCGATGATCGCCCAGGTCGAGGCCGAAGGGTGAGGAGGCGACACGTTCCCTCCCCTGTCGCAATGGGGGAGGGTGAGGGAGGGGACCGGAAAAATGTCACGCTTGCGAGTAGCGGTTGTCGGCTGCGGACCGAACGGGCGCCGGGGATATATGGCGCACCTGCAAACCTTCGACGACGTGGAGTTGGTCGCCGTCTGCGATCCGGTACCGGCCGCCCGCGACGGTGCCGGCGACGAGTTCGGCGTGTCGCGTCGCTATGCTGACGTGGACGAGCTACTCGATAACGAGACCCTCGACGCCGCATTTGTCATCACTCCAGCCCATCTCAACGCGCCCGTGGCGCTCCGCTGCCTGGAGCGCGGCGTCAACACCGAGGTGACGAAGCCGCCGGGGTTGCGCGTGGCCGAGACGAAGGCGTTACGCGCCGCTGCCGCCCGGACGGGTGCGAAGGCGATGGTGAGTTGGAGCTACCGCTTCCATCCGCTCGTCAATCAAGCGCTGACCATGGTCAGAGAGCGTGGCCCGGTCGTCCAAGTCGTCGGCGAGTTCCACAAGAGCATGAGCGGCTTTGCCGGTCGCGGCGCCCTAGCCACCTCACCGGGGCGCACGACCTTTCCCGAAATCCTCCTGGATAACATGCTGATGGAATCGCCGATCCACTCGATTGACCTGCTCCGGGTGTTTGTCGGCGCCGAGGTGGCGGAGGTCCATAGCGTTGTGCGCCGCGCCTGCTCACCGTATAAGGACGTGCATGGCGCCCTGATCCTCTTCGAGAACGGCTGTCTCGGCCACCTGATCGCCAACTACACCACCGACTCGCGCTTGCAGCGCTACGAGATCCATGGGCGTGACATCTCCGCGTACCTCGAAGGCATCAGCCAGGGAACGGTATTCTGCGATGGAAAGCAGCACGAGTTACGCGAGCTAGGCACGGGCGGGCGACGCGAGGACATCCGCTACTTCCTGGACTGCATCAAAGAGGACCGCCCGGTCTCGCTCCCCGCCGCCAATCTCGACGAGGCCATCAAGACAATGGAGTTGGCGGAGGCCATCATGTCGGGACTCCGCGCAGACCTGCCGCCGGCCTAGGCGAGGGGAATAATGCTCCGGCAGCTGCGCGTCCTCGCACTCTGGGGCCTCGGGCTGGTGGCGGCGTTTTTCCTGGTCAGCATCGTCCAGGGACTCGGCACGGAAGACCGGTCGCAAGCCGTGATACCCGTCGGCAACGATACCGGCGCCGCCCCGGCGTTGCCCGTGGCTGGCGTACCCGCAGCGACCCGCACCCCAGGGGTCGCCAGACCGTCACCGACCCCGCCGCTGACCTACGACGAAGCCCGCCAGCGCCTGCGGAGCTTCGCAGCCATGCTCAAGCACGACAACTTGGTCAGCGGCTCCACGCCCGACCGCGAACGGACGGTCCTGCTGCTGGAAGGCATCGAGACCCTGAGCGTGGAGCTGGACGGCATGCGCTCGGCACTCGCCAACCAGTCCAGTACGCACGAGTCGTCGTTCGCGCGGGTGCGGCGCGACATCACCATCATGGCCGGCGTAGTCGGCTCGTTCCCGCCCCTCTATGAGGCCACCCACGACCGCTACACAGCGCTCGTCGGTCACCTACAAATCCTCTACGGTGCGATGACCGCCCTGAAGGGGGTGGTGCAATTCGAGCAGCAACTCCGGCAAAGCACACCCCAAGCCTGAGCCACTGGGCCCGTCATTCCCGCGCACGCGGGAATCCACGTCTCCCTGCGGAGCGAGGGGGCCATAGGCTCACAGGGGTAGGTTTCTTGTAGGAGCATGATTCATCGCGCCCAGGTGCTGGTCATTGCAGCGAATGCCGCCGTCCGGGACCATGCATCGGCCCCGATCCGAGCGTTACACCCCCTCTCCAAATGTTGGAGAGGGGGCCGGGGGGTGAGGTCCAATCCGCCCCGACGCAAAAAACTAACCCAGAATCTCCGCGAGGCGGTCCGCAATCACCACCTCCTCGCCCTCCATCAGCGTCTGGGGGTTGACGTAAATACCATCGTCGCCCTCCGGCGACAGCTCAATAGCCGGCTCGCCCTGCTTCAACTGCTCCATGATCTGATCGCGACTTTGCCCCATTACCGCCGCGTCGAAGCGCAGCAGCGCCCGCGGTAGCGGTTGCCCCGCCTCGCTGGGCATCTCCACTCGGCCCGTGACCCCTGGGCACGCGGCCACACGCTGGACGACGGTGGCAGCCTGCGTCTCGAAACGGTCCGTCATGGCCGCATGATCCAGCCCCACGTACCACTCGACGGCAGCCAAGCAGCCGCACAATTCCTCTTTCCCCACCTTCATCGGCCGGCCGATGGCCTGGTTGGGGTTGCCCTGCACGGCACACGCCTTGATCAGGTCCGCTCGCCCCAGCACCAGCCCCGTGGCCTGCGGTCCGCACAGGCCCTTCCCCCCGCTGAAGATCACGAGGTCGGCGCCTTCTTGCGTGAACCGCCACAGGTTCTCCACTGGCGGAAGCTGCGCCGCGGCGTCCAAGATGACCGGCACCCCCCGCGCGTGCGCCGCCGCGACCACCTCCGCCACCGGCAGCCCGCCGTGGTGGTCCTCGCCGCGGGCGAAATACAGCACCGCCGCCGTGCGCTCCGAGAGCGCCTGTTCCAGCTCTTGGCGCACCGCGGGGAAGTCCGCCGGTGAAGACGCCTCCGGGCCAATCTCGATCATGTCCACGCCCACCTGGCGCACTGCATAGTCGTAGCCGCTGCGCTGGCACCGCTGGAAGATGACCTCGCAGCGTGCGCCGGGTACTTTCTGCGGGTGTGGCAAGGCGGCAATCATCTCCGGGTCGGTGCCCGCCACACAGGCGGCCGTTGCCAGTGTCAGGCCGGCGGCGGCGCCGCTGGAGACATAAGCCGCCTCGTTGCGGGTCAGCTCGGCAATGCGTCGGCCCACCGCCGCTTGCAGGTCTTCCAGCTCCACGAACTGTCGTGACGCCTCGATCATCGCCTCCACCACCGGCGGGGGCATCAGCGAGCCGCCGAGCCGGGTCACTGTGGCGTAGCCATTAATCACCGGGCGCAGGCCAAGGTCCTCGTAAATCCCCATCGGACTTCCTCTCGTGTGCGTCGTGTGCGTAGCGGCCGGAAACGGACTCCACTACGATACCAGGAGCCGCAGCGCACCTAGAGTTCGCCGGCGCGTGCTACTGCGGCAGCGACCGCTCGTAGAACCGCTGCCAGTTGCGGAACATGATCCGCTCGATGTCTGCTTGGGCATAGCCGCGCCGGTCCAGCACGGCGGCGAGCTTCTGGTAGTCGGCCACGGTATCTATCTCGTAGGGCGCACCGTCCCGGCCGCCCTGACCGTCCGTGTCGCCGCCGATGGCGCTGTGGCGAGCGTTGCCGGCGAGCTGGCTGACGTGGTCAATGTGGTCCACCAGGTCGTCCAAGGTCACCGCCTCCCGCGGGAACACTTCTCGCCGCGAGGGGATGTCGGCCCAGTCAACGCCGCCCCGGTAGAGCATCCACGTGTCCATCGAGTGACCGATCACCCCGTCACGCGCGATCACCTGCCGCAGGATGTCGTCGGGCTGCTGCCGCTCGCCCGGCGTGATCGCGCGGCAATTCTGGTGGCTGGCCATCACCGGGCCACCGAACAGGTCCAGCGCCTCTCGCACCGACCGGTCGGATACGTGCGTTATGTCCAGTATGATCCCGAGGGCCTCCATCTCGCGCAGCAGGGCTTTGGCTGGTGGGAATAGCCCTCCCTCGGTGCCCGTGCCGGTGCCGTGAGAATAGGTGCTGATACCGTAGTGGGAGAGATTGATCGCCCGCAGGCCCGCCTCCCACCACTCGTGAACCTGCTCCGGCCACAAAATCGGGTCCGCGCCCTCCATACCGAGCACAAAGCCGACGGGCAGCCCCTCACAATCCGTTACCGCCGCCCACTCCTGCACGTGGGCCGCAAACTGGCTGCCGGTAGTCAGGATGCGGCCCTCGCCGACCGATTCGAGCACGCGATAGTACGCCAGTTGCGCCTGCGCGGCGGCGTAGGCGCCGTGCCCGGTGCGGTAGCCCCAGATGGTGCTCTGCGGCCGGCGGATTCGCGCCACGATCTTGACCAGCGCCGCGGCAATCCGGCCCTTCCGCATCTCCGGCAGCGACGCCATCGTCTCTTCGTCGGGCCAGCCGTCAATCAGGCTCCGCCGTCCCGTCGCGCCGCGTACCTCCTCAATGGGCCGGGTCAAATCGCGGTCGAGGTCCACGGCCCCATAGGCCATCGGGTAGTCACCATCAATAATCAGCATCGCTCTCCACCTGTCTTGGCCGGTACCTCACCCCTCCCCTGGATTTCCTTCCGCGAAGGGAATGTCCCTCCGCCCCCCGTCATTGCGGCTTCTGCCGCAATCTAGCCCTTCCCTTCAGGGAGGGGGTTGGGGGTAGGTCCGGCTTGCATCCTCTCCGTGCCTACGCGAGCGCCGGCAACTCCAGCGGATCGTCCGTCTCGCGCTGCCATTGGCGCAGTCGGCGGTCCAGATCGCGGACCACCCCCGCGTGCTCGGCATCCGCGAAGGCATTGTGCCGCTCCGCCGGGTCCGACCCGAGATCATACAACTCATGCTCGCCGCTGGCGTGGACGTTCAGCTTCCACGAGCCGCGGCGGATGGTCCGTATCTCCGTGCGATCCGGGGCCACCGCCCCCGGTGCCAGTGGCGCGTGTGGGCCGGGCGTCGTCGACACCGCATCGTCTTGCAGGCTCCCGTTCCACTCGATGATCGCCTGGCCTTCCTCCGGGTCCGTATCACCGTCCCGGAGCAACGGCACGAGGCTAGTCCCTTGCAAGTGACCGGGCAGCGGCTGGCCAAGCAGCTCGAGCAGCGTCGGGACCAGGTCCACGTGTCCGGCCGGTGTCGCCAGCTGCTGTGGCGGCAAGCCGGGCACGCGGATAATAAATGGGATTTGCGCCGACGGCTCGTACAACACGCTCTTGTTCAACAGCCCGTGCTCACCCATCATGTGCCCGTGATCGGAGGTGTACACGATAATCGTGTCGTCGGCGAGACCGAGCTCCTCCAGCCGGTCGAGAATCCGGCCGACGTATTTGTCCACCAGCGTACACAAGCCCCAGTAGCGCGCCTTCAGGTCCTTCCAGCCCCGCTCATCGTTCGACTTCATCCAATCGGGATGACCGGCCATGTAGTCTCCGCCGTAAGCGGCACGCAAGCGCCGATAGCGTAGCGGGACGCTCGCCTCCATCTCACCGTACCACGTATCCGGCAACGTCATATCTTCCGCTTTGTAGAAGCCGTTCAGCGGCCCGTTGAAGGGCGCGTGCGGCTCCAGGTAGTTCACCGAGAAGAAGAACGGCTGGTCACGGTGATCCTCCAGAAAACGGAGCGCCGCGGCCGTCTGAAAAGCGGGTTTCCCCACCTCCTCCGGCAGCGCCGCGGCGGTGTGCCGAGCGAACGTCATGCCGTCCAGGTGTGGATCGCTGGGCGTATACCCACTTGCCTCTAGGAAATCGTGATAGGAGCTATAGCCTTCCTCGGCGTGGCTGCGGGCGTAGCCTTCCTCGGTGCTCACCCAATGGTCGAAGCCGCGTTGCGCCTGGAGTTCGTTGCCCAGGTGCCACTTCCCGTTGTAGCCCGTGACGTACCCGGCCGGCCGCAGCAGCTCGGTAATCATCGGGATGCCGGGATCGGGCACGATGTTGTTGTCCACAACGCCGTGCGAATGGGGGTACACGCCGGTCATCACCGTAGCGCGCGCCGGACTACAGACCGGCTGGGCGCAATAGGCGTGCCGAAAGTGCGCGCTGCTTTGCGCCAGCCGCTCCAGATTCGGCATTTGGAGCCGTGGGTCTTTGTCTGGCCCAACCGTATCGGCCCGCTGCTGGTCGGTCCACAGCAACAATACGTTCTTGGGGCGGTCAGCCATCCCGTCCTCCTCGCAACCGTTCCGGCCCGGCACTGCACCTACCCCCCGGCCCCTTCCCTTCAGGGTGTATAGACCGGGGACATCGTGGACAGGTGTTCGGAGACATG
>JAJDUF010000007.1 GCA_022826725.1 Chloroflexota bacterium
GCCGACCGGCATCTCGTCCGCGCTGCTTAGTGCTGGCGTTGCGTCCCACTCAGCCAGCCAGTCCGGAGCGGCGCCCCGGCAGGGTCTCTGCGCCGAGGTCCGCACTGGGAACGTGTACCCGCTGAACGTGCATGGCGCGGCACTGCTGGAGTTGTACGGCTGTCTGGGGTGAGGCACGGTCGTGGTTGGAGGCGGCTGGATGTCCGCGGGCGGCAAGGAGCAGGGATGGCGGCGATGACCATACCTTGTATATGCAGTAACAGTATGCGGTTAGGAAATGCTCGGATTTCAGCCGCCGCACCGGGGGAATCATAGGGGTGTCAAGTTGCCTGACTTGGTGAAGGGGTAGACTCCGGTGGGCATGGTGTCGCCGACGGAATGGGTTGAGAGAGGATAGTGAACGAGAAGTCGCTGGCGGTGCTGGAGTTTCCGAAGATCCGCGAGCAGCTGGTGAGTCGCGCCGCCTTTGCAGTCAGCAAAGAGCTGGCTGCGGCGCTGCGTCCCAGCGCCGATCAGCGTATCGTGGCCGCGGCGCTGCGGGAAACCTCGGAGGCCGTCGCGCTGCTGGAAGCGCAACCGGCCTTTGGGGTGGGGGGGGCGCGCGATGTGCGCGTCGTGGTGGATCGGGCGGCTCACGGTGCCCGGTTAGAGCCGGCGGAACTGCTCGACGTGCTGATGACGCTGCAGAGCGCGCAGCGGGTGCAAGCGACGTTACGCCAGCTGCGGGAACTTGCGCCGCTGCTCGCCAAGCGGGCCGCACCAATTGAGCCATGCATTGGGGTGCAGGAGGCGATCCGGCGCAGCATCGCCGAAAACGGCGAGGTGTTGGATGCGGCGTCCGCGGCACTGGGTCGCATTCGGGCTGCGGCACGCACGGCGCACGGACGGCTGCAAGCGGCGGGCAATAGTCTGATCGCCGGACCGCTCCGCACGCTGCTGCAAGAACCGCTGGTCACGATGCGTGCCGGACGCTACGTCGTGCCGGTAAAGCAGGAGTACCGGACGACGTTTCGCGGGATTGTCCACGACCAGTCGGCGAGCGGCGCGACGGTCTTCATGGAGCCGTTCGAGTTGGTTGATCTGAATAATCGGTGGCGCCAGGCGCAGATCGAGGAGCAGCAGGAGATCGAGCGGATTCTGCTCTATCTCTCCGGATTGGTGGCCGAGCGCCAGGACGAGATTGTCCAGGCGGTGATGATCTTGGCGGGCGTAGATCTCGCGCTGGCCAAGGCGCGCTACGCCGCCGCGCTGTCGGCTACCTGCCCGCAACTGGCGACTGACTACCGGCTTAATCTCATCGAGGCGCGGCATCCGCTGCTGACCGGGGAGGTAGTGCCGCTGTCCGCGCGGCTGGGCGGCGCTGCCGCCGATGGCTGCCGGGCGCTCATCATCACCGGTCCCAATACGGGCGGGAAGACCGTCGCGCTCAAGACGATGGGGCTGCTCAGTCTGATGGCGCAAGCCGGACTACACATCCCGACCGAGGCCGGCTCGGTGGTAGCGGTGTGGGACGACATTTTTGCCGACATCGGCGACGAGCAGAGCATCGAGCAGAGCCTGAGCACCTTCTCGTCGCACATGACCAACATCGTGCAGATCATGCGGACGGCCACCCCGCGCTGTCTGGTGCTGCTTGACGAGATCGGCGTGGGCACGGACCCACAGGAGGGATCGGCGCTGGCCCGCGCGGTGCTCTCGGACTTGGTGGCGCGGCGCGTCTGCACGGTGGCCACAACGCACTATTCGGACTTGAAGGCCTACGCTGCGGCGCAGTCGCAGATATGCAACGCCAACGTCGAGTTCGATGCCAATGCGCTGCGGCCGACGTACCGGTTCCACATGGGGCTGCCGGGGCGCAGTTACGGCCTGACCATTGCCGCGCAGCTTGGGCTGCCGGAGGGGGTGCTCAATGAGGCGCGTGCCTTGCTCGACCCGGAGGCGATGCAGGTTGACGACCTATTGGCGAGCATCCAGGAGGAGCGGGAGACGGCGCTGGCGGCGCGCGCGGCTGCGACGGAAGCGCAGCAGGCCGCCGGCGAGCTGCGTGCCGAATTGAAGGAACGGCTGACGCGGATCGAGGAGGAGCGTGTGCAGGTGCTCGCTGCCGCGCAAACCGAGACGGAAGGTGTGCTGGCCGCGGCGCGTCGTGCGTTGCGCCGCGCGGAGCGGGCCGCGCCGGCGACGACCCCGGTGGCCCGTAAGCGGGCGACCGTGGTGGAGCGAGAGCTTGCGGCCGTTGCGGCGCAGGCGATGGAGTTGCCGGCGCGGCGGGTGGCGCCGGCCGAACCGGCGGCGCTCGCCGTGGGTGAGCGGGTGCGGGTGCGGCGCTTGAATACCGTGGGGCGGATTCTGGCGCCGCCGACCGACCGCGGCGAGGTGGAGGTGCAGTTGGGTACGCTCCGCACCCGCTTGCCGGTTGCCGACCTCATGCCGACCGGCGGCGACTCGCAGCGCGCGCCAGCGCCGGCACCGGCAGCGCGCCCGGCGGCGGCGCGGGTGCGGCTGCCGGCAGCGCCACCGGTGGCGCTGGAATACGACGTGCGCGGCCGGCGCGTGGTGGCGGCCCTGGCGGAGATCGAGCGGTACCTCGATGATGCCTACCGCAGCGATATGTCCTTGGTACGGATTATCCACGGCAGAGGCACGGGGGTGTTGCGCGAGGCCATCCGCGATTGGCTCGGCGAGCATCCGCTGGTCAGCGATTTTGCGCCGGCCGATCCGGCCAATGGCGGCGACGGGGCGACGGTTGTCCACCTGGCTGGGTAACGGCTGCGGCAACGCGGCTGGCACTAGCTGCTGCCGATATGGGTCGGTTTCGGTTGTAGCTCGTTGGACTTGAACACTATCGGGCGGTAGTATGGTCTCCCAGACCTTCCTGCATCTGAGTAGAAACGTATCCCAATTGTCACCGAGTTAGGCCGTGGGGAATGGGCAGTTCTTGGTCCTTCAAATGGGTGCTCGGCCTGCTGCTGGGCCTGCTTGTCGCAGCCGGGTGCGATCTGGCCATAACCGGCGATTCTGAAACTGCGGAGGGTCTCCCGCCTTCCGTCACACCGATCTTCAGCTTTCCGACAGCCCCGGCGGTCACTCCGACCGCAGCGTCGGCCCGTACTGCTACCGGCGTACCGACGCGGACCGCTCTGCCTACACCGACATCCCCCGCAGCAGCACCGCCGCTGGCTGCGACTGCCATCTTCTCGCAGGTGGCACCATCGGTAGCGTTCATTGACGTGCCCACTTCATCGGGTAGTGGGTTGCTGATCGCGGATGGATTCGTGCTGACGAACGCCCATGTGGTGTGGCCGTTCGAGAAGGTGCGGGTCGTCTTTCCTGATGGATCGGAGTACCTGGACACCCCGGTAGCGCACTGGGACCGCATGGCGGATCTCGCGCTCTTAGGCCCGATTGAGACAACGCTGCCGCCGCTGGCACTCAGCAGCGGCGAGAGCCTGCCCATCGGCAGCGACGTGCTGCTGATCGGCTATCCGGGCGAGGCCGAGGAGTTTCCGCAACCCACCATTTCGTCGGGTGTGCTATCCCGAATTCGAGAGTCGGAGTTGACCGGAATAAGCTTTCTGCAGGCCGATGCGGCCATCGCTGGCGGACAAAGTGGTGGAGTGCTGCTCTCCAAGGATGGTGAGGTCATCGGCATTACCACCCTTTCTTATGCCGAGGATCAATTCGCACTGGCGATCTCGGCCGCAGACGCGCTGGCCCGCGCCAACCGGCTGATGGCCGGTGAAGACGTCGCCGCGCTAGGAGACCGACGCTTGCCCACGAGTGGGGGGCAGACCCGGCATGTCGTCGAGCAGGGAAGCCCGCTGGCCGTGCAGACCTTCGTGATAAATGTGCCGGTCGGAACGGCGGTGGAGGTCCAGGTAGATGGTGAACACGATGCCAGTTTTGCCATTTCTGATGGGTACGGAGAGTGGCTGTCGTTTGTTGATGACCACACGAGTGGAGTCGAGTCCGCTTCATTCACTACCGAATTGGCTGGACCGCACTTCCTGCATCTCTTCCGCGAGTCCGGTTGGGAACCGGCACAGGTCCAAGTAAGCAGTAACCGCGAGCTTATTCTTTACCACGATCCCGACGACAACCAAGTGGTGAGCCTTGGTCAGTCGGTGCGGGGAAACATAGACCATCCTGATGACACTGACCTCTTTGTGATTGACTTGCGGGCGGGGGATGCGATCACACTGCATGTCGACTCGGTGGCAATGGATCCGTTGGTGGGGATCCTCCGTGAAGGGGGCGAGCGAGAGGAATTAGTCGAGGACGATGACAGTGGTGGTGGTCTCTTGGGCTATAGCGCGGAACTGCACTTCCGAGCGACGGAGAGCGGCCGGCATCTCATATTGGTGGAGGATTCATACGCCTACGACACTGGTGGTTATCACTTGTCGGTGACGGCGGCCAGCGCCGATGTGGTGCCAGTCACGGCGCCGACGCCCATCCCACCGCCACCGGAGGTGGATACGCCGGTCGGACGGATGGCCGTATATCAGCACGGTGGGGAGCCGGGGTTCAGCATTCAGTACCCGGCAGACTGGGAACGAGAGGTGGTGGACGGAGACAATGCGGCGGTCTTCGTGGCTGAGGACGGTGGGACTTTTACGGTTATCACGAGGGACCTGGTTGCTGAGGGTCTCGGCAGGTTGGAGCTGGACGAGTACCTTGAGGTCATCGTACAGATGACGCAAGAGGGGCCGTGGGGACTGGTGGGTGACTCGAGCTTTGCCGTCGAGACGCCGCAAGGGCTGCCGGCGGGGCTGCTGGTATTGAGCGCTCCCGGGAACGCATTCAGGAGCAGTTTTTTCATACATATACATGAGGAGAGCCTGGCCTTCCAAGCGGCATATATCTCAACTGGGGCTCGTCATGAGGAGTTAGCACCACTGATTGCTTACTCCTTTTGCACCCTTATGGTTGGAGGCAGCAACGAGGTCTCCAGCGAGTCCAGGCTCGCCGAATGCGCGGCCGCGGTTGAGGCACGGCAGGCAGAGCTGGCAGCGGAGCGCGAGGCCATTGATGATGCTGAGGCGCTCTTTGATCTTGGTGATCAACTTGCGCGGGCGGGTGACTATGATGGTGCAATTCAGGCCTTTACACGGGGGATCGAACTGGCGCCGGACTCGCCGGTGGGGTATGCGTTGCGGGGGCAGGCCTACGAGATTCGGGGTGATGCGGAGCTGGCCATTCTTGATCTCGACATAGCCTTGGAGCTGGAGCCTGGCAACCCGATCAGCTACCGCTTCCGTGCGTCTGCCTACGAACGACTAGGATTGTACGAGAGGGCGATAGAGGACATCGGGAAAGCTATTGAAATCGAGCCGAACAGACTAAGCGCATACATGATACGAGCTGACTGGCATTGGCGCTTAGGCAGGCAATCCGAGGCACTTGAGGATGTAGGCGAGGCATTGGTACTCGATCCCGACTTTGCCGCAGCATACAACCATCGAGCGCTGATCTACTCCGCAGGGGATGGAGACGACTATGAACTGGCATTGCAAGACATCGAAAAGGCGCTGGAGTTGACGGATCCGTCGGAGGACGAAGCCTCGTTCTATAATTTCCTGGATACAAGAGCTTACATTTATCTGCAACAGGGACGATACGACCTGGCCAAGGCCGACTACGACCGGGTGCTCAGTTTCGGATTGGACTCCCCGGCTCCGGTCCTGGGCGCCGGATTGACACACGCCGGGTTGGGTGATCGGATGCGGGCTCGAGAGCTGCTCGAACGAGGCTTAGTGCAGGCTAGGGAGCTTCAGTCAAGCAGGCCACGCGAGTACGATCCTCAGATCTTAGACCTTGTCGCCCGGGCGGAGCGGGTTGTCTCTGAGCTTGGCTCGGAATAATGCGCCGGCTGTCTCAGCAAGAATCGCGTCACACCCTCTGTCTATTACTGGCCGGCCGGCGCCGGGCGCGGTATACTCGATATGTCGGGCCGAGGTGGCGGAATAGGCAGACGCGCTAGGTTGAGGGCCTAGTGGGGTATTTCAATCCCCGTAAGGGTTCAAGTCCCTTCCTCGGCACCCTTCATTGGCGAGCTTATTCCCCAGCCGCCCCATCGGCGCGTATGGTAGTGGTCCGGTCGGCCGCTCCTACGCTGTGTCCTGCTACCATCAGGTGACGTATTTCTTCGCAGGTTCGGACGTGGCGCGTACAATGGACCGGACATTGGACACGCGCGGCCGGACCGGGAGCACGACACGGTGATGCACATCCCAGCGGCACGTAAGGCCGGATAACACGCTGAAGGAGCACCGACGATGGTAGTAGCAACGAGGCCCAGGACAGTCAACGAGCGGCGCGGGGAGCAACTTGCCGGCTCGGCGGCCTGGTACGAGCGGGCCACGCAGGTCTTCCCCAGCGGGGTCACGCACGAGACCCGCTTCTTTCAGCCGTTCCCGATCTACATTGACCGCGCGGAAGGATCGCGCAAGTGGGACGTGGACGGGAATGAGTACGTGGACTACATCGGGGGTCACGGCGCCCTGCTCCTAGGGCATGGGCATCCCGCATTGACGGCCGCGGCGACGGAGCAACTCCAGCGCGGTACGCACTACGGTGCCAGCCACGAGCTAGAGGTGCGGTGGGCGGAGTTGGTGACGGAGATCGTCCCATCGGCGGAGCGGGTGCGCTTTCACAGTTCCGGTACCGAGGCGACCATGATGGCGATGCGGCTGGCCCGCGGGTTCACGGGCAAGGACGTGATCATCAAGATGCAAGGGCATTTCCACGGGTGGCACGACTACGCGGCGTTGCAGATGGCGCCACCTTACGATGAGCCGGTCTCGGTGGGCATTCCCCAGGCCGTGCAGGAGTCCGTGGTCGGGGTGCCGGCGGGGGACATAGCGGCGTTGCGGGCCGTGCTGGATGCGCGGGACGACGTGGCCGGGGTGATCCTGCTGTGCAACGGAATGAGCACCGAGTACTTGCAGCAAGTCAGGAACCTCACGCGGGAGCGGGACGTCATCTTGATTTTCGACGAGGTGGTGACGGGCTTCAGATGGGCACCCGGCGGCTGCCAGGAATATCACGGAGTGGTGCCCGATCTCACGACGCTGGCGAAAATCCTGGCGGGTGGACTGCCTGGCGGCGCGGTCTGCGGGCGGCGAGACATCATGGAGCTGTTCAAGCACTGGCCGGATGATCCGCACCGGAACCGGCATGGTCGTATAGCCCACCAGGGCACGTTCAACGCCAATCCGCTGGCCGCGGCGGCGGGCATTGCGTGTCTGGAGATCGTCCGCGACCCGGCCATCCAGCGGCGGGCCGCCGCGACGGCCGGGCAGATTCGGGACGGCATCAACGATGTGCTGCTGCGGCACAGCGTTGGCGGTGAAGCCGGCGCGAACGGTAGCGCGGCGGTTGCCTCTACCGATGCCTCGATGGTGAGCATTTCGGTCTCGACGGCGGAGGCAGCGCGGATTGCGGCCGCGATGCAGCTCTACGGCGTAGACACCGGTGGTCGCACGGGGATGATTGTCTCCGCCGTCCACGACGAGCGGGACGTGGGCCAGACGGTGACGGCGTTCGAGCGGGCGTTGGAACTCATCCAGGATGAGGGCGCGCTGTAGCGCCGGTGACGCAGGCGCCTGATGACGGACCCGCCGGCCCCGGCCCGGCAGCGCAGCTACGTTGATCTTGAAGCGCGCCTCGCGGCGGTGACGGCGGCGCCTCTTCGGCGGCGTAGGATCGCCCAGCAGGCCGGCTACGCCATTTGGGAGGTACGGATTCCAGCGCGGCGGCGGATTCCCCGGTCTCGGCCGCGGGTGCGTGTCTTGCTCAACGGTGGGACGCACGGTGACGAGCCGGCCGGGGTCGAGGCGCTGCTGCGATTTCTGGAGCAGCGGCGCTATGAAGCGTGGCCGGAGATCGCCTTTACGGTGATCCCGTGCCTCAACCCGTGGGGCTTTGTACGGGGTATCCGCGAGGGGCCGGCCGGTCACGACCTCAATCGCGCCTTCCGGCGGGCCTCGCCGGCGACGCCGGAGGTGAGCGCGATCAAGCAGGTCCTGAGCCGCCGGCGGCTTACCTGCTCGCTGGACTGCCACGAGGATTGCGACGCCACAGGGTTCTACGCCTACGAGCTGCCGGAGGTCTCGGCGCTGGGGCACGCTGTGGTGGAGGCCGTCGGCGCGGTTGGACCGATCAGCCCGGATTGCGTGGTGGAGGAGATCGTGCCGGTGCGCGGTGGTCTGGCGCGAACCGACCAGCTCCGCCCACAAGCTGGCGATGAGATAGCAGCAGCGATGCCGCCGGAAGCCTGGCGGGATTTCCGAACGTTCGTGGAGGCCTGGCCGACCTGGCCGTTGCCGATCTACCTATGGCACCGCCACGGCGCACGGGCGTTCACCTTCGAGACGCCAACGGCACTGCCGCTGGAGCAACGGGTGGCGATGCAACTCGCGGCCATCGAGGCGGTGCTGCAGGCGCTCACGCTGACACCGTGACCGGGAGCCGCCGGCGGGGCGGCGACCTGGGTCGTGGGAACGAGGGTACGGACCGGGGCCGGTCTAGCTGCGGAAGCTGGCGAGGGCTTGCTGGTAGCCGGCGGTGAGTGCCCTGATGTCGTTATTGAAGAGGATGAAGCGGGAGCCGACGGCTTGCCATTGCCGGACCTGGTCGGCGTTGAACCAGTGGCCGCCGGCGGCGACGCCGCGGGCCTCGGCGGTCTCGATGATATAGCGCACGGTCCGCTCGAACTCGGGGTGGGTCGGCTCGTCGGGCAGGCCCATGGACACCGACAGGTCGTTGGGACCGATGAAGATCACGTCAATGCCGGGGACATCCAGGATGGCCGTTAGGTTCTCGACGGCCGGTGGACTTTCGATGCCGATCATCACCACGACGCCCCGGTTGCGTTCCTCCAGGTGGTGGCGGGTGGCCTCGCTGGGAAACTCGCCTTTGTCGCGTGCCCGCTCGTGCAGAGCGCCTTTGAGCGGTCGTAGCCGGGCGGCCGCGACTACACGCTTGACCTCCTCCGGGGTCTCGCAGTAGGGCACGAGCACGCCGTGTGCGCCGGCGTCGAGGGCCATGATCGTCAGGTGGGGATCGGGTTCCGGTACGCGGACTATTGGCGCAAGACCGACGCTGGCCAGGGCCGCGGCAAAGTCGGCGACTTCCGAACGACCGTAAGGCGACTGCTCGGTATCAATGATGACGTAGTCGAGGCCGAGGTCGGCATAGACCGGTGCCCAGCGGGGGTTGCGGCAGAGGAAGGTCATCGTGCCGACGACTTGCCGGCCTTCGTGCAAGGCTCTGCGGAGATCAGCGCCGTTCATGTCGTTGCTTCCTCGCTGTGGATAGGCGTAAGGCGCCGGCGTAGGGGCGCCCAACTGCCGTGAGTGAATGACGATTGCACGGCGCCTTGTTGACACTCAGCCGGGGAGCACCGCGCCGTTGACCGATTGATCGGCGACCGAGGCTTCCAAGAATGGTCCGAAATGGCGCAGGCGGTCGTACCGAGTGGCCAGTAGATCGGTCGTCGTGAGTTGACATAAGCTATCAAGCTCGTCGGCGATGGCGCCCTTCAGCGTGGCCGCCGCCGCATCCGGGTCGCGGTGCGCGCCGCCAATCGGCTCCTTGAGGACGCGGTCGGCGACGCCCAGACGGTGTAGGTCGCGGGCCGTGAGCTTGAGCGCCGCTGCCGCTTCCGGCGCGTACTTGGCGTCTTTCCAGACGATGCTGGCGCAGGCTTCCGGTGAGGCCACGGAGTAAATGGCGTGCTCGAACATCAGCAGGCGGTCGCCGACGCCGATGGCCAGCGCGCCACCGCTGCCGCCCTCGCCAATCACCGCCACGACAATCGGGGCCTGGAGTGTTGCTAGGGTGGTAAGGTTGTCGCCGAGTGCCCAGGCTTGGCCGCGCTCCTCGGCGGGTAATGAGGCCTGCGCCGCCGGAGTATCGAGCAGACACACCAGGGGCACATCGAATTTCTCGGCTTGCAGCATGAGGCGCCGGGCTTTCCGGTAGCCCTCGGGGTGGGGCATCCCGTAGTTGCGGGTCACGTTCTCGCGCGTATCGTGGCCTTTGCGATGGCCGAGCACCATCACCACGCGGTCATCGAGGCGCGCCAGTCCGCCCATGATGGCCGGGTCGTCGGCGTACAAACGGTCACCGGCGAACTCGACGAACTCGCCGCAGATGGCGCTCACGAGGTCGTCCGCGTGGGGGCGTTCGGGATGCCGGGCCACCTGGACCGTCTGCCAGGGGGTTAGCTCCGCGTAGAGCGCCTCCAAGCGCTCCAACAGGGCGAGCCTGGCTCCCTCGACGTTCTCCTGCGCCGCGGGCGACGGCTCTTTCGCGGCCTGCTCTTCGAGCGTAGTCAACTCCTTCGCCAGCGGAGCGAGCGACTGCTCGAAATCGAGGGCCTTGACCTCGGTGATTGCCACGTCGTCTTCCTGTCTCAAGGTCTCCGGTGGGTTGCTACGAGTTGGCGAGTATTGTCGTGGTGTCGGTGCCGGCGGTGGCGGCTGCGGCTGCCCGCGCATCCAAGTAGAGACGCAGGACGCGGCCGAGCCGCGCTTTGAGCGCCCCGCGCGGTACGACCATATCTACCATGCCGTGAGTACGCTGGAACTCGGCCGTATCGGCGTCGGCCGGCAGCTTCTCGTGCATGATCTGCTCGATGAGCCGGGGGCCGGCAAAGCCGATCACGGCGCCCGGCTCGGCGATGATGCAGTCGGCCTGTGACGCGAAACTGGCCGTGACGCCGGCCAACGTCGGGTCGGTAAGGACGGCCAGGTAGGGCAGACGCGCCTCCGCCAACTGTGTGAGCGCGGCCGTCGTCTTGGCCATCTGGAGCAGCGCGAAGATGCCTTCATCCTGGCGGGCGCCGCCGGACGCGGCAACGACGACGAGCGGTTGGCGGAAGTAACAGGCCAACTCGGCCGCGCGGGCGATCTTTTCCCCGACGACGGCGCCCATAGTGGCGGCAAAGAAGTAGGGGTCCATCACGGCCAACACCACGGGGATGCTATCAATGGTGGCGGTGCCATAGACGGCGGCTTCACGCAACAGTGGCGCCGCACCGGGCTTGGTCATCCTGCCGTCTATCTCCGGCGGCAATTCGGCGCCGTGTTGGCGGTAGAGGGTGATCTTGAGGGTCGGAGAGACTTCCTGTTCGCCGACCTCTTGCAGGAAGCCGGCGGTGCGTTGGCGATGAGCCGCGATCTCCTCATCGAGCTTGGCCGCGTAGGACTCGCGCCCGGGGCGCACGAAACCGATAGGATCGGCCGCGGTGAGGTCGGCGTCGAACTCGCGCCAGGTGCCGGGGTCGGTGAGCTGGGCGAGGCGCTCCGGGGCGGTCAGACGGCCGTGGTGGCCACACTTGGGGCAGACTTGCAGGTTGCCGTGCAACTCGCGCGCGTACACGATTTCGCGGCACTGGGGGCAGCGTTCCCACAGGTCATCCTGGACCACCGGTTCGGTGGTAGCACGCGGGAGATCATCGGCGTCGGCCGGTTGTGTTTCCGGCGGCTCGGATGGCCGGCGCAGGGCGTGGCGGCGGAACCAACCTTTCATGGGGCTATCCAACTACCGGATACCGACGAGCGACAACCGCGCGGCAGGAACGCTCGTGCTCCATTATCCTGCTCCACCGGCTTTCCGCGGCTTGCGCGACTGCACAGAGACCGAGAGGCAACTCTAAGATGCATTAGGATAGCAAAAACGGTTACGGGGGCGGATTATACCACAGTGACTCCCTTTCTCACCCCGGCCAAGGGTAGGTTTTTCGGCAAGCGGGGGTGGACCTCACCCCCGGCCCCTTCCTTCCAGGGAAGTTGACAACTTAATCGGGTCGTGGGATGTAGCCCCCCTATGGTCCCCTGACAGGGGTGGGCATTTACATGGATGGACAGGATTGACAGGATGAGAGTTTGCGTCGGGGCGGAGGTGGGCAGCTCCGTACCGAAAAACCTCCAGTTGTGTGGGTGAGCGGCCGCCCTATGCTCCCCCCGCACTGCGGGGGGACGGGCGCAACATGTTGCGCCCCTACGGCTTGACTCGTACCTACCCCAGTCAGCCTATGGCCCCCTCGCTGCGGCGGGGGACGGGGGGCTAGTCCTGGGCGGCCGCTAGGAACGTGCGCTCGATGACCTCGTCCTGCGTGCCAAGCGGCCCAAGGTCCTGACCGTTGACCGAGACCGATAGGGCACGCGCGTTGCCGGAGCGGATATGGATGGACTGCTGGCCGGACCACAGCGCGCGCTCCCCGACGGCGAGCAGACCTTCTTGAGCCAACTGGCCGTCAATCGTCACCCGGATCCACACCCCCTCCGTTGCCTCGGCACGCACGACGATGCCGGGGCCGGCGGCCGCTGCCGAACTGCCGAGGGTGGTCGGCGTCGCGCCCGATCCCACGCCGGGCAGTATGGCCAGTGATGAGCCGTGCTGAAGCCAGGAGGGATTAATCAGCAGCAGCACGATGAGCGTGCCGAGGCCGAGTGCTGCGCCGATGCCGGCCAGCCTGAGCCAGGAAAGCCGGGGGGATCGTCTTCCCGCGCGGACGACGCGGTGTGGTGCTCGTGGTCGGCGCTGCCGCTCGTACAGCGCCACCAGAGCGTCGGGGTCGAGCGACGCTTGCTCGGTATGGCTGCGTGACCGCGGATCACGGGTGGACTGCTGGGTTGCTAGGTAACGCGCGTAGCTCTGCACAAATGCCCGGGCGTGGGGAGATGAAGGGAGTAGCCCGTAGTCGTCGTCCTCGATGGCCTCGAGGTAGGCGGTCCGGATGCGGGTAGCCGCGGCGACTTGCGCGAGGGTGAGCCGCTGCGCCAGGCGGGCGCGGCGGAGGCTGTGGCCGGGGGAGGCCGCATTGCCGGGGGCGGCGCGTTCGCCGGTGGTAGCTCGGTCGTCAATCCGGACCTGGACCGGTGCTTGGCGGCGATTGGGTGCCGGTGTGGCGCTGTGCCCGGCAGACCCGTTCCGGCCGGCGGGGGCAGTGGTACCCACGTTATCCATCGCCCAACGTCGCTTCGACAAAGCGAAAATCAACGAGGGCTTCTAAGCCTATACCAGTATTCTCGGCGATGGATTCGGCGTTAACCTGTTCGGTAAAGAAGGCCACTAGAATGTCCGCCATGTTTTCGCGCACCATCTGGTAGGTCGCGATCTGGAGCCGCGTTTGATCCTCGCCGAGCTGCGGGTTCGTCTCCATGATGGAGACGGCGGTAGCTTGGAGGCGCTGGGTCAGATACTCCTGTAGCCCTTGCGATAGCCCGGCGCTCAGGTTTTCGGCGATGTTGGCTTCGCGGGAGACGAGTGCCCACTGCGCGGGATCGACAATCCGGTACTGCACCAGGACGGCCACCAGCTCGAAGCGTGGCGGCGCGATGGGGCGCACGATGGCCTGAAGGCCGAGCGTCTGTGGGGCCAGTGAAACGGTTTCCCGGGTGCCGAAGGGGCGTGGCCAGGAGGCCTCGAAGGGCCAAGGGAGATGGAGTCCCAGTCGCTGCGTCACCTGTGCCCGTTGCGTGGACTGGACGGGCAGGAAGCCCAGGCCGAGGCCGCGGCCAAGCTGTTCGAGTCGGTCGAGCGGCGAGCTGATGACAATGGCCTGCTGGGGCACGACAATATACGCCCCGGCCAGTAGATACACGGCGGCCAACACTACGCCGCCGATTGTGAGCGCTATTGGCAGCGCCTCCCAATGGTCGGCCGGCCGCGACTTCAGGGCATACGGCGCGACCGCTTGCCGGAGCAGCCCCCGGGTGCGGCTGACGGCCCGCATACTCCGCCGCTCGTCGAGGACGCCGCCGCGACGCTCCAGGTGGCCGAAACGCCGCTCCAGGGACTCGCTCAGGCGGGCAAGCTCCTGATAGGGGGCCGCGAGTGCGGGCAGGCCGTGGCGGTGGGCCAGTTGTAAGGCGGCTCGACTCTCGTCCGCCAGCACTCCGGCTGCGGGCAGCGGCTCGTCTTCGAGGCGGTCGAGCTGCCGCCGGAGCTGCTCCAGCTGCGCCTGGCTAGCGGTGACAAAGGCGTCGAGTGCGGGCAGGGGCCGGACGACGAGCGGCTGACCTTTGCCCCGTTGGGTACGGAGTAGCTGCGCGAGGTGCCCGTAGCGGCGCGCTGCGGCGCGGTGCGGCCGGGCACGATACCAGCCCCAGACGGCGGGCAGCAGCCCGACCACTAGGGCCAGCACCGGACCGCCGGGCACCAAGCCGAGCGTGCCGATGGCGGTACCGACGAGCGCGGCGAGGCCGGGCTGTATGAGGCTCCCGGCGATGGCGACGACCCCGCCGACGAAGATCGCCACGTTGATCCAGAGCAGAGTCAGCGCTACTCCGACGAGCAGCCAGAGCCAGCCACGCGCGGCAATGCGCCGGCGTTGCCCCAGCAGGTAGCGCGTGAGCCGTTGCTCGGCCGACCGGAGCGCCTGCTCCAGGTCGTCGCGCGCCGTCGCTTGGCCCGGCTCCGCGGTCGAATGAGTGGGAGCGTAGGCGACCCGTTGCAGCGGCACGCCTTGCCGGGCGGCTTCCAGCGCTTCCGTTGCGGCACGCCAATCTACGACCGCCAGCTCACCGTCCCGCAGGGGGTGAGGTACAACGTAGAACTCCAGTGTTGCGGGCATTGTCGTGGTCCGTGGTCCGTAGCTATCTCACCGCTCACTAGCCACTGCTTACGCTGGCTCCGCGACTAGGCCGAGGGCATGAACGAGCGCCCCTTCGACCGCGGCGAGCAGGGCGCCGACGCGCGCGGCCACAGGCCGGCCGCCGAAGACCTGAACGGCCAGCCCGTCGGCACCGTAGTGGTGCAGCGCCGCTTCCGTTCGCACCGGTACGCCGAGCCGCCGCACGCTGGCTACGGGTATGTACCGCCCCTCGGCGACCTCGATCATGGTCTTGGCGCCACCGGCCCGGCGGACCCGGCCGGCATACGGCTCACCAAGGACAGGGTACCCCATCCGCCGGACGTATTGCTGGATGGCTGCGCCCATGGCGTTACGTGGCTGCTCGGTCAACCACCGTTCGCCGAACAGCAACCGGCGGCGCCAGTTGCGGCGCGGCAGCGAGGGGGCGAGCGTAGAGAGGCGGTCGTGGTGCTCGTCCGGCAGGGCGTAGGATTCGACCAAACGCAGCCCGGCCCCGGCCAGAGCGTCTGCGGCGGGCACGGTCGTCCAGTCTTCGAGCGTGAGGACGAGGGTCGGCCGAAACGCGGCAACGGCCTGCTCCCACGCGCGGGCGGCGGGTGTCGGCAGCCACCAGGCCGGCCAGCTTGCGAAGCTGTCGGCGTCCTCGTCCGGCCCGGCCGTGACCGATACGGCGGTGGCCGGGTTTGCCGGAATGCGGGTGATCCAGGGCTGTGGGTGCGGGAACCGCGCCGGTTGGTCGAGGATAGTGGGGTGCGGGAATGCGGCAGTCAGCAGCGCCCGTTCCAGTACCGCCTCGCGGAACTGGCTCACGCGAGTCGCGGTCAGCCCCTCGGTCATCAAGTGCAGCGCGGCGGCCCCGGCGCTGGCCGCTTCCGCCGAGGGCTGCGCTCCGGCGGCGACGACTTCGATCCAGATGCGGGTGCTTGCGTCGGGGTTGCCGGCGGTGAGCATGGTTGGCCCGTCGTCAGCGGGAACGGTCAAGGATAGGCTCTCCGGCTGGAGCGCGGCGTGTGTGCGGACCGCACGCTCCCAGGCCATGCCGCCGGCTGCGCTGGCCGCCACTGCTGCGGTGATGGGACCATCAAAGAGGTCTATGGTCGTCCTCCGGTCCTACCGCTGGCATTGCGGTCGCTTCAGGCGGCGGTGGCGGTGTGTCCGACTCGGATGCCGTTGCTGATGCTGAGGTCAGCTCGATCTCGAACCAATGCCGCGTCTCCTCCGGCATGGTGACGGTGTTGACTTGCGCCGCGGCCAAACGCGCGGCGTAGAACGGTCGCAGGTCGGCGAGGTCGGCGCGGGCGCAGTGACGCCAGAGGGCAAGGAGCGCCGCGGTGTCGTCGTCGGCTTCCGTGCAGCGGGCCGCCAGGTCCGCGAGGCCGCGATGGGGAACCTGCCGTAGCTCCGGCGTGCCGGCGAGGTCGGCCGCTCGCTCGCTCCGCCCGACAAACGACCCTAACGTCTCCTGCAAAGCAGCGGCCCACCGCCGCTGGGCGCGACCGTACCAGGCACGCATGAGCGGTACGCCGATAGCCAGCCACAGGCCACCGATGGTTGCTAAAGGATTACCGCCGCTGCCGAGCACGACGGTCCAGCCCCAGATGGCGATAGCCACCGTCAGCAAGCGCTGGCGCGTCCGGGCGGCACTGTCCGCCGGCGGCCGCGGCCCGGCCGCTTGACCGGCAGCGGTTGGCGTTGCTGCGGCGCTGGCGGCAGCTTGGCTCAAGACGCGAGCTACCGCTTGTTGCAGGGTGCCGTCATCGTCGAGGGGGGCGGCGACATAGAGATCGAGGCGGAGGGGCGCGGCCGTTGCCGTCCACCACCAGGCTAAACCGGCCAACTCCCGGCGTGTCGTGGGCGGTAGGCCGATGGCCCACCGTCCTCGACCGGGCAGCGGTGCAGCGTAGGCTCGGATGCTCGCCATGTTACCGGTGCCGACAGCTTGTTTCCGTCACTCCCGCGCTGGACGGCCCTTTCTCGACGTGCCGCTCCGTCAAGACGGGTGGGCAGTCCGGTTACCGGGTATCGGTTGGTGGTAGTGAGACCGCGATCACGGGTGCCGGTGGCGCGCCGCCCAGAAAGCGAGCACGCCAGCGATGCCACAGGCCGGGCAAGCCCGGCGCGAGGGCCGCGCCTTGCTCCAGCCATAGACGGTAGTGGCCGTACAGTCGCGCCGGGCCGGACCAGCGGGCCTCAAGGCTGTGGCTTTCCAGCTGGTCGAGCACATCCAGGGCCGAGCCGCGCAGGCGGCCGGCGACGGTCCAGAGCGCCGCCATGCGGTCTGCGGTGGCGCGGCTGCGTCCTGGCACGACCTCGACATCGTGCAGGCGGCGCAATCGCCGCAGCAACCGGCGCGCCCGCCAGCCACGCACGAGCGGCCCCACGCCACCCGGTAGGGCCAGCAATGCGACCAGGAAGGTGAGCCAGACGAGGGACAGACCGCTGGGCAGCGCGACCAGGACTAGGAACACCAGGCTGAGGAGGCCGCCGACCGTCCACCAGAGGCGGGGCCAGAATACAGCGGCGTAGCCGCCTTCCGAGCGGATGATGTTGCCCAGAGACTCGATAAAGCGGGCCCGGAGGGCCGCTTGGTCCGCAGCGGTGGCCTCGGCTGGGCCGTAGAGGGCAAGGGTCACCCGACCACCGCGCACCGGCAGGCGCGCCGGGTTGGCGTCCACAAAGCCCATCACGCCGTCGGGAAAGGGGAGGATGTATGCGTCAATAGCCATGCGGTTGGGACCTTATAACCGACCACGCTGCATCACAGGGGCTAACAACCGTGCCCGGCCAGTATAGCACAGGCTACCGTCGCTCCAGGGTGGGCGCTGACCAGTGGTGCGACGCGGCGGCCGACAAGGGTATCCCCTAGAGCGGATCGCCGGCTACAATTGCACTGGGAACAATCGCCATGAGCACATTATCTCTGACGCACAGTGTCGTAGACGCTATGGTGGCTGACCTTGAGGCCGCCGATTGGCAGTACGACCCGGAAGCGGATGACATGGACATTATTCTGCCGAATGTTGTCAATCGTGCTGCGGAGTGGCTGGACATTGAAGGCGACTACTTTGTGCGGATTGATCCGGAGCGCAGGGAGCCGTTGAGCATTGTCATTATCGCGTTCACCGTCTGGCTGGCGGAGAAGAAGGGGCGCGATCTTCCCTCTCCGAGAGCGCCCATTGATTACGCTGCGGCGCGGCAGGCTATCGCGCAGACGCTGCGAGCGAGCGAGACCCTCGCCGCCGTCGTCGGCTAGGTCTCAGCCCCGGTTGCCCTCACCCCGGCCCTCTCCCAGGGGGAGAGGGGGGTGGATTCCCGCGCAAGCGGAAATGGCGGGTGGCGAGGTGTCCTCGGCTACCCCTTCGCGGAGGTGACGCGGCGATAATGGGCCTCTTGATAGACTCCATCTTGATGGCACTACACGCCGGGCCGGCCTCGAGCGGCGCGTGGTCGTGATCGAAGGGGAAAGCATGGCCGAGCGGTGGGATGTGGTGGTGGTTGGCGGTGGGCACGCCGGCTGCGAGGCCGCGCTGGCGGCGGCGCGCATGGGGCGCCGGACGCTGCTCTTGACGGGCGACCTCAACTCGATAGCGAGACTGTCCTGCAATCCCTCCATGGGCGGTCCGGCCAAGGGCCATCTCGTGCGCGAGATCGCAGCCTTGGGTGGGGCGATGGCTCACGTTACCGACCGGACAGCGATCCAGGTCCGGCTGTTGAACTCCGGCAAAGGACCGGCCGTCCAGGCGCTGCGCGCGCAGCTCGATAAGGACCTCTACCCGGCCACGATGCGCGACGTGCTGTCGGCGCAGGCGGGGCTGGAGCTGCGGTCCGCGATGGTGACCGGCCTGTTGCTCGACGCGGACCTAGAGGCGCCGGCCGGTGGGCGTGTGGCCGGAGTCGTCACCGCCAACGGCGAGCACGTGAAAGCCCGGAGTGTCGTGGTCACGACGGGCACGTTTCTCAACGGGCGCATGATTGCCGGCGAGCGTATCACGCCCGGCGGCCGGGTCGGTGAAGCCCCGGCCGAGGGACTTTCCGCGCAATTCGCGGCGGCCGGCTTGCGGCTGGGCCGGCTCAAGACCGGCACGCCGCCGCGCGTCGAGGCGCGCAGCATTGACTTTGGCCGCACGCAGGTCCAGCCCGGCAGCCGGGTGCCGCTCTGGTTTTCCTTCGAGCCGCCGGCAGCCGAGACGTGGCGGGTGGATAGGCCGGCGCCGTGGTTTCCAGAGGTCGTGACGGATGGCTGGCGGGTGCAGATGCCTTGCTATCTGGTCCGGACCAACGGCGCGACGCACGCGGCCATTCGAGCCAACCTGCACCGAGCGCCGATGTTCAACGGGCTGATCGAGGGGACTGGTCCGCGTTACTGTCCTTCCATCGAGGATAAGATCGTCCGCTTTGCCGAGAAGGACGCACACCCGCTGTTTCTGGAGCCGGAGGGTTTCACAACCTCGTCGGTGTACGTGCAGGGAGCGAATACGAGCCTGCCGGAGCACGTGCAGGACGCCATGCTGCGGACGATCCCAGCGCTCGCTGCCGTCGAGGTGCTGCGTTACGGCTATGCGGTGGAATACGACTTTGTGCCGCCGGATCAGACGACAAGCTGGCTGGAGTGCAAGCGGCTGCCGGGACTGTTTCTGGCCGGGCAGATCAACGGCACGTCCGGCTACGAGGAAGCAGCCGGCCAAGGACTGATCGCGGGGATCAATGCGGCGCTGGCGGGCGGGCGGCCCGGCGGCTCCGGCCCAGTGCCTCTCAACGGCGCTCGCGCGAATGGGGCAGCGGCGGCACTGGAAACAACCAGCAGTACGGCGGCGACGCTCGACCGCCTGACGGCCAGCAACCGGCTCGTGTTGCCGCGCGACCTCGCCTACATCGGCGTGATGACTGACGACCTGACGACCACGGAGCACCGGGAGCCGTACCGTCTGCACACGTCGCGGGCCGAGTATCGCCTGCTGCTGCGGCAGGACACCGCGCACTTCCGGCTCACGCCGATCGGCTATCGGCTGGGGCTGATCGGTCGGGAGGTACACGAGCGGACGGAGCGGCAGCGCGATCAGGTCGCTACCGTGCTCAAGCAGGTGCGAAGCAAGGGGCTGGGCGCTGCGCCGGAGCTGAACGCGCGGCTCCGCGTGGCCGGCTTGCCGCCGGTGACCAAGAGCACGATGGCACTGGCGTATCTGCGGCGGCCGGAAGTGGGCGCCGTGGCCCTCGCCGCTTTGGGCTGGGATGATGTGCCGGACGAGGTCGCCGATCACGTACTGACCGAGATCAAGTACGAGGGATTTATCGCGCGCCAGGCGCAGGCGGTGGCGCGGACGCGCCAGCTAGAGCATCACCGCATCCCGGACCGCGTGGACTATCAGGTGCTCCGGGGGCTACGCACGGAAGCGCAGGAAAAGCTGAGTCGCTTTCGCCCGGCCACGGTGGGGCAGGCGGCGCGGATTGCCGGTGTGACGCCCGCCGACATCTCGGTGCTGCTGGTGCATCTGCACGCCTCCTAGTGACCACTGACCACTACGATGGCGCTTTGGTAGGCTTGCTGCCGGGAGGATGGTTTGACATGGATGTATTGACTGCGATCAAGACTCGCCGCAGCATTGGGCGCCCTAGCCAGAAGCCGGTGGCTCGTGAGGTGATCGAAACGCTGCTGGACGCGGCCGCGCAAGCGCCCAGTCACCACAACACGTTTCCGTGGCGGTTCCACGTGCTGACCGGGGACGCACGGGTCGCGCTGGGCGAACGGCTGGCGGCGGCGCTGCGCCGGAGCCTGGCGGAGGAAGGGCAGGACCCGGAGAGCAAGCAAGGTCAGGCGCTGCTCAAGGCGGAGGCCGGCAAGACGATGCGGGCGCCGGTGCTGATTGCCGTGTCGTCGCATCCCTCGGATGCGCGCGACGTGGTGGAGCGCGAGGAGCATTTCGCCTGCGCCGCTGCCGTGCAGAATATGCTGCTGGCGGCGCACAGCCTGGGTCTGGCCATGATGTGGAGGACGGGCGACGGCAGCGAGGCGCCGGAGGTTAAGGAGTGGCTGGGACTGGCGGGGCGAGATCAGATCATCGCGCTGGTCTACGTGGGCTGGCCGGAGCCTGGCGCCTCGCTCTACCCGCTGACACGTCGTCCGTGGTCCGAGCTGACCGAGTGGCGCGGCTTCGATTAGTTGCTGGTGGCTCGGGATGATTGCATCGCCGGGCCTGGCTCCCCTCTGTGGTCCCCTGACCGGGGTAGGTTTCTCGTTGGGAGCGGTTTGGACCTCACCCCCGGCCCCTTCCCTGGCAGGGAAGGGGAGTCCGCGCGGCGATAGGCCGCTGTGAGGCAAGGGGGTGCGGACCTCACCCCGGCCCCCTCTTAGGGGGAGAGGGGGTGAATTCTCGCGTGTGGAGACCTTTGCATACCCCCCGGATAGAGTGCGAGCGGGACAATGCTCCACGCCTCGCTCACCTGGGAGGCCCGGTTTTTGGATACCCGCTTTCGCGGGAATGACGAGTTATGCAAAGGTCTCCATGTGTGGGAATGACGGGCCGGGGCGGCCGGCGGTGCTATTCGGGTGTGCGGGCGGTGGGGAGCGTCTGGCCGGCGAAGCGGTTGCCGGGCTTGCGGTAGTAGGGCACCTCGGCCGGGCTGGATAGCTCCTCGAAGGTGAAGGAGCAAATCCGCATCCGCGGATAGAGCGCGACCGGCATCCGGCCGATATTGCCCAACTCTAGGACCGGATGACCGCGCCAGCCGGCGTCGAAGACGTTGGATGTGCCGTGGACGATAATCCCCAGCCGCGCCAGACTGCTCCGCCCCTCCAGCCGTCCGACCAGATCATCGGCCAACTCCAGATGTTCACGCGTGATGGCGAGGACTAGCTCGCTGGGGTGCATGATGAACTGCTGATCGTCCGCGACGGCAAGGTCGCGGAACATGCCTGCGGGTAGCTCTTGAGCGCGGGTATCTATGAACGGTACGCGGGCCGGCTCGAAGAGCGAGAACTTGTTGCCGAGCGTGAGGTCGAGCGAGCAGGAGCCGAGCTGGAGCGCCAGGTCCGGCGCCGGATCAACCTTGATACGCCCGTCGGTCAGCGCCTGCTTGATGTCGCGGTCGGAGAGTAACATGCTGCACCTCGCACTCCATAACGGTTCGCGTGGCCGGAGGACGCGCACCGCCGTTCGACACTAGGGTAGGTTTTCGGCGGGAGGTGAGTTGGACCTAACCCCCGGCCCCTTCCCTCCAGGGAAGGGGAGTCTGCGCGGCGGCCGGCCCACAGTTGCCCCCACGGGAAGCGATCCGCCTGGAGACCGGTAGTCCCTTCCCTATTAAGGAGGGTGAGGTCCGCCGCTCCACAGAAAGAACTATCCCTGTCAGTGGCCCTCACCCCGGCCCGGGTCTGCTGTCAGGGAGTGACCGTGCAGACGGCGCGGCTGGCGGCATCGCAGTACCACAGCTGGCCGTCGAACCAGGTCAGGCCGTGCGGGTCCGGGCCATCGCTGATCGCCAGCTCGTCGAGCACTTGGCCGGTGAGGCTATAGCGGACGAGCGTGCGGGTGCGGCGCTCGGCGCACCAGAGACCGGCGCCGTCCCAGGCGAGGCCGTGGGTGACGGTGCCCGGCGCCGGGAATTGGCGCCAGACGCGGCCGCTGGCCGGTTCGAGCCGGAAGGTCGTGTTCACGGGGTCCGGCACGGTTACCCAGAGGAAGCCGGCGATCCACTCCAGCCCGTGCGGACCTTGCCCGGTCTCGACGCCCGGCGAGGACAGCCGGCGAATCTCGTTGCCGGTCACCGGGTCTACTTGGAGCAGGACTTGGGGCGTAAAGGTCGAGGCGAGCCAGAGGTGGTAGCCGTCCCAGGTGATACCGCTGGCGTGCGCCGCGGCGGTGGGCGCCTTGTGCAGCAGGGCGCCATCCGACCACCTGAGCTTGTAGATGTGCTGGTCCCGCTGATCCATGACCCACAACCCGTCGGCCACTGCCTGCAAGCCGTTGGGCTGTGGTCCCGGCGTCAGGAATCGGGTCTCTGCGCGTACTCGTTTGACCATGCGCTTTGCCTCCTGGGATACTGCTGGCTCCTCACCCCGGCCCTCTCCACCCATGTGGAGAGGGGGATTGGATTCCCGCGAAAGTGGGGATGGCCGGTCCGGGGGTGCGGCCCGCTCCAAGCCGCTACATGATAATATGGGAGGGGTGAGGCGCGGGGAACATGATCCAGCATGTGGCTGAAGTGATCCCGCAGACGCTAGAGCGATTGGGGCTGGCCGAGCGAGTGTGGTGTGCTCGTGCTGCGCTCCACTGGCCGACGGTGGCCGAGCAGGTCCGGCGCGGCGCGGCCAAGGCGTCCAGGGCGCGGGCCGGCGGCCCCGGCACCCTGCTGGTCTCTGTCCGCAGCTCTGCTTGGCAGACCGAGCTGGTCGCGCGGGAAGCCGAGATCAAGGCGGCGCTCAACGAGCGTGTGGACGGGTATATCGTCGAGCGGTTGCAGTTTCGGGTCACGGGCCACCCCCGGCGGCGCTGATCGGCCCGTGCCACCGCCAGTGAGTCCTACCCATGAGTAATCGTCGCCGACGGCGGAGCGCTGCGCGTGGCCGTGGGGCAACGGGACGCCGCGCGGAGGCCAAGGCCGCTGGCGGCGAGGCGGCGCGTATAAGCCAGGACCGCCGCACCGGGCGGACGCAACGGGACGAGGCGCGGCGCCGGGCGCGGCAGCAGCGGCAGTTGCGACGTGCTGCGCTATGGAGCCTAGCCATCGTCGGTGTGGCCGCCATCATCATCGCCAGCGGGGTGTGGCTGTGGCGCGAGACGGCCGACGCCATCGAGAGCCAGCCGGGTACCTCCGTCCCGGACTTGGGCAACCTGCACATTCCTGGGGGGACACGCTCTCCGGTCGCGTATAACACGACTCCGCCAACCTCCGGGCCGCACTATGATCCCCTGGCCCGCTGGGGTGTACATACGGAGCCGATCCCCGACGAGCTGCAGGTCCACAACCTGGAGGATGGGGGTGTGCTCATCCAATATCGGTGCGATGAGCCGTGCCCGCAGCTGGTCGAGCAGTTGACGGCGGCAGGTCAGCCCTACCTCAGCTCGCCGCATCCCTACGTCATCCTGGCACCGTATCCCGAGATGGAGACTCGGATTGCGTTGACCGCCTGGGGCCGCATTGACCAATTCGAGGAGTTCGACGAGGCGCGCATCCGGCGCTTCATCGAGGCGTACCGCTGCACGAACTGGCACGAGGGGGCATTGCGGGGCCGGGGGCGTGTCCCGAACTGTTAAACATTGTTAAGGTATGGTTAGCTATCGGCGCGGCTGGCGTGGATGGGTAGACTTTTGGTGCCGAGGGTGCGATACTTGACTGTGGTGCCGGACGGTGGGAGACTGGCGCCAAGCCATCGTTGATCGGTGGCTGTTCGCCCGGAGAGAAAGGTAGGCGGGGCGTATGTTCGAGAAAATCTCTGGCTTCATTGCGCGGCGCTGGCGAGGGCTGCTGGTTTGGCTGGTGATTACCGGAGCGTTCCTGTTCTGGTTCTTGCCGAATATCCAGGCGCTGTTCCCGTATCTTGTGCTGCTCTTCTCAATCCTCTTCCAGCTTGCTTTCGCCATTCTGTTCATGGTCGTGCAGTTTGGCGCGCTCTTCTGGTTCCTCTCGCGTGGTCGTACTTACTGGATTCTGCCGGGTGAGACCGGCATCTCCTTTAAGGACTACCGCGGCCAGAAGGACATCCTGGAGGTGTCGCAGCGGATCGTGACGCTGCTGCGGGGCGTGAAAGAGTTCAAGCGGATGGGTGGTGAGGTCTCGAAGGGGCTACTGCTCGTCGGCCCGCCGGGGACCGGCAAGAGCTACCTGGCGCAGGCGATTGCCACCGAAGCGGGAGTGCCTTTCGGGTACGCCTCCGGCACCAGCTTCCAGCAGATGTTCTTCGGCATGAGTAACCTGACCATCTGGCGGCTCTACGGGAAAGCACGGAAGCTGGCCCGCAAGCACGGCGCCTGCATCCTGATGATTGACGAGATTGACGCCGTGGGGATGCGCCGTGGCGGTGGCGGCGGTGGCATGGGCATGATGGGTGGCTTCTTCGGTGGTGGCGGCATGGGCCTGCTCAACGAAATCCTGATGCAGATGGACCCACCTCGTATCGAAGGGGGCTGGAAAGAGCGGCTGCTGCGGCGGCTGGGCCTGCGTCGCGGTCCCACGATCCTGCCTACGGTCTTCACGATGGCGGCGACGAACCTCCCCGAGGTGCTCGATCCGGCGCTGCTGCGGCCGGGCCGGTTCGACCGCAAGATCACCGTGGATCCGCCCGATATGGAAGGGCGCAAGGACATCATCGAGTACTACCTGGATAAGGTGCGGCACGAGGAGATTCCGATTGATCGGGTGGCCTCGGACACGGTTGGCTACACGCCGGTTTCGATAAAGTACGTCATCAACGAGGCGGTCGTGGTGGCCCACTTCAAGGGGCGCGATGCGATCACCTACGAGGACATCTCGGAGGCGCGTGAAATCCACGAGTGGGGCCTGCGCCAGCCGATTCACAGCATGAAGCTGCTGGACAAGCGCCGGATTGCGTACCACGAGGCCGGGCACGCCTTTGCCCAGGCGACCTTGCTGCCGCGCGAGCGCCTGTCCAAGGTGACGATTGTGCGGCACGGCCGCGCCCTCGGCTTGTCGGCGGCCAAGCCGCAGGACGAGTACTACACCTACACCAAGGAAGAGCTGCTGGGGCAGATCAAGGGGGCACTGGCCAGCCGGGCGGCCGAGGAGCTGTTCCTGCACACGGCGATGACCGGCGCCGGTCAAGACCTGCAGCAGGCGACGCAGATGGCGATTGCCTATTACAGTGTGCTCGGCATGGGTGATTCGCTCTACTCCATCATGGGTGAAGGCCCCTCGCTGGCCGGTCCGTCGGCACAGCGCGACCGGATCGAGCGGTTGCTGGATGAGCAGTACGCTCAGGTGAAGATGCTCCTGTGGACCAACGCGGACGTGATCCACGAGATGGCGCGTCGTCTGGTTATCGAGAGCGAACTTACGGGCGACGACGTTGATGAGATCATCAAGGAGAAGCAGGCTGAGCGGACGAAGGCGCTGACCGCTGGCGTCAGTGTGAACGGCGCCAGCGTGAACGGTACCAGCGTTGAAGATCGGGAGTCGGCGGCGCTGGCCGAACAGAAGCGGCGGGCCGCCTATCATGAGGCCGGTCACGCTGTCGCGCGAGCGAAGCTCCAGCCGATGGGGCCGGCGCAGAAGGTCAGCATCGTACCGACCGCCGATGGCAGTGCCGGTGGCTTCGGTGATACGCCTTCGATTACCGATAGCCATGCCGGTGCGCTCACGCGCGACGAGATCTTCACCGAACTCTCGGTGGCCCTCGGCGGCCGGGCGGCTGAGATCCTCTTCCTCGACGAGGCCCTGAGTGGCTCCTCGTCGGACCTGGCCTATGCGACGCGGCTGGCCGGCTCGATGATTACACAGTTCGGCATGAACGGCAGCCTGTACGTCTACGAGTCGGCGCGCTCGGTCCGCGACCCGATGGTGAAGCAAGAAGTTGAGAAGGTCTTGAGCGAGCGGTTCGAGCAGGTGAAGAGCCTGTTGGCGGAGCACAAGGCGGAGATCGAGCAGATCGTGACGCTGCTCTTGCAGCGGGAAACGATCAACGCGGAGGACGTTGAGGCCATTCTGGAAGGCCGTGACCCGCCGCTGAACGACGCGCGCGGTCACGACATCGAGGAAGCGGATCGGCGCGAGGTCGTGCCGGTCGGCGCCGGGACCGGTGCCGGGACCGATAGCGGCTCGTCCGGCGGCGACGCCAACGGCACGGGAGCCGCGGGGAGCGCCATCCCAGGAAGCTAAGCCGTAGCCGGTATTTGTAGTTGGACTACCCCCCGGCCCCTTCCCTCCAGGGAAGGGGTTGAGGGTAGGTGTCGTGCCCCCACCCTAGCCCTCCCCCGTGCTGATGCACAGGGGAGGGAATTTGTTTTCCGCCGCTCGATTCTCTTGGGTCGGCTGATCGGGATTGAGTGCATAGGTGGTAGTGGCCTTGAGGGCCGAGGCTGGACGATCTTGCCGTTCGGGTGTATCCTAGCGGCGATGACGGGTGTACTCTTCACCACGACCGAATCCATACCAGGCCTGAGGGAATTGTGGGAGGGTCTGATGTTTAGGTTTCTGCGGGCACGATGGGCACTTCTAATCCTTGTCATCTCAATGGCGACGCTTACGTTGTCTTGCGACTTGGGTTCGACGGAGGAGACGAGGGACGTCGCCCCCGAAGCAACGGTCAGTACAGAAGTAACTCCGCGACCAGAGGCCGGCCCGGTGACCGCGGCTGGGCCGCCAGTCTATCAGATGGGACTCTTTGCAGAGCCGATAACCAGGAACTATTGGAACTACATCGGAGGACCGGGAGGCTCGGTCTGGACGGGATACGTGCTGGCCGGCTATGCCTCGACGCTGTACGGCTACTCGGATCAGCGTTTCGACTGGGTGCCCGTCGTCGCGGCGGACTTCCCGACGGACCTGAAGAAGGAGACGATTGACGGTACGGAGTATTGGACGACAGAAGTGCCGCTGAAGACCGGCATCCAGTGGAGCGACGGGGAGGAGCTAACGGCGGAGGACTTCGTGTTTACCGTGAATACGGTGCTCGACATGGAGTTGGGGTCCGGATGGGCGGAGGCCGTCAACTCGGTCTTCTTGGAGCGAGTGGAGGCGCTTGACAGCCACAAGCTGAAGGTGATCTTCAAGGCAGCCGACGAAGAGGGAAATCCGCAGACGCCTGGCCTGAGCGTCTGGCAGTTTGGGCTGGCGTTCATGCCCATCATGCCGGAGCACTACTGGACCTCCGTCGTGGAAGAGGCGAAGCAGGCTGACGACACCGCAAAGCGGATCGAGGCACTGTTTGCACATGTGCCGGAGGGAGAACCAACGCTCGACGGCTTTGCGTATCGCAAGTGGGAGCCGGGTGCATTTTTCGAGAACGAGGCCGTGGCGAACTACTACCAAAAGGGCACCGTCGTCACGCAATACGCGAACGGCGCGATCATGGAGGCCAGTGAGCGGCTTGGCTATACGAACACATACCTGGGCGAGGCCAGCGGAGAGAAGGTCTTGGAGTACGAAGTCGGGCCACACGTGGACAGCACGATTTTCAGCATCTACGGCAATCAGGATGCTGCGGTGCTAGCGCTGACCAACGGAGATATTGACTACCTGTTCAATCCCCTGGGACTGGAAAAGGGCTTCCAGGATCGAATTAGGAGTGCGGACGACCTGCAGATCGTCTCCAATGCTGACAACGGAGTGTTCTATCTCGGCTTCAACGTCCGCAAGGCGCCGATGAGCATCAAGGCGTTTAGGCAGGTTGTGGCGACGCTCATTGACAAGGAGTTCGTGGCGCAGTCCATTCTGCAAGACGCGGCGATACCGATGTACGCCATGGTGCCGGAAGGAAACGCGGCCTGGCACAACTCCGGGGTGACTAAGTTCGGCCAAGGCATGACCAGAGGCGAGCGGATAAAGCAGGCCGTGGCGCTCTTGAAGAGCGCCGGATTCACGTTTGAGCAAGAGCCGGAAGTTGGGGAGGACGGTAGCTTCGTCGCCAAGCCGGGCGAGGGCTTGAAGCTGCCGGATGGGACGGACGTGCCGACGCTGGAGTTGCTCGCGCCGAGCGCAGGCTACGATCCGCTGCGCGCGACCTTTGCTATCTGGGTGGAGCGCTGGCTGAACGACATCGGGATTCCGGTGCGGGCCAATCTGGCTGGTTTTAATGTGATTGTGGCCAAGCTGTTCAGCGATACGGTCGCTGAGGACCTCGACATGTGGATATTGGGTTGGAGCTTAGGCATCTTCCCGGATCACCTGGAGAGCTTCTTCCACAGTCGCAACGCCCCGGAGAATCAAGAGGGTGGCAATAACTGGGGCGGCTATGCGAACCCGGAGTTCGATACATTGGCCTTTGGGCTGCTGTCGGAGACAACTATCGAGGGAGCGCTGGAGAAGGCGCTGAAATTGCAGGAGTTCCTTGCGGATGATCTGCCGTACGTGCCTTTGTTTACCATTCCCAAGCTCGACGCCTACAGGCCCTCGAGGGTGGAGTTTCCCTACACGACAGTTCTCGGTGGTTTAGAGGGACTGGGTGGAATGCAGCAGGTAGCGCACATCAAGTGAGATGGGCGCCCGGCCTGGCGCCGGACATGCCCGTGTGGGAGTGATCCCTGCACGGGCCTAGTCAACGAACAGCGAGATGGCCGCCTATCTGCTGAAGAGGGTAATCCAGATACTGCTGACTCTCTTCGTCTTCTTGTCCATCGTGTTTTTTCTGGTGAATGCCCAACCGGGGGACATAAGCAACGTCTACGCGCTTAATCCCGATCTGCCACCAGAGACGCGCGAGAAGCTCAGGGAACTCTTCGGGGTGAACCAGCCCCTCTGGAAGCAGTATCTGGTCTATCTCAGGAACGTGGTCACCGGCAACTTCGGCATCTCGTTCAGCCTGTATCCGCGGACCGTGGCCGATGTCATTGCAGAGCGTCTGCCGCGCACCCTCGTGCTGTTTATGACCGCGACCGTGCTCTCCTTTTATCTGGGGTTCGTGCTGGGCAAGATCATCGCCTGGCGCCGGGGTGGGTGGACCGAATACGCCACGACGCTCGGCGGCGTCACGCTCTACACGGTGTTCACGCCCTGGTTTGCCCTGATGATGATCTGGCTCTTTGCGTTCAAGGCCGGGTGGTTTCCGATCGGTAAGTTCCTCGACCCGGTGGTATGGCAGGATGCGCCGACCGATGCGAATACGGTATTCAACCGCATGTTACTCACGGTGATCGTGTTGTCGGGCATTGTGTTTGCCGTCTTCATCGTCACGACCAAGCGGCGGGTGAGCGGCGCGGGGTATATCCGGCTTGGTAGCGTGGCCATATCCGCCGCGGTGCTGGTGGGGGTGTGGCTGGCCTCGGGCACCGGGTATCTCGCCTGGGACATCGCCAAGCATATGGTCCTGCCGATAGCGACCTTGACCCTGATTAGCTTTGCCGGCACGATGCTGCTGACGCGCAACAGCATGTTGGAGACGATGCGCGAGGACTATGTGCTGGCGGCCCGCGCCAAGGGCCTGCCGGAGAAGGACGTGCGGGATCGGCACGTGGCGCGCAACGCCCTGCTGCCGGTGGTGACCAGTTTCGTATTCAGCCTGGCGTTCGCCGTTGATGGCGGCATCATCATCGAGTCCGTGTTTTCGTGGCCCGGCATGGGACAGACGCTGGTGGCGGCAGCCACGACGGAGGACGTGCCGCTGGCGGTTGGGGCCTTCGTGTTCGTGGGCATTTTCGTGCTGGTGGCGCATCTACTGGCAGACGTGCTCTACGTGTACCTGGACCCGAGGATCAGATACTGATGGCTGTCGCAGCCGCTTCGCAATCGGCGACTCCAGCGCTCTGGAGGATGCGTCTCACGTTGGCGGCGCGCAGCGTGAGAGAGAACTGGTCCATGTTTGTCGGAACGCGCATTGGGGTGCTCGGTCTGGCCATCATCGTTTTCTATCTGCTGCTCGCTGCGGCCCACCCCATTCTGATGAACACCGTCTGGGAGCCGCGGATTTACGATCCGGTCGTAGGCTATGCGTTTGACGAGGCGCGCCAGCCGGCACCGCCCAGCCTGCGCCACCCGCTCGGAACCGATCCGCTGGGCAGAGACATCCTCAGCCAACTGATGTTTAGTGCCCGGTCGGAGTTCATGCTGGGGCTGCTGGCGGCCGTAGTGACGGTTACTATCGGGACGACGGTGGGGGCGGTTACGGCCTATTTCGGCGGAATCGTGGATACCATCCTGATGCGGCTCGCCGACATCATGATTATGCTGCCGGGGATCAGCGTACTCATCGTTCTGAGCGCAACGATCGGGGTCGAACACTTCGAACTGGCTTTGATTATCGGCATCCTATCGGGATTTGGCGGCGCGGGAGTGCTGCTGAAATCGCAGGCGCTGGGGGTGGTGGTCAAGCCGTATATCGAGGCGGCCCGGGCGGCGGGTGGTGGGCCGGTCCACATCATCTTCGTCCACATTGTCCCGAACCTGTTGCCGCTGTCCTTCCTGTACATGATGTTCACCGTGACCGGCGCGATCTTCTCGGAAGCGGTGTTGAGCTTCTTGGGTCTCTTGGACATACGGATGAGCTGGGGGCTGATGATCCACACGACGGAGTCGGCCGGCTACCTCTTGCAGGTCGGTGAGTTCTGGTGGCTGATCTTCCCGGCAAGTCTCTCGATTACGCTGCTGTGCTCGTCGTTCTATCTCGTCGGGAGGTCGCTGGACGAGGTCATCAACCCGCGGCTGAGGCGCGCATGAGCGAACAACCGGTGCTGGAGGTCGAAGACCTGACCATGCACTACACCACGCGAGCCGGCACCGTGCGGGCGGTTGACGGTGTTTCGTTTTCCGTGGCCAGAGGGCAGGCGCTCGGGCTAGTGGGCGAGTCGGGCTGTGGGAAATCATCCATCGCGCTGACGCTGCTCAAGCTGCTGCCGGAGAATGCTCGGATCGTCGGCGGCAAGGTGTTGATAGACGGGACTGACATCGTGCCGCTCTCCGAGGAGGAGCTGCGGGCGTATCGGTGGGATCGGATCTCCATGGTCTTCCAGGCTGCGATGAACTCGCTCAATCCGGTGTATCGAGTCGGCGAGCAAATCATCGAGGCCCTGGAACTCCACGTCGCCTCCGCCCGCGAGGAGTCTCTTGAGCGCGTGCGGCAGTTGTACGACCTCGTGGGCCTCGACCCCGGCTTCATCTCGCGCTATCCGCACGAATACAGCGGTGGCATGAAGCAGCGGGCGATCATTGCCATGGCGCTGGCGTGCGAACCCGATCTCATCATCGCCGACGAGCCGACCACCGCCCTGGACGTGATCGTGCAAGACCGTATTTTGCGCGAGATGCGGAACATTCAGGCCGCACTCGCTATGAGCATGATCTACATCTCGCACGACATGGCCGTCATTGCCGAGGTCAGCGATGTCGTCGGCATTATGTACGCCGGCAAGATCGTGGAGATGGGCGGGACTACGGAAGTCTTCAAGCATCCCATCCACCCGTATACGCGGGCGCTGATGTCGGCGTTTCCGAGCGTGACGGGCGAGCGGCACGAGTTGATGATGCTGGCAGGCGAGCCGCCGAACCTACTGGACCCGCCGCCCGGCTGCCGCTTCCACCCGCGCTGTCCGTATGCGACGGACGAGTGCCGGACGGAGGAGCCGCCAACGGTGCGGCGCGGAGAGCATTGGGCGACCTGCTGGAACCCGCCGGAGGCGTAGGGAGATGATCGAGACTGCTCGGCCCGCGGCGTCCGCCGAGGCAGGCCCGCTGCTCAAGATCAAGGGGCTGCGGAAGCACTTTCCGGTGTCCACAAGCTGGTTTCGGCGCAGCCGGAGTTTCGTTCACGCCGTGGACGGAATCTCGTTCGAACTGGCGCAAGGCGAGAGCTTTGGGCTGGTGGGGGAGTCCGGGTGCGGCAAGACGACTACCGGGAAGCTGCTGATCCGCCTGACGGACCCAACCGACGGTCATATCATCTTCGACGACGGTACCGGCGCGCCGACGGACATTGCGACGCTGAAGGGGAAGTCGTTGAAGGCCTTCAGAAGGAAGGCGCAGATGATTTTCCAGGACCCCTACGAGTCCATGAACCCCCGGCGGACGATTTTCGATACCGTCGCCGAGCCGCTACAAGTGCAGAAGATCGGCAGCCCGCTGGAGCGGCTGGACTGGGTTTCGCGGATGCTGGAGCTTGTGGGGTTGACGCCGCCGCGCACGTTTCTCTTCCGGTATCCGCACGAGCTGTCCGGTGGCCAGCGGCAGCGGGTGGCAATTGCCAGGGCGCTGGTGGTCGAGCCGACCTTCGTCGTTGCCGACGAGCCGACCTCAATGCTGGACGTTTCGATCCGGACCGGTGTGATGTCCCTCATGGAGGAACTGGCCGACCGCTTGGGGATCAGCTATCTGTATATCACGCACGACCTGGCGGTGGCGCGGTACATGTGCAGCCGGATTGCGGTGATGTATCTGGGGAAGATCGTCGAGGTCGGCGAGACGGAGGCACTCCTGAGGCACCCGCAGCATCCCTATACGCAGGCGCTGCTGTCGGCGGTGCCGGTTCCCGATCCGACGGTCACGCGCCCGCCGGTGCGGATCGCGGGCGGCGTGTCGCTGCCGGTAGATCCGCCGGCGCGGTGCCGCTTCTACGACCGCTGCCCGCTGGCCGATGAATTCTGTCGCACGCACGATCAGCCGCCACTGGAGGACAAGGGTGGCGGCCAATTCGTCGCGTGTTACAAGGTCTAGCGTGCCTCGGAAGAGGCGGGTGATGGGGTATAGTGAGCGGCGAATGTGGCACAGTGCGTTGCATGCGCCGTCGCTGGTTCGGTGAGTTGCTGCTATGGATTTCGATGCCTACGATCTTGACGGCGACATCTACGACGAGATGTTCTTGTCGGGTGGCACGCCACGCGAGCAGAGCCGGCAGCTCTACGAGACCTTGTGCCGGCTCTCTGCCGAGGAGCTGGGCACTATCCAGGAGCGGGTGACGCGCTCATTCTCGAACGAGGGCATCACCTTCACCGTCTACGGTGACGACGAGGCGGACGAGCGGATCATTCCGATTGACTGTGTGCCTCGCGTGCTCTCGGGCGCCGAGTGGCGGCAGCTTGAGGCCGGCCTAACGCAGCGGCTCAAGGCGCTGAATCTCTTCTTGGAAGATGTCTACGGTGAAGCGCGCATCGTTGCCGACGGCGTGATTCCGGTGGACGTGGTGCGGGGCTGTCCCCAATACCGTATCGAGATGCGGGGCTTCTCGGCGCCGCACGGTACGTGGGTGGGCGTTTGCGGCACCGATCTGGTGCGTACCAACGACGGGTTCATGGTGCTGGAGGACAACCTGCGGGTTCCTTCCGGCGTCTCCTACATGCTGGCCAACCGGAAAGCAGTCAAGGCGAGCCTGCGCCGCCTGTATCGCAGTTCGCGGGTGCAGGAGGTGGAGCATTACGGGCGGATATTGTTGGAGACGCTGCGTGAGCTGGCGCCGGAGGGGCGGGAAGATCCGTGTATTGCCCTGCTGACACCCGGGGTATATAACTCCGCCTTCTACGAGCACATGTTCCTGGCCGGCGAGCTGGGCGCGGAACTGGTGGAGGGCCGTGACCTGCTGGTCAACGACGGCTTTGTCTACATGCGTACTACCACGGGACTGCGGCGCGTGGACGTGATCTACCGGCGGGTAGACGACGACTTTCTCGATCCGCTGGTGTTCCGTCCGGACTCGCTGCTCGGCGTGCCGGGGCTGTTGCACGCCTACAAACGCGGCAACGTGGCGCTCGTGAACGCGCCCGGCACGGGGGTTGCGGACGACAAGAGCGTGTACGCCTACGTGCCGGACATGATTCGCTACTATTTGAGCGCCGAGCCGCTCCTGGCCAATGTCGAAACCCACCTTTGCCGCCGGCCGGAGGGCCTGGAGTACACGCTCGATAATCTGGAGCGGCTGGTGGTCAAGCGGGTGGGTGAATCGGGGGGCTATGGGATGCTGGTCGGGCCTCATGCCACACCCCAGGAGCGTGAGGAGTATGCCAAACAGGTGCGCGCCGACCCGGCCGACTTCATCTCGCAGCCGACGCTTGCGCTCTCCCGCGCGCCCTGCCTGACTGAGGGCCGCTTCGAGCCGCGGCACGTGGACCTGCGCCCGTTCGTGTTGCACGGCCGCGAGACCCGCATCGTGCCCGGGGCATTCTGCCGCGTTGCACTGCGCCGGGGTAGCTTGGTGGTGAACTCCAGCCAGGGCGGGGGTGGCAAAGATCTCTGGATACTGGCAGACTGAGCGGCGTCATTTCGAGGAGGGGAGAAGGGGAATGAGCGTGTTGATGGGTGTCCTGCGGAGCCGGCATCCCGCGGCGCTGGCGGCAAAAGTGCTCCTGTTGCTCGGGGGCCTGTTATGCGTGCCGACCGTCGCGTATGCGGCGGTTGATGGAGAAACTCAGTTTGTCTTCAACACCTTCTTGTTCATCATCTTCGGCGTGTTGGTGATGTGGATGTGTGCCGGATTCACGATGCTCGAGTCCGGCTCGGTGCGGACCAAGAACGCCTCGATGATCTGCCTGAAGAACATCGGTCTCTACTCGATTGCCGGCCTGGCCTACTACTTCATCGGCTACAACCTCATGTACGTCGGTGTGGGAGACTTGGGCCTGGGCGGGCTGATCGGCTCCTTCACGTTGCTCTATGGGCCGTCGGCCAATGACATCGCGTTGGTGGGTGGCGATGAGAGCGCGATGTCGGCCGTGGTGGAGAACGGCTACTCCACCATGTCGGACTGGTTCTTCCAGATGGTCTTTGTCGCGACGGCCGCCTCCATCGTATCCGGCGCCCTGGCCGAGCGGGTCAAGATGTGGTCGTTCTTCCTCTTCACGCTGGCGCTGACCGCGATCATCTACCCCGTCGTCGGTGCGTGGACGTGGGGAGGCGGCTGGCTGAGTGAGCTGGGGTTCCAGGACTTCGCCGGCTCGACCATCGTGCATAGCACCGGTGGCTGGGCGGCGCTGGCGGGTGCGCTGGTGGTCGGCCCGCGGCTCGGCAAGTTCCGCCGCGACGGCTCGGTCCGGCCCACACCGCCCTCCAACATCCTGTTGGTGACGCTGGGCGTATTCATCCTGTGGTTCGGCTGGTTCGGGTTCAACGGCGGGTCGCAGCTGGCGCTGGGGAGCGCGGCCGACGCGGTGGCGATCAGCCACGTGCTGGTCAACACCAACCTGGCGGCGGCGGCCGGTGTGATGGCCGCCCTCATCTGCTCGCGGCCCATCCTTGGGCGGATGGACCTGTTCGCCGGCCTGAACGGCGCCATCGCCGGGTTAGTCTCGATTACGGCCGGCCCGGATATCACCGAGCACTATTGGGCGGTCATCATCGGAGCGATCGGGGCCGTCGTCTGCACCGCCGGGATCAAGCTGTTGGAGAAGATCAAGGTTGACGACGTGGTGGGAGCTATCCCCGCTCACCTGATGGCCGGCATCTGGGGCACGCTGGCGGTCTGTATCGTCGCCGGTGGCAACTTCGGTGTGCAACTCCTGGGCATTGTGGCGGTTGGGGCCTTCGTGTTCATCGTCTCGTGGGTGCTTTGGTGGGTGTTGGGCAAGACGTTGAGCGTGCGGGTGGCGCCGCAGGTCGAGCGGCTGGGGCAGGACGTCGGGGAGTTGGGCATCGAGGCCTACCCCGAGTTCGTGCTGATGCCGGAAGAAGAAGACGACGACGACTGAGGGCCGCGAGTGCCACTGCCGTCTCGGCGGACACTGCAAGATACTGACTAGGCTCCATGCTTTCGCGTAGCGCACAGGGCCTCTACTGGCTAGGCCGTTACTTGGAGCGGACCGGGCACCTCTGCCGCGTGCTGCGCTTGCAGACGGAGGCGCTTGTGGACCGGCCGCTCCGGGAGGTTCATTTCGGCTGGAGCCGCATCTATAGCAGCGTGAACCGGCAGCCGCCCGTGGGCCGTCTTGAACTACACGGCAACGACGATCACGACTTGGGCGATGAGTTCACGCTGGCGGATTCCTACACCCTCGCCGACGACCTCACGTTCGAGCGCACCAACCCGGCTTCGGTATGGAGTTGTTTGGCGCTCGGTCGGGAGAATGCCCGCCAGGTGCGCCACTGCATCAGTGCGGAGATGTGGACCGCACTCAACCTGTCGTACCTGCGGATACAGAAGCTCGCCATCCAAGACATCTGGGCCGCCTCGCCGGAGAGCTTCTATGCGGAAACGGCGGCGGAGATTGACACCTTCGCGGGCGTGGCCGCGGCGACCATGTACCGCGACGACGGCTGGCGCTTCATGCAACTGGGGCGGTGCATCGAGCGTGCCCAACTCGTGGTCGCCCTGCTCCTAGCCCAGCTCGCCAGCGATTCGCTGGCGGAGGAGCACTCCGACGCAGACTGGACCAGCCTGTTGCGTGCCTACCATGCGTTCGAGGTCTACAGCCGCCGCTATAGCGTGGAAGTGCAGCCGGGCCAGGTGTTGGACCTGCTGGCTACGGACCCGCTGCTCTCCGGCTCGCTCTGCCGCTCGATTGACATGGCGGCGGAGGAGCTTACCGCCATCGGTCCGGGACCGAATGACCGTTCCAGCGGGGCAACGCAGCGCTTGGCCAGTCGCCTGGGTGCCTTGATCCATTACGATTGGCCGGATCGGGAAGACCACGAGGGGCTGTTGCGGGAGGTGGACGAGCACTGCCGGGAGCTACACCGGCTGGTGACCGTCACCTATTTCGACTACCCGATTGAGGACTTTCCCCAACACTGATCCCAGGGGCGGTTCGGTGCGCTACGAGATCGAGCACGTCTCGCGCTATCTCTACACGGCGCCGGTGCAGCGCTGCGTGATGTCGCTCTGTCTCCAGCCGCGCGATGACCGAGGTCAACGGCTGCTGCATTTCGAGGTCTCGACGGCCCCCCCGGCGCCCCTGAGCTACGAGACAGACGCTTTCGGCAACACGAAACACGTCCTCAACGTCCATCGGGAGCACGAGGTGCTGGAGATCACGACCCGCTGCACGGTCGAAACGGCACTGCCAGCCACGCTCCCGGTTTCCCTGGGCGCCGACGCCTGGGAAGAGCTGCGCTCGTGGGGGCAATCGCTCACGCACTGGGACTTAATGCACGCGAGCGCGTTGGCGCGGCCCTCGGCGGCGCTCACGAGCTTTGTGGACGGGCTGGGTCTCAAGCCGGCCGGCGATCCGTTGGCGGCCCTGCGGCGGCTTTCGGATACGCTCCACCGCAGCTTCGAGTACGTCCCGGGGGTCACGTCGGCGGTCTCGCCAATCGAGCACATCCTCGAAACCGGCCGGGGGGTCTGCCAGGACTACGCGCACGTCATGATCGCCATTGCGCGTTCCTGGGGCGTGCCGGCGCGCTACGTCTCCGGCTACATGTACGTCGCGCACCAGACGCCGGGAACGGCCACCCACGCTTGGGTCGAATGCCGGTTGCCGGACCTCGGCTGGATTGGGTTCGATCCCACCAACCGGCGTCTGGCCGACGAGCGGTACGTGCGGATTGCGGTGGGGCGCGACTACCAAGACGTAGCGCCGACGCGCGGCGTCCTGCTGGGCGGCGGAGAAAGCCGGCTGGAGGTTGGCGTGCGGATGCAACCGCTGGCGGGTTGGACCTAACTCCCGGCCTCTTCCCGCCTCACAGGGGTAGATATTTACATGGATGGACAGGATGGACAGGATGGGAGTTTGTGTCGGGGCGGAGGCGGGCAGCTCCGTACCGAAAAACCTCCCGTTGGGCGGGTGCGTAGCCCCCCTATGGTCCCCCCGCAGTGCGGGGGGACGGGCGCAACATGTTGCGCCCCTACGGCTTAACCGGTACCTACCCCAGTCAGCTTCCCCCGGGGAAGGGGAGCGATGGCGGTGCCGGCATCCGCCTCACAGGGGGCGCTTGGCGGGGAGGCCGGGGCGGCGGGGGTAGAGGTCGGGGGTGGGGTGCTGCTTCTCGACGACGAGCAGGGCATGGTCCGATAGCGCCTGCTGTACTGCTGCCAGGTGGCAGGCTGGTTCCGGGGCTTGACCGGCGGGAGATGGTAGCGTCACCAGCACCAGGCGTGGCGGACCACCGCCGAGCAGTAGGCAGGCGCGCTGGCACGCGACCAACTCACCTTGGCCCTTATCAGCCGTTTTCTGGGCGATGAGGCGACCGCCGATCCGCAAGAAGGGTAGGGCGTATTCCACCAGCACGGGCGCCGGTGCTACGGCCCGTGCCAGCACCACGTCGTACTGCTCGCGGTGGGCCGGCTGCCGGGCTAGGTCCTCGGCGCGGGTGGTGAGGACCGTCGTGGCCGCCAGGTCGAGGCGGCGAACCAGGGCGGCGAGGAAAGCGGTCTTCTTGCCTACCGAATCGATCAGCGTGAGGCCGATGTGGGGCCGGAGCAGCTTGAGGGGCAGGCCGGGGAAGCCGGCCCCGGACCCAATATCAATTGCGCGGATGGGGCGGTCTGTCGCCGTGGGCCAGGCCAGCAGGCAGGTGAGCGAGTCTACGAAGTGCCGCATCTCGACCTGCGCCGGGTCGGTGATGGCCGTGAGGTTGATACGCCGATTGGCGGCTAGGAGCGTATCGCGGTAGCGGTCGAAGGCGGCCAGTTGGGCGGGCGCGAGGTCGATTTCCAGAGCGGCGGCGCCAGCGCGGAGCCAGGGCAGCCGTGGACTCGCCGGTGGCTGGGCTTGGGCATTACTCGCGCCGGCGGCGGGAGTCACGGCGCCAGCCTCGCCGGGTCATGTAGCGATGGACAGGTCATGGTACGATTGTACGCCGTATGGATCGGCTTTGGAGTCCCTGGCGCATGGCCTACGTGACGGGCAGCAAGCGCTCGTCGGGCTGCGTCTTCTGTATTCCCGCGCAGCCGGACCGGGCCGAGGACGAGCAACGCCATATCGTCTACCGCGGCGCGCACGCTTTTATCATCCTGAATCTGTATCCGTACAATCCCGGCCACCTCTTGATTGCCCCCTACCGGCACACCGCGGACCTAGAGAGTCTCACGGCGGGGGAGAGTGCAGAGATGATGGCGCTCGCGCAGCGGGCGTTGCGAGCGTTGCGGACCGACACCGGCCCGCACGGCTATAACATGGGGATGAATCTCGGCAGTGTCGGTGGCGCCGGTATCGCGGATCACTTGCATCTGCATCTCGTCCCGCGCTGGAAGGGCGATACCAACTTCATGCCCGTGATCGGCGGGACGAAAGTGCTCCCGGAGCTATTGAGCGCAACGGCCGCGCGGCTGCGCGAGCGCTTGGCCGAGGTCGAGGAGGCCGGGGAGTGATGGCGGGGCTGGCCCTCTATGGTCCCCCCGCTACGGGGGTGTAGTGGGAGAGGGGGCCGAACCAGTTCAGCGGCCAGTAGGTGAACCACGCCTTGCCGATCACATATTCCTGCGGTAGCGATCCCCAGGAGTGCGAGTCACTGCTGTTGTTGCGGTTGTCGCCGAGGACGAAGTATTCACCATCCGGCACGACACGGCGCGAGTAGTTATAGCGTGGCGGAGCACGCACATACGGCTCATCGAGCAGTTGCTCGTTGATGAAGACCCGGCCGTCGCGTACTTCGACCGCCTCGCCGGGCAGGGCGATAATCCGCTTGATGAAGTCACGGCGCGGGTCGTGGGGGAAGCGGAAGACCACAATGTCACCGCGCTGCGGCTCGGCAAAACGGTAGGACAGCTTGTTGACGATAAGGTACTGGTTGTTGTGCAGGGTGGGCACCATGCTCAAGCCCTCGACCCGGAAGTTCTGAACGCCCAGCTGCACGCCGTAGTAGATGATGAGCGTGAGCAGGATCGTCTCGAGGATGTCGCGGATGACGGGTTTCATCGCTGCCGTAGGAGCCGAGGGAGTGGTGTGGGTGGTGTGTCCAGTTGGCGGTAGCCGGCGCTGGCCGGTTAAGACAGTATAGCAGGGGCAGCCCCGTGTCCGGCGCTGATGCCAGGCAGAGCGGGCGCGTTACCATGAGGCGCGCTGACCCGTGAGTGACCACACCATCGTCGTGCCGGAGGGTACCGCCGCGCAGCGCCTCGACCGCTATCTCGCGGCGGCGTTGCCGGACCTCAGTCGCACGCGCATCCAAGGCTTGATCGCGGATGGTCACGTGCGGGTGCGGGGGCGCACCGCGCGGGCGGCGCTGCGCGTGGGCGGCGGCCAGCGGATTGACGTGCATGTTCCGGCGCCGCGCCCCTCGCGGCTCACGCCGGAGCATCGTTCGTTGGACGTGCTGTTCGAGAACGACGACCTGCTGGTGGTGAACAAGCCGGCCGGCGTGGTGATGCATCCAGCGCCGGGGCACGAGACGGGCACCCTGGTCCACGCGCTGCTAGGCTACGCGCCGCAGTTGGCCGGCATTGGCGGGGAGGAGCGGCCCGGCATCGTTCACCGACTGGACAAGGACACGTCGGGCGTGCTGGTCGTGGCCAAGAACGAGCGGGCGCTGCGGGCCGTCGCCGGCCAACTGCAGGAGCGCACGGCGCACAAGGAGTACCTCGCCGTCGTCGTCGGCTACCCGGAGCCGGCCGCCGGGACCATCAGCTTGCCGGTCGGCCGCCATCCCCGGTATCGCCAGCTGATGGCCGTCGTCGCTCAGGGCCGGGCGGCCACGACCGGATATCGGACCCTCGAAACACTGGCCGGCCATACTTATCTGCGCGTGCTGCCGGAGACCGGCCGGACGCACCAAATCCGCGTCCACCTGGCGCATATCGGTCATCCGGTGGCCGGGGATGCCACCTATGGCCGGGGGGACTCGTGTCCGGGGCTGGAGCGGCAGTTTCTCCATGCCAGCCGGTTGGTCATCCGCTTGCCGTCCACCGGCCAACCGACGACGTTTGATGCGCCGCTGCCGGACGATCTGGCCGCCGCATTGGCGCACCTGCGCGGTACCCTAAGAGGGTGACGCGGAGGTGACGGTCTGATGCGGGTGCTCATCACCGGGGGGCGGGGACAGTTGGCCCACGACCTCGGACAGGTGTTTGCCGACCACGACTTGCGGCTCTTGAGCCGCGCGCAGCTCGACATCTGTAACGATGAGCAGGTGCGGGAGGTGATCGGTGCGATGCGTCCCGACGTGGTCATCAGCACAGCGGCGTTCGTGCGCGTGGACGACGCCGAGGATGAGATCGCGCAGAGCTTCGCGGTTAACGCCGGGGGAGCCGGGCAGGTGGCGCGGGCCTGTGCGGACGCTGGCGCAACGCTGGTGCAGATCAGCACGGACTACGTGTACGGCGGGCAGCTGCAGCAGGAGCCGTTGACGGAGGCGGCGCTACCGGCCCCGCTCAACGTCTACGGCGCCTCGAAACTGGGCGGTGAATACGCGGTCCGGGCGCTCTGTCCACGGCACTACATCATCCGTAGCTGCGGACTGTACGGCGTGGCCGGGGTGACGAGCAGGAACGGCAACTTTGTCCAGACGATGCTGCGCTTGGCACGGGCCGGCCGGTTCATCTCGGTCGTCAACGACCAGCACTGCACCCCCACGGCCACCGCCGACCTGGCGCAGGCGGTGTGCCACCTCCTGACGGCACCCGCGCCGTTCGGCCTCTACCACGTCACGAACGCCGGTGAGACGACCTGGTACGAGTTCGCGCAGCGCATCTTTGCGCTGGCCGGCCTGTCGCCGGAGGTGGCGCCGACCTCGACGGCAGTGTTCGGAGCACGGGCGCGGCGCCCGCTCTATTCCGTGCTGTCGTCGGAGCGGTACGTGCAGGTGACGGGGCGTGATCTGCCGCCCTGGGAGGATGCGCTGGCGCGGTACCTGCGGGCGACGGAGGCGATGGGTTGAGGGTGGCGTGTACCTTGTCAGCATCAGGATTGATGGGATGGCAGAATGGGCAGAATAATCGATCCTTGATCTTGTCAGTTACTTCAAGACCCTAGCAAGCGCTGGATCGCTACCGTGATCGCGGCTGCGGTGGCCATGCCGCCAAGTACCGCCCCTACTAACCACCGGATCAACCGCGTTTCCAATTTTGACAACTCGGCGCGGAGTTCAGCTAGGTCCGACTTGTTGGCCAGGTGTTCCAGCGTTGCCTCAATACGTGCTGTTCGCTCGTTGGTATGGTGTAGCTCCGTTCTGGTAGCGTAGTCAACTGCTCCCGGCACTGCTGCCGTCGCCATCCTTCCGCTCCTTTTGCCTTGGCACTACTCGCTGGCAGTAGTATAGCACCATAAAGCTTTACGCTCTTTGCGCTGGCCGGCTTGTCGCTGGAGCGTAGGGATTTCTCAGCCACAGAGCACACAGAGTGGAGTCGTCCCGGTGGGTGGTTAGGGTTAGAGGGTGGCGACGGTCTCGGCGGTGGTGTAGCGGGCGAGGATGTCGCGCTGAACGGTGATGCCGAGGCCGGGGGCGGCGGGTACGGGCACGAATCCGCTGTGTTGGCTGATGAGCGGGCGCACGAGGTCCTGGCGGGTGGGGTGCTCGGTCCGGTCGTATTCCAGCAGCGGTTCGTAGGCGAAGGCTGGGCCGCGCCCTGGCGGGTTGAGCGGCTGGGCGCTGAGGAGGTGCAGGGTAGCCGCCAGCGCGATACCGGTGTGAAAGCAGTGGGGTACGAACGCCATGTCCTTGCCGCGGACTAGCCGGCCCAAGCGCCACATGCCGGTGATCCCGCCGGCGGAGACGACGTCGGGTTGCACGACGTCCCAGGCCGCGGCGTCGCAGCCGGCGGTGAAGTCGCTGGCGGCTCCAAGCTGCTCGCCGCCAGCGACGGGGATCGGCGCGGAGAGATTCGCAAGCGCCGCGCGTACCTGATGATAGCCGGGCCAGTCGAGTGGGCCGGTGGGTTCTTCCATCCAGCCGACGTCGTAGGCGGCGATTGCCTCGCCGAGGGCAATTGACTGCTGGGGTGTGTAGGCGGCGTTGCTGTCTACATAGAGGGCGATGTCCGGGCCGATGGCGCGCCGGATCGCGGCGGTGTGGCGGGTGTCGGCATCCAGGCCAAAGCCCGTCTTCAGCTTCATGGCGGTATAGCCGGCGGCCGCGTAGCCCTCGGCTTCGAGCACCAGCTCGCGGGCGTGCTCGGCGTCGGTCCAGCGCTCGTGGCGGAAGAGGCCGGTGGCGTAGGCGCGCACCTGCGGGCGCACGTGGCCGCTCTCGGCGCCGAGCAGACCGGCAACCGATTGGCCCAATGCCTGACCGCGCAGGTCCCACAGGGCGGTATCTACGGCGCTCAGAGGGCCGATGGGCAACGCCTCCCGCAGAGTGGTCCACAGGACGCGAGGATCAATGCGGCTCGGGTCACGGCCGAGCACGTGCGGCGCCGCGCCGGCGAGGGCAGCGATGCCGCTCTCGGAGTCGCTGCCGTTGCCCCAGCCGGAGCGGTCGTCGTCCGTGACCAGCTCCACGAGCAGGTCGGCGCGAGCGGGCACCGGCCCGCGGCCGGTGCGGATGGGATCGGTGGGCTGCACTCGGACGCGGTAGGCGCGCATGGCGGTGACGATCATGGTTTTGGTCTCCTGGGTGCTTCACTGCTGGCTGTCCTCACCCCCGGCCCCTCTCCCCTGGGGGGAGAGGGGAGTCAACTGGGAGTAGGCTTCATAGCCCCCCTATGGTCCCCCCGCACTGCGGGGGGACGTGGATTGCCGCGCTCGCGGGAATGACGCTGGCACGGCGATCGGCATTCCCGATCCAGGGCATAGGGCCGGCGGTTAGGTGTTTCGGCTATTCTTCTTGGCCGAAGCGTTGGATTTCGGCCAGCTCCACTGCCGAAAGCTCCTGCGGGGCCTCGCCCTGGGCGACCTTGGACGCCTGGACGTGCTTTTGGATTTCTTCGACGATCTCCGGGTTGGCCAGCGTCGTGATGTCGCCAACGTCGGTGAAGTTGGAGATGCTGGCGATGACGCGGCGCATGATCTTGCCGGAGCGGGTCTTGGGCATGTCCGGGACGAGCCAGACGTGCTTGGGCGTGGCGATGGGTCCGATCTCGGTGCGGATGGCTTGGCGCACTTTGCCGGCGGCCTTGTCGTCGGCCTCGAAACCGGGCTTGAGCGACGCGTAGATTTCGACGGCGCGCCCCCGGATCTCGTCCATGACCGGCACCGCGGCGGCTTCGGCGACGTCCTCAACCGTGAGGGCTGCGGACTCTAGCTCCTTGGTGCCCAGGCGGTGGCCGGCGACGTTGATGACGTCGTCTACGCGGCCGAGGATGCGGAAGTAGCCATCTGCGGCTTGCATGGCGCCGTCACCGGGGAAGTAGGGCCAGTCGCGCCAATCGGTGCTGTTCTTGTCCTTGCAGTACTTCTCGTAGTAGACCTCGACAAAGCGCTCGGGCTGGCCCCAGATGGTTTGGAAGATGCCCGGCCAGGGGTTGCGGATGACGATGTTACCGGCCTTGCCACTGCCGGCCGGGACCTCGTCGCCGTTCTCGTCGTAGACGGCTCCGTAGATGCCGAGGACGCTTGGCCCGCAGCTGCCGGGCTTCATCGGCTGGAGGGCCGGGAGGGTGCTGCCGAGGAAGCCGCCGGTCTCGGTTTGCCACCAGGTATCAACGATGATGGCCTCGCCCTTGCCGACGACCTCGTGGTACCAGCGCCAGACTTCCGGCTCGATTGGCTCGCCGACGGTCGTCATGTGCTTGAAGTGGTAGTTGTACTTCTGCGGCTCGTCGGGGCCGGCCTTGCGGAGCATGCGGATGGTGGTCGGCGCGGTGTGGAAGATGTTTACGCCGAGCCGCTCGGCAATGCGCCAGGCGCGCCCCGGATCGGGATAGGTCGGCACGCCCTCGAAGAGCACGCTCGATGCACCGAGAGACAGCGGGCCGTAGACGATGTAGGAGTGGCCGGTGATCCAGCCGATGTCGGCGAGGCACCAGTAGGTGTCTTCGGGTTGAATGTCCTGGTAGTACTTCGCCGTGCCGGTGACATAGGAGAGATAGCCGCCGGTGCTGTGCTGGCAGCCCTTCGGCCGGCCAGTGGTGCCGCTGGTGTACATGAGGAAGAGCGGCGCTTCCGCGGGCAGGGAAACCGGGTCCACCTTGGCGCCGCGGTAGTCTTTGAGCACCTCGTCAACGAAATAGTCGCGTCCTTCCACCATGGGCGTGGGCGAGGAATACTTGCCGGGATAGCGCCGCCAGACCAGTACCTTGTCCACGTTGACGCCCTCGGCTTCCGCCACGGCCACGGCTTCGTCGGCCTTGACCTTGTGGTCAAGGAGATCGCCGTTGCGGTAATAGGAGTCCATCGTAATCAGGATGTTACTGCCGGAGTCGACAATGCGGTCGCCGCAGGCGTTGCCGCTGAACCCGCCAAAGACCTCGGAGTGGATGACGCCGAGGCGGGCGCAGGCGAGCATGGCGACGGGCAACTCCGGCGTCATGGGCAGGTGGAAAGTGATCCGGTCGCCGGTCTTGACGCCGCAGAAGTCGCGTAGCAGCGCGGCGAACTCGTTGACCCGCTCGTATAGCTCCTGGTAGGTGAGCGTGACCGTCTCTTCGTCCTCGGGTTCGGGCACCCAGATGAAGGCGGCCTTGTTGCGGTTTTTTTCGAGGTGACGGTCCACGCAGTTGTAGCTGGCGTTGAGGCGGCCACCGACAAACCACTTCCAGAAGGGGGCATTGCTGGTGTCGAGGGTGGTGTGCCAGTACTTGTCCCAGTCGAGCAGGTCGGCGTAGGCCTTGAAGCACTCAGGGAACAGCTCCTCTCGGAACTGATTGTGGATGCGTGGGTCAGCGGCGTTGGCCTGGCCGATAAAGCTCGCCGGGGGATGGTAATACTCTTCTTCCCGCCAGTGGACGGCGATCTGTGCTTCGGTCAGTCCTTGCTCGTCTGCCATCGTGTTCCTCCTCGGCAATCGGTGTTCCGCGCCGGCCCGGTGAATCGCCGGTGTCTGCGCTGCGATCTGCGGCAAAGAATGCGGGCCGGGCGCAGATGCGGGTAGCGCACCGGGAATTGATAGCCGCATGACCAACTGGTCGGTTGCGACGGTGGCATTCTAAGAAGGCCGCAGCGGCCTTGTCAAAAGAGAGTGCCTAGTCGCGGAGGTATTCGCGGAAAAGGATGGCGAAGTAGGCGAGGACGCGCTCCGGGTCGGGGCTGCCGTCTATCTCGGACGAGCAGTAGCCCTCGTAGCCGTCGTCGCGGAGCATCCGCAGGACGGGGCCGTAGGGGAAGCCGGTGGTGAAGTCGTGCATGTGGACGTGGTTGATGTAGTCGCGCACGTAGCTGTAGGTCTCGCGTACCGAGCCGCCGATCTCGTCGCGGCGGTCACAGTTGTAGACGATGCCAACGTTGGGCCGGTCGGCACGCTCTACCGCGCCCAAGGCGTAGCGCCAGAAGTTGAATTGGCCGTGCATCTCCAGGTTGACCTCCACGCCGTAGGGAGCGGCAAACTCGCCTAGCTCGCGGAGCGCGTCGCCCACGTAGGCTACGCAATCCTGGCTTTCTACGCCGTCGGGGATGTCGTTGCCGAACACGCGGAGACGTTCGCAGTCAATGTCGCTGGCCAACTCGACGTACCGCTTGGTGCGGTCAATCTGCTGCTGGCGAGCGGCCGGGTCGGGCGACTCGAACCGCGAGCTGGTACCGATGCAGGAGGCCACGAGGTAGTTGTCTTCCAGCGTGCGGCGGACCTCTTTACGTCCCGCCGCGTCCAACTCTAGCTCGACACCGTGTTTGTGGTTGCTTTCGGTGCGGAACTCGATGGCCGCGTAGCCCCAGCGGTGCGCGACCTCGATGATCTTGTCCAGCTCCCACTCGCGGGCGCAGTTATAGGTCAACATACTGAGCTTCATAGTCGTTCTCCACCATCCTGGATGGCTGCGGGCCACCCGGTGTTGTTGCTGCGATGCTGCCCGCCGGCTAGGCGGACCAACCGCTTTACCGTGAGTGGCAGCATCGGCGGCGCTAATGGTACCGTGCGAGGGTGGAGCGTGTCGAACGGCTGACCTCCCCGCCCCCCTATGGTCCCCCCGCTGCGGCAGGGGGACGTGGATTCCTGCGTGCGCGGGAATGGCGAGGGGAGGGCTGCACTGGTGGAGAGGAGCGGGTGCGGTGAAGATTACGGGGATCAAGACCCATATCGTGTCCTCGCGGCACCGCAATGCCAAGCGCAACTGGCTGCTGCTGCGCTTGACCACCGATGAGGGGCTGGAGGGGTACGGTGAGGCCTCGATGCTGGGCCACGACCGGCTGGTGGAGCGATTGCTGGAGGAATGGGTCGAGACGTATTTGCTGGGTGCCAACCCACTGCACCATGAGCGCCACTGGCGCACTCTGTACCGGGATACGCCGGGCCATGGGGGGCGTTTGTTCAGTACCGCGCTGTCCGGGATTGACCTGGCACTGTGGGACCTCAAAGGGAAGGCGCTCGGTGTACCGATTTACGAATTGCTCGGTGGGCCGCTACGGGAGCGTCTACGGGTGTACGCGAATGGCTGGTACACGAACCCCGGCACGCCGGAGCAGCAGGCCGCGGAGGCGCGAGAGGTCGTCGCGCGGGGGTACACGGCTCTGAAGTTCGATCCCTTTGGCCGCACGAACTACGATACGATCTCGCCGGAAGAGGCCCAACTGGCCGAGGACCGCGTGGCGGCGGTGCGGGGGGCGGTCGGGCCGCACGTCGAAATCTTGGTCGAAGTTCACGCGAAGTTCACGGTGGCTACGGCCGTTCACCTGGGGCGGCGGCTCGAACGGTACCGGCCGTTTTGGTTCGAGGAGCCGGTGCATCCGGAGAACGTGTCCGAGATGGTGCAGGTGCGGCAGCGTTTGGACATCTCCATCGCGACGGGCGAGCGGCTGTATGGGAAGTTCCCGTTCTTCGAGCTGCTCAAGGCTGAGGCGGTGGACATCTTGCAGCCGGACATCTGCAATGCCGGTGGTATTACCGAGCTGAAGAAGATCGCGGCGATGGCTGAGGTGCAGCACGTGTTGATGGCGCCGCACAACACGAACAGCGCGGTCGGTACGGCGGCCTCGTTTCACCTGGACGCTGCGCTGCCGAACTTCCTGATCCAGGAGTATCACGCCGAGTTCTACGAGCCGCACTACTTCGAGTTGTTCGACGGGCTGCCGCGGCAGGTGGATGGCTACGTTGATCTGCCCGGCGGGCCGGGGCTGGGCTTGACGTTCAATGAGGAGGTCGCCGCGGCGCATCCCTGGCAGCCATTGGATTAGGGGGCTGTGGGGGAGGTCGCCCCCCTATGGTCCCCCCGTTGCGACGGGGGGACGGGGTGGTGGGCAACTATACTGCCGACAATCAGGGGCTAGGGAGTGAGTACATGGCGAATGTGGCGAGGCGGCTGGTGTTTCGGGCGATCAAGGACGTGGATTGGGAGACCCTGGCGCTCCCGGCGGAATTGGGTCCGACGGAGGTGCTCGTCAGGACGGCGCGCACGGTCATAAGTGCCGGGACGGAGGTCGCCGTCTTCTCCGGGACACACATTGGCTACACCATTCCGGGGGCGAAGTATCCACACATGCCCTACTACCCCGGCTTTGCGGCGGCCGGCACCGTCGAGGCGGTGGGTAGCGCGGTCACAACGGTCGCGCCAGGCGATCGGGTGATGGGCAAAATGGGGCATCAGGATTGGGTAGTAGTGGATATAGCGCAGGAGAGTTTGGACCGTATTCCCGAGGGCGTGAGCTACGAGGCGGCGTGCTTGGGGCGTCTGGCTACCGTCTCGATGCAGGGCGTCCGGCTGGCCGGGGTCAAGCTTGGGGAGCATGTTGCAGTATTCGGTCAGGGACTCTTTGGGCAGTTCGCCTTGCAAGTGGCCAGCCTGGATGGGGCGGTGACGGTGATTGCGGTGGACGTGCTGGACTCGCGGCTGGAGATTGCGCGCCGACACGGGGCGACGCACGTCGTGAACCCGTCGCGTGAGGACGTTGCGGAGCGGATCGCGGCGATTACGGAGGGGCACGGGGTGGACGTGGCTATCGAGGCGACGGGCGATCAGCACGTCATCAATGATTGCCTGCGCGCAGCGGCGTGGCTGGGGCGGGTGATCTTGCTGGGCAGCCCGCGTGGTCGCCTTGAGATTGACCCGTACACCGACATCCACAGTAAGGGCGTGGCAGTGATCGGCGCCCATTCCGACACAACGGCGCGGGAAGCGAACATCTTCCATCGGTGGACGGACGGAGCACATCGTAGCCTGGTGCTGGAGCTGCTGCGCCAAGGGCGCTTGGAGGCGGACGGGTTGATTACGACGCGGGTGCCGGCGGACGAGGCGCCGAGCATGTACCCGGCCTTGATGAACCATCCTGAGGACCATCTGGGCGTGATTATCCAGTGGGATGATGTGCCGTAGGCTCACAGGGGTAGGTATTTACATGGATGGACAGGATGGACAGGATTGGGGGGGAGGGGGCTGGGCGCGATGAATCGCGCCCCTACGTAAAAACCTACCCTTGGCAGGGGGCCATAGGGGGGCGTTCAGAAGGAGTGATGGGGATGTTTGGCAGCCTGGCGGGGCAGCTTGAGGAGCGGGCAGCGGCGGATCGGCCGGTGCGGGTCGGTCTGGTCGGCGCGGGCCGGTTCGGTACGTCGGTGGCCGCGCAACTGGGGCGGATGCGCGGGCTGCGGCTGGTGGCCGTGGCCGACGTGCGGCGGTCAAACGCGGAGGCTGCGCTGGAGGCTGCCGGGTGGGCAGCGGCGGACGTGCAGACGACGGACAGCGCCGCCGTCGTGCGCGAACGGGTCCACGCTGGGCGGGCCGTGATCGTGGCAGCGGCGGACCTGCTTGCTGGGGCACCGCTCGACGTGGTGGTGGAGGCGACGGGGCGGCCGGAGGTGAGCGCACGGGTGATTCCGGGGCTGCTGCGGGCGGGAATCCACGTCGTCAACGTCACCGTGGAGTCCGACGTGCTGTTGGGTGCGCTGTTCCGGCGGCAGGCGGAGTCGGCTGGCGTGGTCTACAGCCTAGCCGATGGGGATCAGCCGATCTGCACCAAGCGGCTGTATGACTGGGCGGTGGGGCTGGGCTATCGCGTGATTGCGGCCGGGCGGGGTACGCGGCGCTATCCGACGGACCGGGCGCTCACGCCAGCGGAGGTATTCGCCCGCTGGGGCGTGGACGAGGAGCACGTGCAGCGGCGGCGGCTCAACGCGCAGATGTACAACTCCTTTGTTGACGGCTCGAAAGCGCAGATCGAGTCAACGGCGATTGCCAACATGACGGGGCTGGTGCCCGACGTGCGGGGGATGCACGAGCCGTCGGTGGCAGTGGGCGACTTGCCCAATATGCTCCGACGGCGGGAGGACGGCGGCATCTTGGGCGCCGAGGGCGTGGTGGAGTTGGCGAATGCTGTCGCGCCGGATGGGAAATCGCTGTTGCCGGACCATATCGCCAACGGCGTGTGGGCAGTCGTGACGACCGAGCAGCCGCTCTTGCGAGAGGATCTGGCGTTCTACCATTTGCCGGTCAGCGCCGACGGGCGGGCGGCCGTGCTATCGCGGGCGTATCACCTGTGCGGGATCGAGACGCCGTGGTCCGTCGTCGAGGCGGCGCTGGGCGGCTATGCGAGTGGTGCGCCGGGGCGGGTGCCTTTCGCGGATGTGATTGCAGTGGCGAAACGCGATCTGCGGGCCGGCGAGGCGTTGGACGGCAGTGGCGGCGCGACGGTCTATGGCTTGATCGAGCGGGCCGAGGTGGCGCGCGCCGAGGGTCTGCTGCCCTTGGGTCTGGCTGATGGCGTGACCGTGCGTGAGGCGGTGCCTATGGGTACGCCGATCACGTATGGCATGGTGGCGCCGGACCCGGATTCGGTGGCGTACCGGCTGCGCCGGGAGCAGGACGCGCTCTGGTAGGGCGGTTGTCCCTGACCTACCCCCACCCCCACCCGGAGGTAGGTTGGGAACGTGATTAGGTAGTGTGTTGTCCCCTGCCCTGCCCCTCCCCCGTCCCGACATGGGAGGGAACACACCCGTACCCCCGCCGCAGCGGGGGGACATGGATTCCCGCGTGCGCGGGAATGACGCACAGCGTCTTTGGAAAGCGAAAGTCCCCGGTAGCAGACTGGGTCTGCCACCGGGGACGAGTCCTGGGCACGGATAGCCCGAAGTCTGGCTGTGACTGCTAGGCCGGCTTGAAGGCTGCGCGGGCCTTCTCGATGGCCGCGTTGCCGTCGTCCACCATCTTGCGGATGGCGGTGAGGGCTGGGACCTGGCCGGTGAGGCCTTCACGGTACGGCGGGTTGACGGCAATCCACCACTCGTACCAGAAGAGGTGCGGCTTCATGCCTTCACGCCACTGGAAGCTGTCGAGGATGACTTGCCGGGTCTGCGGCGGGGGCATGAACCGGTTGCTGTCGAGGATGCTCTTCCAGGCCGGTGTTGCGCCGCCAACGTCGGCGATAAAGCCCTGCGTGATCGGTCCGGCGTGGAAGGCGACGACCTGAATGGACTCCACGATGTTGTCGTCGCGCTCGTGGAACTTGGTGACGTAGTAGGGCTGCTCGTTGAGCTGGGTGGCACGGAGGCCGGTGCGCTTGAAGAGGGGCATGTGGAAGACATCCCACTCGAACTTGCCGCCGACTGCTTCCGGACGCCAGTTCCAGTTGCCGCCGGGGGAGTTGGCCATCTGCATGGCGTAGTTGCCGTTGAAGAAGCTAAGGCGCTTCTCGCTGTGGACCGCGCGCGGAGCAGCGACCTGGTGCTTGTTGACCATGTCGATGTTCATCTCCAACGCTTCGGCGGCCGCGGGGCTGTCGAGGACGGACTTGCCGTTGGTCTCGTCCCAGAACTCACCACCATTGGCGAAGACCATGGGCATCCAGAGGGAATGCTCGCCGACGTTGCGGGCGCCCCACTGGTCCTTCTCGGGATTGGTCAGTCGCGTGGCGGCGTCAATGAAGTCGTCCCAGGTCCACTCGTCGGTCGGGTAGTCCACGCCGTTCTCGTCGAAGCGGCTCTTGTTGTAGACCCAGTCGAAGCCGTTGAACTGCATCGGCAGGCCGCCGATCCGGTTCTTGTACTTGAGGTGCTCCTCGAGGAAGAGCATCTTGTCAATGTCAATGTTGAGCTGCCGGAAGTACGGCTGGATGTCCACGTTGAACAGACCGTTCTCGGTCCAGTTGGGGATCTGCCAGCTGACGGTGAGCAGCACCGAGCCAAGCTCGCCGGTGGCGATCAGGGCACGCTGCTTCTCGGCGCCGTTGCCCTGGCCGATGTCCAGCCGGACGTCGAGCAGGATGCGACCCGCAAACTGGTCATTGAAGGCCTCTGCGGCCCTGGCAGTCACTTCGCCGCGAGTGCCCCTAGCCCAGTCGGTGTCCATCAGCACCTTGACGATACCCTTCGTCGGCGCCGCGACCTCGACCCGCTTCTCGACGACCTTCTCGACCACCACCGGCTTCTCGACGGTGACGATCTTCTCAACTTCCTTCTCGACGATCACGGGCTTCTCGACCGTGACCGTGCGGACGGTCTCCTGGATCACGGGCTTCTCGACCGTGACCACCTTCTCCTGGATCACGGGCTTCTCAACCACGCGCTCGACGTACCGGACTTCTGCCTCGCCGCAGGCGGCTGCGACGACGCCGCCAAGCACGGCACCGGCACCGCCGAGATAACGTCTCCGTGTTGCTTGTGTCACGTTTCCTACCTCCCTAGAGTTACGAAATCTGCGCTGACCACTCGTGGCCGGGTTCCAGAAACTGATATGGAACGAGGCCATCGGGTGAGGCGCATGGAACACGCCCGAGTGCGGGTGTAACGGCGTTTGTGCCCCCGTTTGCTCCGCGATCACCTCCCCGTCGGTGGTTTCGAGCCTGCGTACCGGGCCACGCTGGCGCGGCACGACAACAAGCCGAACACTCCGGCCGCGCTCACGATACTGTAAATAGGAGGCCGGTGTCAAATCTGGGAGAGGACATGGCGGTGGGTGAGTAGTCGGTAGCCCCCACCCTAGCCCTCCCCCGGAGCAAGCTCCAGGGGAGGGGACTGCAGGAGCGGCCACCTGCGAGGCGGCCGGTGGTACTATGTCTCGGCAACGCTGCTGCATGGAGAGGTAGGAGGGACGCTTGAAGATCACGAAAGTCGAACCGCTGCTGCTGGATCGCTATCTGCTGGTGCAGGTGCATACCGACGCCGGCATAACGGGCTTGGGTGAGTCCGGAGCGTGGGGCTACCTGGAGGCGTCGGAGGCCGCCGTGCAGAAGTATGGTCGGTACTTAGTGGGGAAGGACCCGCTACTGATCGAGCATCACTGGCAGTACATGTACCGGTTCAGCCACTTCCGCGGCTCGGCGATCATGGGGGCGTTGAGCGCGATTGATATTGCGCTGTGGGACATCGCGGGCAAGCACTTCGAGGTGCCGGTCTACCAGCTATTGGGCGGGAAGGTGCGGGACCGGGCGCGGGTTTACTATCACGTGTTCGGGTCCACGCGCGAGGAGCTGGTGGCTGGTGTGGCGGATGCCAAGCGGCAGGGTTTTACGGCGGTCGGGCATCTGACGCCGTTTCTCGATTCGAACCGTGAAGAGGCGTACTTCAAGACGCACGCGGACAAGATCGCCGATGCCATTGACGCCGTGCGGCAGTATCGCGCGGCGGTGGGGAACGACGTTGATCTGTGTATCGAGATTCACCGGCGGATGACGCCGACGGAGGCGGTGCAGTTAGGGCGGGGGATCGAGGAGTTTCACCCATACTTCTTCGAGGACCCGGTGACGCCGGACAACTTCGACGAAATGGAGTATGTGGCGCAAAAGATCAACATTCCCATCGCCACCGGCGAGCGGTTCACGTCGCTGTGGGAGTTCCAGATGGCGCTCCAGCGGAATGCGGTGCAGTACGTGCGGCCGGACGTGTGCATGGTGGGCGGCATCTCCGGGGCAAAGAAGGTTGCGGCGTTGGCGGAGGCACAGCACGTGAAGGTTGTGCCGCACAACCCGCTCAGTCCCGTGAGCACGGCGGCGTGCTTGCAGATCGCAGCCTGCATCCCCAACTTTGGGCTGCAGGAGTATCCGACCGGGGAGGACGTGCCGCCGAAGAGCGATTTGGTTACGGGTATTGCGGAGCACGACGGTCATGGCTACCTGGTGCTCTCGGACCGACCGGGGATCGGCGTCGAACTGAAACCGGATGCGGTCAAGCGATGCCCGTTCACGCCGCGGGAGGTGGAGACGCGGCTGGACGTGGACGGGTCGGTGATTGACCAGTAGCGGGGGATGGGGGTTAGTGGACCTAACCCCCGGCCCCTTCCCTGGCAGGGAAGGGGAGTCCGCGCGGCGAGCGGCGGCGACTCACCCCTCCCCCAGGAGCGGCCAAGATGCTTTCATCATGAACCGGTGGTGGCGGCTGCGGCGCTGGCGCGGATGTGGGTGAAGTCGCGGGCCGTTTGCGCCAAGCGGACGGGCACGGTCATGTCGTTATACTCGCTGTGGAGCGAAACGAGGCCGTCCCAGCCGATGGCATCGAGAATCTTGAAGACCTCCGTCCACTGTGTCAGGCCCTCTTCGAGTGGGACGAGGGTGGCGCGCCAGGAGTGCTGGCCGGTCTGCGGGTCCTGGGTGCGGAACCAGCCGAAGCTCTTGACGGCGAGAATGCCGATGTAGTCGCGCAGGAGGTCCATGCTGATGCGCCAGCCGTGAATGCCGCCCTCGACGGTGAGGTGGCCCATGTCGAGGGAGACGCCGACGTAGCGGGGGTCCCGGCCGTCGAGAATCTGGGCGAGGAGGGCGCCCTGACCGCTGAGGTAGCTGCCGGAGTGGGCGTGGATACAGAAGCGGACACCGTGCTCGCGCCCGAGGTCCTCCAGCTCTTTGCACTCGGCGCGGGCGGTGGCGAGCTGCGGGCGGGCCGACCCGAGGCCGAGGTAGCGCCAACTGCTGGTGCGGAGGAGCGTGGCGCCGAGCGCGCCGGCGGTGCGGCACACCGCGTCGGCGTGCGGAGTGCGGCGGTTGTGTATCTCGACCACCAGCGCCGGCACGGTCAGGCCGAGCGCCTGTAGCTCCGCGACGGCTGCGGGCAAGGCAGCCTCGACCTCTTCGGGCAGGATGTGACCACCCGGCCGGGTGGTCAACTCGACGCCGTCGAAGCCTAGCTCCTTGATGGCGCGGCCGGCGTCGGGCACGGATAGTTCTTGGAGATGCTTGGTGAACATCACGTACTGCATGGGCGCCTCCGAATCGTGCTGCTGTGGCTGGATATTCTAGCGTGTGGGGGCGTAGCTCCCCTATGGTCCCCCCGCTGCGGCGGGGGGACGGGTGCGACATGCGGAAATCGTCCGAGATTCTGCGGAAGTAGGGCGGAGTCTTGGGAATAAACTGCTGAGATCGGCCGTATGCGGTGCTATTCGTGCCCGGACGCGGCTTGCGCCGGCCATGGCTGCGGCGTATGCTAGTAGTTACATCGCTTTTGGCGCGGAACTCCGAGCGGGAGGGTGACTTCTCGATTGGGGGATGCGGAGGGGCGGTGGAGCTAGCGAGCCACTTGCGTACTTCGGTAGCGGCTCCCAGCGGGCGGGTGACTGTTCGGTGGGGGTACGAAAGCAGGGCGGTGACCTAGCGAGCCATCTCGCTGCTTCGGTGGCGGCTCCCGGTGGGCAGGTGACTGCTCGGCGGGAGTGCGAGAGCAGGTGGTGAGGCCGGCAGACCGATCCGGCAGCACGAAGCAGCGTGAGTGTGCCGGGGACGAGGATACTCGGTGTGCTGTGCGCGCCCGCCTAGCTAGCGGGGGCGGCTGAGGATCGTCGGTCGAGGGACAGGCCCTGAGAAGCCGAGAGGTTTCTTAGGGCTGTCTCATTTTAACGGGTTTATGATGACCTCAGTAATGCCCAATCGTATTGGCCGTTTGCGCGGCAGCCTCCCCTAGAGCGGGCTGGGCGAGCACCCTGTTGCGGCAACTTGCCGGTCGCTCATGTCCCGACCGCGCCTTCGCCGCGATAACTGCGTTACTCGGCGGTTCGTTGTAGGTGGCACCCAACGCAGCAGCTAATCGGCAGCTGCACGGCGTCACGGCAGATGGGCGCGTGCGCCGCACCACGTTGGGCAGCCCCGAAAGGAGGCACCGCTGAACGCCAAGCGATCACCCCTCAGGCGCGTGAAGCTCATCCTACCGGCGTTGACCGAAGCGACCAGCACGTACTGGCGACCGATCAAGTACTCGCTCTTTCCGCCATTGGGTCTGGCAACCCTGGCCGCGTATCTTGACCCCGACCTTGAGATCGAGCTACAAGACGAGCATGTTCAGAAGCTCGACCTGAGCGATCAGCCGGACCTGGTCATCATCCAGGTCTACATCACCAATGCCTACCGCGCCTACCAGATCGCGGACCACTATCGCGCCCGAGGGGCTTACGTGCTGCTCGGTGGTCTGCACGTCACGTCGCTGCCGGATGAGGCGGCGCCGCACGCCGATACGATCTTCATTGGCCCTGGCGAGGACACTTTTCCCCAGTTCCTGCAAGACTATGCAGCGGGCAGGCCGTTGCGCCGGTACGTGTCGAAGACACGGACGCTCTTGGGGATACCACCGGTGCGTAGGGACCTGATCGAGCGACGGCTGTACCTCGTGCCGAACTCGATTGTCGTTTCAAGAGGTTGTCCGCATCACTGCACCTTTTGCTACAAGGACGGGTTCTTCGCGGGAGGGCGCTCGTTCTACACGCAGCAGGTGGACGCGGCATTGGCCGAGATCGAGCGCCTGCCCGGTCGCCATCTGTACTTTCTCGACGATCATCTGCTGGGGCATCCCCGTTTTGCCAGGGCGCTATTCCAGGGTATGCGGGGTATGGGCCGCATCTTTCAGGGGGCGGCGACGGTGGACTCGATTCTCCGCGACGACCTGATCGAAGAGGCCGCGGCGGGACTCCGCAGTATATTCGTCGGATTCGAGACGCTCTCGCCCAGCGCGCTGGCCGGCGCCGGCAAGCGGCAGAACCTCGGCCGGAGCTATCGGGAGGTCGTGAGGCGGCTCGATGACCTCGGGATCATGATTAACGGGAGCTTTGTCTTCGGCTTGGACAGCGATGATCCGGACGTTTTCGCGCGGACCGTAGACTGGGGCGTGGAGCGGGGGATTACCACGGCCACGTTCCACGTCCTGACGCCGTACCCGGGTACCGCGCTGTTCGCGGAGATGGAAGCGCAGGGCCGGATCGTGACGAGGGATTGGGACTTGTACGACACGCGGCACGTGGTCTATCGGCCCAGCCGGTTGTCGCCGGAGGAACTGAAGCGAGGCTACGACTGGGCCTACGAGGCGTTCTACCGGTGGAGCTCGATCTTCCAGGCGGCCGCGGTGCACCGATCGTCGAAGCACAAGCTGAAGCACTTTTTCTACAGTGCCGGGTGGAAGAAGTTCGAGGGAGTCTGGGGCCTCGCGATTCGGATTAAGCAACTGTCGCAGATACGCCCGCTGCTTGAGGCGGTGCTCTCGCCGGTCGGTCGGCGGGCAGCGGATCGGTCCCCGGCGACGTTGCCGGCGAGCCGCTGATCCCCCCTAATGGTCCCCCCGCTTCGCTGGGGGACGGGGCGGCGGCGCGGTCGGGTTCAGCGTGTGGACGAGGTGTCGTCGGTGAGGCGGGGCGTATCGGCAGCGGCGGGCTTGGGTAACATACCCATCTTTTGCTTGAGGGCGAGGAGCGCGGCGTCGTCGGACGGAGAATCGAGGGACTTGATCTCCGCTTCGAGGTCGGTGCCTTCCATTTCCGCTTGGAGCTGGGTGTTGGCTTCTGCCGTCGCTTCGATCTGATCCACTTTGGCGGCCATACGGTCGAACGTGTCGAAAGCGCCGCTGTCCGAGATGCCGCCCATCGCCTGGGCGATCTTCTTCTGCGCTTCCGCCCGCTTGGCACGCGCGATCAGGAGGTTCTTCTTGCGCTGGGCCTCGTCAATCTTGCTCTGGAGGCGGCGGAGCGATTCCTTGAGCTGGTCTACGGAGGCCTTCTGCGCCTCCCACTGTTCCTGGTAGCCAGTGACCGCTTCAGCGTGCTCGGTATGGCGCTGGAGGGCTTGGGCAGCGAGGTCGTCCCGGCCGGCCATCACGGCGCGCATGGCCTTCTGCTCCCACTCGGCGGCCTGCCGCTGCTCGGCGGTAAGCTGCTGGTGCAGGCGGCGCTCGTCGGCCATCGCCGCGGCGACCTGCTGCTTGGCCTTGCCGAACTGACCGCGCATATCCTCAATCAGTTGATTGAGCATTTTCTCCGGGTCTTCCGCCTGGGAGATCATGTCGTTGACGTTGGCCCGAAACACGGTGGAGATGCGCTGAAAGATGGACATGTTCTTGCTCCTTACGTGACCGAAGACCGGCTAGCTGGCGGCAGTCCGGAAGCCCGACAGCTTCGGATAGTGCTCGGCAATGGCGAGGGCGAGAGAGTCGACGGACGCCTGAAACTCGTTGAAGTCCATGTTCACGGCTTCGCGGGTATCGGTGACGACGATGTTGCTCCCTTCGAGACCATACGCCCCATGCAGCAACTCGGTGGTGTTGTATTGCAGCAGCAGGCGGAACAGCTCGGTATTGTCTCCCTCGGGAAGCTCCATGAGCTTCACACGGAAGATCACGAGCGGGTCGGCGTAGGAAATGACGATGTTGTCTATGTGGTCGTACTCGTCGTGGATGACCCACAGTCCTTCGTCTAGCTCCTCGAAGGGCTGATCCATGCGGATGAGGTAGCCCTCGACATCTTCCATGGTGGCCATATGTTACGGCCTTTCTGTCTGCGAATGTCCCCACGCGAGCGTTACCGGCCTCATGCGGGGGGTAACAATACCGTATCCCGCGCTGCTGGCTCTGTCAAGGTGAGGAGGGACGATGCCTGCCTACCAGGTGTGGGTGTGTTGGCGGATGGACTGGAAGCCGGCCCGTAGCACGCCGGAGTCGGAGCCGCAACTGACGAACCGGAAGCCTTGGGCGACCCGCTCATCGGCGACTTCAAGGCTAGGGCAAACGTAGCCGGCGGCGACGCCAGTCTGCTTGGAGGCGGTGAGGACTTGCTGCACCAACTGCTCGTGGTAAGCGGCATCCTTGCCCTGGGCCTGGACATCGAGCATGAGATCGCCGGGGCCGATCAGCACCACATCCACGCCCGGCACCTCCATGATCTCGGTGACGTTGTCAATTGCCGACTCGGTTTCGACCATGACGACGAGGAGCATCTCATCGTTCGCCCGCTCGGTGTAATCGTCGCCCAAGAGGGGCAGGCGCGTGCCGCCGGTGGAGCGCCGGCCGAGCGGTGGATAGTAGGTCACGTGGGCGATTGCGCGGGCCTCGGCGGCGGTTTCGACCATCGGTACGATGACGCCCATCGCGCCCATGTCCAGCACGTGATTGATCGCGCCCGGCTCGTGGCTCTTCACGCGCACGATGGGGGCGGTATCCACGGGGAGGAAGCGGGCGATGGCGTTGTTGAGGGTGTGCTCCGAGAACTGGCCGTGCTGCCACTCCAGCCACACGTAATCGAAACCGGAGTGGGCGGCCAGCTCGGCGAGGTCGGGGGAGTCCAGACCGATGCTGATACCGCTCGTCATTCCACCGGCGTTTAGCTTGGCTAGTGCTGGGTTGCGTCGCATGATGAGGTACGCTCCTTTCGCAGTTAGCTGTCAGCTATTAGCTATCAGCCTTCGGCAGTCATCCGGTAGTTGGTTGGAGAACACAGACGATCTTAGAAGCCGGCTTCCTTGTCGCAGACGTTGAGAAGGCCTTCGCCGGCGATGAACCGGCGCAGGTTTTCGTGGAGGAGATTCTGGCTGCGCTCGCGAGTCTGCACAGATGCGCCGGAGGTGTGCGGCGTTAGGATGACGTTGGGCAGCTCCCAGAGCGGGCTGTCCGTGGGCAGCGGTTCGGTGGCGGTTACATCGAGGCCGGCACCGGCCAGCCGCCCCTCTTGCAGGGCGGCAATGAGCGCCGCCTCCTCGACGATGCGGCCGCGCGAGACGGCGATTAGGTGGGCGGTGGGCTTCATCAGCGCCAGGCGACGGGCGTCAATCAGCCCGATCGTCTGGGGTGTGCGGGGGGCGCTGATGGCGAGGTAGTCGCTGATTTGCATGAGGTCGTCGAGGCGATCCAGTCCCCAGACCTGCTCGACGCCGGGGGCTTGGGCGGACGGGTTGAGGTCCATCGCGATAACCCTCATGCGGAAGCCGGCCCCGCGCCGGGCGATCTCGCCACCGATATTGCCGAGGCCCACGATACCGAGCGTGGCGTCACTCAACTCCAGCATGTTGGGCGCGTGATTGCGGCCGGACCACACTTTGGCTTGCTGGTCAGCGGTGAACTCGCGGAGCTGCCTGGTGAAGGCGAGGATCATGGCAAAGCAGTGGTCGGCGATGGCGTTGCCGTAGGAACCGCGACCGTTGGTGAGGACGATGTCGCTCCGGACAAGCTCGGGGACTTGGGAAATCCAGTCAATGCCGGCGCTGCCGGCGTGGATCCAACGGAGCTTGCGGCCGGCGAGGATGTGCGCGTCCGTAGGCCAGCCGATCGCGGCGTCGGCGTCCACAATCTCGCGTAGCTCGTCTTCCTCCGTGGCGGCGCCGGCAAACGCGACGCCCGGATAGCGTTGCCGTAGCTCGCCCAGTTGACCTTGATCACGACCGCCGAGGAATAGCACCTTGAGCATTCGTCACCTCACGTTCTCTGCTGGGGCCGTGCTCCGGTAGAGGCTCGACCCGTATCCTGTCTCAATGGGGAATACCGATGTTGAACCGTGCAAAAGCGCGAACATTATAATACACGCCCTTGGTCAGTGGGATGGGGAGGGGAGCGACCTCGTCCCCCTGACGGGCCAAAGCCGCACGGATAGTGCCAGGTGTGGTGCGGCGCAAGCCGCAATGACGGCCTTTGTAGAGGTCTGCGGGGAGGGAATATGAGTCTCCGTCAAGCACACGCCACCTTTGCCGATCCACCGCGCGAGTTCGGTCTGATCCCGCTCTGGTTTTGGAACGACGACCTGGAGGAAGGGGTGCTCCTTGAGCAACTCCACGCCTTCTACGAGGCCGGATTCGGGGGCGTGGCGCCGCATCCCCGGCTCGGACTGTCGCGGCGGGTGGGCTATCTCACGGACGAGTACTTTCGCCTGCTGCGCTTGGTCGTCGCGGAGGCGGCTCGCTTGGGGATGAAGGTCATCCTCTACGACGAAGGCTCCTACCCGTCCGGCGCGGCCAACGGCGCTGTGGTGGCGGAGAACCCAGAGTATGCAAGTCAAGCCCTCTCCTTGTGGGAGCGCGAGGTGGAGGGGCCGTTCTGTGGATACTGGCGGCCGAACACGGGCCGCGCCCTGCTGGACCGGCACGTGTGTACCGTGCTGGGCCGGGTGCGTGAGGACGGTGGGATTGACGCGGACTCGGTGCGCGTGCTGGATACGTTGCCGCACAACATCGTGCGGATCGAGGCGCCGGCGGGACGCTGGCAGGCGATGAGCGTGTGGCAGACACACAGCGGCGGGATCATCCGCGGCGTTCTTGCCGAGGAGGAATCCGGCCATGCCACGGCGCCGGCGGCAGCGGACATCCTCAACCCGGCGGCGGTGGCGCGTTTCCTAGCCCTGACCCATGACCAGTACTACGAGCACCTGCAGGAGTTCTTCGGCACGACGGTCATCGCGCTGTTCACCGACGAGCCGAGCATTTTGGGTAAAGGACCGCATCGGACCGAGGCCTCGCAGCCGTACACGACCGGGCTGGTGGACTGGCTGGCGGCGCGGTGGCGGGGAGGGTGGGGGAAAGATCCGCGGGCGTGGCTGCCGGCGCTGTGGCGCGACTATGGGCCTAAGACGGCAGCGTTCCGCCGCGACTACGCCGCCGGCGTGCAGCAACGGCTGGAGGAAGTCTTCTACGGAGCGCAGTCCGAGTGGTGCGCGACGCACGACATTGCGCTGACGGGCCATCCCAAGTGGAGCAATGAAATGTCGGTGCTGCGCTACTTCCAATTCCCGGGCCAGGACATGGTGCATCACTACATCGAGCCGGGGAAGGCGTCCGCCGTAGAAGGCGACCATAGTGTGGCGGCCAAAGCGGCGACGAGTGGCGCTCGGCTGCAGGGAGCGCGGCGCATCCTGACGGAAGTGTGCGGGGCCTATGGATGGGGGCTGACGCTGGACGAAACGAAGTGGTTGTTCGACTGGCACTTTGTGCGGGGGAACAACCTGATGTGTCCGCACGCGGTCTACTACTCCATCCGGGACCGCCGGGCGTGGGAGAGCGAGCCGGACCTGGGCGTCCATAACGTCTGGTGGCCGCACTTCCACCATTTGGCCGACTATGGGCGACGGTTGAGCTGGCTGCTCGCGGATGGGCAGCAGGTCTGCGACGTGGCGGTGCTGGGCGACGGCAATAACCTGCCCTGGCGGGCGGCGAAACAGCTCTACCGGAGCCAGATTGACTTTCTCTACGTGGATGATGCGGCGGTGGGTGCGGCGACCGTCGAGGACGGCCGTTTGGAGATCGGTACACAGCGGTACCGCGTCGTGATCGTGGACGGTGATCCGGCACTGAGCGACGAGAGCCGCGCGAACCTGGATCGCTTTCAGGATAGCGGTGGGCAGGTGATCGTCTATCAGGATGGCCAGTACCTGCCGGCCACGATGGACACGGTGATCGAGCGTGACCTGCGCGTGACGCCGCGGCACCCGGACCTGCGGTTTATTCACTACCGGAAAGACGGATTGGACTACTACCTGTTGGTCAATGAGGGCGAGGGGGAGATTGCCGGTGAGCTACAACTGGCGGTGTCGGGAGAGATTGCGGCTTGGGACCCGCTGACTGGTGGGGAGCGGCCGGTAGAGGCCGCGGCTGCCGGCGACGGACTCCGCGTCGCGCTCGAACTGGAGCGGCGGGAGAGCCTGGTGCTCGCCGTGGATACGCGGGCGCCGTTCGTGCCACCGCCGGTGCTGCCCCGGCTGACGGAGGAGCGGATTCCGCTGGACCTGCGGTGGGAGGTGCGCGATCTCGACGGGGCGGCGGTCGCGGTGGTGGCGCCGGGGGATTGGGCGCAGCAACCCGGCTTCGAATTATTCTCCGGGACGCTCCGGTATCTGACGGAGCTAACGCTGCCGGCGCCGGCTAGGGAGGTCTGGCTCGATTTGGGGCAGGTTGGCGATAGCGCCGCCGTCTTCCTCGACGGGCGGCAAGTCGGCGTGCGGATGTGGGCGCCCTACCGCGTGTGCTTGGGTAGCGATCTGGTGCCGGGGACGTACCGCTTGGAAGTGCGCGTCACCAACAGCATGGCGAACGAGTATGAGGGTAGCCAGCGGCCGTCGGGACTGCTGGGGCCGGTTGGACTGGTGGTGCGGGGATAGTATGCGGTGGGCCTCATCCCCCGGCCCCCTCTCCACCATGTGGAGAGGGGGAGTGGGGGAGATAGGGCGCCACAAGGGACGCCCCTACAGAGGTGAGAGGCCGGGGAATGATGGAGCAAAGAGGGCTGGGACTTGGGGAGGGTGCAACATGGCCGAGCGGATATACACGAGAGGGGAGCGGGGACGGCTGGAGCCGTTGGAGGAGGAGGCTTTTTCGACCGAGGATGAGTTGCAGGCGCTGATAGCCGAGCATCCTGAGCTGCTGGACGGCGAACAGATCCGTCCGGGTGATCCGAGGCGCTGGATTCTGATCACGCGCGAACAGGGGATCGCGGATACGCCTGATGGAAGCGCGCGGTGGGCACTGGACCATCTGATCGTTGACCAAGACGCGGTGCCCACGCTGGCTGAGGTGAAGCGCGGCTCGAATCGCGAACTCCGGCGCACCATCGTTGGGCAACTATTGGAATATGCGGCGCACGCCGCGCAGACCTGGACTGCGGATGAGCTACGGCGGACGTTCGAGGAGTCGAATGACGATCCCGATGCGGTGTTGGCAGCACTGCTCCAGGTGGATGACGAACCGGATGCGGACGGTTTCTGGGAGAACGTGGCGACAAACCTCACTGCGCGTCGGCTGCGTCTGCTCTTCATCGCCGATGAAATACCGGACCCGCTCGAACAGGTGGTGAAGTTCCTCAACGAGCAGATGCCGCGCATCGAGGTGCTGGCGGTGGAGATCAAGCAGTTCCGGGGCGAGTCGAGCCAGACACTGGTGCCGCGGGTCATCGGGAGGACTGCGGACCTTGCTCCACGCAGTACGGGCGGTCCGCGCCGGAAGCTCACGCGGGAGACATTCTTGGAGGAGCTACCCAGCGACAGAGCGAGGAAGGCTGCCGTTCGGCTCCTCAAAGTGGCTCAGGAGAACGGAGCCTTGCTAGCGTGGAGGTCAAATACCGTCAGCATCCGAGTGCGTGTACGTGCGGAGGTCTGGCCTCGTCCGATCACTGTCGCTTGGCTGTGTACGAGAGACACCATCAGTGGTGGTGGGCTAAACATTAGGGACTTTGCATTTGGGGCAATCAATTTTGGTGATGATCTACCCGAAGGATTACGCACCACGCTTGATCGTTGGGCGGACCAGTTTGCCGGGGACACCTTTGCTGAGGCCTCGGAGTCGGGAGAGGGAACAAAGGTCGGGATGGTCGGTTACGACGACGCGGCGCGGCATATTGATCTGTTGGCGGGCCGCCTCGCCAACGTGCTCTCGGAGTTGAAGGCGTTGTGAAGGGGGCTTTCCTCACCCCAGCCCTCTCCCAGGGGGAGAGGGGGTTGGATTCCCGCTTTCGCGGGAATGACCAGTCGTGCAAAGGTCTCCTTGCGCGGGAATGAGGGGCGCACCATGATGCGCCCCTACGGCTTAACCCGTACCTCCCTCATCGCGCTCTCAATCGGTGAAGCGGAAGCCGTAGAGGGCGGCGGCGCGGAGGTGGAACCGTAGACGCACGGGCCGCTCGCGCCAGTGGTCGTCGCCGCGGCGGTTGCCCCATTGGACGCGGTGGCGCAGGGAATCGCCGGTCAGCGGGGTGCAGTCGGTGGTGCCAAAGCCGGGGAGCGGTTGCCCGTGCTCGTCCTGCACGGCGACCGTGATGGCGCCGCCGGCGGCTACGGTCGCGTTCACTTCGAGGCCGGCGCCGCCGGGCCGGAGCGGCCGGGTGGTGAGGGTGCCGCCGTCCGGGCCGGCATCGCGGGAGATGAAGCCGTCGCGGCGCACCTTGGCCAGGCCCATTGCCGGGAAGTGGCGGCGCCCGGCCTGCACATCCTCGCGGTACTGGCGGCGCATGGTGCCGTCGTAGCAGCCCTTGGCGGCGTGGCCCTCGTTGAACCCCATGTAGTAGACCCACCACTCGTCGCCGACGGTCAGGGGCAGGGAGTGGTAGAAGATCATGTGGCTATCGAAGCTGTCGGGGTCGCCCCGGCCGATGACCGGCTGGCGCTGGCCGATCCGTTGCCAATGGACCAGATCGCGGCTGGCGAGGAGCTGCACGTCCACGATGGCGTATTCGTTGCCGCGCCCCAGGCGGGTGAGGTTGAAGGCCACGTCGTAGGTCCAGGCGAACCCCAGGTAGAGATCGCTCGTGGGATAGAGGAGCATGCCGTAGAACTCGCAATGATGGTCGTCGGGGTGATCGTGGAGGAGGAGCGGCTTGACCGCGGCTAGGCGTTCCTCGGACATGTCGTCATCGAGCTGGTCGGGGGCCAAGGCGAGCAGCGGATCGCTCCAATGGGTGAAGGGATCGCCGCCGTCGTCGTGCTCGGAGGTGGTGATGCCGACGCAACGGCGGCGCCAACCGCCCAACTCGACCATGATGCGGGTGACGAGCGCGTACTTGGCCGCCGGGGACCCTGGTGGACCCTCGTGAGTGGGTGATTGGCGGAGCTTGGCGGCGCTGTTGGTGTCGTCGAGCAGACGGCCGCGGAGGACGGGGTTGCCGGCAAACGGCTGCCAGCGCAGGCCGTCGGGCGAGAACCAGACGTTCAGTTGGGCGATGCGGTTGGCATCGAAGCCGCCCCAGCCGGCGGCTTTGTAACGCCGCTCGGGTGGCTCGGTGGCGGCCATTTCGGGGCAGTCCAGCATTCCGTGTCCGATGTCGGGGTGGTCGGTGAAGATGTTGTTGCGGGTGGAGCCGGCGTACTCGAACAGGCCCAAATCGGGGCGCTCCCAGTTGAGGCCGTCGGGCGAGGTGGCGAGGCAGCGGTAGGTCGGGTCCTTACGGGGCGGGTCGGCCGGATAGGCACCCATGCTGCTGTACCAGAGCTTGTAGACCTGCTCGAGGGGATCGAAATGGGCATGCACTGGTCCCCATAGGCCGCCGACCTCCGGTCGCTCCCAGGGCGCCGAGGCTCGTAAGACAGGCTGCGGGTGCTTGGTCATGGGGTGGAGGCGCGTCCGTAGGCCGTGGGTGTTGACGATGAGGTAGTCGTCCACAAAGAGCTGGGAGCGCGTGCCGACGGATAGATGGCGCTGGTTCACGGTCCGCCTCCTAACTGTGGGCGTGGTTGCCGGGTGCTTGGCGGGAAGTATGCCATCGTCTGCGGGTGACGCTGACCAGCAGAGACGGGTGTTTGCGTGGGTGGCGGGGGGCAGCGTAGCATGAGCGGGTGGACATACCCCCGGGCCCTTCTCTCATGAAAGTTGACGACTTAATCGGGTAGTGGGATGTAGCCCCCCTGTGGTCCCCCCGTTGCGACGGGGGGACGTGGATTCCCGCGCAAGCGGGAATGACGGTCCGGGGAGAGTTGGGAGTATGGTGAGGAGAAGGCAGGATGAGGCTTACGGAGGCACAGATCGCGGACTTTCACGACAACGGGTATCTGCACTTTGCGGAGGGTGTCCTCGGCGACGATGATCTCGGGCCGGTGATCGCGGAGTATGAGGCGCTCGTTGATCGGCGGGCGCGGCGGCTGGTTGCCGAGGGCAAGCTGACCAAGCTGCACGAGGGCGAGCCGTTTCAGCGGCGGATGACCTTGATTGCGGCGGAGGCGCCGGAGATCGGGGATAAGCTGGATATTCGGTTCGTGCGGGGCCGGGCGATGTTCGACTTCCTGCATTGCCCGCGCCTGCTCGATCTGGCCGAGTCGCTGATTGGTCCGGAGCTTCAGTGTAGCCCTATTCAGCACATTCGCTCGGTGCCGCCGGAAGCGTCGGCGATGCATAACTCCCGTGCACATGACTGGCACCAGGATGCCGGGACGGTCTTGCCGGAGGCGGATAACCAGATCATCGCGACGATGTGGATTCCGCTGTTCGACGTGCCGGAGGACGGCGGCTGCTTGGAGCTGCTGCCGGGCAGTCATAAGCACGGGCTACGCCGCCATCTCGTCAACGGCGAGATTCGGGTGGACCCGCAGGAAGTGCCGGCGCTGACGCCGAAGCTGTTGCCCACGCGGGCTGGTGGTCTCATCCTGTTCCACCCGCTGATGATGCACCGCAGTCAGCCGAACTTATCGGACCGGGTGCGCTGGAGCATGGACTTGCGTTACCAGGACTCTGCCAAGCCGACGGGCCGGCCGTTCTTGCCGGGCTTTGTGGTGCGGAGCGCGGCGCAGCCGGAGACGGTGCTGACCGACTACGAGCGCTGGGACGTGCTGTGGGACGAGGCCATGGCTCCCCTGGCGGACATCCCCTACGACGAGTATCTGCAGATGGTGTATCGCTGGCCGGCGGGCGAGCACGTTGGGTAGCTGTTCATCACCCCCAGCCCCCTGACGGTCCAAAGCCACACGGATAGTGCCAGGTGTGGTGTGGCTTTGGACCGTCACCTCTCCACCATGGGGAGAGGGGGAGTCTGCCGCTCTAGTCTTCCGGCTTGATCTGTACGCCGGAGAGCCGCTGGAGGGGGACGGCAACCACGGCGAAGTCCTGTTCGCCTAGCCCGTGGTTGCGGACTTCCTCGTAGGCTTGGAGCGCTAGGTTGCCGAGGTTGAGCCGGACGTTCAACTCACGACCGATACCGAGGGCGAGCATGATGTCTTTGTAGAGCAGGTTGGCCGAGAAGGCCGGCTCGTAGGAGTTCTTGAAGACGAAATCGGGGAAGCAGCGCCGGAGCTGCAAGCTGTCACCGGAGGCACTACTCACGACGTCGAGCAGTAGCTCCGGGTCAATCCCCGCCTTGGCACCGAGGACAAAGCCCTCGACGGCGCCCGACAGATTGACGCCGACGAGCATCTGGTTGATGAGCTTGACGGTTGAGCCGGCGCCGATTGGGCCGGCGTGGACGATCTTCTCGCCTACGGCTTCCATGACCGGCAAGGCACGCGCGTAGTCCGCCTCGCTGCCGCCGCACATGACCGTCAGATTGCCGGCCTCGGCGCCCGGTGGTCCACCACTGACCGGCGCGTCAAGGTAGCCAACCCCTTGCTCGGCCAGCGCCGCGGCCACCTTGCGGTTGGTGGCGGGGTCAATGGTGCTGAAGTCCACGACCAGGCTGCCGCTGCGGGCGCCGGCCAGCACGCCGTCGGGGCCGAGGATGACGGTCTCCACGTCGGCCGGAACGGGTACGCAGAGGCAGATGATGTCGGTGGTGGCGGCGGCCTCGGCCGACGAGGCGGCGGCGGTCGCACCCTCCGCAGCGAGGGCTTCGACTTTGCCGCGGCTGCGGTTGTGGACGGTCAGTGGGAAGCCGGCCCGCATGATGTTGCGCGACATGGGCAGGCCCATCTTCCCCAATCCGATGAATGAAACGTTTGGCATTGGCGTGTGCTCCTTCCCTGGGGCCGAGCATCCGCCGCCCCTAGGCAATCCGGTACTGGCGGGATGGTAGCACCCGTACCCGGCGTAGTCCAGCGACGCGCTGGATTGTGTAGACCGAGCGGCTCGGAGGTAGAATGCTCTGCAATGCAATCGGCAGGCGGCAGTCAATCCACGGACCGGCCGCCGGGTCTTGGCCCGGCGCAATCGGGAACGATGCGGCTCTACCCGGCCGGCGACCCGGTGGGTTTGCGCGAGGCGGCCGAGATCGTGCGTTGGGGTGGACTGGTGGTCTATCCCACCGACACGCTGTACGGCTTGGGCACGAACGCGCTCGACCCCCCGGCCGTGGACCGGCTGTTGGGGGTGAAGGGGCGCTCGGCCGCGCGCGGCTTGCCGGTGCTACTCGCCGATCCAGAGGAGGCTACTGCGCTGGTTGCGGAATGGCCGCCGGTCGCGGCCGACCTCGTCGCACGCTTTTGGCCGGGCGCGTTGACGCTCGTGCTGCCACGCGCGGCGCAGGTGCCGGACCTGGTCGCGGCCGGCGCGACGGTCGCCTTGCGGATACCGGATCATCCGGTTACGCGGGCGCTCATCCGCGAGGCCGGCTGTCCGCTGATCGGCACGAGCGCAAACCGGACCAGCGAGGCCCCGGCCACGACGGCGCAAGCGGCGGTCGCCGCGCTGGGATCGGAGGTGGACGTGGTGCTCGACGCCGGGCCGTCGCCGGTGGGGCAACCATCGTCGGTGCTCGACCTCTCGTCGCCGCCAACCGCGCGGATGCTCCGGGCCGGGGCGGTAGCGGCAGCTACGCTGGGGCCGGTACTGGCAGCGGCCGGCTGGACGCTCGCCTAACGCTCGTCGGTGCGGCTGTGGACAGGAACTGCCCCTAAGGGATAATCAGCCGCTGACCGATTTGGAGGGTCACGTTGCTGTCGCGCAGGTTGTTCGCCGCGACGATGGCTTGCACACTGCTCTCGTAGTGCCGGGCGAGGGCAAAAAGCGTGTCGCCCGCGACGACGGTGTGCTCGCGCACACTGCCAGGGGCGATTGTCGCCGTGGGCTGCGGCGCCGGCGTTGGCGCGATAGTGTTGCTGGCAACCGGCGTATTGGCGGCGGCCGCCGTTGAGGCGGGTGCTTGCGTCGGCTGGGCCGTGGAGCCGTCGGCGGGAGTGGGCGCCGGGCTTGCGCCGGTCGGGGCCGGACTAACTTCCAGCGTGGTCAGGAACTCCGGCAGCGGCAGGCCTAAGCTGGTGCCGAGGCCCACAACCGTGTTCAGGGTGTTCTGGGAAACCGTCAGCATGGTCTGCACCCCCACGCCGGTGATCCGATACATCACCACCAAGGAAAACACCGTAATAATCACCGCGGCGCCGAGGCCGAGGCGGGACTTCCATAGCTCGGCTGCCCGGCGTTGCGCTGCCGGACTGGGGTGCCGCCTAGAGAGAACTGGCCGCCGTTTCATCGGTCTCTATGGGTGCGCGGGACGGGCAGTATACTGCGCTAACGTTATCGTACCAAGAACTTTATCGTAACCAGGATTAGGGAACGCTGTCGCGGGTGGCGGCGGCCGGCCGTGGAGATCAAATGGTCGGCGCAGGGGGGTAGAACGGTGGAGTATCGCGGCCGGCGCACGCTCGTGATGGGGCTGGGCGTCCACGGTGGCGGCGTAGGCGTGGCCCGATTTCTGGCCGAGCGCGGCGCGCACGTTACCGTGACCGATCTCAGACCCGCCGAGCAGCTGACCGCTTCGCTGGACGCCTTGGCCGACCTCCCGATCACCTACGTGCTGGGGCAGCATCGGGAAGAGGACTTTCGATCCGCAGACCTCGTGGTCCGCAATCCGGCCGTGCCGCGCCATTCGCCGTACTTGCAGGTGGCGACGGCGGCTGGCGTGCCGGTGGTCATGGAGATGACGCTCTTCTTCGCGGAGTGTCCGAGCCGGAAGATCATCGGTGTGACAGGCACCAAGGGCAAGACCACGACCACGTTGCTGCTCGCCGCCATCGTCCGGGAGCACGGCTGGCCGCTGGTCGTCGCCGGCAATCTCCGCCGTTCGGCGCTGGAGACGCTGCCGCGCATCGAGCCGGATAGCTGGGTTGTCCTGGAGCTGTCGAGTTGGCAGTTGGAGGGGCTGATCCCGTTGCAGCGTAGCCCGCACGTGGCGGTCATCACCAATATCATGCCCGACCACTTGGACCGCTACGCGGACTATGCCGAGTATGCACAGAGCAAGGGTCTCATCTTGCGCTGGCAGCGGCCGGAGGACTACGCCGTGCTCAACGGCGCCAGCCCGCCGGTGCGCCCACTGGCCGAGGCGGCTACCGGGCGCGTGGTGTGGTTCGATCCGGCGTCGGAGGTGCCCGGGTGGGATACAGCACATCTCTATGGCGCCCACAACCGCGCGAACGTCGCCGCGGCGACGGTGGCGGCTCGCGTACTGGGGATACCCGCTGCGGTGATTGGCCGGGCCGTGGCCGCCTTCCCCGGCGTGCCGCATCGCCTGGAGACGATCCGCGAATTCGAGGGTGTGCGCTACATCAACGATACGGCGGCCACCATGCCGGACGCCATGCTCGCCGCGCTCGCCGCCATGGATCGGCCAACCGTGCTGATCGCCGGTGGCAGCGACAAGGGGCTGGATTTCGGCGGTGTGCGCGCGGCGGTGCAGGGGCCGGGGTCCATGGTCACGGCGGTTGTGCTGCTGGCGGGCACGGCGACACCCAAGGTCGCGGTGGCGTGCGGGGAGAAGGTGATCGGGGAGGCCGGCGATCTTGCGGCGGCGCTGGCGACGGCGCGTGCGGCGGCGGAGCCGGGGGGCGTCGTGCTACTCTCGCCCGGTTGCGCCTCGTTCGGCATGTTTGCCAGCGAGTTCGACCGCGGCGAGCGGTTCCGGGCGCTGGTGCAGGCGCTCACGTAGGGGGCCGGGCGTCAACAGGCACCGCTAGTTGCGGAAGGGCGTGCTGGCCTCGGCGCTGTCCACAGCGGCGCGGATGGCTTGCTCTTGGGCCGCGAGCAGCGACTTGATGCCCTGCTGGGCGAGGTCGAGCAGGTGATTCAGCGCGCGGCGCGAGAACGGTGCGCCCTCGGCCGTGCCCTGCACCTCGATAAACTGCCCCTCGCCGGTCATCACCACGTTGAGATCGGCGCTGGCGCGGGAGTCCTCCGGGTAGGAGAGGTCGAGGAGCGGCGCACCATGTACGATCCCGACGCTGACGGCAGCGATGGCCTGCTTGAGGGGGATACTGGTGAGCACGCCCGTCGTGACCAGCTGGCGTAGGGCGAGGGCGAGCGAGACGTAAGCGCCGGTGATGGCTGCGGTGCGGGTGCCACCGTCGGCTTGGAGCACATCGCAGTCCAGGATGACGGTCCGTGGACCGAGCGCCTGGAGGTCTACCGCCGCTCGCAGCGCGCGGCCGATCAGGCGTTGTATCTCCTGCGTCCGACCGCCGAGGCGGCCGCGGACCGACTCTCGGCTGCTGCGGGTGTGGGTAGCGCGGGGCAGCATCGCGTACTCGGCAGTGACCCAGCCGCGGTCGGTGTTGAGCAGGTGGGGTGGCTGTCGGTCCTGCACTGACGCGGCGCAGAGGACGCGGGTATTGCCACAGGCAATGAGCGCCGATCCTTCCGGGTACTCCTGGTAGCCGGTAGTGATGTGTACCGGTCGTAGCTCGTTGAAGGTGCGACCGTCGGGGCGGGTGGGGGGACTCTTGGTTGTCATGCTGGTGGGCAGTGTAGCAGCCGGGAGCGGATTGCCGCTCCGGGCATTGGGCCAGAGCGCACACAGAGCGCATAGAGTTTGGGGGTTGGCCTCACCTCCCGGCCCCCTGACGGTCCAAAGCCACACGGATAGTGCCAGGTGTGGTGTGGATTTTTGGACCGTCACCCCTCCACCATGTGGAGAGGGGGGAGTAGATTCCCGCGTGCGCGGGGGTGACGGAGCCGCCGGTGCCTTGCTGGCAGGGCCGTAGTTGTGGATAATCCAGGCCAGCACTGCCGGCACATCCGGGCAAGCAGTCTGGTTTGGGCCGCTGGATGCACCGGCAAGCAGCGAATACGCAGGCAGGTTGGGAGACGATGCCACGTGTCAATCGGGCGATCGAGCTACTGGAGCAGGGTCAGCCGCTCTACTACACCGGCGCCGGCGAGCTGACTTACGAGAACGGTGTCGAAATGGCCCAGACCTGGGCCGACTACCTGATGGTGGAGATGGAGCATTATGCGTTCAACATCCCGGGGTTGTCGGCGTTCATGCGCGGGTTGATCGCCGGGGGGCCGACGCGCAGCGGCCACCGCACGCCGACGGTGATCGCTACGCTACCGACCGACGGGACGAGTGAGGAGGTGATGCGGGCCAACGCCTGGATGGTCAAGCACCTCCTGACGGCCGGCGTACACGGTCTCTTGCTTTGCCACGCCGAGACACCGGGGGCAGTCCGGGCATATGTCGAGTCGGCGCGCTTCCCATTCCAGAGCATCGGTGTGGGTGAGGGGCTGGGCGACGGCCGGCGGGGCAGTGGCGGTCAGGGGACGGCGGCGGAACTGTGGGGGCTGTCGGTGAACGAGTATCTCGACAAGGCCGACCCGTGGCCGCTGAATCCGCAAGGTGAGTTGCTGCTGGGACTCAAGATCGAGGACAAGCGCTGCCTGGCCAACGCGGAGGCGAATATCGAGGTGCCCGGCGTTGGTTTCGCCGAGTGGGGACCGGGCGACATGGGGATGTCGCTCGGCTACGAGGACAACCACGACCCGCCCTATCCCGAGTACATGCTCGCCGCACGGGCGCGCGTCTTTGCCGCGTGCAAGTCGGCCGGGATCGCGTTTCTCAATGGCGTGAACCCGGACAACGTGACGGAGATGCTCGACGAAGGGGTGATGATCGGCAGTGGCGGGCAGGAGGCTTCGGAGATTGGGCGGAAGCACACCGGGCGCACGATGCCTTGGTAGCGTCTAGGGTTGTTGAGCTATTTGGCACGCTGTCGTAAGGCGTGACCAGAAATAGGTGAATGACGCCGAATGCCGCCTGGCCGCTTCGGGGTTGAACTGCGGTGCCATCATGCGGGTGAAGCCGATTTTGTTGGGGCTGGAGTTTCGTCCATACTGCTGCTGCCACAATGCTTTGAGTTTCTTTCCGGGGTTCAAATCGGCAGTTTCACTCGGCGCGGTGTAGCTGGCCCGTGGCAACAGGGCCTTGATGGCAGCGGCATCGGCGAGAAGCCAGGCCTCGAACCCGCGGATAGCAACACAAATTGACAGGTAACGTGCATCTACCGGCTGGCGTGCTTCCTGCTGGGTTGCCGCGTCAAACCGTTCGAGGATGGCCGCAATACATGGGTCCCTGTCACGGTCCACCAGGATGAAGCCGGCAGCGTAGCGGCGGCTCCGAAAGCTATCTAGCAGGCGGGGTGTCGCTCGGATGAGCTTGTCCCGGGTCTTCATGTTGCGGATATCAAAGCGGACACCGGGGAAGTGTTTGTGCAGCACCTTGTCCCAGAATGCCCGGTCGGAGGGCCCCTCGACACCGACGCCGATTGTCACGGGATTGCTCCCACCACACCCTGCTCCCACAGCTCGCCGAGGCTGAAGTGCTGGCGGAACTGCTCGATGTCGGCAATGCTGGAGGCCTTTCTGAGCTTCGTGAATCCGTCCTCTTTGTCGCAGAGGATGACCTCGCTCGGCTCGAGGTGATCTAGTAGATCGGGTTCGTGGGTCGTCACGATAAGCTGGCTGTGCTCGGAGGCGGACCTGAGCATATCCACGATATTCTCTGCCAAGTGGGGATGGACCCCGTTTTCCGGCTCCTCGATGGCAACGAGCGACGCTCTGGGGGCAATCCAGGTGGTGAGGACGAGCAGGGCAAGCAAACGAACTGTACCGTCCGAGACTGAAATGGGATTGATTGCTGCATTAAGCGCATCTTCTACGATCTGAAATGCTAACGTATCTTCAATTGGTAGCTTTGCCGTCTTTAGGTCCTTGAATCCTGGAACTATGCTTCTTAATCCTTGTGCAATCGAAGCGCGGTCTTCAGCGGTCATTCTATGAAGTATGGTAGCCAGATTCTCGCCTGCTGAACCGAGGACGGCATCGGGTTGTTCTCTGTAAGGCTGACGAGCAACGCCGGGAATGATGTTGTGGAAGCTCCAGTTTCTAATCTCATCGCGAAGCATAATGGCCGGACGGAAAAAGAACCCGGCTTCCACGAGGGCGAGGCGCGTCGATTCCTGCATGGAAACGGTGATAGGGTGGGGCTGCTTTCCTACGCCGATAGGCAATAGTGGATCAGAGATGACTACCTCACCGTCGTCGCGTGTCAATCGCTCCGTACTCGTCTGGCCTGGTCGCACAATTTCCGCACTCAATGACTCTGCCTCAATGCTTGGCGTAGCTCTATTGCCGCCGAGGTCAAGCGCCAACTCGTAGGAGAAGTCCCGTACAACACCCTTGTCTTCTGGCCCTTGCAAACCATAAGAGTGGGAGAAGCGGAGTTCCTTCTCAACTTTGATCGATAGCCGTACCCGGTTCGGCTCATCGTGATGAAGGCGCTTGTTGCTGACCTCGGCGCTGCCTCCCAGCTCGCTCACGGCGTAGGAAACATCGTGATTTACGGTGTTCTGCAGAAACCGCAAGGCGTGGAGCAGGTTGGTCTTGCCTGAGGCGTTGGCGCCAACGATGAAGTTGAGCGGCCCCAACTCTATCTTCTCCGCTGGTGAGCCAAAGCTCTTGAAGCCCTCGATTTCCAACTCGGTAATCATGGTCCTAACTCTAACAGAAGCGCCGGGCTATCCCTGGGGCGGCTTCAGCGCTGCCGGCGGCTATCGCTGCTGCTTCTGCACGGCGGCGAGGAACTCGGGGAGGCCGGTGGTGGCTGCGGGGAGCCAGGTGATGCGCTCGTCGCGGCGAAACCAGGTGAGTTGGCGGCGGGCGTAGCGGCGGGTGGCTTGCTGCTGGCTGGCTATCGCCTCGTCGAGGGTCAGCTGCCCTTGGAGATACTGGCCGATTTCGCGGTACCCGAGACTCTGCATGGCCGGCAGGTCGTAGCCATAACCCTGCTGCACGAGGCCACGTACTTCTTCCACGAGGCCGGCCGCGATTTGCTCGGATGCGCGTGCATTGATGCGGGAGTATAGCTCGGCACGGGGCCGCGTCAAGCCGAGCCAGACGGTGTGGAATGGCGGTGGCTGGCGCTGTTGCCAGGCGGAGAACGGGCGCCCGCTGACGCGCGTCACCTCCAGCGCGCGGATGACGCGGCGCGGATTGGCGAGGTCGAGCCGTGCGGCGCCGACCGGGTCCAGGCGGTGCAACTCTGCGACCAAGCCGGCGAGATCGCCAGCCGCCACCCGTGCCTCCCACTCGGCGCGTAGCTCCGGCTGCGGCGGCACCGGCGGGAGCACCAAGCCATCGCAAACGGCGCGAAAGTACAGTCCGGTACCACCGACGAGCAGCGGCAGCTTGCCGTGCGCGTGCAGCCGGGCGATGACGGTACGCGCCTGCCGCTGATATAGCGCGACGGAGTACGCCTCGTCCGGCGCGACGACATCGAGCAGGTGATGCCGGACGCTGGCACGTTCGGCAGCGGTAGCCTTGGCCGTGCCAATGTCCATGCCGCGGTAGACCTGGCGCGAGTCCACCGAGATGATCTCGGCATTCAGGGCGGTGGCGACCGTCAGCGAGAGGGCCGTCTTGCCTACCGCCGTCGGACCAACCAAGGCCAGGATGGGAGGCTGCCGGGGCACGGCTGCGGACATGGGGGCCTTTTCCGAGTGCCAGGTCTGCACAGTCCTCTGATGGCTACGGTTGACATGCTCGCGGTAGCGGCACGCGACTACTCCGTTAAGGGTTTGGAGCGGGCTGGCGGCCGCCGCTGTGCAGAGGGCGCTGCCCGGTGACTATCCTAGCGATTGCGACGAGGCGGGGAGGAGTAGCATGGCACGGTACGTGCGCGTGGCCACGGTGTCTAGTCGGCAGGCCGGGGTGGAGGACTCGCCGGAGTGTCAAATCGCCGCGAACCGGGAGCGGCAGCGGGCCTTGGTCGAACGGGCCTGCTTGGACAAGCCGGATATTGTCTGCATGACCGAGGTCATTACCTGGTATGGCCTGGGCCAGTCGTGTTTACCCGTTGCTGCGGAGCCGCTCGACGGGCCGACGATCCGAACGTTCGCGGAGGTCGCACGCCGGCATCACTGCTATGTGATCGTGCCCATTTTCACCGTGGAGGACGGGAAGACCTACAACTCCCAGGTGCTGCTCGACCGCAAGGGGAACGTCTCCTCCGTCTATCACAAGATTCATCCCACGATTAGCGAGATGGAGATGGGCGTCACGCCCGGTATCGGGACCGTGGTGGCCGACACGGACTTCGGTCGGGTGGGTTTTGCGATCTGCTACGACCTCAACTTCCGCGACGTGGCTGAGGGCAACCGGGCGCAGGACGCGGAGATTGTCTTCTTCTCCTCGATGTATGCCGGTGGTCTGCAACTGAGCATTTGGGCACACGACTTCAGCTTTTTTATTGCCTCGGCCACGCCGGGCAGTGAGAGTCGCATTGTGGACCCGCTCGGCCGGAGTCTGATCGAGTCCGATGCCGTCTACCAGCCGATCAACGTGCGAACGATCAATCTCGATTATCAGGTGCTGCACCTGGACTACAACCACGCCAAGCTCGGCGCGATCAAAGAGCAGTACGGCGCCGGTGTGGAGATGGACGTGACCCGTCCCGAGGCGGTGTTCTGCATGTATTCGCACTTGGAAGATACGACCTGCGCGGAGATCATCCGCAGGTTTGGCTTGGAGACGCGCGCGGCCTACTTCCGCCGTGCCAACCGCGCCCGCACGGCCATGCTGAACGGGGAGAAGTGAGCCGGTGTGACGCTACTGCTCTCGGCGGGCGGCGAGCCAGGCTTGCGAGGCGTGCTCGATTTCCGTGGCGAGCGCGACGGCGCCGTCTACCAGCGCGGCGCGGGCGTGGTCAATCCGGCGGGCGACGGGCGGCGGGAGGTTGGCTGGTAGCTCGTCTTCATCCAGCACCTCGACCGCGCCGTTCGGTCGCACCAGCACGTCTACCACGAGATCGCGCCAGGCAATCGTCGTCGTGGTGATGGCGGTGCGATCGGCGATGTTGGCGTAGTAGGCCAGCGTGCGCTCGTCGGGGTCGAGCCAGTGGTAGACGTTATACGGCCGATCCTGCCAGAAGTAGCCGAGGGTGAACGATCCTTCGGGCATGTCAATGCCGAAAATCGTGATGGCCCGCGGCATGCGGTAGAGAATGATGGCCGCGGCTGCGCCCACAGTGGTCTCGACCGCGACAAGCTCGCAATCGAAAGTGTGGTCCGGCTTATCGAGTAGGCTGCTCTTGACCTCGCGGATGGTGGCGGGGCCGGAGGCCGAGGTAGGCGGGTGGTGGTCGGAAGGCATAGGGATGCCGGGCATGTGGCTTGCTCCGAGCGGTGATCTGGGTAACCGTAACAAGGCTGGCGCCGCTGCGTGGCCGTTCGCCGGGAGCCACGGCGGCTAGAGGCGGAGGACGGCGCGGAGGTTTTGGCCGAGTATCTTGCGCTTGTCGGCTGCCGGCAAGTCGGCGTGCGCTACTTGGCCGAGCTGCCAGGCCTGACCGAGCACGGGGTAGTCGGAGCCGAACACGACGTGCTCGGCGCCGGCCACGCGCACGAAATCCTCAATGGTGCCGCGCACGTTCGCGGAACCGGCCATCTCAACCACGACGTTGGGGAGATCGCGGACGACGGTTGCGAGGTTGGGCGTCCGCAGATGGTTCCAGATGGCGTGCGCCCAGATGAAGGTGGCGTTGGGGTACGTCTTGGCCAGCTTGGCGACCGTCGCCGGAGAGTCATAGGTGTGGCTCAGGATGGGAAGGCGATGCTCGTCGGCGTACTCGTAGACCGGCTCGTAGTGCTCTCCGAGGACGCGGTAGTTGTGGCTGGTGGGGTGAATCTTGATGCCGCGGAAGCCTTGATCCTCCACCCGGCGGCGCAGCTCCGGCACCACTAGCTGTGGGTAGCGGGGATTGGGTACCACGCAGCCGAGTACCCGGTTGGGATGACGTCGGATGGCTGCGGCGACGAGATCGTTGCCCCCGATGAAGTCCGGGCCGATGGCGGCATAGGCGCTGAAGCAGGCGTAGTCCGTGCCGGTCTCGTCCATCGTGCGGACCATGTCATCCACGTCGCCGCCGTGCCAGTAGAGGTTGCGACCGACGCCGGGGTGGCAGTGGATGTCTATGACGAGGTCCTCCAGCGGCTCGCCATGGACGGCGCGTTCGGAGAAGGAGTCGTGCTGGTGGGTGTGCTGGTGTGGGTGGTGATGATGGCGGTGGGGCGTTGCGGTCATAGCGTTGCTCCTACCAGGCGGCCGTTGCCAGCAGGCGGTCGAGATTGTGCGCGCCGATCTGATCGCGTACCGCCGGCTCCAGGCGCGCGTACTGTAGCTCGGCATGGGGTCCGCCGACCGATTGCCAGGGGAGGCGCGTCCCGAAAATCAGCCGGTCCGCGCCGACCGCTTCCGCGAGGAACTCGATCCCGCGATACGTGCGGAAGCCGCCGGTCTCCAGCCAGAGGTTGGGGAGCTGGCGCAGCAGCGGCGTGATGAGGCGCGGGATGGACTTACCAACATCGGAGACGACGACTTGCAGCCGCGGATACTGCGAGCAGACGCGATAGATGTCGCGGGCGGTGGGGGTGTCGAGGCGCGCAATGTGCCAGAACAGCGGCACCTGGCCGGCTACGGCCGCAAAGAAGTCGCCGAACATCCAGTCGTCCACCGGGTACTTGTGGTCGTCCGGGAAGATGCGGAGTGCGCGAACGCCGGCGCTCTGCGCCTCGTCGAGCAGGGTGGCCGGATCGGGGAACTCGCCGGTGTGGTGAGGGAGGGCGATCCAGGACGGATGGAGGGCCGCTTGTCCCGCGATGGCCGGGAGGAGCTTGGCGTTGCCGGAGGCCGGATGCTCTTCCAAGGCGAGGGAGTGATACGGGAGCGCGCGGGTAATGCCGTAGCGGGCCTGGTGCTCCAGTAGCTCGTCGGCCGTGAGGAATGCCCCCGCAGGACCGGGCTGGCTCACCATGCCCAACGCGCAGTTGGCATCGAAAAGGGCGGCTGCGGGCGGTGTTTGGCTCATGGCACCACCATGATACCGTTTTGGCGGCCGGTATGGTGGGGGTGTCCTCGGCCTCACCCCCCGGCCCCCTCTCCACCAAGTGGAGAGGGGAGTGCAGCGGAGGCTGGTGGCGGTGGTGTTGCGCGCTCGTTAGCATGTTTCCGGGTAGAGCAGGGTGGAGGAGGGGCGGGTGGTCGAGCGGACCGGTGCCAGCGAGCCGCCGCGGGCCGTCGGCTGGCGCGTGTGGCTCTGGTGGGTGCTGGTCAACATAATTGGGTGGGGTGTAGGTGGGGCGATGTTCTTCTCCACACTCTTCATTGCACTCATGGGTTTCGGTGGGGAGGCCGAGTTTGGGGCAATCATCGGGAGGGCCGTGCTGGGATTAATTGTAGGGGCTGCGGGTGGGACCGTGGCTGGACTCCTGCAATGGCTGGTGCTGCTACGGCAGATCAAGCGGGATGGCTGGTGGATTTTGACGAGTGTGGTCGGCTGGGCAGTTGCCTGGGCTTTGTTCATGGGCGGGGTCGGAGTTGTAGACGAGTTTACTGTCGGGACCCCAGGTTATGAACTCAGGTTGCTCATGATTGGGGCCTGGTTCTTGGGAGGGGCGGCCACTGGCGGCTTGCAGTGGCTAGTGTTGCGGCGGCAGTTCATTCGGACTGGATGGTGGGTGGCGGCTAGCACCCTAAGCTGGTCGGTGGGTGTAGCAATGCAATGGCCTGCTGAAGTGATGATTATGAACGTTGGTTTGTACGTGGATATTGACCCAGTTGCGGTATTCCTGTTTGTTGTGACTGGCACCGTATATGGTGGGATAACCGGGACGGTGCTGGTGTGGCTGCTGCGGCAGCGGGTGGTTGATGCTGATGGGGCAGGCAGTGGGGTGGCCCGTTCAGGGGCGATGGGGGGATAGGGACAGTGGGTACGCTTCCGCCGGGTGATACAAGGCTGGCTAGTCGTCCGCTGCCGGGACAGGACCTGCGCCTGAGCTATCGCTCCGAGATTGACGATACCGAGCAGCCGTATGCGCTCTACGTACCGGCCGGCTATGACGGTCGCCGGCCGTGGCCGCTGGTCATCAATCTGCACGGGACCTCGGCGGGCCTGTCGCCGGAATACGTCGGACAGACCTCGGAGCACTACACCGCCGCCGAGAACGCGGCCCCGCTGTGGGCGGCGGAGCGCCATGGGGCGTTGCTGGTGACGCCGTTCGGGCGGGGGATCACGGAGTTTCGGGGGATCGGCGAGAACGACGTGTTTTGCGCGGTGGCCGACGTGCAGCGGCGCTATCGCGTGGACGCGGAGCGGATCTCGGTGACGGGCCTGTCGATGGGCGGCACCGGGTCCTCCGAGCTGGCGCTGCACTATCCCGACTATTTCGCGGCTGCGGCGCCGATGGGCGCGGCGTACAGTTTCCCCTGGCTGGCGGCCAACGGTGAGCATCTGCCGTTCTGGTGTATCGGCGGCGAGCACGACCGCAACTTCCAACTGGGCGGGCGGCTCGTTGCGGACCGCATGGAGCGCCTGAACTTCCCGACGCGGCTGGACATCCGTGCCGGGCGCGGGCACGCCGATTTCGTGCCGGAATATTACGACCGGGTGATTGCCTGGCTGGTGCGGCAGCGGGTGCAGAGACATCCTTCGGGCTATAGCTTCAGCGCGGCGCTGCCCATGCATGGGCAGGCGTATTGGACCGCCATTGACGCTATCGAGCGGCCGGGGACCATCGGCACCGTCCATGCCCAGATTATCGGCGCCAATCGGCTCCGTTTGGCTACCGACAACCTGACCGGTGTGGCCGTGCTGCCCGATCCGACGCTCGTTGACTTGGCGCGGCCGTTGGCGCTGGAGATAGAAGGGCAGGCGGTTTTCGAGGGCGTCGTCGCCGCCGACCGAGAGCTGCGGCTGACCAAGCAGACGGGGCGGTGGCGGGTGGCTGAGGCGCCGCGTCGGCAGCGGTCGCTGACGGCCTACCGCACCCATCCCGTCGCCGAGGCGCCGGCGGCACTCACGATGAACGGGATAGAGGCACCGCTGGCGAGTTGGATTACCGACGCGATGCGGCTGGCGACGGGGGCCGATCTGGCCCTCTACAATCGCCGCTCGTATCGCGGCCTGCCCTTGCCGGCGGGGACGGTGGATGAGGTAGACCTGATCCAGTGCAGTCGTCCGTTCGAGCAGTACCTGGTCGTGGCGGACATGACGGGTGGCGACGTGCTCAGCATCTTGGAAGCGAATGTCAATCCCGATGAGGGCCTTGAGTTTATTGTGCAGCTGTCGGGCGCAAGTTACACGTTCGATTGGGGCCGGCCGGTGGGGCAGCGGATTGTAGCGCACACGCTTGATCCGGAGCGGCGGTATCGCGTGGCGCTGGAGGGGCATGTGCCGGAGCGAGGGCAGGGTCGCTCGATGCATCTGTCCGGCCGCCGCGAGGGGCTTTCCTACAGCATCACGGACGTGCCATTTCGGGCCGCGCTCTACGCCCACGCCGTGCGCTGCGGGCGGATTGAGGCGGCGGTCGAGGGGCGCGTGCGGGCGGTTGGAGGATGGTGGGGTGGGCCTGATCTTCCGACCCCTCGCCACCATACGTAGGGGGGAGTGGCGGAGGGAGACGTGGCCCCCCTATGGTCCCCCCGCTTTGCAGGGGGACGGGGATTCGCGCGCAAGCGGGAATGACGATATTGCGAGGTTCACCACGTGGAGCGGGGAGGCTGGCGGGAACTTTCTCTTCGCGGTGGGCGTCTAGTTCACATTGCCGCCCGCTGCGGGGCGGCTGCGCTGCGAGGTGTGGCGCATGACGTGGGAGTCGGAACTGGGAGAGTGCGATGGGACGGTTGCTTGCAACGGGGCGTCGGCGCGTGTTGGTTGCGGTTTTGCTTATCGGCGTGGTGGTTGCCGCGTTCGCGGTGGCCCGCGGGCCCGGTGCATTCGAGGATGAGGCCAGCCTTGTGCAGTTCCAGACGGAGGCGACCGACTCGGCGGCGCAGCGCCTACAGGCGGCTCCGGCAGGCCCGCAGGGGGCGAGCGGCGAGCGGGGGGCGGCCGGTGCCAGCGGCGCGGCCGAGCGGATGGTGACGGTCGAGCGGCCGGTGGTCGTCGAGAAGGTTGTCGAGGTCGCGGTCGAGAAGGCGGTCACGCGGGAATCCGCGGCCAGTAGGGTGGCGGCTGCTCCGGCGAGTGTTGCGGCTCCCCGGTTGGCAGCGATCCAGGAGCTCGCCGCGAGTGACCGGCAGATCATCCGGAATGGCACGCTCGTACTGATGGTGGCGAACTTGGAGGATGCCGTTGGGACCATCCGGGATTTGGTAGCGGGTATTCCCGGCGCCTTTTTTGCGAATTCCGAGATCAAGCCGGTGCGTGACCGCCGGCCTTCGATTGTCACGCTGCGTATTCCGGCTGCTGCGTTCGATGAGGCGGTGGCGAACCTGAAGGCGCTGGCGGTGGAGGTGCTCGAGGAGCAAACCCGCGCCGAGGACGTTACCGAGGCATATACCGACCTTAACATCCGGCTGCGGAACTTGGAGGCGGCCGAAGAGCAGTTCCGCGTACTCTTCGAGCGTGCGGAGCGAGTGCAGAACATCCTCGAAATCCAGGATCGACTCCAGCGCGTCCGCGGCGAGATCGAGCGTCTGCGCGGACAGCTCAACGTGCTGGAAGACCGCGTGGCACTCGCCACCGTCCGCGTGCAGCTGCATCCGCCGCCGGACTTGTCATTGGAACTGGTGCCGCAGGGCGTGCCGTTCGTCTACGGCGAGAGCGCGTTCCGGCTGACCTACCGCAACGATGGCAACGTGCGGGCGAAAGACGTGGAGGTGACGCTCACGCTGCCTCAGCAGGCAGCCTTCGTTGAGGCGCGGAGCAACGGCATTTACGATCCGGCGACGCGGGTGGTGACATGGAAGATCAGCGAGCTGCACCCCAGCGACCAGGGTACGTTCGCCGCCGTGTTGCGGTTCGAAACCGCCGCCCGTGTGCTGACGCTCGATGCGGAGGTCCACGCCGGTACTCCCGACGCCGACGAGTCCAACAATGCTGCTACCGCCAAGCTGACGTTCGAGCCGGATCTGATGCTAACGGTGCTCCATGCACCGTCGGCGGTTGCACAGGGCGACACCGCAAACCTGGCGCTGCTGTACGGGAACGCCGGTAACGGTGATGCGGAGCGGGTATCCATCCGGCTGTCGCTGCCGGCGGGCGTCACTTTCGTCAGTGCCGTCGGTGGGAGGTACGACGCGGACGAGCGCGTGATCGTCTGGGACGTGGATCGCGTTCGGCCGCACGAGGAGCAGCACATCGAGGCGAGCGTGCGGGTTGACGTGGAGGCGGGGCGGCTGCCGTTGTCCGCCGTGATTGCCGCCACCGAGACCGAGCGCGTGACCTACAACAACCGGGCCGACCTGTCGCTGGCGGCGCTGCCCGAGGACGTCTCCGGGCGTACGGTCTGGAGTCCGGGCCAGACGTTCCGCGATAGCTTCGAGACCTTAGGCGACGTAGCCCGTGGCGCGGTGGATCTCCTGATCTGGGTGAGCACGTTTGGCGTGCCGCTGGCGGTGATCGTCGGCGTGGTGTCGGTGCCCGTCATGCTCATCCGGCGCCGCCGGCGCGCGGCGCGGTGATGTAGCGCCCCCTATGGTCCCCCCGCGCAGCGGGGGGACGGCGGACCTCACCCCCGGCCCCTTCTCTGATGAAGGTTGACAACTTGATTAGGTAGTGGTCTGGCCCCCTCCCTAACCCTCCCCCGTCCCGACGGGGGAGGGAACCTGTACCCTGCCCCTACGTAGAGGGGGTAGTGTTGGTGCCCACTACCCGATTAAGTTGGCAACCTGTGCGGAGGGCGGGGGCAGGGTTAGGTGGAGAGCGAGCCTGGGACGTACTCTTCGATCACGAGGTCCTCGGCCGGGTCGGGGGCGAGCGACGGCTCGTCCATGTACTTGGCTGCTTCTTCGAATAGCTGATCCAACTCCGACGCGGTGTCCGGGGCGAGCGCCTGCTGGAGGCACATGGTGCGCTGCCGGTGCCGGTGATGGGGTCGCGCTAGGTTGAGGTAGAGGGCTAGGAGCCGGCCAATGAGCACTTGGAGCAGGTGAACCTGGGCAGCGAGTAACGGCGCGGTGGCCGCTTGCACCAGGCGCTGCACCTCCTCTGCGGTGAACATCCGGTCGTACATGGTTTCCTCCTGGGTGGTGGGATGGGTGACGGAGGCTGACGGTGACCCGGCGGCGGTGGGTCCACGACGGGAGCAGTCGTGGCCCAGCGCCAGCGGGGACGAGACGGGGGAGTGGTCGGGGACCAAGGCGGCGGCAAGGGCGGCGCCGGAGCGGTTGTGATCCGGCGCCGGGTGTGCGGCACTCAGACGGTCGTGACGTGGCGCCCGCGCCGTAGTGGCGAGGGGCACGTCGGGACCCGGTGCCCTAGGGGCGGCACTCTGACAGTCATGACCCGGCGCCCGCACCGCGGTGGCGCGGGGTACGTCATAACCCGGTGCCGTAGAAGCGGCACTCAGTCGGCCATGCCGCGCCGCGCCGGAAGACGCGGTGCGGGGTCGTTCATGACCCGGTGCCCTCTGCTGGGTGGCGATGCCACCGCTGCTGGCCGGCAAGATGCCGAGACCGCTCCCTGCCCGTGCAGCGTGTGCGCTAGACCTGTCTCGCATCCGTCAGCCTCCGTTCAGGGGGGGATATTGGCGGGGTGGGGCGGGGGACAACGGGGGGTGTGGCCCCTTTTTATCGGAATCAGGATTTGCCAGATGAGAGGGTGAGCGGGGTGGGGGACGGGGGACTGGCCTCACCCCCCGGCCCCCTCTCCAACATTTGGAGAGGGGGTGGTGGCAGCGACGGACCGCCGTAGGGGCAACCCTTGTGGTTGTTCCTTCTGGCACCTGGTGCTCGCCCCCTCCCTAACCCTCCCCCGGAGCAAGCTCCAGGGGAGGGAAGATAACGGTCCCCGCTGGGACCCTACGGTTTGGCTCGTACCTAATACCCGTCGGCATGTGGGCAAGGCCGGGGGAGGGATGCCGCTTTGGTGCATACTTCAGCCTGGCGGGGCATCCGCGAGTGGCGGGGCGCGGCCGCTGGGTGGAGGGACGATGAAGCGTTTGGGGCATCCGGAGACGCCGTTCCCAGTGGGGGTGGAGTATTATCGCGCTCCCACTCCGAAACAGGAGTGCTGGGACGGCGACTTTGCCCGGTTGCGAGCGGCCGGGTTTCGGATCGTGCGGAGTCACTCGTACTGGAACGCGATGGAGCCACAACCGGGGCAGTACGAGCTGGATGACTTCGACCGATTGTTCGACCTCGCCGCGCAGCACGGCCTCTCGGTGTGGATGGATATCATGCTCGCTACGCACGGGGCCTGCCCGGAGTGGCTGACGCGCGAGTATCCCGACATGCGGGTGGTGAGCTATCGCGGCCAGCGTGCGGAGTCGTTTGCGAGCGGGGCCTATCCGCAGGGCGGCGCGATGCACTGCTACGACCACCCGGCCTGGCGGGAATACGGCGGGGATCTCATCCGGCACGTCGTACAGCGGTACAAGGACCGGCCAAATCTGCTGATCTGGGGACTGTGGGACGGCATCAACATCATCTCGGCGTGGAGCAGGATTACCGACGGCTGTCCGTGCTACTGCGACTACACGGTTGCCCGATACAAGGCGTGGCTGCGGGAGCGTTACACGCTGGACCAGCTCAACGAACGGCTGCTGCGGCGCTACGGGCGATGGGAGGACGTGCAGCCACCGCGGTCGAATCACAGTGTGGTGGAAATGCTGCTCTACCGGGAGTTTCACTACCAGAACTTGGTGGATCATCTGCAATGGATGGTCGGCGAGGTCGAAGCCCTAGACCCGGAGCACGAGGTCCGGGCGCACGGGGCGTGGTATCCGCGGCCGTGGGACGAGCGGTGCGCGGAGCACGTGGATAGCTGGGGCATGTCCATGCCCTCGAGCAATTTGCTCACCTCCGAGGACCCCTACAGGCTCGCGGATCGGGCCTTCAGCTTCGACTGGTCAAGGAGTGTGGGGCGGAACGGGCGCTGGTGGCATGAGGAAATCTATGCCGGGATGTCGCCGGGCGGCGTCGTGTGGAGCAAGCAGTCGGACCCGCGCGAGCTGACGATGCTGCTTTGGATGACGCTGGCTACCGGCGGGGCCGGGGCGATGTTCTGGCAGTATCGTCCCGAGTATCTGAGCTTCGAGGGGCCGGGCTACAACCTGGTGGCGCTGGATGGGGAGCCGACGGCGCGTTTCCGGGCTGCGGCCGAGGCGATTGGGCAGATTGAGGGGCTGGCGGATCATTTGCCGGTCACGTGTCCGCGTGCCGAGGTGGGTGTCGTTTATCATCCCAAGTCGCAGGAATTGTTCACGTATAACGACCAGGACGATCGCTTCCTGGCCGACATGCGGGGGGTGTACCGGACGCTCTGGACGCACGGCATTCCGGCCGACATCGTCACGCCGGGGATGGATTGGTCGGGCTATCGGCTGCTGTTCCTGCCCAACGTGGCGCTGATGGACGGGCAGACGCGCGAGCGAATCGAGCGGACGCTGGCCGAGAGTCCGGGGACGCGCCTGGTGGCCGAGGGGAGCTTTGGGCTGTATTCGGCCGATGGTCAGTCGAGCTACCGACCGCCGGAGGGCTTTGCGGCGGCGTTCGAAGTGCGGGTGGCTGATTTCTCGCGTGTGACCGAATATGACATTGCCCAGGGGCGCAACGTGGTCGAGACGCCCTACGGTCCGGCGACGATTACGACGGAGTGCGGATATGCTGTGCTCGAACCGCAGGGGGAGACTACGGCGCTGGCCACGATTGGTGCTGACACGGTGGGGGTGCGGACCGCCGATGGTCGCTTTACGTGGCTGGGGTTCACGCTGTCGGCCGGCTTTGGCGACGTTGGCGATCCAGGGCTGGTGCTGGGTCTGACCGCCGAGGCCGGTGTGCAGCCGCCGGTCATCAGCGCGGGGGACCGCGTCGTGCCCGTCGTGCGGCGGTCGCGGCAGGGAGGCTGGCTGGTGTTCCTGTTCAACCTGGAGGACCGGCCGGCGCAGGCCACACTGCGTCCGCGCTGGCGGACGGTTGAGGCTTGCGATCTGCTGAGGCAGTCGGCGCTGGCGGTCTCGGATGGCGCTTTCGGGGTGAGGCTTGGGCCGTGGGCCACTGCGGTCATCCACTGCATAGAGCAGGAAAGACGGTGACGGGCGAGCCGGCGCCGCTCAGTAGTCGGAGTTCCAACGGATCGGACGGCCGGGGGCGATATGCCGATCCGCAATTTGCCCGACAGCTTGAACGGCAACTTGAGAGGGATGGTGCAAGGAGTGTCCGCAAGTCGTGGCGGTCTCTGCGGCAGCGTGAGGCAGAACACGTGGCAAAGCTCGCTAGGGCACGACCGGCCCGTACAAGCTCCCTTGAGCGAGAGTTGCGTGTATTCAGACGACAGCTTGCCACACTCGAACAGTTTATGAAGGAGAAGGAGATTGCCCCATGACGGCGACTATTGGCACGCCCACGCGCTTCCCGGACAGTCAAGCCGAAAAGCTCTTGGCCTTACTCTCGGCGCGATCGGTCTTGCCGGGCCGCGATCACGAGGCCATCGTGCATGCGCTGACAGACATTGCGGCGTCGGTAGAGAAGGTCTATGGGGAAATGCTTCCGGCGCTACTGAGCGATCCGACCGTGGCGACTGAGGCGCTACAAGATACTCTCTGGGACATTAGAGAGGAGTTTCGACACATTCAGTACCATATTGACGATGGGACGCTGACCGACTTGTAAGGAGAGAATAGCGATGGCAGGGGAATTGCCGACGGCGATCTTGGGGCGGACTGGGCGGGAAGTGACGCGGCTGGGCTTCGGGGCGATGGAGATCAGGGGCGCGCCGCGCGGCCGCGCCGTGACCGATGAGCAGGCCGAGACGATCCTGAACGCGGTGCTCGACGTGGGCATCAACTTCATTGATACGGCGCGGTCGTATGGCCTGAGTGAGCAGTACATCGGCAGCTACATCTCCGACCGCCGCTCCGAATACTTCCTGGCGACCAAGGGCGGGCGGTATCAGGCCGGAGAGACGGACTGGACCGAGGAGCACCTGTTCCGGGGGATGGACGAGAGCTTGCAGCGGCTTCAGGTGGACTGCGTGGATACGCTCCAACTGCACAGCCCGACGGTGGAAGAGGTCGAGCGGGGTAACCTGGTGGCAGGGCTGCGGAAGCTGCGCGAGCAGGGGAAGGTGCGCTGGCTCGGCAACTCGACCAGGCTGCCCGATCTGCCGACGTTCTTGGAGTGGGGCGTGTTCGATGTTTTCCAGATACCGTATTCGGCGTTGGAGCGCACGCATGAGGACTTGATAACGAAAGCGGCGGAGGCCGGCATTGGCACGGTCATTCGCGGCGGCGTGGCCAAGGGCGAGCCGGGTGCCGGCCGGGGGAGCGCCGAGGCGTGGAGCAAGTTCGCGGCGGCGAATCTGGATGAGTTCCGCGAGGCCGGGGAGAGCCGCACATCGTTCATGCTGCGGTTCACGCTGACGCATCCGCACGTGCATACGATCATCGTGGGTACGCAGCGGCCGGAGCACCTGCGGGAGAACGTGGAGGCGGCGCTGCGGGGTCCGCTGTCACCGGCGGACTACGCGGAGGTGAAACGGCGAATGGACGCCGTCGGGATCACACCGGCGCCGGTTTCGCGGACCTAACCCCCGGCCCCTTCCCTCCAGGGAAGGGGAGTGATGGTGTGCCGGCTCGGGATTTCCGCGAACGCAGGAATGGCGAAGTAGTGGTGTGGGATGACCGTGTAGTGGACAGGCGAATTGGCAGGGAGGAGAGGTAATCATGAGCGCTAGTCGTCGCAGCGAGCCGTTGCGGACCATCCACATCGGAGTTGGCACGCGCGGGAAGAGCCACGTGCGGGCCGCCATGGAGAGCGGTTACTGGTGCCCCGTCGCGTTGGTGGACGTAGTGCCGGACTACCTGGCGGCGGCGCGGGAGATGACGGGCTTACCGGAGTCCGTCTGCTTCACGAGTGTCGAGGCGGCCGTGGCGGCGGTCGATTCGGAAGCCGTAATTATCGCGTCGCCGGTGACGTTCCACGCGCAGCAGATTTTGGCCGCGCTGGCGGCTGACCGCCACGTGTTGACGGAGAAGTGCTTCACCGTGAGCTATGCGGACGCGGTGCGCTGCGTAACGACGGCCGACGAGCGGGACCGCAAGCTGATGGTGGTGCAGAATGCCCGGCTGCAAGCGCCGATGCGGACGCTGCGCCGGCTGGTGGCCGAGGAACGCTACGGGCCGCTGGGCCTGTACTTGATGAACTTCTACAAGGCGCGGGGCCGCGCCTACAATCTGAGTCCACACATGCATCTCTGGCAGCAGGGCGTCCATGAGCTGGACACCATCTTGTCGGTCGTGCAGCAGCCTTTGCGCCGGGTGTGGGGTCTCAGCAACAACCCGGCGTGGTCGGATTGGCCGACACCGTGTACTTTCCAGGCGATTGCCGAGTACGATGGCGGTGTTTCCGGGACTTACGTGGGCACATCGAACGCGCGGGCAGGCGGGTTCGAGTTCCGGCTGGAGTGTGCGGAGGCGGCGCTGATTGCGGAGCGGACGGCCGGGGCCATTCGGGTGTGCTTCGGGCCGCACAACCAGCGGGAGGAGATGGTGCCGCTGGACTTACCCGACGTACATGGTATCGAGGACCATCCCGCTGCCCAGGCTGCGCTCGGCGGCGCACCGGCGACGCGCGAGCACGCCAGCTTGCCCGACGTGATGATCTATCGTGACTTCTACGAGTACGTCGCGGAGGGCAAGGAGCCGGAGACCACGGGCCGGCGCAACCTGGAGACCATCGGTCTTGTCGAGGCGGTGCAGCGGTCAACGGAGCTAGCGCGGCCGGTTGACATAAGCGAGTTGGGGTGATTGGTGCCCTAGGGCTGGTCATTGCGGCGCAAGCCGCAATCCAGACCGCCCGAGGGCCAGTGGTGCGTTTGGGTCCGCCCCCCTATGGTCCCCCCGCAAAGGCGGGGGGACGGGGACCAGCGGGAAGGAGCCGGGTATGGCGACGACACTGACGAAGCTGCTGACTGCCGACGACCTGTTGCGATTGGATAGCGAGGGCGTGCGCGGCGAGTTGATCCAAGGAGTACTCTACGAAACGATGCCAGCAGGAATGGAGCACGGCGAGATCGTGATGAATCTGGGCATTTTGCTAGGTGGGTTCATCAAGCCGCGGAGGCTGGGGCGGCTGACCGGCTCGGATGCCGGTGTCTGGCTGGAGCGGGACCCAGATACCGTGCGCGAGCCAGACATCGCCTATATCTCGGCGGCGCGATTGCCGCCGGGCGTGAGAGTCCGGGGCTATGCCGAGGTGGTTCCCGACCTGGTGGTGGAGATTGCCTCTCCCAGCGATGGCCAGCGGGAGGTCAGCGACAAGGCGCGGATGTGGCTGCGGTACGGCGTGCGCTTGGTATGGGTGGTGCAGCCGGATACATACACGGTGGACGTGTATGAGCCGGGCCGGGCGGTCGTGACGCTCGATGAGCACGGTACCCTCGATGGCTTGGATGTGCTGCCCGGTTTTAATTGCGCGGTGCGCGAAGTTTTCGATACGTAGCGCCGAATGGGCTGAATCAGGGTTTTCGGGACGCAAGGATGAGCAGGATAGATTCTCGCTGGTGTAGACCCTTGCGTAACCACCCGGATGGAGGGCGAGAGGGGTAACCCTCACCCCGGCCCTCTCCCAGGGGGAGAGGGGGATTGGATTCCCGCCAGCGGGAATGACGAGAGTGAGGTCAACCCCGCCATCCGTCCTGGCCGTTAAGCGGCGGGGAGCGGTACCCTCTCTAGGGAAGGAGTGTTACGAGCTATGCGAGCCAACCAAGCACTTGCCAAGCTGCGTGCCGGTGGAGTGCTGTCCGGTCCGCTGATGGTCTACGACTCGCCCGATATGATCGCGCAGGTGGCGGACATGGGGTTCGATTGGGTGTGGCTCGACTGGCAGCACGGCCAGTTTACGGAGACGACGCTCAACGCGGCACTTGGCCAGCTACTAGGCGCCGGGCACGTACCGCTGGTCCGGGTGCGGGGCCACGAGCCGGGTGTCATCAACCGGGTGCTGGATATGGGCGCGTTCGGTGTGGTCGTGCCGATGGTGCAGAACGCCGAGGAAGCGCGCGCGGTGGTCCAAGCGGCTTACTACCCGCCGCAAGGGCAACGCTCCGGTGGCGGCGTGCGGCTCGGCACCCTCGGCGGTGTGGGCGGCCCGGCCGAGTATTTCGCGCGAGCCAACGACGAGATCATGATGGTGGTGATGGTCGAGACCGAGGCGGCGATTGCACGGGTGAGTGAGATCATGCAGGTGCCGGGCGTGGACGTGGTGTTCATCGGTCCGGGCGACCTGATGCTGGACGTGCGCGCCAACGGCCATGACGCGGCCTACCACGAGGAGCTGGTCTTGCAGGTCGCGGCGGCGGGCAAGGAGACGGGTACCGTGGCCGGCTATGCCTGCGGGAGCCGCGAGGAAGCGGAGCAGCGCATCGCGCAGGGCTTTCGGTTTCTCTCCTATGGCTCGGACAGTCGAGTGGTGCAAGCCGGCTTCGAGCAACTCCGGGACGAGTCGAAGGATTGGTAGCGCCTAGCTGCCGGACCGAGCAGGGGAGAGGGCTACTGCGATGACGACGGTGCCGGCCGTAGCGCCCGATGGCGGGGACGGTCGGCAGTTGCGTCGCCGTATGGCTATCGCCTATGTCGCCGTGGCAACGGTGGCGGTGGCCGGCCTGGGCGTGGGGGTCGCGGCGGTGCGCCGGCTGCCCGGGGGGCGGTGGGAGCGCACGATTATCCAGGCCACGCTGAACGATCCGGCCTCGGAGTCCCAGTTGCAACGGTACCTTGACGACGGGTGGGAGGTGGAGCGCCGCGTCATCCGCCAGAGCGCGCGCGGCACTCAACTGACCTACTATCTGCGCCGGCGGCCGCCGGATGCTGCCGGCGAGTGAGGGTGAGCGCCGGCCGCCGTTGCGTCGGTACCGCCAGTGGCAAGCTGACGCTCTTCTGAACTGCTCCGTTTGAGGCCGTAGCACCCGGCGCCGCGTTCTGTTACCGGGTGAGCGCGGTCTCGTCCGTGTCGCTGCCGGCGCGGGCGTGCTGTGCTCTGCACCTCACTTGCGGCGGGTCAACGTGTCAATCCCCAGTCCGTATTCGTTCTATGGACTGATCGCTACTGGGGAGTTGGGGAGCGATCCGTCAGCCGGCAGTGCCATACACGGCATCCATGCCGACGAGGAGGCGTGCTGCACATGGGCGGGCAGACAGCATCGGCGCGAGGCTCTCGGTGGTCTCGCTGCGCCTTGCTCCTGGGGATGGCCGTGGTGGTCTGGCTGCTCGGTGCGGCGACGCAGACCGCCGGTGCAGCACCACTCGCCAGCGACGCGCCCATCGCTGCCGGGCGGGTCGCTACGAGCAGCGGATTGAACATGCGCGCGGCCCCGCAGATGGGTGCGGCCGTGCTGCGCGTGCTGCCATTCCTCACCGAGGTCTACATTCTCGGTGCGGAGATAGAGCGCGACGGGCATCGGTGGGTGCCGATCCGATTGAAGCCGGAACATGGTGGGCAGCAAGGCTGGGTCGCTCGTCGCTGGCTGGTCGCGGTGCCGCTGAGTGCGGCGCATGCCCCGAGTAGCGGCAGCCCGGGTGGGGCGGGGCTGCTTGGCGACCCGCAGCGGCTGCGGGTGGTCAAGGGGTCGGGTGCCGCGCAGTACGCGGCCTTGAACGGGGTTCGCTACCACATTGCCGACTTGACCACGCTCCAAGCGCTCAACCTCGGCGGCTACGAGCAGGTGTCGGATGCGGTGATCGCGTCCCTGCGCGTGGGACCGGTACTCCGCTTCTATCCCGGTGCGCTACTCAGAGACGATGCCGGCCGCGTCTGGCAGATCGGCCACGATTGGCAGCGCCATTGGGTACCCGATCTAGCGACGTTCAATGCGCTGGGCTTTACCTGGGATCGGGTCCAGCAGACACCGGACTGGGCCGTGGGGCGTTTGGCACAGGGGCATCCGCTGACGGCCCGGTAATGGGCCTCACCCCCCGGTCCCCTCCTCAACAGGGGTAGGTATTTACATGGATGGACAGGATGGGAGTTTGCGTCGGGGTGGAGGCGGGCAACTCCGTACCGAAAAACCTCCCGGTGTGCGGGTGAGTAGCCCCCCTATGCCCCCCCCCGCACGGCGGGGGGACGGGCGCAACATGTTGCGCCCCTACGGCTTGTCCCGTACCTACCCCTATCAGCCGGCCCCCTGGGAGAGGGTGGAGGGTCTAGGAGGTAGCAGAGGCCGGAGCGGCGTCCGGCGTCGAGGTGCTGGAGCCGGATTTGGTCAAGCGCAGGATTGCCTCAATGCGGCGGGATTCCAGCTTGGGCGGACGGTCCAGTTTCACGTCCGGGCCCAAGGCCGCAATCGCCCGTTGCATGACATCGAAGCCTACTTGGGGATGTGACAGGTAGCGGGTGTTCTGGCCGAAGAAGCGCACGACCATCCGCACCGGATGGCCGGCGTGCAGGAACTTGAGGGCGCGGCGCACCTTCATCTGCAGATCGTGTTCCCCAATGGCCGGCGACAACTGGACTTCCTTCATCTCCTGCGCCGCCTTGGCCGCCTGCCCGGCTTTGCGCGCCTGCCGGTTCTTCTTCTCCTGCTCGTACTTGAAACGACCGTAATCGAGGATGCGGCAGACTGGTGGTTGGGCCTTTGCTGCCACTTCGACCAAGTCCAGTCCACGCTCGCGGGCCATCCGCAGCGCCTCGGTGAAGCGCACGACGCCGACATTCTCGTCATCATCGTCAACCAGGCGCACTTCCTGAACGCCGCGAATCAAGCCATTGACGCGATACGGCTCCGGGCTGCGGGGCACGGGTCGCACGCCGCGCCGTGGTGGGCGAGGAGAAAACCCGCCACCCGGCCGTCCGCCAAACGGTCGGGGGCCGCCGGGGCCGCGCGGTGGACCACCAGGGCCGCGTGATGGGCCACCGGGACCACGCGCTGGGCCTGCTGGGCCACCGGGCCCGCGTGGTGCTCCGCCCGGTCCTCGTGGCGGCCCGCCGGGGCCGCGCGGTGGACCACCAGGGCCGCCGGATCGACGCGGTGGGCCACCAGGGCCGCGTGATGGGCCACCGGGACCACGCGCTGGGCCACCGGGGCCGCGGGGCGGCCCCCCTGGTCCACGTTGGCCAGGCGGTTGCGCGGAGGGAGCGGGTCTTCTGCCCACCGGACGCTGTCCGGGCGAGCGATCTGGGGGTTGTCCTCTCGCGGGTGGACGGTCGTTAGTCGTCGGAGTGGCTCCTTCTTTGGGATGCAATGAGGCGTACTGCTTCACTCTACAGCCTGGATAGGGGCTGTGCAAGTGATAATCACCGATAGTCAGGTATTCAGTGGCTAGTGGTTAGTAGAGTGGGGCGGGAGGCGGCCCCGGTCGCCGCTGCACGCTCTTTACGACGGAGGTGCGGCGAGGAAGAGGGGGTTGGACCAGGCTCGCTGGCCGGTCTCGCTGATGACCTCGATGCGGGCGTATTGCTCTTTGCCATGGAGGGTGAACTCGGCGCCGGTCAGCAGACTGCCGGCCGTGACGCCCTCCGGTAAGCCGCCGGGGCGTAGCCGGCGCGCATTCGCCGCGCGCTCCAGCGTGCCGGCGCTGACGCGGGCACCATTGCTGGCGTCGGCGATCAGGCCGACGGTGCGGACCGGACTACACTGCACGCGCACGGTGCCGCCGCCGCCGTTCGCGTCCGCCGGCTCCCACTGCACGTCGTGGAGCTGCGGCCCGTTGGAGGCGTAGAAGTGCCCGGCGCGCAGGGCGGCGGTGATAGCCGGCGCGGTAAGCTCCGGTGCCCGTACTGCGACCCAGCCGCGCATACTGTCGAAGCCGGGGCGATGACTGTCGTCCACTGCGACTCCGAGCAGCCGGTGACCGCGGCGGAGCAGGTCGTCCCAGATCACGTTGGCGTGTCCCTTGCCGATGGCCGCCTCGGTGGTCGTGTTGAAGACCTCCAGACCGAGCAGGCCGTCCAGCGGCGCAATCTCCTCATGCGTCAGGCCGGACCAGTACGGGTGGGCCAGGATGGGCAGCCCGTCGGCCTCCAGGATAGCGTCTACCAGTGCTTGGCCGGTCCAGTCCGGCCGGCGCTCGATGCCTGTGGTGAGATTGATGCCGGTGATGTGGAAGCCGCCGCCGTAGATCATGGATTCCTTGGCGGTGTTTACCTCGATGCCCGGCATGACGAGAAAGTCCGGGGTTGAGAGGTCGCTGAGGTCGGTGCGGTGATGATGGTCGGTGATGGCGACGAAGTCGAAGCCGCCCATCTCGTAGTGGCGGACCAGCTGCTCCGGGGCCATTTGCCCGTCGGAGTTGGTCGTGTGGCAGTGCAGGCAGCCTCGATACCAGTTGCCCGGTGCTTCAAAGGGGCTGGGTAGCCGCTCCATGCTCTCACTCCTTGTGCAGTGATCTTGTCCGCAATACGGTACCAGGTATATGCGCCTGGTATACTGTACTCCTGCGCCCTGGCCGATGACAATCCGGTGACAATATCGGAGCGGCGCTGTTCTCCCCACACCCTACACCACAACGGGATGATTTCGAGACGCGATGATCGAGGTTACCAATCTAAGCAAATACTACGGTCCACACCTGGCACTCGACGGAGTGACGTTCCGTGTGGAGCCGGGGCAAATCCTGGGGTTGCTTGGGCCGAACGGCGCCGGCAAATCCACGTGTATGCGGATTCTGACCGGCTACTTCCCGCCCTCCGGCGGCACGGCCCGCGTGGCCGGCTTCGATGCCGTGCAGGAGTCGCGCGAGGTGCGGCGGCGGATCGGCTATATGCCCGAAAACGTCCCGCTCTACCGCGATCACACGCCGTACCGCTATTTGGAGTTTGTGGCGGCGATGAAGGGTGTGGACAACGTTCGTGCCGAGATCGAGCGCGTGACCGATGTGGCGCGCATCGAGGAGGTGATTGATCGCCCCATCGGTCGGCTGTCGAAGGGCTATCGGCAGCGAGTGGGGTTTGCTCAGGCGCTGCTGGGTGATCCGCCCATCCTGATCCTCGATGAGCCGACCGCCGGCCTCGACCCGCGGCAGATTATCGAGGTCCGTGAGCTGATACGCGGTCTCGGCGGCGATCACACGGTTATTCTGAGCACCCATATCTTGCCCGAGGTGAGCATGACCTGCGGCGCGGTCGTGATTATCAACCAAGGACGGGTGGTGGCGGTGGATACGCCGGGGAATCTGAACCGGCGGCTGATCGGCGCAGACCGCATTGCGCTGACCGTGCGCGGACCGGCGGACGAGGTTGAGGAGCGCTTGGTGAGCCTGCCGCACGTCCTCGCGGTGCATTCGCAGCCGCAGCCGGACGAGACCGTCCGGTTGAGTGTCGAGGTGGATGTCAACACCGACATGCGGGAGCAGCTGGCCAAGACCGTGGTGCAGGCAGGCTGGGGATTGCAGGAACTGCAAGCGGCGTCCCTGAGCCTGGAAGAGATTTTCTTGCAGCTCACGACGGAAGAGGCTGAAGTTGAGGCCGATGGCGAACCGGACCAGGCCGAGTCTGATGGCGGGGAGTAGGTGGGGTGTTGGCCTCCATCCCGGCGGCCCTCACAGGGGTAGGTATTTACATGGATGGGCAGGCTTGACAGGGCGGAGGTGGGCAACTCCGTACCGAAAAACCTCCCGGTGTGCGGGTGAGTGGCCCCCCTATGGTCCCCCCGCACGGCGGGGGGACGGGCGCAACATGTGGCGCCCCTACAGCTTAACCTGTACCTAACAGGGGCGACGTAGAACGCGGGGACGGCTTAGTGCGGGGACGGCTTAGTAAGGAAGAGACAGGAAGCGATGCGCGGTCTGTGGGCGATTACACGCAAGGAGTTGTATTCCTATCTGGTCTCGCCGGTGGCGTATGCCGTGGCGGCGGCCTTCCTGCTCATCAACGGCCTGGTGTTCTACTACTTCATCAGCAGTCCGTTAGCCGAGGCGAGCCTGCAGCCGATACTGTCCAGCACGGTCTTCATCCTGCTCTTGCTGACGCCCATCCTGACGATGCGCCTGATTGCGGAGGAGCGGTCAACCGGTACCATCGAGCTCCTGATGACCTTCCCGGTCACCGACTTGCAGGTCGTCTTGGGCAAGTTTCTGGCCACGCTCATCACCTACGCGCTGATGCTGGTGCCGACGCTGACCTACGTCGTCGTCATTGCGGTGTTCGGGGAGCCGGAGGTGGGCATCCTCATCTCGGCCTATCTGGGACTACTGCTGCTCGGCGGGGCCTACATCGCGGCGGGGATGCTGGCCAGCGCGTTTGCCGGTAATCAGGTCGTCGCCGGCGCACTGTGCTTCGGCATCTTGCTTTTCCTCTACCTGCTCGGCGCGTTGGGGACGCTGGCGGCCGGCCCGCTCGGGCAAGTGCTGCAATTCGTCAGCGCGCTCTCGCCGGCGGTTCACTTCGATACCTTTGGCCGTGGATTGCTCGATACGAGCGAGGTGATCTACTTCGTGACCTTCATTCTCGGCGCGCTCTTTTTGACCGTGCGCGCGGTCGAATCGACGCGCTGGCGCTAGACCGGTAAAGCTGTCCATCATGGACGAACAAGATCAGGCAAGTCTCTTCTACCGACTGAGTGGTCTCCTGGGAATTCTGGGGGCGCTCGCGCTCGTCGGCGCCGTCGTGGCGATGACTGCGGCGGGCACCATCACACGCCTGGCGATGGTGCTCTATCTGCTGGCGGCCGCGCTGCTGGCCAGCTTCCTCGCGCCACGTGTCGAGGAGCTTGGTGAGCTACTGAGCAGCCGGACGGCGCGGCAGGGCTACTCGGTCGTGGCTTTTAGCGTGGCGGTCATCGGCATCCTGGTGCTCGTCAACGTCGTGGCTAATCGTTATTCGCAGCAGCTGGACATCACGGCGGCGCGCCAGTTCACGCTGTCGGATCAGACGGTGAAGGTCATCGAGCAAGTCAATCAACCGGTCCGGATCACTGCGTTCTTCCCTGAAGATGAATTCTTGCAGCGTGCTGAAGACCTGTTGGGTCGCTATGCGCGACAGTCGCCACACATCACCGTGGAGGTCATTGACCCGGTGCGCCAGCGGGCCGCCGCCGAGCAGGCCGGCATTCGCAGCTATCCGGTCGCCGTGTTTGAGCTGGGGGAGCTACGCGAGGAAACGTTGGGGCTGAGTGAACAAGATTTCACCAGCGCCTTGCTGAAGCTAACCCGCCCGGAGCAGAAGAAGGTCTATTTCCTGACCGGGCATAACGAGCGCGATCCCGACGGGTTCGATCAGAACGGCTACTCCGCGGTGGCGGAGGCGCTGCGCCGCGAGAACTACGTGGTCGAAAAGCTCTCGTTGGTGAGCGAGCGCGAGGTAGCGGCGGACGCTGCGGTCGTGGTCCTGGCCGCGCCGCGCACCCCGCTGCTCGACTTCGAGACCACGGCGCTGCGGGACTATCTCAATGGCGGCGGCGCGCTGCTGGTCGTGGCCGACCCGCAGGGCGAAACCGACCTGAACGCGGTGCTGGAAGGGTGGTCCGTGTCGCTGCGGGACGATCTGGTAGTAGACCCGGCCCGTTATGTGCCACCCGACCCGGGCCTGATTATTCCCGTGCCGGTGTTCGGACATCGCATCTCTTCCAGCCTGCCGGCAACTACCGTGCTCTCATTGGCGCGATCGCTGGAGGTAGACGAGGACCCGCCAGAGGACCTGGAGGTCCGGCCGCTGCTCATGACCACGGACCAAGCCTGGGGCGAGACGAATCTCACGGAGCCGGCCGTGGAGTTCAACGCGGGCGAGGACCATCAGGGGCCGCTCACGGTTGCCGTCGCGATCAACCAGCGCGATTCGGTGCCCAGCTTTGCCGGCGGCCAGCCGCCGCCCACGCCGACGCCCGTACTGGAGGGTGTTGAACCGGAGCGGAAGGGCCGCTTGGTGGTGCTGGGCGATGCGGATTTCGCAGCTAATGGATTCCTGAGTCAGCTGCCCACCAACCTCGATCTGGTCATCAACAGCGTGAACTGGCTGGCCGAGGAGGAAGCGCTGATCTCGATTCGGGCGACGCCGGCCAACGTCGCACCAGTCGTCCTCGACAGACAGCAGAGCATCGTGGTCTTCTACTTCACGGTGGTCTTTGTGCCGGTCGCGGTGCTGCTGCTCGGTGTGGTCGTCTGGTGGCAGCGGCGGTGACCTCACCCCCCGGCCCCTCTCCACCATGTGGAGAGGGGGTGCGGCGGCAGCAGGTAGTTTCTGAGCGATGATTACCAACCGCATGACCCTCGCTGCCGTGGCGGTGTTTGTCGTGTTGGCGGCGGTCGTGCTGCTGCTGGAGCGGACGGGGGAGCCGGAGGACGACGGGAGCTTGGCGTTCATCGTTTCGTTCCGGCCGGCCGACGTGACGCGCGTCGTGATCGAGCGGGGCGGTGAGACGATCTCGGCGACCCAATCGGCTGCCGGGAAGTGGGACGTGCGGGACATCGTCGTGCCGCCGACGCCGACAAGTGACCCGAATACGCCGCGGGTACTCACGGTCACGCCGGGCAGCCGCGCGGCCATTCTGCTGGATGCCGTCACGCGCTGGCGGGTGGATCGCGTGCTCGGCCCGCCGGGCGAGCAAATGGCCGAGTTCGGACTGGATCAGCCGATCATCACGCTCACGCTGCACACGCGCCGGGATGGCGAGCACGGGCTGTTGGTGGGGGCCAAAACCGCCGACGAGTCGACCTACTACGTGCTTCGCGAGCGGAGGGGCGACGTGGTCCTGGTGCCGCGCTTCGACGTGGAGGACGTGATCGAAACGGCCGACCGGCTGGTGTCCGAGAAACGCGGGACGCCGACGGCCGGGTGAGCGCTACGCTGCCTGACGCTTGTGGCGCGCCCGCGTGGCGCCTACAATGCGCGGCGGCCCGCATCTTTCGGCGGCGCTCGGTTGCCATACTCGAAACGCGACCAGCGACAATAGGAGGAACAGGATGACCGTTGCATTGACCGCCGAGCAGTTCGAGGCGATACGTGCCATTGACAGCCCGACGATTGCGAATGCCATCGAGCCGTTCAACGTGCGGCCACATGCGTCGGGTTATGTGGGTCACGACATACGCTGCCTCATCCCCGGCTTGGGCACGATGCTCGGCTACGCGGTGACGTGTACGGCCGATAGCCGGACGGAATGGCGTCGGCGCGAGGACAGCAGCTTTCTCGATCTGTGTCGGGCGGTGCAGGCCGCCCCGAAACCGGCGGTCGTGGTCATTCAGGACGTGGGGCAGGACCGGGACCGCTCGTGCCACGTCGGCGAGGTGATGGCGACGACCTTCAAGCGGCTCGGCGCGGCGGGCGTGGTGACGGACGGAGGGCTGCGTGACATCGTGGAGGTGCGCGAACTAGGCGACTTTCACTACTACGGCGCCGGCTTGGTGGTGGCGCACGGCCGGCCGATGATTCTCGATGTGAACGTCGAGGTGACTATCAGCGGTATGCCCGTCACGCCCGGCGCGTTGCTTCACGGCGACGAGAACGGGATTGTCCACATTCCCGATGAGATCGCCGACCAGGTTGTGGCGGAGGCCGATAGGATTCGCGAATACGAGGCCGAGCGCCTGCGAGTAGTCAACAGCCCCGATTTCACACTTGAGGGTTATCGCTAGGGGTAGTTAGGGGCCTAACCCCCGGCTCCTCCCTCCAGGGAAGGGGAGTCATGGCGGCGGTGGTTGGCGCTGTTATAGCCCCCCTGTGGTCCCCCCGCACTGCGGGGGGGGGCGTGGTCCGGGTTGGGTATGTCGAGGTTCCCGGTGGTCCCCCCGCACTGCGGGGAGGGGGGCGGACAAGGCTTGCCATAGGCTGTATTATTAAGGGTGCGGGGGTGTGGGGGACGTGGATATTTCAACGGATACGGTGCTTGTCGCGCATGATGTAGAGGCCGATGCGGCTTCGGTGCGGTTCCGGGACGTTCGCCAGCACCACACGGGCTTTCCCGATGGCGTGCTGGGGGGCCGGTACATCCACTACGACCTCAAGGGTCGCATTCGCGCGTTCGAGTTTGTCGCGGTGAGCCGAGGCGTGAACCTGGAGGACTTCCCGGAGCCGGAGGCCGAGCTGGCCGTTGAGGTTCTGTTGCGTGACGGGTTCATCATTCGATACGAACTGCCGCGTGGTCGGAGAGGCAAGCGCCACACGTAGCGGTGGCAGTGTCTAGCGGAGGGGCGCGGGAGCGTATCGCTGGTGGCTCGTGCTGCTATACTGTGGTGGTAGCTTGGGAGAGCCGATACACATGGTCACCAATCGTAAAAAGCAGAAGCATAAGCTGCGCTGGCGCAGCAAGAAAGCCAATCACGGCAAGCGGCCGACGCACGGCCGCAAGTAGCCTCTCTTGGCGATACCCGGCCTTGCTCGCGCACGCGAGCATTGGCGGCTGTCATCGCGTCTGTTGCAGCCGGGACGGGTGCCGCTTCCCCTCAGCCGGTGTCCTGACCGGTCAGCAGCCAGGAGCGCAAAAGCTCTGCCACGCTCCACGCCTGCGCGTAGCACCCGCCGGGCGTGTGTGGCGGGTCCCCGTCAAATATCTCGCTGACCGAGCCTAGTCCGGCCGTGCCGAGGTGCGCGGCCAGCGGTTCGAGGAGACGGCGCGCTTGTACCCGGTCGCCATACACCGCGAGATGCGAGTCTATGAACGATCCGATCAACCAGGACCAGACGGTGCCCTGGTGGTAAGCGCCGTCGCGCTGCCACACGTCGCCGGCATAGCGGCCGCGATAGTGGTCATCGCCGGGAGCGAGGCTGCGGAGGCCCATGGGCGTGAGTAAGTGTTCCGTGACGATTTCCACGACGCGGCGCCGTTGGTCTGCCGTTAGGGGCGTCTCGGGGAGCGCGGTGGCGATGACCTGGTTGGGACGCAAGCTGCCGTCATCGCCCGCCGGCCCATCCACAACGTCGTAGAGAAACCCTCCAGCCGGGTACCAGAACCGCGCGGCAAAGCTGGCCGCACCCTGGGCGAGCCAGCGGCGGTATGCCGTGGCGTCGTCCGTGGCGCCGAGAGCAGTAGCCCACTCCGCCATGCGAGTCAGCGCGTGGAGCCAGAGCGCGTTGATCTCGATCGGTTTGCCAATCCGCGGCGTGACCACCCAATCGCCCACCTTGGCGTCCATCCAGGTGAGCTGCACGCCCGGCTCGCCGGCGTAGAGCAGACCGTCGTCCGGATCAACGTGGATGTGGTGGCGGGTGCCGCGCAGATGATGGGCGATGATCCGGCGCAGCACCGGATAGAGGTCGGAGAGCAGGCGCTCTCGGTCCAGCGCACCGGACGCGGCGTCGTCACTGTGGGCCAGCACGCGGGCGATGGCGTGGAAATACCAGAGCGTGGCGTCGGCGGTATTGTATTCGGGAATGTCGCCAGCGTCGGGGAAGCGGTTGGGCAAGAGACCGTCCTCTACGTGATCCGCGAAGACGCGCAGGATGGCTTCCGCCTCCTGTATGCGCCCGGTGGCCAGCGTGAGGCCCGGCAGCGCGATCATCGTGTCGCGGCCCCAGTCGGCAAACCATGGGTATCCGGCCAAGACGGTGTCGGCGGTATTCGCCGCGGATGGGGACCCGCGAGCGACGAGGCATTGGTCCGCAGCGAGGCAGAGGGCCGCCGCTACGGGATCGGCGGTTGCGTTGATCCCGGCCCGACGGGGTAGGAGGCGCGCACGGGCGCGGGCGCGCGCGAGGGCGTCGCGGTCACCGGTGGCGGCGCTGGCTGCCGCTGCGCTCTCGTTGGTGAGCATCACCGTCACCGTTTCGCCGGGCGCGAGCGCAACGGCGAAGTCACCGGGTACGTACAGGTCTTCGAGGTGGTCGAGGCCCCGGTCGCGCTCCACCCGGTAGAGGAAGCGCCAGGACCACTCTTCGCGCCGGGTGAAGTGCGCGGGACGGTCCAGCCACAGCCAGTAGGGCGGCGCCTCCGGCCAGGCCCGTAGGGTCACGCCCTCTTTCTGCGGCTCGACGACGAATTGCCAGTCGGGATGGCCTTGCGTGAGCGTGTGGTAGTCGCGGAAGGTGCAGAGAGGGGCCAGGCGGAGCACGATGGGATCGCTCTCCGGCGCCAGCGCATACCGCACGTAGGTTATGTCGCGGCCGTGCTCCATCCAGACCGTCCGGGTGAGGCGGCCGCCGGTGAAGCCGTAGGTCCAGGTGGGAATGCCGTCGTAGAGCGCGAAGGCCTCGATATGTCGGTGACCGTGCGGGACGATGGTGCCATCGTGATACTCGTGGACGTGCAGGGGGATGGCTGACGCGCCCGCTACCGGCTCGACCGTCACGTCCAAGGCGGCCACCAAGAGCGTGCGGCCGAGCGGCGGGCGCAAGGCTGCGACGAGCAGGCCGTGGTAGCGGCGGGTGTTGGTGCCGGCGACCGTGCCGCTGGCATAGCTGCCGCGGCCGTTCGTCACGAGCCACTCGTGGGTGCTGGCCGGCGCCCAGTCGCGGCAGGTCTCGTCCGGCAAGCGTAGCTGGACGCTGCCGTCGGCGGCGGCCCGGATGCTCGCTGTCACGTGGCGGCCACGCTCCTTCCCGGCTGTCTTCATCATAGATGATGGGAGGTTAACGTTGACGTTAAGTTTCGGCTTTGATACGATGGCGAGGATATGAACCGGACTGGGGAGCACACATGATCGGCGGTGGATCGGCCGGTGGATTGTTCTGGAGTGTCGGGCGGGGTGGTCGCTACGACGGGCCGCCGGTGCATTTCGACCGGGAGAACCTGCTCCGCATCATCAGCTACCTGCGTCCCTATGGCTGGCACTGCATCGGCATCTTGATCTGCATTGCCGCCACGAGTGGGATCGGGGTGGTCCCGCCGCTGCTGATTCGCCAGTTGATTGACGAGGCGCTGCCGGAGCGGGATGCCGTGCTGCTCAACCTGCTCGTCCTCGGGATGGTGGCCGTGCCGCTCGTGTCCGGGCTGATCGGGGTCGGGCAGAACTACCTGAATATCCTGGTCGGTCAGGCCATCATGTTCGACCTGCGCCAGCAGTTGTTCGCGCATATGCAGCGCATGAGCCTGCGCTTTTACACGGTGACGCCGACGGGGCAGATCATGTCCCGCGTGAACAACGACGTAGCCGGTGTGCAGGGGGCGATGACCGGCACCCTGACGAGTATTACGACGAACGTCATCAGCGTTATCGTCACGGTCGTGGTGATGTTCGGCTTGGAGTGGCGGCTGGCGCTGGTGGCGACGGTGCTCGTGCCCATCTTTATCTACCCGGCGCGGCGCGTGGGCATGTTTCGGCGCGATGTGTCGCGCCGGACACAGGAACAGCAAGCGGGCGTGACCGCCTTCCTCCAAGAGCGCCTGAACATCAGCGGCTACGTGCTCACGCGCATCTTTGGCCGTCAGGGCGACGAGCGCGAGCGGTTCCAGACGCTCAACCGCGACTTGATGAGCCTGCAAATCCGGTCGGCGATGGTGGGGCGCTGGTTCTTCATGTTTGTCGGCGTGGTCGGGGCCGTCGGGCCGGCGCTCATCTTCTGGTACGGCGGGCATCTCGTGCTCGACGCCGAACTGGAGTTGGGCACTATTGTGGCGATGGTGGCGCTGCTCAATAACCTGTATCGGCCGGCCGGTCAGCTCGCCAATATCTACGTTGAGCTACAGGCAGCGATGGCCGTTTTCGAGCGCATCTTCGAGTACCTGGACATGACGCCGGAGGTGCGCGACAAGCCGGGCGCCGCCGTACTGGGACCGGCGCAGGGACAGGTGCGCTTCGAGCGGGTCAGCTTTACGTATCCGCCGCCACCGCCCGGCGGGCTGATTGATCCGGGACTGCCGCCCTCGCCGCGGATGGATCGCATCGGTCGCGGCGGGGGCGGGATGGGCGGCGCTTGGGGCGGCGGCGGTAGCGGTGGCTATGGCGAGGCTTGGACTGGTTCTGGCGGTGCAGCCGGTGGTCGGCGCCGGCGCGATGGCGGCGCTGATGGCGCTGCGCTGACAGAGCGGGTGGACGCGGCCGCTACGGAATCGCCGCGCCGGCGCGAGGCCGTGATTGACGTCTCCTTTACTATTGAGCCGGGTCAACTGGTCGCGCTCGTCGGGCCGAGCGGCGCCGGCAAAACGACGCTCACCTACCTGGTGCCGCGCTTCTACGACCCGGACGAGGGCAGTGTCTTCTTGGACGGTCACGACCTGCGGGACGTGACGCAGGAATCGCTGGCGCAGCAGTTCGGCATCGTGATGCAGGAAACCTTCCTCTTCCACGCCTCGGTGCGGGAGAACCTGTTGTACGCGCGACCCGCGGCCACCGAGGCCGAGATGATTGCGGCGGCACAGGCCGCGGCGATTCACGATTTCGTTGCCGGTCTGCCGGAGGGCTATGACACCGTGGTCGGTGAGCGTGGCTTCCGCCTCTCCGGCGGCGAGCGCCAGCGGGTCTCCATTGCCCGCGCGATTCTGAAGGACCCGCGCATACTCATCTTGGACGAGGCCACCAGTTCGCTGGACTCTACGTCGGAGGCGCTGATCCAGGCGGCGCTCGAACCGCTGATGAAGGGCCGCACGAGCATTGTCATCGCCCACCGCCTTTCGACGATCCTGGCTGCCGACAAGATTCTGGTGCTCGATAAGGGGCGCCTGGTCGAGCATGGGAGTCACGAGGACCTGCTCGCCAAGGGTGGCCTGTATGCCGAGCTGTATCGCATCCAGTTCCGGGGCCGGCATCGCGAGCGGGCTGCGCTTGGCTCGATGGCACCGGTGGCTGGGGGGTAGCGATGAGCGCACAATCTTGGCGAGATCGGGTGACGCTCGGCGGGGTGTGGCTGGCGCTGGCCGCGGCTATCGTAGCCTGTCTGTTCCTCATTTGGTGGCCCGATTTCTATACCGGGACCGTCACCGAGCTTGGGGCCGACGGCACGCGTCGTGCGTTCACGCAAAGCATCTCATTGATCGAGGAGAACGGCCCGCAGATCATCGCTGTGCTGCTGGTGCCGGTGGCGTTGGCGCTGATCGCGCTCGGGATCGTCTTCATGCGTGCCCAGTGGCGCTGGGCACGCTGGCTGCTGTGGGGCGTGACGCTGCTCGCGTGGGTGTTCTCGGTGCTGGGATCATTCACGGTGGGGCTGTTTTACCTGCCGGCCGCCGCCCTCCTGCTCCTGGCCGCGCTCGTCATGCCGCCCGCCAGCACCCCAGTGGAGGAGCCGACGGAGGCGCCGGCAGCGGCGTGGCGCCGGGAGCGGCGCCCAGGGCGAACGGGTGGGCGGGAGTAGGGGGTGGGTATTGGACCTAACCCCCGACCCCTTCCCTCTAGGGAAGGGGAGTCCACGCGGCAACAGGCCGCTGTGAGGAAGGGGGTGTTTCCCTCACCCCGTCCCTCTCCCAGGGGGAGAGGGAGTGGATTCCGCCGCAATGACGGGAGTGGCCAGCCATCAATCTGTCGGCAGCAGGAGAAACCTACCCCTGTGAGGAGTCGTGGCCCCCACCCTAGCCCTCCCCCGTGGCAACGGGGGAGGGAACTCTGCAGGCCTGTGCCGCCGTCCACCCATCGCCATAGGGTGGCCGAATGCCCTACGCCAGATAATGCAGCATTAGGTAGACGATCCAGCCGGTAGCGACGACGTAGAGCCACATGGGTAGGGTGATCCGGGCGAGGCGGCGATGACGGGTGAAGCTGCGGCGGAGGGCGAGTGCGATGGTGACCAGGACGAGCGGCCCCACGATAACCGCCAGGACCATGTGTGAGCCTAAGATGCCGAGGTAGGCGACGCGGACGAGGCCCTCGCCGGCGAACAGCTTGGTCTCGAAGAGCAGGGCGCGGGTCACGTACACGACGAGAAAGAGCGCCGCGAACACCGTGGCGGTAATCATGCAGCGTTGGTGATACGCGACCTGCTGGCGGCGGATGAAGTAGAAGCCGGTGAGCAGGAAGATGCCACTGATGCCGATGAGGATGGCATTGAGCAGCGGCAGCCAGGTTGGCCAGAAGTCGGTAGTCATCGGTCGTTCCGCGCTTACGGCTTGGTCGCCTTGAGCGAGAAGGTGAGCGGCAGGAGCGGCTCCTGTCCCGGCAGCCGCCACCAGCCGTCGGCGCCTTGCTCCAGGCCCGGCAGGCATTGCCAGCCCGCAAACGGGAACTCGTGGAGATACTCCAGGCGCAGCCCTTGGGTTGTGAGGGCGCTCACGATGTCGCCCAGCGGATGCTGCCACTCGTAGTGAACGTTGTGGACGGTCGCGGCTTGCGGTGCGGCATAGGAGCCTGATGATTCCCAGCGCGTTGGCTCGGGATCGAAGTACGGGGAGGCAAGCTGCGGCGTTGGTGCTGCTGCCGCGGTGTCACCAAAGGTATTGGCGAACGGATGCTGCTCACGAATATAGAAGGTGCCGCCGGGCCGCAGGAAGTGGGCGACAACCTCGCCCCAGCGCCGTATGTCGGGGAGCCAGCCGAGCACGCCGGCGGACGTAAACACAATATCGAACTGCTCGGTCAATACCTGTGGCAAGTCGTAGAGATTGGCGCAGACGAAACGAGCGGGGATCGCCAACTCGGCGCTCAGGGACTGCGCGAGGGCGATGGCTTGGTCCGAGAAGTCCGCGCCGGTGACATGGGCACCGCGTCTTGCCCACGACAGCGTGTCCATACCGAAGTGGCATTGGAGATGCAGCAGGGACTTACCGGCGACCGGACCTAGCTCGGAAAGCTCAATGGACTTGAGCGAGCACCGGCCGGCCTTGAAGCCGGCCAGATCGTAGAATGCCGAGTCGCGGTGTAGCGGCACGCGCTCATCCCAGAGCGCGCGATTGGCCGGCAAGTACGAGTCCATGCTCCTGCCCACGTCGTGGTCGGCGTTGTCTCGCGCTAGAGTAGAGTATAGAGGCTCGGCCGGTCGGCACGGACGCTCGGGAGCCTGTAAAATCTCTTTCGGTTCATTGCGGCCGGACACTATGCAGAGGGAGATAGGGAACAAGCATGATCGGTCCATTCGGCGGCACGGCCGATCTCACCGCGGTGTTCTTCGTGGTGGTGATGGTCGTTGGCGCCCTCGTGGCGCTGCTTTCCTACGAGTTCTGGGGGCGCGGCGCCTGGTGGTTTGGGCTAGGGCTGGTGGGTACGGCTGCGGTACTGCTGCTCTTCCGGGCGCTGGCCGGGGGCATGGTCGGCCCGTTCGGCGGCAACTCGGATGCGCTTCTGATCGGCGTCGTGGCCGCGGTGTCCATTGGCCTGGTGTTCCTGCTCCTAACTCACGAGCTTGACGAGCAGTACGGGCATATCACGTTCTGGGCCGGGGTAGGTCTCATAGCGGCGGCGCTCCTGCTCATCGCCATCGGCCAGTCGGTCGCGGCGATGCTGGCGTTGGTTGGTGGCGGTGTCATCGTCGCGCTCCTGTTGCAGGTAGCGCCGCGCGTGCTGCTGCACTACGCGCAGTTTCGGTATTGGGGCCACGGTGCTTGGTGGGGCGGGTTGGCGCTGCTGGTGGCGGCGTTGGTCATGCTCGGCCTGGGACGCACGGCGCCCGCTACCGCGCTCATCCTCGCGGGGGTGGTGGTCCTGTGGGTGCTGGCGCTGGTGATGCCCCAGATCACGCGCCGCTATACCCAGTGGGAAGAACAGTGGACGGTCACGGGTGAGGCGCTGTCGGTGCAGGATCGGCGTTTCGAGCGGTCGCGGTACACCACGCTGGCGATGGGAACGCTGGCGCTCGTCGGAGTCGTCGCCTGGGTTGGCGGCGTGCCGGCGCCACGGGAGGACGCGGCCGAGGTGCAGACGGGGCCGCTGTTCGAGTTCACGGTGGACGACGAGTTGGCGACCCAGGGCCAAGCCATCTTTCTGGAGTATGGTTGTCAGGCCTGCCACAACGTCGAAAGCCGCACCGGCGGCGTGGGACCCAGCCTGGTCGGCATATTTGCCAAGATGGAGCGATTGGAACGCGGCGAAGAAGTGCTCGTAGACGAGGAGTACCTCCGGGAATCAATCGTGGACCCGAATGCCAAGATTGTTCGAGGCTACCAGGGCGCGGTGATGATGGGGGGCATCCAAGCCAATCACGAGGCGATCAGCCAGCCCGAGACCGTGAACGCGCTGGTGGAGTTCATCAAGAGCCTCGCGGATTAGCTCCTCACCCCCGGCCCTGCTCCACAAGTGGAGAGGGGAGATCGCTTGGCGCAGCGCGGCTGCCATGTACCATCCTGTGACTATGTGAGAGCAGGGACGCGCAGTGGATATTGACGACGTAAGCAACCTGTGGCTGGCTGAGGAGCTACACCGGCAAGGTGGCGTGCAGTTCGGTGACTTCACCTTGGGTCGCAGCACTCGGCACTCGCCCATCTACATTGATGTGAAGGTGCTGCTGCGGGTGCCGCAGGTGCTCCGTCGCGCGGCCGAGCTGATTGTGCAGGAGACGCAGGCGGAGTTAGGACGGCGGCGCGGGCGGTTCGTGCCTTTCGATCTGGTGGCCGGCGTGCCCTTTGGCGGTCTCCACCTGGCGACGGCGTTCGCCATTCAGAGCGATACGCCCATGATCTATGCGATCCCGCACCACGATGGCAGCCGGGAACGGGTGCTGGAGGGGCACTACCGGCCGGGCCAGCAGGTGCTCATCGTTGACGACCTGATGACGACCGGCGGGAGCTTCCTCGAAACGCAGCGGGTGCTCACGGAGGCGGGCCTGCGCGTGCGAGACGCCATTGTGCTGGTGGATCGCGATCAGGGCGGGGCCGAACGCTTGCGGCGACATGGGATACAGCTGGTTTCGATCCTGCGGTTGCCGGTCATGCTTACGTACTACATGTCGCAGGGCTACATTTCCGAGGACCAGTACCAGCGCAGTATGGAGTACGTGCGGACGCACCGTGCGGACTAGGGCTTGGGGCTGCGGATGGCGCCACGGTAGCGCAAGCCGCAAGGTGGTGGAGGTGGAGCGTGGACCGGTCCGGTGAGGAATGTCCTCGCCAGACCGGGGGCAGTGTGACCTATGGCTGGCCGACGCTTGCAGATAACGTTGCAACCCGGCGTATTGCGCTGGGCGCGAGAGCGTGCCGGCATCAGCCCTGAGGAGTTGGCGCGCAAGATACAGGTGAAGCCTGAGCGCGTTGTCGAATGGGAAAAATCCGGCCGGATCAGCATTGCCCAGACGGATAATCTCGCCAGGAGCACCCACACTCCACTTGGCTTTCTGTATCTGGCAGAGCCGCCCACGGACCAGTTGCCGATACCAGACTTCCGCACCCGGAGACAGAGCGGCTTACCGCCGAGTCCCGACCTGCTGGAGACGGTCGAGAGTATGCAGCGTCGTCAATCCTGGATGCGCGATGAGCTTATTGCCGAGGGCGCCGCCCCGCTGGACTTCATCGGCGCTTGGGGAACGGATGACTCCCCGCTGGAGGCGGCCCGTGCCATGCGCGATGCGCTCCGGCTCGCCGACGGCTGGGCGGCACAGGAATCTACTTGGACGGACGCGCTGAGGCGTTTGCGGGACCAAGCGGAGGATGCCGGAGTGCTGGTGGTTCGCAATGGTGTCGTAGGAAACGATACACGCCGTAAGCTCGACCCAGGGGAGTTTCAAGGTTTTGCCCTGGTTGACGAATATGCTCCGCTCGTCTTTGTCAATGGCGCCGACTTCAAGGCGGCCCAGATGTTCACGCTCGTGCATGAGCTGGCGCATCTGCTTGTTGGTGAGACCGGAGTCTCTCGTTTCCGAGACTTCCGACCGGTGGACCATGCGACGGAACAGTTTTGCAACCGGGCGGCCGCGGAGTTTCTGGTGCCGGAGAGCGAGCTACAAGCCTTTTGGCCCACTGCGAGGGGCGGGATTGATCCCTACGAGGCCATTGCCCGACGGTTCAAGGTGAGCTCGCTGGTGGCTGCGCGCCGCACCCTTGATCTCAAGTTGATTGACGAGGATGCCTTCTCCAGTTTCTATCGGGATCAGGAATGGCATGAGAAGCGAAGTAGCGAACCGGGTGGCGGAGATTTCTGGAGAGTCCAGAAGTGGCGCCTCGGCCCTCGCTTTGGTGGCGCAATAGTACGTGCGGTTAAGGAAGGACGCCTACTCTACCGAGAGGCATACAATCTCACCAATCTACGAGGAGATTCCTTCGAAAGAATACCGGAAAAAATGGGGGTGCTGCTGTAGTGAGACAGGAACAACCTTTGTTCGTGCTGGATACGAATGTTTTCATAGAAGCTCATCGCCGTTACTACGCGCAGGACCTATGCCCGGGATTCTGGGAGTGCTTGAATCACTACTGCCGGGAACAGCGGCTGTTGAGCATTGATCGAGTTCGGAACGAGATACTTGCTACCAGCACACCGGATATGCTGGTTGATTGGGTGAGTCGGGCGCCAAGTGCGTTGTTCGCATCATCGGCGGAGCCGCCGGTTATACATGCGTTTACGGAGATGGTGAATTGGGTGCGAGAGAATGAGCAGTTTCTGCCTGAGGCGCGAGCGGAGTTCGCAAGGGTAGCGGATGGCTGGCTCGTGGCCTATGCTAGGGTCCACAACGCGGTCGTAGTTACGCACGAGGTATTTGGCGCAGAGGTGCGTAGAAAGGTGCCGCTGCCGAATGTGTGTAGGGAGTTCGGCGTTGAGTACCGAGACACCTTCGGGATGCTGCGTGAGCTTGAGGTTCGTTTTGCCTGGAGACGCCCTGAATAACCGCTGGCACCGATAGACTCTCGTGCCGACTGTGTGTAGTCGAGCAACAACGATGTAAGGAGCATGATATGGCTGATGGCTTGAGCTTGGATCGTCGCCACTTTCTCGTCGCCGGAGCGGCGACGGTAGGCGTGGTTGCTTGTGGGCCGACCGAGGAGGCAACGCCACCGCCGCCGCAACAGCAGCCGGAGCAGGCTGCCGAGCAGCCGACGCCGGCGCCGCAGCCGGGCGGAATTCTGCGGGTAGGCACGCCGGGCACGCCGTCGGGGTTGGACCCGGCGATTATGAACAACGGCGAAGCCTATATCCTCAATATGAACACGCACGACAACCTGGTCTACCTGAATCCCCAGCTCGAATACGAGCCGCAGCTGGCCGAGGCCTGGTCGTCGAACGACGACTTGACTGTGTGGACCTTCAAGCTGCGCCAGGGTGTCAAGTTCCATCACGGCAAAGACTTCAACGCCGACGATGTGATTTTCACGTTCAAGCGGCTGCTCGATCCCGAGACCAAGTCGGCGATCCGCAGTGTGATGGAGCCGATCCAGGACGTTGCGGCGGTGGACCCGCACACGGTGAGGTTCGCTTTGAAAGGCCCCCATGCCACGTTCCCGGCCTTGATGTCGCCCCGGCAGGCGGCCATTGTGGCGAGTGACCGCACGGCGGAGCAACTCAAGTCGGAGCCGTCGGGGACGGGGCCGTTCAAGATGCAGGAGTTCAAGCCCGACGAGCGGACGATCATCGTCCGCAACCCGGACTACTGGCAGGCGGATCGTCCGCGCGTGGACGAGGTGCATTTTCTAGTGATGAAGGAGCAGGGCGCGCAGGCGGCGGCGCTCATTGGCGGCTCGATCCACATGATGTTCACCGTGAGCATGGACGTCGTGCCGCAACTCCAGTCGAACTCGAATACGAGCGTGTCAGTGAAGGAAAGCGGTGCGTTTACCGATCTGGTGACGAACACGCAGTTGGCGCCGTTCCAGGACAACCGGGTGCGGACCGCCTTCAAGCTGATCGCGGATCGGGAGGCGTTGCGGCAGGCGGTGTTCTCCGGCTTTGGGTCGCTCGGGAACGATGATCCGATTGCGCCCATCGTGCCGGAGCACAACGACTCGCTGGCCCCGCGCGAGCAGGATGTGGCCCAGGCCAAGCGGTTGTTGGAGGAAGCGGGCTTTGACTTCAGCCAAGAGATCGTGCTGCACAACAATGCCAAGCGCCCCGACCACCAGGCGCTGGCGCTGGCCTATCAGGAGCAGGCCAAGCAGGCCGGGATCAACTTGAAGATCGAGCGGCACGAGGACAACGTGTACTGGTCGAACGTGTGGCTGAAGGTGCCGTTCTGCATTGTCAACTGGCAGTGGCGTCCCAACATTGACGAGCTATGCTCGATCATGCTGCACTCCGAGGCCAAGTGGAACGAGTCGTTCCACAAGAACGCGGAGGTGGACGAACTGATCGCCAAGGGGCGGGCCGAGCGGGACCCGGCGCAGCGCAAGGCGATCTACGGGCGCATCCAGGAGATCGTCTCGAACGAGTATGGTCTGATTGTTCCCTTCCACTGGCCGAACATCAACGCGCTCCACAAGAGCGTCAAGGGCCACGTCATCCATCCCGTTACGTGGCTCGATCTGCGCGGCGTCTCGTTGGATTAGTTGTTGGTTTTTAGCGGGCGCAGTGGTGGTGGCTATGCTTATATTTAAGCGGGCGCCGCGTCGCCGCAGCTAGAAGCCGGAGGGTGGTATGCCACCACGCAGAAGAGCGAGGGCCAAGCGCCCGATTGAGTCCTACGACCATCGGGGCAAGGAACGGCTGAACAACCCCCCGGTCGGTCTGGTGACGCCGCAGACGGACACGGACGCGGGCCAGCAGACCTACGAATACGATCCGCACCTGGACCCGCAGCTCGACTGGGCGGGCAAGGCGGAGCACGTCTCGTTCGAGGTGCCGACCGTCTCGCTGCACGTCCACGAGCGTATCGAGCCGCGCACGATCATCGAGGCGGTGCGGAAGCGCAACGGCGGCGGCGACTCGCAACAGCTTTCGTTTTTCGAGCTGCCGGAGGAGAACCCGCCGCTGCGCCAGGCCATTGAGTTCTACGGGCACAGCCACAACTGGTCCAACCGGCTTATTGCCGGCGATAGCCTGCTGGTGATGAACAGCCTGCTGCAGAAGGAGAACCTGGCCGGCAAGGTGCAGATGGTCTACTTGGACCCGCCCTACGGCATCCGCTACGGCTCCAACTTCCAGCCCTTCGTCAACAAGCGCGACGTGCGGGATGGCCGCGACGACGACCTGACGGCCGAGCCAGAGCAGATTCGCGCCTTCCGCGACACCTGGGAGCTAGGTATCCACTCCTACCTGACCTACCTACGTGACCGCCTGCTGCTGGCGCGAGAGCTACTGACCGAGAGCGGCAGCGTCTTCGTGCAGATTAGCGACGAGAATGTTCATCGCGTGCGGATGCTAATGGATGATGTTTTTGGGGCCGACAACTTCGTAGCACTAATCCCTTACCGCACAAAGACAATGCCGTTCGGGACGAATTTTGTTGAGCAGATGTCTGACTTCATTATCTGGTATGCGAAGAATAAGTACGACCAGCAACGCCGGCCCGTGGCGAAGTATCGGAAGTTGTTCCGAGAAATGAACTACGGTCCTAGCTCAGGCTACGGTTGGTGCCGGCTATCGGACGGTACTGACCGGCGAGTTGCCGACGTGATAAAGGAATTCGGCAGGCTTCCGGACGACGCAAGGATATTCACGTCGAAGTCATTAGAGCCGTCCGGCCCGATGCAAGCGGGAATGTTCCGCTACACGTATCAGGGGATAGAGTACGACCATCCGAGGAATGGGTATGGAACTTCACGTGAAGGCATGGATAGATTGGCGCTCGCCGGAAGATTGCTCCCTGCCGGCAGGCTTGTTCGTTACGCCCTTTTCGCAGATGATAAAGGGTGGGCTGACCTCACTGTCCCTTGGGAAGATACCTCTGGCGCCGACAGCAAGGTATTTGCCGTTCAGACCAACACCAGGGTCATCACCCGTTGTATGCTGATGACCACCGACCCCGGCGACTTGGTGTTCGATCCTACCTGCGGCTCCGGCACAACGGCCTATGTCGCCGAACAGTGGGGCCGACGCTGGATCACCTGCGACACGTCCCGCGTGGCACTCACTCTCGCCAAGCAGCGCCTGATGACCGCCTCCTTCGACTATTACGAGTTGGCACATCCCGCCGAGGGCGTGGGCAGCGGCTTCACGTACAAGACCGTACCGCACATCACGCTGCGCTCCATCGCCAACAACCCGGACATCAAAGAGGGCATGACGCGGGCCGAGATAGACGCGGCTATCGCGCGGCACGCGCCGCAGGAGACGCTGTACGACCAGCCGCTCGTGGACCGCCGGAAGCAGCGCGTCAGCGGCCCGTTCAGCGTCGAGGCCGTGCCGGCGCCGACGGTGGCGCCGCTGGAGCAGTTCTTGGTTGACGATGGTCAGTCTGCGGAGGAGGGCGATGGCGCGGCAGCCCTCACCCCGGCTCTCTCCCAGGGGGAGAGGGGGATGGCTCGGTGGCCCGCTCCGGTGAGACGGTGCGCCAAGCCGACTGGCGCGACGAGTTGCTGAAGACGGGTATTCGGGGCAAGGCCGGGCAATATATCCGCTTCGCGCGGCTGGAGCCGCTGGCCGGCTGCCGCTACCTGCACGCCGACGGGGAGACGCTCCCGAACAACCAGGGCGCCGACTCCATCCGCGAGGGAGGCGCCGCTCGCACAGTGCAGCGCGTGGTGGTGTCCTTTGGCCCGGACCATGCGCCGCTAGAGCAACGACAGGTCGGGGAGGCGTTGGAGGAGGCACACACGCTGGTGCCACAGCCGAAAGTCGTCGTGTTCGCGGCCTTCCAGTTCGATTCGGAGGCAGCAAAGGACATTGACGAGACTAACTGGCCGGGCATGACGCTGCTGAAGGCGCAGATGAACGCCGACCTGTTGACCGACGATCTGAAGCGGAAGCGTGCCAGCAACGAGAGCTTCTGGCTGGTCGGACAACCGGATGTGGCGGTAGACCAGATACGCAAGGGCCAGCACACCGGCAAGTGGCAGGTGGAGGTGCGCGGCTTCGACTACTACAACACCAAGAGCGGGGACGTGGAGTCGGGCGGCGAGGACAAGATTGCCGTCTGGCTGCTGGATACCGACTACGATGGGCGCAGCCTCTACCCGCGGCAGGTCTTCTTCCCCATGGCCGGGTCGCGGGAGGGCTGGGCACGGCTTGCCCGCAACCTCAGAGCGGAGATAGACGAGGACCTGATCGAAGCCTATCGCGGCGCGGTGTCGCTGCCGTTCGAGTCCGGCGAGCACCGGCGCATCGCTGTCAAGATCGTAGATGACCGGGGCATCGAGAGCCTCAAGGTGCTGGAGCTGGAGTGATGGCAGCGCTTACGAACCATGACCGTGTGCGGGTGCGAGTGTGCGGGCGGGGCGAGTTTACGGCGCGAGGGACACTGAAGCAAATCTCCAGTGTTGCCAGTCTCTGCATTGTCCCCAAGGGGCCGGCGGCTGACCCGGACGCTCCGCGCCTACCGCTAGAAGATAAGATCGCCAAGAACTTCGAGAACGTACCCGCCAAGGAGTGGTCCAAGCTGCCCCATGACCTCATAGACAATCTGGATCATTATCTGTATGGCACTGACCGCCCAGCTTGAGCCGCTCGTCTCGCCGGGGGAGACGTCATGCCCCAAGCGACCATAGACCGCCTCATCATCAACTCGCCGTATGCCGAGCCGTCCCGGTATTGGCGGTACGAGCGCGAGACGCGGCGCTTCGATCTGGATGAGGGCCGCCGGCCGGCGGGGTACGTGGTGGCGTCCGGCAATACGCGCAGTTTTGACGACCCTGGCATCTTCGTCGAGATTCCGCTGGTCAATCGCATCCGCGAGCGCGTGCGGGCCTGGCGCGCGGCCGGCTATCCGGGCGTGACCGGTATCACCAAGCGCCTGCTGGAGCACTGGACCGACCCGGAGGAGTTCGAGACGCGCCGGTTCTTCTTCTGCCAGCTGGAGGCCGCCGAGACGCTGATCTGGCTCACCGAGGCTGCGGACGCCGAGAAGGTCGGTCTCGATATACCCTTCGATGGCGGCGCTTTCGAGCGCCTGTGCGCCAAGATGGCGACCGGTGCGGGCAAGACGGTAGTCATGGCCATGGTGATTGCATGGCACATCCTGAACAAGGTCACCTATCCGCAGGACACCCGGTTCTCCAGGAATGTGCTGGTGATCGCGCCCGGCCTCACGGTGAAGAGCCGCCTCGCCGTGTTGGAGCCGGCCCATGCAGAGAACTACTACGCTGAGTTCAACGTCGTGCCTTCATCCCTGTGGGACCGGCTGCGTCAGGGCCGGGTGCTGGTCCGCAACTGGCACGCGCTCAACTGGGAGACGGACGAGCAGGTCGCTAAGAAGCGCAGCGTAGATAAGCGGGGGGCCAAGAGCGACGCAGCCTACGTCCGTGACGTGCTGGGCGAGCTGGCGTCGGCGCGCAACCTCCTCGTTATCAACGACGAGGCACACCATGCCTGGCGTGTCCCGGCCGGGTCCAAGGTCAGAGGAGTTGCCAAGTCGGATGTCGAGGAGGCCACCAAGTGGGTTGGCGGGCTGGACCGGATTCACCGCGCACGCGGTCTGCTCGCCTGCTACGACTTCTCGGCCACGCCCTTTGCGCCGTCCGGCGGGAGCAGCTCTGAGGAGGCGCTGTTCGGCTGGATCGTGAGCGATTTCGGGCTGAACGATGCCATCGAGTCCGGGCTAGTCAAGACGCCGCGGGTGGTGGTCCGCGATGATGCCCTCCCCGACGCGAAAACCTATCGGTCCCGCCTCTACCATATCTACAACGACCCGGAGGTGAAGGACGACCTGAACCGGAGGGCGCAGCCGCACGAGCCGCTGCCCGATCTGGTGACCAAGGGCTACTACTTCCTGGGCTACGACTGGCGGGAGACGGCCAAGAGTTGGCAGGAGCAGGGTTTCGTAACGCCGCCGGTGATGATTACGGTTGCTAACCGCACCGAGACGGCGGCACGGGTCAAGTCCGCTTTCGACCGGAAGGAAGTGCTGATAGATGCGCTCTGCGACTCCGGGCGCACGCTCCACATTGACTCAAGAGTGCTGGCCGAGGCCGAGGCTGCTGAGGAGCCCATCGCTCAGGTTGACCAGCATGGGGCTGCCGAGCAAGCGGAGGATGGCCCGGCGCGCAAGCTGACCAGGAAGGAGCAGGCCGAGCTATTGCGCTCGCAGGTGGATACGGTCGGCCGGGAAGGGAAACCGGGCGAGCAGATCCAGAACGTGATATCCGTCGGGATGCTGTCCGAGGGCTGGGATGCCAAGACGGTGACGCATATCATGGGGCTGCGTGCCTTCAGCAGCCAACTGCTGTGTGAGCAGGTCGTCGGGCGGGGATTGCGACGCACCTCCTACGATGTGGGCCGGGATACCGGCATGTTCGAGCCGGAGTACGTCAATATCTTCGGTGTGCCGTTCACCTTTCTGCCCCACGAAGCCCATGAAGGCGTTGTACCGGAGCCACCGCAGCCCAAGACGGCCATTGAGCCGCTTGCTGCCAAGGCGCAGTTCGCGATCAGTTGGCCGAATATCGTTCGTATCGAGCACGTCTACCGGCCGCGGCTCGCGTTGGACTGGGATGAGGTAGAGCCGCTCATCCTGAATGCCAGCGAGACTGCACAGGTAGCCGAGCTGGCCCCGGTGGTTGACGGGAAGCCCGACTTCTCGCAGATCAACAACATAGATTTGGAGCAATTGGCGCAGGAGTACCGCACGCAGAAGATCATTTTCGAGGCCGCGCGCCGGGTTTACGACCAGATGCAGCCGAGCTGGCGGGGCAGTCGGTACTCCCACATCGCCCAGCTTGTGTACCTGGTCGAGCGGTTTATTCGATCCGACAAGATTCGCATCATCCCAGCGCTGTTCCATCAGGATGAACTGAGCCGACGTCTCATCATCACCCTGAACATGACCAAAGTGGTGCAACATATCCGGGAGGCGATACGCTTTGAGAATACAGAGCGGCTGGAGCCGGTGTTCGACCGGGATCATCCCATCCGCTCCACCGCCGACATGAGGACGTGGTGGACCGGCAGGCCGTGCGGGTACACCCAACGGAGCCACATCAATTTTTGCGTCTATGACGGCACGTGGGAGGCGTCGGAAGCCTTCGAGCTTGACCGCAACCCGGCGGTCGAGGCGTGGGTCAAGAACGATCACCTCGGCTTTGAGGTCCTGTACGTGTATCGTGGCGTGGTGCGGAAGTACCGGCCCGATTTCCTCATCCGTCTCCGGTCGGGCACCATGTTGGTGCTGGAGACCAAAGGGCGGGAACGCGAGCAGGACGTGACCAAGCGCCGCTTCCTCGATGAGTGGACGCGGGCGGTCAACCAGCATGGACGGTCCGGTCGCTGGGCGTGGGACGTATCGAGAGACCCTGGGGACATCAAGGATATTCTCAAGCGACACAACGCCGGGTGATGATCTAGTGGGCACCAACGACCCCCGGAGGCGCCGGCCGCGCTACCCCATGCCGACGTTCATGGCGGAGGCCCTCGCGCGGCATGGGCTGTTGGAGGCGTATCAGGGTCGCCCGCCCTACCAGCGGAACGACTATATCGGCTGGATTACGAGTGCCAAGCGCGAGGCCACGCGGGAGAAACGCCTGCGCCAGATGCTCGACGAGCTGGAGCGCGGCGATGTCTACATGAAGATGGCTTGGAAGCCGAGGTCGCGCTAGGCTCGTTGACCTCGCCAGTCAGCGGCGCTGCTCGTTGTTGACGGGGGAGGCTTTCGGCGCGGTGGCCGGGCGGTCGGGGATGGCGGCCAGTGCGCGGCGGGACTGTTCGTGCCACTGGTGCAACACGAAGAGCGCCCAGAGCTTGTAGCCATGGTCGGCCCGGCCGGCGAGGTGCTCATCGGCCATCGCGCGCACCGCCTGGGCATCGAACCACGGGAGCGGCTGCGCCAGGACCGTATCGTGGAGGATTGCGCCGAGCATGTCGCGGAACCACACGGCGACCGGGGCGCTGAAGCCTTGCTTGCGCCGGGCAATGATGTGCTTGGGGAGTATCCCCTGTGTGGCGCGGCGCAGGAGGTATTTCCGCGTTAGGCCGCGGAGCTTGAGCGAGGGGGGCACGCTCAGCAGGAACTCGACGACGCGGCGGTCGAGGAAGGGCGCCCGCGCCTCCAGCGAGTTGCCCATGCTCGTGCGGTCCACCTTCACCAGGATGTCGTTCGGCAGATACGTGCTCAGATCGAGGTAGAGGAAGCGGTCGTTGCCGGCGAACTCGTCCCGCTTGGGGGCGGCGGCGAGGTAGTCATCGAACGGTGCATGGTCGCCGAGCAGCCGGCGGGTCTCCGGGGCCAGGATGCGCTGCCGCTCGTCGTCGGTGAAGAGCACGCGCCACCAGTAGTGCGCGGCGTCCGGCTCTAGCTCCGCACCTTCGACGAACCGCCGCGCCATGTAGTCGAAGCCGACCTTGTGATAGGTCGGTGGCAACCGATGCACCATCGGCGCGACGACACCGCGCCGGAGCGGGCCAGGCATTAGGCGGTACCAGGGCCGGATGCGGTTGGCGAGATAGGTCACGTAGCCGGCCAATACTTCATCGCCACCATCGCCGGACAGAGCGACCGTGACGTGTTGGCGGGTGAAGCGGCTGAGGTAGTACTGGGGCAGCACGGAGGTATCGGCCATCGGCTCGTCGAGGTGCCACAGGATCGTCGGCAGGTCCTCGACCACGTTGCTCATCGGCATCGTCAGTTCGCGGTGGGCCGTGCCGAGGTGGTTGGCGACCGTGGCGGCATAGGTCTGCTCGCCGTAGGTGCGCTCCTCGAAACCGAGGCAGAAGGTGTGGACCTGCTCCGGGATGAGCCGCTGCATGGCGGCGACCACCGTGCTGGAGTCGATACCGCCGCTGAGAAAGGCGCCCAAGGGCACGTCGGAGAGTAGGCGCTTGTGGACGGCTTGCTCGATGAGTGTCTGAAACTGCTCGACGTACTCTGCTTCCGAGGCCGAATCCGGTACCGGCGCGGCCGGATCACGGCCCGGAGAAGGCTCCCAATAGCGCCGCTGGCGGAGGGTGCCGTCCTGAAACAGAGCTACCGTGCCGGGGGGAACCTGGCGCACGTCGCGGATGATCGTGCGGGGGGCTAACGTATAGCCGAGGGCGAGGTAAGTGTTGAGGGACTCCAGATCGAGCGCGTCCGACACCTGCGGGTGTAGACGTAGCGCCTTTAGCTCGGAGCCGAAGATAAGCTCCGTGCCGAGTTGGGCGTAGTAGAGCGGCTTCTTGCCGAGTGGGTCGCGGGCGAGGAGCAGGCGCCGGCGCCGGCGGTCCCACAGGGCGAAGGCAAACATGCCGTCGAGCCGTTCGACGCAGCGCTCGCCTTCCTCCTCGTAGAGGTGGACAATGCTCTCGGTATCGGTGCGGGTGGCGAAGCGGTGACCTTTGGCCTCCAACTCGGCTTGTAGCTCGCGGCAGTTGTAGATTTCGCCATTGAAGACGATCTGGATGGAGCCGTCCTCGTTGCCGAGCGGCTGGTGCCCGCCGGCGACGTCGAGGATGCTCAGGCGGGTCATGCCCAGGCCGGTGGGCGCCGTGGGGTCTTGCCAGGTGCCCCAATCGTCGGGGCCGCGATGGACGAGTCCGGCCGCCATGCGCTCCAGCAGGGCGGTGATTTCCACTGCCGGGCGCTCGGCGCCGGCCACACCGAAGATGCCACACATCGCTTGTATCTACCTCAGGGAGGTGCGTCTCGTCCCCGGTCCGTCACCGCAGCGGCGGTGGTCGCGGCGTGTAGTGCTCGCATCAGAGCAGCGCTATTCCGGCGGCGACGGCGGCCCGGCCGAGGGCGGTATCCAGCGTGGCGAGCGCCGCATGGCGTCTTTGCGCCAATTCCAGATAGAGCGCGTCATAGAAGGTCAGGCCGTGCGCTCTGGCCAAAGCAAACGCGGCCTCCAGATCGGGAGTTGTGTCCGTGCTTACGAGCAACTCCCGCAAGTTGATCAGGCGCTCATTCACCTCGTCCGCAGCAATACGGCCCCGCCGCTCTGCCATCGGCAGGGCGTTACGCACCTCCAACTGCCAGTGTTGTGGCACAAGCGCTCCACCGGCTTCGAGACGTGTCAGCACGGCATCCGCCCGTGGGGCCGTTTCGTCATCGAAGAGCCAAGCTGCGGCTACCGATGCATCGAGCACGAAAGCACTCAAAACCGATGGCCTTCATGGCGCGCGGCGAGAATCTCTTCGGTTGACATTTCGATGCGTCTCCACCGACGACGGCGTGCGAGGAAACGCGCCATGGCTGCTTTCCGTCGGGCGCGCTCTTGATCCTCGGTGGGAACAGGCTGGGCGTGCTCCTGAACTGCGGCCGGAACGAGTTGGGCAACCGCCTTGCCGTGGCGTGTGATCGCAGTGGTCTCGCCACGCTCGACCGTCCGCAGTAGCTCGGGCAAGCGGGCCGGGGCATCCGCCGCTGGCACTTCGCGCATCATCCCCAACCCCAACCGGTGGTTTCAGCCGATTTCATTCTAGCCTGGGCGGTTCAGTGCAAGTATAGCAGCGCACATCTCTCCAACCGGCTACTGACCGCTGGGCACTATAATCGGGGTGCGATGCGTGTTGCGCTGGTGCATGACTACCTCTACGTCTACGGTGGTGCCGAGCGGACGTTGGCGGAGATGCACGCCATCTGGCCGCAGGCGCCGGTGTTCACCCTCTTCTACGTGCGAGACCGGCTGCCGGCCGCATTCGGAGAGATGGATATTCGGCCGACGTGGGTGGACCGGCTGCCCGGCCGGCGGCGCTGGCAGCGGCTGTACGCCCTGTGGCAGCCGCTGGTGTTCGGCGCCTTACGCTTGCGTGGCTATGACCTCGTGCTCTCGTCGGCCAGCTTCGGCGCCAAGGCCGTCGCGGCGCCACCGGGCGCGCGGCACGTGTGCTACTGCTATACGCCGCCGCGGTTCTTGTGGGGCTATGCGCCAGGTACGGCTCGCGAGCACCTGCCGCGGGCGCTGCGGCTGGGCGAGCGGCCCTTACGCGCGGCGCTGCGCCGCTGGGACCGGGCGGCGGCCGAGCGCGTGGACTCGTTCGTGGCGATCTCGCGGAACGTGGCCCGGCGGATCGAGCGAGTGTACGGGCGAACGGCCACGGTGATCTATCCGCCGGTGCAGACCGAGCGCTTTCGCCGGCGGGCGCCGGAGCCGGGGCGGTACTGGCTGGTGGTGTCGCGCTTCGAGGCCTACAAGCGGGTGGACTTGGCGATTGCTGCGGCCAACGCGCTGGGCGAGGAGTTGGTGATCGTCGGTGCGGGTGGAGAAGAGGCGCGTTTGCGCCGGCTGGCCGGTCCGACGGTGCGGTTTCTGGGGTATCAGTCGGATGACGCCGTTGCCGAGCTACTGGCCAGGTGCCGTGCGTTGCTCTTTCCAGGGGAGGAGGACTTCGGGCTGACCCCGCTGGAGGCCAATGCTGCGGGGAAACCGGTGATTGCCTATGGCGCGGGCGGTGCGTTGGAGACGGTCGTACCCGGCGTGACCGGCTCGTTCTTCGCGGAGCCGATGGGCCAGGCGTTGGTGGAGGCCATGACCGCGTTCGATCCGGCGCGGTTCGATCCGGCGGTGTGCCGGCGGCAAGCGGACCGCTTTGCGCCGGCGACGTTCCGCGAGCGGTTGCAGGAGCACGTGGAGCGGGTCGTGGCCGCGCCGCCCGGATCTCCCGCTTGACGGCGGGCGATGACCGACCGCGGCCGATAGTGTTCCTAGTCTGCTCTGACGTACAATCCACACTGCTGGCTTGGGCCTCCGGGGTTGCCGGTTCATCGTTGCTGCTTGCTTGAGAAGTTGGTTGTGATGGGATGGGTGAGGTGAGGGGGATGGCGCAGGTCGTGGTGGTGGGTGGGGTGAATACGGATATGGTGGTGCAGACACCGCACCTGCCACGTCCCGGGGAGACGGTCGGTGGTGGGTCACTCCTGACGACTCCTGGTGGCAAGGGAGCAAATCAGGCGGTCGCCGCTGCGAGGCTCGGCGCAACGGTGCGGGTGATCGGGAAGGTAGGGGCTGATGCGTTCGGCGAGGCGGCGCGGGAAAACCTCCAGCAGTACGGCATTGATACGGCCGGTCTGGGGCGTGATCCTGACGAGCCGTCGGGAGTGGCACTGATCTTTGTGGATGCGGTGGGCGAGAACGCGATTGCGGTGGCGCCGGGCGCGAACATGGCGCTGACAGAGGATGACGTCGAGTCGCAGGAGGGACTGCTGGCGGGCGCCGACATCGTGGTAGGGCAGTGCGAGGTGCCGGCGGAGGCGACGCTGGCTGCCTTCCGGCTGGCGCATGACCGTGGCATCCGGACCGTCCTGAATGCGGCGCCGGGGATGCCGTTGTCGGGGGCGTGGAGCGCGGTGGTGGATACGCTCGTGGTCAATGAGGGGGAAGCGACGCTGATTGGCGAGGCGGCCGGGCTGACTGCCGAGTCGCCGGCTGGGTGGGCCAAGGGTTTGCAGCGACTGGGCTACGGGCAGGTCATTCTGACGGTGGGTGACCGGGGCGCTTACGTGGCGACGGCGGATGGGGCGAGGCACGTGCCGGCGTGGGGGGTGGACGCGATTGATACGACGGGTGCCGGTGACGGGTTTGTCGGCGGGTTGGCGGTGGCCTTGGCGGAGGGGCGGGCGCTCGACGCGGCGGTGCGGTTTGCGTGCGCGGTCGGTGGGCTGGCGACGACGGCGATGGGGGCGCAGGTGGCGCTGCCGGACCGGGCGGCGGTGGGGGCGCTGGTGGGGGATTAGGGTTGGACCTAACCCCTGTCCCCTTCCCTCCAGGGAAGGGGAATGGCGGACGGGGTGGTGGCCCATCACCCGGCCCCTCTCCAACATTTGGAGAGGGGGAGTAGGTGCGGAGTTGGGTGTGCTCTGGCCCCCCTATGGTCCCCCCGCAGTGCGGGGGGACGGGGTGGGTTGCGGCGCCGAGCCGCTATGACGGGGCGGCGGTCAGTGTGGGTAGAGGTAGGGGCGGATGGCTGAGGTGACGTTGCCGGCTTTCGTTGCGAAGTGGTCGGCGTCGCGGCGGACGGAGCGGGCGGCGGCGCAGGAGCACTTCATTGATCTGTGCCGGTTGTTGGTGGAGCAGACGCCAAATGAGGCGGACCCGACCGGCGAGGAGTACGCCTTCGAGAAGGGGGCGACCAAGTCCACGGGCGGCCAGGGCTGGGCGGATGTGTGGAAGCGGGACCGGTTCGCCTGGGAGTACAAGGGTAAGCACGCTAACCTGCGGGCGGCGTATCAACAGCTGCTCCAGTACCGGGAGGACTTGGACAATCCGCCGCTGCTGGTGGTGTGTGACCTCGACCGGTTCGAGGTGCATACGAACTTCACGGGGACGGCCAAGCGGGTCTACGCCTTCAGTTTGGCCGACCTGGCGGCGCCGGTGGCGACCGAGGGGAGCGCTTTGCCGCCCTTGGACGTGCTGCGGGCGGTGTTCGGCGCGCCGGAGCGGCTGCGTCCGGAGCGGACGGCCGAGTACGTCACCGAGCAAGCCGCGGCGGAGTTCGCCACGCTGGCCGAGAGCTTGCGGCAGCGGGGCGTGGACCCGGAGCGGGCCGCGCACTTCCTGATGCGGTTGCTGTTCTGCCTGTTTGCGGAGGACATCGAACTGCTGCCGCGGCGGCTGTTCACGCGGCTGGTGGCGCGGACGCGGCGGCGGCCGGCGGTCTTCCGGGAGTTGCTGCGGGAGCTATTTGCCAAGATGCGGGCCGGCGGCTTCTTCGGGATTGACGAGATCGCGTACTTCAACGGGGGGCTATTTGCGGACGACCAAACGCTGGAGCTGACGAGCGCCGATCTGGCGGTGTTGGAGCGGGCGGCGCGCTTGGATTGGGCGAGTGTGGAGCCGGCGATTTTCGGGACGCTGTTCGAGCGCAGCTTGGACCCGGACAAGCGGTCGCAGCTGGGGGCGCACTACACCAGCCGCGAGGACATCCTGCTGATCGTCGAGCCGGTGCTGATCGCGCCGCTGCGGCGACGGTGGGCGGCGGTGCGGGAGCAGGCGGAGGGGCTGATCGCGCGGCGCGACGCGGCGAGCGGGGGCGCGCGAACGGTCCGGCAGCGGGAACTCGCGCGGCTGTTGCAGGACTTCGCCGGGGAGATTGCCGCGATCCAGGTGTTGGACCCGGCGTGCGGTAGCGGGAACTTCCTGTACGTGGCGCTGAAGCGGCTGCTCGACTTGGAGAAAGAGGTCAGCCTGTTTGCGATCCAGCACGCGGGGCTGTCGGGGCTATTGCCGCAGGTGCAGCCGGGGCAGCTGTACGGGATCGAGGTGAACACCTACGCGCACGAGCTGGCGTCGGTGGTGGTGTGGATCGGATACATTCAGTGGCTGCACGAGAACGGGTTCGGGATTCCCGATAAGCCGATACTGAAGCCGCTGGACAACATCCGGCGGACGGATGCCGTGCTCGCGGCCGATGCAGAGGGGCAGCCGGTGGAACCGGCGTGGCCGGCGGCGGACTACATCATCGGCAATCCGCCGTTCCTGGGCAATAAGAGGATGCTGTCAGAGCTTGGGGATCAGTATGTAGAGCAGTTGCGGGCACTGTATGCTGGTCGCGTGCCGGGCGGTGCTGACCTGGTGTGTTACTGGTTCGAGCGGGCGCGGGCGCTGATTGCAGACGGACAGGTGGAGCGGGCGGGGCTGCTGGCGACGCAGGCGATCCGGGGCGGGGCCAACCGGCGGGTGCTGGAGGAGATCAAGGAGACGGGCGACATCTTCATGGCGTGGCGTGACCGGGCGTGGGTGCTGGACGGGGCGGCGGTGCGGGTCTCGATGGTGGGATTCGATGGCGGCGGCGAGGACGGGTACACGCTGGACGGCGAGGCGGTGGAGACGATCAACGCCAACCTGACGAGCGCCGCGGACCTGACGCAGGCGCGGCGGCTGGAAGAGAATAGGGGCATTTGCTTCCAAGGGCCAGTAAAAGTTGGCGCATTCGACATTGATGGCACTTTAGCCAAGCGGTTCCTCGAGTCGCCTAACCCACATGGTCGTTCGAATTCGGATGTAATTCGCCCATGGCTCAATGGGCGCGACATCACTGCTAGACCGTCCGGGAAATCCATCATTGATTTTGGAGAGCTTTCTGAAGCAGATGCATCGCTATATGAGGCACCGTTTGAGTATGTTCGTGAGAACATCAAACCGGTCCGGAGTCGGAATCGAGATCGTCAGCGCCGAGAGAACTGGTGGCGATTGGGTCGCAGTGGGGCAGAACTCAAACGCGCTACTGAGCCACTAGCGCGTTTCGTCTGCACGCCGCGCGTTGCCAAACATCGTCTCTTTGTATGGGTTCCTTGTCGAACATTGCCTGATGCCCGTCTATTCGCATTCTCCCGCGAGGACGACTACTTCTTCGGTGTGCTGCACTCGCGGGTGCATGAAGTCTGGGCGTTGGCTACATCGTCTCGGCACGGGGTCGGCAATGATCCAACGTACAACAATACAACCTGCTTCGAGACGTTTCCGTTGCCGTGGCCGCCGGGGCAGGAGCCGGCAGACGATCCGCGCGTCGAGGCGATTGCCGCGGCGGCGCGGGAGCTGGTGGCGCTGCGGGAGCGCTGGCTCGATCCGGAGGGGGCGTCGGAGCGGGAGCTGAAGCGGCGGACGCTGACGAACCTGTACAACGCGCGGCCGACGTGGCTGGACCTGGCGCACCGGCGGCTGGACGCGGCGGTGCTCGACGCCTACGGGTGGCCGGAGGATTTGGGCGGCGAGGCGCTGTTGGGGCGGCTGCTGGCGCTGAACTTGGCGCGGGCGGGGTAGGGGCGGCGGCGGGACTCACCCCCTGGCCCCCTCTCCATCGCGGAGCGATAGAGAGGGGGTGTGGATTCCCGCTTTCGCGGGAATGACCGGACAGACGTTGGATTGCGGCTTTCGCCGCGGTGACGAGGCGGCGGCGGGGCGCGGGAGGGGGGCTGGCGGAGGACGCCTGCGGCCGCGGTGGAGCAAGACCGCGGCTGGGGCGGTACCTGGATGGCAGGATGCACTTGGTGGGTGGGGTGGGAAAGGATAGCCTCACCCCCGGCCCCTCTCCACCATGTGGAGAGGGGTGGATTGGCGCTTTCGTGGGATTGGGCGTACCTGGTAGTGAGGTGGTACGCGGTGCGGACGTGGGCGGTGTCTCGGTGGGTGTGCGGGGAGGTCAGGGTGTTGGGAGTGGCAGGGGAGCGGGGCAAGATTACCTGGCGCAGCCGGGGTTGACCGGCCGGCGAGGGTACGGTGGCGATGGACGCGGCACTCAGACGGTCATGGCTGGACACGCCCGCCGTGATGGCGAGCGGCCGGCCGTGACCCGGTGCCCTCGGGGCGGCACTCTGACAGTACTGACCCGGCGCCCGCGCTGAAGGAGCGCGGGGTATGTCAGCACCCGGTGCCGTAGAAGCGGCACTCAGGCGGCCATGCTTCGCCGCGCACAGGGCGGCGAAGGGTCGTTCATGACCCGGTGCCCTCGGCTGGGTGGCGTTGCCACCGTCGTTCGTAGACACGATGGTACGTGTACTTTCCTGCCGGGCGGTGCCCGGTGCTCCAGGATGGTCTTGCATCTGCCACATCCCAACGGTAGCTCATATTGGGGGTGAGGTGGGGGAAGACAACGGCCGCGTCAGTGGTCAGTGGTCAGCGAGGGGACGTGGATTGCGGCGGGTGCTGCAATGACGGGACTGCTCGGGGCGGGAGGAGGAGAGGATGAGCCTCACCCCCCGGCCCCCTCTCCACCATGTGGAGAGGGGGTGGAGGGGATTGTCAGCATCAGGATTTACGGGATTAGAGGATGGGCAGGATGGAAGGGATGAGGTGCGGCGCTAGGGAGAATGCCTAGCGCCGGGGCCGCTGCTCCTCGCTGACGTTGACCGCAACTACGCCCGGCCCACCATAGGGAGGCGGGAGGTCGTACTCCTTCCGCCGATCTTGCCCCTGACGCAATCGCTGAACCGTCTCCAGCATCTCATCCAGCTTTTTGCGGTCGATCTGCGGGTTTTGGGCAAGCACTTGTTCCTTGTCCATGGTTGCAGGCATGGCGCTACCTCCCCCGTCTCCCGCTAACTAACGGCTGTCATGTATGGAGTATAGCTCTCCAATGTATGGAGCACCCCACGCATCCGACGCCGTATCATGAAGTCCGTGAACAACTCGTGGTAATGCTTCACAATATCGTGCCGTTCCGGTCCCTGCGCTAGATCCCTCACCTTCAAACGCACTTCATCATGCAATTGCTTCATTGAAATTCCATATCCATGGCTATGCCATTTTTCAATATCATTGAGTATGCTGCCGATCTCCTCCGCCCTCTTCTCCTTCATTTCTCGTGACACTTTACGCTTTCTCGCTTCAGTCAACGTCCAATTCTTGAATTTGTAATTGACCAACCACTCCTGCACAAGGTTTACAGACAACTGACGATGTTGCTCATAGTCGTATAACTCTGCCTGATCAAAGTCAAGTATTACTGCCAGTTCTGCTGGAGACAATTCTCCTTTATTCGATTTATCCACGAGTTCGTCCCATCGTTTCAGATAGCCAAGAGCAGGAACCAGTTTATCGGGATCGCTAGAACTTACTACCTGTGGATCAATTGGCCCCAGCCTAGCATAATAATCCATGTATATCTCGTCGCCTGACATGACAAGGATGGTTCCCGCTGACATCGCACGGTTTGGGACAACGAAACTTACATGTTCGTAGTGTGTTCGGAAGGTGTCAGCAATTCGCCGCGTAGGTTCCAGAACCCCTCCATCTGTTGTTAGAAACACTACGAGCCTACTGCGTGACTTGGACCTCTTCTTCATTGCCTCAGTGAGTTGGCGAACGAGATCGTCTACCTTTGTGAATAGCGGTCCAACCAGGCATAGTGCATCAGCCTTGAAGGCAGACTCCAAGGCAGCCAAGCGGCCTTTTAGCTGCTCTTGGATGACCTCGTCGGTATCTGTCGGCATTGCCATCGGCTTGGCCATTGTACTACTGATCAGGACGCGAGAGCGTTCATCCCAGCGTGAGTCCCGACGCCTACCTAGAGTATCGTAGAGTCACCCTAAAACGTCAACGTGTGGCCGCAGTGGCCGGCCTCGCCGCTGCGGCGGCACTGTCCGCTGGAGCATATTACATCACTTGGCCTATTCTCAACGAGCAGCGGCCGACCATTGGCCTCAACCTTGGCTCGCGGCGGCGGGGCTTACCCACGGCCCCTCCTTTTGGAGGCATCAGGATTTGCAGGATGTGAGGATGCGTGCGAGGGTAGTGGATGGTGGCTGCTCGTCGTTGTTAAGGTGGATGGCGCGATGATGGATATGGCGGGGGGGCGGCTGCGGCAGCTTGTGGAGGGGATGCGGGGCCAGCGGTTGCTGGTGCTCGGTGACATTGTGGCGGATGAGCAGGTCGTCGGGCGGGCGGCGACCGTGGCGCGCGAGGCGCCGGTGCTGGTGTTGGAGGAGGACGAGCGGACGATTCTGCCGGGTGGGGCGACGAATGCGGCGGCCAATGCCGCGGCGCTGGGGGCGGCGGTCAGCGTGTGTGGGGTGCTGGGCGACGACGCGATGGGCGAACTGCTGAGGGAGCGGTTGCGCGCGGCGGGTATTGACGTGGCCGGCTTGGTGGTGGATCCGGCGCGGCCGACGACAACGAAAACCCGTATCTGGGCGGGGGGCGTGCAGCAGCAGGTCCAGCAGCTGCTTCTGCGGGTTGACCGCGTAAGCCGGCAGCCGGTGGAGGGCGCGGTGCTGGAGGCGTTGATGAGCCGGCTCCGCGAGGGCCTGCGGCCGACGGTGGGGAGACCGGGCGCCGTGGTGATGTCGGATTACGAGAACGGCGTGATGCACCGGACCGCGGTGTCCGAGGGGATTGCGCTGGCGCGTCACGCCGGGGCAATCGTGGTGGCGGATGCACATAGTGACCTGTTGCGGTTCAAGGGTGTGACGGCGCTAACGCCCAATCAGCCGGAAGCGGAGGCAACGCTCGGCCGCAGCATCACCTCGCCGGCTGAACTCGATCGGGCCGGTGCCGATCTGCTCGCGGGCAGCGGGGCGGAGGCGGTGCTGATGACGCGGGGGCGGGAAGGCATGGCGCTGTACACGCACGGTAGCGCGCCGCTGCACCTGCCGGCGCAACGGCGCGAGGGGGTAGTTGACCCTACCGGCGCGGGTGATACCGTTGCGGCGGTGTTTACACTGGCGCTTGCGGCGGGGGGTAGCTCCCGCGAGGCGGCTGTGCTGGCGAACCTGGCGGCCGGGGTGGTGGTGGCCAAGGTGGGCACGGCGACGGTGTCTGCCGACGAGTTGCTGGCGGTTGTGGATGGGTGGGCCGGTGGTGGTGCGGCGGAATGATGGGGTTAGGAAGACATTCCTCACCCCCCGGCCCCCTCTCCATCGCGGAGCGATAGAGAGGGGGAGTGGATTCCCGCTTGCGCGGGAATGGCGGAGAGGGCAGGCGGGATGACGGGGCGGGTGCTGACGCTGGAGGAGATGTGTGCGTGGCGGGCAGCGGCCGCGCGGCGGGGGGAGCGGGTGGTGCTGACGAATGGCTGCTTCGACCTGCTGCATGTCGGTCACGTGCAGTCGTTCGAGGTCGGCCGGTCGTTCGGTGACTGTCTGGTGGTGGGGGTGAACTCGGACCGGTCGGTGGGGCAACTGAAGGGGCCGGGCCGGCCGTTGGTACCGGAGCAGGAGCGGGCGGCCGTGCTGGCGGCGCTCAGGGTGGTGGACGCGGTGACGATTTTCGACGAGCCGACGGCGGTGCGGCTGGTGGAGGCGCTGCGCCCGGATGTGTACGTGAAGGGCGCCGACTACGCCGGCTCCGGACCCGGCGGCGTGGATGAAGCGCGGCTCCCGGAGGCGGCTGCGGTGCGCCGGGGTGGCGGGGTGGTGCGCTTGGTGTCGAGCGTGCCGGGGGCCTCGACCTCGGCGCTCGTTGCCCGGATGGCAGACTTGGCGCGGCGAGGGTTGGACCGCTGATAGCATCGGGGCCGCTTAGAGAGACCTTTGCGTAACTGCCCGGATAGAGTGCTAGGATGATGGGCCTCACCCCCCGGCCCCCTCCGATGGGGCGAGGGGGTTGCCCTCACCCCAGCCCTGTCACAGGGGTAGGTATATTGTCTGCATCAGGATTTGCCGGATGCAAGGATGGCGGCTTGCACCGGAATGGCGAGCGTCTGGGCGAGATGAATCGCGTCCCGACACGCAATGCCTCCCGTTGTGTGGGTGAGTAGCCCCCCTATGGTCCCCCCGCACGGCGGGGGGACGGGATTTCCCGCTGGCGCGGGAATGACGGAGAGGGGCGAAGCGCCTCCCAACTCAAATGTCAACACAACCTAGCAGTGAGGTGCCGCGGCGGGTGGCGACGGCGGCGAGCCTGGTCATGGTGGGCAACCTCGCCAGTCGGGTCCTCGGCCTGGTGCGCGATCAGACTATTGCGGCCCTGTTCGGTGCCTCGGCGCACGCTTCAATCTTCGGGGTCATTAGCCGGGTCTCGACGATGGTCTACGACCTGCTAATCGGCGGTGCGTTGACGGCCGCGCTGGTGCCGGTCTTCAGCGAATACGCCCGCGATGACACGACCAGTCCTGCCCCCTCTGGGAAAGAAGCAACGGATGGGGGGAAACGGCCGGATGAGCGACGCGACCGGCTGGCGGGTGCGCTGGGAGCGACGGTCGGCGCGGCGCTGCTGGTGCTGATCCCGGTCGTGGGGCTGCTGATCGTGGCGGCGCCGCAGATCATGGCCTTCATGGGCGAGGGCTTTGCACCGGAGATGCAGGACCTGGGTATGCGCCTCGTGCGGCTGGCGATGCCGTCCGTCGCGCTGCTCGGGCTCGCTAGCGTGCTGATGGCGGCGCACTATGCGCGCGAGCGATTCGTGCGCCCGTCCTTTGCCACCGCGCTCTACAACGTCGGCATCATTGCCGGTGCGCTGCTGCTCACGCCGTTCTTTGGCCTCGGCGGCCTGGTACTCGGCTTGCTGGCCGGGGCAGCGCTGCAATGTGCGGCACAGTCACCGGCGCTGCGGGGTGTGCGGTGGCGTGCGCTGGTCAATTTCCGGCATCCGGCGCTGCGGCGGATCGTGCGGCTGTACGCGCCGGTCGCCGGGGGGCTGGTCGTCTCGGCGGGGGTCACGTCGCTCGATACGCGGCTGGCTTCGCAGACGGGTGCGGGCAGTATCGCGGCTATGCGCTATGCGACGACGCTGGTGCAACTCCCGCTGGGCCTCGTAGCGACCGCTTTGTCATTCGCCACGCTGCCCGTGCTGTCCAAGCAGGCGGCGGCGGTGGTGGCGTGGCGGCGGGCCGGCAGGCCGGAGGGGCTGCCCGCAGGCGAGGCGGAGCAGCCGCCGGACCTTGCGGCGTACCGGGCGACCTTGACGCTCACGCTGCGGCTGGCGCTGCTATGCATTGCACCCTTGACGGTGGCGCTCCTCGTGCTGCACCAGCCGGTGGTGCGGCTGCTGTTCGAGCGCGGCGCGTTCACCGCCGACAGCACGGACATCACGGCGCTGGCGCTGCTGTTCTATGCGCCGCAGCTACCGTTCGTGGCGATAGATCAGGTCTTGATTGCGGCCTTCTACGCGCTGCAGAACACGCGGACACCCGTCTTGGTGGGCGTCGTGACGGCCGGCCTCTACGTCGTGGTGGCGCTGGCGCTGGTGGACGAGTGGGGGATGCCGGCGCTGGTGTTCGCCAACACGGTGCAGAACTCGGCGCACGGCATCATTCTGGCGGTGCTGCTCTGGCGGGTGGTGGATGGCATGGTGCCGGGGGTACAGCGTCCTGACAGCCAAGGGCCTGGACGGTTGTGGCACGCTGTACGTGATGCAGGATTGAGCCGGGCGGTGCTGCGGGTGGGGGTGGCCGCGGCGGCGATGGCCGGAACGCTGCTCGCGCTCGACCGCGCCGTGCTGACACCGGCGGCGGGGCTGCCGGTGCCGGTGTGGGGGCTACTGCTGGTCGGTGCTGGCGTGGTGGGGATGAGCGTGTACGCCGGGGCGTTGTGGCTGCTGGGCGCCGAGGACGTGCGGCAGGTGGCGGCAATTGGGCGGCGGGCGTGGCGGCGTCTCAGCGGGGGTGGACCGGATGATACCTAGGGGGGTGAACTGCCTCTCGCCTACAAACGGTCTCTCAGCGCCTTGGGGGTGATGATCGGCACAGTAAACACTGTTGCCAGTGCCAGTAGGTCCTCCCGCTCATCGTCGGTCAGGCGGAACTTCGGATAGGAAAGCACCCGGATCAGTTCCGCTGTCGTAGCATGGCTCGCCAGCGGCAAAACGACCCTCGACTGCCACTGTTCCCGCAGCCAGGATAACGAACCCGTCGGGAACAGCAAAGCCGACACCAGCACGTTTGTATCGAGCGCCACGCGCAGTGGGGGCATTTAGCTTTGGCGTGCCCAGGCCACGGCTTCGGCCACGTCGGCCTCGGACAGGCCCAGACCGGCCAGTTTGCGCCGCACGGTAGCGGCTCGCTTGAGGCGCACGGGTGTCAACACGATGCGGCCGTTTTCGTTGGTGATGTCGAAATACTCGGTGCCCTGAAACGCGGAAGCCACTGCCTGGGGAAGAGTGAGCTGATTTTTGGAGGTCAGTTTGGCGAGCATCGGACGGTGCTCCTTTGGCTGTACGAGGATACCACACGAATTCTAGGTGACGAGTTCGGTAAAAATCGTGGTATTGTCAACGGCGGCAGTGCTCATGAGCGAGTGACCCGGTGAGCGTGGGGAATATGTCTGTAGAGCACGAGCGTAGCGGGCCGGAGAAGGTCGCGGCGGAAGCGGCGCGGCTCTGGCTGTTGGCGCGGGGGCGGGGCATTGATCAGCGTCGGTTCTTGCAGCTGCTCTCTGTCGGGGGGGCGGCGACTGTGCTGGCGGCATGTACCGGTCCGGGCGGGCGGCGGGCGACGCCGGCGGCTTCCGAGGCAGGGGACGCGAAGGCGTGGTTCAAGGACACAGCGCCATTCGTCGTCCACGATGACGGAAAGAGCCTGGAAGCTCGCTTGGAGCATATGGAAGGGCTGATTACTCCCAATCACTTGTTCTTTGTCCGCAATAACTCGGTCAGTCTCGACGTGGACGTAGCCAACTGGTGGCTGTCGGTCACAGGGGACGCCGTTGCGAATCCGCTGGAGCTGACCTACGACGACATACGGAACCTGCCGCGGCGCACTCTGGTCTCCTACCTGGAATGCGCCGGCAATCAGCGGGCGATGTTCGGTCTGGTGCAGGGGCGGGCGGCGGCGGGCACGCAATGGCAGACGGGGGGCGTGAGCAACGGCGAGTGGGGCGGTGTTGCGCTGGGGGAGGTGCTCAGGCTGGCCGGAATCACCGAGCGGGCGGTGAGCGTGCTACTGATCGGGCTGGATAGCGATTCCCCGGAGGGCGGCTTTCGCCGCGTCTTGCCGGTGGAAAAGGCGCTGCACCCGGATACGCTGCTGGCCTACGCGCTCAATGGTGGCGCTTTGCCCAAGGACCACGGCTTCCCGCTGCGGGCGCTGGTGCCCGGGTGGGTGGGGAGTAGCAGCGTCAAGTGGCTGGGACGGATCGAAGTCTCGGCGGAGCGTCTGTGGACGCGCAACACCACCACGTCGTATGTGCTCATCGGTGACGACTATCCGCCGGAAGGTGAGGCGTTGGGCCAAGTGGTCACTACCCAGGTGATAAAGAGCGCGCTGGCGCTGCCTTGGCCGGCCGAGCTACGGGCCGGCTTGCACCGTCTCCGTGGCTATGCACACTCGCCGGCCGGGCAGGTGCGGAAGGTGGAGTGGAGCCTCGATTCCGGACAAACCTGGCGGGATGCGACGGTGCGAGGACCGCAGGTGCAGTACTCATGGGCGGTGTTCGAGCTCGAGTGGGACGCGCAGCCGGGCGAGTACACCGTGATGACTCGTGCCACCGACGCGGCGGGCAACACGCAGCCGCCTGAGATCCCCTTCAACGAGAAGGGGTATCTCTTCAATCAGCCACTCCCGCATCCGGTTCGAGTCAGGTGAAGAGTAGACCTAGAAGGAATAGCGCTGGCGCCATTGCGAAGTTATGCGAGGGAGACGGTATCTCGGCATATCTCTCGTTGCAAGCCACCGCTCATCCGCACCGCAGACTGCTCGGATCAGCACTGCGTTCCAAGAGCATCACCCTCAAAGATGCCGTTGGCGCGCTGCATCTCCCGTATGTAGCAGGTTATCTGCGCTACTTCATCGGTTGATACCGTGGTAACGGGCGGCATATCGCCGAACTGCCAGTGGTGTTGCTGCACGCCGCGACGGACTGCGTTGCGGAAGCTGAAGTCCGAATGATGGCCTGGCTCATAGATTTTGTGGATTAGGGGTGGGCCTTGGTGCGTGCCGGCAGCATTGGCCCCGTGGCAGAGCGAGCAGTTGGCGTTGAAGAGCACTTCGCCGGCGAGAGCCGCTTCGGACAGGTCCGGTCTTGTCACCGGGACCGGCACGGTATCGTTCGATGCAGTAGTCTGGTACTGTTGCGGACGCTCTTCACCACAGCCGAATGCCATGAGCAGGGTGAGAGCCAGGACACCTACGGCTCGTATCGGGTTGCGGCGTAAACGGGTATACATGGCAAGCGGGTTGCGCTAACCGCCGAGGCTGTAGGCAGCGTGGTAATCGCCGCTTATTGCGTACGATCCGCGTCGAGGCGTGTCTCGAGCCTCATAAAGTGATGTCCTAGTCGCCTCGACCGAGCGCCGGAAATAGGGATTCTTGATAGCTGAACTGACTACCAAGTCCACTGTCTGGCCGAAAAGCCGTTCCAGCGCTTCCCGCAGGCCGAAGTAGGTGTCAACATATGTGCCGGCTGGTAGTGGCCGGAAGGTGACTATGAAGTCGAGGTCGCTGTGCTCCGGTCGGTACCGGCCGGTTGCGGCCGAGCCGAACAGGTCGAGCCGCCGGACATGATAGCGGCGGCAGACCTGTCCTAGCGCGCCGACACGCTCCGCAATCACCGGAATCATTACGAGTACACCTCGTTCGTAAGATAACCTATTGCCGGATTGGTCACAATCGCCATGGCCAGCTAGCGTGCCGTGGCTTGCTGCTGTCCCGGTGCGGTGAGTCGTTGTATCTTCGCTGCGAACGGCTCACCGCCGGTCCGTTCACCGCCCAGGGCTGCGATGCTAACTCACGTTCGAGACATGCACTGTCACGATGTCGAGGTCGTGATACTTCTGGTGCCGCACGGACGAGGCGTAGTGCTGTAGCAGGCGGAACGAGATTTGGCGTTCGTCGTCCGTGATCTCGGGCCGTTGCTCGGTCAAGTGCGCCAAGTGGTCTTCGATGTTTTCTTCGTCGGAGGCGGCCAGGAACTCCAGCTCTGCTACACCACGGTCGCGGCGCGCGACGATATGCAGGCGCCGTGGTGCAGTGTCCTCGTCGTCATCCTGGCTGAGCAAGTTCGTGAGGGTCTCCTCACCGACCAAGGCGAGTCGCTGCGTCGCCGCTTCGTCCCAGCCGCTCTTGCTGGCGAACTCGCGGAGAAACTCGTCTATCTGGGGCAGGGAAGCCATGTCCAGGTCGGTCTTGAGGCGCCGGCGCCGCGCACTGGTCAACTCCACGAACAGAGTGAGCACGAGGGCCACGATGCTGCCGGCGGTCATGCCGTTGCCGAGCAATGTACCCAGCTCAAAGCCGAGCTGGTCCGCGAAGATGGCCTGATTCTGAAAGCCGGTGCCGATCCAGAACGCTAGGCCGATGATCGTGGCCTTGCGGTAATCAACTCCGTCTTGGAGGGCAATCTTCATGCCTTGTACGAACAGCAGCCCGATGAACAAGATCGCGTAGGCGGCGACGACGGGATTGGGAATGGTGAGCAGAAAGGCCGTGACCTTGGGGAGGAAGGCCAGCGCGAGGAAGACAACCCCGATGACTACGCCGACGCTGCGAGCACCGACCCCGGTCAGCTCGACGAAGGGAACGCTCGACGAATAGGTCGTGTTCGGTACCGTGCCGGCGATACCGGAGAGCAGGTTGCCGACGCCGTCAGCGTTGACGGCGCCTTGGACCGTGCGGTAGTCGGTGGCCTGGGGATTGCGCCGGGAGACTCGCTGAATAGCGACGCTGTCACCGATCGTCTCGATGGCACCGACGAGGGTCACGAAGGCAAATGCGGGCAACAGCACCCAGAAGCCGCGATCAAAACTCAGGTCCAGCCCGGGCCAGGCGCTTGGGTCGGGGATACCGATCCAGCCCGCCGCGACCACTGCCGAGAAGTCGGCAAGGCCGAGCCACACGGCAACCGCATAGCCGACGGCGATCCCGATGATCGGTGCCCACAGCCGCCAGATCCCGGAGGCGCGGAGGGCGAGCGCCGCTGAGACCAGCAGGGTTGCCGCCGCGCTGGCTGGGGCGGCTGCCGCCGGAGTGCCGCGGGGGACGGTGGTCAGCATGTCGAAGAGGATGGGCATGACGGTCGCGGCGATGAGCGCGATGACCGTCCCAGCGACGACGGGTGTGATGAGGCGCCGGAGGAAGGAGAGTCTGGCGGCCAGCGCGAACTGGAACACCGCCGAGATGATGACGAGGATGGCGAGCAGTCCTGGCCCACCTTCCACGAGGGCTGCGACGCTAACCGCAATGAACGCGCCGGAGGTGCCCATGATGAGGATGTGCCCGGCGCCAAAGCGCCCCACCCGAACGGCCTGGAGGATCGTGCTCAGACCGCTGATGACGAGCGCGGCGAAGACGGCCCAATTCAAGTAGTCCTCGCCCTGACCTGCCACGCGGATCACAATGGCGGGAGTGAGCACGATCCCGGCCAGGGTGAGCATGGCGGCTTGGAAGCCGAGGCCGACGGATAGGATGTGTGCCGGCTGCTCATCCGGCTCGTAGCGGACGTCATCGTGACCAGGTGCAGTCTGCGTGCTCATGCCTCAATCCCCCTCGTCTACGGAGTGCAACACAGTGGATACACTCGTGTTGTGGCAACGGCGGCACTCCCGCCGCCCACCGTCAGTCCCGGAGAAGATACCTATGTTCGGCGTCTGCGCTCAAAGAGTACCTGATGGATGCAGCTTCGTGTAGCCGGTTCTGCGCTCCGTCGGTAGACCTTAGCCGTAGCTGATCTGTGGCTCGCGCCCGTGTTTCCTGAGTAGGTCGCCAATCCCGGCCCGCGTGTGCATGAAGAGGTTGAGGCTCTCGGTGACTTCGTCGAGCCAGTGCTTGCCGGCGGCGTGAATCTTCTCGGTGGCGCGGGCGTATGCCTCCTGGACTTGGGGATGATTCGGCTGGCCGGGCAGTCCGAGCGACTGGGCCATGTCCTGGAGGCCGCCGGCGAAATAGTGAATCCCCTCGACGCTGAGAATCTCGTCCAGGTTCTCTACCGCGGTGATGCTCTCGATCTGGGGGACGATGAGCGTCGCGGCGTTGATCTGGGCGTAGAGTTGCGGGCGGCTTTGCTGCGTTTGGAACATGCTCACGCGAAAGCTGGCGGCGCTGCGTAGCCCTTGGGGCGCGTAGAAGCTGTACTTGATCCAGGTCTCGGCTTCCGCACGGGTTTGCAGGTTGGGGATGACAAGGCCTTGGACACCTCGATCCAAGTAGCTCAGGATGGTGCTTTCCTCGCCATCGGCGATGCGCGAGGTAACGGTGAGGTTGAAGCCGCTGGCGATGCGGCACATATCTTCGATGACGTCGGGCGGGTAGGGCGAGTGCTGGCCGTCGAAACTGACAAAGTCGAGACCCATGCGGCCGGCAAGCTCGACAAGCTCGCCGGAGGGCTGGCTCAGGCCCAGTCCGAGGGCCTGCTCGCCTCGGCTGACGCGCTCGATGATCCGGTTGTTGATCATAGTGGCTCCTTTCCGACGGTAGTATAGGGTACGTGCCGGGCTGTGATTGTAGGATATTCGAGAGGAAAGGCGACCGGTTTGTGCCTCTGCCACGTCAAAATCGCTGGCCGCGGTGTGCCGGTTGAGGTTGTCGGGCGGGCGGCGGACTTCCTCGCTACTTGTGGAGGAGGGCGGAGTGAGGGGCACCGGTTCCCGGTTAGCCCTCGACTGCCCTGATGCGAGAAATCTCCTGCTGCATCTGTACGAGCTTATAGTAAATACCTCGCTGCGCCAATAGCTCGTCGTGGGTGCCGATCTCCGTGACCTTGCCGTCCTCGAAGACGATGAGGCGGTCGGCATTACGCAGCGTGGAGAGGCGGTGGGCAATGGCAAAGGTCGTGCGCCCCTTGGTGAGGCGGGCCAGGGCTTCCTGAATCTGGTGCTCCGTCTCGGTGTCTACGTTCGAGGTCGCTTCATCGAGAATAAGGACGCGCGGATCGCGCAGGATGGCGCGCGCGATGGCGATGCGCTGTTTCTCGCCACCGGAAAGCTTGCCACCTCGTTCACCGACGCGGGTATCGTAGCCATCGGGCCGAGCGACGATGAACTCGTGGGCGTTGGCTGCGCGGGCTGCCGCGATGATCTCGTGCGGGCCGGCCTCGGGTTTCGCGTACCGGATGTTGTCGGCGATGGTACCGTTGAACAGGAACTGATCTTGGAGGACAATCCCAATCTGGTTACGCAACGTTTCCAGGTCGAGTTTCAGGATATCGTGACCGTCAATGAGGATCGTTCCGTGGTCAGGATTGTAGAAGCGGCAGATCAGGTTGGTAAAGGTCGTCTTCCCGACGCCCGACTTACCGACTAAGCCGATCATCTCCCCCGGCTCGATAGAGACCGAGATGTCTTTCAAGACCGGTTTGCTGGGGTCGTAGCCGAAGGTCACGTCGCGGAACTCGACGGCGCCCTCGATAGGTGCCAGGGCCAGGGCGCCGGGGGCGTGATACGGTTCGGACTCCTGGTCAATGATCTCGAACACGCGCTCGGCGCCGGCGGCAGCCTGCGAGAACCAGTTGTAGACTTGGGTGGCCCACTGGAGGGGGCCGTAGATGAGCCAGAGGTAGCCGAGAAACCAGGTCAACTCGCCGAGGGTCAGGTCGCCGCCGACCACCGCGACGCCGCCGGCAAACCAGAGCAAATATACGCCGGCGCCGGTGAGGAAGTTCAGCCCGGAAGACGAGGTAGACCAGGCGCGCGCGGCGGTGATGGTGCGGCCGGTCAGATCATCGTTGTGCCGGTCGAAGCGGCCGATTTCAGCCTCTTCTTGGGCAAAGGCCTTGACAACCCGGATACCGGCCAGCGACTCGGTGAGATGGGCGTTGAGTATGCCGCGGCTCAGGAAGAGGCGGCGATACATGCCGCGAAAGCGCCGCCAGATGGCGCCGCCACCGAGGGCCACTAACGGCGCAGGAAGCAGGATGAATAGTGTGAGCTGCCAGTTCAGGAACAACAGCACAACGACGATTCCGGTCAGCATGAGGGTGTTGGTGACGAGATATGGCACCCCCTCAATCATGAAGAAGTTCAGACTCATGGTGTCGTCCATGACCACCGACATTAAGACGCCCTGCTCGCGCTTGCTGTGAAACGAGAGCGACAGGCGCTCCAGCCGGCGATAGACCTGACTACGTACAGCCGCGATAATGCGCGAACCGAGCGCGCCGGATACCCAGCCGGTGGTGGCTTGCAGGCCGTTGCTAGCCAGGCCGGCGGCGACCATTCCGAGCACCAGGAGCGCCAGAAAGCCGATATCGCCGTGCCGCGAGCCTGTCTCCGCGCCGGGAGTAGGCGGCAGTAGTACGCTGTCAATGATGATCTTGGTGATGAGTGGCGGGAGGAGGTTCATGCCCGTCTTGGCGACGAACAACACGGCGAGGGCGGCTGCCAGCGGCCAATGGGGACGCACGTAGCGGGCGAGCCGTGCCACCATTGCGCCCTTATTGACGCAGCGTGGGCAGAGGCCGTTCTTTTCCGGCAAGAGACGACCGCAGGTGTCGCAGCGTACCTTGGGCAACTCGTCGGTCATCGCGAGCGGCTTGCCCTCGGCGATTTGCTGAATACCGCGAGCCACCTCGGCGAACTTGGGGGCTAAGGAGTTGGAAAACTCCACGACCGGAATGACCAGGCCGTCGCGCTCCACCTCCAGCAGACCGCCGCCGACATGCTGAGATGTGGTGGCGGCGGAGATCGCGCTCATGGGCACGGCGAGAAAGCCGTCGTGCTCCGCACGCTGATCCGGGAGCACGACGACCCGCTGATCCGTCACCACCAGCCAGCGGTCGCCAAAGGTACCGTCTGCTCGGATATCCGAGGTTGCCGACAAGAGCACCTCTTCGCCCGGCACTTTGAGGTCCGACCACTGCCTGGTGATAGGCGCAGACAGGGGGTCAGGAAACGGCATTGTCCGGATGCCTCCTTCTGGGGGCTGCCCTTCCTGAATGCCCGTTTAGGACCTGGCTTTCAGGTGCCGGTGTCCGTCTGAGGTCATGCGGTGGGAGCGAGCGAAGGGAGTCGGCGTGCTAATATCAACGCGCGACTGCATAGACGCGCGTACACGATGCCGAGGCGATTGTCCACGCGAGAGCAGGTACCGCTGCTCCTATTGGAGCCGATTAGGTACCCACTTGGCCGGGATGGGCACCTCACAGCAAGATTGAGTATACGCAGGTGTGATTAAATGAGTCAACGTTATTGCGCTGGGAGACCGAGGGTGTACTAGACGTGGAGATGCAACGTCGCGACAGGTTGGAGCCGGGAATGCCTCCCGCTCCGCACGCGCTCGATCTCCACGATCCGGTGGTGCGCCGGGCCGGCGTGGCGCAGCTTCGGCGCGTAGACCGGGCGCTGGGTGTCGTGCTCGATGGTGTCGGGCCGTTGACCGCGATCCCGCAGCGAGAGCAGGGGTTCAGCGCCTTGGTAGCGGCCATTGTGGGCCAACAGATTTCCGTGCAGGCGGCCGACGCCATCCTGGCGCGGGTGGTAGATCATCTGGCGGTACCCGCGGCGGCCGGCGCGGCGGATGACTACGGCTTCGAGCCGCAACACTTCCTCGCCAGCACGCCGGAGGAGCTGCACCGAGCCGGACTTTCCCGCGCCAAGGCGCGCTACGTCCTCGATCTGGCGGCGCGGGTGGCCGCTGGTCGGCTCGATCTGGAGCGACTGACGAGCCTCGGCGACGAGGCGGCCGTGGCGGAGCTGACGACCGTCAAGGGCATCGGCCGCTGGACGGCGGAGCTGTATCTGCTGTTTTCGCTCGGCCGGTCGGACATCTTGCCGGCCGGCGACCTCGGGATTCGCAAGGCGGTGCAGCGCCTCGACCGATTGCCCGACATGCCCGACGAGGACACGGTGCGGCGGCGCGGCGCGCGCTGGCGGCCGTACCGGTCCTTGGCGACGCTTTACCTCTGGCGTGGTCGGCGGATGCTGCCGGCCGCCGGTGAGTAGGGCCCGACTGCCGCTGCTACTGAGGAATGAGGCCGTTGGAGTGCTCTTTGCGGCCTCCGGCGCGTGCTAGGGAAGGGCGTTAGTGACGTTGACCGGCTCGTTTACCGCTATTCCGGGCTGCGAAAGGGGAGCAGGCCGGGGCGTTGGCGCTCGGAGCGCCTGATATAATCGGTCACGTGGGGATGTGCCGTCATTGTTCCGGTCACCGTAGGGTGCTGCTGGCGAGTGTGGGGACGGAGGCAGTTGGTTGGCAATCCACATTGAGGAAGCGGTCGAGGTCGAGCACGCGCTCAACGGGGCTGCCGGGGCGCAAACGCCTGAAGGTGTGCTGCGGCTGGACGATCTGCTCACCGAACTGAGGAGCTATCTTCCGGAAGACGAGGCCGCGGTCGTGCGCCGGGCCTACAACATGGCCGCGGTCGCGCACGATGGTCAATTCCGGCGGTCGGGTGAGCCGTTTGTCCAGCATCCGCTCGCCGTTGCGCTGGAGTTGGCGAAGCTGCGCCTAGACTGCGCGACCGTCGCCGCTGGTCTCCTCCATGACGTTCCCGAGGACACGGCGCTCACACTTGGCGAGATCGAGGCGCGGTTTGGCAAGGAGATCACGCTGCTCGTTGACGGTGTGACCAAGCTGACGCGGATTGCCTGGGAAACGCTGGAGGAAGAGCAGGCCGAAAATCTCCGCAAGATGTTCCTGGCCATGGCACAGGACATCCGGGTAGTGCTGGTCAAGCTGTGCGACCGCCTCCACAACATCCGCACACTGGAGCCGTTTTCCATTGAGCGGCGGCGGCGGATCGCGCAGGAAACCCTCGAAATCTACGCGCCGCTGGCCCACCGTCTCGGTATCTGGGAACTGAAGTGGCGGCTGGAGGACGGCGCCTTTTACTACCTGGATTACGAGCGGTACCAGGAGTTGAAGCGCCTGCTGGCGATGCGGCGCGAGACGCGCGAACGCTACGTCCACCACGCGCTCGCCCTCCTGAGCGATGAGCTGGCCGCCATGAACCTGGTGGCCAAGGTGAGCGGCCGGCCAAAGCATCTCTACTCCATCCACCGCAAGATGCTGCGGAAGAACGTGCCTTTCGAGGAGGTGTACGACCTGCTCGCGGTACGGGTGCTGGTGGATTCGGAGGCGGATTGCTACGCAACTCTCGGGACCGTGCATCGGTTGTGGACCCCGATCCCCGGCGAGTTCGACGACTACATCGCGCGGGCCAAGCCAAATATGTACCGGTCGCTCCACACGGCCGTGATCGGTCCGGCAGGCCAGCCGCTAGAGGTGCAAATCCGCACGCATGAGATGCATCAAGTCGCGGAGTACGGCATCGCGGCCCACTGGCGCTACAAAGAGGGGCGGCAGCACATCAACGAAGAATTCGATGTGAAGCTGGCGTGGTTCCGGCAGTTGATGGCGTGGCAGGAGGAAGTGGGCGCCGAGGACTTCGTGGAGGCGCTCAAGACGGACATTTTCCAGGACCAGGTTTTTGTCTTCACCCCGCGCGGCGACATTAAGGAGATGCCGGCCGGGGCCATCCCACTGGACTTCGCCTACCGCATCCACACCGACCTAGGGCACCGTTACGCGGGGGCGCGAGTCAATTCACGGCTGGTGGCCTTGGAGTACCAACTCCAGAATGGCGACATTGTCGAAATCTTGACCGGCCGACCTGACCGCGGTCCTAGTCGAGACTGGCTCAACGTCGTGGGCACGGCCCACGCCCGCTCGAAGATCAGACAGTGGTTCAAGCGGCAGCAGCGGGAGGAGAACGCGGCGCGTGGCCGGGAGTTGGTGGCAAAAGAGTTGCAGCGGCTGGGTCTGCCGGAACTCAGTAGCATCGAGCCGGAGGCACTGGCGGCCGCTGCCTCGGAACTGCGGGTCGCCAGCGTGGAGACGCTGTTCGCGGTCGTGGGCTATGGCGGTCTCAGCCCGCATCAGGTGGTCAGCAAGTTCGGCCTGCAAGTGCCGGAAGTCGAGACGCCGCAAATCCTGGGTACGCCGAGCAGTCCGCCCACCGCCGGCGTGACCGTCTCCGGGGTAGGTGATCTCTTCACGCGCATCGCGCGCTGCTGCAATCCGGTGCCCGGCGATTCGATTGTGGGGTTTATCACGCGCGGGCGGGGCCTGACCGTGCATCGCCACAATTGCCCGAACGTGCAGTCAACGGCAGAGCGCGAGCGGCTGATTGATGTCGAGTGGGGCGCAACGCACCAGCAGGTCTATCCGATCACCCTGCGCGTAGAGTCCGGGGATCGTCCGGGGCTGGCGCGGGACGTGACGACGATTGTGGCCGAGGACAAGATCAACATTGTGGACTTGCGGGTGACGACCGAGAGCGGGGCGGCTACCTTCTTTGTCACGGTTGAGGTCACGGACGTGAATCAACTGGTGCGTCTGATCCAGCGGATCGAACGGATCAAGGACGTGAGTCACGTGGCCCGCGATACCTCGGTCACCGCGGCAGCCAGCAACGGCGAGCCGGTCGGCGCGCAGTAGGCGATGGTCACGTTGACAGTGTGGCTGGGTGAGGCTATATCTCTGAATTTAGAGCGCGGTATACTTATTAGAGATAGTAAGGAGGTGCGGCGATGACACGTCACGACTGGCTGCTGCTGGTGCTGGCTGCTGCCGAGGAAGACACGTTGTCGCCGTTGCAACTCCAGAAGTCCCTCTTTCTGGTTGGGCAAGGCCTCGCCGGTCTGGCGGAGGCTGACTTCTATGAATTCCAGCCTCGTGACTATGGTCCGTTCGCCGCGGCGGTCTATCACGATGCCGAATATCAGCAACTCCAAGGCCTCGTTGCTATTCGGCCTCACTCGCGGACGAAGCGGGAATTCTCGCTGACCGCGGCGGGAAGCAGCCGGGCGCAAACGCTTGTTGCCGAACTGCACAGCGACGCGGTGCGTTACTGCTGCGGGGTTGTCCAGTGGGTACAGAGTCAGACTTTTCAAGGTCTGACACAGGCGGTCTACGAGCAATTCCCGGCCTTTGCCACGCGGAGTGTCATGCCCGGCGCCTGCTTTACCGCTTTGGCTGCCGAAGAACCGGACCCGGTGAAGAAGAAAATCTATGCCAACCAACCATTCATGGCGGCCATCGAGAAAGCGTTGCGGGACGAGGCAGATGGGACGGACTACACCCTGAAGCTCAATAACCTTGGGTGTCAGTAGGGTGTACCTCCTAGAGATTAAGAGGACAGCCGACGAATTTCGCAGCCGTCTGTCGCTAGAGGGAATAGCGCAGCTACATGCTTGCTGGCAGTTGTTGCAGCAGGATCCTCATGCCGATGGGCGGACGAAACTTCGCTTGGAGCGTCTTCCCGTTGTGCTCTATGTCCAGGTTTGCCACGGTTTCTACTCGGCCTACGGCATCCGGCGTCGGAATGGAGACGATGTGATTACTGTCTATGCTTGCGGCTGGGAAGACGACCGAGCAAGGAGCTTCTATGATGAGCGCCCTGGCCGCGGGTCACCGCGGCGCGGATCCAATGGCCGCTAACTCGCAGTGCAGGCGCACACGTTGACAGTGTGGCTGGGTGAGGCTATACTTGGCGGTGGTGCGGAGTGCGCTCCGCAGGGGCCGTTTATAAACTTAATATGAAGCGATGACGGGGAGTAGTAGAGGCTACTTGCCCTCCCTCAGAGAGCCAGCGGTTGGTGTGAGTTGGCGGGAGTGTAAGTGACGAGGAGTGTCGTGCCTCGAACTCGCCCCTGAGTTGCTGCTACGAAAGTGCTCCGGCGCGTAGGCGGTGCAGCGTAGTAGCAGACGAGCCGGAAGGCATCCGTTACAAGAGTTACGAGATGGTGTGGCAAGCCGCGTGGCTGCACACAATCTGAGGTGGTACCGCGGGAGCGTCGATTCGCAGCCCTCGTCCTCGGGACGGGGGTTTTCTGATTCTCAAGGCGGTACTGCGGACACCGCAGATGTCGTGCCGGGCGGTCGTGTGCGCTCGCTGCATCAACAGTAGGGTGGTATCGCGGGAATCGCCGTAAGCTCTCGCCCCTCGGGTGGGAGACTTTTTTTGCGCTGCGACTGTCCCGTATTGTGCAACGGTGTTGTGGAATGGGGGGCAGGGACGCTAAAGTGACTGTGATTGCCGAGGAGGGATTGGTGGCTCGCCACCGTAGGTTCGTCGCCATCATGGCGGTTGTCGTCGGGGCATTGCTGCTAGGTTCCTGCGGTGCGGCGCAAACACCTGAGGCGGCACCAACGCTGGACGAGAACATCGTTCCTATTGTGCGCGTCATTGACGGTGATACCATCGTCGTTCGCTACCGTGAGATTGAGGAAAGGGTCCGGTATCGGGACGTGGATACGCCGGAACGAGGCCAGCCGGGATACGACGAGGCCCGCCGGTTCAATCAGGAATTGCTGGTTGGGGGAATGGCTCGTCTGGAGATCAACTACACGGAGGGTAATGGTCGAGATGGCTTCGGGCGGTTGCTGGCCTACGTCTACGTCGAGAAGGATGGTCAAGAGGTCCAGGTCAACAAGGCGATGAACGAGGCCGGTCACGTGAAGCCTGGGTCGAAGCTGGTCCCGCCGCAGTACCGGATTGAAGTTACCGTGATTCAGGAGCCAACGGTGCAGCCGACTGCGGAATCGCTACCGACATATACGCCATCCTTCTTCACAAGTTGTGACGCGGCTGAAGGGGCCGGAGTGGAGCGGGTGCTGGGTGCGAAAGGAACGGGGCGTGGCTTTCCGGCTGCCCTCGTCCCGTCAGTTCGTGATGGAGACGGCGACGGAGTTGTCTGCGAGAAATAGTTAGCCGGTCGGCTTGCCGGATCACATCGGGTACACAGGAGGGAAGGAACGATGAAACTGAATGGATCCCAAATCCTCTGCGAGGCGTTGGTGCGGGAGGGGGTTTCGGTCGTATTCGGGCAGCCCGGAGGGGCCATTATGCCCTTTTACAACTTCCTGCGTGACTACGATCTGCGCCATATCTTGTGCCGGCATGAGCAGGGCGCGGCCCATATGGCCGATGGGTATGCGCGGGCGACCGGCGAGGTAGGGGTGGCGATGGCGACCTCCGGACCGGGCGCGACGAATATGGTGACGGGCATTGTGACGGCGCTGATGGACTCGGTGCCCATCGTCTGTCTGACCGGGCAGGTGCCGACCAACATGATGGGCGGCGACGCTTTCCAGGAGACCGACACGACCGGGATCACGATGCCGGTCACGAAGCACAACTATCAACTGATGGACGTGCGCGACATCGCGCGGATCGTCAAAGAGGCCTTTCACGTCGCGCGCACCGGGCGGCCGGGACCGGTGCTCATAGACTTCCCGAAGGACATCCAGACTGCCGAGGGGGAGTACGTGGAGCCGGACGGCATCGAGCTACCGGGCTTCAAGCCGACGCTGCGCGGGAACGTGCGGCAGGTGCGGCAGGCCGCCAACCTGATCGGTCAAGCGAAAAAGCCGATCATCCTGGCCGGTCACGGCATCATTCTGGCCGAGGCCTACGATGAATTGCTGGCGTTTGCCGAGAAGACGGAGATTCCGGTCATTACCACGCTGCTCGGTATTTCCGGGTTTCCCGATACGCACCGGCTGCACTTCGGTTTCCCGGGGATGCACGGCACCTACTACGCCAACATGGCGATCAGCGAGTGCGACGTGATGGTCGCGGTGGGTATGCGGATGGACGACCGCGTGACCGGGCGGCTGAATGCCTTCGCGCCGTATGCCAAGATCATCCACATTGACATTGACCCGGCCGAGTTGGGCAAGAACGTGCAGGCGACCGTGCCGATTGTGGGCGATGCCAAGGAGGTGCTCGGCCAACTGCTTGCAGAGGTCGAGCCGAAAGAGCACCCGGACTGGCTGCAGCGGCTCAGAGAGTTGCGGATTGCTCACCCGTCGCTGGCGCTGCCCGAGTCCACGGAGAAGATGAGTACGCCGTGGATTCTGCGGCAGCTCTACCACGCGACCGGCGGGGAAGCGATCCTGGTGACGGACGTGGGGCAGGCGCAGATGTGGGCGGCGCAGCACTACTTCTTCGACCGCCGCAATACCCACATCACCTCCGGCGGTCTGGGGCCGATGGGCTATGCCTTGCCGGCGGCTATCGGGGTACAGGCCGGGCGGCCCAATGAGGAAGTGTGGTGTGTTACCGGTGATGGTGGCTTCCAGATGACGGTGCAGGAGATGGCGGTCATCGCGGAGGAGCGGCTGCCGATCCGCATTGCGCTCATCAACAACGGCTACCTCGGCATGGTGCGCCAGTGGCAGGAGCTGTTCTGGGAGAAGCGCTACATGGCGGTGGAGATGCAGAACCCGGACTTCGTGACGCTGTCCGAGGCATACGGCATCCCGGCCAGGGTGGTGGAGACGACCGATCAGGTGATGCCTACCTACGAGTGGGCGCGACGGATTGACGGTCCGGTGTTGATTGATTTCCGGGTCGAGCGCGAGGAAAACGTGTGGCCGATGGTGCCGCCCGGCGCCTCGCTCCAGGAGACGCTGGAGGACCCGGCGCAGGCCAACGAGGACGCGATCACGGTGGACGAGATGCGGGAGATGGTGGCGAGCGGTTCCGGTGGTGGCGGGGTCTAGCCCGCGACGGAGGCAAACGGAGATGCAGCACACACTTGTAGCCCTCGTGGAGAACCAGCCTGGAGTCTTGCAGCGCGTCGCGAATCTCTTCTCGCGGCGCGGCTTCAACATCGAGAGCTTGACGGTCGGCCATACCGATACGCCCAAACGGTCGCGGATGACGATTGTGGTCAACGCTGCCGATACCCAGGTTGACCAGGTGACGAAGCAGCTTTACAAGCTGATCAACGTCCTCAAGGTGTCGGATGTCACCACCGACCGCACCGTGGACCGCGAGCTGGCCTTGATTAAGGTGAATGCCAGCGCGTCCACCCGCGCCGAGATCGCGCAGGTCGTGGACATCTTTCGGGCGCGGATCGTGGACCTGGCCCGCGATTCGCTCACGGTCGAAGTGACGGGCGAGTCCGAGAAGATCGACTCCATCGTCGGGCTGCTGCGGCCGTTCGGCCTGAAGGAGATGGTGCGGACCGGCCGGATTAGCATGACTCGTGGCTCCGGCGCCATCGGCGTCAACGGGAGCGCGTAGGGATAAGAGTTTGACCTAACCCCCGGCCCCTCCTCACCCCCCGGCCCCCTCTCCGCCATGTGGAGAGGGGGAGTATGGTGGGGCCGGGAGGCGGGGGTAGGTATGAAGGAGAGCGGGAATGGCACGGATTTACTATGACGGCGATGCGGATTTGGGGCGCCTGGCCGGCAAGCGCGTCGCGGTGCTGGGTTATGGCAGTCAGGGTCATGCCCACAGCCTCAACCTGAAGGAGAGCGGCGTAGACGTGGTGGTTGGGCTGTACACGGGGAGCCGGTCGCGCGCGGCGGCGCGGGAGGCGGGCCTCGACGTGGCCGACGTGGCCGAGGCGGTGCAGAGCGCCGATTTCGTGATGTTCGTGGTGCCGGATCATATCCAGGGCGACCTCTACCGCGAGGAGGTCGCGCCGCACGTGCGCGAGGGGCAGACGTTGATGTGGGCGCATGGCTTCAACATCCACTACAACCAGGTCGTGCCGCCGCCCTTTGTGGACGTGAGCATGGTTGCGCCCAAGGGGCCGGGCCATCGCGTGCGGGAGGTCTACGTCGAAGGAGGCGGTGTGCCGGCGCTGTTGGCGGTGGGGCAGGATGCGAGCGGCCAGGCGCATGAGAACGGTCTGGCCTACGCCAAGGGCATCGGGGCCACGCGCGCCGGGGTGCTGGAGACGACCTTTCAGGAAGAGACCGAGACGGACCTCTTCGGTGAGCAGGTGCTGCTCTGTGGCGGGGTGTCTGCGCTCATCAAGGTGGCCTACGAGACGATGGTCGAGGCCGGCTATCAGCCGGAGTCGGCCTATTTCGAGACGCTGCACGAGCTGAAGCTGATCGTGGACCTGTTCTACCAGGGTGGCTTGAGCTATATGCGTTACTCGGTGAGCGATACGGCGGAGTACGGCGATTACACCTCCGGCCCGCGGGTGATTGATGAGCACGTGCGCGAGAAGATGCGCGGGGTCCTGGAAGACATCCAGACGGGCAAGTTTGCCAGCCAGTGGATTCTGGAGAACCAAGCCGGGCGGTCATCGTTCCTGGCGACGCGCCAGCGCGAGGCGGCCCACCCGATCGAGCAGGTCGGCAAAGAGTTGCGCGCCATGATGCACGGCCTGGAGGCGAAATAGCGCACACGTTCCGCACGGTCCACTGCCGACGTTGGCCGGGCGGCGAGCGGGTGGAAACAGAGAGAAGGGAGTGGTGAGGATGCGTCAGATACGAATTTTCGATACCACGCTGCGCGACGGCGAACAGGCTGCCGGCGGCTCGCTCACCCTCCCGGAGAAGATGGAATTGGGCCGCCAGCTACAGCGGCTCGGCGTGGACATCATCGAGGCGGGCTTTCCGGCGACCTCGCCGGGTGACTTTCGGGCGGTGGAGATGATGTCCCGCGAGCTGCGGGAATGCCAGATCGCGGCGCTCTCCGGGTTCAAGGAAGACCAGATCGAGACGACCTACCGGGCGTTGCAGGATGCCGTAGCACCACGCCTGCATATCGTGATCTCCACGTCGGACAACCATCTGCAAAACCAGCTCCACATGTCGCGCCAGCAGGTGATCGAGATTGCCCGCGATGCCACGGCCTTCTGTAAGCGGTTCTTGTCCGACGTGGAGTTCTCCGCGATGGACGCGACCCGCAGCGATCCCGACTTTCTGTGCGAGGTGTTCAGTGCCGCCGTGGCCTCCGGCGCGACGGTCATCAACGTGCCCGATACGCTGGGATATCACCAGCCGCCGCAGTTCGCCGACCTGGTGCGCTACGTGATGGAGCATGTGCCGGGGGTAGAGAACGTGGCCGTCTCGGTCCATTGCCACAACGACCTGGGGATGGCGACGGCACTCTCGCTGGCGGCAGTGAACGAGGGGGCCGAGCAGATCGAGTGTACGATCAACGGGGTCGGTGAGCGGGCCGGCAACGCCTCGCTCGAAGAGATTGTGATGGCGCTGCGGACGCGCCAGGACTACTACCAGGCGACGACGAACATCAACACCGAGCAAATCTGGCGGGCGAGCCGCATGGTCAGCCAGTATATGGGCTTCGTCGTGCAGCCGAACAAGGCCATCGTGGGAGCCAATGCGTTTGCCCACTCCAGCGGCCTGCACCAGGACGGGATGCTCAAGGAGCGCACGACCTACGAGATCATGACGCCGGAGAGCATCGGTCGCAACGATAGCCGGCTGGTCTTGGGCAAGACTTCCGGCCGGCACGCGGTCCGGTCGCGGCTCGAGGAGCTAGGCTTCGAGTTGGACAATGACGACTTTGCGCTGGTGTTCGCGGCGTTCAAGGAGCTGGCGGATAAGAAGAAGGACGTCTCCGACGGCGATCTGGAGGCCATCGTCAGCCAGCACATGGTCCGGACACCGGAGATGTACCAACTCGTGCGGGTCCAGGTGGTGACGGGGAACGACAGCGTGCCGACCGCGACGGTGCAGCTCCGCACGGAAGACGAGGTACTTGAAGACGCCGCCATCGGCGACGGGCCGGTAGACGCCGTGGTGCGTGCTATCTCGCGGATCACCGGCGTGGAGGCGCGACTTACGGAGTACACGTTGCAGGCGATCACGCCGGGGGTCGAGGCGCAGGGTGAAGTGACCTTGCGGATTGCGTCGGAGGGGCACACGTTTATCGGTCGCGGGACGAGCACCGATATTGTGGTGGCGAGCGCGGCGGCCTACCTCAACGCGGTGAATAAGGTCCTGGCCCGCCACGAAGTCGAGCACAACGGGACGGTTGACGCCCTTGGTTTACATAATCAGATGAACGTGGAGGTGGGGCCGCCCGCCGAGCAGCCGGTGGCCGTATAGAGCCATGAGTACCGAACCGCGCACGCTGTTTGCCAAGGTCTGGGACAGTCACGTTGTCCACGAGGCACCGGGCGAACCGGCGATCCTGTACATAGACCTGCATCTGGTCCATGAGGTGACGTCGGCGCAAGCCTTCGAGGGGCTGCGACTGGCGGGGCGGCGCGTGCGTCGTCCGGACCTCACGTTGGCCACGCTGGACCACAATGTCCCGACGGCCGACCGTCACCTGCCGATTAGCGACCCTATTTCGGCGCAGCAGGTCGAGACGCTGCGCGAGAACTGTCGCGAGTTCGACATTCCGCTCTATGACCTGCAGGATCGCCGGCAGGGGATTGTCCACATCATCGGGCCGGAACTGGGCCTGACGCAGCCGGGCATGACTATTGTCTGCGGCGACAGCCATACCTCCACGCACGGCGCATTCGGGAATCTGGCATTCGGCATCGGCACCTCCGAGCTGGAGCACGTCTTGGCAACGCAGTGCCTCCAGCAGAGCCGGCCGCAGACCCTCGAGGTGCGTACCGAGGGCGAGCTACCGCTGGGAGTCACCGCGAAAGACGTGATCCTCGCCACCATCGGCAAGATCGGCACCGACGGCGCGACCGGCTACGCCATCGAATACACCGGCTCGACGATCCGCTCGCTCTCAATGGAGGCGCGGATGACGATCTGCAACATGTCCATCGAGGCCGGGGGGCGGGTCGGCATGGTGGCACCGGACGATACCACCTTTGCCTATCTGGACGGGCGTCCCCATGCACCAAAGGGCCGGGACTTCCACGAGGCCGTGGCGCACTGGCGCGCGCTGCCCACCGATCCGGCGGCGACCTACGACAAGACGGTGCGGCTCGATGCGGGCGACTTGGCGCCGCACGTCACCTGGGGGACCAACCCCGGTATGGTGGTGCCGGTGACGGGGCAGGTGCCTGATCCGGGGTCGTTTGCGGCCGACGCCGACCGGCGAGCCGCCGAGCGTGCGCTGGAGTACATGGCGCTGACGCCGGGCACAGCTATCGAGGACATCGCCGTTGACCGGGTGTTCATCGGCTCCTGCACCAACGCACGCCTTGAGGACTTGCGGGCGGCCGCGCGCATGGTCCGTGGGCGGCGAGTGCATGACGCGGTGCGGGCGATGGTGGTGCCCGGTTCCGGCGTGGTCAAGTGGCAGGCGGAGGCGGAAGGGCTGGACGCGATCTTCGAGGCGGCCGGTTTCGAATGGCGCGATGCGGGCTGCTCGATGTGCCTGGGCATGAACCCCGATATTCTCGCGCCGGGCGAACGCTGCGCCTCGACCTCGAACCGCAACTTCGAGGGACGCCAAGGCAAGGGCGGCCGGACTCATCTGGTCAGCCCGGAGATGGCCGCGGCGGCAGCTACGGCCGGACATTTCGTGGATATTCGCGCGTGGGAGTAGCTGACCACTCAGTCTGTACGGCCTGGCGGGTCAGAGCGGTGTGACAGCAGCTAGAAAAGGATGCGTGAGCGGCTATGCAGCCATTCGTGCGTGAAACCGGCGTCGTCGTCCCCATGGATCGGCCCAACGTGGATACGGACCAGATCATTCCGAAGCAGTTTCTCAAGCGGATCGAGCGGACCGGTTTTGGGCAGTTCCTGTTCAATGACTGGCGCTTCCGCCCGGATGGCTCACTGGACCCGGACTTCGAGTTGAACCGGCCGGGATACGAGAACGCGACGATCCTGCTCGCCGGGCGCAACTTTGGCAGCGGCTCGTCACGCGAGCACGCGCCCTGGGCCTTGGACGACTACGGGTTTCGCGCCATCATCGCGCCGTCGTATGCCGACATCTTCTATAGCAACTGCTTCAAGAACGGCATCCTGCCCGTGATCCTGCCGGAAGGGATCGTCAATGACTTGATGGCGCGGGCGACCGAGCGGCCCGGCTACCGGCTGACGGTGGACTTGGAGCGAGGTGTCATCTCCGACGAGGAGGAGGGCGACATTGCCTCGTTCGACGTGGACCCGTTTCGGCGCCATTGCCTGCTGGAGGGCCTCGACGACATCGGCCTGACCCTCCAACACGAAGCGGCGGTCACGACTTACGAGCAGCGCCGCTCGGCCAGCCTGCCGGTCACGACGCCGCAGGGTGCGGAAGTGTGAGCGATGCTCGACTGGGTTAGTTTCTTCTTTAAGCGCAAATATGACTAAACATAAGGTCGTCATCTATTGGAGCAATCAGGACGAGGCGTTCATCGCTGAGGTTCCGGCGCTGCCGGGCTGTACAGCAGATGGACAGACACGCCAAGAAGCACTCGCCAACCTTGAGGTCGTCATGCAGGAATGGCTGCACACGGCCAAGGAGTTGGGGCGCATGCCGCCACTCCCAGAGCTAGAGGGCCGGGTTCCTGATGGCTGGAAAGATGCGATCTATGGCGGAGAGGCATAATGGCTCTATGGTCAATGAAGTAGAGCTGTACGATACGACGCTGCGCGACGGCTGTCAGCGCGAGGGGTTGACGCTCTCGCTGGAAGACAAGCTCAAGATCGCCCAGCGGCTCGATCAACTCGGTATCCACTACATCGAGGGTGGGTATCCCGGCTCCAACCCGCGGGACCAAGAGTTCTTTGTCCGCGCGCGCGCAATGACCTGGCAGCACGCGACCGTCACGGCTTTCGGGAGCACGCGCTACAAGACCAACCGGGCCGAGGACGACCCCAATCTACAGGCGCTTTTGGATACGGAGGCGGCCGTTTGTACGCTGGTCTGCAAGAACTCGGAGCGCCACGTGCAGGACGTGTTGGGCACGACGCTCGACGAGAACTTGGCGATGATCGCGGACTCGATCCGATTCCTGCGCGACCATGGCCGGCGGGTGTTCTACGACGCGGAGCACTTCTTCGACGGCTGGCGGGAGAACGCGGCATATGCGCGGGCCTGCCTCCGGACGGCGGCCGAGGCGGGTGCCGAGTGTCTCGTGTTGTGTGACACGAATGGCGGGATGCTCAGTGAGGACATCGCCGCGATGATGCGCCAAGCCATTGACGCGGTACAGCCCGACTACGCCGGCACGTTCGGTATTCATGCCCACAACGACGCCGAGCTGGCGGTGGCCAACTCGCTGGCCGCCGTGCGTGCGGGCGCTACCCATATCCAGGGCACCATCAACGGCTATGGGGAACGCTGTGGGAATGCCAACTTGTGCTCGATCATCCCCAACCTGGTGCTCAAGATGGGTGTGCCGGTGGTCGAGGAGGAGCAGTTGGCGTGGCTCACGGAGAGCGCCCGGTATGTAGCGGAGCTGGCCAACATCGCCCTGGACCCGCACTTGCCCTACGTCGGCCACAGCGCCTTTGCCCACAAGGCCGGCTACCACGCCGACGGGATGATGAAGTCCAGCACGAGCTATCAGCATAGCGATCCGACGCTGGTCGGCAACGACATGCGCATTCTGATCTCGGAGCTGAGCGGCCGGAAGGCCATCGCAACCAAGCTGGACCAGCTAGGCGTTGAGCTGACCGACGGCGTGGAGACGAGCGATATTGTCGAGCGCGTCAAACAGCTAGAGCACCAGGGCTATCAGTTTGAGGGGGCCGAGGCGTCCTTTGACCTGCTCGTGCGGCGGCGGCAGGCCGACTATCGGCGGCCATTCGAGCTAGAGGACTTTCTCATCGTGGTCGAGACCCACCGGCGGCGGGAAGAGGTGATTGCCGAGGCGACCGTCAAAATCCGCGTCGGTGATGAGGTACAGCACACGGCCGGACACGGCAACGGCCCAGTCAACGCGCTCGACGACGCGATGCGAAAGGCGCTGCTGTCGTTTTATCCCCAGCTAGCCGCTATCCGCCTCACCGACTACAAAGTGCGCGTCGTTGATGCCGGCTCCGGCACGGCAGCGACGGTACGGGTGCTGATCGAGAGCACGAACGGTCCCCAGACGTGGAGCACGGTGGGCAGTCACACAAATATCATCCAGGCCAGCTGGCAGGCCCTCGCCGATAGCCTGGAGTACGGGCTGCTTCTAACTACCGGTACTTCAGGCCAACACTAGAGATGGAAAGATACTAAAGTTGCTTATCCCCATGATCTTTCGGCTGCCGGTCAACATCAACAGAAACATTGATGTTGGCGTTCGGCACATGCTCGTATCCGGTTTTTTGTTGGGTGGCGCCTTGTAGACGACGTGGTTGTGGTGTAGGTTTAGTAGGGGTAGGTGTAGGCGAAGAATCAGGAGAATCTTCGCTGCCAATCGCGTAGAGCAGGAAGAGAATCCAAAGAATAATCAAGGCAAAAATAAGCCACTCTAGGAAGATACTAATTATAGTGATAATTCCACTGACTACAAAGAACGCCCAAAAGAAGGGCCAACTGAACTTATTATTTTTGTAGACATAAACGGTTACTGGAAGCCAAAACAAGAACGAGAGAAAGAAGGACACTAATGACATTATCCCTGATTGGGCTATTGCTGTACAGACCCCGAAAATGAATGCTGGTGCGAACGCCTTTACGTGGATTTTGAGTGGCTTACCGGTCCAATGTTCAGGAACGGCCGGATCAGGTTTGTGCAGAGGTGCTTCGGGCTGCGAGTCTGCTGGCGTTGTTTGGACATCGGAGGGAAGGCCGGAGATCACGTCAACTTGTTGCTCTACGGAGGCGACTTGTTCGATGTGCCACTGGGCGTCCTCGATGGCTTTATCGAGCGTAGGAGCATGGCCGGCGAAGGGCAGCGCCTTATCTTTAGTAACGACTGACCAGCTCCACACAAACCGGCCGGCCGATACGGATGCCTCAATGGTTGCCTCGACAGCCTCGTAACCGACGTAGCGCAAGGTGCGGTAGTCGCGCTTCTCCCACTTACCGGAGGCTTGTGCCTTGATAAGCTCCCGGTCTATGTTGACTTCTTCTGATGCCATGGCTACTCCGTCGGATGGCGTGCGTTGCCCACCCTAAGGACGAATGCTGCGACCGGCATCGGCTACGCTCCAGTGTATGTGCCTGACAACATGCCGTCAAGAGACCGAGGGCGTGTGCTCTGCGACCGGCTGTTCCCGACCGCTCGTTCCGCACAGCCCGCCGCTGGCCCATTTCCACCCTATGTTGGTGGCGATTGATCCTGTGTCGCGGCGGCGGCTTTGCTCGTGGCGCGGTGGGCCAGCCAGCGGTGGAGTGCGAGAAAGAGGCCGTGGATTACGGCGATGATGAGGCTAACGACCGGCACATACGTGGGCAAGCCCACATCGGCGAGGATGAGCACACTCGTCACGGCAGCGGCAAGGAGCCAAAACCCGACGGCAATGCCGTGTAGTCGCGTGATGCTGTGGTGCAGGCGGGCAATGGCCTGAGTGCCGGCGGGAGTAGTAGCCCGCGACGGAGTAGCGCGGGTCGTGCTGGCCGGGCGACGGTCGGCCTGTTGATCGTTCGATACGGTCATCGTTGCTACCTGTCTATTGCTGATCTCGGATGCAGGGTAGCGCATCGGTAGGCGGCGTGCAGTTTAGTGCCGGTCGCCTGGCGACCTAATCGGCCGCTCGTGCAACTCTCGACTGGCCGGCATCGTCTCGATTGAGGCAGGCGTTGGCCCTCGCTCACCGCTGGTCCGGTCCGGGCGCGTTGGGCGACGATCTCTCCTGCTGCTCGCGCCGACGCTTGCCGCAGTGGAAGGATGTCTCCATTTGATGAACGGGCGGACATGGCTCATCGTCGTGGTTGTTGCCGGTGTGCTCATCGGCCGGGCGGCTCCGGTTCCGGCGGTGCAGGCGCAGGGCATGTTCGCGCACGGCACGGTCGTTGCGCTCCGAGGCACGCCGCATCTATGGATCGCTGATCGGCAGGGCGTGCTGCACTGGGCCGGCGATACGCGGGCCTTGGCCGACAAGTACGTCCGTTGGGGGATAGAGAGCCGCGTCGAGGTCACGCCGGAGCAGCTCCGGAGGCTCACCCGCGGCGATCCGTGGCTTTCGGCTGGGTTGCTCAAGGATGGGGACCCGATCTATCTGGTCAAGTGGGAGAACGACTGGTCGGAGCCGCAGCTGCTGCACATTCAAGCTATCAGCGATGTCGAGCTGTTCGGGATCACCGGCAGCAACTACGGACGCTTCGTGCTGGATCGGCCGACGTGGGAGGCGCGCTTTGGGCGCTCCGTGGCCGGTCTCCAGCGATCTGCGCTGGCTGTGGTCACGATGCCCCGCGCGCTGCCCACGCTGGCGCCGTTGAGCGGCCAGCCGCTAGCGGGGCTGAAAATCGCCCTCGATCCGGGGCATGGGGGCCGCGACCCGGGCGCGATGCATCACGACCTGCGCGAGGCGGCCATCAACTTGGCGATTGCGGAGGTGCTGCGGCCACGCCTGGAACAGCTAGGGGCGAGCGTTATTTTGACGCGCGACGATGACAGCAGCGTGCTCGGGCCGCGCGTCCACGAGAACGACGAGCTACAGGCCCGTGCCGACGTTGCGAATCGCGCCGAGGCCGATCTCTTCGTGAGCATCCATGCCGACGCCAGTGAGGACCCACGGCTGGCGGGCGCGCTGACGTTCTACGGGACTGAGCGTGGATACCCGATCATCGCAGATCGCAACCCGCGCTTGGTAGCGCAGAGCCGGCTGTTCGCGCGTGCCGTGCAGCGGGAGCTGGTCGCGGCTACCGGGCAGCCCGATCTTGGAGTCCAATCGGCACCGTTCTGGACCATTGGTGCTGCCCAGATGCCGGCGGTACTTGTTGAAGTGGGGTTCCTGACCAATGCGGGCGATGCGCGTCTGCTCGCCCAAGCCACCTTCCGCCAGCGGCTTGCGGAGGGTCTCGCTCGCGGGATTGTGGCCTACATGCAGAGCGCGGACGATGCGCTCTTTGTGAGCGATCTCACTATTCCCGATGGGAGTCCTCTCCGGCCGGGCCAGTCGTTCACAAAGACCTGGCTACTACGCAATGTTGGTATGCAAACGTGGTCCGAGGAGTATCGTCTGACCTATCGCAGTGGCGGGGAGTGGGGCACGGTGAAGAGTGTGCGGTTGCCACATTCGGTCCCGGCGGGGCATGACGTAGCAGTTAGCGTGGCGATGGTTGCGCCAAAGGTGTTGACCACGAACCGCTCCGCGTGGCAGCTGCAAGCCCCGGACGGCAAACGGTTTGGTGATCCGGTATGGGCGGAGATCGCGCTCGGTGACGGCTCCCGTCCGACGGACCGTGCTGCACCCAACCGCACTCCGGCCTTTAGCTACTTCGAGGAGACGGGGCATAACGTGGGCTACGCATTTCGGCGGTTCTTCGAGATACACGGCGGCGTGGAGACGTTTGGTTATCCGCGCACCGAGGAGCTGACGGAGGGCGGGTACGCGGTCCAGTACTTCCAGCGGGCGCGCTTCGAGTACCACCCGGATCACGCCGGGACCGGGCGCGAGGTGCAGTTGGCGCCACTCGGCACGCTCGCTACGCAGTCCCAGCGGCCGTTCCCGTCCGGCGAGCCGTTCGAATCGGGGCCGGACCGGCGCTTCTTCCCTGAGACCGGGCACGGGGTCCACTTCGCGTTCCTGAAGTTCTTCGAGGCGCACGGCGGCGTTGCGATGTTCGGGTATCCGATCTCCGGTGAGCGCCATGAAGCGGATCACTACCGGTCCGGCCGTATCCGCACCGTCCAATACTTCCAGCGTGCCCGCCTGGAGTACTACCCGGAGCACACCGGCACGCCGCAAGCGGTACAGCTAGGAGCGCTGGGGGACGAGCTCCTGTGGCAGCGCGGCTGGCTGCTGGACTAGCGCACCAACGGCAGATGAGCAGACTTAACGTGGCTACGTTCTATCGCATCGTGCAGACTAATCCGCCGACCTTGGGGGATTTCCTTTCAGACAAGGACCAGGGGAGACCAGTACGCAGCGGAACTCATCGTCATTTCTGGGATGGAATCTCGGTGTATGCCACAGAGCAGCAAGCACGGAGGAAGGTGCAAGATTACCCGTTCCTGGGGTCGTTTATCGCTCAACTCGAGATTCCAGACCAGGCTTCCTTAAGGATCGAACGCACACTGCGGCGGAGTCGTGGTCACCATACACTATGGGGTGATTCAGCCTATCTGCTTCGCTGCGTTGTATCGGTGATTCCGGTGTGAGATAGCTATACTAAGGTCATGAACTACGAACTATGGTCGCTATCGTCCCGCAACGTCGTCGCGGACTTTGAGACGGAAGCGGCGGCTTTACAGGCGGTGGCCGTGATCGTGCAACAGCAGGGCCGTGACGCCGCCTTGGACTTGCTACTAGGCGTCGAAGATGACGCCGGTCGGTCACAGCCTATCGCACAAGGCCAAGACCTGGTGGACCGTGCGCTCGTTGCCTCGTTTTCCGCCCGCGTGCCTGTCTAGCCGTGTGTGCTAAGCCCAGGATTTCTCACCCATCGTAGGTACCAGGGTAAGACACCTCTGGCAGCGCGGCTGGCTGCTGGACTAGCGCGCCGGCCAGCCTTCAGCTTGGCGTCGAGCCGCGGTCCCACATGACCGGGTAGAAGCAGTGTACGATGCAGGGGATGAAACGCGACGATGCCGGACGTTGGCTGGCCGAGGCCGAGGCTGACGTGGCCACGGCCGCTGTGCTGTTGACCAGCGGCCGGTACAACCCGTGTGCGTTCTACAGCCAGCAGGCCGCCGAGAAGGCGCTCAAGGCCGTCATCCATCTCATCAATTCAGACCCGTGGGGTCATTCGGTCCTGGCGCTCGTGGATGAGGTAGAGTGCCGTGGACTGGCGGTTGACCCGGAGCTTCGCGCCGCGGCGCGCCGGCTGGATCACCATTACATTGCGGCGCGTTACCCCAATGCCTTCCCAGCCGGTACACCAACCGACTTCTACGACGAGGAATGGGCTGCCACTGCCCATACGGACGCGCGGGCCGTCGTCGCGTATGCCCGGCGGCAGATCGAGGAGGCATCGCCGGCGGTTCGGCGACTGAAGGCTAAACCGTGATTGTGGATAGCCATGCCCACGTCTTCTCGCCGGAGGTCGTTGCGAGGCCGGAGACTTACCGGGAGCGCGATGGCTGGTTTGCGTTGCTCAATCCCGGTCCCCGGCCGCGGCTGGCTACCGCCGATGATCTCACGGGGGAGATGGCACGCAGCGGGGTGGATGTTTCGGTCGCGGTGGGCTTCGGTTGGCGCGATCAGGCTCTGTGTGTCGAGCAGAACGATGCTCTGATTGCGGCCGGACGCAGCTCCGGGGGCAAGATTGTGCCGTTCTGTACGGTGCAGCCGCGGGCCGGCGCGGCGGCGGCACGCGAGGTCGAACGGTGCGCGGCGGCGGGGTGCCGGGGGGTAGGCGAGCTATACCCGGACGGGCAGGCGTTTACCGTTGACGACCTCGCTGACGTCGGGCCGCTGCTTGAAGTCTGCCGGGCGCTTCAACTGCCGATCCTGATTCATGCCAGCGAGCCGGTCGGGCACTCGTACCGGGGTAAGGGGGGGACGACTCCGGAGCGGCTCTACGGTCTGCTGCGCCTCGCGGCGGATGTGCCGCTGATCCTGGCGCATGGCGGTGGCGGGTTTGCGTTCTACGAGTTGATGCCGGAGGTTGCGGCCCTGACGGAACAGGTCTACTACGATACGGCGGCAGCGGCCTACCTCTACCGGCCCGCAGCGGTTGCTCGACTGCACGACCTCGCGCCCGGCCGGGTGCTCTTTGGCAGCGACTATCGGCTGTTGAGCCAGCGGCGTATGCTGCGCTACGTGCGCGAGGCCGGACTCCCGCCAGAGGCGGCGGCGGCTGTGCTGGGTGGGAACGCAGCGCGGCTATTGGGGTTGCCGGCGGCCTGACCTTGCGCCTGGCGGCCCTCACCCCCTGACAGGCCAAAGCCGCACGGATAGGGCCAGGTGTGGTGCGGCTTTGACCTGTCACCCGGCCCCCGCTCCACCATGTGGAGAGGGGGAGTCTGCCCTCACCCCAGCCCTCTCCCAGGGGGAAAGGGGGTTGAATTCCCACTTTCGCGGGAATGACGGTTGCGGGGCTGCCTCCTATGGTCCCCCCGCACTGCGGGGGGAGGGGCGCAAAATGTTGTGCCCCTCCGTCTGAACCCGTACCTACCCCTGTCAGTGCAAGGGGGTGAGGCGCTATGACAGGCGCTATAATCGGCGTGTGATTGCGACTGCTCGGCTGGGACGCCGGTTGCTGCTGGCCTCGAACAATGCCCACAAGCTCACGGAGTATCGCGCACTGTTCGCCGGCTTGCCGTTCATGCTCCAGGTGCCTAAGGACCTTGGGCTGACGCTCGACGTGGACGAGACGGGACGGACCTTTACCGAGAATGCCGTACTCAAGGCCCAGGCGTTTGCGAGGGCAGCCGACGTGGCGGCGTTGGCTGACGATTCCGGGCTGGAGGTGGATGCATTGGGTGGCTTGCCGGGCACGCGGTCGCGGCGGTACGCCGGCGAGGACGCCACCGACGCCGACCGGATGGCTTTGCTGCTGGAGCGGCTACGCGGGGTTGTGACTGCCGAGCGCACGGCGCGATTTCGCTGCGTGATTGCGGTGGCCGCCGCCGATGGCTCGCTGCTGGGGAGCGTCGAGGGCACGGTGGAGGGGTTGATCGCCACGGAGCCGCGCGGCCGCCACGGATTCGGCTACGATCCGGTGTTCTGGCTGCCGGAGCATGGCTGCACGATGGCGGAGCTATCCCCGGAGGAGAAGAATGCCATCAGCCACCGCGCTCGCGCCGCGGCGGCGGCCCGCGATCTGCTCGCCGCGTGGCGGGGCTGAGGGTATCCGAGATGACTGCTCCGCGTATTCACCATGTCCAGATTGCGATACCGGCCGGCGGCGAGGCAGAGGGTCGCTGGTTCTACGGGGCGCTGCTCGGCCTCGTGGAAGTCGAGAAGCCGCCGGCCCTGCGCCAGCGCGGCGGAGTGTGGTTTGAGGCGGGCGGCCAGCAGTTGCATCTCGGTGTTGATCCGGTCTTCCAACCGGCAAAGAAGGCCCATGTCGCGTTCCAGATCGGCGATCTACCCCAGCGGCGGGCGCAACTGATCGCGCAGGGATATACGGTCGTTGACGATAGTGAGCTTGCCGGATACCGCCGCTGCTATGTATCTGATCCTTTCGGCAACCGGGTGGAGCTACTAGAGCCGCTGTAGCGCCTCAGGAGAACGATGGCAGGCCAGGTGACGACCCAGAGGCAACGCTCGTGACAGGCACTCTTGATTCGCCTGATTCGCCGGCCGAGGCGCTGCTCGATACGAGCGAGGCGGTCGTGGCCGTCGGTGTAGCGCCTGGGCGCGCCGATATGCTCGCGGCGCTGGCGGAACCTGGTGCGGTGGCGGCGCTGCGTATCGCCGCCGACGCTGACGAGCCAACGTGGTGGCGGCCGCCGCCGGCATCCCGTCGGGGACGGCGGCGGGCTGTCGAACCGGACGCGGCGGATGCACTAGTCTTCTTCATTGGCCAAGATCGCATGGTCTGGCTGGTAGCGGATATCGAGACGGCCGAGAGCGCCGCCATGCTGCCGCTACCGGCGCTGCCGCTCGACCTGTGGTCGGTAGCCACGCTTCTCTTCCCGACGATTGGCCGCGGGGAGCGGCGGCGACTCGGTGCGGCGCTCGGCATCGGGCTGCCCGACGCGCCGCCCGACGAGGCCCGCGCGGCGGCCGAGGAAGCCGGTGCGGTCTACCAGGCGCTGGTGCGCCATGCCGACACGCTGGACGTGCGGCTGCTGGAAGAGGCGGTGCGGCTGCTGGGGCGCACGGATACCGCGGAGGCGGACTTCTTCCAGGCGGCGCTACGCCGGGGGCTGCAACGCGCCTTCACTGCTGATGGTGGCGGTGACGCGCTCGATGGGCACGGAGCGCCAGACGGCGAGGGGGCGCAGCGCGAGCAGGCGGACCCGACCGATTTCCTGGGCGAGATGATGGCGCCGCCGGAGCCGCTGCGGCCCGCCGGTCGGATCGAGGAGGTTGACGCGGACGACGTAGCGGCGGTGCTTGGGCCTGGCGGTCGCCTGGCGGCGGCGCTCTCCGAGTATGAGGATCGCGCCGGGCAGCGGGAGATGGCGCAGGCGGTGGCCGACACGCTGAACCGGCGCGATCACCTGCTCGTGGAGGCGGGGACGGGCACCGGGAAGTCGCTGGCGTATCTTGTGCCGGCGGTGCTGTATGCGGTGGCCAATGGCCGGCGGGTGGTGGTATCCACGAATACGATCAATCTCCAGATGCAGCTCCACGAGAAGGACGTGCCGCTGCTCCAGCAGACGTTGCCGCAGCCGTTCCGAGCGGCTGTGGCCAAGGGGCGCAGCAACTATCTGTGCCTGCGGCGGTGGCGGGCCTTCCTGCGTGATGCGACGCACGGCAAAGACGAGCTGTTCTTTGGGACGCGCATCCTGTTCTGGCTGCGGGAGACGCACACCGGCGACCGGCAGGAACTGGCGCTGGCAGACGAGGAACTGGGCGCGTGGGCGCAGGTCGCCGCGGACGCGGACAGTTGCACGCCGCAGTTGTGTCGCTATCACCGCCAGGGGGTGTGCTTCCTGGCGCGGGCCAGGCGGCAGGCCGAGGCGGCGCACGTCGTCATCGTCAACCATGCGCTGCTGCTGGCCGACATTGCGCTGGAGAACCAGGTGCTGCCGGCGTATGACGATCTCATCATTGACGAGGCGCATCACCTGGAGGAGGAAGCCACCGATCAGCTTGGCCTGCGGCTGGAGCAACACGCGCTGCTCGGCCTGTTGCAGCGGCTCAGTCTGAAGATCGGGCAGGGGCGGTACGGGGGGCTGTTCGGTGACATTCACTCCCTGCTGCTGGTGACCGGGGGGCCGACGCTGCGGGAGCGCGCCGCCGAGTTCACGCAGCCGGCGCACGATGCCGTCGAGGCGGTCGTGCCGCTGGTCCGCAACCTGTTCGATGCGGTGCAGAGCTTTGCCCGCGAGGTTGGAGAGTCCGGGCGTGGCAATGGGGATGCGATAGGTCAATACGTCCAGCGGTCGGGGGACCGCCAACTGCGGCTGACACCGGGCAACCGCCGGACGGAAGCCTGGGAGCGCGTGGAGGAAGCGTGGGTGGCGCTGGGCGAGGGGCTGGCGGACTTGGGGCAGGCGATGAGCCGGCTGCACGGCGTCCTGGCCGACTTCCGCGGTGCGAGCGAGGAGCTTGACGAGAAGCTCGGCGATATTCAGGGCGCCGAGCGCGAGGTGGGCGATACCCGCGCCAATCTGGAGGAGACCATCGCCGCGCCACAGGAGGGCATGATCTATTGGCTGGAGGCGGACTGGCGCGGCGTGACGCTGCGGTCGGCGCCGCTGGACGTGGGCGAGCTACTGCGGCAGACGCTCTTTGCCACCTGCGACTGTGTGATTATGACCTCGGCGACGTTGCAGGTGGGCGGCAGCTTTGACTACGTGTTGGAACGGCTCGGATTAGAGCGCGATACGTCGTGCCTGGCGGTCGCGTCGCCGTTCGACTTCCGGCGCCAGGCGCTATTGTGCGTGGCCGGCGATCTGCCGCCGCCGTTTGCGCCGGCCTATGCCGACGCGCTGCACGCGGCGCTCCAGGACATCTGCCGGTCGTCCGGGGGGCAGACGCTCATACTCTTCACCTCGCACGCCGCGCTGCGCGGTGCGTACATGGCCTTGCGTTCCGCACTGCGCGACTTGACGATCTTGGCGCAGGGGGTGGATGGGCCACGCGCCCAGCTGCTCGAACGCTTCCGCTCGACCCCGCGCACCGTCCTGCTCGGCACAAGCTCGTTCTGGGAGGGGGTGGACTTGCTCGGCGAGGCCTTGACGTGCCTGGTGATCGTCAAGCTGCCGTTCACCGTCCCGACCGACCCGATTTTCGCCGCCCGCTCCGAGGAGCAATACGGTGACCGGGCCTTTATGGGCTATGCCGTGCCGCAAGCGGTGCTGCGGCTCAAGCAAGGGTTTGGGCGGCTGATCCGCAGCACGACCGACCGCGGCGTGGTGGTGATCCTGGACAGCCGGGTGCTGACCAAGCGTTATGGCCGGCTGTTCCTGAAATCGCTGCCGCCGGCCGACATGCGGAAGTGCCGCCGCCATGAACTGGGTCGCATGGTCGGCAAGTGGTTGCATGGACCGGCCAGGCAGCATCAGTCGAGCGGTGGGTAGAGGAGGAGGCCTTGGCGGTCGGTGCGGGCGCGGTAGAGGGAGCCGCCGGCGGTGACGTAGAGCGTGCGGAGGTCGCTGTCGCCGAACGTGCAGTTGGTGGGGCGGTCTGCCGGGACGGGGTGGGTTTCGATCACGCGGCCGGAGGGGGCAAAGACATAGATCATGGGGCCGGGGCCGCTCTGCTCGAAACCGGCGGTGGCGACGATGTTGCCGGCGGTGTCGAGGCACATGCCGTCAATGCCGCGGTGGGGGCCGAAGTCGTGCAGGATGCGGAACGCGCCGAGCGTATCGTCGTCCAGGATGGGGTAGGCGCGGAGCTGGCGGAGCGAGTCGCCGCCGTAGGCGCTCTGCGCGACGTAGAGCGTGCGTTGGTCGGGGGCGATCAATAGGCCGTTGGGCTTGGTTGCGGTGTAGGTCATGCGGTGGATGGACCAGGTGCCGTCGTACCGCGGGTCGAGGCGGAAGACGGATTCGTGGTCCAGCTCCATCGGGTCGTAGTCGTCGTGGTAGCGGGGGTCGGTGAACCAGATGCGTCCCTGGGCGTCAATGGCGAGGTCGTTGGGGCTGTTGAACCGGCTGCCGCGGAACCGGCCACCGATCACGGTGCGGCCGCCGTCCGGCTCGTAACGGACGATGCCGCGGCCGGCGCCGGTCACACGGTTGATGCTGCCCTCGCAGGCGTAGAGTTGTCCGTCTTTGTCGAGCATCAGGCCGTTGGCCTGGTTGGTGCCGGTGCGGAACACCGTGCAGGCACCGGTGGCCGGTACGTAGCGCATGATTCGGCTGCTCGGGATGTCGGTGAACAGCAGGCCCTCGCCATCCCAGGCTGGCCCTTCGGTGAAGCCATACGGTCCGGCGACGTGCTCAAACTCCCAACTCATACCAGCACCCTTTCCGTTCGGTAAAGTCGCGTGTGCGGGCCCCTATGATACTAGGGCGTGTGAAGAGCGTACCAGGCGGGTGGGGGGCAGACCTCACCCCCCGGCCCCTTCCCTAGATGAAAGTTGCTCACTTAATCGGGTCGTGGCATGTAGCCCCCCTATGGTCCCCCCGCTGCGGCGGGGGGACGAGGGTCGGTCTGCTGCTCCACAGGAAAAAAACTACCCTTGTGAGCTCTATGGTCCCCCCACACGGCGCGGGGACGGGCGCAACATGTTGCGCCCCTACGGCTTAACCTGTACTTACCCCAGTTAGGGTCCGCTCCCAGGGGGAGAGTGGGCTGGATTCCCGCGTGCGCGGGGATGGCGGGGCGGGGGTGCAGGGTATAGAAAAGACCGGCCTATCCTTTGCCGGATAAGGCCGGTCTTGTGCTGTGCGTGTTGGTAGCGGGGGTTGGATTCGAACCAACGACCTTCGGGTTATGAGCCCGACGAGCTACCACTGCTCCACCCCGCACCGGAAGCGAACAAGCGGGTCCGTAAGCCGCATTCTGTTTTAGGCGATCATCCATCTTGGGAGCAGGTTGCCCTGGTCCTCTTTGCGCCCTACCTGGGACTTGGCGAGCCACCTGCGAACGTCCCTATTTGGGCTTGCTCCGGGCAGAGTTTAGCGCTTTTCACCCCCGGTAGGCGCCGTAACGCCACCGGGTCATGGTCTCTGTGCCACTGGTCCTCGCCTCACGGCGGAGGGGCGTTACCCCCTGCCCTGCTCTGGGGAGTGCGGACTTTCCTCACACGTAGTGCGATCACCCGACCTGCTTGTTCTTGAGTTATTCGTGTGCAAGTGAGAGGATGGTCGTTAGCAACTGAAGAGTGAAAGGAAGCACCGGCTTGCGCCTGGCAATGTAGCCAGGCCACAGGACAGGTAACAGAAACTGATCGTAAACGACCAGCCTCCAATCGACCTGGGGGTGAACCGAGCGGAGTGGCACTGATGCGTCACTCTCTCGTGTTAGCACTCCCTGTAGAAAGGAGGTGATCCAGCCACACCTTCCGGTACGGCTACCTTGTTACGACTTCACCCCAATCACGGACCCGGCCCTCGCACCGGGGGTGGGGGACCCACCCCGGGGGTGCTTCAGGCATGGCCCGCTTTC
>JAJDUF010000022.1 GCA_022826725.1 Chloroflexota bacterium
AGCCTTCGACGTACTCGCCGGGGTTGAAGACGAGACCATGCCCTTCGAGCAGATTGCGGACGTAGCGGAAGCTGATGAAGGCGTCGTCGGTCAAGAACCAGGCGACGCTGGTAAGCCACGCCAGGAGCAGCAGCCAGGGCACGGAGAGCAGGTGGATCACCCGCCCGCGGCGCGTGGCAATGCACCAGGCTAGAAGGTGGATCAGGCTCCGGCGCAGCAGGGCAAGAAGGCTATTCACCGGTTTCGACTCCTGGATGTACCGCGATCACTCCTACCTGCATCACCGCGAGCCGTGCAATCGTTGCATATAATAGAAGCTCGGATTCCGTATATAGAAAGTTTCCAAATTCCACGAGCGGATCATGAATGGCGCCATGGCGAACTTGCTCGACATGAAAAACTCCACCGCTATAGATTTCTCGGTGTATAAGTTCGGACAACAGCCGCCTTAGTGACCACTCAGGGAATGCTGCAGCAAAATCTTGCTGGTATAGTGATCTGATATTTCCGGGGAGATTTGCATAGAATATGGTTTCCAATCCCCAAAGCCTGCTGAGTGTGTTAACCCACGTACTACCAATAACCAACGATGCACCGAGACCACTGCACATCTTCAGCAAAAGTCGCCGGTTCACTTACTTGGTCCTCGCCAACTGGTCGGCCAATCGAAGTGCGAGGGCCACAATCGTCAGGGTCGGGTTGGCCGCAGCCGCGGCTGGAAACAGGGAAGACCCTGCCACATACAGATTCTCCACCCCATGCACCCGACCCTGTGCATCGGTAACGGAGGTGTCAGGGTTGTCTCCCATTCGCGTGGTTCCCATTATATGACCCCCTCCAATAGGCAGAAGCTCCTTTGGCAAGATACTCATGCGACCGAGTCCGGATCGTACCAACTCGGCGTTTAGACGTTCTGCAACGGCATGAATTTCCTGAGGAAGGAACTGGAAATTGATGTGAGCGATTGGTTGGCCGAGAAAATCCCTACGCGTATTGGAAAGAGTGATTCTATTGCTCGAAAGTGCAGACATTTCTGCGATAACATGCACTTTTGCGAGAATAGTGCTACGATTCTGGTCAAGAAGATTATTTCTCTGTACCCTTTCATCTTCAAAAGTGAACAGTACAGATTTTAGTGATCTTCGATTAGAGAGCTCGGAAGATAACGAAATAGCGTGACCAGAAATAACGTGATAAAAATTCCTAATTTCCTTGTCCATCACTTGCTCAAACATCTCTCTGTCCAGAATGATTGAGGCAATATTTAATGCGTGTTGATGTTCACAAAAATAGGATCCAACAACTTTGCTGTCTCCAGAAAGAGACAGCTTCAGCAGGCGGGCATTCTGAATGCCGCCGGTGGCAAGCACAATCCTGCTCCCAAACACCTCGACGAGAGTCGTTGTCTCTCCCTCCTGTGAAGACTCTCGCGCGAACACGCTTACGGCAATAGAACTCTTTATGTTTACGCGCATCACAGAATGGTTGAATAGCACATCCGTATTCGTGTTACTGTCCACCCAACTTTCAGACGATTCGTTGAATCGTATCGGTGGACTGAAATAGAGGGGCTTATAGATAATATTGGCATTGCCAGGAAAGGCTATCTCCGGGCGTGTATGTACTTCCTCCTGCACGCTCAGGATTTCGGCTGCCTCCGGGTAGTAGGCATACAGCTCATCATATGAGAATGGCCATTCGTTGTTCAAGAATGATCGCTTCTCCAACACGGCACACAAGCCCCCCCAAACGGTAGATGTGCCGCCAAAAATCCTCCGGTTGTGGAGTAGAGAGTACGCTGACGGCAAGTCTCCCGTGGCGCTTACCTCAGAGAGCTTTTGTGCCTCGTTATTGTCTTTCGAGCGCCGCCCACTTTCTATGACCAGCACTTTGTCGCCGGTAAGCTCTTCGTATTTACGGGCCAACGTTAATCCGGCCGGGCCCGTTCCTACGACGATCAGATCGTACTGGGTTCTGAGGTCGCCCGCTCCAATCTCCACTGCTCCACTGCTCCACAAACTGATCCACGCGAACAGGCCGGGGCTCCGGCTATTGTCTCCGCCCACGGCGTTTTGCGCCGCTAGCCGCAACGCGAAACCTAATGGTAGCAGGTGGTGCCCCGGCTTGCCCTGGCTTGCTTGCGGCGCCACAATACACCATGATGGGCCCGTCCAATGGCGGGCGGCGCGGTGGCACAATGCTTGCCGCCCGCTAATTTGGTGAGGAGTGCATACAACCGATGATCGCTGTACCGTCAGACCTGGTGTCGTTCGAGTCCGATTTCCCGGTCCGGACCGTGACGCACGGCCCCAAGCATCACTTCTTCGGGTATTATGACAAGACCTGCTGGGATGGCAGCGGTCGCTTCGTGCTCTGCCTGGAGGTGGACTTCATTGACCGTCCACCAACTGCGGCTGACAGTGCCACCGTCGGCGTCGTTGACCTCGCCGGAGACGGCCGGTTCCGGCCGCTCGGCCGCACGCGCGCGTGGTGCTGGCAGCAGAGCACGATGCTCCATTGGCTCTCCGTGCCGCACGCCACCGGGCACGTCGCCGCCCGCCACCCGCTGCCGGAGACGCCGTACATCATCCACAATGATCGTCTGGTGCCGGGTGAAGAGCCGGAGCGGCCGAGTGTACGCGGCTGGGACGATCTCTCCCCGGGTAGCGCTCGATTTGTCGCCGTGGTGCGGGACGCGCTGACCGGGGCGGTCGTGCGGACGCTGCCGTGCCCGATCTACGCCCTCAGCCGCGATGGCCGGCAGGCAGTGACGCTGAACTTCGCTCGCTTGCAGCATCAGCGGCCCGGCTACGGTTACCCTGGTGTGCCCGACCCCTGGCGCGATGTGCCGGAGCCGGAGGACGACGGCATCTACTGGCTCGATGTCGAAACGGGCAAGCATCGCCTGATTCTCTCGCTCGCACAGGTAGCCAACCTGGAGCGCCGCGCGAGCTTTGCTGGTGCCGTCCACCGCTTCAACCACCTCCAGTTCGCGCCCGACGACGAGCGGTTCGTGTTCCTGCACCGGTGGCAGACCAGTCCTGATGCGCCCCGGCACCACCGCATGATGACGGCCCGGCCCGATGGCAGCGAGGTGGCGATTGTCGCCTGGCACGGCGGCGTATCGCACTTCGATTGGCGCGACCCGGACCACATCCTGGCGTGGGGATCTCATCGCGGCATTGGCGATCGCTATTTCGTGTTCCGTGACCGCGTTGACCACCAAGTTACGGTGCTCGGCGAGGGTATCCTGACCGAGGACGGCCACTGTAGCTACTCGCCGGACGGTCGCTGGCTGCTCACCGACACCTATCCCGTGCGCGAGCCGTATCGCACCCTCATCCTGTACGACCTACAAGCAGACCGGCGAGTGGATATTGGGCGCTTCTATTCGCCGCCGGAGATTACCGGCGAAATCCGCTGCGACCTTCACCCGCGCTGGAACCGCGACGGCACGCAGATTTGCTTCGACTCGGTCCACGAGGGACACCGCCAGCTCTATATCGTTGACGTCGGGCAGTTGGTAGGTAGTGGTCAGTAGCCTGTGGCCAGTACTCAACCAACGGGCCACTGGTCACAGGCCACTGACCACTGACTGGGTTGTGCGATGCGGCCCGGCGCAGTATGCTGGACCGGCGCCTCTTGGCGAGAGACGGCCACGAAAGGACGAACGGAGAGCCATGAACGCAACTAGCGCCCCTGCTGCCACCGGACATAGTATTGCGCTGTTCGCGGCGCTCGATACCAAGTCGGACGAGGCCCGGCTCGTGCGCGACATCATCGTCGCGCGTGGTCACCGGGCGGTCGTGGTCAATACCGGTGTGGTCGGCGAGCCGGGGCTTGCGCCCGACGTTGGCGCGGCCGCCGTCGCGGAGGCGGGCGGCACCTCGCTGGCGGCCCTGCGCGACCGGGCTGATCGCGGCGAGGCGATTGCCGCGATGGCGCGCGGCGCCGCCGTTATCGCCGCCCGGCTCCGGGCCGCTGGCCGGCTCGATGGCGTCGTCGGGCTGGGCGGCTCGGCGGGCACCGCCGTCGGATCGGCGGCGATGCGCGCGCTGCCCGTCGGGGTCCCGAAGGTGTTGGCCTCCACCGTCGCCTCAGGCAACGTTGCGCCCTACGTCGGCACCAAAGACGTGGCCATGCTGTATTCCGTGGTGGACATCGCCGGCCTCAACCGCCTCTCGCGTGCCGTGTTGACCAACGCCGCCGGTGCCGTCTGTGGTGCCGTCGAAGCGGCCGCGCAGCACGCGCACCAGGCCGACGCTGCCGAGAAGCCGCTGCTGGCGGCGAGCATGTTCGGTAACACCACCGAGCTAGTAGACACCGCGCGCGCCGTCCTCGAGCGGCAGGGCTACGAGGTCTTGGTGTTCCACGCCACCGGCAGCGGCGGTCAGACGATGGAGGGACTCATCCGCGACGGCTTTATCGCCGGCGTCTACGACGTGACGACGACCGAATGGGCCGATCAGCTGTGTGGTGGGGTGTTCTCCGCCGGCCCGACGCGCCTCGATGCCGCCGGTGAGCGCGGTATTCCCCAGGTGATTGCGCCGGGCTGCCTGGACATGGTCAACTTCGGGAACGAAGCGACCGTGCCGGCGCAGTACAAAGACGATCCCACGCGCAAGTTCTATGTCTGGAACCCGGAAGTGACGCTGATGCGGACGACCGTGGAAGAGAACGCCGAGCTAGGCCGGATTGTGGCCGAGAAGGCCAACGCCGCGCGAGGGCCGGTGGAGGTGTTCCTGCCGCTGCAAGGTATCTCTATCGTGGATAGCGTGACGGACGAAGGACCGCAGACCTTCTGGTGGCCGGAAGCGGATCGGGCGCTGTTCGACGCCATCAAGCGGCACATCCGCCCCGACATCCCCGTCCAAGAGCTGGATGTCAATATCAACGACCCGGCCTTCGCCCAAGCGACAACGGACGCGCTGCTGAAGATGCTCCGCCGGACATAGTAAGGAGATCGGCCCCACTGTAGTCCCCCCGCTGTGGCAGGGGGATGGCACGTTCCCTCCCCTGGAACTCGCTCCGGGGGAGGGCTAGGGTGGGGGCCAGAAGGAGGACACCATGCGTTACACGCGCGAGCAGGTGCTCGAACGGCTACGCGCCCAGACGGCGCAGGGCAAGCCTATCGTGGGCGCCGGCGCCGGGACCGGCATTTCGGCCAAGTTCGCGGAGGCCGGCGGCGCCGACCTCATCATCATCTACAACTCCGGGCGCTACCGCATGGCCGGGCACGGCTCCCTCTCCGGGCTGCTGTCCTTTGGCGATGCCAACCAAATCGTTTATGAGATGGGCGAGCGCGAGGTCTTGCCCATCGTCAACGATGTGCCGGTCATCGCCGGCGTCAACGGCACCGATCCGCTCCGCCCAATGCCGCATTTCCTCCGGCAGCTCGACGCCTTGGGCTTCTCCGGCATCAACAACTTCCCGACGGTCGGCCTGATTGACGGGCGTTTCCGCGCCGAGCTGGAGGCGACCAATCTCGGCTTCTATCGGGAAGTGGAGATGATCCGCACTGCCCACGATATCGGCTTCTTCACCATCGTCTACGTCTTCACCCCGGAGGAGAGCGAGCAGATGGCCCGCGCCGGCGCCGATTGCATCATCGCGCACATGGGCCTGACGGTGGGCGGCACCATCGGCTTGGAGCGCGAGGGCGGCGTGGCGATGAAGCTGGAAGACGCCCCGGCCAGAGTCCAGGAGATAGGCGAGGCCGCCTGGTCCGTCAACAACGAGGTCATCCTGGTATCACACGGCGGCCCGATTGCCAACCCCGACGATGCCCGCTACGTGCAGGAGCGCTCGGACGCCGTCGGCTTCATCGGCGCCAGCTCCATGGAGCGCCTACCCGTCGAGGTCGCCATCACCGAGACCGTCCGCCAGTTCAAGGACACCCCCCTCCGCCAGCGGTAGCCGCCGCAGGTAGGTTTCGCCGCTGGGTTGGTCGGTGAGCGTGACGAGGGCGAGCCATGACGACGACCGAACAATTGCTGGCTGAGATGGTAAATCGCATCCGGACCGTTTCCCGGCCGGAGCGGATCATCTTGTTTGGTAGTCGAGCACGGGGCAAGGAGCGCCCTGAGAGTGACTACGATCTGCTGGTCATCCTCCCCTCGCGCGAGCCGCGCTATCGGCGCGCCGGCCGCTTCTACACGGCACTGGCCGATCTGCCCGTGGAAGCGGAGGTGCTGGTCTACACGCCGTCAGAGGTACGAGAATGGAGCATGGTGCCCGAAGCCTTTGTCACTACCGCGGTGCGAGAAGGGCGGGTGCTCTATGAAAGAGCAGGCTGACCTGGTGCGCGGCTGGCTGCACACCTCACACCCAGCCTCCGCCCCATCGCAAGCGATAGAGAGGGGCTGCTGCGCCGCCTGCCATTCCGGTACAAGGGCGTCCGTTCGTCATTCCGGCGTGGGCCGGAATCCAGGAAAATGGGAGAACTATCACCGCCAGTAGCCAGATGCTTAGAGCTTGGCGCAGCAGCATCCTAGGCGATACTGCTAGGGCTGTTGTTGAGGCGCGAGAGTGTATGGGAGGCTGACATGCCAACTTTCGGCAGCAGTGGTGACAGAGAACGTCCATGCACCCGTTGCGAGAGTCCGACCAAAGAGCAAGGGCATCCTATACTGTGCTCCGAGTGCATATCTTTATGGTTTTCCAGAGTAGAAGATTTTAAGTTGAAATTCCAGGAAGCTCTAATCAGTGAGGGTGATCCCGACCATAGAGTTCATGTGCTTGTATCTGCTTTGGTCAGGAGGATGGAGTCCTGCATTGACACGTATTACCTACTCGGAAAAGAACACCTCTTCGACATGAATTCCGACGTTATCAGATCCGCTCTGGAAAATCTATTGGTCTTTCAGGAATGCAGAGATAGGGGTTACGATAAAATGTCTGAGTCTATGCACAACTATAGCTACAGAGGTCCAGGAAAGTCCAGAACAAAGATAGCAGATCAGTTGGGGTATGGCACCGTGTACAGGCACCTCTCTGACATAGTTCATCCTACGCGCAAACTGTATGAACACTCAGTGTTCATCTTTACACTAGGCCGCCCTCAGTTTCACCACAATCTAACGGAAAATAAGCTGATGGTAAACATCCTGGACGATGCACTAGCCATGCTGAAAGAAGCAATGCAAATTGCGATTGATATGGATAAGAGAGAGTTCAGATATGAATTTCGTGGAGAAGTGCATCCAACGTCAGTCGAGGAAGCAGAGGAGCGCAGGGAGCGTATAATTAGTCTGGCTAGAGAGGAGTGGTAGTATGCCTGCCCACACCTGGCTGGCTACTGAAGGTGGATGTATGGTGATATTTCACACGCAATCACTTATTGATGCAGGTGCGTGCTATTTCTCCATGCTACAGTCAAGAGTGATAAGTCGGGAAATGGTAGGCTGGAATCCGGCAAAAGCCGGAGTGACGACATGGGCAGTGCGGCGCTCGCTGCGGACCGGCAGGCGGCGCCGGTCTATCAGGACGACTCGGCGCGCCGGCTGCGCTTGACCCTCGTTGAGGGCGAGCTTGAGGACGCCAATCTGCAGGTCCTCGCCCGTGCCGAGCAGCGGTTTGGGGCGCAGATTCGGATCGCCGCCGCGATTATCGGCAGTAGTCACGTCATCCGCTACGCCGCGGGCGCGTGTGTGTGGCACGAGGTCTTTGCGTGCGTGCCGCTCGCTGCCGGGCAGCGGCGGCTGTATACTGCCCCGGTGGCCACGCTCACCACGCCGGTCGCGCTCACACCGGATGCCCGGACGCGCTACACCTTCTCCGCCACCCTTACCGACTGGTCGGCCGGGGCCGCCGCGCTCCGCCGGCTGGAACGGCAGGTCAAAACCGGAGACGGTCTGGGCCTGGTCTATCAGTTCCCGACCACGCCGCACTTGGACGATCCTCCGCAAACCATCGTCTCGGCGCGTCTCACTGCCCCGCAAGCAACGGTTATAGTAGAGACGGTGCATTCCTATCCGAACGAGGGCGCCATCGTGCTGACCCGCGCCGCTACCTGCCGCACAGCTGTCGGAGAGAGCCGATGAGATCAATGGACCAGGACTACGACTACTACGGCGACTATGACGACCGGCAGGATCAGTCTGGCCCCTTGGGCCTGCCCTGGGTGGTCTGGATGGTCGCCGCCGGCGTGCTCTTGCTGCTCGTCATGCTCGTCAGCTGCCGCGATACGGCCAATCCCACCGGCGACATCGAAGGCCAAGTGCTGGGGATGCCCAGCACGACCGAGCAGCCGGTGGCCCTGGCGGGAGCGGCCGTGCTCATCGCCGGCAATCGCATCGAGTGCGGCACGCGCGCGGACAACTGCGTGGCCGAGACCGACGCTACCGGCACCTACCGCTTTGCCGACGTGCCCACCGGCAGCTACGGCCTGCTGTTTGTCTACGAGGATCCGACGTTCGCACAAGGCAAGCCGCTCGATAACCAGGGACGCGAGGTCAATGTCTCCAAGGACGAGATCGAGACGGTCAGCGTCGTGCTGCTGCCGGAAGGGGTCACGCCACCGCCCATCCCGGCCGACGTTTCCAGGGACACCGCGCCGCCCGGTGGCTATATCGGCGGCGGTGGCGGCATCACGAACAACCCCTTCTTCTGGCTCTGGCTCATGGATCGGCCCTACGCTTTCGGTTATTCCCGTCCGCCGGTGATTGACGCCCCCCGCGGCGGCGGCCCGGTGACATCAAGAGCGGACCTCCCGTCAACCTCCGGCACCGGGCGGCAATACACCCGCTACGGGCCGTCCGGCGCCGCCGGCACCAAGTCCACGCCGAAAGCCATCTCCGCGAAAGGCGTCACCCGACCGGGCGCCGCGGCGGTCAGCACCGGCAGCCGGACCACCACCACTGCGCGCGGCGTGACTCGACCCGGCGCCGCCGCCATCAATAGCAGCACGCGCTCGTCGTGGAACAATCAGGTCTCGCAGACGGTCCGCCCGCCGCCGCGCGTCAGCAACTTTTCGGTCCGCAGCGCCAGCACGACCTCGCGTGGTGGTGGGGTACGCATTGGCGGGAAGTAGCCGCGCTACCCCGCCACGCCCAAGTGCCGGGACCGGTCAGCGCGCTGGCCGAACGAGCGGGAGCGACATGGAGGAGAGCCATGACCGTGAATGAGTTGATCGAGAGCGTTGCCCCCTTGTGGCAGAGCGTGGTCTTCGTGATCGTGGCCCTGGTCTTTATGTATCTGCTCAAGCTCTGGCACGACTGGCGCACGCCCTTTGACGCCGACCACGAGCTTGATGATCGGCGCAACCTGGCCGTCGGGCTGCGCCGCGCCGGCCTGTATCTCGCCGTCGCCATCGGGATGAGCGGGGCGCTCACCGGCCCCTCCCTGGGATTCGTCAACGACTTGATCGAGTTTGCCATTGACGGCGTACTCGTGGTGGTACTGCTCAACGTGGCCCGGCTCGTCAGCGACATGCTGATGGTGCGGAAGGTGGGCCACGACGACGCGGTGGCGCAGGGCAATGTCGCGGTGGGCCTAGTCGAGGCCGGAGCCTATATCGCAGCCGGCTTGATTCTCTACGGCTCCTTCACCGGCGAGGGCGGCGACCTCTGGAACCCCATCGTCTTCTTTGTCCTGGGCCAGGCCGTGCTGCTGATCCTCTATGAGCTGTACCAGTGGATTACCCCGTTCCACGTCACCGAGGAGATCGAGAAGGGCAACGCGGCCGCCGGGCTGGCCGTGGGCGGCATTCTGACGGCGCAGGGGGTAATCCTCAGCGCCAGCATTGCCGGCCCCTTTGTGAGCTGGACCGCCGATCTCGTCTCGTTTGCCATCAGCGCGCTCACCGGCATCATCCTGCTGTTGGCCTGCCGTAAGGTGATTGACTGGCTCTTCCTCCCCCGCACCACGCTCCAGATCGAGATCGAGCGCGACCGAAACGTGGCCGCGATTGCCCTCACCGAAGGGATGATTATTGCCGTTGCCATCATTATCAGCGCGGTGCTTTAGGTTCCGTTGACACTCCCCGTCATGCCCGCGAAAGCGCGAGTCTCTACCCCCTCTCCACATGGTGGAGAGGGGGGCAGGGGGTGAGGCTCGCCATTCCCCCTCCCTGCAGGGAGGGGGCTAGGGGGTAGGTCCGCCGCTCCACAGGAAAAAAACCCTACCCTATATCAGGGAGACCACAGGGGGTGTATGGCGTGTCCAGCAGCGAGGCAGGCGCCGGCATGACACAGACTCCGGCAGCGCCGCCCGGCGGCTGGTCCGCCCACCTCCCGACCATTCTGCTCGCCTCCTGCATGTTCTTCACCGGCGCCGCCGGGCTCGTCAGCGAGTATGTCCTCAGCACGGTCAGCACCTACATTCTCGGCAACTCCATCGAGCAGTTCAGCATAATCATCGCGCTGATGCTCCTGATGATGGGGGTGGCCGGCTACCTCCAGCGCTACCTGAGCGACCGGCAGCTGCTCGACAAGTTCATCCTCGTGGAGTGCGGCCTGGCCCTGCTCGCCGGGTTCGCGCCGCTCGCCATCTATGCGTCGTTCGGCTACCTACCCTCCCACTTCCGGCTGATCCAATACTTCTTCGTCATCTCCATTGGCCTACTGATCGGATTTGAGATTCCGCTGGTGCTGCGGATCAATCAGCAGTACGTCAAAACCCTCGGCGCCAACCTGGCCACAACCTACGCCTTCGACTACGTGGGCGCATTTGTCGGCGCGTTGATCTGGACCTACGTGCTACTTCGCACCTTTCCGATTACCGAGATCAGCTTCATCGTCGCCGGCGTGAACTTCGCCATTGCCGGCGTGACCTTCGCCTACTTCCTGTCCCGCCGCCTCATCGCCGCGCGATGGCTGACCATCCTGGCGGTGCTCGTCACCATCGCCGCCCTGATTTACGGCTACACGCACAATCGGAGCTGGAGCCGCCTGCTCGAACAGCGCTTCTACCGCGATCCGGTCGTCTTTTCCGAGCTATCCCGGTATCAGCAGCTGGTCCTTACGCACAGCCGGCCGGCGAACGATTATCGGTTCTACATCAACGGCAATCTGCAATTCTCCAGCGTGGACGAGGCGATCTACCACGAGCACCTGGTCCACCCGGTCATGTCTCTGGTCCCGGATCGCCGCCGCGTGCTCGTGCTCGGCGGCGGTGACGGACTGGTGCTCCGCGAGCTACTGAAGTACCCGCAGGTCGAGACGGTGACGCTGGTGGACATAGACCCGGCGGTCATCCGCGTGGCGGCGACCCATCCGGTGTTCACCATGCTCAATGAGCACGCCTTTGCAGATGCGCGGGTGTTCACCCAAGCCTCGCCCGGCGTCCTGTCCAGCGGCGAACGCGCCCAGTTGCACCAGACGCCACAGCAACAATACGCTCGCGGTACAGCGTCGGCGGAGCCGGTGGGTCGCGTCGAGGTCTTCACCATTGACGCCGACCGCTTCCTGGGCGAGGTCCGCGGCGTCTGGAACGCGGTGGTCATTGACCTGCCGGACCCTAGCTCCATCGAGTTGGCCAAGCTCTATAGCCGGGAGTTCTACCGGAAGGTGCGCCGGGTGCTGGCACCGGGCGGCATGGTCGCGTTGCAAGCCACCTCGCCGTACCACGCGCAGGAGTCGTTCTTGGCCATCAACCGCACGCTCCAAGCCGCGGGCTTCCAAACGTTGCCCTACCACGACAACGTACCCAGCTTTGGCGATTGGGGGTGGATTCTGGCCTGGTATGATACCCCCGAAATGGAGATCAGAGAGAGGCTCGCAGGGCTGCGTGCTTTGCCGGTACCAACCCGCTACCTCACCCCGGAGGTCGTGCGGCAGGCGCTCGTCTTTGGTAAGGGACGGCTCGAAAGCGAGCATACGGACATCAGCACCCTCATGGCGCCGCGCGTGCTGGACTATTATCGCTACGAGAGTTGGCGTGGGGAGCGCCGCGTGCCATGACCTTCCTCCTGCGCTTTCTGCATCTCCGGCGCTTCGTGAACGAGCACCGGCCCCTGACCGTGCTGCTGTACGGCGTTGCGCTCGCGCTGCTGATCTCGATTGCGTTCGTGGTCGCCTTCAAGTATCTCGAAGACGTGTCCTGGGAGGAGGCCGTCTGGCAAGCGTGGCAAGCCAATACCACGGTGGGCTATGGCAGCCGTCCGGCGGAGTCGACTTGGGGCCGGGTGGCAACGATGGTGCTCGGTACGATTGGCATTGCCTTCGTCGGCGCAACGATTACGGCCGTCTTCGACTATCGTACCGACCAGCGTCAGCAGAGGAGAATAGGCCTGATGAACAACCCTTATCGGGACGGCTACGTCGTGTTCAATTTTCCCGGTCTGGCGCGGTTCATGGCGCTGGTGCGGGAGCTACGCCATGTCGAGGAGGACGTTGGTATCTGCGTGGTGGACGGGCGACTGGAGGAGCTACCCGATAGCATCGCCGCCCTGCCGTCCATCCATTTTGTGCGCGGCTCCATTCTCGATAGAGACACCTATGAGCGCGCTGGTCTGAAAAACAACCGAGTGGTGATTGTTTTCCCGATTGATCTCTCGGTGCCCGATTCGGATGCCACAACCAAGACGGTGGTGGACTTGGTCGAGCGCTTTGTGCCGGCGGACACCCGCGTGATCTACGTGCTGGTTGACCCGGAGAACGAGTGGATGTTCGCGGATTCGCGCTCCACGTCCGTCCTGGAGACACTGGAGGTCCTGGCTGTCGTCCAGGAATGCCAGGACCCGTATAGCGCGCCCGCCATCCAGCGCCTCATGCACAACACCGAGGGCGCCCACCTCGATACCGTGCAACCCCGGCAGATCGTCGGCTGGACCTGGCGTGACCTGCAAATCCGCAGCGCCTTGACGGCGGAGCGGTTGCAGGTGCAGGTCAACCCGCTGTCCATTATCAAGAACGGCGCGCCCGACAACTGCCCGGCAGCACAGACGGTGATCGAGGCCGGCGATCTCCTGTGCGTGATTAACCAGCTGGGTAGCCTGGACTGGGAGCAGTTCGAGCAGGAGCTTGCCCGCGCGAGCGAGGATAACTCCTCCTAATCACCTGACGCCGACGGCTGCTCCCTCTCCCCGTGGGAGAGGGCCGGGGTGAGGGCTGTCCCCTCACCCAGCACACCTAGCACCGTGACCCGCAGCGTCCCCAGCCACTTATCGCGCTCGACGACCGCACGCACGCCGAAGGCTCGCGCCAGGTTGTCCGGTGTCAGCACCGCAGCAACCGTGCCGGCCGCGAGCACTCTCCCCTCGTGCAGCAGCACCAGCCGGTCGCAGTAGCGCGCCGCCAGCGTCAGGTCGTGGATAGCACCTACCGCCGTCAGTCCCTGGTCCACGAGGTCACGGACCAGCCCCAATAGCTGGAGCTGATGATGTACATCCAGATTGGCGGTCGGCTCGTCCAGCAGCAGCAATCGCGGCTCCTGCGCCAGGGCACGCGCCACGACCACCCGCTGCCGTTCGCCGCCGGATAGTTCCGTGATGAGCCGCGTGGCGAACGGCTCGACCGCGGTGCGCTCCATCGCCGCGTGGGCCAGCGCCCGGTCCCGCTGCGTCTCGACCTCGAAGCGGCCCAGGTGGGGATTGCGCCCCATGAGCACAACTTCCAGGCAGGTGAACCCGAAGTCCAGCACCGTCGTCTGGGGCACCAGCGCCACTTGCTGGGCAATCCGTCGCGCCGACTGGTGGGCCAAGTCCTGGCGGTCGAGGTAGACCTTGCCAGCACTCGGTGCCACCAGCTTACTGAGCGTCCGTAGTAGGGTCGTCTTGCCGGCGCCGTTCGGCCCGATCAGCCCGACGAACTCCCCGGGCCTGGCCCGGAAGTCCACCGCCTCCACCAACGCTTGGCCCTCGATCTCGTAGGCAACTTGGTGCGCGGCGATCTCTGCGCCCCCCCCGGCACCGTTTGGAGCCGCCGACCCGTTGGTCAGTTCGGCGGGGGCGGCCGGGCGCGAGCGGAGCGGCGGCAGAATGGTCATAGCGTCGTACTCCGTCGCTTGTTGCGATACAGCAGGAACAGGAAGAAGGGTGCCCCTAGAAAGGCCGTGACCAGGCTCACGCGCAGCTCCTGGGGCCGGAACAGCATCCGCGACGCGAAATCGGCCCAGATCAGAAAAGTGGCGCCCCCCAGGATACTGGCCGGAAACAGCAGCCGATGGTCCGGTCCCACGATCAGGCGCAATACGTGGGGCACAATCAGCCCGACGAACCCGATGACGCCGCTCACGGCCACGCCGACGGCGGTCACGAGCGACGACAGACCGAGCAGGATCAGGCGCGTGCGAACAACGTTGACGCCCAAGCTGCGGGCCGAGTCTTCACCGAGGAGCATGATATTGAGGTCGCGGGCAAAGACGCACAGCAGGCCGATCCCCACCAGGATGGGCGGCGCGATCAGTTGCACATGGGTCCAGCTGCGAGCCGCCAGGCTGCCGGTGAGCCAGAAGATGATCTCGCGCAGGGCGTTGGCATCGGCCAGCAGCGTGAGGATGGCCGAGATGATGGCCGAGACGAAGGCGCTGATCGCCGCCCCGGCCAGGATCATCGTCGCCAGTGGCGCAACGCCGCGCGTCACCGCGATGCCATAGACAAGCAGCGCGACGGCCAGTGCCCCGGCGAACGCCAGGCCGGGCAGCGCTAGATAGTGCAGCTGGTGGAGGCCGAGGTAGATGGCCAGCACTGCGCCGAGCGCCCCGCCGGTGGAGACGCCGATGATGCCGGGGTCGGCCAGGGGATTGCGGAACAGTCCTTGCATCGCTGTCCCAGCGGCAGCCAGCGCCGCGCCGACCAGCCCGGCGACCACCACGCGGGGCAGCCGAATCTGGCCGATGATCTGTGTCTGAGCCTCTGTCGTCGGCACGCCGGTCTCGATGCCGCCGTGCCGCAGCAAGACGGAGGCCGAGACGTCGAGCGGCACGGCGACCGCCCCCAGCGCCGTGGTCACGACCAACGCCAACGCCAGCAGGGCGAGGAGCGCCCCCACCACCAGTGCCAGCCGCACCGGCAGGGGAATACGCACGTCGGTAGGCAATCGCCATACCGTTCTGGCCGCTGCCAGCGCCTGCGTTGCCATCGGTATCTACTCACTATTCCGTGTAGGGGCGCGATTCATCGCGTTCCATCGCTCGTCATTGCGGCGCAGGCCGCAATCCAGGCCCCCCGTCATTCCCGCGCAATCGGGAATCCATCCTGCTCATCCTTCCATCCCGAAAATCCTGATGCAGACAAATAACTCCCCTGTCAGCACCCCCTCCCTGGCCCTCCCTTGGAGCACGCTCCAAGGGAGGGAAACGCCCGTCCCCCTGCGTAGCGGGGGGACCATAGTTGGGCTAGATCACAGGTGTCGCACCAGGTCAGGGTGCAGCACCTGCGCCATATCGTAGACGGCCTCGGCGATGAATTGCGATACCGCCGTCATGTGCTTGGCCGGAATGACGTAGGTCTGCTTGTTCTTCACCGCGTTGACCGTGGCGAGCGCCGGATGGCCGACGAACTCCTCCCGCCATTGCGGTTGGTTGTCCGGGATGTACTCGTCCATGATGATGACGTCGGGATTAAGCTCGACGACCTTCTCCAGCGAGATACTGCCGAACGGTCCAATCCCGGCCTCTGCCGCCACGTTGATCCCACCGGCCCGCTCGATGATGTCGTCCCCGGTGGAGCCGACGCCCGCCGTGGTGCCGAACGAGCTATAGAACAGCACCCGCGGCTTGCTCGTGGCTCGTGCCACGGCCGCCTCGACCTCCTGGAGGCGTGCTTCCATCTGCGCGACGAGCGCCTCGCCCCGCGTCTCCTCGCCTACCACCTCGGCGACAAACCGGATGTTTTCCTCGATCCGGTCCACCGAGTCGAAGAGCTGCATGGTAATCACGCGATACCCGAGGTCCTTGAGCAGCTTGACGTTGTCCGGATTCGTATAGGTCGCGGCAAACACGATGTCCGGCTGGAGCGCGGCAATCTGCTCCGGGTCCGTGCTGACCGTCGTCACCCCCTGCGCCTGCTCGGCGACGTTGGTCCAGATCGAGTTCGCGGCCAGGTACGTGACCGCGGCAATACGGTCACGGTCCACCAGCGAGAGCAGAATCTCGTCGGTGCCCAGGGTCAGTGAAACGATCTGCTGGGGCCGCTCCCTGATGTAATGCGCTTGACCCGTCGCATCCACGACGGTCCGCGGAAACGTGCCGGCCTCCACCGTGGCCGGCGCCTGGGCGGGAAGGAGGGCGGCCTGATCGTCCAATGGTTGTGCGGCGTAGCCGGGGATAGCGCCGGCTTCACGCGCCAACTGGCTCCCCCAGTTGACGGTTACTTCGCCCTGCTGCGCCCAAGGCGTCGTGACTTTCCATAGCTGGAGGACGGCCCGCTGGGTACGTAGGGCCACAACGTTACCGTAGTCCACCGCGCGGCTCGTCGGCAGGCCGAACGCCACCAAGGCACTGGGCTGGCCGGACCAATACGCCGCGCTGAGGTCCGGGTTGTCCGCCAGGACGCTGAGGCGATTCTGGACGATCTCCCACGCGGTCAGGCCGACCTCTTCCGGCCAGGTATCTGGCTCAGGGACTTGCCGCGCTAGGAACAGAAACGTGTCGTAGCCCTCGTCCGAGAGCCGGTCCATGACGTTGACAAAGTCCACGCGCTTGGCCTGGGGGTTCCACTGCAACAGGAACTGCTCGGTGGCCTGCACCCAAAAGCCGTCTTGCCGGAAGCGGTTGGTAATGGGGTAGCCGAGTGCGTCCGGGCCGCCCCAACGTTGGTATTCGTCCCAGAGCGGCACGTCGTCGCTGTTGGTGATGGCGAAGCCCAGCTGTGGATCAGGGACGCCGCTGGCCTGCGTATAGAAGCGACCGGCGGCAACCGGCCAGTCCGGCGCCGACTGTGCCAGCAGCGGCGTTGCCAGGGACGCCAGCACCAGCGCCCACAACGTCGAAATGATCGCTACGATGTGACGGAAGCGTTTGTTCATTCGGTGTGCTCTCCTTGCCTGTTTCGTGATCGTTGATCCTCGTTCAACGAGTTTGTCTATACACAGGCCGTCCGCCGTGCCCGTCGCCTCACTCACCATCCCCTGCTCGTCCGTCATTCCCCCGAAAGCGGGAATCTACCCCTCTCCCCCTGGGAGAGGGCCGGGGTGAGGGCAGACTCCTCCTCTCCATATGTATGGAGAGGAGGCCGGGACTGAGGAGTGAGACCAAGCTAGGACGTGACCGGGCGGCGACGGTTAGCAGTACCGGCGCCCAGAGTCGGCGGTGCGGCCTAGCGTTGGTGGGTAGTGCATCCGCCCGGCGGACGAATTCACTGCGGCGGGCATGTGGAGAGAGGGAGTGCCTCTCGATGGAGCTTCATCATGGGGATGCCGTCTCCTTTCTCTCGAAGGTCTGGCACAACCCGGAGGCGGGTAATCTGGCTTGGCGCACCGCTCGACAACCTCCGGCCGGTTGTCGGCGCTCGCGCCTCACAGTTGCGGGACAGCGCCGGTTTTGCACCGGACTTCCCCCGTTTGCCCTCCGTGCTGCAACGGAAGGCCCTCCAGGCAGCTAGTGCAGTGAACGTGCAGCATCCCGTAGGATACCGTATCGGCGCGCAGGCGGCTAGGATGAGCGGGGTGGGCAGGCCCCCCTATGGCCCCCCCGTCCCGACGGGGGGCCGGTATCTTCCCTCCCCTGGAGCTTGCTCCGGGGGATGGTTAGGGAGGGGGCCAGGGGATGATTCCCGTATGGAGAAGCGTACCTACCCCAGTCAGGAAGGGGGGTTGGGGGTAGGTCTGGGCCTACTGCTCCACGGCGACGATGCGGGTTTCCCATTCCAGCAGGAATTGCCCATCCAGCGGACTCCACCGATCCTCCATCTCCTCAATGGCCACGGTGTAGGAGTCCCCCTCCGGGTCGTCGAGCGTCATGGCTTCGTTGACGCGGGCCGCATAGGCTCTGATCATGTCGTGGTAGTCGGTAGCGGAGTACGCGACGGGCACGCCGTGTACGTCCACCAGGCCACCGCGGCAGAGGACGACGAACTCGAAGACCCGCTTGCCGGCCGCCAGCGGCGACGTTGGAATGGGCGTCTTGACGTTTGTGCCGGTGTACCACACCTTCGGCAGCCAGGTCCGGAAGCTGTCCGGCTTGATGAAAAACCCGAACGCTTCACCCAGATTGACGTTGAAGCTGCTCAACCGAATGTTGCAATCTACGCCTATTGTCGCCATGCGCTGTGTGCTCCCTCGATCAGACGCCTGCTACTCCGGGGTTGCCGCCACGCTACTCCGTGCGTCGGCCGGCGGCGGTTGCGTATCCGCGTTCCGGGTATACCGAGCCGCCGTGTTCTCCACGTGCGTATGGGCGTTGTATTTCGCCCGCAGGTCTTCCAGAATCTCTCCCAGACTGAGCGTGTAGGCCCGCAGCCGGTCCAGCTCCGCCGCCAAGTCCCGCCCGGTGGCGCCAAAGCCGACGCCTAGCTCTCCTTGCTCGGTGCCACTGTCGCCGCCGCCCAGCGGCAATGCTCCTGGCATCGCTCTCTCCTTTGCCGCCGATCCGCACCCGCCCGCGCCGCTGCCGCCCTCACTTCAGGCGTCGCAGCTTGACCTGCCAGCGATTGCCCGGCCCCGTCGCGCCTACACCCAAGCCGATGCGAATGCGATCCAGCACGCGGTACCGCTCTGCCCGCTGCACCGCCGCTGCCGTCGCCGTGGCCGTGCGTGCAATCAGGATCAGCCGCGCCGGGAAGCTGGTGCTACCCGGCAGCACCAAGAGGGCGTCCCACGGTTTGCGAGTGACCGCACCGGCGCGATTGGCAACACCCGCCGGCACTTGGCCGAAGTCCTGCCAGAGGCAGTCGGTGATAGCCTGATACGTCACCGGCCCCGTGCCGCTCACCAAGACCACCGTCTCGGTGCGACCCTCCCTGATCCTGGCCCGATTGGCCTCGATGTGTGCGACTTTGCGACTATCCAACGGCATCGCTCGCTGCTCCCTTTATGATTCCGTCCCACCGGCCCTTAATCTCTCCACGCGGACGCTGCGTTACGCGCTACGGCTCTCGGCCCGCAGCGGTGCGGGGCCACCGCGGCGCCGGGCGCGGTTCGCTCCACACCACGGTGGACGCCGCCTGCACCACCCGGCTGCGCTGCAAGTCGGCGAGCCGCGCCCGGAAGGTCGTCAGCGCGTGCTCGCCGCGCGCCCGCCATTCTGGCGCGATCATGCTGTCGTCAACTTGGGCAAACTGCGCCCCGTCCTGGTAGCGGAAGTTGTCGGCCGCCGGGGTCGAATAGGCCCACGCCGCGAACCCATAAGCGCCGAGCAGCAGGAGTTCGTCGCATTCCTCCGGCACGGTGGTACTCGTGGCGCCATCGAGACCGTCCATCGTGTGGCCCTTGGCCCACTGCACCAAGACATCCTCCGCGGCCGACGGCGGCGCAGTGACCAGCAAGGTCACGCTCTGCTTATCCGGTGCCAGCTCGAAGCGCCGCCACCGGCGCGGATGCGCTCCCGTTGGCCACTCCACCGCCTCCACCTCCCACAGACCGGCCAGACCGGAGAGGTCAACGCGGCGGCTATCCGCGGTGGTACGCAACGTTGCCTCCTGCACGTCAGGCAGCGCCCGCGAAAGCTCGGTGAGCGCTCGCGTGATAGCGCGGTCGAGGTCGGCGTCGGAAAAGCGTTCCCGAGCGCCGGTCGGATCGTTGAGGTCCAGACGAAGATCGGCCCGCAAGGTCGTGAGCGTTGTCATACTGTGTCCTTCCTGCCCCGCGCCTCAGGTAGCGCCGTTGGCACGAGGCCGGTTCAACGAGCCATATCCACCACGCGCCAGCGGCCACAACGGGCGGTCGCCCCTTCATCACTCCGGCTTACGCCAGAGTCCAGCGGGGGGACGGCACGTTCCCTCCCCTGGAGTTGGCTCCGGGGGAGGGTAGGGAGCTGACAAGGGTAGGTTTTTTGTAGGGGCGCAACATGTTGCGCCCACGCCCCCGTCATTCCGGCGGAAGCCGCCATCCAGGCTCCCAGCCACCGTTCGCCACACAGCGCCCGCTTCCCTGGAGGGCAGCGGCGGACCGGCTCCGCCAGCGCTCCCCTGCCCTGCCAGGGAAGGGGCCGGGGGGTAGGTCCACCCCCGGCCAGCGAGAAACCTACCCCTGTCAGGGGTTAGGGAGGGGGCCAATGCTAGTGGTCAGTGGCCGCGGGCTGGGCCATCCACCTACTCGAAGGCGAGGTGCGGGGCGGCACGCCGGAGCAGCGCCGCGCCCACCCCGGCCTGACGCACCTCATCAAGCGCCCGGTAGGGGCCATGGAGCGTGCGGTGCTCCACGATCTTGCGGGCGGAGACGATTCCGATGCCCGGCAAGGCTTCCAATTCGGCGATTGTCGCGGTATTGACATTGACCCGTCGTCCGTCCGCGGCCGGCGCCGCGCTTGGCGATCCTGCCGCGGCGGCCGGACTACGCGGTGCTGCGGCCGGCGGCAACGCTGGTAGCGGTGCTTGCCCGCCCTCCGGCGTACCGGGGCGCGTGGAGATATGGACGTGCATCTCGTCTTGCAAACGGACGGCGAGGTTGATCCGCAACGTATCCGCCTCCGGGTTCAAGCCGCCCGCCCGCGCCACCACGTCTACTACCCGATCACCCGGCGCAATCGGGTAGACCCCCGGTTGGGCGACCTCGCCGGTGACGTAGACCTTGGCGTCCTCAGCCGCCGCCGGCGCCGCCAGCACCTCAAACGCCGGCTGCTGGCGACGTTGGCAGCCCAACGCGACCAGCAGAACGGCAAACATCGCCGCGAGCGCCAGCGCCGCAGCCATGCGCCAGCGCCTTGGCGGCGGTGCAGCTTCCGCGGCCGCTGCCGCACCCGCCACCTCCTGTTGATCTTTATTCATATCTCATCACATCATATAATATCATATATAGAGCGTGCAATGCAGTCATCCTGACCATCACTCTATCCCGAAAATCCTGATGCAGACAAAAACCTTTCCTTGTCAGGGTCCAGAGGAGGCCGGGGGATGAGGCGATTAGGCTTCCGCCGTCGCTTCTGCCACTATAGGTGGACGTGACTGACGTTTCTGCCGCCGCCGATAGCCCTGCCCCGGGACAGCGCGTCGTCAGGCTCCTCGCGCGGCTGCGCCAAACCTATCCTGGCGCCACCGTCACGCTCGACCATTGCGCCCACTGGCAGCTCTTGATCGCTACGATCTTGTCTGCCCAGCAAACCGATGAGCAGGTGAACCGCGTCACGCCGGACTTGTTCGCCCGATTCCCTTCGCCCCAAGCACTAGCCGCGGCGCCGCCGGACGAGATCGAGTACTACCTGCGGACCCTCGGCCTCTTCCGCGTCAAGGCCCGCTACATCCAGGGGACGTGCCGGCAGCTGGTGGCGGAGCACGCTGGCGAGGTGCCGGCGGACTTAGCGGCGCTGATCGCGCTCCCCGGTGTCGGCCGTAAAACGGCCCTGGTCGTGCTCGGACACGGCTTCGGGTTGGCCCCGGGCATCGTCGTGGATACGCATTGCATGAGGCTCAGCCGCCGCCTTGGCCTGACCGACCATCGTGACCCGCTCCGCGTCGAGCGTGATCTCCTCACCGTCGTCCCGGAGTCGGCGCGCATCGCCTGGACCGATCTGCTCATTGCCCACGGGCGCGCCGTCTGCACCGCTCGCCGGCCGCGCTGTAGCGAATGCCCGGTCGCCGACCTCTGCCCCCGCGTCGGCGTCACGAACGCCGACTAGTGGTGGCCCCCCTATGGCCCCCCCGCCGCGGCAGGAGGACGGTAGTTCCTTCCCCTGTCGGGACGTGGGAGGGCGAGGGTGGGGGCTGCCAATGTCAACGAGGACTAGCGGAAGTTGCTGCGCGGGAACACCGGCCAGACCGTCTCGACTAGGCCGTTGCGGATGCCGTACAGCTCGTCGTGCAGGAAGACGGTCATGTCCCCATAGCCGGCGTAGATCACGACTTTGTCCCCCACCTGCACGGAGTCGTTCGGCGTATCCAGCTCGATCTTGCCGTGCTCCGCCGACAGGCTGAGACTTGTGACGTTTTCGATGTCGCGGGGATGGGGGTTCACCACCGGCTGCCCAAAAGCTTTGAAGCCGCTGTCCACGATGATGCGCTGCAGGGTGGGCCGGCTGACGACCGTCGCCAGCAGACTGAGCGCGATGGGATGATCCACGCCGCGGCTCCGGTACTGCATGTCGCAGAAGATGCCGCCGCCGGCCTGCACCTCAGTGACGCCGGGCAGCGTTGCCGTGTGGTGGTAGGTGAGCGTGCCACCGCAGCTCACGATCTCGCACGGCAGTCCCGCCGCGCGGCACTGTTCGGCCGTCTCAACGAGCAGGCCGACCGCGTACTCGATCCCGCGTTTTTTCTCCTCCGGGTCCTCAATCCGTCCGGTATGGCCTTCCCAAGCCATCACCCCGCGCAACGTGAGACCCGGTAGCTCGTGCAGCCGACGGGCAAAGTTCACCGCCGGCTCGTGAGGCGAGAGACCGCAGCGGTCCATACCGACGTTCACCTCAACGAGGACGTTGATGCTCACCCCCTCAGCCGCGGCGGCGGCACTGAGCGCCAGCGCATTGCCCGGACTTTCTACTGCCACCAGGACCGTCGTGCCGCGTTGCACGAGCGCGACCAATCGCTCGATCTTGCGCGTGCCCACCACCTGGTTGGCGATCAGGATATTGTCCACGCCGGCGGCGGCCATTGCCTCTGCGTCGCCCAGCTTGGCGCAGGTCACGCCCAACGCCCCGGCCGCCAGTTCCTGCTTGGCGATGGCCGGCACCTTGACGCCCTTGGTATGCGGCCGCCAATTCACGCCATGCCGTCCCATAAAGCTCGCCATGTGGCGGATATTGGCTTCCATAATGTCCAGGTCAACCAACAGGGCCGGCGTATCCAACTCCTCTACCGGCTGACCGATGAGCGCACTCTGGCTGGTCATGGTTCCTCCTCACACGTAGCTAGGTAGTGTTCCGGGTGGCCGCGGCGGCGTACTGCTGCTCCGATCTCCGCACGCTCCCGCATGGCGCGCTAACGCAAGTTAAGCGGTGGCGCAACGATACCATGCCTGCCCTCAACCACACAGGAGAACAGCGGTGAGTGGCCTCGATTGCGGCGGAAGCCGTAATGACGGCTGACGGCTGATAGCTGAGGGCTGATAGCTCGTTAGCTCCGATTCGGCCACCAGGTCGCCACGATGCGGTCGAGACGAAAGGTGCGCTCGTCGTCGCGCAGGTGGCAGTAGGCGACGAGGTACAGCCCTTCCACGTAGAGCGGACTGATGACCCGCTCGCTGGTCCCGCGTGGCCCAGCGTAGCGCATAGTGACGGGACTCCTGTCGCGCACGGCGGTTGCGAGTGGTTCGGGCAGGCCGCTCGCGCCCATGGCGCGGTCCGGCGGCGGGACGCGGCGTGCGGCCAGGAAGTCTCCGAGCGTCTGGTAGCCAAACTCGCGTAGCTCATCAATCATGCGTTGTAGCACGTGGTAGGTGGCCCACACGTCGCCATCCGCCCGGTGTAGGTCCGGCGCCGACACGCCCAGTTGCAAGGCCACATCACGCAGGCCGTTGCGCCGAAACCGGAAGCAGCGGCGCGCCAATTCCAGCGTATCGAGAGCCTGCATCGTCGGGAACCGCGTCCCGGCGCGGCGATACTCCGCCCGCAAGAAACCTACGTCGAACGGTACGTTGTGTACCACCAGCACCGCCCCGTCGAGCGCAGCGTTGATCTGAGCGATGAGCGTTCCGAATGGCGGAGCGTCGGCAACCTCTTGATCCTCGATGCGGTTCACGGCGTAAGCACCGGGGCTAATGGGCCGTCCGGGGTTGACCAGCGATACCCACAGGCGCGGCGCTTCCCCCGGATCAACGCGCAGGACAGCGATCTCACATACGCGGTCGCCGGCCTGCGGGTTCAGCCCCGTCGTCTCCACGTCCACCACGGCGAGCGGAACGTCCTCGATGAGTGTTTCCGGCGCAAACATCTCGATAACCCGGAGCACCAAAGCCGAAAGCTGACGGCTGATAGCTAATATCTACCCACCGCTATCATGCCCGTTGGCGCACCGTACCGCAAGCGCTCTGCCGGCCAATACCCTGGCAAGTTGCGGCCGGGCGGCACAGCTTGTACATTCCCCGCCATGAATACCGTGTGGACATTGCCGCAGCAGTCTCAACGTGCCGCCGCGGCGCCACTTGCGGCGCCGCTTTTACCCGTGCCAATTCGTCTTCAAGCCAACGGCACGCGCCGCGTCGTCGAGGGCGACCTGGCCCCGGATAGGGAGATCGAGACCGGCTCGCGCCTGCTCATCATCAGTCGCCACCAGTCGTACCTGACGCACGGTCTCCACAAGTACCCGGCCAAGTTCTTCCCCGAGCTACCGCGGTGGGCCGTCCGCCGTTACGCCCGCGAAGGCCCGGTCATTGACCCGATGTGCGGCTCCGGGACCGTCAATATCGAGGCGTTGCTGACCAGGCAGCCCTCGATTGGCGCGGATGTAGACCCCTTTGCCCGCCTCTTGGCCGGCGTCAAGACCACGCCGCTGTCGGCGCAAACCCTAGCCAAAATCTGGGAGTGGCTCGTCGCCGCCATCTGGGAGCGCACGCCTCCGGTGCAGTTGGCGCTGCCCGACTTTCCGCGGCGTGATTCCCTGTGGTTCCGCCCGGACATCTCTGAAGAGTTGGGGCTGATCCGCGGCGCCATCCTCGCCATTCCCTTCTGGAAGCAGTTCCGTCTCCGCCGGGCCGACCGGAAACAATATCGGGACTTCTTCCTCGTGGCGATGTCGTCCATTGTCCGTGCCGTCTCCAACGCCGATAACAACTGCACCCGGACCGTGGTGCGCGCCAAGCTGAACAAGCGCATCATCCCCGGCATGGCGCTGGAGTTGTTCCGCAAGGCCGCCGAGCAGAGCATTGCCCGCATGGCCGAGTTCGAAGCGGTCTGTCCGCGCGATGTCCCGGTCGAGATCGTGAACGAGGATGCGCGGGCACTGTCCCGCCCCGACGAGTCCGTTGAGTTGGCCGTCACCTCGCCACCGTATATCAACGCCGTGGACTATCCGCGCACCCACCAGTTGGAAATGAGCTGGCTGGAGCTGTGGCCGGATGGCCCGATGGCAAACCTCAAGCGCCATCACATCGGCACCGAGGTGGTCCGCGCCAAGGAATACGCCGACCTCCGGCAGACCGGCATTGTGGACCTCGACGCGCTGCTCGCCGACATTTACGCGGTGGACCGGCGGCGCTCGTTCATCATCTACAAGTATTTCGAGGATATGCGCCGCAACCTCGAACAGGTGCGGCGCGTGCTGCGGCCGGGCGGACGCTATGTTGTCGTCGTCGGCAACAACATCATTCGTCAGCGCCTCGTACCGACGCACCAGTTTCTGGCCGAGATCGCGGAAGCGGTCGGTTTCGAGCTAGAGACGTATTTCTGTTCGGAAGTGATCCGCCACTTCATCAAGGTGCCGCGCAAAGAGCGGATCAACGACGACTGGGTGCTCGTGCTGAAGAAGCGTCCTTAGCACAGAGTATTGGGCCTCACCCGCAGACCGTCACCAGGAGGCACTGGGGACTGTGGGAGAGTCACCATAGAAATCGCGGCACCCTTGCACATATCGCTTGATGTCCGCGCGTTCCTGCATTCTCCGGGGTGTGGTGGCACCGTGCCCAGCCTGACTGACAGTCAGTTGCCGCGCCACCTCCTAGTGCCTACCTTGGTAACAAGGAAGCGGTACCGGAAGCTGCCGGGATTGTGGTGAGGAGCACGGTGGATATAGAGGCAGAGCTGCAAGCAATTGACCGGGAGACCCTAAATTCCCTTGTCCGGAAGGCCCTCGACAGCGACACTGTCGAGGTCACCGACTGGGAATACCACCCCATCAATAGCTATAGCGACAACCTCATGTATCGCTGGGCTGGCAAGGCACACGATCCGGGGGCCGGCCCTTCCTCCAGGGATGGGATTCCCTGGGCCATCATTCTCAAAATCGTATCGCAGCGGGCCGAGTTTGGCCCACGCGAGGCCCGGGCCTACCAGTCGGGATTGCTCGCCGCCCTGCCTGGGGGTATGGCGGCCCCGCGCTGTCTTGCCGTTGAGGAGCAGGCCGGATACGATTGGATGTGGCTGGAGGAGCTTACGGATCACGTGGGGCAGCCCTGGCCCTTGAATCGCTATCGGCTGGCTGCTCGCCACCTCGGCCGGTTTAACGGCGCCTACCTGACTAGCCGTCCCTTGCCCACCGACCCGTGGCTCAGTCGTGGGTTCTTGCGGGCGTGGGTCACCCGACGTGCCACCTCCGCAGCCAAACTTCCCGGTATTCGGGAGCACCCGCTGGTGCATCGCGCGTTTCCACCGGCCGTTGCCGATGGCGTCTTGCGTCTCTGGCGGGACATGGACACACTGCTTGCCGCCCTCGATCAGCTACCGCAGACCTTGTGCCATCTGGATGCAAACCCGTCCAATCTGTTCGCCCGGCGAGGAGCCGACGGGCAGGAGCAGACAGTGGCAATTGACTGGGAATGTGTGGGCATTGCGCCGCTTGGGGCGGAGATGGTCGGACTCGTGTCGTCGGGCCTCTGGCGTGGCATGGTGGAGATGGCCGCGGCTCGGGAACTGGACGAGTTGGCCTTCGCCGGCTATCTCGTCGGACTGCGCGAGGCCGGCTGGCAGGGTGAGCCACGGATGGTGCGGTTCGGCTACACGGCGGCGTCGGCGCTACGCTATCTCCTGGCCTTTGCCGGGGGAACAATGAGCGCCGCGCTCCGTGAGCATCGCCATGCCCTGGAGGAGCAGCGGCATGGCCGGCCCATTCAGGAGATCATGGATCGTGAAGGCGAGTGGCGGCGTTTCCTGCTGGGCTTGGCGGACGAAGCGTGGGAACTATTAGCTGTCGTCCGCTAGGCCGGCGGGTGGGGGCCAGCATCGCTACGCGGGCGCTCGGCTACCACCGTGCCGGCGCAGTTATGCTATACCTTAGATGCGAAGACTGACCACCGACTACAGGAGGAATACCGATGGCCGTAGCAGAACGGGTTGGCGCAGTGACGCGGGGCGGTACACCTATCACGCTCTTGGGACGCGAGTTGCAGGTCGGCGACCAAGCGCCGGACTTTCTCTTGGTCAACACGGAAATGGGTGAAGTCAGCCTGGGTGATACCGGGTCGAAGGTGCGTATTGTGAGCCTCGTGCCTTCCATAGACACCGGAGTCTGCCACACCGAGACGGTCCGCTTTGACCAGGAAGCGGCCAAGCTGGACGACATTGATGTCATTACGGTCAGCATTGACCTGCCCTTTGCACTCAAGCGCTGGGCGGATGCCGAGGGGGTGAGCAACCATACGCTCCTCTCTGCCTATCGCAATCCCCAGTTCGGCATTGACTACGGCGTGACCATGGCGGACCTGCGCCTCCTCAGCCGCACCGTCCTGATCCTGGACGGGGACAACGTGATCCGCTATGCGAACTATCTGCCGGAAGTGGTCGCCGAGCCTGACTACGACGACGTGCTCGCGGCGGCCCAGCAGGTCGCAGCGGGCTAACGAGCCGCTGTGCCGGCACTTACCCCATCTCCCGGCCAGGGACGGCTTGTTGTAGGGGCAACCCTTGTGGTTGCCCTCGTCCCCCCGCCGCGCGGGGGGGACATAGGGGAGCCACTCGCCCGCTACTCCAGCGCAAACGGGAATCTACCCCTCTCTATCGCTCCGCGATGGAGAGGGGGCCAGGGGGTGAGGCGTCGTCGCCGGTCAACCTGTGGTGCAGAACGCTAGGCCCCGGCCCTACGCCGGCGCAGCGTGACGTAGGTGACAATCGTCGAAGTTATCAGGCTTAACAGCCCGCCGATGAGAATGTCTATGGGCACCAGAATAGCCGGCCAGGTGGCCATCATCACAAAGATCGGCACGATGTAGGTGGCGTAAGCCGCGCAGCCCAGCACGAAACTGTTCTGCACCGCTCGGCGCAGGTTGTTCTCCTTGACTGCCGGTTCAATCGCCAGGTAGCTGTTGGCGAGCGCAATCAGCAAGAAGAATGCCAGCAACGCGAGGATCTCGTATCCACCCCACGTATCCGGCTGCTTTCCGAATCTATCGAGGAGCGCGTCATTGCCGCTCGCCTCATAGAGGCTGCTGTACATGTTCAGCGCGATGGGCGAGACGTTCCACACTACATCAATGATCGCGTACACCAAAAACGCCGCTATGAACCTGACGTACTGCATACGCACCTCGCCCCCTGTTTAAGCTAGTTGGCCTGACGCCAGCCCTTATACCACCCGTGATACGGTCCGTCAAGCACAGGACCAGGGTCGGCAGACCAATCGTATGCTTGGCTCCATCGCGCCCGTCACTCCCGCCTCTCGCCCGTCATTCCCGCGAAAGCGGGAATCCACGTCCCCTCGTCGCAGCCGGCCGGCCAGTGGTGGGCCACTCACCACCCCGCGGCCTCCGGCACGGCCACGAGCCGAAAGCCAATATCTACCGCCCCGTCGAGGGCCGGATGGCTCATCTTCGACCACAGGGTCGTATGGGTGACGCGGGCGAGGAAGCAGCCGCCCTGCATCGTGATGCGCGCGTTGCGATCCACGCCTAGCTCGCCAAGCCGTGGTACCGTGGCTGCCCGCTCCGCGACCGGTCGCGCCTCGTGGGCCGCTGCGTTCGTGTAGTTCCAGACCCAGACGTTGCCCACCATGTCGTAGAGGCCGCGCTCATTGGGCGGAAACGCCTGCACCGGCGAGGTCAGCGCATAGCCGTCGGCATATTGCTCGTGAATCCACGTGTGGTCGGCCAGTTCCGCGGTGCCGAAGTTCATCCGCCTGTCGAGATCGCAGAAGTCATTGCCCCAGGGAAAGGCACACACCTGATCTGCCAGCGCCGCCGGGCGGGCCGCCAGAATCCACTCCTCCTTGGTGGGTACCCGGCAGACGATACCCACCTTGTCGCTCACCCACGCGGCGAAGCTCATCGCGTCGAACCAGCTCACCTGTACGACGGGATGCTCCGGCGCGCTCATAGGCCACGGCTGGCATTGGTAGCTGTTCGAAACCCCTTGCCGCCACTGTGCCCGCCGGTCAACGATCCAGCCCGTCTTATGCCGCTCGACCGTGGTCGTATACTGCGTCTCGTCCACAAAGACCTGAAACATCCCGTTGGTGATGATCGTCTCAGACATGTAATACCGATAGCTCACCATGACTCTGTTCTGCCGATGGACTTCGAGCATGTCGCGCCACCGCGCGAGGTCGTTGCTGCGGTTCGGAATGGCGATGATCCGGTCGCGGAGCGCTGCGTTCAGCCCGTCAATGTACGAACCCGGCTCCACTCTGATGAACTCGATATTCGGACCACCCGCAGCCAGCCCCACTGCGAACCGCCCCTCCGAGCAGAGGGCGGCGGTGTTCCGGTCGGAGCGTGCTAGACTCCGGAGCCGTGCAGACTCGTACAAGGCGGCTGCACGCAGGTACTCGTCGCGTGACATGGCGCTTCCCTCATCCAAAATGACATTGGGACGGGCAGCCTCTCACTATAGAGTGAGTCGGCGCTGGCAATCTGTGGCCGCTCATGTAGCATTTGGCAGGGAGTATACGGACGTAAAGAGGAGTGACCGATGCAGACCGAGCACGATACGCCGCCGCGGACCACGCGGTTCTCCGATGTCTGTGGCACGACGGATGAGTTGAAGCGGCTGCTCTACGAGGAGCCGGAGCGCGTCGCCGCCGCGCCGGCCATCCTGCGCGAGCTGGTGACGGACCAGCTCTATATGCTGGACCGGATGGAGCTGCGGCTGCGGGATTATCGGCAGTTGCGCGACGACGTAGCGAAGCTGCACCGTGCGCTGGACTCCATTGATCCGCCACGGCGCCCCGAGGCCGACCGAGCCGCCGCCGCGCTCCGGCCGCTGCTGGAGGACGACCAGCCGTTGGGTGAAGTGGAGACGACCGCCATCGTGGACTACGCCGAGCAAATCCGGTCGGTGGCCGGCCATCTGGAGCAGATTCTGCGTGCCCACATGGATGTAGCGCTGGCCCTTGTCGAGAGTTACGAGCGCGCGCGGGGCGGCCGGCCTTGGCCAGTGCCTGGCGCAGCAGCGGAGACTGATTCGGACGAGGCGCCGGCGATACCGAGCACTTGGGAGGCGTGGCTGCCCTCAGAGCCACACCGCGCACGGCTCGTGGACTTCCTGAGCAAGAGCCGCGCCTACGTCATCTGGCCGGACGGATCTGCCAACGGCCGCGGCGAACAACCCCTCGTGCAGTTCGAGGATGGCGGCTTGATGCCCATGTCCGACGTGCGCTGGTCGGATGCCGTCCGCAACTTCTATCCCGCCAGCCAAGGCGAGTCACCGGTGCCAGCCAGACAGTACCGGGGCACATCATAGTCTTAGCCCGCGTACAGCCGTCGGTCATGGATAGCCTCGCCGCGCGCCTGCGGCCCCTGCTGGTGGATGCCGCACGGCGCCGGATATTCCCCGGCGCGGTCGTGGCCGTGGCCAGTCGAGCCGGGCACACGAATATCGCCACTTCCGGTCACCTCACCTATGCCCCCGACAGTCCGGCAGTCGGCCCCCACACGATCTACGACATTGCATCAATCACCAAGATTGTCACGCTCACGGCCACGCTGGTCCTCGCCAATGCCGGCCGCTTGCAGCTCGACTACCGGCTCGGCGATCTGCTCGACTGCGCTACCTGCCGCAACGTCACTGTGCGGCAGGTGTTGGCCCACACCGCCGGGCTGCGGCTGTCCCTGCGCAGTCTCCAGGACCGGCCGCGGCCCGAGATCGAGGCCGCGATCCTTGCTGCCGGGCCGGTGACGGAACCGGGTGCCCGGTTCTACTACTCCAGCCAGGGCTACTATCTCTTGGGCAAGGTGCTGGAAGTGGTGTCCGGGCAGCGCCTCGCCGACTGCTTGCGGACGACCGTCCTCGGCCCGCTCGGTATGAACGCCACTACCTTTAACCCTCCCGCGGCGTGGCGGCAGCGCATTGCGCCGACCGAAGACGATCCCCGGCGGGGCGGCGTGGTGTGCGGCGTACCGCACGACGAAAGCACGTTCGCCCTCGGCGGGGTCGCCGGTCACGCCGGGCTATTCTCGACCGCTGCGGACCTGCTCCAACTCGGTCGACTGTGGTTGCACGAGGGCACGGTTGGCGGGCAGCCCCTCATTGGGCGTGATCTGATCCGCGCGAGCATCGCGGACAATTTTCCCGCTGCCATCGGCGCTACGGGCTTCCGGGTGCAGCGGTTTGCGCTCGGCTGGGGGCTGGACGACCGCAATTACATCGGCTCCTTTACCTCGCCACGCGCCTATAGCCTGCTCGGCTTCACGGGACCGGCCCTCACGGTAGACCCGGAGGTGGGAGCCGTGATCGTCATTCTGAACAACCGCGTCCACCCCACGCGCGACGGTCCGAGCCGCGCCCGCTGTCACGCCGCCATCACCACGGCGGCACTACAATGGCTCTGTGGAGCGGACCATTGCCCCTAGCGGTCTGTCAACATAGAGGAACGAATGCCGACAGGCGGCTACAAGGAGCAGTTGACTATGGACGTTGCGCTACACGCCCCGGCCGATGACGCCGCTGCGCTGGCGGCCCGCTGCCGGCGCTTGGGGGTGCGCCACGTCTGCCTGAGCTTGGGCGCCGTGCCCGGCTCTACCGATACCGGCGTGCCCGACCGGGCCTACCTCCGGGGGTTTCTGCGCCGGCTGGCGGATGCTGGCGTAGAGGTGCCCGTTGCAATCGCCTGGTTTGGCAACGATCCTGACCTCGTGCTGCGGCCGGCGGCGCACCGGGCCGAGATCGTGGCCAAACTACGCACACTAGAAGTCCTCAGCGATGTCGGGATCGGCGCGCTGCTCCACTACGTGGATGTCGCGCAGTCGCCCGACCCGGCCGACGATGACTGCTACTGGGACGGCTTGCTCGCCATCTTCCAGGAGCTGGTGCGCCAAGCCGAGGCCTGCGACGTGCGACTGGCCAACCACGCGATCTGGCGCTGCCTGCCCGACACGTTGCGCGGCGCGGCGCGGCGCGCGGGCGTGACCATGGCCGATTACCGCGCCTACCATCCGCACCCGTGGCGTGGACCGTATCTCCTGAACTCGCACGAGCACATTATCCGCCTGCTCGCGGCGGTACCGAGTACGCACAACGGCGTCTGCTTCTGCACGGGAATGCACATCATGGGCGGTGACGTTCCGGCGCTCGTGGACACGTTCCGCGGCAAGGTGTACTACTCGCAAATGCGTGACGTGCGGGGTCGCTGGCCGGCCGCCGAGGAGGTCTTCCTCGGTACCGGGGACCTCGATTTCCCGGACATTCTGCGCCGGCTCGCTGCCGCCGGCTATCAGGGCACCATCGGGCCGGAGCACCTCGGCCCGCCCAGGCACCCCGGTGAAGACTTGGAAGCGGCGGCCGTCACCTTCTTGCAAGAGTCCCTGGCGTCGTCGCAGCAGCCCGGCTAGTAGGTCTACGGGCCGGATATGAGGGCCTCCCGTCCTGGCCGCAAAGTGACACGCGCCGGTAGGATAGGCCAGCATTCGATGGAGGGCCACAATGAGTCGTCTACGTGTCGCGGTGATCGGCGCCGGTAACATTGCCCAGCAGCATCTCCCCGTCCTTACCAACCACCCCGCGTGCGAGGTGGCCGTCCTCTGCGACGTCAACCCCGCCATGCTGGCCGAGACGGCCGAGCGTTTCGGGATTGCCGAACGGGAAGAGTCCCCCGACGCGCTGCTCCGGCGCGACGATCTCGACGCCGTGTACGTCCTGGTCAGCGTGCTGCATGTCGCCCGCGTGGCCAGCAAGTTCCTCGCCGCCGGGCTGCCTACCTTCCTGGAGAAGCCCCCCGGCATCTGCTCGGCCGATACCGGCCGCCTCGCCGAGCTGGCCGAGCAGCACGGCACGGTGGTGATGGTCGGCGTGAACCGGCGCTTCTACAGCAACAATCTGGCCGTGCGGGCGCGGATGGCCGAGTTGGGGCCGCTGGCGACGATCACGGTGGAGGCCCACGAGGACCAGTGGCGGCTCTACCAGCCCGACCGGCTGGCCAAGTTCACGCAGCTCGTGCGGCGGCGCTGGGCCTATGCGAATGGCATCCATGCACTGGACCTGCTGCGCTTTTTCGGCGGCGAGGTGGCGGATATTCACGCCATCCGCTCGTCCTATCATTACGATTACCCCGATAGCTTCTCCGCCGTGCTGCGCTTTACCAGCGGCGCGCAGGGACGCGCCCTAGTGGACTGGTTTGCCCCGGCCGGCCATCGCTTCGAGCTGCGGACGGTGGGGGCGCGGGCCATGTCGGGCCACGGCTTCAACACCATCACTGTGAGCGTGCGCGATCAGCCGGACGAGCAGTTTGTATTGGACGAGCAGGACCGGCAGTACAAAGCCGGCTTTTGGCGGCAGGCCACCGCGTTCTTGGAGGGCGCGCGCAGCGGCCGGCAGCCGCCGTTCCCCGCCGCCTCGCTCGCGGACGCCCACCGCACGATGCAGATGATTGACGGCATCTGCCAGCTCTCGGCCGAGGTCGAGGAAGACCGCGAGCACTACCTACCCATGTAACCCTGGATTTCGTCACTCCGGCTTTCGCCGGAGTCCAGGGGCCGGAGACTGGTCCCCCTATGGCCCCCCCGCAGCGCAGGGGGACGGCAGTTCCCTCCCCTGTCGGGATGGGGGAGGGCGAGGGTGGGGGCCAGGCCAGGGATGTGGATTGCGGCGGAAGCCGCAATGACGGATGGGGCCGACGATGGTGACAGCGATGAGTGCAGCGGATCGGTGGCGGGTAGTGGTCTTCAGCGGCTGCGGGCACGGGGTCATCGCGCAGACGCTGGCGATCCACCCGCGGTTCGAGGTGGTCGCCGTGGCTGACGACGATGACCGCCCCGATCAGCAGCACCGCCGCAACGAGAGCATGGCCCGCAGCCTCGGCGTCCCCTACTGCCGCGATGTCGCGGCGGCCGTCCGGCAGTTCCGACCGAAGGTGGCCTGCGTCTCTCCGGAGATCGAGCGGGCCGCCGATCTCAGCGTGCGGGCTGCCGCCGCCGGCCTCCACATCATCCAAGACAAGCCGATGGCGTCGAGCATCGCGGAGTGTGACCGGATCGTCGCGGCCGTCGAGCGCGCCGGCGTGCGGTATGCGTTGTGGAACCGCAACACGTTCCCGGCCATTGAGCACACCCGCCGCCTGCTCACGGCCGGCGCTATCGGCGAACCGACGGCCATCCACGTTGACTTCTACTTCGCCAAGGACGCCGGCGTGCTGATCGACTCCGACGAGCCGGAAGAGGTGCCGGCCGACTGGCGCGGTCACGGCGAGCTGACCGTCGAGGGGATCTATCCGCTCGCGTACATCCGCCATCTCTTGGGCGTCGAGGCGCGGCGCGTGTTCGCGCGGACAACGTCGCACTTCTTCCGCAAGCACGCCGCCCGTGGTCTGGAGGACCTGGCGACCGTGACCCTGGAGCTGGAGCGAGGGATCGTCGGATCGCTCTGCATCGGCCGGATCGGGCGCGCCAGCCACGCCAACCTCGGCGAGCTGAAGCTGCACATCATGGGTTCCGCTGGCGCCATGGTCGTCTCCGAGCCACGACCGGAGGTCGCCGTGTATACGCGCGGCCTCGCGCCGAGCGACTATCGCCACCGGCGCATCGGCGTGTACTATGAGCGCCGGCTGCTGGACGACTTTGCGTGTGCGCTTGACACCGGCAGCGATACGCTGTTGAACGCACGCGCCGGCCGGGCTATCGTGGCGACCGTGAACGCGGCCCTCGAATCCGGCCGGACGGGACGAGCAGTCGAGATACCGGGCCAGTACAGTGGGTAGCGCGGGACTGCACCGCCGCCTGCCCTTCGCCGATTCCCCCTCTCCACACGTGGAGAGGGGCCGGGGGTGAGGACGATGAGCCGGCTCGGTCCGAAAGCATGAGGCGCGCGGTATGATTCCGCTGCCGGTCGCAGCTTGGCTCTGGAATCGCCTTCGCTGGGGCTTTTTCTGCCTGCTGGCCTGGATCACAGTCGGCACGATAGGCTATCTGGTCATCGAGGGTTGGCCCTGGTTCGACTCGCTCTATATGACCACCATCACGGTCTTTACGATTGGCTTCAAGGAGATACACCCCCTGACCGCAGCCGGTCGGGCCTGGACCCTGGTGGTCATTGCCTTGGGCTTTATTATCGTAGCGGCGGGAGCCTCGTATTTTGCGGCGGACCTCTCCAGCGGTGAGCTGGGGCGCTTGTGGCGGGAGGGCACCTTGAATCGGCGGTTGGACCGGCTGCGCGATCACTACATTGTGTGCGGCCTCGGTCGAGTTGGCTGGCAGATTGCCTTGCAGCTCCGGCAAGGGGAGCATCCCTTCTGCACCATCGAAATCACCGACAAGCATCTCGACGAGCTGAAAGCCTGGGACATCCCACATCAGGTGGCCGACGCTACCGATGAGGATGTCCTCCGCCGCGCCGGCATCGAGCGAGCACGGGGCCTGGTCGTGGCGGCCGATAGCGACGCGGTCAATCTCTTGGTCGTGGTCTCGGCCCATAGCTTGGCCCCGCAGCTCAATATCGTGGCGCGGGTGGAAGACGCGGCCAATGAGGTCAAGCTGCTCCGCGTGGGCGCCAACCGCGTGCTCTCGCCCACGGTCCGCGCCGGCCAACGCATGGCGCAGATGCTCACCCGTCCCGCCGTCGTCGAATATCTCGATACGCTGCTGGACCACGATGGTGAGACCTTGCCCTTCGTCATTGAAGAGATCGAGCTGGCCGCGACGGGCAAGCTCTGCAATCGTCCCATCGCCCATATTGATACCGAGTACCCGGATACCCGTGGCCCTTCCGTCTTGGCCGTCAAGCCCTCGGGTAAGGACATCATCCTGCACCCGCGCGGCACGCAGTTGCTGCGTAGCGGGGACCTCATCATTGTGGCGGGCCAGCCAGAAGAGCTAGCCCAGTTGTCCGACTTGTGTAGTTGAGCGTATCGGCAGCCGCTATTATTAGCCCGGCCTGAGCGTGCCCAAGGAGTTGCGGTGAAACTATCCGTCCTGATCCCGGTCTACAACGAGAGCGACTCTATTGAGACCCTGCTGCGCCGTGTGGCGGCCGTTGACCTCACACCGGCCGGCAATGGTGCCGCCGGCACTGCTGCCGTGGAGCCGGCGCGTATCGAACGGGAGATCATTGTCGTCAACGACTGCTCGACCGACGGTACACAGGAAATCCTGTCCCGTCTCGAAAGCGAGCCGCTGCCGGACTTGCAGGTGGTCCACCACGAGCGCAATCAAGGCAAAGGCGCCGCCATTCGCACGGCATTGACCGTCTCCACCGGTGACTATGTCGTCATCCAAGATGCCGACTTGGAGTACGATCCCGCCGACTACCCTCGCCTCCTCGCGCCCATCCTCGCCGGCGAGACACAGCTCGTCTATGGCGTGCGGTCGTTTGCCGGGCAGAAGCCGCTCTTGCGCTGGGGCAACCAATTCCTCACCTCGGTCACGAACCTGCTCTTCGGCACCCGCCTCCACGATATGGAGACCTGCTATAAGCTCTTACCCGGCGATCTTTTCCGCACCCTCGATCTCGAGTGCAGTCGCTTCGACATGGAGCCGGAGATTACGGCCAAGGCGCTGCGCCGCGGCTATCGTATTCACGAGGTCCCCATCAGCTACGAGCCACGGGGGGCGAAGAAACTGTCGCCGTGGCGCGATGGCTTGCCGGCCTTGTGGGCGCTGCTCAAGTTCCGCTGGAAAAAGCTCTGATGCCGTGCCTGTCCCAGGGTGCTGTCTCCCTGATGTGGCGTAAGGGCATAGCGTTGCTCAACCGCTTGGGACGGGGAAACGGCGGACTGGTGATACGTATACCGGGACGTACTTGGCCGAAGCCACGCAGTCTAGGCCCGGAGGCGTTGCCCTGGGCCGGGAGGGGGCACGATGGAACTCGATCCGGCGACCCTATCGCCTCGCGAGGCGTATCAACTGCTGATTACGTCCATCGTGCCGCGTCCTATCGCCTTTGTGTCCACGATCAGCCCCCAAGGTCTGACTAACGCCGCGCCCTTCAGTTTCTTCACGGCGCTCAACGCCCGACCGGCCCTGCTGGCCTTCTCCGTCATCTCCCCCGGCGGCGTGGAGAAGGATACGCTGCGGAACATCAGAGCAACCCGCGATTTCGTCATCAACATTGTCAGCGAAGAGCTGGCCGATGCGATGAATACGGCCTCCGGCGATTTTGCAGCGGACGTGAGCGAGATTGATCTGACCGGCTTGACCGCGCTGCCGGGCGTGAAGGTCAAGGCGCCGTGGATCGCCGAATCGCCCGTCAGTATGGAGTGCCGGCTGACTCAGATCGTTGAGATTTCGGACTCTTTCGTGAGCATCATCATGGGCGAGGCGGTGCTTTTCCACATTCGCGACGGTATCTACCATGATGGGCGCTTGGACGAGATGCAAGTGCGCGCCATCGGCGCCCTCGGGACCAATAGCTACTGCCGTTCCGATGCGACCTTTGGGTTGGTCCGCCCCACCATCCGTCCGCCGCAGCCTTCCCGCTAGGCGCTGCGCCGGATGTAGCCGGCGTGGCTTACCATTCCACTAGCTCGGCGCCGATGGCTTGGACGACGGCCTCACCCTTCGCCAACGTCTCCCGGTACTCCGATTCCGGGTCGGAATCGGCCACGACCGCACCGCCAACTTGCAGGTACATGCGGCCCTCGCGGACGACGAGCGTGCGAATCGCGATGCTGGTGTCCATGTCACCCGTGAAGCTGAGATAGCCGATGGCGCCGCAATAAACGCCGCGACGCACCGGCTCCAGCTCCTCGATGATCGCCATGGCCCTGAGCTTCGGACAGCCCGTGACCGATCCCCCCGGAAAGCCGGCCCGGAGTACGTCCACCGCCGTCAGCTCCGGGCGCACCGTTCCCCGCACGGTACTCACGAGGTGCCACACACTCGCGTATCCTTCCAGCCCGAACAGTTCCGGCACCTGGATTGTCCCCACTTGGCAGACCTTCCCGAGGTCGTTCCGCAGTAGGTCCACGATCATCAGGTTTTCAGCGCGATCTTTCCCGCTGCGTGCCAGTTGCCGAGCCAAGGCGCGATCTTGGCTCGTGGTCGCACCGCGCGGCCGGGTGCCCTTGATCGGCCGCGTCTCGACCTTACGCCCCTCGCAGCGCAGAAAGCGCTCCGGCGAGGCGCTGAGGACCGTGCAGTCGTCGAGGGCGAGGTAGGCGCCATACGGCACCGGCGAGGCCGCGCGCAGGCGCTCGTACAACGGCCAGGTGTACCCGGTCCAGTCGCCCTCCAGCCGCTGCGACAGATTGACCTGATAGATGTCGCCAGCCGCGATGTACTCCTTGGCCCGATGCACCTGCGCGAGGTAGGCACTGCGTCCGACATTGGAGCGGAGCCGGACGCTGGCCACGGCGCCGTTGGTGGGCGGCGGCCTGCTCTGCTCCAGGGAGGCTTGCAGCTCGCGCCATCGCGCGCGGGCCGCCGCTGCGCTGCCGCCCGGCAACCCGGTACTGATGAGCCACTGTTGCCCGGTGAAGTGATCGGCGGCGAGCACCCAATCATAGAACCCCACGTGGAGGTCGGGCACGCCCTCGTCTCCGGCGATGGCCGGCCAGCATTCGAACAGCCGCCCGAGGTCGTACCCGAAGTAACCGACGGCGCCGCCGAGCAGTGGCGGTAACCCCGGCTGTCGCGGGACCGCGTAGCGCCGTAGCAGTCGTTCGAGCAAGCGGGCGGGATCGGCGGCGACCGTCACCGTGCCGTCCGGTCCGGCCAACTCGCTGCGCCGGCCACGACTGCGTAAGGCGAGGAATGGATCGGTGCTGACATACGAGTAATGGCTGGTGGCAGTAGCTCCGGAGCTGTGGTCTAGCAGCACGAGTTGTCGCCGGTCGAGGAGGCGGGCCGCTGCTTGCACGGGGCTGAGTGCTACCGGCCCGACAACCGGCGTAACGTCACCCGGCCGAGACGCCAAGCCGATACTCGCCAGCAGTTGATCCAACTCATCGTCCGGGGCAGCGCCATTGCAGACGACTGGCGTTGTCGGCCCGACGCCGGTCACTCCGCCGTGCGGCCGGCGCGTGTGTACAGGGGATGTAACCACCGCGAGTCCACCTCCTGGCGGGCAGTATGTCATACCCGGCACTGCCGCGGAGACTGGCCAGCATACGAGCCGGCGGCCGCCTGAAGGGGGGCCACTGTGCGGAGGGCCGGGCCGTAGTACCGTAGTATAGGTAGGCGCAGCTTGACGAGCGCAGCCGGTCATCGTGAGCAGCCGTACCCGAGCGGTGGTGCCGCTACGCGCCCAAGCGGCGCGCGAGGTCTACGAAGTCGCCGGCCTGCACGTCAATCCACGACTCCGGCGCGGTATCCACTTGCTGTCCCGGACCGAACTCTTGCGGCCGCGGCACGAACGCAGTCCGCATCCCGACGGCGCGGGCGGCCCACAAATCGCCCTTGTGTGCCGCCACCATCATCACCCGTTCCGGTGGCAGTCCCAGCAACGCGGCCGCGCCCGTATAGACCGCCGCGTCGGGCTTATAGCGCCTGAACAGTTCCGCCGACAAGATGCAATCCCAGGGTAGACCCGCTTGCTTCGCCATGTTGGTAAGCAGGGCGACGTTGCCGTTGGAGAGCGTGGCGATAGTGTAGCGCGCCTTGAGGCGGTGCAGGCCGGGCACTGCGTCCGGCCAGGGCCGGAGCCGGTGCCACGCTCGATTGAAGTGCTCTTTTTCGTCCTCGCTCAAGCCACCTATCTCAAACTCGACCAGCAGCCGCTCGAGGATCAGGCGATGCAAGTCGTCAATGTGGGTCCACGGCAGATCGCTTTGTCGAACGCGATCCATCGCCGGGCCGTAGCCGGCCCGCCAGGCCACGGCAAACTCGGCCCAGTCCACGTGCGTGATGCCCTTGGCCGCGGCGAGCCGTGTCCCTTCGTGGATGATGGAGCTGCGCCAGTCCACGACGGTACCGAAGACATCGAACGTGAGTGCGTGGACCGAGACCCAATCCATTGAGACGACTCCTTACCGAGTGGAAGCGGGTATGTGTGCTCACCTACCCAGAACTCCCTCACTGAAAGAAAAGGGCTGCCGGGCGCCGCGCTGACTCCCATTCCCTGGAGGGAAGGGGCCGGGGGTTAGGTCCAACCCGCCTCCTGCCGCAGGCCATCGGGCGCGCTACTGCGGCGCAAGCTGCGCCAAGCGCGCCTCCACCTTGGCGAGGCGGTCGCGCTGCTCCTGTAATCGGCCACGCTCGCGCTCAACGACGGCCGCCGGCGCCTTCTCCACGAAACCGCTCCGGGCAAGCAGCGCCTCCAAGCGTGCGACCTGCTGCTGCGCCTCCGCTTGTTCGGCTTCCAGCCGCTCACGGTTCTCCGCAGCGTCTGCCGCCGCGTCGGGCGAGAGCCAGATTTCAGTGCCACCGGCGCGCGCCGACAGCGCGTGTACCGGCTTCTCCGTGAGCGTCTCCACGATCCGCAGCGGCCGCGCGCGGGCCAGCACCTCGATCTGTGGGGCCAGCGCGCGCAGCGTTGCCGTGTGACCGTGGCCGGCGATAGTCGCCGGTATCCACCGCCCGGCTCCAAGCTGCGCCTCCGCGCGCACGTTGCGGATCGTGCGTACCACCTCGATCATCGCGGCCACCCCGGCCTCGACCCCTGGATCACGCTTACCGGGCTGCGGCCACGATGCCACCATCAGGGCCGGCGCCGGCCGCCGGTCGCCATGCAGGTGCGACCACACCTCCTCCGTGACGAAGGGCATGATCGGATGGAGTAGCCGCAGGCTGGCGTCGAGCACGTAACACAGCACCGCCTGCGCCGTTTCGCGCGGCGCTATGCTCGCCGTCCCATTGCGCGACACGTCTTGCCACGGCCCTTGACCGCCGGCATAGAGCGAGAGCTTCGATAGCTCGATGTACCAGTCGCAGAACTCGCCCCACAGGAAGTCCTCCAGCGTGCGGCCGGCCTCACCGAACTGGTACGCCTCCATCTGCCGGGTCACTTCCGCGATGGTCGCGTGACAGCGCGAGAGAATCCACCGCTCCGCTAACCCGAGGTTGGTCCAGGCGCCGTCGGTGCTCGCACTGCCGTCGTCGCTACGGTCACGGGCGAGCACGACGAAACGGGCGGCATTCCACAGTTTGTTGGCGAAGTTCCGCGCGTTGGCGATCTTCGGCAGCGAGAGGCGCACGTCCTGCCCCGGCGTGCTGCCGGTCACAATCCAGTAGCGCAGGGCATCGGCGCCATACTCCTCAATCACGTCGAGTGGATCATCACCAGGTTGCGGGTTGGACTTGCTGATCTTTGATCCGTCCTGGTGGCGGATGATGCCGTGCATGTACACGTGGTGGAAGGGCGGCTCGCCCATGAACTCGATCCCGGTCATAATCATCCGCGCCACCCACAGGAAGATGATCTCGTAGCCCGTCTCCAGCACGTCGGTGGGATAGAAATAGTCCAGGTCCTCCGTCTGGTCGGGCCAGCCCAGCGTCGAGAATGGCCACAGCGCCGAGCTGAACCAGGTATCAAGCACGTCCGGGTCCTGTTCCAGCGCGCCGCCGCACGTCGGGCACTGCGCCGGGTCGCCAGCGCCCGGCCGCGGCACGACCGGCTCCGGGCACTGCCGGCAGTACCAGACCGGGATGCGGTGTCCCCACCACAGCTGGCGTGAAATCTCCCAGTCGTGGACGTTCTCCATCCAGTTCAGGTAGATCCGCTCGAAGTGCTGCGGTACGAACTTGATCCGCCCGTCCTTGACCGCCTGAATAGCCGGTTGGGCGAGCACCGTCTGCTTCACGAACCACTGCTCGGAGATCCGCGGCTCGACCACCGTACTGCACCGATCACAGGTGCCGACCGCGTGCGTGTGCGTAGCCACGTTGCGTATCCGCTGCTCGGCTTCGAGATCGCGGAGCAGCGCCGCGCGGGCTGCGTAGCGGTCCATGCCGGTGTAGGGGCCGGCCTCGTCGTTGAGTGTGGCATCGTCGTTCATGATGCTGACGGTCGGCAGGTTGTGGCGTTGCCCCATCTCGTAGTCGTTGGGATCGTGACCGGGCGTGACCTTCACCGCCCCCGTGCCGAACGCGGCCTCTACCGCTGCATCGGCAATGATAGGGATGCGCCGGCCCAGCGCCGGCAGGATGGCCCGGCGACCGATAAGGGCGCGATAGCGTTCGTCATCCGGGTGTACTGCGACGGCGGTATCGCCGAGGATCGTCTCCGGGCGGGTCGTGGCCACCTCGATGTGTCCACCGCCCTCGAGGTCGTAGCGCACCGTCCACAGCTTGCCTGCCGTCTCCTCATGCACCACTTCCAGATTGGAGATCACGGTGCCGCACCTTGGACACCAGTTCACCAGGTACGGACCGCGGTAGATCAGTCCCTTGTGGTAAAGACGCACGAAGGCCTCGCGCACCGCACGCGAGAGCTGGTCGTCGAGCGTGAACCGCAGCCGTGACCAATCGCACGAGGTGCCGAGCTTGCGAAACTGAAGCTCGATGGTGTTGCCGTGATGCTCGCGCCACTCCCATACGCGCTCGACAAAGGCCTCGCGCCCCACCTCTTGGCGGGACCGGCCCTCCTTTTCCAGCTCCCGCTCCACCACGTTCTGCGTCGCGATGCCGGCGTGATCCGTGCCGGGCAGGTACAGCGTGTTGTCGCCTACCATACGCCGCCAGCGGGTCATCACGTCCTCGAAGGCGATCATCATGGCGTGGCCGTGATGCAGTACCCCGGTGATGTTGGGCGGCGGCATCATCAGCGTCCACGGCCGGCGTGTCCAATCCGCGGGCGGCGTGAAGTGACCGTCATCGAGCCACTGCCGATAGACGCGGTCCTCAGTGAGACGATGATCGTAGGCGCGGCTCATCACCGCCTCGCGGCCATCCTGAGCCGCTGGCGGTCGTACTGCCTGTTGCGTCGTGGTCATCTGCACCTCCTTATCGGCCCCCCTATGGTCACTCCGCACCGCAGGGGGGGCGGTAGGTTCTCTCCCCTGTCGCAACGGCGGATGGTGAGGGTGGGGGCCACAGCTCCTTAAAACAAAAGCGCCATATTCGCCGCGGGGCATGTGCCCGCGGGACGAACATGGCGTATCGTGGTACCACCCGGGTTCAGCCCGACTACCAGCCCTAGCCGTCATTCCCGCTTTCGCGGGAATCCACCACGGCACCTTCCCTCCAGGGAAGGAGAGGCATTGCGACGACCGTTAGTCCCTTCCTGAAGGGAAGGGGGTGGGGGGGTAGGTACATGCTACCCCGCAGTCGGACTCTCGTTACAGCGCTAACGGGCTTACCCGAAGAGGCTTACTGGCGCTCCGCACCGGCCACTGCCGGCGATGTGTGGTCCGCGCTCTCGGCCTCCCAGCTCCCAAGCGACCTTCGACTACCGCTCCCGGAGATGGCTTGCAGCCGGTGACCATCTCTCTCTGCGCGGTGCAGGCGTAGCCTACTCCTCTTGTTCACTGCCGTTGTACCTATGAAGTTGTCCTCTACGAGTATAGGTGGCCAGTATAAGGCTGTCAACGACCTTTCCGGCGGTCATACCGTGCAAAACCCACGATCAATACAAGGACAGACTGCTAAACAGCATCCACCCATGGGGGAGCAGGGATTGCTAAAGGGCAACAAGGATATAGTATGCGGTACAGTTGGCTGGCGGGGTCGCTTGCCCGTCCTGAACGGGGAGGAGGGGATACTATCCCGGACGCCGCCGCTACTTTGCTTTCTTGCAGAACGGCAGCCCGGTGCGCTCATTCTCCATGATGACGTACCCGGCCGGCACGTCATCGAGGGTCGCCCCCGGCCGGGGCTGCTTGGCGAAATAGTAGATGCGCTGCTCCCTTCCGTTCTGGAGCACAACGTCCTTGTAATGGAGATGGTAGGTCTGCCCCTTGCTGTTGGTGTGCGTGTACGCCACGATTCTTCTCCTGCCTCCACTCGTTGGATCGGATACTTGGTGCTTGCTCACCCTGGCAGCCGCTAGCGGCACTGCCAGAGGACTCCCCAGTATAGCGGAGCCGGCCGGCGAGAAAAGGTATCATATACTGGAGTGGGTTGCGATTTGAGAGGAGTGGGCAACAATGAGCACCGCTACATACTGTTCTCGCTGTCGCATCGGCCGCCTCGATGACGAGGGCGTCTGTCCGCTCTGTGGTGGCATCGGCGCGCACGTCGGGCGGCGGAAACGCTGGGCCTTCGCCGTGGGACAGCTGTTGGGCAACCTCAACGTCGGCCTTGTTGTGCTCGGAGTGTTCCTGGCCTGCACGGCCCTGTTCGTCTGGGCGGTCTCCTCTTGGCCTGGCCTCGCCACACCCGAGGGTACCCAAGTTCCCGCTGGCGTGAGCGAGCTATTGGCCAAGTCGCGCTCCGATCCCGGCGGCCTCCTGTTGGAGTTGATCTGGCGTGCTCTGGCGCAAGCAACCGTCATAACGGCCATCATTATCGCTGTAGGCTACATGCTATGGAAGCGCCAGCAACGCCAGGCCAAAGCCGCCAGCGCCGGCAACGACGACCAAGGCTGAGTAGAGTATCCCCCTATTGTCCCCCCGCTGCGGCAGGGGGACGGTCGTTCCCTCCCCCGTCGCAACGGGGGAGGGTTAGGGCGGGGGCTGATTGCCCTTACTCCAAGCCGATGAAGTAGTGATAGTGCGGCTGTCCCCCCGAGGTGACCTCGATCTCGGCCAGCGGCAGCCACTCCTCCAGTTGGGCAACCAGCGCATCGGTGATGTCCGGCTCCGCGTCTGCACCGGGGTACACGCTGACCACCTCGTAGTCATCGGTCTCCAAGGTGTCGAGTGCCCCGCGCAGCGCGGCGATCTGGTCGGCGCCGTGTGCCACCAGCAGATCGTCAACGAGAGCAATCGCCTCCCCCTCGCGTACCGCCAGGTTGCCGCTCGTCGAGTCCCGGACGGCGTAGGTCAGCTCGATCGTGCAGACGGCCTCCGCCGCCTCAGTCATCGCGGCCGCGTTCTCGTCCGGTGAGTCCTCACCATTGAACGCCAGCTGTGCGGCGATGCCTTGTACGACGGTTTTGGTGGGCACAATGGTCACGCCCACGTCGTCGGGAACGAGCTGGGCGACCTGCTCCGCAGCCAGGATCACGTTCTTGTTATTCGGGAGGATGAGCACCTGGGAAGCGTTGGCTGCCGTGCAGGCTGCCAGCAGCTCCTCCGTACTGGGGTTCATGGTCTGCCCACCCCTGACGATCTCGCTCACGCCGAGCGAGCGGAGCACTGCCCCCAGCCCCTCACCGGCCGCGACGGCGACCGTGGCCAGCGGCACCGGCGGCGCAGTCTCGTCCGCCACTTCCGGCTCCGCCGGCCCTTGCGCCTGTCGCGCCTCCCGCTCCAGCACCTGCAGGTCCATGTCCTCGATATGAATGTCCGCCAGCCGCCCGTTTCCGACCATCGCACTGAGCATTTGACCAGGGTCTTCCGTGTGGCCATGGACCCGGATGATCTCGCTGTCGCCGACGACCACGGACCAGTCGGCTAACGACTCAATCTTCCGGCGAATACCGTCCATGTCGAGGTCCCGGCCGGTGACCAGGAACTGGGTACAGTACCCCCAGCCCTCGCCCTCGGCATCACCGTCTCCCGTCGTGCCGCCGGCCATGGCGCCGACGGCCGGCATGACCGGAGTGGCTACCTCACCGGGGCTTACCTCGATCCCGTCGGTCTCCGCGAGCAGCATCCCTTCGAGAATGAGCCGGTAGCCTTCACCCCCGGCATCCACCACGCCGGCCTCCGTGAGCACCTGCAATTGGTAGCGTGTCTTCCGCACGGCCTCGGCCGCCGCCGTTGTGGCGTGCCGGAGCGTAGTGACGACATCGTCGGACTCTTCTGCCGCCTGCTCGGCAGCGCGGCCAACCTCCCGCGCGACCGTCAGCATTGTGCCCTCGACGGGCTGGGCAACGGCGCCGTAGGCCGCCTCGGCCGCTTCCGTCAGCGCCCGTGCCACCGTCTGCGCGTCGCTCTCCTGGTGTCCCTCCAGCGCTCGCGCCATCCCGGCGATGATCTGCGAGAGGATGACGCCGGAGTTGCCGCGTGCGCCCATTAGCGCACCACGCGCGGCTTGTTTCCCGATCGCTCCCGCCTCGTCGGCAGCCGGGTCAATCCCGGCCAGCGCAGCCTGCATGGTGAGCAGCATATTGGTGCCGGTATCGCCGTCCGGCACCGGGAACACGTTGAGGTCGTTGACCGCCTCGCGGTGCTGCTCTAGCCGCGCGGTGCCGCCGAGGAGTGCTGCCCGCCAGCGCCGGCCATCCCAGGTGGTCTGTTGCGCCAGCGCCGGCTCCTGTGTTACCATCACCGATACCCTCCATGTAATCAGGTGGCCTAGCCGCCCTGCGCTGCCCCGAGAATAGAGGTTGCGTTAACAGGCGGCTTGCCTAGCATTGTCAACTATCGCCAAGACTGGATCATATTATAGTGCCCGGTACATCTTGGTAGGGTATTTGGTGGTGAGCGCCGGTGAGGTCAACGAACTGTGAAACGATGTAGCTTCTGCGGCAAGGGGCCGATGGTCGGTCGCAATATCCGCCACAAAGCCAAGGGCAAGTGGACCTATCGCGCGCCCAAGACCCGGCGCGTGTTCCGGCCCAACATCCAGCGCACCACCATCTTTCTGCGCGGTGAGCGGCGGCGTGTCCACATCTGCACCCGCTGTCTCCGCACGCTCAACAAGACGGCCTAGCCGCCGGACGACTCGCTGACCGCCGCTTGCCGGAGTTCCTCTGCGGCTTCCAGCAGGTACTCGTTGATCTTGTCCAACCGTTCGGCTGCCTTGGCAATGCGCTCTTGATCTTTGGTCTCGATGGCGCTTGCGTAGTCCGCCACCATCGGTTTCGTCTCGGCGTTGACTTGCTGGAGTAGCTCGCCGGTGCGCGTCAATTCCGGTGGTACCGGCTGCACCGAGGCCATGTCCTCCGCCGCCAGCTCCATCATCCTCAGGACGAACGTGGTTTGGGCGCGCCATTCTTGATCGCGCAGCAGACTCGGCTCCTCTCCGGCCGCGGCGCCCAGGTTGTCCAACACGGCCAGCGCCTGAGCGTACACGCCAGCGGCCGGCGCCACCTTCGCTGCAAAGGCCGCGACCGGGCCACTAGGTAGTGGCGGTGCTTCACGTCTCGTGGTCGGCGGCTGCGGCCCGGCCACCGGGCCACCGGCCGGGCCGCTGGGGCGGAGCGGCGCCCGCTCCGTATCGAACACTGCGCTGTTGGCGGCGATGCCCGGCTCTGGCAAGCTGCGGGGCCGCGCGATAATGACGAAGACGATGAAGGCACCAATCACCAGCGCCAGCACCGTACCGACCAGCCCCAACCCGCCGAGCAGGAATACCCGCCGCATAGCCCTCGCCCTCTACTACTTAATGGTACACCGGGCGCCGCGTCGTCTCACGCCGGGGTTAACCGACCATGCGAGGCGGCGTACCGCCGGGACTCGTCAATGTCTTCCGGCTCGAGGCAGGGGTATTCCTGAAGTACGGTCTCCTTCGTCTCTCCGGCGGCCAGGAGTCCCAATACACGCGACACCGGAAACCGCAAGCCGCGAATGCACGGCTTGCCCATCGCGACCTGCGGGTCTACGGTAATACGGTCAAAGCGCATGCTCCCACCTCCGAGCAATCGGCCCTCGGTTACTAATGGTAGCGCAGAGTCGGTCACATGCGGCATGAGGCCGGAGCGCGATCTTCACGCTCCGGCCTCGACTGAGCAGGGGACGGCGTGTGCTTAGGCGACCTCGCCGATGTAGGCCCCGCGGTAATCCAGCCACCCACCGCCGAACTCCCAGCGCACCTTGAAGCTGATCTGGTCGTTCGTAAAGACTTGGCCATCGGTCGGTGCATCCTGGAGCAGCAGCTCCGGCGTCTCCTGGCCACCCACGAAGCCCAACTCGATGGTCGGGAGCACCGCCGGATCGGTCAGCAGGTACCAGTTGTTCGTGTCGGTGAACTGCGGCACCGAGATCACCTCCAGTTGGTTGTGCAAGGGGTTCACGTCGTTGTCGCTGCCGCCCGGCGTCAACGGCGATCCGACGACGATCTTCGCCGTGAAGAGCAGGTCCGGCGGCACCAGCAGGAACCGCGGGTGTTGCCCGATGCGCTTGCTGGCCTCGTTCGTCTGCTTCAACATCGCCAGAATGCCCGCCTGCACGCTATCGCCGGAGAGGGCGCTCGTGCCGCGATTGGCGTGGCTGGTCTGGCCGCTCCCATCGAACACCTTCTTGCCGTCCGCCATCGCCGGATTGCCGATAATCAACGTCGTATAGACGTACTCGTTCATCGTGATGCCGGCCGAGACGGCCAGGCGCGTCGGAATCTTCCGCACGGCTTCCAAGTCGTCGTTGAGGATGGTCTCCCGCGTGACCACGACGAGGTTGCCACGCTTGGCAGGCGTGTAGCTCTCCTTGCGGTCGTCCCACGATAGGTTCTGATACGCCGCGCCCTCGTTGACGGTAGCGAGACTGGCGAAGTCATGGGTCTTCACCCGGTCCTGCGCCTTGAAGTCCCGCACGGACGAGATCGTGCAGAACCGCCGCCACGCCTGCGGCTGACCGGCGTAGTCTTGGATGAGCCGCTTGGTCATTGAGTTCAGCACCACCTGGTTGAGCGTGCTGGTGGTGACCTCGTTCGCCTCCCGGACCAGCGCAAGCTGCGGCTGATACACCCCGGAGACGAGGCTGTCGCCGGTCGTCTGCACATACGCCTCGCGCAAGGAGGTCCAGCGGGGCACCGCGCTGGTAGCCGCCAGTCCTAGCTGCTCCAGTTGCACGCGGTCCTGCTCCGACTCGCGGACGCCGAACAGGCGATCCCACGCCGTCTGGAGCGCCACCGTGCCCCGTGAGACGCCATCGTGGCCCACTTCCGCGCGGGCGGCCCCGTGCCCGCTGACCAAGCCGCGCGGCGACCCGCCGGCCGCAGCGGCATCGTACTGGCGGAGCGCGTCCAGCGCCTCGATCTCCTGGACGATGGCGCTGTCCAAGTCGCGGGCAAACGACTCTCGCGTTTGCCAATACGGCCGCCCGCTTCCCGCGCTGTCCGCTTCCAAGGGCGGCTCGAAGGAGCGGCGGAGCTTCTGCATAACCGGCTCCGGCAAGCGGGCGGTGGCCAGGCGGTCGTAGAGAATCCGGGCACAGGCCAGTTGCTCGGCCGCCTCGCGTACCGCGTGCTGGCCCTCGTGCCGTTCGGTCGGGGTTCCAGGATCGGCAACTGTAGTTTGTGCGTTCACTTCGTTTCCTCCTCTGCTGTTCGCAGTGTGTTGGTGCGCCGTCTTCGCGGTAGGGAGCAGGAGACGGCCGGCCGTGCGGGCGTCCGGCCGCTGCCGCCTCCTGCCCCCCGCCGTCGCAGACTCCTCAATGGCCAAGAACTCGCCACCGGCGCTGGCTCGCGTGACAACGTCGCAGCTCTTCAATACCGGCACCGTTTGCACGATCTGCACCGTTCGACCGGCGCGACTCTCGGTGACCAGCGTGCAGAGCGCATCAATGGACAGTCCGATAACGTCTTTTTCTTCTAGCTCTACGACCTCCTTCACCAGTTGCCAGAGCCAGTCGGCGTGCTCCAGCACATGCAGAGAAGCCTCGACCCGCGTTGCCTCTCCGCCGTTACCCACCAGCCGAGGGCTACGGAAGACGCCCACGATGTCCCGCACTGAGCGGGCGGGGCGCAGGCGATCTTCGAGCGCCGTCGGGTGATCCGCAAAGCAGCGCAGTCCGTCCGCAGCCGCCGCAATATCTGCAAGCGCGCGCTGCGTGAAGATCCGCCCCGACTTCGCTTCACCGGCCCGTATGAGCACCACGCGGACGTTCCGACTCTCCGTATCTACCGCGCCGGCGCCGGCGAGACTCCCCGTCGCCTCGTGGATAGCGACCAGTTCTCCGTCCGTAGCCCGGCCCTGCTCATCCTTACGCATGTCTATCCTCTCCTCCCCGTTCGTTCCGGCGCGGCCTCGCCCAGAAACCGCAGCAAGAGCCGCCGGGCTTGTTCCGCCTCCAGCCAGCCCCGATCAACCGCGGTCCCCAGTGCGGTCGTGAAGCTCGTGGCAGCGCGGCCCAGCTCGACGCTCCGCTCCGTATCACTCAACTCGTCGAACTCCACGCGGAAGGCTTGATTGATGCGCGGCCCCAACGCCCCGGCCCGTACCCGTGCTCGAATGGCGCGGCGCACGATGCGGACTAACAGCTGCCGCAGATACTCCTGTCGTCGCTGGAACCGTTTGAGCGCCGGCAAGCCCATTTCCGCCGCCGTCGCCCGGTTGACGTGCCCACCTTCTCCCAAGAAGTGCTCGGGCACGCCCGCCCCGGCCGCGATCATCAGCTTCAGCGCCCGCCCGTCGCTGGCTACGTCGTCGGCGCCGATCTGCGGATTGACTGCCTGCCACTGCTCGGACTCGTTGTGAAACAACACCGTGCCGGGCTCCGGCGGACGGCCCATCTGGGCCCGTTTCCGCGCCAGGTCTGCCCGCGATGCTCCCGAGATCGTCACGTCGTAGAGAAAGGCCCCTTTGTAGCGGTTGATCCGCACGCGATCCGTGAGCCAATCCTTGTACCGGCGCAGCCACGGCAGTAGCGTGGACAGGTCCGAACGACCCCGCGTTGCGTTGCTGACCTTGTTCACCGCGGCGGCTTCGATTTCGACCGCCGCAATCCACGTCCCGTCCGCCGGCGGCGACCCCGGTGCGCCAGCGGGAGGCGGGGCGTATCGGTAGCGCAGAGGTCGCTCGATGTCTTCCGGGTCGGTTTCGATCTCGGTGACGTAGAGCGGATCGAGCTGCCGCACCACCGTCCGCCCGGTCAAGGGATCAACGAAGAACCGCACGAATTGCTCGCCAAAGAGCGCCAACTCCGTGAGTAGCGCATAGATCCGCTCGTCCATGCGGTTGTCCGCGTCCTGCCAGAAGTCGTCAATGATCCGTTGGACACGATGGTCCTCGGCGACAACCCGTACCCCACCGCCCAGCACAAAGTTCGTGCCCACTTCGATGACGGCGTGGGCGAGCGGGTTGGTGAGATACGCCTCGTACACTTCCAGCAGGAGCGCGCGGCGATCGGCCGGCGGGAGGTCTCGCTCGGTCTGCGGACTGAGCAGCGTGCGGTAGCCGCGATCTTCGGCCGCGTGGATGGCCGCTTCCTGCACGGGCGTCGCTGTGTCTTGTTGGCCCGCGTGCGGCTCATCGGGGTCAGCCGACGGCTGCGTGCGCGGCTTGGCCGGGCCGCCGAATGGCCACCACCACCTGCCTGTGACTGCCCGGACGTGTTGCTTGGTGACCTGCTCCTGCGCCGGTTCCGTCGCTGATGCCATGTGCCGGTCTCCCGTTCCCAACCCGTCGGCGCTGCGCCGACGGGTGTTGTTCAGTGGCTCATATATGGGAGGGAGATAGGGAAACAACGGTCGGGATTTGAGCGGGACCGCGTGATCGCCTTTTTCGTGGCAAGTGCTATGATTCGGGGAGGCGCGTGGCACCGAATGGCGCTGGCCCAGCCAAGCCACCGCAGAACCACCGAGCCGCTAGCTCAATTGGCAGAGCACCGGCCTTTTAAGCCGTAGGTTCTGGGTTCGATTCCCAGGCGGCTCACCCCCAACCAGCTCCGACGGTCTCCCTCTTGCTGCCTGTCACCCCGACACCGGCCAGCATCCGGTAGGGAATCCACACCCCCGCTCCCCACGGGAGCGGGCTGGAGTGAGGGTAGTCGTAGAGAGGTCACTCCGGCCGGTTGATGAGGAAGGTGGCGGCGGCGTCGAAGTACTGATCCATAGCCGCCCGCGCCTCGGCCGGCAGGTCTACTTGGTCCAGCGCCGCCGTCATGTTGCGTATCCACGCATCGCGGACCGCGCGGGTGATGGGGAACGGCAGATGGCGGGCACGGAGCCTCGGATGGCCCCGCAGCCGCGAGTAGGTGGGATGACCGCCGAAGAACTGAATGAGGAAGAGCGTCAGGTGGCGCTTGGCCGGACCGAGATCGTCGGGATAGAGCGGGCGCAGCAGTGGATCGTGCTCCACACCCGCGTAGAACAGCGCCACAATACGCTCGAATGTCGCATCTCCACCAACCGCGTCATAGACCGTCATCGTCACTTCCCTGCCGCTGGCAAGGATGCTACACCCAGCGGGAGGCGGCAAGCGGCACGCTTTTCCCACCCACGCACGTTGCACATCACCGCAGCCGCGCCCGGCAAGCCGGCGTAGCACGTAGTAACATTGCAAATGAGTGGTGCCGACGGAGGGCATACCATGGCAACGACCACGCTGCTGACGGCCGAGGAATTCCTTGCCTTTCCCGAGTCCCTGCACAAGCCGGAGCTAGTTCAAGGAGAGGTCGTAGAGATGGCACCCGTCGGTGGCTATCACAGTAATACCCAGCTTGCGCTAGGCATGTACCTGCGTCTCCATACTCAACGGCGCGCACAAGGCCATGTCGGCGTGGAGTTAGGATTCATCCTGACTACTGACCCGGATACCGTGCGGGCGCCCGATGTGTCGTTCATCTCCGCGGAGCAGCTCCGCACCACCCCCTTGAGCGCCGGCTTCTACCCCGGCTATCCCGACATCGCCGCAGAAGTGGTCTCGCCGGGCGATACGGTGACCCAGCTTGATGCGAAGGTGCAAGATTACCTGGACGCCGGCACCCACCTGGTGTGGGTGGTCAACCCCGGCACACGCAGCATCGCGGTGTACTCCCCCGACGGGCAGGTACGCATACTCCGTGCCGACGACGTGCTCACCGGCGGCGCGGTGCTCCCCGACCTTGAGATACACGTGAGCGACCTCTTCCTGGTGCAAGACAGCTAGCGTCGCTCTGCCCGGAGCATCCCATCGCAGCGGCCGCAACCACTAAATAGGCCATGCGTTCTATCATTGACCGACTGTCTCCCGTCCGGGGCGGCAGGGATATGAGGACGGCAATGGACGCAGACGCTGAACATGCCGGCCGGCCAGCTGGCAATGGTGACGGAGCCTCCGTACAGGAGCTATTCGACGCGATCAGCGCCAACGATGTAGACCGGGCGACAGTCCTCCTCGCGGCCGACCCGGCCTTGGCAAATGCCCGTACCGACGAGGGGCAGGTGCCGTTGATTGCGGCCGCCGAGCGGGGGCTGATGGACGTGGCCAGCGCCTTGCTCGCTGCCGGCGCCGACCCCACTGCGACCGACGGCTTCTGGACACCACTCTATGCCGCCGCCCACACCGGCCCCTATAAGCGCAAGCCGGCGCTCGCCGTCGCCGACCTGGTGCTGGCGTATGGTGCGCCCGATGACATTTTCAACGCTTCGGCGCTCGGTCGTGTGCAGCGGGTGGCCGAGTTGCTGGCCAGTGACCCTAGTCTAGCCAACTCGCGCGACGGTATCGGCTGTACGCCACTCTTCCTGGCCGCGTGGACCGGGTATCCGGTTGTTGTCGAACAGCTGCTCCAGGCCGGAGCCGATCCGAACGTCCGCAGTCGCGCCGAGCAAACGCCACTCGACACGTCGGTTTCTCACATCTGGGAAGGAAAACAGATCACGGTTGCCCGTCTGCTCATCAAATACGGCGCCAGACCGAGCTTTTTCGCGGCGTGCGTCGTTGGCAGCCCGGAGCACGTCAAACGGTACCTGACGGACGACCCGGCGCTTGTCAACCGCCCCTTTGACCAGGGCGGTACCCCGCTGGAGGTCGCGGCCGAGGCCGGGCACATGGAAGTCGGGATGCTGCTTGTGCAGGACGGGGCTGAGGTGGACATCTTCTCGGCCGCCAGTCTCGGACTGCAAGCGCAGGTCGAAACCCTGCTCCGGCACGACCCGGCGCTACTCGATGCCAAGCGTCGCCTGGGCGGCTATCGGCCGCTGCACTGCGCGGCGGAGTGTGGTCACCCGGAGATCGTGCGGCGCCTCATCCAGCGCGGCGCGGACGTGAATGCCCGCAACGCCTGGGGGTTTACTCCACTGCACCTCGCCGTGCTGGCCGCCCGCGGCTACCCACCGACGGCCGCCCACTTGGCCATCAGCAATGTCCTCCTCCGGCACGGAGCCGCCGTCAACGCCCGGGACGACTACAACCGCAGCGTACTGAACATGGCTACCATCGGGGCCGCGAAACCAGGGGCAGTGCCCGGCATCGTCGAGGTGCTCTCCCGACACGGCGCCAGCTAAGGCAGGTGAGGGAAACACTCCCTTCCTCACAGGCCAGCACTCCCCTTCCCTGCCAGGGAAGGGGCCGGGGGGTAGGTTAGGCCCAACCCGCCCCTACACAAAAAACCTATCCCTGTGAGGGGGTAGCTCCTACCCCCTAATGCCGGCCGAATTCACGGGCAAGTTGGGCCTGGCTGAGGTGGATCATGGTTGGCCGGCCGTGCGGACAGGTACGGCCCAGATCACAGGCTTCAAGCTGCCGGATGATCTCCGCCATCTCCGCAGCGGTGAGCGCGTCACCGGACTTCACGGCCCCATGACAGGCCACCGACCAGCGGGTGCGGTCGGCCATCGACCCGTCACCGTACTCGCGTCCGAGCGCACCGTCTATCACCTCGGCGATGGTGCCGGTCTGCGAACGCTGCGCCAGCGTTGCCGGCACCGCCCGCACGAGCCACGATTGGCCGCCGAACGGCTCCAGGTTGAAACCTAGCTCGGTCAGCACTCCCCCGTGCTCCTCCAGCCAAGCGTGCTGGGCCGGCGACAAGGCAACGACTTCCGGTGTTAGCAGCAATTGCCGGTTGCGCTCCCCGGTCGCGACGGAGTCGGCCGCCTCGCGCAACAGTTGCTCGTAGAGCACGCGCTCGTGGGCGCTGTGCTGGTCAATGAGATAGAGGCCGGTCCCGCCGACTGCGACGATGTACGTCTTGGCGATCTGCCCAAGCACTTGCAGACGATCTTGGTAGACCGACTCGTCAGGCAGCAGCGGCGGTTCCTCATCGGCCGTTGCTTCCGTTCGCACGGCCCCGGCCGCCGAGGCGAGCGCCGCCCCAAAGGGTGCGGCCGCACCTTCATCCTCTCCCCCCCATGCGGAGAGGGGGCCGGGGGGTGAGGCTTGCCCTCCTCCGGACGTTGGCGGCGGCGACGCGCGACTTGGCGCCGGATCCGGTGACCAGCCCGCCCACTGCGGTACCGTCGCGCGATCCTGGGCCGTCAGCGCCTCGCGGATGGCGCGCTGCACCAACCCGTAGACGAGGCGCTCGTTACGCAGCCGCACCTCCGCTTTCGTCGGGTGGACGTTGACATCCACGTCCTCGGGCGGCACGTCGAGCCGGATCACCGCTACCGGATGCCGGCCGCCAGGCAGCATCGCCCGGTAAGCCTCAGCGACCGCATGGGCCAGGAACGGGCTACGCACCCAGCGACCATTGACGAGAAACGCCAGGTACTGCCGGTTCGCCCGGTGCTCATCGGGCAGCGCCGTGAAGCCCGAGACGGCCCGGCCGCGCTCGTCCAGAGCCGGCAGCGGGACCAACCGGCCGGCGACCTCCGGTCCGTATACGGCAGCAATCGCGTCGAGCAAGTCGCCGGTGCCGGGCGCCTGGAGCGCGTCGCGCCCGTTGTTCGTCAGCGACAGGGCGACATCGGGGCGGACGAGCGCGAGCGCGCCGAGCGCGGTAATGATGTGGCGTGCTTCGGTCGTCGGCGATTTCTGGAAAGCGGCCCGCGCCGGGACGTTATAGAACAAGTTACGCACGGTGATCGTAGTGCCCGCCGGCCCGCCCGTTGCGCCTTGGTCGGTGATTTCGCCACCCACCATGCGGAGGCGGGCACCCGTCGCGGCGTCGGGCGGTCGGCTCACGATCTCCAGGTGACTGACCGCGCCAATGCTCGCCAGTGCCTCTCCGCGGAAGCCGAGCGTGGCCACGTGGGCGAGGTCGTCCGCTGTCGCCAGCTTACTTGTGGCGTGGCGCGTGACGGCCAGCTCCAGCTCGTCGGCCGGAATGCCCCCACCATCGTCGGTCACACGGATCGCGCCCAGCCCGCCGCGCTGGATGGCTATACGCACACCGGTTGCGCCGGCGTCGAAGGCATTTTCGACCAACTCCTTCACGACCGATGCCGGACGCTCGACCACCTCACCGGCGGCAATGTAGCGCACGACCTCTGGCGACAATTGACGAATCGGCATGATGACTCCCGCTCGTTGGCTCCGGCGAGTGGCGCGTGCTCGGTGTCAATCGGCACGCTTGGTCCTCTACCCTGAGGATACAACGGGCCAGGAGGCGGCAGGATGCCCAACGACGAAACGGGCGCACACCCCGCGGCAACACCGGAGCAGCCGATAATCACGATTGAGGGCGAGCGGGTAGCACTCGGCTCCCTACGCCGCGACCTGCTGCCACTCTACCAACGCTGGATAAATGACCCGGTGGTCGTTCGCACCCTCGGGGCAGACCTGCGACCGCTGCTATTGGAGGACGAGCAGCAGTGGTACGAGCAAATGGTCGGTAAGACGAACGCAGCACACTTCCAAGTCTATGTCCGCGCTGGCTGGCGACCTATCGGTACGGCAGGAATTAATGGGATAGATCATCAGCATGGAGTCGCTGAATTCGGCATCATGATCGGCGAAAAGGACTGTTGGGATCAGGGGTACGGCACGGAAGCGACCCGCCTGATACTGGATTACGCTTTCAATGTGCTTGGTCTCCACAACGTCATGCTCTCCGTCTACGACTACAATCGCCGCGGCGTGCGCGCCTATGAGAAGGCCGGCTTCAAGGTCATCGGCCGGCGCCGCCAGGCACTGCGCCTCGGCCACGAGCGACATGACGTGATCCTCATGGATGCCCTCGCCACGGAGTTCAAGAGTCCCGTCCTCCAGCGCCTCTACGTCGAGGGCCGGCACGAGACGCCAACAACCTAGTCCGCTCAAGGGTGCCACACTGCACTCGAAGGGATGAGGACATGGGCAAGCCTGAGTACATCTCATTCGACGAATTCGCCGCGAAGGGTGGATCATCGGTGCTACTGCCCTGCACTATGATTTGAGCCTCGTCACGCACAATGCCTCGCACTTCGAGCGTATTACCGGACTAAGACTCCATTGCATGGGGAGTAATCTTGGAGACTGGTGTGGTGGTCGGGGCCATCATCGCTCGGCGTACACGTGAAGATACCACCGCATCGGTCGTAACTGGCAGTGTTCAAGCACTCCCGCGTCATCCTACGGTCTGGGCTCCCATCGTCGTGGCTATGACCTTCACGGTCCTGTTCAACTGGGGCATTCTGGAACAGTTCAGTATGACGCAGGGCGAGTTTCTGAGTCACCGACGGGCGGCTGAGATCATGCTGCACGAGGATCGCTCGCCTTATGATCTAGGGCGTCCAGTCTGGCAGCGTATCAACGTGCCGCCGTCAACATTTGTGCTGTTCTGGGGGCCGTGGACCTTACTGTCCCCACAGATTGGCCTCGTTGTCCACTTCTTTGCCCACTATGCCGCCTTCCTGGCGGCGGCCGTGCTCCTGTTGCGGAGCAATGTGCCCGGGCTGCGGCCCCTGGAAGTTGGTCTCGTGCTCCTGTTCATCATCTCACTCTTTGTACCCTGGCGGGAATCTATTTGGCTAGGGCAGCCGAACGGCTTCATTCTCCTCCTGGTAGTGCTGGGGCTACGTTGATTTCTCGCCGGCCGCACGTGGCCGCTGGCTGCCGCCATTGCTGCGGCGCTGACGCTCAAGCCCACGACGATCTGGCTACTGGTCTACTTCCTAGTACGCCGCTCGCTGCGAATCCTGATCGCCATTGGCATAGTTGGCTTGGGTACGATTGCGGTGTCTGCCGCGATAGGAGGAATTGAGCCGTGGCGCGTGTGGCTGACGGAGCAAGCGCTGTTACTCTCACGCGGCACGGCATTCTTTACCAACATCGGTTTGCCCGCCCTTCATGCACGTCTCTTCCTCACTGCTCACGCCTACGCCTCGCGGGCGACCCTGCCCTACTTGCCACTGGCCCAGGCGCTCAACTACGTGGCCTTGGTTGGTGGTATGTGGTTACTGCTGCGCCTCGTGCGACACGACCGCCCGGACGGTGACCGTATCGGCAAGACACTGGAGTTCGGGTTAGCGCTGACGCTCTCGCTCTCCCTATCGCCGCTGACCTGGATCCACTACGCGACCACGGCGCTCGTCGGATTGACCGCTCTCCTCCACTCGGCAGTCCGCGCCGCGTTGCCCCGACCATCACGGGTCCCGATCATGGCCCTCGGTGCCTTTGCTTTCGCCACGCTCTGTATTGATCTCGGGCTACTCATGGTCCGCACAAATAAGTGGTGGGGGGAGGTGCCCTTGACTGGTTCGGTGCATAACCTCGGCCCACTGGCGGTAGTGGCTACGTTGGCACTCGTGCTCTGGCTCTACAATCGTCATCAAGACCGCCTCGCGGCAGTTAACAACTCCCCGATTAGCCCCTCAGCGGAGCTTGGCTCGCAGGGGCGCAGCGAGATAGCGTAGCCAGTGGCGTAGCTGCAGAGCGGTAAGGCTACGTAGTCCCTACCCAGTGCTATACTCCGAGCCGATGGAAAAGGTACCTCCCTTCCCTCCTACGGCTCCGACACCTACTCCTCAAGGTGGCGCTCCCTCGCGGTGGTCGCAGTTGCGTGACTGGGGCCGGCAGATACGCGATCGAGGAGCCTCGCCGGAGCTAGGAGCCGCCCTGCTGGGCATCGCCACGGCCGGCGCGATCCTCGCTTGGTGGATCGCGGCTGATCCGCTCGGCGATGCTCCGCGGACCGCGCGGCTCATCGCGCTCCCCGGCCTGGCGGTCCTCGCCTGGGCCGTCGGAGTGGGCACCCTCCTGGCAACCACGAGATTCGTGCAGGCACGGGCACCAAGCATCAGTCGTCGCGCGGCGCTTCAGATCGCCTCGATCCCCTGGTTTCCTTGCTTGGCGTGCGTACCCGCGGTGTATTCGATCATCCGCTCCGGGCGCACGGCGTTTGATCTCCTCTTCTCTCCGCCTACGGCCCAACACTTTGGTCTCTACTTGCTGGCGTGGTGCGTGCTCCTAGAGGCCGGCGTGCTGATCGGGGCCATGTTCGCGGGTCGTTCCGGCGCCGTGTCGGCTCCATCCGTGCCGGTTCCAACGAAGAGCGTGTCGCCGTCACTCCGCTTGCCTCCTGTGTGGGTGGCCATTGTGTTGGCTGTCGGCCTGACGGTCCTGGTCAACTGGGGCATTCTGGATCAGATCAACATGACGCAGGGCGAGTTTCAGAGACACCGACAGGCGGCTGAGATCATGCTGCACGAGAATCACTTACCTTACGACCTGGGGATTCCGGTCTGGTGGCGGATTAACGTGCCGCCGTCAACATTTGTGCTGTTCTGGGGGCCTTGGACCTTGCTACCCGCCCAGGTCGGCCTCGTTGTCCACTTCTTTGCCCACTACGCAGCTTTCCTCGCGGCGGCCATCCTCCTGTTGCGTAGTCATATGCCAGGGCTGCGGTCCCTGGAGCTTGTTCTTGTGCTCCTGTTCCTCGTCTCACTGTTTGTGCCCTGGCGGGATGCCATATGGTTAGGCCAGCCGAATGGCTTCATTCTCCTCCTAGTTGTGCTGGGGCTCCGTTGGTTTCTCGCCGGTCGCACGTGGCCGCTAGCTGCCGCCGTTGCCGCGGCGCTGACGCTCAAGCCCACGACGACCTGGTTGCTGGCCTACTTCCTGGTACGCCGCTCGCTGCGAATCCTGGTTGCTATTGGTGTGATCGGCTTGGGTACGATTGTAGTGTCCACTGCAATCGGCGGAATCGAGCCGTGGCGCGTGTGGCTGACGGAGCAGGCGCCGTTACTGCTGCGCGGAACCACGATGTTTTCCAGCATTGGTTTGCCGTCGCTCCATGCGCGCCTTTTTCTATCATCTCATGCCTACACATTTTGGGAGTCCTTGCCCTACTTGCCACTGGCTCAGACACTCAACTACGTGGCCTTGCTTGGTGGCGTGTGGCTGCTGCTGCGCCTCGTGCGGCGCGAACGGCCGGACAGTGACCGGATCGGCAAGACGCTGGAGTTCGGGTTAGCGCTGGCGCTCTCGCTTACCCTATCGCCACTGACCTGGAACCACTACGCCACCACGGCGCTCGTCGGACTGACTGCCCTCCTGCACCCGGCAGTCCGCGCCGCGCTGCCGCGAATGGCATACGCCCCGATCATGTCCCTCGGTGCGTTTGCTTTCGCCACGCTCTGTATTGATGGCGGGCTACTCCAGGCTCGCACGAACGAGTGGTGGGTCGAAGTACCCTTGATCGGCTCAGTAAATAACCTCGGCCCACCGGCGCTGGTGGCTACATTAGCGCTCGTGCTCTGGCTCTACAATCGCCATCAAGACCGCCTCACGCGCGCCCCCGGTTAGCCCCTCAGCCGAGCTTGGCTCGCAGGGGTGCAACGAGGTCGCGTAGCCAGTGACGCAGCCGCACGTGTGGGGGTAACACATCGAGGGAAAGTACCGGCACCCAGTCATCAGGAGTGCCAACGACCGGGAGCACATGACCACCATCGAGCCGCAGGCGTAGCCGGAGGTGGTACGTACCCGGGGACAATGCGGCGGGCAGGCGCAGCGTGTGCCGGTCGAAGACCAGGTCGGCGGAGCGCCAGTCCCCGGTCGGGACCGCCCAGGCCAGCGGGCGCCGTTCCCAGCGCCCGACTTGCTTTCCGCTACCATCCACCAGCGTCCACTCCACGAAGTGATCGCCGCGGTAGGACTTCCTAGCACGCCATGCTACTTCGAGCGTCAACACGTCGCCGGGTTCATACGGCCCCGGGGTGCGGGTGCGTATGCCTTCGAGCAAGAAATGGTCCCAGTCGTCGGTGATGAACACCTGCACGGGCTGTAAGGTGGTGGCCGGCCCTAGCGGCCGGGGCTGCGGCGGCATCGTGACATCGAGCAGCCCAATAGCCACCGCCCCGGAAACGGGATCGCCGGGCCAGGATGGAGTGAGCGGCTGCAAATTTGCCCCGTCGTAGACGACAAGCTGCACTTCATACGTTCCCGGTGCGAGGCCAATAGGCAGCCAGAGGCCCTGGCGGATCTCGACCTCTTGGCTGGGTGCCCAGCGGCTCGTCGGCTCTCCGATCAGCGGAGCCGCGCGGAGGTCGAAGTCCTTGGCGACCCGCTGGCCGTCCCAGCCGACCAGGCGCAGCGACGCGCGGTAGTCGCGGTCCAGCTCCTGCCGGGCGCGAAACCGCAGGATGAACGGTGCCACGTCGCCGCTGACGATCTCGTCCACTTCCATCAGGCCGCCCGTTAGCTCGATGGCCGTGCCGAACTGAGCCGGCCGCAGCGGTGCCTCCAACTTGCGCGGATGGAGCTTGAAGACACTCAGCTCGGCGGTATCGAAGGCCTGCCGGGTCCCTTGCCACGCATGGGTCAGCAGCCAGCGCTCGACGAGCCGCTGCGGGTCGCTCTGCGCCAGCCCTGACAGGACGAGCCAGATCCGCTCGTGCGGCGTGGCGAGATCCGCGAGGAAGGTCTCGACGGTCTCCTCATCCACAGCCGGCGGAGCCGTCGTCGGCAGCACGTGGTGAAATATCTCTCCGCGGAAGTAGTAGTCGTAGTACCAGGCCTGCCACGGTCCCGTGAGCAGCACCACGTCCACGTCGCCGTGGCGTTCCAGTGCTGCAATGTGTGTGGTGATCGCACTGTAGTCGGCACGGGTATAGCCGGTGTAGTACGTGGCGCCGAAGGCGACTAGACCCACGCCGAGGGGAGCGATTCCCAACGCCGCACCGCGCCGTCCCCACCGTCGGTGCAGTAGCATCACGCCTCGCGCTGCCAGCAGCACGGCAAAGGGCAGTGCGTGCAGCACGTAGCGGGGACTAAAGGGCTTGTCAATGACCAGCACTGCACCGGCACTAACCATCGAGATGATCAGACCGAGCGCAAGCAGGGCCACTGCGCCGGGCCGGTCCGCCGGCTGTGAACGTAGCCCCAGCACCACGAGCGCCAACCAGACGGTGGTAATGGCCATGGCCCAGGACCAGGCGACCACGGGTCCGGCGGCGAGCGCCAGGGCTGCCGTGCGCGCAGCGTCCAGGACCGTCGCCCCGGTCAGGTGTGCGGCCGAGGCGGCCGGCAGACTAGCCACTACTCCCGGCGCTGCCAGTACCCACGGCAACGGGCCGAGCAGCCCGAGGAGGCAGCCAAGGGTAGCCGCACGCCACGGGAGCATAATCCGGCGCCAGCGTGCCAGCAGCAGCCACACCGCCAGTGTCAGCGGGACGGCGAGTGCTAACGCATGGGTGTACAGCGCCAGCCAGCTCACCAGGACGAACAGCGCCCAGCGCAGCACGGACGGACGCTCTAAGGCCCGCCACCAGAGCCAGAGGCTCAGGGCGACGAGCGTCGTGAGCGGAGCATACATCCGTACTTCCCGCCCGTAGAACACCAGCAGCGGCGTGGCGGCGGCGAGGAGCGCGGCGTAGCGTCCGACCGACTGTCCACCGGCACGCCGCGCCAATGCAGCGACGAGCGGGACCAGCAGCGTGCCGACGACCGCCGAGAAAGCGCGCGTCAGTGCCTCGGCGGTGCGAATGTCTACCAGGTCGCGGAACAGGCTTTGCCAAGCGCCGAGCACCAGATAAAACAGGGGCGGGTGCTCGAACGGTGCCTGCGCGACTCTGGCGATAAGGGCGGCCGGTGACAAGGCGGCATATCGGACACTGACGATCTCGTCGAACTCCAGGTCGCCGAGACCCGGCAGGTTCCACAACCGCAGCGCGAGGGCGGCCAGGGTCAGAATGACGATGACCGGATCAGGATGCCACCGTCGCATAGCAAGTAGTCACTCACGTTTTGTGGAGTGGGTGCCGGGAGGGTGAGGCTGCTCATCCCTTGGCTCACACGCCGGCCGGTACCCGCTCCGCGTCGGCAAGATGGCCCTGCTGCCGGTAGCGTGTAAACAGTGCTCCCCAGGGTGAATCGTGCCGCCACGTCTCGAAAACGGCCCGGTCGCGCGCCGGCCAACGATAGTAGTCGTGGTAGGCCTCGGACCCCATGATGAACAGATGCACGAGCGGGGTGCGGAAAAAGAAACGCTGGAGTGCTTTCAGCGGGCTGAACCACAGCAGATCGCCGATGATGCTCGCCGCATTATCGCCGACGGTGAACCCCCAGCCGCGCTCCAAGTCCGCGCTCACGTCGTCTCCGACGAGCACGATGCGCCGCACGTCTCCACAGCCCAAGCCTTGCTCGTGCGCCAGGCGAATGTAGGGGATGGACAGCGGATCGAACCCCATCAGCTTGGCCGCCACGGCGTCTATCGCCACCTGATCCGCCGCGGCGAGCAGCACGTCCTTTTGCCGTGGGCGCATCGTCCGCGGACCAGGCCCGTCCCCGGCGGTCGTGCCGTCCATCACGGCAAAAATACCGGGGTGAATCTCCTGCTGGATAGCGAGCAGGTCTACCAGCGTTTCGTGAATCCAGCTATGGGTATAGTGGCGCTTCGTGTTTAGGAGGCCGCCAAAGGCATTTTTCATCGCCCCGGTGGTCGTAGTGTAGATATGGCACTTGACCGTCGGGAGATGGACGATGTTCTTCCCGATGAAGTAGTCGGGCACGAAGATGCCCTCCGGGTAGATGTCGTCGAGCACCCGCATCGGCGTGCGCGGCTCATAGCGCACCCAGCGCATGTCTTCGCCCTTGAAGTTGTAGCGCACCGGGATACCGTAGTGCTCGAAGATGGGCACGTAGCCGTTGAGGTCCTCACCCTTGAACGCATCGGTAACGACCGTCCGGTTCTGCACGCAGACCTGATGGTCATAGCCCCGCGCTCGCAGCGCCCGGACCGTTCCCTCCAGTTGCCAAGGCGTCGTATTCGCACCCGGGAACGGGAAGTGCCAGGAGATATTGTCTTTGAGAATGGTCGTCAGGCTCGATTGTAGGGAGTGCTCCACGCCCGCTAGCTCGATCAGCCGATCCACGTCGTCCAGCACTGTCTCCGGGCGCGTCCGCACCACGGCCACCACCGGCGGGTCCGCAGGTGCTGTCCCATTGCCCCGGTTTGCGCTGCTACTGCCGTGCGCCGTGTCCAATCTCATCCTCCGCAACCTTCATTTATGTCAACCACACTTGTAGTGGTAGCGCCCCTCGCCACCGTCATTCCTGCGCCAGGAGACCTTTGCGTAACCCGTCATTTCCGCGAAAGCGGGAATCTACCCTCCCTAATTCATCAGCCTGGGCGAGAGCTAGGATGAGCCATCACCGCCGGTAGCCAAGTCCTCCAGCGCCGCTTTGCCGCGGCGGAGCGTGGCGAGGTGCTCGTCCACTGAGCGCAAGCCCCCACCCATCGTATTCAGGCTCAGATGCGTAATGCCGATGTCCTGCCAGGCGGCGACCTCGGCACGCCACGAGTCCTCGTTGCCCTGCGCGATGTTCAGCCGCGGCTCGATGCCAACCTCGCCGGGATCGCGGCCGGCTGCACGGGTGAACGCCCTGAGCCGCGCGACCGCCGCTCGCCCGGTGTCGTCCGGTTGCAGTTGCGGAAACCACCCGTCCCCCAGCCGCGCGATGCGGCGGAGCACCGGCTCTGCGCCGCCGCCAAACCAGAGCGGGATTGGCCGTTGCACAGGTAAAGGGTTAATCCCCGCGTTGCGTATCTTGTGCCAGCGCCCCTCGTAAGTCACCAGCGCTTGCGTCCAGAGCGCCCGCAGCACGGCGATCTGCTCCTCGCAGCGCCGGCCGCGGTTGCGGAAGTTCTCGTTCAGTGCCTCGTACTCCACGTCGTTCCAGCCGATACCGATACCCAAGCGTAGCCGTCCACCCGTCAGCACATCCACCTCGGCGGCTTGCTTGGCGACGAGCGCCGTCTGGCGCTGGGGGAGGATGATAATCCCGGTAACGAGTTCCAGGCGTGTCGTGATAGCCGCCAGGTAGCCGAAGAGTACGAACGGCTCGTGGAACATGTCCTCGTGGGTGTACGCCCCGCGCCAGTCCGCACGCCGGCCCTCCGGGTAGGCACCAAGCACGTGATCGTACACGAGCAGATGCCTGAAGCCGAGGCCCTCGACCGCTTGCGTATAGGCGCGGACGGCACCCGGGTCGGCTCCGATCTCGGTTTGCGGAAAGACAACGCCTAGCCGCATCTTCACCTGCTCCTCATACCTGTACCGTATCGCGAGCGACCGCCCTGATCGTCCGGGTGCCTGCTGCCTACCAGCGCGGCGACGGCAGGCGGCGCGCCAGGATATGGACGACTCCCCAATGCTGGCGGGTGTCCTTCAGCCATTGATAGCCCCAACGCTCGTACAGCCGCCGGGCGTAGCGATTGGGTTGATCCACGCCGATGGTCACGACGTTGTACCCGCGCGCGTGCGCCGCCTCTTCCGCCGCTTCCACCAGCGCCCGCCCGATGCCCTGGCGCTGATGCGCCGGCCGCACCACGAGATTACTGATATGCGCCGAGTGCTGGCCACGGATGGTCCGGTAGTGGGTGCTGTTCCACTCCAGCGACACCGTGCCGACTGCATAGCCGTCATACTCGGCAACCAAGACCAGCCGCCGCCCTTCGGCAACGCGGCGGAACTGATCGTGTACCGTGTCGCCCGACCAACCGACCGAGCGCCGCACCGCGATCACCGCCTCGGAGTCGCCCCACTCGTAGCGAGCCACCCGCACCAGGAGCGGATTTTCCGTCGCTACCGCCATCTACGTGTTCCCTCAGCCTCGCTACTATTGTTTCGCACTTGCCGGCGTGGTCGTGCCAAAGAGCGGCGGCAAGGGTGGTGGGCCGCGCTCGCGCCATGTCGTGTACAGCCGATAGGCCAGCCAGGCACCAAAGACCAGAAATGCCAGCCCACCGAGCAGGAAGTTGTGCCGCCAGGGGCCTAAGACGGCCTCGCCGAGCTGGATCGGGCCGAAGAGTAGCGCCGTATCAATCCGCACCGTTTCGAGCCAGAGGCGCACCAAGCCGTACCCCGACAGGTAGACCAGCGTCGCCGTCCCGCGCGGCCACCAGCGGTCGAGCGGCCGCAGATACCAGAGCAGACCGAACAGGGCCACGTTCCAAAGGAATTCGTACAGAAACGTCGGGTGAAACTGTTCTACGCCCGCAAATGCCGCCGGCCGATAGGCAGCATCCACGTACAGCCCCCAGGGGAGCATCGTCGGGCCACCGAACAGCTCCTGGTTGAAGTAGTTCCCCCAGCGGCCGATAGCCTGGGCCAGGATCAGGCCCGGCGCAATAGAGTCGAAGCTGACTTGCCAGGGCAGGCGATAGTAGCGCGACATGATAAAGAGACCCAACGCCCCGCCGGCGATGGCGCCGGGCATCCCAATACCCCCCTGCCAAATCTGGAAGGCGCGGACCCAGTTGTCGGTGTAGTGTTCATACGTCGTGATGACGTGGTAGAGGCGCGCCCCGATGATCGCCAGCGGCACCACGACGATGGCCATGGCGCTGGACAGGTCGTAGGAGTAGCCTTTGCGCTCCAGCTCGCGGCCTGTCAGATGCATGGCAACGAAGATGCCCAAAGCAATCAGCAAGGGATACCAGCGGAGCACGAGCGGGCCGATCTGCAACAGCGCGTCACTTGGCGGAGGTGGCATTCTCGGTTATTCCCCTGTCGTGGCTGGAGGGTTGGTGCGTCGAGGCAGTACCCTCCGCACCAGGGAGCATACCACGCCGCAGGGGCGCAGCACGCTGCGCCCGTCCCCCTGTGCAGCGGAGGTCCCATAGGGGGACGGAGCCTGACCGGCTGAGTGTTGGCCCGGTGTAGTTGACACGATGGCAGCGGCCCTTCTATTCTTAGCCCAGAGATACTCGCTATGGATGAATCTACGGTGTCCACGCCGACGCAGGGGCCTGCTGACATGGATGGCCCACGCAAGAGTTGCCCCGGCATGGCTGATCCTTGGCGCTACCGCAAGGTCCTGGTGTCCCCGGACCGCGGCTCGCTATCGCGCCGCGCCATTGCCTCATTGGTCATCTTGCTCCTCTTGTGGTTGGGGGTGCTGATTATCTTTAGTCTCCTCGGCGGCGCCATCGCGCCGCTCGCCTGAGTAGCGGCCCCGGCCGCGCGGCGTGCCCTAGCCTCCCTGTCGTCCTCGCCCCGTCATTCCCGCGTGCGCGGGAATCCACGTCCCCCCGCTGCAGCGGGGGGACCATAGGGGGGGCACTACCTGCCGCCCCGCCGCCGCGCACAAAAAAGAGGCGACCCAATCGCGGGTCGCCTCCTGAGAGCGTAGCCGAAGTGCCGTGGCGTGTACGGGGAGTTTAGTACATGCCCCCCATGCCGCCCATACCACCCATACCGCCCATGCCCCCCATGCCGTCCGGGTCCGGCGCCGGCGGTGCCGGTGGCTCCGGAACGTGGGTCACGAGCGCCTCGGTCGTCAGGATCATGGACGCGATGGAGACCGCATTCTCGATTGCCGACCGCGTGACCTTCGCCGGGTCCGTAATGCCTTGATCCACCATCTCGACGTGCGCCTCGGAGATCACGTCGAACCCGTAGTTGCGGTTGTTCTCGTTGACCTGCCGCTCGCGCACCGCATCCACCAAGACGGAGCCGTCCAATCCGGCATTGTGCGCGATCTGGCGCATCGGCTCTTCGAGGGCACGGCGCAGGATAGCGATACCGGTCGCCTCGTCACCCTCCAGCTTGATGTCGTCCAGCGCACGCGCCGCGTTGATCAGGATGACGCCGCCACCGGGGACAATCCCTTCCTCGACTGCCGCGCGAGTGGCCGACAGCGCGTCCTCTACGCGGTGCTTCTTCTCCTTCAACTCCGTCTCGGTCGCCGCCCCGACCTTCACTACCGCCACGCCGCCGGACATCTTCGCCAGCCGCTCTTGCAGCTTCTCCCGGTCATATTCCGAGGTGGTCTCGTCGAGCTGCGTCCGAATCTGCTGCATGCGCCCCTGGATGTCCTCCTGCTTGCCGTGCCCTTCGATGATCGTCGTGTTGTCCTTGTCGGCCACGACCCGGCGCGCACGACCCAGGTCATAGAGTTGCACGCTGTCGAGCTTGCGCCCCACTTCCTCGCTGATGACCTGACCACCGGTGAGCGTTGCAATGTCCTTGAGTAGCTCCTTGCGCCGGTCGCCGTAGCCTGGTGCCTTGATGGCCACGACGTTCACAATGCCCCGTAGCTTGTTGACGACCAGTGTCGCCAGCCCCTCGCCTTCCACGTCCTCGGCGATGACGACCAACTCCTTCTTGCCGGTCTGCATCAGCTTCTCTAGCAGCGGGACCAACTCTTGCACCGAGGAGAGCTTCTGCTCGGTGATGAGCAGATAGGGGTCCTCAAGCTCGGCCCGCATGGTGTCCTGGTTGGTCACGAAGTACGGGGAGATGTAACCGCGGTCGAACTCCATCCCCTCGACGTAGTCAATCTCGAACTGGAGACCACGCGATTCCTCGACGGTGATGACCCCGTCCTTGCCGACGCGATCCATCACGTCGGCGATCAGCCGCCCGATCTCCGGATCGTTCGCGGAGATCGCGGCGATGTTGGCAATGTCCTCGCGCCCCTGCACGGCGACGGCCATGTCCCGCACCGCTTGCACGACCGACTCGACCCCGCGCGCCAAACCCCGCTTCAGGATCATCGGGTTGGCGCCCGCCGCCAGGTTCCGCAGCCCCTCGGTGACGATGGTCTGAGCAATCACCGTGGCCGTCGTGGTCCCGTCACCCGCCACGTCGTTCGTCTTGGTCGCCGCTTCCTTCAGGAGCTGCGCGCCCATGTTCTCGAACGGGTCCTCGAGATCAATCTCCTTCGCCACCGTCACCCCGTCGTGGCTGACGGTCGGCGTGCCGAAGCTCTGGTCGAGTGCCACGTTGCGTCCCTTCGGACCGAGCGTCGTCTTGACCGCCTCCGCCAGCACGTCCACCCCCGTTTTCAGGTGACGCCGGGCCTCGACGTCGAATACCAGCTGCTTGGACATCGCGCATCCTCCTCATTCACGCACTGCGCCAAAACACACGAAAGGCTCTGTTTGGTTGGGCCACACCCACACCGGGCTGTGGCTCTCTCAGTAGCCCATTGTAGCAGCATTTAGCACTCGTTGCCAGCGAGTGCTAATGCCGGCCCACTCTCACCCATGCTGGCGCACAAGGGAGAGAATACCGTCCCCTGCCACAGCGGTCAGACCATAGGGGGGGCGGCCCCTAAGGCGGCGTGCCACAGGCGCGTAGGACGGTCTCCTGGGTGATAAGGTCGTGCTCCGTCGTGTAGTCAATCGGCTCCTCACCACGAATCACCCGTGCCAGCTTTGCCAGATCGCGCTCATAGCGCGGAATGTGCGTAACCTCCACGTCTTGCCAGCCGGCCTGGTAGCCGCCCTGTGGTTCCTGGAGACACAGCCGGACGGCGGGCGGCTCCAGCGGCTGGAGCACGATGCTCCCTTTCGTGCCCACCACCTCGAACTGACGCCGGACCATGGGCTGAACTTCCATTGCCGCCGTCTCGACGACCGCCACCGCCCGCTCGTACTCGAAGATGGCCACCGTGTTGTCCGCGAGCGTATCGTCGTACTCGCTGTCGTGCCGCAGGAACGGCGTTACCTTGCCCGGCCGGCCGAGGAGCTCGACCACGCGGTCAATGATATGGCAGCCCAACTCCAGCATCATGCCCCCCGGATGAAAGGCCAGCCCGGCCCGCCCGCGCAGCGGCATACCGGGAGCAACCGCCTCCGCCGGCTCAAAGGGGATGTTGCTGCACATGCTCGCGTGGACGTAGTACACGTCGCCCAGCCAGCCCTCGCGCGCCGCCCGAAACACCAGCTCGAAACCGGCATTGTAACGAAACATGTAGCCCATCTGGACGAACAATCCCCGGCGATTGGCCTCTGCCAGAATGGATTGCAGCTCCGGCAGCGAGGTCCCCGGTGGCTTATCGAGATGGATGTGCTTGCCGGCCTCGATGGCGCGCCGCGCCAGCGCCAGATTCGGCGGCACGTCGCTCTCGACGGCGATCAGTTGCACGCTGGGATCATCGAACAGATCGGCCGCGTCCATCCAGCGTGCGTCGGCATACGCCGGCTCCTGCTCACGGATGGCCCGCCACCCCGCATCCGGCTCGGCCACCCCCACGACCTCATAGTCGTCGGACCGCTCCATCACGTTGAGCTTCCCGGCCGCATGGCCGTGTCCCGTACCCAGCAGGCCAGCGCGAATAGGTGCAACCATCGTCCTCATCTCCTCTTCTTGCCTTGCCCTTACCCCGGCCGGCCACGAGCCTACAGCACACCGGCATCGGTCAGGCCGGCGTAGCGTAGCGCCTCATCGAGGTCTGCGGCCACTCCGAAAAAGCTAACCCCCTCCGCCGTTTCGCCGGGCGCCAGCCGCAGCGGGTGATGGACGACGATGTGTGCGCCATCCAACCCCATGTCCAGCGGCCCGATGTTGCAGTCGTGGCGGCCGGCGATGGCGCAGAGCGTGCGCCCCGTCTCGTCGTTGCGTACTCCCATCCACGTTCCGGAGGCCCTGGTATGGACGCCGTGGACCCGCTTGGCTTGGCGTAACCCGTTGCGCCGGTAGAAGAGGCGGCCGACCTTGCGATCACCGTCTACCTGCAAGAAAGACTGGAAGTTCAAGTAGCCGTCGTAAGGCACCGGCCCATTGGTGAACTCCGTGCGGACGGCGAGCAGATTGGAGTTGCCCAGCGTAAGATAGGAAATACGCAACCGGCTGCCGCGGCACGCCTCGTGCTCCAGGTCGGCGGTGAGCCGGACGCCGTACCAGCGCACGTCCCCCGCCCCGGTCCTGCTTGTCTCCTCCCAAGCGAACTGCGCCTCATCAAGCGGATGTACCGAGCGCCGTGTCCCCGGGCCGCCGATACCGGGATTCAGCCCGCCGTACCACGGATTGAACCAGACGAACGTGCCCGGAGCCGGCCGCGCCGCGTGTAGGTGCTCCACCGTCCGGCCATCGGCCCGGCGCTCCTGCCAGGAGGCAATGCCGCCCCGATATTCCGGGACGACGAGAAACCGCATCAATCCGTTGTCAATGGCTATCGCCGCGTGCTCGCCCTCGGTGGTTTCCGTGATCGTCACCGGCTGCCGGCGGTCGCCGCCGCGAATGACGCTCAACGTGCGCCGCTCGTCCCAAAGCTGGTGCTCGATGGCCGCTGTGAGGTCGTGTGCGCCCGCAGCCCCGTCCGCGAACGTCACGTCGAGGTCCTGGCTCCAGGCGGCCCCGCGCGATAGATCGGCCAGCGGGAGCGTTGCCGGCGTCACGTCAACGCCGGCACTGGTGGACAGGCGCACGTCCCCGGTGAGTACCCGCTGCCGGTAGCTCGTCAGAGTCAGCTGCGGTGTCGCCGTTGGACTGTCGAACAGCAGCGGCGCGACGCTGGCCGTGAGCGCCTTGTGGGTACGTGGCGGCTCCTGCCGGGCGGCAGGCGCAACGTGGCTGCGCCACAGCTCGCGTACCACCTTCCAATCGCCGCGCCCGGCATAGACCACGATGGGCGGTGCTTCGCGCGTCTCGCCGGGCGCCACCTCACCGAGGTCGAAGTTCAACGATGGCACCGCCCAGGAGACCTCGATGCGCCGGGCGTTGCGCCACACGCATCCCGCTACCAGGCCGTCGGCGTACTCGGCAGTCCAAGCCTCCGCCCATTGGTCGGGACTGCTCCACTCGGCCTCGGCCACATTCGGAAACTGCATGCGCTCGTCTACGACCAACCCCTCACGCAACGGGAGCGCGACACGCGCGCGGGCGATGTCGTTGCCGTTCTCCACCTGGACCTGGACGGTGCGCGGGACACGCCCGTTGTTCGTGATGCCGTACCAGGCGTGGATGACCGGCGAGCCGCCGACCGCGAGTTGGCGCCGAAATACCACCCCCGGCCAGGTCTCCGACTGCGCCGTCAGCGTGATAACCACCCGACCGCTCTCCGGCCCACCACCGACCACCTCGGCCTCAAAGGTCTTCTGCCCCGACTCCGTGTTCCAGAAGGGTGGCCCGAACGCGCACGATTGCCAGATCAGCTCGCGGCCCGTCGCCCGGTCCGTCACGGTGAAATACTGTTGGCCCCAACTGCCCTTCAGCGCGGCGCGCACCACCATCTGGTCGCTATGTACGGAGATCGCGTCGTCCTCCCGCTGCACCAGCAGCGTGCCGGCCGCCAGGCCGGGCACGGTCAGGCGCTCGGTCCGCGGCGGCAGCGTGACCGCCTCGTCGTCCTCGCCGCCAGCCACCAGGGACGTTTCGATGTATGCGTTCAGCTGGTGGAGGCCTGCGTGCGTGGCCTGCGGCGTGAGCCGGATTACCGTGCGCCCTTTGGCCGGCAGGTCATACGCCTGGGCAGCCGTATCCTCCGGGGCCAGCGTGAGGCCGTCGGTCGCTCCGAGCGTCACCGACCCGCGCACCGGCTCGTCGAGCCGATTGGTGATGGTTAGCCAGGTCGGCCGCGGCACCTCCGGCACGAGCCAAAAACGCTCTTCGAGCGCCACGTCCACCGGCTTGGTTGGTTGCGCGGCTACGGCCAGCGGCACGACCGCGTCCCCGATGATGGCCGTCGTGCGGACCCGTGGGGATTTGCTGTCTCGCTTCTTCGTGTCGGCAGCACTCTCGGCGGCGACCTGCTGCGTCCAGACCTGTCGGTCGCGGACCTCGGCCCGCACTTGGAACGATGTGCTCAGGCCCGTATCGGCCTCGGCGACCAGCGTCACCGGCAGTGCGCCGGCCTGCTTGTGCTGTGCCTCCCACCGGATCGTGCGCTTTCCGCCGAGCGGCACTACCGGCTCGTCGAGCGCGCACGAGATTGCCCACTCGTCGGTTTCCAGCGCCAGCAGACCCCGCGCGCGGTGGTCAATTGTCGCGCGTAGCTCGTGCCCGTTGCGACGCCAGACATAGGTGAAGACCTCGATCTTCCCCCGCTTTTCCTTGTCGGGATTGGCCGACAGGTCCCTCACCTGCGTCGCGTACCAATCGGCGCCGTCGAGGAACTCCTGGACCGGCTGGAGCGCGAACAGTAGTGGCAGAAAGTTGTGCATCGTGACGCTGGTATCGGGTACCCAGAAGAAGCCGGTCTTCTTGTAGAGCGGAATGGATTTCATGTTGCCGGCCCACGTGCCGAGACTCAGCCGCTGGTAGCCCAGCTCGCACGTGTGCGCCAGAGCACGCTTGAGCAAATCACGACCGAGACCGCGGCCCTGGAACTGCGGGCTGACGTTCAGGAGGGGAATCCAGGCGGCCTGCGGATCATCGTTGTTGTTGCCCAACGAGCAATAACCGGCCACCTGACCGTCGGCGAAGGCGAGGTACGTCTCGACGAGCCGCTCTTCCGCGTGCTCGCGGCGCACCCGCTCGGCGGTGTGGGACGTGCCATCCGTCCAACCGCCGGGCCACTCCCCCTCGCTGTCGTTCCACATCGTGGCCACGCCCTCCGCGTCCTCGTCGCGGTAGGGGCGGATGTGGGGCAGCATAGCCGGGTCCAGCACCGTGAACATAAACCACCATCATAGCACGGCCGGCCGGGCGATCTGGTGTGCTCCGTCTGACTGTGAGTCAGGCTGGGATGAATGGGGTAAAATGGATGGTGGGCGTGCCGGAGCCACCACCTCGCGTGGTGTGAAGAGCAACGGCCACCTCTCTTATTCATGGAAAAGGCCGGCTGTGCGAGCTTGCGCCAATAAGGGGATGCTGGATGGATGAATCGGGGCGCGTAGCAGTGGATGACGGCGTCCAGATCGCCTATACGCTTCGCGGGCCGCAAACTTCGCCAGCGCTGCTTTTCTGCCCAGGGCTTGGGGCAACGCAATTGGGGTACGCGGCTGACGCCGCCTACTTTGCCGGAAGAGAGCGGCGGACGCTTACCTTCGACCTGCGCGGCTCTGGCCGCTCGTCAACACCGCGGCAGATGGCGCCAGCGTCCTTCACGATAGCTCGGTTGGCCGACGACGTTATTCAATTGCTTGATGCGCGCGGGATGCAAACCGTGGATGTCGTCGGCCATTCCTTGGGTGGCGTGGTGGGGCTGGAACTGGTCAGCCGCGCGCCGTCGCGGGTGCGAAGCCTGATTACATACGGCACGACTTATCGGATCAACTGGCACTGGATTTCCTTGATGGCGCTGACCCTGTTTTATCGGCTGGCCGGGACGAAACTTCATGCCGCGCTGATCGCTAAGGTGTCCACTTACGAACATACCCGTGCCTTAATAAAAACGATGCTGGCGGAATTTCCGGTATCCGCCAGTAACCACATTCGCCGGGGCATACGCAGCTACGATTACCTGGCCACCGCCGTATCGTGGCCCGGCCCAATCCTGCTGATTCGAGGGTCGCTGGACCGAGCAGTCAACCGCAGCCTCGGACCGACTCTGGCGGCTCTGGAGCGCAAACCGAACTTTCACTTGGCCGAACTCGAAGGTGCCGGGCACTATACCAACCTCGACAAACCACGGGAAGCCCGTGAACTCATGACGCAGTTCCTTGAGCGAAGCAAGCGCTGACCAAGGTTCATTTTGCGAGGAGTGGTATGTCTTGCCGGCCCCCCCGCGCAGCGGGGGGGCCATAGGGGGGCCGGAGCACTTTCCCCGTCCGCCTCAACCCGCCCGCCCCTTGGCCCAAGGCACCAGGGCCTTGTCGAGTGCGGGAATCTCGGTGATGGAAGTGTAGTAGTAGCGTTGCCACCCTTGCCGCGGTAGACCGGTGAAGAGCATCAGATTGAGCGGGTATTCTTCGCTGTCGGTGGCCCGGCGGAAGTCGTCTCGAAAGAGAAAGGTGGGCTTGCCCAATGCTATCGCCATCCCCAGTTCGACCATGACGCCCTCATCCGGTGGCACACCGTTCACCACCGCGAACAGCGCGTCTGCCTGCCGCACGTCACGGAAATCCGCCTGGCCGATACGATAGGCCCACCCCGGCAGGGCCGGGTCCTCCTGGTTGTTGCGCTCGAACGGCTCCCACACCTCCAATCCGAGCGCTTCCAGCGCCGCAATGAGCGGCGGTAGGAGCAGCACGCGCTGTTGCGCCGAAAATCCGTAGGGGTTCGCTAGATAGATGATCTTCCGTACAGTACCGGTCATGCTCGGCTCCTCAACCCCCGACCGTTCAGACCAGCGCCGGAGCCACCGCCTCGTGGGGTGTGAAGAGCGGCGGCCACGTCTCCTCGCGCTCGCGCCGCTCCACTACGGCGCTCGCCAGATCCCGCACCTCCGCAGCGACCGCGGCTTGCACCGCCTCGTCGTCGAGATTGCGGAGCACGCGGGCGATCAGCCGGCCAATCGTGCGGAACTCGTCGGCGCGAAAGCCGAACGTCGTGGCCGCCGGGCTGCCCATGCGGATACCGCTGGTGACGAACGGCGACTTGGTATCGAAAGGCACCGTATTCTTGTTGGTCACGAGTCCCGCCGCTTCGAGCGCCGCGGCTGCATCCTTGCCCGTCGGCCCGTCGGCAGGCAAACGGACCAGGAGCAGGTGATTGTCCGTGCCGCCGGAGACGAGCGTCAGCCCCTCGTGGAGCAGCGTCTCGGCGAGCGCCGCGCAGTTGTCCATGACGGCCCGCGCGTACTCCGCGAAGTCCGGTTGCGCCGCCTCATGGAACATCACGGCCTTGGCGGCGATAACGTGCTCCAGCGGCCCCCCTTGCAGGCCGGGGAAAACGGCCCGGTCGAGGTCGCGGCGCAGTCCCCGCTCGCACAGCACAAACCCGCCCCGCGGTCCGCGCAGTGTTTTGTGCGTGCTGGAGGTCACGTATTGCGCGTAGGGGACGGGCGAGGGATGAACACCGCCGGCGATGAGACCGCAGACGTGAGCGATGTCTGCCATGTGCAGAGCGCCCACCTCGTCGGCAATCTCCTTGAACCGATCATACTCCCAATAGCGGGGGTAGGCGGTGGCGCCGGTGACAATCAGCTTCGGGCGATGCTCACGAGCCAGACGTGCCACCTGATCGAAGTCAATCCGCTCGGTCTGCGGGTCTACGCCATAGTGAACGAAGTTGTAGAGCTGGGCGGAAAAGTTGACCGGTGAGCCGTGCGTCAGGTGCCCGCCACTGGTGAGATCCATGCCCATCACCGTGTCACCTGGCTGGAGAGTAGCGAAGTAGACGGCCATGTTGGCAGAGGTGCCGGAATGGGGCTGGACATTTGCGTGTCCGGCTTGGAACAGCCGCCGCGCCCGACTCCGCGCCAGGCTCTCGACCTTATCCACCCACGCACACCCCTGGTAATAGCGCCGGTTCGGGTAGCCCTCGGCATACTTCTGGGTCATCACCGACCCGTTCGCTTCCAGCACGGCCGCACTGGGGTAGTTCTCGGATGGGATCAGTTGAATGTGCTCGCGCAGCCGCCGTTCCTCACTGACCACGGCCGCGTACACCGCGGGGTCCTGCCGTTCGAGCGCACTGGCCATGCTCCTCACTCCCTCGCTACGTCGTTGGCCCTAGGCCGGCTCGCTTGCCCCCGCCAGTACCGCCACAGCTCGGCCACCCACCCGCCACTCGCAGCGCCAACCAGGATCAGGAAGTCTCCGAGCAGAATACCCAGGATGTTCATGCGGGGGAGCACGGACGGGCCGTACTGTTCGACCAGCCGGCCCTCGAAGATGGCGTTCTGTACGGCCCAGCCGACGATGTAGATGATCCCGACGGCGCAGGCGTTGATCGGGCCGGCAACTCTGGCCATCCACCCGGCCAGCCAACCTCCGATAAAGAGCGCCGCAAACGTGACCAGCGGCCGCACGATCAGGTTGTCGCCGAGTCCGAGCTTGGCGACGGCGTACCCCAGCCCCACGGACAGGAGATACGCACAGATCGCGCCGGCCACGACCGCCCGCCAGCGAAACGCGACCGGACGTTCGGGCGCCTCAGCCGACTCCGCTGCTGGCGGCCCGGAATCTGCCTGCTTGGACTGCGGTGCGGAGGCGATGGCGTGTGCTCCTCTCGTCAGCGGTCTCTTGTGTCGGATTCTATCAGTCCGTCTACGCAAACCGCCCCACTGTCGGACCGTCGTGCTCCCCGCCGCCGACCGTCAGCTCCTCTCCAGCCTAACCGCCGCGGCGATATCCCGGATAGAGCGGTACAATCCCCCGGAGTGCCGAGTATCGTGACCGACACTGTGCCTGGAGCGTAATGGAACGACCAACGTTTCGACGACAGGGCTTTGGCTACCATGTCCTTCCGGGCTGGCGGGCCGCCGAACCACCTACTTCAGCACAGCCGGCGGCCGGGCACACCACGCACCGCTTGCCGGTGGAGCGAAGAGCAATGCAGCGCTTGTGGAGTATCGTCCTGTCCGGGCTGCTGCTGCTCCTTCTCGCCGGTTGCCGCCCCGGTCCGGACTCGCTCGCCACGGCGTCCGGCACCGCCGTCCCGCAGCCGGCGCAGCCCGACATGATCCTGCTGACGACCACCAGCGTCCGGGACAGCGGCCTGCTCGATGTCCTGGTTGCCGATTTCCAACGGCGGACCGGCTACCGCGTCAAGCCTGTCGTGGCCGGCTCCGGTCAGGTCCTGACGCTTGGCGCCAACGGTGCCGGCGACGTGCTGCTGACCCATTCGCCGGCAGCCGAGACGGCATGGCTCGCCGCCGGCCACGGTCTGGAGCGGCGGCTAGTGATGTTCAACGATTACCTCATCGTCGGCCCCCCCGACGACCCGGCCGGACTGCGGGATAGCCCCTCGACCGCCGCCGCGTTACAGCGCGTGGCCTCGCAGCGGGCGCTCTTCATCTCGCGGGGCGACCGGTCCGGTACCCATACGCGGGAGCGCCAGCTCTGGCAGCAAGCCGGTATCGTGCCGGCCGGGAGCTGGTACCAGGAAAGCGGGACCGGTCAGGGCCAATCTCTCCAGATTGCCTCGGAGAAGCGCGGCTATGTCCTGACTGATCGCGGCACGTACTTGGTCCAGCGCCAGCGCCTGGCGCTCGTCCCGTTGGTCGAGCGCACCGGCCCGGAGTTGCTGAACATCTACCACGTGCTGACCGTCAATCCGGCCCGCGGCGAACGAGTCAACGCAGCCGGCGGCCGCGCGTTCGCCGATTACGTCGTCGGACCGGCGGCCCAAACGCTGATCGCCTCCTTTGGCATTGAGCGGTATGGCGAGCCGGTATTTACCCCCGCCGCTGGCCGTGAAGTAGCCGATCTCCCATAGTGAAGGAACGCCCTACCGTAGCAAGCGCTGGCTGACGGCTGATGACTGATAGCTGATAGCTAACAAGAGGGAACGGCATGGAAGTAATCTGGGACGGTCTCCGACAAGCCATCGCCATCATCCTGAGCGGCGACCGTGAGGTCGGGCAAATTACCTTGCTGTCACTGCAAGTCTCGGCCACGGCGACCGTACTCAGTCTCGTGGTGGGTATTCCGCTCGGCGCGCTCCTGGCGTTCGGTCGGTTTCCGGGCCGCCGGCTGGCGCTCGGTGCCGCCCATACCGGCCTGGGGCTACCGCCGGTCGTCGCTGGCCTGGTTGTGACTATTTTGCTCTGGCGCAGTGGGCCGCTGGGTATGCTCAACATCTTGTACACGCCGGCGGCTATCGTGCTCGCCCAGTGGACCATCGCCGTTCCCATTGTCACTGCGCTGTCCGCAGCCGCGCTCCAGCAGCTCGATCCCCGGCTCCGTCTCCAGCTCCTGGCGCTGGGTGCCTCGCGCCTCCAGGTGCTCTGGCTGCTGGCCAAGGAGGCCCGCTTGCCGCTCCTAGCGGCTGCGATGGCCGGCTTCGGCGGGGTGATCTCGGAGGTGGGCGCCAGCATGATGGTGGGGGGCAACATCGCCGGACAAACCCGGGTCCTGACGACGGCAACCGTCCTGGAGACGAGCCAGGGCAACTTCGACCGCGCCATCGCCCTCTCCGTGCTGCTGCTGGTTCTGGTCTACACTGTCAACGTAATCCTCACCTGGATACAACAGCGCGGCCGGGCCTCCTGAGCCGCCGCTCCGGCTGCACTGTCGTCTCGCCACCGGCGTAACGTGTATGAGCCGCCGAGTCCGTAGCGTGTCAACCGTACCCGGACGACCACCATGATCGCCTCGCTGTGGCGGAAAAAGAGTGCTGGCGCTGGCGCCAGCGCCTCTCCCCCGTCCGAAGCACTCCCGACCGCCGAAGCCGCTGGTAGCGCGGGCCTGGAGTGTCACTTGGCGCTGCGCGGCATCCGCGCCGAGCACGCCGGGCAAGTCGTCCTCGACGTGCCGGCCCTGGAGTTGTATCGCGGCGAGGTGTTGGTCGTCGTCGGGCCAAACGGTGCCGGCAAGAGCACCCTCCTGCGCGTGATCGGACGGTTGGAGCAGCCGGCCACCGGTCAGTTCATCTACGCCGGCGCCCCGCTGCACCGCTCCGACGAGTTGACCTACCGGCGCCGCTTGGCAGCCGTCTTTCAGGAACCGCTGCTGCTCCACGGCTCGGTCGCGGATAATGTCGCGACTGGCCTGCGCCTGCGGAGCGTGCCCCGCCGGGAGATTCGGCCGCGCGTGGAACGCTGGCTGCACCGCCTCGGTATCGCCGCGCTCGCCCGGCGCTCCGTACACACCCTCTCCGGTGGCGAGGCCCAACGGGTCAGTTTGGCCCGTGCGTTCGTCGTCGAGCCGGAGTTGATCCTGCTCGACGAACCCTTTGCCTCGCTCGATGCCCCCACCAGAGCGGCCCTCACGGCGGAGATGCGCGATCTCCTCGCCGAAACGCACACGACGGCCGTGTGGGTGACGCACGAGCGCGACGAGGCGCTCACGCTGGGCCATCGCATGGTCGTCCTGCTCGACGGCCGGCTCTGCCAAGTGGGCACGCCGGCGAGCGTCTTCGGTCAGCCGGCCAACACGGCGGTGGCGGCGTTCCTCGGCGTCGAGACCGTGCTGCGCGGCCACGTGACCGCAGCCGACCGCGGCACCGTCACCGTTGTCCTCGACGGAACGACCCCGCCCGTGACCGTAGCCGCCGCCGGTGCATGGCCCGTCGGGAGCCAGGTCTATGCGTGTCTCCGCCCGGAGGACGTGACGCTCCTAACCGCCGGGGCGGCCCAATCCGCAGCGGACGGAAGCGATTCCCACCGCGCGGCTACGGCCGTGCCGAGCGAGCAGGAGTCCCCGCGCTGGCTGCTGGATGATGGCCAGCACCGGCTTTTTGCCGGCCTGAGCGCGCGTAACACCTGGCCCGGGCAGGTGCAAAAGGTCGAGCCGCGCGGCCTGTTGGCGCGCGTCGCCGTTGATTGCGGCTTTCCGGTGATCGCCCTCGTTACCCGCGCCGCGGTAGACGAGTTGGACTTGGCGCCCGGCCGGGCCGTCATCGCCACCGCCAAAGCCACCGCCATCCACCTCGTCACCGCGGCATAGCCTTGGTGTCATTGCCGGGCACCCCGATGTAGAGGCACATGAAGCGGCGGTGCGAGCAACCGTCTACACCCCGGATGCCATATATGGCGATCCCCGATCCACCGCCATCACCCGGAGGCGCGGCAATCCGGCTGCCCAGATCGTTCATTATGTCGCAAGTGGCAGAACTCACGGCCGGTACGTCGGCAACTTCGTCGTAGTCGTTGTGAAGTGGTTGCCGGAGGGCCAAGCCGGGCAGTATGTCGGCTATGTGCAGACCGCTTATCTGCCAAATCGCTTGCTGCGTCGGTTACACTTACAGTGGGAGTACCGTCCATGAGCACTCCGACCGCCGTCACCAATGTAGTCGAGCAAGTCATCGCCGGCTTGGCCGAAGCTACCTGGGACTACCTCGCCGACATCGGCTGGATGGAAGTGATCTTGCCGGGTGGTAGCGGTCGCGGGGGAGTTGCTTACCTCGTCGGTGACGATCTCTACGTGCGCCTCGATGTCGAGAACGGGGCCCCACTCAGCGTTATCATCCCGGCGTTCGATTCCTGGCTGGCAGAGCAAGATGGCCGAGCGCTCCCAGCGCCGAACGTGCCCATTGACTATGCCGCTGCGCGTAAGTGCCTGGAGCATGTACTGCGAGACAGCCCGGAGCTAGCTGCCCGTTAGCGCGGCCGCCGTCAATCCGGTGGCACGAGCGCCCGCGCATAGACCACCTCGCGCGGGAAGACCAGCCCGTCTCCCTCTCGATACGGCTCGGCCAGTCGAGTGAGTTGCTCCTGTAAGCGCGCTTGAGCCGTCGCCGGCAGATCCCGTAGCACCGCGTCCATGTGCGGCCAAGCCGTATACCACTGCCAGAGGTCCGCAGCGTTGCGCCAGCGCAGCTTGTCGCGCACCCGCTCGCTCTCGATGGCCACAAACCCGGCGTGTTGGAGCAGGATTTCGACTGCGCCGGGGCTGCCGAGCGAGAACACGTTCGGCAGCGGCCGGCTGAGTCGCTGCCCGGTGGTCCCGGCCGCGCGTGCTATCAGCGCGGCCCATGGATTCTGCGCCGCCCGCCCCCACACGGCCAAGGCGAGGCGACCGCCCGGCGCCAGGACGCGCTGCACCTCCGCCAACGCCTCGTCCGGCCGGGCGAGATCGTGCAGCAAGTGAATGCAGAGCGCGGCGTCAAAGCTCTCGTGCGCGAATTCCAGCGCCGTGGCGTCGCCCACGCGCCAGCGAACGTGCTGCGCCCCGGCCAAGCGCGAGCGCCGCTCGGCAACAGCGAGCATGGCCGCCGAAGCGTCCACCCCCACCACCGGGGCGTCCCGCCCGGCTTGGGCGGCGGCCAGAAACGCGGCCAGCCCCGTCGTAGTGCCGAGGTCCAGTACCGCATCGCGCGGCTCGACGGCGGCAATCCGCACGACGCGCACCGCCACCGGCATCAGCGTTGGCACGACGTAGCGGGCGAATTGGGCTGCCAGTTGGGCGGCGGTCTCGCTCGTCATGGTGGTGTATCGGCCGGGGCGAGGCGTGTACGCACCAGGGCCAGATCGCCAGCCACGGCCGCCTCCGCCGCGGCGCGTTGTTGGCTGCGGAGCCGCAGCAGGTAGGCCGGGTTGTAGGTTGGCAGGACGAGTATACCGCCCGGACCGGTGGCCCACCGGCCCCGATCCCGGTCCAGCTTGAAGCCGCGGCCCAGCAGCACGCGCCCCGGTGTGGCGCCTAGGCACAACACAACCTCGGGGGCCACAAATGCCAGCTCGATGTCCAGCCAGTACCGGCAGGCCTTGATCTCACTCGGCCGCGGTGGCCGGTTGCGCGGGCGTTTCCCGAACAGCTCCGCCGCGCGACAGCGTACCACGTTGGACACCCAGACCGCGGCCCGACTCGTGCCCAGGGTCCGCAGCCAGGCGTCGAGCACTCGTCCCGAGGGGCCGCTGAACGGCGTGCCGCTCGCGTCGTCGGCCTCCGACGGTCCCTCGCCAAGCACGAACAGCCGCGCCGGCGCTGCCCCGGCGCCGAAGACTACCCGCTGCCGGGTCCGCGCCAGCCCACACCGTGTACACGCCAGCGCCGCCGCACGCGCCTCGTCGAGCGCAGCAAAGGCAGCGGCGGGCTGTGCCACTGCGGTATCGGGAGAATCGAAGAGCGGAAGCTGCATGACTACCGGCGCTTCTTTAGCTGAACCCCGCAAATATACACCGCCGCGCCCGGCGGCCATCGCAGCAGTAGGTAGACTTGTACCACTAGCACCAGTGTACGGAGGCCCTTGACGCCCGATGACCGAGACAGCCGCTCGCCCCGCGCAGAGGCGCACCCGCTCTCGTACGGGCGGGGGAGCGAGCGTACTCGAAACGGTGCGGAAGGTACTGGCGCTCGAGGCCCGCCAGTCCTACCGGGATCGGTCCGCGCAAGGGGGCTTGGCCGCCTTCATCGCCGCGCGGGTGGACGAGTCCCCTCCCGGCAGCCAGCTACACGCCCGTCTGCAACGGCTCCACACCCTGCTGGCCGATTACGCAGACCTGGCTGCCGACGCCCGGCCGGCTGCCATCCGCCACGCGGGGGCGTTGGTTGCCACCGATCCGTCTGCGGGTCAGCCACACCGCGCCGCCGGCACACAGAGGCGCCGCCCGGCCCCCGCGGAAAAGCCGGCCGCAGTTCGAGGGCCTCGGCAAGCCGTGCCGCGCCCTTCCCCTGCCGCCGCGGCCAAGCCGACCGCCGTCCAGGCGCGTCAGCAGTCAGCGCCGCGCGCCGCTCCCACTACCTCCGCGTCGCCAGCGGCGCCGGCCGCAACCCGTCGTCAGTCGGACCGCCCGGCCCCTCGTCGGCGCCCGCCGGCTCTGCAATTGGACGATCCGGTGCAGCGCCTGCCGCGACTCGGCGCCAAGAACGCCAAGCTGCTGGAGAAGCTGGGCATCCACACAATCGAGGACCTGATCTTCCATTTCCCCCGCCGCCACGCGGAGGTCAAGCGCATCGCCGAGTTGACGGTGGACGACGAGGTGGCTGTCAAGGCTACGGCCCGGCACGTGCAGATCATGCGTACTCCCAGACAGCGTCTCCCGATCACCGAGGCGCTCATTCAGGATGAGACCGGTGCGCTGCGTGCCACCTGGTTCAACCAGCCCCACATGAAGCAGGTGCTCTCGCGGCCGGGCGCCGTGTTGCTCATTGGCAAGCCCCAACCATCCTATGGGGGCGGGCTGGAAATGGCCTCACCGGAGGTCGAGTTCGGCGCCGACGAGTTCCGTACCGGCCAGCTCGTACCCGTCTATCCGAAAACCGCCGGCATCACCGATCGCTCCCTGCGCCGCTGGATCAGACTCGCGCTCGACCGGATCGAGGAGCAGCTTGCCGACTACCTCCCGGAGGCCGTCCGGTCCGCCTCCCGGCTCGCCCGCTACGCGGCGGCCGTACCGGCGTATCATTTCCCATCCGAGCCCGCCGCCTACGCCGCGGCCGTCCGCCGGCTGGCGTTCGACGAACTGTTCCTGCTCCAACTCGGCCTGCTCCGCCGCAAACGGGAGTGGCAAGGCGCCGTGCCGGGCATCGCTATCCCGATCCCGGCCGGCTTTACGGACCGCTTCACCGCCCAACTTCCCTTCACCCTGACCGCCGCCCAGCAGCGCGTCTTATCACAGTTGCTCAACGACATGGCACAGCCGGTCCCCATGAGCCGGCTGCTCCAGGGCGACGTTGGCTCTGGCAAGACCGTCGTCGCCGGCGGCGCGCTGGTCGCCGCGACCGCGGCCGGCTACCAGGGTGCGCTCATGGCACCGACCGAAGTTCTGGCCCAGCAGCACCACCGCACCCTGGAGACCTTGCTGGCGCCGTTCGACCTGCGCGTCGAGCTGCTCATCGGCAGCATGAAGCGGACCGCCAAGCGCGAGGCCTGGGCGGCCACGGCGGCCGGCGAGGTGGATGTGCTCGTCGGGACCCACGCCCTCATTCAGGACGAGGGCCGCTTTCACAATCTCGGGTTGGTGATTGTGGACGAGCAGCATCGGTTCGGCGTCCGGCAGCGCACCACCCTACGCGACAAGGGCTACAACCCCGATATGCTGGCGATGACCGCCACGCCGATCCCGCGCACCCTGGCGCTGACCGTCTATGGTGATCTCGACGTTTCGGTGATTGACGAGCTACCGCCCGGCCGCCAGACCATCGTGACGAAGTGGGTCCCGCCGCTCGGTCGCTCCGGGGCCTACGAGTTTGTCCGCAAGCAGGTCCGGCTGGGCCGGCAAGCGTTTGTGATCTGCCCACTGATCGAGGAATCGGAGCAGGTCGTCGCCCGCGCCGCCCGTGCCGAGTTCGAGCGGCTGCAACGCCAGTTTCCCGACTTGCGGCTGGGCCTGCTGCACGGCAAGCTGAAGCCGAAAGAGAAAGAGCAGGTCATGCGCGACTTCCGCGACGGTCAGCTCGACCTGCTGGTCTCCACGTCGGTCGTCGAGGTCGGCATTGACGTACCCAACGCGACGGTCATGGTCATCGAGGGCGCCGAGCGGTTCGGACTGGCACAGCTGCACCAGTTCCGGGGCCGGGTCGGTCGCGGCGCCCACCGCTCCTACTGCCTCCTGTTCAGCGAGACGACCGACCCGGGACAGAACCCGCGCTTGAAAGCCATCGAGGATATTCACGACGGGTTTGGCTTGGCCGAAGAGGACCTCAAACTCCGCGGCCCCGGCGAGTTCTTCGGCACCCGCCAGAGCGGTATGCCCGACCTCCACGTGGCCAACCTGTCCGACCTGAAGGTGCTTTCCCTGGCGCGCGAGGCGGCGGACCGGATCGTCCACGAGGACCCCGACCTGCTACTGCCGGAGCATCAGGCGCTCCGTGCCAAGCTGGAGAGCTTCTGGGAGCGCGGCGCAGCCGCCGCGTAAGCCGACCATGCGCGTGATTGCCGGCGCGGCGCGTGGTGCTCGTCTCTGGGCGCCCCCCACTCGTGAGACCCGGCCCACCCTGAACATGATGAAAGAGGCGATCTTCGCGGCCTTGGGGCCGGCCGCCGTCGCGGAGCGCGTGCTAGACCTGTATGCCGGCAGTGGTCAGCTTGGCATCGAGGCGCTCAGTCGTGGCGCTTGCCACGCCGACTTCGTGGACAGCGGCCGCCTCGCGCGGCGGACTATCGGCCGCAATCTGACGCATACCGGCTTCACCGCCCAAGGCCGCATCTGGCGATACCGCTTGCCGGGGGCGCTCGCCGTCCTCGCCAAACGGGGCCGTAGCCCCTACGACCTGGTGCTCATTGACCCGCCCTACGAGGCGCCGGAGCTTGACGCCGTGCTGGCCGAGTTGGGTACCGGCGCGCTGCTGGCGGACGACGCCTGGGTGGCCGTGGAGCACACGAAACGACGCACGCTGGCCGAGCGGTACGGCGAATTGGTACGCACCGGCGGCCGCCGCCACGGCGACAACGTCTATGTAATCTTCCGCCGACAACAGCCAGAGCGTTGACTATAATGGTGCTGCCTCATTGCGAGGTAGCTGCACGGGTTGCCACCCCGGCCGCCACAACGTAGCCGCGCGCCGCCAGCCGCCCCGACGCGGTGCCGCCCCCGCGCTGTCCGTCTCCCCCTACGCTGGAGCAGCGCAACCCACCTTTCCCCGTTTGTAGCTCGGCTGTCCGCCGTTTCCCAACGCTCCCGCGTTGGGCCACCTTAGCCGGTCGTTCATCCCGGGACCTAGAGAAGGAGTACGTTCGGTCCGTGAAAAACCGCCGATCATATCTGGTCTATCTGTTTCTGGGTCTGGCCTACACGGTCTGCACCAGCATGATCTACCCAATTCTGCCCGTGTACTACGTGCAGGAAGTCGGGATGAATCCGCTGCAGCTTGTGCTGGTCGGCACCACACTTGAGGCCACGATCCTGCTCTGCGAGGTCCCCACCGGCGTAGTCGCCGACACCTATGGCCGCCGCCTCTCGGTCATCGTTGGGGAGATGTTGATTGGTGCCGGTTGGGTGATCCAGGGCAGCTTTCCGAGCTTCGCGCTAGTCTTGCTGGCGGCGGTCATACGTGGCGTCGGTGATACCTTCATCAGCGGTGCGCTGGATGCCTGGATCGCCGACGAGGTGGGAGAGGAGCATCTGGCCCAGGCGTACTTGCGCTACGGCCAAGCCCGGCGCGTTGGGTTCTTTGCCGGCATAGGCGTAGGCGTCGCACTCGCCAGCATACAGCTGGGTCTCCCCATATTGGTCGGCGGCGTGCTGATCCTTGTGCTGGCGCTTGTTCTCATGTTGGTCATGCCCGAGCAGGGATTCCGGCCCGTGCCTCGGGAAGACCGCTCCTCCTGGCAACTGCTACGCGGCACCTTCCGGGACGGTATGGTGGCGGTGCGCCGGCAGCCGGCGCTGCTGCGGCTGTTCGCGATCACCGCTTTCTTCGGTGCCCACAGCGAGGGTATTGATCGTCTCTGGGAAGCGCATCTATTGGCGCACTTCCGGTTTCCCAGTCTCGGCACGTTCAAGCCTGTCGTGTGGTTCGGTATTCTGCAGGTCACTACCAACCTGGCGACTCTCTTGGTGGCAGAAGTCGCCGTGCGGCGGCTCGACATCAACGACCGCAGGCGCATGGCCCCACGGCTCATCCTGCTCAATGCGCTCATCGTCGGCAGCGTTGTGACTATCGGACTGGCAAGCAGCTTCTGGCTCGCAGTGGGAGCCTTCCTGGCCACGGCAGTCCTGAAAACGCTCTACGGGCCAATCTACCGTGCCTGGCTGAACCGGCACGTCAGCTCGCGGGTGCGGGCGACGGTCCTCTCGATGAATGGGCAGGCTAACGCGCTAGGCCAGTTTGTCGGCGGCCCAGCCACCGGTGTCATCGGCACATTGCTGTCGTTACGGGCCGCGCTGGTTGCTTCCGGGAGCATGTTCGCACCAGCACTGCTACTCTATAGAGGGCGTTCCCGCCAAGAGTAAGCCCCTCCCGTCCGGGTATACTCTGCGCTTGCAATACCGCACACCGCTCCCAACCTGATATAATCCCCCGCGTGAGTGGTCGCTTGCGGATTGCGCTTTACCCGGCGACCTTCGATCCACCGACAAACGGTCATCTCGACATTGCCCGTCGAGCGGCGCGGTTGTTTGATCGAGTGATTGCCGCGGTATATGCCGAGCCGAGCAAGAACGTCTGGTTCGGCTTGGAGGAGCGAGTGACGCTGCTGCGTGCGGCGCTCGAACGGGAAGGTTTGGACAATGTCGAGGCGTGCCCGTATCAAGGGCTGACGGTGGCACTGGCCCGCGAGGTAGGCGCAGCTGCCATCGTGCGGGGTATGCGAGCGGTATCCGACTTCGAAGGGGAGTTCCAGCTCGCCAGTATGAACGAGCAGATGGCACCCGATGTCGAGACGGTGCTCCTGATGGCCGGAACGCGCCACTTCTATCTCAGTTCGACGATTGTCAAGGAAATCGTGTGGGCCGGCGGTGACGTGACGCCATGGGTACCGGTGCCGGTTGCCGCGGCGCTCACCGAGCGGAGCGCCGCCTTACGAGCGCGAGCCGCCGACCATACGTGAGCGTGGCACGCAAGGCACCGGAGGCATGTAGGATGACGTGCGCGTATTGGCCGGTCGTAGGGGGGGTGAGCCGCCATGGACATTCTCTATCTCGTTGATCGGTTGGAAGCCGTCGTTCACGCGGGGCAGCGCATGCCGTTCACCAACAAGATCATGGTGGACGAGCGCGAATGTCTCGACATCGTGGACCAGATGCGTATTGTCGTGCCGGAGGAGATTAAGCAAGCCCGCCGCGTGAGCCAGGACCGTGATCGTATCACGTCCCAGGCGCGCGAGGCGGCCGAGCGAATCACTGTTCGCGCTCAACAGCGCGCCGAGGAGATTATTGCGGAGCGTGGCCTGTTGCAAACGGCCCAAGATCAGTCGGCAGAGTTGCTGCACCAGGCCGAGACCCATTCGCGCGATATCCGCGAGGGCGCTGACGACTATGCCCTCCAGGTACTCCAGGCGCTCGACCAGCACCTGGAGTCCATCCTCGACGAGGTGCGTCACGGCATGGAGGCGATCTCCGGCCGGCCAGCGCCGCTGCTGGAAGAGGGAGAGGAGCCGGTAGCCGAGCCGGAGCCGGTCTCCTAACGCACGCTGCGAACTCACCTGCCAACGGCGGCTGCTTGTCGCTCCGAGCTTCTTTTGTGCGGATGTGAATACCCATGAACGGACTGCGCTTTAACGTTGCCGCCCTGCTCAAGGAGCCGACCGGCGCCTCGCGGGAGCGAGCCATCCGCGTGCCACCGACGACCATCGGTGACCGCACACTCATGGCCCCTCTCCAGGGGATGGTCAAGCTGCTGCGGGTCGTGCCGCGGCGCAATCAAGCCGGTGCTATCCTCGCGTTAGGCGAGCTTACGACGACGGCGACAGCCGAGTGCAGCCGGTGCCTCGCGGCTGCCGCGTACCCGGTCTCGTTCGCATTCGAGGCCACCTACTATCCGCAGGTAGACGTTGTGACTGGCTGCCCGGTAATGCCGCACCAAGATGACCTCGGTTTCGACCTGAGCACGAACCACGAGCTTGATCTGACTGAGGCCACGCGGCAGCATATCGAGTTGGCGATGCCGATGCAGCCGCTCTGCTCCGCGACCTGCGCCGGACTGTGTGCGATGTGCGGACGTAACCGGAATCACGAGCGGTGCCAGCACGAGGCGGCGGAGATTGATCCGCGCCTCGCTCCCTTGCGGGCACTGCTCACTCCCGATACGCTCCAGGAGATAGTGTGAGTGGGCCTAGCGGGGTCATTCCCGCAAAAGGAGACCTTTTGCCTAACTCGTCATTCCCACACAAGCGGGAATCCATTTCCCTTTACACGATGAAGCAAGAGCCGTAATCGGCCAGTAGAGAAGGAGGCCAGTTGTGGGCGCCCTACCCAAGAAAAAAGTGTCGAGACGGAGACGTAACAATCGGCGGCAGCACCATGTGTTGCGTCCGCCCCAGTTGGTACGTTGCCGCAATTGCGGCGAGTACCGGCTTTCGCACCACGCCTGTCTGAGTTGCGGGATGTATCGCGGTCGCGAGGTCCTGTCCAGCGACGAGCTTGCGACCAGTGCCCTCTAGTGCCGACAAGTTTGTCCGCGTAGCCGAGCGAACACACTACGCCTGACTGGGAAGCCAAGCCTCGAACATGGGTCTGCAACGCCTCGCCTGGTTGTTTCCCGGACAGGGCACCCAAGCCGTTGGCATGGGACAAGCACTCTACGAGCGCTCCCCGGCAGCGCGCTCCATCATGGATGTGGCCGACGCGGCGCTCGGCGGCGACCTGCTGCGGCGCTGCTTCACCGGGCCGGCCGATGAGTTGCGCCTCACCCTCCACACCCAGCCCGCCATCGTGGTGGTGAGCTTGGCCTCGCTGGCTGCGTGCGTCGAGGCGTTGGCCGAGGGGGACTTGACCGGCGCCCCGGAAGAGTGGTTTGGTGCTCACCTCCCCCGGGAGTTGGAACCGGCCTACGTTGCCGGGCATAGTGTCGGGGAGCTTGCGGCGCTCATCGCTACCGGCGCGCTCTCCTTGGTGGATGGTCTGCGCCTGGTGCAAGCGCGCGCACAAGCGATGCAGGAGGCCGGCGCTGCTCGCCCCGGTACGATGGCGGCGGTGCTCGGCTTGCCTTTTGTCGAGGTGGCCGCGGCGTGCGCTGCGGCGCTGGACGAGGTGCCGGGTAGCTACGTGACGGTCGCCACGCACAACGAGCCAACCCAGGCCGTGATCGCTGGCGACCCGGCGGGAGTCGCAGCGGCCGGCGCGGCCGCCCGGCAGCGCGGGGCCAGGCGAGTCGTGCGTTTAGCGGTGCGTGCCGCCTTTCACTCGGCGGCGATGCGACCGGCCGCCGCGGCATTGGCCGCGCCTGTCGCCGCGTTGGCTATCCGGCCACCACGAGCGCCGGTGGTGCTCAATACCTCGGCGCGGCCGACGCGCGATCCCGACGTGATCCGTACCGCGCTGACCACCCAGGTGCGCCAGCGGGTGCGCTGGGCGGATACGGTAAGCTATCTGCTTGCACAGGATGTAACACTGTTTCTGGAGTGTGGGCCGGGCCAGGTTCTCACTAATACGGTACGCCGTCGCAACGCCACTGCCGAGACGTGGGCAGCGGCTGCCCCGGAAGAAGTAGCGACCGCCACGGCGGGCCTCCGGGCACATTGGGGTTGAAAATGGGCAACTTACGTGATCGTGTGGCCGTCATTACGGGCGCGTCCAGTGGCTTGGGCGCGGCAATGGCGCGGCGGTTTGCAGCCGCCGGTGCCAGCGTCGTGGTCAATTACCGCGGCAATGAAGCCGGTGCCACCGCCGTCGTTGCGGCAATCCACGCCGACGGGGGGCAGGCCGTCGCTCACCAGGCCAACGTCACCCAGAGCGCGGCCGCCGACGGCTTGATCGCTCGTGCGGTGCAGGAATTCGGGCGGCTCGACATCCTGGTGAACAACGCCGGTATGCGCCAGGACGCGCTCATCTTGCGGATGAAGGAGCAGGATTGGCAGGCTGTACTGACGACCAACCTCACCGCTGCCTTCCTCTGTACCCGTCCGGCGCTCAGAACGATGGTGCGTCAACGTTACGGCCGCATCCTCAACGTGGCCTCGGTAGTCGGAGTCACCGGGAACGCCGGCCAGGCCAACTACGCCGCGGCGAAGGCCGGCCTCATCGGCTTGACCCGCGCGACGGCCCGCGAGGTCGCCACGCGCGGGATTACGGTCAACGTCCTGGCGCCGGGGTTCTTTCATACCCGGATGACCGCCGACGTCACGGAGGAGATGCGGAAGTTCGTAATGAACCAAATCCCGATGGGCCGCTGGGGTGACCCGGCGGAGACCGCCGCCGCCGCCGCGTTTCTGGTCAGCGACGATGCCGGCTACATTACGGGCCAGGTGCTCAACGTAGACGGCGGGCTGGTCATGGCCTAGAGTAGCTCTCAGCCGTCGGCTTTCGGCACGTTTGGAGACCTTTGCATAACTCGTCATTCCCGCGAAAGTGGGAATCCAAATCCCCACTCCCCCTGGGAGAGGGCCGGGGTGAGGGTTCCCCCTCTCGCACTCCATCCGGGTAGTTACGCAAAGGTCTCCGCAAGCGAGAATCTTGCAGGTAGGTAGACTGACGGAACGGAACGACCGAGCTTCCGGCGCAGCGTGAATCACCTCCCGCATCAGGACGAACACGTTATGCTCCGCAAGGTACTCATTGCGAACCGCGGCGAGATTGCCGTGCGGATCATCCGCGCCTGCTGTGACCTCGGCATCGCCACGGTTGCGGTCTACTCGGAAGCGGACCGCGACGCCTTGCATGTGCGCCTCGCCCACGAGGCCGTCTGCATCGGCCCGGCCCCGACGGCCCAAAGCTATCTCCACATCCCCAACATTGTCAGCGCGGCGCTCATCACCGGCGCCGACGCTGTCCATCCTGGTGCCGGCTTTCTGGCCGAGAATCACTACTTCGCGGAAATCTGCGAGAAATATCAGCTCGTTTTCATCGGCCCACACCCGGCCGTCATCGAGCGACTCTCCGATAAGGTAACTGCGCGCCGGGCCATGCGGGAAGTGGGGCTGCCGGTATTGCCGGGATCAGAGGGGTTCGCACCGGACTTGGCCGCGGCGGCCGATACGGCGGCGGCGATTGGCTACCCTGTCATGCTCAAGGCGGTGGGCGGCGGCGGCGGCCGCGGTATTCGGTCCGTCGCCAGTGAAGCCGAGCTGTCCCGCTTTTTCCCTATCGCCCAAGCGGAAGCCGAGGCCTCGTTCGGCAGCGATCACCTCTACGTCGAAAAGCACTTGGTTGACGCCCGGCACGTTGAGGTGCAGGTGTTGGGAGATCGCCACGGGAACGTGATCCACGTCGGTGATCGTGACTGTACGTTGCAGCGTCGCCATCAGAAGATCGTCGAGGAAGCCCCCTCCCCGCAGCTTTCTCCGGCGCTCCAGCAACGGCTGCGCGAGGTCGCGGTCATCGGCGCCGAGGCCGTCGGCTATACCAGCGCCGGAACGTTCGAGTTCCTCGTTGATCGCGCCGAAAACTATTACTTTATGGAAGTCAATACCCGCTTGCAGGTCGAGCATACCGTCACCGAGGTGATTTCCGGCCTCGATCTGGTGCGCGAGCAGCTCTTGATCGCCGGCGGCGAGCAGTCGGTGCGCCGCCAGGAAGACATCGTGCTGTCCGGTCATGCGCTGGAGTGCCGCATCAACGTCGAGGATGTTGAGCACGGGTTTGCTCCGAGCGCCGGGCAAGTCACCGCCTACCTGCCGCCCGGTGGACCGCAGGTGCGCGTCGATTCGCACCTCTACACCGGCTATCATATCCCGCCCCACTACGATTCCCTCGCCGCAAAGGTCATCACCTGGGGCCAGGACCGCGCTGAGGCGATAGCAGTCATGCGGCGGGCGCTCGACGAGCTGACGATTGAAGGCGTTGCGACCACGGTGGCGTTTCAGCGGCGGATCATCGGCGATCCGCTGTTCGAGCGCGGGGAGCTTTCGACGACCTCCGTGGACGAGTACTTTCTCACGTAGCCGGCTTGGATGTATTGATGGCAGCGGGTAGCAGTTCAACGCAGAGCCTGGTGAGAGGTCGTGCATCAGCGCATCATGAGGATGGCGTCGCTGTGAGTGCTCCCGACCAAGTCACGACCGTAGAGCATCCCCGGCGCCGGCAGCGGCGCTGGTCAGGCCGGCGGCAGGCACGCATGTTGGCCTTTCAGATCCTATTCGGCCTCGACCTGAACCCCCTCGCGCCCGACGTGGCTCTCCGCCAGCGTCTAGCCGAAGCCGGGGAGGTTAACGAGCCGGTCGCAGACTACCTGAAGGTCCTGGTGGAGGGGGCCTGGGCGCGCTTGCCCGAGATTGATACGCGGTTGGCCAGCGCAGCCCCGGCCTGGCCGCTGTCACAGATGGCGCGCGTAGACAAGAGCATTCTGCGTCTGGCAATCTACGAGTTGCTGTACGGTGCCGACGTGCCCGACCGAGTCGCCATCAATGAGGCCATCGAGCTGGCCAAGGTCTTCGGTCACGATACGTCCGCGCGCTTTGTCAACGGTGTCTTGGGCACCATCCAGGCCGAGAAAGAAGCTGCCGCTACCACTACCGGGGGGAGTGAGGAATTGCTGAAGCGATGAATCCGTTACAGGCCGCGGATGCTCCCACCCCCACTCCGATTCCTCCTACCCCCACCCCGCCGCCGGTGAGCGCCGAGGAGCTATTCCAGGGATTCTCCCTGTTCGAGGGTTGGACCCCCTACATCGTGTTCCCGGCGATGGGAGTGCTCCTCCTCCTCATCCTGCTCGCGGTGTCCCTGGTCCTCAAGTGGCCCGCCTGGCTCCCCTGGGGCCGGCCGCGCCGCGTGCGGCCGATAGACGAGCGCGGCGTGTCCACCGAGGAATTGACCCTCGGCGAGCACCTCATCGAGCTACGCAATCGCCTCGTCATCTCCGCCGCCGGTGTGCTCGTGACCGCGATGGTGGGATTCGTCTTCTGGCAGCCCCTGCTCGACTTCGTGATGGACCCTTGTCAGGGTTGCCTCTTCCAAGCCATCCGGCCGACCGAGCAAATCTTCGTCATTTTCAGGTTGGTGATCTTCGCCGGCGTCATCATGGCGATGCCCCTGATCGTCTGGCAGATTTGGGCCTTTGTTGCCCCGGGGCTGACCTACACGGAGCGTCGCTACATCGTGCTGCTGGCGCCGGGCGCGACGGTAGCGCTGCTGGCCGGGGTGTCCTTCGCCTACTACCTCGTCTTGCCGTTGGCGCTCTGTGTCTTGGCCGGCGAATGTGGAGAGTTGAGTACCATCTTCCGGTCGGAAAACATCACCATCAACCTGTCCATTGACGAGTACGTGCGGTTCATCACCCGGATGCTGCTCGCCATCGGGATTATCTTCGAGCTGCCGCTCTTCATGTATTTCTTTGCCCGTGTGCGCTTGATCCATCCGCGGATGCTCGTCCGCATGAGGCGTTACGTCGTCGTGATCGCCGTCGTCCTGGCCGCGATCATTACCCCCACGGTGGACCCACTCAACCAGGCGCTCGTAGCCATCCCCATTCTCATCCTGTACGAGGTTGGCATTCTCCTGACGCGGCTCGCCTACCGCCAGGGCGGCTCGGATGAGCCGGAGCCGCCGCCGGAGGCCGCTACACCTTGATGCTGGCCCAGTATCCGCGGCGATAGCGCCACGCTATGATCGCCGCTTCGATGGCACTGCCCAGCGCAAAGCTCGCAAAGGCGCCCGGTAGACCCCATCCCAGCCCCAGCGCAAACCACCACGCCAGCGGCAGCCGCACGACCCACATGCTCAGGCCCGATACCAGCATGGGAAAGCGGGTATCGCCGGCACCCCGTAACGCACCGGCCAACACCATTGAGAAGGCAAAAAAGGGTTGGCCCAAGGCGAGCACTCGCAGCGCCTCGGCGCCGACCCGGACGATCTCCGGATCGCCCGTGAACAGCCGCACTAGCCAGGGGCCGCCGGCAAAAAACAGCATCGCCAGCGATCCCATCCAGAGCAGCGCCGAGCGCACCGCAAACCAGGTCGCTCGCCGCGCCCGGTCCGGCCGCTCCGCGCCCAGTGCCTGACCGGTCAGCGCCGACGCGGCGATACCGAACGCAAAGCCGGGCATGAACGAGAGAGACATCAGCGCGAACACCACCCGCTGCGCAGCAAAGACGGTTGTACCCAGCCCGATCACGATGGTCGAGAACATCAGAAAGCCCGACGACCGTGACAAGCCCTCGATGAGCGACGGCAGCCCGATCTGCACCAGCCGCTTGATGATGTCTAGGTCGGGGTGCCAGCCCTCCCGCCCCAGCAGGCTCAGGCGCTGTCTCGACGAGGCGCGCAGCAGGAAGAATGCCAATACGCCGGCGCCAGCGCTGCGGCCGATGGCCGCGGCCCACGCGGCCCCCTCCACGCCAAGCGCCGGAAAGCCCAGATGCCCGAAGATCAGCACGTAGTCCAGCGAGATGTTGACCACGTTGATGAGCATGGCCGCCATCATCGGCTTTCGGCTGTCACCGACGCCGCGTAGCCCGGCACCCAGCACAAAGGACGCGATGAGAAAGCCCGAGAAGAGGAACGTGATCCGCAGGTAGCTGCCGCCCAGCGTGACCACCGTGGATTCGGCGCCCAGCAGCCGGACAATGTGCTCGGCCGCCGGTACGCCGCAAAGCGCCAAGAGCACTCCCGCCCCCAGCGCCAGCAGCACCGACTGCTTCAGCACCCGTGAGGCCTCGGCTGGTCGCCGCTCGCCGGTCCGCCGTGCCACCAACGCCGTGGTGCTCACCGCCAACGCGCCGATGGACATGAAGATGACGAAGAGTATCTGCGTGCCGATCCCCACGCCCGCGATGGCCGCCGCGCCCAACCGGGAGACCATGAGCAGGTCAACCATCCCCACCGCAGTTTGCAGCAGGTTCTCGACGATCACCGGCCAGGCCAGGCCGAACACCAAGCGGCGGATCGAGCGGTTGTCGTCGAGCACGGCCGGAGCAGGCGTCGAACGCGCCGGCACATCGGAAGCCAGGTCGCCCCGCCCCTGGGGCGTCGCCGCGGCCGGCGCCGGTGCTGCCTCGCTGGGGGCGCTGGCCCGGCGCTCGTCACGTAGCGGTGTCGTCATCACCCCTTCATCGCCGGGGGGCCGCGCTCCGTGGGGACGGTCGCGGGTGTCGGCGCGGCCGCCATTGTAGCACTCGCCCCATCGAGTGGGCGCGCTCCGGCCGCACCCCAGGTTGACGCCAGCGCGGACGCGGCATACACTTGAGAGGGTAGGCTGACTGGCAGCCTGTGCTCGCAACCCCTCTGCTGCGCCACCACGCAAGAGAGGGAGTGTCCGGGCGGCGTAGCCAAGTGGTAAGGCGGGGGTCTGCAAAACCCCTATTCAGCGGTTCGATTCCGCTCGCCGCCTCCAAACTCAGCCCGATTTCTTCCCTAAAGCTGTCTGTGTACCAAATGTGTACCGGTCCAAAACGATAGGCCCCCATCTTTCCAGCCGAATTGGAATCCAACGGAGGGCCTACTGACTATTCACAGACAAGACCTTTGGCACGCTGGCGGCGCCGGGTATGGTCAGGGGTATGGAATACGAGTGGGATGAAGCGAAGCGCCGCTCGAATCTGGAAAAGCATGGGGTTGACTTCTCGGCTATCGGAGCCTTCGAGTGGGGCAGTGCCTTTATCCAGCCAAGCTATCGAGGTGGAGAGTTGCGCTACACCGCCACCGGCTTCATTGGCAGCCGACTCCACTACGTGGTTTACACCATGCGGGGCGACACCCGCCGCATAATCAGCCTACGCAAGACTAATTCCAGGGACAGGAGACGATATGAACAAGTACGCCGACGTTGACAGGCTCCCATTCGCCGAATACGCAGAGTTGATGGTGGAGAAAGGGGCGAAAGAGCGCGGTCTCCCGGATACACGCAAGCTATCGTTTGCACAGCTTACTGCGAGCGCGATGACTTTTGAGGAGATAGCAGCGGAGTACGGCGAGGAGACCGCCATCAACGTCGGTATCGCTAGAGACCCTGACGCCCCTGAGCTGGATGATGAATGGGTCAAGTACGCTCGGCCCGCTATCGAGGTTCACCCACCCCTGGTGGAACGCTATCTGCGGACGCAAGGCAAACGGAAGACGAAGGCGAAGCTGTAGCCGCGGGCGGCTCAGCCCCGGACTGTGGGAGTAGCTGGCACTCCAAGCCCGGTTGCTTCCGGGTAGGACAGGCGCCGCATCGTCCAGGCGGCGTAGCCAAGTGGTAAGGCGGGGGGCTGCAAACCCCCATTCACCGGTTCGATTCCGCTCGCCGCCTCCCTGCCGCACCTCGTGTATCTTCCTCTCTGCCCGCCGCGACGGCTGCCGGAGTGTATCGAGTAGCCGCGCTGCCTTGCTGGGGCAGCGGCTACCGGCTATACTCCATACCGGTTCCGCCGACGCCCACCCGGGCCTGGCCGTGCCGCGCATCTGGCTGCCGGGCGATGTTGCGCCTCCGTCGCGCAACCCGTTGGCGTCGGAGCCGAGCTTCTTTATGAGGGAAGATATCCATGCCTGATTACACTACGGTCTATCCGCCCATTATCGCGGCCACTATTCTCGGCATTGCGTTCATTGCGATCACACTCTTCTTGGCCAGCCTGCTTGCTCCCCGCGTCAAGAGTGAGAAAAAGGCCGAAACATACGAATGTGGCATGGTCCCGCTCGGTACCAACTGGGCACAAATGAACATCCGCTACTATTTCTTTGCCATCCTCTTCCTCATCTTCGAGATCGAGGCCGTCTTCCTCTTCCCGTGGGCCGTCACGCTGAAGGAGTTGAGCGCCGTCGCCTTCTACGAGATGATGCTCTTTCTGGGCATTCTTCTGTTCGGTCTTGCCTATGCCTGGCGCAAGGGGTTACTAGCATGGGAGTGACGTCACCGACCGACGAACGGCTGACCGCCCTCGGCAAAGAGGTCGGCTTGGACGTGTTCACGGCACGCACTGGCGAGGACCTGAAGCCGGAAAACCTGTTCGCGCAGCTCCCCAAAGGCGTGGTCACCACCAACCTCGATCTGCTGCTCAACTGGGGGCGCAAAGCCAGCCTCTGGCCGATGACGTTCGGCCTGGCCTGCTGTGCCATCGAGATGATCGCCTCCTCCATGCCGCACCACGATCTGGACCGCTTTGGGATCGTCCCGATGCCGGCGCCGACGCCCCGACAGTCGGACGTGATGATCGTCTCCGGCACGGTCACGACCAAGATGGCGCCGGCGGTCAAGCGGCTCTACGACCAGATGCCGGAACCGAAGTGGGTGATCTCCATGGGTGGTTGCGCCACCTGCGGCGGTCCATACTACCGCTACCCGACGGTGGTGCAGGGCGTGGACCAGATCATCCCGGTGGATGTCTACATTGGCGGCTGTCCGCCACGCCCCGAGGCGCTGATGCAGGGCTTCATTGATCTCCAGAAGCGTATCCTGCGTGAATCCAGTAAGGATCGCCGGTCGTGAGCGCGGATAGTGCGGCTCCGCGGCCGGTGCGCGCGATCAACACCAGTGAGCGCAGTCCGTGGCTGGGCAAGGAGTGTCCCCACTGTAATCAGCCGCTCGCCGTCGGTGAGCCGGTGGTCGTGTGCTCGCAGTGCCGCATACCCCAGCACGCCACCTGCTGGACAGCCCAAGACAACACCTGCGGCGCCGAGGGCTGTGGCTTTAGCGCCCCGGTGCGCGAGCGCCGGCAGCGACCGGCCGCCGCTGACGGGCAATCCGCGCCCGCACGCCGCGCAACTGCGGCGAGACGTCGTCCGGCCGGCGGTGCCCGACCAGCGGCGCGAGCGGCCCGCGCACCTTTCGTGCTCGTGCCCCGCGAGGCGTCGGGGCTGCGGACTCGCGCGGAAGTGCAGGCGCGGCTGGAGCGAGTGCTCGGCGACTTGCAGCCCGAGTTCTCCACCGCCGCCGATGAAGTGATTGCCACTTTCCGGTCGGACCGCATCGTCGAAGCCTGTCGGCGTGCTTGTAGCCACGCCGACTTGCGATTCGACTACCTGCGCTGTCTGTCCGGCGTAGACTGGCAGGGCCAGGGACGGGACGTGGTCTACCACCTGTTCTCCACCGAGCTGTTCCACAAGTGTACGTTCAAGGTGCGCGTGCCGAACGACAATCCGGTGGTCCCGACGGTGACGACCGTATGGCGCGGCGCCAACTGGCACGAGCGGGAGACGGCGGAGATGTTCGGCATCACCTTTGCCGGGCACCCCTACCCGGAGCCGCTGCTGCTGCAACGCGACGAGCAGGGGCGTATCATTCCCGGCCATATCCTGTTGAAGAGCTTTCCCCTCCGGCCGCCGGAGCCGCCCGTCGAGCTTGACGAATGACCGCTGTGACGCGCAACGAGGATAACGATGGCCGTTAGTACCGCAGCCCGCACCGCCGACCTGCTGGCCGGCGCGCCGCTGCCGGCTCCCGATGGTGACCAAGAGCTTGACACCGTCGAGATGACCATCAATATGGGGCCGCAGCACCCCAGCACCCACGGTGTCTTTCGAATCGTCTTGCAGCTCGAGGGGGAGCGCATTCGCGGCGTGACCCCCCACATCGGCTATCTGCACCGTGGTGCGGAGAAGCTGGGCGAGGCCGCCAGCTACGTCGAGGTCATCATCCACCTCGACCGGACCGAATACCTCTCGGCCCTGCTCAGTGAGCAGTGCTACTGCATGGCCGTCGAAAAGCTGGCGAACTTGGACGTGCCGGAGCGTGCCGAATACATTCGGATCATCCTCGCCGAGTTCACGCGCATGGTCTCCCACTGCATGTTCTACGGCGCCTTTGGCGCCGACGCTGGCGCCACCACCCCGTTCGCCTACGCCTTTGCCCTGCGCGAAGAAATCCAGCAGCTTTTCGAGTTCGTCGGCGGTGCCCGCATGTTCCCCAACTACTTCCGGCCCGGCGGCCTGAAGGAAGAGGTCCCCGACGGGTTTGAGCAAAAGGTCCGCGATACGCTGGACTTGGCCCATCGCTCGATTGACGACTTCAACCGCCTCCTGACGGAGAACGAAATCTTCCTCGCCCGCACGCGCGGTGTGGCGACCATTACCGCCGAGGAAGCGCTCAACTGGGGTCTCTCCGGTCCGATGCTGCGCTCCACCGGCGTGCCCATTGACGTGCGCCGCGCCGAGCCGTACTCGATCTACGACCGCTTCGACTTCGACATCCCCGTCGGTACCACGGGCGACTGCTACGAGCGGTACCTGATCCGCCTCGAGGAGATGCGCCAGAGTATCCGCATCATTGAGCAGGCGCTGAAGGACTTGCCCGGCGGCCCCATCCTGGGGAACGTGCCCAAGTCCCTCCGCACGCCGGCCGGTGAAGCCTATCAGCGCATCGAGAACAGCCGCGGCGATTTCGGCGTCTATCTCGTCAGCGAGCAGAACAAGCTGGAGCCGTACCGCGTGAAGTATCGCTCGCCTTCCTACTGCAACCTCCAAGCGTTGGGACGCCTGATGATCGGAAACTACGTTGCCGACGCCGTGCTGGCGCTCGGCTCGGTAGACATTGTGCTCGGTGAGGTGGATCGGTAGATGCTTGACTTCAACTACGAATCCGTAACCTCGTTGCTGCCCGGCTTCCTCACCGCCGATTGGGTGCCGGGCCTCAACCTGCTCTCCTTCCTCGGTATCTTCATCCTTCTCAACATCGTCCTCTTCACCGTCATGGGCCTGATCTGGCTGGAGCGCAAGACGCTCGGCAAGATTCAGTTGCGCCCCGGTCCGACGATCAACGGACCACACGGGCTGTTGCAGTCCCCGGCCGACGCCATCAAGCTCCTAATCAAGGAGGACCTCACCCCGGCTGCCGCTGACAAGCGCATTTTCAAGATGGCGCCCTATCTGGTGTTCATTCCGATCTTCTTGGTCTTCCTGGTCGTCCCCTGGTCCCGCGACGTGGTGGTGCGCGCGCTCGATCTCGGCTTGCTCTACGTCGTAGCCATCCCCGCCATCTCCACGGTCGGACTGGTGATGTCCGGCTGGTCCTCGGGTAACAAGTACTCGATGCTCGGCGCCGCCCGCGCCGTCGCCCAGCTCATCGCCTACGAGCTACCGCTGGTGGTCTCCCTGCTCGGCGTGGCGATCCTGGCGCAAAGCATGTCCCTCTCGGACATCGTGGTGGCTCAGGCCCCGCTGTGGTTCATCTTCATCCAGCCACTCGGCTTCTTCATTTTCGTCACTGCCTCCCTGGCCGAGAATAACCGTACCCCCTTCGACATCAGCATCGCCGAATCGGAATTGGTATTCGGTCCCTTCCTCGAATACAGCGGCATGAGGTGGGCGCTGTTCTTCCTGACCGAGTATGCCTCCGTCTTCCTGAACGCCGTCCTCGCCGCCACGCTCTACCTCGGCGGCTGGACCTTCTTCGGTCTGCCGGAAGCTATCGTGGAAGCCACCGGTCTATCCGCGGCAGCCGGAGTTGGCGGTACACTCGTCATACTGATTGGCTTCGGCTTCTTCTTCCTCAAGACCACCCTACTCATTCTCTTCATCATCTGGCTGCGCGGCACCCTCCCGCGCCTGCGTATTGACCAGTTGATGTCCTTCGCGTGGAAGGCACTCCTACCCGCGGCCCTGGCAAATCTGGTGCTCACGGCGATGCTCGTGGTGTTCGGCAACTGGCCCGCGGCCATTGCGACCGCCGTCACGGTCCTCGCCTTCGCCATCGTCTATCTCATCCTCCGCCGACGCCCGGCCGCCACTGCGGCGGCTCCCGTGCGGTTGGCGCGAGTGCCGGCGCGGCCGCTGGCGCCGGAGGCCTGATCGGTTGGCCCGTAGCGGCGATTGACCAAAGGAGCGAAAGACATGCTCGGCGCACTCAAAGGGATGGTGCAGACCGTTCGCACGGCCTTCTTTCGGAAAAATGTCACCTGGCACTACCCCAAGGAACAGCGCCCCCTGCAAGAGCGGTTCATGGGCGCACCTGGGCTGATCTGGGACAAGGAGATTGACGAGATCGTCTGTGTGGCCTGCCGCATCTGCGAGCGCGCCTGCCCGGACGACTGTATCTCGATGACGGCGGCCAAGTACGAGGGCGACAAGAGCAACAAGAAGAACATCGTCACCCAGTACTGGATTGACCTCGGCCGCTGCTCCTACTGCGGCATTTGCGTCGAGGTCTGCCCGTTCGACGCCAACGAGATGACCCCCCATTGGCAGTTGACGACCTACGACCGACAAGAGTTGGTGTACGACATGGATAAGCTCGTCGAGATTGCCGAGGGGATGCAGCGGCGCTTGGGGAAGGAGACGCCGCCGGAGCGCACGCGACCCGGCGCGACGGCGTAATGGGGCGCCGCGTGCATGTTCCGAGCATCTATGGCAGCATAAGCACCGCCATCGTTGCGGCAGTGTCCGCGTCCGTTCGGCGCAGCGCCTCCGCACCGAGCACCGGCGAATCTATACAGACCTTGGGGACGTATCACGCCATGTTGGAACCGCGTCCACGATGACCTTCGCACAAGGCACGTTCTACGTGCTCGCCGCCGCCACCATTATCTCCGCGCTCGGTGTTGTGGTCGTCCGCAACGTGGTCTATAGCGCCCTGCTGCTGATTCTCACGTTGAGCCTCACCGGGCTGGTCTACCTCTACCTCTACGCCGACTTCCTCGCCCTGGTGCAAATCCTGATCTACGGCGGTACCGTCAGCGTGCTCTTGCTCTTCGCCTTGATGCTGACCCGACCGGAGCAGTACCGCGTCCGTGCCCATACGCAGTGGCCGCTGGCAATCATCGCGGCCATTGTGGTGTTTGTCGTCCTGGCATACCAGGCCCTGGCGACCGATTGGCTCGGCGGCCGCACGCCGGTCCTGGAGCGTGCCGGTCCCGACGTGCTCGGCGAGCAGCTCTTCGGTCCGTGGGCGGTGCCGTTCGAGATCGCCTCGGTCGTGCTGCTCGTGGCCTTGCTCGGCGCGCTCATTCTGGCGCGCCGCACGGAGGGCGAGTCGTGATTCCCCTGGAGCACTTCCTCCTCCTCAGCGCGGCCCTGTTCGCCATCGGCACCTATGGCCTGCTGGCACGGCGCAATGCCGTCCTGGTGCTGATCTCAATTGAGTTGCTGCTCAACGCCGTGGCGATCAACTTGGTGGCCTTTGCCACCTACTTGGACCCGGGCCGCGTGGCCGGAATCATCATCGCCATCTTTGTCATCACGATTGCCGCCGCCGAGTTGGGGTTGGGACTTGCTATCGTCTTGCGGGTCTACCGCCTACGCTCGTCGGTGAACGTTGACGAGGTGGACACCTTACGCTGGTAGCATTGCCACGCCGACGCTCATTTCGATAGTGCAACCTAGCCCGTCAGCAGTACCGGAGAACGCATGGACTTTGCTTGGCTCATACCCACCCTCTGCGTGGGTGCCTTCTTCTTCAACATCGTCATCACCCGCTGGCTCGGCCCGCGGAAGCAGGCCCTCGGCGCATTCGTCTCCTTGGCCGCGACCGCCGCGGCCTTCATCGTCTTCCTGATCGTCTTCACCGAAGCGGTCGCCACGCCCGACCTGACCGAGCACCCCCACCTCACCACCTGGGCCTGGTTCCAAATAGATACGTTCGCCTTCCCCGTCAACATGGTGGTGGATTGGCCCGCCATCGTGATGCTCGGCGTGGTCAGCTTCCTCTCCTTCCTCATACAGTTCTACTCCGTCGGCTACATGAGCGGGCACAACCGCTTCTGGTGGTTCTTCTCGGTCATTGCCCTCTTCACCGGGGCCATGCTCACGCTCGTCATCGCCTACAACTTCCTCATCCTCTACATGGCCTGGGAGTTGGTAGGGCTGTGCTCGTATCTACTCATCGGCTTCTACAACGAGCGCCGCTCGGCCGCCGAGGCCTCCAAGAAAGCCTTCGTCACCACCCGCGTCGGCGACGTCGGCTTCTTCATCGCCATTCTCATTCTCTTCAGCCAGACCGGCACGTTTGACATGGGTGTCATCTTCGATGCCGCCACGAACGGCGAGATCAGCTCCGGCCTGCTCACCTTGAGCGTGCTGCTGCTGTTCCTCGGCGCCGTCGGCAAGTCGGGGCAGTTCCCGCTGCATGTGTGGCTGCCCGACGCGATGGAAGGCCCAACCCCCGTCAGCGCCCTGATCCACGCCGCAACGATGGTCACGGCCGGCGTCTTCCTCGTCGCGCGGGCCTATCCGCTCTTCGTCGCGGCCCCCGGCGCGCTGGAGGTCGTGCTTGTCGTCGGTACCTTCACCGCTATCTTTGCCGGCGTCATCGCGCTGGTGCAGCCCGACATCAAGCGGGTGCTCGCCTACTCGACCGTCAGCCAGCTCGGCTACATGATGATGGCACTCGGCGCCGGCGCCTACACCGCCGCGCTGTTCCATCTCTATACGCACGCCTTCTTCAAGGCGCTCCTGTTCCTCGGTTCGGGCGCGGTCATCCACACCATGGAAACGGTGCTCCACGGCCGCGCCGTCAGCCCCAACGACATGAACTATATGGGTGGCCTGGCCCGGCGTATGCCCATCACCGCCGCCACCTTTGTCATCGGCGCCCTCGCCCTCGCCGGCGTGTTCCCCCTGGCCGGATTCTGGAGCAAGGACGAAATCCTGGCCGGGACCCTGTACGGTGGTCATTGGGTGCCATTCTTGGTGGCCCTCGTGACGGCCACCCTGACGGCCTTCTACATGTTCCGCGCCGCCTGGCTGACGTTCGGTGGCTCCCCTCGCTGGCACCTCGCCCCCATGGCAGCGGATAACTCCGCCGAGGAAGCCCACGAGGACGAATCGGAAGGCCACGACGCCCATGCCGATGAGCACCACGAGCCGCACGAAGCCCCCTGGACCATGTGGGCACCGCTAGTCGTCATTGCCGTATTCGCCGTGATTGCTGGCTGGGTCAACATTCCCGGCCTCTATACCGGCTTTGGCGACGTGGTGCATTTCGGCGAGCACCACAAAGAGGCCTTCAGCCTGGTCCTCGCGCTCGTCGGCTCCGCCGCGGCGTTGATCGGTATTCTGGTGGCGGTCGCCGTCTACAACTTCGGCCTTGTCCCGGCGGCCATCTTGGGCGAGAGCTTTGCCACCGTCTACCGCTTCTTGCTGAATAAGTTCTACTTCGATGAACTCTACGATTGGATTATCAGCCGCATCCTCTTGAGTATCTCCGCCCTCACCGCGCTCTTTGACCGCAAGATCGTCAACAATTTCGGCGTTGACGGCTCCGGCTGGCTCACGATCAAGTCCGGGGACCTGCTCCGCTACCACCAAACCGGCCGCATCTACCACTACGCGCTCGGGTTTGTGATCGGCGCCATCCTCGTGCTGCTCATGATGACGGCCTATCCGGCGCTCGTCGAGTTCTTCCAATAGGAGAAGTTGCCATAGCCTTTCCGTTTCTTGCAGCCATCGTCCTGATCCCGTTGGTTACGGCGATCCTGATTATGCTGGTGCCGCGCCGGCACGCCTGGACCATCCGCATCCTGGCGACCCTCGCCGGCCTGCTCACGCTCATCCTCTCGGTGTGGGTGTTCATCGGCTTCGACTGGGGTAAGGCCGGGCTTGGCACCACGAACGGCTATCAGTTCGTCGAGTGGTACGAGTGGCTGCCCGAGCTAGGCATCACCATTCGCCTCGGCATTGACGGTATCTCCGCGCCGATGGTGCTCCTCACCGGCTTGGTGATCTTCACCGGCGCCATCGTCTCCTGGAATATCGCCGACCGCAACAAGGAGTATTACGCGCTGCTGCTCGTGCTCGTGAGCGGTGTGTACGGGGTGTTTGTCGCCCTCGATCTCTTCTTCCTCTTCTTCTTCTACGAGATCGCCGTACTGCCGATGTACCTGCTCATCGCCGTGTGGGGCAGTACCCGCAAAGAATACGCCGCCATGAAGCTGACCATCTTCCTGGTCGCCGGCAGCATCCTCGTCTGGGTCGCAATGCTGGCGGTGTTTGTCGAGAGCGGCGCCCAGACCTTCGATCTGGCCACCCTCGCCCAACACGAGTACCCGCGGGCCTTCCAGCTTGTCTTCCTGCCGATGTTCTTCATCGGCTTTGGCGTCCTCGCCGGTATGTGGCCCTTCCACACCTGGTCGCCCGACGGCCACGTGGCCGCGCCCACGGCGGTCAGCATGTTGCACGCCGGCGTGCTGATGAAGCTCGGCGCCTACGGTATTCTGCGCGTCGGTTTCGGGCTGCTCCCCGAAGGCACCGTCTTCTGGGCGCCCTTCTTCATCGTGCTTGGAACCATCAACGTAGTCTACGGCGCACTCTCGGCGATGTCGCAGCGCGACCTGAAGTTCGTGATCGGCTACTCGTCCGTCAGCCACATGGGCTACGTCGTCGTCGGCCTCTGTACCCTGACGCTCATCGGCGTGAACGGCGCCGTCCTGCAGATGTTCGCCCACGGGGTGATGACGGCGCTCTTCTTTGCGCTCGTCGGCGTGGTTTACGATCAGGCTCACACCCGCGAAATCGGTATCTTCGGCGGGCTGGTACGCCGGATGCCCTGGTTTGTCGGCTTTTTCGCCGTCGCCGGACTTGCCTCGCTCGGCCTGCCCGGCCTATCCGGCTTCATCGCCGAGCTACTGGTGTTTATCGGCGCCTTCCAGAGCTACCCCATCATCGGCGTGTTCTGCGTGATTGGCGTGGCGCTGACCGCGACGTACATCTTGCGCCTGATGGCCAAGGCGTTCTTCGGTCCGCCCAATCCCGCCTGGTCCCACTTGCGCGATATGCGGCCCTCGGTCTGGGTGGCCTGCATGTTGCTCGCGGCGACCATGCTCTTCGTCGGACTGTATCCCGCACCGTTCCTGGATCGCAGCACTGCCTCCGTAGTGCCGCTCCTGGAGCGTATCGAGCAATTCAGGTAAGGGCTGAGAATGGCTTCCCTCGATTACGGACTACTCACGCCGGAGTTCTTGCTCCTGGGCCTGATCTTCCTCGTGCTGGCCCTGGACCTGGTCTTCGCCGAGCGCGGCCGGTGGCTTATCCCGTGGGTGGCGATAGTGGGGCTGCTCGTCGTGCTCGTCGTTGGCGGTTGGACCTGGGGTATCCGCGCGACATTCGCCGACCTGCTCCGCGTTGACGAGTACACCTCCTTCTTCCGCGTCCTGTTCGCCGTCGTCGCGCTCGGAGTCGTCTTCGTCTCCATGCCCTACGTGCCCCGCTTCCTGCCCCATCAGGGCGAGTATTACGCCCTGGTACTGGCCGGTACCCTGGGCATGGTCTTCATGGCGATGGCGGACGAGCTACTCACCGCCTACATCTCCCTGGAGCTATTGAGCTTCAGCAGCTATATCCTCGTCTCCTATGCCAAGCGCGATCTGAAGAGCAACGAAGCGGGCATCAAGTACCTGATTATCGGCGGGCTGTCCTCCGCGCTGCTGCTGTATGGGATCAGCCTGCTCTACGGCGCGACCGGCACGACCAAGTTCCCGGCAATCGCCCAGGCCATCCAGGCGCCCGGCGCCCTCGACAGCCCCGGCCTGCTCGTGGCGCTGGCGCTGATTACGGTGGGCTTGGGCTTCAAGGTCGCCGCGGTCCCCTTCCATATGTGGACGCCGGACGTGTACGAGGGCGCCCCGACCCCCATCGCGGCCTACCTCGCCGTCGGCTCCAAAGCGGCCGGGTTCGCGCTGGTCGTCCGCTTCCTGGTCGGCGGGCTGCTCCCGGCCGTGGAATCTTGGCTGCCGGTGTTTGCGGTGCTCGCCGTGCTGACCATGACCGTCGGCAATCTGGTCGCCATCCACCAGCGCAACCTGAAGCGATTGCTCGCCTATTCCAGCATCTCCCAGGCCGGCTACGTGCTCGTCGGGATCGCTGCGCTCCAAGACAGTGACATCGGCGCGATGGCCACGCGCGGCATCGTGCTGCACCTCGCCGGCTACGTGTTCACCAACCTCGCCGCTTTCGGTGCCCTCATTGCGTTCGAGTCGCGCACCGGCCGCACCGACATCCGCGATCTGGCGGGGGTGGGACGCCAGTCGCCGTTTATTGCCCTTACCCTGATGGTCTCGGTCTTCTCGCTCGCCGGTATGCCGCTGTTCGCCGGCTTCGTGACCAAGTTCTACCTCTTCGCGGCGGCGGCCCGCGCCGATCTGCTCTGGCTCGTCGCCATTGCGGTCATCAACTCGACCATCTCGCTCTACTATTACCTGATTGTCGTCAAGGAGATGTACGTCGGCGAGGCTCGCCCCGGCCTCCTCTCCCTGCAACGGCCGCAAGGTTTGCTCACTGGCATTGCCCTAGCAGCCGGCGTCGTCGCCGGCATCGTGGTCTGGGTGAGCTTGGGCGCCAGCGGCTGGATTTACGACTTCTACGGGCCGACCTTGCCCGTCACCATCGCCGTCGGCAGCGGTGGCCTCGTGGCTACCCTGGTCGGCCTGGCTTTCGGGGTATTTGAGCTGCCGCTCGCCGCCATGTTGGCCGGCGTCTTCGTGCTCGGCCTTTACCCCTACCCGGTGCTCGACCTGCTCGGCGACGTGAGTAGCGCCGTCTTCACCGCCACCGCCGCCCTCTCGTAGTCCAAAGCAAAGCGCCGGGTATGTCACCCTCGTGACACCCGGCGCATAGCGTCCTCCGGTCCGGCCGTACTCAGCCGGTGTAGCGTTGGATGAAGTAGATTCCTCCCCAGACAAAGGCCAGCACTAACAGCACAAAAACCAGGTTCATCGCTTCGCTGACCACAACCCCGCAGACGATGCGGGCGCATTCTTCGGATGTCGCGTGTCCCATGGCGTGTCCCTCGCTCCTCGCTCTGCTCCGCCAATTGTAGCAAAGCTACCGACGCCCGGTAGCCCCGGCCGCTAGTGCGCCGCCGGTCCCGTGCTCTCCGGCACCGTGCCACCCAACTGCCGAATTGCCCGTTCGATCAGGATGAGATTGCCGCGCAGGTTCGTCTTCCGCATTTCCTGTTGCGCGGCGACCGCTTCATCGAAGAGGCCCTTGAAATAGTCCCACTTCTCGTACAGCGTCTCCAGGCGCTCCTCGGTGGACGGGACCTGTTCCGTAGCAGCCATCACTCTTCCTCATTGACCGCAGCGCCAACGGCTCACCCGGCCCGGCGGCTGGCACTGGATACTGGCGCTGGATAATCGTACCTACGTGCCGATTCTACCGCATACGGCCGGATCACGGGGGACTACTGCGGAGCGCCCGGATAGCCCGTCACCGGCGGCGCGCCCGGCGACCCGGCGGCCCGCTGGCAATGGTACTCATACAGCGCCACCAACTGCTCGGCCGCCGTGCGCCAGGGCAGCACCAACCCCCGGCCCCGCCGCCCCATAGCGTCGGCCGCCGCCGGATCGGCGAGCAGTCGCAGCGCCGCCCGCGCCGCCGCCTCGGGGTCGTCGGGCGGCACCAGATACCCGTTCATTCCGTCTTGGATCGCGTCCACCGCGCCACAGCCAGTGGTCCCGACGACGGGGCGGCCGCAGGCATTGGCCTCCCAATACACCAGGCCAAAACCCTCGAACTGATACCGATCCATCACCGGCAGCAGCCACATCAGCGCGCACTGGTGATACAGGCGGATCAGCGTTTCGTCGTCAACCCGCCCTAGAAAACGGACCGCTCCGGTCAAGCCCAGCGCGGCCACTCGCTCGCGTAGCTCGGCCAGCAAAACCGGATCATCGGTTGCGCCCGCAATCCAATACTCCACGTCGGGACGCCGTTCATGTACACGCGCAAACGCCTCGATAGCGACGTGGTAGCCCTTGCGCCGTTTGATCGGCGCTACCGAGAGCAGAAAAGGCCGCTCGGCCGGCACCGGCGGCGCGATCCGAAACCGCTCCGCCTCGATTCCCTCCGGCACCACCGCGGTCTTGGCTGCCGGTAGCTGCGCGAGCAGCTGGGCGCGGGTGAAGCTGCTGACGCAAACGACCCGCGCCGCCCGCCGGTAGGCCCACCCCAGCCACCAGCGATCCGGCCGGCGTGTCAGCGGCCGAATGGCATACGTGCCGTGCGCGGTCACGAGCAGCGGCCGCCGCCCGGCGGCCAACGCCGCCGGAACGACGTATGGTTCGGTGAGGCAGTGGAGCACGTCGCAGCCCCGGCTCGCCGCGAGAATGGCCGGCAGCCCGCGGCCAGTGAGACGGAGCAGCCCCCGCGCTTCCTGCACGAACGACGGCACGCGCCGATGGTCGGGGAGGCCGGCGAGGTCCGGCTGATCGCACAGGTGTTGCGGACTGACGAGCCGGATCGAGACACCGAGGTCCCGCAAGGCCCGAATGACCCCGAGCGCGTGTCGGCCCCAGCCGTAGGTGGGCGAGAGATAGTCGGTAATCAGGCAGACGCGCATAGCCGCTTCCAAAGTATATCGAGTGTGTCGCCGGACGGCTGACTGCCCTCATCGTCATTCCCGCGCCAGCGGTGGGCCGCCGCCGCCGTCGCTCCCCTTCCCTGCCAGGGAAGGAGCCGGGTGACAGGTCAAAGCCGCACCACACCTGGCACTATCAGTGCGGCTGCGGCCTGTCAGAGGTTAGGTCCAACCCGCCCCTATGTCAGGGGGCCATAGGGGTGCAGCCCACTTCCATCGCTGGCCTCACCCCCTGAACGTGGCACGCGGCACAACGATAGCGGTCGTCAGCCGTTCCGCGCCCACGCTTCGAGCAACCGGACCACCAGCCACAGCAACGCCAGCAGGACCATGCCACCGATCAAGATGCCGCCGGCGATCAGTGCCACCGTCCGCCCGAACAGCAGCCAGGCCAGGCCGCCGCCGAGCACCAGCACGATCAAGAAACCACCGAGAATGAGCTGCCCCTCGGTGCTGCGCCGAAATGCCCCGTCCATCGTCAGCAACTATACACGCCCCGGCAATGCCTACTCGGCCGGCCCGGTGCCGGCCCGGAGGAGATCGCAATAGTTGTTTGGATTACTTGCAAGGGTGGGGTTTTATTATATGTCAATATATGATATAATAGCGTCACGTGCCATCATCTTAGGTGACAGCCTCCCGGCCAGTGCGGGAGGCGAGTGCTGGCACATGCCGCTGTGGTATGGTGCTGAGGTGAATAGGCGGAGCATCAGGCAATGAGCTATCCTGCAGTTCTTGATCTTTTTGCTGGTGCTGGTGGCCTTAGCCTTGGGTTCGAGCAGGCAGGATTTCATGTACATACCGCTATCGAGTGTGATGCTTGGGCTGCCGAAACGCTGAGGAGAAACCACACCCGGACACAAGTGGTCCAAAAGGACATCGCTGAGATTACTGACAAGGAGGTCAGGACCCTTTCGTCCGCAGTGCGTTATGTCGGGGTTATTGGGGGGCCTCCGTGTCAGGGTTTTTCGCACAGCAATATCGTGAAACGCGATCCTAGAGATCCGCGCAACTCGATGTTTCAGCATTTCGCACGGTTCGTTAGCCTCATCAGGCCCGATTTCTTTCTTATCGAGAATGTTCCCGGCTTGCTTCGTACTAACCTAGCAACCGGGCAACCGGCTATCGAGGTGATTGACCAGTGCTTCAGAGATATCGGGTATCGAACCCATCGGTGCCTCCTTGGCGCAGAGGCATTCGGTGTCCCTCAAATCCGGGAGCGGTTGTTTATTCTCGGCACGCTTGGTTGTGCGCTCGAACACCCCATGCCCTCTCCTACACACTCTGGTGTAGCACAAGGCCAACTCCCTCTGCTAGGCGCAAGTGACCAGTCGCTGGAGGCAATTACTCTTTGGGATGCTATTTCGGATCTTCCTGATCTCGAGGCTGGAGAAGGCTCAAGCCCATCGAGGTACACTGGCTTACCGGAAACGGAGTATCAGAGGGTAATGCGGAACGGTTCTGAAGCGCTTTGGAATCATGTGGCAATGAAGCATACGAAGCGAATTGTTGAGCGGTTCAAACAAATTTCCTTTGGGGAATCACAATCTGACGTGGTTGATGAGTATGCTCCACGGGTGCGTAGCAATGGTCATCTGATATCAAGAAAGCGATATGATCAGAATAACCGTCGGTTGCATCCGGACCGGCCCAGCCACACCATCCCTGCGTCCTTCTACGCAAACTTCGTCCATCCCTTCCAACACCGAAATTTCACTCCTCGAGAGGGGGCACGCTTACAATCCTTCCCAGACACCTACGTCTTCTGTGGCAAGCCGACGGTAGTGAGTCATAAGCTCCTTACTCGTGAGGGCCGGATGGCAGAGAGGCACTTGTGCCAATACGCTCAGATTGGTAATGCTGTGCCACCGATTCTTGCCCGTGCAGTCGCTGCTAATATCGCCAAGCAGATGGGTTATTGATGCCTACCTTCGTACACGGCGACAATATTGCACAGAAAACTGATCACCGGACGAAGTATCGGGATCAGGAATCTCTCCAGTTCTTGCGTGAGATCGCAACTCGCTACGCTTCATGGAAAGAAAATAACCTTAGTCTAGTAGGTTCGGACCGAGAAACTGTGGACAGACGCACTGAACTGCTTAACGAGTACAAGGATTTCATTGATCAGCAGCAATATGCGGAGAAGTTTGACTCGCGCAGCAATCTTCACTCGACGGTTATCGAGGAATTTCTGGTCTACCTGTTTCATAGTTCGGTTCCCAATATAGAGATGGAGCCCGTTATTGGGAAGGGTCGCACATTCAAGGCGTTCTATCTCGCGGCCAAGAGCTTCGCAGATCTTCTTGACAGGCCGACTATCCGTGTTGAGACGAAAGATCATGACTTTGTTATAGGAACTACTATTCGTGCAAGGTTTGAGAACCGTCAGAGCGAGGAGCTAGGCAGCCAGTCGTTCCAGATTCCGGCAGTGGTAATCGAATGCAAAACTTACCTCGACAAGACGATGCTGGAAGGTGCGGCCGGGGCTGCGGATGACTTGAAGCGTATCAATCCAAGCGCCCGCTACATCATTGTTGCTGAGTGGCTGAAACTTACGGAGAGCGTGAATCTACAGAAATACCGGATCGATCAGATTTATGTGCTGCGCCGCCAGAGGAACACAGACCGGGAGTTTCGATTTGAGGAAGGATACGTAAAGAACCCAATTTATCCGGACCTCGTCTGGGATTTATTCCAAGAAGTGACCAGCTATCTTGCGGCAGATCGATGGGATATCGAGGCTGCAATTGCGCGTGGTAAGCTCCTATAGCAAGTGGTATCCGTTTTCCCACCCCTACATTGCCCGGAAAGAGAATGCATGCAGTTGAAACGGCTTACTTCTGTGGCGAGATAAGACGATGAATCCGCGCTGGCTGGCAGTCGCGCTCGCGTGTGGCGCCGTCGTACTCTGGATCGCCGCCGTCTGGCTGCCGGGCTGGCGCGAGCTACTGATCGTCTGTGGACTGGCCCTCGCGGCCCTCGCCGGCGGCGTCCTCAACTGGGATCGCCGCGGTGGCCACTAGCGCTGGCGCTTGTCATTCCGGCGGAAGTCGGAATCCAGGGCCAGGTGTGGTCCCCGGTCAGCCTTGATTGCGGCGCAAGCCGCTATGAAGGGCATGATGCCGAGCACCGCGCGGACTCCCCTTCCCTACCAGGGAAGGGGCCGGGGGTTAGGTCCGTCCCATCTCGCCGAGCAGTTCGCTCACCGCGGCGGCAAGTAGCTCCCGCCCCGCCTCCGTCGGATGCACCCCGTCCGGGCCGATGGCCTCCTGCACGCCGGCTCGCATAACCGCCTGATACAGGTCATGCTCGGCTACGTGCAACTCCCGCATCACTGTCGCCGCCGCCCGGTTGTAGTCCTGCACGTCCGCATCCCGCCGGATAAAGCGTTTCTCCCGGCGGTGCCGCTCATCGAGCACCGGCGTTGTCGAGGCCCATACAAGCTCTCCCGGCGGTCCGGCCCGCAGCCGCTCGACGATGGCCCGGAGATTGCGCGCATACTCGTCTCGCGGCACCTTACACGCGCTCGCCTCATCTGGGCGAGCGATGTCGTGCAGGCCCACGTTGAAGTGGATGATGTCCGCACCCGTAGGCAGCTCTCCGGCCGTGAGTAGTTTCAGGAAGTGCCGCGTGGTCCACCCGGACGCGCGGTAGTAATCTACGGCGATTCCCTGGTCGCGCAGCCACGCAGCCGCCAGCGGCGCATATCCGCCGGAGCCGAAGGAGTATCCCGGCGAGCTACAGATGGAATCACCCAACAGTAAGACACGCGGTTGCACGACCTCTACTTCTTCCTCGCCGGCCTCAGAGCGCCGGTACGATGGTCGCCTTGACGCACTCCATCCGCAGCGCACTCTCTACTGCCTCAGCCACTCCCGCCTCCGTCAGCGGAAACGTCTGCTGCATTTTCGTCCAGTCATAGTCATCCTGGACGGCGTACAGCAACTGGATGGCCTGCGCCACCTCGTCCGGCGTAAAGGCCCAGCTCCCCAGCACTTGCACTTCCTTCACACAGAGCCGATGCCAGTTCGTGTCCTGGCTCCCCGCGTCGGTGAACTGCCCCATCTCCACGTAAGTACCCCCGTCGCGGAGCATCTCGATCCCCTCCGGCCCAGCCAGGGGACTGCCGCTACAGTCCAGCACCACGTCGGCGCCGAACCCGCCAACGACCTGACGCACCGCATCCACCCGTGCCTCCGGCGTCGGATGCGCCTCCAGGGAGATCGTCGCATCGGCGCCATAGGCGCGGCACAGCGTCAGGCGCGGTACCTCCGGGGCGCCTACCACGACCACCTTGCCGGCTCCACGCTGCCGCGCAGCCACGACCGCCAGCACGCCGATGGGCCCCGATCCCTGGATCACGACCGTCGCGCCCGGCTGGAAGCCTTCCACGCCCAGTGCGCTGGCGCGATTGAGCGCGCGAGTCACGGAGCTGAACGGCTCCACGAGGCTGCCGACCAGCATGGACATGTCATCAGGGAGCCGGAAGACTTTGGTGGCCGGCAAGACGTCGAGATCAATGTAGACCATCTCGGCCCAACCGCCCCACAGATGCGGTGGCCGCGCAAAGCCGATCTTGCGCCCGTAGTAGGTCGGGTTACGGCAGCGATTCGCGCGCGTCGGGTAGTGCAGGCAGTAGTAGCACCGGCCACACGCCATCAGCGGTGGCAGCATCACCGGCGTGCCGACCGCCAGCGGCTGCCCCATGTAGTCGCTAGTCAGCCCCGGCCCGATCTCCTCGATCACGCCGGCCAGCTCGTGTCCGAGCGTGAACGGCCACGGCAGTTCACCCGGCCAGTGTCCGCGCAGGATGTGCAAGTCCGTGCCGCACACGCCGCAGGCGTTGATGTGGATCAGCGCGCCGCGCGGCGGCACCGCCGGCCGCGACACGCTCCGCAGCACTGGCGCTGCGCCGGGACCATCGTAGGTAATCACCCGTACCGCAGACTCTGAAGACATGGCGAGATAGTAACAGAGCGCAGCGGGTAAGGATAGGGCGCTTATCAGGACCACCTCTATAAGGTTGGTGGTGCTGGTTGACTGCCGTAGGGGCAACCCTTGTGGTTGCCTCGCGCTCCCTCTCCATCATGGTGGAGAGGAGCCGGGGGTAAGGCCCGCCGTGTCCCGCCCGGGGTTCAGCCGACTTCCTTACCGATGGTGGTCAGGAACTCGCGGTTGGTGGCCGCCTTGCTCATCTGCGCCAGCATCGCCTCTACCGCGTCGCTGCCGCCCATCGCGTTGAGCATCCTGCGGATCGTGATCACGCTGCGGAGCGTCTGGTCGTCCAGTAGCAGCTCTTCGCGCCGGGTGCCGGAGCGGGCAATGTCAATGGCCGGAAACACCCGGCGGTCTGCGAGCCGCCGGTCGAGGATCAACTCCATGTTGCCGGTGCCCTTGAACTCCTCATAGATGACGTCATCCATGCGGCTCTCTGTGTTCACCAGGCAGGTGGCGAGCAAAGTAAGACTGCCGCCCTCGTCAATGTTCCGCCCGGCACCGTAGAAGCCCTTGGACGGATAAAGCGCCGCCGGGTCCACACCGCCGGAGAGGGTGCGCCCACTCGCCGGAACCGCCAAGTTATAGGCCCGCGTCAGCCGGGTGATGCTATCCAGCAGGATCACTACATCGTGTCCCACCTCGACGAGCCGTTTGGCCCGCTCCAGGCACATCTCGGCGACGCGCGTATGGTTGTCGGGCGGCTCGTCGAACGTCGAGCTGATAACCTCGGCGTTCACCGTCCGTTCCCAATCGGTCACTTCCTCCGGCCGCTCGCCGATCAGCGCGACCATCACGTGTGCTTCCGGGCAGTTGGTCGTGATGCCCTGGGCAATCCCCTTGAGCAGCAGCGTCTTGCCGGCCTTCGGCGGAGACACGATCAGCCCCCGCTGCCCGCGACCAATCGGCGCCACCAGATTGATGACCCGATTGGACATATTGTGCTGTTTCAACTCGCGGGTCGTTGCCTCCGTGCCTAACTCCAGGTCGAACAGCTTGTTCGGGAAGATCGCCGTCAGGCTGTCGAAGCGCCGCCGTAGCTTGGCTTCCTCCGGCGCTTGGTTGTTGACCGCTTCGATCCGCAGCAGGCCGTAGAATTTCTCGCTGTCCTTCGGCGGGCGAATCTGGCCGGTGACCTGATCACCCGTCCGCAAGCCAAAGCGCCGGATTTGGGTCTGGGAGACGTAGATGTCCTCCTGCCCTGGCAACCAGCTCTTGCCTTGCCGCAGCATCCCGTAACCTTCGTCCATGATCTCCAGGACGCCGGTGCTGAAGAGGTGTCCCTGCCGTTCGGTCTGTGCTTGCAGCAGCCGGAAGATCAACTCCTGCTTTTTCAGCGTGGAGTGCCCAGGCAGCGCCATATCGCGTGCCATGCCCCGCAATTCGGTGATGGTTCGGGTCTCCAGTTCAGCGTATTGCACTGTTGCACTCCTGGGCGAGCCTCTCGGCGTTGGTAGTGATCCGCTGCACGCTTCAGTCGGGCTGGGCCAGGCGCTATTGATTTGCCCCGGTCGTTGCGATGACGGACGCCCCGGCCCCGCCATTCCCACGAGACCGGTCGTGCCCGCGGAACCCGTCATACCCGCGAAAGCGGGGGCCTGGGTGTACAGGCTGCTGCCTCAAGCGCCTGCTCGGTATTCGCCCTTGGCCCCGTACCCGTATCCCGCTGCGCCTCTCGGAGTATGAGTTCCCAAGGCATGACGGTGCCCACTGGCGCGCAGCATAGGGGCGGCACCGTAGCGGCCTCCACTATGTCGGTTAGCGACGACACCGCTCTCTACGCTTGGGACTCTGCCCAACCCCGGACGCTGCGACACAACTGATGTCAATGAGGCTTCATGTCTACCGGATGTCGCTGCACGACACGCGGCACGGATGCTCTCCTGGCCTTGCTCGCGTCTCACAGCAAGGAGGTAGCGCACTTTTCAAGTGGGCGCGATGCGCCGGCTCCCATACTTCTCGGACACAACCGGACGGTATCGGCAGCGAACAAGGCACCCTATCAAGACAAATCTCTTGCCTGAACGGTGTCGTAGGATCGGACCGTGAGTCGTGAATCCGGCTCGAAGTGGCGTAGGAATAAGCTGGCTATCGCTGGTGCGAGTTGGGGAAGACAGGTGACTACCTATGCGCGCAGTCACCGTGTACTCGTGACTGTAGCATAGTCTGCGGCTCCCGTCAAGCGGCCACCGTCTGCGGACGTTAGCGCACGTAGGCGGCGCGAATACCACCGTCCACCGTCAGCACAGCGCCCGTTGTCTTGGCGCTTTGAGCCGACGCAAAAAACAGAATCGCCTCCGCCACATCGTCGGGTGTAATGTTCACCTTGAGCACGGTCCGGTCGCGGTAATACGTCTCCAGCTCCTCCGGTACGATGCCGTAGGTCCGCGCCCGCTCCCGGCGCCGCGACTCCGGCCACAGCTCCGATCCCTCGATCACTGCGTCCGGGCACACGCAATTGACGCGGATGCCGTGCGGCCCACCTTCCTCCGCTAGGCAGCGTGCCAAGTGCAGTTCGGCGGCTTTGGCCGCACTATAGGCGGCGATCTCCGTGCCGGCCGCAAGCGCGTTTTTCGAGGCCACAAAGATGATGCTGCCGCCGGTTCCCTGCTCCCGCCACAGGCGAAAGGCCGCGCGCGCCACCAGAAAATAGCCCGTCGAGAGCACGTCATGGAGCCGATCCCATTCCGCAAGCGTCGTGTCTACGATGGCTCCCACGCTCAACAGCCCGGCGTTGCTGACCACAATATCCACGCCGCCGAACGTCACCGCGGCCTCGCGGAAGACCCTTTGGACATGCGCCTCATCCGTGACGTCGGTCGGCACGGCCAGCGCCCGACCCTCGCCCTGGGCATCGTTGATGGCCTCTGCAACCTCCAACACGCCAGCCGCATTGATGTCGGCGGCCACCACGTGCGCCCCGGCCCGAGCCAGCCGGTTGGCGGTCGCCCGCCCGATACCGCTGGCCGCGCCGGTCACGAGCGCCACCTGTCCGGAGAGCGCGGCCGGCGGTGGCGCCAGCGACAGCTTGTACCGCTCCAAGGGCCAATACTCGATGTCGTAAGCGTCTCGCTCCGCCAGCGGCACGAACTCGCCCAATGCCGTCGCGCCGCCCATGACCGCAATGGCGCGGCGGTAGGTGTCGGCGGCCACTCTGGCCGCCCGTTTGTCGCTGCCGGTAGCGAACAGCCCAACGCCGGTCACGAGCACGATCCGCGGCTGCGGATCGTCTTCCGGATCGCCCGGCACCCGGTGCGCTTGGAGGTAAGCTCGGTAGCCTTCGGCGTAGGTCGCCGTACCGGCGCGGACCGCCGCCTGGAGCGCCGCCATGTCGTCCGTCCGTGCGTCCCACTCCACCCACAGCGCCGTCGCCTTGGTGCGGATGATGTGGTCCGGGCACGCCGTCCCCCGCGCCGCGAGGTCGCGGGCCTCCCGCCCGGCTAGAAACTGAAGCACCTCCGGCGAATCGTCGAAGTGGACGATCACATGCTGCCCGGCCCCGCCGGCCCCTCGCAATGTCGGCGCGACCGCCGCGGCGACCGACCGTCGCCGATCCGGCGGCGATGGCGGCGGCTCGACCGGCCCGAACACCCGCTTGCCGCGCGCAGCAGCCTGCACCGCCTCGGCACAGCGGCCCAGCACTGCGATGGTGTTCCGGTAACAATCGTGGGCGCTTTCACCCCAGGTCACCACACCATGGTGGCCGAGAAACGCTACACACACGTGCTCATCGGCGTTGACCAGTGCCGCCACCTGCTTGGCGAGCGCGAAGCCGGGGCGCCGGTACGGCACCCACACCATCGCCGGCCCGAAGACCCGCCGGGCCAATTCCTCACCGCCCGCGGTGGTACAGAATGCCAACCCCACGTCGGGGTGCGTGTGGTCAATGTGCCGATGGCGAGTGAAGGCGTGCAGCAGCGTTTCGATAGACGGCCGCGGTGCTTCCGACGCGGCGACGGTGTGGGCCAGATAGGCCGCCATCTCCCCATCGGTCATCGCTGCCCGCGACCGGAGCGGGAGGATGTCGTCGAGGCGAAGGCCGACAAACCCCGCGCGCTCCATCGTGGCGAGATCGAAACCGGACGCCTTGACGCGCAGAACGTCTGTCTCGCGGCCGCGGAAGTCCGTTTCGGTCAGCTTGGCCGACGTGTTCCCCCCACCGGCATTGACCAGCGTCGGATCGCGCCCCAGCAGATTGGAGCGATAGACGAGCAAGCCTAGCTCATCAAGGCCAGCGGCGGCCTCGGCCCGCCACCGGTTCTCCGGCGCCTGCCCCAGCGCCGGCCCGGTAGCGTAGGTTCGCATCGCGGCTCCCTCCTCGTCCATTGCTCACTACGCGGCCGGCCACGGATGATCTTATCGTGCTCGTGGCTCTTCCCGCTTGATGGAGGGAAACCGATCAAAGTCTCGGTCGAAACTGAGGATAGTGGTGATTCCTTGCGCCTCCATATGGGCCACGCTCAGAGCATCCTCGAAATCTACACCTGTTGATGCATAGACCTCAAGGGCACGCTCATACGTCTGTTTTTGGGGAACGATCATGCATTGAAGTCGCAGGATATTGCTGATTTTTCTTCTGATATCAGATCGCGGGAGGTCATACAGCCCTCTTGATGACAGAACGTATACGACCTCCGCAATAACGGTCTCGGATGTAGTAATGAGAAGATTACCGTTGGCTACTTGCTGGAACACTTCCTCCGCGGCAGCCGACTGCTGGGGGTGGTCCTTGGTCAATAATCGTAGGATCACGTTAGTGTCGACGAACGTCAACTCCATTGAGCGGTTCTACACTCCCTTTCTGGCCGCTTTCTGGACGTGCTCCTCAATAGCAATGTCACGCATCTGCTTGAGGGTAAGGGGCCGCTTGAGCGCCGGTACGGACTGGTAGACCTCCGCAAGGAGTTCCTGGTCCGACTTGATCCTTACCGTGCCACTGTCAATGACGAACGTAATCTGCCCGTTACCGTTTAGGCCCAAGGCCTTCCGCACTGCGGTCGGCAACGTGACCTGACCCTCGGCCCCGACGACGCAAGTGATTTCCTGCATGGCTGCTCCCGCTCTCGGGAAAACGGCGCTCCCCGCCCCGCCCACTGCGTTCTCGCCGCCTTACGATTGTAGCGTCCGACGTCGGTCAGCGCACGGGGAAGAAAATATCGGTACGCCACTTGGACTGGTCCGGCTCGGCGCCGGGGTCGTTCATGTAGACTTCCCACGGCGCTCCCGCCGGCTCAAGGCCCTGTGTCTCCATCCACTCCGTCAGTGCCGACCACGTCTGCGGCAGGTTGTCGTAGGGACCCATGTGCGTCACGGTCGCCACTTTACCGGCGGGCAGCTCGGAGGCTTGGATACGGCCACTCTCGTTCATCGGCGCGGCGACGGGCATCCCGCACTCCATGTCAATCGAGCCGCCGTCCGCGCATTCCTCACCGTCTGTGTCCAGCGGGCCGCCATCCATGTGGTAGTAGATCGTGAAGGGCATCCCGGCCGGTTGCTGCCCACTCTGCTGAATGTACCCGAATACCTCCCCGAACAGCGGCCCCATCGCCTCGCCGATCTTGTCGTGCGTGACCACGGTCCGGATACCCAGGATGGGCTGTGCGTCGAGTTGCTTGGTTGCGAATTCCAGTGCCATCAACGGTTCCTCTCGGTGTATTATTGGCCGCGCTTCAGGTAATCGCAGCCTCTCCACAGTTAACGGGAACCTTCCCCCGCCGGTTGTTCCGGCGGCCGGAGCTTGCCAAGCGCCGCTCCGCTAGGAGCAGGGGCTGGCAACCTCCGCCAAGCGCACCGGCGCTACCAACGCCCGCCGCCGGGGATGGTGGATTGCGGGTAGGAGCCGAGCACCTTGGCTTCCCGGCACACCCGCGGCCGGTGGCTCACCAGTTCGTTGAAGGCCGTGTAGAGCGACGGCTCGTTGATGTGGCCCTCGTAGTCGAGAAACCAGTAATACTCCATCCGCTCTAGCTCGGCATTGTACTCCAGCGGCCGCTGATGGATCGTCAGCATGTTCAACTTGCGCGCGGCGAAGATGTCGAGCAGGTTGCGGAGCGTGCCGGGGCGGTTCTGCAGCTCGACCAGCAGCGTCGTCTTGTCGAAGCCGGTCGGGTCCGCGAAGTTGCGCCCCACTACCCAGAAGCGCGTCACGTTGAGCGGGCTGTCGCCAACGTCGCGCGCCACGACCTTGAGACCGTGCAGCTCGGCGGCCTCTTCCGTACCGATGGCGGCAGCCCCGTCCTCGCTGGCAGCTCGCCGCGCCGCGACCGCCGTGCTCGCCTCGGTCCCGATCTCCCCGCCGGGGTGCGCCGCGCGAAACCGGTCGAGCCAGCGCCGGCTCTGCCGAAGGGCCTGCGGGTGCGAGTAGATCGCCTTGATCGCGTCCACGTCCTCGGTCCGCGAGAGCAGATGGTGGACGATAGGAATGGTGATCTCGCCGTAGATCCGCAGGTCCGATGCCCGCAGCGCGTCCAGCGTCTCCGCAACGACCCCTTCCAGGTTATTCTCGATCGGTAGCACGCCGTAGTCCGCCTCGCGCAGTTGCACGTGCCGACACACGTCGCCGTGGCTCGCCGCGACGCCGGCAATCTCCTCGTAGAGCACGAATTGCCCACCGCCGAACGTGCGCTCGGCGTATTGATGCGCCGCCGTAGACGTAAACGACCCTGGTCCGCCGAAATAGCTCATCCGCACGGGTCCGGCATCTGGTGTCGGCTGGTCGGCACTCATTGGTTAGAGCCGTAGTCCCGTCTGCTCCATGAACTCGCGTACTGCATCTCGAATCCTCCGGTAGCCCTCAAACGTCGTGACGACATCCTCGGGGCGCTCCTTGCTCCGAGCGAGAAAACCTGGCTCGCGCGCCGACTTAACCCGTTGGCGTCCGTCCTGATAGCGGATGTCCACACTCCAGCGAATGTGATCGGAGCCGTTGAAGGGTGAGTGATGTGGGAGGTGCTGGTGGAACAGGAGCACGTCCCCGACTTGCATTGGCAGGGAGACCGTCTGCAGCCCGTCAAGCTCCGTCACCACTTTCTCCGGCGCCCATGCAGACGCAGAGGGTGGGGCGTGACGGTGCCCACCAGGGAGCAGCCGGAGACAGCCGTTCGCCTCGTTCGCCTCGACCAGTGGGAGCCAAAACCCCGGCTCGGGCGGTTGGGTCATCGGGAGTACCCGCGACACTGCCGTCGCTCTGTAGTGTGGGTCCCGCGCGTCCGAGCCGTAAGGCTCCCGAAAGTAGATGATGCGTCGCCCCCCGAAGGACGTGTCATCGTGCCAGGGTACGGTCACCTCGTCCCAGTGGGGCAGCTTAGGACGCAGGCGATGCCGTCCTTCGCAATGCACTTCCGGGCCGACGATGCTTTCGGCGATGTCTAGCAGCTTGGGGTGTGTGAGTAAGCCGAACAGCCCCGGCCCGGCATGGCGACCGCCAACCCAGTGCTGATGGATCGCCTCGCACTCTGCCCACAGTTTGGCCAGCCGCGTCTCGAAACCGTGCTCGGCGTGGAGTGACTTGATCAGTCCCTTGGCGTAGTACTCGCGCGCCCGCTGGTCTACCTCCGCGCTGATGTCATCAATGAGCGGCTGTAGCTCCTCCGGTGCCAAGAGTTGCCTGAACACCACGTACCCTTGCTCGTCGTACTGCTGTCTCTGCGCCGGCGTCAGTCCAGCCATCGTCCTCACCCCGTTTCGACCAGGGCCTCAAGCTCGGCGAGCATCTCGCGCGGCCCGGGCTGGTCGAAGTGCTGCCGCGCCGGTTTCAGCAGTTCCGTCAGCCGCTCGGCCACGCCATCCTTCAGATCGAGCGGGTGCAGCGCCCCCGACGTGTAGTCGGCGGCGAGGTCATCGAACGAAGCGTAGGTGATCGCGCCGCCATTGGCCGGCGTCCGGTTGATCGTCAGCTCCACGTCGGCATCGCGGAAGATGAAGTGCCTAGCCCAATCGAGGATCGGGTTGAACTCCACCTCCCGCGGCGGACAAAACGCCTTCCGAATCTTGCGCCGGATGTCGTCCGGACTGTCGTGAATGAAGATCGCCGAGTTCGGGTCCGACTTGCTCATCTTCATCGCCGCCAGGAACTCCTGCCGATTCTCCTCCGGCGGCGGCCAGAATGGCGGCTTGCCCAACCCCATGACCAGCGGGTGATGGATCGCCACCGGCTTCAGCTTGCGTCCCCGCGCGTCCATCAGCGGCCGCAGCCTGAGCTTCCGCGCCGTATCCCGCGCAATGACGTGCGCTTTACGCTGATCCATCCCCGCGTGCGCCAGTTGCACGCCTTGGATGAAAATATCCGCCACCTGCATCGGGGGGTAGATCAGCTTCGCAAAGTCAACGCTCTCCCCCTCCTGCCGGCCGAGAATGGTGATACTGCGCTGCATCCGGCCCAGCGTCGTGTTCTTGCTCACGTCAATGACCGTTGCCCAGTAATCGTCATTCCCCTCGTAGAGATCCGTGCCGAGCAGGAATTGCAGCTTGCTTGGATCGCCGCCCAAGCACTTGATCGAGGCCTTGAAGCCTTCCTTGAAATACTCCGCCGCCACACCCTTGATGACCTCGCGGTCCCCGCCGAGCTTGTCGTTGATCCAGGTGTGCCAGTCCGCGAGGAAAATAGTGCATTCCACCCCAGCATCGAGAAAGTCCTTCACCTTCCCCATGCACATTAGGCCCGTGCCCAGGTGCATCTTGCCGGAGATCTCGAAGCCGATGTAGTGCTTGATCGGCTGACCGGACGCCAAGAGGCGGCGCAAGTCGCCGGGCGTGAGCACCTCGGCGGTGTTACGAGTAATCAGCTCAAAGCGCCGGTCCTGAGCCTCCCTCGACTCGGCCTGCGGAGCGCGGTTCGTTTCAGTCGCCACGACCATAATGTTCTGCTACTGCCCCCTCTCTGGTCTCCCACCACAGCCGATGCCACCTCCTTGCGGTGGTGCTGGGCCGGGCGAGAGCCGGACTAGCCCTCAGTGTAACGGGCAGTGCCGGTCCGGCCAAGGCTCGACAGCCGTCGCCGGATATGCACCGTTCCCGCCGGTGATGCTAGACTGAGAGATAGCACCTTCCGAGCGACGGCTCGCTTCTCCTTGGAGACCTTTACAAAAGTCGTCATTCCCGCGAAAGCGGGAATCTAATCACCGGGCCGCCCAGGTTAGCGGCAGGCGAGTCATTGCCGCCCTCGCACCCCATCCGGGTGGTTATGCGGAGACCTCTCCTTGGCAGCCCAGTGCTCCCGGAGCGCTGCACCGGCCTCGGTTTCCGAGGCTGACCGTCGCGCGTACCGGCTGCTGTTACCCACTGCCGGGTCGTCTAATGGTAGGACACGTGACTTTGAATCACGCAGTCGAGGTTCGAGCCCTCGCCCGGCAGCCCCTCATCCCCGTCCGTCATTCCCGGGTGCGCGGGAATCCATCCTGCCCCTCACCCCCGTCATTCCCGCGCAAGCGGGAATCCCCGTCTCCCCGCACGGCGGGGGACCATAAGGGGGTCAGCCAAGAGCGACTGCCCCCTACGACGACGTAGCCGCAGCCAGCAGGGCTTCTATTTCATAGATGTTCGTCTTCCGATTGAACTTATGCTCCACCGGACTTGGCAGCCCACTCACCCAGATTTTCAACTCGGCGTCCATATCCAAGAGACCTGCCGTTTCCACACTGAAGGCCGAAATCTTGTTGTACGGGATGCTCCGGTATTCCCGTTTCCGGCCGGTGATACCCTGCACATCCTCAATGATGACCCGGTAGTTTGTAAATAGAATGGCATCGCGGACTACCTTGAAACCAGCCCTGATCTGCTCCCCTCGAAAGATCAATCGTTGGTACTCCTCCAGGTCTTTGTCCTTCATGGCGGATGCCGTCCCCGCCAACGCTCCCTCAAGCATATTTGGCATGGTATTCCTCCTCTCTGACAGCTAGCATCCATACGCCCCGATCTGCCACCTCGGGCAGACTCCCCCTCTCCATCGCTCCGCGATGGAGAGGGGGCCGGGGGGTGAGGCCCGAACACCCAACGCTCCCAGTCTGGTAGCCTACACCAGCGGAGTCGATACATGTCCCCCCGCCGTGCGGGGGGACCACAGGGGGGCGAAACGCCGTGAAACAACCGGTCACCCTCGGCATCGTCGGCGCCCGTCGCGGCTCCAGCTTTGCGCGCACGGCGCTGGGTGGTCTCGACGGCCGCGTGCAACTCACGAGCGTCTGCGACATTGACCCCGGCGTGCTCGCCCAATGGCGCCGCGACCACCCCGAGTTGGCCTACTACCAGTCCTACGAGCAGTTCCTCGCCCACGCCCACGTTGACGCGGTGGTGCTCTCCACGCCCCTCCAGCTACACGCACCCCAAGCACTCCAGGCGCTCGCCGCGGGCAAGCACGTCCTCTCCGAGGTCATCGCCGCAACCACGCTCGACGAATGCTGGGCGCTCATCGCGGCCGTCGAGCAGAGCGGCCTGAAGTATATGTTCGCCGAGAACTCCTGCTACCGGCGCGAGAACATGCTGGTGCTGAACATGGTCGAGCAGGGACTCTTTGGCGAGCTTATCTGCGCCGAGGGCGGCTACATCCACGACTGCACCCACCTGATGTACTTCCCCATCTGCGACTACGGCCAGGATCGCGCCGGCCAGCCCACCTGGCGCGGGCGCATCCTCCAGCGATACAACGGCAGTTGGTATCCCACCCACTCCCTCGGCCCCGTGGCCCAATGGCTCGGCATCAACCGCCACGACCGCCTCGCCACCACCACCACCTACATGTCGCACGGCCCTGTGATGCCGGAGTACGTGCGCGAACGCTTTGGCGCCGACCATCCCGACGCCCGCCCCGAGGCCTTTGCCGCCGGCTGCCGCGCCATGACGCTCATCAAGTGCGCCAGCGGCGCCCTCATCACGATCATCGTGGACACCACCAGCCCCCGCCCGCACAACATGGTGCATTACGTCCTGCAAGGCACCGGCGGCTCCTACCTGTCCCGGCGCTTCACCGGCGACGACGACGTGCTCTGGCTCCGCGACCGCTCCGACCCCGAGGCCTATCGCCCGCTCGATGAGTTCGCCGCCGAGTTCGACCATCCCCTGTGGCAAGAGCACGAAGCGCGCGCCGCCCAAACCGGTCACGGCGGCGGCGACTACTTCGTCCTCTCCGAGTTCATCGAATGCATCCGCAACGACACCCCGCCCCCGATTGATGTCGTGGACGGCGTGACCTGGAGCAGCATCTTCCCGCTCTCGATGGAGTCCGTCCGGCAAGGCGGCGTCCCCATCCCCGTCCCCGACTTCCGCCAGCCACCCTCATAACCACCTCCCCCCTGGCTTTCTCGCCATGCCTACCCACCTCGTCATTGCGGCAAATGCCGCAATCCAGTCCCCCGTCATTTCCACACACGTGGCTAGTCACCCCCTCTCCAAATGTTGGAGAGGGGGCCGGGGGGTGAGGCAGTACCTCCCCTCCCCGGCTATACTGACGGCTAACAGCTACTAGCCAAAACGCGAGGTGAAACAGATGAACCTGATGGACCTGACCGGCCGTGTCGCCATCGTCACCGGCGCCGCCAAAGGCATCGGCCGTGGGTGCGCCGAAGTCCTAGCCACTGCCGGCGCACACGTCGTCGTCGCCGACATTGACAGGACGAACGGTGAGTCGACTGCCGCCGCGATCAACGACCAGGGCGGCTCGGCGCTCTTCCTCCACACCGACGTCCGCAGCCGCGCCGCCGTCGAAGCCACCGTGGCCACGGCCGTCGAGCGCTGGGGTCGCCTCGACGTGCTGGTGAACAACGCCGGCTGGCACAACAGCAAGGGTCTCCTGGAATGCACCGAGGAGGACTGGGACTCCATCCTCGAGCTGAATCTGAAGAGCGTGTTCCTCTGCGCCAAGGCCGCATTTCCGGCCCTCAAGGAATCCCGCGGCGCCATCATCAGTATCGGCTCGATGGTTGGCGTCATCGGGCAAAAGGACTCGATAGCCTACACCGCCTCGAAAGGCGCGATCATCTCCATGACCCGCTCAATTGCCCTCGATGTCGCCCCCTACGGCATCCGCGCCAACTGCATCTGTCCCGGCGTCGTGGACACCCCCCTGCTGCAAGAGTACCTCGAGATGCAGTCCAACCCCGAGGCACGCCGGCAGGAGTTCGCCGCCATGCACCCACTAGAGCGCATCGGCACCCCCACCGACATCGCCCGCGCCGTCCTCTTCCTCGCCAGCGACGCCGCCGAGTTCATCACCGGCACCATCCTCCCCGTCGAAGGCGGCGTAACACTAGACTACTAGGCCCCCCTCCCGATGGATTCTCCGCCTTGGCCGGGAAACGACGTACCCCCTCCCCCGTTGCGACGGGGGAGGGCGAGGGTGGGGGCCGTAGCCTTTCTTATCCCATCGGAGGAGCGTTAGAGTGGAGGCCATAGATCCCCGCGATCCGATCAGTGTTACCGTGATGCAGCCCGTATAGCCGGAGCCAACAGCGAGGAGACTCTGACATGAGCACATCTGGCCGTGGCTGGAGCGGTGCCCCGCAGCACGCCAAACCGGCCGCCGAATTCGACATCCGCTACGGCACCGACCTGCTCCGCCAAGAGCGCGCGCGCTGGCCGCCCTACGCCGTCATCACCACGCCCCGCGCCTATAAAGCCGCGCAGCCACACCTGGCCCAGCCGCCGGCAGGCATCGGCCACGTCGAGTTGCTGGACTGGAACGACTTGCAAGCGTTGAGCGACAGCCTTCCGGCCGATGCCGAGTTGGTAATCGGCCTGGGCGGCGGTCGTGCCCTCGATGCGTCCAAGTACGTTGCTCTCACCAGGGACCTACCGCTGATCTTGGTGCCAACGGTCGTCTCGACCGGCGCGATCATCTCCAGCACGGTGGCCAAGTGGTCCGGGCGCATGATCATCGGCCCCGGCGACCGCTGGCCCTGGGTAGACCCGGAGCACGTGCTCGTTGACGACGACCTCGTGCTGGCCGCAGCGCCCCACCTCAATACGGCCGGCCTCGGTGACGTACTCTGTGGCTATGCCGGCATCGCCGAATGGCGGCGCAATGCCCGCCTCGGCGTCGGCCCACCGACCGACGACGCAGCCATCGCCACGGTCCTGGCCTTCCATGGCGAGTTAGCGCACGGCTTCCCGGCAACCCTCGACTCGGCTGGCAACCTTACGCCGGCGAGCGTCCGTTTCATTATGGACGGCTTATTGGGACGCCAGATACACCGGCTGCCACCCGCTGCCGCGCCCGGTGGTGACCACGATTTTGTGTTTGCGCTGGAACTTGCCAACGACAAGGGGTGGATTCACGGCGAAGTCGTCGCGTTGGGCGCCCTCATCATCGCCTGGCAGTGCGAGGAGCACCCGGAGGAGCTAACTGCCCGCCTCGACGCCTGCCGCGTGCGCCGTCGCCCGACCGCCATGGGCATCAGCCGCGAGGAGCTCTGGCGCGGGCTGGCCTACACCCCCACCTACATGAGCGACACCGCCAACGGACGCGACACCAACTCCATCATGCGCCACGAGCCGGTCACCGCAGCACAGTTCCCTGCCCTCTGGCAGTTCCTCGAGGAAAGCTAACCGCGCCGCCTGGTTTGAGTCTTGCCGTTCGCACCGCAGTACAACATAATGCAAACTGGCTTCACGCTTGGCTCGCCAGCCATTCGAGACGAGGGATGGAGGCACCCGTGGATTTCCTGAGACGATTCACACCGTTTCTATACGGCGGGGTGTCCAGCCCGCAAGATAGCCCCGGCTTGGCCTCCGATTGCACGACTCTGCTGCAGGTCCGGGACACCCTAGCCGGCAGCGCTTCCCTGAACTGGCACGCAGACCGCGACATCTCCGATTGGGACGGTGTTGCCGTCGACGGTGTGCCGCCCCGTGTCACCGGGCTGTATCTGTCTTACGACGAGTTGACCGGCACCATCCCGCCCGAGTTGGGGGCGCTCACGAACCTGCAGCAATTGAGATTCGAGCACAACCAACTAACTGGCCCCATTCCCTCTGAACTGGGCTACCTCACTGACCTGGAGTACTTGACCTTTGCACACAACCAACTCTCCGGCACCATCCCGCCCGAACTCGCCGCCCTCGCCAACCTGGGGTACTTGAACCTCGAACACAACCAACTGTCCGGTCCCATTCCACCGGAACTCGCCGCCCTCGCCAACCTGTGGCGGTTGGAACTCAGTTCCAACCAACTGTCCGGGACCATCCCTCCCCAGTTGGGCGTTGCCAACCTGGTGGGGCTGGACCTCAGCTCCAACCAACTGTCCGGGACCATCCCACCCCAACTCGCCGGCCTCACCTACCTGTTTTCGTTGAGCCTCGCACACAACCAGTTGTCCGGCCCCATCCCCTCGGAACTTGCTTCCCTCGCCAGCCTGATGAACTTGAACCTCGCACACAACCAATTGTCCGGCCCCATTCCGCCGGAACTGGGCGCCCTAGTCAGACTGGAGGAGTTGTACCTCGCCGAGAACCGGTTGTCCGGCCCCATTCCGCCGGAGTTAGGCGCGCTCACCGATCTCCGCCGGCTGTCTCTCCGGGGCAATGCGCTCTCTGGAAGCGTCCCAAGGGCGTTGCGGCACTTTCCTGATGTTTCATCGGCGGCGGGTGCCGACCGCACCGGGGGGCCAGACCCGCAAGATAGCCCCGGCTTGGCCTCCGACCGCATGGCATTGCTACAGAGTAGAGACGCGCTAGCCGGCAGCGCCACCCTGAACTGGCATGCGGACCGCGACGTCTCCGATTGGGACGGTGTTGCCGTCAGCGGCTCGCCGCCCCGTGTCACCAGGCTGATCCTGTCTGATCTTGAGTTGACCGGCACTATCCCACCACAGTTGGGCACCCTCACCAAGCTGGAGTTGTTGCACCTCAACTCCAACCAACTGTCCGGCTCCATCCCGCCCGAAATAGGTGCCCTCACCTCCCTGGAGACACTGGAGCTACACAGCAACAAGCTGACCGGACCTATCCCCCACGAACTTGCCGCCCTCACCAACCTGCCTCATCTGAACCTCGAACGCAATCAACTATCCGGCTCCATCCCGCCCCAACTAGGTGCCCTGGCCAACCTGGGGGAACTAAACCTCGAACACAACCAACTGTCCGGCCCGATCCCACCCCAGTTGGGCGCACTGGTCAACCTACGGGAGTTGCGTCTAGGGGACAATCAACTATCTGGCCCGATCCCACCCCAATTGGGTGCCCTGGTCAATCTACGGGAGTTACATCTAGGTGAGAATCAACTATCCGGCCCTATCCCATCGGAGCTCGGTGGTTTAGGCAGACTATGGCTGTTACACCTCGATGACAATCAACTGTCTGGGACCATCCCTCCAGAACTGGCCAACCTCGCCAGCTTGGAGAACTTGGGCCTCGACCGCAACCAGCTGTCCGGGACCATCCCTACTGAACTGGCTAATCTCACCAACCTGTGGCGGTTGCACCTCGACCAAAACCAACTATCCGGCCCTATCCCACCGGAGTTGGCCGCACTCACTGACCTTGGGTCTCTATGCCTCGCCGAAAACGAACTGTCCGGGCCTATCCCACCCCAGTTGGGCGCCCTCAAAGACCTCGAATCCCTATACCTTAGCCACAACCAACTATCCGGACCCATCCCCCTGCAATTGATCGCCCTCAAGAACTTGGAATCACTAGACCTCGGCCATAACCAACTAACCGGACCTATCCCACCCCAGTTGGGTGACCTGGTCAACCTGGAGTATTTGACCCTCGAACACAACCAATTGTCGGGGCCTATCCCACCCCAATTGGGCGCCCTGGCCAAACTCCTGGAGCTGTACCTCGCCCATAACCAACTTACGGGGCCCATCCCGGAGGAGTTAGGCGCGCTCAACGATCTCGGGTGGCTGACTCTCAAGGGCAACGCATTCACTGGATGCATCCCAATGGTGTTGCGAGGCTTTCATACCGGTGTTCTCACCGAGTTGGGGCTTCCGTTCTGCGAGAGTTGACGGCTCTGGTGTAGCAAGCTGTATGGAAGTACCCGCTTCAACATGAGGGGGCAGGCAAGTGAGCCGCCACCTTGTCAGCGTCAGGACATGGGCAAGATGGCAGCCCAACCAATCCTGCCCATCCTCTAATCCCGTAAATCCTGATGCGGACGCAGGCGCCGGCCTATTGACATTCGCACATCTATATGATACAGTATGCATATCAAGCATGTGACGCGGGCGGAAGCGGCGTGTCGGAGAGGCTTGCGCCGACCTACCGGGAATTTCTACTATCAAGGGGTAAGGAGGCGGCGTGTCGGAGCGCGGAGAGGATGATTGGTGGGCGCTGTGGAGTTTGCCCCGGCGCTGGCAAAAGATCTACTCGGATGTCTTTACCGTCCTGTTCGTAGCCGGTGCCAGCTACACCCTGGCCTATGAAGGCTGTCTCGACCGTTCTGCGGACAGCGCAGCGAAGACCGCCTTGGACGTCGTGCAAGGGATCGCGCCGGTAGGTATCGGCGCGGCGTCACTCGCATTGGTAGGAACGGGAGTAAGTATGGCTATCGCAGAGTGGATCGGACAGCGGAAGTTCGCTGCCGGCAAGGCTGAAGGCCGGGCCGAGGGCCGGGTTGAGGGACAGGCTGAAGGTCGTGCGGAGGTCATCCGGGCGCTCAAGGCACTCGGACAGGATCAGGCGGTGGCCGCACTCGCTGAAGCGGAAAGCAACGGCGCCACGCCCACTGAGCCACCACCCGACGGCGAGGGGACTTGACGCGCCTAGCCATCCCGCTCATCCTCTAATCCTGCGAATCCTGACGCTGACGGATAAGGATCAGTACGATGGCATCGCCAGGAGACCGACCAACGTTCGACCTGCCCAGCCCCGCTGTGCCGCGCAGTCCCATCCCGCGGCAGGTGCCGCCAGGGACGGTGCCGCTGCTCGCCGTCGAGGGCACGGCCTACGACTGCGGGCGGGAGTACGGCGAGCTTGTCCGCGAGCGTTACCCCTTCTACACGAACTACCGCGAGCACCGCGCGTGGTGGACGGAGCTGGCTCCCGCCGTACAGGCGCTATACGAGCGGCGGGCGCCGCACCTGTTCGACCTCTTCCAGGGGTTGAGTGACGGGATCGGACCAGCCACCGCACCAGCGCCATCCGCCACCCCGACACCGGCAGTGGAGGGCTGTACCTCCTTTGGCGTGTCCGGCAGCGTCACGCTCGACGGCGAGCCGTTCTCCGGCCAAACCAAAGACACCCAGACTCACAGCGCCTATCGCTACGTCGTGCTCCGCATGCGGATCAAGGACGCCCCCACCATCCTGGTCCTCGCCTATCCCGGAGAGGTCCTCGGCTACGGCATGTGGTCCACCGGCATGAGCATCTTCCGCAACTCGCTCTACTCGCAGGCCGGCGCCGAACAGGGGCTGCCGATGGCCACTTGGGGCCTGCTCATGCTGGCCGGGTCGTCGGTGTATGACGGCCTCGACCTCGCCCGGCGCTTTGGCGTCGCCAGCTCCGGCAACTGCCTGATTAGCGATCCGCAAGGCGAGAGCCTGTCCGTCGAGTTCAACGCCGGGGGCGTCAGCGCCGTTCCCGCCCGCGAGGGCATTGCCACGCACGGCAACCACGCCGAGGGCGCCGAGACCCGCCCGTTCGCCGCCTACGTCGGCAAGGAGGGCGCCAGCGAGGAGGAGAACTCCCACTACCGCATGCACGGCTTCTGGCACCTGCTCCATTCGGAGTCCGGCCGGCTCACACCCCAGCGTGCATTCGCCGCCCTCGCCGACCACACCTACTACCCCCAGGGCACCTGCCGCCACTGGGTAGACGGCAAGCCGGGCATGGAAACCACCGCCGCGGTCGTCGTCGAGCCGACCAAGGGCCTGCTCCACGTCGTGCGCGGCCAGCCCTGCGCCAACTGGCCGGTAACCTACACCATATGAGACCATAGGCACGATGTCCCTCTCCCGGCCACCACGATGACTCCCCTTCCCTGAAGGGAAGGGGCCGGGGGTTAGGTCCAAGGAGGCGACGGCGGAGCCAAACAAGGAGACAACACCATGACCAAGGAAGAGCCGCTCGGCTACGTAGCCGAGCCACAGAAGCAGGTACCCGTCGCCTACGACGTGGATGTGGCCGTCGTAGGCGGCGGTCTCTCCGGCATGTTCTCGGCCATCGCCGCCGGTCGCCTGGGAGCAAAAACTCTGCTCCTCGACCGCTTTGCCGCTCTCGGCGGCAACCTCGGTCCGGCCATGATCGTCGGTGGCAGTGTCGCCGGCGAGGCCCCCGTCACCTTGCCCGGCGGGCTGGCCGGCATCCCCAAGGAGCTAAACGACCGGATGGAGGCGCTCCAAGTCGAAACCGGCCACCGCTATGCCGACATTACCAATATCATCTCCCATCTCGCGGCGCAGCTGGCCCTCGACGCCGGCGTAGAAATTCTCGTGCCGGTGTGGGTCGGCGATCCCATCATCGCAGACAACCGCGTCGCCGGCCTCTTTGTGGAAGGCAAGTCCGGCCGCGTCGCCGTCAAGTCGAAGGTCGTCATTGATGCCTCGGCCGACGCGGATGTGTGCCGCCGCGCCGGCGTCCCCGTCATTACCGACATGGCCCCCGACCCGTCGTGGCCGCCGGTCATCCGCCAGGAGTTCTTACGCCCCGAGTTCGTCCCCTGGAACGACACCGCCATCTACTTCGTGATGGCCGGCGTGGACTTTCCCCGCTTCGAGCAGTTCCTCGCCAGCGACGTCACCCTCACCGCCGAGGACGAGGCCTGGCTCGCCGAGCGAGAGCAATTCCCGTTTGCACGCCAGGCGTTCGAAGACCCCATGATCCCGCTGCTCCGCCATGCCTGGGAGATCGGCGAGTACTACTACCTGAAAACCGTCGAGCCGCACGTCCACATCAATACGCCGAACCTCTGGAAAGGCCCGTATGAGAACGGACTGGTCGGCAGCCGTATCAATATGGGTGGTGCCATTCGCCGCGACGACATGAAACAGCACGCCCGCCTCGAAACCGCCATCCGCATGCACGTCTTCGAGACCGTGCAGTTCTTCCGCAAGTACGTCCCTGGTTTCGACCGTGCCTACCTACTGATAACGGCCCCCTACTTCGGCTCGCGGGGCGGCCCCCACATTGACGGCGAGTACACTATCACCCCGGAAGACGCCTTCAACGGCGCCAAGTTCGACGACGTGCTCTACCGCAACACGCACGCCGCGCAGCCTCACTACGGCGGCGAAGCCTCCGGTTTCGATACCCCCTATCGCTCGCTGCTGCCCAAGGGCATGGACGGCCTGCTCGCCACCGGCCGCGCCTCCGCCTACATCCGCCGCGGCCACGACCCCGGCGCCACCCGCGCGCGCCCGGCGCTCATGCAGTTGGGCGAGGCCGCCGGCGCCGCTGCCGCCCTGGCCGTGCAGGACGGCGTCGCCCCCCGTCACCTCGATGTCAAAAAGCTCCAGCGCCACCTCCTCCAACAAGGCTTCTTCCTCGGCGAGCCGGCCCGCCTCGCCCAGCTAGGCCTCACCAATCCCTGAGCATGCGTGGCATTAAGCGCGTAACATGCTTCACGCCAACACCACCGGATTGCCGGCTTATGTCGGTGTGACAGGAGATGTCGCTAGTCTCGCCAACTGACGCCCCCTCTCCACCATGTGGAGAGGGGGCCGGGGGGGTGAGTCCCAATAGACCCAAACAGGGAGGGAACAGCCATGATCGAGCGGATAGAGCCTCTCGGAAGACTGATCGCCGACTGCCCATTTCCTGGCGAAACCCGCGCCGACGACGTGTGGCCGGCCCATCCGAATGCCATTCAGGTCAGCAAGGACCGCTTCCTGGTGGTCTACGCCACCCGCGGCTACCGTGGCGGCGACGACGACCTCAGTATCCTCTACCAACTGCGCGCCGGAGCACTCGACGGCCCCGTCCTCTCCGAGCGGATGGTCGCCTCCACCCGCAACGATTGGGAGCCGTTCGGCGACGGCGCCCACTACGTGCTCCAAAATGGCCATCCCGCCGCCTTTGGCGTGCCCCGCGGTGCCCTCATCGGCGGCAAGCCGGCTCTGCACGCCAACCTCTTCGTCATCAAGTGGCACTACCTGGCCCGCTATCTCGATCCCGACACCGGCATCCTGGTCTCGAACCACGATACGCCGGGCCTCATGGAGCGCACCCTCCGCGTCGGCTGGACGCAGTTCCGCCTCAACGACGCCGGGGACGACCTCGAAATCGTCGCCCCGGCCCAGCAGCTGCGGCAGGTCGGCTACGAAACCGGCGAGGCCTTCTGCAACGCGCCCATCACCAACATGAACAACACCTTCACCCACGCCATCCCCTTCAATGACGATTGCACCGAATGGCTCGACTTTCACCACATGGATGGCCACATCGCCGCGATCAAGTACCGCTACAATCCCGACCGCGGCCTGTATGAGTGGGTGGAGATCGGCCCACTACTCGGCGGCGACATCGGCGTCGGCGAAGCCAGCGTCGCCCGCTATGGCAACGAATGGGTCATCGCCTCCCGGCCGTCCGTACACCCGGACACCCCCGGCGCACCGGCCGTCTGGATGCGGACGTCCGACCCGTTTGGCGACGAGCCACCGCAAGTCTTCCGCCCGCCATCGCCGCTCATTAAGCAGCCCCTGACCGTCTACACGATGGGCGACGGCCAGCTACGCCTCTTCACCGGCGACGAGACCATCTCACCCCACAACTACGCCCGCAACCCGCTCTACCTCTGGGACATTGACCCCGACAACGGGTTCACCGCCTCCAAGCGCCGCGTCGTGTTCGATACCTTCGAGTACGGCATCCCCATTCCGCCCGAGGGCCTACCCCGCTGCGATTTCGGCCACCTCTTTCCGCACACCGGTGGCTCCGTCCAGCTCGTCGCCCACCGGATGCTCGGCAGCTACTTCAATGATGCCCGCGTGCGCGGCCGCGCCATCACCGCCGCCGAGAAGGAGCCGGCTGGCATCTACCACGACGCCATCCACTACGCCGAGTCCCACCCCAACCCCTGGCACTTCGCCTCAACTGACGGCTAGGCACTCATGACCGAAGAGACCGCTACCGGGACCATCGGCGTCGGCACACGGCTCCTCCTCACAGCCGCGCCCAACCTCGAAATAGGCGCTCGGCTGACCTCGGGCCACTGGCGGGAGCAGGTTGTCAACTGGCCCGTGGCGCGCAGCGAAGCCGACGGGCGGTTCGTCCTTGAGCGACTTGGTCATCAGGCCTTGTTAGAGGTGGTTTGGGAGATGGTGCGGCTACGCGAGTTCCCCGACCGCCCCAGCCGCCTGGACTCCCTCTTCCTCTGGTCGAATGAAGAGGAAGCAAGGGCCTGGCACTATCGGCAGCATATCTTGCCACCGCCCGACTCGCCTCAGCCGGGTCGGCTGAAGACCACTGGTGTTGCGGGCCTTTACGAGGTCGAGGTTGTAGCGTGCCGCCGGTCCTGCATTGCCAATATGAACCTCATCAGCTACCTCAACGACAGCGAAACGGTGGATTCGCTGATGAAGCGGGCACGCCGGTACTGGGAAGGCAACGTTGCTGCGGCACAAGGGGAGGTCCTGCTGGAGGGTGGTGTGGTGGTGCGGCGCAATCTGCACTCCATCACACCTCATGAATTGCAGCCAGTGGATGACCCGCAAACATCCGAGGCCATCCGCGCGGCGGTTTGCTGGCGGAATGCAGCCAGGGCCACTTGGACGCTCGCCCAATCGCCTGCCGGCAACCACCGCCTTGAAGGAGTCCTGATCCCGGAGCCAGCCCTGTCGCCCCCTGTCGCCGGGTGGTTGGCGATAGAGATCGAAGGGTTAGACGAGCCACTTCCCGCCAGACGCGGCACGTCGCCTGTGCTCCTCCGGCCTGGCGAGCGGTGCTTGGTCGAGGCCATATTCGTCAACGTGCCGTCCCCAGCGGATGACCTCCGCTTCCGCCCCATCCTCATCTGTGACCGCGCGGCCGCGCACTACTGGCAACTCCAGCCTTTCTGGGATGGCACACTGCACGGCGAGTGGCAACGCGCCGCTCAGATACCTGCGTAGCCATAGCTTATCGTGCCAATACAGGCGGGGCCGGTACTCCTGTGGACAACGCCAGCAGCTGCCCATACCCATGCACCCGCGCCGCCACGCCCGCTACCCGCAAGGCGTACCACACCGTCACCTGATTTGCGGTCAGCACTGGCTTGCCAAGCTCTACTTCCAGCCCGGCAATGTGCCGCGTCGTGGTCAGCGCCGTATCCGGCACCAGCACCGCCTCGGCCGCCGGATCATCGCCGCTAGCGATAAACCGATACACGTCTGCGGCCGGCAACTCGGTAACTGCATCACCGCTTGGCAGGTCCAGGGCACTCTGCGCCACGACCGCGACGCCATTCCGCCGGAGATACGCCGCGAAGATCGCCACCGTAGCGGCCGGATAGGTGCCGGCAACAGCCACCCGCTGCACGCCCAGCGCCCGCACGGCCGCGCCGAACGCCTGCGTCGTGTTGATCGCTGGCACACCGGCCTCCGCAGCCATCTCCTCCGCCTGCTTCTCCGGCCCCATCGCACATCCAAAGCTGCCGCTGGTGCAGGCATAAACCACCACGTCAGGCCCATGCGCTCGCAGCCGCTCGATCCCCGGCCGCAGGTCCTCAATGCGCCCGCCGTACCGCGCCAGCGCCGCCGGATCGTGATCGTCCACGCTCTCGACCACGGCAAACTGCGCCTCGACCGCGCTACCCACGGCCGCTAGCAGCGGGAGGTAGTCGTCCCGCATGTCCTGGCAGGGAAAGATGAAGCCCAAGCACACCCGCCGCGCCATCGCCAGTTCCCTTCCGCTCCGTCACTCTCGGCGGCTGAAGGTCAGTTTCTCGCCTACCGCTCCGGCGCTCCACACGTCGTTGCAGGCGTCGGCAAACTCGGCCAGCCCTTCCTCGATAGTGGCAAACACCGTCCCTGGCAGGTGGCCAATCGGCGAAAGCAGGTAGTTGTTCCGGCCATAGAACACGGCCAGGTCAATCAGCCGCCCGTAGCGCCGGCATTCCTCCCGCAGCGTCGGCGGCAGCGGCATCGCCGGGGGAATCTGGAAGTAGATCAGGTCCCCGGGCAGCGGGAAGATCGTCGCGTTCTCCAGCGCCGGCTCCGGCGAGACGAAGGGCGTCAGCAGCGTGTACACCTCGTTGTTGGCGTACTTGGCATGAAACGCCGGCCCCTCCAGCGGCAGCGAATCCCAGACCGCCGCCACCGTTTCCGGTGCCTCGTCCTCCAGCAACCGCGCTACCGCCACGACCGACCGCTTGGTCAGACCAACCTCGATATACCGCGCCATGAGCGCCGCTCCTTCCCGGTTCCCACCTCGCTGTGCTGGTGCCTTTCCCTAGCCGAGCACACCCCACCCACAGGCAACGTCAGCCTACACCATAGCCGATTGACACCGCGACACACGGCCACTATCGTTACCACCATCCTGGGAGCAGCAACGCACCCCTCCACCTCACTCCCCCTCTCCACCATGTGGAGAGGGGGCCGGGGGGTGAGGTAAGACCCGAAAGAGAGAGGCACGATGAGCAATACAGCCGGCGTCTGGCGCACTCGCGGGTTCGAGGCCTTCCGGCAGGGCACGTTCGGCAATGCCGGCCAGAATATCTACGTCTCTCGCGCCGGCGTGCTCCAGCGCATCCACCTCTTCGACTGCAACAAAGACGGCTACGTGGACTTGCTCTTTTGCAATGCCCAAGCGCATCTCGAATCGCCACCGGCCTACGTCTACGCCGATGTCCTCACTGACCCGCAGCGGACCGAGTTATTGGCCGAAGGCGCCGGCACCGCCGTCGTGGCCGATCTCGACGGCGACGGCTACGCCGATCTGGTCATCGGCAACGAAAGGAGCGGCGAGCCGGGCCACCTCAACGCCTTCATCTACTACGGCGCCGCCGCGGGCCTCAGCGAGCGCTACCGCATGCTCCTCCCCGCGCACCGCTGCGCCTCAGCCACCTGCGGCGATTTCAACGGCGACGGTCGGCCGGACTTGGCTTTCATCGCCGACGGCAAGGTCCGGCTCTACTACCAGTCCGAGTTGGCATTCGAGGCCAAAATCCACACCGACCTGGACCTCCCGGCCGCGGCCCCCTCCCCGTCCGCCACCGGCCAGCTCGGCGCCGCCGACCTCGACGGCGATGGCTACGCCGACCTCTACGTCCTGGGTCCGGACGCCCCGCCACGCATCTACTGGGGCGGCGCCGATGGCATCAACCCGGAGCGCTTCAGCGAGGTCCTGGTCGCCGATGCGTCCGACACCACCATCGAGGCGGACCTGGCGAACGTCTCCGAAGAAGAGCGGGTCAGTGCCGTCGGCCCCTTGGCCCAGATTATTGACCTCGGCGGCACACCGCACCTGTTCGTACCCTTTGCCAATCGGACGTTACTCGTGCCCGTCCGTGCGGATCGTACCTGTGGCGACCCGTTGAGCTTCGCCTGCCGCGGCTCCCTGTCCGCCGCCAGCGGCGACATCAACGGCAACGGCCACACCGACCTCGTGTTCGTCGGCCGCGACCGCAACGCCGACGGGGAATGCTCCTGGGTCTATTGGGGCGGCCCCGATGGCTTTGCTGAAGCCCGGCGGACCGCCCTACCGACCGATCACGCCTGCGACGTCGCCGTCGGTGACTTGGACGGCAATGGGTATGCCGATGTCGTCATCTGCCAGAAGCAGAACGCGGAGAGCTATTCCACGGACTCGCTCGTCTATCGCGCCGCCGCCGATGGGATTGACCTTGAGCCGGTGCGCCTGGCTACGCATGGGGCACGGCGCGTGTTCGTGGCCAAGACGGCGGACTCGCCAAATCCGCAAGTCATCTTCATCAACCAAGTTGCCCGCACCGCCACCAACGACGTGGACTCGGACCTCTACTACGGTGGTCCCGACGGCTTCTCCCCGGATCGGGTCACGAAGCTGTGGGGACGCGGCGCCACGTCGGGCCTCATCTGCGATCTCGACGACAACGGCTGGCCCGACGTCATCATCGCCAATAGCGCCGAGAACGCGATCCACCTCGACCCCGGCTCCTTCATCTTCCGCGGCGGTCCCAACGGCTACACACACCAGCCGGATGTAGTCATCCCCACCCACTACGGCTGGGGTGTGGCCACCGCCGACCTCAATCACAACGGCTACCTAGATCTCGTCCTCTCCCGCTTCCACGACGCCACCATCGAGATTTACTACGGCACGGCGAACGGCCTGGACCTGGAGCATCCCGAACAACTCTATGTCCTCGACGGCCCGGACGACTACATCCCGCCCCGTCGCGTCTTCCTCGCCGATCTCAACTGCAACGGCTGGCTCGACATGGTGGTTGGGCGCGGGGGCACGAACCGCGCAGTCATCCTGTGGGGCGGTCCGGACGGCTTTGACCTGGACCGGCGCCAGGTCCTCCCCGTCTCGAACTTCTCTGGCTTCCCCATCGCCCGTGACCTGACCGGCAACGGCTATCCCGATCTGATTATCGGCGGCGGCAAGCCCACCGTCGGCGCCCCGCACGATGCCTTCACCCACATCTTCTGGAACGGCCCCGACGGCCTGCGCCCCGACCGCCAGGCCCAGCTACCCGCCAATGCCGCATCGGGGATTGCCGTCGCCGACTTCAACAACGACGGCTACGCTGACATCTTCACCTGCAGCTACCAGGCCGTAAATGACCGCGACATCGACTCCTACATCTATTGGGGCGGCCCCGGCGGCTCCTTCTCCGCCAAGAACCGCGCCCGGCTACGCACCCATTCCTCGTCCGGCTGCATCGCCGCCGACTTCAACGAGGACGGCTACATTGACATCGCCGTCGCCAACCACAAGAGCTTCGGCGATCACGTCGGCGACTCGTTCGTGCTCTGGAACGGGCCGGACGGCGTAGACGACCGCCACCCCACGCGGCTCCCGACCGCCGGCCCCCACGGGATGCTCCAAGTGCAGCCCGGCAATATCCTCGACGGCAGCGAGTGCGAATACTACACCTCGGCGCCGTTCGAGCTACCTACCGGCACAGCCGTGACCCGCATCAGTTGGGAAGCCGAGCTTGGTCCCAAGACCTGGGTCGGCGGGCAACTCCGCTCGGCACCTACCGCGGAGTCACTCGAACAAGCCGAATGGCTTGGCCCGGACAACGGCGCCGGCTGGTTCACCAACGACCAGCAGATCGCCGCTGGCGCCGCCGGACGATGGGTGCAATACCGGCTCGCGCTCGGCGCCGTGAACAGCGGCAGCACCCCCCGCGTCACCGAAGTCCGCGTCCACTATGCATAGGCGAGGGGCCACCAGCCTACCGTCAGCAGTCTATGGAGAGGAGAAGTGCGGCGGCGGTGAGCGGGGGGGGCCATGGGGAGGCCGAGACCACACCTCATCCTCAGCCCCTTCCCTTGAGGGAGGGGGCTAGGGGGTAGGTGTGGTCCGCGGCCACTCACAGTAGGCGATCAATACCCGCGCCGCATATCTACAATGTAGGCCAGCGGCCGGCCCTCCAAGAACCGCTGCAAGTTGGCCTTGAGCGCCTGCCGGCGCCCCTCATAGAGCCACGGGCTCAGTCCCGACGAATGCGGCGACAGGATCAGGTTATCCAACTCCCACAGCGGGCTGTCCGTCGGCAGCGGCTCGACCTCCGTGGCGTCTACGCCTGCCCCCGCCAGATGGCCCGATTGCAGCGCAGCCGCGAGCGCATTCTCTTCCACAATCCCGCCACGCGAGATCACGACCAGATATGCGCCGCGCTTCATCAGGCTAATCCGCCGCTCGTCAATCAACCCGCGGCTCTCGTAAGTCAGTGGTGCCGTAATGACCAGCCAGTCGGACACACTACAGAGCCTGTCCAGTTGGTCCAGTCCCCACACCTCCCGCACACCGGCGGGAACGTCCGTCGGCGTCGGATCCACGGCATACACCTGCATCCCAAAGCCGAGCGCCCGCTGCGTAATGGCCCGTCCCAGACCACCTAGCCCCAGCAATCCGAGCACGCCACCGTTCAACTCGACAAAGCTGTGCTGGTACTTGCCCGTGTCCCAGCGCTTGGCCTGCTGATCGTCGCGCATCTCGCCCAGCCGGTGAGCCAGCGAGAGCATCACCCCCAGCACGTGATCCGCCATCACGTTCGTATGCGGCCCCGGCGCGTTGGTGAACACCACGTCGGATTCCACCATCTCCGGGACCATCGCTACCGGATCCATGCCCATCCCCGGTGAGTGGACCCACTTGAGCCGCCGGGCCGCCAGAAACGCCGCCCGCGACGGCGCTCCCATAAACGCATCGGCATCCACTATCTCGCGCTCGGCCTCCCCTGGCGTATAAGCGGCGACGAAAGTCACCTCCGGGTGGAGCGACCGTAGCTCGTCAACGAACGGCTCACCGAGATGGTCTGTCCCAAATACCACTTTCATCTGCGCTCATCCCTCCCGCAACGCCCAGAAACACCCCTCAATGCGGCTATCCCGCCCGGCGTCCGCTCCAGTATACGCGACCGGCCGCGCCTCATCCCCGGCCACGCAGGGGAACTTGGGGCGGCCGCTCCCAGTGCGGCGGTGCTATCCTCACTACGCCCGGCGCTCGCTCCCCACGCCAAGCGGCAACGCGTGGCGGTGCCGCCGGCAGCATCGCTGATTGATCCTGATTGCTATGGCAACACAGCCGGCGCCAGCCGGGTCCTCGGAGCGTGGCGGTCCGCTGCTTGGCCGGTACGTGGTGCTGCTACGCCCGCACCAGTGGGTCAAGAACCTCGCCATCTTTCCCCCGGTCGTGTTCTCGTTCGGCCTGTTCGATCCGACCATCCTCGCTGCCGCCGGCCTCGGCTTTGTCTCCCTGTGCCTGACTTCCAGCTCCGTCTACGCGCTCAACGACGTCTGCGATGCCGAGAGCGACGCCCGCCACCCGCGCAAGCGCCTGCGGCCGGTCGCCGCCGGGGCCATCCCTAAGGGGCTGGCCCTGACCCTCTCGGCCGCCCTCGCCCTCGTCGGGCTGGCCGTCGCCTACAGCGTGAACTGGTGGCTGGCAATCGTCGTTGCCATCTACTGGTCTACCATCCTCCTCTACTCACTCGTGCTGAAACGGGTCGCGCTCCTGGACGTGATGACCATTGGCATTGGCTTTGTGCTGCGGGTCATCGCCGGCGCGGTCGTCAGCCTGACGCCACCCTCGAACTGGCTGTTGCTCGTCGCCCTGTTCCTGGCCCTCTTGCTGGCGCTGGGCAAACGCCGTCAAGAGCTACAAGTGCAGTCGCATATCGCCGGCACCTCGCGCCCCGTGCTCCGCGACTACGACCTCCAGATGGTCAATCAGGTGCTCGCCGTGCTCGCCGGCTTGGTCATCATGTCCTATAGCCTCTTCACGGTCTCGGAGTACGCGCAGGCGCGCTTCCAGTCCGACTTCCTGATCTACACGGTTCCCTTTGTCATCTACGCGGTCTTCCGCTACCTGCACCTGATGCACCGGGGCGCGCTGGTCGAAGACCCGTCACTGCTCTTCCTGAAAGACCGGCCGCTGCTGACCGCGGCCGTGCTTTGGATCATCGCCAGCGGTCTGGCCATTCACTGGCCGGAGCTGTGGCCGCCGGCATAGCGCGCCGCCTCCGGTGAGCACAGCAGCCCAGTCCGCGGGCGGCGGTGCTGCTAACTGCCACATCCGAGCTACCGTCTATAGCGTCAGTACCCGCTCCCAGCGTGTACCGGAGGCATTCGCCAGACACCTACTCGCACAGCCGGTATCATTCCCTGTGAACTCTGTGGCAGAAAGATTAGCAGCGCCATGAGCGCAGGACTGAACCCGCAGACGCGCATTATGGTCACGGGCGGGAGCGGCTTCCTCGGCCGCCATATCGTGGCGGAGCTGACGGAGCGCGGCTACCGGCACATCACCGTGCCGCGCAGCCGCGACTACGATCTCCGCACCCCGGCCGGTGTCCGGCGCGCCTATGCCGACCTCCGGCCGCAGCTCGTCATTCACCTGGCCGCGCTGGCCGGCGGTATCGGGGTCAATCGGGCCAATCCCGCCACCTTCTTCTACGACAATCTGATGATGGGTGCTCTCGTGCTGGAGCACGCCCGGCTGGCCGGGGTCGAAAAGTTCGTGGCTATCGGCACCATCTGCTCGTATCCCAAGTACACCCCCGTCCCCTTCCGGGAGGAAGACTTGTGGCAGGGCTACCCGGAAGAAACCAACGCGCCCTACGGCCTGGCGAAAAAGATGCTCTTGGTGCAAGGGCAAGCCTACCGCGAACAATACGGTTTCAACACCATCCACCTTATGCCCACCAACCTGTACGGCCCACACGACGACTTCGAACCCGCAACCTCCCATGCCACCGCCGCCCTGATCCGCAAATACATCGAAGCGCAGGAAGCGGGCCGGAAGGAGGTCGTCACCTGGGGCACCGGCCGCCAGACCCGCGAATACCTCTACGTGGCCGACGCCGCCCGCGGCATTGTGACGGCCATGGAGCGTTACAACGGACCGGAGCCGGTCAATCTCGGCACCGGACGCGAGATTTCCATTCGGGAGCTGACCGAACTGATCGCCGGCATGGTCGGCTTCCAAGGCCGCATCACGTGGGATACCTCCAAGCCCGACGGCCAGCCCCGCCGCTGCCTCGATACCAGCCGCGCCCGCGAGTTGTTCGGCTGGGAGGCCACGACCCCCCTGGAAACCGGGCTACGCCGGACGATTGCCTGGTATCAACAAGCGCGGCAATGTGCTTAACTCCACCCCCCCTCCCCCGTTGCGACGGGGGAGGAAACCTACCCGTCCCCCCGCCGCAGCGGGGGGGCCATAGGGGGGTATCTCCTACTACCGCATCAAGTTCGCAACCTTCAGCAGGGAAGGGGCCGGGGATTAGGTCCCAATCGCCGCAGACCGGAGTGAAAACAGGGTGAGAATCGTACTCACCGGCGGCGCCGGTTTCATCGGCTCGCACGTCGCCGCGGCGCTCCTAACGCAAGACCCGGCGCTCGACCTCGCCGTCATTGACAATCTCTCCACCGGCGACCGAGCACGCCTGGGCACGCTGCCGCTGGCCTTTCACCGGCGCGACGTGCGCGAGCCGCTCGATGACCTCCTCGCCGATACCCAGGTCGTCGTGCATCTCGCCGCCTCCGCTGGCGTACCACGCTCAGTAGCTGATCCGCTGGCCGACGCCCAGGCCAACATCGCGGGAACCGTCGCCCTGCTCGAGTCGTGTCGTCGCGCCGGTGTGCGCCGGGTCGTCTACGCTTCCTCCGCCGCCATCTACGGTGTACCGGACCGGGTGCCGATCCGCGAGGACGCTCCGACGCACCCCCTGTCGCCGTATGGCCTTTCCAAGCTCACTGGCGAGCAATACGTTCTGCTATACGGCGACCTCTTTGGCCTGGACACCTGCGCCCTCCGCTTCTTCAACGTCTACGGGCCGGGCCAGCGACCGGATAGTTCGTACTCCGGCGTCATCACCATCTTCAACGCACGCTTGCTCCGGCACCAGCCGCTCTGCATCGAAGGTGATGGCCAGCAAACCAAGGACTTCATCCACGTCCACGACGTTGCCCGTGCCGTCGAGTTGGCCGCCCGGACGTCGGGGGCCAACGGCGCCTACAACATCGCGTCCGGGGGGCCAACCGGCATCCTCCACCTGGCCCGGACGATGCGCCGCGTCTCCGGCCGGACGGTACCGATTGAGTTCCACCCGCCGCGACCGGGTGACGTGCGCCAAAGCGTGGCAGCGGTGCAGCGCGCGGCCCAAGACTTGGGTTTCCGCGCGCAGGTGGGCCTTGAGACGGGACTCCGCGCCCTCTGGCAGCATACGGACGCCGCCGCGGAGGAACGGGCTGTTCCCTTCCCCGTCGGGAAGGGGAAGGGTTAGGATAGGTCCGAGCCGCGGCGCACCCCTTGACAGCCGCCGTTCGTACCCGTATAGTTTCCTTAATTGGCGGAAGTGGCTCAGTGGTAGAGCATCACCTTGCCAAGGTGAGGGTCACGGGTTCGAATCCCGTCTTCCGCTCCATGTACCTAGAGCGAGAGCTTCAATGCAGTTCTCGCTTTTTTGTTCCCCTCAGCAAGCAATACACCACACTCCGACCATGACTCCCACACCACGCTGCCGGCCGCGACCGCCGGCATGACCCATGACCTATGCTAGAATGGAGCGGGTATTCCCCGATCCGAGGCAGAGCGTGTGAAAGTCACAACCGAGCGACCTGAAGACGGTGTGCGTGCCCTCCTCATTGAGTTACCGGCCGAACGTCTCAGCCGCGAGCTTGATACCGCCTGGCGGCGCTTGAGCCGCACAGTCAGCATCCCCGGTTTTCGTCCCGGCAAGGCGCCCCGCGCCATCGTCCAGCGTCACGTGGGCGCTCCCACCATCGAGCGTGAGGCCCTTCAAACCCTCCTGCCGGCTGCCTATGAGGACGCCGTGACCGAAGCCGGTATCGAGCCGATTGACCAGCCGGACTTCGATATTGTGGAGATGGACCGCGGCAAGCCGTTCATCTTCCGTGCCACCGTACCCATCCGTCCGGAGGTGGAGTTGGGGCCGTACCGCGATGTCCGCGTCCCCTTCCAGCCGCCGGAGCCTGACCCCGATCAGGTCGAGCGCGTGCTCGCCCAGCTCCAGGAGGGCCAAGCGCAGTGGGAGCCGGCGCTGGATAGCACCGCCCAGCTCGGCGACCAGATCGTTGCCGACATCCGTGTGGCGTGGCCCGACGGTCGAGAGACCGATGACACCGGTCTCCGCATTATCATCGGCGGCAACAGCTACCCGGAGGGCTTTGACGACCAGGTTGTCGGCCTGTCCGTGGACGATGAGCGCGACTTCTCCCTTACGGCACCCGAAGAGCAGCCCGACGGCACCACCGCGGAGCGGACGACTCGCTACCGTGTGCGGGTCAAGGAAGTGTGGTCCAGGCAACTCCCGTCTCTCGACGATGAGTTCGCCCGCTCCGTCTCCGAGCACGATTCGCTGGACACGCTCCGCGCGACCGTCCAAGAATCGGTGGCCCGCGAAACCGAGCGCCGCGCACTCCTGGAATACGAGAGCAACGTCCTGGCGGCGGCTGTCGAAGGTACGACGTTCGAGATTCCCGCCCGTTTACTGGAAGCGGAAACACAACGCCTCGCTACCGAGCGGACCAATGTATTCCGCCAGCAAGGCGTAACCGTCGAACGTTATCTGGAGCTCACCAACCGCACCATGGAGCAGTGGCAAGAGGAAGTCGCCGAGGCGGCTACCCAGCAACTCCAGGGCCGCTTGGTGCTGGAAGCGGTCGCCGAGCGCGAGCGGATCAGGCCCACCACCCAGCAGATCGCCACCGCCATTGAGGCGGAGGTCGAGCAAGCGGTGGCTACCGATCAACGCACCGGGCGGCAGGTGCGGAACTTCTTGAGCACCGCCGACGGCCGCAGCCGGATACGCACCGGCTTGCAGCGCCAGCATGCGCTCGATTGGCTCGTGCGGAACGCGCGCGGTGACATCCCGGAGACGGCGAACGAGGCCGAAACGACCGACGACGAGCCGGCGGACGAAAGCAGCGCCTAGCCCTTCAAGCGGCTGGCGGGACACAGTCCCGCCGCACGCGAGCTACGCAGCCTGAGACGCAAACGGTCCTCCGCACCGGTAACGGCGGAGGCGAAGAAACGGAGCGATCCATGCAGCCACCGGAATCAATCGTCCCCTATGTCATCGAAACCACCCCTCGCGGCGAGCGCGGCATGGACATCTGGTCCCGCTTGCTCCGCGAGCGCATCATCTTCATCGGCACCCCCATTGACGATGTAGTTGCCAACTCGGTCGTTGCCCAACTGCTCCTTCTCAAGACCGAAGACCCCGACAAAGAGATTCAGCTCTTTATCAACTCCCCCGGCGGGTCCATCTACGCCGGACTGGCTATCTACGACACCATGCAGTACATCCAGCAGGACTCCGGCCTACGGTTGCGGACCACCTGCTTTGGGGCCGCCGCCAGCTTTGGGGCCGTGCTGCTGATGGCCGGGAGCAAGGGGTCGCGCTATGCCCTGCCCAACTCGACGGTGATTATCCACCAGCCCAGCAGCCCGGGCCGGGGCGGCCAAGCCTCGGACATCGAGATCGAAGCGCGAGAAATCCTGCGGCTGCGGAGCCGGCTGAACGACATCATGGCCTTCCACACGGGGCAATCGGTGGACAAGATCGCCAAAGACGTGGACCGCGACTTCTTCATGACGGCGCAGCAAGCGCTGGAATACGGGATCATTGACGAGGTGATTGACCTACCGGCACTGGCGCCGGACTCAACCGGCGCCTAGCTATGCGAGATACACCAGCGGCCGCCGGGGACCACGCCAGCCTGACGGGAGACCATTGCCGGAGCTATAGAACGCGACCCTGAGAGGTGCTATGGCGAGCCAACGCGGTAGTCGGGGGCAAGTCCGCTGCTCTTTCTGCAGCAGCAATCAAGAGCAGGCCCGTCGTCTCTTCAAGAGTCCTCATGGCGTCTACATCTGCGACAACTGCATTGATATATGTCGCCAGATTATGGAGGAGGAAGGCGGGCAAGCCACCAGCCAAACCGACCTCGCCGGCCTCCACATCCCCATTCCCAAGCGCATTTTCGAACAGCTTTCTCAGTATGTCATCGGCCAGGAGCACGCCAAGAAGGTGCTCTCGGTCGCGGTCTACAACCATTACAAACGCATCGGGGCCGCGACGGATTTCGACGACGTTGAGCTGGCCAAGAGCAACATCCTGCTCGTCGGGCCAACCGGCTGCGGCAAATCCCACCTCGCTCGCACGCTCGCCCGCATCCTTGATGTGCCTTTCTGCATCGCCGACGCCACCGCCCTCACCGAGGCCGGCTACGTTGGCGAGGATGTCGAGAACATCCTGCTCCGCCTGATCCAGGCTGCCGACTATGACGTCGCGCGCGCCGAGCGCGGCATCGTCTTCATTGATGAAGTGGACAAGATTTCCCGCAAAGCCGACAATCCTTCGATTACGCGCGATGTCTCCGGCGAAGGGGTGCAGCAGGCCCTCCTCAAGATCATGGAAGGCACCGTCGCCAATGTCCCACCACAAGGCGGCCGGAAGCATCCCCACCAGGACTTCATCCAGATTGACACGACCAACGTGCTCTTCATCTGCGGCGGCGCGTTCGAGGGGCTGGACCGCATCATCGGCAGTCGCATCGGCAGCCGCCGCTCCATCGGCTTCCAGACGGTCTCCGGTACCGGAGACGAGAACGACCCGCTGCTCTTGCGCGAGTTGACCGCCGCCGACCTGCTGAAGTACGGCTTGATCCCCGAGTTTGTCGGGCGTTTGCCGGTCGCGGTCAGCGTCGAGCCACTGTCCAGCCACGACCTCGTCCGCATTCTGACCGAACCCAAAGATGCGCTCGTGCGCCAGTTCGAGCGCATTCTTGCGCTTGATGAGGTGGACTTGGAGTTGACCGCCGAGGCGTTGCACGCGGTCGCCAAGCGGTCACTCAGCTACCAGACCGGCGCCCGCGCCCTCCGTACTGTGATCGAAGAAGTGCTGCTCGAAGTGATGTACGAGATTCCTTCACGGTCCGACATCGCCAAGTGCATTGTCAACGCCGACTGCGTGCTGAACCACGCGCCGCCGCTCCTCATCACCCGCACCGACCTCGAAGGCGAAGCCTCCGCCTGACCGACACCCAGCCCCCACCCTGGCCCTCCCCCGTTGCGACAGGGGAGGGGATTACCGTCCCCCCGCCGCAGCGGGGGGACCATAGGGAGGCCAAACCGGTAACCACCCCTCACTCGTCCTCGCCCACAGCCGTGACTTGCACGCTTTTCACCCCGGCCACCATCCGACAGAGCTGCTGCGCCCGCTGCTGCTGCTCGGCATCATCGAACTGCCCCCGGATATGAACGGTACCTGTCTCAGGATCGGCGGCCACGTCCCTAATCCTTGCCGTCTCCAGATCGCGTGCCGTCTGCAGCACCGTGCGTACCGCCACTGTCATCTCCAGCGCCAGCGGGAGCGGAGACAAGCGCCGCAGCAGCCACGCCGTCGCGCCCTCCCAGGCCACGTCTATCGCCACGCCGGAGAGTATCCATAGCGGAAACGCGGCGAGCAGGATGATGGTTATGTTAAGTTGCTGCGCGGCCGCCAGCCGTTGAGCGACCATCCAGACGGCCACCGGTACGAGCAGGATCGGAAATGCAGATTGCAACCCGAACCGCATCTGCTGCGTCGGTCCCAGCGACAAGACCAAGACGTAGCCGCGGCGCGCAGCGTATCGGCGCAGCCAGCCCAGCAGCACACCGAGCGCCACGATGGGCAGCAGCCACGGCCCGACGGTGCGGATGTAGCCGACCGCCACGTCCCACAGCGCCGTCAGCGGCGCGGCGACGCTGTCCCGCATCATGTCGCCGCAGGCGCCCACCAGCGCGTTGAGGGCCAGCAAGACCAGTGGCACACCGAGCAGAATCAAGGCCGCCAACCCACCGGCGAGGGTCGTGCGCGACGTACTCGCCTCGCGGGCGATCAGGCTGTCGCGGAAGATACGCTCTCCCGGCGCCGCCCCAAAGGCATTGAGGTTCGGGATGACGGGCATACCCATGGCCACCCTCCATCAGCGGCCGTCAGCGACCGCCATCGAGTAACATCGGCGCCGCAGCCGACCGCTGCAACGCCTGTCGCGGGTTGACTCTCCACGCCAGGCAGGTCCAGTGACCGCCCTCGCAGCGCAGCACACCGATCTCACCATGCCCCAAGCGGTACGCCGGAGCGCTCAACGCGGTCCCGGCAAGCGGCGCCAGCCGCGCCACGGCAAAGCGCGCGATCATGCTGTGCGTCACCACACCCACTGCACCCCGCGGATGCCGCTCGCATATCATCTCCAACGCACCGACGATCCGTGCCTCGGCCCGCCGGCGCGTTTCGCCGCCTGGAAACGGCACGTCCACCTCGCCACCATACCAGCGCGACAGAATGGCATCGTGGTCCCGCCACATCCTGCGGTCCCCCCGCCCATCGAACCTGCCAACGTCAATCTCCCGCACGTCCGCGCAGACCGCAGCCGCGCAGCCGAGTGCCGCGCTCAGAATGGCGGCGGTCTCTGCAGAGCGTCGCAAGGGGCTGGTATACAGTGCAGCCAGCGGTGTCCCTTCCAGCCAACCGGCTGCCTCGACCGATTGACGCCGCCCCCGCTCCGTCAGCCCGGCATCGTAGGCATAACCATTGGACAGGACCGAGCGCACGTTCGCGTGGCTCTCGCCGTGCCGCAGGAGGTAGATGGTCGTGCCGTCGTCTTCACCCATAGCGTTGCCACGTCAGGCCCACACAGTCTCCTCGCCAAGTCTAACGCACCCCCCAACGCACCGGCCCTCGCTCCACTAGAGTCTTGCACGATTGTATCAATTAAACGATACCCTGTCTAGCCTCGTCCCCGCCATCGCCCGACGGCTGCTGTAGGGGCAACCCACTCCCCAGCCGACTACTGTTAGCCCCCCGACGCTGCTAGACTATTGATAGCGCGTACCTACCGACGACCCCGTGCCGGATGCTGCCCCCCGAGGCATGACGATGGAGCAACTACCCGTCTACCTGGACCACGCCGCCACCACGCCAGTCCACCCGGACGTGCTGGCCGCCATGTTGCCCTATTGGCGCGCGGCCCCGGGGAACCCGTCGAGCATCTACGGTTGGGGGCGCGAAGCTCGCCATGCCCTCGATTCCGCCCGCGATACCGTCGCGCAGGTCCTGAATTGCCGGCCGCGCGAGGTGATCTTCACCGGCGGTGGCACCGAGGCGGACAACGCGGCCTTGCAGGGAACGGCGTTTGCCAACTTTGACCGCGGCAACCACCTGATTACCTGCGCCATCGAGCATCACGCCATCCTGCACACGTGCGAGTTTCTGGAGCAGTTCGGTTTCGAGACCACCGTGCTCCCCGTGGACGAGTACGGGCAGGTGGACCCCGGCGCCGTCGCAGCGGCCATCCGGCCGGAGACCATTCTCGTCTCGATCATGTACGCCAACAACGAAGTCGGCACGATCCAGCCCATCCGCGACATTGCCCGCGTCGCCCACGAGCGCGGCGTACTCGTCCACACCGACGCCGTGCAAGCGGGCGGCGCTCTCTCGCTCGACGTGAACTCTTTGGGCGTGGACCTGCTCTCGTTGGCCGGGCACAAGTTCTACGGCCCCAAGGGTACGGGCGTCCTCTACGTGCGCGAGGGGGCCGAGTGGCAGCCGCAGCAGCAGGGAGGCAGCCAGGAGCGCAACCAACGCGCCGGCACCGAAAATACGGCGGGGATCGTAGGCCTGGCGAAGGCACTCGACCTCGCCCACGCGCAGCTCGCTGCCCGGCGCGTCCACGATCAGTACCTCCGGGACCGGCTGATTACCGGCCTCCTATCGGACATCCCGGCTGCCAGGCTCACCGGCCACCCCACCAACCGCCTACCCAACAGCGCCAGCTTCTGCTTTCACAACGTTGAAGGCGAGAGTATCCTGCTCGGCCTCGATGTCAAGAGCATCTACGCCTCCAGCGGCTCCGCCTGCACCTCCGGGTCGCTGGAGCTATCGCACGTGCTGGAGGCACTCGGTCTGCCGGCCGAGTGGGCGCGCGGCTCGCTCCGCCTCACAGTGGGGCTGGACAACACCGCAGCCCAGATTGACTACGTGCTCCGCGAGCTACCGGCGTTGATCGAGACGCTGCGTGCCATGGCCCCTCCAACAACACCCTTGGCAGCGGCATCATGAGCACGTCAGCCACCCAAACGACCCAAGTCTGCTCGCGCCACGGCGACCGCGAGACCTTGCTGATGTGTGGCCGCTGCGGCCAGCCCTACTGCACCGCCTGTCTGATCCATACGCCGGCCGGTCAGCGCTGCCACCAATGCGCGGGTGTCAGCCGCCACGCCGCCGGGCAAGCAACTTGGACGGCCGTGTGGCAGACGGTCGCTATTGCGGCCGCCGCCAGCGCTGGTGCGCTCATCCTCAGCGGCTGGTGGTTCATCCTGCTGCTCGCGGCTATCGCCGGCTTTGCGGGCGCCACCCGCTGGGCGCCGCTGGTCAATCGCCACACGCGCAATCGTAACCTGGCGATCATGGCCCTGAGCTTCTTCGGCGGCACCGTCCTCGGCCCGCTCATCTTTGCCCTGGGACTGATGCTCGTGCAGGGTACATTCGCCCCCGGCACGGCCCTCGCTTTTGCGCTCGGCAACCCGTTGCTGCTGCTCTTCACCGCCATCGCCGCCGGCATCGCCTGGTGGCGCTTACGGTAGTCTGGGCTACCCTGTGGTCCCGGAGACCACAGAGAAGGAGCGAGCGAGGGAGCGGCTGCCATCCGTCACTACCGCGTAGCCGGGAGTCCACGTCCCCCTGCGACGCGGGGGGACCATAGGGGGGCTAATCAGTGATGGTTCTAGCCCCTTCCCTTCAGGGAGGGGGTGGGGGTAGGTGCGCCGCAGCCTGGGCATCCGTCGGATCGCGCGGCCCAAGCGTATCGTCGGCTGCCGGGAGAATGATCGTGAAACCGGTGCCCTCCTCGGCGCTACTCGTGGCCGTGATCTCGCCCTCGTGGGCCGCGACGATTTCCTGGGCGATAGCCAACCCTAACCCCGTGCCGTCCACCGCCTGAGCACGAGACTTCTCGACCCGATAGAACCGCTCGAAGATATGGGGCAAATCCGCCGCCGGAATCACGCTGTCGGTGTTATGGACCGTCACCCAGACCGTTGGTGGTGCGGCCATGTTGCCATTCTCCGCTGTCTGCCGTCTCCACACTGCCCGACCGTCCATCGGCTGATCCAGCCTCGGCGTGTCATCGGTCGCCACGACGAATGCCCCGTTCACGGCCGGCGCAGTGGGGGCCCGCGGCGGCCGGCCCGCGCCAGCGCTGATGGTGATCGTGGCGCCCTCGGGCGCATACTTGGCCGCATTCTCGGCCAGGTTTGCCAAGAGCCGCTCCAACAGGCGAGCGTCACCATGCCAGCTATAGGCGGCGCTGGCATCAAAGTCCAGCACCAACTTTTGTCCGGCCTGATCGGTGAGCGGGGCGATGCGCGCCGCTGTTACACGCAGCAGCTCAGAGAGGTCCACCGCCTCGCGCTCTATCGGCAACTGCCCTCCTTCGATCCTGGAGAGGTACAGCAGCGCCTCGACCAGCCGGCGCATCCGCTCGGCCTCATCGTGGATGATGCGTCCCGCTTGCGCGCTCGCCGCCGGGTCGCGCACCTCGCCCTCGACCAACGCCTGTGCCCAGCCTTGCAGCGAGGTCAGGGGGGTCCGTAGCTCGTGCGAGGCGTTGGCGAGGAAGGCCCGCAGCGCCCGATTGGAGCGGGCCACCTCCCGCGCCATCCGGTTGAACGCCCGCGCCAGCTCACCGACCTCGTCGTGGCCACGCACCGGAATGGACTGCTCGTAGTCTCCCTGCGCCATCGCTCGGCTCGCCTCCGTGATTTGGCGCAAGGGCTGGGCAATCGAGCGCGAAAGCCAGAGCGCGGCGGCAGCGGAGACCGCGAGCGCAATCAGGGCAGCAAAGGCCAGACTGGGCAACAGGGCACGCCAGGCGGTCGCCAGGCTGGCTTCCGGCACGACTACTGCCACGTACTGGACAGCGGCGCCGGCCGGCGCCGGCCCGTCCCCATCTCCGGCCCCCCGTCCACGTGGAGCCGCCGGCGGGACTTGGGCCACAATGAACAAGTGCGGCTGATTGAGCGGCTGTACCTCCCCCGTCCACGCGACAATCGGCATTCTGGGGGCCCGCCGGCCGGGCCGTCCATCCGGCACCACCTGTTGCGCCGCTGTCACCTGTCGGTCCGACAATTCGAGCCGCACACCCTGCAGGCTCTCGTCACCTTCGGGACTGACATCTACCAACGCCCGATTGGTGTCATCGAGCAGCAGAATTCGCACGCCGTAACGCTGTGAGAGGAACGACATGATGCTGGCAATGTCGGACGACGACGCCTGTTGCCGAGTCAGCACGCTCATCTGGACAGCGGCAATCAATGCGATGTCTGTGAACTGGTCAATGGCCTGCTGCCGCTGATACCGCTGGACCAAGCCAATCGTCCCAACCGCCGCCGTGCCCAGCGCCACGATGATGATGACCGCAAAGGCGGCCTGGAGCTTGGAGCGCAGCGTCAGCAGTCTGAACCCCCGACGACGCCAGTTCTGCACAATCGCATAGAGATCGCTGGTGCAGGCCTGGCACGTCGCCAGCCAACTCTTGATCACGTCACCTACTCGCTCGCTCCGGGTGGAGCGGTCTCCCCGGCCGATACTGCTCCTACGCTCCGGCTGCCGGGCCGACGAGCTTATAGCCCACGCCCCGCACCGTCTCGATACGGGCAGTGCTGCCGGTGATCTTGCTCCGCAGCCAGGTCACGTGTACGTCCACCGTGCGGCTCTCGCCAAAGTAATCGTAGCCCCACACCCCACTGAGCAGCATCTCGCGCGTCAAGACCACGCCAACCTGCCGGGCCAATGCCAGCAGCAGATCGAACTCCTTCATACGGAGCTTGATCTCCGTGCCGGCGACGGTGACTTCACGCCGGGCGGGGTCAATATGGAGGTCACCGACCTCGACGACCGCCGTTGTCGGTCCCGCTTGGCTCGTCCGGCGCAGCACCGCCTTCACCCGCGCCACCAACTCGCGGGGATTGAACGGTTTGGTCACATAGTCATCGGCCCCAAGCTCCAGGCCGACAATCTTGTCCACGTCGTCCGCGCGGGCCGTCAGCATGATGATCGGCACCTCGCTGTCCCGCCGCACTCGCCGGCAGACCTCCCAGCCGTCCACCTGCGGCATCATCAAGTCGAGAATCAGCAAGTCCAGATGTAGGCGGTTAATCTTGGCCAACGCCTCCTGCCCATTGCTCGCCGTCTCTACCCCGAAACCTTCGTTACTCAGATAGAGCTTAATAAGCTGCACGATATGGCGCTCGTCGTCGGCAACGAGGATCGTCCCGTGCGCGGGCGCAGACGAGGGCGACGCGCTCTGTTCGTTCATCTTCATCTTCCACCGGTATCCGCCATGCTACCGCCCACCTGGTCGTCTCTGCTGGTCACAACGCGCCTCCATCATACCCGTTGCGCCATCCGCATACTATCGTATCCCATCGGGGCTAACCTGGAGTTAAATCACCGCTATCTTTCACCTCGGTTCCGTCGGTCTTCCCGTCACTCCAGCATCGGGATGGACTCCTGCGCTCGCGTGGCTGGCGGCCGGCGACAGCGCCAGACTACGTTCACTCGATCAGCAGTCACCACCTCGCACTCGTCGAAGTGTGGCGCCGCCAGCCGCGGCAGCGGTAGCGTGCGTGGGCCAACGACGAATAGCTGCCCACGCGGGCGCAAATGGACCGCCGCCGCGGCGACGAACCGCTCTGCCGGTGTGGTCCGATAGACGCCGCCCTCGTGCAGCGGCGGGTTGCTCACGATAACGTCAAACGTGCGCCGCCCCACCGCCTGCAAGCCGTCACTCAGTTGCACGGTCGCGTTGGCCACACCGTTTCGACGCAGGTTGCGTTTTGCCAGCGCGACGGTCTGTACGCGGTTGTCGAGCAGCACGACCGCGCCCTGCGGCGCGAGACGAGCCGCCACAATCCCCAGCAAGCCGGCGCCGCAGCCGAGGTCCGCCACCTCGTCCGCCGGCCCGATCTGCATCGTCTCGGCCAGGAGACGGGAGGCCGTATCGAACCGGCGGCGGGAAAACACCCCGGCCTGCGTTTCCAGGCTGATCGTGAGGCCCCGCACCGTCTCTTGCAGCACCACCGTTTCCCGCTCGCCCTCGTCGGACGCGCTGGCCGGCGCCTCCGGGCCGCGACTGGCCCGGTAGAGCCGGTGGCCACCGCGAATGGCCAGGAGTTCCACGTGGCCAAATCGTTCGGTCACGTAGCGCACAAACGTCTCCCCGCCCTGGCGACGATGCGTTTGGAAGAACAGCACACCGTCCGGCCGGAGCGCCCGGTGCGCGCTGGCGATGTCGGTACGCACGCGCTCGTTGCCGAGATAGTGGGGCGCCAGCAGCAAGACCACCTCGTAGGAGCCAACGTCCGTGGCCGGAATCGTATCGGCCAAGCGTACCTCGAACGCCGCCGGAGTGCTCCGGCCGGACGCGCCCTGCCGTTGCAACTCCTCTACCAAGTCCACCGTCGGACGCAACGACACCACCTGCCGCGGCGCCGGCACCTCGTCGGCGACGGTGCCGGACACGAGCAGCAGCGGCGTCTCCAAGTCGTCGTAGCCCAGCTCCAGCACCCGATCCGTCGCCGCCAGCTCCAGACCGCGCCGCAACAGGCGCTGATCGAAGCGGAGCGCCCGCCCGCGCCGCCGGGAGCGCCCCGCGCGTGACCTGGCCTCCGCACCATCCGGCCGCTTACGTCGCCGCATTGCCCCAGTATGCCGCGTGACAAGACCCTCCGCAGCAGCGCCGACGACCAATGGCGGCACCTCCCTTGCTACAATCCGCCCACAGCACGCTCGCTTCCACACCCAAGGAAAGGACTGCCCATGACCGCACGCATTCGCCCGACCCTGCACGGCTCCCAGCTCCGCGGTGCCCCCCTCATGCTCGCTGAGAAGACACAGCTTGCCGCCAAGCACGGCTACGCCGCCGTAGATTTCTCCTTCGCCGAGGCCGCGGCCTATGAGCAAGACGGTGGCTCCATACCCGAGCTACTCGCCAGCGCGGGCGTCGAGGCCGGCACCGTCGGCGGCCTGGTGGGGTTCTCTCTACTTGAGCCTGGAGAAGACCTGGAGACGACGCTGGCGGACCTCCCGGCACGTGCCCGCCAGGTGGTCGCCTGGGGCGGTACGGTCACCGGCGCGGGAATACCCATGCGTACCACCCTGCCGCTCGACACGGCTTGGCCGCTGGCGGTAGCGCGGCTGCGGCGCCTCGACGAGACCGTGCGCGACACCGGCCTCCGCTTGGGTCTGGAGTTCCTCGGCGTGCAGACCCTGCACCCGGACCGCGGCCCCTTCTTCATCCACACTCTCACCGCCGCCCTGGACTTGCTCGAAGACGCCCAGGTCGAAGCCAGCGGGCTGACCGTCGACTCGTACCACTGCCACGCTTCCGGCGCGACCTTCAAGCAGCTGCGCCAGACTCCGGCCGAGCGCATCACGCTCCTCCACATCAACGACGCAAAACCGGTCCCATTGGAAGACCTCGACGACCAGGACCGACTCATGCCCGGCGAGGGGATCATTGACCTGGCCGGTTGGCTCCAAGCCATTGCCTCAACCGGCTTTGACGGCACAGTCGCCTTGGAAGTGCTCGGTCCGCGCCTCGACGACCTCGATTCCGAGGCGTGCGCGCAGCAGGGCATCGCCGCCCTGCGCGTCGTGCTTGCCGAAGCTGGCCTGCCATCGTCCTGAGCCGCGGACAAGCCCGCCTACCCCTGGCCCGCCGTCATTCCCGCGAAAGCGGGCATCCAAAAACCGGGCCTCCCAGGTTAGCGAAGCGTGGAGCATTGTCCCGCTCGCACTCTATCCGGGGGTTATGCAAAGGTCTCCGAAAGCGGAAATCCATCCTGCTCATCCCTGCATCCTGAAAATCCTGATGCAGACCAGCGGCGGACCAGCACCGCCATCGCTCCCCTTCCCTCCAGGGAAGGGGCCGGGTGACAGGCCAAAGCCGCACCACACCTGGCACCATCCGTGCGGCTTTGGCCTGTCAGGGGGTTAGGTCCAAATCACTCCTACACAAAAAACCTATCCCTGTCAGGGGGTGCGGCGTGGATGATCCCGGATTAAGCAAGTGGGCCTGGACTGGGGGAGGTCCAGGCCCTACTTGTGTGGGAGGGAAATGGTCGCCTCCGAGAGGCGTGTCCTTACTCGATCATGTCCGGCCGCGCGTCCAACTCGACAGGCGCCTCGACAGCCCCGGACGGTCACCGATTGACGGCAGCAACAGGCTGGATGCCCAGTTCGACAGGCACCTCGACAGCCTGACCGTCGCGCAAGACGGTGAAGGTGATCGTCTCCCCAACGGCACGGTTCTGCAAGTCACGGGCCAGCGCCTCCTGGTTATCGAGCTTCTTCCCATCCACGGCGATGATGATGTCACCATTCCCCGTCACATCCCGGGTGCCGGTCACGGTGAACGCTCTCAGCCCGGCACGCTCCGCCGGGCTATCAGGCACCACGTCTAGCACGGCAAAACCCTCCACTTGCTCCAGCCCCAGCTGCTCGGCCAGCTCCGGCGTCACCACCCGGTAGGAAATTCCGATCCAGGGATGACGGATGGTCTCACCAGCTGCCAGCCTCGGGAGCAGCGCACGGGCGCGATTGACCGGGATCGCAAAGCCCACCCCCACCGAGCCGGGTATCGGGCTTTGGATCATCGTCGCAATGCCAATGACCTCGCCGGCAGCATCGAGCAGCGGACCACCGGAGTTGCCCGGGTTGATCGGCGCATCGGTTTGCAACAAGCCAAACATGGAGCGACCACGTGCTCCATAGGAACGGTCTACGGCACTGATGATGCCGTGACTGACACTGTGGTCAAAGCCGAACGGACTCCCAATCGCAATCACCGGCTCCCCAGGCTGTACGCGGTCGGAGTCGCCGAGCCGCGCCACCTGAACCTTCTCCCGCGGAATCTCGGTGGTGAGCACCGCCAAATCGCTCTGAGCGTCCCGTCCGGCGACACTGGCCGGCACCCGGGTTTCGTCGGCCAGGAGCACGTGAATCTCTTGGGCGCTCTCGACGACGTGGTTGTTCGTGAGCACGTGACCCTCTGCCGTGACGATGAAGCCGGTGCCGGTACCGATACCGGTACCACTGCCGCGACGGCCTCTGACTTCAATACCCACAATGGATGGTGCTACCTCACGGAACAGCACCGGGATGTCTATCTCGCCAACCGGCAATGCGGGCTGGTTCTGCCAGTACCATGTGGCTGCCCCGCCACCGGCTGCACCACCGACCAGCCCCACTGCCAAGGTGCCCAGCATGGTCAGGGCCCCGCGACGGGCGTGCTTCTGCTCCGGTTTCCTTGCCGGTGGAGCACCGACGGCTGCCGTTGCCGTCGGAACCGCAGACTCTGCGCTGTATGCAGGAGATGGCTGCGGAAGACTGTTCATTGTCCTCTCCCTCCCGGTGGCCTCATTGCCACCTCGTCCTGTCGTCGGCGCCGATTGCCCTCCGGTGGGCTATGTTTGGTGCCGCGTGTGCTGATACTATCTTCCCTCATCAACATTAAGCGCCGTGCAAGAACGGGTAAGCATCTCGTTTGAGCACCGTTAAACGTCGGTTAACGCCTACTCGGCCGACACGGCGCTATGGCCCCTGCTGCACCGGAGGACGTGGATTCCCACACGCGCGGAAATTATGGACGAGACAGCGGGAAAGACGAGCGGGAGACTCTCCCGCTCCACTGACCACTGGCTACTGGCCACTAGACACTGGCGACGAGGGGGCCGCCCGGTCAGTCGCCAGCGTCATCCACGACGACCGACTCGACGGCGCGACGGCGATCCAGCCAGTGAAACCGCACAATCATGTAGACCGCCGCCAGCGCAAAGAGCGTCCCGACAAGCTCGGCCCAGACCGCCCCGCCAAACTGAAGGGCTGCGAGGACGGCAAAATTGAACAGCGCATGGCCAACGACGGCAACGACCCACCAGATGCGCCGCCCGGTCAGCACCGTCTGCATCACCAAGACGGCGGCACCAATGTGAAAGGTCACAGCGGCAACGCGCTCCCACACCACCAGCGCCGTATCCGACCATTGCAACCCATAGAGCGCGTCGAGTTGCGCCCCCATCATGACCCGTTCCTGCACGCCCTGCGTCTGCGCCATCAAGCTATCTCCAAACTGGAGCAGGAAGATACTGAAAATGGTGGTGCCACCGATGAGCAATATCGCCTCGATACCGCCGTGACCGGCGCCGAACATGATCGCGTTGCCCCAGCCGCGGGCGGCAGTGGCGAATCGTTGGAGCATCAGCCACCGCGCCGTCTCCTCGAAGATGCCCGCCGTCAGCGAGAGGACCAGCAGATTGATCCAGAACACCGCCGGTGAGTCGGCAGCGACACGCACGAGCGGCGTGAGCAGAGCCGTGAGGAGGTATAGGAAAGGCAGCCGGGCCAGCTGCGACGCGATGAACGTGAGCGCGCCCCAACCCCAGGTCCGCCAGGACACGGCGAGACGCTGACGCAGCCACCAGCCCAGCGCCAGCGGTCCGAGAATGACAATGACAGCCTGCACGTTCAACAAGGTCAGGGGCGACATCGCATCCTCCCAGGGCCGCGGCGCTGCCTAGCATTCCAGGCGCAACAGTCGGCCGCTACGGCAGCTCGACCATCACTTTACACGCCTCCAGTTCACGCCGCTTGAGCAGCGTCAAGGTGTCCTGCAGGTCCGCCAAGGCGATCCGGTGCGTGACGAGGCTCGTGATATGCGGGTGGGTACGCAGATACTCCAGACATTCGGGGAACCGCCCCCGGTTAAGGCGGGAGGCCGTCAGACGCAATCCGAACCGCATAGCGGTAAACGTTGGCAGCTCAACGGTGCCGTCGTAAAGGCCCAGCAGCACGTAGCGGCCGGCCGGACCAAACCAGCGCAGCCCGGCCTCGATGGTCTCCGGTGCTCCCACCGCCTCGATCACCACGTCGGCGCCCTGTCCGGCGGTAAAGGCCTCGATGCGTTCGTCGGGATCGTCGGTCAGCGTGTTGACCACCGCTGCCGCACCCAGCGTCTGCGCTCGCTCCAAGCGGCCAGGAATACGATCAACGACCAGGGCCGCCGCGCCCCGCTCTACCGTGAACGCCAGGCAGGCCAGCCCAATCGGCCCGGCACCGATAATGATCACCCGGTCGTCGGCCTGCACCTCGCCATTGGCCACCGCCTCCGCCCCGATGGAAAGCGGCTCAACGAGCGCCGCCGTAGCGAGGTCCACGCCGGGCGGGAGGCGATAGAGCTGTTGCGGGCTGACGTAGGCCTGTTCAGCAAATCCCCCGTCGGTGTGGACACCGAGGACGGCGAGGTCGGGACAGAGGTTGGGATACCCGCGGCGACAGGTGCGGCACCGCTGGCAAGAGGCATACGGATTGACGACTACCTGCTCCCCCACCCTGACGCCGCTCACCTCCGCGCCGACGGCCGCGACCGTGCCGGCGATTTCGTGCCCCATCACGCGCGGGTAGGTGAGAAACGGATTGTGCCCGCCGAAAGCGTGAATATCGGTACCACAAATGCCGACCGCACTCGTTGCAATAGCGACCTTGTCCGCCGGCAAGGGGCGGTCCAGCCGTTTGATCTCGATAATGCCCGGCTCGATGAGGACTGCCGCTCTCATGCCATCCACCTCCCGATCATCCTGAGCGAGGTCACCGGCCGCTAGAAACACCATATTTTCATGTGTGCAACAATCGTCACCACCGTCCTTGAGTATGCCACGAAACGATCATTGGGCCTCTCCGGACCGGCGGCGAAGCAGAGCCGGCGGCATTTCGGCAGCTTGATAGAAGAAAGTGGTATGTACCGCCTATAAAAGGCTAATCTACGCCTGTAGAAAACATTATTCCACTGAGTAACTACAATTATCATCCCGAATAACGCTGTTTCTCTCAGAGAAAACGAAGGTGTGGTTTTCTGGTATACTCTCTCCGAGCTACCTACATGATGCGCCGCCCTGTGCGTGGTGACTGGCCAACGAATACTCGTGACCGTTCCTTCGGAAAGACGCATACCAGCCGCAGAAAGGTGACGCTGTATGTCCTTCCAAATCCGTGGCGGTGACTTGGTCATGACCCTCGACACGGAGACGGCAGCCACGGGATTTGGTTGGCAGCAGCAGCCCGCGGGGCGGGCCACTACCGTGCCGCGCTTCAAGCTCGCTGGCGTGCCGGCGGCCGTCGCCGGCATCGTCGTGGCGAACAGCACGCTCACGGTGCTCCTGCGCGGCGATGGGGTGGAGGGCAAGTGGCACCTCCGCCCCGGTCACGAGGCCATCACCTCGGTGATCGAAGTCGAGGGGGCAACGACCGACGTTGGCGTCGAGGTGTGGCTTCCCTTTCCCCGTTCAGCCGCCATCCATCACTTGACCGGGCAGAACTGGAGCGCCCGGATTGACGCCTCCTGCCCCCTCGGCACGGCGGCCGGCGTTGCGCTGGGGAGCACCCGCTCGACGCACCAGCTCGCTGCTGTCGAGGTCGAGGCCTTTGCGATCACCGTCATCGGCTTGTCCGAATACACCCGCTGCCTGCCCGGCACCCACGCCGCGATCTGGAGTACCGGGGCGTATCGGGATACCCAGGGACTTTGGTTGGGTATTGAGTGTGTGAACGGAGTGCCGCTGGAGCTTTCCGCACAATCCGACCTTACGGCGGCCATTGATCGCTACTGTGGCAGTCTGCAACAGCGGCTCGGCGTTCTTCCCCGCGCGCAGGATGCTTCCTTCCCGGCCTGGCTCGACGAGATCAAGGTCCTCGTCTCCCTGGACCTCTGGCGGGAGACCGGCGAAATCGCCCATACCTTCGACCATGTGGTGGCCTTGTGCCAAGACCTGGCCGATCTGGGCGTGTCGAGTGGTGTGGCCATCCGCCTGCAAGGCTTCCAGGGGCCTTCCGGCTCGCGCTATCCCGTCTTCGATCCGGCCCCGGAGCTAGGCGGCACTACCGGCTTGCGGGCGGTCACCGAGGCAGTCCACGCCGGCGGCCACCGCCTCATGGTGCAGAGCAACGTCTGGGGCCTGGATCCGTATGTCCAGGGCTTTGCAGCCCTTGAGCATCTCGCGCTGCCGTATGACCGGCCGTATGAGCGCCTGCCTGGTGGGCAGGTAGGACCGTATGAAGGATGGCCGGGCGCGTTTCCGGTCATCCCGACCGGGTACGACTCCGGCTTTGTCGCGCTACAACCGCAGGTGCAGTCGGCCACGCAGGTGACGTTCGAGACCTTGCCGCTGCCCAATGAGATGGAGGCCTTCCTCACTATTGCCGGGGTCCAAGACTGCGGCTACGGTACCCTGCGGGCAGTTGTCAATGGCCGGGAGGTGCAGAGCAGCCCCGGTGCCTTTACTCACGGAGACCGGGTGCGCTTTCGCTTCCGCTTCCGGTTTGCGCCGGAAACGAACGTGGTCCAGCTCACGTTCGCGGAGGGTCTCCCCGATCAGGGTCTCCCCGATCTGTCACGCGCGACCTATCGGCTCAACGGCGCCATCAAGGGCGGCCGCGTGTGGAATCATCCCCTCGTGCGCGCCGACATCACGCATCCCGAGTGGATCGCCGCCACGCGCAACAATCTGGGCCGGGTAGCCAAAGAGTACGGCATTGACATCCTGTACGTGGATGACCTGGAGTTGACTCGCCCGGCCGAACGGGCCATCTTCGATGCTCTCCGCAAAGACCTCCCCGGTGTGGTTTTCGCCGGCGCCGCCTCCGCCGAGCCTGGATACGATGTTTTTCGCCTCACCAACACCTCTGACACTGGACTACCACCCAGCGATACGCCTTACGGCTTGAGCGACTTTGCCCGGCGGGTCCACGAGCGGTTTACCCACCTGATGTATCCGGGCCACTATTTCGTCCCCTTGCATCCCCCGGTGGAAACCGACGACGATGCTCAAGAGGACAGCGAGGACGCAGAACCGACCGATCCCGCAGCCGCCGAGCACTCGATTCCTGAGCACGTCGAGCGAGTGCTGGCGGAAGGGCCGCGCTGGGGACTCTTCCCCGCCGTGTGCCTCAACTACCGCGACTACGGCCTGGACGAGCGCGCCAAACAGGTCATCCTCAACGCCACCCAAGGCTAGGGCCGGGGTACGGCATCTGGTTAGCGCACAGCACGGCTGGCGACACTGAGGTTGTCGAATCGGGCCTCCACATTGGTTGCAGAATCAGAGACCACCTCGACACCTATCCATATCCCGCCTTCCGGTGAGAATTTATAGTCTGCTGTGGGCGGAAATCCAAGAGTAACAATCGGAACGTGCTCTTGATTGATGTACACGGACAGGTCCCGCCCGCAGAATAACCTTACGTGGTTTGTCCCGCGGTCCGGATTGACGACCGGCATGTGGCTATACCAGACACTGTGCTTTTCCTCGCCGTCAATCCAATGGGCAAGGCCATAGCGCGCACGTGCCGGATCAATCCGTAGCCGATACGCCTCCCCGTAATCGGGGTTCGTGCGGCACCCCAGCACGATCACCGCATCATCGGTTCCCCTCGCCAGCCGGGCGTCAATGCCTAGTTCCACATCGGTATGAATTCCTGGCAATCCGACACGCGCCAGCGTACCCTTCGCCGGCTTGGTCAACCTGATCACATATGCGCCATCTTCATAGCCAGCATAGAAGCGACCCGGTTCAGGCGATGTTGCAGGTAGCTTGCCAGTTTCAGGGCTTTCAAACGTCTCAGTGAAACGCACTGCCCTGCTTGGGATGGTGGTAACACCGCGCTCCGTGCCGACAGGTGTAGGGTCGCCAAGACTCTTGCGATCGGGGGCATTTACAGTTGCCGGGCAAATGACCCTAATGTCTCTCCAATTCTTACAGGCAGATGAGCTTCCCTCAGAGGGTTGTTTCGTTCGATATACACTGTCAAAAACCAGGGTTCTTGCATCGTACCATTTGATCCCTAGGACCCAGGGATACTCCTCACCATAGACGACCGCGCCGGACTCGGAGTCTTTGAGATATGGGCCGGCAACGTCGCGGATAGTCAGCACCCAATACCCTGCTCCTCCGGTGGCTCCGCCGCAACCCCTGACTCCAGATCGCGCGACGTATCGTCCATCCGGAGATGTAATCTCTACGAGATAGTGTTCACCGCAGCCACCACACCCAAAGAGCAGGCAAAACCCGACGGCCAGCAAAGCAAGGCCAGACGCCACACCGAAAACCAGCATGAGTATGGCCCACAGACAGGTTAGAAAGACCGACTCAGCCGGTCGTGTTCTAACCTTCAGTTGTTCGGGCTTGGCGCTGCGAGCAAATAGCAGTGTGAGGGTCAAGCCCGCCAGCGCAACGGGGGTGCCATAGACGAGCATTTCACCCCAGACTTCGACATCCGCCACCCTCGTCCGATCCATGAGCCAGCGGTATGGACCGTAGGAGACTGCGGCGATGAGCCACCACCAACTCCGATGCACCCAGCGGCGCAGCACGAGCCATTGGCCAATCCCGCTCACAACCCAGGTGAGCACCCAAGCATCGTAGTGCCAACTCACGGCCACCGCCGCGAACCACCCCAGTGGTTGCCCGGCAACCGTCGGCACGATCCACTGCCAGGCTTTGCGTACCCAGCGCTGAAGCAGTAGCCATTGGCCCAAGCCCATACCGGCACCGACGGCCGTCAGGGCAAGGCCCGTCTGGATTTCCCAGCGCAGCCAGTTGCTGAAGGCGGCGGTGCTTTCTACATACGCCGCGAGTCCAAGCCCTGCCAAACCACCGACAGCCGTGAGCAAGCACCAGAACCCCCACACTCCGAGCCAGCCCCGCCAAGTCAGTGGTGTCGGCGGAAGCCGATCGCCAGGGCTGCCCATGCCAGTCGTTACCACTGCCTCTCCATGTGTGGGTGCGCCCTAGGGCCGGCGCACTGGGCTAGGGGGATTGCCCCGGCTGCCACTGCGACCACTCCATGATGCGCCGCACCGCCCCCGGCGCGCCGAGCCGCGCGTAAAGGTCCTCGGTCCATTGGTAGCTGGTCGGGCGCGGGCCGATGAAGACCAGCTCGGCCGGCCACAGCAACCCGGCCACCTGCGGCAGATCGGTTACGCGCCGGGCAAAGAGCATCTCAATAGCTTCGCCGGTCCCGTCGGGTTGAGAGGAAGCATCCTGCGTCGCCGGTGGTCCGTCCAAACAGACCGCTTGGAGGCCCCCGTGCAACAGAGCCGCGTAGAGCGCGACGGCCGCCATCCCTTCCTGCCCCGCGATAGCCAGCCGGCGGCCGTCAATGCCGGGTAGCTCGGCCACCGCGTGCAGCGCCCGCAGTGCATCGTAGACTTGTAACGAAGCGATGGTCCGGCCGGTAAGCATGGCCGCCCGGCGTAGATGCCAGTCGAGCGACGGACTCCAGCCCGTGTCGCCGGTGCCGCGCGGCTCCACGCAAACGCGCTCCCAACGGCGGTCGAGGCCAGCGGTCTCTTGCAGCGCGTAGCTTTCCCGCCGCACGTCATGCGGCGAGCGCAGCACCACTAAAGCCGGCGCCGGTTGCCCACCCTCCTGCGCTGGCGACCACATCCCGCGCAGCCGCCAGCCCTCCTCGCTCGTGAAAGCGAAGCGTCCACCGTTGGCGTTGCCGTCGGCCCGCTCGTATTCGATCTCCACGTCGAGCGGCGCCGGCCGGGCCGGGAAGTGGCTGAAAGTGTGCGCCCGCAGATAGGCCACCGTCTCGGCCCGCTTGTCCCGCAGCTCCTCTGCCGTATCAATCCTCGGCGGCGGGGCCGGCGCGACGAAGTACTCCTGCACGGTCGTCGTGCGCTCGTCAGCCGGCACGCCGTCGCGATAGACGCGCAGGGTCTCGGCGCTCTCTTGCGCCGCCGGCCGTTCGTCAATGTCGCCGACCTCCGCTTCCGGCACTTCCTTGCCTTGCAGGTGCCGTATGAACCAGGAGAAAATGGCGCGCCGCGACCGCTCGTGATACGAGTGACCACCCGGCGTCTCGACCAACCGCAGTTGCTCCCCGGCGCCTAGATGGTCGTAGACCCGCTTGGTGGCCGCGTGGACCTCCCGAATGGACCGGATATGGAAGATGCCGTCGCGGTCGGCGGAGGCGATCAGCAGCGGCCGCGGCGCGATCAGCGCCCCTACGTCGGCCAGCTCCCAGCCATGCACGTTGACCGGAAACATGCAGTCGCAGTGACCGTCAACGGTGCGCTCGGCGACGTGCGAGGCGAACGTGGCGGTCCCACAGACCGGCGCCGCCACCCGTACCCGCTCATCGGCCGCCGGCACCCACCAGCTTCCGGCGCCCCCGCCCGACAGGCCCGTCACGCCCAGCTTGGTGCCGTCCACCTCCGGCAGCGCCTGGAGCAGGTCGAGCGCCCGCACGCCGTTCCAGAGCTCCACCCCGGCCGGCGTGTACCCGCGACTGAACCAGTTGAACCAACCGCGCAGATACGTCCCATGGTGATGCCCCTCGATTTCCCCGCGCTGGATGGTCTCGGCAATCAGACAGGCGAAGCCGAGTTGCGCGAACTTGCGCGGATGGGCCTGGTAGTGGACTTTCTGCCGCTGGGAATGACCGCAGAGATAAAGCACGCCGGGCGCCGGTGCGGATAGACCGTCGGGTAGATAGAGGTTGGCCGTAACGTAAAGCTGCGGCAGGCTCTCGTAGGCAAGCGTCCGAATACGGTAGCCCTCCCGCTGCGTCTCGCTGGTGACCTGGACATTGAGCGGCGGTCGCTCCGTCAGCGCCATGTGCGCGCTGACGCCCATCATGTCGAAATACTGCGCCAAGCGCCGCTCCCGCTCCGCTGGCCACTGCGTCGCCGGCGGCAAGGACCGCAATGCGGCCGCCTGCATCCGCCGGGCCTCCCGACTCAGGTATTCGCGCATATTCATCGCACACTCTCCTCCTGGGTGTCGGACCAACATCATCAGATGATATAGCAGGTCCTTGGAATCGACGCCTCGCCGGGAGTCGCGCTCGGCCGGGTCCAGCTTGGCGGGCGGCGGTACAATCACCGTAGCTTGTGATGCGGGAGAGGGCGATGGCTGGCGAGCAGGACCGGGCTGAGGGGCGTGGCACCAAGGCGTGGGGCGGACGGTTTGCGAAGGCGACCGCCCCGACGGTCGAGGCGTTCACGGAGTCGATCTCGTTCGATTGGCGCCTCTATCGTCAGGACCTCGCCGCCTCCATCGCCCACGCCCGGATGCTCGGCCGGCAAGGAATCATCACCGCCGAGGAAGCCGGGACGATCATCGCCGGTCTGCGCGAGATCGCGCGCGAGATCGAGCGCGGCGAGTTTGTTTTCGACCCCGGCCATGAGGACATCCACCTCAACATCGAAGCGCGGCTGGCGGAGAAGATCGGTGACACGGCCGGCAAGCTGCACACCGCCCGCAGTCGCAACGACCAGGTAGCGACCGACGTGCGGCTGTGGTGTCGCGCGGCGATTGACGACCTCCGCACCCGCAGCCTCGACCTGCAAGCGGCGCTGATCGGGCAGGCTGCGGCGTATCCCGCTGCGATCATGCCCGGCTATACGCACCTGCAACGGGCGCAGCCTGTCTTGTTTGCTCACCATCTGCTGGCCTACGTGGCGATGCTGGAGCGTGACTACGACCGACTCGGTGATTGTCGGCGGCGGACGAACGTGCTGCCGTTGGGGGCCGGGGCGCTGGCGGGCGTGGGCTTTCCGGTTGATCCGCAAGCCGTCGCCGATGAGTTGGCGTTCGCGGCCAGCGCCGAGAACAGCATGGACGCGGTCAGCGACCGGGATTTCGTCGTGGAGTTGGTGTCGGTGTGCAGCCTCACGATGGTCCACCTCTCGCGGCTGGCCGAGGACGTGATTGTGTGGGCCGCCGGCGAGTTTGGGTTTGTCGAGTTGGACGACGCCTATGCAACGGGTAGCTCGATCATGCCGCAGAAGAAGAACCCCGACGTGGCCGAGCTAACGCGGGGCAAGACCGGGCGGGTATTCGGTCACTTACAGGCGCTGCTGACGCTGCTCAAGGGGCTGCCGCTCACCTACAACCGCGATCTGCAGGAAGATAAGGAAGCGCTCTTCGATGCCGTGGACACCACGCAAGCGGCGTTGGTGGCGATGACCGGGCTGGTAGAGACGATGGTGCCCCAGCCGGAGCGCATGGCGGTGACCGCGACCGCGAGCTTTTCGACCGCGACCGAGTTGGCCGATTATCTAGCGCAGCAAGGTCTGCCGTTCCGGCAAGCGCACGAGGTCGTCGGCAAGCTCGTAGCCCAGTGCCTCGCGGCTGGGAAGTCGCTGGCGCAATTGACGGCGGCCGAGTTGGCCGCGGCGGCACCGCAGCTCGGTCCCGATGCCCTCGAACGAGTGACCGCGACGGCGGCGGTGGCGGCCAAGGACGTGCCGGGCGGCACCGCGCCGCGGCGGGTGGCGCGAGCGCTGCAAGCCGCACAGGCGCGTCTCGCTGCCCATCGTGAAGAGGCGTCGCAGTTGGAGGTCGGGCATAGCGGATCGTAGAGAGCGTTTGCACCTCACCCCCCGGCCCTTCTCCACCATGTGGAGAAGGGGGGATTGCTTCTACCCTGCCTCGGTGCCACCGCGTTACTCTACTGAGGTGCGGCCGAAGGCGGCCCGTGCCTCGGCGGCGACAAAGAGCGATCCGGTCACTAGCACGAGGTCGTCGGGGCCGGCGTGCCGCACCGCTTGGTAGAGGGCCGCTGGCACCGAGGGCATTGCTTGGGCGTCACCGCCGCCGGTGCCCGCCTGCGCGGCGATGTCTGCGGCGGGGCGAGCGCGTGGATGGGTCGAAGCGGCGGCGAACACCGTCGCTGGTACGAGGGTCCGTAGCGCAGCCCAGATCGCGGCGAGGTCGTGGTCGGCGCTGGTGCCGAGGACGAGGAGGAGGCGCTGATGGGGGAAATAGTCACGGATAGCTGCGACCAACCGCTGTGCCGAGTCGTCGTTATGGGCGCCGTCGCAGACGACCGTTGGCTGTGCCGGTCCCGCTTGCAGCACCTCCAGCCGGCCCGGCCAACGCACGTTCAGCACCCCCTGCCGCACTGCTTTGGTGGCCACCTCCAGCCCGGCAGTCAGTCGTAGCGTCTCGATCACCATGACCGCCGTGGCCGCGTTTTCGAGCTGGTGGTCGCCGACTAGCCCTAGCTCCAATCCGGCGTAGACCCAGTCCGCGCCGTTCACCATACCGGCGCGGTGATCGCCGGACCAGGTGAAGTCCCGACCACCCAGAGCCAGCGGTGCCGCGCGTTCGGTAGCGATGGCCGCTAGAGTCGCGGCCGCCTCCGGCTGCTGGGCCGCGCTAATCACCGGCACACCGGGCTTGATGATCCCAGCTTTTTCCGTGGCGATAGCCGCCAGCGTATCGCCCAAGAGGGCGGTGTGGTCCAGGGAGAGGGCGGTAATCACTGCCACCGCCGGTGTAAGCACGTTCGTCGCATCGAGACGGCCGCCTAGCCCGACCTCGACGACCGCCCAGTCCACCTCAGCGTCCGCGAAGTGCTGGAACGCCAGCGCCGTACCTAGCTCGTAGGTCGTGAGTTGACCCAATTCAGGCGTCTCGCGCTCTAGCTGCTCCGCTGCTGTGGCCAGGCGGGTCACGGTGCGCGCCAGCGCCGCCGGCGTGATCGGCTGGCCGTTGATCCGCACGCGCTCGCAGTAGTCGTGCAGGTGCGGCTGCGTGTAGAGACCGACGCGCCGGCCGGCGGTCTGCAAGGCGGTCTGCAAGATGGAGGCGAGGAACGCGGCGGTGGAGCCTTTGCCCTTGGTCCCGGCAACATGGATGGACGGATAGCGCCGCTCGGGATGGCCGAGGGCAGCCAGTAGCGCGCGGGGGCGATCCAGGTTCCAGCCGCCGTGCGCCGCCGCGCCGAGCGACCGCCGCTCCCAGTCCGTGCGGTCCAGGAGATAGGTGAGCGCTGCGTTGTACGTGAGCATGGTCATCTGGCGCTGCCGGTGAGTGTCATTGTGCCGTTGTACCGCGCATTACCGCGTCGGCCAGCCGCACCGCGCGAGTACACGCCTGCAAGTCGTGAACGCGCACGATGTCGGCGCCGCCGGCGACGGCGAGGACGACCGCGGCGATAGTGCCTTCCAGTCGGTCCGTTACCGGGAGGTCGAGTGCCCGGCCGACGAAGCTCTTCCGCGAGGGCCCGACGAGCAGGGGCAGCCCCAACGCCTGCTTTAGGTCGGCGGTGCGGCGCACTAAGAGCATGGTCTGGAGGGGCGTCTTGCCGAAGCCCAGGCCCGGATCTACGACGATCTGCGACCGGGCAATGCCGGCCGCCTGCGCCGCGGCGATGCGCTCCCGTAGGAAGGTGACCACAGTGTTGAAGATATTCGCGTCGGGCACGTCGGGATAGTGACCACCGACAACGGCGTGGCGCGTGGCGCGTGCCCGGCGGTTATGCATCAGGACAACGCCGGCCCGCGCCCCGGCGACGACCGCAGCGATCTCGGGGTCTGCGGCGAGTGCCCACACGTCGTTGACGATGGTTGCTCCGGCGGCGAGCGCGTCGCGCGCGACCGTGGCGCGCGAGGTGTCCACGCTGAGGGGCACTTCGGTCTTGGCGGCCAGGGCGGCAAGCACCGGTAGCACGCGGCGCCGCTCTTCAGCCTCCAGGACCGCTGGTGCGCCGGGCCGGGTGGACACCCCGCCGACGTCGAGCAGATCCGCGCCCTCAGCTACCAAGCGCAGGCCATGCGCGACTGCGGCGCCCGGCTCGGCAATCCCGTCGCCGGAAAACGAGTCGGGGGACGTGTTGACGACGCCGGCGACGTAGGTCCGCCTGCCCCAGGCAAACGGCCAACCGCGGCGGTGCGATGATGACGACCTACCCCCCGGCCCCTTCCCTGAAGCACAGGGGAGTGTGGTAGGAGCCATTTAGCCCCTTCCCTTCAGGGAGGGGGTTGGGGGTAGGTTTATGCCTCGCTGCAGGAATAGCTTCATGCCCGATTACCGCCTGTCGGAGTCTAGGTGGGGAACGGCACGACGGCAAGGTGATGGTGCTTCATGCCCGGCGCCGGGAGTGCATGATAGCCGGGCGAGGTCTACAATGCTCTCACGCCGCTGCCACGCCGGCGTGGCGGCTACGCGGCAGGAACAGAGGAGGAATAGCCCGATGTTGAAGCTCGCCTGTCTTTCGCTCAGTTACAAGCGGTCGTTTGCTGCCGGCACGATGGACCTCTTCAGCTTCATCGAGCGGTGCCGTGCCTTGGACCTCGACGGCATTGACATCCACTCCCGCGACCTGGCCTCCGAGGATTTCCCGTATCTCCGCGAAGTCAAGCTGCAGTGCCTGCGGGCCGGCTTGCCGATTGCCTGTCTGGGTGTGAGCAACAACTTCGCGCTGCCGGCCGATGAAATCCCGGAGCAAATCGAGGGGGCGAAACAGTGCATTCGTCTGGCACGGGTGCTCGGTGCGCCCCAAGTGCGCGTGTTTGCCGGTACGCCGCGGGGGAGCGAGGCCGACCGGGCTGGTGCCTGGGATCGGTGTGCGGCGGCGCTGAAAGAGACCGCCGACTACGGCTGGGAGGAGGGGGTGCAGGTTTCGTTGCAGAACCACAACCACCACAACCTCACCGCCGATGGCGCGAGCGTGCTGAAGTTTGTCGAGCAGGCGGCGCCGCACCTCAGCCACGTGTGGGATACTGGTCAGTACGTCGGCTCGCCGGGCGCCTCGGGTGCCGAGTCGGAGGTGGCCGCCGAGTCAGTCTACGAGAGTCTGCAACAGACCGCTCATCTCGCCACGCACGTCCGTACCAAGATTTACCGGATGGAAACGGGCGAGGAGCGGTGGCTCGACTATCCGCGCATCTTCGGTATTCTCCAAGGGGCCGGCTACAACGGCTTCTGCTCCCTCGTCTACGAAGGGGTGGAGGACGAAGAACCGGCCATCGCGCGAGCGGTCCCGTTCCTGCGCCGTTTCATTCCGTAGGCACCTGCCCCCCTATGGCCCCCCGCTATGCAGGGAGACGGTGTGTTCCCTCCCCTGGTAGCTCAGTCCGGGGGAGGGCTAGGGTGGGGGCCAACACACCACCTAATCAAGTTCGCAACCTTTACGAGGGAAGGGGAGTCCACCCGACGCTTGACCGTGCTAACCTCCCGATGTGACCGCCCGAAGTGACCCCATCTCCCCCCGCCCCCGGCGGTACCGGCGACGGAGCCTGGCTGCGCTGGTCGGTGTGGGTATCGTGGCGAGCACCGTTCGGCTGTTGCCTCTCGGCCGCGGCGAGCCGCTGGTCTCGGTAGCCGAGGCTCACGCCAACCTGCTGCGGTCGGAGCCGGCGATTGGCGCGGTGCTGCACGCGGCGCCCCGCCGGATGCAGTTGTGGTTCAGCGAAGAGCCGGAGCCGCGCTTCAGCGAGGTGGCGCTGTTCGACGCCACGCGGCAGCGGCTGACCGACGCGCCGGCCCAAGTGGCGCCGGGCGAGCCGCTGTCGCTGCTACTCGATCTGCCGTCCGATCTCGCCGACGGCGCATACACGGTCGTCTGGCGTGTCCTTTCCAAGGTGGACGGTCACGTGACGGCCGGGAGTGTGCCGTTCACCGTCGGCACTCCTAGGGCAGCCGAGGCGCCGGCGCCGACCGGCGTTGACGCCGCGGCCTTGCTCGGCGGGCAAGACGCGCTCGCCGGCCGCGTAGACGCGCTGAACGTGCTGGTGCGCTGGCTGCGGCACCTGGGGACCGCGGCCATCGGCGGTACGCTCGTGTTCGGCCCGACCATCCTCGCGCCAGCGCTGGCCACCGCGCAGCCGTCGCGTGGGCCGGGCGAGCGGCCGCCGAGTGAGGTAGCGCGGGCACGGCGGGGTGGTCTGCGGGCGAGCCGGAGTCTGGCCTGGTTTGGCTGGTGGCTGCTGCTGCTCGCCGCGTTGGGCGCGCTGATCGTGCAGACGGCTGCCGCCGCAAACGTCTCCCACGTGGCGGCACTCGGAGCACCGCTAGTGGATTTTGTGCTCACCACCCGCTACGGCCGGATTTGGCTCATCTGGCTCGCACTCGTGCTGCTGCTCATGGTGCCACTGGCCCGAGCCTTTCGACCGGTCCCCTCCCCTGTGCGTCAGCACGGGCGAGGGTTAGGGCGGGGGCCGGCGGCGCATCAGGAACGTGAGAGCCGAAATCCTGTGCCGCTGGGACACAACTCCCGCGAACAAGCCACTAGCTACTGGCCACTGGCCACTTTCCGCTGGTGGTGGCTGGGCGCGGTGCTCACCGGCCTGGTGCTCCTCGTCACCGGCTTGGTCTCCCACGCCGCGGCGACACCGCAGTTCGTCGTGGTGGCGCTGGCCGCCGATTGGCTGCACCTGGCGGCAACCGCACTGTGGATCGGTGGCCTGTTCCACCTGTTGCTTGTGTTCCCGGTGGCGCTCAAGCCGCTGCCACCGGCGCTCAGGCTGCGTGCGCTGGCTGCAGCGGTGCCCCGCTTCTCCAAGCTCGCGGTGGCGTGCGTTGCCGTGCTGGTCGTCACCGGCGCGTACCAGCTCTGGCTACACGTGGGCAGCGTCGAGGCGCTCTTCACGACCGTCTACGGCGTGACCCTCTCTATGAAGCTCGTTCTGATCCTCCCGCTGCTCGCGCTGGGCGCTTTCAACCTGCTGGTGACGCGGCCGGGGTTCCAGTTGCTGGTGCGCCAAAGCAGCGCTCGCGTGCTGGTGGCCGCGGCCTTGTTGACACGGCGGTTCCGGGTGGCTGTCGCTGGCGAGGTTACATTGGGCGCGACCGTGCTGCTGCTTGTCGGCTTTCTCACCGTCGTGCCGCCAGCGCGCGTGCTTGTCCCGCCAACCGAGCCAGGCATCGTCGCAACGGGTACGGCGGAAGACTTGCGAGTGCAGTTGCGTGTGGACCCCGGTGGCGCTGGCGTGAACACGATTGCGGCGACGGTGCGCGATGCCGACGGTCGGCCGCTCCGCCCGGCCGATGGCGTCGCGCAGGTGGATTTCCGGATCACGCTGGCGGACGGGAGCCTGGGCGAGCAGGAAGCCCGCACCGAGCACGCTGGCGCTGGCCTCTACAGCGCGCGGGGAGCCTGGCTGTCGCTGGCCGGCGACTGGCAAGTTGTCGTGCTGGTGCGGCGCAGTGGGCAGTACGACGTGCGCGTGCCCGTCGCCTTGACGCTCCCGGTGGTCGCACCGGCCCCGGTCCAGCCGGCAGTCTCGGCGCAGCAGCCGGCTCTCCTCGCGCCCAATCTCGGTCTGGCACTCGGCGTTGCCGCCGTCGTGGTCAGCCTGGCGGTGCTGCTGGTCAGTGTCATCGGGCTGCCCTTGCTCCCGACGCGGTTTGCCATCGCCCGGAGCAGTGGGGCAGTGCTCGGCGCGACCGGGATCATCGCCGGTTTCGTGCTACTGCACGCCGGTCTGGCTCCCGAAATGATCTCCTCCCAGGGGGCGGTGCTCTCGCAGTATGCGGCCGCCGTCCCGCCGATGGATGTCGAGAACCCGATCCCCCCGACCGAGGAGTCGCTGTCGCGCGGCCGAATGATCTACCAGCAGCATTGCCAGGTCTGCCACGGTGCCCAGGGCCGCGGCGACGGTCCGGCAGCGGCTTCCTTGCGACCACCCCCGGCCGACCTGGCGTACCATGTCTATCAGCATCCTGATGGGCAGTTCTTCGCTTGGTTCACTCAAGGCATCCCCGGTACGGCGATGCCCGCCTACGGAGCGACGCTCTCGGAGGAGGATCGCTGGCACGTCCTCAACTACATCAACACGTTTGCGCCAGCGCCGCGGTGAGTCCCGTCAAGGCATAGTATGGTTCGTTTGGATGCACTGGCCCCCATCCCCAGCCCTTCTCCCGCCTCAACAGGGGGAGGGCGAGGGTGGGGGCCAGTCGGTGTATCCGGCACCACCTCCACGCGCCGCCGCGCTCTCGCCGCGGTGAGTCTGGGCTTTCTGGCGGCCTGTAGTCCTGTTGTCGGCGACGAGATACCGCCGCTACTGTTTGCACGCGACGGCAACGTGGAGGTGATTGCGCCCTCCGGTCGTGACCGGCGCCAGTTGACCGACGTGCCGCTGCCGGGCTATGCGCGTGATCCGGCGTGGGCGCCCGACGGGAGCAGCATCATCTACTCCTACACACCACCACCGGAGCCGCAGTCGGGCACGGGGGGTGTCTCCTTCACGCTGCCGGTTGCCGACATCTACCGGCTGCCCAGTGGTGGCGGCGATGCCACGCTACTCATCGCCCACGACGGCAGCACCGAGCAGTTGGAGACGCCGACGTGGAGTCCGGATGGGCGGTGGATCTACTTCTCGTACAGTGCGCTGCTCGTCGGTAGCGACAACGTCATCACCGGGCACGACTTCGGCATCGCGCGGGTGCCGGCCGCCGGCGGCCGGCGCGAGACCGTCGCCACGGGAGCCGCCTTCCCGACGTTGAGCACCGACGGCACCCGCTTGGCCGGCGTGCGCCAGGACCCGGAGGACGGGGCGACGGTGCTCTGGGTCGGAGCGCCGGACGGCAGCGGCAGCCGGACGATTATCGAGGCCGGAGTATCCGAAGCGATCACCGCGCCGCGCTTCTCGCCGGACGGTAGGCAGATCGTCTATAGCGCGCTGGTGCCGCCGGAAGAACGGCCGCTACCTATCGCCACGCCGACGCCGAGCCGGCAGGCGTGGCTCTTCGATCTGTTGGCGCCGCGGCCGGCTGCGGCCGCGGCGCTGGCGCACGGCATACCGAAAGACCTGTGGCTGGTCGGCAGCGACGGCACCGGGTTGCGCCGCCTCACTCGCTTGGTGGAGGATGACCCGGCCGCGGTGTGGTCGCCGGATGGGCGCACACTGTTTATCGGTGCGGGAGGTGGCCTCTACCTACTCCGGCTGGACGGCTCCCCGCCGGTGCGGATTGCCGCGCCGGGCGGTCACGGGCTGGTGGACTGGCGGCGCAGCGGGTGAAGCTAGTGCAGATGCTCTCGCGTCACGCCCGCAACTGCCTGCCATACTCGTTTCTTGCAGAGGGTGGTGATGACAGTGGCAAAAGAACCGAAGACGGTTGACACAGGCGGCAGCACCGGACTAGTGCGGCAGGCGGAGTTGGAACGAACGAGCGGGGAGGCACGTATCCTACGGCGGAACGGCGAAGACAACGCCGCGCTTACGCCGTCCCCTCTGCCGCCGAGCGCACCGTCTCGCGTTCGGCCAGTTACCCGTGATGACGCGCTCTTCCGACTTATCGGGATTGGCCAGAGCGGCATTCCCGGCGGGGTATCCGAGAAGAAGCATACGCTTCTCGCTGATGCGTACCGTCCACAATAGCTCATGACGGACCGTTCCTCCCTAATACCGACACGATCAGCTTTGCCGTGATGGAACGGCTCCGCATCACCCAGGCTTTCACCTTTGATCGCCACTTCGCCCAGTATGGGTTGACGATGCTTACTCGTGCGGCGCTTCCGTAGCCGGCACGAGGTTGCGGCACAGCCCTAGTCGCGTGCGCGATCGGCTCAACCGGTCCCCTCTTTTCTCCGCACCTCACTCCCGGCCCTGCTATAGCATCTGGTTGTGTTGGACTGATACACAGGAGGAGAGTGTACGATGAATATGCGCGAATACCTGAGTCGGGAGGCCCGGCGGATGCAGGCGGCCGCACTGCGGTCCTTGCCGCCAGTGGCACAGTGGCCGGCGGAGCGGGTGCCGTCAATGTTGCCCGAGGCGCGCAGGTTCCGGCGTATCCCCGATGATGAGATGCACCCATTGCGTGGACGGACCGTACAATAGACATAGTCGGAGGTGAGGAGATGCCAGCGATCATCTTCAGAGACCGGGCAGGATGGGCAGCCTCGATTGACGTGTTCGATGAACTCAACGCACCGGTGACCGTAGTGCGTAACCCAGAGGATGACGACCGACCAATCCACATCATCGGTGCCCGGTCTTGGCCACGCCTTGTCGGACTGCTAGAGCAAGCAGCCATCCCCTATGAGGTAGTGAACAAGGTTCCGGCTGCGCTACGGCCTGCTATCAAGAGTGGTGCATAGGCCGTGACTACCAACGGCCCGGGACGACGGCAGTTCGTGCATTTTGAACGTCGGTGGCTCTTCACTTTGCTTGTGCCGTTGCTTTACAACCCAACCGATCCTACAACTCCGGGAGAGCCTGTACCCCGTACTGAAGTCGTTGAACTCGAGTTTCAACTCCAGCAGCGTTTTGATGGTTACACGAAGAGTCCCGAGGAGAGACCCGGCGTGGAAGGTGTGTGGATCAATCCTGAGACCGGCGAGCAATTCGCTGATGCTCACAGAAGTTATCAGATTGTCGCGGAGCGGTTGCCGGAGCATGAAGCGTATTTCCTGGCCCTACACGCCGAGTTGTGCGAGCGACTGCGGCAAGAGGACATCTTCATCACCCGGCAGGAGATCGAGCTAGCGACACAACGCCGGCGGTGAGGCACGGCCCTCAACCGTAGGCGCGCCTGTACTGCGCCTCACTCCCGGTTGTCCTGCCCGCGAGCGCGGAAACGGCCGGCGGCAGCCCCCTTCTCCATCGCTTGGCAATGGACAGGGGGCCGGGGGATGGGCCAAAGCCGCACCACACCTGGCCCTATCCGTGCGGCTTTGGCCCATCAGAGGGTGAGGCCGGTCCCCCGCCGCTCTAGCGCCGGCGACTGGCCATCAACATCGCCATACCCGCAGCAAGCACAGCGGCGGCGCCAGCACCAAGCCCACCGAAGGCGAGTGCTTGCGCCGTGCCGATGGCTGCCCTGGCCACCGCCAGTTCCTGCTGCAACTCGGTGCTCGATGGCAGCGGCTCCGGGAACTGGATGGTCGTAATCGCCCGCACGTCGTCGAAGCGCCCGGGACCGGACTCGAAGCGCTCGTTGATCGGGTTTCCTTCGATAGTGCCGGTAAAGGTGAAGATATAGCTGCCGGTGCGCGTGGGCACGAAATCGGCGACATATGTCCCCGGCGCTCCGTACACCGCCCGCAGCGGAAACTCGCGCGGCTCGCTGCCACCTGCCGCCACAAGCACCGTCAGCGTCGCTTCCAGCCCCTCCACCGGCATCATCGCCGCGTGCGCGTGACTGCCATCGCTCTCTTTGTCACCCTGTCCCTCGGCGCCGGGCGCGGCCGGCTGCATCACCTGTAGGAAGGCGCCGTTGATCTGACCGATGTAGGCCGGCTCGACATTGAAGCCGACGGTCAGCTCATACCCGTGGACTGTGCGGTGCTCGTGTGCCAGCGCCACTGCCGGCGGTGCCAGCGCCAGTGCCAGCAGCACGGCGCCCAGACTGAGCCAGCGGCCCATGCGCCAGCGCAAACGCCGGACGCGCTGGCGTAGACCGAAAACTATACCCATGACGTTTCTCCTTATTGTCTCCTGAAGCTGTGCAGTCGCCGGCAGCCGGCACATTCCACGGAACGAGACCGGACTGCTGCCGGCGCGGTTAGTCCCAGCCATCGCCGGATAGACACTACCCGGAAGTCGGAATACCTATTCGGTCATCAGGAGTACGCGCGGCGGAGTCTCCGGCGGGGGGATCGGGACAACCGGTGGTCGGAAGCCGGCTGCTGGCCACACAAAGTCCAGCATGGCAAGCACGTGCTGTGGCAGCGGCAAGACGCTGTGCAAGTAGGTGAGCGATTGCGAACCGGCACTCATCGCGTGCCAGGGGCTTGTCTGCCGCTGCTCCGACGCCGCACCAGTAGCCGGGCCAGCCTCGACTCCTACCGAAGCCTCCGGCCCCAGCGGACCAACAGGCGTATGCACGTGTTGATGAGTAGGGCGCTGTCCGGCTACCAGGACCGCATCGAGCAGCGGAAGGCCGTGCCAGTGAACCGCGATATGACGCTGCGCGTCGCTCGGCCCGTGCAGGTGCGCCGTAGGGAGCGTGAGAGCGAAGAGCGCAATGAACGCGACGAGTGCCGGCCGGCATAGCGCCCGCAGCCAGGCGCGTCCCGTCGCAACGTGTGTTGCCCAGATGCGACCGAGCAGCCAGTCCCAGGCTGCCCGATCTACCTGGTAAGCATCCGCAAGAGGGGTGCCCATACTGCTACGCACTACCTGGAGCATCAACGGGAGGGGGTATGCCTCGCCGGAATACGGACAATAGCTCTGGTCATCACCTTGAGCCAGTCTAGCAGGCACCACCGTCCGCGACGACGTGTGCCGACGTCGGTCATCGGACTAGCGTCAGCACCGCAGGAGCGCCGGCTTGTGCATAATCTATCCCTAGTAGCGTGGGGAACGCTGTCATACTGAAACACGCTCAACACACGCGCGGAGGAGACAGGATCATGCGGATTGCTGTTGTCGGCGCCGGTGCAGTAGGGGGATATTACGGCGGCACGCTGGCCAAGCACGGTGAGCAGGTGACGCTCATCTGCCGCGGCGCTCATCGGGAGGCCATCGTGTGCGACGGCCTCCAAGTATCCAGCCATTGGGGCGACTTCACCGTCCAGGTACCGGCGACGGCCGACCCACACGAAGTAGGGCCGGTAGACCTCATCATCTACGCCGTCAAGACCTATCACAATCCCGAGGCACTACCACTGCTCAAGCCGCTGCTCGATGCCGACACTGCCATCCTCTCCATTCAGAACGGGGTGGAAAGCCCCGCCCGCATCGCCGCCGTCTACGGCTGGGCGCCCGTCCTGGCCGGGACCACCTACATTGATGCGGCCCGGCCGGCCCCCGGCCGGATCGAGCAGGTCGGCGCCACTGCACGCATCGTGTTCGGTGAGCAGGATGGCTCCCACAGCCCTCGCGCCAAGCGGGTCGCCGAGGTGCTCACCAAGGAAGGCATCCAGGTGGAAGTGAGTAGCGACATCGTCTCGTCGCTCTGGGCCAAGCTCGTCCTGGTCGCCGCCACCGGCACCGCCATGACAGCATCACGAGCCTCGCTACTGGAGGTACTGGACTGCCCGGTCGGCGCGCTTACCGTGCGGACCGTCATGGAGGAGATCGTAGCGGTCGGGCAGGCACACGGCGCCGAGTTCGCCAGCGACGTGGTGGACGTGCGGATGGCCACCGCCGAAACGGATGCCCCAGGCCTCGTCTCGTCGCTCCAGATCGACTTCCAAGCCGGCAATCCGCTGGAGCTAGACGACCTCTTGGGTGCGGTCGTGCGGCAAGGCCGCGCCAAGCAGGTGCCCGTCCCGGCGAGCGCTGCCCTCTACACGACCCTGTACAAGTTCCGCCAAGGACAAGACTAGGTGCTGATGTTCGCGCCCGGTCATTTCCGCACACGCGGGAATCTACGTCCCCTGCGGAGCGGGGGGGCCATAGGGGGCCGGATCATGAGCCTCACACGGGAGCGGTCGCGGCAGCGGCGCCGGCTGCCCGGCGGCGTAGCAGCCACACCAGCACACGCCCCATAATCGCCCCGTAGACGGCCCCGACTCCACCCCAAGTCAAGGCCCAGTCAATGGCACCGCTCCCGGACCAGCCCAGGACCCCGCTCAGCCCCCCGCCCAGCACCGCGCCCAAGGGAGCGCCCACGATCCAGCCCACGCCGCCGGCGAGCACCCACCAGCCCGCTCGCGCGATCCGTCGCCGCAGTACCAGCCATTGCAACGCCCCAAGCGCGGTCCCAAAGAGGCCCATCCCCGCGAGGCCGACCACGACTCGGCCCGGATCCGCACTCCAGGTCAGGTTCCAGTTCCTACCCCCGACTACCCCTACGGCCACGATCAGGGCACCGACGACGGCACTGGAAAGCAATGTGGCCGGCATCCACCATCCCGCCCGATCTATCCGCTGCCGCAGTACCAGCCATTGCAGCATCCCGGCCCCGGTCGCGCCGACGGTCATGCCGCCCACGTACCCGGCTTGGATGCTGCCCAGGGACCCACTTAAACCCCCACCTACGGCCCACCCGACCGTGCTGGCCAGCACCCACCAGAACCACCAGCGCCAGTCCACGGTTGTTCTCTCTCCGGTCGTGGCGGCAGGCTACGCCGCCATTGCCGCTGCGGGCATCGGCTGACGCAACAACCACACCAGCACAAGCCCGGTAATCGCCCCGTACACGGCCCCGAAGACGACCCAGCTCAACGTCCCGAACCCGATCAGGCTGCTACACACGGGATCGCCTACGATCCAGCCTACCGTGCTCGCCAGCACCCACAAGCCGGACATTGCTACCTGCCCCCGCAGCACCAGCCATTGCAGCACGCCGAGCACCGCCCCGTAGAGGCCTGCCTCAACCACCCAGCCCACGTCTAGGTCTGTGGCCACTTCCGCGCTGAAGCCCGCGTCTCCGCCAACCCCGTAGATCACGCCACCGGCGACCACACCACTCACGAGACTGGCTACGATCCACCACGCCGCCCGGGCCATCCGCTGCCGCAGCACCAGCCATTGCAGCACCCCGGCCACCGTCACACCCACGACCACGCCCCCGTATTCGGCCGCGGCGACATCCACGGACATGAACTCGACCTCGCTCCAGCCCAGGCCCCAGCCCACGGCCCAGCCCACCACGCCGGCTACCACCCACCAGAGCCACATGCCCCAGTCCGGAGCTTGAGCATTGCCCCCAGGCTGGGCGCTACGTTCGCCAATCTGCTCGGCCATCGTTCCCCTCCTCGATGCTCCCGACCCTTCCGACACTAGGAACATAGTAACGCGCCGCCACACTTCCCGCTACTGCATTGTCCGCGCCACCCTGTTCAGTCACGAGTTACACCACGCCCGGCGTGCTATCCTGCAACCGGACCCAGGCGGCCGGGAGGTGGAGCGCATGGCGACCGAAGACGCGGCAGCGCGGCTGTACGACGATTCCATCATCATTGACGGCCTCAACGTGAGTAACTGGCAAAGTCCGGCCGTCTATCGCAGCCTGCACGCCGGGCGCGTGACCGCCATCAATGCCACCATCGCCGTCTGGGAGGACTACTGCACTACACTCGACCACATCGCTACCTGGCTCCGCCGCTTCGAGAAATGCCGAGACACGTTCCTACAAGTCGGCTCGGTGCAGGACATCCACCAGGCCAAGCAGGCCGGGAAGGTGGGCGTGATTTTCGGCTGGCAGAACGCCACTCCCATCGAGAACAGCCTCGACCGCCTCGCGCTCTTCCACGCCCTCGGCGTGCGCGTGATCCAGCTCACCTACAACGACCGCAACCTCTTGGGCAACGGCTGCTACGAGCGCTCGGACGACGGCCTCAGCCACTTCGGCCGCGACGCCGTGCGCGAGATGAACCGCCTCGGCATCCTCATTGACCTCTCCCATGTCGGCGACCGCACCACCCTGGAGGCCATCGAACACTCCGAACGGCCCGTCGCCATCACCCACGCCAACGCCCGCGCCTTCTTTCACCATGTCCGCAACAAGACGGACGAAGCGTTGCAGTTACTGGCCGAGCGCGGCGGCGTCATCGGCGCCAACGCTTTTCCCTCCTTCCTGCGCCGCGGCTTCGACTCCACCACCGCCGACTATGTAGACGCCATCGAGGACTTGATCGAGCGCGTCGGCATTGACCACATCGGCATCGGCACGGACTACACCCAGGACCAGCATGCGACCTTTTTCGATTGGCTCTTCGCCCAACAAGGCACCAAGTTCGGCGTCCGCGGCGAACCCTTCCCCGATCCTCTGATCCACCCGCAAGGCATGGAGACACCCGATACGCTATCCAACGTCACCGGAGAGCTGCTCCGCCGCGGCTACCGCCCGGAGGAGGTGACCAAGATCATGGGCGGCAACTGGCTGCGCCTCTTCCAGGTCGTATGGGAGGCGTAAGATACTAACGGAGCACACATCTGGCCCCTCCCCCTCCTTGCCCGGGAGGGGAGCCATAGTCGCTGCATGGACTCCCCTTGTATCTTGGTTTTGGTGTCCCAACCACTGCGGTTGGGCGGATCGGGGTGCGGCAGACCGATCTCCCCCTGGTCGCGGAAGGCCGTAGGGAAGCGCGGGTCGCCGCACCACCGCCGGAACGAGAGCCCGAACAGTTGCCAGGGCCAACCAAGCCCGCATCATGCAAGGACGGGCCAATACGGGGCAGGAGGGAGCCATGGAACCGGAAGCGCTCTATGTCGGCATCGACGTCGCCAAGGCTCAGTTGGACGTGGCCGTCCGGCCCACGAACGACCGTTGGGCGATCCCCCACCACGAGGCGGGCATCCGGCAACTGGTCGCCCGGCTGCAGGCCCTAGCACCGATTATCGTGGTGCTGGAGGCGTCGGGTGGCCTGGAACTGCCACTGGTAGCCGCCCTAGCCACCGCGGCGGTGCCGGTGGTCGTCGTCAACCCGCGTCAGGTCCGGGACTTCGCCCGGGCCACCGGGCAACTGGCCAAGACCGACGCGCTGGACGCGGCGATCCTGGCCCACTTCGCCGCGGCGGTCCACCCGCCGGTGCGCCCGCTGCGGGACGCCGAGACCCAGGCACTCCACGCCTTGGCCACCCGCCGGCACCAGGTGCTGACCATGCTGGTCGCGGAGCAGAACCGCCTCGGCACTGCCACCGCTGGCGTCCGCCCCCACATCGCGGCCCACATCGCCTGGCTGGAGCAGGAACTAGCCGACCTGGATCAGCAGCTGCGGCAGACGCTCCGGCAGAGTCCGGTGTGGCGTGCGCAGGACGCGCTGCTGCGCACGGTTCCCGGCGTGGGCCCCCAACTCTCGCTCACCCTGTTGGCCCATCTGCCGGAATTGGGCACCCTGGACCGCCGGCAGATCGCCGCCTTGGTAGGGGTGGCGCCCTTCAACCGCGACAGTGGCACGCTGCGGGGCAAACGCACGGTCTGGGGGGGCCGCGCGCGGGTGCGCGCCACCCTCTATATGGGCGCGTTGGTCGCCAGTCGCTACAATCCCGTGATCCGGGCGTTCTACCAGCGGCTGCTGGCGGCGGGCAAGCCGAAGAAGCTGGCGCTGACGGCCTGCATGCGCAAGCTGCTGGTGATCCTCAACGCGATGCTGAAGCACGGCTCGCCCTGGTCCGACCGGTCCCCGCTGGTCGTCAGTCATTCCGCTTGACTTTCAAGACAGTTGCTTCCCTGCGAGGGAAGGGGCCGGGGGTTAGGTCCGCCGGGGGGGTGAGGCACCCCCCTCAACCACTCCGAGGAGGGCAGAACAAATGGTACGGCTAGGCACAGGCGCATATCAGTACGAGGTAGTCCCGTCGTGGCCCACGCTACCCAAGCATTGGGAGCTAGGCGACTGCACCAACGGTGCCGTGAACTCGCTGGGCGAGGTCCACATCACCAGTCGCGGCGCACACCCGCTGACCATTTGGGACACCGACGGCAACTTCGTCTCCTCGTGGGGCGAGGGCACCTTCGGCGACCCGCACCAGGTCTTCATCGACTCGGACGACCACGTCTGGATCACCGACGACTTGAAGCACATCGTCACCCGCTACACCCCGGCCGGCGAGCCGGTGCAGACGTTGGGGAGACCGGGGCGGCCGGCCGCCGCATTCGTGCGTATCCCCTTCAACATGCCCGCCGGCACCGGCCTCGGTCCGGGCGGCGAGATCTACGTGGCCGACGGCTACGGCAACTTCCTCGTCCACAAGTTCAGCCCGGCCGGGGAGCTCCTCCACACGTGGGGACGGCAGGGCACCGGGCCGGGCGAGTTCGGCACCGTCCACAACCTCGCGGTAGACCAGGAATGCCGCGTCTATGTCTGCGACCGTTCGAACGACCGCATCCAGGTCTTCGACAGCGAAGGACAGTACCTGACCCAATGGGACATGCCCGGTCCCAACGACCTCTGCATCCGGGACGGCCTCGCCTATGTCGCCGAGGGCGGCCAGTGGGTCAGCCTGCGGACCCTGGACGGGCAGGTCGTCGCCCGCCTCGGCGGCGACGAGAGCATCTTCAAGTCTGGCCACGGCATCACCGTAGATGCGGAAGGCAGCATCTACGTCACCGAGATCATCCGCAACCAGCGCGTCACCAAGCTCCAGCGCCTCTAACGGCGCGCCGCGGAAGATGCAGGGACGGGCGGCAACCAACCATTGACATCATCGAGGGTCCGGCGGTAAAATAGTGCTATTGAAGCCCATCGGTAGGATCGCTCGCTAGGCGGCGGGTGAGGTAGTCCCTATCGATTACAACTGCCCCAGGGGGTCTGCCAAACAGACCCCCTGTATTTTTTCGGTCAGCCTTCCGTATTCCTACTACGCCTAATTTGATCCTTGATTGACCAAATGTCAAAAGATGCCCAACACTGGGTTGCCAGAGCCGCCCCTCCTGGCGGGAACCCTGCTTGAACAACCTTCATTCCTTTTTGGTTGAGGAATTGGACTGCGGGAATCAAGTCCCCGTCGCTCGTAGCCAAGACTGCAAGATCGTAAGCCTCCTCCCACGCCAACCGAATCATATCTGTGGCGATATGGGTATCAACACCCTTTTCGACAGTCGCATTGATCGGTTGTCCACAGTGAGGGCAGTCGTGGATTACCCCGTAGCAACTTGGACACTTGGGGCGGTTCTTGGGTTTTCTTTGCAGACATATGACGGTCACGCCAGGCTGCCTATTCAGCCAAGTAGTCATCCACCTATGGTGCCTGAGACCGTTAGGAGTTTTGTGGTCGTAGGATGAGTAGACAATCACGCCGTCAAAGGAGAGTGCTCGAACCCCGATTGTCGCACATGCTTCTTCAGCGAGCACCGGTAGTGCCTCAGTTTCATTTCTGACGCCGCAAGTGTCTATGCTAAACTACTACCAGCGCGGCCATGTCGGTTGAGCGTGCTGCCGAGCAGGAACGAAGGACCTGCATCATGGGCCCGAAGCTAGTCTTGGCAATGACTCAGTTTGAAAGGATGGGGAACATGGGACGTTATCGCAAGAAGCCAGTGATTGTGGATGCGGTGCAGTGGAATGGTGGTGCTGCCGATCGGAAGGCCCTGCTCAGAGAGCTAGGAGTTTCCGGTGAGCAGGTCACGCTCCAGGCCAACGGCGACTTAGCGATTGCCACGCTCGAAGGCGTGATGACGGCAATCCCGTCAGATTGGATCATCAAGGGTGTTCACCACGAGGTCTACCCGTGCAAGGACCACGTGTTCAAGGCAACCTATGAGTTGCACGACCCTGATGATTTGCACATCCCCCACTTGGACATACGTTAGCGTATCACCACCCCTTGAGGATAACGATGACTAGGGTCGCTGCTGCTACCAGCATGAAGATCAATGGCAGCGAGTACTCCGCAATAGTCAATTGCAGGTATCTGTTGCTCTTGCCACCGCTTTTCTTGGGGTCCCACTCCTTGAGGAAGAAATCGAATGGCAGGTGCCCCTCCAACTCGTGTATGACGCGAAACTTCTCGCGGTTGAGTTCCTTGTAGGAGCGGATCACCCGAATCCATGACCCACAGACAAGAATTGTGCCGACTGCGAGGCCAATGGCAACTAGCTCGCCAGGGATTGACCCAACTCCAAAGCGGAGTGCCGCACCAGAGAAGACGAGCAGGGCTACAGCGAGGGTTCCATAGAGCCGATTGGCACCCTCGCGGCGGTTACTAACTTGGTCGGCAAGACCGGCGTACAACACGGTAGCGAAGCTCCAGATCGAAGCAGGTGAGGCGTGCCAAGCGTATCACGATGAGCGCGTCCGCGGGCTGCGGACACGAGACATCGAGATCGACGAAGTGCATGCGTTTGTGTACGCCCATGAGAATCGCGTACCGACGGCCATTGCTGCGCCACCAGAGGCCGGGGATGTGTATACCTGGACGGCGCTGGCGAAGGAATCGAAGCTGATTATCGCCTGGCGGTCTGGCAGCCGGGAAGCGGATACCGGGTTGCCCTTCATGGTGGATGTGGCCAGCCGGCTGGCGATCCGGCCCCAGATCACGACCGACGGGTATCGCCAATACAACAGGCTGATCCCAGAGGCGTTTGGCGACGAAGTGGACTGGGCGCAAGTGCTCAAGATGTTCCGGGAGCAGCCACAAAAATGTGTGCTCTTTGAGATGCGACCGCGACGGGGACAGCCGGACTATGAGCAGATGAACACCGCGTATGTGGAACGGCACAACCTGACGATCCGCATGGGAGTGCGGCGGCTGACGCGCAAGACGAATGCGTTCTCGAAGAAGCTAGAGCGCCATGAGCACATGCTGGCGATCTTCTTCGTCTACTACAATTTCTGCCGGGCCCATATGACCCTGGGCAAAACGCCGGCGATGGCCGCAGGGTTGGCTGAGGAACCCTACGACCTAGAATGGATTGTCACACTCGTCGAAGCCCGCACGCCGCCACCGACTCCTCGCGGTCCCGATCGACGACCGCGCAAACGCCGGCGCAAATGAAAATGAGCCACCACCCAATTTACCCCACAAGCCACTAGTCGTCAAAAGCTCATCGTCGGCATAGTTACCGCGCACCACGGCAGCGCCGCGGCATCGGCCGCCATAGGGATGACAGCCTCGCCATTGGAGCCAAGCCGGGCCGCCAGTTCCTCAACTTACCCCTAGTTGGGCACGACGCGCGATCTCGTTGACTAAGCCCCGAAATATCCAGGCATGCACCGGATACAGGCCATACCAGTAGAGCAGCCCGCCCAACCCTTTCGGCACGAACGCCGCCGTTTGCAGAAGATGGGTGGTCCCCGCTTGATCCTCCCGCACTTCATATTGCAGCCACGCCCGGCCCGGCAGTTTCATTTCGGCCCTGAGCCGGATCAAGTGACCGGGCTCGCACGCTTCCAGGCGCCAGAAGTCCAGCGAATCGCCGACCCGCAGTGTATCCGGGTGCCTCCGCCCCCTCCGTAAACCTACACCACCCAGCATCCGATCCAGCCGCCCGCGTATCCGCCACGCCCAGTTGGCGAAGTACCACCCTCGCTTGCCGCCGATCCCCGCCACTACCCGGTAAACGTCTTTTACTGGTGCGTCTACCGTGCGCCGTCTCCGTTCGAATATCATCCCTTCCCGGACTTGCAAGCTCACGTCGGAGTATTGGGCAGACGTCATGCCCAGCGCATCACTCCAGGCGGTCTCCACACGCCCCGCATCTACGTCCTCAATCACCGCGCGGATAGCCTCCGCGTATGTCCGCGGCGTTATCTGCGGAAAGAGCCTGCGGGCCAACGTGTTCGTCACGACCACTTCATTGCGTAGCCCATTGATGAGTGGACCGCTGATATTTGCGTGTATCGGCGTCATCCAATGCACCCAATAGGAAGAAAGGTGTGGCGTCAGCACTGGGACCGGTATCAGTAACCGCTTCAGCCTCCGTGCCTTGGCATAGCCCAGCATCATGTCCTTATAGGTAGTCACATCCTTCCCACCAACCTCAATGATCGTGTCCTCGCTCTGCGGCGTCTTCATGGCCTGCACGAGGTACTCCAAGAGGTCCTCGATGCCTATTGGCTGCACTCGCGAATAAACCCATTTCGGACAGATCATCACCGGCAGGCGTTCCACCAAGTAGCGAATCATTTCGAATGAGACGCTCCCCGCACCCACGATCACCGCGGCCCGAAACTCGGTGACCGGAACGCCAGTGACCCTCAGCGCCTGTCCGGTTTCCTGCCTGGAGCGTAGGTGCTGGGAAAGATCGGTGTTCGCATCGCCCAGCCCGCCCAAATAGATGATCTGGCGCACACCGGCCTGCTGCGCCGCCGTGGCAAAGTTCCGCGCTGCCGTCAGGTCCAGATCGTGAAACCCGGCGCCACCGGACATGCTGTGAATCAAGTAGTAGGCACAGTCCACCCCGGCCAGTGCCGCCGGCAGCGTCTCCGGGTCCATCACATCGCCGATGGCTACTTCAACCTGGCCAGACCACGGTCGAGCGCGTATCCGGTCCGCGTTGCGAACCAGCACACGTACCCGTTGGCCGCGCTGTACGAGTTTGGGGGTCAGCCGACCGCCGATGTACCCGGTCGCCCCGGTGACCAGTACGACTCCGTTATCAGCCATCTCACCCCAGAGTCTAGCCCATTCACTGCAGAGCACGGCTGGCCTACCGCTCACCTCGGAGCAAGCGGCCGGGGATACGGAGCTAGGCCAGCGGCAACACCAACTGCGACGGCCGCTCGGCGTCGTGAAACAGCGTGTTCACGGCCACCTGCCACTCCGTTTCCTCGCCAAATGGTCCGCCGGTATTCAGATTGCGGTCCGAGCGCGGAAAGTCGCTGCTCGTCACTTCCACCCGCAGGCGATGGCCGGCCTGGAACACCTGCGCCGTCGGTGTCAGTTCCACCTCCAGCCGGTAGAGCTGCCCCGGCGTCAGTAGCTCGGCACGCGCCAGCGAATGGCGATACCGCGCCCGCAGGATGCCGTCGCACACCGACATGGACCGCCCGTCGGGCCACACGTTGCACAGCCGTACCACCCAGTCGGTGTCCGGCGCGGTCGAGAGCGCGTACAAGATTGCTTTGACCGGCCCGATCACCGTCACGTCCTGCTCCAACACGTCCGTCGTATAGGTCAGCATCCGCCCCTCGACCGACCGATGATCGCGCGGCCCAAGCGCCATGTCGTTAATCACACTCCGCACCGGGTCCGCCGGGTCGTACACAAAGCTGTCCGGCTGCTCGGCCGCGGCCGGCGCGGCAAATGTCAGCCCGCCGTTATTCAGCGAAGCCTCAGTCTGCCCGGCACCGGCCCGGAAGTAGATCGGCCGATAGGTCACGTCCGGCGGTGGCCACGCCGCCAGGTCGAGCCAGCGGTTGGCGCCCATCAGGAACACCCGCACCGGCGGCAAATCCATGATCCCCGTATCCACACCCTTGAGCCAATAGTCGTACCACCGCAGCCAATACTCGTTCTGATCGAACGCCGCCGCCGGCCCGAAATCCACCTCGCCCGTCTGCTGCTGGCCAATGTTCGCCTGCCCGTGCTGCCACGGGCCGATCACCACCCGCTGCGCCGCGCGACAGGCCTCCGTCCGTCCCTGTTCCCGCACACCTTGAAACATCCGCAGCGTGCCGCTGATGAACATGTCGAACCAGCCCCCCAGATGGAAGATCGGCACGTCAATCTCGCCGAAGTGTGGGACGATATTCATCGGCTCCCAGTACGGCCCGTGCTCCGGATGGTCGAGAATCTCGAAGTACCAGTCGGCCAGTCCCTCCAGCGGCGGACATGACTTCAGTGGCAGGTGCCAGTACCACCGCTCGAAGTCGTCCAGCCCCCGCCGCAGCCGCTCGCGAGCCGCCTCCACGCCCGGCGGTGCCGTCCGATGCTCCAATTGGATCAGCACCTGCTCGAACGACCATTTGCGTCGCCGGTAGAGGTCATGCGCGCCGCCCCGGTAGTTGTGTCCGCCGTACCAGCCCGTATCGGCCTGCCGCGCAAACAGCGCCTTCAGATGCGGCGGTCGCGTGGGCGCAACAAGATACTGGGTCAGGCCCGAATACGAACCGTCCGCCATCCCGACGTTGCCATCCGACCACGGCTGCACCGCTGCCCACTCCACCGAGTCGTACCCGTCCGGGTGCGCGCCCCAGGCGTCGTCGCGCATCGGATCGAACCGCCCGCCCGACGCGAACCGCCCCCGCACGCTCTGCCCGACAAACACGTAGCCGTGCCGCGCGAAGAACTCCCCGTTGGCGGTGCAGCGCGCCACCAGCTCATACCCCACCCGCTCCAGGATCACGGGATACCGCCCCGCCGCCCGCGGCCTGTGTACGTCCGCCCGCAAGATCGCCCCGTCCCGCATCGGCACCGGCACATCCCGATCCACCCGCACGTCATGGATCGCCTCCGACCTCACTCCCCCAGCCATCCACCCCTCCTCACGACCGGTAGCCTCCCCCGGCCCCCGCTCCATCGCCAGCAATAAAGCGAGGGAGCCGACCGCACATCATATCCAGCCGCTCACCCGTCATTCCGGCGCAAGCCGCAATTCAAGTCCTGCTCGGATGGGACAGACCACAGTCTTTGATTATTATGCCTAGCGTCTACCGCTCGGACTCCTCAGTAATGGGAGGAGTGCATCCGATGACGAGCAGGAGAAGACCGGTCATTCTTAGCGAGCGGCGCAGTTCCAAGCATATTCATCCCAAGTCCGACCTGTGGCCCCCGGAAGCCCCTAGGCGGCAAGCTCCCACCAGCCAAGCGAATACCCCATCCTGAGCCACCTGCGCTGACGGAATAGCCGTGGCCTTCTCTCCTCCCTTGGTCTGCTTAGGCTTACCCCTGGCGGTTTATTCGCCCCCCGGCGTTGACCGGTCTCACCTTGGCAGACTCGCCTCTGATGCCAATACTGGGCGATCCCACTTTCGGAGCCATCCTTGCCCCATCTCCCATGTTGCGAGTATTGTTCGGTGCCATATCGTCTTAATCCCGCTTCCCCCTCATCCCGTCTTGCCCCAGCCCTTGTCCACGATCATGCGAGCCGTTCCGATCTGCGTTATCCTGTAGCGACGTATTTCGCCCGGCACGACATCCCCGGCTCAGGAATGGTACACCACTGCTCGCGCGATCCCGGAGGAGGAAGAAGCATGGACGCATCCAGCTTGCAATACCGCCTCACCGACGACGAACGCCTCACGTTCGAACGTGACGGCTATCTCATCGTCGAAAACGCCATACCGGACGGCCTCGTGCAGCGGCTCACTGCGGTGGTAGACCGGGTTGACGCGGAATACCGCTCCGAGCACGGGCACGGGCCTTATGAACGGGTCAACATCCTTGACTTTGTGGGCTACGACGAACTGTTTCTGGAGTTGCTGGATTGGCCCACGACCTTTCCCAAGGTCTGGGGCCTGCTCGGCTGGAATATCCAGCTCTATCACTCGCACATGCCCACCTCCCCGGTGATGCCGCCGGAAGAGCGGCCGTCGGAGATCGAGTTGCGGCTGCACCAGGACTCCGATCGCCTGAACAAAGAGTTGGAATCCGACCCCCAGCCGCGCATTTCGCTGAAGGTCGCCTTCTTCCTCACCGACACCCGCGAGTTGGGACGGGCCAACCTCTACGTCGCGCCGGGCAGCCACCTCCGCACCCGGACCGCTGGGAAGATGAGCGATGACGAAGCCGTTGCCGTACAGGTTGCGCCCGGCACCGCGGTCCTCTTCGACCGACGCATCTGGCACTCGGCCAGCGAAAATATCTCCGACGTGGCCCGCAAGGTGCTGTTCTACGGCTATAGCTACCGTTGGCTCCGCCCCCGCGACGATATGACCGCTTCCCTCCGGTTCATGGACCGCTGCGATCCCATCCGCCGGCAGCTGCTCGGCGCCAGCACCGGCGGCTTTGGCTACACCTCACCGAGCGACGAGGATGTACCCCTCCTGGCGTGGATCCGTGAGCACGCCGGCGAGGCAGCCGTAGCCCCGTGAGGTCATAGTGATGAAGATTACGGCCGTCGAATCCTTCGACCTGCAGCTGCCCGCCTCGGAAGAGGAGCAGTCCCTGGGCGCCATCACCACCACCGGCGTGACCCGCGTGCGGACCGACGCGGGCATTATCGGCTACGCTTTTCACGGCGTCGGTGCTGCCGGGGCCGCCACCACTGACACCATCGCTCCCGTGCTCGTCGGCCAAGACCCTCTCGCCATCGAGCAGCACCTCCAGCGTGATCCTAGCCTCCTGGAGTGGCCGGCCGTCGAGCACGCGCTGTGGGACATCGCCGGCAAGGCCGCCGGCCTACCGGTATCCAAGCTGCTCGGCGGGGCGCGCGAGCACATCCCGGTCTACCTGACCTGCGTGTGGCCCGGCGCGGCCGATCAATCCGACGTACCCCCGGAGCGCCAGGTAGACGACATTGCCCGCTATGTCGCGCACGGCTTTACGGCCATCAAGTACCGCGTCTGGCGCCCCGACCCACTCGACGATGTCGCCGTGGCGCAAGCGGTCCGCCAGCGCGTCGGCGGCCGCGAGACGGTCGAGTTGATGCTGGACCGCACGGCCCATGCGCCCGGTACGGTGTGGGACTACGAGACGGCCTATCGCGTGGCGCGCGCTTTCGAGCAGGCCGACGGCACCTGGCTGGAAGAGTGTTTTGACCGCAGCGATGTCGAGTCCCCGGCGCGGCTGGCCGCCGCCGTAGACATTCCGATCACCGGCGGCGAAGGGGACCGCGGCTTGGACAAGTTCGCCCGCTATCTCGCCGCCCGCTCCTTCGACATCGTGCAGCCCGACACGTACACCTGTGGCGGTATCCTCACCCTGCGCAAGATCAGCGCGTTGGCCGAGGGCTTCGGCATTCCCTGCATCCCCCACGGCACCCACGGCCTCGGCCTGGCCGGCTGGCTACAAGTCGTCGGCGCCCTCCCCAACTGCCGCCTGCTGGAGTTGGCCATTACCGTGCCGCCGCTACTGCCCTGGGAGCAATGGGCGCCGTTGGAGCGGCTACTCAACGGCGGATCGCCGTTCCAAATCGAGGGCACGGTGATAGAGATTCCCCAAGGTCCGGGCCTCGGCTTGGACGTAGACGAAACCGCTATCGAGCGCTACCGCGTCTCCTGATGCCCCGGCTGTGCAGCAAACGGCAGCACCAGAGTTCAGTTAGCCGGAACAGGCTTCAACGGAGGCGGTCGGAATATCCCAAGCCGGAAGGAGCATACGAATGCCGGAAACCAAGACCAGGGACGTGAATGTCCTCAGAACGGAGCAGCTGATAGCACCTGCGGACCTCCTCGAAAAGCTGCCATCCACCCCCGCGGCCGAGCGGACAGTTGTAGCGGGCCGGCGGGACATCCAGGCCATCCTCGACGGTCGGGACTCACGGTTCCTCGTCATCACCGGTCCGTGCTCGATCCACGACGAGACCGCCGCCCTCGAATACGCCGAAAAGTTGGCCGAGGTCGGCAGGCGCTACGCCGACAGGCTGCTCGTCGCGATGCGCGTCTACTTTGAAAAGCCGCGCACGACTGTCGGCTGGAAGGGCCTCATCTACGACCCCCACCTCAACGATACCTTTGATATCTCGACCGGCCTTGAACGAGGCAGAAGACTGTTGCTCGCCATCGCGGAGATGGGCCTGCCCACGGCGACCGAGTTCCTCGACCCGATCGTCCCGCAGCACCTCGCCGACCTCGTCTGCTGGGTTGCCATCGGCGCGCGCACCACCGAGAGCCAGACCCACCGGCAGATGGCCAGTGGGTTAAGCATGCCGGTGGGATTCAAGAACAGTACCGACGGCAGCACCAAGATCGCCGTGGACGCGATCGTATCGGCGCAAGCCAGGCACGGATTCCTGGGTATTGACCAGTCGGGCAGGACGGCGGTAGTGCATACGACGGGCAATCCATACGGACACCTCGTGCTACGCGGTGCCAACGGCGGCTCGAACTACGATCCTGAGGCGATTGCCTTGGTGCGCCAGCAGCTCCGGGAGGGCGGTGCCCCCGCTCACCTGGTCGTTGACTGTAGCCACGGCAACTGCGACAAGGACTACACCAAGATGCACATCGCCTTCGAGAGCGTCGTCGGCCAGCGACTCGCTGGCAACAGCGAGATCATTGGCGTCATGCTCGAAAGCAACATCAACCCGGGCAGCCAGCAGATCAACGGCGACATCTCCCAGCTCCAATACGGCGTCTCCATCACCGACCCGTGCATCGGCTGGGAAGAAACCGAGCGGTTGCTGGGCTGGGCCTACGATCGCTTGGGCGGCGGCGCGTAGCACGCCCCCCACAGCCGAAACCATCACTCTGTCTCTCTCCCCTGACTGGGGTAGGTACGGGTGAAGCCGTAGGGGCGCAACATGTTGCGCCCGTCCCCCCACACGGCGGGGGCCTTGTCATATCTCTAATACACTGATCCGTTCGGAGTGCCCCCCCCACGGCGGGGGCCTTGGGAGGCTAGGCACCCGCCGGTTCGTCTTGCCCCGTCTCCCCGCCGCAGCGGGGGGACCATAGGGGAGCCACTCCCCCGCACAACTGGAGGTATTTCGTGCCGGGGCGCTCGCCATTCCGGGGGGTGGGGCCAAATCGCCCCTTGTCATTCCGGCGAAAGCCGGAATCCAGGGCCGTTCGGAGGGGGTGAGGCCAGGCGGCGGGGGACGCGGCCCGCCCCGCCGCAGCTATAATGCCCACTGTCTACAGGAGTGACGCGATGGCTAACCGAGCGCCAACGAGCGCCGTCCACGAAGCGCGACTCGTCGAGACCTTCTGTTCCCTCGCCAGCATTGATAGCCCCTCCGGCGAGGAGGCTGCCATTAGCGCAGTCGTCGCCCAGCACCTGCGCGACCTCGGCTGCACGGTCACGACCGACGCCAAGCACAACGTCATCGGCCGGCTGGACGGCGCTGCCGCGACCGAGCCGATCATCCTCAGCGCCCACCTCGACACCGTCGAGCCGGGCCGCGGCGTCCGCCCGCAGTTGGACGCCGGCGTGATCCGCAGCGACGGCACGACGGTCCTGGGCGCCGATGACAAGGCCGGCGTCGCCGCCATTCTCGAAGCCCTCCGGACCGCCCGCGCGAGCGGTCAGCCCATGCGCCCGATAGAAGTCGTCTTCACCGTCAGCGAAGAGGTAGGGTTGATGGGCGCCCGTGCCCTCGACATGAGCACGCTACGCAGCAGCACGGCGGTCGTCCTCGACAGCGCCGGGGCGGTGGGCACCATCATCAACAGCGCCCCGCAGCATGACCGCATAGACGCCACCATCATCGGGAAGGCGGCCCACGCCGGCGTTGCCCCCGAAACCGGTATCAGCGCCATTGTCGTGGCCTCGCAAGCCATCGCCGCCATGCGTCTCGGCCGCCTCGACGCCGAAACCACTGCCAATATCGGCCTGATCTCCGGCGGCTCCGCGATGAACGTCGTCCCGGAGCGCGTGACCGTCACCGGCGAAACCCGCAGCCACGACCCCGCCAAGGTGGAGTCCCAGGTGCGCCACATGGTCACCGCCTTGGAAGACGCCGCGGCCGCGGCCGGCGCCCAAGCCGATGTCGAGGTCAGCACGCTCTATCGAACGTTCAATATCTCGGAGGCTCATCCGCTCGTACAGTCGCTCGCGGCAGCCATTCGTCGCACTGGTCTCGAACCGAGCATGCACGCAACCGGCGGCGGCAGTGACGCCAGCGTCTTCAACGAGCGCGGGATCGTGACCGTGAACCTCGGTGTTGGCTACGAGGCCATTCACAGCACCGACGAGCACATCGCGGTCGCCGAGTTAAGGCGCCTCGCGCAGGTCTTGGTCGCACTCATCGTCCCGTAATGTGCCCGTCGCTCTCCGGACTGCGGCGGTGCATCAGCCGGGCAACGCCAGTCCGTGTAGAGAAGCAACGATGGACACAGTCATTACCCAGTTCCTCAACCAAGTCAAAGGCCGCAACGGCCGCCCCTTCTCCCGTAACACCTTGGCCGCCTACCGCCGCGATCTGACCCAGTTCCGCAGCTTTGTCGTCGAGCAAGGCGCCACGTCGTGGGAGATCGAGCCGGCCACCTTGCTGGAGTTCCGCCAGTGGCTGCGCGAGCGCGACTTGGCGCTGGCCTCGCAGGCCCGCAAGCTGGCGGCGGTCAAGTCGTTCTTCGGCTACCTCGCCCGCGAAGGCATCATCCCCAGCAACCCGGCGGCTGCCCTGACTGGCCCGCAGGTTGACCACGCCCCCCCACAGACGGTGGCCGCCACCGACCTCCAGGCGCTCCTCGCCGCAGCCGGCGACGGTGCCGGCCCCGAGGCCTCCCGCGATCAGGCCATGCTGGCCCTGCTCTGCACCGCCGGCCTCCGCGCCTCCGAGATGGTCGCGCTGGACGTTACGCACCTTGACTTGGAGACCCACACCGTCACCTGCGTGCGGTCGCGGCGAAAGGATACGCAGTTACGGTTTGACGAGGACGTTGCCGCCGTCCTCCGCCTCTATCTTGATGAGGGGCGGCCACGCCTGGCGCGTAATACCGACGAAACGGCGCTCTTCCTCAATCATCGCGGCGGGCGCTTGAGCCGCCAGGGGTTTTGGCTCATCGTCAAGGCCATCGCCCGCGCCGCCGGTGTCGAGGCCGTAGTCAACCCCCGCACCCTCCGCCACACCGCTGCGACCGGGATGGTCCGCCGGAGTTCCGACCTTACCCAGGTGCAAGCCGACCTCGGGCACGCCAGCCCCACGAGCACGCGCGTGTACGCGCAACTGGCCGGGCAGCAGAAAGCGGCGGACGGCGTGGAAACGGCAGAGGTACCCGCGTGAGGATTATCCGGCCGCGGCGGGCTGCCGCTGGCCGGGACGCCGGCGCTCCTTGATCCGCGCCGCCCGTCCGGTCCGCCCCCGCAAGTAATACAGTTGGGCGCGGCGGACCTTGCCCCTCCGTACCACTTCGATGCGCTCGACACGGGGCGAGTGCAGCAGGAACATGCGCTCGACACCGATCCCGTGCGACGCAACCCGGCGCACCGTGAAGTTGGTCCCGCTGCCGCCACCGCGATAGCGGATCACAGCGCCCTCGAAGACCTGGATACGCTCGCGGTTGCCTTCCACGACCCGCACGTGAACCCGCACCGTATCGCCCGCTCCGAACTCAGGCACGTCTGCCTTTTCATACTCTTTGCACAGCACATCCACACTGGTAACCATAAGCTCCGGTCCTTCTCAATACTCCGACACGGCAACCATCTCTCCCCTGTCCGCCTCCACCATTCCCCTCTCCCACTGGGAGAAGGCCGGGGTGATGGTCACCAGGGGGCCAACGCGCACCAAACGGCAAGTATAGCATCTCCCGCGCCCGGCTGATCGGCTATGATTGAGCAGTTTCCGCTTGCCTCACCCCCGCCCGTCTCCGCCGCCATCCCCCTCTCCCTCTGGGAGAGGGCTGGGGAGAGGGTAGCCGGGGGATGGGCCAAAGCCGCACCACACCTGGCCCTATCCGTGCGGCTTTGGCCCATCACAGGGTGAGGAGTGGATACCAACCACCGGCTCGCAACATAGACTCATGATTATCGGCGTCGTGCGCCTCGTCTTCCACCTCCCGGCCAGCGACTCGCTCAAAGCGAAGCGCCGGATCATCCGTTCCCTCGCCCAGCAGCTCCGTCAGAAGTTCCGCGTCGCCGTAGCGGAAATCGAAGATCAGGACCTCTGGCAATCGGCTGTCCTGGGCTGCGTCTGTGTCTCGTCGGACGGTCAACATGCCGACGCCGTGCTGGCCAAGGTCGCCGATTACGCCGAGCGGCACCGCGACGCCGTGCTCACCGATTACGAGACCGAGCTGATCCACGCTTTCTAGCCGGCACGCGCTCCGCTGCCGCCAGGGCACGGGTAATGGCGTCGTCCACCGCGAGCGCCGGGCGCGGCGCGACCGGCTCCGGCCCCTCGGCGAGCACGAAGAACTCCACGTTGCCCGCCGGCCCGCGCAGCGGCGAGGGCGTCAGCCCGACCGGCGTGTGGCCAAGCTGCGGCAGCGTCGCCAGCACGTCAGCGAGCACCGCCCGATGAATGGCCGGGTCGCGCACCACCCCGCCGCGCCCGACCAAATCCGGTCCGGCCTCGAACTGCGGCTTCACCAGCGCCAGCAGCAGACCTTCCGGCCGCAACGACCGCAGCACCGCCGGCAGCACTTTCGCCAGCGAGATGAAGGCCACGTCAACGGTGACGAGATCAACCGGCTCTGGCAGCGGCTCCATGTACCGCGCGTTCACACCCTCCATCACCACCACCCGCCGATCCTGGCGCAGCTTCCAGGCCAGTTGGGCGCGTCCTACGTCGAGCGCGTATACGCGGGCGGCGCCACGCTGGAGCAGCGCGTCCGTAAACCCCCCGGTCGAGGCGCCCACGTCCAGGCATACCCACCCGGCAACGTCCACCGCGAACACGTCGAGCGCGTGCGCCAGCTTCTCGCCACCCCGGCTGACGAACGGCAGCGGCCGCCGCACCTCGAGATCGGCCGTCGGCGATACAAGCTGGGCCGGCGCCCGGCCGACGGCGTCGCCAACCCGCACCTCACCGGCGTAAATCAAGCGTTGCGCCTGCTCCCGGCTGGGCACCAGGCCGCGAGAGACCAGCAACCGATCGAGGCGCTCACGAGCAGGCATCGCATTCACCAACCCCGGTCATTGCCCTGAAAATCACCCCCATCCGTCATTCCCATGCCTGCGGAAACCCACTCCCCCTCTCCACCATGTGGAGAGGGGGCCGGGGGGTGAGGCCAAGACCTCCCTCACTCCAGCCCCCCGGTCGCCGCGCGGCGACCGGGGGTTAGGTCTAACCCGCCAGCCAACCCGGCAATATTAACCTAGTAGCTGAACCGGCTGACCTCCCGCCCGGTCGGGTCGAACAGGACCGCCGTATCGCCGGCATTATTCCAGACATTCCGCCCGGTCCATGCCAGGTCCGTGGGCGGCGCGGCCGCCGCGGTGCTCCCCCGTCCACTGTGGACGCGCAATGTTGCGCCCGCCGCGAGCGTCACGTCTGGGAAGGTATAGCGCTGCGTTCCACCTGGCGCGCTCTCCAGCACCCACCCTTGCAAGTTCTGCGCCTGGCTGCCCTCGTTGGTGATGACCACGTGCTCCTGCCGCCCCTCGTTGAAGACCGTGACGATCCGCAATACGGCCCCCGCCGCCACGGTAGCCGGCTCCAGTGTTGCCGTCGCCGTTGCCGTCGGTGGCACGGCCGTCGGGGTCGGTGTCGGCAGTACCGGCCAATCGAGCGCCGGCCGCGGCGCGCGGGTGACCAGACGTCCCCCGACCAGCGTATCCGGCGTGGTGGCCAAGCCCCGGAAGACGGAGGTGCGCGCCACCAGCGGGCCGAGCGGCAGCACCCCCACCGTCCCCGCGGCCGGGCCATCGGCCGGCGGCGTCACCCACACGATCAGGACGGCGCGCTCAAATCGCTGGGCGATATAGGCGCCGAGATGCTCCGGCCGCGACTCCGGCCAGCCGTAGAGGGGCAGCCCCGCCGGTACGGGTGCCTGCTCGCCGTCCGCGCTCTCCTGCCCGTCGGCCGGCACCGGTCCGCGATAGTGGGCGGCGATGGCCGGTTCGGTCAGCCATTCGAGGCGCACGCTCGGCGCTGGCGTAGGCGTAAGGCGCTCGTCCCACGGCGGCGCTCGCCGCGGCACACCCAGCCACCAGAGTTGGCCCTCCAGACCGTGCAGCGTGACGAACGCCAGCAAATCCACCGGCGTTACTTCCGCGGCCGGTGTGCCGGGTTGCCAGTGGAGCAAGCCGTGGGCGAAGAGTTGATAGATCGCGCCGTCGGTCAGTTGGAACGACCGCGAGACCGGTCGGCCGAGGGCGACATGCCCACCATTCTGGTGATAGGCCGTGGCGAACGCCGGACCGCCCTGCTCGTCGAGCACCGCAAATCCCCGATACGGCGTCCCCTCCGGCAGTGGGAAGAACCGGCCGTTCGACAAAGTGACGGCACCGGGCACTTCGACCGTCGCAACGGCGGTGTGCGTTGCCGCCGGCGTGCCCGTAGCGACAGCCGGCCCGGCCGTCGGCGTCGGCGTGACGCCCGGCGCTGGCGAGGAGAGCGCTGCCCGCGTGGCCGTCGGGCTGCCCTGGCTCGGAGCGCGTGACCAGGCCACAGCGTTCACGAACAGCCCCAACACGGTCGCAATACCAACTGCCGCCAGCACCCGCAGCGATAGTGTCATCAGGTGGTAGTATCTCAGTTTGAGAGCCGGGCGCGTTCCTCACGGGTCCGGCGGTTCACGCCAACTGTGCCAACTGCCGGGCTAACCAAGCTATGGCCGGGCGCCGGACCAACGGCACCAACACCAGGCTCTCGCCGGGCGCAATGGCAACTTCGGCGGGATCCCGCGGGGGAGCAACCGGGATACCATCTTCCGCTAACGAGGCCACATAGTCATGCAATGCCGCCGCGGCATGGCGCAACGCTTCATCTACCGTCGTGCCCATCGCCACACACCCTGGCAAGTCAGGGAAGACCACTCCATACGCGCCGGCTTCACCATCAAGTAGAGCTGGATACTGGACCATAGGACCTCCCTAGCGCTCTTCCCAGCCAGCAGTTCTGGCAATCTGGCGGGCTACTCCCCGCGAAACGGTCCGGTGACGGGGAAGGACAATCCGGGCTTCGCGTTGTTGCGGATGGCGGTAAATGTCGTGGCTGGCGCCGTGCCGGTCCAGGTACCAGCCCTCACGGGCTAACCGCTGCCGGATACGCCGCCGGTTCGTCTCTAGCATGTATATGTTATACTACAAACAAATCCCCTATCTCCCATTTGCCATGCATTTGGCCTGGATTGACCTCAAGCCGCGCCTTTCGCCTACGCAAATAGACCGCGGTGACCAGGCCGCAGCGGTCACGATCAGCCCCATCGCTACGGCAATGCCGACTGCCACCAGCACCCGTAGCGATAGTTTCATGCGACCATAGCTATCGGCTCTATGCCAGCCCCAACAGCGCCGGCAGCTCGCTGAGTGTGCGTAAAACCGGCACACCGCGCGGCGGTGTAAGCGCGCCGGCACGATCCAGCAGCACCGGCCGGATACCGACGGCCTGCGCGCCCTCCACGTCGCTCGTGATGCTGTCGCCGATGTGGACCGCTTCCTCGGCGGTGACACCGCTCTGCTCCAGCGCCGTATGGAAGATCGCCGCATCGGGCTTCTCGGCGCCGACCTGCCCGGAGATTGCCAAGACGTCGAAGTAGTGGTGAATCCGCCGGTGGTGCAGCAGCGGCTCCAACCAGCTCTCCCAGTTGGACACCAGCACCAGCGTCGCGCCGGCTCGGCGCAGCCGCTCCAGGCACGGCCGGCTATCCTCGTACAGGTCCCAGGTATCCAGCGTGATGAACCGCTCGTAGAATGCCGCTGCCAGCATCTCGTGGCGCTCCGGCGGCACGCCGAGCCTGGCCAGGAACCGACCGTAGAACCAGAACCAGAAGTGCTGCGACTGCTCCTTGGAGAGTGTGGGGCGCTCGCCGGCCTCAATCCGCGCCTGCGCCGCCGGCTCGACGCTATTCCAGGCCGCCCGCAACTCCGTCGTCGTATGCGCCGCTTCCGTTTCCCCAGCGACCATCTCAGCGATGATGGCGTCCGCCTGTGGAGCGTAGAGCAGCGTTTCGCCGGCATCGAGCAGGACGGCCCGCGGCGGTCTATCGAACATCTGTCGTCCTACCTAGTCACTATGGAATTTCCCGGTCATTCCCGCGCAAGCGGGAATCCAACCCCCTCTCCCCCTGGGAGAGGGCCGGGATGAGGGAAACACCCCCTTCCTCACAGCGACCTGTCGCCATCCGTGCGGCTTTGGCCTGTCAGGGGGGTAGATCCAACCCGCCACCCACTTCACGGGTAGACCGGCACTCGTTCGAGTCCCAGCGTCTCCGGCAAACCGAACATCACGTTCGCGTTTTGCAACGCCATCCCGGCTTGCCCCTTCAGCAAGTTGTCAATCGCCGAGATCACGATGAGCCGGCCATTCTCGCCATCCAACGCCAGCGAGATGTTGCACAGGTTGCTGCCGGCCACCGTCTTCACTCCCGGCGCCACACCGAGCGGCAGCACCCGCACGAACGGCTCGCCAGCGTACATGGCCTGGTACAGCCCATGGATCCGTTCGAGGGTGTGGTCGCCGCTGAGGGTCGCATACGTCGTGCAGAGAATCCCCCGCGTGATCGGCACGAGATGCGGGACAAATGTGATCCGGCTCGCGCTGCCACACCACCGCTCCAACGCGATCATCGCTTCTACCGCGTGCTGGTGGGCCGCGATCCGGTAGGCAGTCACGTTATCATTGGCATCGGGAAAGTGGTACAGCGCCCCCGGCTTCTTGCCGGCCCCGGAGATACCCGTCTTGCCGTCGCAGATGACCGACTGCGGCTCGATGACCCCGCTTTGCAGCGCCGGCGCCAGCGCCAGGATGATCGCCACTGCAAAGCAGCCGGGATTACCCACCAGCCGCGCGCCGGCCACGTCATCCCGGAACAGTTCCGGAATGCCGTAGGCCGCTCGCGACAGTAGCTCCGGGCAGGTGTGCGGCCGCCCGGCCACCGACGGCTGCCGGCTGGCGTAGCGCTCGTACTCGCCGGCGTTCCGAAAGCGGAAGTCGCCGCTGTAGTCGAGCACCGCCACGCCCGCGTCCACCAGCGCCGGCGCATAGCCCATCCCGATCCGGTCCGGCGTCGCACAAATCACCAGGTCCACGTCCCGGCCAACGCGCTCCGGCGTGGCCTCCTCGACGCGCAGGTCACAAAGTCCGCTCAGGTGCGGAAAAAAAGCACTGATGGGCTGTCCCACGTCGTTCTTGGCCAGCAGCGAGACCAATTCGATCTCCGGGTGCCCCACCAGTAGCTCCACCATACCCAGGCCACCGTAGCCCGTCGCCCCGACCAGTTGCGCTCGAATCATCTCCCTGCGTTCCCCCTGTGTTAGTACCGGTGTGTTCGTCACCGTTACCCGGTCATTCCTGCCCTCTCCGTCATTCCCGCGCCAGCGGGAATCCACCCCCTCTCCCCATGGGAGATGGTCGGGGTGAGGGCTGCCCCGCGCCGTGCCTGCGCCTCATCGCACCCTATCGCATAGCACAGACGCGACCTATCATCGCACGCGGTAGGCTTGCAGGGTATCATGTTACGTGCCCCTCAATCCTGTTATTCATCCGCAGCACGTGTACTCGACCGGGAGGGAGAAGGAAAGCATGGCTGGAGAACACGCCCACAAAGGACACCGGCACGGTCACGGCGAGCAGCGCTCCGGCGTCGCCGTCGGCGTCTTGACCTGTAGTGATCGCGGCGCCCGCGGCGAACGAGCCGATGTCGGCGGCCCCACCGTCCACAATCTGGTGCTCGACCGTATCCCCGGCGCCAAGGTGACCCAATACAAGGTCGTTCCCGACGACCGGGAGCAGATTTCGTCCACCTTGATCGCCTGGGCCGACGACGAACGCCTTGATCTGATCCTCACCACCGGCGGCACCGGGCTGGCGCCGAGCGACGTCACGCCCGAAGCCACCCACGCGGTCATTGACCGCGCCGTGCCGGCGTTCTCCATGGCCATGCTGTTCGAGAGCCTGCGCGTCACCCCTTACGCCATGCTCACCCGCGCCGCTGCCGGTGTCCGCGGCAAGACGCTCATCATCAACCTGCCCGGCAATCCCAAGGCGATCCAAGAAAACCTCGATGCCATCATCGAAGTGCTCCCCCACGCCGTCCAAATCGTGCGTGGCGAAGATACGCACGCCGAGGGCGGCGGTGGCGGTCACAAGGACCACGCCGACCATGCCGGCCACGGTGGCGGCCACCGCGAGCACCACGCCAAGCACGATGACCACGCCGCGGCGGCGCACGGTCACGAGCAGCACGGTGGCGGGCATGAAGAGCACGAGCCGGCAGCGGACCGCGGCGGCATCGCCCGCAATGTCGGCGGCCCCCCGTGCTAATGGTCAGTGGCCGGCCTCCCCGCCATTGCGGCGCAAGCCGCAATCCAGGCGCCCTCTCCCAGGGGGAGAGGGCCGGGGTGAGGGCCGGAGCACGTATGTTCCACCGACCGCAATAAGCTGGAGTAGGTGGTGGTGTCCACGCCGCAGCCCGTCGCTTGGTGGCGCAACAGCGGGCTGGTGCTCCTGCTCCTGCTGTTTCTTCCGCCGCTCGGAGCCCTCCTCGCCATCTTCTCACCTTGGCATATCGTACTGAAGCTGCTCGTCATCCTCTGGGCGCTGGTGTGGAGCGCCGCGCTGCTATTTGTCTGGCCGTTCATCCAGCCGCTGCTCACCACCGCGATCAGTGGCTAGTGGCGCCTGTGGGATTATCCTGGAGCCAAGGCGATGCACCCAGCAACTCCGGCGACCGGCTGGCGGCGCGTCGCCGCCTACCTCGTTGACTACCTGGCCATCGCCGCCTACGTCGCGCTCCTCACCGGCGCCAGCGTCGCCTCCAGCGCGGGTCAGAGGCTGGACTTCGCGCTGTCAGGCAACCCGGCCCTGGGCCAACCCTTCGTGTTCGTCGCTCTGACTCTGCCGGTCATACTGTATTTCGCGGTCAGTGAGGCGTTGCCATGGCAAGGCACTCTGGGCAAACGGGCTCTTAAACTCCGCGTAGCGCCGCACGGCGCCGGCGGCCGGCTCTCGTTCCGGCGTACTCTGCTACGCGCGGCGCTCAAGTTCACACCTTGGGAGTTGGCGCATACGGTCCTGTGGCATGTTGAAGGCTGGCCCCTGGAATCACCACAGCCCACGACCGTCCATTGGCTCGGCTTTGCCCTCTCCCTGCTCTGGGCCGGCTGGTATCTGGCGTCGCTCTTTGTCGGCTCTCAACGTACCATCTATGACCGTGCAGCCGCCAGCGTCGTGGTACGGTCATCGTGAGGCCGCGACCCGGAATGCCGGCTTGGTGGCGTGGCTAGACGCAGGTGATGATGACCCCCCGATACGATCCCGATCAAATCCGGGCCTTCTATGACGCCTATGGCGAGCGGGAGTGGGAGCGATTCGATCTCGGTCCCGCCAATCGCGTCAACTTCTATATGCACCGTCGCTACTTGGAGCGGTACATTCAGGCCGGCGATCACGTTCTCGATGTCGGCGCTGGTCCGGGCCGCTTTACCATCGAGTTGGCGAAGCTCGGCGCAACCGTCACCGTCGCCGATATTTCACCACGACAGCTTGAGTTGAACCGGGTGAAGGTTAGGGAAGCTGGGCACGAATCCAGCGTAGCGGACCACGTCCTTGCGGACGTTGCCGATCTCTCGCGGTTTCCTCCGGGCCGGTTCGATGCCGTGGTCTGCTATGGCGGACCGCTGAGTTACGTGTTCGAGCGGGCCGATGACGCCCTGAGTGAGCTGCTGCGCGTCACCAAGCCAGGCGGCTATATCCTACTTAGTGTGATGTCTCTCGCCGGGACCCTACGGCGGTTCTTGCGGGAGGCCCTTGACGTGGCGCGAGACCACGGCGCGGACATGCTGCACGACATCATTGCTACCGGCGACCAGATCAGCCCGCTCGCTGAAGGACATCGGTTCCACTACTACCGCTGGGCCGAGCTAAAGCGCCTCCTCCGGCGACACCCCTGCACCATCGCGACGGCAACGGCCGCAAACTTCCTGGCGATCCGCAATGAGGACGCCTTGCAGGAGATCATGGCCGACGCCGACCAGTGGGCGGCGTTTCTGCAATGGGAAGTCGCCGTGTGTCAAGAGCCGGGGGTGCTGGACGGCGGTACCCACATCATCGCAGTAGTACGGCGCACCGAAACTAGCTGAACACAGCCGGCGCCGGGAACGCGCCGTCACTCATCGAAATGACCGGCCATCCAGGTGGTGGGCATCTAGTGCTGGCTTAATGCTGTCAGCAATGTCATAATGCTTTCATGCCTGTACAGATTACGATCAGAGGTGTCCCCGAGCAAGTCCGCGACGAGCTTGCCGTGCGCGCCGCGCTCCAACGCCAGTCCATGCAGGAGTTCCTCCGCTGCGAGTTGGAACGGATCGCGTCGCGGCCCTCCATAGGCGCGTGGCTCCAAGAAGTGCGTCGTCGCAAAGAAGCGGCGGGAACCCGTATCCCACCGGCTGCTATTTTGCGGGCGCGTGACGCCGACCGGACATGACGGTTGTAGTTGATGCGTCGGTGCTTGTTGCGGCCTTGGTCGACTCCGGCCGAGAAGGTGGGTGGGCGGAATCCATAATCGCCGAGGGCAACTTGGCCGGTCCGGAATTGGTCCTAGCTGAGGTCACCAACATACTGCGCCGCTTGGAGCGGTCCGGCCAAATCTCACGGCTAGAGGCCACCACTGCCCACAGTGGTCTGCTGCGGCTCGACGTAGAGCTATTTCCGTTCGCGCCCTTTGCCGATCGGGTATGGGCGTTGCGCGGCAATCTCACCAGCTACGATGCTTGGTACGTGGCAGTGGCCGAGGCGCTTGATTGCCCGCTGGTAACCCTTGACCGGAGGCTCAACCGGGCCAGCGGCCCTACATGCGAGGTCCTCGTTCCACCCCGTCCGCCAGCCAACGGGCCACTGATCCCCAGAGTAGACCCATGAGGCGGTTTTCCCGACCCGCCGAGTAGCTTCCCTGCCCCCCGGCGTGGTAGACCTTGGCTGCACCAGCGAGGTATGCACCGCATGTTCGCAGCACGCTCCGACAGCGCAATGAGACTCGCCCGCGGTCAATACCCGCCCGCCGTCGTCCACCGTCGCTGGTGGCGGGCGGCGGTTGCCGTGGCAGCGTTCGTTGCCCTCTGGCTAGCCTGTCCACCGCTGGTTGCCGGGCAGAGCAGCGAAGCCGACGTGCGTCGCGTCGCCAGTCAGTTGCGCTGCGTGGTCTGTGACCACCAGTCCGTCGCCGAGTCCAATGCTGAGTTGGCGACCCAAATGCGGGAGGTGATCCGCGAGCAGCAAGCCGCCGGACGCACCGACCCCGAGATCATTCAGTTCTTTGTCGAGCGGTACGGCGACACCATCCTCTACGCGCCGCCGCGACGTGGCTTCTCACTGCTCGCTTGGTGGGTGCCGGTTATCGTGCTGCTCGCGGGCGCGGCCGGCGCAGTCGGCTTCTGGCGGCAACGCCAGCGTTCACAGTCGGCCCAGCCATCCCCAGCGGCGCTGCCTGTGTCTCCGCAGGAGGCCACCCCCGACGACCTGCCCGATCTCTCGGATGCCGATGTCGCCCACTACCGCCAGCGGCTAGCGCAGGAGCTAGCCGTCGAGCCGCGCGATCCCCCCGATCGCACACCATAGCCCAAACGAATCCGCAGCGAGAGCGCCGGCCAGACGTGTTACTGTTTGCGAAGATCGTTCAGCAATTGGTTGGTCTTCGCTGCTAGGATGAAATCGCTCTCGGACAGACCACCGATAGCGTGCGTGCTCACGCTCAGGTCCACGCGCTTGTACGAAACGCAGAAATCGGGATGATGCCCCTCGTCTTCCGCCAGGTCGGCCAGCGCGTTGATGAAGCGCATCGCCTGCGTGAAGCTGCCGAAGGTGATCGAACGGGTGATTGCCGTGCCGTCATCGGCCAGCGACCACGCACTGCCGATCTCCGCCAGATATGGTTCGGCGGCAGCCCGCGTGAGCGGTGGCACTCCCCCTCTGCACGGCACGCAGCGCCGCGTTGCCAGACCGCCTGTTCCTGTGCTCTCGGACATCATCGTGCTCCCTCCAAATCCGTATAGACACCTAAAGCCGGGCCGGCTACGCTCACGGCTTCCGGCCGGGTCACGCCGCCCCGCCGCTCGGTGATGAGCATACACCGCCGCCTGTACCGGGGGTAAGATCATAGTGACTCTCCCTCTCCCCGTGGGAGAGGGCCGGGGTGAGGGCGGTCAGGCGTTGATGAACGGCGCCCCAGTCCGCCCGGCGAGCCGAACACAACGAGGAGACGAGTAAGAAGAAGACTATGAAGATCACCGACCTGCGCGTGCAGTTGATCTCAGCCAAGCTGTCGCGGCCATACTGGATGAGCCTGGAGCCGTATCAAACCTCGTCCGAAATCGTCGTCGAGATCGAGACGGATACCGGCGTCGTCGGGATCGGCGAGGTCCACGGCCGCCCCCTCGAGCAGATCAGCGCCATCCTGACCGACGTATTCGCGCCCGTGCTCCGTGGACGCAACCCTCTGGAGCACAGTGCCATCTGGGAGGAGCTGTTCCTCTACGCCCACTCCCGACGCGGCGCGGCCCTATCGGGCAGTCACGGACAGCCCCACTTCGGCGCCGGCGCCCGGCCCCAGCTCATGGCTGCCATCGCCGGCGTAGACCTGGCGCTGTGGGATCTCAAAGGCAAGCTCCTCGGCGTCCCGGTCTATAAGTTGCTGGGAGGCTCCAACCCGCGCGTGCCCTCCTACGCCAGCGGTGGCTACTACGGGCCGGAGGGCGAGCCGGCTATTGCTGCGCTCGTCGCCGAAATGACCTCCTACACCGCACTGGGCTTCACCGCCGTCAAGATGAAGGTGGGTGGTCAACCACTGAACATAGACGTAGACCGGGTACGCGCCGTGCGCGAGGCCGTCGGTCCAACCGTAGATATCATGCTCGACGCCAACAGCGCCTACGATGTGCCGGAGGCCATCCGCGCCGCCCGCGCGTTCGAGCCGTTTGCGCCGCGCTGGCTGGAAGAGCCGCTACGCTGGTACGACAGCGTGTTCGGTTTGGGGGAGGTCTCCCGCGCCACCGACATTCCCGTGGCCTCCGGCGAAAGCGAGATGCACCGCTGGGCGTGCCGCGACCTCATCCTGCACGGCGGCGTGCGGATCATGCAGTTCGACTCCACCCGCGCCGGCGGCGCGACCGAGTGGCTGCGCGTGGCCGCCTATGCCGCCGCCCACGGCGTACTCATGGCGCCGCACCACGACCCGCAAATCCACGGCCACCTCGTCGCAGCCGTGCCCAATGGGCACGTGCTCGAAGTGTTCCCCAACAAGCAGCGCGACCCCCTCTGGGATGAGCTGTACCTGCACCGCCCTGAAGTCGTGGACGGCGTATACACGCTCCCGGACCGCCCCGGCTTCGGCATCGAGCTGAACCCCGACGCCCTGCAAAAGTACGGCTACTCCTGATCCCCCCTCAGTGCCGGAAAAAGTCCCCTCCCCTGGTGCTTGCTCCGGGGGAGGGCTAGGGAGGGGGCCGGGGGTGAGTCCCGTTCCCATGAGGTACAATCCCCATGCTGTGCCGTGGCTTCTGGAGCTACTCTGGTGGTCAGGGACAGGAGGTCCCGCCATGACCCAGCCCAATCCCCTTCCCCCCGGCGGCCAGCGGCGTCGGCACGTCCGCGTACCCCTCAGTGCAGACCAGGCCGGCCGCGCCCAGCTCGCCGTAGTATCCCCGACGACGGGAACCGTCACTACCTTGGCGGATGTCCAAGCCGTTGACCTCAGTCTCGGCGGCGCCGGGTTGCGCTCCGGCCCGGACGAGTCACCAGCATCGGCAGCGGCCGAAGGGCTACGGTTCACCAGCACCCACTACCTCTGCGAAGGTGCGGAGGTTCGGCTGACGGTTTGGCCGGCACAATCCGCCTGCGACGAGGAGTCCGTGACGATCACGGGCCGTCTGATTCGGGTGCGCGGGCGGCTGGCCCGGAATGCTGCCGGCGAGTTGACGCTGCATTATCGCTATGGCGTGCAGTTCGCCCCCGACTCGGCCGCCTCAGCCACCCGCGCCTTGGCTGCCCTGGAAACCTAATCCAGATAAGAATGGCCTCCGTGCGGCGTGACTCTCCCGCTGGCTCTTTGCCGTAACCGCTCAAGGGGTTCCGTTTAGGTCCACCTCAATAGATGGTGGTGGCTCATTGAACGGCTCCCCTCGGGCCTCGGCCCCCAAGCGTCGCTCATTCCACTCCTGCACCGCCGCCAGAGCTTCTCTACGGCCCTCGGCATGGCCCTCGGCGCGGCCCTCCGCACGTACTCTGGCGCGAGCTTGGGCGCGTGCTTGGACACGCTGTCTACGTGCTTGGGCTTGCCGCTTGCGTGCTTCGGCTTGCCTCCGCTCCCATCGCTCATCAAGCCATCTCTGTAGATCGGCTGCAATCACCATGGCCGTCTCCACTCCTTCCGCGAGCAATACGGAAAGCGCCGCTGATGTTAAGACCAGCGGTGCCAAGTTGGTCCAGAGCGCTAGAATCCCCGCCGTGAGGCTCGGCGTCCGAAAAACTGCTCCCTCCCATACTACCAGGAACGCGCCCCATCCGAGTTGGAGAGCAAAGCAGTTGAAGTAGAGATATTTTACTCGTGCCGGCACGCTCCAGATAGGTGCCCTGCGCTCATCGCGGCTTGCCATATTCGATCCCAAAGTGCCCAGCGGCAGGGGGTGTTGGCCCTATACGATACTATACACACTATTTACATGTTATGAAAATCAAATATACCCAGCGCTTACGTGCCTCTCACCGCCCTGCTCGGTGTATCCTCAGAGGCCGTGGAGGGCAGCCGAGAGATGGAAATGACTTCAGGCAGCACGTCCCTTGCCGAACGGCCTGATAGCCGGGCGCTACCGGGCGGCTGGGCCGGTGCTCTCGCCTGGAGCGACAGTGCCCCCTGGCTCGCGTGGACGGCCTGCCACGACCCGGAGCCGTCCCTGCTGTCCTATGCCCGCCAGGAATGGCCCCTGCGCTCCGGCCGGTCCCGCACCGAGTGGCGCCGCCGTTCGGCGGCAGCGCGGTTCACGCTCTCGCTGGCCCGCCTCGACGACCAGGCAGCGCCACTCGGCCGCGAGTTGGCCGAGAGCCGGCACGTCATCGAAGGGCCGGCCCTGGCGACATTGCCACAACAGGCTACGCCGGCCGTGATCTGGGCCGCGCGGCGGGACAAGGGATGCAGCCTCATGGCGGCCGTAACCGGCAGCCGCCATGAGGTCATCCATGCGGCGGCTGGCGCCATCCTCGCCCCCCAAGCGGCCGTAGACCACACCGGGCGGCTCTGGGCAGTCTGGCAGCAGTGGCCGCAAGCCGGCAGCAGTCCCGCGGCCCGCCCACGCATCGTGGCCGCCCACCGGCCGCTTGCTACGACCACACACAACCCGCCCAAATGGTCCGAACCAACATCGCTCTCCCCCGCTGGGCAGTCCGCCTGGTCACCTACCCTGGCCACCGGCCCCGACGGCGCGTTGTGGTGCGCCTGGGCCGCGTGGGACGGCACTGCCTATCAGGTCTTTGTCTGTCACGCGACAGCGGGCGCGACCTGGGGCGAACCGGCCCTGGTCTCACCGGCGCCAACCGGCTCGTTCCATCTCACCCCCGCTGTCGCCGTGGACGACGGTTGCGCCTGGGTGGTCTGGAGCCGCACCACGCGTTGGGGGGAGCTGAACCACCGCTTCAACCACATTCGCTCCCTCCACGCTGCCACCGTGACTGCGGGTGCAGCCGGCGACCTCAGCGTCGCCCCCGCCCCCGGCCAACCGGTGCTGGGCGAGCCTGGACGCCTCCCGGTGGCTGCAATCCCGTTCCGGCACTCGGCCGAGGATGAGTTCATCAACCCGCAGTCGCCGCGCATTGTCCTCGGCCCGCAGGGACCGGTCGTGTTCTTCCGGCAGTTCCGTAGCGCCGCGTTCAAGGATTTCGGCTGGACCATCTCCGCGGTGCAGCACACGGGCGCCGATTGGACTGCGCCTGAACGTCTGAGCACCCACAGCGGCGCCCCGGATAGCCCCTACGGTGCAATCCCCGCCAGCGCCGCCAGCGCTTCCTGGCTGCTCGCCTACCACGCCGGCGACTACACCCAGGCGCCGTCGCAGCACCCCTCGCACCCGGTCGAAAACCACCGTCTCGTCGTGGAGCAGGTCCGGTTGACCGGCCAAGCATCGGCCCCTCCCGCCGACAGTCCGCCCACTACCGCCCCCGCCGCCCTGTCATCCGAGCGCACTACACCCCCGGCCGCCGCCCCGGCTCGTACCGCGACGGTGAACGGTCGGTCCTACGCGCTCCTCTTCGGCGATCTCCACCGCCACAGCGCCTACTCCAAATGCCTGTCCGCCAACGACGGCGACCCGCTGAATCACTGGCAGTGGGTCCAGGACGTGGCCGCGCTGGATTTCTATGCGCTCACCGAGCACCTCGAATACATGAGCTATGCCGAGTGGCGACACGTCGAGGACCTGGCCGCGCTGCTCGCCACCGGCGGCGTGCTCGCGCTGTACGGCTTCGAGTTGGCTATTCCTCCGGGACACACGAACTTCTTCTACGCCGATCAAGCCATCGGGCACGATCTGCGGGTAGCGTGCCTCTCCTCGTCGGACCTGGCCGCCCTGTGGCCGAAGCTCGATGCCTGGCTACCACCGGGCAAGGTCGTCGCCATTCGTCACCATCAGGGGCACCGCGGCGACGATCTCGCCCGCACCTACGGACCCGCCTACGAGCCGGTCGCGGAGATCATCCAAACGCGCGGCGAGTACCCGCAGTGGGTGCAGTCGCTCTGGCGCCAGGGGTTGCGCGTCGGCGTCGTCGGCGCCAGCGATCATTCCCGCGCCGCGCCGTTCGTCCAAGGGCTGACCGGCCTCTGGCTACCCGCTGGCGAGCGCTCGCGCGAGGCCGTGTTGGCCGGGCTGCAAGCGCGTCGCACGTTCGCCACCAACGGCTCGCGGATGAGCGTCTTCCTCTCGGCGGCCGGCGTGGAGCACGATGAGGTGCTGGCCATGGGCGAGGCCGGCAGCGTAACCGGACCGCCGCGCCTGCACCTCGCCGCCAGCGGCACGCGCCCGCTGGAGACGGTGGAGTTCTATCGCGACGACCGGCTGCTCCACATCGAGACCGTCCCGGAGCCACAAGTGCAGCTCGAATACACGGCCGCACCGCCGCCCGCTGGCGAGCATGCCTACTGGGTCCGCGTCACCCAGCAGCCGGAGCGGCACGGCACGCGGACACATCCAGGCACCGCCTACAGCAGCCCCCTCTGGCTCACCACCCGGCCCTAACCGCGGCCCTCACCTCTGACTGGGATGGATAAGTGCCAAGCCGGAGGGGCACAGCACGCTGCGTTCGTCCCCCTGCGCGGCGGGGGACCACAGGGGGGCTAGAGCATTCCGCCTGTCTTCCCTGGGTACTTACCCCTGTGCTGATGGAGCCGGGGGCTGCGGTGCCAGCGCGAGGACCTCGTGGACGAACTCCTCGACCAAAGGCCGGCTGAACGCCAATTCGCCCTCTTCCATAAACCCGTGATAGAAGTTGGCATGGAACTTCTCTGCCAGACCAAAGCCCATTCGTAGACTGCGGCTCTGGACTTCATCGGACAGTCGGCCGATTGCCACCCGCAAGGCGCGATGGCTGCCGCACGGCCAGCCCCGCGTGAGTGCGATAGCCGTTATGGCATGGCTCGCGGCGCCCCAGAGCTTCTCCGAGCCTTGTAAGTCGTCGCCGGCAGCGAACTCACGATCAGCCGCCGCGAGAAAATCCTCCGCCGTCTGCAAGTGCTCAGGAACGGTCATCGCTCAATACTCCACCCGCCTTGCTCCCAGGGTTGGTGTCTATAGTTACTATGTATATCATACAGCTACTCGCAGGTCAAATGGGACACCGGAGCGAATAACCACCGTACTCCCCCTCTCTACGTGGTGGAGTGGCCGCCGGCGTGATGGCAACCACTCTACTCCCCTCTCTACATGGTGGAGAGGGTGAGGCACAAGCAGAATCAGGACACCCAGCCCGTCCCACTGCCTACCACGACGTGCTCCCCCCGCTGGTTCTCGCACCAGACCTCCATGTCAAACCTCGTCGCGCCCGCCTCCGGCAGCCGCGCGGACACCCGCGCTCGCGCCGTGATCGTATCGCCCACGTCCACGATGCGGATGAACTTCAGGCTCAGTCGCCCCCGCCCCAGCCAGCCCTCCCCGAAGAGGTCGATCATCAGCTCGCACAGGTAACCCTGCATCATCGCACCCGAAGCAGCCCGCGTCGGCAGCCCGCTCTGCTGGGCAGATGCCAGGTCGGTATGCACGTTCTTAGCTGGCCATCCATCAAACCGCGGCCAGCCGCCGGAGAACAGCCACGTCCGATACGAGGTCATCTTCTTCGACGGCCCGGCCACCTCATACCCCACCGCCGCGTCTTGCGTGAATCGTTCCATGCCCCCCGCTCCACCCTACTCCGTCTGTCCGGCCGCCCCGCGGGGCGGCCCGCCCGTGTAGGTGTACGTCGTCCGCCGCGTGAGCACCAGTACGCCATCCTCGTCAACAATCGGCGCCTCCACCACCTGATACTCCCGCCCCCGCCGCTCGTATCGCCCTGTCACCTTCCACGACACCCGGAAGCGCTTCCCCACCCGCGCCGGGCCGCTGTGCTCCACGTCCTCGTGCGTGTGGATGGCCGCCATGCCCGCCGGCAGGTAGAACGACGGACTCCGCGTGTTGTTGCTGAAGTTGATGAGCAGCGCCGGATGCACCAGCGCTGGGCCATCTGCCGTCCCCTCCATGTACCGTGGGTGCAAGTCCTCGACCGCGTACAGAAAGTTCTCGTTCATCTCCTCCGATACGTGAAACTCCAGCGGAGCAAACTCCTCACCCACCCGTAGCTCATCCGCCCGTCTATTACCCATCATAGCCCTCAGCCACCCGTCATATTCCTGCGTGGCACCAACCTCATTCTCGCCGTTGCGCCTTATTCTCGTCATTGCGGCGGATGCCGCAATCCAGGGCCATACACAGCCCCCGTTCATCGCGCGGACTCCCCTTCCCTGAAGGGAAGGGGCCGGGGGTTAGGTCCGACTCGCCCCCAAGCCCAAAACCCACCCTTGTGAGGATACACTCCCCCTCTCCAAATGTTGGAGAGGGGGCCGGGGGGTGAGGCCCGCACCTCTCCCTCACCGCTCATCCACGAACCGGCTGAACTTGTAGCTCCCCGCAATCTCCGCAAAGCCGTCCGCCGGCAGGAACTCCACGCTCGGCGTCACTTCCACCGCCTGCTTCACCAAGCGCGGCACCGCCACGGCCGCGCGCTCCCGCGCCGCCTCGTCGCAGGCTACCCGCACAATGAGCTTATCCTGCGAAAACGGATCCCGCCCGTCCTCCCGCGTCACGGCCACCTGGTACTCCGCGATGCCTTGCCGCAGGAGTCGCGACAGCTGCTCGTGCAGCGCCGCCGGATCAATCAACGTCCCGCGCACTTTCGTCAGACCGTCCGCGCGGTGCGGCCCGCTCAGGAACCGCGGTTCCCAGCGACCACAATGCGGACATGGCTCGTGTGTCAGCGCCACCACGTCACCCGGCGCATACCGCAGCAACACCGTCCCCCGCCGGTTGAGGTGGCTAATCAGCAACAGCCCCGGCTCGCCATCCGCCACCGGGCTGCCGGTGTCGGGGTCCACGATCTCCGTATAGAACTGGTCGGGTACCGCCTGGTGCCGTCCCCCTCCTTCGACGCACTCGATGGCCGGCCCCTGCACTTCCGTAAACCCGTACCCGTTATTGATGATCGGTGCCGGACCACCCAGCGCCCGCAATCGCTGCCGCAGGTCCTCGCGCATCGGCCGCGGACACGGCTCGCCCATCACCATCGCCAGCCGCACCGCGCTGAAGTCCTTCCCCAGCGCCTGCGCGCGCAGCACCACCCGCCGAACGTAGGTCGTGATGCCCCACAGCACCGTCGCCCGTTCCCGCTCGATCATCTCGATAGCGTCGTCCATCCGCTTATGCACCGGATAGTCCGCGTAAGCGCTGCCGGTCATGCCGGTCAGCAGCTTGCTCCCTACCGCCATCGCGCCCCACATCGCGCTCAAAAACCCCTGGTGCGGCACCGCGCTCAACGGAAAAAGATTCATCACCGTGTCCTGCGGCCCGACCCCGGCAATCGTGGCAACTCGCCCCAGATGATGAATACGGGCAAAGCGGTCATGCACCGTATCGTAGAACGGCGTCGGCTTGCCGGACGACCCCGACGTGTAGATCACCTCCGCCAGCGTCGTTTCCTCCGGCGCCAGCCCGGCAATCCCCTCCAGCCGCAGTCGGAACCGCTCCGGGTCCTGCACGTACTCCCGTTTGTGCAGGATCGGCAGCCGGCGCAGGTCCTCGACGGTCCGAAAGTCGTCGGCCGTCAGCCCCCGCTCCCGCAGCACGCGCCGGTAATGCGGGTGCCCCAGCGCACACAAGCGCATCATCCGCGGCAGCTGCTCATTCTGCCGCTCCCGCAGCCGCGCCCGATACTCACTCCCGGGCATTGCTCCGAAAACAGCCCCATCCGTCATTCGCACCAATCCCTCATCAGCGCCCACCCGGCATTGCGGCGCAAGCCGCAATCCACCCCCGGCCCTATGCCCGTCATACCCGTGCCGGGAAACTCTGCAAGAGCCGTCATTCCCGCGAAATCGGGAATCCACCCATCCAGCCACCATCCCGGTATCCGCCACACCCCGTCCCCCCGTCGCGCGGGGGGACCATAGGGGGGCCGGACCCTAGCTACCGCAGCACGCCCCGCCCCCGCCACACACGTCCCTCCGCCATACTCCCCCTCTCCCTCTGGGAGAGGGCCGGGGAGAGGGCCTTCAGCCCCTTCCCTTTAGGGAGGGGGTTGGGGGTAGGTCTGCCCCCCACCTACACCACCAGCTCATCCAACCGCGGCCCGAACACCTCCTTGAACTTCAGCAGCCGCTCCACCATCCACGCCCGGATTTCCCCCAGCGTCTCCTCGTCATCATCAGGGCTTCTAGGTCGTACTACCCTGATTTCTGATGTCTTGCCTCTACTCCTGCGGTCCCATTCGAAGGTTTCCCCGAACTCGGCCTCAAGATCACCCTTGCGCTCCTCCAGTTGGTCGAATAGCTCCTTGTTCCAATCCTTGTCGGGTCCACCGATGTATAGCTTGACGACAGCCCTTTCCTCCGACAAGTAGAAATTGGCGTCGTACTTCACCCCTTCAGCGTGTCCCGTCGGGAAGCTGCGATACGATTTAGGGTTTAGGCTCTGAGGCTCTATAAAGTTATGTTCTTCTCGCAAAGTATCTGTAAGTGGCCGCCAAAACTCCCGGTACCTCCGCCTTCTTTCCGATACCCTGCCCACTGTCCTGGTGGTCTGCTTGCGCCATTCGCTGGGCGTGACTACGGGTTTGAAATTGGGCGCACGTCGCGAATCGTCAATCTGCCACAGCTCAACCTCTACGCCAAAGAAATCTGTGTCTTCCCCAGTGCGGCGATTGAGTAAGTCCAAGGCGTCCCGGTGCTCGTCCCGGAATTTCCTGGCAATCCAGACGACCACGTTGGCGTCAAACCCGGCCGCGTAGGTGAGCAGCTTGCCGAGATGATCGTGGTCGGTGTCTTCCAGTTGGTTCTCGATGACTACCTGGCGGTTGTCCTGGTCACGTGCCAGGATGTCCAGCGAGTAGCTGCCAACGGGAGCTTCCTCTGCCTCCACTTCGAGACCCATACCCAGCGCATCGCTCAGTCTCCCGATGTTCTTTGCCAGCCAGGGCGTGAAGTCCGCCGCCTCGTTCTTCCAGACGCGACGGAGGTCGTCCTCCCGCTTGATCGTCCCCAAATCCGGCCCGCCGCCGCTCGCTCCCTCGGAGTTACTCATCACGCGCTCCCCTACCCCACCGGCACGCATCAGTAGCCGGCGGTCCGCGGTCAGTATAGAGCAAGGCCCTCGCCCCTACCCCGCCCCGTCTCCCGCTGACCACTGACCACTGACGCGGCCGTTGTCTTCTCCCACACTCCCTCAATATGGCTTGGCGTTGGGATGTGGCAGATGCAAGACCATCCTGGAGCACCGGGCACCGCCCGGCAGGAAAGTACACGTACTACCGTGTCAACTTACGACGGTGGCACCGCCACCCAGCCGAGGGCACCGGGTCATGAGCGACCCCACGCCGCCCTGTGCGCGGCGCGGCATGGCCGTCTGAGTGCCGCTTCTACGGCACCGGGTGCTGACATACCCCCGACCACCACGGCCGGGGCGCCGGGTCAGTACTGTCAGAGTGCCGCCCTTAGGGCACCGGGTCATGGCCGGCCCCTCGCCATTGCGGCGGGGGAGTCTTGTCGTGGCCGTCTGAGTGCCGCCTTGCGTGCACCGGGTGCTGACGTATCCCGCGCCACCACGTCGCGGGTGCCACGTCATCACCGTACGAGTGCCGCACCCATCGCCACCGCACCCTCGCCGGCCGGCCAGCGCCGGCTGCGACAGGAGGACTTGCCCCGCACTCCTGCCACTCCCAACACCCTCACCTACCCACACTCCCACCAAGACATCACCCACGCCCGCACCATGGGCCGCCACACTACCAGGTACGCGCAATCCCGTCCCCGGCCTTCTGCCCGTCGCAGCGTGGACTCCCCTTCCCTACCAGGGAAGGGGCCGGGGGTTAGGTCCAAACCACTACCCACCCACCAAATGCATCCTGCCATCCAGGTTCCGCCCCAGCCGCGGTCTTGCTCCACCGCGGCCACGGGTTTCCTCCGCCACTACCTCTCCCGCGCACCCCCGCGCCGCCCGCCGAGAATCGACCCTGCGTAGGCCATTCCCCCTCTCCCCGTGGGAGAGGGCTGGGGTGAGGGCCGCCCCGCCGCCCTTTCGCCCCTCTCCAAATGTTGGAGAGGGGCCGGGGGTGAGGCCAGCCGCCTACCGCCCCCGCCATTGCGGCGCGCGCTTCTCCTGGAAGGCCGCCAGCCCTTCTTGCGCGTCCGCCGTCGCGCCGACCCGCTCGAAGATCGTCGTCGCCACGTTCAAGCGGTCATGGAGCGACAGGTGCAGTCCCCGCACCGTCGCCTCCTTCATTGCCCGCACGGCCAGCGGCGCGTTCTCCAGTATCGTGCCGGCCAGCGCCTCGACTTTCGGGAGCACCTCCCCCTCCGGCACCACGTAGTTGACCAGTCCCAGCGACAGGGCCTCGGCTGCCGGCAAGAAATCCCCCGTCAGCAGCAGTTCCAATGCCTGCCCCAGCGGCACGCGCTGCCCCAGGATGACCGGCCCGCTGATGGACGAAATCCCGCGTTTGGTCTGCGGCCAGCCGAATTGCGCCGTCTCGGCAGCCACTCGTATGTCCGCGCCCAACGCGATGCCGGCCCCTTGCGCCAGGCAATAGCCGTTCACCGCCGCGATAATCGGCTTCCAAATGTGCTGCACCATGAAGTACAGCTCATCGGTGCTCCCCGCGCTCGTCTTCCCGCCGCTCCCCATCTCCTCCAAGTCGTGACCCACCGAGAAGGCCCGCCCTGTCCCCGTGACAATGCCCAGCCACACCTCCGGGTCGTCCCGCAGGTTGGTGAAGGCCTCCCACAAGCCCTCCAGCATCTCCCGGTTCATCGCGTTCAGCTTCTCCGGCCGGTTCATCGTGATTGTCGCGACCCGCCCCCGCACCTCATACTCCACCAGTCCCATCGCGTCCCTCTCTTTCTACGCCCATTACCACCCCGTCATTGCGGCGCAAGCCGCAATCCACGTCCCCTCGCCACAGCAGCCCAAACCTCCGTCCCCCCGCCGCGCGGGGGGACCGTAGGGGGGCGAGCCTCAACCCTCCGCCGCTCCACCCTTCCCGCCTCAGCGGGAATCCAGCCCCCCTCTCCCAGGGGGAGAGGGACGGGGTGAGGGCCAGTGGGAAGCATACTCGGCTGTTGCTCCCAACTAACCCCGTATCTCATCCAGCTTTCTGTTGATGTGCTTCCACTTCCAGGTAATCGGCTCGTCAAGCTGAGGCACACCCTTGTAAGGCCGCCCCTGGGGTACAACCTGAAAAATCGGCTTACTCAAGCGACGAGCGATCTTCACTTCCGTCCTGACGCCGGGAGCATTGTGCGTGTCCTGCCCTACGAGCACGGTCACCACATCGCATTCTTTGATTTTAGACTTCGCCTTTGCCATCCACTCGGCATCAGGATAAGCCTCGTTGAGCGAAAAGTTACGGACGCGGTGCGTAGTGTTGTCTTTGGCCTGTGCGTAGAAGTTATTCTTGAGATCGCTGTCCCTATCGAACTCGAAGCTCACGAATATACGGAGTGTCCTTCTGCGTGGTGCCATCTTTGCCCTCCCGCTGCCGGCTGCGGTGCCCCTTAACTATAGGCATACCCGCCGTCACCGCACCTGTAGCCGCACACCCCCTCTCTATCGCTCGGCGATGGAGAGGGGGCTGGGGGGTGAGGCCTGGACGGCCGCAGGGTGAAGGCAATACTCAATGACCTACGGCCCGCAATCCGATCCATGCTACGATGAAGCACGGACCTACGCACCCGGCCTCTGGGGCAACTCTCCCTCTCTCCACCAAGTGGAGAGGGGGCTGGGGGGTGAGGCCTGGACGGCCAGCACAAAGGAGAGCACCGGATGGCACGGACAGGTGGTGAGTTGATCGTTGATGCGCTCGTGCGTGCGGGGGTCCGACACGCCTTCGGCATCGCCGGCGTCCACAACTTGCCCATCTACGATGCCATCCACGACCAAGACACCCTCGTCAGCTTTGCCACCCGCCACGAGCAAGGCGCGGCCTACATGGCCGACGGCTACGCCCGTGCCTCCGGCCGTCCCGGCGTCGCTCTTGTCACCACCGGCCCCGGCCTGACCAATACCGTCACGCCGCTCGCCGGCGCCTGGTCCGACTCCGTCCCGCTCCTGGTCATCGGCACCGCCGGCGAGTTGCCGTTGCTGGGCAAGTACAAGGGCTACCTCCACGAGTTCAAGGACCAGTCCGGCGTGATGGCTGCCGCTGCCGGCTCCCGCCTCGTCACGCGCGTCGCCGATCTGGAGCGCGCGACGCTAGAGGAGCTGACGCGGATGCAGACCGGCCGACCACGCCCGACGGCCCTGGAAGTGCCCATTGACGTGTTGGAACAAACAGCCGACGTACCCGCCGCCCCGCTGCCGCCCATCCCGCATCCAGAGCCGCCGTCCGAAGAATCCGTCGCCCGCACGGCCGAACTCCTGCGCCGAGCCAAGTACCCGCTACTGTTCGCTGGCGGCGGCGTGGCCCGCGCGGGCGCCAGCGACGTACTGCTCCGGCTGGCCGAGCGGCTGCGCGCCCCGGTGCTCACCACGATCAGCGGCAAGGGCGCCATTTCCGATACCAGCCTCTGGTCGGCCGGCTGCACCTGGCGCACCTCCTCCGGCCCAACCGACGGCTACCCGGCCCTCTGGCGTCAAGCCGATGTCGGCTTGGTGGTCGGCAATCGCTTGACCGGCATGGCCACCCGCGCCTGGCGCCTGCCCCTACCACCCACCCTCGCCCACCTCGACCTCGACGCCAGCGAGATGGGCAAGAGCTACCCGGTCACTGAGCTACTGGTCGGCGACGCCCGGCTCGGCCTGGAAATGCTGCTGGCTGCCCTGGAAGACGGCGGTAGCGCCAGTCGCTGGGACCCCCACGACGTGCGCGCCGCCCGCGATGCCGATGACGATGCCGGCGAGCAGCGTTGCCCCGAGGCGCTCCAACTGGTGCGGGCGCTGCGGGCCGGCCTGCCCCCGGCGGGCATCCTGGCCTGCGATCAAGCCATCGCCTGCTACTGGTGCGTTCGCCACTTCCCCACGCTCGCCCCGCGTCGCTTCCTCTATCCCGCCGGCTCGGCCTCGCTCGGTTTCGGCCTGCCGGTCGGCATTGGCGCCCAGGTCGCCCAGCCCAACACGCCGGTCGCCGTGCTCGCCGGCGACGGCGGCTTGCTCTTCACGCTGCAAGAGTTGGCCACCGCGGTGCAGTACGAGCTACCCATCGCCGTGATCGTCGTCAACGACAACGCTTACGGGATGATTAAGGCGGCCCAGCAGCGCCGCAACGGCAAGGTCCTCGACACCGACCTCCGCAACCCCGATTTCGTCGCGCTCGGTCGGGCGTTCGGTGCCCACACCGAGCGGCTGTCCCGCATTGACGAGCTACCCGGCGCCATGACCGCCGCCTTCCGGCGTTCCGGCCCAACGCTGCTGGAGCTACAGTTGGCCCTAGCCCCACCATTCCACTAGGAGACTTGTGCGTAACCCGTCATTCCCGCGAAAGGAGACCTTTGCATAGCTCGTTATTCCCGCGCAAGCGGGAAGCCACCCCCTCTCCACCAAGTGGAGAGGGGGCCGGGGGGTGAGGCAAAGAGCCAAAGCAAGCAACCACCATGTCTACCAAGTACCCCAAGCGGCTCGACGACCTGCGCCGCCTGCTGGATGCGGTCGGCTGGGAAGAGTTGCGTGCCGAGTTCGCCGCCGACGCGCCGCCCCGTCTCGCCATCGTCGGGCCGGTGAACGCGGGCAAGTCCACCCTATTCAATGCCATTGCCGGCGCCGAGCGCTCCGCGGTCTCGCCGCTGCCAGGCACGACCACGGCCGCCGTCGAAGAGCTTGTCGGCCCCCTCCGTCTGGTAGACACGCCGGGCGCCGGTGAGCCGGGCGACGACGCGCGTTGGGGCGCCGCGTGGCAGCAAGTCGTCGCGGCCAGCGGCGTAGTCTTGGTACTCGATGCAGCGGCCGGCCTGCGCCAAGCGGACGTGGCCCTCTGGCAGGCGATTGCCGCCCTCGACTCCCCGGCGCTGATCACCTTGAATAAGATTGACCTGCTGGGTGCCGCCGACCTCACCGCCGCCGTCTCCTACGTCGAGCAACAGCTAGGTACGAGGGTCATCCCGATCTCGGCCGCGCGCGGCACCAACGTCGCCGAGCTACTGATGCCCGCCCTCCTCGACCTGGAGCCGACCGTCACCGTGGCGCTTGGTCGCGCGCTGCCCGGCTTTCGCCGCACGGCCGCCGAGCGCATCGTCCGCGAAGCCGCCGGGCTGGCCGCCGCGGCCGGCGCCGAGCCGGTCCCGTTCGTGGACATTCCCCTCGTGCTGGCGGCGCAGATACGCATGGTGCTCCGCGTCGCCGCCATCTACGGCGAGACCCTCGACGCGGAGCGGGCCAAGGAGATCATCGGCGCGGTCATGGGCGGGATGCTGGTCCGCACGGCGGCCCGACAGATCGCCCGCCTGGTGCCGGTCGTCGGTTGGGCCGCGGCCGGCGGTGTCGCCGCTGCCGGCACCTATGCGCTCGGCCGCGTCACGATTGAATACTATGCCAGCGGCAAGACGCTCGGCCAGCGCCAGCTACGCGACTTGTACCACCGGATACTACGGCAGCCACCGCCATCCGACCTCGTCCCCGACAAGGCGCAGGTCCGGCGCCAGCTACGCGATCTGTACCGCTGGATGCGCCGCCAGCCTCCGGCCGACCTCGCCGCCGAGCCGACGCCGGACGACCCACCGGACGACCAGGCCGCCCCCCCGGCACCGGCCGATCCATCGCCCGACCACGCCGACCAGCCGGCGCCAGCGGAAGCACCCTCCATGCCCCGTCGGTCGTTCGGTGGCCGGCGCATGCGCTCCCTATACCGCCGTGTGCGCCGCAAGCTGCCCTCAGCCGACCTCACTGATCCCCCCGAATGGACCAGGTAGCCGCTCCACCGTCATTCCCGCGAAAGCGGGAATCCAGCCCCCCTTCCCTGCCAGGGAAGGGGCCGGGGGGTGAGGCCCACATCCCCCACTAGCCGCACCGATTCACCTCGGTTAGACTGTGTGGCAGTGCGCGCCCGGCGCGTCACCGCAGACGAGAGTCCAAAGTATCGAACAGAGAGGGGAGCAGAAGCATGAAACTGGTCACATTTTCTGGAGCAGCGGGCGGCAACCGCGTCGGTGTGCCGCATGGCGATACCATCATTGATCTGGCCGCGGCCGGCGAAGCCGCCGGTCTCGGCGCGGATGCCCTTCACCAGCTCCACAGCGTCAAAGCGCTGTTGGGTGCCGGCGTCGCCGGCCACGCGGCCGCGCAGCAGGCGCTCGACTTTGCCGCCGGCCGGAGCGGTGCCTGGGCGGTGCCGGCGTCCGAAGCGTCCCTACTGGCGCCTATCCCGTGCCCCGACAAGATTTTCCTCCTCGCCGGTAACTACATGTCGCACCGCGAGGAAGGCGAGACCGGGCCGGTCGAGGTCGCAGCCGTGCCCGAGGTCTTTATGAAGCCGGTCACGTCGGTCATCGGCCCGGAGGACGCCATCCTCCTGCCCGGACCGATCTGCAATACGGTGGACTACGAAGGCGAATTGGGCGTCGTCATCGGCAAGACCGCCCGCAACGTCAGCAAAGCGGACGCCCTTTCCTATGTCGGCGGCTATGTGAACTTCAACGACGTATCCGGCCGTGAGCTGGACCCGGGGATCGAGCGCGAAGAAACCGCCCGGAGCGGCTTCTTCGACTGGCTGATCGGCAAGTGGTTCGATACTTTCGCGGCGATGGGTCCCTACCTCGTCACGGCGGACGAGATTGCCGATCCGCAGGACCTCATGCTCGAAACCCGCGTCAACGGCCAGCGCCGGCAGTACGGCACCACCGCCGACATGATCTTCTACATCGCCGATACCATCGAATGGATCAGCAAGTTCATCACCCTCGCGCCCGGCGATGTCATCGCTACCGGTACCCCGGCCGGCGTCGGCTCGGTGCAAGAGGTGTACCTCCAGGCCGGCGACGTGGTGGACGTTGAGATCACCGGCCTCGGCACATTGAGCAACACCGTCGCCGCCTCCTGACCGCCACCGTTATCCACCTCACTCCCCCTCTCCATCATGGTGGAGAGGGGGCCGGGGGGTGAGGCCTGCGCCCCCAACCTCACTCACGCCCCGGCGCCAATGCGCCGCCCGTGCCCCGTTGCCGCCGAGGCGCCCACCCGGTCGAGCCGGCGCATGGCCGCCGCCAGCAGTATGGTCAGCACCACGGCGCTCACCGGAAACACCACGATCACTTGCAGCGCCGTGAGTAAGCCCCAATGCTCGGCGATCAGCCCGATCAGCGGAACGACCAGCCCGCCGACGCCGAACGCAAACCCCACCATCATGCCGCTCGCCAACCCCACGTTCTCCGGCCACAGGTCCTGCGCCATCACGACGGTCACGGCGAACGACGACACCAGGAAGAATCCGGCGAGCGACAGCGCCGTTGCGGCCACGACGCCCTGACTGTTGAGGAAGATCAGCAGCGCCGGGATCATCAACGCGAGCGTTACTGCCAGCACCCGCAGGCGACCCACCCGGTCGGAAAGCGGCCCGCCTAGCAAGGTGCCGATGGCGCCGCTGACCAGCAGCAGCGTGAGCATCTGGCTCGCCGTCGTTGCGGATGCGCCGACAACGTCAATGTAGTACAGCGGGATGAAGGTGTTCAGACTGACGGTGGCGGCCGAGCGCAAGATCACCACCAGCGTCAGCAGGCTCATCGGTGCCAGCCGTGCCCGCAGCGGCGCCGCCAAGCCGCCACCGAAGCGGCGCAGCGATACCGGCTGTTGCCGGGGCACGCGCCACCAGATGAGGCCGGCGACGACAAGACCTGGTACGGCGATCCCGAGCGTGCCCGGCTCATCAAACCTCAGCACCAGCGCCGTCGCCAACAGCGGGCCGATGGCGCCGCCGAGCAGCCCTCCGACGCTGAACACCGATGTCGCCGTGCCCCGCCGCGCTCCACTGTGCTGGCTGGCCAGACGGTAGCCCAGCGGATGGAAGGCAGCGACACCCACCCCGGCCAGCGCGATCAGCAAAAGCAGGCCACCATAGCCGGTTGCGAACCCGGTCAGCCCCACCATCACGCCCGCTGCGATGCAGCCGAACGGCAGCAGCAGCCGGCCGGGGATACGATCGGTGATTAGACCGATGAGCGGCTGCGTGACCGACGCGGTGAATTGGAAGACGCCGTTCAGAAAACCGAGACTGCCGTAACTGAGGCCGAAGCTCCGCTGGAAGAACGGCAGCAGCGCCGGGATGGCCCCGGCGCTCAGGTCCGTCGCAAGATGGCCGAGGCTGAGGAGGGCCAGGATAGAGGGGTTCAAGAGCTACAGCCCTGCACCACGGAGTAGCGACTCACGTCATCACCAACGGCGCGAACTACCACCATACACGACACGGTGCGGTTGTCTGCGGGCGTGCGTGGACGGCAGGTGCCAACGCCTCGGGCGGCAGTGGGACGCGCTATGCGGCCGGCAAGACGCAGATGCATCTCACGCGCCGATCACGGTGAGCAGCCGGACCGCTACTCGCTGTCGCTCTCCGCGTCCTCCGGCTTGATGGGATTCCCTTCCAAATCATACTTCGGATCGGGAATGGTCAACTGGGTGCCGGGGTAAATATCCCCTTCCGCATCCTCCAGGATACGGGAATTGCGCCGGTAGAGCCGCTCCCACTGCGTTTCATTGCCGTAGAACTTCCGTGCGATGCTCCGGAGAGTCTCGCCGGAGCCGGTGCTGTAGGTGATCGGCGGTGTTTCGGGCGCCGCCTCCTCTTTGCTCCCCCCAAACAGCCAGTCTAAGATGCCCATACTCCCCCTCCTGCGCTATGGAAAACCCCTGCGTTCCGTCGGATCGAGCGCCGGCCTGTCCTGCGGCCGGATGCGTGCCCGGCGCACATGCGGCCCACCGCGCCGCGATTATAGCAATGAGTTGTGCATGGTACAATCACCCGCAGCTTGACCGGCCGGTTATCGGTCCCAAGCTGTTATAAACTCAAAGATCGGCATGCCTCGCCGGGGCATGGCGCAGCGGCCAATGAGCGCCGCCACCGGCCTCGTTCCGTTGTGCCTCCCTCAGCGCCAGCCACGGCTCGCTGCCATTGATCGCTCGTTCTGCGCCACACCAGCCGAAATGGATTGTGCGGCGCGCCTACGGTGCCTCGACCAACTTGAGCGGTGCCGAAATGCGTTTGTCCGAATGGAGAGCAGATGCGCGTCTTCTTCGCCATGACCGGCCAGCTCTGGTATGGCGGCGTGGTCCAGCAGTCCATCCTGTTGATCCGCCACCTGCGCCGGCTCGGCTGTGAGGTACTTCCCTTTGCGGCCGTAGCGCCACCCCACAACGACGAAATCCCCCCCGACCTGTTGGACTACGAGCTAGGCTTCAACGTCGGCGACTACGCCCTGCGCCAGAAGCCGCTGCCGCTCCGCTGGCTGGCCGGTTGGTTTGCGCGGCGGCGCGTCGCGCACGGCGATCCGTTCACCGCCCGCAATGGACACGCCGTGACCGGCCTCGATATGGGGCAGGTCGCGCACGAGCTGATTTACCGTCCCTCTGCAGCCGATATCGAGCGTGCCAACCGCCTCCGGCGCGACTTTGCCCCCGATGTGGACTACGCCTGCGAGCTTTCGATGGCCCGCTATTTCGGTCTACTGGACGATCTCGATGTACCGCTGGTCGTGGCCGCCCAAGGTTTCGAGGTGATGAAACGGCGGGGCGTGGACATTACGCCCGAAATCCGTCAGAACGCCCAGCGGATAGACCTGGTCATCTCGGGTTCCGCCGCGAACGTGCGCGAGAATATCGCCGCCGATGTGCCGTTCCTTGCCGCCAAGGCCCGTGTGGTCCCGTATGGCATCTCCACCGACTACCTCACCGAGCTATCCGCCGCCGAAGCCCACGAGCGAACGCAACGGTTCGTGCCCTCCACGAACGACCGCGATTTCGTGGTGAGCGTCCTCAGTCGGGTGGACATCGAAAAAGGCACCGACCTTGCCCTCCACGCCCTCCGCATTCTCCGCAGCGCCGGCGTCCCGGCACGGCTGCGGCTCATTGGCGATTCCCTGGATGGCGCCGCCTTCCGCTCCGTGATCGAGGCCAAGATTCGGCTCCTCGATCTCACGGGCTACGTGGACCTGATCGGCCTAGTACGCAACAAGCGGGACAAGATCGCGCTCCTCCACACCAGCGATGCATTTGCCGGCTGCTTCATTCGCTCCGAGCCGTTCGGCTTGGTCGTGCTTGAGGCCATGGCGGCCGGGCTGCCCGTCGTCGTTCCCGACACGGGCGCCGCGCCCGAAATCCTCCACCGCACGGCTCCCCCCGCCGGCCGCCTCTACCGCACCAACGATACGGGACAGCTCGCCGATCAGTTGCGCTGGCTACACGAGCACCCGGCCGAGGCGCGGCGCATGGGCCAGGCCGGCCGCGAAACCGTCGCGCGCTACTTCCACGCCGAACGCATGGCCCACGACGTGCGCGCCGTCTTCGAGGCGGCGATTGCCGCCCGGCGCCAACAGCGCACACAGGCACGCCACCGGCTCACCTCCGACGTTGCCGTCTAGGTATCGTAGGGTCGTCACTCATAGCGTCCACCGGAATCTACGTCCCCCCGCACTGCGGGGGGACTATAGGGGGGCGAGAAACGGGCCTGAAACCGACACGCCAGCGTGGTTGTCTTTTAGGTAGGAGGGCTGTATGACAAGCGCAGATATGCTCGTCCGAAGCGGCCGGGAATGCTAGAGTCATCCGATCAGAATATGCCGGGAGCCACATCAGGCCGGTGGTAGCGGCCAGGAAGGAATAGGTACAGCGACATGGGCATACTGGACCGAATCTCGACTGTCTTGCGGACCAATGTTAATGCGCTCCTCGATGCCTCCGAGGACCCTCGGCGGACGCTGGAACAGGTGATCCGCGACATGGCCGAGGCTATCGCCCAAGCGCGCGGACAAACGGCCGAGGTGATCGCCCAGGAGAAGCTGATCGAGGCCGATTACCTCAAGAATCATCGGCTGGCCCAGGAGTGGGAGCGCAAGACGGAGTTGGCCTTGACCCGCGGCTCCGATGACTTGGCCCGTGAAGCGCTCCGGCGCAAAATTGACTTCGAACGAAACGCGGAGATGCTCGCGCGGCAGTTGGCGGCCCAGCAAGAGATCAGCGCCAAGCTGAAGCGCGACCTCACCCAGCTGGAAGCCAAGTACGATGAAGCGATCCGCAACCGCGATGCACTCGTCGCTCGTCACCGCACCGTGCTGGCCCAGCAGCAGGTCGCCCGGTCGTCTGCGCGCCTCAACCTGATGGACCCTAGCTCCGAGCTAGCCCGCATGGAGGCACGTATCCGTGGCGAAGAAGCGCGCACGGCGGCCTACGCCGAAGTGTCGGAGTTGAGCCTCGACAAGCGGCTTGATGCGTTGGAAACGGACACCGATCTCGACTTGCAGTTGGCGGATATGAAGGCGCGGCTGCGCGGCGAGCTACCGGCGCCCGATCCGGCAAAAGCCGAGGCGCAACCCGGGCCAACTGCCGACACCTCCTGAGCCGCAGCAACCGGTCGCCGCCGTGACTCCCTTCCCTGCCAGGGAAGGGGCCGGGGTGAGAGCAGACTCCCCCTCTCTACATGGTGGAGAGGGGGCCGGGGGGTGAGGCCTGCTCCCTTAAGTCGTTTCTGCTGGCACGGTCCGGGCACTGTCCCACGTGCCCTAAGCGTCAGGTCCGGTTAAACTGTCAAGACTCGGCGCATTCTCCCAGAGCTACCCCCGGACCGGACGATCCGCGGCGGCGATGCGCCGGTACAACGTCTGCACGTGGAGCGTTGTGAGCGCAATGCCGTTTGCCGTCACAATAGCGGAGCGCGGCTCGGCGGTGTTCTCGGTAGCGCCGCGGGTGGAGGCCCAGTTGCGCCACAGCGCCTCGGGCACCGTTGCCAGGTTGAGGACGGCGACGATGCTTTCCCGGGATACCCACTGCCCCGCACCTACGTCAACCAGACCGAGCAATTTCGATGTGGCCAGTGTCTCTTGATCGCGCCGGGATCGTGCCATTCGCTTCGCTCCTGAGCCACACCGGCCGACAACTCCGCCGGCTCCCGCCGCGACTGCGGCGCTCCTGGCGTCAGAGTATACGGAAGCTGCCGGCACTCGCGGTTGCCGTCCGCGCGCTCGACCGGCGGTACGCTTGGCTGGCCCTCGCGGTCACTGTGCTGGCAGCGCCGGGCGCAATCATTCTGGCCGCGCTCGCCGTTACCCCGGCCGGCACCTCCGCCAAGCCGACGGTTGTGGCACCGGCCGCGCCTGTGCGCCGCGCCCCGCAGAACCCGGCCGTTGCGTCCCCACGGAGCTTGCCCCAGGCCGGCGCTGCGCTCGTCGGCACGCCAACAGTGGCACCTGTGCGAAGCGGGAGTGCGGTCCCAACCCCGACTGCGCCCCCGCCGTTCCGCCCAACGGTGTCGAAGCTCACCCCCGATGGCTGCTGCGCCTCGTTTCTCTGGGCGGACGATAGCATCCACGTGCTCTATTACGACCGGCGCAACCCCGGCGCTACCGGCACCTGGTTAGTCAATGTGGAAACCGGCGAGGAATTGCTGCTACTGCCATTCTATGGCTATTTCTCGCCCGACCGCTCGACGGTTGCCGTGCCGGAGCCGGATAGCCGGCAGATGCGGTTCCGCAAGCTGGCTACCGACGAGGAGTGGATCGTCCCCAACCTACCGAACCGAGTGCTCTTTGGCCCGCGTGGCGAGCGTATCGCGTTCACGCTGCGGCCTGCCGAGCGTCCGCTCGCACCGGGCGCGGTCGGCCCCCCGCCCCAAGGTTTTGCCCGTCTGCTCGGCCCCATTGCAATCTGGATTGCGGACGTTCGTGGCACGGAGGCGCGACCGCTCGCCACCTTGCCCGGCGCGCGCATTCACGGCTGGCTGCCCGACGCCTCTGCGCTCCTCGTGTCGTGGCGCACCGTCGGCAAGCTGGAGACCTCACTGGGCCTCCTCGACCTGGAAACGGGCGAGGTGGCGCTCCTCGCCACGGCCCCCCGGCTACTGTCCGGCCGTTTCTCGCCGGATGGCGAATGGGTCGCCTACGTCGCTGCCTTCACCGGCGATCTGCAGCGCGATGGCCTCTGGGTCCAGCGCGTGCATGGCGATGAAGCCCGCCGCCTCATCATCTGGGGTGACTATCGCTGGGCGCCTGACTCGGCCAGCCTGATCGTCCTGCCCCCGCGACCCAAGGGCGCCGACGGCGACCGCTTCTGGAGCGTCTATGTAGACGGCGAGTTCCCGGCGCCCCTCACCGACCCCGCCGAGACCCCCTTTGCCATCACCAACAACAGTTGGGAGCTGTCCACCGACGGCAAGCGTATCGTCTTCACCTCCGCCGCCGACCACAGCCTCTGGCTCCTCCGGCTCCGACCCTAGCGCCACGCAGGCCCGCCGGCCGGCCCGGGGTCCGATCACAGCCCGAGGTCTTCGCGGATACCCTTCATCGCCTCCACCCCGATCGTCACGAACTCCGCCAACGGCAGGCCCAGATTTGGCTCGCAGGTCAGGATGTCGTCGCGGTCCACGCCGCGCGCAAAGGCCGTCTGCCGGAAGCGTTTGAGTACCCCTTTGGTCTTGACGCCGGCTAGTCCCTTGGGATGCAGCAGCGCGTAGGCCGTTATCAGCCCGGAGAGGTGATCGCAAGCAAAGATGGACGCATTCAGCTTGTTGTCGAGCGGCGCCAGGCCGCCGTGCGCCAGGATGCCCTGCACAATCCGCTCCGATACCCCTTCCGCCCGCACTCGCTCCACGATGACGTGCATGTGACGGTCCGGGTCTTTCTCGGTCACCTCGTAGTCGGCATCATGCAACAGACCCACCAGCCCCCATTCGTCCTCGTCCGCCTCGAAGTGGCGCGCCAGCGCCCGCATGATCGCCTCCACGGCCAGACAGTGCTTCTTCAGGTTCGGGTCGGTCAGCATCTCGTCCACAATCGCCATCGCCTGGTCACGATCCATCGCTACTCCCTTTCTCCGCCGGCCACTCCCGTCGTCTCGTCCGTCACTGCCAATCCGTCATTCCCGCGCCAGCGGGAATCTACGCCCCCTCTCTATCGCTCCGCGATGGAGAGGTGACTGGCTAAAGCCGCACCACACCTGGCCCTATCCGTGCTGCTTTGGCCGGTCAGGGGGCCGGGGGGGAGGAACATCTTCTATCGCCAGCCCCAGCACGGCCTAGCCCCGCGCAAAGTCCACCAAAAAGCGCCGCACCACCTCGATGGCGACTTCGAGCAGCCGCTCCCCCCGCTCACCGGATGCGCCGGCGGCATCGTCGCTCACCCCGCCGGCTTGCTCGAAAGCGCCCAGCTGCCGCACCAGCCCACCGAGCCGCGGGTTGACCCAATTGTCCTCCGACGATGCTGCTGGCACCCCAATCCCCCGTTGATCGAGGTTGATGATGTCCGGCCGCAGCGCCAGCATCAAGGAGGTCTCGAATCCACCGGCGTGGCCTGGGATGCCTCCCAGTCCGTCCAGCCCCTCCGCGGCCAACTCTTTCTCGGCCAGCGTCCAATAAGAGACGGCAGCCACCGCGATATCGAGTTCGAGAGTCAGCGCGGAGGTCACCACGTCGTGCGGCGCCACGTTGCCGCCGTGCCCGTTCACCAGCGCCACCCGCTTGCCCCCATGATGGGCCACACATCGGATCAGGTCCTCGATCACCGCCATGTACGTCCGCACACTGAGCGACATCGAGCCGGCCCAGGGCAGGTGGTGATGCGAGCTACCATACGTGACTGTCGGTGCCACGACAATCGGCACGTCGCTGGCGGCGCGCGCCGCCGCGCTGCGAGCGATATGCTCCGCGGTGCAGGTATCCACGATCAACGGCAAGTGTGGGCCGTGCTGCTCCGTCGAGCCGGTCGGAATCACGACCGTCGCCCCTTGATCGAATGCCTCTCGCGCTTCCAGGCGCGTCATCTCCGCCAACAGCAGTTTCATCCCCGGCCTCCCTCCATCCCACTGTGCCACACCCGCCGATCTTCCACCATAGGCAATCCAGTCCCCCACCCTAGCCCCTGACTGCGGTAGGTTTTTATGTGGGGGCGCGATTCACCGCACTCCCGCGCAACCGGGAATCCGCACTCCCTCTCTATCGCTCTGCGATGGAGAGGAGACCGGATAAAGCCGCACCACACCTGGCACTATCCGTGCGGCTTTGGCCGGTCAGGGGGCCGGGGAGTGAGGACCACCATGGCCCCGCCACCAACGCCGTAGGGGGGTGGGTGTCCCTGGTAGGTGCCCTCACCAACTCCCATCCTGTCTATCCTGTCCATCCATGTAAATACCTACCCCTGTCAGCACCCCCCGCTGATCGCCTCGTACACCCGCCAGGTTCGCTCGGCAATCCGCTGCTGCGTGTAGTGTGCCAGGACACGCTGCCGCCCGCGCACGCCTAGCTCCCGCCTCAACACCGGGTTGTCCCGCAGCCGGGCCAGTTGCTCCGCGAGCGCCGCGCTGTCGCCTTCCGGGCAGAGCAGACCGGCGTCACCGATCACGCGCCGGATTTCGCCGGAGTCGGAGCCGATCACCGCCGTCTCGCAGGCCATCGCTTCCACTAGGACGCGCCCGAACTGCTCTTTCCATTGCGGCGTGGTCAGCGACGGCAGCACCAGCACGTCGAGTTGCCGCAGGAACCCCGGCACCTCCGTCGAGGCGCGAGCCGAATGGATCTGCAGCCGTTCTTCCAGGCCGCCCGCTGCGGCCATTGCCCGCAGCCGACGTTCCTCCGGCCCCCAGCCCAGTAGATCGAGCCGCACTCCCGTACCGAGCTGTCCACACGCCCCCACCAGCACCTGCACGCCCTTCTTGTGCTCCAGACGGCCGACGTAGCCGACGCGAAAGAGGCCATCAGGAGAGGAAGGCGGCGCCGCGCCGGCGGAGAATAACTCCGGGTCAACGCCGAACTGCGGAATCACCCACGCCGGCCCCGCGTAGCCTTTGCGGCGCAGCACCTCCCGCGCCTCGGCGTTGCCCGCAATCGCGCCGGCCACCCGGCTATAGCAATAGCGCTCCATCAGCCGTACCGGCAGCGGATAGCGGCGGAACAAGTTCTGCCAGGTGAAGAACAGGGCGCGCGCGCCGGCCCGCTGCGCCAGCGCGACGATCTGCAGCGTCGCGAGGTTATACGGCTCTTCGTCCGCGTGGACTACGTCCCACCGTTGGCCACGAAAGCGGCGACCGAGCCGCGGGTAGAAGTGGGTGTGGAAATGGCCGTTCAGCGCCAGCGGCTCGACCACCAGCCGATAGCCCTGCGTATGCCGGCGGTCGAGCTGAAACACCCGCCCGCCGTGATCGCGCCACGAGGGCGGCACCACGACGGTCAGCTCGGCGCCGCAGCGCGCCAGTTCCTCCAGCTTGCGCTGATAGGCGCCGTGAATACACGCTTTGGAAACCATCAGGATGCGCATCGCGCTCGCCTACTATCGCACCATTCCGGCCCCCCTATGGTCCCCCGGCTGCGGCGGGGGGAAGGTGTATTCCCTCCCCCGTTGCAACGGGGGAGGGCTAGGGTGGGGGGCAGCCCAGGGACCACCCGCCTACGACCTCGCCGCCCCGTCGCGTGCCGGCAAGCGGAACTCCGAGCGCAGCACGCCCATGTAGATCAGGTCGTGCCACACGCCCTCGACGCACATCTCCTCGCGCAGCCGACCCTCTTTGCGAAAACCGCAGCGTTCGTAGCAGCGAATCGCCGCCGTGTTGTACCACAGCACCCGCAGGTAAATCTTGTGCAGGCGGAAGCGCTTGAAGACGTGCCGCACCCCCAGCAGCACGGCATCCGTGCCGTAGCCGTGACCCCGGTAGTCGCGTGCCACCCAGATGGACAGCTCGGCAGCCTGGTGGGGCACGGACCGTTCCCAGAACGACAGCAGCCCCATGATCCGGCCGCCGGGGCCTTGCAGCACGAAGTCGGCCAACGCACCGCTCGCAGACCCCACGAACACGCGCTTCAAGACGGACCCTTTCGGCGGGGTGTCCGTCCCCATGTACCGGTCAATCTCCGGGTCCGACCGCAGCCGCTCCAGTTCGGCCCGGTCGCTCGTCCGGGCCTCCCGCAGCACCACCCACTTCCCATGCAGCAGCATGGCACAACTATACTGCACACCCCAAGGCGGCAACGCTCACGTCCCCCGCGTCACCGCCCGCTCCTGCATCTAACGGGAGTCCACAATCAGAGGGTAGTAGGCAACACCCCAGTCTGTCTGTGGGTTGTCCATCATCAACTCGATGAGTAGCGGCACCAGCGATGCCATGATCCGCGCCCCATCCTCGACCTGACGACGGTTCGCCTTGCTATTCCAGGTCGCGCCTCCGTGAATGAGTTGGTTTCGAAGCACGTACAGACGGTAGAACAGTATTCGCAAGATGTCCTTGGTATCCCTGCGATCCAGTGCTCGCCCCACGTTGCGCGCGTCGCGATCAAACCGGAGTGTCCAGTCGTCGTTCCCGGGTAGGCCGTTGTGATAGTCCCAGAAGGGCTGGAAAACGTACTTGTTTCTCAGAAGTTCTACCATCGGTTCCCAGAACTTCATCAGGACTGCGTTATAGATCTTCTCGTGGCGGTCTAGTTGGATGATCTTTTCGAAGTAGTCCGAGAAAACACGACTTTCTCGTCTTTCCAATCGTGCCTGCGAACGACCATCGGCGTAGACAGCGTTGAACGCAATCCAGTAGAAAATGAACGCCGCGTCGTAGTCACCCGATTCCATCTCCTGCTCGGCGCGTCCCAGCCAACTAAGGCAGCGTCCGGAGCGAAGACCAGGGATACTTGGAAACGGATAGTCGTTGGCCCGTTGCTTTTCTTTCAATCGCTTGTGGGTTGGCCCATCCCAGGTCGTCATGCTCCACTGCCCTTTCTCGCGCCTCTCGCGCGACACGTTCCCCACGCAGCAGTATGGTGCAACTATACTCCCTCGCGGAATCGAGGCAATCGGTTGCCTCCCCGCCGGGGAATGACGTATCATGGCTGCGATCCTCGCTTGGGAGATGTGAACGCAGCGAGGCAAGACCAAAGGAGGTTGCCATGGCACGTGTGATCCGCAGACGCTATCTCGGTGGCGCCGCCGTAACGCTGGGCGGCGTGCTGGCCGCTGCCTGTGGCGAGGTCGAGGTGCGCTACGTCCAAGGCCCAGCCGGGCCGGCCGGACCCGCAGGCCCGCAGGGTGCGCGCGGGGCCGCTGGCGCCGCCGGCGCCAAGGGTGCGGCCGGGGCGGCCGGGCAGACCATCGTGGTCGAGAAGGAGAAGCCGGTCGTCGTCGAGAAGGAAGTGGTGAAGGAGGTCGTCGTCGAGCGTCCGGTCGTCGTCGAGAAGGTCGTCGAGAAGGTCGTTTCCCCCACGGCTGGCCCGAAGCGCATCCTCTTCGACACCGACTGGGGGCCGGATGGGCCGCGCGGTGAAGTAGTCAAGCGCAGCCTGGCGCTCTACCAGGAGAAGCGCCCCGACGTCACCGTGGACGTGCGCTTCAGCGCCGGCCGGGAGCAGGCCAAGAGTGGCACCGTGTTCGCGCGGACGGCGGTGCTGATCGCGGCCGACGACATGGGCGACCTCTTCCTGTGGGCGGCCTATGTCTTCGTCTACTGGGCAAAGCGCGGTCTCTTTGCCGACCTCACCCCCTACTTCAAGCAGTTCCAGGTCACGCTGGATGACTACGTCAGCATCCCGCAGCACGAGGTCTATCCGTATCCGAATGGGAAGATCTTCGGCTGGCCTTTCCAGGTGATTACCCGTGACTGGATGTACAACAAGTCCATCCTCGACCGTCACGGTATCGAGCCGAACGAGAACTGGACCTTCGACGACTTGATCGACGCCGCCAAGCAGGTCCAGGAACCGGACAACAACATCTATGGGATGCCCCCGCCCGGCTGGTGGGCCCACGTCATGACGATGTACCAGATCGGCGGTGAGAACGGTGCCCATAACGGCGAATACTACCTCTTTAACTCGCCCGCCGGGATTGAGGCCGGTCAGTTCTGGGAAGACATCATCTACAAGCACCAGGTCGCGCCCGCGCCCCAGGTGGCGGGCGAGAAGAAGCTCAGCACCGCCGCGGGCAACTACGCCTTCTTCATCACCTATCCGAGCGCTGCCTTCCGCAAGGCCGTCGGCACGAACTTCGAGTTCGATTTCATGTACGCGCCGAAGTGGCCGGCCAACGGCGAGCGGGCCGTGTCCCAGCAGGATCAGGCCCATATGGTCACCAAGTGGGCCGGCACCCGGGGCGTCGTCGCCGAGAGCGCTGAGTTGGCCGCGCACCTGGCCGGCCCGGATACCAGCGACCTCATCCTCACCCACGGGAACACGCCGCCGACCTGGAGGGCGCTGTTCGACTCGGATCGCAACATTCCCTCCGATACGTTCCGGCGCGACATCCTGATGCACGGCTTCGACTACCGCTACGTGCATCAGGCGCACGAGTGGTGGTACCCCATGGCTCGCGCGTGGCGGCCCGTCATCAACAAGGTGTGGGCCGGCGAGTTGTCGTATGTCAATGCGGCGGCGGAAGCCGACCGCCTCAACAAGCTGATCGCCGAACTGCGGACGCTGCACCCGACCTCGGACGTGCTCCAGTCCAAGCTCTAAGCGATAGGCAGTACCCAGAGGAGGGGTTGTTGCCGGGGCGCCGGCAGCAGCCCCTCGTTTGCGTCTGCGGCAAGGAGGACGTGTCATGTCTACGTCACCAGGCTTCGCCGATCCCCACCTGCATCTCTTCCTTGACGACGAGGAAATCGACTCCCTGGTCGGCGTCACGCGGCTCATCAACCAGCTCCGCCGTGATTCCCTGGAGCCGGTGCTGCGGCCCGATCAACCCTGGGAAATGGGCCAAGTCGTGCCCCGGCGTGTCCTCTACGACCCGGCCGACGGCCGCTACAAGTGCTGGTACCTGGCTGCGACCACCAACGACCCGTCCCCCTATCGCTACGGCATCGGCTACGCGACCTCGCCCGACGGCCTCACCTGGGAGAAGCCGCCCCTCGACGTGGTCCGCCACCCGGACGGATCGCCGACCAACATCGTGAATCTGCCCCGCGGTACCAGCGCGCGGCTGCTGTTCCCCTACCTCGACATGCCCGGTGCGGCGCCGGGCGAGCGGTTTGTGGCCACGCTCTACCAAGGCGGCGGCCCGCAACGGCGGGGCATTTACCGGGCGGCCTCCCCCGACGGCATCCATTGGTCGGTCAGTGCTGAGCCGATAGTGCGCGCTGGGGATCGGTACGCCATCGCCTACGACCCGGTGCGCCAACTGTGGATGCTGACCACGCGCCGGGCCACCGCCGCCGGCGTGCTCCGCCAGCGGGAAGTGTCCGTCTGGGAGAGCGCCGATTTTCGGTCGTGGTCCTACCGGGGCCACCTACTGCGAGCCGATGAGCACGACCGGCCCAACACCGAGTTCTACAGTATGCTCCCACTGCGCTACGGCCCCGGTATGCTCGGCTTTCTGGAGGTCTACTACCGGGCCGTCGAGCGCATGGATACGCAGCTCGGTTGGAGCCGCGACGGTCGCCACTGGCAGCGCGTCGGACACCGCGATCCCGTCCTCGCGCGTGGCGGCGAAGGCAGCTGGGACTCCCATTGGGTGGTGCTGACCAACAACCCGCCGGAGGTCGGCGGTGACCGCTTGCGCTTCTGGTACGCCGGCGGCAGCACCCACCACGGCTCGAAGGGCGGTCACCGCCGGGCGATGGGCGTGGCCTCCATCCGACGCGACGGTTTCGTCTCCATCGAAGGGCGGATGGACCCGGGCTTCCTACTCACCGCGGCCCTCGATGCCACCGCGCCCCGCCGCCTGACGGTCAATCTCGATGCAGAAACGGGAGACGCCAGCGTCGAGGTACTGCGCCCCGACGGTCAGTCGGTTGCCGGGTACAGCGCCGAGGACTGCCGGCTGTCTGCACCGGACGGGGTAGCAGTGGCCGTGACATGGCGCGGTGGTGAGGTGGTCCCGCCGCAGGCTGGGGGAGGCGTCCACCTGAAGTTCAATCTCCGCAATGCCAGCCTCTACTCCTACCGCTGGGCGCCGGCCGACCAAGACTAACGCGATCCGCTGGGGCCGGACATGAAGTCCCTGTCGTGCTCCGGTAGCATCGGCAGCTCTTCCATGAAGCGGTAGAACCGGCCCGTTGGCCCTTCCGCCGGCAGCGCGGCCAGCCAGACCGCCGTCGGCACCGCCTCGACCGGGTGGGTGTCCGCCGTCGGATTCATGTCCGTCCGTACCGCGCCCGGACTCATCGCATTGACCAGAATGTCATGTTCCCGCACCTCTTTCGCCAGCACCGCGGTCAGGGCGTTCACCGCGGCTTTCGAGCCGGCGTAGGCGGCGCTTCCCGGTTGGCACATGAAGGCGGAGGCCGAGCTGACGTTCACAATCCGCCCGTACCCCTGCGCGATCATGTGCGGCAGTACCGCGTAGCAACAGGCGTATAGCCCCGCCGTGTTGACTGCGAACACGTTGGCGAACCGCTCCGGCGGTATCTCGGCGACCGGCCCGTTGGCAAAGTTGACGCCAGCGTTATTGCACAGCACGTCAATCCGCCCTAGCTCCCCGACTGTCCGGTTGACGACGCGGCCGACCTCCGCGTACTCGGTAACGTCCAGCCGGAAAACACTGCTGGACCCGCCGCCGGCCGCAATCTGCTCGGCCACCGCTTGCATTCGCTCCTCATCGCGGGACGTGAGAACGACGTGGGCGCCAGCCCGCGCATAGCCCAGCGCGATCTCCGCACCGATCCCCCGGCTGGCGCCCGTGACCAGCGCGACCTTCCCCTTCAGCTCCATCGGTCCTCCTCACTCACAAGAGTAGGTTTTCGTGTGGATGAGCACCCTCTCCCTTCAGGGAAGGAGCAAAGATCGGCGCATAGACTCCCCTTCCCTCCAGGGAAGGGGCCGGGGGTTAGGTCCAAACCCACCGCTCGCAGCCCTCGAAAGGCATGTGCTCCCCGGCGCGATAGCGGGGCCGCGGCAGGTAGTCGTTGACGTCGGCCACCGCTTCGCCCCGCAGTAGGAACGCCGAGGGCCACTGCTCGTCGCTGACGATGCGCGTCGTCGTGGGAATATAGCGGATGGTCAGACCGGTGCGCGTCGTACACGAGGTGTTGGCGTTCGATCCGTGAATGATATTGGGGTGATGCACCGACACGTCCCCGGCACTGAGCACGAGGTCAACGGCCCGGTCCGCTTCCACTAGCTCCGGCGCAATCTGCGAGTTGAGCACGTTCGGCACGTCTTCGCGCCGCTCCATCTCGTGCAGATGCATCGCCTGCGTCCCCGGAATGACCCGCAGGCAGCCGTTCTCCGGTGTCGCATCATCCACCGCCAGCCACAGCGTCACTACCTCCATCGGCTCCAGCGGCCAGTAGGAGCCGTCCTGGTGCCAGAGCACCGGCTGTCCGTCCTCCGGCGGCTTCGAGATGTAATGCGAGGCGAAGAGCGCGATATTCGGGCCAACGTACTCCTCGGCGATGTCCAAGAGCCGGTCGTCGCTGATCAACCGCACCCAGAACGGATCGTTCCGCATCAGATGGGCGTGCAGGTGCTCCGGCCGCAACCCCGGATTGCGCTCCAGGAGCCAGACGACGTGATCTCGGGCTTCCTGGACCAGCCCGGCATCCAGGACCTGCCGATAGATCGCATAGCCGTCACGCGCAAACCGTTGCTTTTGAGCGCTCATGGTCGTGGCCCTTCCCCCTCCTGGAATTGCGTCAGTACCCCTTTGCTCTCGTCACCACGTTCACCAGCGGCTCGTCACGCATGTATCGCCTGAGGTTAGTGAGGAACAAGTCTTGCACTCTGCGGATGTAGTTGGCGTTGCGGTTGCCCGACACGTGCGGCGTCAAGAGCACGTTGTCGAATGACCAGAGCGGATGCTCCGGGGGCAGCGGCCTCGGGTCCGTGTGCAGCACGTCCAGGCAGGCGCCTTGAATTGTGCCCTGCTCCAGCGCCCGGACCAGCGCGTCGTGATCCACAACCCCTCCCCGGCTGACGTTGATGAAGTAGGCGCCACGTCGCATCGCTGCGAACGCATCGTCGTCGAAGATCTGCGCCGTCTCTGTGGTCATGGGCACCGTGGAGACCACGAAATCGGACTCTGCCAGGAGCGCGCCTAGATCCCTCGGCCCGAAGATCGTTTCCGGAATGCTCCCGTCGGGATCGCCCACCCCGGTGAGTTCGAATCCCTCGGCTTGCCGCCGTTCCGGGTGGCGCTTCAGGGCCAGCACGCGCATGTTGAAGCTCTTGGCGAGACGCGCTACCTCCCGGCCGATGTGTCCATAGCCGACAATCCCGACCGTCTGTCCCCAGAGATCGGTAAGTGTGCTATGCGACCGGTCCCGCACTTTCTGCTGTTGGTCACGATAGAAACCCAGCAGCCCGCGCACCAGCAAACCCATCGCAAAGAGGCAGTATTCGGCGATGGGAACGGCGTGGCAGCCGGCAGCGCACGTCACGACGACGCCGTTGGGCGGGTCGAATACCGGACTCGACAGCTTGTTGTCTACCCCGGTGGAGGTCATCTGCAGCCACCGCAGCTGCGAGTCCGGCCTGAGGGTTTCCGGAAACCACATCGTGTAGATGATCTCCTCGTCCCCTAGCGCCGCCGTGACCTCCGCATGCGACCGGCAGGCCCGCTGTGTTATCTCCAAGCGGGGCGATATGGCCGCGATCTCCGCCAGCAGGTCCTCCCGCCCCTCCAGCTCCGGCACCGTCACCAGCAGCTTGGTCGTTCCTGTCATGCCTTTCTCTTTCTTGGCCTCTACCACGACACCGTGTCCTTTTCCGCCGGACTCCAGTTCGGATCCGTCGGCCGCGGGAATGGCGACCGGCCGTGAGAGATGCCGCTGTTTGGGATGAATGGGTACTGCTCCACCAGGCTGTCCGGCAGGTCTATGCCCAGTCCAGGCGCCCCGGTGGGGTGAATATGGCCGTCTCTGAACTCGAAGGCCTGTTCGATCAGTCCCAGCCCGAACGGATTGTACTTGGTCGGGAACCGCACCATGAAGCAGTTCCTGTTCACGAACCCGACGTGGAAGTTGGCAGCGAGACCGACGGCGCCGCTGAAGCTGTGCGTCACCGTCCGCATGTCGTGCGCGTCCGCCGCGGCCATGATCTTCATGTCCTCGCTGATCCCACCGCACCACGTCGCATCGGGCTGCACAATGTCAATCGCCCGTTTCTCGAAGAACGGCTTGTAGCCGTGCAGCGTCGTTTCGTTCTCCCCCGCCGCCAGCGCCGTAGTGCTGAGTTGGCGAATGCGTACATAGTCGTCAACGTTGGTCTGCAGGACCGGCTGTTCCATCCAGAGCAGGTTATAGACATCCAGTGCCTTCACAACGCGCAGCGCAATGTCCGCCGACCACGGCCGGCGATAGAACGGCATGCCGGGATCGAGCATCAGGTCCACCCCGTCTCCGAGCACCTCCCGCATCTCCTCGACCTTGGCGCACTCCTGCTTGATGAGGTCCGGGATCGTAATGTAGGGCGCTTGCAGCATCTCGCCGATGTGCGCCACCTTGAGGGCCGTATAGCCCTGCCCGAGCAGCTTGTCCGCTGCCTCTTGGTCGGCGCGTGCGATGCTCGTGTAGCAGCGGAGGGAATCGTGTGCGAGGCCCCCCAGTAGCTGGTAGACCGGCAGGTTGGCCACCTTCCCCAGAATGTCCCACAGCGCCATCTCGATTGCGCCCAGCACCGAGATGCCCGGACCCATCGGCCCCCAGCGCAGGGACTTGACCATCATCCTGCGCCACAATGTGTTGATCGCCAGCGGGTCCTGGCCCATGACCACGTTGCCGTAGTGCTCGACGAGCGGCGGCACCACCTCCGGGTTGTACCACGCGATATACGTCTCGCCGAAGCCGACGATCCCGGCGTCGGTCTCGACGCGCACAAACCCGTAGGTCGAAGGTCTCATGCCGTGCTCCCACGGCTCCGGCACCGTCACCAGCACCGGGCGAACGGCGGTGATCTTCATGGCAGTGTTTTCCTCACTTTGCGTTCTCTGCGGCTGAAGGTGCGGCGTGGCTCCCCCCTACTCACGCGGCCGGCCCCAGTGTGTGCGCCGCCCGCCGGTACTCCGGCATGTTTATGGCCACGCCCCCGCCGAGACGCGATTCCTCGGCAGCAAAGGCCATCAGGTGGCTCTCCAACGCCTCCTCGGCGGTGCTCAACAGGCCGGCGCCTTGGCCCCGGATCGCCCGCACGAGGCTCTCCAAGACGCCTCTGTCGCCGCCGCCGTGCCCGCCGCCGGCGCGCGGCTCGATCCGTTCCACCGGCTTCCCCGGCCGGTGGTCGTGGACCTTGATGTCCGCGCGAAACCGCCCTTCGAGCGTGGCCAAGGTGCCGTCGTAGCGCATCGTGCGCGAGTCGTGATGAGAGTGGCCCTGCATGATGAGATTGACGGTAGCGCCGCCCTCGAACTCCATGTTCACGGTCTGGTGATCTACCACGTCGTTCGTGCAGCGGTAGACACAGCGGCCGAACGGACCGGTACGCAGCGCCTGGAGGATGCTGGTGCGGTCCAGGTCTACCGTGAAGTGGCCGGCAAAGGACTGCATAAAGTCCGGCTCGTACATGCGTGGGGCATAGTAAGCACACTCGTCTTCTACTGGGCAGCCGTCGGTGCAGCGCTTCGGCACCTCCGGGTGCGGTGCTTGGTCGGGGCGGAAGTGCAGCAGCGAGCCGAACGAGGAGAGCCGCACCACCCGGCGACCGAGAATCCAGAAGAGCAGGTCCAGGTCGTGGCAGCACTTACTCAGGATCATGGGCGCGGCGACCTTGCTGTTGGAGTAGAAGCCGCGCACGAATGAGTGGGCCATGCGAAACCAAGAGACGTTCTCGGAATGCCGCACCACCACGACGTCGCCGAGACGGCCCGACTGGACCAGCTGCCGGATCGTCTGGAAAAAAGGAGAATGGCGTAGCGAATGCGTGACCCACACGGACCGCCGGAGCCTGCCCGCCGTCTGCACCAGGGTCACGCTCTCGGCTAACGTGCTGGCGATCGGTTTCTCCAGCAGTACGTCGTAGCCGGCTGCCAGCGCGCCCATGGTCGAGGCAAAATGCACGCCGTCGTTCGTGGCGTTGATGAGCACGGGTGCCAGTTGCTCGTGGGCCACCAGTTCTTCCCACGACGCAAAGCAGCGCTCCGGGGGTAGGTTGTGGGCGCGAGCAAAGCGCTCCCGCTTCGCAGCATCAAGCTCCGCTACCGCCACAAATCGCAGCGTGTCCGGGTGCTCGCGCGCATACCGGCCGTGGCTGTGGTAGCCGCGCATCCCGGCCCCGACGAGCACGGCGTCCACCGGCCTAGGCATTATCAGCCTCCCACGGCGTCGAAGCCGTAGGCATAGAGCCGGGCACGGCCATAGACCCAGAACTTCAGCCGGAACCGCTGACCGACGAGGTCCCGGATACTGCCCCCGCGCCAGTGCACTTCCTGCCGCCATCCGTCCGTACACAGGTCACGGCAGTCCTCCCGCCGATACCCCTCCAGCGGCTCCAAGGTCGTGGCATCCAGCACTTCGACCTCCACCCAGCTCCGGTTCTGGCGCACGTCCCCGACGTTCACCGTCAGTTCCGTCGTCCGGTCGGTCCGTTCGATAGGCGTAGTGATCGCCCAGCCGGGCACTTCCCGATCCGCTGACTCCAGGCACGTCCACCCGTCTTCGCGCAGAGTAGCCAGCCCTAGCCGCGACAGGCGGACCTGGCCGGTGCTCCCATAGGGATAGGCTTCCGGCGTGTTCTCGCCCGGCCAGCTGGTCCACTCCTCCCCGTTGCCGCCGTAGAAGAGGTAGATCGTCCCGTCCTTGATGGCCGGCTTGTCCGCAATCACCAGGAGGCCGCCGTCCCACTCCGTATGGTCACCGCGCGGGATCAGCGGCCTGTGTACGTCAATGCGCTCGAAACGCTCGCCGTCGGCGCTGACCGCCAGCCGCACGTCGGCGTAGTAGGTGCCATAGACGCCGTAGCCGTTCGGCACGTACCAGCCGTACTCGTAGGCCATCACCCAAGCGCCCCCGTAGGGAGCCAGCAGCACGTGATGGTTCTCGTACTCGAAGCCGTCGTCGGGGGAGAGCAGCGGGTTGTGGTCACCTGCCCGCAGACCCTCGATGTCCGGCCCATACGACAGGAACTTTGCTCGTCCCATTTGCTTGTCCGGCTTGTCCATCGGCACGCCCGCCTGCCACACCAGCTTGTACCGGCGCGAGGGATCGCGCTCCTGGTCGTCGCGGATCAACGCGCCGGGATCGCCGTATCTGAGTGACTGATCTCGCCACTGCGGCATGCGTAGGCTCGGCCCCTCCGTCCAATGGATGCCGTCCGGCGAGTAGTTCAGCCGCATCCCACGGCCCGGCAACGGGGCCGGGGCAACCGCGCCATCGGTGCGCGGCCTCGGTCCCCGCAGGACCATCTTGTACCGCTTGGCCGGGTCCGGCTCAGTGGTGTCCTTGAGCACGGGACCGTAGCCCATCACCACGATATTGTTGTCGCTCGACCCGCGGAACTCGTGCAGCCCCAGCCGCGGCTTCTCCCACGTCACGCCGTCGGTACTGGTGGCGTAGCCCACCGCCGTCCACCGTTCGGGCGCAATGTCGGAGCCGGAGTACCAGGCCTTGAAGATACGCTCCTCCTCGTCCCAGATGACCGTCGGCGACGACCACGGCCGGGCCTGGGTGGCGTCCCACTCGTGCATATCGCCGAGGGGCAGCACCGGGTTGTTCGGGTGTTTCCGGGCCTCGCACACCCGCTGGACGAGGTGATAGGACGACTCCACCCCGCTCATGAGCAAGAAGCCATCACGGCTGCCGGCTGACGTATCCAAAATTCCTCCTACCTAGCCTCCGGAATGGGCCTGGGTATCTGCTGGTGTCCTGCGGCCGGACCGGTTCGCAACTGGCGAGACAACGCTAAGGGCAGTGAGCATCACCTGTCAACCGGCCCACAGCGACCCCGAGGCGGCCTCGCTCACAGCTTCATCGCCATCGGCACGGTGCCGGGTGCAGCCGGCGCGCCGGAGCTTCAGCCGGTGTGGCGGCAGTTGACAAAGCTGGGATAATATATAAACTAATGACTACTACGGTGTGGTGTTTGTATCCCACACCTCATTTGCGCCAGGGGGAGGGTGACGTGGAAGTTCTTAACATGGTGGCGGTGATTGTGGCCGCAGTTGGCGCAATCAACTGGGGGCTGGTGGGTCTGCTCAACATCGACCTCGTGGCCCTCATTTCCGGCGGTCTCAAGTTTGGTGAGACCAACATCGTCTCTCGGATCCTCTACATCATCGTGGCGTTGGCCGGCATTTGGGCCATCCTCGCCGCCCTAGAGGTAGTGTAACCGTAGCGCACCAAGCAGGGGGACCGTCGAGTCCCCCTGCTAACCATCCTCTCAAATCCGGACTAATCTTTTGCCGCCGCCCTCGGCGGCACTGCACACCCTTGTGTGCCAGCAGTATTTGGCGCCCTCGGTAGACTGATCCCCGCGAGCCGCGCGGCCTGCCCATACGAAGAGCATCCCTTCCTCCCCCGCCATTGCGGCGCAAGCCGCAATCCATCGCGCCTGAGTGCGGTGAATCGCGCCGCTACGCCTCAACCTCTGGCTCCCCTCTACGCTGTGCTCGCTGTGCCTAATGACAGGTGCTACAGTGGAGGCCAGCATTGCGCGCAGAAGCGCAATATCGCCAAGGAGTGGGGTGCATGAAGGTAACGGATATCAAGACCTTCCTTGTCCATCCGGGAACCGGCAAGAACTGGCTGTTCGTGAAGGTCGAGACCGATGCCGGCATCCACGGGTGGGGCGAGGCGTATACACAAGCCGACCGCGACCACGCCGTCGCGGTCCACGTGGAGCAACTGCGCCGGTACCTGATCGGACGCGATCCGTTCCGGATCAAGCATTTCACCACGGTCATGTACCTGGACTTTGCCGGCAAGCGCGGGGCAATGGATTTCTACTCGGCGTTGAGTGGCCTGGAGCAGGCGCTCTGGGACATTGCCGGCAAAGCGCTCGACATACCGGTCTACAACTTGCTGGGCGGCCCCTGCCGCGACCGGATTCGGGTGTACGCCAACGGTTGGTCGAGCGGCGACGACGCGCCCGTGGAGACGGCACGCAAGGCTGTGGCGCTGGTCGAACGGGGCTTTACCGCGATGAAGTGGGACCCCTTTCCCGGCCCCTGGCGTCCCTATATCAGCCGGGCGGAGGAGCAGGCCGCCGTCGCCAGCGTGCGAGCGGTCCGCGAGGCCGTCGGTCCGGAGATTGACCTGCTCATCGAGGTCCACCGCCGGCTCGCCCCGCTGCCGGCCGTGCGTGTGGCGCGCATGATCGAGGCGTTCGACCCCTTCTGGTACGAGGAGCCGGTTTCGGCGCGCGACCTCACGGCGCTGGCCGCGGTGCGGCGGGACATTCAATTGCCGGTGGTGACGGGTGAGGAGCTGTACACCAAGGCCGAGTTCCGGCCCGCCTTCGAGCTACAGGCAGCCGACATCATCAACCCCGACGTCTGCAACTGCGGTGGCATTCTCGAATTGAAAGAGATCGCCGCGATGGCCGAGGCCTACCATGTCGCGGTCGCACCCCACAACTACAACAGCACCACCGTTGGCCTGGCCGCGACCATCCACGCCGCCGCGGTGATGCCCAACTTCCTCATCACCGAATACTTTGTCAACTTCGAGACATTGGGTCAGGAGATCGCTGAACCGTCGTTCGTGGTCGAGAACGGCTACATCGCTCTGCCGCCAGCGCCTGGCCTCGGCCTCGATCTGAATGAAGATGCCTTGGCGCGGCATCCCTACCGGCAGTTCCCGACGCGGCGCATCCGCCACCCCACCGACGAGGGGCCATAGCGCCGCACCTCGCGCCTCTTACCGGGCGGAGCAACCGCGAGGAGCGCACCGAGGCGCGGTATAATTTAGGTCCAGCTAGGCGCCGTCCACTTTGACCGGCTATGTAGCGCCGTTACATACCATGATGACCAACCAGTTGATTGCCAGGCCGGCACCGCCTGAAACTCCGGTGAACGGTGCAGACCTGGCGGATCAGGTTTCCCTAACAGCCAGCACGGCGGACGATAGTCTCGATCCGGTGTTGGCGCAGCTCGCGGTGTCCTTCGCCGCGGCCGGCCATCAGCTCTATCTGGTGGGTGGCGCCGTGCGTGACCGGCTCTTGGGGCGGCCTAGCCCCGATCTGGACCTCACGACCGACGCAGTACCGGCCACCGTGCGCCGGCTGGCCCGCGACGTGCAGCCCGATGCCGTGTATGACGTAGGCGAGAAGTTCGGGACGATTGGGCTGGTCTTCGCGGGCCGGAACATCGAGATCACGACCTTCCGTGGCGAGCAATATGAGCGCGGCTCGCGCAAGCCACGGGTGCAATACGGCGTATCGCTCGCCGAGGACCTGGCGCGGCGGGACTTCACCATCAACGCCATAGCGCTCGACCTAGCGGGCGAGCTGGTGGACCCGTATGGCGGCCGGGCCGACCTGCGAGCCGAGTTGATTCGCGCCGTTGGGGTGCCCCACGAGCGGTTTGCCGAGGACCCGCTGCGGCTGCTGCGGGCGGTGCGTTTCGCGGCTCAACTGGGATTTACAATCCATCCAGAGACGCGGCGGGCCATCCGCACGCAGGCCAGGCTCCTACGGACGATCAGCCGCGAGCGCGTGGCCGACGAGTTGAACAAGATGCTGGTGTCGCCGCGCCCGGCACTCGGCGTCCGCCTCGCCGTGAGCCTCGGTCTGATGCGGTACATCATCCCGGAGGTGCTGACGCTGAGTGGTGTCAGCCAACGGCCGATGCACCACAAGGACGTGTTCGAGCACACGTTGGGCGTACTGGAGAATACGCCGTCCGATCTGCTGCTGCGTTGGGCGGCGCTGCTGCACGACATCGCCAAGCCGCGTACCAAGTCGGTGCGCGACGGGCAGGTGCATTTCTTCGGCCACGACGAGGTTGGCGCCCGCATGGCGCGGCGCATTCTCAACGGCCTGCGGTTCGACCAGAACTTCATCCGCCGAGTGACCAAGCTGGTCCGGATGCACCTGCGCGTGAACTCTTACTCCTCGACCTGGACCGACGGAGCGGTGCGGCGGCTCGTCCGCGAGTCCGGCGACGAGTTAGCACCGTTGATCGCGCTCTCACGGGCCGACGTGACAAGCTACCGCGAGGAGCGGGTGCGCGCCGCCGCCATGCGCGCCGATGAATTCGAGCGGCGCTGCGCCGAGCTTCAGGCCGCCGAGGACATCGCGCAGATGAGTAGCCCACTCGACGGGCACGACATTATGACGCTTTTCGGCGGCGGGCCGGGACGCTGGATTCAGGAGATCAAGGACTACCTCTTGGCCCTGGTCCTGGATGGCGAGCTGGCCCAAGACGACCGGGAGCGGGCAACCAAGCTGGCCATCACCTTTGCAAAGGAGCGGTTGCCTCGGTGCTTTGCAAGCACGACGATCTGGCGTGCCACCAAGCTGACCGTTGCCTTTGCCCAAGAGCGGGGCATTGAGCCGGCCGGCCCGGTGCCGGAATAACGCGGGACGGAGCTACGGCCGCGGCGCAGACTCCCCTTCCCTGCCAGGGAAGGGGCCGGGGGTTAGGTGCAATACCGGTCCCCGGTGCCGCGCCACCCGGCTAACCGTCGTCTCTGTCGTCGGGAACGACGGTGACGGGCTGCACCTCAGCGCCATCCGTGCCGTCGGTGGCGCGGGCGGCGAAGTCGCTGAAGGAGCGCATCAGCGTGGTCAGCTCCATCGGGAAGATGAACTTCGTCGCCGGACTGGCGCCAATCGCTTTGAGCGCCTCCAGGTATTGCAGGCTCATCGTCTTCGGATCAATCTGCTGGGCCACGGCGTAAATTCGCTGCAAGGCCTCGGCGTAGCCTTCGGCGGTCAGGATGGCTTCCTGGCGGTGGCCTTCAGCCTCCAGGATCGTCGCTTGCCGGTTGCCCTCGGCGTTGAGAATGGCAGCCTGCTTATCGCCCTCGGCCACGCTGATGGTCGCCTCGCGCTTGCCCTCGGCCTCGGTCACCGCGGCGCGGCGGGTCCGCTCCGCCGACATCTGGCGCGTCATCGCCTCCTGAATATCCTGCGGCGGCAGAATCTCCCGAATCTCGACCGCGTTGATCTTGACGCCCCAGCGGTTGGTCACTTCATCCAGCTTCGTCCGCATACTCTCGTTGATCTGGTCGCGCCGCGACAGCACCTCGTCGAGCATCATGTCACCGACGATAGCCCGCAGCGTGGTGATCGCGATGCCGCGCGCCGCCCCCGTGAAGTCCTCCACCTCCAGCACGCTGCTGACCGGGTCCACGACCCGCATATAGACGATGAAGTCAATAGAGAGCGAGGCATTGTCCGAGCTGATCGCCGCCTGCGGTGGCACGTCAAAAAACCGCTCGCGCAGGTCCACACCCACCGGGCGATCAATGAAGGGGATGAGCAGCACCAAGCCGGGACCGCGGGCACCGATGGAGCGCCCCAGCCGAAACACGACGAGGCGCCGATACTCCGGCACAATGCGGGCCGCCCACAGAAATATGAGAATCACGACTACGGCGGCCACGACTGCGCCAATTAGACTGGGGTCCATGCCTAATATCTCCTTGTGCGACTATCCCAGTGTACGTCAGGATCGCCGTCCCGTGTCAAGCGGTCGACTCCGGCCGCCGCTCCTGCTCAACCGGTGGTGTGGGCGCTGAGGGCGGTGGCGCGGTGACGAGGCTGGGTCGCACGCGCAGCGTCACCCCGCGGACCTCCACGACCTCGATGGTTTCCCCGACCGAGACGGACGACTCGCGGTAGAGCGGCTCCAGTTGCGCGCTCCAGGTGTCGCTCGCCACGCGCACCTGCCCGATGCCGTCGGCATGTAGTGCCTTGAGCACCGTTCCCGTTGCACCGATCAGCCGTTCCTTGCCCGTCCCTATGGGCGCGTGGCGGGTACCCAAGACACCGCGCACGACGATAAAGACAAAGGCGCCGAACGTGGCCGTCATGCTGGCGATCACGCCGGGATGGACCGACACTGTGATTTGGATTGGCGACGGCGGGGTGAGCGGGAAGAAGAGCAGGATGGCGCCCAGGACGAAGGCGATGATGGAGCCGACCCCAAAGGCGCCGAAGCCGGCGATGAAGACCTCGGCAATCAGCAGCACCGCCGCCAGCGCCAGTAGTGCCAGGCCGGCCCAGTTGAAGGGGAGGTTGCCGAGGGCCACCAGCCCGAGGATCAGCGCGCCGGCGCCCAGCACGCCGGGGAGCACCGTACCGGGATGTTGCAATTCGGCGAAAAGCCCCAGTGTACCGAGGCTCATCAAGATCAGCGCGACATTGGGATTGGCCAGGACGGCAAGCAGCTGCTCCAGCCACGTCATCGCGATAGCCTGCGTGGGTGTGCCGGCCAGTTGCAGCGTGACCGGCTGCCCAGCCACCGACACGGTTTGCCCCTCTAGCTGTTGCAGTAGGTCAGTGACATCGGTCGCCACCAGATCAATTACCGTCTGGTCGAGTGCCTCGGCAGCGGTGATCGCCACGCTCTCGCGTACCGCCTGCTCGGCCCACGCGGCATTGCGCCCGTAGGTGGTGGCGAGCGAGCGTACCAGTGCCGCGGCATCCTCGGTGGCCTTGGTCATTGGTGTCGTTTCGGCCGCTTGCCCATCCTGACCGAGCGCCACCGGATGGGCAGCGCCGATGTTGGTGCCTGGCGCCATCGCTGCGACGTGGGCGGCGAGCGTCACGAACAGGCCGGCGGACGCAGCGCGCGCGCCGGCCGGGGCCACGTAAACAATCGTCGGGATTTGGGCGCCGAGCAGACTTTGGGCGATGTCCCGCATGGCGCTCTCCAGGCCACCGGGTGTATCCAGCCGGATGAGCAGCCCCGCCGCCTGGTCCCGCTCGGCGCGGCTGATAGCGCGGCTGAGGTACTGGGCGGTAATCGGCGTGATGGCGCCGTCAATCTCGACGGTGTAGAGCACCCGTTGGGCCTGCGCCGCCGGGCTGGCCGTCTCTGCCGCCGCGGCGAGAGTAGCGAGACCGGGCGCAACGAGGCCACCCCCCAGCCCGATCAGCAAGAGCAGCACATACAACAGACGACGCGCCGTGCGGCCAATCATCGGATCATCCCCTCGCCCCCGGCACCTCATTGTCGCGGGGGCTTCCTCTTCCGAGGATACGCCGCGCACCGTCGGGTTGGCAATAGGGGATGGGGCAGCCAATGCCCGCAACTCGGCGGTCAGTACGCCGCGACCGTGCGCTCGCTATCCGGCTGCGACCGGCTCCGGGACAGACGCCGGTTCCGCTGTGTCGGACTCAACGTCCGGGTGAATCCGTGCCTGCCCGTGTGATCCGAGCAGCCGGCTCACTGCGTCCACGATCTGCGGATTCGCGTCTACCTCGTGGGGTAACGCCAAGGCTACTTGTGCCGTGGTCATCGAGATGGTCAGCCGCACACGATCCAAGCCAGGATGGCGCTTGAGCAAGGTGCCTAGCTCGTCCAGCCGCTGCACGTCGTCCGCATCATTCGCGGTGCGGCGTAGCACGATGTCGAGCCGCTGCGGAGCCAGAGCGTGAGCAGCCCCGTTGTGCCCGTTCGCGCTGGTGCTGGGTGGCGGGGTGGCGGGAGGCTGGCGCTGCTCCGGTTTGCCGGTGGCTGCGCTGGGCGGCGGGCTGGCCGGCTCCTCGCGTGGTGCCGCATCAGTCTGGAGCGCCGCCTCCGCCTGTGGCGCCGCTTCCGCCGGCTCCTCGCCCGTGAACCAGTCCGGCGTCCCATTCGGCGACTGCCCCCCATCCTTAGCAGCCTTGGTCGTTGCTGCGGTAGGGGTACGCGGCACGTCTACGACCGCCATCTCGACGGCCGCCGCCTCGCCGGCCGTCACGGCATGGGCCAGCTGGCTGTGCCGTTCGCCGGTTGGTGCTGCTTCCTCGCTGCCCTCGAACAGCTTTACCCGCTCGCAAATGATCTGCACCTGCTCTGCGCGCACGTCCACGCGGCCGGAGACCAGCACCACATTGTCTTCTTGCCATAGATCGCGCGTTTCGCTGAAGGTGCGCGGAAACACGACGACCTCGATACTGCTCGCCAGGTCCTCCACCTGGACTGCTGCCATGAGGTCGCCCTTGCGCGTCGGAATCTGGCGTACCGCGGCCACCGCCCCCCCGATCCGCACGTTCTGGCCGGCCAGTTCTTCGCTCAGGTCTCCCAGCGGGTGGGTGCTGGCCGCTTCGAGGCGCTGGGCGATGCTCGCCAGCGGATGCTCGGAGACGTAGAGACCGAGCAACTCCTTCTCCCAGTCGAGCCGCTGCTTGCGTTCGGCCGGCGCAGTCTCCGGCAGTGCAAAGCTCATGCCGGCCGCCGCGGAGTCCGTCGGATCGGCAAACTGGTCGAGCAGCGATAGCTGTCCGGCCTGCCGGGCACGTTGCTCGGTCTGGGCCATGCCCAACGCACCGTTCAGCCCTTCCAAGAGGGCGGCGCGCTCGCCGAGGTCGTCGAGCGCGCCAGCTTTAGTCATGCTTTCGAGTGCGCGGCGATTGAGCTGCCGCAAGTCTACCCGCCGGCACAGGTCGGCGAGGTCCGCGAACGGACCACCTTCCTCACGGGCCTGGACAAGGTTCCGGATCGCCGCTTCGCCGAGATTCTTGATCGCCGCCAGCCCGAACCGGATTGCCGCACGGTGAGCGCTCTCGGGAGCGTCAGCGATCTGGAACGCCAGTCCGCTGTGGTTCACGCTCGGTGGATGCAGTGTCACGTCCAGGCGCCGGCACTCGGCCGCGGCCTCACCGACTTTCGTCGCGTCACCGGCCGCCGCCGTCAACACCGCCGCCAGGTATTCGACCGGGTAGTTGGCCTTCAGGTAGGCGGTCTGATAGGCCACCACTGCGTAGTAGGCGGCGTGCCCCTTGGGAAAACCGTAGCCGGCGAACGGCTCGATCAGCTGCCATAGTTTCTCGGCAAAGACCTTGTCGTAGCCGCGCTGTATCGCACGGGTTACGAACTTGCCTTGCTGCTCGGCCATGAGCGCAGCGATCTTCTTGCCCATGGCTTTGCGGAGCACGTCGGCCTCGCCCCACGAGAACCCGGCAATCTTGCGGGCGATCTGGAGCACTTGGTCCTGGTAGACGATGATCCCGTAGGTCTCCTCCAGTAGGGGCTTCAGGTCGGGATGGAGATAGGAGATTTGCTTGGTGCCGTTCTTCGTGGCTACGAAATCGGGGATGCTCTCCATCGGCCCCGGCCGATAGAGAGCGACGATGGCGATCAGGTCGGTAATCTGGTTGGGCCGCAGCTGCTTGAGGCACCGCCTCATGCCGCCGGACTCAAGCTGGAACACGGCCGTCGTCTGCCCCTCCGCCAGCATGTCATAGGTCCGCTTGGCCCGTGCGTCGGCATAGTCCATCGGCAGCGTTTTGAGATCAAGCTCCTCGCCCCGGTGCTCATACACAAACCGCACGGCGCGGTCGAGGATGGTGAGGTTCGTGAGGCCCAGGAAGTCCATCTTCAGCAAACCGACCTTTTCGATGATCCCGAAAGGCCACTGGGTAATGCTGCTCAGGCTCCCTTCCTTGTTGTCTTTCGTCGCCCGCTGCAACGGCACGTGCTCGATCAACGGGTCGGCCGAGATGACGACGGCTGCGGCGTGGGTGGAGGCGTTGCGCGGCGTGCCTTCCAGCGCCTCGGCCAGCTCGACCAACTCTTTGACTTGCGGCTTCTCGGCCATGAGGTTCTGCACGTCGGCCACGTTGCGCGCCGCGGCCAAGTCCGCACCGAACGGGATCGCCTTGGCCACCCGGTCCACCTCGCCATAGCTCATCCCCAAGACACGGCCCACGTCGCGGACGGCGGCCCGCGCGGCCATCGTGCCAAAGGTGATGACTTGCGCGACGTGGTCGGGACCGTACTTCTCGGTCACGTATTGGATGACCTCGCTGCGCCGATCGTCGGCGAAGTCCATGTCAATATCGGGCATCCCCAGGCGCTCGTCATGCAGGAACCGCTCGAACATGATGTTGTACTTGAGCGGATCTATGTTCGAGATACCGAGGCAGTAGATGACGATGCTGCCGGCCACCGAGCCGCGCGGGTCGGCCAGGATGCCGCGCGACCGGGCATAGCTGACGAAATCCGCCACGATCAGGAAGTAGAGCGCGTACCCCGTCTTGGCGATCACGCCTAGCTCGTAGTCGAGCCGCCGGCGGTGCTCCTCCGTGACCGTCTCGTAGCGCGTCGCCAACCCCTCATCGCAGAGCTGTCGAAGGTAGCTATCGGGGGTGTGATCGCCAGGAATATCGAACTGGGGCAGCAGAATACGGTCAAACTCCAGCTTGAGCCGGCAGCGCTCGGCGATAGCCACGGTATTTTGCAGCGCCTGTGGCAGCTCGCCGAACAGAGCCGCCATCTCTGCCGGCGAGCGCAGGTAGAAGCTCGGCGTGCCCATCCGCATTCGCTTCTCGTCGTGGACGGTCGAGCCGGTTTGCACACACAGCAGAATGTCGTGCGCCCGGTGCTCTTCCGAGTGGACATAGTGCGTATCGTTCGTGGCGACCACGTCCAGGTCCAACTCACGTGCCAGGGTGATGAGTTGGCGGTTGAGCTGGGCTTGCCCCTCGAGACCTTGATCCTGTAGCTCGATGAAGTAACGCTCCGGCCCGAGCAGGTCACGGTACCACGCCGCGACCGACCGTGCCTGTTCCTCCTGACCATTGAGCAGCAACTGCGCCACTTCACCGGACATGCACCCGGAGAGGCAGATTAGCCCGCGGTGGTACTGCGCCAGCAAGTCGCGGTCAATTCGTGGCTTGTAATAGAAGCCGTCCAGGTGAGCGCGGGAAGAGAGCGTGAGCAGGTTGCCATAGCCGGTTTCGTCCTGGGCCAGCAGGGTGAGGTGGTGCTGCTTGTCGTCAATTTTCGGCTCGCGCTGGTCCATCCGGCGCGTTGCGACGTAGGCTTCGCAACCGATGATCGGCTGAATCCCGGCCTCCTGCGCCGCGGCGTAGAAGTCTACGGCGCCGTGCAGTGCGCCATGATCGGTGAGCGCGAGCGCCGACATGCCCAACTCGCGCGTGCGTTCGACCAAGGTGTTGATGCGGGCCAGGCCGTCGAGGATGGAGTATTCGGAGTGGACGTGGAGGTGGACGAATTCCGAGGACATCGCGTGGCTCCCTTCCGGTGTATGACGAATGGCTGTGATTGGAAGGACAACAGCCACAGCCGGCGCGAGCGTCTCACCGTGCCGGACCGCAGGGCTGTAACCAGTTAGTATAGTGGCGGCCGGGCAGCGGCGGCAGGCGGCCGTTTGGATGAGCATCCACGTCTGCCGTGCGCCGTTGGGTCATGCAGCGTTACAATCGGGGTGAGCATTAGCGCCGCCGGTGTGGGCTGCGGCCAGGGGGTAAGAAGTGTTCGACTTCAGTTTTCTGCTACCCCTCGTGATTGTCGTCGTCCTGTTACTCGGGGCCTCGTTCGTCATCTCACGGGTCTTTCGGGCGGAGATGAAGTGCAACCGCTGTCAGGGTATGGGCGAGGTCAACGAGCATTGGCCCGATCCCTCAGAACCGAGCGGCTTTCATCACGTCGAAGGGACCTGCCCCAAGTGCAAGGGCCGCGGCAAGGTACCGGTCAAGTAGCGCTCTCACCCGGCGCCAGAGAGCGGGGCAGTAGTCAGGCATGAGCCAAGCGATTGACGGGGAGTTGGGCCGCGCCCTCAAGGTCGCCGGGCTACCCTGGCGACCGCGCCGCGGCGACCGTTGCATGGATCGGCTGGGTATCTACTGGATCGTGCTGGCCGACGGACCGGCCCAGGATGGCGGAGTCGAGGTCCACAACGGCGCGGTGATCGAACGGCGGCACGTGCTGGGCCTGTGCTGGCTGCCCCGTCCCGATGACCTGCTGGCGGTGCTCCACCGCTACGGGCCGGTCAAGCTCACGGGCGCCGACGGCCGGTGGACCTGCGCCGTCGGCGATACGTCGGCGCCGGGTGGCTCGCCGGCCGACGCTGCGGGCCGGGCACTGCTGGCGCTGCTGGCCTAGCTACCCAGGAAGACTTGGGTCAGGATGTCGGTCTCCCGGACCGATTGGGGCGTGCCGTCGTGTACGACCCGGCCCTTTTCCAGGACGTAAGCGCGATGCACGATGTCCAGCACGCCCTTGATATTGTGCTCGACGACGAAGATGGTCGTCTTGAGCCGCTCGTTGATCTCGGAGACCTTCTGAAACACCTCTTTGACTACGATGGGCGCGAGGCCCAGGGTCGGTTCGTCGAGCAGGAGTGCCTCCGGACCGGCCATCAGTCCACGGCCTAGGGCCAACATCTGCTGCTGCCCCCCGGACATCTGGCTGGCCAAATCGCGGCGCTTCTGATGCAGGATCGGGAACAGTTCCATGACCGCATCTAGGCGGCGCTCTTTTTCCGCCCGGTCGTGCAGGTACAGGCAGCCCATCTCCAAGTTCTCTTCGATGGTGAGGTGGGTGAACACCCGCCGGCCTTGCGGGACGAAGGAGATGCCCTCCTTCACGATCTCATGGGTAGCCGCTGCCAGCCGCTGTTGGTGCCAGTAGACCTCCCCGGCGACAACTGGCGCCAGCCCCATGATGGCTCTGAGCACGGTGGATTTGCCGGCCCCGTTGGGACCCATCACCGCCACCACCTCGCCCTTCCGCACGCCCAAGGATACGCCGTCCAAGGCGACGACGGCCCCGTAATGCACGGATATATTGGCCAGCCGCAGGATCATTCCGTCGGTGGACGATCCGTTCCCGGCGTTCTGTGCTGTGGTGGTCTTCTCCGCAGTGTTCATCGCTACGTTCCCGCCGCCAGTGTCCGAGCAAAGTCAACGCCGCCTAGTCGCCCAGGTAGGCCGCGATCACCTCCGCTCTACTCAGCACCTCTTCCACTTCCCCCTCGGCGAGGAGGCTGCCACTGTCCAGGACGATTATGTGATCCGACAGCTCGCGCACGATGTCCATATTGTGGGAGATGAAGATGATGGTGCGGCCCTGGTCTCGCATCTCTTTCATAATGCCTTTGACCCGCTCCAGCATCTGGGGAAAGAGGCCGGCAAACGGCTCGTCGAACAGGTACGTGTTGACATCCAACGCCATGGCGCGGCCGATCTCCAGCAGCTTGCGCTGGCCATAAGACAGATTCGAGGCCAGGTCCCGCCGCTTCTCCCACATCCCGACATTCTCCAGGAGACGCTGGGCCTGCTCTCGATAGCGAGGCTGTGCCCGTTCCAGCAGTGCGGGGAAAAGGCGCCGGTCGGTCAAGGCCACCATGATGTTGTCCCACACGCTCATCTGATCGAAGAGCCTGACCTCCTGAAACGTCCTGGTGATGCCATGATCGGGAGTCTCGTAGGCGTGTACGACCTTGAGGCCGACGCCGTCTATAATCACCGTCCCGCCGTCGAGGGGTAGTACCCCGCTCAACAGGTTCACGAGGGTCGATTTCCCGGAGCCGTTGGGCCCGACGATACTGGTCATTCCCTGGCGCGGAACCGAGATGGAGAGCCGGTTCACGGCCCGGACGGCCCCGAAGTGCTTCGAGATCGCCTCCGTCTCCAGAGCGTAAGCAGCCCCGGAGGTGGCTTGAGCAGTGCTCATAGCTTGTATCTCCCCACCAGGCCCTGCGGCCGATACATCATCAGCAGCACGAGGAGAATACCGAGGATGATCTGGCGGGATTGGCCGATGAACTCGGTCGGTAGGAAGGTAAGAAAGCGCATGCCCTCTTCGAGCAATACGAAGGCCATCGCGCCGAGCAGCGACCCCCAGATGGTCGCCAGTCCACCGAGGATCACGATGGATACCAGGAGGATCGACTCCAGCAGGATGAAGGAGTTGGGGTCTATGAAGCTGGTCCAGCTACTGAACAGGCCGCCGGCGAGACCCGCCATCATCGCCGAGATGACCCAGATAGCGAGTTTGTAGTGGGAGGCCCGGTAGCCGAACACTTCGATGGCCTGCTCGTCCTCGCGGATGGCGGTCAGCACCCGTCCGAAGGAGGAGGTCACAATGAACCGCGAGATTACGACGACAATGGCGAGGAATACGAGGGCCAGGAGCATGAACTCCAATGCACCATCGAGCACCCAGCCGCCGATGGCGGGCCTGGCGATCTCGTGAATGCCGAATGCCCCCCTGGTCACGCCGCGCCAATTCAGGAAGACGTTGTAGGCGATGACGGCGAATCCGAAGGAGACCAGCACGTAGATGTCGTCTCTGAACCGGTTGAACGCGACGCCTACCACAAAGGCCACCACACCGGCCAAGACGACGCTGGCCGGCAGCGCCGCGAAGAAAGGCCAGGCCAAGAGGGGGATAGCTTCCGAGCGCAGCTGTTCGTAGGCGGGGTCCGAGGTGAGCACGGCCATCGTGTAGGCGCCGATGCCGAAGAAGCCGATATGCCCCACCGATAGCAGGCCGGTGAATCCCAGCACCAGGTTCAGACTGACCGCCAATATCGCCCAGATAGCGAAGACGGTACCGAGGGCGATGGCAAATCCGGTGCCCTGCCAGATCATGAACACCACGGCCCAGGTGATGACGAACAGGTTGGCCCACAGCTCGATGTTGCCCTTGGCGTGCCGCCAGAGCTTCCGGGGATTGCTCGCCAGTCCGCCCACGTCCCTAAAGCCCTGTAAATCCATCAGCATGGGTCTATTTCCTCGGTAACAAGCCCTGCGGCCAGAAGGATAGGAAGAGGATCAGGAGGATGAAGGAGATGGCATTGTTCCATTCGCCGGCTATGTCCCAGACGCCGAACTGCTCGATCAGGCCCAAGACAAATCCGCCAACGATGGCGCCATAGAGATTCCCGATGCCGCCGACGACGGACGCGATCCAGCCTTTCAAGAGCAGCAGCAGTCCCATCCGGGGCTGGATGGCGGTGTCGTGGCCACTCAGCAGGCCAGCCAGCGCGGCGTAGACCGCGCCGATGAAGAACACGATGGCGATAACGACGGTGGTGTTGATACCGACCACCTTCGATACCTCTTCGTCGTCGCCGATAGCGCGCACTGCCTTACCGAAGGAGGTCTGCTTCAGGAGTAGCAGCAGAATCAGGAAGCCGACGAACGCAACGCCGATGGTGAAGACGTTGAACCCCTTGATATTGGCCCCGCCGATGGTCCAGGGCGTGCTGCCGAAGGCCTCCGGTAGCGGGCGAGGCGCGCTTTGGAAGACGACGATGATGAAGGCAGTGATCGCCAGCAGAATACCGAGCGAGGCGACGAGCATGACCAACGGGGACCTGGCCCGCTCGCGCATCTGCATGTACAGCCCCCGATAGAGCGCCAGGCCGACGACCCCGGCCAGCAGGCACGACACGCCCCAACTCAAGTAGAGGCTAGACTCCGGAGCATTCGCTACCTCAAGGCCAAAGTATGCTCCCAGCGCGACCGCTACGATCGTACCAACGGCGAGCAACGGCACGCGGCCGGCACCGGTCGCTAGGTGTCCGTAGCCGCGATAGAGCACCCAGCCCACCACCAGCGCGACCAGCACGCCAATCGCCGGACTGAGCATGACGTTGATGTTTTTCGGATAGGTGAGGATCAGCCCGGTGTAGACTCCGGCGCCGGCGGCCAAGAGGCCGCCGGCTATACGCAGCACAGTCGGATGGAAGCGCGTCCGCAGGCGCGCGGCGAGGCTCACGTGCAAGGCCCAGGCGACTACACCGGCGGTCAACGCGGCAAATAGGATATTGACGTAGAGGTTGTTGACATCGTAGCGCCCGATGCCTTCGTGAGCACGCAGGTAGAAGACACCGTAGGCGCCGAGCGCAGCGGCTGCGCCGTAATACAGATCGAAGAACCAGACGGTGCTGTAGACGATGGTGAAGCCCATCGCCAACAGGGCATAGACGGCGCCGACGGCGAGGCCGTTGAAGGCAAATTGCAGAGCCTGGTCGGCGGACTGGCTGATCTTCCAGCCGATGTACGCTGCGACCGCGAGGGTCAGGACAATCGCCAGCAGCCGGCGCCGGTCCTCAAAATGGCTAAACAAACAGCCCCCGAAGCGGACTTGATCGGTCAGGACGTATCGCCAGATCAAGCCGCCAGCTTGACCCGGCAGCATCCAGTTTAGGATGCTACGGAGTCACCACTGTTCGTATGACGATGCCGTAGGACAACTTCATGCGCTAGACGGATACGCGAGCGGGCTTAACCGGTCGGCGCAGGACCCAAGACCTTGTACCCGTGGTTGTCCTCGGTCCTTTGGGCCGTCGGCAGAATCTCGACGACCACGTTGGCAAGACCGACTACCTCGCCGTTCTCGTCGAAGCTATAGCTGTCACCGATGGCGCCGCTCCAAGTGATATCGTACAGGCAATCACGGAAGCCGTCGGCATCCTGGTCGTCTTCGGTCTGCTTGAGGCACTCGGCGGTGATGTACACGTCGTCGTAGGCCGACCCGAGGTACCAGGGTAGCGTGACGTAGTCGTAGCGTGCCTTGAAGCTCGCCAATACCTCCTGCGCCTTGGCATTGGCCGGATCGAGGTCTGCCGTGATGGCCTTCACTCCGGTAGCGGCATCGCCGGCGATCTCCAGCGCTGTAGTCCCGATAGGTACAACATCGGAGTAGATTGGGCCGGTGTAGCCCAACTCGCGGACCTGCTTGATGATGGTGCCGCCACTGAACTCGGATTGCGCGGCGATATGCAGGGCGTCCGGGTTGGCGCTGAGCAGTTTGGTCAACTGGCTCCGGAAGTCGGTCACGTCGGAAGCGTACCGCTCCTCGGCCACCACCTGGCCGCCGCGCTTCTCGAATTGGGCAACGCTAGTCCGTCTGACGCCCTCGGCGTAGTCGGTGGTCTCGGTGATAGTCGCCAACCGGCGGACCCCGTCGGCCCAGAGCACGTTACCGGTGTCAACGCCCAACAGGGCGTCACTCATTGACGTCCGGAAGATGTAGTCCCCGGCAGTAGCAATGTCCGGGTTGGTTGCCAGCCCGGAGAACAGGATCACACCGTCCGCCTCGGCCAGCGGTGCGGCGCCAAGCATCGCCCCACTACAGGACGTGCCTAGGATGATCTTCACGCCGTCCACGTCGGTCAGCTTGTTGTAGGCGGTAATCGCGTCTTGGGCGTTGCACTTCGAGTCTTCGATGATGAGCTCCAGCATGCGACCGTTGATGCCGCCAGCTTCGTTGATCTCGTCCACCGCCAACTGCTTGGCCTGCACAGCGACCGTGCCGTAGGTCTCTCCGGGACCGGTGACCGACTCCATTACTCCTATCTTGTAGGTATCCCCACCGGGATCGCAGGCCGTAGTTGTCAGCGCAAGCAACGCCAGCAACCCCAACAGAACCGTCCACTTTCTGGATACGAGTCGCATAACACTATCCCTCCCGACGGATACGTTCTCGGTACCGTCTGTTATGCTAGTCCCATAGGAACAGGGGCCGGGTGGCGCATCAACCGATGATGCGGGCCTCGTGCCTGGACCGGACGCCTTGCTTCCCAGCCGTTACGAGTGGGGCGCTGTCGCATGGAGCGGCCGCTCGTTAAGGGCACAGACCTCTCGGTGCCGGGTAGTACCAGCCGGAAGGCCCTATGTCAACCTCGCACCCCCACCGGAACCGAGTAAGCTAGAGCACCATGTCATCCCCACGTGCGCCGGATACGAACTCGCCCCCCTCCGGCTGGCTACCCCAAATAAAGGACACGATACGGCAGGCCATCCGCGCCCGGTTCGCGCGCGACGTGGCGGCCCTGCAAGTATCCAACTCCGCGCAAAAGGTGCTGGCGGCGGTCTTCTGGGTCGTGCTCTACCGACTGCTCAGTCCCGAAGAGATTGGGCAATACGTCCACGTCCTGGCCTTCTTCGGCACGATCAATCTGCTCGGCTACCTCAGTCTCGGCCCCAGCCTCGTCACCCGTCTGGCCGAGGCTGCCGCCGCGCACGATCCCGGTGAGCTACGCTGCATCATGGGCTATCTCATCAAGATCAATGCCGCGTGGGCGTTGCCGGTAACGGCGCTCACGTGGCTTGTAGCAACGCCGCTGTCCGTGTGGTGGTATGGAGAGCCGTTGTATGGCGAGCCGGTGAAAATCCTGGCGCTGGGCGCACCGCTGTCCGTGCTCACGCTCGCAATGACGACCGCGCTCCAGAGCGTCAGCCGGATGCATAGCATCGCTTTGGTGGAAGTCTGCGCCAAGACGACCCATACCCTGCTCGGTGTGGGCGCTATGGTGGCGGGGCTGGGCTTAACGGGCCTGGTCAGCGCGACCGTCATCAGCCAAGCCGTCGGGTGTGTCATCGGACTGCTGGCTTACCAGCGCATCTTGCATCGTTCCCACGCCTTTGCCTCCCTCCCGGCCGTGGTGGCGACGGCGATCACCGTGCCGTGGCGGGCCTACTTCCGATTCAGCGCCCTGGCTCTTGTGGACAAGAATATCGCTGCACTCTTCGAACGGACACCCGTGCTCCTCCTCGGCCGCTTCATGCCGCCGGAGCAAGCCGCCTTCTACGACGCCGCTCGCAAGGTTCTCTCGTTCCTCGCCGTCTTTCACGGTGCCGTCGCGCGCAAGCTGCGCGCTTCGCTGGGAGAGCGAAAGGGGCAAGCCGGCCTGGGCGCCGCGCGGTCGGTCTTCTGGCGCGTGACGCTCCTGTGGACGCCGCTGGCGCTGACGCTAGCCGCGGTCCTGGTCCTCTGCTTGCCCTTCTTTCGCCTGGCCCTTACGCCCGAGGTTTTCCCTTCGCTCACCCTGGTCATCATCTTTGCCCTGCATACTGGGCTGATGGCCCTGGGCGTGGGCTTTGGCTCCGTCTTCCTCCTGACGGACCGTATCGGTCTCAATATCGCGATCAAGACGCCGATCAATCTGGCCTGCTTGCCCCTCGGTGCGCTGCTGGTGATGCAGTGGGGGGCAGAGGGGGCGGCACTCTATATGCTGGTGGCCTACAGCGTCGGGTACGTGGTCTATCTCAGTGTGCTGGCCTCCAACCGGTTCTGGCAGACCAGCGCCCGGCCCCCCGCCGCAGCCAACCAACCGGTCAGCGTATGAAGGTACTCCACGTCTCGCCGCTGTTTTTCGGCGCGGACGGCGTCGTCGGGGGCGGCGAGCGTTATGCGCTGGAGCTGGCTTTGGCGATGGCCCAGCATACGCCGACGCGGCTTTTCTCCTTTGCGCGACGCCCACGTCGCGAGCGCCGCGGCGCGTTGGACATCGTGGTGGCGCGTCCGCGGCACTACCTGGGTGGCAAGAACGTCAACCCGCTCTCGGCAGCTTTTCTGCCCCACCTGTTCTGGGCCGACGTCATTCACTGCCATCAGGTGCATACCGTCCTGACCGATCTGTGCGTGCTTGTTGGCCGCGCCTTGGGTAAGCCGGTTTTCCTCACGGACCACGCCGGCGCTGGCAAGAACTACGCGCATCGCCTGCATACCGTCGGGCGGGCCACCGGCCTGTTACTCGTCTCGCAGCACAACGCCAGCGGATACGGCCGTTGGTCCGCCAAAACCACGATTATCTATGGTGGCATTGACCACCGGCGCTTCATGCCGCGGGAAGCGGTCCGAGCGCGCCGCGCCCTCTACGTTGGCCGAATCATCCCCTACAAGGGCATCCACCACTTGATCGAGGGCACGCGACCGACCACCGATGTCCGTATCGTTGGGGCGGTCTATCACGACCAATACGGTGAGCATCTGCGCCGACTGGCCGCCGGTCGCGCCGTCACGTTCGTACCGGCCCAGCCGCACGCTGCCTTGCCCGACGAATATCGAGCCGCGGCCGTCTCAGTGCTCCCATCGGTCGAGGTAGACCTGTACGGCAAACGCTACCCCAAGTCCGAAATCCTGGGGCTGGTCCTGCTAGAAGCAATGGCCTGCGCCACGCCGGTTGTCTGTTCGGCCATCGGGGGGATGCCGGAGTTGGTAGTAGATGGCGAAACCGGCGTGCTCGTCCCGCCGGGTGCCTCGGCGGCTTTGGGTGAACAGGTCGAGCGTATCCTCGACGATCCGGCACTCGCCGCGCGTCTCGGCCAACAGGCCCGCGCGCACGTGCTCGCGCGCTTCACCTGGGATCGCGTGGCACGAGTTTGCCTGGACACCTACGCTTCCCGCCCTCCCGGTCATTCCCGCGCAAGCGGGAATCCAAGTCCCCCCGCCGCCGCGGATGGACATAAGGGAGCCTCGTCAGACGGTCCCTAGCCTCCGCCCGATAAGGGCGCCATACTTCATATCGGGAAACTGCGTATCCCGGTACACTTGCCAGGGCAAGACGAGCTAATCATGCGTATCTTGGCGCTCTCCGACAACTTCCCCCCGGCAAACCCCGGTGGTGCGGGCGCAGTGGCCGCCGCGGTGGCCCGACGCCTAGCGGAGTGGGGCCATGAGCTCAACGTCGTGACCTATGGTGCCGCTGATCGCTTCGGGAGCGTCTCGCGACAGGACGGCCTGACTATCCATCGGCTGCGCGCACCGTGGCCGCGCCGGCTGCGGCTCTACCTTTCCCTACTCCATCCCTGGCTGGTGGCTCAGGTTACACAGTTGGTCTACAAGCTGCAGCCGGATGTCGTCCACGCCCACAACCTGCATGAGCACCTGTCGCTGGCCGCGCTCGCCGCCGCGCGTGTCACCAGTGCCCGCCTCGTCCTCACGGCCCACGACTACCGCCTGTTCTGTCTGACGAAGTTCCTCTGTGCGGGGGACACGAACGCTGGTGGCGAGCGTCAACGATCCGCCGGGAGTTTGGCGGCGCAGCCGTTCGCCTGTCGTTACTGCGGGCCGCGCCTGCGGTTCTTCCCGGTCCGCAACCGGCTCATTCGCTGGCTGGTTGACCGCCACGTCGCGGCGCTCGTGTGTATCAGCGCGGCACAGCGCGCAGCGCTGGCGGCCAACGGCTTCCACCATGCACCACTCACGACCATTCACAACGGCGTTGACCCGGCGACGTGCTGGTCGGCGCCAGGGGAGCGCGCGGCCTGGCGGCGGCGGTTCGGTCTCGACGAGCGCCCGCTGATCCTGTTCGGGGGGCGGATCAGTGGGACCAAGGGCGGCGATCAGCTCGTGCGGGCGCTGGCCGTCGTGCGCCGGCGGGTGGACGCCCAGTTGGCCGTCCTCGGCGACAACACCAACTATCTGCGCTTCCTCGAAAATCTCGCCTACAAAGAGGGCGTGGGCGGACAGGTCCACGCCCTCGGCTGGCTCGCCGGTGACGATCTGCGCCAAGCGTTTGGCGCTGCCGACGTGATCGCGACGCCCTCCGTCTACCCCGATCCGTTCAACCTGATGAACATCGAGGCCATGGCCCACGCGCGGCCGGTCGTCGCCACCTGCTACGGCGGCGCGCCCGAGATCGTGGTCCACGGCCAGACCGGCTTCATCGCCGATCCGTGGGACGAAACTGCCTTTGGCGACCACCTCGCCACGGTACTCACCGACCAGGCGTTGGCCCAGGCGATGGGTACCGCCGGCCGGCAGCGCGTACTGGACCACTTCACGCTCGACCGGCAGGTGCGTGCCTACCTGGCCGTGTATCGGGGGGAGACTGCTTGCCGGGATGGGCAGGACGCCAGTGCGGACGTGCAGCCGGCGTCTAGCGAGGGATGAGCGTGGACGTGACCTTCTGCGTGCCATGCCCGGCGGATGACCTGCTCCGGTTCCTGCGCCACTGCTTCCGAAGCTAACTACAGTGCCTCACTGTCCGGCTACCGGTGCATGCATGAGCAATCCCAGGAACACGTTAGTTAGCTCCAGTCTGGGCCGGCCGTGGCTGCTGGGCTTGCTTACGGCCCTGGCTATCTCGGCTGCCGTCTGGGGGCCGGTGACGCTGCCCAGTTTCGACTTCGCACCCACCGCCGATGGCGAGTATCACCTCCTGCGGCTCTTTCTCGTGGACCACTCTGTACGAGCCGGTCTGTGGTATCCCCGCTGGCTGCCGGATCTCTTCATGGGCTTCGGCTATCCGCTGTTTAACTTCTACGCACCGCTCACCTACTACCTGGGCACCGTCTTCATTCGTCTCGGCCTGGATACCTACGGTGCTTTGCAGGTGGTGGCCATTGGAGCAATCCTCGTCGGGACGGCCGGCATGTACGCGCTCGCCATGGCGCTATTGGGCACGGCACCGCGAGGATTGTTCGCTGCCGCGGCCTATGTTCTGGCACCCTATCCGTTCATTACCAGCCTCTACCTTGGCGGCAGCGTAACCCAAATGTGGGGTGTAGCGCTGCTGCCCTGGGTGCTGTGGGCCAGCCTGCGCGCTTATGGCCGGGCCAGCCTCGCGGCAAGTGTGGCGCTGACCCTCGCCTTGTCGGCGCTGGTACTGCTACATAATCTGTCCGCGCTCATCGGAGCGGGACTGCTGCTGCTGTGGGTGGCAGTCTTGGTAGCGATGGATCGCCACGTTGCCGGCATCCGTGCCGTCGTCGCAGCGGCGGCTGTCGCGCTTGGTCTCACGGCCTTCTTCTGGTTGCCGGCACTTGGCGAGCGGGGACTGGTGCAATTCGAGCTTGCCTGGAATAGCTATGAAGAAGTGAGTAAATGGCTATACGACCCTTGGCTGCCCGTGAAGCCCGTCCGGTCCTTTGGTGTTCCCTACAACCAGACTCCGGTTGGTCCGGTTGATCTGCATGCTGCTTACCCGTATACCGATAACGCCCCACTCAAGCCGTCGTTGGGTCAGGCGGTGCTCTGGGGGATTGGGTTACTGGGCGTCACCAGCCTGCTATGGCGCCGCCGCCTCCGACATGCCGTCCTGATAGCCCTCTTTCTCGTCGTCGCAGCGGGCGCTTGGTGGCTCACGACGAGGTGGTCGCAAGGTGTATGGGAAATGGTAGCTCTGCTACGCACGCTCCAATTCCCTTTCCGGCTCCATAGCGTCATCGCGCTAGGCGTGGCGCTCGGAGGCGCAGCGGCGCTCCCCCGCTCGGCGCGTCTTTCCCTTCCTCTGGGAGCGATCCTCGTGCTCCTATTGGGCTGGCAAGCGCTTGCCACCCGGCCATGGCCCGGGGACGACCAACCGGCGAATCGCGTCGTGGACGGTGCTCGGCTGCGCCTTGGGCAGATCGACCGTTGGGCTGGAGAGACGACCACCAGCAACGGCGAGTTCCTGCCGCGCACCGTCTGGTGGGCGACCTATACGTCCGGGGGGCGTCGCGGGAATTCAGTCTACGAGCGAACCTATCCCGAGCGCGAGTGGGTCGGCGGTCTTGTCCGTCTACATGCCGGCACGCTGGACGTGCATGGCCTTTACAGCGGCCCTAACTGGCTAGCCGCCGACGTCTCCGCCATGACGCCGGCGACGCTGGCTTTCCGCCGCATAGATTTTCCTGAGTGGCGAGCCTTCGTTGACGGTCGGAAAGCTACCGCCTACCCGGTGCCGTACCACCCAGTAGAGCAGGCGAGACTCGGTTTCCTGCTCGTGGACGTGCCCGCTGGCCAGCATCGGGTGTGGCTTCAGTTCCGACCTACGGACCTGCGGCTTGTTGCCCAGTTCATCACGGCAGCCACGTTGGCCGGTTGCGGTGTGGCTTTCCTGGTGTTGGTGTGGCGCCGGGTAGCCGAAAGTAAAGCTCCGGTGCGGCGCATGGCCGGCACCTTGGCCGCCGGTCTCGGCCTCTTGTCGGCCGGTGTGCTTGTGACTGTCTTCAGTCTCCAGGCCTTGCGTCCACCACCCGCACAACCGCCCGCGGCGTCGAGCCTGCTGGTGCTTGATGTGATCGAGGAAGTTCGCGCCGGCCGTGCCCGACTTGCCAGCTCCGGTGGGCCAACCCTCGGCACGCACCTCGACTTGCGGCGTCTTGTACTCCAAGGCCAAGACCGCCGCTGGCTGTATGCACATCCGGCCTCGGAGGTCACAGTGACCTTGACCATACCACCCCACGCCTGGCTGGAGGCCGCGCTCGCTATGCACCCGGATTCCTGGGAAGCACCGGTGGGTGACGGCGTAAGGTACAGCGTTGCAGTACAGCAATCCGGAGACGCCGAGCCGCAGGTTATCTGGCAGCGATTTCTCAACCCGCGTGCTCACTCCTGGGAACGAGGGTGGAACGAGGTGCGCGTGGACTTGCGACCATTTGCCGGCCAAACAGTTGAGCTTACGCTGCTGACGGATTTTGCAGTCGAGACCTCCTATGATTGGGCAGGGTGGGGAACCCCAATCGTAGTCGTTGATCGCTCTGCCCGCTGGTATGCGGCTGCGTCGTGAGAGGCACTGTCTGGACGGTCGTCGCCTAGCTGCTCAATGAAGATCAAGCGGATGCAGCATCCGGATGCAGCATCTGTATTAGCGCCGCTCGGAGAGTGTGCCGACAAGCCAGAGCGCGGCGCCGGCCATAGCAAGCAGGGCCAGCAGCAGGAACAGGAGGGCCGGACCTGGCCCGACTGCGGCGCTGGCGCCCACGACCGCGGTCACGCCCCCCGCGGCCACCAGCGCCAGCAGGAGGCCGGCGCCGTGCGGACCGAGCAGGCGCCGGAGCGATGAACTGCCCGGTGGGAGGTGAAGCCGGGAGCGCACTCCGGTTGCCAGCATGTCCTCGGCGAGCCGCCGGGTTAGGCGCGGCACGTCGTCTGCAACCTGCGTCTCTGCCTGGATGACATCGAGCGCGGTCAGCACCGCTGACCGCCGTAGCGTGGCCGGCAGCGCCCGCGCCGCCGAATCCAACGCTTGTGAAGCCTGAGCCAGCGCAGCATCGAAGGTAGCCGCGCCGGAGGGTTGTGCGCGGGGTGCGGGTACTGCGTGCGGGCGCAGCCGGAGCCGGAGGGGCCGACTCAACCGGTAGTCGAGGAGGCCGCGCAGCGCATCTCCGGCGTGGCCGGCCGGCCCCATCCGACTGAGGGCGTCCCATGCAGTGCGGTGCCACCGCTGCCCAAGCCCCATCGCCGCTATGAAGATGACCAGGAAGGGCGCTACTGTCACGACATACCACGATGGCGAATGGGGCCAGTCGAGGCACAGACCGACGAACAGGACAATACCGGTAGCGACGAACAGCGAGCGCAACCCGTGGATTGGCTGGTTTTCCAACAGAGACAGGTGCATCTGCGTGTATCCTCACGCCCACCAGGAGCTTAAGCGGTTTAAGGCAGTATAGGGCAGTCGCTCGGAGCGGTCAAGCGCCAGACCGGCTGGCCAAGTGTGCTCCATACACCTGAGGAGAGCACTGGCGAGGCGAGTCCCGCCGTGCCCCTATGGGGCCGGTGGTGTCCAGCGCCAGAGCCGCTGGTAGCCGCGCGCCGGTACCGGTGCTATCGCCCGAATGTCGGCCAACAGCCAGAGCCAGCGTCCGGGCATGAAATCCCCGTAGGGGTCTGCCGGTATCGCTTGTCCGCCGGGTTCGACGTAGGCGATGCCGTCCCGCAGGTAGTTGACTTTTTGTGCTCCGGCCAGAGTGGCGGTGGCGATGACGGCGCCGCGGGTGATATCCTGGCGCCACTGCCCGGCGCCGTAGATGTCCGCTATGGCCGCGACGGCCTCGTGACCGGGTTTCAGGACGACGGTGCGACCGGCGTGGATGGCGATGCGCTCGCCGATGATGCCGTGGGGCGGTGGCCACGAACGGGTCTCGACGTTCTTGATGCCGTGAGCGACCAGGGATGCCCAGGGCTGGTGGAGCGTAAGGGCCGGCAGGGACGGGCCGGTATGCTGCGGCATCGTTGTGGTCTTCCGGTTGGCAGATTATCCTAATGGTGCTGGGTTATGCCGGGCAATTGACAGGCCGGCGGCGCACTTGTATACTCCCCGGTGGCGATGTACCGAAATACACTTGCAGCCATTGGCGCATATTACTTTAGCCGGTTCGGTGTGACACCGGGCTAGCGAGAGCAGTCTGCCGCGTCGCATCGGAGAGAGCAGGGGTAAGGCCCTGCTCTTTTTGTTTGGGCCGCGGCGGCCGCGCCGAGAGCAGGACGGCACGGGCCATGAGTCGGTCGGTAAGCGATGGCGAGGAAAGCAGCATGATTATCGTGATGAGGCACGGTGCCACAACGGAGGAAATCCTGCACGTCGAGGAGCGCATCCGAAGGGAGGGCTTGCAGCCACACCGTTCCGGCGGGGTGGATACGACCGTCATTGGTGTCATCGGCACCCCACCCTACGGGATGCTGGACCGCATGGAACTGCTGCCGGGAGTCGAGCGCGTGACGCGGATTACCAAGCCCTACAAGCTGGCGGCGCGAGAGTTCACCGCCTCGCCCACCGTGATCAATGTCGGAGCCGCTGCCATCGGCGGCCCTGGCGTGGTGCTGATGGCCGGTCCGTGCTCGGTGGAAACCCGCGAGCAACTGTTGACGGCGGCGCGTGGGGTGCAGGCCGCCGGGGCGCATGTCCTGCGCGGCGGGGCCTTCAAGCCGCGGACTACGCCCTATAGCTTTCAGGGTCTCAGGGATGATGGCTTGGCGCTGCTCGCCGAAGCGCGTGCCGAGACAGGTCTACCGATCATTACCGAGGTGATGGAACCGAGCAAAGTGCCGGCGGTCTACGAGGTCGCCGACGTGCTGCAGATCGGGACGCGGAACTGCCAGAACTACCCGCTGCTCCACGAGGTCGGTCGCACCGACAAGCCGGTGATGCTCAAGCGCGGTCTTGGCTGCTCGATTGACGAGTGGATTCAGGCTGCCGAGCACATCATGGATCAGGGCAACATGCAGGTGATGCTCTGCGAGCGCGGGATCAAGAGTTTCGAGACCTATACCCGCAATACCCTCGACCTGAGCGCCGTTCCCGTCGCCAAGCGCCTGTCCCATCTGCCCGTCATCGTTGACCCCAGCCACGCGACTGGCAAGTGGTACCTGGTCAAGCCGATGGCGATGGCTGCCGTTGCTGCCGGCGCCGACGGCCTGCTCATCGAGGTGCATCCTACCCCGGACACCGCCCTATGCGACGGTGCCCAGAGCCTGACCATCGAGAACTTCGCCGACTTGGCCGCGAGCGTGCAGCAGATTGCCCAGGCAGTTGGCCGCGAGCCGGCGGCGCTCCCGGAAGATGTACCGGTTGCTGCGGGATGATTACCTCCGGTGCTGCCGCGACGGTCGAGCTGCGGAGCGTGCAGGCACCAGCGCGCCTGACGGGTCGGATCGCGGTGCCGGGTGATAAGTCCATCTCCCACCGCGCCATCCTGCTCAATGCGATTGCCACGGGCAGCGCGGGCGTGACCGGCGCCGGCCTCGGTGCCGATTGCCGCGCTTCCATCGCCAGCGTCGAGTCCCTGGGTGCGACGGTGCAGCGGCGTTGGCCGGATGGCAGCCTCTCACCGGCCCTGGCCGTACCCGATTCGGTCGTCGGCAACGGCGCCGTTCATCGGGCGGCCGACTTGGTGATCGAAGGCGCTGGCGGCGCGGGGCTACGCGAGCCGGAGGAGGTGCTGGACGCGGCGAATTCGGGGACGACGGCCCGGTTTTTGAGCGGCATCCTAGCCGGCCAGCCTTTTTTCTCCGTCCTCACCGGCGATGCCTCGTTGCGGCGCCGGCCGATGGGCCGGGTGATCGAGCCGCTCATTGCGATGGGTGCCCGCATTGTGGGCCGCGACGACAATCGCTGCTTACCTATAGCGCTGTCCCCGGCGCAGCTACGGGCCATCGAGTACGAGCTCCCCGTTGCCAGCGCCCAGCTCAAGTCGTGCCTGCTACTCGCCGGCTTGCAGGCTACGGGGGCAACCGTCCTCCATGAGCCGGCGGCCAGCCGGGATCACACCGAGCGGCTGCTCCGGGCGCAGGGCGCGTCGCTGCGGGTCGAGGGCCGGCACCTGACTCTCGCCGGAGACGCCGCGCTGGCAGCCGTTGACGTGGCTGTGCCCGGCGATCTCTCCTCCGCCGCGTTCTGGCTCGTTGCGGCGCTGCTCCACCCACAGGCCAGCGTCACCATTGAACGGGTGGGCATCAATCCTGGCCGGACAGGGTTGCTCGACGTACTGACCGAGATGGGCGGCCGTCTCACGCTGACCAACCGGCGGCAGGCGGGCGGCGAGCCGGTCGCGGACATCACCGCCGAATCGAGCCGGCTGCGCGGCGTGCGTGTCGGTGGTGAGTTGATCCCCCGGCTCCTCGACGAAGTGCCTATCCTGGCACTTGCGGCCGCGCTGGCGGAAGGAACGACCACCATCCACGACGCCGCCGAGCTGCGCGTCAAGGAATCGGACCGCTTGGCTGCCGTCGCCGGTGAACTGACCACCTTGGGCGGACAGGTGGAGGAACTGCCCGACGGCCTGGTGATCCGGGGGACGCCCAGCTTGGCCGGAGGTGAGGCCGAGGCACACGGTGACCATCGGCTGGCGATGATGGCCTGCATCGCTGGGCTGGTCAGCGCTGGACCGGTGCTCGTCGGCGGCGCGGAGACGGTCGAGGTCTCCTATCCCGGTTTCTGGCATGATCTCGAACACCTCGCACCCGGAGCCGCCCGTGTCCTCTGAGCTACCGCGCCGATCCGCAGACGCCGTGCGTTTCACGGCGGTGATCGGCTACCCCCTCGCTCACTCCATCTCTCCCCGTTTTCAGCAGCCGGCGTTCGATCACTTGGGTCTCCCGGTACGGTACATCGCCCGCGAAACGCCACCGGAGGAGCTACCCGCCTTTCTGACCGAGCTACGCGGACCGCAGTGGCTGGGAGTCAACGTCACCGTGCCGCACAAGGAGGCCGTCGCCGCTGCCGTTGACGACCTCAGCACGGAAGCTCGGCTGATCGGCGCCGTGAATACCGTTCGGAAGGAGGGTGGCCGGCTGATCGGGCACAACACCGACGCCGCCGGCTTTCTCCGTGGCCTCACCGACGCTGCGTGCGATCCGCAGGGAGTGTCGGCGCTGATTCTGGGCGCGGGTGGCGCGGCGCGAGCGGTCGCGGTGGCACTCTTGCAAGCCGGCGCACGGCACGTGACCGTCGCCAACCGCACCGTGAGTCGGGCAGAGCGGCTCGTCGCCAACTTGGCTGCTAGCTTCGACGCTGCCCACTTGGCCGCCGGCCCGCTCCAGGCAGAGGTGGTCCGGCCGGCGCTCCAAGGCGCTGAACTGGTGATCAACACGACCACGGTCGGCATGGCGCACGGTCCGGCGGCTGCGGCTGCGCCGCTAGCCGCCGCGCTCTTGACGTCGCTGCCACGGGACGCGCTCGTCTACGACCTGGTGTATAACCCGGCCGAGACTCCGCTGCTTCAGGCAGCGCGGGCGCAGGGGTACCGCACGCAGGGCGGCCTGCCGATGTTGATTTACCAAGGAGCGGCCTCGTTCGAGTTGTGGACCGGGCAGCCGGCGCCGGTCGAGCTGATGCTGGCGCATGGTCGGCAGGCGATGGCCGAGCGCGAGTAGGCCGGGTAGGACGGTGCCGTGGATCAGGACGCTTCCCGCCCGGCTGAGGTGCGTCGGGTCGTCCTCATCGGCTTCAGCTGCACCGGCAAATCGCGTGTCTGCTCGCTGCTGGCGCGGCAACTAGGCTGGGAGCCGGTAGACACCGACGACCTCATCGTCGCGCTGGCCGGCAAGCCCATCGAGCACATCTTTGCCGAGGATGGCGAGGCACACTTTCGCGCCATCGAGCGCGAGGCGGTCGCGCAAGCGTGTGCGGGCGAGCGGCGCGTCATTGCCACCGGCGGGGGCGCTCCGGTCGCGGCGGAGAACCGCCGGCTGCTGCTCCGGTCCAGCCTCGTCGTCGCCCTGCAAGCGCGACCGGAAACCATTCTGCGGCGGCTCCGGCGCCAGCTGGCCGCCGGCGCCGTGCGACCACTCCTCGACACGCCGGACCCGTTGGCGCGGATTCGCTCCCTGATGGCGGAGCGCGCGGTTATCTACGCGCTCGCGCACCTGACGGTCCAGACGGATACCTTGCCGCCGGTCCGCGTCGCCGCCGTCATCAGGAGCCATCTGGCGGCTGCGGCGGGTGGATGATCGTCCTCACCCCCGGCCCCCTCTCCATCGCCGAGCGATAGAGAGGGGGTGAGGTGCGGGGGGCCGCCGGTCACATTGAGGTCACACCCGGCGCCAAGCAACGCCAGCAGCATTATTGGCAGCCATCCGGCCCGCGGCGCCACGCTATGCCGACGGGCTGCGCGGGCGAGCATGCACCTACGCATGGCCAGCCTCCCCGGAGAACGACCGGCCCAAAACCTAGCCGACCTGGCCCGATTCCCAGTATAGGCACAACGCCTATTACTCACAAACGAGGTCGTCGTGCATTATTATGGTGACTGTAGCACCGTGCGTTGTCGTGCCGTGAGGAGGAGCATTCCGCCATGGTTCAGACTATCCAACAGCCTCAGGTAGTCCCTGCGGCACAGACCGCCGAGAAGCAAGACCTCGATTACGTCTTCTACGAGCTGACGCGGAGCATGTGCCCCGAATGCCGGCGCATCATTGACGGGCAGGTCATCATCCGCGACAACAAAGTCTATATGCGGAAGCGTTGCCCGGAGCACGGCTGGTTCGAGGGCCTGATCTACGCCGATGCCGAGGCCTACACCGCCTCGGTCAAGTTCAACAAGCCGGGCACCATCCCGCTGGACTTCTCCACTGAGGTTGTTGAGGGTTGCCCCTATGACTGCGGCCTCTGCCCGGAGCACAAGCAGCACGCCTGCATCGGCATCATCGAGGTCAACTCGGCCTGCAACTTCGATTGCCCCTTGTGCTTTGCCGACGCGCAATCGGGGTTCAACCTGACCCTCGAAGAGGTAGACCGCATTCTCGACCGCTTCATCGAGACGGAGGGCCAGCCGGAGGTCGTGCAGTTCTCCGGCGGCGAGCCGACAATCCATCCGCAGATTATCGAGATGCTGCACCTTGCCAGGGACAAGGGTATTGTCAACGTGATGCTCAACACGAATGGCCGGCGCATTGCCCGCGACGATGACTTCTTGGCCGCGCTCGCCGATCTGGACATTTTCATCTACTTGCAGTTCGACGGCTTCAAGGAGCGGACGCACCAAACGCTGCGGGCGGAAGAGAACCTGCTGGCGGAGAAGGAGCTTGCTCTCGACCGGCTGCACTCTATCGGCAAGCGCGTCATCCTCGTCCCGGCTATTGACCGCAACTTGAACCTCGATGAGGTCGGCGAGATCGTCAAGTTCGGCCTGGAGCACCCGGCGGTGCGGGGTATCAACTTCCAGCCGGTCTTCCATTCCGGGCGACACACCACCGAGCACGATCCGCTGCAACGGGTGACGAATCCGGACATTTTGCAGGCCATCGAGGAGCAAACCGACGGACTGTTCGTCAAGTCCGACTTCGTGCCGATTCCGTGCTGCTTTCCGACCTGTAACTCCGTGACCTATGCCTATGTCGAAGACGATCTGGTCGCGCCGCTCCCGCGCATGTTGGAAGTGGAGGACTACCTCGACTACCTCACCAACCGGACCGTGCCCGACGTCGAGGGCGAAATCAGAAAGGTGTTGGAGGACCTCTGGTCTACGTCGGCGGTGGCCGGCTCGACGAGCGTGGCAACGCAATTCCAACTGGCCTGCGCTGCGTGCAACTTACCCATGATGGACATTGGTGAGCTGGCCGACCGGGTGTTCATGATTATGCTCACCGACTTCCTCGATACCTATACGTTCAGCCTGAAGAACGTGATGAAGTGCTGCAAAGAAATCCTGCTACCCGACGGTAAGCAGATCCCCTTCTGCGCCTACAACAACATGGGCTATCGGGAAGCGGCCCGCATGCAGCTTGCGGCCCGCGAGCGCGACCGGGCGCGGGCGCACCACGCCGGGAATGGGGCTGGAACCATTGTCAATGATGAGGAACCATTGCGGTTTGTGCCTGGTCCCGGTGGCCGCGGAGTCGTCACGCCGCCGGAGCTGCGCGAGCGAATTGTCGAGCGGTATCCCCGGCTCGTGAGCGATCACTTCACCAACGGACGATGAGCGTGGTCACTGCCGAGACGTTTACGGCAGCCGCCGACGGTGACGTAGCGGCGCTCAAGGCCTGCTGCGCCGCCGTCTACGGACAAGAATGGCTCTCGCTGCTCGTAGGGGATTCGCTGCACCCCGGCGGCTTGGCGTTGACGCGCCACCTCGGTAAGCGGCTCCGGCTCGGCCCGGCGGACCGGGTGCTTGACATCGCCTGCGGCACAGGCACGACGAGCGTGTTGCTAGCGCAGGAGTTCGGGTGCCACGTCACCGGCGTGGACTACGGAGCGACGCAAATCGAGCGAGCGACCGCGGCAGCGGAGTCGGCCGACGTTGCTGACCGGACAGCCTTCGAGGTCGGCGATGCAGAGTCGCTCCCGTTCGACGATGGCAGTTTCACGGCAGTGGTCTGCGAGTGCGCCTTCTGCACTTTTCCCAGCAAGGCGCAGGCGGCAGCCGAGATGTACCGCGTGCTGATACCAGGCGGTCGGGTCGGTATCACGGACCTCACGGTCAGCGGCCCCCTGCCGGAGGCGCTCCAGGGAGTGGCGGCGTGGGTGGCCTGCGTGGCCGATGCCCGGCCAGTGCAGGACTACGTCGCGATCCTAACCGCCGCCGGCTTTGCCCGGATTGCTACCGAGAAGCACAACGACGCTATCGCCAAGCTGATCGCCGACATCCAAACCAAGCTCATGGGCGTCTCGATCTTGGCGGGCGTGGGAAAGATTGACCTGGGCGACATAGACCTCGCCGCCGGCCGCACGATGGCACGGGTCGCCCGCCAAGCCACCCGCGACGGCCTCCTCGGCTACTGCCTGCTCACCGCCCCGCGACCGGCGAGCTGATGAGCCAGGGGGTTGCCAAGACAACTTCCCGGTAGCCGGTGTCGTGCCGGCCGCTCCTCTATAGTACTCTGTTCTCCGCACTCTCGTTGACGCGACATCTCCGTAGGAGCATGGTTTGTGAAGAAGCTGCGACTAGGGCTGCCGGCCGGCAGTCTGCAAGAGCGTACCCTGGCCCTGTTTCATCGGGCCGGCTATCGGATTACCCTCAACGACCGGTCGTATGTCCCCCACATTGACGATTCCGAGCTTGAGGGGTTGCTGATCCGCGCACAGGAAATCCCGCACTACGTTGAAGCGGGCGTTCTCGATGCCGGCATCACTGGCCTGGACTGGATCAAAGAGCGGGATGCGGCGGTGGTCGAGGTCGCCGAGCTGGCCTATAGCCGGCGCACGGATCGGCCGGCCCGCTGGGTCTTGGCGGTGTCGGACGACTCGCCCATTCAGCGGCCGGAGGACCTCCAGGGCAAGCGGATTGCGACCGAGCTGGTGCGCTTCACCCGGCGCTATCTGGCGGAGCGTGGCGTAGAGGCCGAGGTCGAGTTCTCGTGGGGGGCGACCGAGGTCAAGGTGCCGGAACTAGCCGACGCGATTGTGGAACTGACCGAGACCGGCTCTTCCCTGCGCGCCAACCGGCTCCGCATCGTCGCCACGTTGCTCGAATCGACGCCGCGGCTGGTGGCACATACGGCGGCGTGGGCCGATGCGTGGAAGCGGGAGAAGCTGGAGAATCTGGCGCTCCTGTTGCGTGGCGCGCTCCAAGCAAGCGGCAAAGTAGGCCTGAAAATGAACCTCCCGGCGGACAAGCTGGAGCAGGTCACGGCGCGTCTGCCGGCCCTGCATACGCCTACGATCTCGCATCTCTTGGGCGGCGACTGGATTGCCATTGAGGTGATCGTAGATGCCGCGGTCGTCCGTGATCTGGCGCCATCGCTCAAGCGCGCCGGTGCCGAGGGCCTGGTCGAATATCCCCTGAACAAGGTGATCTACTGAGGTCAGACTCTAGCCCACCTATAGTCCCCCCCGTCCCGACGGGGAGACGGCGTGTTCCCTCCCCCGTCGCAACGGGGAAGGGCTAGGGCGGGGGCCAGTGGGCCGCCTTGGCGGTTCAGGCCCAGGGGAAGGCTACCGTCGGCTGGTTGACGAAGCGCTCCATTCCCAGGCTTAACTGAATCTCGGTGCCCGGTGGCAGTTGCACGGTGAGGTGCTTGCCGTCTACGCGCGTGGTGTGGTCTTGGCCCGCATTGTCGTCGGTGGGCCGTGCTTCCAGCAGCCCCGGATAGTGCTGGACGTGCTCGGAGCGGTCCGGACCCGGCTCCGCCGGGTCAATGGCGCGGGCGGTCGTGAAGCGATGCTCGCCAAAGGCGCCGGCTTGGATCACCACCTCGCGGTCATGCACCGGGCTGAGGTTGACGAGATGTACCAATGTCCGACCGGCCTCGACTTTCGGGACGAGCGCCGCCACGTCGGTCGGCAGCCCGGCCCGCCGACCTTGCGGATCGAAGTACCGTACCGGGGACATCAGTAGTCCGCCGTTATAGACGACCTGCGGCGCGCCCAGGGTGGTCTGCACGAGGCCCTCCGTGAGTACGGGGTTGAGCTGTTGCCAGTGGTGAACGTTGGCCTGCGAGAGGTCTTCATCATCCTCGCGGATCCGGTGCATGCGGTGATAGACCTGCCCCAAGCTCTCGCTGAGGATGGCCTCCGGATAGGTCGGATTGTCGCCGACGAGGAACCGGAGCCACGGCGCCTCGTGCCCGTCGTCGTGCTTGCTGCGGAAGGAGCGTACTTCCCGCCAATCGCTCGCGCTGGATGCACGGAGGTGCTCGATACGCTGCCAATCGGCCGTGGCCATGGACATGTTCCAGACCGCGACCGGGTAGAGTAGGTCCATCTCGCGGTACTCGAACCAGCCGTCATCGCGGTAGCGGTACGGCACTTTGAGGGTGCCGTTCTCGACGATGCCCTGCTCGATAATGCGATCTATCTGCGTGCGGGCCAGGTCGAGGTAGCCTTGGTCGCCGGTGAGCAGCAGCGCGTTGGAGGCGGCGATGATCGCGGCCATGCCGATGTTGTAGAAGCCATGCGGCCACGTCCAGCCGTAGAGGCCGCCCCACCACTTACCGTTGTTGTACTCGCCGATCTTGCCGGAGAGACCGACGTTGTCCGGGAGGAGACCACCGTTCTCCTGGGCACGCTCGATCCAGGCCTCCACGTAGTCCAGCACCCAGCGCTTGTACTTCTCGTCCCCGGTGTGCAGGTAGGCGTTGGTCACGAGGCTTGTCACCGCCAGGTTGGCCGGTACGTCGCCGCGCCCCAGACGCTCGTGCATAGCCTGCCCCATGCGGCGGGCCAGCGCCGGGTCCTTCAGGTCGTCGTAGTGGGTAATACCCGGCACGTCGTGAAAGGGCAGCCCGTAGCTCCGCATACTGGCTCCCCAGCCATAGCTCGGCGGGTCCTCATCCGAGAAACCCCAGCGGGGGCCGCCGCTGCCGTTGTGCGGGGCGCGGATCAGCTTCAGGTCGGGGTCGTAGTTAGGTGCCTCCGGGTCTTCATTGAGATAGAACCCGGCAAACCGCTGGGCACGCGCCACCTGCTTTTGTCCGGTCGGATCGGCCAGGCTCATGTAGTAGAAGTAGATGTAACTCTCGCCCTGGTGGAACCAGTCGTAGCCGATCTCGAATTCCTTGTGAATCTGGCCGTAGCCGGTGAACTGCCACGTGACCGCGTCCCACTCCTTGATGGAGAGGGGCAGCAGGTGGTCGCCGCCACCGAGGATATAGAGCAGCGGCCAGGTGTGGAAGCTCTCGTAACCGTCGTCGGCGCCGTCGCGGGTGATGAACTCGTCGCGCCAGATCAACGTACCGTCGTCGTCGGTGTACTTCTCCAGCATCGGGTAGACCGACTCGTTCATGGTGGCGATAAGCTGGCGTTGGAGCGCGGCCCAGGCCGGTGGGTACACGGAGCGTGTCGTGGCTGCAATCGTGGGCATGTCGCAAACCTCCTGATTTGAGGCGGGCTGCGCCGCTTTTGGCGTGTTCGCAGCCTCGCATCGGTCACGCCGCATACTGTACCAGTATCCACCGTGCCAAAGGCCACCGGCACGCTTTCCGAATTCACGTGCCCCGTCTGTCGGAGCGCGACTATTGCCACAGCCGAGTCACGATGGTATATTGGCGGTGATGTTGTGCCTCGACTCACCTGGTATGGTGCTGGTGGGGCAAAGAGTGGCCGTCACTTGGGACGGTCCGATAGGTACTGTCCGCAGGTGTCGGATACTTGTGGACAGAAGGAGGCAGGTGCGGTGGCAGGGATAATTCGCAGACGCTATTTGGGTGGCGCCGGAGCGGTGTTGGGAGGTCTGTTGGCCGCCGCCTGCGGTGAAGTGGAAGTGCGCTACGTGCAAGGCCCGGCCGGCCCGGCCGGCCCGGCTGGCCCACGCGGTGAGCAGGGCGCGACCGGTCAGACCGGTGCGGCCGGCGCGGCCGGCGCCGCGGGGCAGGCGCAGACGTTCGTGCAGGAGAAGGTCGTCACGGTCGAGAAGATCGTAGACACCTCG
>JAJDUF010000020.1 GCA_022826725.1 Chloroflexota bacterium
TTCAGCTACTTGAGGCGTATGGATGTACGCCAGTTGGCCGAACCACTTCCCGCCTGTGTCTGCCGCGACGGTCTCCACGTTCGACGCATCGGCCGCAATCCCATAGCGCTCATACTCCTGTAGACCCTGGACACGCCGCCAAACCTTGTTCGACGAGTTCTGGACATAGATGTGGTCGGAGGCCGCACCCAGGTCCGTCCTTCCTGATCTATAGGCACTGAACACAGGCGTGGCTGTCGCGGTCGGGGTCGCTGTGGCCGTCGCCGTCGCCGTGGCCGTCGCCGTGGCCGTCGCGGTGGCTGTGGCCGTCGCCGTTGGGGTCGCTGTGGCCGTCGGGGTCGCCGTGTTGGTCGCCGTGGCCGTAGCTGTGGCAGTCGGCGTGGCGGTGGCGGTGTTGGTCGCGGTGGCCGTGGCGGTCGGGGTGGGTGTCAACGTGGCTGTAGCCGTCGCCGTGGGAGTGGCGGTCGCCGTGGCCGTCGCGGTGGCCGTGGCTGTAGCCAACGCGGGAGCACTCGCCATGTGCAGGTCGGTCAGCGCCGGCAGTCCTACCGCCCGGTACTGCGCCAGCTCCGCCGCCGTCGCCGCTCTGGTGCCGAACTCCAGCGTCGTCAGCGCCCCCAACTCCGCCCCCGCCGCGTAGTCGAAGTGCGCCGGCGCCACATTCCCCAACCGGTTGCCCGCCAGATACAACGCTTGCAGCCGCGTCAACCCCGCAAACTGCCCCGCCGCCACTGTGCTCAATCGGTTGTTCCCCAAATACAGCTTCTGCAGTTGGCTCAGCCCCGTAAACTGCTCCGCTGCCACCGTGCTCAACCGGTTGTCGGACAGCCCCAGCTCCCGCAGTTGACTCAGCCCCGCGAACACCTCCGCCGGCAGCACGCTCAACCAGTTGTGCCCCAGATACAGCTTGCGTAGCCGCGTCAACCCCGCAAACTGCCCCGCCGCCACCGTACTCAATCGGTTGTGCCCTAGATACAGCCCACGCAGGTGGGTCAGCCCCGCGAAGTCCCCCGCCTGCAGCGTAGTCACCGCTTGGTTAGCGACACTCAAGGACGTAATGTCCGCCAGGTGGTCCGCGGTGACACTCGCACAGTCCGTAACCCCCGCGACCTTGGCCACAATGGCGACGACCACTTTCTGGGTGCGGCCTTGCAGCGGGCTGCTCCCACAGCTGGTCGCCGTCGGTTCCGGCACGGCCGTGGCCGTCGCCGTGGCCGTCGCCGTCGCGGTGGCGGTTGGGGTAGCGGTTGCCGTCGCCGTGGCCGTCGCCGTCGCCGTGGGCGAGGGCAGCGGGGCACTCGTCAATTTCAGCGTGGTCAACGCGGTCAGCCCCACCGCCCGGTACTGCGCGAGTTCGTCCGCCGTCGCCTCCCTTTCAGTGCCCAACCACAGCGTCGTCAGTGCCCCCAACTCCGCCCCCGCCGCGTAATCGAAGATGCCCGGCGCCACATTGCCCAACCGGTTGCCATGCAGATACAGCGCTTGCAGGCCGGTCAGCCCCGCGAACAGCCCCGCCGGCACTGTGGTCAGCCGGTTGTTGCTCAGATACAACGCTTGCAGACTGGTCAGCCCCGCGAACAGCCCGGCCGGTACCGTGGTCAGCCGGTTGTTGCCCAGATACAGCGTGTGCAGGTTGGTCAGGCCCGCAAACTGGTCCGCCACTACCGTGCTCAACCGGTTGTTGCTCAACCCCAACGTGTGCAGCCCGGTCAGGCCCGCGAAGTCGCCCGATTGCAGCGCGGTCACCGCTTGGTTCCCGATACTCAGGGACGTAATCGCGGCCAGGTGGGCCGCGGTGACGCTGGCACAGTCCGTAATCCCCGCGACCTTGGCGACGATGGCGTCCACGACTTTCTGGGTGCGGCCTTGCAGCGGGCTGCTGCCACAGGTGGTCGCCATCGGTTCCGGGACCGGCGTGGGCGTGCTGGTGGATGTGGGGAGTGCAGTGGCCTCGGCTTGTGCCAAGACCCTCCCTGGCAGCCCCGCCGCTGGCAGCACCACGGTCCCCAGCACCACGCCCAGCAGCAGCCCGACGAGGAGCAGCGCCCGCGACGACACCGCACGACTCAATACGCGGCGGATAGCGGCCATAATCCCCCTCGCTACCGATCTCCTCTTCACGACTGGCCGGTGTAGTGATCTTTAACACTATCAATGGAGATGAGGTGAATTTTACTACACTATTGCGGGGCCGGTCAGGAGCTACGGTGGGAACCGTCCTTTTGCCCTCCACCGGCAGATGGCCGCCGCGGCCCAAGTCGTGAGCGGCACCGCCACCAAAATGCCCAAGCTCCCCACGAGCGAGCGGACGATCTCCACGGCAATGTCCTCGCGGTTCCAAACGTCGCCGATCTCCCCTTGATAGAGAGTCAGCAGCACGATAACCGGCAGGGAGGCGCCGGCGTAGGCGATCACGAGCGTATTCACCATTGCGCCGATGTGAACCCGCCCGACGTTCATCCCCCGGCGATACAGTTGCCAGAGCGGCGCCGTGCGGTCGGCGGCGTGCAGTTCGAACACGCTCGACGACTGCCCGGCGGCAGCATCAATGAGCGCCCCAATCGCGCCGATCAACATGCCCGCCAGCAGCAAGCCTCGCACGCTGACCACCCCCCCGGTCAACGCCTGCACCAGCAGGAGCTCTTCCGAGGTGCCCCAGCCGCCAATACGCGCCGCCGAGACAAAGAGCACCGATAGCCCACCGGCCACCACCACCCCACCCAGCAGCCCCAGCCCCGCCGCCACCACTTGGGCAAAATCGGACTGCGTGAGTGGCAGCGCCACGGCGACGATGAGCACACAGCCGATCATGGCGATCAGCAGCGGCTCACGTCCGGCGAGAATGTGCGGCACGACAAACCAGCGCAGCACACCCAGCGCACAGACCATCCCGGCCAGCGAGCGGAGTCCCTGCCAGCCGGCCGCGAGCGCCAGCGCGATGACGAAGACGACCCCCAGCGCCAGCAGCGGCACCCGGCGGGCAAAGTCGTCAATCACGAACGGCGGCACGCCCCGCAATTCGGAGCACGACCGCCCGTCCCGCGCCCACGCGGTGTCGGGTTGACCCACGCAATCCACCGCCGCCGGGACGTAGGAGACGATCACCCGGTCTCCCGGACGGTACTGCAAGACCCCCGGGCTGCGTCCCTCCGGCAGTAGCTCAACGGTGACTATCTCCCCATGCAGCGACCCACCCAAGACCTCCAGGTGAACGATCCGGCGGGGTGAACCACCAGGCGCAGCGGCCGGATCGGTACTGACGCGGACGACTCGCGCCTCCAGCAACTCTCCACCGGCCGCGTCCTCAGCACCGGGCGGCGGCGTGATCGCGGGCGCCGTCCACCACAATCCGAGCAGCACCGCAACGAGGATCAACCAGCCGGCAAGCGCACGATAGGACCAGCGACGAGCCATGCCAGATCATACCGCGTGGAAGCCGAGCACCTCGCCTCCTATGGTCCCCCGCTGCGCCGGGGATACGGGCAATTACCTCCCCTGTCGCAACGGGGGAGGGTCAGGGTGGGGGCCGGCACACTCCACTCTCGGACGCGCGTGGTGAGCGATATCGGCAGTCTACTGCTGCTGTTGTTGCTGTTGCTGCTGCTGTTCCTGTAGCTCGCAGTTGAACATCCAGTTGATGCCGAACTTGTCAATGCAGGAGCCGAAGTACGCCCCCCAAAACATGTCCGCCGGCTGCATCGTGACCGTGCCACCCGCCGATATCTTGGCAATCAGGTCGTCGGTCTCCTGCCGGCTGCGTGTCTGGTAGGAAATCGCAAAGTTGCTCCCGACCTCCGGCGGCGGCCCGAACGCCGCCGGCACGTCACTGCCCATGAGCACGCTCGAGCCGATTGGGTACGACACGTGCATGATGTTGTCCCGCTCGTCCTCAGAGACACCCAACCCCGGCGGCCCGTCACCGAACGTTTGCACGAGCGCAAACTCGCCGCCGAAAACCGAGCGATAGAACTCGAACACCTCTCGACAGTTCCCATTGAAATGGAGATAGATGCTGACCGTCATTCCCGCCTCCTAACCCCCGATTCTATCAAACAACCCCGGCGGCACCGCCCACCCCACCCGTCTCCCCGCTCTGCGGGGGGACCATAGGGGGGCTACCACCAGCCGAAACACGCCCACCTGCCGCGCCCCCGCCCTGCGGCGGTACCATAGGGGGCACCACAGCCTGAAAGGAGCAGCAGCCGTGTCTGAGCCGCCACTCGAAGCCTTGGACAAAGCGATCATCGGGGACATCTATCGCTCGCACACGGCCTACGAACGGCTCGTCGAGCTGTGCGATTCCTGCGGACCACGGTTCGCCGGCACCGCCGGAGAGCAACGCGCGGCCACCCTCTTGGCGCAGTGGCTGGCCGAGGCCGGCCTGGCGCAGGTCCAGCGCGAGCCGTTCGGTTATCTCGGCTGGCGGCGCGGCGAGAGCCGCCTGGAGATAGTGCAACCCACAGCCTACCCGCTCGCAGCGTTGGCCCTGCCACACTGCCCGCCCGGTGACATCGAGGCCGAGCTTTGCTCCGTCGGTGGTGGCGAGGCCGACGACTATCGGGCCGCCGGCGCCGCCGCCGACCGCCTTCAGGGCAAGGTATTACTATGCGCCGCCGAGTCAAGTGGCCCCTCCGGGCAGCCGCCATCGCACCGGCGCCTGAAGTACGGGCGCGCGGTCACTGCCGGCGCCGCCGCCTTCCTCTACTACAACCAAAACCCCGGCGGCTTGGCCGTCACGGGTAGTCTGGCCACGCGGAAGCCGGCGCCCATTCCCGGCCTGGGCCTCGCCTACGAAGACGGCGCGACGCTCCTACGGCTGCTGGAGCACGGTCCCGTCAGGGTGCGGCTGCACGTGACCGCTGCCTTCCCCGAGGTAGAGAGCACCAACGTCCTCGCCGACCTGCCGGCCGATCCCGCCAGTCCACACCGCGACGAGCTAGTGCTCGCCGGCGCTCACTACGATAGCCACGACATTGCCCCCGGCGCGCTCGACAACGGCACCGGCGTCGTCATCATCCTCGAAGCCGCACGGGCCCTTGCCGCCGCCTACCGGGCCGCCGGACGTGCCCCCCGGCGGCGACTGCGCTTCTGCTTCTTTGCGGCCGAAGAGATCGGGCTGCTGGGGTCCTGGAACTACGTCAGCCGCCACGCCGCCGAGCTATCGCAGCTGCGCTTCATGCTCAATGTGGACGACATCGGCCACAGCGACCCCGGCGCCGAGTCGCTCCACTTGGTTGGTTGCCCCGAACTCGTCCCCCACTTCGCCGCCCACGCCCAAGCCATGCGATATCCCCTGAGCGTGCATGAACGCCTCTCCACGTCGTCCGACCACTTCCCCTTTGTGATGCACGGCATTCCGGCCGGCTTGGTGGAAAACGAGGCGTCGCCGGAGCGCGCCACCGGTCTTGTGGGCCGCGGCTGGGGCCACACCATCGCCGACACGGTAGACAAGGTGCGCCCCGCGACCGTCCAATCGGCCGCCGTAGTCACCGCACGTCTGCTCCTGCGCCTCGCTGAAGACGAGCGCTGGCCCGGCCGCCAACGCCTACCCGCCGCCGTCGAGTCCGACCTCGCCGCTAGCGGCCGCCTTGCCGAGCTACGCCAGTCCGGCCGCTGGCCGCCACCCTGGTCCACCACCACAAGCGACAACTAACCCGCAGGCGATCCCGGCACTGGCACCAGGACCTCTCTCTTGCCTGACGGAAATCGAACAGTTCGGCACTATATTCTCACACGTATATTGTGAGCAACACGGCAACGGAGGCTATGGTATCGTCCCTGAGACAATGAACGCCGCACCTGTCCCGCCCGAGCACCACTTCGCTACCAAAGAAGACCTCGCTTCACTCCGCGGCGAGTTCCAGACCACCTTGCCGCATCTCGCCACCAAGGCTGATCTGGCGCAGATGGAGACGCGCTTGCTCTTGCGCCTCGGAGCACTGATCGTCGCCCTGAACGGCCTCACCATCGCCATCCTCAAGTTCCTCGACTAGGGCAGGCACCACCGCCACTGGCCTCGCGGCTATTCTGAGTCTTGGCCGCAGCTAGGCGAATGGGAGGAAGGAAATGGAGTTAAACTCCCTTGAGCACATGTTCTTCGACGATCTCATGAAAGTGAAACTAGACGAACCAACACATGCAACCATAAGCGGTGTGGGTGATAATGTTGATGTCATAATTATACCAAAGCTCCATGACACCGGCCAGTTCGTTATGGAGTACTACAACGCTCCCTTAAACCGGCCAACGAAACACGGTGATGGCACCAGCAGTATGGCATTTGCCGAAATAACGCATCCCTCGCTCAGAATGGGTAACTCCGTCAAGGTTCAGTTAAAGACCCAACCATCTCTTCCCTTCCCAACTCCTGCACAACCTCTGCTGTCTGCTACTGTGCGTTTTTCGTCTACCAATAGAGGTGTGTTAACACTGAATGAAGGGATAGTTGAAGTAGAAAAGTCTCTTATTTCTAAGGCGGAGTTTTATGTTGGTAATCTTCCAAGCATGGCTATACCTCTCACGCCGCTGAAGGAGCAACCCATCGTCTTGAATTCTCACGGCTGGAAGATCACATTGAGGGGGGGACTGTGGCCCTAGAGACACAACTGGCTATATGGGAGTCGTGGAGAGGTTGGATCGCACACAATTCACCTCTGGACGACTGCTCAAGTTGCTCCAAGCATGGCTATATTTTCTGTGTTTCGTGACGGGTACCAGCCGTGCTCCTACTGTGGTGTTGGGGTATGGCGATACAGAACGCGCAAAACCTATATGGGGCAAGTTAGGTTCTTTCGACTCCAAATATCCTGATAGTAATTGGTTCAGTAATCCATCAGGCGTTCACTCAACTTCCTTCTTCGGGAAGCTGTTCACCAAATTCTACTCCAAGTGGCAGTGTCACTCTGAGAACATACGCTCTTTGGTCCAGAGATACGAGCACAGCCGCGCGGTTGAGAAAATAGGCTCTTTTGATACAGCCCTCATAATAAGTTTTTCTGGACTAGAAGCACTTGCCATTGCTGTCCTTAGTGCCGAGGGGAAATGCGTACCTCGTAAAGCATCTAAGAAAATCAACAAGGCGATAAGAGAAATAAGAAGGCAGTGCAATCACGACATAGGTATGGTGTCTCTAAATAGCACCAAAACTCCAGAATTGTATTCGCTTTCTAAGGATTTAGGTGTGAGGGAAAACGGACCTTGGTTACTCAGCGAGGCGAGGAACTATGCAGTGCATTTTGGTGATAGGTTAGGAGATATGCGCTTCAAGAAACTTGCTGAGAGTGAAGAATATTACCTATTCCTACACGATCTCAGCCAGTTTTACTTCGAGTATATGTTCTTAGCTTATTTGGATTTTCCCGATGTTGAACCACCAAGAGCCTTATTGACCGGTAAGAACGTGATTGTTTCTTGAGCAACCTAGCGGGCGGATTGACCAGTGCCCTGACCACGTGCTCAGTGGATCACCTGCTGCCTCTGCATAGCAGGGGACAGCAAATGAGGTCGATAGCTGCTGAATCCCCCCTCTACCCCTCAGTAGTCAGCGCGTCGAGTTCCCGCTTCATCGCCTCGACCGTGCGGATGTCGTGGTACACCGACGCAAACCGGATGTAGGCGATCGGATCAAGGTCCCGGAGCCGCTCGATCACCCAGTCGCCGATGATCGTGCTGGAGACCTCCGCTTGGTCCAGCGCCAGAATCCGCTGCTCGACCTCCGCGGTCAGCTTGCTGATGGCCGCCGGCGGGACCGGCCGCTTGGTGCAGGCGATGCGGATTTTCTCCAGCAGCTTGCCGTGATTGAACTCCTCGCGCCGGCCATCTCGCTTGACCACCACGAAACCTCGCGGGTCCACGCGCTCGGAGGTAAGAAAGCGGTTGCCACACTCCGCACACTCCCGCTGCCGGCGCACGCTTTGCGCCAGCTCGCTCGCCTGCATGACGCGCGTTTCCTGCGACTTGCAGCGCGGACAGCGCATGGCCTCCAGCCGCTCATACGTCGTGAACCGATGACTGCAATCCTCGCACTGACGCCGGCGGCGCACGGCATCCGCGGTATCGCGCGAGTCGATCACGCGGAGCGAGTTGCTCTGGCAGACGGGGCATCGCATGGTTGTGCCCTATAGCGTACCGTATATCCCGTTGGGCACGTCTCGAAATCGCAACGTTGACGCGGTTCCTCAGCTAACGCTACGATTCTTGTAACGCACGCGTTACCTGTAGGGGCGCAGCATGTTGCGCCCTTTGGCGGCCTGACCACTGACGATTGAACACGGAAAGCAAACCACTATGGCACGCATTGTTGTGGCGATGAGCGGTGGCGTAGACAGTTCGGTGACGGCTGCGCTGCTGCACGCCCAGGGCCACGACGTCATCGGCGTCACCCTCGACGTTTGGCCCTCGGAGACGCCCCAGGCACAGCGCCAGCGCAAGGCCTGCTGTGGCACCTCGGCCGTCGAGGACGCCCGGCGCGTGGCCGACCGCCTCGGTATCCCCTACTACGTGCTCAACTTCCGCGAGCTATTCCGCGAGACGGTCATCGCCGATTTTGTCCGCGAGTATCAGCGCGGCCGGACCCCGAACCCCTGCGTGCGCTGCAACCAGCACGTCAAGTTCCGGCCGGTCCTCGCCCGCGCCGCCATTCTCGGCGCCGATTACGTTGCCACCGGCCACTATGTCCGCCGCGAGCAGGACGCGCGGACGGGGCGTTACGTGTTGCGCCGCGCCAGCGATCATGGGAAGGACCAGTCCTACGTCCTGTGGCCCGTGCAGCAGGACGAGTTGTCGCGCACGCTCTTCCCCCTCTCCGACATTGACAAGCAGGAAGTACGCGCGTTGGCGCGTTCCTTTGGCCTCGCCGTCGCCGACAAGCCCGAGAGCCAGGAGATTTGCTTTGTCCCGGCCGGCGGCTATCGCCAGTATCTCCAGCAGGTAGCGCCGGAGACCCTTGAGCCGGGCCTCATGCTCTCGACCGAGGGCGAGGTGCTCGGCCAGCATCCCGGCGTCGCCTTCTTCACCCTCGGCCAGCGCCGCGGCCTGGGGTTCCCCCACTCTCAGCCCATGTACGTGGTTGACATCCAGCCCGAGCGCAACGTGGTCGTCGTCGGTGACGAGGCGGACATCTACACGCGCGAGCTGCTGGCCGAGGAAGTCAACTGGATCGCGCTCTCCGGCTTGGATCGCCCGCAGCGCGTCCTAGCCCGCGTGCGCTACCGAATGACGGTGGCGCTGGCCATGGTTTACCCGGCAGAGTCGCCAGGCACCATGCGCGTCGTCTTTGACGAGCCACAGCGCGCCATCACCCCCGGTCAGTCCGTCGTGCTCTACGACGACGATCTGCTCCTCGGCGGCGGCATCATCACCGCCACCGAGCGCAGCCAACCGACAGCCGGCCGCTCTACCGATCTTCCCGCTCTGGACACACCAGCCCTGGTAAACGTCGCGTAGCCGCCAGCCAGCAGGGGACCGGCTTCCCTTACGAGCGTAGTTTCTTGGAGGGACGCATTGCATCGCGCGCAGGAATCCGTCCCCCTGCATTGCGGGGGGACCATAGGGGGGCCATACATAGCCCCCGGTCGCCGCACCGACTCCCCATTCCCCGCCAGGGAAGCAGCCAGCGGTTAGGTGTAATACCGTCCTCACTATGGAGGGTGCAGCATGAGCAAGGACGCCCCGGCAGCAGATGAGGTCGCCAGCGGTGCCCCGCCATTGAGCGGCTCCGGCGCCGACCTGTGGAACGTGACCGGCACCGTCGAGCGCCCTAGCCAGCAGATACCCGTGATCGCCGACGTGGACGTGCTCGTTGCCGGCGGTGGTGTCGGCGGCATCATTGCCGCTGTTGCCGCGGCCCGCTATGGAGCACGCACCCTCGTCGTGGAGACTCACTCCTCATTGGGCGGGAACATGGGACCGGCGATGTTCGTCGGCGGCACGCTACACCTGGCCCTGCACAACCCCGAGGCCTTCCCCAACGGACTCGGCGGCATCCCCGGCGAATTCAACCGCCGCGTCGTTGACGGCGAGGCACGCAACGTCGGGTCCGACTACTTCCGCGACCACCACAGCGTCTCCTACACCGCCCTCAAGATGCTGACCGAGGCCGGCGCCGACGTGCTGCTCTCCAGCGTCGTGTCCGGCGTCATCATGGAGGGCCGTCGAGCCGCCGGCGTCTTTGTCGAGAACAAATCCGGCACGCTGGCCCTCAGATCGAAGGTCATCATTGACTGCACCGGCACGGCCGACGTGGCCGCTCGCGCTGGCGCCCCCGTCACCGAGATGCCCAGCAATCCGTCCGCCGGCACCTTCTTCGCCATCGCCAACGCCGACTGGGACGCCTATCAACGTGCGCTCGCCGACCGCGGCGACCTCTCCCCGGACGACCAAGCCTGGATGCAGGCGCAGGTCTGCCCGGTGTCGGACGGCTTCATGCCGTGGGCACGCACCGCCTGTGAGCTTGACGGCTTCAAGATCGTGCAAACCGTGGACGACTTCGCCACGCTGGAAGCCACCCTCATGCTTTCCAGAGGCGAGCCACCGCTCGTCTACGCCCGCACCCGTGTCAACGGCAACTACAACCCCGGCGACGGTCTCGCCATGTCCCGTATTGCCCAGCACGAGCGCACCTACATCCCCGAATTCGCCGCCTTCCTCCGCCGGCATGTCCCCGGCTTTGAGCGTGCCCAGCTCCACGTGGTCGCGCCGCTGACCTGCGCGCGCGGTGGCAAGAGCATCGAGAGCGTCTACGTCGTGACGCACGATGATGTCGCCCGCAGCGCCCGTTTCCACGACGTGGTATGCATCTACTACGACGACAAGCAGTATTATCCGGGCGGCTGCGACCTCCCCTACCGGATGCTCCTGCCGCAGGGCGTAGACGGTCTGCTGGCCGCCGGCAAGAGCGCAGTGCGGCGCGGTCCGCAGATTCGCCAGCGGCACACCGTCCAGCTCATGGGGCAGGCGGCCGGTGTTGCAGCGGCCCTCGCCGTCAAGCACGGTGTCCAACCCCGCGACGTAGACGTGGCAGAACTCCAGCGGATACTGCACGCTTTGGACCCGGAGCTAGAGCGGCGCGGCGTCTGATGACACGCCAGGTCTGCACCACCTTATGCTCCGCAGGAATCGGATAGTGCAGACCTGGCGGTCAGAGCCGCCGGGCTTGCCCCACGTGTCGGCAACGCCGCCGGCCACCAGGAGGACTAATCGGTATGAAAACCACCGAGTTGGAGCTAATCCCCATCTATTCCACCCGCGAGATGGGCCGCACTGGTCCCGCGGACCCCGAGCGGGCCATCTCCCACCACGTCATCGTTCGCCTACACACCGATACCGGCATCGTCGGCTTGGGCGAAATGTCCGACGTTGACTGGGACATATCGCCGGCGTCGCTGGGCCAGCTACAAGCAAAGCTGGCGGCGGTGCTGCTCGGCCGTACCCCTTTCGACCTGACGGCTATCCAGGTCGCCCTCGGTCAGCATCAGTGGGATCACCAAGTCGTCTGCGGCGTGGACATTGCCCTGCACGATGCGCTGGCCAAGGCGCTCGACGTGCCGCTCCACCAACTGTTCGGTGGCAAGGTCCGTGACCGCATTCCCTTCTGCTACCCGCTCGCCCGCTGTAGCAACATGGCCGACGTGGACGCCAACCTGGAGCGTGTCCGGCGCCGTCTCGATCAGGGACACACGGCCATCCGCTACTACTTCGGCGCCGATCTCGACCTCGACGAGCGCTTCCTCACTACCCTGCGGCAACGCTGGGGCAACACCGTCCTACTCAACGCGCTCGATGCCAGCGGCCTCTTCGAGGTGGAGGACGCGATTTCAGCCATCCAGCGCCTGGCGCCATTCCAGCCGAACCTCGTCGAATCGCCGGTGCGCGGGCGCCACGACGCCCCACCCGAGGACTTCGTCGCCGTCCGCCGCGCCGTCGAGGTGCCCATCGGCGAGCACATCGCCAGTCTCGCCATCGCCGCCCGCCTCGCGCGGCACGATGCTGTGGACGTGTTCAACCTGGGAATCGGCTATGATGGTATCGCACCCTGCCTGAAGGGTTTCGGCTTGGCCGAGGCTTTCGGGATCAAGACGCTGCACGGCAGTACCGTCGAACTGTCCATTGGCACGGCGGCGCGGGCACATCTCATGGCGTCTATGCCCAATCTCACCTTCCCGTGCTACCCGGCCGGCCCATTGGTATACCAAGAGCGGGTCGCGCAGGAGCCGGTGCGTTACCAAGAGGGTCACATTATCGTGCCGGACGGCCCCGGCCTCGGCATGGAGCTAGACGAAGAACGACTGGCTACCCAGCGGCTGTGGTAATACTCACGCCACGCAGCCGAGTAGCGCGGGAACCGCGCCGGTCGGCTCCTTGAGCAGGGCGGCAAAAGCCGTCCCCCCGCCGCAGCGGGGGGACCATAGGGGGGCATCATCCCACTACCATCAGGAATCGGGCCGGCTGGCACTATACGTGCGGCTTTGGCCGATCAGCGGTTAGGTCCAGAGAAAGGATAGAAACATGGTAACCATTCGTAACTGGCGCGCTGCTACCCCGGTCGTGGCACACGACAACGTGCTGCGCTGGACGATCATGGAGCAGCAGGACACCCCGGACTTCCCGCCGGAATTCTCCCCCCTGCACACCATCAGCGGCGTTGCGCTCCACATGATGTCGGCCGGCAAGGAAGCCGAAAGCCACGACCACGACGACGTCGAGCAGCTCTACTACTTCACCCGCGGCCGCGGCAAGATGCGCCTCGACGACCAGGTCTACCCGGTCCGCGAGGGTGATACGGCGCATGTGCCACCCGGCGTCGAGCATCAACTAGTGAACGACGGCGACGACTGGCTGGAGCACCTCATCCTCAACGCTCCCGGCGGTTCCGCCGGCGTGCAGCCCGCCGTCCGCAACTGGCGCGACTGCCCGCCGACCGTCGGCCACGAGAGCGCCATCATCTGGAGCATCTTCCGTCACCAAGATGCCCCCGGCCTCCCACCAGAAGAAGCCCGCATGGCCGGGCTGACCGGCTTCACGCTCCACCTGATGCAAGGCCGCCGCAACGGCGACTATCACCACCACGAGGACGCCGAGCAGGTGTACTACTTCACCCGTGGGCACGGACAGATGAAGATTGACGGCCAGCTCTATGAGGTACACGAGGGTGATGTCGTACACACCCCGGCCCGCATCAAGCACCAACTCCTCAACACCACCGACGACTGGATCGAGCACCTCATCATCACCGCCAAAGTAGATTCCCCGTAGCGACCCACGTGCTCAACCCACGCAGCGACCGGCACGAGCTAAGTCGCCGGGGCCCGCTTGCTGCACCCGTCCCCCTGCACTGCGGGGGGACTATAGGGGGGGGCCCGGCCGCGGGCCAGGCATGGCAGACTACCCGGGCGTGAAGGAGCCGGATATGGCAACCACGATGACCAAGCCGCCAACAACCAAGCTACTGACGGCGACCGATTTGCTGCGGCTCGCTGGCGAAGGCGTGCGCGGCGAGTTGATCCGGGGGGTATTGCACGAAACCATGATTATGGGCGTGGAGCACGGCGAGATCATCATGAAGCTCGGCTTCTTGTTGAATGCTTTCATCATCCCTCGGAAGCTGGGACGGCTGACCGGCTCCGACACCGGTGTCCGGCTGGAGCGCAACCCGGACACCGTGCGCGGGCCGGACATCGCCTACTTCTCGGCATCGAAAATGCCGCTGGATACGCGCATTCCCGGCTATGCCGAGGTGGTCCCCGACTTATTGGTGGAGGTTGTGTCGCCGAACGACACCCGGCGCGAGGTCGCCGCCAAGGCGCGCATGTGGCTGCGATACGACGTGCGCCTAGTCTGGGTCGTGCTGCCGCAGACGCGCAGCGTGGACGTGTATCGGCCGGGCCACGCGGTCGTGACGCTCACCGATCAGGACACGCTCGACGGCCTCGACGTGCTCCCCGGCTTCACCTGCGCGGTCAGCGCCGTCTTTGATACATAGGGCCTATCGCTCCCCTGCCCTCCGGCCTAGCAGGGGGTCACAGCGCAGCGGCCTCGCCCTCCAGCCGCACCGCCTCCACCTCCCGGCCATCCAGGTCGAACGTCGCCGCCGGCCCCGCTGCCCGGAACCCTAGTTCCGCGCACCACGCCTGCTTCTGCTCGTCCTCGACCGATACCGCCGCCCAACAGACGGTCGCACCCTGAGTAGCACCCCAGCGCATGGCCGACCGCAGCAGTTCCGACCACACGTCTTGGCTGGTGCGGTAGACGAATCCATCAACCTGGCATCCCCCGTCCTCATCCAGGCGTGCCGTCGCCAGTCCCAGCAGCGCACCGCTCTCAGCCTGTGCCCCGAACCACGCGCCGCGCCCCTCCTGCGTCAGTGCCTGGAACCGCGGGTACAGGAACATGCAGGAGTGCTGCACCGCGTACCGCGTCGAATATAGCCCCACGTTGGCGTCCAACACTTGCCAATCGTGCGGCATCACGATCAGCGGAATCATCGGTATCCGCGCAGCAGCCGTGCCGGCCACGATCCGTGGGCGGCCTCCCTGCGCCCGAAAGTAGTCAACGAGAAACGCCTCCGGCCAGTCGTCGCCGGTCGTGCAGGCCATCACCGTCGTACCGGCCAGGTTTCGCCAGCCGAGCCGATGATAGACCCGCGCCGCCGCCGGATTGATCGTGCCCAGGTAGAGCGCCCGCCCACCCTGAGCGCGGAAATCGTCCCGCGCCCGCGCACACAGCCGCGTCGCAATCCCCCGGCCCCGGTAAGCCGGCGCCGTCGCCACCTCACCCAAGCCGCCCAACGCCGGCACGGCGCGAGAGATGGTCAGTTGAGAAGTCCCGGCCAGCTCGCCGCCCTCACGGATCAAGTAGATCAGGTTGCGGTTATCGGCCACCTCACTACCGGCAAGCACCGGCCGCAGGTCGTCATAGCGAGCCTCGAAGATCGGCTCCCAGAGACCGGTCAACTCCTCGACAACGTCCGCCGGCAGCGGTGGCTCCAGCGCAACGATCTCCATACCGGCCTCTCACTCCTCGTCCGTCATCCCGGCGAGCGCTGTATTCCACGTCCCCCTGCACTGCGGGGGGACCATAGGGGGGCGAGTCCCACCCCCGCCTCACGCCCGCTCCCACCGACTCACGTTGATCCCCGGCGCCTCGCTCCGCATGTTAGCCGGCTTGTTGCCACCGTGGAAGTCCGCCCTGCGCTGGCTCTTGTCCCCAAACAGCGGCTGAACCGCTTCCGGCAACGTCGCCACGTCCTCCGGGTCCCACGCCTCCACCGCCTCGACCGGCCCGGCCCATGCCGGCCGATAGGCAATCGCCAACAACTCACGAGCGCGATCACCGGTGTTCGGGAAATTCCCGTGAAATACCTTGTGGTTGATGAGCGCCGCCGATCCGGCCTTCACCGGCACCATCACTTCCTCCGGGTGCGACTCGTACCTCGTGTACGGGTTGCCGTCCGCATGCAGACTGAGATGCGAATGCGGCACCACCCGGAAGGGAGATACCTCCGGCGTCAGATCATCCAAGTAATACAGCACGCGCACCATCACCGGCACGCTCCCCTCGTACCCGAAAATCTGCGACCCGTAGGGCTGCCCATCCGTGTGCAGCGAAATCCCCGGGTGGCCCGGCTCCGAGCGCGCGTAGGCGTAGCTCATCACCACGATATCGTCGCCAAAGAGCGTCCGCAGAAACGACACTGTAGGCGGATGAGCGATCAAATCTGTGACCGCCCCGCCCTGGAAGCTCATATTCCCCCGCACCCGCTGCCGCTCCGAGTAGTCGGTGTGGATCGTGTCCAGCGGCGCCGTCTCCGCCTTCAGCCGCGCCACCTGCTCCGGCGAGAGCAGGTCCGGCAACACCAGATAGCCGTCCACCTCCAGCATCCGAATCCGCTCACCCAGCGTCAGCCTAGACCAGTCGCGATCATCAATACGCGGACTCCCCATCGTCATCTCTCCCTCTTCCGACCTATCCCTCGCTCCCCAGTCGCCGTACTGACTCCCCTTCCCTGAAGGGAAGGGGCCGGGGGTTAGGTAAGGCGCCCACCTGCCCACCACACTGTATCATGAGCGCAAAGGGGGATAAGCCACCATGATCCGCTTGAGCACCACACTGCGATTGAGCGTAGAGCACGCTGGCCTGAAGCAGCTGGCCCAAACCTGCCGCTACCTCAACATGACCACCATCTGCGGCGCCAGCCAGCTCGACTGGACCGATCAGGACATCCGGCGGCTGCGGCAGTTTCTCGACGACCACGGGCTGTCCATCGGCGAGTTAAGCCGCTTCCACGGTGGTCTCGCCGCCCAAGACCCGGTAGCAAACCGTGCCTCGCTCGACGCCTACCGCCGCAACCTCGCTCAGGCCAGCATCCTCGGCGCAGCCTGCGTCGGCTTCAGCCTCACCGTGCTGTTCTCGCTCGACGGCACGTCCGGCGAAGACCCGCGCTCCGCGGCCGTATGGGGGCGCGTCGTGGACGCCATCGGCGCGATGGCTGCCGACGCCGAGGCCGCCGGCATGGACATTGCCGCCCATCCCCACCAGCTCGGCCCCCTCTACACCATCGAGCAGATCGCGCGTTTGCTCCGGGACGTCAATTCGCCGCGGCTCAAAGTGCTGCTCGACCCGGTCAATCTGGTCACGCTGGAGCACTATTACGACACGACCCCGTTCCTCAACGACTCCTTCGATACCCTCGGCGCGAACATCGTCTCGGTACACGCCAAGGACACCGTCCTCTCCGGCCTCGAACGCAACGATCAAGGTCTCCTCACCGTCTGCCGCTTGAACGAGGCCGTGCCCGGCCAGGGCAATCTCGACTACGCCACCCTGTTGCGCCGCGCCGCCGCGCTCGACCACGATGTCGTCATGCACACCGAGCACCTGTCCAAGATGGACGATAAGGTCGTCGCCCTGCACAACATCCGTCACGTCGCCCGCGAGCAGGACATCCCGCTCGCCTGAGCAGTGGCGGCCTGGCCTGCACCGGGAGTGGTGCGCGGTGATGCGCCATGATCGGACCGAGGCTTGGAACAACCAGCCTCAGGCACGCCTGGGCGGCTGCCGTTATCGTCGCCACCGTGCTTGTGGTCGCCGAATGCGATCTCCCATGGGCGGAGCGCCCCGCGCTGCCGGCCGCACCCACGCCAACACCGCCTCAACCGCTACCCGGTCCTGGTCGGACACGCCCGTCCGCCCGGAGGCTAGGACCCGGATGCAGTAGGCACCGTTAGGCTCGGGTCGAGCCGGAGCGCCTCGTCGTAGTCTTGCCTGGCGCGGTCGTAGTCGCCTTGCGCCGCGTAGGCTTCACCCCGGTTGAGGTAGGCGCTGGCATCGTTCGGATCGAGCCGGAGCACCTGATCGTAGTCTTGGATCGCCCGGTCATAGTCCCCTTGCTCCGCGTACAACCCTGCTCGGTGGTGGTAGTAGTGGGCATCGTTCGGATCGAGCCGGAGCGCCTGATCGAAGTCTTGGATGGCCCGGTCGTAGTCGCCTTGCGCCGCGTAGGCTGCGCCCCGGTTGTGGTAGGCGATGGCAAAGTCCGGATTGAGCCGGAGCGCCTGGTCGTAGTCCTGGATGGCCCGGTCGTAGTCGCCTTGCGCCGCGTAGGCTTCACCCCGGTTGAGGTAGGCGATGGCATCGTCCGGATCCAGCCGGAGCGCCTGGTCGTAGTCTTGGATCGCCCGGTCATAGTCCCCTTGCTCCGCGTACAACCCTGCTCGGTGGTGGTAGTAGTGGGCATTGTTCGGATCAAGCCGGAGCGCCTGATCGTAGCCTTGGATCGCCCGGTCGTAGTCGCCTTGCTCCTCGTAGGCTTCACCCCGGTTGTGGTAGGCGACAGCAAAGCTCGGATTGAGCCGGAGTGCCTGGTCGTAGTCTTGGATCGCCCGGTCATAGTCCCCTTGCTGCGCATACGCTTTGCCCCGGATGAAGTAGGCGGCGGCATCGTTCGGATCGAGCCGGAGCGCCTGGTCGTAGTCTTGGATCGCCCGGTCAAGGTCGCCTTGCTGTGCATACGCTTTGCCCCGGTCGACGTAGTAGGGGGCGAGGTTCGGATTGAGCCGGATCGCCTGGCCGTAGTCTTGAATCGCCCGGTCAAGGTCGCCTTTCCGCGCGTATGCCCACCCCCGGATGAAGTAGTCGTCGGCAACGTTCGGATTGAGCCGGATCGCCTGGCTGTAGTCTAGGATGGCCAGGACATAGTCGCCTTGCTGCGCGTGCTCCCATCCCCGTTCGCGGTAGGCGGCGGCTCCATCGAGCCGCGGTTGGGTGAACACGGCCGCCAACTCCCCACGTGGGATACTAGCCGCTGATAGCCCATAGCGAGCCTCCCAGGTCGCCTTGTCCAGTACGAAGTTCCCGTAGTTGCCGCCGTTGATCCCGAAGAGCTCCACGTCGGCAATGGACTGAATGCGGAGCAAGCGCGGCTGCGGCCATTGAGTTTCCCACTTCACGAGGTAGATCGGATCCCCGTCTTTCAAGAGTCCGGCCGACAGCCACGGATCTCCCACTGCCAGCGTGCGCAGGTGCGCCAAGCTGACCTCCGTGTGGTCGCTCCAGTTGATATGCTTACCGGCCAGCGCCCGCGTATCGCCACCCCAGTGCAGCACCCCTTGTTCGTCGGCGATCCAGAGATGCGGGGTGCCGCGCAGCGCGACGACAGCGCCAGGCGCGAAGGCCTGCTGCGCTTGTACGGCGGGCAGCGCCATAAGGGTTCCGACGGCGATCAGCAAGCTCGCCAGGACACGCCCAAACGACCGGAACATCTTTATATCTGTCTCCTTGACGCCGGTCCCGCGGAGTACTCCTGCACCCATCCCCGGGGGCGACGCTCTGCGCGGGCTGTTGTACCATCATTTTACCTCACGGACCTCACGGGTAGGAGTGGTACTATGTTCGCCGAGAACGGAATACCCCACGCATGATTATCGACTCGCACGCCTACTGTTTCGAGCCTGCCGACAGCCCTCGCGGCTACGCCAGCTCACGGGAGCACCTCCTCACCGTGCAGCAGGCGCAGGCCGGTCACCACCAGCCCGCTTTCCGCCTGCGTGATCGTGTTGCCGGCCCCTCCGACGTGCTCGATCCGGCCAGGGGAGACCTCGCGGACTTGCCCGACGTGAACTTCCGCATTGATCGGGCCGCGGGCCGCGTACTCTGGGACTACCGCGGCGAGACCTACACCAAGCACTTCTACCCGCCCAACCTCCGCAATCTGGAGTTCACGCCGGACAGCCTCATCGGCGAGATGGACTACGCCGGCATAGACAAGGTACTCCTCCACACCAACGCCATGCTGGGCCGCAGTAACGAGTATCAAGCCGAGTGCATCCAGCGCTTCCCCGACCGCATCCTGTCCATGGCCCTGCTCGACGAGCGGCAAATCCACACCGATGTAGACGCGGTCATCGCCGGCGTCACCGCCGCCATCAAAGACCTCGGCCTACACGCGATCAAGTTCAACCCCGCCGGCTACACCGTGAGCGATCAGCCGTGGGACAGTGGACCATACGCCCCGTTCTGGGACGCCGTCTCGACGCTCGGCGTGCCCGTCTTCCTCACCTTGTGTACCGGCCCGGCCCGCGCCAGCGAAGCGCACCCCGACCTCGCCGGACAGCAGAGCTACCTCGGCGAGCTACGCATTCTCATGCGCCTGATGAATCGCCACCCCCACCTGCTGTGCAGCATCACCCACGGCTTCCCCTGGCGCGTCTACCGCGACGGCGACCGCATCATCCTGCCCGACCAAATATGGGCACCGTTCGAGAACCCGAACCTAAGCCTGGAAGTGTGCTTCCCCGTTCGCATCGGCGACATCTTCGATTATCCTTACCACGAGGTCTGGCCGACGCTGGAAGCGATGGTCGAGCGGATCGGCCCATCCCGGCTCATGTACGGCACCGACATGCCCTTCCAAAACCGCTTCTGCACCTACCGCCAGTCCCGCCACTGGCTCGAACGCCACTTCGCGCCGGCCGCGGGCTTGAACGGCGACGACCTGGCCCTCATAATGGGCGGCACCGCAGCGCGCGTGTTAGGAGCAGCCAAGGAGTGACTCGAACTTCTCGATGTCTAACGGAGCAGTTGAGAAAAGGAGCACCACGATGACACGCGAGCGCGACCAGTCCATCCCGGCCCATCAGGCTATCGCCGCCACCCGTCCCCAAGGCACCTACCGCGGCGCGGTGGTCGGCTGCGGCCGCATGGGCAGCACCATTGACGACGAGATGGTCGGCATGCCCTACTATCCCTGGCCGTGGGCACACGCCCCGGCGATGATGGCGGCGCACGGCGTCGAGCTAGTCGCCGGCGCCGACGTTGACCCCGCCCAGTTGGACGACTTTGGCCGTCGCTGGGGCATCAAGGCGCTCTACACCGACCTCCGCGAGATGGTCGCCCACGAGCAGCCCGACATCGTCAGCGTCACCACCCGGCCCAACGAGCGCGCCGAAGTCGTCATCGCGCTGGCGGAAGCCGGCGTGCGCGCCATCTTTGCCACCAAGCCGCTCTGCCGCACGCTGGCCGAGGCCGACGCGATGATCGCCGCCTGTCGCCAGCACAACACCATCTTCACCGTCGCCTGCCACCTCAACTGGTACGGCCCGTACACCAATGCCCGCGCCCTGATCGCTCGCGGCGAGCTAGGCCCCTTGCGCTCGCTCGTCTGCCACTCCCCCCACTCGCTCTCCAACCTCCAGAGCCACACGCTGGCCCTCTTCCGTATGTTCGCCGGCGCCCCGGCCCGCTGGGTGTTCGGCCACATGGACGACGAGGCCGCTGCCGCCGAGCAAGACGACCTCTCCGGCTCCGGCTACATCGTCTACGAGAACGGGGTCCGTACCATCCTCAACACCCACGCCTCGGAGCGCGAGTGGATGCTCGAGTTCATCTGCGACCGCGGCCGGATCGTCTCCCGCAACCAGCACGCCTGGTTCGAGCTGTGGACCCAGGACGCCCCCGGCTCCCCCGACTACAGCCAGCGCCAGTTCCCGTATGCCTGGCACCCCCGCAGCTCCATGGTGGACGCCATCGAAGGCGTCGCCCTCTCCATTGAGGCCGGCGAAGAGACCATCTGCCCCGGCGAGTTCGGCCGCGAGGCCCTCGAAATCGCCATCGCCCTCCGCGAATCCCACCGCGGCGGCGGCATCCGCATAGACCTCCCCCTCCCCGACCGCTCCCTCCGCCTCGGCACCCGCCGCTAGCCGCTGTCCGTCGCCGCGGAAACTCCCCTTCCCTGGAGGGAAGGGGCCGGGGGTTAGGTCCGTCCCCCTGCACCGCGGGGGGACCATAGGGGGGCCAGAATACCGAACGACACACTCCCCCTCTCCAATTGTTGGAGAGGGGGCCGGGGGGTGAGGCCCGACCGCGGTAGGTCACTTCCTCCAGAGCAACGTCTGGTCTCCGCGCCGACTACCCTTCCCTGGAGGGAAGGGGCCGGGGGTGAGGTTCTACCTACTCCCCCCGTACCTCCACGCCCGTCAACCGCTCCAGCGGCTGGATCACCGCCGCAATGTGCCGGTCCCCCAGCCCCTCCGCCTGCGCCGACCGCAGCAGTTGGGCCGCCACCGCGCCCAGCATCGTCGGCACCCCCAGTTCGCGCGCCAAGTCGTTCGCCAGGTTCACGTCCTTCGTCTGATTGTCAATCGTGAACCCCGGATCGAAGTTCCGGCGCAACGTGAAGTCGGGCAGCATCCGCAGCATGAAGCTGCTCGCCGCGGACGCCATCAGCACCTGCTGCAGTTGCGCGGCGTCAAGACCGCACTTCGCCCCGATCACCATGCCCTCGGCCACACCCGCGTTCGTGATCGCGGCCATCATGTTGTTGATGAGCTTTGCCACCGCCCCGCTCCCCACCGGCCCCATCAGCACGACGTTCTCGCCCATCGCGTCCAGCACCGGCCGCGCCTGCTCGAACACCGCCGGCGCACCGCCCGTCATGATTGCCAGCGTCCCCGCCTCGGCCCCCGTCACGCCACCGCTCACCGGCGCATCGAGGTAGTCCACCCCCCGCGCCGCCGCGGCCTCCGCAATCTGCCGATGTGTCCCGGGGTCAATCGTGCTCATCTCGACCAGCACCGCCCCCGGCCGCGCATTCGCCACCACCCCGTCATCGCCCAGGTACACTTCCGCCACGTCCGCCGGCCCGGTGATACACGAGCACACGAAGTCCACCTCCGCAGCCAACGCCCCCGGCGTCTCCGCCACCTCCGCCCCGGCCTCCGCCAGCGCCGCGGTCCGCGCCCGCGTGCGGTTATAGACGGTCAACGGGAAGCCGCTCTTCAGAATGTTCTTGGCCATCGGGCCGCCCATCAGCCCCAAGCCGATAAAGCCCACTGCCGCTCGCTCGCTCATCGCCGTATCCTCTCACGCAAAATCGTCCAGCCACACCCCACCGCCGCACCCACCACCCGCCGCGGCGCCCCCCCATTATGCGGGATACGCCTGCAAGCATACCGCCCCTCCCCCCGTCATTCCCGCGAACGCGGGAATCCACGTCCCCCTGCACTGCGGGGGGACCATAGGGGGGCGAGAATTCCATACGCCATACCCCCCTCTCCACATGGTGGAGAGGGGGCCGGGGGGTGAGGACGGCGGCCAAAACTGGTATAACCTCCCCCGCAAGGAGGCCCCCTCATGCCACAATTCGACAACGCCCAGGAAGTCCGCTCCGAAACCTCCTACCTCGATTTCCTCCGGAACTGCGCCCTCGATACCGCCATTGACCTCCCCCTCGACGGCGGCGAGTCGCCCCGCGCCATCAAGCGCCGCCTCACCGTCGCCGCCCGCGAGCTTGGCCTGCAACTGCGCCATCTCCGCAGCGACGACCCGGCCATCATCCGCTTCCACGTCACCGGATCGCCCGGCGTCGCTCGCCGGACCTACCGCGCTGGCGTCGTCGGACTCACCGGCATGGGCATGAGGCTCCTCGACCACGATCCCACCGCCGTCCTCAACACCCCCATGCCCCACTCCCACGTCGGCTCCTACGCCGTCCTCCCCCACACCGAGGTCGTCGGCGTCTGCGACCTCCGGCCCGAGCTACTGACCGCCTTCCGCGAGCAATGGGGCCACATCTTTCCCCGCGCCCGCACCTACACCGACTACCGCGAGATGATTGACAACGAAAACCTCGACCTCCTTAGCGTCACCACCGGCGATAACGCCCACACCGACATCGTCATCTACGGCGCCAACCACGGCGTCAAGGGCATCGCCTGCGAAAAACCGCTCGCCACCACCCTCGACGACGCCACCCGCATGATCCAAGCCTGCGAAGCCAACGGCGCCATCATCTCCGTTGACCACACCCGCCGCTGGTGGACCCCCTACCACGCCGCCCGCAAGCTCATCCGCGAAGGCGCCATCGGCAAAGTCCGCCGCATCATCGCCCACATGGGCGGCACCCGCGCCATGCTCTTCCGCAACGGCACCCACCTGCTCGACGGCGTCCTCTTCTTCGCCGAATCCGACGCCGAATGGGTCTTCGCCGAGCTTGACCCCGAATTCGCCGACTACTTCGCCTACCGCGGCGACGGCGGCAAAGACCCCGCCCTCGACCCCAGCGGCAGCGGCTACATCCACTTCCGTAACGGCGTCCGCGCCTTCATCAACGCCAGCAAGGGCCAAACCCCCGGCATGTACATCCAAGTCATCGGCGAAACTGGCGAGATTGACCTCGTCGGCGACCACGTCGAGCTACGCAAGGACGGCGCCATCCACCGGCCACCCCTGCCCTCCCACCGCCGCACCGACGTCGTTGCCCTCATTGACGAGCTAACCCGCACCATCGAGCACGGCGGCGACCTCATCGGCTCCGGCCAAGAAGCCCGCAAAGTCGTCGAGATCATCGTCGCCTTCCTCAAGTCCCAAGAGCAAGGCAACGCCCGCGTCAACCTCCCCCTCCCCCCAGGCAACTAACCCGAACCGTCCGCACCAGCTCTAGCGTGACTTACTCTCATGGCACCGGATTCGGCCGCCGGGGTAAGCTGTACGGTAGCGGAGGCCGAAGACACATGACCGCAGTGCCACTACCTCTGATAGACGCGCCGGCTATAGCCCCGGACTTCTCTGCTACCGCCAACATTATCCTTCACGAGGGCGATGTCTTTTCGTTCGTGCGGCGACTACCAAGCGAGATCGCGGCGCTTATTATCACCTCACCGCCATATAATATCGGCAAGGAATACGAGAATCGAACGAGTATCCAACGCTACCTCGCCGCCCAGGAAAAAACTATTGACGAGCTTGTTCGAGTGCTATCACCACAAGGGAGCATTTGCTGGGAAGTTGGTAACTACGTGGAGAATGGTGAGGTATTCCCACTGGATATATTCTACTATGACCTATTCAAGAAAAGAGGTCTGAAGCTCCGTAATAGAATCATCTGGCATTTTGGTCACGGTCTTCATGCCTCGCTACGGTTCTCAGGCCGATACGAAACACTCCTCTGGTTTACAAAGAGCGACAACTATACGTTTAACCTTGATTCCGTGCGTGTGCCAGCCAAATACCCAGGCAAGCGTCATTTCAAAGGCCCAAATAGAGGCAAGCCTTCGGGCAATCCCTTGGGGAAGAACCCTTCCGACATTTGGGAGATCGTCGCCCAGGATTGGGAACGTGAATTGTGGGATATTCCCAACGTGAAGGCAAACCACCCGGAAAAGACTATCCATCCCTGCCAGTTTCCCGTCGAGCTAGTAGAGCGGTGTGTCTTAGCATTTACAAACGAGGGGGATCGCGTACTTGATCCCTACTGCGGTGTTGGTTCGGCACTCATAGCTGGCCTGAAGCACGGACGTCGAGTCATCGGCTGCGATAGGGACCCGGAATACATAGCAATCGGTAGAGACCGCATCCAGGACTTCTACGCGGGTACACTGCGGATGCGACCGCTTGGCAGACCGGTCCATACGCCGACGGGTCGAGAGTCGGTATCGCAGATCCCTGAGGAATGGCGGTAGCCAATGATTGTAGCCGGGAAGTATCCCTTCAAGGATGGTGAGCAGGCTCTGAGTGGGGAACGTGCTCACCTCCTCGAAGAGATTGAGTTAGTAATTGCCTCCGTTGACTCCGAGGCATGTAAGCAGAAGATCAGCCGAGAGAAAACCATGCCAGGCAGAATTCTTTACGATCCAAGAGCACTAAACAGTGCTTTCACAGAAGGCTTTGCAAGCCTGGGATGGGAAAAGGAAAGAATTAGGTGTGAGTACCCAACACAATACTACACTCCCGGCTACCAGCCTGCAGAAATCGGACGAGGTGCGTTTCGGGAGATGGATTTTGTGAAGGATAACGTGGGTGTTGAGGTACAATTCGGCAAATATGCTTTCATGGTATACAATGTTTGCGCCAAGATGACTATATTCAATAAGAACGGTTTTATTGATGTCGGTATAGAAATAGTTCCCATGAGAAGATTTGCCAGAGAGATGTCTACGGGAGTATCGTATTTCGAGCAGTTTGTCTGGGACCTAGAGCAACGTGGCACAGCAGATATAGATATACCTGTCCTCGTACTGGGTGTTGACACAGAACGCTCATTAGAGACTGCCTCGCCGCCGTGACCGCGCCGCTCCAGGCCGGGCGCGTCTACATCAGCCGCCACGCGCCCCGCAGCGGCAGCCAAGCGCAGTATTTCGATGGCATACCGCCCGAGGTGTGGGACTTTCACGTCGGCGGCTACCAGGTCTGCGACAAGTGGCTCAAAGACCGGCGCGGACGCACCCTCACCTACGACGACATCGAGCACTACCGGCGCATCGTCACCGCCCTACAAGCCACCATCCGCCTCATGGACGAAATAGACGCCGCCATCCCCTCCTGGCCCCTCCCCTAGCCCACACCACCACCCTGCACCCACCAATATCACGCACGCCGCAATCCCCGTCCCCCCGCCGCAGCGGGGGGACCACAGGGGGGCTAACCCTACTCCCCCTCTCTATCGCTCCGCGATGGAGAGGGGGCCGGGGGGTGAGGCCCGTCCCCCAATCCTGTCCATCCTGTCCATCCATGTAAATTCCCCCGTTGTCTTTCCCCGCCTCCCACCAATGTGTACCCACTGACGGGGATTGGCAGCTGCAAGTCCTTCCTGGAGCACCGGGCACCGCCCGGCAGGGACCCACTCGCATTATCATGCTAGTCAACGACGGTGGCACCGCCACCCAGCCGAAGGCACCGAGTCATGACCGACCCCACGCCGCCTTGCGCGCGGCGCGGCATGGCCGTCTGAGTGCCGCCCCGAGGGCACCGGGTGCTGACGTACCCCCGGCCACCACGGCCGAGGCGCCGGGTCAGTACTGTCTGCGTGCCGCCCTTCTGGCACCGGGTCATGACCGACCCCGCGCCGCACTGCGCGCGGCGTGGCATGGCCGTCCGAGTGCCGCCCCGAGGGCACCGGGTGCTGACGTACCCCCGGCCACTCCGGCCGAGGCGCCGGGTCAGTACTGTCTGCGTGCCGCGCCGTGCGTGCCGGTCTCCGACCGGTCCCGTCCGGTGCAAAAGGCGCCGGGTCATGACCGACCCCGCGCCGCGTCATCCGATGCGGTAAGGCATGACCGTCCGAGCGCCACCCTTAGGGCGCCGGGTGCTGGCGTACCCCTGGCCACCACGGCCGGGGCGCCGGGTCAGCATCGTCTGCGCGCCATGGCGAACGCCACCGTCGCCTTGCCGGCCGGCTCGCACCGGCTGCGCCAGGAAGGCTTGCCCCACACCCCTGCCAATCCCCGCACCCTCACCCACCAGCACACCCACCAAGACACTACCAACGCCCACCCCCTGTACCGCCGCGCTACCAGGTACGCACAATCCCGCGAAAGAGACAAGCCACCCCTCTCCACATGGTGGAGAGGGGCCGGGGGTGAGGCCCACCCCCCCCACCACCCACCAAGTGCAGCCCGCCATCCAAGTACCGCCCCACCCGCGGCCTTGCTCCACCGCGGACACGGGCCTCTCCCATCACCACCCCTCCCGCGCCCCACCGCCCGCAGCCTCGTCATTGCGGCGCAAGCCGCAACCCACGTCCCCCCGCAATGCGGGGGGACCATAGGGGGGCCAACCCACTCCCGGTCGCCGCACCGACTCCCCTTCCCTGGAGGGAAGGGGCCGGGGGTTAGGTCCACCCGTTTGACGACGCCCCGGCCCGCTGGTAGCCTCGCGCCACCATGACCTACGCCAAGCGTCGCCTGCACCATATCTTCGCGCCCGACGGCCGCGCCGTGGTCGTCGCGATGGATCACGCCCGCGAGAGCGGCATCGCCACCGGCCTCGAGCATCCCGCCGAGGCGGTCCGGCGCGTCGTCGCCGGCGGCGTGGACGCCATCATGACCACGCCCGGCATGGCCCGCGTCGTCGCCGACGAGTTGGGCGGCCAGGGCCTCATCGTCGCCCTCGACAGCGAAGGCCCCGTCGCCGACTACGGCGTGGAGTTGGCCATCCGTCTCGGCGCCGACGCCGTCGAGTTGAAGGTCTTCCCCGGCAGCGCCGGCGAAACCCACCTCGCCGATCTGCGCCGCCTGGTCGCCCGTTGCGCCGACTGGAATATGCCCCTGCTCGCCGAACCCATCCCCGTCTCGTTCGAGGACACCAGCGCCCACACCGTCGAGAACATCGCCCGCGCCACCCGCCTTGCCGCCGAGGCCGGCGCCGATTTCGTCAAGGCGCACTACGTCGGCCCGGTGGACGCCTACGCCGAGCACGTAATCGGCCAGTGCTTCGTGCCCGTCATCATTCTCGGCGGCCCCGCCCACGCCGATCCCCGCACGGCCCTCCAGCACGTCGCCGACGCCCTCGCCGCCGGCGCCCGCGGCATCGCCTTCGGACGCAACATCATCCAGCACCCCCGCCCCGACCGCATGGCCGGCGCCCTCGTCGAGCTAATCCACGGCGGCGCGACCGTCACCGCCGCCGCCCGCCACCTCACCACCCCCCACTAACCGCCCACGCGCCGTCCCCCTGCATTGCGGGGGGAATATAGGGGGGCCAGCCTCAATCCGCCCCTTTCCCGCATCATTCCCCTTCCCTTTAGGGAGGGGGCCAGGGGGTAGGTCCGCCGCACCACCATCTATACTCAACCGTCACCACTCGCCACCGAGCCATCCCAATGAACACACCCGCCGCCCCCGATTTCGATGTCGTCGGCCTCGGCTTCTGCTGTCTCGACGAGCTATTGCTCCTCGAACGCATCCCCCGCGCCGAGGAGCAAGTCACCGTCCTCGAGCGCGCGCTCGAAGGCGGCGGCATGGCCGCGACCGCCATGGTCGCCGTCGCCCGGCTCGGTGGCCGCGCCGCCTTCATCGGTGCCATCGGCGACGACCCCACCGGCGCACAGATCAAGCGCGGCTTCGAGTCCGCTGGCGTGGACGTCACCCGGTTCTATCTCCACCCCGGTGCCACCTCCAACCGCACGTTCGTGCTCGTTGACCGCCGCAACGCCGCCCGCTCCTTCCTCGCCCAGTTCGGTACCTGCGGCGTCGTACCCCCCGACCACCTCGACCGCCACTACCTCCAACGCGGACGCATCCTCCACCTCAGCGACCCCGGCCCGGCCGCACTCCAGGCCGCCACCTGGGCCCGCGCCTCCGGCCAGCCGGTCTGCTACGATGGCACCCACTATCATCCCGACGATCTCGCGCTCCTGCCGCTCGTGGACTACCTGATCGTGTCCCGCTTCTTCGCCCGCGAATTCGCCCGCGCCCACGGCCTCCCGCCCGGCGAGTCCCTCGTCGCGGTCGCGCAGGCCCTCCACGACCACGGCCCGCCTGTCGTGGTCATCACCGAGGGTGAGCACGGCGCCGTTTGTGTCGAGCCGGCCGGCACCTATCGCGTCCCAGCCTTCACTGTCGAGCCAATGGTAGACACCACCGGCGCCGGCGATGTCTACCACGGCACGTTCCTGTTCGCGCGCTCTCGCGGACGCTCCGTGCGCGACTCGCTCCTGCTGGCCAGCGCCACCGCCGCCCTGAAGTGCCGCCGCCTCGGCGGACGCGCCGGCATCCCCACCCTCGCCGCAGCCGAGCAGCTAGTAGCGAGTGCAGAGCATAATATGTAGGGGCGCAGCACGCTGCGCCCGTCCCCCCGCCGCAGCGGGGGGACCACAGGGGGCCAGTACCCCACATAGTCCCCGGACGGACTCCCCTTCCCTTCAGGGAAGGGGCCGGGGGTTAGGTCACGTATATAAAGAAAGGCACCAACACCCATGACTAACCAACAACCCACCGCCACCCTGACCGCCGCAGAAGCCCTCGCCAAGCGCCGCCAGCTCCTCGACGACGGCTTCTGCATCGTCCCCGGCGTCCTCCGCGGCGACCTCCTCGACCGGATGCGCCAATTCTCCGACGACTTCCTGGACACCCACGCGGTTGACCACAAGTTCCGCTATCAGGGCAGCGACTTCCACATCATGACCAAGGAAGCCTGGGACCAGCAGCAAGACCCCCGCCGCTACCACGACCCCATCGTGAAGGACATACTCGATCTACCGGCAGCCAGAGCCGCCTGCGACCAGGTCGGCCTGGAAGACATGACCTCCGCCAGCTCGTTCATCCTCTTGAGCAAGCCGCCCCACGGCCCGCCCCTCTACTGGCACCAGGACGCCACCTACTGGAACCACCCCAAGTCCGCCCTGCCCTGGCCCAGCCGCGTATTCCTCTCCTACTACCTCGTGGACACCACCCGCGAGAACGGCTGCCTCCGCATCATCCCCGGCACCCACCGCAAGCGCACCGAGTTACACGATCTGCTCCCCGACGCCCACAGCCCCGAAATGCAGCGCGCCGACGAATCCCACCTCGCCTTCACCGAGCAGCCCGGCGAAATTGACGTGCCCTGCAAGGCCGGCGATCTGGTCATCGCCGACGGCCGCGTCCTCCACGCCGCCTGGCCCAACAACACCGACACCCGGCGCACCCTGATCCTCGCCTGGTGGGACCTGTTCCCATTCCCCTCCGTCCCCACCTGGTGGGAAGGCGAGCCACCCCCAGAAGTCCACGCCGACCCCCACGCCACCTACGAACACTCCCGCCGCCCCACCCACCACCTACGATGACCTCTGCAACACCGTCATTCCCGCGAACGCGGGAATCCCCGTCCCCCGCCGCAGCGGGGGGACCATAGGCTCACAAGCGAAAGCCGCCGTCCAGGGCCATGCATCGGCCCCGGTCCGAGCGTTACACCCCCTCTCCAAATGTTGGAGAGGGGGCCGGGTGACGGGCCAAAGCCGCACCACACCTGGCCCTATCCGTGCGGCTTTGGCCTGTCAGGGGGTGAGGTCGGCCCCGCCCACGGCTCCCCGCCGAAAAACCTCCCCCCGTCAGGGGACCATAGGGGGCAACCGATAGCCGACAGTGCCCTCATTTACTGCTTGGCCACCTCGGTAGCGCGGCGGCGCTCGGAGGGCAGTGGCTCATCGAACGGCTCACCGCGCTGCTCGGCCTCCATCCGCCGTTCGTTCCACGCTTCCCACTCACGCCGCTCTTCTGCTACCGACCGCCACCAACCTGTTACCGATGCCCCCGGTTCAGGTACTACTCCTCTGCCCGGTCGCACCGGGGGTGAGGTCTAGTCCTCCAGCCCTAGCAGACGCAGCCCGTTGCGGTAGGTGATGTCGGCGTAGTGGTCCTCGGACTCGCAGTATTCTTGGAGCAGTGGCAGCGTCTGGGAGGCAAAGCACTCGCGGGTCCTCCCCTCGCCCCAGTTGCCTTTGCCGTCGCGGCAGGGACAATCGGTGGCCCAGAGCAGCTTGGTGCGGTGCCGGCGCACGAAGTCTTTGCCGAATTCCCGGTCCCGGGAGATGGCGCCTAGCCCGGAGCCGGCCGACAGGTCGCCATAAATGTTCGGGTATTCCTCCAGCCAGCGGTCGGTCAGCCCACCGTGGACGACCGGGTCTTTGGGGTAAGCCGTGTAGCCCGGCGCCCGATAGTCGCGTGGCACCTCGGCGCTGACGTTGGCCCACCAGGCTTGGGCATGGCCGATGAACGTCGTCTCCGGGCAGGTCTTCAGCACCGTCTCGAACGCCTCGAAGTTGTAGCTGTAGTTGCGGTACTCGAAATGGATGAGCACCGGCCAGCCTAGCTCGCCACACAGGCGGTAAATGTCCAGCGAATCGGGATGGTCGCAGGCCAGCCGGACCTTATGCTCGCCGAAGCCGTAGAACTTGCCCGTGGCATGGTAGCGGCGAATCTGATCGAGTGCGTCGGGGGCCAGCGGATTGACGTGGCAGAACGGAATCAGCTCGTCGCCGTATTCGTCCACCGCCTCTATGGCGAGCTCCGTCCTCATGCCCGCATAGGCGCCCATCGCCGTACAATCACCAGGTTCGATGGGCAACACGACCGACTTGCCGCCACCGTAGGCGTTGTGGTGGGCGATGACATGCGCGGCGGACCGACTGCCCTGGCCGATATGCGTATGGAAGTCAAGAATCATACGTCCTCCTCAGCGCAGATGGAATCTGTGCGACGCTGCGCTGCATAATACCAGGCAAGGTCCGGCCCGACCTCGCGCGCGGTGCTGCCGCGCCGCGGCAACGAGTGGAGGGGGCCGGAAATCAGGTGCGAATGGAGTGAAGGGCATGGTTGTAGAAGACACCGGCCTCATCGGGCATTGGCCGCTGGCCGGCGATACGCAGGACGCTTCCGGGCACGGCCACCATGGCAGCAATCGTGACGCCGACCTCACCGCGGCGGGGCCGGACGGACGGACGTCCGGCGCGGCGCAGTTCGACGGCCGCACCGCTGCTATCGAGGTGGCTGCGAGCGACGCGCTGCGCTTGGGTACCGGCGATTTTTCGATCTCAGTGTGGGTGCATACCGCGCAGGTGCTCGACGATGTGCTCGGCGATATTGTCAGCAAATACGATCCCCACCGCCGCCGCGGGTTCAACTTCAGCATCCAGAACTACGCCGGCGTGACCTCGCACCAGGCCAACTGGCGCAACGTCCATTTCGGCATTGACAACGCGCGGACGGAGCCGACGTGGACCGACTGCGGGCGTCCCGGCAACAACCTGCGGGTCTACGCGCTGTGTGTGTATAACGGTGACCTCTATGCCGGTACCTTCGAGACGGGAGCCGACGAGGCGGGCCATCTTTACCGCTACGCCGGCGGCACCGAATGGGTGGACTGCGGTAGCCCGGATCCCTGCAATACCGTCGCCGCGCTGGCGATCTACGAGGGCCGGCTGTATGCCGGTGTCTCGCGGTACCGCGCCGGCGGCTCGGCCCTGCCGGAGTCGCTCAACCAACACCCCGGCGGCCGTATCTATCGCTACGAGGACGACGGGAGCTGGACGGACTGCGGACACCTCGCGGGCGCCGACTCGATAGCGGGGCTGACGGTCTACAAGGGACAACTGTATGCCATCCCGCTGTATAGCCAGGGGGTGTTTCGTTACGCCGGGGGGCAACGCTGGGTGGATTGCGGGACGCCCGGCCGGCGGCTGATGGCGCTGGCGGTCTACGATGGCCACCTGTACGCGACGGGCAACGAGGGCGGCGGTCTCTTCCGCTACGACGGCGGCACGGAATGGACGAGCTGCGGCTTTCAGGCCGATACGACCCAGGTGTATTCGGTCGCCATCCACGGTGGTCGGCTCTACACCGGTACGTGGCCCACGGGCACGGTGTTTCGCTGGGACGGGCAGACGGGGTGGGCAGATACCGGACGCTTGGGTGAAGAACAGGAAGTGATGGGCATGGCCGTCTACAACGGCAAGCTGTATGCGGGCACATTGCCACTGGCCAATGTCTATCGGTACGATGGCGACGGCGCGTGGGCATCTACGGGCCAGTTGGATACGACCCCGGCGGTGAAGTACCGGCGCGTGTGGTCCATGGCGGTCTATCAGGGCCGACTGTTCGGCGGCACGCTACCCTCCGGCCATGTGTACTCGCTGGAGGCCGGCCGGAACGTCACCCACGACCGCGAGTTGGCGCCGGGCTGGCGCCAGCTGGTCGCGGTCCGGGAGCGTAGCCGGCTGAAGCTCTACGTGGACGGCGCGGCGGTGGCTACGTCGGCGCCGTTCGATGCTGCGGACTACGACCTCAGCAACGAACAGCCATTGCGGATCGGGATGGGCGCCCACGACCACTTCTGCGGCCGGATGGCCGACCTGCGGCTCTATGGCCGGGCGCTGACGGAGCGGGAAGTGGCGCGGCTGGCGCATCGCGGGACGGCGGAGTGAGTGGCGGCTGGTGTGAATGGGGAGAGGCTCGATGGCCGAGCAAACCGATGACCGTAGTGACCGGTCTGTGAGCAGCGCCAAGCCGCCGGGCGGGGACTTGGTGCTGCTGTGGGTAGTGGCGAGCGTTGCGGGCTGGCTCGTCGGCTGGCTCGTGGCGTGGATCGGGGCCTTGGCCGTGGGCTGGCTCGTGGCCTGGGCCGGGCTTGGGATTGGCACCGGGGTCGGCGTGACCCAATGGCTGGTGCTCAAGGAGCGGGTAGCACGGGCGGGCTGGTGGCTGGTGGCGAGCGCCGTGGGCGGCGTCGTGGGCGGCGTCGCCAGCGTGGGAATGATCTTGGGCGCCTATGTGGGTGCGGGCCAGATCATGGGCGATGTCGTGGCCGTGATCCTGGGCTGGGTCTTGGTTGGGGTCGGAATCGGCGTGGCCCAATGGCTGGTGTTGCGCCGGCACGTCGCACGGGCGGGCTGGTGGGTGCTGGCGAGCGTCATAGGCTGGATCGTAGGCAGAATCGCAGCCTGGTTTGGGGTGGGGATCGTGGCCGTGGACGTGATCGTGGGCCAGGTCATGGGCCAGGTTGCGTATGGGGTTGTGTATGGGACCATTACCGGAATTGTGCTGGTGCAACTGCTGCGCCAGCGCGCGGCCGAGGCCGATGATGCTGTGGCTACGTCGGCATGATGGTCACGCTCCGACTATCTCGCGTTCCCCCAACCGCGAGGGATATTCGGGCCGGATGTGGTGAGAATCCTGCTCTGACAAGCCGAGGTTGCACGGAATGAGCTAGGTGTGGTGCGGCTCCGACCGGTCACCCGGCCGGTGAGCCACTACGCATCCAGGATGCCCCGCGTAAGGAATCTGAAGAGAGTACCGATGGTCGAGCAAACCGCTGACGGTAGTGACCAGCCTGTGGGCAGCGGCAAGACGCCGGGCTGGAGCTTTATGCTGTGGTGGGTGCTGGCGAGCGTCGTGGGCGGCGTCGCCAGCGTGGGAATGATCTTGGGCGCCTATGTGGGTGCGGGCCAGATCATGGGCGATGTCGTGGCTGTGATCCTGGGCTGGGTCTTGGTTGGGGTCGGAATCGGCGTGGCCCAGTGGGTGGTGTTGCGCGGGCACGTCGCACGGGCGGGCTGGTGGGTGCTGGCGAGCGGCGTGGGCGGGGTCGTGGACGTGATCGTAGGCCAGGTCGTGGGCGTGGGAGGGGTCGGGGGCCTGTTAGTGGGCGTAGTGGGCGGGGTCGTGGGGCTGGTCATTTATGGGGGCATCACCGGGTTTGTGATGGTGCGGCTGTTGCGCCAGGGTGCGGCCGGCGATGATGCTGTAGCTGCGTCGGCATGAAGGTCTGCCCGGCCCCCGGCCCACCGACGGTTTGCCGCTGTGCCGGAGGAGTTGGATTCTGGATTGCGGCCTGCGCCGCAATGACGAGGGGATGAGGAGCTAGGTGCAGTGATTATTGACTTTCACCAGCACATCATCGTCAGGCAGAGCACGGACCCGGCCTCCCATCGGACGGCCGAGCACGTCCTCGCTCATCTGCGCCATCACGGCGGCGGCAAGGCGGTGATTTTGCCCAACGACCGCGGCGAGAGCGTCGCGCCGTCGTTCGAGGGGCAAGGGTCATCGGAATACGATACGGAGTTGGCGCTGGATGCCTGGCGGCAGTGGCCGGACGAGATCGTGCCGTTCTGCCACGTCAATCCGCTGCGCTACGACGCGCTCGACGCTATCCGGCGCTACCACCGGGCGGGAGCGCGGGGCTTTGGCGAGCACAAGGTGCGGCTGGCGTTCGACCACCCGGCGTGTCTGCCCATCTATCGGCTCTGTGGCGAGCTAGGATTGCCGGTGCTGATCCACTTCCAGTATGGGGTGTATAGCTACAACTTCGAGGCGGCCGAGGCCGTCTTCCGCGCGTGCCCGGAGACGGTGTTCATCGGGCACGCCCAGGCGTGGTGGGCCAACGTCAGCGCCGAGGTGCGGAGCGACTATGACGCGCCGGACTTTGTCGGCTATCCACCGGGGCCGGTCGTGCGCGGGGGGCTGACCGACCGCTGGTTGGAGGAATACCCGAACGTCTACGGCGACCTATCGGCGGGATCGGGGTGGAATGCACTCACCCGCGACCCGGAGTTCGGCCCGGACTTCGTGCGGCGGCACCGGTCGAAGCTCCTGTGGGCAACCGATTGTTACTGCCTGGATGGGAAGGGAGCCATGGCCGGGGGCCACACGCAAGAGTGCTTTGCCGCGCGCACGCTACCCTGGCTGCGAGAGCACTGCGTGTCCGAGGACCACTACGCCGACATCACCTACCGCAACGCCATGCGTCTGCTGGGGCTGGAGAACTAGGCCGGTACTACGGCGAGGGCGCTGATCTCGACCAGCCAGTCGGGCGCGGCAAAGTCGCTGATCTCGACCATCGTCGCGGTCGGATACGGCTGCTTCAGGACCTCGGCGCGCACCTTAGTGACCAGGGGACGGTGGCTGATGTCGCGGAGGTAGAGGGTCATCTCGGCGATGTGCTCCAGCCCACCGCCGGCCGCTGCCAAGAGCGCCTGGATGTTGGCGAACACCTGCCGTACCTGGGCCTCCGGGTCCTCCACGCCCACGACATTCCCCGCGGCGTCGGTCGGTCCCTGGCCGGAAACGAATACGAACTGCCCCACGCCTGGCAGGGGCAGGGCGAGGGCCTGGGTATATTGGGCGCCCGGTGTCGCTACTTGATCGGTGAGCACCGGCCGCAGGAGTGAGCCGTGCGCTGTGGACATGGGAGTCGTCTCCTCTCCGTTCGATCAGCGTTACGTAGTGCGGTAAGTGGTTAGGGGCAGGTCCGGGTTAAGCCGTAGGAGCGCAACATGGTACGCCCGTCTCCCCCTCTCCACATGGTGGAGAGGGGGCCGGGTGATGGGCCAAAGCCGCACCACACCTGGCACTATCCGTGCGGCTTTGGCCCGTCAGGGGGTGAGGCCCATCCTGCTCATCCGTGCATCCTGCAAATCCTGATACAGACAAAAACCTACCCCTGCGCCTGGACAATCTCCTGGCCCAGCGCCAACGCGGTATCAATCAGCACCGCCTCCGCTTCGGGCGCAAAGGCCGCCGGACGGCGGTAGCCGCTGTAGGCGGTGGATGGCTCGTACCCACGCTCGAAGATCGTGCTGGCCGTGCAGAGGTAGCCGACGTTGCCGTTGGTGTAGCCCAGGGTCAGCACCTGCTCGCCTTGCTCCGGTTGGGCGAGGCCCAAGTCCGCGAAACCGCGCTCGATGGACAGCCCGATTTCCAACTGCGTCTCGCCCGGAGTGGTCACCAGCCAGTGCGGACCGAGCCGCATGACCTGCACTTCGGCCGTGTCGGTCGTCGGGAGGCTGCCGTCTTGTTCCAATTGGGCCAGCATTAGGTTTGCCCAGCCACTCCGCCGCCCATCCGCCGCGGCTGCCCGCAACTCGGCTTCGCTGGGGATGGTGCCGTAGGGCAGCGAGACCTCGCGCCGGGCGACGGCAATCGCTCCGACCGGCTCGCTGACGACGCGCTCCGCCGTCTGTACCACCTCCGAGCCGAGCAGCCGACCGAGCACCAGTAGCTCGTGGTCCGTGGCACCGCGAAAGCTCTCGTCGGAACGCAGGAGGTGCGGTCGGATGTTGCCGAAACAGCCAGGCAGGAACAGGGCTTTGGCTCCGGCGCCGCCGTTGGCCTGGTAGACGCTTTCGACGACGCGACGCGCCGACCCGGGGTAGTCGGCGCTGAAGCGATAGTTATCGCCGCCCAAGGTGGTGGCGTGGCAGACGTAAGAGAACAGCACGGCGAGCGGGTCGCTCTGCGGCAACGGCCGGCTGCCCAAGGTGCCAACCGGCGCCGGCGCCGAGGCGGGATCCACGCGCAGCACGCGCACGCGCTTATCCACAATGCCTTGGCGGTTGGGCCGCATCGCCGTGTTGCCGTCCGGTGTGCGGAGGCGGCGGTTGACGTTGATGTCTACCATGCCCTCGCCCACGCCGAGCGTGACCGGTTGCATGGCGCGGCTGGCCTCGCCGACGACTGCGCCGAGCGTCTGCTCCACCGTGCGTTGATATTCGTCGTCCTCCGGCAGGTGACTCAGCCGTTGGACCGAGGGGCTGGCGTGCGTGTGCGAGCAGGCCACCATGATATTGTCTTCCGGCACACCGCTGGCCGCCGCGGCGCTGGCCCGGATACGGTGAACCGAGGCGCACTCCGGTCCCTCGAAGGCGTATTCCAGCCCGATGAGATCGGCCGTGACGATGGCGGCCTGCGTGCTGCCGTCGTCGAAGACGATGGCGCGGGTCTCCAGAGGATCGAGCGTACCCGTTGACGGGCCGCGATCATAGCCCTGCAGCTGCATCGGCCGCTCCGGGGTAATAATCGCAGCGGCGGTACCGGCGCTCAATGTTGTTGCCATCTGTACGTCTCCTCTCCTCGTCGTCTGGCCCCCCTATGTTCCCCCCGCTCGCGGGGGGCGGGAGAAGCTAACTGCGCTAACGTTGGGCCAGGGCGCCGGCTTGGGCCGCGACCTTGCGGAACGCCTGAGCGTACTGCTCGATCAGGTCATCCGCCGGGCGCGTGAGCGCCGGCAGGGTGATCGTGTTGTGGGGCACGTCGGGGTCCTCCGTCACGGGCAGCGTGCCCGGCCCGTACTGCGGGCGCTCCTCCGGCGCGTGGCTGCGTACTACGTCCCAGAGCAGATCGCCGGTACCGGCCGCATTGCCGGCAAAGACCGGATGCTGGTGCAAGGGGCGCAGCGTGCCAGCCGCCCCGACCCGGACACCTTCCGCTTGCAGCGCCTCGACCAGCGTAGCGCGATCAATGCCGCCCAATTCCTCGGGATCGAAGCGCACCCAGCCGCGATGGAACGGCGATTCCACGTAGTCGGGAACCTCGGGAGGCGAGAAGCCGCCGATCTCGGCAATCGCTTGCCCCAGCCGCTCGGCGTTGCGCCGACGCACCGCGAAGCGCTCGTCCCAATGACTCATCTGCACGACGCCGATGGCCGCGCTGATCGTGGCAATGCGGTACTTCTCGCCAAAGCAGAAGCTGGCCACGGCACGGTACTGCTCGTCCGGCAAGTCGGCGAGTCGCTCGTAGTGTCCGAGGATGGCGGCCCGCTGGTAGTACTCCGGGTTGCTGGTGATGAACATGCCACCCTCGCCGGCGGAGGTGAGCTTGCCGACCTGAAAGCTGATGCCCGCGGCGTCGCCGAGCGTGCCGCACATCCGGCCACGGTGCAGCGTGCCCTGCGAGACGCAGTTGTCCTCGACGACCTTGAGGTCGTGCCGGCGGGCCACGGCGAGTATTGCGTCCATGTCTACGGGCATCCCGTCCCAATGCACGACGACGACGGCCTTGGTGCGCGGCGTGATTCGTAGCTCTACGTCGGCGGGGTCAATGGTCAGGGTGTTGGGGTCTACGTCGGCAAAGACGGGCACGGCGCCGCAGCCGATGATCGGCACGCAGCTATACGGGTGGGTGGCCGACTGCACGATCACCTCATCGCCGGGTCCCACGCCGACGGCGAATAGGGCCGCGTGTAGCGCCGACGTGCCGTTGGGATGCGCCAGCGCATACGGGACACCCCAGCGGTCGGCGATGGCGCGCTCCAACTCGTAGATCGGGCCACCCGGCTCCGAGCCGCCGGACGTTTGGCGGGACCGGATCAGCGCAGTGACCGCCTCGATCTCTTCATCGCCGTAGATCGGCCATTCCGTGTAGTAGTCCTGGTCAATGGTGACTGCGGGATCGCCACCGAGGAGGGCCAACTGGTCAGACATGCTGCTTGTCACCTCATCCGTTACGTGCCGCTCATTGGCCAAAGGTTCGCACCACCGATTTCTATAGGATCGTATGGACCTGGCGTGTCAGCGGCCCACCAGAGCGTCGGCTTGGGCCGCGATCTTGCGGAAGGCCGTCGCGTACTGGCCGATCAACTCGTCCGCCGGGCGGGCAAACGTCGGTAGCTGGAGCGTATTATGAGGCACATCCAGGTCCTCTGTCACCGGCAAGGTGCCCGGTCCGTAGCGGGGCCGTTCCTGGACGGTCACGCCGAGCGCCTCCCAGAGCAGGTCGTCGGCACCGGCCGCGTTGCCGGCAAAGACCGGGTGCAGGTGCAGCGCGCGCACCAGCTCGGTGTGCGGGATACTGGTCGCGCCGGTCGCCGGATTGCTGACCTGCGCGCCCTCGGCTTGGAGCGCTGCGATCAAGGTCTCGCGGTCAATGCCGCCAAGCTCTTCAGGGGTAAAGCGCACCCAGCCCTGATGATACGGCGATTCCACGTAGTCGGGGACGGGGCGGAAGGAGAAGCCGCCGACTTCCTCGATGGCTTGCCCAAGCTGCTCGGCGTTCCGCTTGCGTCGCGCCATGTGCTCGTCCCAGTGGCGCATTTGCACGGCGCCGATGGCTGCCGTGATCGTGGCGATCCGGTACTTTTCGCCGAACGCAAAGCCGGAGACCGTGCGGTACTGGGCGTCGGGTAGGCCCTGAAGCCGCTCGTAGTGACCACGGCTGGCGGCCCGCTGATACACCTGCGGGTCATCGGTAAAGAAGACGCCGCCCTCACCGGCGGAGGTGAGCTTGCCGTGCTGGAGGCTGATCGCGCCGGCGTCGGCGAGCGTGCCGCACATCCGGCCGCGGTGCAGGGTGCTTTGCGACACGCAGTTGTCTTCGACTATGCGGAGGTCGTGGCGCCGGGCAACGTCGAGCAGAGTATCCATATCGGCGGGCATACCGCTCCAATGTACGACCAAGATGGCCTTCGTGCGCGGGGTGATCCGGCGCTCGACATCCGCCGGGTCCAGCAGGCGCGTGTGGGGATCAACGTCGGCAAAGACGGGTATGGCGCCGCAACCGACGATAGGGATGCAGCTAAACGGGTGCGTCGCCGACTGGACGATGACTTCATCGCCCGGGACGACGCCGACGCCGAATAGCGCGGCGTTCAGGGCTGCGGTTCCGCTGTGGTGGGTCAGCACGTACCGCACTCCCCACCGCTCGGCGATGGCCTGCTCTAGCTGGGCAATCGGGCCGGCCGGGTCGTAGTGGGCGCTGGAGAGGCCGGAATTGCGGATCAGCGCGCTAACCGTTTCGACCTCTTCCTCGGTGTAAATCGGCCACTGCGCGTAGTAGGTGTGGTCCAGGGTGATGGCCGGGGTGCCGCCCAAGATTGCCAACCGCTCGCGCATCGCTTGCCTCGCTCTCCGAGATCGTCTGTCCCGGCTGCCCTACAGTAATGCGCTGGCATTGGCGGCCACCTTGCGGAAGGCCGCGACGTACTGGTCCAGTAGCTCCGGGGTGGGTTGTGTGAACCGCGGAAGCGACACACGATTGACGGGCGGGTCTTCCGTGATGGGCAGCGTGCCGGGGCCGTACCGCACGCGAGCCGCGGACTCGGCGTTGTCCGGGTGCTCGAATGCCCAATGCTTGCGCTCGACGAACAGTGGCTGCGTGTGGAGGCCACCGCGGTGGCGCAGCCGCGTGGCCGTGCCCAAGCGGGCACCCTCGGCCTGCAACGCTTGGGTAAAGCGATCGGCGGGCAGGCCGCCAAGCTCGTCCGGGTCGTAGATCATAAAGGGCGAGCGATAGTAGACGCGCTCGACGTGATCGGGCATCGGCGGCACCGAGAAGCCGGGAATCTCGCTCACCTGGTCATAGAGATACTGGATGCCGGCGTTGCGCCGGGCGTTGCGCTCATCGAGCTTGGCCAGGGCTACGCGGCCGATGGCCGCGTGAATCGGGCTAATGCGGTACTTGAAGCCGAAGCCGGTATGCTCGAAACGGCTATCTTCGTGATCCAGGTCTCCGATCCGCTCGTAGTGTCCCAGCAACACCGCGCGGTCGTAATACTGCTTCTCGTTGGTGGTGAACAAGCCGCCCTCGCCGGAGGGCATGACCTTGCTGGTCTGCATGGAGAAGCCGGCCACGTCGCCCCAGGAACCGATTTTGCGGCCGCGGAAGCTGGACCCGTGCGCGTGGGAGGCGTCCTCAATCAGCTTGAGGCCGTACCGCTGGGCCAAGTCGGTAAAGCCGTCCATGTCGCAGGGCATCCCGCCGCGGTGACAAACCACGATGGCTTTGGTGCGCGGCGTGATGCGACCTTCCGCCGCTGCCGGATCGAGGTTCAGGAACACCGGCTCCACGTCCGCGAAGACGGGAATGGCGCCCACGGTGAGGACCGGCACCGCGGTGGCCCAATAGCTCGTGGCCGGGCAGATCACCTCGTCACCGGGGCCGATGCCCAACGCAAAGGCGCAGGCATGGAGCGCCGCCGTGCCATTGTTGTGGGCCAGAGCGTAGTTGACACCGATGTAGGCGGCGAACTCCGCTTCCAGCTCGTCGCGGATGGGGTGATTCGACCATTCGCCACTGCCGGCGACCTCGGCCACGGCATCAAGCTCTTCCTGCTCGACCAGCGGCCATTTCATGGCCTCGGTCTGATCGAGCGTGATGGCGGGATCACCGCCGAGCAGCGCCAGTGTCCTTGCTGCTGTCATCTTTCTCCCCTGTCTGTGTGCGACAAGATGGTACACCGATCTCCGGAGCAAGGCCAGCCCCCCTACGGTCCCCCCGCTGCGGCGGGGGGCCGGCGTATTCCCTCCCCCGTCGCAACGGAGGAGGGTGAGGGTGGGAGCGACAACCATCGCTACGGCAGATCGTGGATGCTCGTGGGCGGCGGCGGGAGCCGGTCTTCACCTTCCCGCAAGCGCAGGGCGTAGCTGTCGGCCTGAATTGCCTGCCGCGCGACGCGATACAGCCCGGCGGCCGACACGCGGCGCACAATCGCTTCACCGATGACGATCTCGGACTGCGCCCCGGCCCTGATGAGCGGCATATTCATCCGATTGAAGTCGGCGGAGCAGGCCATGTTATGCGCCCAGGTCGGCACCGGTCGCTCGCTGCCGTGCTCGTCAATGATCCGGGCGTTCGGTAGCTCAATGAACCCGACGTATTCGGGTGCCAGTTCCTCCTCGACGGCCTCGAACGTCGTGTTCGAGCTGTGGGAAACGCCGAGCAGGAGAATCTGGGCGTCCCAGGCAATGAGCTTCTGGAAGGGGCTTTCCCGGCCGCAGTTGGTCAGCGAATGGGTTGCCGTCAGCTCGGCGGCGCGGCGGCCGAGCGCCGAGACCGACTCCACGACGTGGTGGCTGCGATGGGTACTGCGCTGGCGGATGACCTCCGCGATGGTGCCTAGCTCCGAGGGCGCGTGCCGCACGTCGAATACCGGGTTGGGCGTGCGCTTCAGCGAGTAGGTGCCGGCCGGGGCCGCGAGGGTGCCCGTCGGCCCCAGGCCGGCCAATAAGGCCGCCACCACGGTCGCCGCGCCACCCTCAACGTAGCCGAACTTGCTCAACGAGGAGTGGCAGTAGACGGTATCGCCCGGATGGATGCCCACGCGCCGGAAGCCCTGAAGGAGATCATCGTAGCTCACGTGGAGGCAGCGGGCGCGGCGGGTTGCGAGGTCCGGCTTGCTCATGGCGGCCCCCTGTAGTCGCGCTATCCAGGCGCATAGTCTACACTTTGAGGGCTACAGCACTCACGGGACCCGACTGTAGGGGGAGCAGCCGACCGTAGCGCCTCACCTCAATTGGCATAATTGTGGCGCTCCGGAATCCGTTCCCAATGGACGACGACACATGAGCACTCGGTCGGATGGCCCGGACATCTCGGTCGTCGTCCCCGTCTATGAGGAAGCCGAGAACATCGGCTCACTGTATGGTGCGCTGAATATGCATCTGGAGCAGTTGAATCAGTCCTACGAGGTGATCCTGGTAGACGACGGCTCCAAGGACGGGAGCTGGGAGCAGCTGCACCGGCTGGCCGTGGAGCACGCTCACTACACGGCCATTCGCCTCCGCAGGAACTTCGGCCAGTCGGCAGCGCTGGCAGCGGGGATTGACCATGCGCGCGGTGCGGTCATCGTGCTGATGGATGCGGACCTTCAGAACGACCCGGCGGATATCCCCAAGTTACTCGCTGGGATACAAGAGGGGTTTGACGTTGTAAGCGGTTGGCGGGAGAAGCGTCAGGATGCGTTTCTGCTACGTGTTCTCCCTTCCAAAGTAGCCAACTACCTGATCTCCCGTGTTACCGGCGTTCACTTGCGCGACTACGGCTGTACGCTCAAGGCCTACCGGAGCGAGGTGCTGAAGAGCATCAGGATATACGGAGAGATGCACCGCTTTCTGCCGGCGCTTGCCGACTTGAGTGGCGCGCGCATTACCGAGATTCCTGTGCAACATCATCCGAGAAAGTACGGTCGGTCCAAGTACGGCATTAATCGGATACTCAAGGTCTTACTTGATCTGCTGACCGTGAAGTTCATCAGCACCTTTGGTACCAAGCCCATCCATGCGTTCGGATGTCTGGGCACGGTGAGCTTGTTTCTGAGCTTTGGCCTCGTGCTCTGGCTCATCTACGACAAGCTATTCCACGGGAAATACTTGATCGAAAGTCCGCTGCTGTTGCTGGCATCGCTCCTGTTTCTGGTCGGCATCCAGTTGCTGGCGCTCGGACTTGTGGCGGAATTGGCCATACGAACGTGGTATGAATCGCAGGACAAGAAGGTCTACTACGTGCATACGGTCGTGAGCGAAGCCGATCCGTCGGCAGAAGGCCCTTAGCCGACGGCGGCCGGTCCCCGGACCGTAGTCCGGAGGCCGTTCCGACTGCCGGCCGGATGAGGACCGCGAGGGGACGAGCGCCGGGAAAAACAGTAGGATAAGGTGTCGCCGGTTCCCAACGCAGAGACGGAGGAGAAGTGATGAGCAGTACAGACTACGACCCCACGTGCGACGTTTGCAAGATCAACGCCCGTGAGCTACCCATCGAGGGCGGTGTGATCTTCGAGAATGATCTCTGGCTGATCCGTCACATGCCGGAACCGTATGGGCTGCCGGGCTGGATGATGCTCCATACGCAGCGGCACGTTCCTGGCCCGGCCGACTTCAACGATGAGGAGGCGGCCAACTTCGGGCCGGCGCTGCGGCACTTCCAGCGCGTGCAACTGGAGGTTACCGGGGCACTTCGCATCTACACTGCCGGGTTTGGTGAGAGCAGCCCGCATATTCATATCCACATGGCGCCGCGCTATGCAGATCATCCCGATGACGCGCTGGCGTGGGGGGTGGCGAATCTAATGGGGGGCCGGATTCCGGTTGATCCGCAGGAGGTAGAGCGGATCACGGTGGCCTACCGCGAGGCATTGGCGACGAACGCGCCGCCGCGGTAGCGGTAATAGTGGCTCGTGGCCCTCACCTTGGCCCCCCCGTTGCGACGGGGGAATGTGTCGTCCCCCTGCCGCAGCGGGGGGCCGGCACCGGCCCCGTGCAGAGGAGGTAGCTCTACATGTCGCAGCCAGACCAGCCGCATATCCTTGTCCTGCCGTCCGGCGCCTTGGCGGAGGAGATCATCACGCCGCGGGCGTGGGACGTGCTGGAGTCGCTGGGCACGGTTGAGCGCAACTCGACAGGGCGGATGCCCACGGCGGAGGAGCTTGCAGCGTGGCTTCCCCGTGCTACCGCCGTCCTGACCAGTTGGGGCACGCCGCCGTTTGACGATGCCATGCTGGCGGCCGCGCCGCAGTTGCGGATCATCGGCCACGCCGCCGGCTCCATCCGGCGATTGACGCCACCCCCGGTCTTTGCGCGGGGGATCGTCGTGACGCACGGCGCGGATGTGATCGCGCAATCGGTCGGGGAATGGGCGCTCACGACGACGCTGATGGCGCTGCGGACCGCGCATACGTTTGATCGGGCGATGCAGAGCGGCCAGCCATGGTCCGGTATTAAGGGCCGGTGGGGGCGTGAGCTGTACCGAAAGCGGGTCGGCATCATCGCCGCGAGCATGACTGGCCGTGCGTTTATTCGCCTCTTGCAGCCGTTCGACACGGAGACCATGGTGTATGACCCGTATCTCTCGGAGGAACGGGCCGCCGCGCTTGGCGTGCGGCGCGCGGCGTCGCTCGACGAGCTGATGGCCAACTCCGACGTGGTCTCCAACCATGCACCGACGACACCGGAAACCAACGGCATGGTCGGCGCCAGGCAGTTGGCGCTGCTGCCGGACGGTGCTCTGTTCGTCAATACGGCTCGCGCCGCCGCCATTGACTACGCGGCGCTCACCCACGAGCTACAAACCGGCCGCTTGGTGGCCGCGCTGGACGTATTTCCCCAGGAGCCGCTGGAAGACGATAGTCCCCTACACGGGCTGCCGAACGTCATCCTCAGCCCCCACGTGGCCGGCGCAACCGTCGAATCGCGCGCCCGCCTGGGCGAGGCGATGGCCGACGAGTTTGCGCGGTTCTTCACCGGCCAGCCGCTGCGCTACCAGGTCACCGACGCGATGCTCGCCACGATGGCCTGATTCCCCGACCGACGGCATTGGCCTCCTCCCGCGCTGACACGCCGGGGAGGGAACCGACCCCTCACTCCGTCATTCCGGCGTGCGCCGGAATCCACGACCACCTTGACATCCGCTTCCAGTACCGGGTATATTCTGCCGCTATTGAAACCGGTTAGCATTTGTGGTAGACCGAGCAGTGATATAGCGCCCGCTGGCGTAATCGGGCGAAGCGGAACCAAGTCTGGTGGGAAACAGGAGGTGGCGATTCCAGGGGAGGAACAGTCTACATGGGAGCGGCTCCCAACCGAGCCGCAGAACGCACACTACGCAGATAGTCACCACTGAACACATCGGCAGAGCCGATACGGAGCAAGGAGAGGGATACCCATGAGATCAGGATGGCGGAGATTACTGGTGTTGCTGACCATCGTTTTCGCGGCGGTGGCAGCTTGTGGCGAGCCGACGGTGCGTTACGTCGGCCAACCGCAAGCCGGACCGGCCGGTCCGGCTGGTCCCGAGGGGCCAAAGGGCGCGACCGGCGCCCAAGGTTCCCAGGGTGCGCCGGGAGCTGCCGGCGAGGCGGCGTTCAACGTGACCATCGAAAACTGCGGTTTTACCCAGACCTTCACGGCACCACCGGAGCGGGCGGTGAGTATGACGCAGCACACCACCGAGATCATGCTGGCGCTTGGCCTGCAAGACAAGATGGTGGGGACGGCGTATCTCGACGACGCCATCCTCCCGCAGTACGAGGCGGCCTACAAGAAGATTCCGGTGCTATCGGATAAGTACCCGTCGCATGAGGTGCTGCTCGGCGCGTCGCCGGACTTTGTCATCTCCGGATTCGCCAGTGCCTTTGCGAAACCGGAAAATGCCGGGCCGCGCGAGGACCTGCTGAAGCTCGATATCCACTCCTACCTCAGCACCGGAGCGTGCCCGGAGCGCGTGGGGCCGCTGACGATGGACGACATTTACATTGACTTCCTGAACCTGGGCAAGATTTTCGACGTCGAAGATCGGGCTGAGGAAGTCGTCGCGTCCATGAAGCGGGAGCTTGCAACCGTCGAGGCCAAGGTCGCTGCCTTGGACAAGAAGGTAAGAGTCCTCCTGTATGACAGTGGTGAGGACAAGGCCTTCACGGCGGCCTGTTGCGGCTCGGCCAACTTGGTCGTGGAGCGGGCCGGTGGCATCAACCTGTTCAACGATCTGGAAGGGAACTACAAGAGTGCCTCCTGGGAGGTGGTCGTGGAGCGCGACCCGGAGGTCATCGTGCTCATCGAGGCCGGGTGGTCCACGTCGGCCGAGAAGGAGCAGCTCCTGCTCACGAATGAGGCTCTTGCAGACATCACGGCGGTCAAGAACAAGCGGTTTGTCGTCGTGCCGTTCAGCTCGACCTCACCTGGTGTCCGGGTGCCGACGTTGATAGTCACCCTGGCGAAGGCATTCTATCCGGACTCGTTCTAGCCGCTTGTACCACCTACGATGACATGCTTGTCTCGAAACGAGTCATAGCCAAGTCGGCCGACTCGCCGGTCAGTCGGCCGCTGCAACCGGTCGAGGAGCGGCGGCGCGGCAGCAGGTTACTACTGTTGCTTATGCTGCTCCTCGCCGGACTGGCACTGACCATCACCTTGGCTGTGACCATTGGGCCAGTGCCGATTAACCCCCTGACGGTGTGGCAAATCATCGGCAGTCATCTCTTCAGCACTGAGCCTGGGGAGTGGAGCCGGGCACACGATCAAATCGTCTGGCTCATCCGCTTGCCGCGGGTGCTGCTGGCGGCCGTCATCGGTGCCGGCCTGGCGGTGGTCGGCACGGCCATGCAGGCCACGGTGCGGAACCCCATCGCCGACCCGTACATCCTCGGTATCTCTGCCGGGGCCTCCATCGGTGCCGTCCTCGTGATCCTCTTCGGTCTTCAGGTCTTTGGGCTGTATTCGCTCTCCGTAGCGGCGTTCCTGGGCGCTTTGGCGGCGTTTGTGATTGTCTTTACCCTAGCGCAGCACCAGGGACGACTGACGCCGGTACGGCTCATCTTGGTCGGTGTGGCCGCGTCGTATGTCTTCTCGGCGATCACCAGCTTCCTGATCTTTCGCGCTCACGACACGCGGCAGACCCAGGCGGTGCTCTTCTGGCTGGCCGGTAGCGTGGCCAGCGCCAAGTGGAGCTTTCTGGTGATACCCACCGTCGTCATCATCGTCGGTACGGCCATCCTGGTGCTCCGGGCACGTTCGATGAACGCGCTTGTCGCCGGCGAGGAGACCGCCGTCACGCTGGGGGTGGATACGAACCGCTTTCGCAAGGAGCTAATGGCGCTTTCTGCCTTGTTGACCGGGGTGATGGTGGCTGTCGCCGGCGCCATCGGCTTTGTAGGACTTATCATGCCGCACGCGGTCCGGCTCTTTGTCGGCGCCGACCACCGCCGGGTGCTGCCGGTCAGCGTGCTGGTGGGGGCGATCTTCCTCATCTGGGTGGATGTGCTCGCCCGCACGGTCGTCGCGCCGGAGGAGTTGCCCCTCGGGGTCATCACCGCGTTCGTAGGCGGCCCATTCTTCCTGTGGCTGCTGCGACGTCGGGGACAAGCCTTTGGAGGCAGCGGGCGATGAGACTCAGCATCGAGCATGTCTCGTGGCAGGTTGATGGTACGGCCATCCTGCGGGACACCACGCTCAGAGTAGAGCCGGGTGAGTTCGTGGGCCTGATCGGCCCGAATGGCAGCGGCAAGTCGAGCCTGCTGCGGACGATCTACCGGGTCGTGAAACCCAGTGCCGGATTGGTCACCTTGGATGAGGAGGATGTCTGGAAACTGAGTGTGCGTGAGGCAGCGCGACGCACCGCCGTCGTCTTGCAGGAGTCGCCGTCCGAGTTCGACTTCACCGTCGAAGAGCTGGTGTTTATGGGACGCACACCGCACAAGGGCCTCACGGACCGCGAAACGGACGAAGACCACCGGATCGTCTATGACGCCCTGGACCGGGTAGGTATGACGACGTTCGCGCGGCGTCACTTCTCCACTCTGTCGGGAGGGGAGAAACAGCGTGTGCTCGTCGCTCGCGCCTTGGCCCAGCAGGCTCGTTTTCTGGTGCTCGATGAGCCAACCAACCACCTCGACATCCGCTACCAGATCGAGATGCTGGACCTGGTCCGCAGCCTCGGGGTCACGGCGTTAGCCGCGCTCCACGATCTGAACCTGGCGGCTGTGTACTGCGACCGCATCTACGTGGTCAGTAAGGGTGAGATCGTTGCTGCCGGTGCTCCGGAGGAGGTCCTGCAACCGGCGCTCATCCGTGAGGTATTCGGCATTGGCTCTGAGGTGCAGCCGCACCCGCGGACCGGCAAGCCGTATCTGATCTTCTTCTCGGAGAACGGCAACGCCCCATCACAGCCAGCCGCGGCGGGCGCGTGATAGAGCCGAACAGTCGTGCCTCCGGCTGACCGGAGCCGCACGATCAAATGGCAAAGGCGGTGCGACTCAGGCCAGCCGCTACGACCCGTCCTCGAGAGCGGGGCGCTTGTGCGGCCGGGCGGCCGGGGGACACGTGTAGTCCGCAACCACTTGTCCGTCCACGAAGTGCTCTTCCACAATGCGATCCAGCATTGGCGGTGTCAGCGCGCAATACCAGGCGCCTTCCGGGTAGACCACCATCACCGGACCGAGGTTACAGGGGTAGAGGCAGCCGGTCTGCGTCGTCCGCACCTGCTCGGGACCGGAGTTCAGTCCGCGTTTAGCTAGCCGGTCGCGGAGCTGGCGGTAGAGGTCACCGGCGAGATAGGTCGAGCAGCGGGGACCGAGGCAGAAGAGCGCATGGTAGCGGTGGAGCGGATTGGCCGACCAGCTCGGATCGCCGCGATCCACAGGCGCCCCAACCCGCACGTCGGACTGCCGTTCGGCGGCTGCCACAACCTGACAGACGGCCGCACCCAGGGCCGCGTGATCGCCAAGCGTATCCGCCAGCAGCACTTCGATTTCTAACTCCGGGTGCCGCCGGAGCCAGCGCCGAATGACTTTCGGTAGCCAAATGCGAGGCGAGCGATCCATCGGCACAAAGACCGGCACAACCAATATGCGCCGCGCACCGGCAGCCGCGCAAGCCTGGAGTGTGGACCACAGGACCGGAGTCCCTTGGTCCAGGAAGGCCCCTTCGACACGATGGTAGCGCCCGGTGGAGCGGACCGCTGCAACCATGCGGTCCAACTCTTCACGGGCGAAGTCGCCATAGCCACCTTTGCCCAACAGCAACACCGTATCGGGCCGCTGTCCATCGGCCACGTCCGTGTCAGTGCCCGGCTGCGCCGCTGCGGACACCACGGCTTGGTGCGTGGCTGCAATATCACTCATGAAGCGTCTCTCTTTCTGTCGGAGGATTTCAGTGCCAGGAAGTCATGGGTACTTGGCCTGACAGGCATCAAGGCATTCTATCGCAAAGTATTCGCATTAGCAACTTGCCGTGCGCTGCCGGCAATGCCATGATAGGGCGCCTGAGGCGAGAGGTGCGACAGTGACAGAGATGATGCGGCGCGTGGGCAAGCACGCGGGCGTGGGGAACGTCGTCTTGGAGCACGTGCCGATTCCCGCGGTCGGCCCGGGGCAGGTGCTCACGCGAACGCACGTCAGCCTGATTAGCCGTGGCTCCGAGCTATGGCGGCGCTACGAACTGGCGGAGGCGGTGCCGCCCAGCATGATGGGGTACTCCACGACCGGGATCGTGGAGCGCGTCGGTGCAGGTGTCACCGGCATCGCGCCGGGCGACCGGGTGGTGGCAAGTGCCCCCCACGCCGAGTACTCGCTGGTGGACAATGTGCAGCCGCTCGAGGCGCGGCTCTCCTTCGAGGCGGGCACGTTTCATCCCCTCAGCACCAGCAGCGCCGGCTGGACACGGGCGGCGGGGATTACCGCTGCGGATCGAGTCGTCGTGCTCGGCCAGGGGATTGTCGGCAATCTGGTGATGCAGTTTGCACGACGCTATCGGCCGGCCCAACTCATCGCCGTGGATGCGCTTGATCTCCGGTGCCGGCTGGCGGCGGAGGTTGGCGCACCAGCAGTCGTCCACGCCGGGGAGCAGGACCCGGTCGCGGCGGTGCGGCGCCTGACCGGTGGTGAGGGCGCAACCATCGTGATTGACTGCGTGGGTGGACGGGCGGGGGTGCAGTCCTTTGCCCAAGCGCAAGATATGCTGGCGCCGGACGGTCTACTCCAGTTGATCGGTGCCTACCACGGGAAGCCGCTGCCGCTGGATGCGTCGAAGATCATGGGTAAGCGCCTGCGCGGCGGCTACCCACCTGATAGGGACCGCGCGGCCATGGGGCGCGCGGCGATGCTGGCACTGGCAGCGGGCGAGGCCCGAGTGCAGCCGTTGATTACGCATCGGTTCGACGGGCAGGAGGCCAAGCAGGCATTCGACTTCCTGTACGAGCACCCGGAGCAGGCGCTGGGGGTGTTGTTCCGCTGGGCGTGAGCGGTGGGAAGGCGACGCCGCCCAACTTCCTCATCCTGGAGGCCCCATCGCCGAACCACGCGACTAGACTCCTTGACTAATGATAATGCGTTGCAATATAATCAACCGGGTGTATCCAGTTGCTCAACAGTGCGGTTTTCGCGGGAGCACACTGGGGAGAACGGTCAGTCAGAGGGAGGAACGCAACCGATGATACTTGGACGTCTGGGGCCGACGTTAGCTGTGGGTCTTGTCGTATTCGTGATGGCTTTCCTGGTTGCCTGCGATTTCGACCAGGACACCCAGTCAACAGAAGGGCCGCAGCCAACTGCCACATCTGCTGCCAGGGAGACTCCGAGTCCCACCATGCCGCCGATCCAGGTGGTGACAACCACCAACTTTGTGGCTGATTGGGCGCGGGTGGTAGGTGGAGACAGGGTGGAGGTCTTCAGCCTGCTGCCAGTGGGTGGCGACCCGCACCATTTCCAGCCCGGACCCCGCGACGTTGCCCGGGTAGCAGATGCGGATCTCGTGTTGTCTGTCGGCCTCTACCTGGAGGCCGCTTGGCTGGAGGAGCTCTTGCACAACGCCAGTGCAGATGAGTCCAAGATAGTCGCGCTTGGTGAAAGCGTCGATCCGATCGAGTTCGCCATGGGCGATATGCATGACGATCACGGGGATGAAGACAACAGTGACCATGGCGACCATGAAGGGCACGCGCACGGCACTTTCGATCCTCACTTCTGGTTCGATCCGATCCGAGTGAAGATCGCAGTCAACGAAATAGCCGCTCGGCTTTCGGGTATAGAACCTCAGAACGCGAGTGTCTACTTCCAGAACGCCTCAGAATATGGGGAGAAGCTCGACGAGCTTCACGCCTGGATCCAAGAGCAGGTGAGCACTGTGGAGCCGGAGCGCAGACTGCTGGTTACATCGCACGACAGCCTCTCCTACTTTGCAGAGGCGTATGGGTTTGAGGTGGTTGGTCTGGTCATTCCGTCTCTTTCAACTCATGTGGAGCCCTCTGCGGAGCACATTGCGGGGTTGGTCGAAGTGATACGGGAACATGACGTGCCGGCAGTGTTTGGCGAGACGACAGTCAGTGACAGGCTGGCACAAGCCGTGGCGAGGGAGACTGGCGCGGAGCTGGTCCAGCTCTATTCGGGATCGCTTGGGCCAGAGGGCAGCGGCGCAGACACGCACCTTGGCATGGTGCGAACAAACGTGGAACGCATTGTTGGGGCATTGAAGTGAGCACCGATCCGAACTTACACAGAGCGAGCATGTCGCTCGATGGAGTTACTGTCGAGCTCGATGGGCACAGGGCCCTGAGCAACGTCACCTTCGACGTGGATGCGGGGACCCTAATGGGCGTTGTAGGCCCGAATGGAGCCGGCAAGAGCACCCTGTTCAATGCCATTGCCGGGCTCCTCCCGGTCCGCCAGGGGAAGGTAACCCTTCACCGTGTAGACAAGGGAGGTGGGGCGTTGGCGTACGTGCCTCAGCGAGAGAGCGTCAACTGGCGGTTTCCCGTGACTGTGACGGACGTTGTAATGATGGGACGGCGCTGCAGACTTAAATGGTTCCGGCGACCCGGGAAGAGAGATCGAGAGCTAGTCAAGGAGTGCATCTGCCGTGTGGGCCTATGGGGCCATCGCTCTGCTCTCATGACGGAGCTTTCGGGTGGACAGAGGCAAAGGGTGTTCGTCGCCAGGGCGCTGGCCCAAGAGGCAAGTGTTCTCCTCTTGGATGAGGCCTTCAGCGGAGTTGACGCAGGCGCCCAGGAAGGCCTCGTCGAGGTCCTCCGAACACTGCGGGATGAGGGGCGCATTGTCTTGCTGGCGACCCACGACCTGACCAACCTGGCCAGCCGCTTCGACGAGGTCTTGTGTCTGAACTGCCAGGTGTGCGCCTGCGGTCCTCCCAAGCAGGTGTTTACGTCCGAGGTCATGGAGCAGCTGTACGGTGCCCACGGTGTGCGCCTCACAATGGACGGGGAGCGGTAGAAAGAAGACGTGATAGACTTCCTTGTCGCCCCGCTTGAGTACGGCTTCATGGTGAGAGCCTTGATCGGCTCGATACTTGTGGGCGTGATGTGTCCGCTGGTTGGCGCCTACGTCGTCACCAGGAATCTCGCCTTCATTGGAGACGCTCTCGCCCACGCCGTGCTGCCGGGCATGGTGCTTGGCTTCATAGTCGGCATCAACCCGGCCATAGCCGCCATCCCAACAGGGGTCTCCGTTGCCATACTGGTCAGAACTGTGAGCCGTCGCGCGGGCCTCAGCACGGACACTTCCATTGGCATTCTCTTTGCAGCCATGTTTGCCCTGGGACTTGTGATGCTTGCAAGTGCGACGACCATCAGAGTCAATATGGAAGACCTGCTCCTGGGAAAAGTATTGGCCATATCTCCGACCGACATCTATGTGTCCCTTGGGATAACCGTGATTGTCATCCTGGGGCTATTCACTCTTCACCACTGGCTGCTGTTTGCGAGCTTTGACCCCGTGGGATCGCAGGTTGTCGGTTCGCGTTCCAGCTTCGTCGACTACGTGTTCCTGGTTATGCTGGCCCTCGTTATCGTAATAGGGATTCAGGCGGCAGGTATTGTTCTTGTCATGGCAATGCTGGTAACACCTGCTGCCGCGGCGTATCTGTTGGTCAGGCGTTTTGTCTCGATGATGATGATGGCCGCGGCGCTGGGGACCGCGTCCGCCGTGACAGGCCTCTACATCTCCTACCACTTCAATGTGCCCGCCGCTCCTGCTATGACCCTGGTCGCAAGCGGGATATTCGCACTGGTAGCCTCATTCAGGCGACGAGCACCCGCCTGAGAATCCTCTCCGGAAAGCGGTTCGTAGTCGTCAGCGGCTTGTACGCCGGCACGAGCAGCCCTGCTAATCTCCGGCCCGTCATTCCCACGCCGGCAGGAATGATGGGGGAGAAGGTGACTCCCTGGCCTTTCCCCACTCCGCCGGGGCACGGGCGCAGCGTGCTGCACCTCTCCATATGCCTTGGCGTCGGCCGCGATGCCGGGGGTAGTCAGTGGTGTCTCGGATCCAGCTGCTTGACTAACGCTAATGACTTGTTTTACGGTTAAGAGTCGCATCCGATCACTCAGCAGTGCAGTGGTCGCAGCGACACACCAGGCAGGAACAGACAGGCAGAGAAAGGGAAAGAACCGATGCTATCTCGTTATGCCATGCACAGACGCGGTTTCGCCATGGTCGCCGCCGGCTTGCTTGCGGCGGCTTGTGGTGACCCGACCGTGCGCTATGTGGGCGAGCCACAAGCCGGACCACCGGGACCCGCGGGCCCCGAGGGGCCGCAAGGTGCAGTCGGCGCCCAGGGGGCGACGGGCGCGACGGGCACCAAGGGGACGACATCCGCGCCGCCGCGCAACCGCAGCAAGGAGGAGGTCGTCCTCGCGGCGCCGCGCGACCTGGCGAACGGTCTGGAGGACCCGTACTTCACGCACCTGATCGTGAATGCGTGGAATAGTCTGTCCAAGCTGGACAACAACCTGGTTCCGCAGCCGGAGCTGGCCGAGTCTTGGGAGAGTAACGACGATGCCACGGTGTGGACGATCAAGCTCCGCTCCGGGATCACCTTCCAGGATGGGGAGGTCTTCGACGCCGGCGCCGTGGCCGCGAATATCGAGCGCTACGTGCAGATCAGCCCGCGCAGCTCGCGCTTTTTCAGCTATGCCACGGAGCGGGCGCTGGGCCAGTTCGAGAAGGTCGAGGCGGTGGATGCGAGCACGGTGCGGCTGACCCTGGGCCGGCCCCGGCCCGCGCTGCCGAACACGATGTCGAACTTCTACTCGGCGATGTTCTCACCGGCCTCCTTTACGGCCGAGGGGAGCTTCAAGGCACCGCCGGCGAGCGCCGGCCCGTTCAAGATCGTCGAGTGGGAGAAGGGCCAGCACCTCATTCTGGAGGCCTTTGAGGATTACCACCGCGGGGCGCCGGCGGTGAAACAACTGACGATCCGCTCCCTGCCGGACCCCAATACGCGGGTGGCGGCGCTGCGGTCGGGTGAGATTGACGGCGTGGTGGATCTGGGTGGATTGCAGCCGCAGCAGGGGGCGCAGTTGCGCGAAGAGGGCGCGCTGGTGGTGGGTTCCCGGCCCATCGCGCTGCAGCAGTACCTGGCGTTCAACAACAGGAAACCGCCGTTCGACAAGCCCGAGATGCGCCAGGCAGTGAATATGGCCATTGATCGGCAGTCGCTGGCGAAGGACCTGTGGCATGGCTTTGCGACGCCCGGGGGGAGTATCTTGCCGGAGTTTGCCGACCTGTGGGTGCGCCAAGACCTCGTCCATGAATACAACCCGCAGAAGGCACAGCAGTTGGCGCAAGCAGCCATGGGCGGGCAGCGGATGAAGATTGATGTGCCCATCTCGGCGCTGCAGAACAACCGCTATCCCTACAAGAGCCTGCATGAAGTGATCCAGGCCGTGATCGCGCCGCTGGGGTTGGACGCAGACCTGCAGCTCGTCGAGCATGCAGCCTGGAAGGAGGTAGTCAAGAATGGGGACTACCACCTGACCGTGAGCACCCACGGCTGGGCCAACGGTGATCCCGACTACTTGTTCAGTCGCTTCATGCACTCGAAGGGCGACACCAATGCCCAGCGGCACTTTGACTATAACGACCCCGAGGTTGACAAGCTCGTTGTACAGGCGGCGTCCTCGCTCGATTACAATGAGCGCAAAGTCTTGTACGACCAGTTGCAGGAGATCGCGTTCAAGGACGTGCGCTTCGCGACACTGCTCTACGATCACGTCGTCTTTGCCCACCACCCCGCATTGGAGGGCTACGACGTGAGCACGCTCTACCAGCCGAGCCTGTCGCAGTTGTCCGTGCGCTGACCCGGATCCGCATCGCTGGCCGCCGGAGGTGCGGGGCGGGATTTGATGGCTCCGGCCCTCCTCTCCCTCGCCTGCCCCTCGCCACTAGGGACGAGGGGCAGGCTGCGGAGGGGGGCGGGGCGCTACTACCTCGGCTGTGAGCAGTCCAGGATATGATCCGCTACACGTTAAGCCGTCTCCTCGCGCTGATACCGGTGCTCCTGGGCGTCTCGCTCCTGGCCTTTCTCTTGGCCAATCTGGCGCCGGGTGATCCGGCCGAGCTAGCCCTGAGCCAAGGCGATCAGGAGCCAACGGTGGCAGAAATCGAGGCCAAACGCGAGGAGTTGGGACTCAACGCTCCCATGCCCCTGCGTTACGCCCGCTGGCTCGGTGACGTGGTGCGCGGGGACATGGGATTGACGTATATAGACCGCGTACCGGTGTTACCGGAGTTGGCACGGCGCATTCCCGCAACGGTGCAGCTCGCCACTACCGCCCTGCTCCTGGCCCTGGTATTGGGTGTCTCGATTGGGACGGTGACGGCCGTGTACCGCGGCACGCTGCTCGACGAAGCCGGTCGGGTGCTGGCCTTGCTCTGCGCCTCGCTACCGAGCTTTGCGGTGGCGCTGATCCTGATCTATGCCTTCGCCGTGGCGCTGCGACTGGTGCCGGTCGCGGGCTACGGAGACGGCCATCCCCGGCATTTGATCCTACCGGCCATTTCGTTGAGTGTCTTCACGATGGGTGCGCTCGTCCGGCTGACCCGCGCCAGCGTATTGGAGGTCCTGGGGCAGGACTATATTCGCACGGCCTACGCCAAGGGCCTGAGCAAGCCGATGGTCGTGCTCAAACATGCGCTGCGGAACGCACTGTTACCGGTCGTCACGGTCGCTGGCACCCAGTTCGGCCAACTCCTCGGTGGGGCGGCCATTGTCGAGACGATCTTTGCGTGGCCTGGCGTGGGCAGATTCGTGGTGGAGTCGATCTATGCGCGCGATTACCCCATCATCCAGGGGTTTGTGCTGCTGGCTGGCCTGACGTTCGTGCTCGTCAATCTGGCGACCGACCTGCTCTACGCCGTAATTGATCCACGCATCCGCTTGGGTGCGGGGGCGCAGGGTGGGGGCGATGACAGTGCCTAGCCGCGCGCTGCCGGCAGCTCCGGCAGCGGCGGGGACTCTGCGCGACGAGGAGCTTTATGCGGTCGGCGAACACTCCCCATGGCGCGCGGCGCGACGGGTGTTATGGGCTGATCGGGCGGCACTTGCCGGCCTGCTCCTACTGAGTCTCTTTGTCGCCATCGCAGTAGCGGCGCCGCTCCTTGCGCCGCACGATCCGCACGCCATTCACCTGAGTGACAAACTGCAAGGTCCCAGCGGACGCTATCCGCTCGGGACCGACCAACTGGGCCGTGACCTGGCGAGCCGGCTCATCTACGGCGCCCGCGCCACCCTGGGAAGCGCCATCCCGACGACCATGGGGCTGCTCCTCTTTGGTCTGGTGGTCGGTATTTCGGCCGGCTTTCTCGGCGGGTGGGTGGATCGCGTCGTGGTCGGCAGTGTTGATGTGCTGCTGGCGCTGCCGCGGCTGATTCTTTCGCTGGCATTGGTCGGCTTTCTCGGCCCCAGCCTCCAGAGCCTCCTGATCGCCATCATCGTCGTCGGCTGGGCCGATCACGCCCGCATATTTCGCGCCGCGACGCTCGCAGCCCGCGAATGGGAGTTCGTGTTGGCGGCCCGCGCACTGGGCGCCTCGGACCTGCGGATCATGGCGCGGCACATCCTGCCCAATATCATCGGCCCCATCGTGGTGCTCGCCACGCTGGACCTGGGCCACATCATCCTGATGATCTCCTCGCTCAGTTTTCTGGGCCTGGGCATCCAGCCGCCGAACCCGGAATGGGGCGCGATGTTGAACGATGCCCGCACCTACCTCGACCAGGCGCCGCATCTGGTCCTCTTGCCGGGGTTGTGCATTCTCCTGTCCGTTTTGGCGTGCAACTTGCTTGGTGATGGGCTGCGTGCGGCCCTTGATCCGCGCTCGCGCCGCCGCTAGGCCGATATGGATTGAGGCTGAAAGGAGTACCGGCAAGCACCAATGGATGAGACCTTAGAGCCATTCGATCCAGCGGGAGCGCCTCTGCTTGCGGTGCGCGAGTTGTGCGTCTCGTTTTCCACGTCCGACGGCGAGGTGCCCGCCGTGCAGGACGCGAGCTTCAGCATCGGGCAGGGACGCATTCTGGGCTTGGTCGGCGAATCCGGTTGCGGCAAGTCCGTCACGGCATTGGCCCTGATGGGTTTGCTGCCCGCTCCGCCAGCCTGTGAGCTTGCCGGTGAGGTCCGACTAGGAGGTCGCAACCTGCTCACGCTCGCCGAACGGGAGTGGCAGGTGGTTCGCGGCCAGACCATCGCGATGATCTTCCAGGAGCCGATGACGTCGCTCAATCCCGTGCAACGGGTCGGGGATCAGATTGCCGAGGCGGTCCGCGTACACCGGCGCGTGGGTCGCCGCGCGGCGCGGGAGCAGACGGTCGCGCTGCTCGACCAAGTGGGGATCCCGGCACCGGCCGAGCGCTCCCGCGCATATCCCCACGAGTTGAGTGGCGGAATGCGTCAGCGGGTGATGATTGCGATGGCCCTGGCTTGCCGACCAGCCTTGCTGATCGCCGACGAGCCAACTACGGCGCTTGACGTGACCATTCAGGCCCAAATCCTCGATCTGCTCCGGCAGCTTCAGGATGAGTTGGGGATGAGTCTGCTGTTGATTACCCACGATCTGGGAGTGATTGCCGAGTTGGCCGACGATGTGGCGGTGATGTATGCTGGGCGGATCGTCGAGTACGCGCCGGTCAAGGCCCTGTTCGAGGACCCGCAGCACCCCTACACCCAAGGGCTGCTCACGAGCATGCCCTCACTCGCGACCGACCGTAGCCAGCAGCTCCCGGCCATCGCCGGCAGCGTGCCGCATCCCAGCCGTCTGCCGGCCGGCTGCGCCTTCACCCCGCGTTGCCCGCACGCCCTGCCACATTGCATGACCGAGCGACCACCGGAGGTCACCACGGCGCCGGGCCACCGTGTCCGCTGTTGGCTGCCCGCATCTCCGCCACCGACAAGTGGCACCCAGCCATCCGTCTCCAGGCAGGCGCCACGATGACGAGCACTCGCGTGACGGAGCCACTGCTCCAAGTCAGGAACTTGGTCAAGCACTTTCCGGTGCGGGGTAGCCGGTTCCGCCGGTCGGTGGTTCGCGCGGTAGATGGGGTCTCCTTCCACATTCGGCGCGGCGAGACGTTTGGGCTCGTGGGGGAGTCGGGCTGCGGCAAGACCACGACGGGGCGCGTTATCCTGCGCCTCATTCCCGCAACCGGCGGCCATGTGCGTTTTGCCGGGCAGGATGTGTTCGAACTGCGCGGTCGCGCCCTCGCTACTTGGCGCCGGCAAGCCCAGATCATCTTCCAAGACCCCTATGGCTCGCTCAATCCACGTTTGACCGTCGGCGCCAGCATCGCTGAGGGATTGGTCGTACACGGCTTGGGTACCCGGCGCGAACGGGAGACGCGGGTGCATGAGACGCTCACGGCCGTCGGGCTGCGTCCCGAGTACGCGCGGCGCTACCCCCACGAGTTCAGCGGGGGGCAGCGTCAGCGTATCGGCATTGCCCGGGCCCTGATCCTGCAACCCCAACTCATCATCTGTGATGAGCCGGTTTCGGCCCTGGATGTCTCGGTGCAGGCGCAAGTGCTCAACCTGCTGCGCGACTTACAGGCCGCGCACGGCCTGACCTACCTGTTCATCGCCCACAATCTAGCGGTGGTCCGCTACATCGCGGACCGAATCGGGGTGATGTATCTGGGCAAGCTGGTGGAGACCGCGCCCGGCGACGAACTGTATCGGCAGCCCCGGCATCCCTATACGCAGGCGCTGCTCTCCGCCATTCCGCAACCACGACCAGGACAGCGCCAGGAGCGGATCGTGCTGGGTGGCGATGTCCCCAGCCCGCTCAATCCTCCAACGGGCTGTCCGTTTCACCCGCGCTGTGCCCACCTGATGGACGTGTGCAAGCAAGTCATGCCGCCGACCAGGGAGCTAGGCCCCGGCCATACGGTTGCCTGTCACTTGTACGAAGACGAGACGTGCTGAACGCTGACAATTAATCAGGTGGCGTCTTGCACGTGCGGGATGACCTCTTGGCCGAGGCGGTCCAAGGAGGCGCGGGCCTGAGCCGGCCCGAGGCCGGGCCAACGTAGCTGCACATGAGCGTGAGTGAGCGAGAGGATGCGCTGCCGGGCAACAATGCCCTGGGCGACTGTCTCCGGGCTGCCGTAGAGGAGGCCGACACGCTGCGCGGCCTCGGCGGTACTCGCCGGCGGTGGCGTCGTACTCCACCGCGGCCGCGGGGCGGCCCTGGCCCAGAGTTTCTGGACGGGCGTAGTCGCCGCGGCCTCAGCGGAACGATCATCGGCGTCGATATAGAGACCAAAGCCGCCCGACACCGGTGGCGGTTCCGGCCACCCGGCCTGACTCCAGACGCGGCGATAGGCGGCGACAATCTCCTGCACATGGTCTAGCGCGCGGTCGCGTGAGGTCATCAGGCCGAGGCCTCGTTTGGCGACCAGCGCTGCCGACTCGACGCTATTGGCGGCGGCCCATGTCCGCGTCCGCAGGTCGCCGAGCGGCACTGGCCGCAGCGTGACGGTGGGGAGCCGAAAGTAGCGCCCTTCGAAGGCGAACGGCGTGCCGCGCCACAAGCCCAGGACTATATCCAGCGCTTCCGCAAACCGCTCGCGGCGCACCGTGTCGGTGAGGTTTAGGCCGAACGCCGCCGCCTCGGGCGGTGTACAGCCGCTACCAAAGCCGAAGGACGCTCGCCCGCCGGTGAGCACGTCCACCGTGGCGATCTGCTCGGCGATGGCGAGGGGATGGTGCAGGTTGAGGCAGATGATCGCGCTGCCGACGGCGATGCGGTGGGTACGCTGCCCCGCCGCCAGCGCGAGGAGCGGGGGAGCGGGCAGATGGCCATGATGCACCCCGAAATGATGCTCGGCAAACCAGACAGCGGTGAGACCGATTTCCTCGGCGGCCTCGACGAGCGATAAGACCTCCGCGAAGACCTCCCCGGAAGGAGTACCCGCGTTACCTTCTGCGTGGTCGATCAACGCGAACTGCACAGTGGCGCCGTCCTTGGGCGTGATTGTTCTCCCTGGTCCCGCACCCCGGCCCTCGCCCAAGAGGAGCGGGCGTGGCCGCCGCACGGCGGACTAGAAACACTCACCGGGAGGAGAGTATACTGCTCGTAACAGGCGTCTCTCTTTCTGTCGGAGGATTTCAGTGCCAGAAAGTCATGGGTACTTGGCCTGACAGACACCAAGTCATTCTATCGCAAAGCAATCGCATTAGCAACTTGCTGTACCGTACCGGCAATGCCATGATAGGGTGCTTGAGGCAAGGGGGTGGACGTGAGCAACGGCGGAGCAGAGCACATCGTAGGGGCGGTGCCGGTCCTGGCGATGCCGTTTGACGACGACGGGGCGATTGACGAGGCCAGCCTGCGCCGGGAGCTGGATTTCTGTATTGAGGCCGGCTCGCAGGCGATTGCCTTCGGGATGGGCAGCGAGAGCGCCATGCTGACCGACGCGGAGCGGGCGCAGGCCTGGAGCCTGGCGGCTCGGCATCTGGATGGCCGGCTCCCGCTGATCGCGGCCACCGCGCACGCCAGCCGGGAGGGCACCATCGCGCTGACCCGGCTCGCGCAGGAGTGCGGTGCCACCTGCGCGATGGTCAATCCGGCGCCCTACGGCGGCGAGCAGTTGGTCGGCCTGTTTCGTGACCTGTCGGACCGGGTGGGCCTGCCGCTGATGGTGCAGGACGCGAGCGGCAACGCTCCCGCGGAGGTGCTGTTGCAGGCCGTAGACGCTGCGGCCAGCATTACCTGTCTGAAGCTGGAGTCGGCGGGTACCCCGGAGAAGGTCGGCGTCGTGGTGGACGGGCTGCGGCAGCGCGGAATGCTCGGCAGCGGTGCGGCGCGGGAGATCACCGTCCTCGGCGGCGGCAACGGCAACTTACTTCCGGAGGAATTGTCCCGTGGCTCCGTCGGCACGATGCCACATCCGGCGCTGATTGACGGCTTCCGCACCGTCTGCGACCGGTATGCCGCCGGGGACTCCGCCGGTGGTCTGGACTATTATCAGCGCACGATTGCGCCGGTGCTGCGGGCCGTCATTGTGAGCGGCGCCGGATCGGCGATGCTGTGGCTCCAGAAGACACTTTTTCAGCGTGCTGGTATCCTTTGTAACACCTATTGTCGCCGGAATGCACAGGCCCTGCCGGGTTGGCTGATGGAGCAAGTACTCACCCATCTCGATACGACCGATCTCAGCATAGCCCGGCGGCTACGTGCGAAGTCCGCGCACCTAAGGTAAGCACTGACGATGGCCGAGACGTACTTCATCGCGGCACCGACGCTGGAAGCCTACGCGACGGACATTCTGGTGGCCGCCGGCACGCCGCAAGTCACGGCGCAGCACGCCGCCGAGCACATGGTCCTGGCGAGCCTGTCGGGCCATGACTCTCACGGTGTCATTCGCATCCCCTACTACGTCGAGAGTATCGAGGACGGCACCTACAATGCTGCCGGTCAGCCGATGGTGGTGCATACGGCGGGCGCCGTCAGCGTGGTGGACGGCGAAAATACGCTCGGCCAATACACTGCCTCGTTCGGCCTCGAAGTGGCGCTGAAACATGCGGCGCGTTACGGCATCGGCGCTGTGGCCCTGCGCCGCTGCACACATACCGGCCGGCTGGGACACTATCCCGAAGTCGCCGCCGAGCGGGGCTACATCTCGCTGCTAACGGTGGGCTACGCCGGGCCTGGCGTGGGGGGGATGGCGCCGTTTGGGGGCGCGCGGCGACAGTTTGGCACTAATCCCTGGGCATTGGGCATTCCGGTAGACTCGCAGCCGCCGGTCATTGCCGACTTTGCGACCACCGTGGTTGCGGAGGGTAAGCTGCAAGTGGCACGCGCGAAGGGTGAGCCGCTGCCACCGGGCTACATCGTAGACGCGCAAGGCAACCCTTCGACCAATGTCCACGACTTCTATGACGGCGGCATGTTGCTGCCCATGGGTGGCCACAAAGGGTCTGCCCTGGCGCTCATCGCGGCCTTGCTCGGCGCCGGTCTCACGGCCGACGAGCCGGTCACAACCGGCCATGGCAACGGGGTGTTCATCATGGCGCTGGACCCGGCCGCGTTTGCGCCCCACGATGCGGCGACGGCAACACTTGCGGGAATGCTGGAGAGCGTGAAGGCGGTGCCGCCGGCGGCCGGATTTGATGAAGTGCTCTTGCCCGGGGAACCGGAGCGGCGCTCGCGCGAGGAGCGCCGCCGCACGGGTATTCCGATGCCGGCGCGGACTTGGGAGGTGTTAGGCGCGCTGGCCCAGCGACTGGGCGTGACGGTCCCGGAAACATCCTAGTACCGAACTCGGAAGCCGAGCACCGGCTTTCGCACGGTCAGCGCTGGCCGGCGGGCGTCTGCGGAGCGAGTTTACCTGGGGCAACGCTCGACATTACCGGCGGCTGGCCGTATGCTGATGGAGACAACAGACACTTGATCGTTCGCCGCACCTCGCCATCTGCATTGCAGGCATGTATGATAGGAGGCACCTATGAGCAGCAGTAAACGGAACACGGGACTCACCAGACGCCAGGTGTTGTGGGGCGGTGGCTTGGTGGGTATGAGCGCGGTGCTTGCGTCTTGCATCGTCGAGGCCTCGATCCCACCGACACCCACTCCGGTACCGGGTAAGATCACCTTCCTCCATGGCTGGAAGGGTCAACCGGGCTATGACAGCTTCTTGGCCACCATTGCCCAGCAGTGGCAGGCGCGGCGCCCTGATCTGGAGGTGACCTGGCTGGGACTCGAAGGCAATGAGGCGGTAGTGGAGCACTTCCTGGAGACGACCGCAGCCGACACGCCGGTGGAGGTGAGCGTGGTCGCTGCTACGGACGTGCAGCGGTTCTTCGAAGAGCGAAATCTCCGCGACTTGCGCTTCGCCACCCGGCAGCCGGAGTTCGCCGAGATCGCGGAGGGTGCGTTCTTGCGCTCGTCGCGGCAGTTCCGCAACGCTGGTGCGGAGACGTTTGGCCTGCCGGTGAGCGGCCCGGCTTCGCGCGTGCTGGCTATCCATAGCGGCCTGCTCGAGGAAGCAGGGTTGAACCCGAAGGGATCCCAAATCAGGACCTGGGAAGCGCTGGACACGGTGGCCGAGCAGTTGACGACGCGCGACGGTGATGCGATCACGCGCAGCGGCTACGCGCTCCAGGCGATGGACCTGACGTGGTTCACCGCTTGGGTCAACACGACCGCTTCAACGCTATTCAACCCGGAACAGTCTTGGGCGAATCTCAATTCGGATGGCGCAGTGGCCGCCTTGCAGCATCTGGTTGACCTGCATACCAAGCTGAAGGTGTCGGCGCCCATTCCCGAGGCAGCTCGGCCACCGGGTTGGACGCCGCTGGTAGATGGCACGGCCGCCATCCATGACGATATGAGCTGGGCGCCGCTACGGCACTACCGGGATGCGGCCTCGGCGGGAACCTACTGGCAGATTCCGTATCCCGGAGCACCCGGTGGCTCTGGCTCCAATACCTCGACGGGGATGGACACCGCCGTCGTCCACGTGAGCATTGAGCGCCCAGGCCACGCGCTCACTTTCCTGCAATGGTTCTGTGGCGACCTCGAGTTGGCCCACATGAAGTTCTCCCAGGTGCGGGAGACATCGCCGCTAGTGTCGTTCTACCAGAGCCAGGAATGGATCAAGGCGGTAGACGCACAGCCGGTGCTGGCCACGATCCCGGACATCGCCGAGATACCCGGTGCCTATGCCGGGTATACCGCCCCCTTCCCGTACCGGCGCTATGCCCAGTTCAACGAGGAAGTCCTGCCGATCATTGACCAGGCCTATCGCAGCGGCGAAAACGTCGTTGACGCCCTGGAGGAAGCCCACAAGGTAGCCAACACAATCCTCTCCGAGAAGCGATAGCGGCTGCGCGGCGAGAGGCCTAACCTCCGTCCTCTTCCCTGATCAAGTTGGCAACTTCCCCGGAGGAAGGGGAGTCCGTGCGGCGGTCGGTGGCTGCTCCAATCGCTCGCTGTCACCAGCCCAGAGTTGCTGCAACTCCTCGCAGTCGGCCAATAAGGCAGCGAGCGTACCCTCAGTTGCGATTTGGCCGTCTTTGAGCACGATGATGTGATCGGCGCGACGTAACGCCGCGTGGCGATGGGAGACGACCAGACATGTTGCCTCCGGGCGGGCAAACACCCGCTCCCAGAGCACCTGTTCCGTCTCGACATCGAGTGCGCTCGACAGATCATCGAAGACCAGCAGCTCCGGGTCGCGTACCAGCATACGCGCGGCAGCCGTGCGCTGTACCTGGCCTCCGGAGAGCTTGACTCCCCGCGGGCCAATCACCGTATCCAAGCCAGCGGTCAATCCCGCCACGTCGCGTTCTAGGACCGCCGTGTGCAGGGCAGTCGGGAGGCCCACCTGCGCCGGTGACAAGCCCAACAGGATGTTGTCGCGCAAGGTTTCGCTGAATAGCCGCGGCACCTGTGGCGTGTAGGCCACCCGCGGCGGTACGAGGAATGCGGCCGGATCGGCAATCGGCTCGCCGTTCCAGCGTAGCTCCCCTGCGTCACGGGGGAGCAGACCCAAGAGGGCGCGGAGTAGCGTGCTCTTCCCGGAGCCGATCCGCCCGGTGACGACCGTGAACGAGCCGCGCGGGAGGTGCAGATTGACCCCGGTGATGCCCTGGCCGGACTCGGGATAGCGATACGCCAGCCCGTCCACGTCGAGGGTGTCCAGCCGATGAGCAGCCGTCTTGGCGATGTGCGGAATTGACGGGGAGTCACCCCGCATATAGACCGGGCCATGCTCTACGAGGGCCGAGGGCGGTGCGTCTCCTTGCAGCAACTCGATCAGCCGTTGCCAGGAGACTTTTGTCTGCGTCGCATCCACCAGCGTGCCACCGATCCAGTCAAGAGCGCCGCCGATCACGCCAATGTAGGAGACGAAGAGCGCGAAGTCGCCCACGGTAAAGGTGCCGTCCTGCAGCGATGACCCTACCAATAGCAGGATCAGCCCGGTGGCGAGGCTATCGGTGAGGCTCCAGGACCGGCGCACCAATTGATTCAGGAGCATATTCTGCAGCTCGGCCCGGCGCCGGCTCTCGCCTAGCCCCCGGAAGTGCTCGACTACCTGCGGCTCCGCGGTGTTCACCTTGACTGCCAGCGCAGCGCCAAACACCTCCCCGATGAACCCCGTCACTTGCCCGGTCGCCACTCGGCTGGCGCGCCGCGTGACCTCCAAGCGTCGCCGCACCAACGCAGACGCAATTCTGATGGCGACCAGTGGCACGAGGACGGCGATAGTCGCGAGGGGGCTGATAGTGAGCATAATCACCAGAGCAGCAACAGCAGCCACAATATTCCCGAAGGAGTCAACGACGTCTTCCGAGAGGCCGGTAATCTCAGCAACATCACCACCAAAGCGGCTGACGGCCTCGCCTGGAGAGCCAGAGAGTGCCCATGCTCCCGGTCGTCGTAGGATCCGCGCGAAGAGGTTCTTCCGTAGCAAGGCGCCCACGGTGCCGTGAAATGTTGCCCCCGTCGCAGTGCCTCCGACCACGAGCAAGGTTTGGAGCCCGGAACGAGCTGGGAGGAGGGCCAGGAGCACCCAGAAGCCGACGTTGAGCTGCGCGTGATCGGTCAACGTATCGAAAATCTGGCGGAGAACCAGCCCCGGCACCAGATGGAAGAAATCCTCCACAATCCAGAGGAGGGCATTCGCCACGAAGAGCCAGGGAGCAAAGCGCACGAGCCGCCAGACTGCTTGCCATACGTTCATACCAACACCTCCGCCAGCCCGATCCGGCGCAGTTGACTGAAGCGCGAGGTAGGGTCACGGGCCAGGGCAATGCGGGCACCCTGCTCCACAATATGTCCAGCCTCTAGCAGGGCGATTTCGTCGGCCCGCTCGACGGTAGCCAGCCGGTGGGCGATAACGATGGCCGTGCGCCCCTGCAACAGCCGGTCCACGGCTCGCTCGAGCAGCCTTTCCGTCGCCGGATCCAGCCGCGACGAGGCTTCGTCGAGGATGACCAAACCGGGGTCCCGAAGGAAGACGCGGGCAAAGGCCAACAGTTGGGCTTCGCCGGCCGAGAGCCTGCTACCACCGGATGCCAGATCAGTAGCCAAACCGGCCGGGAGCGACCGGTACCAGCGCATCAGTCCTACTTCGTCAAGCACAGCCACGATCCGGTCGTCGGGAATGCTGGGATCGAAAAAGGTCAGATTGTCGCGAACCGTGGCGTGGAAGAGCTGGACTTCCTGCGTGACTAGGCCGATGCGCTGTCGCACCTCAACCAGTCGCGTATCGCGGAGGTCCGTGTCGCCGAGACGAATCGTGCCGGCAGTGGGGTCGAAGAGGCGGAAGAGCAAGCGCGTGAGCGTTGTCTTGCCGCTGCCGGTCCGGCCCAGCAAGCCCAACACAGCGCCCGGTGCCAACTGGAAAGAGATGTCGTGGAGAACGGGAGCAGCGGCCCGATAGCCAAACGAGACGCCCTGAAACGCCACCGGCAATGGCCCTGGTGGGAGACTGGCCAGGCCATCGCGCGTGCTGCTCTTGAGCTTCAGGAGTTCGTCAATGCGCCGCAGACTGGCCGTAGCTTGCTGCAGATCCTCCAACTGTCCGGCCGTATTGTTGAGCGGTTCCCAGACGTTGTTCAGGTAGTGGACAAAGAGATAGACCGTGCCGAGCGTAATCACGTCGGCGCTGAATAGATACGCGCCCACGCCCAAGGCCATCGCGTTGCCGAAGGCGAACAACATCCATGAGGTCCGCTGTCCAAGCCGGGCGATGATCTGTGAAAGCCGTCCCCGCTGCATGGCTACCCGCAGCGTTTGAGAGAGGCCGCGCAACACATATGGTGTTGCGCCACTGCTGCGGATGTCCTCGGTGCCGGACAGCCGTTCCTCCAGAAAGCTGACAACGTCGGCCTGCGCCTGACGTGTCCGTTGCTGTGGACCTACTCCCAGAGTGAACAGTTGGCGCAGCACTACCAGCGATAAGGCAGCGAAGAGCGTGAAAGCTAGGCCTGCTCGCCAGTCTTCGCGCCAGACCAAGGCGAGCACGCCAAGCAGGAAAAGGGCACTACCTAGCAGATCAACCACGAACTGGGAGAAGAAGTTGGCCAACTGTCCGACATCGCCATCAATGCGCTCGATCAGCTCGCCCGGGGTATGATCGTTATGGAAGCGCATATCTAACTGGAGACAGTGGAGCGCGAGGTCGGACCGTAGCTGGTTCGTCGCCCGCCAGCCGATGTCCGCGCTCATATAGCTGGCAGCGGTCGCAGCTATGTGGTGGCCGCTGCCAACCGCGGGGAACAGCAGCACCGTGATCGTCAGGGTGGCCACTGCCGCTCCCGCCTGCGCGGTGTCAATGAACTGACGGATGAGCTGCGGTGCGAGCAACCCGAGACCGATGCTGCTCCCCAGCAGGGCGGCTAGGAGCGCCACGCGCGGCCAGAGTGGTACGAAGTACGTCACCAGGAACTCCCGGTAACGCCGGAGGGACAGCGACATAGAGTGATCCTTTCAATGCTTTGCGAGGTGAGGTTCAGACTCCGAGGGGCAGGCGGCACTTCGCCTTGGTGGCGGCCAGCGACGCCGCGAGTAACCACCGAGGAAGACGTGGACGGCCGCTCCTTCAACCGGAGGAACAGCGCAAATAGGCCAAAGCGCCGCCAAGCCACGGAACGTGCCCTGGCAATGCGCGGCTATTTATTGTGAGGGGAGTGGATGTATCATGGCGGCACCTCCGCCAGCGGAATGTCCTGATCGTAGCAGCTATGGGCGGCACTGCCACTTGACCGTTAGTCAACACGTAACCGTTCACGGACCTGTGGGGGAGGCCGTGGCCGGTAGCGGTTCCGAGCCGGTCACACTATAGCGCGAGCAGGACCAACGGGATCACGATGGCCATCAAGCCTAGAATACCCACGATGGCGCTGAAGAGCGTGTAACGTTGGCCATAGTTCGTCAAGAGGGTGGCATCGTAGTACTGACTGACGCCGGCGTCCTCGTACATTTTGATGAGACCACGTAGCAGCGTGTCGCGCGTGCTGCGCCCGAACTGTAGAGCCAGAATCGCAATCCCGTTCACCAGCAGCGTGCCTCCTATGGCGATGACGATCACCACAATCCCCTCGAGGTCCGGATCGGAAGCTGCTAACGTGCTGCCAATGCCAAGCATCACGAAATTGAAGACGATGGCCGCGAGTACAAAGATAGTGTCTGTCCTCGTGTTGACATGGAGTTCCGACTGAATATGGTTGTGCAGCCGTTCCAACATCAGACTCTCCTCTCTCCGCACTCCCTTCCCAGCATGGCCTACCGGTCCGTGTCCCAGTGTAACCCGTGTGACCGCCAAAAACAAAAGTAGGCGCTCTCCAGGCAGGTGAGTAGGTAAGCGCGGGGTGTAAACGGTTACGTCAGCACTGCGCTACCCCAACTTGACTCACAGTCAAGCGCCATCGTGTTCTCGTCCTGCTACACTGCGCCCATCCCCCCCACTTTGGGGTCATAAGGAGGCATGAGATGTCTACAGGAAAGCAGGGAATAGTAGTGACGCTTCAACAGAGTAGGCCAGTACCGGCCAGAGCCGTCTATCCGGCTGTTGAAGGAGTAAGGCTTGACACGATTTGGCAAAGTACTGCGGGCGCTACGCCAGTGGCGCCACATCACCCAGGAGACGTTGGCTGAGAGCGCCAACGTAGACGCCACCTACATTTCACACCTCGAACGTGGCGTGAAGCAGAACCCCAGTACCGAGGTGGTGCGGGCACTGGGTACGGTCTTGGGTCTCCAAGGCACCACGCGCTATCTCTTCGAGAAAGAGGCTGCTGTGGCCAAAGCGCTCCTGGATGGCACAAAGGACGAGGAATTCTTGGATCTCTTGATCCGCCTGAGCCTCGCCTACGAGGAAGGCGAGCCGCAAACAAAGCAGCGGCTCGTCACCGAGCTGGCCCAGCTCATGGCGCACCGCCAGCCGCGGGATGACACCGAGGGCGGCGCTGCCGGGGCTACCGAGTTGGAGCGACTCCCCTCGGGTGTCGTCCCACCGGCCGAAACTTGACTCGTGGTCAGTTGACGGGCTACGGACCGGCACCTAGAGTGGAGGTGCCAATTGGTGGCCGTCAACGTCCTCGTGAGGATGGGCCAATCACACCGACAAGGAGGTGTACGATGACGAACATGAAGGTGGCATCCCACAGCTAAACGCCTTTTGGGGCGTAGGTCGGGGCGGTGGGCTTGGCCAGCCTGCCGCCTCCGGTCGTGGACTACCCGGCTGGCAGTTCGTGGCGGCACCGGGATCACCTATGTCCGCGAACACGTTTCCGGCGCCTATAATCACCGTAGCGGCGCCGTAGTAAGGCGCGGCAGCACGACGCGCCGAGGCAAGGCTATGGGGACGGTTGAATCCACGAATGCTCCAACCTATCACCGAGCGAGCGAAGAGGACGTGCTGATCCAGGCGCATATCGCCGAAGCGGGCAGCGGCGTGGACGAGCCGACGGTGGATGGAACGACCCTGACGGTGGCCGCTGTGTGGCAGTCGTTCCAGCGGGTGCGCGGTGATCGCCGCGGCTTTCGCGCCCGCACCCCGGAACTCACGGAAGATCAGCGCATGGCCGTCGTTCGCTTTGTCGGGAAATATCCCCACTACGTGCTACCACCTATCGATTAGTGGCTAGTGGCCTGCGGTCTGCCCCAAATCAGCACGACCTTCAGGGGCGTGTCGCCGGTGTTACGCATCCCGTGATCGCAGCCGGGGGGCGCCAGGATTGCGTCACCGGCCGCCACCGGTACGTGCTGCCCGTCCAGCGTCATTACTCCGCACCCCTGGGTGAAGTAGTAGCACTCCTCCAAGTCATCGTGGACGTGGTCGCCCTCGCTGACGCCGGGGTCTAGCTCCCACACGTGAAACTGCACGGGCAGGCGGCTTGCTCCTTGGAAGAACCCGCGGACCTTGATAACACCATCGCCTTGGTGGATCGCCGCGACTTCCTTGACCCCGGTGGTATCGCTCTCTTTGCGGTACATCGCTCGCTCCCTCCCACTCCCGCCGGGCCTCGTCTCAGCTAACGTCTTCCGCCGCTATGTGCTCAACCACGCGGATCAGCAGGTCCTGGGCGGCTGCCAGCGCCTCGGCGGTGCGCCAGGCCGCGTGGTCGGTTTCGCCGGCTACGTTGGACAGGCCGCGGATGACGGTGAGCGGCACGCCGTAGAGCCGTGCGGCCAAGCCTACCGCAAACGCTTCCATCTCCTCGGCGACAGCACCGGGAAACTGAGTCGCACGCTCGCCGGCCTCGGCGGGGGTCGCCGCGGCGGCCGTGACGGAGAGCAGACCCCCACGCAGCACCGGCTCCCCCGGCAGGCCGGGAGCCGCGAGGGGCAACTCGTCACCGACCGGTGGCAATCCGGCGAGCGGGAGGCCCTGCGGCCAGCCCAACGCTGCGGCCGAGCGGTGCGCCGCGCCGGCACCGCGGCCAATGCCCACGCACCGCACGTCGGTCGCCAGCAGTGCCGCTCCGACCGGCGCGCGCAGCGGGTCATACGTGCCGGCAATGCCAACCAGGATGACCGGAGCGGTCCCCGGTCCTGCAGCAGCGGCTCGGAGGTGGTTGCCCAGCGCGTAGGCGGCACCAGCGCCCGCCGCGGCTAGGCCAAAGCCGCAGAGCGCGACGGCGACCTCGTACCCGCCGACGCGGCAGCGGGCCGCCCCGCGGTCGGCGAGCGCGCGGTGGACGCGCTCGTCGCAGAGAAAACGGGCTTCATAGGCGGTAGGGACGAGTATCAACATCGGTTCACCGGGTAGCCCTACCCTCGTCGCTGCCAGTGCCAACTATCGCTGCCGGAGATGAGGGGGAGTAGATGATCCGGGAGCGTGGCGACAAACTCGGGACTGATCTCGTTGCCGGGCCACTCGCGCAGCATCGGCGGTGTATAGCCGGCCACCAGGATGACTCGCTCGGTATCGCTGCGGATGGGCGTGGTGCTGTGGAGCAGCGATTCCGGGAAGAGCAGCACCGAGCCGGCTTTCGCCTCGATCTGGTGGATGAGGTGGTCATCTGCCAGCGCGGCCGCGATGCTCTCCTGCGGTGGCCACGAGAGCTTGTGGCTGCCTGGAATGACCGAGGTGCCGCCATCGTCCGGTCCCACGTCCGTCAGATAGGCCAGAGTCTTCACGAACAGACAGTGGAAGTTGCCCTGCTCTTCCCAGGTACCCCAGCCGTGGCGGGTGCCGTCGTGGAAATGCAGGCCGGCGCCTCGGGCCAGAGACTCCTGGCTGGCCGCCGGGTCGCGGCGATTGATGATGGCCTCCGACTCCTCGAGCCGCACGGAGCCGCCGACTACTTCCTCGACCAGCGGCACAAGCTCTGGGTGAACCGCGTAGGCCAGCAGCGCTGGATCGTATTCCACGAGGTGTCCCAACAAGACGTGATGCTCACCCTTCGCGCGGCGGTAGACTCGTAGCGCATCGAGCCGCTCATCCGGCTCGGCTTTCAGCCGATAGAGCGCCGCTTTGGCCTGCTCTACTTCGGCGGGAGTCAACACATCCTCGAGGAGCACGTAGCCAAAGACATTGAGATGGAGCCGCTGCGCTGGCGTGAGTGTCACTGTGCTATCGGCGGCGACCTTCGATTCGATTGCCATGTCGATTGCCATGCTCCTCTCCTCCGAGTGCTGCCGGTTCTCGTTCGGTGCGTGCGGTTGAGGTTGTGTGCGACGCTCGCGCTCGTCGCTAATGGTACGCTACCGGCCGGACGCAGCCGCCGGACAAGGCGGGCAGCGATGGAGGCATGGAATGGTTAGCTCGACCGGCGCGGATGTGGTCATCGCGGGCGGGACGGTGATTGATCCGGCACAGGAGCTACACACAGCCCGCGACGTGGTCATCGCCGCTGGCAAGATCGCCGCCCTCACGCCGCCCGGGGCGGCGCCGAGCGCGGCGCGGGTGCTGGATGCACACGGCTTGCTGGTGACGCCCGGCTTGATTGACCTGCATACGCACGTCTATCTGCACGTCGGGCGAGACAATATTGACGCCAATAGCTTGGCTGCCCGCAGCGGCACGACGACGATGGTGGATGCCGGCTCGGCCGGCGCCGCGATCTTTGACGGCTTTCGCCACTACGTCGCTGCTCGGGCGCGATGCCGGCTGCTGGCCCTGCTCAACATCTCCGTTATCGGCACGGTGGCCTCGCCGATGGCCGGCTATGGCCGCTTTGTTGACCCCACGTTCACCGCCGAGACGGTCGAGGCCAACCCCGACCTGATTGTGGGGGTCAAGGTGCTTGGCAGCCGCATTCGCGTCGGCGAGGACAACACGGACCAGCCCGTGTGGCACGCGCATGCCGCCGCGCGAGCCGCCGGCGTGCCGCTCATGCTCCACATCGGCGATCCGCCGCCCACCATCACCCAATCCATCCCGATCCTCGACCGGGGCGATCTGATTACGCACTGCTACAAGGGGGAGTTGGTCGGCCGGCTCGTGGATCGAGATGGCACCCCGACCGCGGTGCTGCGGGAAGCGCGGGATCGGGGGGTGCTGATGGACGTGGGTCACGGGGCCGGCAGCTACCACTGGGGGGTTGCTCGCCAGCTCTGCGAACACGGCTATTGGCCGGATACGATCTCGACCGACGTTCATGCCGGCTCCATCAATGGCCCGGCTTACGACATGCCGACCACGATGTCGAAGCTCCTGCACTTGGGTATGCCGCTCGACGCGGTGATCCGGGCGAGTACGCTCAGACCGGCGCAAGCCATCGGCTGGGATGATCGGATTGGTAGCTTGGAAGTCGGGCGGACGGCGGACGTGGCAGTGCTGGAGCTACAGAGCGGCGCGTTTCCGCTGACCGACACCTTCCGGCAGACCGAAACGGCCAGCAGCCGTCTCGCCGCGCGACACACGATATTCGGCGGCGAGGTGATCTCGGACTCCGGTGCCGGCAGTTAGTGGTCGGTGAGAGAGTTTGGGCCCTAACCCCCGGCCCCTTCCCTGGAGGGAAGGGGAGTCATGACGGCGATCTGTAGCCCGCGCCCGGAAATAGCTCTAGGAGAGGGCAGTATCTTCTCTGCCGAGCAGGGGCCGAGCACCCTTATGGCGAGGGGGAGAGGACCGGGTTGCGGAGGAGGCCGATGCCGGCAACTTCCGCCTCGGTGACATCGCCCGGCTGGAGGAACTCCGGCGGCTCGCGCGAGCCGCCAATCCCGCTGGGCGTTCCCGTGGAGATGATGTCGCCCGCTTGCAGCGTCAGCACGCTGGAAAGGTCCTCCACTATCTTGGCGACCGGGAAGATCATGTAGCGCGTGTTGGAGCTTTGCTTTTCGACGCCGTTGACGCGGAGGCATAGGTCGAGGTTCTGCGGATCGCCAATCTCGTCGGCCGAGACGATCCACGGCCCCATCGGGCAACCGGTGTCGAAGCTCTTGCCCAGAAACCACTGCCCGCTCCGCGCAAACTGGAGGTCGCGGGCCGAGACGTCGTGAATGACGGTATAGCCGAAAACATGATCGAGGGCGTCGGCTTCCGAGATACGCCGCCCCCCGGCGCCGAGGATCACCCCTAACTCCACCTCCCAGTCCAACTGCTGGGACACACTGGGGTCGGCGATGATTGGCTCGTCAGGGCCGATGACCGCGGTGGTGGCTTTGGTGAAGTAGATCGGCGCGTCGGGCGCATCGTGGCCGCCCTCCGCCGCGTGCTCCGCATAGTTGAGGCCCAGCGCGAACACGTTACGCAAGGGCTGGGGTACCGGTGCCAAGAGACGCAACCCGGAGAGCGGCAGGAGGCTGGCACTGCCCGCCGCGGCCGCGAGTTGGCCGGTGCGCTCCCACCAGGCCGGTCCCGCTTGGATGAAGGCCAGCAACGTCTCCGGCCACCCGGCGAGGCCGGTCGCCGCCGCGGCAGCCGGCAAATCCAAAACGCCGCCAGCCTGTACGACTCCCCAGCTCACCCGGCCGTCCCGCTCGAACGTCGCGTATCGCATCCTTGCTCCTTCTTCCCGCTTGCTACGCACCCTACCGCGCGCTGCTCCCTCAGCTACCGGCGGCGTCCTGGGCCATCGCCGACTCGCCGGCCACCGCGGCGGCCGCGGCGCGTGCTTGTTGCACGAGGTCAACGCCCACGTGCTCACCAAATCCTGCCAGCAGCCGGCGCGTCACCGGGCCCGGCGTACCGTTACCGACGGGCTGGCCTTCGCAGTTCGTCATCGGCATGATCCCGAAGGGGGTAGAGGTGAAGAAGGCTTCATCGGCATTCAGGAGGTCGTATGGCTCCAGGTTGCGTTCCTGTACGGGGATGCCCAGCGTTTGGGCAAGCTCCAGCACAAAGCCGCGCGTCACCCCACGCAGGATATTGCGCCCCTCCGGCGAATACAGCGTCTCTTTGTGGACCAGGAACACGTTGCTGCCGGTTCCTTCGGCGATATAGCCGTTGCCGTCGAGCAGCACTGCCCACGCCTCGGGATCAACGCGGTGCGCCTGATGATCGGCGCGACGATAGTAGAGACGGCTCCGATTCTTCGCCTTGGGATCAATATACTGGGATGGCACGGCGCGCTGGGAGGGTATCACCGACCGCACCCCGGCCTCGTACTGCGGCGCATACTCGGCCAAGCGCGCCCTCAGCGGCCAACAGCTGATCGTGACCGTCGGGCCTGGCCGGTCGGGGAAGGCGCTGCGGTAGTAGCCGAACACCCCCGGGGAGACGTTGTGCGTAATCTGGAAGTCGAAGCCGTCGGCAAGCTGCGCTTGGTTGACTTCGATAGTCCGGTAGGTCGCTGCTTCCAGTTCCGCGAGGCTGAGGCCGCAGTCAATCTCGGCGTAGCGCATCGAGCCATACAGCCGCTCCAAATGGTGCCGCAGGCGAAACGGCTGCTGACCGAACGTGCGGGTCACTTCGAAGACCATATCGCCGTACATCAGGGCGGAGTCGAAGATGGAGACGTTCGCCGCGGACAGGGGGACAAACGAACCGCTCATGTAGACCAGCAACTCGCTACTCATCCGTCTGACTCCTCGGCACGCAGCACTTGCTTCCCTTGATAGTAGGCAGCCTTCCGTCTCAGGCCGGGGCCTCTAAACGCTCATCACCCCGCCTGATTATGCATGAGGGCGCGAAATCTTGCGTAAAGCGAGAGAGCGGCCGCCGGATTGCGCTACTGTCTTATGTCCAGGCCAGGATGCGGGCCGGGTTGTCCACGAGCATGGCCTGGATGGTCGCTTCGGCGATGCCTTGCTCGCGGAACCGGGGGACGATGTTCTTGATGACGTGGGTATAGCCGTAGCCGCCGTACTTGGCCATCGCGTGCTTGCCGAAGATGTCGTGCGCGAGCAGGAGGCGCGAGCCGTATCCGGCTTCGATGAGCTGCTGCACGAACACGATCCGCTGGGCGTCGCTGGGCATATTCAGCGCCGATAGCGGGTAGTAGGAGGTCTCCCAGCCGAACAGGTCATATTCCAAGTAGCACCCGCTGGCGGCCAGGTCCAGGAGCGTCTCTGGCGTCGCGATGGTCCGGTCGAGGTGGCCCATAATCACGCGGCCGAGGTCGGCGCCGGCCGACGCGAGCACGTCCAGGATTTCCCGGGGGGCGGTCTCGTCGCGCCCCGGGTGAATGGTGATCGCAGCGCCGGTGGCCTGCTGTGCGCGTGCGCCGGCGCGGAGCACCTTGCGCTCGTTCGCCGTCAGTGGCCACGAGCAGCCTAGCTCGCCGATGATGCCGGCCCGCACGCCGGTATCGCCTACGCCCGTCGTGAGGTCAGCAATCATCTCTTGGGCGAGGGTCTCCTCGCTCCGGTCGGTCATATCCGCGGGATGAACGGCATCGGTGTAGTAGCCGGCGCCCATCACGATGTTCAGCCCGGTTGCTTGGGCGATGTGTGCCAGCGCCGCCGGATTGCGACCGATGCCGATGGTCGTCACGTCAACAATCGTCCCGCCCCCGGCTTGCTGGTACAGCGCTACCTCGGAGATGGCGCTCTCCTCGTCGAGGCGCAGCAGGTTGTCCCGGTTGCGGAACGGGTCGTAGCGGATCCAGCCGAGATTTTCGATGGTCAGCGGCTCGAAGGATTTGTGCCGCTCGGCGGGATCGTCCGGCGGGTCGAACATACAGAGGAAGTCAATCAGCAGGTGCTCGTGGGTGAGGGTTGGGCCCAACGCTTCCGGGCGCACCGGTCCCAACACCGTCTGCACCAGCCCGGTCGTCTCGCGGTTCGTCACGGCGTCCTCCTTTTGCCCTACGATAGCACGGCCAGCGCGCCGGTTGCCTCTGCCGGTTCAATAGCCGTAGTCTGCCTTCAAGACGGACTCGTCCCGCCAGCGCTCACCGGTGCGTTCGAGCCGCTTGGTGCGCGCTGCCAGGCCGGAGCAGTGCTGGGCCAGCGTCCGAAAGATGGTGTGGGCCACGATCCGGTGGCCGAGGTCGTTGGCGTGGACGCCATCGTGATGGACCAGCCAGGGCGCGTTCCCGTAGGCATGGTAGACATCGCAGAAGAGGCAGTCTTGGCTCCGCGCGACCTGCTCGGTGAGCAGGGTGAAGAGCACGAACAGCTCGTGGCTGCCGTGACCAAAGGCCGGGGCGCCGACCGTAAAGTCGGTCATGAAGTAGGGACTGAGTAGCACAATCAGGGGGTCGCAGCCGGCGCGCACAGCGGCGATGAGGGCGATCAGCTCGCGCCGAAACAGCTCGGCCGGTGTCCCGCCACGGGCGTCGTTCAGGCCGTAGGAGATCACGAGCAAGTCGGGCTGATGGTCAATGACGTGCTTCTGCAGGCGCTCGTTGGCCGCCGGTTTGCCGGATGCAGCGTATGATGGCACCCGGGTCGAGATCACGTTGGCGCCGATCCCGCTATTGACGAGCCGGACCGGCTCGTCCTGGAAGTCGCTCATCAGCGCCGCCAGCACGGGCGCCCAGCAGCGGTCCGACGAGGAGCTCCAGCCGCCGGCGGTGGTGCTTTCGCCGAGCGTGACGAGCACCCGGAACGGTTCGGGGTGCCAATCCAAGGGTGGAGAGTCCAGTCGGGTTGTCGTGGCGCTTCCCGGTGTGGATGCTTCAGCCATACTTCCCCCTTCTCCAGTCGGCCCGGCCTCGCCAGGAAGGATACGGCATGTGACGGCCGGAGGGTGAACCGCCGTGGGGGTTGACCCGCGTGGGGCGGACGGCTAGGTTACGAGGCCGCTTCCCGTGTGCGCGGTGCGCCGCCGCCGGTCGGCGAGCACAGTGGGGGTGCAGCGAGTTGTGTCCCTAGCGAGAGGAGTACCACACGATGAGTGCAACAGAGTACCGCGCGGCGGTGATCGGGCATACCGGTCGCGGCAACTTCGGGCATGGGATTATCACGGCGTTTCTTGGCATACCTGGCGTGGAGATGGTCGCGGTGTCCGATCCTGACCCGGCCGGGCGAGCGGAGGCCGCCGCGCAGAGTGGGGCGCCGCGGGCCTACGCCGATCCTTACGAGATGCTGGAGAAGGAGCGCCCCAATCTGGTGGCCATCGCCACGCGCCAGCCGGATCAACACCACGACTTGTTCCTGGCAGCAGCGGAGGTGGGCGCCCACATCTTTAGCGAGAAACCGCTGGCCCGCACACTGGACGAGGCGGACCGGATGCTGGCCGCCACCGACAGTCGGGGGCTGAAAGTGGCGGTGGCGCACGTGTGGCGCACCTATCCCGGTGTGCAGCGCGCCCGTGAACTGTTTGCGGAGGGAGCAATTGGTCAGCTGCGGCTCATGCGGTCCTATGGCGTAATGGATCATCGCGGTGGCGGTCAGTGCCTAATGGTGCTGGGCACGCATACGTTCGACTTGATGCGCTATATGACGGGGACCGACCCGCAGTGGTGCCAGGCGCGGGTGGTGCAGGACGGCCGCGACGCGACAGCTGCGGATGTGCGGCCGGGCGACGAGGAGATCGGACTGATTACCGGCGACGGTCTCTGGGCGGCCTATGGATTTCCCAACGGTGTGACCGCCACCTATGAGACCTATGTCGGTGACGGCACTGCACCGACCTACGGGCTGGAACTGCACGGGAGCGACGGCATTCTCGTCATGCGGAGTGACGCCTGCTATCGCCACCGGCGGCCGTATGCCGGACCGGTGGTGGACGCGGCGCTGGGAACGGGATGGGAGAAGATCGCGTGCCCGCCGGTGCCGGCCCCGCCGGGCGCCCCAGAGAATGCGCCACAACAACATCCGCTGAACAATCTGGTTGTCACCGACTTGCTCGCCGCTGCGGCCGAGGACCGCGAGCCGCTGTGTAGCGGCCACGGGGCGCGGTGGTCGCTGGAGATGATCTTGTCGGTCTACGAAGCGCATCGCACCGGCGAACGGGTGCCATTGCCGCTTGCCGACCGGACGCATCCGCTGACGCGCTGGTAGGGGGCGCCAGCGGCGAGGCGCTGGCTCAAGCGCCAGACGAGGAGGTGCTTGGTGGAAATGAGCGTGCTGGGGCGCACCGGGTTGCAGGTTTCGGCTCTCGGCCTGGGCGCTGCCTATATCAAGTTGCCCGTACCAGGGGAGCTGAGAGACGAGGCCGAGGTGCAGCGTGGCAAGGAGACGATCTGGGCTGCCGTCGAGGCGGGCTGCCGGCTGATCGATTCGGCGGCGGGTTACGGGAGGGGCGGCAGCGAGCGCCTGATCGCGGAAGCGTTTGGAGAGCGCCCCAAACTCGCCGCCGACGTGCTGGTAACCACGAAGGTCGGTCATCTGCCCGGCCACGATGGCACCTACGACATGGCAATGCGCTGCGTCGAGGGCAGTATGGAGCGCCTGGGCGTAGAACGTCTTCCACTGCTCTACATTCACGACCCAATGGACCTGCCGATGGACCTGGTGATGAGCGAACTGGGCACACTCGGCGCGCTGCGGGCGCTACAGAAACGCGGCTTGCTGGACTTCGTCGGTGTCGCTGCCAACGACCCGGTGACCAATGCCATGTACATCGAAACCGGGGAGTTCGACGCGGCCGTGGTGCCGGAGGCCTGGAGCCTGATTAACCGACTGGCCGAGGAGCGGATCTTCCCGGCCGCCGAGCGCCACGGCACCGGGCTGGTGATTGCGACGCCCTTGGAGCTGGGGCTGCTCGCGGTAGGGGCACGGGAGACGAATACCTTTCCGCGCCGGCGGTTCTCGCCGGAGGTGTTGGCGCACGTGCGGCAGCTGGAGACCGCCTGCGAGCGTCATGGCATCTCGCTGGCCGCGGCAGCCCTGCAATATGTGGTGCAGCATCCAGCCGTCTCTGCGGTCATCGCTGGCGCCCGCAATCCGCAGGAAGCGCGGGCCAACGCGGCGGCGATGCAGGAGCCAATACCGGCGGCGTTCTGGGACGAGGTGCGACCAACGCTCCGCCATTGGGAGGCCGGTGAGCACCGCCTGCCGCCGGAGGACTAGCCGGCGGGCAATTCCTCAATTATGTAAGGGCTACTTAACTAGCTCTCGCGGGTCATGACTCGCCGAGGATCCGTTGCAGGCGCTCGTCATCCGCCTTCCGCAAGGCACGGACCCACTCAACTGCCGCCTCGCTCGTTTCCCAGCCGGGGATGTCCACGTGGGCGAGGGAGCCACCGGCCTCCCGCGCGAGTTGACTTCGCCGCATCCGGGCCAGCTTCTCGGAGACGGCTTCGGCGAAGAACTTACTGCGACGCCGGCGACCGATAGCTTGATCCACCTCTTCGACGAGTCGACGGGAGATGACGATATGCGTGCGAATGGTGTTGCTCGGCATCGGACTGCCTCTGGCGATCCACGGGAGTGGGATGAGTTTATCACACTTACGCGCTCACTTGCCGCTCTATGATCCCGGTACGTGTGACCGGCTGAGTGGATGGTTGCGGTTTCCGGTGGTGGTCTAGGGGGAGGGGTGGAGGACGGAGGGTGGCCACTTGCCGGCGACGGGGTAGGCTTCGTCTTCGCCTGGCCAGGGTGGCATGGTGATGCCGAGGGCGGCGAGCGGCTCGGGGCCGAGCGAGCGAAACTGGAAGTGGGTATCCACGGGGATGGTGAGGCAGACGCCGGGTGTGACGGTGACTACCGCTTCTTGTTCGTGCAGCTTGCGCCACATCTCGCCGCGACCGCGTAGGAAGTACCAGATTTCCTCGACCGTGCGGTGGGCGACGGGAGCCGAGGTTTGGCCGGGCGCCAACTCGAAATGCGCCATGCTCCCCCTCTGTAGCGCTAGCAAGATACGCACGTCCGAGCCGTCCGGCGCAACCACGTCCGGGTCCGTAGGCAGGCGCTTGGTATGAAAGCTCGTCACGCTGGTGTCCTCGGCTACGCCACCAGCGGCGACGTGACATCGTCCCGCCGCGAGGTGTCGTCGAGCGTGCGTTGCTGGCGGATTAGCTCGGATAGCTCCCGCACGACATTGGGATGCTCCGCGGCCAGCTCTTGCGCTTCATAGGGGTCGTCGGCGATGTTGAATAGCTCGACCTGGCGCTCATCATCCTCGTGAGCGATCAGCTTCCAGTCGCCGGCGCGCACACCCAGCCGCGTGCCGCCGCGGAAGTTCCAGAAGAGCGTGCGGTTGGCCGACGTCTCGGAGGTGCCAGCAAGCAGGGGCCAGATGTCTGTGCCGTCCCACTGCGGATCGTGCTGCGGCGTGGCGCCGAGCAGGCGGCAGAAGGTCGGCATCCAGTCCACGACGTGGACCGGCTGCGCCATGATTCCGGGTGCCAGGTGGCCGCGCCAGTTGATGACCGTCGGGGTGCGGATACCGCCTTCGTAGAGCTGGGCCTTGACGCCGCGGAACGGGAGGTTCGATCCGAGCCGCGGGGAGGCCTCCTGCCAGCCCGGGTAGCGGTCCGAACTGTGGAGGGGTGCCCCGTTGATCGCGCCGTTGTCGGAGGAGAAGACGATGATCGTATCGTCGCGCTGGCCGGTTGCCTCCAGCAGCTCGACAAGCTGACCGATGGCCGCATCCATGTGGCTGGCGTAGGCCGCGTACCGCTTGAAGGAGGCTTCTTTCAGCGGGTCGGCGTCGAAATGATCGAACCAGTAGCGGTCGAGCCAGGGCTGGGGCGGCTTGATGGGTACGTGGACGGCGGTGAAGGGAACGTAGCAGAACCAGGGCCGGTCGCGGCTGGCGATCCAGTCGTAGGCGGCGCGACCGATGAGGTCGGTGACATGGCCGGTCTCTTCGACCAACTCGCCGTTGCGGTGCCAGGTGACGGAGAACTCGCCCCGCTTGTAGCGATGGTTATACGGGTCAACGCCGCCGGCCAAACTGCCGTAGCCGGTGTTGAAGCCGTAGGCCTGCGGGCCGAATTGCGGTGCCGAACCGAGGTGCCATTTGCCGAACAGCCCGGTGTCGTAGCCCTCGTCGCGCAGCACGGTAGCCAGGGTGGGGTAGCCGTCAGGTAGGACGGGCGCGTTGGAGGGCACGGTGGCGTGGGGGCCGAAACGGCCCGGATGGCGGCCGGTGAGCAGCGACGTGCGCGTGGGCGTACACATGGGGCAGACGTAGTGCTGGGTCAGCTCCACGCCGCCCTGTACCAGCCGGTCAATGTTCGGCGTGCGGATGGGCGAACCGTGGCAGCTCACGTCGCCCCAGCCGAGGTCGTCGGCGAGGATGTAGAGGACGTTGGGTGTGCTCATCAAGCCTCCCGGTCCGGCCGTAGCATTGAAAGTAAGCATGGGCCGCGCCACCGGATTCTAGGGCTAACGGAGTATGGGTGGTACAGTATACAGGGAGAAGAATTGCCAGCACTGACGCTCGAGTCCGCCCTCCATCTGCGCGGTAGCAGGGAGCGATGGTCGCCAGGCGTAAGCCTACCGGCGATGCTGCGGTGCGGGGAAACTGCCATGAACGAGATCAGGCTCAAGAACTTCCGGTGCTTCCGGGATGGGCAGACCGCCCGTTTGGCACCACTCACCCTGCTCGTGGGTGAGAACAGCACCGGAAAGACCTCTTTTCTAGCCATGATTCGGGCGCTCTGGAATATCGCTACCGGCTTTCGAGTTCCGAGTTCCCCGGATTTCAAGGAAGACCCCTACGATCTGGGAAGTTTTGACGAGATCGCTCACCATCGGGGAGGCAGGGGCAGCCGTAGTGAAACCTTCGAAGCGGGGTTCTCTTCTAACCATTACCAGCTTGATGTCACTTTCGGAAGAAATGGAACTATACCTTCTCCGGTGAGAACGCGCCTCGCATTTGGAGATATTCGGGTGGATGAACACTCTGAAGTAGGACAGACTCTCATGCTTCAAGTTGGGACTTCCCGGGGTCGTTGGGAGTTGCAAGCACCAGTTGTGTCCAGTGGCTGGCCCGATGCTGATACGCCGCTGATGGTTTCTCTCATGTATCATCTGAGGCCATCCAATTCGAGAGACGGTGAAGAAGCTACGGTCTTTACACCACTACCCGGTTCTCCCGGCTTCAGCTCGGAAGATTGGGAACTGGTCCAAAGACTCGCTTATTTTGGGCTTCAGCTCTTCGAAAAGCGGCCATTCGCCAGCGCGCCGGTCCGCTCCAAGCCGCGGCGCACTTACGATCCCGCCCGTCCTGTACCTGATCCCGAAGGTGACTACGTTCCCATGTACCTCGCCAACCTCTATTTCCAGGATAGGGAGGCGTGGGTAAATCTCAAGAAGCGGCTCGAGGATTTTGGGACAGTTGCGGGTCTATTCGATGAAATCTCGATCAGACCGCTGGGCAAAAGGAATAGTGAACCCTTTCAGTTGCAGGTCAGGAAGTTTGGAGGCGGGCTCAAGGGTCCCCGGCGCAACTTGATTGACGTGGGATACGGTGTCAGTCAAGTGCTACCGGTGGTCATGGAGTTGCTGCGCGAGGATGCGCCAGATATGTTCTTGTTGCAGCAGCCAGAGGTGCATCTTCACCCTAGCACCCAGGCCGCGCTGGGGAGCTTGTTCTGCCAAGTGGCCGGCGCGGGCCGCCAACTGGTGGTCGAGACGCACAGTGACCATCTGATGGATCGGGTGCGGATGGATGTTCGCGACGGCGTCTCCACGCTGAAGCCGGAGGATGTGTCCATTCTCTTTTTCGAGCGTGGAGACTTGGACGTTCACATTCACTCCCTCCGAATAGATGAGGAGGGAAATATCTTGGACCAGCCCGAGGGCTATCGCAGTTTCTTCATGGAAGAGACTCGAAGGGAGTTGGGGCTTTAAGGAAATGTGTGCAATTATTGACGCAAGCGTAGTCCATGAGGCGTTTGGTACCAATCGCCCACAGGCAGGTAAAGAATTCTTCGATTGGATCAATAGTAGAGGTGGAATCCTGGTGGTGGGAGGCAAGTTGCTTGAAGAGCTTGATAGAGGGTCGTCCGCCTTCAGAAAATGGAGACTGGCAGCACGGCGCGCTGGAAGGGTAAGGATTGAGAACAGAGATGAGGTGAAGGCAAGGACGGAGGAACTCCAACGCGTACGGACCTACCGTTCAAATGATCCACATGTTCTTGCTTTGGCTCAGGTGAGTGGCGCCCGCCTCCTGTATTCCAATGATGGCGACCTGCAACAGGATTTCGGAAATAGGCAATTGATAAGCAACCCGCGAGGAAAGGTTTACACAACAAGCAGTGGGCCAGGATACGATAACACCATCTTGCGGCCTACTCACAGACGGCTTCTTGCCAGAAGAGATCTGTGCCCAATGAGGCATTAATGCTCTCTCCGGCAAGGAGCGGCGAACAACAGTCGCTTCTCAGCAGGCCGTACCCGCCAGGATGGCAGAATGGGCGCCAGTGAGGGTGCAGTCTCGGCGCGATGACGTATGCGGTGCGGAGGGGGGAGCGAACATGCAAGAGTTCTACGTGACCGGTGCTGAGACCTTCATTCGGGTGAATGAGGACTTGAGCTTGACGGTGCGGCGGCGGGACGGGCGCACGCTGTGGGCCACGTCGTCAACGCAGCCGCCTACCATGACGGTCCGCAGGGGTGACGATCCGACCCGGCAGCTGCCGTTGGCGCAGGCGCAGGCCGCGCTCAGGCCGTTCGACGATGGCACGCATCGCGGCCATACCGTGCGGTTGAGCGGCTTTGCGGGTACCGATGTCGTGGTGGGCCTGACCTTCGCGGTGGGGCAGAACGAGCCTGTGCTCGATGGTCACGGCCGGGAGGTGGCACCGGCTGCGGACGAGCTGCTGATTGAGGCGGCGCAGGTCGGCGGTAGGGACGTTGTCGTGAGCCTGGAGGACCTTTACCGGATCGAGAAGCCGGTCTCGGCCGGGGGGTATCTGGTGCTGCCGCATGGGTCAGGGTATCTGATCCCGGCGGATTGCCCGGACGAGTTGCCGGGGCGGGGGCACGTGGGCGGCTATATCGGCGCGCGCTGGACGCTGCCGCTGTTCGGGATCGTGCGGGGGGAGGATGCGCTGTGCGTGCTGGTGGATACGTGGTGGGACTGCGAGGTGGAGGCGGACCACGCGCCGGGCGAGCGGTCGGCGCTGGCGTTCCACTGGCGGGGCAGTCTGGGTAAGCTGGCCTACCGGCGCCGATTCCGCGTGCAGTTTGCTGGGGGGCTGGACTACGTGGGGATGGCCAAGATGTATCGGGAGCAAGCGCGTCGCGAGGGGCTGCTGCAGACGCTGGAAGAGAAGGCGGCCGACAACCCCGATCTGCGGAACGATCTCAATGCGGTGCTCTACCGGTGGCCGACCTGGAATCCCGACGACGGGCCGGGGGTGCTCGATGACTTGCAGGCACTCCGCGAATTGGGATTTGCGATCAAGTTCTTTTTCCCGAAGTGGTCTGCAATTGGCTATGCGCCTGAACGGAGCCTGCCCACGAACGCAACATCCGGCTGGCAGTCGCTGCTGCTGGAGACGCCGGTGCCGGGCGGCTGGGAGACGCTGGTCGGGCTGGCGGATGCGGTGCATCAGCGGGGGTGTAGCATCCAGGGGTTCATCGCCCCGCGCAGTCAAGAGCCGGAGGGGCCGGACTATGACGAGGACCGCTGGCCACGCGATGCGGATGGCCGGCCCCTCCACGACCTGAGCGCCCACGACGCGGTTGACCGGCTCAGGCGGGGACTCGATCACCTCGCGGCGCAGGGGCTGAGTCTGGATACGCTCTACTTCGACGGCTATGCGGCGTTCGGTGCGCTGGCGGAAGACTTCTCGGCACAGCATCCGGTCACGCGCCGCATGACGTATGAGGCGCAGAACGCGGCCTTTGCCGAGACGCGGCGGCGGGGAATCGTACCGGCCGGGGAGTTGGCGCGCTTCTGGTGTATAGCCGACTGCGACTACTATTTCTTCACCGACTGGTCGAGTGATCGGCTCACCAATACGCCGGTGCAGGGAGCGCCGGCACCCGTCGGCGAACCGGTGCCCCTGTTCCAACTGGTGTTCCACGACTGCTTTTCCGCCGGCTTCTCCGGCGGCGGCTACGCGCTCTATTCGGCCGGCTATGACTGGTGGGCAGACCGCACGCCGCGGCTGTACGAACTGCTGTATGCGGCGGCGCCGGCATACAACTGGCTGCCCGGTGGCGAAGTGCCGCTCGGTGACCTGAGTCGAGGCATGTTGCCGAGGAAGCTGGACTGGCTGCGGCGCTGGCGCGACTTCTACGGCGCGATTGCCACTGCGGAGATGGTCGGGCATCGCTTTCTGTCAGGGGACCGCGCATTGCAGCAGGTGGAGTTTGCGAACGGCGTGCACGCCACGTTCAATATGGCAGCGAACGAGCTGCGCGTAGAGCACGTGCCCGGCTTCAGTGGAAAGTGGGAGCGGCCGGAGCAGCTAGATTAGTGGCCGGTGGCCGGTGGTCAGTGGCCGGTCGGAGGGGAAACGGAGGGGCAGGATGACGGAAGAGCAACGCTATTTCTTCGACCTCAAGGGGTACCTGGTGCTGCGGAACGTGCTATCGGCGGAGCACGTGGCGGCGCTGAACGCGGTGATTGACCGGGTGGAGACACGCCCCGATAACCTGCCGCCACTGGTGCGGTTCAGCGAGCGCCACGAGCCGGACATCTACATCAACAACATGAAGGAGTTGGGTGGTCCGTTCGAGGCACTGATTGACCCGGAGCCGATCATCCCGCTGGTGCGGGAGATGGTCGGGACGCGCATCCGGCTCAATCATGAGTACGGGATCATGCGCTACCACACTGAAGGGCGGACCGCATTCCACTTGGGCAACACGCCGGTCAGGCCGTCGTGCCAGTTTCGGGTGCATAACGGGGAGTTCTACTCGACACTGGTGAAGGTGGTGTATCCTCTGACCGACCAGGAGATCGAGGATGGCTGTTTTTCGGCCATCCCCGGCAGCCACAAGAGCAACTTCCCGAACCCGTATGGGATCGAGCCGGAGGACATTCCGGTGCGCGAGCCAGTGCCGTGCCGCGCCGGCGACGCGATCATCTTCACGGAGGCGACCACACACGGCTCGGAGCCGAAACGCACCGCGCGGCCCCGGCGGACGCTGTACTTTGCCTACAGCCCGTGCTGGATTACCGATTGGACCGGTGGGCCGGAAATATCGGCAGAGCTGCTGGCGCGGGTAACGGAGCACCAGCGGGCGCTGTTGGAGGTGCAGCCGATGGGGACGGAGGAGTAGCGGGCAGTAGAGGGGGATTGTTGCACCCCCTATAGTGCCCCCGCTGCGGCGGAGTCACGGGGATTGCCGCGGGCGTGGGAATGGCGGGGAGAGACCCTGCCTCGCTGGTTACTGCTGCGCCTGCCGTCACTGGAAACGCTCACCTGCCTTCCTCGGCGGAGCAGGCACAGTCCTCCGGGTTCGGTGTCCCCTCCGCTACCGGCTGCACGATGGTCACCGTCGCCGCCGGTGCCGGTGTGCCCGCCTCGCCGCTCCCGGCCAGCCACCCGCCGACGCCGAGCACAGCCCCGATCACCAGGACCATGCCCAGGATATGTAGCTCGCGCTCAAAGCGCTTGATCCGCGCCCGTAGCTTCTCCATACTCAGCCTCTCTTCACCTCGGAGCTTCAATCCTCACACGGCACCTAGATCGGATGCAACGGCTGCATTTGAACGGCAATGGGTGATTCAGCGACCATGGTGAAAGCTCTGCATCAATTCTAGCCGCTCACACACACGCCGCGACGAGTAGGTAGTTCCAGTGATACCGAGAGGCCGGGGTGGCCGCCGTGACTTTGCCAAGTCAAGGCTCTTGTTCAGTCTGGCCGCCTCAAGAGCAACGGTGGCTAGTTGGGTGAAACCCCACACCTCGAGGATCTTTTCTGGGCCCTCTCCTGATAAGGACTCGTGATTCACACAATGCCTTCGCGTCTTCAAGGTCACCATAGAACGGCTGCCTATTGAGCAACCCAACTGATCTCTCGGCAACGTCCACTTCTATGGCCGCAGCACTGTCGTCAATCTGGAGTGCATGGAGGGCAATTGCTTCATCGAGCCTGGTGGTATGCAACTGGGCATCAACCGGGTACCGACCAACTACTGCCTCGGTTCCTGTTGCATGCCCGGTATGATGCCTGCACACACGTATTGCAGTCTGTTGATTCTTGCAGAGCAGGGTGCTATCAGCAGCCAAAGCTATTCCTGCCGATGACACCGTCAATGGGATGAACTCGGTAGAACCCACTTCAATGATCACGTAATCAGGCCCCGGCACGAGATTGCCTTTCTCGCCATCCAAGAAGTAGACATCCTGCGTGCGTGGGTCCTCGACTTGGTACCAGTTGAGCACGGTCATCCTAGTCCTCCTTGTGACTGGCATCACAGAGAATAGTTCGCGCATAGTGCCCTAGGGACACGCATCAGATCGCAACTGCCGTCATGCACAGGAGGCATGGATGGCATGTGCGACGTAGACACCCAGCGGCCACGGTTGCGTGCATAGGTGCGATTGGGATAAGAAATACCAAGACTGCCATCTCTCAGCAATGGTCGGGGAGGCCGGATTTGAACCGGCGGCCTCTTGACCCCCAGTCAAGTGCGCTACCAGGCTGCGCCACTCCCCGTCGGTGCCGGGCATCGCCGGGGACCGGCACCGTGTCCCCATTCTAGCACGACTTGGCCCTCCCAGCTAGTGCGCCGGCAAGACGACCGCCCGTGATCCTACAAATGGACCCCAAGACCGTTGTCATCTCCCACCCCGGTCCGATATGCAGCCTCCGACGGGAGTGGTAGATGCAAGACTATCCTGGAGCGCCGGGCACCGCTGTGCCGGCCGCGTGCGGTGGCGCGGCCGTGCTGCCGTTGCCGCCGGCACCGGACCATCACCGGTCCCGTGCCACGCCCTTGCTCACGGCGCCGGCCTACAACCGGTCCGGTGCCACGTCCTTGCCCCAGGCGTCGGGTCATGTCCGACCCTACGCCGCGCCCATGGCGTCGCCAGGCCACGCTGACGCTGGCGGTGGCCCGGCAAGCGCCGGCCGTAGTGTGCCACTGACCACCGCCCCCGTGCCGGCTCCTGCGAGCCGGCTACTCCGGATAGTCTTGCTCCGCGTCACTGCCACTCCCCACGCCCGCATCTACCGACATTTCCGCTTCATCGCCTCGTCATTCCCGCGAAAGCGGGAATCCAGACATGCCGCCCACTCCACCACTCACCAAGTGCATCCTGCTATCCAGGTACCGACCCGCCCGCCGCCGGCCACCGCGGGCGCGGGCGTCCCACGCGCACCACACTCGCGCGCCCCGCCCCTGGCCGCCCGCCGAAAACCTACCCTTGTCAGGGAAACAGCCTACCGCTCACGCTCGCGCTATGTCTCGGCCGGTCGTTCGGCCGGCGCGGGGCGGTGCCAGGCAATGGGCAGCACGATCAGCAGCGATACTCCGGCCGCCGCCCAATAGACCGGCCCGGCCCCGGCAGCGGCATACAACGGCGTATAGAGCACCGGCGCACAGGCCGCCCCGGCAAATCGAAACGTGTTGTACACCGAGCTGGCGCCGCCGCGTTGCGCCGGCAAGGCCTCGACCGCCATCGTGTGCAGGCCGGACCACATGAACGCTGCCGCGCCACCCGCGGCCAGATACCCGGCCGCGAACGTCCACGGCCCCGGTGCAACCACAAGGGCCGCGGTGCAGAGCGCGGTAGCCACCGTGCCAGCGACGACGACCGTGCGCCGCCCCCAACGGTCGGCCGCCCGTCCACCCCACGGCGCTGCCAGCATCCCCGCCAGCCCGAAGCCGGCGAGGATGGCGCCGTTCTGGACCGCACCCAACTGCATGGCGGCCTCCAGGTGGAGGGCCACGATGAACGGGATTCCGTTGATCCCCACGTAACCGAGCCAGCCAGCCACACAGAGCAGCACCAGGCGGCGGTTCGCCAGACCGCGCACAAGCACTGCCAGGCCGGTGCTGCTCGGCCGCTTGGCTCGCGGTGCCGACACCCGTAGGCGGAGATACCACCAGGCGTAGTACGCCGCCAACGCCGTACAGACGGCCGTGAGCAGCACGTACACCAGCCGCCAGTTCGTCTCGGCAAAGGCGCCACCGAGCAGCGGCGCCAGCAGGAGACCGGCGGTGTTGACCGTCGTGAACAGCCCCAGCGCCCGTCCCAGACGCTGCGCCGGCACCACGTCGCCCAGCGTCGCCATGATGATCGGCGTCACAAAGGCATTGGCGGCGCCCTGAACCACGCGGGCGGCCAGAAACAGCTCGATGTTTGGCGCGGCGCCCGCCAGCGCCGCGCCGACGGCAAACGCCGCGCAGCCGCCCGTTACCGTGCCGCCGCGGGAGAAGCGGTCGGCAATGGTGCCGGAGACGAGCTGCAAGAGCACGAACGGCACCATGTAGGCCGAGACAACCGCCGTCACCTGTCCGAGGGTCGCCGTGAAGTCGTCCCGCAGCACCGGCAGCATCACATTGGTCACGCCGCCCATCAGCGGGCCGATGAACACTCCGAGGTACAAGCCCGTCAGCGCGACGGGCGCTGCCGGGCGGTCACGCATGGGCCGGGTGGCCCCGTTCGGCGCTACGACACATAGATGAACCGCTCGTTGCGGGCCAGGATGTGGAAGCGCTGCTCCGGGTAGTAGTCGGTCAAATAGTCCACGAAGTGCGCGACCCGCACGGTGTTCGCGGCGAACATGCCGTAGTGAATGGGGATAATCAGGTCCGCGCCTATCGCCACGCCGAGGTCGGCTGCCTCCCGGTATGAGAAGTTGCCGATAATGTCCTGCTGCTCCCGGAACCAGTCCCGGCCGTTGATCGGGAGGAGCGCAATGTCCACCGCCAGCCGTTGGAGCCGTTCCACCATGCCCTCGTACAGCACCGTGTCGCCAGGATGATAGATACGCACCCCGTTCATCTCGATGACGTAGCCCAGATAACGGCTGGGGTCGAGGTCGTAGTGTGCCGCCGGAATCGGCGTGACCCGCACCCGGTCCGACGGCAGCGGCCGGTCGCTTTCCGCGACGATGGTGCGCTCGGCCGCGATACCTAGCTCTGCCAGCGCCGCCCGCCCAGTAGCCGGCGCGGCAAACTGCGCCGCCGGCGAGGCCGCTGCCAAGGCGGGGATCGTGCCGGGGTCCAGGTGATCGGCATGGTCATGGGTGATGAGTACAAGGTCGGCGTTGGTCACGTCCGCAGGTCGCAGCGGCGGCTGCCACAGGCGGGGCATCGGCCGCCCCTCCCGCTCCATCAGCGCCTCCAGGTGCCCCGACAGAAACGGATCAACGTACACCATTCGGTCGCCCTTGAGCGCGATACTGGCCTGGCCCAGGTTCCACAGCGCCACCATCCCCGGGACTAGCCCGGTCGCAGCCATCTCGGCAATCAAGTCGGCGCCCTGCGGGCGCTGTCGTTGCGGTTGGCTCATCGTAACTCCCCACTCGTAATACGTGAGCGCCGTGCTCTGGACAGGCGGAGGTCCAACACGCCGCGCTCGTCCTCCCGCTGGGCGGGGGGACTATAGGGGGGCTGACACCCCTCGTGGCCGCTGCCTACCCGCCGTCGTCCCGGAACCGCTCCGCCGGCGAGAGCGACGGGGGCACCGCCGTGCCATTGTGCCCCACACCCGCGGGTGCCGGGGTTGTGGCTATGGGCGCAACCGGCTCCTGCCGCCGAGACGGATCAACAATCCCGGCCAGGACCCGATGGATATGCACCGCTTCACCGACCGTCTCAGGATCGAACGTGAGATGGCTGGGCAGCAGCAGGAACGGATAGGACTGATCGCCACCGACCGCCGCGTGACACCCGGCCTGCTGCTCGAACGCATAAGTATGCACCTCCGAGTCCCGGCCCCGGCGCTCGGCCGGGCGCCAGATGTCCGCTAGGCAGATGATATCCCCGCAGGCCTCCATGCGGGCAAAGCTGACGAGCTGGCGCAGCACGACGGCTGGCTCTTCGTAGCGCAGCAGGGGGTTGGTGCCCTCCTGGGAGAGGATCAGGTCGTCGAGCGGCTGCTGCCAGACGCTACGCAGCCCCTCATCGTCGTTCGACGGCAGTCGGAGCCGCAACGACCCTTCGCGCCCCACAACCGCCAGCGCCGCTTCCTCACGTATGATGACGAGCGCAATCCCCTCCTGCGCCGCCAGCGCAGCCAGGAAACCGGGTGCCAGCTGCTCGATCTCGGCGCGATACAGCCGCCGCTCGAACCCGCGCACCCAAATCTGCGCCAGCGAGCCGCAAGGAACCACCAGCACGTGCGGTCGGGACTGCAACTCGCCGGGGTCCACAAAGAAGCGCTCGCCGAGCTTGATCGCCCCGGCACTACCCAACTCGAGGATCATCGCGCCAATCCGGCCCCAGGTGTTCAGCCAGCCGGCACCCTGCCGGGGCAGTCGGCGGCGCGCAATCCAGCGGGCTTTCTGCGGGGAGGGGTAGCGCGACTTGGTGTTCCACCACCGGTTTACCCAGTCCTCCAGGCTTTCGCCAAAGGCCTGCGCGAACGGCCGCGCCGGGGTCATGCCATGGTCACTCAACACAACGATGTCGTACTCCCGCTCACACCGCTGCCGGGCCTCGAAGATTTTGCCGATGGCACTGTCAATCCCACGCAGAGAGCGCAGCGCCGTGCGTGCCGTGGGGCCGCTCCGATGACCGAGTATGTCGTAGCCGATGAAGCAGCTATAGATCACCGGCACGCCGCGCAGCATGTCCAGCCGCGTGCCGGTGGCGACGATCTCGCGCGGGAGGATGTTCAGCAACAGGCGGATGAAAGGAAACGCATCAATACCGAAGCGGCGATGGCGCTTCAGCAAACTCCACACCGTATCCTCGATCTCCTGCACAATCTCCCAAGCGGCATCGAAGAGAAACCGGAGCACCTTGCCGGGGTTGAGCAGTAAGATAGTGAGCGTCCTCAGCAGTGCCTGACCGGGGCGATACCAGTGTGCGCTGGTGCCAGCGATGGTCAGCACGTTCCACCGCGCGCCCCCGGAGATGATGCTCGCGTAGCTGCTGCCACCCGTCAGTAGCCCGCGATGCGTCGCCGCCAGCCGCCGCTCCTCGCGGCGCATATCCACCGGATTGGCCCCGACAATCCGCTTCTGGGTCGCCCGGTCAAACCAATAGAAGCCGACGATGCCGTCGGTCGTCCCGTAGAGCAGCCCGCTCTGCGCGGCCGGCGTGTCGGCCACCAGCCCGCAGCGCCAGCGATAACGCCGATAGAGGTCGCGGTCAAGCAAATCACGCAGGAATGGCATATAGCCTAGGCGCAGGGCGGAGCGGAGGTGGTCGTGTCCCAGACCGTCAATCTCAATGAACACCGTCCCCCGTTTGCCGGCCGCCCCCGGCTCCGGGTGCATCCCCAGCAGACGTGCCAGCAGCAGGTACCGACCCTGCAAGAACCAGGCCGACCAACGCCGGACCCGGTGCCAGGCGCTCGCGATACGACTCGAAATCATAGGCTCGAAGTAAAACGCTCCGTATCCACCACTACGCCAACTCGCGCACCAGCTCCGCATACTCGTCGGCCAGCGCACTCGCCTGCTGTGACGACGGCGCCTCGGTATAGATTCGGAATAGCGGTCGGTCCGGGTCCGGGAGCACTAGGCTCCACTGATCGTCCAGGTCAAACCGCACCCCGTCTATCTGCGCGACATCCCGATTGCGGTTGTGCTCGCGTGCGCGCTGATGCAGGGCACGCATCACCTTCCCTTTCGATTCCCACGGACCCTCGACCTCAGCATGACCCATGTGAAATGGCGGCAGCGCAGCGATCACCTCCGAGAGTCTGACACCCTCCTGCGTGAGGCATTGCAATAACCGCACGCTGGCCATCATTGCATCGAAGCCAGGATGGAACTCCGGAAAGATGTAGCCACCTTGACCATCGCCCAGAAAGTCCGGCGGCTCGGTCGCCGCTCCGCTGGCCATAAGCGCATCCGGTGTAGCACGGGTGCGACGCACGTGACCGCCGAGCTTGTCGGCGAGGTGCTCGAAGACGAGCGGCGCCGTGACGGGCACGCCGACCGTGGCGCCGGGCACGGTACGCCACACCAGCACCGCAAAGGCGGCCAGCGCGGTCATGCCGGCGAGCTCATGCCCCTGCTCGTCCACGAGGGTAACGGACTTGCCATCGTGGTCAAACAGCCCCCCAAAGGTAGCGCCGACGGTGGCGGTGATCTGGGCCAGTTGCCGGCGGTCGCTCTCAACGTCAGGCAGGCTACGCACGCTGAACGGCTGGCCCGTGGCGGCGTTGATCGGGATGGAGGCCACGCCCAGCGTAGCCAGCAACGGCTGCAAGACGGCCGAGGCCGTGCCCAGACTGTAGTCCAGGACCAAACGCCCCCCGCTGCGGCTGAGTACCTCCTCCTCGACGTGACGGCGGAACGCCTGGCGATAGCGCAGCGTTACCGGCTCGCCAATCACGGTGATGCTGCCGATCTCTTCCGGCGAAACCCGCCGGAAGTCCTCCCGGAAGAAGACCGTCTCGACCTTGCGCTCGGCACTCTTCGGGCTGTTCAGCCCATCGCTACCGAGAATCTTGATGTCCACCATCCGGTGGTCATGGGGTGAGGTCCGCACGTGAATGCCACCGGCGACCGCGGACTGCTGCGTCTCGTAGCGGGCCACCGGAATGGGCTGGCTTCCAATATCGAGCACGTCCACCGCCGCCGACGGCAACCCGGAGATCAGCGCCCGCTTCAACATGCGGGCCGGGCGGGAGAGATCGCGGTTGACGGTGACGCGAGCGCCGATGGGGAGCGTCGAGCCGTAGGCAGCGCCGAGCCGCGCCGCGAACTCCGGCACCAACTCGACGTTGGACAGCCCGGTGACACCGGAGCTTCCGAAGATGGTGCGGCGCCCCTGCTGACCCCAGATGATGCTCTGGCTCACGGTGGCGCCATCGTCCACCACCTTGTCCGGCCACAGCTTGACCTTCGGCCGGATTATCGCGCCCTCGCCCAGCGTACATCCGTCTCCGACGACGGCGCCCTCGAACACCGCCGCGCCGTTCTTGAGCAAACACTGGCGGCCAATCAGCGCCCCGTGGAGATTCGTGCCAGCGCCCAGATAGCAGTTGGCCCAGATCACCGAGCGATCAATGTGTGCCCGCGGCTCGACAATCGTATAGTCACCGATCACGGTCGGACCGTGGACCACCGTGTCCTCGCGGATTTCGACGTTCTTACCAAGGTACACCGGCCCATAGAGCTGGGCGCTCGGATCAATGCTCGGCCGGCTGTCCGGGGTGATCCAAAGATTGCTCTCCCGCACGACGCCGTGTACGTCGAGACCAGTCTGTCCGTGGAGCATATCGGCGTTGCTCCGCATGTACTCACCGAGGTCGCCGATGTCTCGCCAGTACCCCTCGGCCACGTAGCCAACCATCGGATCGCCGTTCTGCAGCAGTTGCGGAAAAACGTCCTGGCTCCAGTCCACCATCTTGTCCTTGGGCACGTAGCGGAAGATGTCCGGATCGAGGACGTACATCCCCGTGTTGACCGTATCGCTGAACACCTCGCCCCAACTCGGCTTCTCCAGGAACTGCGTCACCCGATTGTCTTCACCGAGAATCACCACCCCATACTCCAACGGATTGGGCACCCGATGGAGGACCAGCGTAGCCATCGCCTGCTGTTGCCGATGGAACGCTATCGCCGCTTGGAGGTCGAAATCGGTCAACGCATCGCCGCTGATGACCAGGAAAGGCTCCGTCAGCAAGTCGGCGGCATGTCGCACACTGCCGGCGGTGCCGAGGGGGGAGTCCTCGATAGAGTAGGTAATTGAGACTCCAAAGTCCTGGCCTTCGCCGAAATAGTCCTGAATCAAGTTACCGAGGTATTGCACCGTGACCACGATCTCGGTAATGCCGTGCCGCCGCAGCAGCCCGAAAATATGCTGGAGCACCGGCACGTTGAGGATCGGCACCAACGGTTTCGGCCGGCCGATGGTCAGGGGACGGAGCCGCGATCCCTCGCCGCCGGCCATCACGACTGCCTTCATGGCTCTCCCCCCGGGTTCCACCCACCCTGCGCCAATACGACGTGGCACCTCAACCTAACATGGTACTCTGAAGTCCCCGGTTGGGCAACGCGCTTGGCCATCGGCATTCGCGGCGTTACACGACTCTCACACCAGTGACGCGCCGCCCCCGCAGCGACGCGCCGGGCTACGGTATGCTGTAGCGAGCGGCGGCGTGGGGGGCTTCACCACCGACTACCGCCGAGCGCGAAGGACACCCACTCCTACCTACAAGGAGGCACGCATGGACAACCTGGTCGAGCGGTTGAATAAGACGTACTTCGACGGACGGCTCTCGCCGACGGTGCTGGGAGCACTGGCCGGCCTGCCACAGCAGAGCGCCGAGGTGCAGACCGTTGTGGAGCGCATGTGCAAGTACATGGGCATAGCGCGTTTCGGAGCATCCGACTTCTCCGACTCGCTCGCCTTCATCATCGGCACGATCTTCCCGGGACTGGTCCCCGGCGCCTGGGGCGGCATGGTCCCGCCGCTCACCCACCCCGGGCGGCACGAGAAGATTGATACCTATATTGATGACACCCCCTGGAGGGAGGCCACCGCGGAGCCGACCTTGCTCGACATCGGCTGTGGCTTTCCGCCGGCGACGACCGTCGAGACGGCGGCCCGCCTGCCCAGCTACCGCATCACGGGGCTGGACCCGCTACTACCGTACTACATCGTCTATGACGAGCAGGGGGACTACGCCACCTTCGATCAGGAGGGCAAACTGGAGTATTTTCAAGCGGGAATTCCCGACGCCGAACGCTACGCTGCCTTGCTCCAGGATGCCGCCGCCACGGTAGCACGCTTTACCGGGTTGCAGCGTCAACTGCTGGCCGCGCTGCCGGCGGGCGATGCAGAAACGCTGGCCACCGTGGAGCAGGACGGCGCCAAGCTCGTGAAGTACGTCATCGGCGAGTACGAGCGCCCCAACCTGACGTTCCGGCGGGGCCGTATTGGGGACAGCGCCGTCGGTGATCTCGACGTCGTCCGCTGCTTCAACGTGCTGATGTACTTCGACCGCGCTTTCCGTCAGCAGACCGTGGACTGGGCCGGCGATGTTCTCAAGCTGGGCGGCGTGTTCCTGTGTGGCGTGAATTGGCTCCACTCACTCGAAAGCCGGTACACCGTCTACCGACGCGAGGGGGAGCACCTCGTGGCGAAAGAGTTTGCCTTCAGTATCGAGAACCTCCGTCCGTATGTCACTCCGGTTCCCTGGTATTCCATCTACGATGACGATTACGACACCGGCCTGTTGGCACGGCTGGTCGGCACGCTCCGGTCCGACGATCCGTTCCGGCAGGATTTCGACGCGCGGCTCGACCAACTGCTCGCGGAGCACGATCTGTTTGCGCGTGACGACACCGGTTACCTCCGCTTCACCAGGGAGGGCTTGACCCCGGAAGTGATGGGCCTGGGCGTCGAAGTTGCCGCGCAGCTGGATCGAGAAGGCTACGTCGAGCGGGCGGTGGCCGTCTTGCAGCAGGCGGGCTACACCGCCTGGCGCAACTGCGTCGGCCACGTCGCCATTGACCCCACCGGCATCGAGGTGCCACCGCTGGCCTGATCCGGCCAACTGGAAATGCACGTCCCCCCGCCGCAGCGGGGGGACCATAGGGGGGCTACACCCCACTACCCGATTAAGTTGGCAATCCTCATCAGGGGAGGGGCCGGGGGTAGGTGCCATACCGGCCCCCTTTAGCCCCCCCGCTCCGCCGGGAGACGACGATTCTGGCTGCCCTCGTCATCTAGGACGAGCCTGCCGGCTGCGCCGCCCCCCGGCCGGCCAGCAACGCGCCACCCAGACCGAGCGCCGTGGCCAAGCCGGTGACCACCCAGCCGACGTAGGGGATGGCCCCCAGCACCGCGAGCACGATCAGTCCGATCAGCAGTGCCAAGAAGCCGGTTCCGCTGAAGCGCCCCGTCAGCAGGCGCCCGATGAGCAAGGCCACGAACACCGGGCTGATAAAGAGCGCCAGCGCATAGAGGCCCAGACCGGCGAGCGGCAACGGTATCGTGGCCAGGACGCCACCGGCGCCGAACACCAACCCGAAGACCACCAGCACAATACCCCCGACAATGATGATCGCCGGCACCGTGGCAATGCTTACAACCACACCCATCACCAGGCTCGCCACGGGCCGCTGCATCATCTGCCTCGTGGCACGCTCCATCCAGTTGCGGCCCGCAGCGAGGAGCAAGAGACCGAGGAGCGCCAGCACCACGATCCGCGCCACGCTCCCGCGAACTGTATCGCGGGTGGCCTCGCCGGCGTCGACCGAGAAGTCGGCCCGCGCCGCCTCGCGCACCACCTGCCCCGTCACGGTACCGGCGGCTACCTGCGCTTCATTGTCGCTACGGTAGCGTAGGTCGCCGGTGATCCGGGCACTCGGCTCGACCACGAGGTTGTTGACCTCCACGTCTACACCCTCACCGACGGCAGCCGCCAGACGGAGCGTATCAGCGCCGCCCAGCACCCGCCGCCCGACATCGCCAGCGAGCGTGATCTCGCTGGCACCGAAGAGGGCGTCCCCGCCCACACTCCCGGCGTCCGTGACCTCGACCGTTTGTCCCAAGACGATCAGATCGCGGCCGACCGCTGCGGCAATGACGACCTCCTGCCCAGCAACGCGGACCCCGCGTTCAATCGGCCCCTCGATCTCGATGCGTGTACCGGCGGCATTCACGCTGCCGTTGACCGGCCCACGAATCGTGATCGTCGTGCCGGCCGCGAACACGTCCCCGTTGACCGTGCCCTCAATGATGATCGTTGTCCCGCCGACGAACAGGTCCCCGTCTATGGTTTCGTTGGCGCCGATCCGTACCGTGTCTTCACCGCCGCGAAACTCGGCTGCGTGAGCCGGTGATGCGAAGAGCACGAGCGCCAACATCCCCAGCACGACAGCGACCCATTGGAGCCTCATCGGCCGCCGCGCAAGCATATTACGAGTCATTCCGTCCCTCCACTGCTTTGACCTACCCAGCGCAGCGCCGGTTTCAACTCTGGAATCAACGTGCCCACACAATGCCGGCAGAGAGTTTACAGTCCGCCGCCCGGCTTCAGGTGGCCGGCCGCGGCGCGGCGGTGGCGAGCCACACCGCCCCGGCCCCCGCGAACAGCAGCCCCATGCCCGCCGTAACGGCCGCTCCCCCGCGACCGACCGCCAGGATTGCTATGCCGCCGGCCACCGCCAGCAGCCCGGCGACCATGCATAGCCAGCGCGTGCGTTGGCCGAGCACAATATCCGGCTCAGAGGTGTCCATGCTGCTCCATGACCGGCGGACGGCGGACTACCGCCTGCTCCCGCTACTCATCGTCCAGCCAGACCGGCTGCGTGAACAGCCGCCGCCCGCCGTCGTCTACGGCCTCGACCCGCACGTAGTGCTCCCCTGCGGGCACCCGGTAGTGCCTGGCCGCCGCATACTCGGAATGCAAGATACGGCCCTCAGCACCGATGAAGTGCAGTTCCTCCGCGTCAGTGACGGCGGCCGCGATCTCCCGACCGTCTCGCCGCACGTGACTCAGCCGCGCCCGGCAGCCCGATTCCAGGGCGTAGCACGCGCCCCGCCGCAGCCCGGCCACGATGTCCTCGGCCGTGAGCGCCGCAGCCTGCACCAGCGTCGCGCCATAGCGTCCGATGTTCGTCACTTCATGCGCGTCGTTGGTCAGGACGCCGTAGACCCGCTGCCCCCGGCTCAACACCTCATCCCAGAGGCGGAGACCACCCTCGATACCGTGATTGCGGGGGTTCAGCTCCATGTGTGTCGCACCGTGCCCAATGGCCGCGCACACGTCGTCCGCCGACCAATGCCGCTCCGGCGCCCCGGCCAGCGGATGATTGACCACGATGATCGGCGGCCGGTCCAATTGGCGTAGCTCCGCGAAGATCGGCCACGTCGGGGCATGTTTCTCTACGGGCGCTCGCAGGGGAAAGGCGCCCACGTGAACGGGCTTCCCGTTGGCCGCGTTTGCCCCGTCCGCCGCGGCGCCGGGGATAGTCAGACTCATCTCCGACCCACCGACGAGCAGCAGCGGCCGGTCCGCTCTCGTCCCGTCCGTCGGATGGCAAAGGCCGTCCGGACTGCAGTACGGTGCCTGCTGGTGGACGGCATCGTGCTCCGTGCTAACGCAGAAGTCGTAGCGCCGCCGCCGGTAGGCCGCCAGCATCTCCGGCATCGTGCTCCGTTCGCAGTGGAAGTGCAACTCCCCCTTGTACCAGCGCCGGGCGGCGCGCTGCGTTGAAGTATTCATCGTCGTAGACACCGATCCCACCGACTCGACCGGTGCTTTAGCGCGGTACTGCAATCTTGCATCGAGCAAAAACCCCTAGCGCGATAACTGCGCCGCAGCGCGGCACGTTGCCAAGGAGTATGCCATGGACGCTTGGCCCCGGCGGCCGCGCCCGTCCCCCTGCCCTGCGGGGGGACCATAGGGGGGCGGAGTCCCGGTCAGGGGTGACGGTAGGGCCAGCCGAACAGGCCGGATATACTACTCCTAAGGAGACTGGAAAGCGACCATGCGAATCATCCTCTACACCGGCAAGGGCGGCGTCGGCAAGACCAGTGTCGCCGCCGCGACTGCCGTGCATTGCGCCGCCCAGGGCCTCCGAACCATCGTGCTCAGTACCGACCCGGCGCACAGCCTCGCGGACTCGTTCGATCTGCCGCTCGGCGCCGAGCCGGTTGAGATTGCACCCCGGCTCTGGGGCCAAGAGACGGACATCTTCCACAACATGCAACTCTACTGGGGCACCATCCAGGAGTGGCTCCACTCGCTGTTCACCTGGCGCGGCCTCGACGACGTGGTTTCGGAAGAGATCGCCGTCCTGCCGGGCATGGAGGAACTGGCCAGCCTGCTGTGGATCAACGAGCACCATAGCAGTGGCAACTACGACATCATCATCGTTGACTGCGCCCCGACCGCCGAAACGCTGCGCCTACTGACGTTCCCGGAGGTCGGACGTTGGTGGCTGGAGAAAATCCTGCCCCTGGAGCGCCAGGTCGCCAAAGTTGTGCGCCCGATCCTGCGCCCGATGACCGGCATCCCGGTCCCGGACGAGCCGGTGTTCGACGCGGTCGAAGACCTGTTCCGCCGCCTGGAAATGCTCCACGACCTGCTCGTCGGTCCCGACGCCAGTATGCGGCTGGTGCTCAATCCGGAGAAAATGGTCATCAAGGAAGCGCAACGCACGCTCACGCAGCTCAACTTGTACGAGTATCAGACCGACTTGGTCGTCTGCAATCGCGTGCTCCCTCCGGGGGCGCAGGAAGGCTACTTCAGCGCCTGGCTGGCGGCCCAGCAACGCCACTTGGCCGACATCGCCGACGCCTTTGCGCCCATCCCTCTGGTCACGATCCCCTGGTTCCAGGAAGAGGTCGTCGGCTTAGAGCGCCTGCAACAGATGGGACAAGTCCTCTTTGCCGACAAAGACCCCGCGGCCAAGCACTTCGCCGGCCGCTCCCACGTCGTCCGGCGCGACGGCGATACCTACACGCTCCATCTGCCCTTGCCGTTGGCTACCAAAGAAGAGGTCGGCCTGCTGCGTACCGGCGAGGAGTTGGTCGTGCGGATCGGCAGCGTCCGCCGCAACATCGTCTTGCCCTATGTCCTCGCCCAGCAAGACGTTGCCGGCGCCCGCTTCGAGGGCGATACGCTCGTGATCTCCTTCGACGGCAAGCGGTAAACCGGCGCACCTACCCCAGGCCCCCGTCATTCCCGCGCACGCGGGAAACTACGTCCCCCTGCGTAGCGGGGGGACCATAGGGGGGCACGGCCTGCGCCTCCCCAACCCCACCGGCCACCACACTATGGCTGACACACCGGGTAGTCCGCACGGGGCAGCACGCCGCTCGCCGGATACGGCGGTCCCAGCGTGATCCGATCAAAGAAGCCCGCATCCGCCGCTGTCACGTTGCACCAATAGTATCCCTGCGCCTGAAAGGTCGCGATGTCCGGCACGTGGCGCCACTGCCCTAGTTCCGCGTCGTAGGCCAGGATGCGATCATCGCTGCCGTCGAAGCGCCGCACCAGTTGATTTGGCCATGGCTTCCGGGCGTCCAACGGAATCCCCAGGATCTCTTCCACCGGGAACGTGTGGAGTGTGTCCACAACGGACCACGGCACCGCGAAGCCCAAGGGGCTATCGGGCGCGATCCAGCGGCGCACGACCTGCCCGTCACCACTACGGCGCACCACGACGTAGGTCTGCCCTAGGTCACCATCCCGCACGTATCCGACTTCTTGCTCAGGCACCGGTCCGCCCGTGCCGGCTCGAGGAGCGTCACCTTCGCCGAGCGCGTCAATGTCAGCTTGCGCCTGCCGGAGGAGCGCAGTTCGACTGCAAATGCTCACGGTATACCCACCGTCACCGGAAGCGCTATCGTGAGCATAGACGATGTACTCCTCCCCCTCTTCGAAGGTGAAGCCACAACTTCCGCCAGTTGGCGGAGTGGTGACATACATCTTTTCATAGACAACGCCCTTCCACACCGCACTGACAATGAAGCCAATAGTGGTACGGTCTTCCGGGGAGAAAGTCGCTGCACTAGGGTCATATGTGTGTTGGATCGAGACGGCTCTCCCCGCAAACACTGTGGAGGACTTTGCCAACTCTTCGGACGGAGAACCGGGTACCACACACTTGCACGCGTGAACCTGCCCCGTGTCCCTAAGGAACCAGGGACACTCAGCAAGACTGCAAAGCTGGCCATGCTTACGAATGAGAGCGTGAACTCCTTCCCCTGTGGCTCTGCGTGCCTCGTCCCCATGGGTACTTCTCTCCTTCCATCAGCATCGCAGGCAGCATCGCAGGAGCGCATGTCACTAATCCGGTCCAAGCCATAGAGCCTGTACGACGGTGCGGGGTCCTGCTCCACTATGGCACCGCCGCAGCCATGGCGTTTCCCGTGTCTGCGGGGGTATCCTGCCGATGCGGAGCTATCGGTCAGCGATGGCGAGGTGATAGGACAGAGCCGCACCACACCTGGCATTATCCGTGCGGCTTTGGCCTATCAGGGAGTCGAGCACCGTACCACTACCACCCCGACCAGCTCCCATCCTCGTGCCGGTATTGCCGTATCGGCATCCGCTGGGGCGGCAGCGCAGCCAGCGCCGCTTCGTCTACTTCCACACCCAGGCCCGGCCGACCGGACAGCTCAAAATACCCGTCCACCACCTCATAGGGATACGGCTCCTGCAAGATCGAGAAAAACTCGCGGTAGTTGCCCCCACCTTCCTGAATCAAGAAGTTGTGGATGGCGGCGTCCACGTGCAGCGCCGCGGCGGTGCCCACCGGGCCGTTGGCATTGTGTGGTGCAATCCACAGTTGGTACAACTCCGCCAGTTCGGCGATTCGGCGTAGCCCCGTGATCCCGTAGGCGTGACACACGTCCGGTTGCAGAATAGCGGCAGCACGAGCATCGCACAGTTCGCGGAACTCGGTCAGCGCCATCAGCTTCTCGCCCGTAGCAATCGGCACCGGACTCTTTTGCGCCACTTCCGCCAGTGCGCCAACGTCGCCCCATTGAGTTGGCTCTTCGAGGAACATCGGCCGGTACGGAGCAATCGCCTCCGCCAGCGCCACGGCTAAGAGCGGTGTGGGGCTGCCGTGCGCGTCCAGCAGATAGTCCACGTGCGGCCCGGTGGCCTCCCGCAGCGCCGCGAGCACCGCCACCGTCTCGTCAATCGCCCGCAGATCCCACGGCCAGCGCCGCTGCTCGGCCGGATTGGCCTTCATCGCCGTCAGTCCCTGCCCCGTCCAGTGCTGCGCCTGCCGGACCGCCTCATCCACGTCGAGGAAGGTGTAATTGGCATAGGCCCACATCTTCCGGCGCCGCGCCCCTCCCAGCAGTTCATACACCGGCGCCTCGCGCGCCTTGCCGACAATATCCCAGAGCGCAATGTCAATGGCCGAGAGCGCACTGCCGAGAATCGGGCCACCCTTCCAGGGGAAGCGCCGGGTGAGATCGTCAACCAGGCTGAGATTTTCCAGCGGATTGCGGCCGATCAGCAGCTCGCGATAGTTGTGGATGGCGGCCGCAACCACGTCCTCCATCCACTCCATGCTGCCCTCGCCCCACCCATGAATACCCGCATCGGTCTCCATCTTCAGCAGCAGCGCGTTGCGAGTGCCTCGCCAAAACGTATACGTCTGCAAGCCAGTAATCTTCATCGCGCCCCCTCAATGCCGGCAATATCCGCCTCGATAATACCCCAACGCCAGCACCCCGCCAGCACGTGCAGTAGGCTAGCTGCCGAGGTGGTTGCCCTCAGTCATAGCGCGCCGTATCCCGCACGAGGATCAGCGGCTCCGCCCAGCCACCCCAGCCATACGCCAGCGTTGCTACCGGTTCAGTGCGGAGCCGCAGCGTCACCGTCTGGCCCGCCAATTCTCCGAGATCAACCACCTCGTCAATCCACCGGCGGTCGGCAGCGCGTTGCCGCGGCGCAACGTGCCGATTCAAGAGCACACTCCAGCCGTCTGGTGTAGCGACTTCCAGGAGAAAGCGCACGCCATGGGCCTCTGGCCGGTACCACACCGCCGGGTCCACCGCCAGCCCCGTTTGGAAGATGGCCCTTGGCGGGATGGTTGCACCGACCGTGATAGTGGCTGGCGGGTGCATATACAGCCACCGCCGCTGCCGATTGATAATCGGCCACCAGCGCTGGTCCTCGGGAACCAGCACTTGCCGAGAACGCTCCTCATCTACGACCCGCAGCCAGCGGAGGTCAATGTACGATCCCAGGCTCGACCCGTCCGGCGAGGCAAGCACTGCCTGTCCCCGCTCCGCTGCCAATGCAAAATCCAGTACGATGCGGCTATCGGCGGTCCGCGCTTGATCGTCCGGTCCAGCCACGTAACGCAGCGCCCGGGCGCTGACGACCAAGACCAATCCGGCCGCTCCGAGGAGCACGAGGGTCTGGCCAGCCAGCCACGCGGTCCGTGCCGTGCTCCGAGCCGGGTTCGATATCTTCAGCAGCGCGCGCCAACGCCGCCCTACGACCAAGAGACTGCCAAGCACCAACCCGGCGGCTGCCAGGAGTGAGAGGCCCGTGCCCAGCGCCCGCAGCGGCGTGGGACGTAGCTCCAGGTGGATGAGATGGCGACCCCGCGGCACGTCCACCACGATGAACCCTAGCTCGGCATCCTGTTTGACGCTACGGGGCACGGTGCGGTGGGCAATGGGATACCCATCCAGGTGCAGTTGCCAGCCCGGGAAATCAAGCGTATGGAAGGCCAGGGTCGCAGGCGTGTCCGCACGTATCTCCACCGTGGTCGCAGTAGGCCGCGCCCAGAGGCCGGTAATCTGAAGCCGGCCCTTAAGGGGTCGTACCAGCCCCCCGAGCCATGAGAACTCCGGAACCAGGGCTTCATACAACCGCTGGCCCCGAATCATGGGTCTTGTACCCCCGGGAGCATACTGCACTGCCCGTGGCAGATACTCGCCTAGGTCAACGGTGCCATCATCATACTTACCCACTTCCGTTGCCCGCAGCTCCGTCGCTCCCGCACGCCGGCCGGTTTCGTTGAGCGCCGGCCAAGGCTGAGTGTTCAGCACCCAGCCTGACGTCCCGATGAGGAAGCAACTCAAGACAGCAACGACCAGCAGGTGCGCGCGGCTGGTTCGCATTCCACGTTCAGGCCAAAGCAGCCGCACGCCACCAGCAGCGCCCAGAGCGAGCATGAGGTCTGCCGGACCGTACAAACGCCACGGAAAACGGATGTCCCGCAGCAGCGGGACGTGCGGCCAAATTGCTGCGGACCAGGTAGTCAGCAAGAACCAACAGCCGACCGTCACTAGGCCGCAGCCTGCCAGGAGACAGAGATTGCGACGGTCGCTGCGACGGGCCGCTGGCACCAAGCCACCAACCACTACGGCCAAGAGCACGAGTTGGAGAGGCAAAGGCTTGCGTGGGCCAGCCACCCGATCGGCGAGGTCGGACGTCCAGCGCAGATTGACCGGCCCGAAGCCGGTCCCAGGGTAGTCCGGCCACTGGTCGCTGGATACCGCTCCGAGCGGGTCGATCAACCAATCGTGGATATCGAGAAAGCCCTGATGCGTGTGCTCGATATACACGGAGTCCAACTCACCCAATGCCGGCAGCCAGAAGTACGCACTGAGAGCTAGCCCCGCCAAAATCGTGCCAAGCGTGGTACTTAGAGCCAGTCGCAGCCTGCTGGCACTGGGCGTGCTGCTGATGAATACACTGACCAGCCAGGCCGTCAGCAGGCCCACACCGAGAAACGCTGAGATGTTGTGCGTGAGCAGGAGGAGCGCAGTCAACAGGGTCAGCAGCAGCCCGTGGGGCCATCGCGGCTCATGCCACAACCGCCAGGCCGCCCAGAGCAGCCACGGCAGCAGACCAAGCGCCAGCGCTTCTGGCACATTGCCACGGATGTAAAGGTTGTATAGGAAGGGGTAGGGAGCGAGGATGTAGGCCAGTGCCGATAGATAGCCTGTCGCGCTAGACGACCAGAGGGCACGCGCGAGACTGAAGGCACCGGCCGTCCCCAACAGGACTGCGATGACGCCGACGGCCTGCAGCCCACCATAGCGGTCCAGTCCGAGGAGGTATCCCAGCACTGCCAGGTAGTAGGGCAGCGGCGGGACATAGTTGAAGACCGGGTATCCATAGCCCAGATAGAGGTCCGGTGCCCAACGCGGAAACCAGTCCCCGCGCTGGAGCAAGTCCCCAAAGACATAGCTCCGCAAGAGGTGGACTGGCCCATCATGCGTCTCCCAGATATTGAAGGTGGGACTGGCCCACCACCAGCAGGCCAGGACCACTAGACCACCGAGACCTGTAACGACGGCGACGTGGGGCAAAGTAGGCAGCCGGACAATCTTCATAGTGCCCCCTCAGCGCCAGCGATATCGGCCTCGATAATACCCCAACGCCAGTACCCTGACAGGACAGAGGTAGTACAGGTCAAGCCGAGGGATGTAGCACGCTGATCCCGTCCCCCTGCACAGCGGGGGGACCATAGGGGGGCGGGGCAGAGGCGTGAGGTATGGAACGCCGCGCTCTGCTATAGTCGCAGGCAACCGTCTGGAATAGACCACCCCGAGAGTGCGGCTGCGGGCCGGCAGCCGGGAGGAACAGCGATGGCAACATCTTCCTTGCTCGATCATGTCACGGACCTGCACGTTGAAGCGCCACTGCCCACCATGTACCGTGTCCGGCAGCACTTCGACGCGCCCGATGTCGGGGACATTGATGCGGCGGTCGCTCGCCAACTCACCGCATTGGACGGCCGGATAGAGCCGGGGATGCGGGTCGGCGTCACGGCCGGCAGTCGCGGCCTCGCCAACATCCCGGTCATTCTGCGCGCCGTGGGAAACGAGATTCGGCAGCGCGGCGGGCACCCGTTCATCATCCCGGCCATGGGCAGCCACGGCGGCGCGACCGCCGCGGGGCAGGAGGAGGTGCTGGAATCCTATGGCATCACCGAGCGGACCACCGCCATGCCCATTGTCTCGGCCATGGACGTGCGGCAGATTGGGCAGCTCCCGGACGGGCCCGCGGTCTACATGAGCACGACCGCGCTGGAAGCCGACGCGCTGCTCATCGTCGGCCGCGTGAAGCCACACACCGACTTCCGCGCCGACATCGAGAGCGGCCTGGCCAAGATCATGACCATCGGCTTGGGCAAGCACCGCGGCGCGCAGATGATCCACTCCTATGGCACCGCCGGCCTGAGCCGCTCGCTCGCCCCGGCGGCACGAGTGATGGTGCAGCACGCCAACGTGCTCGGTGCCCTCGCCATCCTCGAAAACGCCTACGACGAAACCGCCAAGCTGGAGTTCGTCGAGGCGGACGGCATTGGCGGTCCCCACGAGACCCGCCTGCTCAACGAGGCCCGCTCCCTCATGGCTTCCCTCCCCTTCGACGAGATTGACGTGCTCGTCGTCCAGGAAATGGGCAAAAACATCAGTGGTACGGGCATGGACACGAACATCATTGGGCGCATGATGATTGTCAACGTGCCCGAGTTCAAGCGTCCCCGCATCCGCATCGTCGCCGTCCTCGACCTGACCGACGAGGCCCACGGTAACGGCGCCGGCATCGGCCTCGCCGACCTGCTCTCCCGCCGCGCGGTCGAGAAGCTGGACCTCCGCGCCACCTACATCAACGGCTTCACGTCCGGTATCGGCGGCGTCCAGCGGATCAAGCTGCCAGCCTTCCTACCCACCGATCTGGACACGATTGCCGCCGGCATCCTCTCCTGCGGGCGCGGCGACCCGCAGAACGCGCGGGTAGTCGTCATCCGCAACACGCTGGAGTTGAGCGACCTCTATATCTCCGCCTCGCTCCTCGACGACGCCGAGTCCCACCCTCGCCTCGACATCACCGACGCTGGCGCCAAGCTCCCCTTCGACGAGGCCGGCGCCCTCAACCTCTGGTCCGTTCCCGTCCACGTCTAAGCGTCTACGGATGCGCGCCGGCCGTCGTGGCCAGCCCCTGGATGGCTGCGATGGTCTCATCGGTGAGGTAGACGCGGTAGCGCAGCAGCGGGCGTCGGGTGGCAAGCAGCACGTCGCGGATGCGCCCCTGTAGCTCCGCTACCGTCGCATAGGTGGCCCTGGCAATCTCGTGGCGATCAATAGGCTTGAGCTGTCCCCCCACCCGTCGCGCTGTGAACACGTGGCTCACCCACGGCTGCGTGCGATTCCCCTCGGTAAAGACCGCCTCGATCCGCAGCACGTACCGCTCCAGCGCAATATCGAGGCCGGTTTCCTCTTTAGCCTCGCGGAGAGCGCCCCGCTCCAAAACCTCGCCCGGCTCCAGCCCACCGCTGGGCGCCCGGAAACCACCGGGCGGAAACGAGTGCTTGGCGATCAACGCGAGCCGCTCCCCGTCAAAGATAAACATGGTGATGTCATGACTGCGGCCATGCTTGCGGCTGCCCAGCACCATATCCATCTCGCCGCGCGAGATCGTCTGCTCCCGCTCCCGCACGACGGGAATGCCATAGCGCCGCTCCCACTCCCGCACGCTGGCCGCAGCAATGAACATGGACAGATTGTACCCGGCACCGGTGGCTGGCGTGGCGTTACGACACGGGGCGCCATCGCAGTCGGTCGAAGACGGCCGCCGGCTGCTATCGTAGGAGCGCAGCTAGCCGGTCTCTGCCTCACCCCGGCCCCCGGTGCAGCAAGTTACGGGGTAAGGCACTCCTAGAACTCGTAGCGTGGAGCTGCGGCGGCGATGAGCAAGGTGCGTGAACGGCCGAACGTGCTGGTCATCGGCGCCCGGCCGCGCGATCACCACGCCCTCGCCGCCGTGGACGGCTACCGATTTCACTTCCTCGATCTCGATTACAGCGCCCGTTTCAATCGGTTCAACATCAATCTGCTGGCCTACTTGGACGAGGCGCGGCGCTACATCGAGGCCCACGAGATAGCCGGCCTCTACTACAGCTTTGATCTCGCCTCCCTGCTCGCCGCCGTGCTCTGCGCCGAGTACGGCCTGCCGGGTCCCAGTCTGGCAGCCACCTTTGCCGCCTACCACAAGCTCTATACGCGCCGCCTCACGGGAGCATCGCCGCAGCCGCGCGCGTGCCGGCTGGGCGATCCGCTGACCGACCGACCGCCCTACCCCTTCTACATCAAGGCGCCCTGCTCAGCCGCCGGGGTGCTCGGCTTCACCATCCGCAGCGACGCCGACCTGGTGCGGGCCATGCGCGCGGTCGAGCGCGAGCTACCGGCAATGAACACGCCGCTTTTCCCCTTCTTTCGGCAGTATCTCGACCTGGACGCCTTCCCGCTGGCGCTGGAGCACGTCTTTCTCATCGAGGACTACGTAACCGCCAAGCAGATGACGCTGGAGGGCTATGTCCGGCACGGCGACGTGCAGTTCACGGCAGCCACGGATACCAACACCTTTCCGCAGTCACCGCTGATTGATAACTTTTCGCTCCCTTCCCGCATCCCGGAGCCTACGTTAGCACGCATCCGGGCACAGGCACGGCGGGACATCGCAAAGATCGGACTGGACAACAGCTTCTTCAACGTCGAGTACTGGTATGGCGACGGCGCGATCAAGCTGATCGAGATCAATGCCCGCGCGGCGACGACCTTCTACAACCTCTACCGCCATGTCCTCGGTTACGATGTCTACCAAGCGGGCATCGAGCTGTGCCTGGGCCAGCAGCCGGAGGTGTCATGCCGGGCTAATGGCGTCGGCGGACAGTTCAACGTACTCACCACCCAAGAGGGTAGCTCCAGCGACCTCTTCGATTACGACGTGCAGATCCCCGATTTCACCGATCTCTTCATCCCAGCCGACACCCCCATCCGGCAGCTCAGTGAGTACGGCGTCGTGATCGCCCAAATCGAGCTATTCGGCGACACGTTCGCAGAGCTTGAGGCCACGGCCAACGCCTACCGCCGGCGCCTCCTGAAACGAGACGCCTTCAGGACTGCGTAAGGGGCCTGCACAATGGCGGAACGAGCGTCTGAAGGGAATACAAACTCCCCCTCTCCACATGGTGGAGAGGGGGCTGGGGGGTGAGGCACACAGTGAAGGGGCAACCGGCCGGTTGCCCCTTCCGTCCACCGCGCGGTGCTTCCGAGTACCGTTACGCAGCGCCGGCCAGCACGCTGTCCAGCTCGCGCTTCAGTTCGCTCTTGCGCCGGACGCCAAGCAGGCGATTGACCTCCTTGCCATCGCTGAAGAGCAACAGGGCCGGGATGGCCATAATCCCGTACTGGCCGGCAGTCACGGCGTTCTCGTCCGTGTTGAGCTTCACGAACTTCACCCGCCCGTCGTATTCCTGCGCCAACTCGTCAATCGTCGGAGCAATCATCCGGCAGGGACCGCACCAGGGCGCCCAGAAGTCAACGAGCACCGGCTCGTCGGCTTGCAGCACATCGCTCTCGAAAGTGGCGTCCGTAACGGCCATGGCTGAGGACATAGCAAATCTCCTTGTCGTCGGCGGTAGCTTGGGCAGTGACGACCTCGTGGACCTCGTGCGAAGCGCCGCAGCGCGTACTTCTACCCCGTAGTACAAAGGATAGCACGTTACCCCTCAGGCAGCCGCCGTCGCGATCTCACGTTCGGGCCAAGCCGGCTCCGCGCGCACCTCCGCCGGACCGGCGCCCGGCAGCGCCTCCACGGTCGCCCTGATCGCCTCCAGCGCGTAGGCCAGCGTCTCATCGTCGTAAGGGCCGGCCGGCAGGGGGATATGCGACGGCTCGGTCTGACCACGAGTCAGCCACTCGGCAACGACGTGCATCTCGTCGAGCTGCGCCAGATCAAGCGCCAGCCGCTGCGAGGTCGGGAAGGTCGTGCGGAGAAAGCCCCCCAAGGCTGCGGTGGTCGAGCTGTCCATGCTCCGCCGAAAGGTATGCTGCCCCCGTAGCTGTCCACAGCTAAAGGCCAGTAGCTGCATATGGTCCTGGTCGTCGGCCGGCAGGAGCACCAGGAAGTTGACCGAACGAGCCGCCGTCGAGAGGTGGTGGCGCCGCCGTCGCAGCGTTTGCAGCGATTCGATTGTCCGTTGCAGGCTGGCGGCGCGCTCGAAGCTCAATCGCTCCGCCGCGTCGTCCCGCGCGCGCGTCAGCTCACGGATCAACGGCGTCACCTCACCTTGCAGCAGCCGCGCCGCTCTTTCCACGGACTCGGCGTAGCGGGCACGCACCTCCTCGTCCAAGCACGGCGCCTGACAGCGGTGCATCTGCCCCCACAGGCAGCGGCGCGCCTCCGCTTCCGGCGGCAAGTCGCCTTCACACCGGCGCAGGCCGAAGAGCCGGCTCACAAAGTCCAGGGCCTGCTCTGCCGAGCGCATCGTCCAGAACGGACCATAGTAAGAGGCACCGTCGGGAGTAATGGCTGTCGTGACCTCCAGATAGGGAAACCCCTCGCCATGGTGCAGCCGCAGGAAGGCATAGCGCGGATACTCGCGCCCCATCACGTTGTACGGCGGCTGGTGCTGCTTGATGAGATACGACTCCAGAATCAGCGCCTCCAGCTCCGAGCCGACGGTCAGCCATTCGACCGCCGCCGCATGTTCGACCATCAGCCGCGATTTCCCGGCCGCGCTGGCGTGAAAATAGGACGCCACCCGCTGGCGCAGACTCACCGACTTGCCAACGTACAACGTGCGGTCGTCCGGGTCGTGGAAGAGATAAACCCCCGGCTCGCGCGGAATGGTCTGCAAGGAGCCACGCAGTTGGCGCGACAGCGCCGCCGAGCGCCGGCGACGCCTGCTTTTGCGCCGCGCCGTCCGCGGCCGGATCAAGGGCGCCGGTAGTTGGAGGCACCCCGACGCGAGCGGCGCGATCCGTGGCGCGTCAGAGGAGGGCAGCAGCGCCGCTGGCCGAGCCACCACATCACCTCCGTCCGTGTGTTGGCGCGGCGAAGGTGATGCAAGCTGGGATGATCCGCGCGAGGAGAGAGCCGCAGTATAGCAAGCCGCCACTAGCGGCGGCGGACACCCGTGGCTTGTGGTCGCTGACCAGCCTCAGCCCCCGGCTGGCGCGGCAACCACGCCTAGGCTACCATGGATATGGCACCGGGAGAACACAGACAACATGGTCATCGAACAACAGCGGATCAGCCGGCTGGAAGGCGCTTACGAACAGGTGGACCGCCGGCTCGAGGACATGCACCAGTCTATCAATGGCCTACGCGCCGAGATGGATGGACTGCGGGCCGAAATGCATCAGTCCATCAATGGCCTACGCACCGAAATGCATCAGTCCATCAATGGCCTACGCACCGAGATGAACAGCCGGTTTGAGGAGGTGAACAGCCGGTTCAACACGCTCATTGTGCTGCTCGCCGCCTCATGGGTGACGCTCATCGGCGTGATGATCGGGCTGTACTTCAAGTAACCCGGTGCTCGGGGACATCGCCTAGTAGAGCACCGCGCTCCCTGACATCCACTCTGACACACTCCCCGCTCACACGCCAGCCGGCCGACGTAGCTCAAAGGCAGAGCAGCGGTTTTGTAAACCGCAGGTTGTCGGTTCGAGTCCGACCGTCGGCTCCCCTCCTGCTCCCACCGCGTTTCTCTAGGCGGCCGAACCAGCGGCAACAATCATCGGCTCCTCAGCGCCCCCTTCTCCCTCCCGATCTGACCCGCCTTGGGCTACACTGCCTCTAAGAGCAGCCGCTCACCCGGGACCGAGGGCCATCTGGGCAGGTCGCAAGGCTGTTACCACCACTTCTCGATAGTTCGATCCCTGAAGGGGCATTTCGATGACGAGATACCTCGTTGGCGGCCTGTTAGTCATCGCATCCGCGTTGTCCGTGCTGGCACTCCTGTACGCGAGGCGTCAGGCAGTAGACGAACCCTCATTCCAGGTCCTCCGGCAGGATGGTGACATCGAAATCCGCGAGTACCGCGGTTACGCCCTAGCCGAAATCACCGTCTCAGCTGGTTTCAACGCGGCAACACAGAGAGCGTTTACGCCGCTCTTCAACTACATCTCAGGAGCCAATCGCAGCCGAGCGAAGATAGATATGACCGCGCCGGTACTCGTCGAGCCGGCCTCCGAGAAGATCGAGATGACGGCGCCCGTCCTGGTCGAACCTCGGCGCACAACCGGCCCGGACGCTGGACAATCACTGACCGGCAATGAGATCAGCGCGTGGTCAATCGCGTTCATCCTCCCCGAAGAGTACACCGCCGACAACGCGCCTCTGCCAAATGACTCCCGCGTCACGATCCGCGACGTTGACCAACATCGCGTCGCAGTCATTCGCTTCAGCGGCCGGTTCAACGAACGGGCAGCCGAGGAGCACCGCCTCGAACTGGCCGATTGGCTCGCCGCCCAAAGCCTAGAACACGCCGCCGACTGGCGGGTCGCCGGCTACAATCCGCCATTCACACTGCCGGCAATGCGCCGGAACGAAGTGCTCGTGACGCTGCGATAGCCCCCGCTGACCGTGATGTAGCCCTTGGGCACAGGTCTCATCTCTCTTGCCCACATGGGCATCGGTCCCAAGCCCCTCAGACGAGTTGACAGCACCCTACAAGAGGCCGGACAGCAGCGTCGCCAGGCCCAAGAAGCTCAAGAAACCCATGATGTCGGTGATGGTCGTGAGGAAAATCGAGGACGACTGGGCGGGGTCCTGCCGCAGGGCCGTGAGCACCATCGGTACGCCAGCGCCGGCGAGGCCGGCAATCATCATCGAAACCACCATCGCCAGGCCGATCACCAGACACAGGCCCCACGACTGACTCCAGACGAACACCCCAATCACCGTCACCAGCGCGACAGCGCAACCGTTCAGAGTGCCGGTGCTCACTTCCTTCAGCGCAATCCGCGGCCAGTGGCGCAGATGGATTTCTCGCAGCGCCAGCCCCCGGAGCGTCACCGCTAACGCCTGTGCGCCGGTGTTGCCGGACTGTCCGGCCACGACCGGTAACAGCACCGCCAACGCCGTGAATTGGGCAATGGTCCCCTCGAAGAGGCCCACGACCGCAGCCGCCAAGAAGGCCGTCACGAGGTTGATTTGCAGCCACGGCAAGCGCTTGCGGACCGCAAAAACCAGCGGTGACAGCGCCCGCTCTTCCTTGCCGGCACCCACGAGTGTCTGCATATCGGCGCTGGCTTCCTCTTCCGTGACCTCGACCAGCGCCGCATACCGGATCACTCCCAGTAGCTTGCCCTCGAAATCCACGACCGGCAGGCTCGTCAAACGATGGTGGGTTAGTGCTTCGACCACTTCCTCGCGCGGTGCTACGGCCAGCACGCTGACCCGTGCTCCCGGCGCCAGCCCACCCAACTGCTCGTCCGGAGTGGCAAGGAGCAACTGTTGCAGCGCAACTGTGCCGGCAAACCGGCTCTCCGAATCTACGAGGTAGACATTCAGCACCAGTTCTCGTGGCAACGTCCGCAGTCGGGCGATAGCGTCGCTGACCGTTGTCTCCGGGCGGAATACCGCAATACGCACATCCATGAACTGGCCCGCCGAGTCGGTCGGATAGCTCATCTGTGTCCGCAGATCGCTGGCGAGGCGCTGGTCCAGTGCGGCCAATAGCTCGTTTTGGGTCTCCGTATCGAGGCTGGCCAAAAGGGCCGCGGCCCGCGTGGGGTCCATCACCGGGAGCAGCCGGGACACCGTCTCCTGGTCCGCCGCAGCGAGCAAGCGGGCGGCGACATCAGGAGTCAGCCGCTCCACGACGGCGGCGGCCACCGGCGCCGCAGCGGTGCGGAGCACGCCCAGGACCTCGTCCACCGGCTGGTTTTCGAGTAGCGCGGCGGCTTCTGCCGGATGGGCGCGCAGGTACTCCTGCGCGAGCCGTTGCCGGCCTGGCGACTCACTCACCGTCATGCTCCGACAGCCTCTTGTCCATCGTCGGCCCGGGGGCACCACCCTGGCTGCTGAAGAGCCGACCCATGCCGGCCCAGTACACCTCAGCCAGCGTGAGGCCAAGCGCCAGCGCACCCCCAAGATCCCCGCCCCTTTCCGGTGCAGCGGTCAATCGCCGGAGTGTGTCATGCCGTAGCACACCGACATATCTATCCCCAGTAGCTACCACTGGCAACGCATGGACCTGCCGCCAACCTGGGTGTGACAGGATTGCAGCACGGTCGGCCCACACCGATACACGGAACACGTCGGTCTGCATCAGCATCGCCACCGGCTCTTCAGGAGCAGCACACAGCAGGTCCCGGAGATCGAGTACACCGACCAGCCGCTGCTCGCGGTCAATGACGTAGATGTAGTAATGGAGGCGGACACGTGGGATGCTGCGGAGGTGAGTCAAAGCCTCGCCCACGCTGAGGTCGTTGGGGACGGCCGGAACGAAGGGGTCTGCCATGGCGCCGGCGGTACCCTCCGGAAAGCGCAAGATGCGGAGCAACGCCTGCGCCGGTTGGGGTGGGACCGCTGCGATAATCGCTTCCCGCGTCTGTTCGGCCAACAACCGCAACAGCTGCGCCGCTACTACAACGTCGAGTTGTGCAGCCGTCGCTCCAGCGTGCGCGACGGGCATGGCGGCCAGGATCGCTACGGCACTGTCCGGGACGCAGCGCCCTAGTACTGCCGCCGTCGCCGCGGCATCGAGCACACTCAGTGCCTCGGTAGCTTCCTCTGCCGACAGCCTCTCCAGGAGACGCGCCGCCTCGTCGGGATGCCGTATACAATACGCCTCCGACAACTGGCGCTCCTGGCGGACCACCGGTTCCACGTCACTCTCCCCTGGGCAGCAAGACCGACGGCTCTTCGCTGAACTTGCGAGCGGGAACCAGCACCCGTCCCTCAGCGGACTCGATCAGCACCGCCGTTTGGGTGATCTCGACGATGCGACCGGTCGTGGCCCCGATCTGCACGGCATCGCCGACGCGGTAGGCTTGCTGGACATAGTGGGCAGCAATGACGTTGCCGGCCACCGGTCCGGCCCCCAGCGCGAAAGCCAGCGCTGCACCGGCGAGCAGCGCGCCGCCGGTCACGGTGACCATGAGCGTGAGTGGTCCGGTATCAATGCCCAACTGGCTGGCACCGGTCACCGCAGCAATCAGAACCACCGCCATCTGCGCCGCGCGGCCCAGCAGCACGGCATAGGACAGGCCCGCGGAGTTGGCGACCTCGCTGACGAGACCGCGGACGAGGTTGCCAGCGAGCAGGCCGGCGAAGAGTACCACCACTGCCGAGAGAACACTGGGCAAGTACGTGGCGAAACCGCTCAGGAGCAGACTCAACACATTCAGGCCCAACACCTCCACCGCCGCTGTGAGAAACAGCAGCAACACCACCCAAAACACGACTGCCCCGATGAAGGGAGGGGCCGCCTGCGGCAGGCCGAGCCGAGCCATGATGCGCCGACCCCGGTCATTCCTCGTGAGCCACGCCATTCCGCCACCGACCAAGCGGGTACTCCACGCTTGCAACAGACGGGCGAGCACCCAACCGGCGAGGAGGAGGAGGATTCCCGCGAGCAGACTCGGCAGATACTCCGTGAGACTACCGATGAGCCGGGCAACGAGGTCTTCCAGGGCATCGAGCGGTCGAGACAAGTCCATGGTGGCCTCCGAAAGGACATTGTAACCAGGTCATATCGGACTGCAACCGGCACCCGGCCTCACCCCTGGCCCGGCTCATGCTTGGTCCGCCCCCCGCTCAGAACGGCCAGACCAGCGGAACGACCACGAGCGAGACGGTCAGCAGCAGCAGCACCAGCGGCGTCCCGGCCCGAGCGAAATCGAAAAAGCGATAGCCGCCGGGGGCGTATACGATGATGCTGGTCTGATGGCCGATGGGGGTCATAAAGGCGGTCGAGGTGGCAATGGCCAGGGTGACTACGAATGGATACGGGCTGACGCCCAGTGTCCCGGCAACCGTGATGGCCACCGGCGCGAGCAGCACCGTCGCGGCGGCATTGGACATCACCTGCGTCAGCAGCGTGGCCACGAGGTAGAGCGCCGCGAGCACCACGAGCGGCCCCCAGGCGCCGGTCCAGGCCACCAGCTGATCGGCGATGAACGTCGCGGTGCCGGTTACCTCTAGAGCCGTACCCAAGGGGAGCGTACCGGCGATGAGCACGACGGAGTGCCATTCGACCGAACGATAGAGGCGGCCCGGCTGGACGCAGCCGGTCACCACCATGGCGACAACGCCCAGCAGGCCCGCGACGGCAATGTGCAGCACGCCCGACGCAGCCAATAACACTACGCCCGCCATAATGCCGGCGGCGGTCAGCGTGCGTCGCGCGCCGGTATCGGTCGGCTCGACGGTATCCAGCGGCAATAATCCCTGCGTTGCGGCGAGCGCAGCGAGCCGCTCCGAAGAACCGCGCAGCAGGAGGACGTCGCCCTGCGCCAACGCCACGTCGGTCAAGCGCGTGTGGATCGCCTGTCCACGCCGCCAGATGCCGAGCACGGAAACGCCAAACCGCGTGCGGAAGTTCGCCTGCACGACCGTTTGGTGCAGGAAACTAGCGCCGGGCACGACGACGGCTTCCAGCATGGTGACTTCGCCGCTGGTCAGCGGGGCATCCGAATTCGCCATTTCGAGCAGGTCCAGTTGCCCGGTTTGGACGAGCTTTAGCACGTCGGCCTGCTGGCCGTTGACGACGACGGTATCGCCCACTTGCAGCACGTCGTGCCGCGATGGGAAGCGATTGATGATGGTCCCGGAATGGATCCTGACGACCTGGAGGCCGTAGCGTTCGGAAATGCCGCTCTCGGCGAGCGTCTTACCATTCAGCGGGGAGTCTTCAGGCACACTCAGTTCGGCGAGGTAGCGGCGCAACTCCCGCGCGGCGCTCGGATCGGTGGGGCTGGGTCGGATCGGTAAGAGCCAGCGTCCGGCGACGGCAAAATAGAGCACGCCGGTGGCCAAGACGGCGATTCCGGTGGGGAGGAAGTCGAATACCTGCAACGGGGCGTGACCGCTGTCGGTGAGTGCCTGGCTGACCAGCAGGTTTGGCGGCGTACCGATAAGCGTCAGGTTGCCGCCGAGCATTGATCCGAAGGCCAAGGGGATCAGCAGACGGCTGGGTGCAATGCGGCTTTGCGCGCCGATAGCCAGCACCGCCGGCAGCAGGATGGCCATGGCGCCGACGTTGTTCATCACCGCCGAGAGCAGGCCCACGGTAACGATGACCAGCAGCGTCAGCCAGGCGGCACTGCGGCCGGCCACACGCTGCAGGCCGGCAGCGATGCGGTGCGCCACGCCGGCGCGTACCAGTCCGTGGCTGAGGATGAACATGGCCACTACGGTCAGTACCGCCGGATTGGCGAACCCGGCGAGTGCCTGCTCCACACTGAGGAGGCCGTAGCGCGCCAGGACAAAACCGCCATCGGGACTACGCTTGAAGACCGGCACCGTCACCAGAATGACCAGCACCAGCAATGCTACGATGTCCGCCGGCAGCCGTTCAGTGGCGAACAGCACCAGCACCACCACCAAGATGATGAAGACCAGGACGATCTCCGCCGTCACAAGCGATCTTTCCTTACTTAGCGTTTACCCATGAACACCGACCGGCAACCACAGTCCCCCGGCCGCCGGCTCTCGACCACCGGCCACTGGCTCCTGGCGCTGGTCCTGGGAACCAGCCGGCGGTTTCGGGCACACGACTGCCTGCTCCTCGCCGCCGGGTTGGCCTTCTACACCATCTTATCGCTATTCCCGCTGCTACTCGGCGTAACTGCCATCTTTGGGCCCCTGTTGGCAGGCACCGACCTCCAGCAGCAACTCATCGCCTCAGTAGGAAACGCCTTCCCGGGGTCCGCCGACCTCATTACTCGCACCTTCAACGAGGTCGCTCGCGGCCAGCGCACCATCGGCGTCGTATCGCTCGTCACGCTCATCCTATCGGCTAGCCAGATATTCGTGGGCATCAGACGCGCGCTGAACCGCGCCTGGGGCGTCGCCCACACCCACTCCTTTATTCGCCGCCGGCTGCTGGAAGCGGCGATGCTTGGCAGCGTAGCCCTGCTCGTCATCGCCTCTTGGGCAGCCGTCTCGCTCTTCTCCGTCATCCGACCGCTGTTGCCGGCCAACCTAGCAGTGCTGGGTACCGGCCCGGTGGCCGTCGCAGCCGCCGCTCTGACCTCGTTCACCCTATCGTTCGGCGTCTTTGCCCTCCTGTACCGGTACGTTCCCAACGCCGGCCCGACCTGGGCGGACGTCCGCCTCGGTGCCTTGTTTGCCGCCATCATGTTCGAGGCCAGCAAATACGCCTTCAGCTGGTACCTGACCAGCTTTGCCCGCTATTCGCTGATCTATGGCTCGCTCGGCACCACCATCGTCTTCCTGATGTGGTCCTACCTCTCCGCGCTTATCCTGCTCCTCGGCGCCGAGCTAACCGCCGAATACGCCCGCCTCCGCCGCCAATAGCCATCAGCCACCAGCCGGAAACGTCATTGCGGCGCAGGCCGCAATCCAGCCTCCTCCGACGCCGGCCAGAACAACGGTAGCGCGGCACGCATCCGCCCCTTGACAAAAAGCCCCCCGCCCCGGATACTCAGAGCGGACTTCTCCAACGGTTGGCGTATCACCGTGCTCTCGGCCATCCCGAAAGCGAATAGTCAAGTCGCAGCGGAAAATCGATTCAACGATCCTCCGCAGGCCGGGCACCAGTTCTTCATGGTGCGGCTGGCGGTTACACACATCGGGGCTGCCTCGAAGAGCTTCTGGCTTGATGGAAGACTCCGGACTGTGGGCGGCTCAAACGTGGCCTATTCGGGCGGGTGTGGGGTCATCCCCGACGACCTTCCCGATCTTCAAGAGGTCTTCAGCGGAGGAACTATCGTGGGTAATTCCTGCTGGGAAATCCGTGCTGCAGATGCTGGTTCCTTGGCCCTGTACTACGAGCCGGACTTCGTTCCGCGCGCTGAGCGGCGCTACTTCTCACTGCGGTAAGAGTCGGTAGTGCTGATCCACGAGACAGGCATTGCGGAGGGATCGAGCACAGAAAGGAGTGCCCATGTCACAGGAACCCACAGGTACGTCACAGTCGCCCCCGGCCGCACCACAACAGACCACTGAGAGTCTCGGGATCGAGCAGGTTGACGAGGGGCAGAACACCACAATCCTGGCCCAAGTCGCCAAGGATGTTCGCATGATCCTGACCCCCAACGAGACCATCGCGTACATCGCGCACCAAAACCGGACGGCCTTCGGTCAACGGAGGGATGCAGCGGTCGCTACCAACAACCGCATTATTATCTATCGGCCCCATAGGTTTGGTCGGCTCGAATTCCACGATTTCTTGTGGGAAGACGTGCGAGATGTGACTATTGCCGAGAAAGTTTGGTCGAGTCAGTTCACCTGTGTTACAACCGACGACCGCACGCTCCAACTCGGCGGGCTGGTCAAGGAGCAAGCCCGGACGCTGTACGCCTTCTGCCAACAGAAAGAGCAGGAATGGCGTGAGCGGCGCCGCGTGCGTCAGATGGAAGAAGAGCGGGCGCGCGCCGGCGGCCCGTTTTGGGCCGGTAAGTTGAGGAGACTGCGTGCCCCCGGCCCCTCTCCATCGCCGAGCGATAGAGAGGGGGTGCCGGAGGGGGCTGTCCGTTGCAGCTTCGGCTCCCGCAATCCTGGAAGCTCAGAAGGGCATGTCTCCAAGCGTAAAGCGATCTTGGGAATCTTGCAGTATAAAGAACTCACGACCGGTGATTCGGTGCAGGTGTTCAGCCACTCCTGGGCCATATGCGGACGGGTATGTCCCATTAAACCCGAAACTTTCGCTTACCTCTCGGTTGTCGTTGAAAGCTGACACAAGCCTGTCTGTTTGCTCATCCGTAAGTTGTGATATTTTGGGTAGAATATCGGCAAGCAGATTTGCCGCAGCGAAACTTCGACATTCGCACATCGCGTTTATGAAGGCGTCTACTACTGATGGATGGCCGATCAGAAGTTCGATGATTTTTCTTGGTGCATCCTCCCAACTACAAGTTAGCGCCTGATATCTCCCTATGAATCCATAGGGGTCCATACCCAATCTTACTGAAATGATGGGAACTCTCCGAGCAATTGCGTACCCAATCTCCTGATCCGTCCACTCGCTGTCGCGAAAACCGTCCGTCAGTAGAGCGACGAACGCATCCATCCTGCTCAACACATCCAAGATTTTATCCTGCCACTCCTTTCCCGGTTGAATATCGGAGTGAGCTACGAAAGCGGATACCCCATATCTCTCAAGGCCTTTCTTGAGTTCTTGAACCTTTTCCTTCACCTCGGCCCGATGACTAAGGAAGATGGTGTAATTCTTGCCACTTGCTTTTTCCTCAGTCATCCAAATCACCACCCAGCACCCGTTTGGATCCCGTAGACAGCGAGCCGGCCTTCATCTGGAGTCCTCATAAGGAATCCTATGAGTCTGTACCTCTCCCGGTGCGAGTCGGATGATTAGTATATCAAGCAAATGTGACTTATCTGTCCTTGTCCATCCCCGGCTGGTCCATACCCTGTTTCCTCTGGGGGTGAGGAGGGGCTTGGTAGGATGGGGTAGGGATGATGAGGTGTCCGTATGACAGCACGTATCGCGCTCACGGCCGTCTATGAGCCGGTCGAGCAGGGCTGGGGCCAGGCGCGTCTCGCCGAGTTGCCGGCGGTCATCACGGCTGGCCCGACGCTGGACGCGGCCAGGAAACTCCTTGCCGACGCCCTGCGGGAATACCTCCTCCCCCTCGCCGAGTCACCCGCGCCGGCAGTGGGGCAGAACGGCGCCGGACACAGCGAGCCGCTGGAGATCGTCATCCGTGACGCGGCGGTTCCGTTGGCGGCTGGTGAGCCGCCCGTCATTGCGGCTTCTGCTGCAATCCAGGCATCTCACCCTGCTCCGGAATGACGGGTGGGCCGCCGCTGGCCTCTCCTGTGCTATCGCGCGTGCTGTCCCTCGCACCGGTGTAGGCCGCAATCCAAGCCGCCAGGGATCGTGTGGAGGTGGCAGCGTCCGATTTGGATATGATTGCATCGTAGATGAGAATATGCTAAATTATCTTAGCGGTGCGCTGCCCGGAGCGGCCGCCGGCCAGGGAGCGGCAGATGGCGACATTAGCTCACGACGAGCGGCAGCAGTTGATGACCGGCGAGCAACGCGAGTCCATCTGGAGTGTCAGCAGGGGCGTCAAGCACGTCTACTTCGCGCTCTTCATCGTGCTGTTCAGTGCGGGTACAATAGGGATGGTGCAGCCGGGCGTGGCAAGCCTGGCGGCACTCTGTCATGACCTGGCGGCGCTCGCGGTCACGGCGGCAGCACTGTCCATGGTGATAACGGAGACGGGGAGGTATCTGATGGTGTTGGCAGCAGCATTCGAGGAATGGCGTGAAAAACGGCGGCGCGAGCAGATCGCCAGAGCGGTCGCGGAGGCAACGGCGGCTGGGGAGCGGAGATTGGCAGCATGGGAAGCCTGGAACGACCGGCGGATGCAGGCCGAGCAGCGCGGCGAGCCATTCAACGAGTTGCCTCCCTCGGCACGCCAGCGCGCCGCCGAGGCAGTCCAACAGCAATAATCGCCCCCCGATGCCCCCCCGCTACACAGGGGAACGGTCGCTTCCCTCCCCCCGTCCCGACGGGGGAGGGCTAGGGAGGGGGCCGGTCCTCCCTCCCCCTGACCTTCCCTTCCACCACCCAAGACGTTGCGCCGCGCCCCGCTATTCAGGTGTAATGCCTGCCAACGGATAGCAGCTTGTTCCGACAGCGGAGAAGGGAGCGGCACACACGATGCGTAAGAATCCAGGACTGGCCACGCTACGCGCGGGAGGAGTATCGGCCGGGCCGGGCGTCAGCTTCGCCTCGCCCGACATCGCCGAGCAGGCGGCCAGTGTCGGCTTCGACTGGGTCTGGCTCGACTGGCAGCATGGTCAGTGGACGGAGAGTGCTCTGAACGATGCGCTGGCCCGCTTTCTCGCCTTTGAGACGGCGCCTGTCGTGCGTGTGAAGGGCCACGAGCCGGGCACCATCAACCGCGTGCTGGACATGGGCGCGATGGGCGTGATCGTGCCGATGGTGCAGAACGCCGCGCAGGCGCGCTACGTCGCCCAAGCCGCCTATTATCCCCCACTCGGGATGCGGTCGGTGGGCGGGATGCGCCTCGGCCTCTACGCCGACGGAACGCCGGCCGATTACCAACGGCAGGCCAACGATGAGATCATGCTCGTGGTGATGGTGGAAACCGAAGAGGCTATCGGCAACGTCACCGAGATCATGAACGTGCCCGGCGTAGATGCTGTGCTGATCGGTCCGGCCGACCTGATGATTGACGTAAAGGCGAACGGCCACGACGAGTCCCGCCACGAAGAGTTGGTCTTGCAGGTCGTCGCTGCCTCCCAGGAGACCGGCGTCGCCGCCGGCTACGTCTGCCAGACCCGCGAGGAAGCGAATAGGCGCGTCGGGCAGGGTTTCCGCTTCATCCCTCATGGCTCGGACCGCACAGCCGTCCAGACCGCCTTCCAAGAAACGTTTGCCGACATCCAGCGTTGGTAGCCGCGGGGCCGCCCCCTATGGTCCCCCCGCTGCGGCAGGGGGACGGCTGATAGCTAAGAAGGAGGTCATCATGCCGGGTGAGACCTGGTATTTCGCCCTCACTCGTGAAGGGGGCTACTACCATATCGTGGCCGCGAGCACGAGCCAGGCCAAAGTGCTGCGGGCGCTGCGCTCGTTCTCCGGCCCGACGGCGGTGGCGACGCTCGACGAGCTAGACGCGGTCGGCATCAGCGAGCGCGAGATCGCCCAGTGGCTTCCCTCGGCAGCGGACGACGGCGACCGTAGCTAATCGCCGGCGTTGACGGCTTGGATCAGCGCACGGGTGTACCCCAGGCAGAACGAGTGCTGGCGCTCGCCGTCGGGGTCTACCGATGACTGCGGCACGTGGTCGGGGCAGAGCATCCCCTCGAAGCCGACCGACTTGTACACCTGCAAGGCCTTGTACATGTCCACGTCGCCATTGTCCGGGTAGACTTCCTCGAAGTTCAGGTACCCGCCCCGAATGTTGCGGAAATGCACCATGAAGATCTTCTGCTCGGAGCCAAAATGGTGAATCGCCTCTAGGACCTCGGTCGCCGGGTCCCGGCACATCTCGGACACGGTGCCCTGGCAGAAGTTCAACCCATGGTACGGACTCGGCGCGATGCTCAGGAGGCGCTTGAGGCCGTCTACGCTCCCCAACACTCGATGGACGCCGCGCAAGCCCGTGTCGTGTGGCACGGCCGGGTCGTGCGGGTGACAGGCCATCCGCACGCCGTACTCCTCGGCCACGGGAATCACCCGCTCCAGGAAGTAGGTCATATGCTCCCACATCTTCTCGGGCGGCATGGGACCGGCCTCGGTAAGGGAGTGGTCAGTCCACTTATTGATGTCGAAGTGGCTATAGGTGACGCCACCACGTCCGGGCGTCCGACCCGTGCGCGGTATGCCGATCAGACTCAGATTGTATTTCAGCGCCGGAATACCGGCCTCGCTCGCGGCCCGGATGTTCTGCTTGATGACCTCGATTTCGCCATCGCGGCTCGGTAGCCCGCGCATGATCCCCGGAAACCGCTGCTGCGTCATGTAATTGGACTGCATGTTCAGCGCGAGCACGTCGAACGCGATGCCGAACGATTCCAAGTACGCTTTCGTTCGCTTGAGCGCCGCCACGTCCCACGTGCCGTCCTCCTGCTCGATGCCTCTGATGGTCGGTGTCGCCACGGCGACGTGCTCTACGCCCAGTTGCGCCGCCCACGTCAACTTTCGCTCCGATAGGTCGCTCAACTGCTCACCGATGTACATCGTGCTCCTCCTACGCGATCAACACCAATCGTACCAAGATGGAGGATGCTAGTGACATTGCGCCAGCGCCGCCTTCGGCGCCAACTGCCCCTGACACCCGCTCCAACCTCTCAGGCGAGAGATGGTATCACTCTACACCCGACGCCGCACTCCCCTCTCTATCGCTTGGCGATGGAGAGGGGCCGGGGGTGAGGAACCGACCACTGACCACCCACCACTCAGGAATGCTAGACTGGTGCGCGTCTACGCAACTGGCACGTGCCACTCGGAACACCGAGGAGGAACATTCATGGCCATGAAGATCGGGCTGGGACTGAACCCCCACACGCTCACCACCGAGAACTTCCGCTTTGCCCGGCAGGTGGGCGTCACGCACATCGTCGCCCACCTGTCCAACTGGGCGTCGGCAACCCAGCGCCCAACCGGCCCCGATGGTCAACCCGCCCTCTGGAGCTATGCAGAGCTGCGCGACCTCCGCGCCGCGATCAACGCCGAGGGGCTGGACCTGTACGCCCTCGAGAACTTCGAGCCGGCCCACTGGTCCGACGTGCTGCTCGACGGTCCCCGCCGCGATACGCAGATCGAGGGGTTGAAGACCATCATCCGCAACATGGGCCGCGCCGGCATCCCCGTCATGGGCTACAACTTCAGCCTCGCCGGCGTCTGGGGACGCACGCAAGGGGCATTCGCCCGCGGCGGCGCCGAGTCGACCGGATACATCGAAGCCACAGCCCCACCCCAGGACCCCATTCCCCACGGCACGATCTGGAACACCGTCTATGACCCCGCTGCCCCACCCGGCGATATCGGCCCCGTCTCGTCCGACGAGCTTTGGAGCCGGCTGGAGTATTTCCTCAACGCGCTCGTTCCCGTGGCGGAAGAAGCCGGCGTGCGCTTAGCCGCCCATCCCGATGACCCACCACTACCCACGTTACGCCAGACGGCCCGCTTGGTCTACAAGCCCGAGCTATACCAGCGCCTCCTCGACATCGTGCCCAGTCATTACAACGCCCTGGAGTTCTGCCAAGGCACGATCTCGGAGATGGTTGGCGACATGGACGTGTACGAGGCGATTGACCGCTACACCGCCCAACGGAAGATCGCCTACGTCCACTTCCGCAACGTGCGCGGCAAGGTGCCCAATTACCGTGAAGTGTTCATTGACGAAGGCGACGTGGACATGATCCGCGCGCTCCGCATCTACCACCGGAACAACTACGACGGAGTAATCACCCCCGACCATACGCCAAACGTCTCCTGCGCTGCACCATGGCACGCCGGCATGGCCTATGCGTTAGGCTACATCCGTGCTGCCATCACCATGGTCGAGCGCGAATAGCCCCGCCCATCACAGTCTGACAAGCGCCGACGGGTACCGCTAGTCAGCCAATCCACCATATGGAGAAAGGTACGATGCGTATAACGATCACCGGCGGCGCCGGACGACTAGGGCAGGCGCTCGCCGCCCACTGGCAGGACACCCACCAGGTCCGCACCGTGGACGCCATTCCCCTCCCCGACGGGGCTACGTCCCAAGACCACCTCGTCGGCGATCTGCGCGACTCTGCCTTCGCCCAGCAAGCCATCGCCGACACCGATGTCCTCGTCCATCTCGCGCCCATCGCGCCCGCCGGCCCCGCCACCACCAGTGACCTCGACCGCCTCGACGTAGCCACCCGCAGCACATACCACCTCATGCTCGCCGCTCCCGACGCCGGCGTAAAGACCGTCGTCCTCGGCAGCACCCTCAACCTCTTCGCCGCCTACCCCGGCGCCTGGCGCGTCACCGAGCAGTGGGTCCCGCAGCCGGCCCCCACCCCGGCCCACCTCGCGCCTTACTTGGCCGAGTGCAGTGCGCGGGAGTTGGTCCGCGCCCTGCCCCTGCGCGTGATCTGCTTGCGCCTGGGCGAGGTCGTCTCGGGGGCCGAGGTCAAGGGCCAACCGTTCGATGGCCGCTGGCTGCACGTGGAAGACGCCGTACAGGCCGTCGAGCGCGCGGTGGCCCTCACCCCGACCGAGGAAGAGCCGCAGACCGGCTGGTGGGTTTACCACATCACCGCAGCCGGCCCCCGCACCCGCGTCCCACTGGAAGGCGCGACCGACACCCGCCTGGGCTATGCGCCGCAGCACGGCTTCCGCGCCTGGTGGACGGACGACTGGCAGCACCCGCCCGCGGCCCCACCACCGCCGGCCGTACCATCGCGGCCGATCCGCAAGGTCGTGATTTTCGGCGCCGGCGGACCGCTGGCCGCAGCCGCAGCGCCGCTGCTCACCGAGACGCATACGGTCCGCCTCACGGACCTGCTTCCGCTCGCCGACATCATCGCCGCCAACAAACCACAGTCGCCCGGCGCACCGCTACCCGTCCTGTTCGACCCACCGCACGAAGCGCAGGTCGTGGACATCACCGACTACGACCAGGTGCTGGCGGCCTGCGACGGCATGGACGCCATCGTCAACTGCACCGTCAACCGTCCCCATCCAGTGGAGGCCTTCCGCGTGAACTGCCTCGGCGCCTACAACGTCATGCGTGCAGCGGTAGCACAGGGCATCCGCCGCATCGTGCATACCGGCCCCCACCTCACCGGCTCCGGCCACAACGTCGGCTACAACTGGGACTTCGACATCAGCGCCGACGTGCCCCCGCGCCCCGGCCACTGGCTCTACGCCCACTCCAAGTACCTCGGGCACGAGGTGGTCCGCATCTTTGCCGAGGCCTACGACCTGGAGGTTCCGGCGCTGTATTTTGGTGGCTTCATGAACCCCGCCCGTCACCGGCCGCGGTCCGGCGGCGTCGGCGGGCTGACCATCTCCTGGAACGATGCCGGCCTCGCCGTGCGGCGCGCGCTCGAAGCCCCGTCCCTGCCCCGTCCGCTCGAGGTCTTCAACATGACCACCGACCTGCCCCACCGCAAGTTCCCGAACGAGAAGGCCAAGCGCCTGCTCGGCTGGCAGCCCCGCGACACCCTCGACCACCTCTGGGGCCTCCGCCCCTAACCCGGCGCCACAACCCGGCTGCTTCCCTAATTGATCACCACCCTAGGATCACTCCGGGCCTTGATACAGGTTGCGGATAATGGGAACAATCATCGAGGCTAGACCATTAATGCTGCCATTGACAGCCTCGACAACATCCTCACCATTAGAAGAGGCGGTAGGCTTGTCTCCTCTCCGCTTGCGTGACTGCAATGCCGCAAGCCGTTTCGGGTGCTGCAGCATCCCAAGCGCCGCAAGTGCCAATCCCCACTTGAACCAGTGGACGACTATATCTTTTTCAGACTCCTTCGCGTTCTTGATCTCCCTGAGCAAGTAGGTGTTGTCGCGGTTGAGCCAGAAATCGTATCCATCCTCGCCATCTTGTATTACTCGCAGTGCGTCGTAGGGTGTGAATGCTGGTTCCCCCCTGTCCCACCCATCCCTATAAATTTCGTAGATGTTGGGAATTGCCAGCCGCTTGGGTGGGGGTTTGGGTGGCTTGGGTCCCGGGGGAGTCTTGCGCTCGGTTGGCGGCAGTACCTCAATCGTGAAATTCGACTCAAACCACCAACTACCTTTGGCATCTCGGTCCGGGTCGTTTACGTAGACGCTGACTTCGTGCTGCTCACCGGGTTTCGCATCACTCGGGGGTTTGAATCGCGCCGTGTAGGTACCGTTCCATAGCGAGCCAGATTCACGTATATCGTCGCTGGGGTCGACAATCATCTCACCAGGAGACTCAGAACGGTCGAAATAGTCGTTCTCAGCATCAGTCTCGAAATCTACCTTACAGGTTCTGTTTAACGGACAAGTTTTCTTCACGAGTTTCTTCGGATCGCCAGCAAGCCGAAAATAGGTCGGAAATCTTCTCCCTTTGAATTCAGATGGCTTAGGAGGTGGCAAAGTCGTGACAAGTCGGTCGCCAGGATCAAGGAGTTGTGCAAGACTCGGATCGGTTTTCAGAATGCGCTCTAGTGTCTGAACCACATCTTCCTGATCGTCGAGAGCCTTCTCGATGCGCGCTGAACGCCTTGCAGCATTCAATTCCCGGAGACCAGGATGCTGTTTGAGGTCCCTTTGCAAAGTAGAAACGATCTCCTCGTAGACTTCATTCCGGCGCAGCCTGTCACGTGAGGCAAGGAACAAGTCTTCCCGTTCCCGCTTCTTCATCTGCGTACAATCAACCGATACAATGATGTGGTTACGCAGATACTCGAATCCAAGCCGCCGAGCCACGAAGTCGGGCGACAGACTGCCATGTACCTGTCCGTTGATAGTGAAGAACACACCATGCGGTACTGTCTGAGGTTTCACATCCTTCGTGAAGACAGCCAGTTTGTACTGGAGAGGCCCAACCGAATCAAGATTCAGTTTTCCGGTTGCCGGGAATCCCGGCTCAACACGACGAGTCTTACCGGCAGTATCCTGAGCATCAACCATAGCCCAGACACCTGCAACAGTGGTACTGTACGTGTTGGCTCGATAGTCGCGCGTTTCGTCGATTCGGAACGGTAAACACGGTGAGTGCAGATGCTTCTCAATCTCGAACCGTGCTCCAATAGTGGCTGTATTCCTAGCTTTCCAGCGGTAGCTGTAGAGCTTGATGATAGTGCCATATTCGATAGGTCCCACAAGCGGCTTCGGAGGAGTATTTTCCCGGGAAGCGCCCGGCAGAACGAGAACAGCCGATGCCCTGAAAGAAGGGACATGGCCGTCAGGAGCAAGATAGACATACATAGAGCTACGACGGTTATCATCTGGCGATGGTTCTTGGCGACGGACAAGCGTAAACCCCCACAGATCACGGGTATTGTCACCGGCAGTCACAGGCGCCGCCGGATGCCGGCGGGAAGCGATAAGTTGGAAGTTCTCTCTACCGCAGAACTGCAATACACCGGTACCTCCGGCATTGAACTTGCCCTGCACAAAGGGGATTCGTAGCTTGTTGGATTTGGCGAGAGAAAGGAAGGTGGAAGGGAACGAGGCTGGAGTCTGACCTTCCCCGGTATCAACAATCAGGTAACTGGGGTCTTTCTTGGAGCCTTCGGCTACGAGATGGATGGCTTGCGCTAGCTTGGTCCGTTCGCGGCTGGTAAGGTCACTGACTCGACCATCTCGTACATTGAAGAACTGGTCTACGGCTGCCGCCATCGTATCTGGCGCATCAGTACTCTCTGGATCAATACCATCGGTGAAGCATTTCGCCATCAGCACGGCATCAATGGAGTTGATGATCTTCTCCACTAACGCGCCCGAAGGGTTGTCCTGCTGGTTGGCAACGATGGAAAAGTTGTTTTCTAGTTCTATCCCTCCAAGCGGTTGCCATACATGTTCATTATCTAGTAAGCAGTACTCTTGAAGGATTTCGAGAACGGCTTGCTCGTTATCTGCCCGCAAGAGTTCGTTGAAGAGTCGCTCCCAGTTCATGCCATACCTCCTTATACCTACAGATGGCTTGGTGCGGTGAGGTTGCTGTCCGCCGTCACGCGGACGTAAGTGGCTGCGGCAACTTCCAGTCAGGATCGCCGCTGGCCTGCTTGGCTTTCGTCAGGTCATCCACTTCCGTATCGCTCAACTGGAGGCCAACCCAGGCCTTAATGAGCGCGGCGGTTCGCCTGACGTTCTGGCTGCGATTGGCGAGTGTGCCGCCCATCGTAGCCACGCCTTCCCAATCTATGCCGATGTCCCAAGGAATCTGGCTGAACCCGCCATAGACAAGCCCTTCCCAGTCATCAGGGCGTTGGTCCAACGCCGCGCGGACAACACGCGCAATCGCTTGCTGACCGACGGAGTGCGCGAAGATGTAGCGAGTACGTAGCTCGTGTGCCGGGAGTTCACGCTTCCACACTTGGTCAATCTCAGGAGCTGCCTCCATGAGTGCGGGAAACACCACATCATCGTACACATGGACGATCTCGGCAGTCTTCTGATCCAAGTTCGCAGTATCAGAATCTTCTTTGCCGAGCAACACACCAACGCATTCGTACAACACGCCAAGAGTCACGATCTGAGGGCTACGCCGGGATAGCGTGTTGGACTCCAGATTGACCCGCCGACGCAAGTAGCGTGATTTGTTCGCCACCGCCTTTGCCAAGCGCGCCTGGAAATCCCGGCTGGAGTACAGGATGTTGAGGGTTTTCGTTGGCTGTTTGGCGTAGCGGTTAAGATCGGCGAACAATCCCTGTGACCTAATCACAGACTTGTACGGGACGATAATCACTGCGATTGACTCTGTACCGAGACGCGGCTCTTCTTTGAGCGCAAGTTCAATGGCCTTCAAACGATGCTGGCCATCAGTACACATTAACGTTTCGGTGCCATCAAGCCAAACTTGCCCGATGTCAGAGTTATCCTCAGCCTCCCGGAACGGAATCTCAGTTGCCCCGTCAACGCCGCGTAGCTCGACGGTGATGGCGCTAAAAAAATGGTCCTCATTGTTGAGGAGGTAGGGAGCCATCTCCCTACGGACACGGTTGAGGTTCAGACGGCGCTGTGTACGGAGTTCCGGCGTGACGGTCTCCCAGTCCTGCACCGCCTCGGCATATTGAACGATCCGATTGACCTCGCCAAGCCTCATCGTGGTGACGGCATACGACAGATCGCCCATTTTGCCTCGGAGGGCTGGGAACACTGATGGCATGGATTCCTCCTTCGTCCTGCTCCAATGATCTTCAGAACGGGGTATACTGAGATACTGTACACCCCGATTTTGGATTTGTCAACCCCAATCTCCCGAATTTACCGCAATCTACTGGTGAAAAGGCGAGGTGTCCCTCGTGAGCACCTCGATTCTCGCAGGCGCGGGAATGGCGGTTGAGACGGCGAGAACAACAGGCGGCAGACTCCCCCTCTCCAAATGTTGGAGAGGGGGCCGGGGGGTGAAGCCAGGAGTGCGGGGGGAGACCGGTGGTTAGGGCTCAATCAGTATCCGCGCCACCTCGCCGCGTTGCGCGGCCCACTCGGCATCGGTGAAGGCGGTGTTGATCTGCTCCAGCGGATAGCGGCGCGAGACGAGCCGGTCGAGCGGATAGCGGTGTTGGGCGCCGGCCAGCCACGTGAGCGCCCGGGGGAGCACCCAGCGGTCGTAGGAGAGCACGCCGAGCAACTGCTTGGGCCGGCGCACGGCGTCGTGGGGAATGATGTCGGTGCTCACGTCCGGCACGATGTTGCCCATCATCAGGTAGCGCCCGCCGGGCCGCAGTAGCTCCAGCCCCTCCTGCATCACCCCCGGCACCCCGACGACCTCCACGCACACGTCCGCTCCCACGCCGCCGGTCAGCTCCCACACCGCCTCGACGCGCTCCTCTTTCGTCGTCTCCGCGACGTTGAGCGTCAGGTCGGCGCCGAAGTCGCGCGCCAGGTCCAGGCGCTGCGGAATGGCGTCAATCGAGACCACTTGCCCGGCGCCCATGTCCCGCGCGACGGCCGCCGTATAAAGGCCCAACCCGCCGGCCCCCTGCACCACGACCGTATCGCCGAGCCAAATACCGATGCGGTGCAGGCCGTAGATCACCTGCGAGAGCGCACAGTTCACCGGCGCCAGCAGGTCATCGGGGATGCCATCGGGCACCTTGAACACCCACTGTCCGGGATGGAGCAGCATGTACTCCGCATACGTGCCGAGGAAGTGCGGCGGATCGTCCGCGCGCACGTGCGCCTTGAACTGATAGCGGTTGGGACAGCCGGTCGTGCCACTCAAGCACAGCCAGCACTCGCCACACGGAACAAAGTAGGAGTACGCTACCCGGTCGCCGACGGCCAGCGGGCGGCCGAGCGTATCGTGCTGCCGCCCTTTGCCGAGCGCCACCACGCGCCCGGTGCCCTCATGGCCGGGCACGCTCGGATAGGGCTGGAGCGGCGGCACCTCACCCCGCCAGATGTGCAGGTCGGAGCCGCACAGGCCGGCGACCGTCGTGCGAACCAAGATTTCGTCGGCTGCCAGTGCCGGTACCGGGTACTCGCGCAGTTCTATCGGCTGGTCCGCGCCGGTCGCTACCGCCGCCCGTCCCGTCGCTGTCATCCGCCCCTCCTTAAAAGTCCTACAGATCGGTGCCTACTCACCCAGCGCGGCCTCCCCTTCCCTGGCAGGGAAGGGGCCGGGGGATGGGTCTACCCCGCCGCTGGCTGAAAAGCCTACTCTTGTCAGAGAGCTAGGGTAGGGGCCGGTTGTCCGCTACTCCTGGCCCGGCGTGCCCTCGTAAGTGACCATCTGCCGCGCCGGGTCGGAATAGATGATGACCATGCGAGCCGTTGTCGCGCCCACGTTGCGCGCGTCGTGCTGCGCGCCGGCCGGCACCCGGATCGCCTGCCCCGGCTGCATTCGATAGACCACGCCCTCCAGACTGTGGTCCAGCTCTCCCTCGATCAGGTAGAGCAGCTCCTCACAGTTGGGATGGGCGTGGAGCGGGTTCTTCTGCCCTGGCTCGATCTCGACGTAGCCCAGCGTCTGCTCCGCGCCCGGCGCCAACTCGCCATTGAACAGCCATTCGATGGCGCCCCAAGAAAACTCGGCCAGTTGCCCCGATCCTCTGCTCGCCAGAATACCCGCTGCGGGTTGGTCAACTGCTACCATAGGCTGGTCTCCTTCCTCGCTCCGACGATGGTTCGTGTTCCCCGCACCGCTGCCCGCATTCTACCCGATGGTACTGCAACCACCTGACACGGATAGGTGTTCCGGCAGGAGGCCCGAGGAGCCGGGCAGAACTTCCCTTGACACTAGCATGAGAGGCTGTGACGATGGCCGTTCTTGACGAATTGCTCGCCGCCAACGAGTGCTACGCCGCCGGCTTCACCAAAGGAGACCTGCCCGCGCCGCCAGGCCGGCAGGTGAGCGTGCTCACGTGCATGGATGCCCGGCTGGACCCGGCGAAGTTCCTGGGGCTGGAAGAAGGCGACGCACATGTCATCCGCAATGCCGGCGGGCGCGCCAGCGAGGATGCCATCCGCTCGCTGACCATCTCCCACAAGCTGCTCGGCACACGCGAGTTCGTGGTGATCCACCACACCGACTGCGGGATGGAGACGTTCACCAATGAGCAGCTCCGCGAGCAGTTGGGCCGCGACCTCGGCGCCGACGCCTCGACCGTCGAGTTTCTGCCCTTCACCGATCTGGACGAGAGTGTGCGGCAGGACGTGGAGACGATCCGGTCGTCGCCGCTCATTCCGCAGGACATTCCGGTGAGCGGGTACGTCTACGACGTGCATACCGGCCGTCTCCGCGCGGTGTGCTGACGCCGGTCGCGACCATGCCTCTCTTCTCCCCACAGGGAAGAGGCCGGGGGTTATGTCCAATACCGCCCCCGCTCCGCAGGGAAGGGTCTACAGCGTGCTGCGCCCCCAACGATGTGGGCCGGCACTTTCCCCTTCCTTGCCTCCAATGGACTCCCCCTCTCTACATGGTGGAGAGGGGGCCGGGGGGTGAGGCCATACTACTGCACCATCCCAAAACGCTTATTCTGCGCCGTCATCTTCAGAAAATACCGCAACCGCTGCTCGAAAATCTCCGGCCGTGCCCGCGCCCCCTCGATGAACGCAATACGGATTCTCTTGTAGGAGTCGGGAAATCCCTGGAAGTTCCGCCACGTCGCCCGGTCTCGCTTGAGCGCCTGCTCGATGTCCGGGGCAATCTCCGGTTCCGCTGGCTGCTCATCCGGATCGAAGACGTGCTTGATGGCGGCCAGCCCGGCGGCGGTCATCTTCCCCTGCTCCAAGAGACGATACACCCGCTCCCGGTTCATCGCCGACAGGTTGCTCTTGGGCTTCCGGGGCGTAAACCGCTGGGTGTATTTCTTGTCGTCTATGCCCTTGACGATGCTGTCTATCCAGCCGTAGCACAGCGCCTCGTCAACGGCGTCGTTATACGGTATGCGCGGCCTTCCGGACCCTTTCTTGTAGTAGATCAGCCATATTTCCTTTTCCTTGTTGTGGTGCGCGGCCAGCCACGCCCGCCATTGCTCTCTGTCGGCGACGTAGAGCGTCTTCCCAATCTCCATCGGTCAAGCCCTCTATCCGCGTAAACCCCGGCCGACAGGTTCCGTGCCCCACAATCCCCGGCGCGAGCGCCCACAGCAGCCTACCAGTCAGCCGCCGCAAGCGACCGGCCCGCGCTACGCCAGCACCCGGCGCAAGGGCGCGGACAGCGGCACGCCGGTCAGCACGACCACCGCCAGCAGCGCAAACGCCGTCGTCAAGCCCAGCAGGTCGGCTGCCACGCCGAAGATCGCCGGCGCCAGCGCCGATGCAGCCAGGACGACCGTGTAGAAGAGACCGTAGCCACGCGCGCGCCGCGCCGGCTCGACCATCCCCGCCGTCGCCGCGTAGAGCACGGACGAGGTGCCGTTCAACGCAAAGCCGAACACAAGCGCCAGCGGCACCAGCACCGGCCCGGAGAGCACGATGAACAGAACCATCGCCGCGGCCGTCATTGCTTCCGTCACCCAGACCAAGCGCACGGAGCCGATGCGATCAACTAACCACCCACAGAGGAGCTTGCCCACCGCCCCGCCCGCGAAAATCAGCGCGAACAGACCACTGATGGCGGCGGCGTCCAACCCATGAGCCGTGAGAATGAAGGGGAGCAGCGCCAGCCCGGCGCCCCGCCCCACGCCGTCTACCATGCCGACGGCCGCGAGCAGTGCAAACGACCGCGGCTGCGCGATCCCCCAGCCCGCACGTGCCCGCCCGGCCCGCGGTTGCTCCGCCCGGCGAGTGGGCAGTTGGGTAACGGCCCGCGTCACCTGTGTCCGCCCCACCAGCGTCGCCAGCGAGCAGAGCAACCCGACCGCCGCCAGGGCGCCGAGCGCCGCCCGCCAGCCGTAAGCAACGCCGAGAATGCCGGCCAAGGCCGGGCCGGCAAGCTTCCCGAGGTCCCCGGCGAAGTTGAGCGTGCCGATGGCCGAGCCGCGTCCGCTCCGTTCGTAGGCCCGCGAGACCAGCCCGGTCGCCAGGGGATGCTGCGGGCCACCGCCAATACCCCCGACCACCGCTGCGCCGAGTAGGGCCAGGTATGTTGGCGCCAGGGCCATCGCCACCAACCCACCGGCCATCCAAGCGTTGCCGCCGACCAACAGCCCCAGCTCCGCGCCGACCGCCAGACGCTCCGCCAGCAGCCCCATCGGTAGCTGAAACAGGCTGGCTACGCCGGAAAAGGCGGCCTTGAGCAGCCCAATCTGCCCATAACTCAGTTGTAAGTCGGCGGCGATGAGCGGCAGCAGGGGATAGACAATAGCGATGTAGGCGTCGTTGACGACGTGCAGCACCGAAGTCGTGGTCAGCGTGGTCAGCGCCGGCGACCAGCGCCGGGTGAGCGCGACCAGCCGCGGCGGGCGTAGCCTCTCCTCCAACACCAATCCCTGCCTCTACCGCAATGCCCATCCATGCCTCATCTCCCCGTGGGAGAGGGCCGGGGTGAGGGCAGTCACCGCCCCCCCTCAATTTCAGCATCACAACCTAGGACGTCACCTTCCAGGCCACGCTCAACCCCTCGCCCACCGGCAAGATCGTGCCCACGAGCCGATGATCCGTGGCGACGAGCCGGTTGTAGCGGCGCAGCGCCCGCACCGACTCGGACGACGTGGCCTCGTCGTACACCTTGACCCGGGGACCGAGCGTCAGCACGTTGTCCGCCAGAATCAATCCACCCGGCCGCACCAGCCGCACCGCCTCCTCCAGATACGCCGGATACGGCGGCTTGTCGGCGTCAATGAAGACCGCATCCACGCTTTCGTCGGCGCGGGCCGCCAGCGTCTCGCGGGCGTCGCCAACCGTCACCGTCACTCGCTCGGCCACCCCGGCCTGCCGGAAGTGGGCGCGGGCCATCGCCGCGCGCTGTGGATCAAGCTCCAGCGTTTCCAGCTGGCCGTCCGCGGGCAAACCGCGAGCAATCCAGATACCCGAGTAGCCGGTGCAGGTGCCGATCTCCAACACGCGCCGCGCGCCGATCAGGCGACACAGCAGTTGCAGCACCCGCCCGGCCTCCGGCGCAATCGCCGGTACACCCAGCTCTCGCGCCCGCGCCCCGATGGCGTGCAACGCGTCGTCCTCCACCACGACCTGCTCGCGTAGGTAGTGAATCACGTCCGCATCGAGATACGTCATGCTCTCCTCCACTGGTGATCCGCTGCCGCCGTGCTCCCCCGGCGCTGGCTTGACGTGCCTAAGGAATTAGCGTATCGTTCGCTCAGGATACACACCTGCTACCTCGCCTGCGTAGCCGGTGTGGCTTCTCGGCCGCTTGCGGCCGGTACAATTGAAGCAGGTGACTTAGCCGTTCGCAGGAGGTGATGGGGCAGAGAGCACGCGCACACGGCTGCACACTGTTCTAGCTTGCTCGATCCCTTCCATTGGGTAGTGTTGAGCAGCTACAGGAGTCTATGCAAGCAGGAGCTTGCAGGAGGAAATATCGTGGCAGAGATCACGCGCAGAAGGTACATCGGTGGCGCTGGCGCCTTGCTTGGTGGTCTGCTGGCCGTCGCCTGCGGCGAAGTGGAAATCCGCTACGTCCAGGGGCCGGCTGGCCCAGCCGGCCCGGCCGGAGCGCAGGGCGAGCGCGGTGCGACTGGTGCCCAGGGCGTCCAGGGTGAATCCGGTGCGGCCGGCCAGACCATTGTCGTGGACAAGCCGGTCACGCAGGTCGTCGAGAAGACCATCGTGGCTGCACCCAACACCAAGGTGGTCATGTGGACCGGGTTCTGGCGCGGTGGCAACATGAGCGACCGCGGCACCGGCTGGACCGATCTGACCAACCGCTGGAATGGCGAGAACCTGAACATCACCTTCGTGCTCCAGCCCGTCGCCGGGCAGGGGAACAACACCGACGAGAAGATCATCTCCAACTACGCCGCGGGCACCCCGCCCGATCTGGTGCATACTGCCTATTGGAGCGGCGGCGTCTACGGCATCCGCGACATGCTCCCCGAGTTGATGGAGACGTTCATCCGGCACGACAAAGAGTACGCCGACTCGATGGATGACTTCTTCCCCCACCTGCTGGACTCGAGCTACTGGAATGGCCAGTTGTGGAGCCTGCCCCAGGAAACCAACGCCGACCTCCCCTACACCAACCTCGCTTTCGTGCGCGAAGCCGGCTTGGAGCCGCTGACCCTCGGCTTCACCTGGGACGAGTGGGTGGAGTGGATGAAGGTGATGCAAACGAGCCTCGGCGACGGCAAAGAAACGGGTAAGTGGGCCATCGGCCACATGCTCAACACCGTCGTATGGTGGAACCTGGTCTTCCAGGCCGGGGGCAGCATCTTCAACGAGGACCGCACCAAGCTCGTGCTCGATTCGCCGGAAGCGCTCGAAGCGCTGCAGTTCGTCTCCGACATCCACCACAAGCATCAGGTTGCCGTGCCGCACCGCTCCTACTACGAGGAAACCGGCAAGGAGCGTCCCAGCTTCCGTAAGGGCCAGATTGGGCAGTTCTACGAGACCAGCGCCTCGCGCTTGGTCACGTGGGCACAAGACATCGGCGGCTTGGACAACATGTATGTCACTCCGTCGCCGACCAAGAAGCAGCCCTTCGTTGCCAACTTCGGCCAGAACACCTACCTGTTCAAGACCAATACGCAGCAGATGGAAGCTGCTTGGCAGGTGATGCGCTGGCTGACCAGCACCGATGCCGCAGCCCACTACGCGGCGGTCACGATGTTCCTGGCGCCTCGGAAGTCAGTGCTTACCCATCCCGAGTATCAGGCCGTGCGCGAGAACGTACCGCAGTTCGAGACGTTTGTCCAGAGCCTGAGCTACGGCTTCCGGCCCTTCCACCCCACGCTCCCGAGCATGTTCGGCGGCATTGGTGGGATGCTCAGCGAGGCTGGCCAGAACCCGAATGCCAACCTCAAGGACGGGCTGGCGGAGGTGGTGCGCGTCGAGAACGCCAAGCTGGCCAAGTGGACCGCGGACAACGCCTAGCCCATTTCGTAGCAGCCGCGCTTGGCTGCTCTGTTGGATCGTCGGGCCGGCAACCGGCCCAAACGCTAAGGTTGCACAGGAGCCATCGCGTTCCTGTGCAACCTGCTTTTTCCTCGCCGTTTCGCTGTCATTCCCGCGCACGCGGGAATCCACGTCCCCCTGCGAAGCGGAGGGGCCATAGGGGGAGCAGGTACTCCCCGAAGTGTGAGCCAAAGCCCACCGCACACCCCCTCTCCACCATGGTGGAGAGGGGGCCGGGGGTGAGGCCCGCAGCCCGCAGCCCTACCCCGCCAACCGGAAGAAGCTGCCGGCGATGTGGCGGGTGCCGCCAAAGCCGTTCCCGTCGTCTTCCATAAAGTAGTACGCCGTGAAGATACGCCCGTCGTCGAGTTGCGTTGCGACCGGATAGCCTAGGTCGCTGCCGCTGCCATCGTCCCGCACAATCGCCTCAGCCGACCAGGTGGTGCCCTCGTCCTCGCTGACAATCAACCCGATCCCGGTAGGCGGCTTGCGCCGCCCGAAGAGCACCACGACCCGCCCATCCCGCAGCCGCATAGGCCACGGCGAGCGGTAATGGACGCCGCTCCGGGCCACCTGCGGCGGGCGCCGCGCCGCCCACGGCGATTGCCCCCACGCCACAATCGGCCGGGCGCCGCTCCAGCTTGCGCCGCCGTCATCGGAGTAGGCCAGCTGGATCGCGTTGCGAACGCCGCCGATGTTGAGCATGTAGCACTGCAAGCGACCGCCCGGCAGGAGCAGCAAGCCGGCGTAGGTCGGTCGCCCCACGCCAGTTGGGTCGCGTGCAACCTCCGCCACGTACTCCCAGGTCAGTCCGTTGTCATCCGAGCCGTACACGCCCACCCCACCAGGCATCCCGGCACTGTCTCGCTCCGGGGTCATCGCCATCGTCATCGCGCCCATCAGCGTGCCATCGGGAAACTGCACCAGCGGGTGAGCATCGCGGTGGATCCCTCCGCCATGCGGGTTCGACACCCGCGTCGGCACCGCCTCCCACGTCCGACCGCGATCCCCGGAGCGGAACGCAAAGCACTCCAGGGTAGGCTCCCCATTCGACCGGGTCGGCCCGGTCACCGGGCGGGCAAAGTACACCGCTGCATCCGGGCCGGTGAGGTCAATCTGCTCGCGGACCACGCTCGGCTCATCCGCCCGCTTCAGAATCGCCCGCTTCTCCTCGAGCGGCAGAGTCTCGTCCCACACCACCACATCGTGCTCCCGCGGCCACGTCTCGCCGTGATCGAACGAGCGCTGCAGCAGGATTTTGGCGCGGCTGGGATAACCGGTCCAGAAGGAGTGGCTAATGTCCTCCCGCACCTCGTAGCGCGATGGCGCGTGGGCATGTAGGACTGCAATCTCGCCGTTTCCGTAGTTGAAGATGCCGCTCTGCCGGGGATGCCCGCAGTAGCGCTCTTTGCTGTAGCACAGCTTGGTGTGGCGCATGTCCGTCAGCACCGGGCTGTCACGTCGCATCATTTCACTCTCCCATCATGTGCCGGGATCTCACTCCGGTACCGCATCGCCGTGATCCTGGACTGCCACCGGCGTGGCTACTATAATCGCTCCCGGAAACCCCCGGCTAGTGGCTCGAGGTGAGCCGGGGGCGCTGACATGATACCTGCCCTATCTCACCCTGCGCCCCGTCCCCCTGCTCCGTGGGGGGGCCGTAGGGGGGCCGGGGGTAGGCTCGCAACACAGATCGGAGGAGACGATGGCCAACCTGAAAGCAGCATTGATCGGTTGCGGGGGCATGGGACGCGCCCATGCCAACGCCGGGCAGGCGCTCGGAGTCGAGGTGGTCGCGTTCTGCGATGTGATCGAGGCGGCCGCCGAGCGCGCGCGCGAAGAGTTCGGTGGTCGCTACGCCACCACCGACGCCGACCGTATCATGCGCGACGACAGCATTGACTTGCTCTATATCGCCACCCACCACGACGCCCACCATCCGCTGGCCATCGCCGGCGCCCAGGCCGGCAAGCACATGATGCTAGAGAAGCCCATGTGCATCATGCGCCACCAGGCGGTGGAGGTCGCCGAAGCCGTCGAAAAGGCCGGTGTCAAGGCGGTCGTGGACCACTGGTTCCGCATCCAGCCCACGACGCAGAAAATCCGCGAGCTGATCCCCCATCCCCGCCTCAGCCATGGCCAGTTGGCGATGGAAAACTACAATACGGGCCGGGTTGGCGCGAAGTGGCTGTGGGACAAGGACGACGGCGGCGGCCTGCTGGTCAGCACCGCCGTCCATACCGTTGACCTGCTCTGCTACCTCATGGACAGCGCCGGTGATCGGGTCTACGCGGAAAGTCACCTGTTCGAGCCAGAGCACAAGGGTACGTCCGGTTATCCCGATGTGCTCGTAGGCACCATCGTCTGGCAGAGCGGCGGGCTATCCACCATCATCAGCACCGACCAGGGCTTTAACCCTGCCGTCTCAAAGTGGTTTCACGAGGTTTGGGACGGCGAGCGCAGCGCGGTGCTCTCCAGCCACACGGCGCGCGTAGACTTTGGTGGCGCCGACATAGACACCATTGATCTCAACGAGCTATCGGCGGAAGAGATGGCCAAAGTGCGGGGAGCGTACCCCATCCATGCCAATCTGCTGGAAGCAATCCGTACCGATGGGGACACGATCTGCAACGTCCACGACGGCGTGAAGAGCGTCTCCATCTGCAACGCGCTCGACGAGGCGGCCCGCACCGGCAAGCCGCAGGACGTGGCGCGCTAAGGGCTGTCAGCTATCAGCCGTCAGCCATCAGCCTGAGCGAGGAGCGACAGTGAAGCGCACTGTCCCGGCCCTGAGAGAGGTCCGCCATACCACGCTGTGCTACAGCAAGCAGCGGTATTGCGGGCATCCGCGCCTGAGCGGCATCTTCAACTACGGCGGTGGCGAGCTGGCGGTGCTGCACAGCCACGCCCCCAGCAGCTACCGGACGCTCGACGACATCAGCCACTCGTTCACTACCGGCTATCTCGGCCGTGCCCAGGTCCTGCTCCAGCGTTCGCTCGACCATGGTGGGACCTGGCCCCGCGAGCACGATGTGGTCGTCTGGGACGAGTCCCTTCCGCTCGCCGAGAAGCGGGCCATCGTCGCCCGCGCCGATGAGCCGGGCGTGGCCCGCGAGCGGATTGATCTCACCAGTCCCGATGCCGCCGTGTATTTTGCCCGGCCTTGGACCGGGCCGGAAGACCCCGCTGGCAACCCCGTGCAAGAGTGTTTCGTGTTTCGGTCCGCCGACCGCGGGCGCACCTGGGAGACGGTACCCACCCGCGTTAGCCACCCGCATGGCGGTGGCCTGTGGCGAGACGCTCACCCCCTCGTGCAGTTCCCCGACGGCACCCTGATGGGCGTGCTCTCGCTCTACAGCACGTTCGCGGACGGGTCCATCGGCTACCTGACCGGCGAGCCGCGCTCCGTCGCGGTTTTCGGCTCCGACGATAGCGGCCTCACCTGGGAATACGTCGCCGCAGTGCCCGGTGACCGCTCCGGCGGCAAGGGGCGCGTCTACGTCAGCCTCATCCTACTACCTAGCGGCCGCTTGCAGTGCTACATGCTCAACGTCATTGGTATTCGCAACGCCATCGAAATGTGCTACTCCGACGACGGGGGGTATAGCTGGACTGAGCCACGCCCCATCGTGTCCTGGGGACAGTCGCCGTGGGTCGCCCGCCGCGCCCCCGCCGCCGCCCGGCGCGGTGTCCATTACCGCGCCCCGTGGCCCATGCGCCTCCGCGACGGCCGGATCGTCGTCATCTTCGGCCGGCGCAAGCCGCCGTTCGGCATCGGTTTGATCGTCAGCGCGGACGACGGCGCTACCTGGTCGGCGGAAGCCGTCATCCGCGACGACGGCAGCGGCGCCGACTTGAGCTATCCGGTCGCCACGGAGTTGGACGACGGCCGCATCTTCACGGCGTATTACTTCATGGAGGACGACGGAAACGGCTTTGGCGGCACCCGCCACATCGCCGGCAGCTTCTTCCGGCTGGCATAGTAGCTGCGAGCAATGTCCGCATCAGCACACAGGAGGAGACGATGGCAGGGATGAAAGCGGCAGTGATCGGCTGTGGCGGCATGGGCAGTGGTCATGCCGCGAAGGCCCAGGACTTGGGACTGGAGTTGGTCGGCTTCTGCGACGAGATCGAATCCAGCGCCACACGGTTGCGCGACACCATTGGCTCGGGCTACATCACCACGGACAGCGGCCGGATCATGCGCGACGATAGCATTGATCTGGTCATCATCGCCACCCACCACGACGCCCACCATCCACTGGCCGTCGCCGCAGCCCAAGCCGGCAAGCATCTGCTTGTAGAAAAGCCAATGTGTGTCACCTATGACCAGGCCGTAGACCTGGCCGAAGAGGTCGAAAAGGCCGGCGTCAAGCTCGTCGTCAACTGCAAGTTCCGCATCGCTCCCACCGTGCAGAAGGCCCGCGAATTTATCCCCCACCCGCGGCTCAGCCACGGGCAGCTGGCAATGGACAACTACGCGCTGAAGGAGCCTGGCACCAGCAGTAGTTGGCTATGGGACAAAGACGACGGTGGCGGCTTGCTCATCAGCACCGCCGTCCACACCATTGACCTGCTCTCCTACCTGATGGGCGGCGCCGCCGACCGGGTCTACGCCGAGGGGAAGGTGTTCGATAGCCGCAACAAAGGCGATGCCGGCTATCCCGATGCACTGGTCGGCACCATCCAGTGGCAGAGCGGCGGCCTGTCTACGGTCATCAGCACCGATCAGGGCCACAACCCGTTTGTCTCCAAGTGGTTCCACCAGATGTGGGACGGCGAGCGCAGCGCCGTCTTCTCCAAGCACACCAGTCGCGTGGACTTCAGCGGCTGCGACATTGACTACCTGGAGACGCAAGACCTCCCCGAGTCCGAGCGGAACAAGGCCTCGATGCTACTCAATCTAATGGAGGCCATCGAGACCGACGGCGATACCCTCTGCAACGTCCACGACGGCGCACGGACGGTCGCCATCTGCAACGCCCTCGACGCAGCCGCCCGCACCGGTCAGACCCAGAAGGTAGCCCGCTGAGGCCGTAAACCCCCACCCCGGCCCTCCCCCGTTGCGACGGGGGAGGAAGCTACCCGTCCCCCCGCAGTGCGGGGGGGCCACAGGGGGGCCAGCACCCGGAGTTGTACCAGCGCAGAAACCTCGCCACACCGGGCATACGCCCCCTCTCCACATGGTGGAGAGGGGGCCGGGTGGTGGGCCAAAGCCGCACCACACCTGGCACTATCCGTGCGGCTTTGGCTCATCATAGGGTGAGGCCGGAAACCACACAGGAGACAGACCATGACCAGCACCTACACCTTCAAGATGGGCATGTTCCTCGACGAGTGCGGCCTACCCCTCGACCAGGCCGCCGAGCTAGCTCAAGAGCTAGGCGCCAGCTACGCCGAGTTCTTCGTCTCGAACGACGAGTTGACCGAACAGTATGCGGCCCGCTGCCGGCGCTCCCTGGACGCCGCCGGCCTACAGGTCCATGCCTGCGGCGCCTCGCCCAATCCGCTCAAGCTGATCCATCTCGACGAAATCGCGCTGTCGGACATCCCCACGCACCCGGAGTTCGCCCACGACATGGACTTGCTCCGCCGCTCGATCCCGTTCGCCAAGACCGTCGGTTCGCCGCACGTATTGGTCCAGGGCTTTGCCTGGCCCGGCGAATATCGGAACGGCGCGCGGATCAGCCCCACCTGGCGCCAGCGGTATGCCACCGGCGGCGGCGAGATTGCGGCGACCACCCTCGACAAGCTCGCCAAGGCATTCGGCCTCGTCGCCGACCTCGCCGAGCGCGAGGACATCAACATCGCCATCGGTATGATGCCCTGGAACTACACGAACACCAGCCGCAACTTCCAGCGCATTATGGAGCGCGTCGGCTCACCCCGCCTGCGCTGCAAGTGGGGACCCGCGGACAACTACAACGCCGGCGAGCACGACACAATCACCACCGGCTACCGCAACCTCAAGCCCTACCTCACCAGCCTCCACCTCAAGGACGTCCACGTGGTAGACGGCCCCGGCCTAGAGTTCGAGTACCGGCCCATCGGCACCGGCGATCCCGACTACGCCGCCCTCTTCCGCACCTTTGCCCAAGACCACACCGACATCGTGATCGCCGTCGCCACCCACTACATCCCGACCAACGGCACCCGCGCCGACGCCATGCGGACCAACTACGCCAACACCCAACGCCTCGCCCACCAAGCCCTAGCCATCTAGCACGCTCCCCACCGGCTCCGGAAAACGGCTCTGCGTGGGCCCCGTGCCCTGTCGGCCAGGCCCAACCCCACCGACGCCAGCGCCTATCACAACCGGGGATATGCCTACGCGGCATTTACCGGCGCTAGCCAAGTTGCCCTCCTCACCCATGCTGCACGATCGCCAATTACATCTTCACTTGCAGATACCGGAAAATGCATGTTATGATATATCATCACGACCACAGTAGCGGCAGGCTAGTACAGCATGGATTACGGCCGGTCCTATGTCTGACGACAAGCAGTGGTGGTCCCTGTGGAGCATCCGCACCCGTTGGCGAGCGGTCTATTCCGCCGTCTTTGCCACGGTCTTCAGCGCGGGTGTTATCCTTAAGACGGTCTACGAATGCTGCCTCGATCCTACCGCGGATGGAGCGGTCAAGTCGGCGCTGGACACTCTGCAAGGGAGCGGCTCCCTCGCGATTGGATCGGCCGCGTATGCGCTCATCGGAACGGAGCTAGTCATGACGGTCTCGGAGTGGTTCGGGGAGTGGTATCGCGCCAGGCGTTTTGCGGCCGGGAAAGCTGAGGGACGCGCCGAAGGGCGGGCTGAGGGACGTGCCGAGGTCATCAAGGCGCTCAGGGCAAAGGGCTACCAGGAGGTCGCCGAGGCAGTGGAGCGCCCGGCCCAAGAGCAGGATACTCCACCTGAGACGCCGGCAAAACGCTGAAGGATGTTTGTGACCTTTCCGATGTGGTTCTCGGATTGGTACCGCGCCAAGCAGTTTGCGGAAGGGAAAGCCGAGGGGCGGGCTGAGGCCATCAAGACCCTCCGGGAGCGAGGCTTCCACGCGGCCGCCGCGGCACTCGAAGCCCTTGACCAGGAACAGGACGCCATACATAAGCCGCCCGGCGAGCGTCAGCCCCGTCTCTGCCGGGAGGAGGTCCGACTGGGGCAGGTACGGGCCAAGCCGGAGGGGCGCAACATGTTGCGCCCCTCCCCCCGCTGTGCGGGGGGACCATAGGGGGGCCGGCCACCGTCATTCCGGCTTGCGCCGCAATCCAGCGCCACCCGCACTCCCCTCCTCTGCCAGGGAAGGGGCCGGGGGTGAGGTCCGCCTACAGCGTCCGCACCGCCTGCTCGATCATCTCCGTCGCCTCATCGTAGGTCGTGCCGCGCGGAAACGTCAGCGGCGCACCAAACCGCACCTCCACGTCGCCCCGGCGGAGCATCGGGAACGATGTCGGCGCACCAATCGAGTGAATGTGCAGCTTCAGCGGCACGACCGGAATGCCGGACTCCACCGCCACCAGCCCGGTCCCGCCGCGGAACGGCTGCATCGGACCTCCCACGGTCAGCTCGCCCTCCGGGTAGATGAGCACCGACCAGCGGTCGTCCAGGACCCGTCCCAGATTCTCCAGGCTCGCCCGCACCGACCCTTGTTTCGAGAACGGAAACCCGTTGCCGAGCAGCGGGTGCGTGACCCGGTAGAGCGGGTTCTGCCACAACTCCTCCCACGCCGCGATGGCCAACCGCCGGCGATGGTTCGCCGGCAGCGCCTTGAGCAGCAGGCCGTTGTCCGTCCGCAGGCAGTGGTTAGCCGCAAAAAGCACCGGCCCTTGTAGCCCGACGATATTCGGCGCACCGACAACCTTGAGGCGGTAGAGCCAGCGCAGCAGCGGGAAGATGAGCACCAATTGGATTACCCCCCGCAGCGGCCGGCACCACCAGCTCCGCCCCCAACTGGTGAAGCTCTTCTCCTCCGGGTTCCGGGAGCCTACGTCCACCATTGCGGCGAGCATCGCAACCGTGGTCCCCGGATCGAGCGCGTCCTCATCGAGGTAAACCCCAAGCTCTTCCTCAATCGCCGACAGCAGCTCCACACGCTTCAGCGAGTCCATGTCCAGATCACCGGCGAGGCTCTTGCCGGCAGCCACCGCCGCGACCGGCACCTCGGCAACCTCGGCGATCAGCCGCTCCAGCGTCGGCTCGTCCGGCCCGCCGGCTTGCGGAGCCGTCGGCGCCGGCCCATCGCCGTCCGCACCCAGCAGCATATCGGCGAGAACACGCTTCTTCACCTTGAGCGTATGCGTCCGGGGGAAGTCCTCATCCGGCCAGACGGTGTGCCCGCGAATACGCTGGTGATCGGCCATCTGTCCATTGACCCACTCCACCGCGGCCGCGGCAGCCGTGGCGTCGGTCATCAGCAGCGCAGCGTGAATCTCCGGCCCGCCGGCCCGTTCCAGCCCGACGACCGCGGCGTCCTGCACCGCGTCGTGCTTGACCAGCGTCGCCTCGATGTCCTCGGGATAGACGTTCAGGCCGCTGCCAAGCACGATCATGTCCTTCTTGCGCCCCTTGAGGTGCAGGAAGCCCTCAGCATCTAGCTCGCCCTGGTCTCCAGTCAGGTACCAGCCATCCTTGAAGGCCGCGGCGGTGGCCTCCGGCGCCTCCCAGTAGCCCTGGCTCACGTTCTCGCCCCGCACCAGCACCTCGCCGTCATCGGCGATCTTGACCTCCACGCCCGGTATCGGCGGGCCGGGCGAGTCAAAGCGCGGCTGGGCCCGCGGATGGCAGGTGATGATGGGCGACGTTTCGGTAGCGCCATAGCCCTGCACCACCTGGACACCGAGTAAATTCCATTTCGCGCCGAGGTCCGGGTCCAGTGGCGCGCCACCAACAAACATGAACGACAGCTTCCCGCCGAACTTCCCATGCACTTGCCGGAAGAGCACGCGCCGGACGGGGAACGGCACCCGCGCCGCCGCCTGCATCAGCTTGGCCCAGAGCGCCTCCTTGCCCTGCCGCCGCACCTCCCGCTCGATGCCCTTTATGAACAGGTCGAGCAACTGCGGCACCAGGATCAGCATCGTTACCCGCCGCTCTTTCATCGTCCTGAACAGCACGGTGGCCTGTCGCGCCGTCGGATAGGTGACATTTGCCCCGGCGGCCAGGGGGGCCAGCAGCCCGCCCATCTGCTCCAGCATGTGGCTCAACGGCAGAATGGACATCAGCCGGTCGGACGGGGTGCCCGCTGCCACCTGCGTCGCGGAAGCGAGATTCGCCGTCAGGTTGCGGTGGGTCAGCATCACACCCTTCGGATCCCCCGTCGTCCCGGACGTGAACATCACCTCTGCCAAGTCGTCAGGCGCAATGTCCACCGCCGCCGGCGCGGGCAGGCCCTCGATCAGGCCCTCAAGCGCCTCAAAGTCAATCTCCGGCACGCCCAACTCGCCGTGATAGCTCGGCGTCGCCCGCGAGATGAACGAGAGCCTAGCGTCAACCTTGTCTGCCACCCGCTCCACAAAGTCCCGCGGGCTGCGAACGTCCAGCGGCACGACGACCACGCCGGCCCGCAGGCAGCCGAAGAGGGCCAGCACCCATTGTGGGCAGTTCGGCCCCCAGATCAGTGCCCGGTCGCCTTTGCCGAGACCACGCTGCTGGAGCAGCGTCGCAATCCGCCCCGCCTGTTCCCACAGGTCGGCGTAGCTCCAACGCTGGTAGCGGAACCCCGGTCGGAACAGCAGCGCCGGCCGGCCGCCAAACTCCTCCGCCCGCCCCCGCAGGAATTCCACCAGTGTCGCCTCTACTTGATCGCCCTTTACACCTGCCATTCGAGCCTCCTCGTAGACAGCCGCTCCACCAGTAGCGCCAGCTCGCGGTGTGCGTTCTCCGTCAACGCCGGAAAGTGACTGAAGCAGATCGTATCGAAGTCCAGCTCAAGCAGCTTGGCCAGCGACCGATGCGCCATCCCCATATCCGCGGTGAAGCGTGCCGCCGGTGGGCTGAGCCGCCTCATCCGGTACTGGAGCGCGTCGCCTATCACGACGGCTCCCTTGCTCGGAATGAAGAGCGAAATGCTGCCGAGCGTGTGACCAGGCGTATGAATAACCTTGACCTCGTCCGCGAATGGCAGCACGTCGCCATCCTCCAATTGAATATCAACTGTAACGGGTCTACTGGACAGCGCCCGCACGACCGACCGCGCCACACGCGCAACTAACCCACGCTTACTTGGGTCCGGCCAATGCTCCGCACCGCCAATGACCCCCGCGTCGAGGCGGTGGGCCGCGACCCTCGCGTTCGTCCACTCGACAACTTGGGCGAGGCCACCGGCATGGTCCGGGTGGTGGTGTGTGAGCACTACAGTCGAGACTTGCTCCGGCCGGAGCCGCAGCGCCCTCAGCCCCGAGACGATCAGGGCAGCGCTCCCCCTACTACCCGCGTCTATCAGCAGCGCGTCCTCTCCGGCCGAGAGGACGGTCACACGCGCCCCGAACGCCCGCAGCTGATGCAGCCCCGGTGCGACCTCAATCGGATTGCCGAGCTTCAAGGGTGTCCCGGCCTCATCATAACGCGGCCCATACTACCAAGCCAAGGCCAACCACCCCACCCGATAAAACCATACTGCAACCGGCTGCATCTTGACGTAGCCGCTGTAGTTCCATGCTGTACGATTCTAGACACTGGGCATCGTGCAGGACATCTTTCTGGAACCAGAACATGGCTCGTTGCATATCACCCGCGCGGCTGGCGCAGACCGCTGCGGACACCCCCTGGTTCAAGGACCTCTACGACCTCTTTGCCCCCGTGCGCGAGGAAGCACAGGAGCATAGTGCTGAGGAGATTGACCGGGCTGTCGCTTCTGCCCGGACTACCCGCCCTGCCCGGCAGCCCGCCGACCGGCAAAGCAGCACCGCCTACAAGCCGTAGACTCGCTTCAAGTTCTCCCCGAAGATCAGCGCCTCGGTCTCGGCACCCAAGTCCAACCGCTCGATGGCTGCCGCCACTTGCGCCGGGCGGTATTCGGCCTGGTTGGAGCCGAATACCACCTTCTCCGCCCCGGCCCGCTCGACCGCGTCCCGCACTTGCGGTGGCGCCGCCCCGTCGGGATCGTCCGCGAAGAAGCGCAGGATCGTCGTCATCAGGTGGATACTCGGTAGACGTGCCGCGCCCTCAATGGCCTCGTCCACGCCGTCGGGAAAGCCCATGTGATCCATGACAATCGGCACATCGGGATGGCGCTCCGCCAAGCGCACGATCCGCGCAGCGTGGGCATAGTCGCCGCCGGAGTGGATCGTGGCGACCAAGTTCAACTCGCGCGCCGCCGCCATGAACGGGTCAACCATCGGGTCGTCAATGTAGTACCGGTGGCCGGCAGCCATCAGCTTGACGGCACGGAAGTCCCACTCGCCGGCAGCCCGGTGCATCTCATCTAGCTCGGGGGCATGATCCAGCAGCGGATTGACCGTCACACAGCCGAGGAGCCGCGGCGTGCTATCCGCGCCCAGATACGGCGCGATCAACTCCGCCAGCGCCTCGTTCGGAGTGTGACCGGGCGCGAACGTGTGAATCGCCACCGCCGCATCGAGATTGATCTCGCGCGCATTGTCCAGAAACACGTCCAGCCGCTCCTGCGTCGCCTCGCCCAGGTAGCCTTCTCCATCGGCGCGAAATGGCATACTCAGCACTCCCTTCCCTGTGGCACGCTGCACGCGCTCACCATCCGCCTCAGCCGGGTCGTCACGCCCCATTATAGAGCAGACATCGTGACGCGCGGCCCTCTCCACCCCGCGGAGTAGGGAGTAATCACCAGGGAGCCACGACCGCACTCCCCCTATCCATCGCTCGGCGATGGAGAGGGGGCCGGGGGTGAGGCCCGCCCCCAACTACCCTTGTCACC
>JAJDUF010000004.1 GCA_022826725.1 Chloroflexota bacterium
CGCCCAGCGTGGCGACGAGCTGCGTCCATTGGGTTACACTGGGCGGTGCGGACATGGCGTCCCTCCAGGCGGGGTGGGGGTGGTGAGCACCCCCAGCATGCCGCCCGGTCGGACGCCGTGTCATTCCGCTGTTTTCAAAAACCTACCCCTGTGAGGCTGCGCGGGGGGGGCATAGGGGAGCTGACCGAGGTGGATTTTCCTGTAGGGGCACGATGAATCGCGCCCGTGTCCCTGTCATTCCCGCGCACGGGAATTCACCCCCTCTCCCAGGGGGAGAGGGGGCCGGGGGATGAGGTCTGCGTGAGGCCGGGGGTGAGGCCCGTGCCCTACCCTTCAGCCACCACGTGATTGCGGAGCACGCCAATGCCCTCGATCTCAATCTCCACGGAGTCACCCGGCGCCACGTCACCCACCCCGGAGGGCGTGCCTGTCGAGATCACGTCCCCCGGCAGTAGCGTGAAGTAGCGTGTCATGAAGGAGATCAGGTGCGGCACGGAGAAGAGCAGATCGGAGGTGTTCGTTTGCTGTCGCCGCTCCCCGTTCAACCGCGTTTCGAGCATCAGGTTGCTCGGATCAAGGCCGGTCGCAATCACCGGACCCAGCGGGCAGAAGCTGTCGTACCCCTTGCCCAACAGCAAGACCCCCATCGCCATCTCCGCCAGCTGCACCTCCCGGTGGCTGACGTCGTTGCCGCAGGTGTAGCCGAGCACGTAGTCGAGCGCGTCCTCCTCCGACACGTGGCGAGCGGTCTTGCCCATCACCACGACCAGTTCCCCCTCGAATTGCACCGACTCGGCGCCCGTGGGGTAGACAATCGGCTCCTCCGGCCCCACCACCGCCGTCGGCGGCTTCGTAAATAGCATCGGCACTTCGGGGACCGAGCCGCTCCCCTCTTCAATGTGCAGCTTGTAGTTCGCGCCCACGCCGATCACCTTCGATGGAGCCACCGGCGCCAGCAGCTTCAGCGAATCTAGGCTGCCGACCGTCTGTCCCACCTCGTAGTCACCGAACGGCGAGCCAACCAGTTGGCGGACCGTCTCGTCCCCCTCCAGCACCCCGTACTGCGCCCCCGTGTCACTCTGATACCGCAGGATTTTGACCATCCGTCTCCTCCCCTCGTCCCTACCTATACGGCCAATGCGTTCGCCGTTCTGCCCCGGCACTACTGCCAGGTCAAGGGTACCACGAAGCCGGCCGCCGACGGTGTCTTCATGAAATGGCAAGTTCCATTCGCGCCATTGGGCCGCCTTCAGTGGTGCAGCCTGCTCCGGCAGGGCTACAATGGAGTCACCGGCTGGCGAACGAATTCACGACGGCCGGAGTATCGCTTACCGAGACTAGCCGCATGAGTCACTTCTGCACCGTGGTCATCCTACCGCCCGACGTGCCGCGGGAGCGCGCGGCGGTTGAAGCCGCCGTGGAGCCACTGATGATCCGCTACTACCGGAACAGAGAGGTTGAGCCATACGCCACGAAGTGCTGGTGTATCGAGGACCAGGAAGAAGACCGGCACAGGTTGGCCGAGAAGCAGGCCGACGATGAGGTTGGCAGTTACTGGCAAGCAGGCGTGGGTAGCAGAGAGCAGTTCCTACAATGGAAGCGTAGATATAGGTCTAGCCTTGAAGCTGCCTTGGCGGCGATGCCTGTGGACTTTCAGCCCAATCCGCAGTGTTGCGACTGCAAGGGTACGGGAGAGGAAGTCATAACCTACAACCCGGAAGGCACCCATGACTCCTGGCGATTCGCCGATGAGGCATTGCCGTCGCATAGATGGCTTGAGGGTAGTTGGAGCGAACTTGGTGTGGAGGCCATCACGACAACTGAAGTCCTGATCGCTGCTTTCAAGCACGATGGTGACGCCCCGTTCACCGTCGTCACACCGGACGGTGAGTGGCATCAGCAGGGGCAGGTAGGGCAGTGGGTTAACTATTGGGAGAAGCACGATGACTGGTCAGGCGAGGTCGTGGCCCTCGTAGAGCAGTATCCCGATCATCCAGCCGCCGTCCTAGACTGTCACACATGAGTTACCCGGTTGCCACACGGCTGCATGTTGCTCCGACGAGTTGCCGGCTCGGCCCTACGTTGCCAACGGTTGCAATAACCACTCCTGAAGGATGCTTCATTGAAGAATGAGACAAGCACGCGACAGACGGTCGTCGTAAAGGTGGGCGGCAGCACGCTGCCCCATCGCGAGGCGGTGCTCGCCGACCTCGCCGAGCTACACAGCGCCGGCCTGGAGGTCGTGATCGCGCACGGCGGCGGCGCCGCGCTCACCGACTGGCTGGCGCGCGTGGACAAACAGCCCACGTTCGTCAACGGCCTGCGCGTCACCGACGACGAGACCCTGGAGTTGGCCGTCATGGTGTTTGCCGGCACCGTCAACAAGCAGCTTGTGGCCCTCCTCAACGCCGCCGGCATCCCGGCCGTCGGCATCAGCGGCGTGGATGGCGGGCTGGTGCGCGCCCGCCGCCAAACCGACCCGGATATTGGCCTGGTCGGGCAGACCGCGCAAGTGGACACGACCCCGCTGCGAGCGCTCCTCGACCACGGCCTGATCCCGGTCGTCGCCTGCATCGTCCTCGGCCCGGACGGTCAGATACTCAACATCAACGCCGATACCCTCGCCGGCGACCTGGCACGGGCGCTATGCGCGAGTCGCGTCGTCTTCCTCACCGATGTGCCGGGCGTGCGCGGCGCCGACGGTGCCGTCATCCCGACCCTCTCGGCCGGCGAGACGGACCGTCTGATTGCCGAGGGTGTCATCACGGGCGGCATGATTCCCAAGGTCGAGGCCTGCCTGCGCTGCCTCGACGGCGTGCCGGAGGCGGTCATCCTCGATGGCAGCGTCTCTCACGTCCTCCGCGACCACGTGCTCGGCTCCGCCACCGCCGGCACGGTCTTCCGCAGCCGCCCCACCACCGCCTAGGCGGTATCCCTCGCTCGGCGGCCAATCTGGTATGGTATACCCCTACACTCGCGCATACTATCGCGCCGGGACGACCAACGGCCGGTTGGCCCCCCGGCGCGATCATCTGAGAGGAGGCCCCTGATGGCCGCAGCAGCCCCGATCTCCCCAGCCACCGGCGACTTCGCGGAACGGGAATCCCAACTCTACATGCGGACCTTCATCCGTATCCCGGTGGCCTTGGCCCGAGGCGAGGGCGTGCGTGTGTGGGATGTCGCGGGCAACGAATACCTCGATTTCTTTGGCGGGATTGCCGTCAACGTGCTCGGCCACTGCCATCCGGCCGTGGTGAATGCGGTCACGGAGCAGGTGCAGACGCTCATCCACACCACCTGTCTCTACTACACCTCGCCGCAGCTTGAGCTAGGGCAGCTGCTGATCGAGAATTCCTGCCTCGACCGCGTCTTCTACGTGAACAGCGGCGCCGAGGCCGCCGAAACCGCGATCAAGCTGGCCCGTAAGTGGGGCAAGCACCACCACAACGGCGCTTATCGGATCATCACCGCCGAGAACTCGTTTCATGGCCGCACGCTCGGCTCCCTCGCCGCGACCGGCCAACCCCACTACCACCACGACTTTGCGCCGCTGCCGGCCGGCTTCTCCTACGTCCCGTACAACGATCTCGATGCCTTGCAGGCGGCTGTCACCGATGAGACGGTGGCGATCATGCTGGAGCCGGTGATGGGCGAGGCCGGCGTCTACCCCGCGACCGCCGAGTATCTCCAGGGCGCCCGCCAGTTGTGCGACGATCACGGCATCCTGCTCATCCTGGACGAGATTCAGTCCGGGATGGGGCGCAGTGGTCGCCTGTGGGCCTACGAGACCTACGGCGTCGAGCCGGACATCATGACCCTGGCCAAAGGGCTGGCCGGCGGCATGCCGATTGGCGCCTGCCTCGCCAAAGATTCGGCGGCGGCGTTCGAGCCAGGCGATCACGGCTCGACGTTCGGCGGTCATCTCGTCAGTTGTGCCGCCGGCGTCGCAACCCTGCGGACCATCATCGAGGAAGACCTCCCTGCCAACGTGCGCCAGGTCGGCGCGGTGTTGGGTGAGCGCTTGGCGGCGCTCGCGGCCGAGACCGGCGCTATCCAGGAAATCAGGCAGTCGGGACTGCTGATCGGCATCGAGTTGCACGAGCCGGTTGCCGGCGGCGTGCTCACGCATTGCCTGGAGCACGGCCTGCTCGTGAACAAGACCTCCGATACCACCATCCGGCTCGCCCCCCCACTCACCATCAACGAGGAGCACGTAGACCAAGCCGTTGCTATTCTCGGCACGGCAATCAAGGCCGCAACAGCCGACTAACCCGGCGGAGTTCCGTCTGTGCCCTCACCTCCATTGTGTCATTCCGGCTTGTGCCGGAATCCTGACGACTAGGGCAGCAGACGGAGGAGACGCCGCACCAAAGGTAGATGACAGATGGCTAGAGAGCGCTTAGTCCTCGCGTATTCCGGTGGATTGGACACGTCCGTAGCGATCCGCTGGATTCAGGAAAAGTACGACATGGATGTGATCGCCATGACGGTTGATGTCGGCCATCAGGGCGATCTTGAAGGGATCCAACAGCGCGCCAAGGACATTGGCGCGGTGGATGCCGTCGTTTCGGATGCCAAGGACCTGTTCGTCAAGTATTTCGTCTGGCCCGCCCTCCAGGGCGGCGCCATCTACGAAGGCGACTACCTCCTCGCCACCGCCCTGGCGCGGCCGCTGCAAGCCTGGCTGCTGGTCGAAACCGCCGAGGAATTCGGTGCGACCGCGGTGGCGCACGGCTGCACCGGCAAGGGCAACGACCAGGTCCGCTTCGACGTCTCGATCAAGGCGCTCAACCCCGACCTGCGGATCGTCGCGCCCGTGCGCGAGTGGCGGCTGACGCGCGACGAGGAGATTAGGTGGGCGGAAGAGCGCGGCATCCCCATCCCCGTGACCAAGGAAAGCTCCTACAGCGTGGACCAGAACCTCTGGGGCCGCTCGGTCGAGGCGGGCATCCTCGAAGACCCCTGGGCCGAGCCGCCCGACGACGTATGGGAATGGACAGCCGACCCGCTCACCGCGCCACAGGAACCGGCCTACGTCGAGATCGAGTTCGAGCAGGGCATTCCCGTTGCCCTGGACGGCGAGCGCCTCGACGGCGTGACTCTGATCGAGCGCTTGAGCAAGCTGGCCGGCGCCCACGGCGTCGGGCGCGTGGACCACATCGAGAACCGGCTGGTGGGCATCAAGTCGCGCGAGGTGTACGAGGCCCCGGCCGGAGTGGTGCTCTACCAGGCCCACCGCCAGCTGGAGAAGATGGTGCTCTCGAAGGAGCAGGCCCGTTTCAAGGAGACCGTCGCCAGCGAGTACGCCTCACTGGTCTACAACGGCCAGTGGTTCACTTCCTTACACCAGGACCTCGCCGCCTTCATCACCAGCAGCCAGCGCCACGTCACCGGTGCCGTGCGCGCGCGCCTGCACAAGGGCACCTGCCGCGTCGTCGGCCGGTCCGCGCCCGACGCGCTCTACAGCCACCAGCTCGCCACCTACGACACCGGCGACCAGTTCGACCACGCCGCCGCCGAGGGCTTCATCGCCCTCTGGGGCCTGCCGGTCCGCACGCAAGCCGAGCGCCAGCAGTTGCACCGTCCCGCCGAGCGTCCCCGCCTCACCGGCAGCACCTCCGTCGAGTAGCCGGCAGCCCGTACCCGACCATCCTTACACCTTCCCACTGCCCACAGGTCACTGGCCACCGACCACCGGCAACTTCGGCTGATTGCAAGGTTTCACCTCGGCTAATCGCAACCTTTTGCCTCGGCTGGCCAGACCACTTCCTCACTCCAAAGCTGGTTTGGTGCCGGTGGTCAACGGCGTCTCCCACAGCAATCGGATCGGCACGGCGTACAGCCCGTCGCCGAAGCCGGTAGTCATCTCGCCGTCGTAGAGCACCACGCCGCCGGCAAATCTCGCGCCGGCGGCGTGCTTGAGCTTACGCAGACCTCGAAAGTCGGCCGACCGCACGGTAGCCGCGGCTTTGACCTCCACGCCTGCGACCGCCAGCGCACCACGTTCGATGACGATGTCAACCTCGGCACCGTCTCTGTCGCGGTAGTGGTAGAACGACAGCGGCGCATCGTGCCAGCTTGCCTGCCGCCTTAGCTCCTGGAACACAAATGTTTCCAGTAGTTGCCCCAGCAGCGGCCGGTCCGCCGCGAGTGCAGCCGCGTCCACGCCGAGCAGCGCCCCGGCGAGTCCCGTATCGCCGATGTGCAGCTTGGGCGTCCTGACCAGCCGGCGGAGGCGATTGCTGTACCACGGCGGCAGCCGTTCCATCAGAAAGACCCGTTCGAGCAGCGCAACGTAGTCGTTGATCGTCGGACGGCTGAGTTGGAAGGGTGCAGCCAGATCGGTGAGGTTAAAGAGTCTGGCTGTCTGTGAGGCCGCGGCACCGAGGAGCCGCGGCAGTACGTCCAACATGCTAATGCGGGCCATGTCGCGCACGTCCCGCTGTACTTGTGCCTCGACGTAGTCGCGATACCAGCTAGCCCGCCGCCGGCCGGCCGGCCGCGCCAGGGCTGCCGGGTAACCACCCGCGACAATCCGCTCGGCAAGCTGTTTGCCCAGACGCTCGGTCTGCCGGGCCTTGAATCCTCCCCCGAACAGCGCATCCAGGAATCCAGAGCGTCTGTCCACCGTGCCGCCGTTTCGTGACCGACTGACTACCTCACATTGCGCCAGCGGATGCAGGCGCACGATTTGGAGCCGCCCCGCCAGCGAGTCCGCGAGCGTGGGAATCAGCAGCACGTTGGTAGAGCCGGTCAGCACGAAACGGCCGGGTACTCGCCGGCGATCCACCTCTAGCTTGAGTGACGCAAATAGCTCGGGAATCCGCTGCACCTCGTCCAGGATCACTCCCTCGGGCAAGTCGGCGACAAAGCCCATCGGGTCGGCTTCCGCGCCGCCACGGGCAACATCGTCGTCGAAGCTGATGTAGGTGTAGTCCCGGCCCCGCGGCATGGCCGTGTCCTCGCCCCAAGCCAGGCGCCGCGGCGCGCACGCGATCTGGGCCAGCGTGGTCTTGCCGCACTGACGGGGGCCGTGGATCAGGACGACCGGTGAGTCCTCCAACGCCTCGGACAGGCGCCGCTCTGCGTAGCGAGGATAAAAGGCTGGTTCGGACATCGGCTAATCGTAACCTTATACCTCGGCTGATTGCAAGGTTTCACCTCGGCTAATCGCAAGGTTTGGCCGTAGCACCTACTCCGTCCGCTTATGCGCCCCGCGACACTGGCTGACAAACTGTGCAAACGTACAGTATAATCACCATACGAGGGCAGCATCATGGCGCGGGGATTGACCAACCGGCAGCGCGAGGTCTTGACGCACATTCGCGCCGCGCTGGAGCGCACCGGCCGGCCACCGACCCTGCGGGAGCTGGGCGCGCGGCTGGGCATTCGCTCCACCAACGGCGTGCGCGATCACTTGGAGGCGCTCGTCGCCAAGGGCTATCTGGCCCGCGATCCCCATAGCGCCCGCGGTCTGCGCCTGCTCCAAGCACCGCCACCCGCCGCGCCGGCGCTGGGCGTGCGGCGCGTGCCGCTGCTCGGTGGCGTCGCTGCCGGGCAGCCGCTCTTTGCCGATCAGGAATTGGGTGACGCCTTGCTTCTCGACGAGCGCGTCGTGCCGAACAGCGAGGCGGTGTTTGCCTTGCGCGTCCGCGGCGATAGTATGCGCGACGCCGCTATCCACGAAGGCGACTACGTTGTCGTGCGCGAGCAGCGCAGCGCCGAGCCGGGCGACATCGTCGTCGCGCTCCTGGAGGACGAGGCCACCGTCAAACGCTTCTTCCCGGAGCGTGACTTCGTGCGTCTCCAGCCGGAGAATAGCCGCCATGAGCCGGTCATCGTGCGCCGGGACGACCGCAGTATGCGCCTGCTCGGCAAAGTGACCGCCGTGATCTCCCACCGACCCTAGTTGGGCAGCGAGAGACGAGGAGTGAGACCATGCTTGCAATTGGCGCGGAAGCACCGGATTTCGCGGCGCTGACCGATACCGGGCAGACATTCCGGCTCTCGGCTTGGCGCGGCCACCGGCCCGTCGTCTTGTTCTTCTACCTCCGCGCCTTCACGTTCGGCTGAAGCAACGAGGTACGCGCGTTCGGCGAACGCTACGCGGAGTTCAGACGAGCCGGCGCCGTTGTCGTCGGCGTCAGCGCCGATAGCGCCGAACGCCAGCGCGCGTTTCGCGAGTCGCTCGGCGTGAGCATGCCCCTCATCGCCGATACCGACAAAGCCATCGCCGCGCTCTACGATGCCAAGGAGTTCATCGGCTTCATCCCGGCCCGTCTCACCTACGTGATTGACACGGCCGGCATCATCCGCTCCGTCGGCACCCACCGCGTCCACATGGGCCGCCACAGCACCGAGGCGTTGGCGGTCGTCCAAGAGCTTGCCGCAACTGCGGCTGAACAGGAGCAGCCCTAGGCGCCGCACTCCCCCTCTCTATCGCTCCGCGATGGAGAGGGGGCCGGGGGGTGAGGATTGGCTACGCTACCACTACTACCGCGGGAGCGGGAACGTCACCTTGCGGTTGCCCTCGTGCTGCGAGCGCAGTATCCCCAGCAGGATTTCGACCGTGTGCAGCGCGTCGGTGGCCGGCGAGATCAGTGGGGCGGGCGGCTCCCGGCCGGCAGCCCGTGCATCGAGGTGCTGCACTAACTCCTCGATACCGGCGAGTTGTGCCTCGTAGGTGTGCGTCGGCGCGTCGAGCGGCCGCTGGCCGGCGTCGTCCCACACCTCCATTCCGCCATCGTTGGCACGGATGCGGCCGCGCTCACAGAGCAGATCAATGACCCAACCTCGTGACTCCGGCGTTTTCGTCAAGCTGATGTGTGACCGGACCCCATTGCGAAAGCGGATGTACACGTCCGCGCCCGGGTCCGTGTCCGGGTTCCTCCCGCCATCGCCGGCGTAGGCCGGTCCGTAGTCGTGGTGCATGTCCGCCAGCTCTGCGACGAGCCACTCCGGTCCCGAGCCGGCCAGGAAACAGACCATGTCAATGAGGTGCGTGCCGTTGCGGAACATCATCGCCCGCTGACCGGTCATCGTCGCCACCACCTGTCGCAAGGCGCCCAATTCCTCGCGTACCAAGAAGTCGCGCAGGTGTAGCCACGATCCGCGCAGCCGCCGCGTGTGATCCACCGACAGCGGCACCCCCTGCTCCGCGCACGCCGCGATCATCCGGTCAGCGTCGGCCAGCGTCGTAGCCAGCGGCTTTTCGCAGAAAATGCCTTTGACTCCGGCTGCGACCGCGTCCACCACCATATCGGCGTGCAGATGGTCGGACGTCGCGACCGAGAGCAGGTCCAGCCCCTCCTCGCGCAGCATCGCTTTGTAGTCCGTGTAGGTGTTGACCTCCGGCCACACGTCACTCCACGTCGTGCGGAAGCCGTCCAGTAGCTCGGTCTTCAACTCACACACTGCCACCACGTCCACGCCCGGCACCTGCGCGTAGGCCGCGGCGTGGCTACCCCCTTGCGTCGCGCCCAATGCCGGGTGCGCCGGAGCTGCCCCCTGCCCGGCCGCTATGCCCGACAACCCGATGATTCCCGCGCGATAGTTGCCTGCTGAGGATGTTGCTGCGTTCATGGCTGCCCTTTCTCGTCGTGCCGGTCGCCCCGCGCTACGACGTTCGCTCGACCCACACCGGCGTGGACCACGCCATCGGCACGCGGCCGCGAATGCGGTCACGCTGACGCACCCGGAGATAATACAGCGCAGCCGCCGGTGGGTCGCGGTCTTCCCACTCCAGCCGCAGGTCCAGTTCGCCTTGCCCCGTGAGCGCATGCACGACCTGAAAGGCGGCCTTCGCGTCGCCGTTCCGGGCCGCTGCGCCGCTCAGATCGCCGCGGATCACTTCCAGCCGGTCCAGCGCCGCTGTCCCGCTCACCGCCGCCGCTACCCGGACCGGTCCGCCCGCCGGCACCCGTGCCCCCGGCATCGCCCCCGCCACGGACCAGTCGAGCAGGATGCGCTCGCCGGTCGTCCCGTATGTCCGGCGCGTGCGGAGCGAATCGAAAATGGCCTCACGCGTGAGCCGCGGCGCCTGCACTGCCGCCAAGCCGGTCTGCCGCAGTCCGGGCTGCGCCTGATGGTTGTCCGACGAGCAGATGACGCCAAGCCGCTGCCCCGTCAGCCAGACGTCCCAGGCGTAGTGACGCCCCGGTGCCGACGTGTTGAGCGAGAAATCGCACCGCTCGTAGGCCAGTGGATGGTCCGCATCCAGGCACTCGCACTGCCCATGTCCCGAATAGATCTCGATCACCGGCCGATACGGATTCTCGCCTTGCTCTGGATGGTCCCAGTCCGGATTCGGCCCCGTACCACCCGGTACCGCGCCCTGCGCCAGCGGCGAGAACATCACGCCCGTATGGTGGGGGATAGTCAGCACTGCGTCGCTCCCGCCGACTTCCCGCTCCAGATGGCGCCAAAGGTCCGGGAGCGTGCCGCGATTGGCGCCGAACAACGGCCCGCTCGCACCGCGGTAATACACGTTATGGTGCGCCCACGGGCTGCTGAACGTCCCCTCGTAGCCCAGGATCGTGACAAACTGCCCCGGCGCGTGGTGCCGCGCCACGTCCTCGGTAATGCGCTGCCACTGCTCGTCGGCCAGCGTTTCGGCGTGGTCGCTCAGACAGTAGAAGTCGAGCGCCGCTACCTCGCGGGCGTAGCTGAACGGTCGCCGCCCGGTCGCATCGAAGCTGTGCAGTGAGTGCGAATGCAGATCACCCCAGTAGACCGGTCGCGCCGCATCCTCCGTTGCCGTGACGCGCACCGGATTGCTCACCGCCTCCAGGCCGCCGGCCGGCCCACCGACAATCCGAGCTGTCAGCCGTAGGATGCCGTCCGCGCGGGGAGTGATCGGGATGCGGAGCACGCCCTCGTGCCGCGCCGGCAATGCCACTCCCGCAGGATACTCCGCTGCCCCGGTCACGGTCCCCAGGACCACCGTACCGCTCGCCGCCGGGACCGCATTTTGCCAGCCGTCGAGCACGGCGAGATGCAGCATCCCGGTTTCGCCGACGACTAGCTGCGAGGGCAGCAGTGCCGTCAACTCCACCGGCTCGCCGGCCCGCCCGGTCAGAGTATCCGTGGCTTCACGGGGCAGGGTGGTTAAGTGTCCGCTCCCGTCCGCGTCTACGGCAGCGCGCAGCGCCTCCGTCCCATGAGGATGCAGCGGAGCGGCGAAGCCCCGACTGCCGCCCTGCTGATCGCCGAACACGACCTCGATTTCATCTCCTGCCTCAAGCTGCCCGCGTTGCACCCGCACTTCCGTCACGAAAGCGTAGCGATGCTCGCGGCCGTCCAGCCCGCGCCGGTTCGCCTTGACGTACTCGTCGGTCGTGCCGCCGATCACCGCGCAGGTCAGTTCGACACCCGGCTTGGTGCAGCGTGCGGTCACGTAGTTGTCGGCGGCCGGGTCCGTGCTCTGCACGCCATGCGAGGAGTTCCGGTACCACACATGCCACGTTTCGGGCAGCTGGACCCGCACCGCCGCTCCCGCCGCCAATCCCGGCGTACCGACCCGATAGCTGACCACCCACGTGCCCCACTCCCCGGCCACCCCGGTGCCCGGCGTCACAGTGGCCTCACCTAACTCCCATTCCCTCGCCATACGCTACGCTCCTCTCACTTGGAGTGGCAATTCCCCAATCGAATCGGCAGGCGGTACTCGATCCCCGCGACAGAAGTGTGGGGTACTGGTCATCCGGAAAGTGGTGATCCCAACCCAGGGCGACAAAAAAGCAGTGGTTATGGCGGGTTGACCATGACCACTGCGCGGCGGATCGGTGACGGACGGTACCAAAGTTAGCGTTACTTCTGCTCCTCCTGAGCAGACGCTTCCTCCTGCATCCGGACAATCTCTACCAGCATGTCAGCCAATGCCTGAGAATTAGTGAGAGCGACTAGACGCTTGGCGTCATCCATGGTGATTCTCACGTCCCTAGGGGTATCCACACGTTCGTAGATACCCGGGGCCAACTCTCTCACTTTCATAGTATGTCTCCTCCGTGCAGCCTATACCTGGAAGTTTACACCAAGCTGCTCACCTCCAGGACGCTTGACAGTAGTCGAGCGTGCTGAGGTGCCCGCCCAAGAGTCTCGCCCGACAGAATGTTACTGGCGCTGTTGGGCGCCTCGCTATCTACAGTGAGGACGGCGAGCTTCCTCGTATGGTCCAGTGAGAAGATTGGCGTGCTTACTACGGAGGTCAAGTGCTCTGTGAGCTTGGCCATCTCAGGCGTGAGCTTCCATTTCATCTCAAGGTCTCGCTCGGTAGCGTGCTCAAGGTCTGCCCATGTTTGTATCTCACGACTCCATGCGTGGCCTGTGCAGCCCTCCAGCGGCGCGAAGGCTAGATTTTCGTCCAGCTTGCCTTTCTTGTTGTGCCGGTAGATGGGATGCAGCCTTCCGTCCTCTCCTGGGAAATAAACTGTAGCTCCGGTTGATTCCGGCCGCTCGGATAAATCCTTCACGACAATCTCTAGGTAATCCTCGATCAGAAATCGTGCTAGATGCCGACGTGTTTCTCGTTCCTCGGCGCTACGCTTCCAGTTGCCGGCGAGCAAAGAAACGGCGACGCTGCCGGCCGTGGCGAAGGGGATGATGACCACAAGCGCAATGGCCCACACGTTGACACTGCTCTGCGGAGTCAAGACCAGCGTGAGCACGCCGGATGCCCCAGAACCAACGAAGGTCAGGGCCAGTGCAGTCCAGTCATACCGGCTGAGGTCACTAAAGAGACGCACTCACTGCCTCCCGAAACATCATTAGGCGGCGCGACGTGGAGTCTCACCTGTAGCAGCGCCCGCTGTCCAACATCCCAGCACCGTTCGGTGCCTGCACCCCTTACAATGGGGGTCACACTGCGCGGCCGACTGGCGGCGCACACCGCCAGCGGAAAGGAAGAGCCGTATGGAGCAGCGGCGTCTCGGACGCACGGAGCATCGGAGCACGGTCGTGATCTTAGGCGCGGTCGCGTTCGGGCGCGTGTCGCAGGCGGTGGCCGACCGCTCCATCGAGCTGGCAATGCGGCACGGCGTCAATCACATTGACGTGGCGCCCACCTACGGCGAAGCCGAATTGCGGCTGGGACCGTGGCTCGCTCGCCACCGCGACGACTTTTTCCTCGCCTGCAAGACCACCAAGCGCACCCGTGAGGCAGCCTGGGAAGAGTTGCACCGTTCCCTCGACCGCCTGCGCGTCTCCACGCTGGACCTCTACCAGCTCCACGCTGTCAAGACCGTGGACGAGCTTGACGCGGCGCTGGCACCGGGCGGTGCTATCGAGGCCCTTGTCGAGGCCCGCGAGGCCGGCTTGGTCCGCTTCCTCGGCATCACCGGCCATGGCCTCACGGCCCCGGCTACGCACGCCGAGGCGCTGCGGCGCTTCGACTTCGATACCGTGATGTTCCCACTCAACTACGTCTTGTGGTCCGATCCGGCCTATCGGCATAGCACCGAGCACCTGCTGGCGCTGGCCCACAGCAAAGATGTCGGCGTCCAGATCATCAAAACCATCGGGCGGAGCGGCTGGGGCGACCGGCCGCGCACCCACCGCACTTGGTACGCCCCGTTCATGGAGCAAGCGGACATTGATCGGGCGCTCTGGTTTGCCCTCTCGCAGCCGGTAGCTGCCGCGCCGTCGGTTGGCGATGTCCGCCTCCTGCCCAAGGTGCTCGATGCTGCCGAGCGGTTCCGGCCCCTCGATCCGCAGGAGCAGGAGGCGCTAGTGCGCGCCGGCCACACCCTCGCCGCGGCGGCGCCGGAGCCGCTGTTCGCCGCCTGATGCAGTCCGGCAGCGAGGGCCTCTCGCCGTTACCTAGAAGTGATCCAGCTCCCACATGTGAGGATAGCCGGCCGGGAACAGGGCACGGATCGCCGCTAGGTCGCCAGCGTCGTCTCCGCCGTGCTCGCGCCAAAGCTCTTCCACACCGCGGTAGCCCATCAGCAGTTGAAGTAGCTGCTGCTGGGGCAGCCGAATCCGCAGTGCCGGTCCGGCTCCAAGCTCTAGCCCAGCCTGCCCGGCATCCGTGCAGTCGAACTCCACCCGGCCGGGCCGCGCCTCCACCGGCAGCGCCCGTATGCGGCCGGCAATGGCTGGCTCGATGGCCGTGGCCAATACGGCCAGGTCCACGATCCGGCCCATGCCGCCATAGTTGGCCGGGTGCGTGGTCTCGACCTTGCAGCCGATTCGGCGCAGCAGCCCCACCAGCGGCTCGTCGGGAGGCATCGGCAGCCGCACCCGCTCCCAGCGTCGCAAGAGCGCCTCCCGTCCGAGCCACGCGATCAGACTGGCGCCGGCAGTGGCTACGTGCTCGGCCGGCACGATCACATCCATGACCGACAAGGTTGCTGGGTCGCCTTCGAGCAGCATATACCCGGTCGGGTGCCCCGCCTCTCCCGTCACCAGTATCCGAGTCGGATGCCCCCACCACACCTCGTCCGCCAGCGCCTCGTAGAAGACGCGCGTGCGTCGGACGGCGCCGCTGCGACTCGCGTTGACCCGCGTATACAAGTCGAGTAGGCCGGCGTGATCCTCCTGCCGCGCCTCGCGGACGGTCGTCGTGACCGCTAGCTGCTCGGTATCGCGCACGTTTACCGAGACGTTGTACTCGGGCATCACTGGCACGTAGTCGAAGAGGTGGTAGAAGTCAGGAATGCCGAACAGGATCGAGACCGCGTAGCCCTCGCGCTCCATGTACGACACCGCCTCGCGCATGAGGCGACTGGCGTACCCCTTGCCCCGGTGCTGCGACTGCACCACCACGTTGGCGATGCCGCCCATCCGCACCCAGGCGCCAGCGAGCCGCATGGTGAGATCGTTCACCTCAGCTCTGCCGACCGTCTCCCCGGCCACATCCAGGCTCAACTTGCACTGCTGGCACTGCCTAGACCGCGGCCCGTCTGCCTGCTCAAAGCGCATCTCCGGTTCCATACTGGCTCCACTCCTCGCGTCACCCTCACCTCTGACCGGGCTTGGGCGGTGCCATGTTCACTATACTTGTCTACCATGACCACACCCGAACCACCCTACTTCCTCGGCATTGACATGGGCACAACGGGTATTCGTGCCGTTGTGTTCGATGCCGAGGCGCGGGTCGTCGCGGCGGCGCGCCAAGACTGCCGCCTCTACGCCCCCCACGCCGGCTGGGCCGAGCAGAACCCGGACGAGGTACTGGCCGCGACGAACGCCGTCGTCCGCGCGGCGGCAGCGCAGGCAGCCGAGACGCTCGGCGTGCGCCGGCCACCTATCGCCGCTATCTCCTTCAGTGCCATCCTGCACACGATCATCCCCGTGGATGATCGTGGCGGCGCGCTGGGACGCGCCATCATCTGGGCCGATACGCGCGGCCTGCCATTTGCGGACGAGATCAAACGCGAGTACGACGCGCACGGCCTCTACTCCCGCACCGGCTGCCCCGTGCATCCGATGTACTCGCCGGCCAAGCTGCGCTGGTACCGTGCCCACCAAGCCGACGTTTTCCGGCAAGCCGCTCGATTCATCACGATCAAAGAGTACGTCCAAGCCGACTGGCTGGGTCCCGTTCCTGTGGACTACTCGCTGGCCTCCGGTAGCGGGCTGCTGGACCTGTCCACCTGCGAGTGGGATGCCGAGTCGTTGGAGACCGCCGGCATCGGCCCGGAGCGGCTAGCCCCACTCGTGGACACCACGGCGGTCATCGGGGCCCTCCCCGCGGCGACCGCCGAGCGCCTGGGGCTGCCGCCGAGCTGTCCCGTCGTCTCCGGTGCCGGGGACGGCCCCCTCTCCACGCTGGGCACCGGCTGCGCCGAGCCGGGGCAATATACGGCAATGGTAGCCACCAGCGGCGCCGTGCGTGCCGTAGCGGACCGGCCCGTGACCGACCCACAGGGCCGGAACTGGTGCTACTACCTCGCCGACGGCCGGTGGATCGCCGGCTGCGCGATCAATAACGCCGGGCTGGCGGTACGCTGGCTGCGCGACCAAGTGCTCGCGGCGCCGCCCCCTCCCGGCGAGACCGAGGCCGGCGACCCGACGGTAAGCGCCGACGAGGTAGGCCGCTGGGCCGCCGCCGTACCCCCCGGCGCCGACGGCCTTATCATCCTCCCCTTCCTCACGGGCGAGCGCAGCCCCTATTGGAACGCGGCCGCTCGCGGTGTCGTGTTCGGCCTATCGCTGGCGCACCATCGCGGGCATCTGGTGCGCGCAATGCTGGAGGGCATCGGCTACCGGATGCGGAGCATTCTCGACGCCCTGACCGAGGTCGCCGGCCCGGCGGCAGAGGTGCGGGCGGCCGGTGGATTTGTCGGCTCGCCCGTCTGGATGCAGATTGTGGCCGACGTGCTCGACAAGCCGCTGCACCTGCCGGTAACACAGGAAGCGTCGGCGCTCGGCGCCGCGATGCTGGCGATGCGCGCTACCGGCCACGTGGAGCGGTTCGCAGAGCTACTGCGGTTCGTGCAGGTGGAGGGCGCCTGTCACCCGCAACCGGCGAACGTGCAGACCTACCGCCGCCTCTACGACCTCTATATGCGCCTCTATTGGCGGCTCCAAGACGACTTTCGGGAGATCGCCGATTTCCAGGCCGCCGCCATCACCGCCTGAGCGCCTACCTCGTTGCAAGGCAGGCTGGTCTATACCCTTCCCTATTAGGGATGAGGTTGGGGGCTGGACCGAGCGTGTCAGTCGTCGCTCTCGCCCGACTTGCGCCGCCTACCGCGGCCGCTGCGGAACCCCAGGATGGTGATAACCAGGGCTGCTACGACGAGGCCGATGATGATGGGGCGGCCCACCACGTCAAGATTTTCGTTCCAGAAGCCCATGGTGCGGGCCAACCAGCCTTCCGCTGCGTCGTCGGTTGCTTGGCCGACCCGTGGCGCGGTGCTTGGGCTGGCCTGATCCCCACGTTGCAAGGACTCGCGCCAACGCTGATCCAGCTCGCCCACCGTCACGCCCAAGGCTTGCACGAACGCATCGTCCGTGGCATTGCCCTCGCTAATGGCTGCCAGCAGCGCCTTTAGCTTCTGGGTCCCGAACTCCTCGATGATGTACCGTAGCGCAGAGTAGCTTTCCAAATAGGCAATGGCCCGCTCCCGATCCGTACTTGGAAAGCCCCCGTTCAACGATCTGAGCGAGAAGAGTTGTCCCTCGCTGTCGAGCTGACGCAGAATGTCAATATTCTCCGGCGGAATCTCTTCACCGGACAGGAACATTGAGAACCCCTCGGTGAGCCAGCGCGGCGGATCGTTGAAGGCATTCTCCGTGCGCTGGAGGAATACGGCATGGAGTACCTCGTGCCGAATAGCGGCGACGCTGTCTTCCGGCAGCACCGCCAACAGCATGAAGATGCGATCCGTGCCGACCGTCACAGCCGTGCTGGATACCTGGAGCGGCCCGAAAGCAGTGATGTAGTCCTGCTCATCCGCGTAGACAAAGACTTTGACCTCTTTCTTGAGGATCAGGCCGTACTCCCGCTCCATGAGGTCTAGCACGTCCCGGGCCTCCAGCAGCAGCCCTTGACTCGCCGCTTCGCCGGAGCCATACGAGTACAGCGTGATGAACCCGTCGCGGGCCTGGCGCCAGTTGAAGCGTGTGTCGTCGTAGTTGACCTGCTGTGGCTCGGTCGTCCAGTGATTGCCGCTGGCCGTCTGTACTCGCCAGTAGTAGCTGATCTCGCTCCCCGGCACGAGCAGTTGCCGTACCAGCCAATGGAACTCAGCCTCGACGGTCCGCCCGGGACGGAACGTCGGGGTGGCCTCCTGCAGCACCGGGGAATCGTCCACCGAGAAGAACAGTTGGACCCGCTCGATGGTACTCGCCGGATCGCTGGCGACGAGCCGGAAGCGGACTTCGGCCGGGAAGCTCACTTCCGCCGTGTTCGCCGTCACGTTCAGTTCGGCCGGCGGCCGCGGCAGCGTCGGCCCGGCCGCGAGCACCGACCAGCCCAGCGCGAGCACCAGGCCGAGCACGGGGAGCAGGTAGCGGAGCGCGCCGAGCAGCGCACGACTCGATGGATGGCGCGAGCTTTCTATCATCATGCAATACCAGCCCAAGGCCGCGCCCCTTGCCGGGCGTCGGCTTCCGCGGCCCGGTGTGTAGTATAGGCCACAACCGAGCGCCGGGGCATGCCTCAATGCCAGGGGACGATCACCGAGCCGGCCGTCAGTGTCTGCGGCCCGGTAGACCTCGCTCGCCGGGCCTGCTATACTCGGAACGTAGACGTACTTGTACAGGAAGTGAGGTGCCGAGCGGTGAAAGTGGGTTAGCCCCACTTTCGCTGTTTCTGGCGCCCTGAACACAGGCTACGCGGTCGTGCCAGGCACTGCGGCCGAGTACCAACATATGAGGCAATGCCGTGAGGAACGATTTTTCTGCGGCCATCGCGCAGATCACGGCGGAGAAGGGGCTGCCCCGCGACGAGATCTTGAATATGATCGAAGGGGCGATGGTCAGCGCCTACAAGCGCGACTTCGGGGGTGAAGAGGAGTTAGTCGCCGAGCTTTCTCCCCAGACCGGCAAGCCGCGCGTGTTCGCCATCAAGCTCGTCGTCGCGGAGGGTGCGGTCGTTGACCCGGTGCTGGAGATCGCGCTCCCGGAGGCGCTGGCGATTGACCCCGAGGCCAGCGTCGGCACCTCGGTCCGCATTGACATCACCCCCCCGAGCTTCGGCCGTATTGGCGCGCAGGCGGCCAAGCAGGCGATGTTGCAACGCCTCCGCGAGGCCGAGCGCGATCACGTCTATCATGACTACATTGATCGTGAAGGTGACATTGTCAGCGGCGTCTTTCGTCGGTCCGAGCCACGGGGCATGATCGTTGACCTGGGTCGCGTCGAGGCGCTCCTGCCGCCCGGCGAGCAGGTGACGAGCGAGCGCTTCCGCATCGGCGACCGAATCCGGTCGCTGCTGTTGGAGGTCAATCGGGCGCCACGCGGCTACCTGCTGATTGCCTCCCGCGCCCACAAGGATTTCGTGCGGCGCTTGTTGGAGCTGGAGATTCCCGAAATCTACAACGGTAGCGTCGAAATCCGCTCCATCGCTCGTGAGCCAGGCTCGCGGACCAAAGTCGCCGTGCAGAGCCGTCAAGTCGGCCTCGACCCGGTGGGTGCCTGCGTCGGGCAGCGCGGCATCCGCATCCAGACCGTCGTCAACGAGATCGGCGGCGAGAAGATTGACGTTGTGCAGTGGCACAACGAGACTACCACGATGGTAGCGAGTGCCCTCGGCCCGGCGCGCGTCCACAGCGTCGAGTTGAGCGAAGAGGACAAGACCGCCTATGTGACGGTGCCGCACGCGCAGCTCTCGCTCGCCATCGGTAAAGAAGGGCAAAATGCACGCTTGGCGGCGCGGCTGACCGGGTGGCGCATTGACATCAGGAGCGATCAGCCCGCTGCTGATGGCGAGGCCGTCGCCGGTGCCATCGCCTCACCCTCCGACGAGACCGGAGTTCCGGGCAACGTAGGCGAAGGCGTATGAGCAGCGGCCGGCGTCGTTTCCGGCCGCGCCACGTGCCCGAGCGCACCTGTATCGGTTGCCGCCGGACCGCGGCCAAGAAAGAGTTGGTCCGCATCGTGCGGACCCCGGAAGGCCACGTCGAGGTAGACGAGACGGGCAAGCGCAACGGTCGCGGCGCCTACATCCATCGAGACCAAGCCTGCTGGTCTCGGGCGTTGCAGCGCGGCGCGGTCGAGCGTGCCCTGAAGACCACGCTGACCGAGTCGGACTCTCGCCACCTCGCAGCCTATGAGTCGTCCCTATCGCCGGCTGCCGGCGCCGAATCGGTCGGCGCGGCGGCCGGGAGTAGCGCGTAGGGGGCCAAAGGGAGGCGAACGGCCGTTGCCCTCCTGAGAACGGAGGTCAGCGCCGACCTTCAGCCCCTTTCCTGTGAGGGAGGGGGGTAGGTATGGCCCCCAACGCACAATCCGGGCTAGGAGGCTGCTGCCATGATGGCCGACTCGAGCTGGTCGGAAGCAAAACGGGCGCGCGTTGCCGCGGCTCGGGTGCGACGACGCATCATCTTCAACGACGACTCGCACGACCTGGCGCAGGCGGACGCCAACACGCCGGAAGGATTTCTCGGCCACCGCATTGCGCCCCTGGTGGGCACCCAGGTGGACACGATCTCCTGGTCCGTCCTGTGTGGGCAGTTCGATGCCCCCGCTTACGACAGCAAAGTCCAGCCCATCTATGGCGACGCGCACGGCGGGCCGATGCACTACTGGCCGCACGTGACAACCAACGTCAAATCCCTGGCGCGCGCCGGTCATTGCCCCCTCAAGCTCGTCGTGGATTTCGCGCACGAGCATGGCATGGAAGCCTTCGCGTCCGTCCGCATGAACGATGTCCACGATAGCTTCATGGGCCCCAATGCCATGACCGTCTGGAAGCTCACGCATCAGGAATTGCTCGTTGACACCCGGGACACGCTCCCGGAGTTCGAGCTGTACACGACCGCGCAGGACTTCTCCCACCGTGCGGTCCATGACCGCAAGCTGGAGATCATCGCCGAGATTTGCGACCGCTACGACGTGGACGGCTTCGAGTTGGATTACATCCGCCATCCCGTTCTGTTCAGCCGCCGGCTGCGCGGCGAGCCGTGTACGCCCGACGAGATCGAGATCGTCACGTCGCTCATGCAGGAAATCCGCGGCCTCACCGACGCGGCGGCCATGCGGCGGGGCCGACCGCTGCTCATTGCCGTGCGCGTGCCGGACACGTTCGGCCGCTGCTTCGACAACGGCATGGACGTGCGGGCATGGCTGGAGCACGATCTGACCGACATCATCATCGCCGGTGGCGGGTACTCACCGTGGCGCCTGCCAGCCGCGACGTGGGTGGCAGCGGCGCGGCCGCACGGTGTGCCGGTCTATCCGTGTGCCAACGTCGGCTGGGGGCCGCCGCTGCCGGTGGCCCGTGGCCTGGCTGCAAACTGGTATCGCGCCGGCGCCGACGGGCTATACTTCTGGAACCTGGCTACCCCGTTCGAGTTCATGACCGGCGATGAGCTAATCGCGACGCGCCGCCGCTGCTATGCGTGTCTCTACGAGGTCGGCGATCCCGAGGCACTAAGGGGCAAGGACAAGCAGTTCGGCGTCGGTGACGCGGCCGATGCGCCCGGCGGGGTCCTCCCCTACTATGCCCACATCTCCAGTCCCCGGCCGCTGCCGCTCCAATCGAAGCGCGGCCCGCTGCGTACCGGCGTGATCGGCCGCGTGCCCTTGCTGGTCGGCGACAACGTAGCGCGTACCCCGCCCACACAAGCCACGCTCACGGTCGGGTTCGACGATCCGGCCTGGCGTGAGGCGCTGATAGTGCGCCTGAACGGCCACGAGTTGACGCTAGGCACGGGCGGGACCGACGGTGAATTGACACTCGACGCGCTGGGGACGCTGCGGTCTGGCCGGAACTTCGTGGAGTTCGCCGCTCATCACGGTCCGATGCCGGAGAGCACCGTGCGGATCACCACGCTCGCGCTGACCGTCAGCTACGAGGCGTAAGCGGCGCCGGCCGGGTCGCTGGCAAGGAGCAGGCAGATGCTCTCGACACAGTTCATGGGCGGTGTCACCGTGCAGCCGGACGACTTGGCGGTCATGCAGGCCGGTGACTATGTCCTCCATGCCCGCGCCGGCAGGCTGAACCGGGTGCCCGTCGAGAAAATCCGCCTCCCGCGCGATCCCCAAGGGCACGTCCAGCGCCTCTGTCTGGTGCCGGCACCGAACGACACCATCTATGCGGCCCAGCACACGCTGCTCCACCGCTCGACCGACGGCGGCGCCACCTGGGAGCATCTGGCGCGTGACCCCAGCGTGTGCGGCGGCTGGCGCCTCGAGTTCGACAACGACGGGACGATGCTAAACGTCGGCCTTGCCGGCCCCGGCCAGCCGCCGGTCGTGTGGGCGTCACCCGATGAGGGCGTGACATGGCAGCAGCGCGGGCGCATTGACACCGGCACCCCGGACGTGCTCTCGCTCGGCTTCAGCATGACCCGCCTCGACGACGGCACGCTGTTGATGCCCGTACTGGTCGGGGCGGACCGCGTTGGCAATCGCGCGGCGGCGGAGGCGGCCCCGGCCGTCGGTCGTCTCTACCGTTCGCAGGACGGCGGCCGCACGTGGCCGGAGTACGCGGTGCTCGGTGAATGGTGTTGTGAGGTCAACGTCTACCCGCTGCCGAACGGCCGCTTGGTCGCAGCAATGCGCTACCAGCGCCCCCTCCTGCCCGACGACCCGGCCGATCTGCTGGAGCGGACCGGCGCCAGCGCGGTCGGGGCCGATAACCCATATAAGCACGTCTTTGTTGCCCACTCCGACGACCGGGGACATACGTGGACACCGCCGCGGCAGTTGGCCACGGTGTTCGGTCAGTGCTATGGGGCCGGTGTCGGCCTCCTGCGGAACCGTGCCGTCGTCACCACCGACTACCGTTACCCCCGGGATATGGGCAGCGGCCGCGCCTTGGCCAGCTTGGATGGTGGCGAGACGTGGCAGGACGAGGTGTACTATCTGACCCACGGCCGCGCCGCTGGCTACGCGGCGACCATCTCGCCGGATGGCGAGGAACTGCTCACCCTGTCCGGCTCCTGCTACGGCGATGTCGGCGCCTGGGACAACTGTATCGGGCGCACCGACTTCACAATCATCCGTTGGCGGCTGGTGTAGCTGTCGTTAGCTTTCAGCTATCAGCCCTCAGCTACCAGTGAAGGGCCCCCCAGCCATCCCGGCCCATCATTCCCACGAACGCGGGAATCTACTCCCCCTCTCCATCGCTCCGCGATGGAGAGGGGGCCGGGGGGGTGAGTCCCGCAATCCTGACTGCTCGCAGCGGACGTGCCCCGGCACTAGCCTTCCTGCGGGCGTTTCAGGTATGGTCATAGGGAGCACATCGCTTGTTGGCGCCCTGACCAAACGCACTGTTCACGTAGGGACATCCAAGGAGGCACGAAGCGTTTATGGCACCACCCCGTGGAGGTAGGAGACGACGCTCATTTCGACCGGCGGGCCGCCCGCGCCCGCGCTCACGCGGCGGGTCGCGTGGGTCGCGCGGTCCGCGCCGGCCGGCGCCGGCTCCCGACGCGACGGCCGCCGAGCGCAGCGCCGTAGCAACTACGGTCATCCCGCGCACTGTAGCTGTCCCGGAGCGGGTCAGTGTCCGCGAGCTTGCCGAGTTGCTGCGGGTCGGCCCCCCGGTGGTGCTCAAAGAACTGTTGAGCGCCGGCTTGGTAGCCACCGTCAACCGCGAGTTGGACCGCGCGGCGGCCTCGCTCGTGGCCCGCAACCTTGGCTTCCGGGTCGAGGATGCCGACGCCGTCAACGGCGCGGCCCCTGCGGCCACTACCGCCCCAGCGGAGGCGCCGCCGGAACTGGCCGAGCCGGAGGAAACGGATCCGGACCTCCCGCCGCGGCCGCCGGTCGTAGCCGTGATGGGGCACGTGGATCACGGCAAAACCTCCATCCTCGACGCCCTGCGCGAGTCCCAGGTCGCTACCGGTGAAGCCGGGGGCATCACGCAGCACATCGGCGCCTATCAGGTCGAGCACGACGGCCGGACGATCACGTTCCTCGACACGCCGGGTCACGAGGCGTTCACGGCGCTGCGCGCGCGCGGCGCGGCCGTTACCGACTTGGCGATCTTGGTCGTGGCTGCCGACGACGGCGTACAGCCGCAGACCGTGGAAGCGATTTCGCACCTCCGGGCTGCCAAGACCCCTTTCCTGATCGCCATGAACAAGATTGACCTGCCCAGCGCCGACCCGGACCGTCTGCGGCAACAACTCACGGAGCATGAGGTGGTGGTCGAGGACTACGGCGGCGACGTGGTGGCCGTGCCGGTGTCGGCGTCCACCCATGAGGGTCTCGATGACCTCCTGGAGATGGTGAACTTGGTCGCCGAGTTGGAGGAGCTGCGCGCCACCCCGGAGGGTCCGGCCGAGGGCACCGTCATCGAGACGCGGCTGGACCGCAGCCAAGGTCCGGTAGCCACCGTCATCATCGCCAGCGGGACCCTGCACGTCGGCGACCATGCCGTCGCCGGCGAGGCCGGTGGCCGCGTCCGGGCCATGCTCGATGAGCATGGTCGCCGCCTGCGCTCCGCCGACCCCGCGCAGCCGGTGGAGGTCCTGGGCTGGAACGAGCTACCCAATCCGGGTGATCGCCTGGAGATCGTCGAGAATGATCGCGCGGCCCGGGCCGTCACTGCGGCGCGCAAGGAGGCACGACAGCAGCGAGCGCCCGAGGCACCCCGGCGCAGTATCGAAGACCTCTTGGCGCAGTTAAGCCCCGACCAGGCGCAGGAGTTGCCGGTGGTGCTCAAGGCCGACGTTCACGGCTCGCTCGAAGCGATCCAAGCCGCCCTGGCCAAGCTCGAAACGAACGAGGCCAAGGTTCACATCCTCTACGGCGCCGTCGGGAGAATCACCGAGGGCGATGTCAACCTCGCCGCGGCCTCCGACGGCGTTATTCTCGCCTTCAATACCCAGACTCCGGCACCGGTCCGGCGGTTGGCGGACCAGCAAGACGTGATGATCCGCTCCTACAACGTGATCTACAACTTGCTTGAAGATGTGGAGCAGACCTTGCGGGCCTTGGTCGAGCCGGAAGTGCGCGAGGTCGTCCTCGGCCACGCCGAAATCCGCGCCATCTTCCGCGCCAGCCGTGCCCGGTCCGTCGTCGGTTGCTACGTCCAAGACGGCCTCATCCGGCAGGGCGCGCGCGCGCGCGTCGTGCGCCGGGATGCGGAAGTGTACAACGGACGGGTCGCCTCGCTGCGGCGCTTCAAGGACGACGTGGACACTGTGGAAGAGGGGTACGAGTGCGGTATCGGCCTCGAAAACTTCGCCGATCCACAGAACGGCGACGTGATCGAGATTTACGGCCGTGCCGCCGCCTGAGTACGCCACGGACAACGACCATGCCCCGACCATATCGCCGCCAGCGGCTCGCCTCGCTCCTCGTCGAGTTCTTGAGCGACCTGCTCCGCAACGAAGCCCGCGACCCGCGCCTCGGCTTCGTGTCCATCACGCGCGTTGATGTCTCGTCCGATCTGCGTTACGCGGCGGTCCGCGTGAGTGTGCTGGGCGACGAGGAAGAGCAGCGCGAGACGATGGCCATGCTCACCCACGCCGCCGGCTGGCTGCGGAGCGAATGCGCTACTCGCCTGCCCCTGCGCTATGCGCCGGAGCTACGCTTTGCGCTGGATCACTCGCTCGCGGAGGGCGACCGGGTCTTGCAGTTGATCCGGGAGGTCGCGCCGCCGCCCGCTGCCGGAGACGGTGAGCCGGCAGCGGAGCGACCGGAGTAGGACACACTTGCCGGACCCGACGCCGGTCGCCGGCTTCCTCAACCTCGCCAAGCCGCGCGGCCCAACCTCCCACGACGTCGTCGCGCGGGCCCGCCGGCTGACCGGCGTGCGGCGCGTCGGTCACGCCGGCACGCTCGATCCCCTAGCCACCGGCGTGCTCGTGCTCGCGCTCGGTCCGGCCACCCGCTTGCTGGAATATGTCGCCAGCGGGGAGAAGGTCTACCGGGCCACGATCCGTCTGGGCAGCACGACGACCACGGACGATGCCGAGGGCGCCGTGACGGAAACTCGGCCACTCACTGTCGGCTCGGCCGCCATCGAGGCGACGCTCCCACAGTTCGTCGGCGAGATCGCGCAGCGTCCACCGGCGTTCTCGGCGGTGCAGGTCGGCGGCCAACGCGCCTACGATCTGGCCCGCCGAGGCGCTGCGGTCGAGCTACCGGCTCGGCCGGTGCGGATTGCCCGTCTTACCGTCCTGGGCTGGCAAGCGCCGGACCTCACGCTGGAAGTCACCTGCGGTCCGGGGACGTATATCCGCTCGCTCGCCCGCGATTTGGGAGCGGCGCTCGGCTGCGGCGGCCACCTCACCGGCCTCACACGCACGCGGTCCGGGTGTTTCTCTCTCGCCGCTGCGACCTCCCTGGCTGACCTTGAACACCACGCCGCCCTCTGCACGTGGCGCTCGCTCCTGGTCGCGCCGTGCGCCGCGCTGGCGCACCTCCCGTCCCTGACCGTTACTCCGCAAGGCTGTACCCTGCTGCGGCAGGGCCAGCCGGTCTCCTCGGCCCATCTGCTGTCCAGCGTGCCGGCCGCAGCCCGCACCGATGGCGCTGTGTGTGTACTCGACGCCGAGAGCCGGCTGATTGCCATTGTGGCCTACGATCCGCAGCGGGATTGCTGGCGCCCGCGCAAGGTTGTGGGGTAAGGTCCGCACGATCACTTCGCAGCGTCTCTGTGGATGCAAGTCATACACCTCGATCCCCTCGCGCCGCCGGTACCGGCATCGGACGCGCCGGAGGTTGTGGTCACCATCGGCAAGTTCGATGGGGTGCATCTCGGCCACTATGCGCTGCTCGACGCGGTCATCGCGTCTGCCCAGCGGCGCGATCTCACGCCCGCCGTGGTGATCCTCGACCCGCACCCGCTCACGATCCTGCGCCCCGAAGTGCGCCTCAGCCAGCTCACCACCCTGCCGGAGAAGCTCTGGCTACTCGCGCGCGCGGGAATGGAGCTTGCGGTGGTGTGGCGGTTCAGCAGCACGAGTGCCCGGCTGACTCCCGAGGCGTTCTTCCGGTCGTTGGCGCCGGTGCTGCGCGTCCGGGCCATCGTCATCGGCCCCGGCTTTGTGCTCGGCCGTGACCGCACCGGCGACGAAGCCAGGCTGCGAACTATCGGGCAAGAACAGGGATTCGCCGTGGAGAGTATTCAGCCCGCGCATGTCGCCGGCCAAGCGGTGCGGAGCACCGAAATACGCACTCTGCTGGCTGCCGGTGAGGTCTCGCGGGCCGCAGAGCTGCTGGGGCGGCCGCCGTCACTGCATGGGCGGGTAATCGAAGGCGACCGGCGCGGCCGGTTACTGGGGTTTCCGACGGTCAATCTGGACCCGCTGGCCGCTCACCCGGCCTTGCCGGCCGATGGCGTCTGCGCCGGCTGGGTCGAGCTAGAGCCGTTGAGCGCCCAGCGCACGTGGTATCCGGCCGCCGCCAACTTGGGCGTGCGCCCCACCTTTGCCGGCCGTCGCCACGTCATTGAGGCTCACTTGCTCGACTTCACCGGCGACCTCTACGGTCAGGAGGTGCGCCTCCACTTCGTCGCGTATCTGCGCGGCGAGCGGCCGTTCACCGGCCCGGAGGCGCTACGCCAGCAGATTAGCGCGGACGTGGCCGCCACGCGCAAGCTCTTGGCCGCACGGCAGCCACCGGAGCGCACCAGCTAACGCTTGTCTGCCGGGAGGGGAGTACATCCCCTCCCCTGTGCGTCAACACGGGGGAGGGCTAGGGAGGGGGCCAGGCGGGGTACCGGCCACCATGCCGCCACGCGCTAGGCCGGCACGAGGGACAGCTCTTCCATCAGTTCGACGTTCTCGTCAATCTCGTCGAGGCTTTCCATGCCGAGCACAATAGCATCCACGCAGCCGAGTTCCAGCACGTAGCGCAGCGCCCCGCGCACGTCGTGGCCCAGTTGGCCACAGCCGACGACCTTCATGCCGTATACGCCTTTACCGGCAGCGTGCATCTGCTCGATGACAGGCACCACGTCCGGCGGCGGAGCATCCATCTGTAAGCCGGCGTAGTTGATGCGCGCCAACACCACCTCCACCCAGGGGCTATCGGCTGCGGTTTGGAACGCGCCAAAATCGTGGCACGATACACCGACGGCACGCACGAGGCCGCGTTCCTGAGCACGACTCAACGCCTCCATCGAGTCGGCATACCGGCTTGTCCAATCCGCTTCCGTCAGGCAATGCAGCAGCACAATGTCTACGTAATCCGTATCCAGTTCCCGGCAGAAGCGCTCGACATCGGCCGTCACCGTGGGGCCGGTGCGGGAGGTGATCTTGCTGGTGACGACGACGCTCTCGCGCCCGACGTCACGGAGCGCGGCGGCGGTCTGCGGATGCGAGCCATACTGATCCGCCACGTCCCAGAAGGTGACGCCGCGGTCGTAGGCATAGCACAACAGTTCGACGCACTCGTCAAACCCGAGACGGGTCTGGTTCGAGCTACCGGCCCAGCCAACCGTGCCGGTGCCGATAGCCAGTTGCGATGTTCGTATCCCGCTGTTGCCGAGCGTAATCTCTCGCATACGGCGCTCCTTTCTGGGCACACCATCCTAACACAAGGGCTTTTGCAGCACAGAGCGCACGGAGTAGGTCCGCCCCTCACCCTGCGCTGGCTACAGCGAGACTCCGATGGCCTCGGCAATCGTGGTCATGTCCTTGTCGCCACGACCGGAGAGGTTGACTAAGAGCGCGTCCGCCGGGTCGCGCTCGCGGGCCAGTTGCACGGCGTGGTAGATCGCGTGCGCCGGCTCTAGCGCCGGGATGATCCCCTCGCTCCGCGAAAGCTGCTTCACGCCCTCCATGGCCTCCGCATCGGTCACCCCCACGTAGCGCGCGCGGCCGGTATCGCGGTACAGGCTGTGCTCCGGGCCAACCCCGGGGTAGTCCAGACCCGCCGAGATGCTATGCGCTTCCTCCACCTGACCGTGCTCGTTCTGCAAGAGGTAGCTGTACGAACCGTGCAAGACGCCCGGCCGCCCGGCCGTGAGCGAGGCGGCATACTCGCCCGTATCCAGTCCGTGCCCGGCGGCCTCAACGCCGATCAACTCCACCTCGGTGTCTCCGACGAAGGGATGGAAGATGCCGATGGCGTTCGAGCCACCGCCGACGCAGGCCAACACCGCCTGGGGCAGCCTCCCCATCCGTTCGAGACACTGGGCGCGGGCTTCTTTGCCGATCACGCTTTGGAAGTCGCGCACCATCGTCGGATAAGGGTGGGGACCCACCACGGAGCCGATGAGGTAGTGTGTCGTCCGCACGTTCGTCACCCAATCGCGGATGGACTCGTTAATCGCGTCCTTGAGGGTCTTGCTGCCGGTGGTCACGGTACGCACCTCTGCCCCCAGCAGCTTCATCCGGAAGACGTTGAGCGCCTGCCGGTGAATGTCCACCTCGCCCATGTAGACCACGCACTCCAGGCCCAGCATCGCGCACACCGTCGCGGTGGCGACCCCGTGCTGCCCGGCCCCCGTCTCACAGATGATGCGCGGCTTGCCCATGCGCTGGGCCAGCAGTCCCTGCGCCAGCGCGCTATTGATCTTGTGGGCGCCCGTATGCGCCAAGTCCTCGCGCTTGAGCCAGATTTGTGCGCCACCGATGCGGTCGGACAGACGCTCGGCGTGATACAGCGTCGTGGGCCGGCCCACGTAGTGGTGCAGGAGGTCGTCGAGGGTCGCGTTGAACGTGTCGTCCTGCTGAATCGCCTCGTAGGCTGCCGTCAGCTCCTCAAGCGCCGGCATCAGCGTCTCCGGCACAAACTGCCCCCCGTAGGGACCGAAACGCCCCGCCGATCCATTCTCGGTCCGCATTGTGTCCGCCGCAACTGCCGTCATCGTCCTCGTGCCCTTCCTCGACCCCCCTATGGTCCCCCCGCAGAGCAGGGGGACAGCACATTCCCTCCCCTGTGTGTCAGCACGGGGGAGGGCCAGGGTGGGGGCCAGTCACCCCGCCGCCCGCGCCGCGGCGACAAAGGCCCTGATCTTCGCCGGGTCCTCGCGCCCATCCGTCTCGATCCCGCTTGCCACATCCACGCCCGCCGGCCGCACCGTTTGGATGGCCGCCGCCACGTTACCGGCACGGAGGCCACCGGCCAGCAAGAGCCGACGCCGCCGTGCCAACCGACCGGCCGCCGGCCAGTCGCTCACCTCCCCACTGCCGCCCCAGGAGCCGGGCACGGCAGCGTCCGCCAAGAGTAGGTCTACGTCATAGTCGTCGGGCAGCGCCTCCCCCGCCGGTGGCTGCTCCGACAGCCGCACGGTCTTGATGACCGGATGTACCACCTCCGCGCAAAACTCCGGTGTCTCGGTGCCGCTGAGTTGTACCCAATCCAGGCCGCTGCACTCGACCGTCGCGTGTAGCTGCGCCAAGGTCGGGTTGACGAAGATACCGACCGTCTGCACGCCCTCCGGGAGCGCCCGGATAATATCGCGTGCCGTCTCCGGGCTGATGCAGCGGCGCGATGAAGGCACGAAGTTAAACCCCAGCAGGTCGGCGCCGGCCTCGACCGCCGCGGTAGCCGCTGGCTGGGTACGCAGGCCGCAGATTTTGACGATCATCCCAGTAGCTCGCGGATTTTCGTCGCCGGATCAACGCGCTTGGCCAGCAGCGCCTCGCCGACCAGGATGGCATCGGCGCCGGATTCGTAGACCTTCCGCACGTCGTCGGCTGTGTGGATACCGCTCTCGCTGACGATAATCGTCTCCGGCGGGACCATCGCCGTCAGGTGGGCCGTCGTAGCCAGGTCCACCCGGAACGTTTGCAGGTCGCGGTTGTTGATGCCGATGATCTTTGCGCCGGCCCGCCGCGCCACCTTCAGTTCGTCCGCGGTGTGGACCTCCACGATGGTATCCATGCCGAGGCCCGCGGCGCATTCGACGTACTCTGCAATGTCGGCTTCCTCCGTAGCGGCCACGATCACGAGGATCGCATCGGCGCCGGCCGCCCGGCCCTCGAAAATCTGATACGTGCTGACGGTGAAGTCTTTGCGGAGGATTGGCAGCGCAGTCGCCGCGCGGGCGGCAGCGAGGTCACCGAGCGAGCCGCCGAAGAATTGCTCGTCGGTGAGCACGGAGATGGCCGCCGCGCCGGCCTGCTCATAGGCCCGCACGGTCGTCGCCACGTCCAGATTCTCCACGATGGCACCAGCCGAAGGCGACCGGCGCTTGATCTCGGCGATTAGCCTGGGCTTCCCGGCGGCCCGCGCCTGGGTTGGTCGCAGCGCCGCCGCGAGTGACCGGGCCTGCGGCGCGCGCGCCGCTTGATCCATAAGTTGCTGCCGGGGCATTTCCTGCTCAAGCGCGCACACTTCGCGCCGCTTCGCCGCAATGATGGTGTCCAGGATACTCGCCATCGTGTCGTCGTCTCCCCGCCCCAATCGGCCTCACCCGCCCCATCCGTCATTCCCGCGAAAGCGGGAATCCATGCCCATTCGGAGGTCCTGTTCCTCACCCCCACCTCCCCCATCCTGTCTATCCTGTCCATCCATGTAAATATCTACCCTTGTCAGGGGCCGGGGTGGGGGCCAAGACTACACCCGTGCTACCCCGCCCCACCACCCACGTGCTGGCTCACGGCAACGTACTTGTCGAGCGCAGCGTTGGCCGCCCCGCTGTCAATCGAAGTGGCCGCGAGCGCGACGCCCTCGCGCAAATCCGCCGCCCGATCCGCGGCGACCAACGCTGCCGCGCTGTTGAGCAGCACGATGTCGCGCTTTGGTCCGGTGTCGCCCATGAGCACCTGCCGCAGGACGGCAGCGTTCTCCTGGGGATTGCCGCCCCGGATCGCCTCCAGCGGTGCCCGCTGGAGGCCCAGCCCCTCCGGCTCGATGCGGTACGTCTCGACGGACGATCCCGACAGCTCATGGATAGTCGAAGGCCCGCTGATACTCAGTTCGTCGAGACCGTCATCGCCATGCACCACCAGCGCGTGCTCGATCCCGAGCCGACCGAGCGCCGCGGCCATGCGCTCGGCGATGCTCGCGTCCCCGACCCCGAGCACCTGCGCGCGTGCCCCGGCCGGGTTGGTGAGCGGACCGAGGATGTTGAAGACGGTACGAATACCGATCTCGCGGCGCAGCGGTGTCGCAAACTTCATCGCCGGATGGTAGGCCGGCGCAAACATAAAGCCAAACCCGGCCTCCTCCAGACACTGCGCCACCGCCGCAGGCGACAGCTCAATCGGCGTACCGAGCGCGTCGAGCACGTCGGCGCTCCCGCACTCCCTCGTCACCCCGCGGTTGCCGTGCTTGGCCACGGCCTGACCGGCCCCGGCAACCACAAAGGCCGCCGCCGTTGACACGTTGAAGTGACCCGCGCCGACGCCACCGGTCCCGCAGGTGTCTATCACCGGGAACGACGGCGTGACCTGCCGGGCGCGAGCGCGCATGATGGACGCGCAGCCGGCGATCTCGTCTACGGTCTCGCCCTTCAGCCGCAGCGCCGTGACAAACGCGCCGAACTGTGCCGGCGTCGGCGTGCCGTCCATGATCTCGGTCATCGCCGCGGCTGCCTCGTCCTGGGACAGCGATTCACCCACCACCAAGCGGGCAATGGCCTCCTGAATCATCGCTTTTCGTCTCCTTCACTTTGCCGTCGTGCTTCCTCCCCGTCATTCCCGCACACGCGAGAATCCCCTCCCCCTCTCCAAATGTTGGAGAGGGGGCCGGGGGGTGAGGTGCCGGCGCTGCGGCCCGCCAAGCCCGTGCTTGCGCCAGGAAGTTGCGGAGCAAGTCTTTGCCGACGGCCGTCATGATCGATTCGGGATGGAACTGCACGCCCTCGATGGGATGCTCGCGGTGACGCACGCCCATAATCAGCCCGTTCTTGGTCTCGGCCGTGATGGCCAAGCTCGCCGGCACCGTGTCGCGCTCGATCACCAGAGAATGGTAGCGAATCGCCTCGAACGGATTCGGCAGGTCCAGGAACACCCCATGCCCGTCGTGGTGGATGTCGGACGACTTGCCATGCATCAGCTCACCGGCCCGCACGATGTTCCCGCCGAAGGCCGCGCCGATGGCCTGGTGGCCAAGACAGACGCCGAGCAGGGGAATGCGCGGCCCCAGCTCGCGGACGAGCGGCGTCGAGATGCCCGCCTCGTGCGGCGTGCAAGGCCCCGGCGAGACCACGATAGCCTCGGGTTGCAGCGCCGCCACCTCATCAACGGTGATCGCGTCGTTGCGGTAAACCTCGACCGTTTCCCCTAGCTCGCCGAGATACTGCACCAAGTTGTACGTGAACGAATCGTAGTTATCGAGTACCAGGATCATGCTAACCCACCGTCCTGTTCGAGGTCGTCTGCAAGGTCGAGTGCCCGCAGGAGCGCCGCCGCCTTGTTCAGCGACTCCTGATATTCCAGTGCCGGCACCGAGTCCGCGACCACGCCGCTGCCGGCTTGCACGTAGGCGATCCCATCCTTGATAAGCAAGGTACGGATGGCAATAGCGGTATCGAGGTTGCCATCGTAGCCGAAATAGCCGACCGCCCCCGCGTAGGGGCCGCGGTGTGTCGGCTCTAGCTCGGCGATGATCTCCATGGCCCGGATTTTCGGGGCGCCCGAAACGGTGCCGTGCGGAAAGCACGACCGCAGCGCGTCCAGCCCGGTTTTGCCCGCCGCAAGCTCGCCCTCTACACGGGAGACGATGTGCATGACGTGGGAGTACCGCTCGATAAACATCAGATCGGGCACATGTACCGACCCGATGCGGCAGACACGCCCGAGGTCGTTGCGAAAGAGGTCCACCAGCATGATGTGCTCGGCACGCTCCTTTTCGTCACCGAGCAGTTCCTCGGCGAGCGCTTGATCTTCCTCCGGCGTTGCGCCGCGCGGTCGGGTGCCGGCAATCGGGCGCGTCCGCACGTAGCCGTCCTCTACTTGCACCATCGTCTCCGGCGATGCCCCCACGAGGTACATGTCGTCCAGGTGGAGGTAGTACATGTACGAGGAGGGGTTCACCATCCGTAAAGCGCGGTAGACGTTGAACGGCGTAACGTCCAGTCGCCGCGAGAGCCGCTGGCTAGGCACCACTTGGATGATGTCACCGGCGGCCACGTACTCCTTCGCCCGTGCGACGATGTCGAGGAAGTCCGGCTCCGACATGTTGGCCACAACACGGGGGGCCCTGGCCAGCGGAACACCGGGCAACGGAGCGGTGCGGCAGCCCTCACCCCTGGCCCCTCCTTCCTCGACAGCTGGATGGCCACCAGGGAGCGGCGGCGCCGGGCCGTGGAGGCGGCTGATAAGCGTCTCGATCCGGTTCGTGGCCTGCTGGTAGGCGGCGCGCACGTCGCCGCCGGTCCGCTCGGTGTCGGCCAGCGCGATCACGTGCATGGCGTGTTGGACGTGGTCGAAGGCCACGAGGCTGTCCACGCCCAGCAGCAGGCCGTTCGGAACCTGGAGATCGTCCGTCGGAGCCACCGGCAGCCGCTCGAACGCGCAGACGGTCTCGTAGCCGACGTAGCCGACGAGACCGCCGACAAAGCGCGGTAGCCCTGGTACCGTGACCTGAGTCCGGTCGTGCAGCAGGTCACGGATCAGATCGAGCGGGTCGGTATAGGACCGCTTCTCTGTCGCGCTGCCCCCTAGGGAGTCGAACCGGCGCATGTGCGCTTGGCCTTCATGGAAGCGCAGCGCAAACGAGGGGTCGCAGCCGATGAACGAGTAGCGCCCGACACGCTCTCCGCCCTCCACGCTCTCCAGTAGGAAGGAATAGCGGCCGCGAGCAATCTTGCGATACGCCGAGACCGGCGTCTCCATGTCCGCCAAGATCGTGCGGCTAACCGGAATGAGATTCCCGCGCCGCGCCATCTCCTGCGCCGCAGCCAACGTCGGCGTATAGTGCGGCCGGCGCACGCGCTGGCGCTCGGCCTGTGGTGGCGGCTCAACCGTTGCTATGCTCATCGTCTCGCTTCGCCTCGACCTTCCTCCGGCCAACAAAAAACCTCCCGTCCCTCTGGGACGAGAGGTCTACAACCTCCGTGGTGCCACCCAGCTTGAGCGCCTCACGTCTGACGGGCCAGAGCCGCACCAATCCAATGAGGTTATGGTGGGTACGGCTCTGGCGCCGTCAACGCGGCACTCCACTCACTGGGCACGGAGCCGTTAATCCCGGCTCGATGCCCGGCGCCCATGGTAACGGAGGCGCATTCCGTCGCCGCCTACTGCCGTCGGCCCACTCCACGGACCGACAGGTTCGGGACGCAACTCCCAGGCCCATTCCGCTCCGGCTCGATCACCGCCGTCACACCGGCAGGCGGCTCGCTGACATCGCGCCATGGAGCGTACTCGCCCTGTTCGCAGCCTTTGCGACTATTCAACTCTCCCCGCAGTATACCAGAGCAGCGATCGGCTTTCAGCCGGGGAACCACAGAGGGGCCGGTATTGTCCTTACTCCCGGCCACTTAAACCAAGAACCTGGCACAGGAAAACTGTGCCAGGCCCGCGCTTCTCCGATGCGTAGTGCGTCGGTATTGCTCGGTGCGGGGTATCCCCCCGCTCTCCGGGTTACCCGGTCAGTTCGACGTTGACCGCACGCATGCCGCGGCCGCGGCTGTCCTCTTCCAGGTCAAAGGTCACGCCCAACCCCTCCTGCAAGCTGTCGAAGGGAGTGGAAGCCATCCCGGAGGCGTGGAAGAAGACTTCCTCGCCATCCTCCTGGCGGATGAAGCCAAACCCGCGGTCGTAAATGATGCGGACAATAGTTCCGGTGTTCAAGTGCAATATCCTCCTGCTGGTCTCTTGTAGCCAGCTTCTGAGAGTCCGCGCACTGGGCGGCCCAATCGAGGCGCACAGCGTGGACTCGTTCTGGTGATGTCGGTCGGCGGTCAGTGCGCGTGGTTGCCCTAGAGCGGGGGTCTCGTCGTCGGGCCGGCGTGCGCGGGAGCGCGGGCAGTAAGAAGAGACTCTGCTGAGGACTGTACGGTTGCTCTGAACCAAGACCAAGCAGTAGTATACCATACCTGCCCTGCTCATGACCATTCGTTCCCCTACGGCACCTACCTCCGCGCGACCGGGGTCAGGTCCTTGGGTGCCGGCCGGTCTGTACAGGCAACGCCATCTCTATTCCCGTCGAGCCGGTTGGGATCGGAGAGATCGGCGCGGAGCACCGCCTGTGCCTGCGCCTGCGTCGCAAAATCGTCGCAATTGTAGGCATCGCCCTGGCCCAGATAGTCCGCCGGCTCGATGGTGGGAATAGCGGTTGCCGTAGGAGCCGGCGTTGGAATAGGAACCAGTGTCGCCGTGGGGTCTGGTGTAACGGTAGGGGCCAGCGTGGCGGTAGGAACAGGAATTGGCGGCACCGTAGGAGCCGCCAGGCGGGCTATCATCATTGTCGCCGCCGGGGCGGGAGCCGGAGGTGGTGGCTCCCACGGACCGACGAATGCTACGAGGCTCCAAGCCAACGCGGCGAGTGCCGCCGCGCCGCCGAGCGCCGCTGCCCAGCGAGGCGGATGCATCCACCGCCACCGGCGCGGCGCGGCCGGGGCAACCGCTGCTTGCTGCCGCGGTGTCAGTGCTGCAATCGCCTCTAGGTCGCTGACGAAGGCAGCCATGCTCGCATAGCGCGCCGCCGGGGCGGGCTGCGTAGCACAATCCACCGCTGCTCGCAGCCGGTCCGCCACGGCCGAGGGCGCCGGCAGGTCGGGTAAGGCGACGGCTGACGACGACACGGCCTCCGGTTGCGCCGGCAGGAGCACCTCCCAGGGGTGCTCTCCGAGCAGCATCTCCGCGAGCACCAGGCCCAAGGCGAAGACATCGGTCCGACCGTCAACGGGTGCGCCCTGGCGCTGCTCCGGGGCCATGTAACGGCCGGTCCCGGCGATGGTGCTGCCCGTCGCTCCGCTGACCAGGTCCTTGGCCACGCCGAAGTCGGTGAGCGCCACGCGCCGGTCCCGACCGAGAAGAATGTTGGCCGGCTTCACGTCGCGGTGGATCAGCCACTGGTGGGCATACATCAACCCCCGGCCAATGGCCAGCGCAATGTCAACGGCCGCCTCCCAGGTCAGTGCGCCGTCGCGGGCCAGGCGCGACGCGAGCGACTCGCCCGCGACGTACTCCAGCGCGAGGGCCAGGCTCCGCGACGGCGCGTCGTAATAGAGGCCGTAGAAGCGAACAATGTGCGGCGTATCCAGCCGTTCGAGCAGCCCGGCTTCGCGTTCCCAGCGGGCAGCGATCTCCGGCCCAGCGCGGCCCGGCTCGTAGCTCGCTACCTTGAGCGCCACCACCGCGCCGCGCCGCCGGTCCCAGGCGCGATAGACGGTCGCGGTGCTGCCCCGACCGATCAGCGCGCGTAGCTCGAACTGCTCCGCAAGCACGGCGCCCGGTTGCAATGGCGGCGGAATGGAAGTGTTCACGCGCCGTCAGTCTTGCGACGCTCACCCGGCGGCGCGGCGGTGGGCCAGGACCGCAGCTCGAACCGGAAGCTGGCCGTGTCACCCAAGCGAATGAGGTCGCCGGCGAGCAAGCGCGTGGGCTTGAGCAGCAGCGCACCGTTGAGCCAGGTGCCGGTGCGGCTGCCGAGATCGCGCAGGACCCAGGTGTAGTCCGGCCGCCGGTCAATGGCGGCGTGCCGGCGCCCCACCGCCAGTTCGGCAATGGATACTTCCACGTCGCGCCCCCGGCCGAGCACGGTTGTCGGCGCCGCCAGCACGTAGCTCGCCTCCACCACCCCCTGTTCGAGGGCTAACAAGACCCCGATAGTCGGCTGTGTGCGGCGCGACCCGCTCACCGTGGTCAACTGGGACAGGTCCAGCCGGCCGTGGGCAGTGCCCGTATCGGCTTGCGCGAGTTGGAGGATCGCTTCGGCGTCGGCCGGTCCCGCAAAGGCGTCCAGGTCGGCGAGTGCCGCGACGACAGCCCGAATGTGGGCCGGGCGGGGCCGGTGCTGGCCGGACTCCCAGCGGGCCACCGTCGAGCCGTCCAACTCCAGGCCGGAGCGATAGGCGACGTAGGCCACGAGATCGTCGCGGGCGATACCCCGCCGTCCCACCGACCGCCGGCGCGGTGCCGCCCACTCGGCCTGATCGGGAATCCGCGCGCGGGCACGGGCTGTCCGCAACCGCTCGCCCAGTGCGACGAGCATCGAGTTGGCACTGCCTCTCGTACCGTGCGCCATGCCTATCACACGCTCCGTGGCCACCGCCCCTAGTATGGAGCCTTCATCTTGAGTTCGCAAGATTTGCCCGCTCTGAGCCGCCCACCCCGCCACTTCTATCTGGGAGCCGGTCGAGCAACGCCAAAGTCGGCTACGACTGGGTGCTCTTTTTTGCGTATGGATACTGAAGCTGAGGCCGGCGTCGCGGCACAAGTAACGAAAGCCGGATACCCCCGGAGGCGGTGCGTCTCCGCAAGCGCGACGCTCTGTGCCGAGAAGGGAGGATCGCGCCATGCGCGTGATGACAATGTCGGAAGCCGGAGCCAATGGATACATGCCCCTGACCAAGACACAGTTGGCGGTACTGGCGGAGCGAGCCGCCGGATGGTCTACCGGCGATGTAGCTGTGCGGCTGGAAATCCCCCGCTCTCAGGTCGAGGAACTGCTGGACGAGGTGCGGGGTATCCTCGGCGCTACCCACACACCGCATGCCGTTGCCGAAGCCTTCCGTGCCGGTTATCTGGCCTGACCCACCGTCCGGGACAGGCATCGAACGCGGCAACGGCGCCGCCAATGGATCAACTTGGATGACCGGCGGATTGGAGTGCTACTGTTCTCCTATCCTCGGTTATCGGTCCGGTTTCATGGGCATGGGCCTATGAACCTCCTGGAGCTTGCCCGCATGTGGGTTGATCCGGCAGTGCAAGGGCAAACTATCCGCGACCACAGCGGCAAGGAGCACACCTTTGCCGTTGCCAGCTGTGCCGTAGGCAAGGCACTCCGACGGCTGCGGGAGGACTGGCACGCCAAGTACCCCCATCTGCCTGATGTCCATGCCGTCGTAAGTTGGGCTGACATGGTCCACCACGAGGGCACGATCTACCGCGCCTCCAATTTTCGCCTGGTAGGGACGAGCGGTGGGGCTTCACATGGCAGCGCCCATCGCCCCAATGGAGGGCACGACCAACTCAATCCCGACTACCTCCACCTCAAGCAGACCTTCCTCTACGAGTACCCCCGGTTGCTGTCCGACCGAGAGAAGGCTCGTGCCCGCAAGCATGTCCAATTGCCGCTCCCGCGCTAGCCCTGGCGGGGAATTGGGTGCCGCGCAACGAGGTTGGCTACTTGGTTGGGGAGATCGTTCGAGAGATTGAGTTGCACGCCGTGGGAGCGCACATAGCGCCAGGGTATCTTGGGATTGTTGAGTGTCATCCCTCGGTTGAGCAGGTAAGCCAGCCGATCCAGATTACCTGTGAACTCGGCACCACGTAGAATTCCCAGTGCATCTCGGATCAATGCTTGGTCTCGCTCAAAGTAACGCCGCTCGATATCTCTGAACCAGTCCTCTAGCAGCTGTGGAGCGAGGAAATATACCTCGTCAATCACAAGACCGGTGCGAAGGTTGCGCCCTCTCGCGACTACGCAGTACAGCGTGCGGTACTGCGCGAGTGTGTGGGGGCCAACATCGCGGGCGGTGGTAACGCCACCGCGAGTGCTTGTCTTCAGCTCGAAATGGTTGCCCTGTGCATCTACAGCATCAGCACCGGCTCTCCCTTGCAATGGCGTGAGTCCCAAAATCTCGACCAGCCGGCGCTCACGCACATTGTTCTGAACCTCGACCTCTTCCTCAGGGCGTGTTTCTTCACTCACCAGTTCTCGTACCCCCGATTCAGCAGCGATGATGGGATGCTTGGCTTTCGGTAGCGGCCGCCCTCCACATCTCCTCGCACTATACTCAGTGGAGAACGAGGCCAGGAGACTGCCAGCATGTTCAGCGACGAGGCGCGCCTCTGGGTCAAGGCCGGCGATGGCGGCGACGGCTCCATGCATTTTCGGCGCGAGAAGTACGTGCCGCGCGGCGGCCCCGATGGCGGCGACGGCGGGCGCGGCGGCAGCGTGTATCTGGTCGCGGACACCAGCCTCAATACCCTCTGGTCGTTGCGTCGTCGTCACTACAAGGCAACGGCGGGCGGCCGCGGCAACAAGCAGCGACAGCACGGCGCCGCCGGCGCCGATCTGACCATCAAGGTGCCGGTCGGCACGCTCGTCCGACCGGTCGGTAGCAAGGACGCGATAGCCGATCTCGCCGAGCCGGCGCAGCGGGTAATGGTTGCCCGCGGCGGCCGCGGTGGCTTGGGCAACACCCACTTCGCCACCGCCACCAATCAGGCGCCGCGCTTTGCCCAAAGAGGCGAGCCTGGCGAGGAGCGGGAGCTATATCTGGAGCTTAAGCTCCTGGCCGACGTTGGCCTGGTCGGCAAGCCCAATGCCGGGAAGTCCACCCTCCTCTCGGTCATCAGCGCCGCGCGGCCGAAGGTCGCCGCCTATGCCTTCACGACCCTGGAACCGTTGCTAGGCATTGTGACCGTGGATGAGACGAGCATTGTCGTCGCCGACCTACCGGGGCTGATCGAGGGCGCGCATCGCGGCGTCGGGCTAGGGCACGAGTTCCTGCGCCACGTGGAGCGCACGCGGCTGCTGATTCACGTCGTTGACGCTTCCAGTTGGAGCGGCAGCGATCCCGTCGCAGACTTCCAAGAGATCAACGCGGAGCTGGCGGCCTACAATCCCGCGCTTGCCCAGCGGCCGCAGATCGTAGCAGCCAACAAGCTCGACCTGCCCATGGCCGCGGAGCACGTGCCACGGCTGGCGGCAGCCGCGGCGGACCTGGGCGCACCGTTCTTCGCCGTCTCCGGGGCGACACGGCAAGGCCTCCGGCCCCTGCTGCAAACGGTCGCGGCGCGTCTCCACGAGCTATGGCAAGCGCCGGCCCCCACGACGGTTGTGCTCCCGGAGGTTACCGGGCCGGGCCTGGACGACGTGAGTGACGTCAGCCGCGACCCGGACGGCGCTTGGCGCGTCGCCGGTCGCGCGGTCGAACGGACGGTGGCGATGACCGACCTGGAGAACGACGAGGCCTTGCAGTGGCTTCAGCGGCGCTTCGATCAGCTCGGCGTGACCGCGGCCCTCAACAAAGCCGGCGTGCAGTTGGGCGACACGGTCCGCGTCGGCTCCGCCGAACTGGAGTGGGCCAGTACCGGTGTGGTAGGATAGGCGATGTGCCCCGCTGAGTCTCCACCACCCTAGCCCCATCGGGCACCTTGGAGTGGGGTACCACCGCCGCGAATTGAGGAACGGAGTCGCAACGTAAGCCATGTTGTCCTCCCCGGATCATACCAATGTGGCCCCCCCAAGCGACCGGGCCTTCGGCCTGACTGTCGGCGGCGTCCTCGCCGTGCTGGGCTGTTTGAGGGTCGCCCATTCGCTCTGGGACGGCGTATCGCCGGCTGTTGACCCGTTTTCCGCAATATTCTGGGTGGTTGGAGGTGGGCTGATTGCGTTGGCTCTGGCCCGGCCGGCTTGGCTCGCATTGCCTAACCTGCTGTGGTTTAGGCTGGGGTTGCTCCTCGCCCTGGTTGTGAATCCGATCATCCTGTTCCTGCTCTATGTGACCTGTATCGTGCCCACCGGCGTGGTGATGCGGCGGTTCGGCTACGATCCGTTGCGGCTGAAACGCGACGCGGACGCGGCCACCTACTGGGTAGCTCACAAGCCATCGCCACTTGAGCAACCCATGCGACACCAGTTCTGAACCTACCAGGAGCAGGCATGGATTTTTTCAAGGAATTCTGGCTCTTTCTCAGAGTCCGCAAGAAATACTGGTTGTTGCCGATCCTAATCATAGTGCTCCTGTTTGGCGGCCTCATCCTGCTGACCGAGAGCACCGCCATCGCCCCGTTCATCTATACGCTTTTCTAGGCGGCATCGGTTATATGACCATGCTGATTCTCGGGCTCTCCGCCTACTACCATGACAGCGCCGCCGCTTTGCTGCGCGACGGTGAGATCGTCGCCGCGGCGCAGGAAGAGCGCTTCTCGCGCCGCAAGCACGATGCGCGGTTTCCCGTTCACGCGATGCAGTATTGCCTGGATGAGGCCGGCGCCGCGCTTGATGACCTCACCAGCATCGTCTTCTACGAGAAACCGTTTCTGAAGTTCGAGCGTCTACTAGAGACCTACCTCGGTACCGCGCCGCGCGGCTTCCGTTCCTTCCGCATCGCCATGCCACTCTGGATCAAGCAGAAGCTGTTTCAGAAGCGGATGCTACGCAAGGAGCTCGAGCGACGCGGCGCGCGGGAGGTTGGTCCCAGGCTGCTGTTCGCTGAGCACCACCAGAGCCATGCGGCGAGCGCGTTCTTTCCGTCGCCGTTCGCGCAGGCGGTCGTCGTCACCATGGACGGTGTCGGCGAGTGGGCGACGACCAGCGTGAGCATCGGCGATGGGCACCACTTGGAAATGCAGAAGGAGATTCACTTCCCCCACTCCCTCGGCCTGCTCTATTCCGCCTTTACGTACTACACCGGCTTCAAGGTCAACTCCGGCGAGTACAAAGTGATGGGCCTCGCACCTTACGGGGAGCCGAAGTACGCGCAACGTATCTTCGATAACCTGGTTGATGTGAAGGCTGATGGTAGCTTCCGGCTTGACCAGAGTTACTTCGACTACGCCACTGGTCTTGCCATGACCAACGGGCGTTTCGCGGACCTGTTCGGCGGGCCGCCGCGGGACCCCGAAAGCCTGCTGACCCAGCGGGACATGGACCTCGCTGCCTCCGTACAGCTGGTCATCGAAGAGATCGTCGGCCGGCTGACGACAACTGCGGCCAGAGAGGCGGGGCTGCGTCAACTCTGTCTCGCGGGCGGCGTGGCGCTCAACTGCGTCGCCAACGGCAACCTCCTGAGGTCGGGCGCGTTCGACGACATCTGGATCCAGCCGGCCGCGGGCGATGCCGGCGGGGCGCTCGGCGCCGCGCTGGCTGCCTGGCACGGACACCATGGGGCTGACCGGGAGTTGGAGAATAGGCGGGACGCGATGCGCGGCGCCCTTCTCGGTCCCGAATTCGATGACGACACCATTGCGGCGCGCCTCAAGCGCGCTGGCGCCGTCTTCCGCCGGTTGGCTGACGAGGCGGCGATTGCAGCGACCGCCGCTGCGCTGGCCGACGGTCAGGCGGTCGGCTGGTTCCAGGGGCGCATGGAGTTTGGGCCGCGGGCGCTCGGTGCGCGCTCCATCCTCGCCGACCCGCGTTCCCCCGGGATGCAGAAGACGCTCAATCTCAAGGTCAAGTACCGCGAGAGCTTCCGGCCATTCGCGCCTTCAGTACTACGCGAGGACGCCACGGACTGGTTCGAGCTCGATACCGACAGCCCCTACATGCTACTGATCGCCGATGTCGCGGCAGACAAGCGCATCGCAATGACCGGTGAGCAGCAGGAGTTGTTCGGCATCAACAAGCTCAACGTGCCGCGCTCAACCATTCCGGCCGTCACGCATGTAGACTATTCAGCGCGCATCCAGACCGTTCACGCGGACACCAACCCGCGCTACCATGCGCTGCTCTCTGCCTTCAAGTCGCTCACTGGCTGTCCCGTGCTTGTCAACACCAGCTTCAACGTGCGCGGTGAGCCAATCGTCTGCACGCCGGAAGAGGCGTTCCGCTGTTTCATGGGCACCGAGCTTGACCTATTGGTTGCGGGCAACGTCATCGTCCGCAAGGCGGATCAAGACCCGGCGCTGTCGTATGATTACAAAGGCGCTTTCGAGCCGGATTAGCGCAACAGGGACCGTTGAAGTGTCGCAAGTAGTCTTAATTATCATCGCTGTCTGGTTGAGTCTCCTGATCTTAGGGCCGCTCGTCGGTTTTACCGATGCCTTGTTGCGCGCGATGGCAGTGGCCGGGCTGGTTGGCTGGGTCGCTGCCCTGATCGTCCCGCGCCGGTTGCGCCGATACCAACCTGCCCGAATGATGGAGAGAGGAACAATAACTAATCTTTCACTATTGCTTGTATCTTGCCTAATTGGTGCTCTTTTATGCGAGTTGACCCTGCGAAATTTCTATCCGAAGTATCAAGGTGTTGCTGACCCTCACTACTACCACAGAGACCCCATACTAATCTGGTCCCGAAAGGAAAACAATCGTGGTGTTTTCAGACATCCTGATACTGGAAGCTATCACCCATATCATCACAATAACCTTAGCATGAGACAACACAGAAACTTCAGTGGCACAGAGTTGGAATCTGCAGTTAACATTGGTTTTTTTGGGGACTCTATGGTAGAGAATCCCTGGCTGGCGGCCCAATACATACTAACTGAACCATTAGACTATCTCTTCAATTTGGGTGATGAGCGTTTCAATACCCTTAACTTTGGTGTGATGGGTTATGGTACAGGGCAATCCTTGCTTCGGTATGAGAATTTCCGATATGCTGAGAATCTCGACTATGTCTTCTATATATTTACTAGAAATGACTTGGAAAACATCTACAACACGGGCCTATTTTATCTAGGCGAATCAGGGAAACTGGCCAGGAAGGAAGCGCTAGGGTCTCCATGGTGGATGCAATTCGTTTCTAGGCTGCATATTTCGTATCTGCTCCTGGATATTAGTGCGCGACTCCCAATGGCAGGTCAGGGGATCCTACCGAATGTGCGGACACACATTGATAGAGATGAATATGGTGACATACAATACAAGCCGATAACGTATCAAATTGGACGCGACCTCGGAAGGGGAGATCTGGATAGCGAACTCGTGGCCAACGTACTTACCCTATTTCAGCAATTGATTCACCACTGGAAGGATTTGGTGGAGGCAAACGGAGGTAAGTTCTATATCGTGTTATTGCCGCGATCGAATGAGGCGCAGCTAGCGTCTGTTCTGGGTGAGGAATTCGAAGTGGTCAACCTTTTCGAATGCTTCAACTCCCATTCAAAGACTTCCACACAGTTAGAATGGGATTCCTCGTCCCCCTATAGATTTGAGCGCGATCCGCACTGGAACGAGAGGGGCAATCAGTTGGCCGTAGTCTGTCTGTATCGGTTCCTTGTAGAGGAAATTGGGTTTCCAGTGCTGCCTGATGCAGCGCTGCGGGAAGCGTTCTTCACGTATTATTCGTCGTTCGAAGGCTGGATGCCCGAAGAAGAATGGATCAAGGAGGTACCCGTGCCGGCCCATGTACGGGAAGGCATTCGGGACAAGTATCTTGCGCTGGAAAAACACGAGGGCGGAGCGCGGTGAAGGCATAGCGGGCCCCGAGTGCAGAGTTGGCGATGATTGTGAACAGCCGCGCGACGAACGCCTGCTGAGTGAGTGAGGAGTTCACGATGTCACTGGGGCAAATCATCATCATTGTCATCGCCGTCTGGGTAGCGCTCCTGGCCCTGGGACCGCTCGTAGAGGTTACCAGTGATTTAACGGGCGCGATGGCGGTGGCCGGACTGGTCGGCTGGATCGCTGCCCGGATCGTGCCGGGTCGGTTCCGACGATACCAACCCAGGCCACGCCGTGATACTCCCATCTTTCAAGGTTCGCCTGCTCCCGCTGAATGGACCCATAGGCGATCCCTTCACATGGCGGCACGGACTACAATAACCAATCTTGCCCTGCTGCTTGTGTCCTTTCTGCTTGGAATATTCCTATGTGAACTGGCGCTGCGATATTTCTATCCAAAATATCAACACGCTGCTGAATCGCAATATAGCTATGATGCTATACGAATCTGGTCGCGCAATGAAAATAACCGCAGCACGATGGTACATCCAGATACTGGTTCTCATCATCCATATTATCACAACAATCTTGGCATGAGGCAGCACAGGGATTTTAGTGAAGGGAATATTGAATCGGCGATCAATATAGGTTTTTTCGGGGATTCTTTTGTCGAGAATATACGCATAGCATCACAGTACTCATTCACTGAGCCACTAGATTATCTGTTGAGTCTAAGCCAGAAGCGATTCAATGTCTTCAACTTGGGGGTAGACTCATATGGGACAGGACAGTCTTTTCTTCGCTATGAGAACTTCCGATACGCAGAGACTCTGGGCTATGTATTTTATGTGTATATTCCAAACGATTTGCGGAATATCTATGAAACGAACCTTTTCCACCTAGACGTAGTAGGAGAACTAGTCAGAAACGAAGCGATCCAGTCGTCATGGTGGATTCGAATCGTCTCCGGGTTGCATATCCCGTACCTGCTCCTAGACGTTGGACAGCAACTCCCATTTGTGGCAAGGAAGATATTAGCAAGGGAGCACTTAGGAGTGGAATATCGTGAGAGATTTCACTCCCCGACAGCCGATGGCATTGAACGTGATTTCGCCGAGGGACAGTTGAACAACGAAGACGTGAAAAAAGCCAGAAGCACCTTTCAGCAGTTGATTCGCCTCTGGAAAGAATTAGTCGAGAAAAATGGGGGAAACTTCTATATTCTTCCATTGCCGATAGTGAATGGTGTTTTTTCTCATAGTGCGCTGCAGTCGATGATTGCGAGTATTCCCACTATTCCGGGTGATGAAATCGAGGTGATAAATCTGTACGAATGCTTTAATGACTATGCCGAAGACTATTACCAGCGAGAATGGCGCTACCCGCCCTATAGATTCAAGAAAGACGGTCATTGGAACGAAGCTGGCAATCAACTGGCCATGGCCTGCTTGTATCGGTTTCTTGAACAGGAAATAGGTCTGCCGGTGCTGTCCGATGAAGCCCTGCGCGAAGCGTTCTTCACGTATTATTCGTCTTTCGCGGGCTGGATGCCCGATGAACGATGGATCAAGGAGGTGCCGGTGCCGTCGCATGTACAGGAAGGCATTCGGGACAAGTATCTTGCGCTGGAAAAAGAGGACGTCAGAACGCGCTGAGGGCATCAGATTGTCCGCGGGAAGGGTTGCCCTCAAACCGGTCGTCGGGGAAACGGCATGAAAACGAGATTCGCCAAGCCGAGCAGAAACTTGGCCGGCCGCCGATACCAGCCCGCGCCGCGACACGATATTCCTCGAATGGCAGTGGGAAGAACATTGGCTAATCTCTCACTTCTGCTTGCTTCCTGCCTGCTTGTCCTTCTACTGTGCGAACTCTTCCTGCGATTTTTCTACCCTAAATACCAACATGTTGCCGAATCTCACTACGACTATAACACTATGAGAATCTGGTCTACCATTGAAAACTATCGCCGTATGACAAGACATCCGGATAGTGGATTGTACCACAGTTATTACTGGAACAATCTTGGCATGAGGCAACATAGAGACTTCAGTGAGGCAGACATTGAATCTGCGATAAATATTGGTTTCTTTGGAGATTCCTTTACCGAGAATGTGCGTATTGAATCACAATACTCGTTCAATGAGCCTTTAGATTATCTGTTAAATTTGAACCAGAAACCGTTCAACACCCTGAACCTTGGAGTAGATGGGTACGGGACAGGACAGTCTTTTCTTCACTATAAGAGCTTCCGATACGCTGAGAAGCTAGACTATGTCTTTTACTTATTTACTGACAACGATCTGCGAAACATCTACGAAACGAATCTTTTTTACCTAGACGAAGAAGGAAAACTGGCGAGGAACGAAGCGATTCAACCTTCATGGTGGATTCGATTCCCTTCCAGGATGCATATTGTGTATCTGCTCCTGGACGTTGGACAACGCCTCCCATTCGTAGCAAGGAAAATTTTCACCAATTTGGAGAAGAAATTTTTGGAATGGCGTCTAGAAGCGGAATATAATAAGAGAGTTCATTCTCCGAGAGCCGATGGCATTGAGAGCGACTTCGAAGAGGGGCAGATAAGTAACGAAGATGTAGAGAATGCTGTTGTCATTTTCCAACAGTTGATTCACCTCTGGAAGGAATCGGTCGAGGAAAACGGCGGGAAATTCTATATTGTGATATTACCGCGACTAGATGAGGTACGTGTAACCACGATCCTAGATGACGAATTCGATGTGATAAACCTGTATGATTGCTTTAGTGAATATGTCAAAGATTATCAACAGCGGGAATGGCGCTACCAAGCACAGAGATTTAAGCGTGATGGCCATTGGAACGAGGCGGGCAATCAGTTGGCGACGGTCTGTCTGTATCGGTTTCTTGAACAGGAAGTGGGGTTACCGGTGCTGTCCGATACGGCCCTTCGGGAAGCATTCTTCACCTATTATTCGTCCTTCGAGGGCTGGATGCCGGATGAGAGATGGATCAAGCAGGTACCCGTGCCTCCGCATGTACAGGAAGGCATTCGGGACAAGTATCTTGCACTTGAGAAACCTGAATCTGAAGCAGATTGAGGCCAGCAGGTGGCCGGGGAGGGGAGGGGTTACCGATGGTAGACAGCGAGGGAGCGGCCGCAGCGGTTTGGGATTACCGACACGACGACCATATTTCGAAACTGGCGGAAACTTGGTCGGCGGTCGGCCGGTCTAACGGAGTAGGTGCGGCCGGGCAGTGCGCGAGCAGCCAGCCGCGCCCGACGAACGCCTGCTGAGTGAGGAGGAGGTCACGATGTCACTGGGGCAAATCATCATCATTGTCGTTGCTGTCTTGATCGGTCTTGTTGTCCTCGCGCCAATCATTGGGCTGACGATTGGCTTGGCGCTCACGTTGCTGGTCGCCGGACTGATCGGCTGGCTGGCCGACCGGATCATGCCGGGTGAACTGCCCTATGGCAAGGCCGGCGCTGTTGGCGCCGGTATCGTCGGCGCCGTCATCGGTTCCCTCATCCCGGTGATCAACGACTTGGGGCCGGCACTGTTCAATATCCGCGTGGTCCCGGCTTTCGTCGGTGCTCTGATCGTCGTGGCCCTGGTCGAGTTCTTCGCCAGCCGCAACCGGACGCCCGGCCACTTCAAGTAGCCTCACCTTCCCAATTCGCACTACCTCACTATATACTCTTCATGTCCTCGCCGCATGGAGACTTCGTCAATGGAAAGCGAATTGGGCCGGTTGCCCGATCCCGCCGCCCGCCGGGCTGGATTGCTGCTCATTATCACCGCGGCCGCGACCGTTGTCGCAGTTGTGGGGCGCGTTGCCGCCGCCGCCGACCACCCCACGCTTGCCGAATCGCTCATCGCCATCTCGGACAGCAGTGGCCTCTACGCTATCGGCGGTGCCGCGCGCTTCATCTCCGGGGTCACGTTGATCGCCGGGGCCTGGTTCTTGCTCCGAACATGGATCATTCGCCAGCGGCTAGGCACGCCGCTGGTGCCGCTCCTCTTCGTTGCCTCGGGCCTCTTCACGGCAGTGTCCGGTGCCGGTGCCGTCGCCTTGGCGGCATTTGCCCCCGACGTAAGCCCGGCGACGGAAACGGCAGCCGCTCTCCGGGAGCTTACCGGCAAGGCCGGTTTCGCCCTGGGTGGGTTAGCGCTGATCGTTGCCGCCCGGTACCAGTGGAAGGTCGGCGAGACCTTGAGACGCATTGCCCCGGTCACGGCGATCATCGGTATCGCGCTGCAGTTGATCTGGTTTGACGCCATCATCATGCTGCACACGGTCACTGGGGCCGCTTTCCTCGTCTGGCTGGTCGGTATCGGGACCATGCTGTTCACTGGTCGGGTCGAACGGCACTTCGGGGCCTTACTCGCCTCAGCCTCGCCGCAACCCTAGGCTGCCGCCTTGCGGGGCTGTTCCCCTGCCGACTGCCGGGAGACGGCTGTCCTGGTCCGGCCCCAAGAAAAATCCTTGACTCTTCTGGCGAGTCTTGCTAGGAGTCAGGCGGTGTTTTCTCAACTGCTCCTCGGTTGTCGTCTGCTCGTCCTGGCGCGATTGTTCTTGTTCTCTTATCATTGATCGTGCCTGACTCTGTAACATAGGAGTTGGTCTTGAGTTCTGGTGACGCGGCCGGGTCCCTCGTTGTCATTGCTATCATGTCCGCGGTGCAGCATCGAGGGAGGAGCGGCAGGCGGCTTGGTCGAGCGGCTCGCGGCCGCCAGCTGCGAAGCGAGCGCCGGCAGTCCGCCCCGACCATCCAAGACATGGGCCGGTGCAGTACTGTCCGAGGAGATCGGGTAAGTAGCGCCTTGTGAGGAGGTGTGCGCTATCTGCCTGTTCATGGTGTGGCCGGCTCACCGTGGACGGCGACCACAGGAGTGCTCCACACACCACCCTGGCTTTGGCGATAAGGAGGCGAGACCGATGGGACTGAGCAACGAGTGGGAATGGCAAGACGAGGCCTTGATTGCAAAGGCCGATGGGCGCATTGATGGCACCAACGCCCGTGAGTTCCAGGATGCCTTGGAAACCGTCATCAAGGCGAGCGATAAGGTGATGATCCTGGACCTAGAGCGGCTCTCCTACATCAGCAGTGCCGGCCTACGGGTCATTCTGCTGGCCGCCAAGGAGCTCCGCCAACAGGACACGAAGTTTGCCGTCTGCTCGCTTTCCAACTCGATCCGCGAGGTCTTCGAGATCAGCGGTTTTGACCAGATTATCCCAGTGCATGCTTCTCTGGCTGAGGCAATCGCCGCCCTCAAAGACTGAGCGAGGCACCCCCTCGCTTGCCCCCGGAGCGGCTCCGCGGTAGCCCTCGAGTAGGCCACCTATAGCAGCGTTGGGATGAGCATGATGGGCCAGCCTTATAAGATCCTGGTTGTTGACGACGAGCCGGACCTCCAGCCGCTCATGCTGCAACGCATGCGGCGCAACATTCGATCCGGCCGCTATACGTTCGTCTTCGCCCAAAACGGCGTGGAAGCGCTCGAACGGCTTCGCCAGGAAGACGATGTGGATATGGTCCTCTCGGACATCAACATGCCACAGATGGACGGCCTGACGCTGCTGGAGCAGATCCCCAAGGTCGATCCCAACATCCGCTCCGTCATCATCTCTGCCTACGGCGACATGGAGAACATCCGCACGGCGATGAATCGTGGCGCCTTCGACTTCGTGACCAAGCCGGTTGACTTCAAGGACCTGCGGATCACCATTGACCGGACGCTGCGCCATCTCGAGGAATGGCGCACGGCGCTCGCTGCACGTGACCAGTTGGTTGCGTTGCAGAACGAGCTTGATGTTGCCAGTAAGATACAGCAGTCCATTCTCCCTACCCGGTTTCCCGCGGCGCCCGGCTACCAGGTTTTCGGCCACATGGTCCCGGCCCGGAACGTAGGCGGCGATTTCTTCGACGTGCTGCGTTTGGAGGGCGGGCAGATCGGCCTCGCCGTCGCAGATGTTTCGGACAAAGGGGTGCCCGCCGCGCTCTTCATGATGTCCAGCCGCACCTTGCTGAAGGGTGCGGCTATTGGCCTGGGTGCGCCCGGTGCCGTGCTGCATGAGGTCAACGACCTGCTCTGCGAGGACAACGAGACCGCGATGTTCGTTACCATCCTCTATGCCGTGTACGATCCGGCGACCGGCAAGTTGACCTATGCCAACGGGGGACATAACACTCCCCTGATCGTCCACGCTGACGGAAGCTCGACCCTGCTCCCGCTGACGGGCGGGATCGCCCTCGGGGTCATGGACGACCTCCCCTATCAGCAGCGCACCGTCACCATCGCACCAGGCGACACCGTCATTCTCTACACGGACGGAGTCACCGAGGCCATGAACGGCGCCGGTGAAGAGTTCGGAGTGGAGCGCCTGTGCGAAATCTTTGCGGCGACTCATCCCAAGGATTCCCAGGAAGCGGTCATGGCGATCTTTGAGGCGGTTAACGCTTTCGCCGGCGACACCCCGCAGTCTGATGACATTACCTGCCTGGCGTTCCGGCGCAGTGAGAATGATGCATGAGCGCACAGGTGTCGCTGAAACTCGAGACCCGTCTCGATGAGCTGGAGCGTATCACTGCTGCCGTCGAAGACCTAGGGGAGCAGGAGGATTGGCCGCCGGCTTTCACCTTCCGGGTCAACTTGGTGCTTGAGGAGTTGGGCATCAATATCATCAATCACGGCTACGATGACGGCATCCATGGGTTCGATATCACCCTGACCACGGACGCGAATACCCTCACTATCGAAATCTCGGACGATGGTCGGCCCTTTGATCCGCTGCACGATGCTCCCTCCACTGACACGTCAGCGGTGCTTGAAGATCGGCAAGTCGGCGGGCTGGGTATCCACTTGGTACGGACGATGATGGATGAGCTGCACTACCGGCGGGAGCAGGGGCGAAACTATTTGACCCTGACCACGCACATCGAATGAGTTGGTATGAAGGCCGCACTCCGTCTGCCGACCGTCCTGCTGCTCGTACTCGGTGTCGGGGGCGCCATTGCGCTCATCGTCGTCGCCACCCTGGCCGACTGGCTCCCGTTCGCCAGCCTCGGCGACGCGCTCCCGACTACTGAGGTGGCCACATCACCGGCCACCCCGGCTGCGCCCACGACCGATTCGCGCTCCACCATCCCCGGTCCCCAATCCCAGTTCGAGTGGGGGCCGGGTGTTTCGGCCGAGCGTATTCTCTTTGGCCAGTCCGCTGCCTTCAGCGGTCCGGCTCAAGAGCTTGGCAAGAACATGCGGCTGGGTATCTTGGCCGCCTTCCAGGAGGCCAACCAACGCGGCGGCGTCCACGGCCGGCAGTTGGAGTTGGTGTATCGCGATGATGCCTACGAACCCGAAGCCGCCATCAAGAACACCCAGGAGCTGATTAAGCAGGAAGGAGTCTTTGCACTCATCGGCGCCGTCGGCACACCTACGTCGCGCTCCGCGACGCCCGTCGCCGCGGAGTCGGGGGTGCCCTACGTTGCCCCGTTCACCGGCGCTGCCTTCCTGCGTGACCCCGAGTGGAACAACATCATCAACCTGCGGGCCTCCTATTATCAGGAGACCGAGGAAATGGTCGCGCGCTTGACCGAGGACTTGGGGATCGAGCGCATCGCCGTCATGTACCAGGACGATTCCTATGGTCGCGCCGGCTTCCGCGGCGTCCGCGGCGCGCTGGACCGGCGCAACATGGACCTGGCGGCCATCGGGGTGTATCCACGCAATACGACGGCCGTCAAGGCCGCACTGCTCGACCTGCGCCAAGGCAGCCCCGAAGCGGTGATTATCATTGGCGCCTACAAGCCGGTGGCGGCACTGATCGCTTGGGCACGGCATACGGGGCTGAATCCGGTATTCCTGACCGTCTCTTTCGTGGGCAGCAACGCCTTGGCCCGTGAGCTAGGCCCCGCTGGCGCCGGGGTCTTGGTCACCCAGGTTGTCCCTTTCCCGACGGATAGCTCGCTCCCCATCGTCGCCGCCTACCACCGCGCCCTCGCAGCCTACCAAGCCGACGCGGTGCCCGGGTTTGTCTCCCTCGAAGGCTATCTGGCCGGCCGCCTGGCCATCGCCAGTCTCGAAGGCTGCGGCCGCGCGGTCAGCCGCGCCTGCTTCCTCGAAAGCCTGCGCCGCACCGATGTGATTGATATTGATGGGTTCAAGCTGCGCTACGGGGAAGCAGACAACCAAGGCTCGGATGAAGTGTTCCTGACCGTGATCGGCCGCGATGGTCAGTATCATCCCATCGAAACGCTGCGGGACATGGAGCAGTGATTAACCGGCTCAAACGCCTGCTGGAAGCCCGCTTCCGCATCTCCGTGCAGCTCTACGCCGGTATTGGGGGTGCTGTCGCCCTCACTATCGCGGCCAGTCTGGTCGGTTGGTTTTCGTTCAGCCGCGTCGGCGACGCCCAGAGCCGGGTCAATGAAGGCAGTATTCCCGAGTTGGCGGCTGCTTTTGGGGTGGCGCAGCACAGCAGCACCCTCGTGGCCGCCGCACCGCGCCTCACGGCTGCCGGGTCTCCCGCTCAGCTTTCCTTTGTCTCTGCCAGCATTGGTGAAGCCTATGCGGGTCTCGAAAAAGAGCTGTCCATCTTGGGCATCGGCATCGGGGCGCGGGCGCAAGCGGCTATGTTGCGCCGCGGCGGGGAGGAAGGCGAACGTTTCCAACGTATCCGGGCCAATGTGAACGCGCTGATTCTCAGCATTGAGGCCATCGAGGCCGAGATGGAGTCGCTATTCGAGTTGACTGCTCGCCGGGAAGCCCTGCGGACGGAGCTGGAGACCTTGCGTGTCCGGTTGGACGATGTCGTGGTGCCGGCCGTGGACGATCAACTCTTCTACACCGTGACCGGCTACCGCGACCTCGGCGCTCCGTCAGCGTCACGCGAGGAGCATTTCTCGGAGCGTGAGTTTGCCCACTACCGCCACATGGCCGAGCTACAAGCGGACGCGAACATTGCCATTCACCTCCTGGAGAGCGCCTTCGCCATCTCGGAGGCGCCCTTTGTCGAGCCACTCCGCGAACGTTTCGAGGCCGCTATCGGCCGTATCGAGCGCAACCTGCTCGCGCTCGAAGATTCGCCACTCCATGCGGAGGTTGCTCCGCTCATCACCGAACTGTCCGGATTTGGCATCGGCGATGGGGACGGCTTCGATCTGCTCGAACAAGAACTTCGCCTCATCCAGCTTCAGGAGGAGCTCGTCGCCCGTAACCGCGACATCGCCCTCGCCCTGGTTGCCGAGGTGACTGGGCTGGTGAACGCTACCAATGCCAGTGTGCAGGAGGCCACCACTGCCTCGACGGAGGCCATCCTGACCGGGCGCACGCTCCTGCTGGCCATCAGTGCCGCCAGTGTCGGCGGTGCGCTCCTCATTGCCTGGCTCTTCGTCGGCCGCGTCCTGCTGCGCCGTCTCCAGATGCTTTCCGACTGGATGCGCCGCATGGCCGGCGGTGACCTCGAATCCCGGGTCGAAATCGGCGGCCGCGATGAGGTCGCCGATATGGCCGCCGCCCTGGAGATTTTTCGCCGCCACGCCCTCGAGGTCCAGCGTCTCAACCTGGTAGAGAAGCTGGCGGAAGAACTCCAGGGCAAGAACGACCAGTTGGAGAGCACCCTGGCCGACCTCAACCGCGCGCAGGAGCAGATCGTCCTGCGCGAGAAGCTGGCCGCGCTCGGTGAGTTGACCGCTGGCGTCGCCCACGAGATCAAGAACCCGCTGAACTTCGTCAAGAACTTCTCTGAAGCCTCGGAAGAACTGCTCGAAGAGTTGCAAGAAGTCCTTGATGAAGAGAGCGAGAAGCTCGACGAGGAGCAGCAAGAGTACATCCAGGAAATCTCCGGCGACCTGACCGGTAACCTGGAGCGTATCCGCACCCACGGCGAGCGTGCCAACAGCATCGTGCAGGGCATGTTGACCATGGGCCGGGGTGGTGGCGACCAGCAGCCCACTGATCTCAACCACCTGCTCGACGAGTACGTCCGCCTCGCCTACCACAGCGCCCGCGCCACCGATTCGGACTTCCAACTCGACATCCAGCAGGACCTCGACCCGGCGATGGGCGAAATCTCGGTCGTCCCCCAAGACTTGGGGCGGGTCTTCCTCAATATCGTCAGCAATGCCTGCGATGCCACCGACGAGAAGCGGCGGGCTACTGCAGCGTCACCCTCCGACGAGCACTACTCCCCAACGCTATGGATCACCACCCGGCGCGACGCAGACCGCGCCGAGATCCGCATCCGCGACAACGGCGACGGCATTCCGCCCGACATTGCCGAGAAAATCTTCAATCCCTTCTTCACCACCAAGCCCACCGACCGCGGCACCGGCCTCGGCCTGGCCATCACCAGCGACATCGTCCGCCAGCACGGCGGCACCATCCGCGTCGACTCCGCACCCGGCCAGTTCACCGAGATGATCGTCGAGCTACCCCTCACCACCGGCTCCTCCGTCAGCCCCGTCGCCCTCACCGCGGCGGAAGCAGTTGAAGCGTGAGCCGCTCGGTACCATAGCTGCTGCTCCGTCATTGCGCTGAACATACTCCCCCTCTTCCCCGTCATTCCCGCGTGCGCGGAAATCCACCCCCTCTCCCCCTCGGAGAGGGCCGGGGTGAGAGCTACCAGGGGAACCCGCCACCCCGGGAGGGGCGTCCCTGGTAAGCCCCTTGGCTGCTCCCCCGCCATCCCGTCATTGCGGCTTGCGCCGCAATCCACGTACCCCTGCACTGCGGGGGCCGCAGGGAGACCAACCAACTCCCGGTCGCCGCGCAGACTCCCCTTCCCTGGTAGGGAAGGGGCCGGGGGGAAGGTCCGCCTTCCCATCACGCCGCCTCATCCTGCACATCCTGATGCAGACCTTCATGTGACCGGCCGGCTGATGCCCGGATGAACTATGTGTTGGGGTTTTTATGCTGTTTCAAATGATGGTTTGACAAATAAATATGATTCATCTATTGTCTACGCAATAGATGGCCCAGGCGGCGGCCGCGCGGCCGCCGCGGCACGTGGCAGAAGGAATGCAGGATGCAATCGAAGCAGCGCGGAACGGGCACCCGGCGCCGCCGGGATGTAGTCTCGGGTCGTCGGATCGCCCTCACGATGCTCCTTATCGTGAGCCTGCTCCTATCCAATGTCACGACGATCGTCAGTCCAGCGGCCGTCTGGGCCGCCGGTGACCCGCCAGCGACGCCGGTCGCCACGGTCGAGCCGGACCCCACACCGGAGCCACAGAATACATCCGAGCCGCAACCGACGACAGAGGCTCCGGCCGCCACAGTCGCACCAAGTGTCACATCAGAGCCACAAGATGCGCCACCGGCCACGGCCGTACCACAATCTGAGCCACAGAATACACCTGATGCACAGCCCACGCCACAGAACACTCCCGCCCCGGAGCCAACCGCCACGTCCGAGCCGCAGGCCACCCCCACCGCTACTACTGCACCCGAGCCAACGGCTACCACCGCACCGGAACCAACCGCCACTCCCGCCCCCGAGCCGACTGCCACCACCGCCCCGGAGCCAACGGCGACCATTGCGCCCGAGCCAACGGCTACTACTGCCCCGGAGCCAACGGCCGCTACTGCGCCCAAGCCAACGGCTACCATTGCCCCAGAGCCGACCCCGACCGCCACGTCTGCGCCGCAGGCCACCCCCACTGCCACTTCTGTACCGGAAGCGACCCCGACCGCCACCACCGCTCCAGAGCCAACGGCCACCACTGCGCCGGAACCAACGGCTACGTCCGAGCCGCAGGCCACACCCACCGCTACAGTTGATCCGGAGCCAACTCCGACGACCATCACCAAGCCACAAACCACGCCACAGTCCACTGCCGAGCCGGAACCCACGCCCACCGCCACAGCCTCGCCACAAACCACGCCGACTGCTACCACCACGCCACAGACAACACCGTTGGCTACATCCACACCACAGCCCACGCCTGAGCCGACAGTCAGCGTACCGGCACAGCCCACAGGGTTACAGGCTGACACCGAATCCGGCTCGCTGGACGTGTCGGTGGACTGGGATGACGTTGACGGCGCGAGCCATTACCTGGTCCGCTGGCGAGTGGCCGGCCCGGGCAACAAGCTGAACACGGGTGTGGAGGTGCAGTCCTCCAACATCAGCATCACCGTCGCCGACTATGGCGAATGGGTGGTGCGGGTGGAAGCCTACAACGACGCTGGCCACGGGTCTCCCACCTCGCGGCGCTTCAAGGTCGAGCTCGCCACGACGCCGACACCTGAACCCACGCCGACACCGACCGGTCTCGTGCCGTCCTTCTCCCTTGCGATCAGCGGCGTGTCGTTCAACGAGGGCGAGGAAATCACCGAAACCACGCTAATCACGCTGCCCGAGGCCGAGGGCGGTGACGGTGAGCTGACCTACAGCCTGACGCCGGCCCTGCCCGAGGGGCTGACCTTCGACCCGGCGACCCGCACAATTTCCGGCACGCCAACTGAGACCGGCGAGTTCGAAATGACCTACACCGCCGCCGACGAGCACGGCGACAAGGCCTCCTTCGACTTCACCATCACCGTGCAGGCTGCCCCTCGGACGGCCAAGTCAGCAACTCTGCCGGTTGTCCCCAACCTCTCGGTCACCCGAACGCGGTTCGACGGGCAGTCGGCCCCGGCCTTGGACGTATCCTGGGGCACCCCGGACTATCACCGAACAAACCTCGGCTATGGTCTGCAGTACCGCGTGAAAACAAAGGAGTGGAATAAAGCCTTAGGGTTCGACAGCAACACGCACAGCACAACCCTGACTGGCCTGCAACCCGGCACGGAGTACGAAGTGCGGGTCAATGTGAAATACGCAGTTGACGGATTTAGCAACTGGAGTTCTTCCTCTGCCCGCACCAACCGGCCGCCCACAGCCGGAAGCAGGGCCTTGGAAGATGCCCAGCTGATTCGCGGGCCGTTTGCGACATACAGCACAGCTGCGGGGAGGTGGCCGGATTACTTTACTGATGCCGATGGCGACACGCTGACGCCTTCAGTGCAGCCCCAGTATCCGGGCCTGTTGAAAGCCTTGGCATCCACCGGCACGGACTATTCCATCCGTGTAATAGGGCTCAACCCAGGTAAGTCGAAGCTGACGTACGGCGTCAGTGACGGGTATGGCGGTGTTGCCTCGAAAGAGGTGACGTATACGATCGTCCATAACCCGCAGCGCGAAATCATGGAGAACTCTGCTGCGGGCACGGCGGTGGGCGCTCCTGTTGCCGCTACGCCCTATGGAGAAGAGACGTACACGCACACACTGACCGGCGAGGCGGCCACCTCCGGCAAATTCGTCATCGATTCGGCCACTGGCCAGATCAGCGTGGCGGAGGGCGCAACGCTGGATTACGAGACCAAGAGCTCCTACACCGGGAAGGTCAGTTGGACCGTCCAGGGCCAGGCCGCCGTCGCCAACCTCACCATCAATATCGCCGACGTGGAGGCCGGCAAGCCCGGCACGCCGACACTCACCCGGACGGAGTTCAGCGAGCAGACGGCCCCGGCCCTCGACGTGACCTGGACGGCCGCCGATGCCAACGGCGCCACCATTACCGGCTACGAAGCCCAGTACCGCAAGAAGGCCGCCGCGGGTCAGAACCCGGCGGCGTGGACGGCCTATACCGGAACCCTGTCCGCTACGGCCACCAGCCTTAACCTGGCGAACCTGGAGGCAGGCGCAACCTACGAGGTCCAGGTGCGGGCGCTTACCAGCAAGGAAGGCCCCGGCCCTTGGTCGGATACCGGCACCGGGCGGACCAACCGGCCGCCTGGTGGCCCGGACCCGGTCCTCCCTTCCCGTCCCATTTACTCTGGAACCGAAGCCCAGTACGATGTACTACGATGGCGGTTCTGGGACGTTGACAGCGACACGCTGACCTACTGGGCCACTGCTGAACATCCCGGCATACTCGAGGTCAGCGTATCATCCGATCTCTCACTCAATATCCCGCTAACAATTGACGCTCACAATCCAGGCTCGACGACGGTTAGCTACGGGGTCTATGACTCCTATGGGGGCCATGCCTCCGGCACCGTGACAATCACCGCCAGGGCGTTTCCGAGGCGGAGCGTCGCGGAGAGGTCCCCCGCCGGTACGCTGGTGGGCGATCCGGTGACCGGAACGCCCTATGGAGAGGAGACGCTGACCTACACCCTGACCGGGGAGGCGGCGAACGCCTTCGAGATAGACGCGGCCACTGGCCAGATCAAGGTGAAGCAGGGCGCAACCCTGGACTTTGAGACCACGCCGTCTTACACCGGCAAGGTGAACTGGACGGTGCAGGGTCAGGCCGCCGCCGCCGACCTGACCATCAAAGTGACGGATGTGGAGGCCGGCAAGCCCGGCACTCCAACAGTCACCCGCACCGAGTTCAGCGAGCCGACGAATCCGGCCCTGGACGTGACGTGGACGGCGGCGGCCGCCAACGGCCTGACCATCACCGGCTACGAGGCCCAGTACCGCAAGTCAGGCTCCGACGAGTGGACCGACTACACCGGCACGCTGGACGCAACAGCCACCACCTTCAACCTGCCGAACCTGGAAGCGGGCGCGACCTACGAGGCGCGGGTCCGCGCCGTGACCAGCGAGGAGGCTGATGGCCCCTGGTCGGACACCGGGGAAGGAACGGCCAACCGGGCGCCGAATGCTATCGACACGGCCCTCTTCAGCGGGGGCACGCTGGGGGTCGGCGGCAGCTTCGCCTGGCACGAGGAAGCGCCCCTCGGAAGTGGGCCGTTCTTTGCGGACGCCGATGGGGACGCGCTCACCTACTCGGCCTCTGCCGAGCATCCCGCCCTGCTCGGGGTCAGCCTGTCCGGTGCAGCCGGGTCAGCCGTGCTGACGGCAAACCTGCTCAACCAGGGCGCGTCGAAAGTCAACTACGTGGCCAGCGACCCCTACGGGGGACAGGTCACCCGCACCACGACCATCACCATCACCGCGAAGACAAGCCGGAGCATCGCTGAGAACTCCGCCGCTGGCACGGCGGTGGGCGACCCGGTGACGGGGACGCCCTACAACGGCGTGGCCCTGACATACACGCTGACGGGCAAGGCCAAGGACTCCGGGTTGTTCGTCATCGCTTCGGCCACGGGCCAGATCAGCGTGGCGACAGGCGCAAGTATCGACTATGAGACGGACGATACCCACCGGGAGATCGAGTACTACAACGGCGAGGTGTTCGCCAAGTTCTACCGTGGGAAGGTGAACTACACGGTAGACGGCCACGCCTCCGCCATTGAAGTCCTTATCCAGGTGACGGACGTGGAGCCTGGCCAGCCCGGCACGCCGACGCTGACCCGCACGCAGTTCAGGGCGCCGACCAACCCGGCCCTGGACGTGGCGTGGACGGCGGCGGCGGCCAACGGCCTGACCATCACCGGCTACGAGGTGCAGTACCGCGTCAAGGTGGCCGAGGGTGAAGAGGCCAACGACTGGACGCTGTATAAATACGACGATCCCGACGACACCAACGACCCTCCCGCTAAGATCAGCCTGCTGCCCGCGACGACCACCAGCATCAACCTGCCAGACCTCACTGCGGGCGCAACCTACGAGGCGCAGGTGCGCGCCGTCACCAGTGAAGAGGCCGACGGCCCCTGGTCGGACACCGGCGAGGGCAAGGCAAACACGCCGCCGAATCTGACCACTACGTTACTGTCCGACACCTCCGTGGCATGGTTCAGATACAGCGGGCCCACCATCCAGCATAACCTGGCAACGGGTGGGTATTTCCAGGACGCCGACAGCGACACGCTGACCTATACGGCCTCGTCGGAATATCCCGGCGTGATCAAGGCCTGGATGAAAGACGATGGCGTCACCATGGCGATTCAGGCCAGGAATCCCGCCGCGGCTACCGTCACCTACGGGGTGCATGACGCCTATGGCGGCTATGCCTCCCGGACGTTCGAAGTCACCGGCACGGCCAACACAACCGGCCAAATTTACGAGAACGCCTGCTGCGGCCGCTACGTGCGTAATGTCCCGAGCGGCGCAGGGACCCATACGCTGGCCGGGGACGCCTTTGTAAACGGGCCCTTTGCACACGACTCGGCCACGGGCTGGATCAGCCTGGGTGCAGGCAAGAGCCTGGACTACGAGACCAAGTCCTCCTACACCGGCCAGATCAGTTGGACCGTGGAGGGCCAGACGGCCACTGCCACCATCACCATCAACGTGATTGACGTCGAGGCCAACAAGCCCGCCACGCCCACGCTCACCCGCACGGAGTTCAGCGAGCCAACGGCGCCGGCGCTGGACGTGAGCTGGACGCAACCGGCGCTCACCGGCGAGGCCTTTAACCGTCTCCAGATCACCGGCTACGAGGTGCAGTACCGCGTCAAGGTGGCCCAGGGCGAGGACCCCGCGGCGTGGACCCTCTACAAATACGATGATCCCGCCGACACCAACGACCCTCCCGCCAAGATCAGCCTGCTGCCCGCGACGCCGACCAGCGTCACCCTGCCGGGCCTGACGGCGGGGGAGACCTACGAGGCGCAGGTGCGGGCCATTGCGGGCGTCGAGGGCCCCGGCCCCTGGTCGGACACCGGGGAAGGAACGGCCAACCGGGCGCCGACCGCCAGCAGTGTTTCCTTCCTTGGCGGCACGCTAGGGATGGGCGGCAGCTTCGCCTGGCACGAGAAAGCACCTCTTGGAAGTGGTGCTTTCTTCACAGACGCCGACAGCGACACGCTGACCTATACGGCCTCAGCGGAGCATCCTGCCCTGCTGGGAGTCAGCCTGTCCGGTGCAGCCGGGGCTGCCGTGCTGACGGCAAACCTGCTCAACCAGGGCACGTCGAAGGTCAACTATGTGGCCAGCGACGGCTACGGGGGACAAGTCACCCGCAGCACGACCATCACCATCACCGCGAAGACGGCCCGGGAGGTTGCCGAGAACTCCGCCGGAGGCACAAACGTAGGCACCCCGGTGACGGGGACGCCCTACAACGGCGTGGCCTTGACCTACACGCTGCAGGGCAAGGCGAAGGACTCGGGCCTGTTCGTCATCAATTCGGCCACCGGCCAGATCAGCGTGGCGGAGAACGCCGTGCTGGACTACGAGGCGGAAGACGGTTCCTACCGGGAGACGGAGACCTATAACGGCCAGGTGATTGCCAAGTTCTATCGTGGCGAGGTGCATTACACGGTGGACGGTCACGCTTCCGTCATCAACGTGATCATCAAGGTGACGGACGCGGAGGCCGGCCAGCCCGGCACGCCGACGCTGACCCGCACCCAGTTCAGCGAGCCGACCAACCCGGCCCTGGACGTGACCTGGACGGCCGCGGCCGCCAATGGCACGACCATCACCGGCTACGAGGTGCAGTACCGCGTCAAGGCGGCCCAGGGCGAGGACCCCGCGGCGTGGACCCTCTACAAATACGATGATCCCGCCGACACCAACGACCCTCCCGCCAAGATCAGCCTGCTGCCCGCGACGGCCACCAGCGTGACGCTGCCGGACCTGGAAGCGGGCGCCACCTACGAAGTGCAGGTGCGCGCCGTAACCAGCGAGGAGGCCGAGGGCCCCTGGTCGGACATCGGGGAAGGCACGGCCAACACGCCGCCGAATCTGACTGCCACGTTCATTGCTGACTTCTCTCTGCAATGGTTCAGATTCGGAAATTCGCTCTCTGCACAGAATCTGTCGAACGGGCTTTTCCAGGACGCCGACAACGACACGCTGACCTACGACGCCTCGTCGGAATATCCCAAGGTGATCCAGGCCTGGATCGAAACCAACACGCTGAAGATCCGGGCCCGCAATCCGGCCGCGGCCACCGTCACCTATGGGGCGCGTGACGCCTATGGCGGGTACGCATCCCGGACGGTGGAGGTCACCGGAACAGTCAACACCATAACTGGACAGATATACGAGAACGCCTGCTGCGGCCGGTATGTGCGTTTGATCAAGGGCGACGGAGGGACCTACACCTACACGCTGACCGGGGACGCCTTTGTAAACGGGCCCTTTGTCCATGATGCCACCACGGGCTGGATCAGCCTGGGTGCGGGCAAGAGCCTGGACTACGAGACCAAGAGTTCCTACACCGGCACGCTCAGCTGGACCGTGGAGGAACAGACGGCCACTGCCACCATCACCATCAACGTGATTGACCTCGAGGCCAACAAGCCCGCTACGCCCACGCTCACCCGCACGGAGTTCAGCGAGCCGACAGCCCCGGCGCTGGACGTGAGTTGGACGGCGCCGGCGCTGACCGGCGAGGCCTTTAACCGTCTCCAGATCACCGGCTACGAGGTGCAGTACCGCGTCAAGGTGGCCGAAGGTGAAACGGAAAACGCCTGGACGCTCTACAAATACGATGATCCCGCCGACACCAACGACCCGCCCGCCAAGATCAGCCTGCTGCCCGCGACGCCGACCAGCGTCACCCTGCCGGACCTGACAGCGGGCGCGACCTACGAGGTGCAGGTGCGAGCCATTGCGGGCGTTGAGGGCCCCGGCCCCTGGTCGGACACCGGGGAAGGCCGGGCCAACCGGCCGCCGACCACCAGCGGTACGGGCCTCGCTGACAGCACCATCGCCGTCAACACGGCCACCGACTATGCCATCAGCGATAAGTTCACCGACGCCGACAGTGACACGCTGACCTACTCGGCCTCGGCCGCTCAGGCCGGCGTGCTCACCACCGCGATAACGGGTAACGATTCCGACACCCTTAGGGTCACTGTCATCAACCCCGCCGCGTCCGTCGTGACCTACGGCGTCTCCGACGGGTACGGTGGCTATGTTTCGCGCACCGTCACGATCACGGGCACCGCCGCCGCGACCCGCAGCGTGGCCGAGAACGCCGCCGCGGGCACGGCGGTAGGCACAGCGGTGACGGGAACGCCCTACAACGGCGGGAAGCTGACCTACACGCTGACGGGCGAGGCTTCGACGTCGGGGGCCTTTGAGATCGACTCGGCCACCGGCCAGATCAAGGTGAAGCAAGGCGCCATCCTGGACTACGAGACCAAGAGTTCCTACACCGGGCTGGTGGAGTACACGGTGCAGGGTCAGGCGGCGGTGATCAACGTCACCATCAATCTGACCGACATGGCGGTGCCGGAGCCGCCGGCTGCGCCGGCCGTGACCCCGGCGGCGGCTGCCCCCACAACTACGCTGGACGTGGCCTGGACGGCCCCGGCTAACACCAGCGCGACCATCATCGACTACGACGTGCAGTACCGCCAGCAGGCTGCCGAAGGTGAGGGCCCCGAGGCATGGACGGCGCACCCCTTCTCCGGCGCGGGCACGACCACTACGCTCACCGGCTTGTTGTCCAACACGGCCTACGAGGTGCAGGTCCGCGCCACCAACGGCGAGGGCACCAGCCTCTGGTCCGCCACCGGCACGGGCCGTACCGATGGCCTGCATCCAAAAACTCCCCCTCCCAACCCCGGCGATCCCGACGATCCCGACGACAACGACGACAACGACGACCCCGACTTCGGCTCTTCGCCGTCCCGTGAGATCGCGGAGAACTCGCCCGCCGGCACTGCCGTCGGGGCGCCGGTGACGGCCGCAGACCGCGATGGCGACGCGCTGACCTACGCGCTGACCGGCTCCAGCACTTTCGTCATTGACCCGGCCAGCGGCCAGATCCGTGTAGCCACGGGCGCCGTGCTCGACTACGAGGCCCGGTCGTCCTACTCCGTGACGCTCACCGTCACGGACGGCAAGGACGCTGCCGGCGCAACCGATCCTGCGATTGACGACACCGTCACCGTGACCATCACGGTGCTCAACGTGAACGAGCCGCCGGCCGCACCGGCCGCGCCGGCCGTGACCCCGGCGGCCGCCGCTCCCACGACCACGCTGGACGTGACCTGGACGGCCCCGGCCAACCACGGGCGGCCGGTGATCGGCGACTACGACGTGCAGTACCGGGTAGCGGGCACGGGGGGCTGGCAGAACCAGCTCTTCCACGGTCCCGGCACCGCGACCACGCTCACCGGCTTGCAGCCGGACACGAGCTACGAGGTGCAGGTCCGGGCCGCCAACATCGAGGGGATTGGTCCTTGGTCGGCTGCCGGCACCGGCACCACCCAGGCCGTGCCCACCCCGACGCCGAACGTGCCCACCCCGCAGACTACGCCACCGCCGAACGCGACGCCGACCCCACAGACTACGCCGCAAGCTACGCCGCCGAACGTGCCTACCCCGCAGACTACGCCACCGCCGAACGTCACGCCGACGCCACAGACTACGCCGCAAGCTACGCCGCCGAACGCGACGCCAACGCCGGAAGTGAATCTCCCACCGCGCTTCCCGCCGGACGGTATTCCCCCACGCGAGATACCCGAGGACACGCCGCCCGACTCGCCCGTCGGCCCGCCGGTGCAGGCGGACGACCCGGACGGCGAAGACGTAACCTACACCGTGGATGATGATGATGATTTCACCATTGATCCCGACACCGGACAGATCACGGTGGCGCCCGATGCACAGTTGGAACCCGGCACCTACATCTTGACCGTGACCGCTACCGATAGCGAGGGCAGCGTGGCCACGGCCACGGTCACTATCACCGTGACCGATGTGGATGAGCCGTCCTTGCAGCCCACCGGTCTGGCGGCTGGCTCGTCGTCAACCGGTGGTGGCGGCCAGACTCGCAGCACGACCAGCGACTGGTGGTCGAACCTGTGGTCGAACCTGTGGTCGCCATTCAATATCGCCGCTATGGTGTCGCTGCTGATGGCCGGGTTGGCCTCGCTGGTCACGTCCGCGATCAAGCTCGGGCTTGAGCAGGGGAGCTGGCTGTGGCTGATGCCGATTGTGGCGCGGCGCCGCGAGCAGCCGGCCACGGCCGGAGCCGCCGCCGTTCCGATCACCGTCATACCCAAGCCGGTCGTGATCGGGTGGCGGGCCACACAATCGGCCGACCGCCGCACGGAGCCAATCACCGTCACACCGGAGCCGGTCGTAGTGGGGTGGCAAGCCGCCGCCGGCTAGCTACCCGACTCCTGCCTCCTCCCCCGCGCCCTCGCCAAGCGAGAGCGCGGGGGAGGGGGCATAGCTGACAAGGGTAGGTTTTTCTGTAGAGCAGCAGACCTACCCTCGTCCCCCCACCGCAGCGGGGGGACCATAGGGGGCTACATCCCACGACCCGATTAAGTGAGCAACTTTCATCTAGGGAAGAGGCCGGGGGGTGAGGTCCTCCCTTACTAATAAGCGCCTTGACCGCGGAGCACGACCCACACCGTCTTCCACAGAATCTTCAGGTCCAGCAGTGGTGAGTAGTTCTGGATGTAGAAGAGATCGTATTCGACGTTCAGATGCAGCGGATTGTCGCTGCGCCCGTTCACCTGCCACCAGCCGGTGATACCGGGCAGCACCGCCAGCCGCTGGCGCTGCCACGGCTCGTATCGCTCGACGATCCACGGTTGCTCCGGCCGTGGGCCGACCAGACTCATCTCGCCCCGCAGCACGTTGAACAGGTTCGGGAGCTCGTCGAGGCTCCAGCGCCGCAGCCACCGCCCTACGGGTGTCACCCGCGGATCTTTGGACTGTTTATAGCGTCGGTCGCGCTCGGCGCCCATCATCATTGTCCGGAACTTCCACATCGAGAACAGCCGGCCATTCTCGCCAACGCGCTCCAAGCGCACCAGAATAGGGCCGCTTGAGAACAGCCGAATAATGACGGCGATCACGGCGATGGCCGGGAGCAGCAGCGGCAGCGCGATGATCGTCAGCACCAGATCGAACGTCCGCTTCACGGCCCGATCAAAGCCGCTGATGACCGGGTCGCGGAGACCGATGAGCGGAATACCCCAGAAGTCCTCGACACGCGCCCGCACGGACACAATCTCGAACAGGTCGGGCACAATCCGCACGCGCACGGGCGCCGCTGCCAGCGCCAACGCTACCCGCAGAATCCGCGCATGGGCACGCCCCGGCAGCGCAATGATGATCTCGTCAGCCTGCTCCGCCTCCACGAGCTCGACAATATCGTCGGTCGTGCCCAGCACCGGATGACCGGCGACGGTACTGTGCGCCTTGGCCGGATCGTCGTCCACGAAACCGGCGACGCGCAGACCGGTCCAGGCGTTCTCCTGCACCAGGCGCACCACTTCCTGCCCTACCGGTCCGGCGCCGACCACGAGCAAGCGTCGGGTCGCTACTCCTGATGACGTGAGGGCATTGAGCAAGAGGCGTCCGACCACGCGGAGGTTGAGCAAGAAGAGGAGATTGAGCAGGAAGAAATAGCCGACCAGTAGGCGCGAGATGAACTGAAACTTGAATGCGAAGAAGAACGCCGGCAGCAGCGCCGTGGCGATAATCACGGCCGGCACAATGGCTCGCACCTCGTCACCGAACCCGCGCATCCGGCGGGGGTCGTAGGCGCCGAGCAGGCGCAGGAAGAACGGCCAGATCAGCACCGCGGCGAGATAGATGGGCCACTCCAGAAAGTAGCCGGGAGCAACGGGAGAGCCGAAAGGCAGCCGGTGTCGCGCTTCATCCGCCAGCCACAATGCCAAAGCCGTCAGCCCGGCATCGGCAAGCACCAGTACGCCAAGATAGCGGTTGGCGATGTGCCCCAACATGGTCAGCCGTCCGTACTGCTCTACCCTCTGCCTCGCACGTCACTCGCATTGTAGCAACTGCTCGTACAACGCACGAGTGCGGGTAACCATCCGTTCCTTGGTGAACCGCGCCGCGATGGTGGCACGAGCACGGGCGCCCAGCGCGGCGCCGCGATCCGGTTGATCCAACACTGCTCGCAGCCGAGCCGCCAGCGCCTGCGGCTCCCCCGGCGGGGCCAGCAGACCGTTCTTGCCGTGTTCGATCACGTCCCGCGTGCCGAGCACGCCCGTAGCGACGACCGGCTTGCCGAGGCCCATGGCTTCAAGTACCACGTAGGACAATCCCTCGAAGCGCGACGACAGCATCAGCACATCGAAGCCGGCCATCAGCCGCGAGGCATTCGGCACGTAGGGCAGGAACGTCATCCGCTCACCCAAGTCTAGCGTCTGTGCCAGTCGTTTACTCGCCGCCAATAGCTCGCCGCCGTTGACCCAGACGAAACGCACCTTGTCATGGGTCCGGGCCACGGCGGCTGCGGTATGGAGCCAGGTGAACGGGTCCTTCTGCGCCATCTGACGGGCGACGGTTCCGACGACCAAGGCATCATCTTCCCAGCCGTATTCGGCGCGGACTTTGGCGCGCTCTGCCGGCCCCGGCAGCTCGTCCGGATCGAGGCCGTTCTCGATCACGGCGACGCGGTCCGCCGGCACAATCCCGCGCCGGACGGCCTCCGTCCCTTCCGATGGCGAGACGGCGATGAGCCGGTCGGTGCAGCGCCCCAAGCCCCGCTCGATGGTCAGGTAGAGCCAGCGTCGTCTGCTCGATCCGGGGATCAGGTACGAAAATCCATGCGGCGTGTAGCAGACGTGCGGCACGCCAGCGAGGCGAGCCGCAGCTCGACCGATCACCCCGGCCTTCGAGCTGTGGCAGTGGACGATGTCGTAGCGGCTGTGGCGCATCAGGCGGGCCAGGCGCAGCGTTGCCAGTAGGTCGGCCCCAGGCGAAATGGCCCGGTGCATCGGGATCGGGTGGACCGGTATGCCGGCACCCGCTACGTCGCTGACAAAAGAGGTGTCCCCGAACGCCTCGGACCGCACCGGCGGGCAGGCTACCTCGATCCGGTAGCCCGCACGATGAAGCCCGATACTCAACTCCGTGAGGTGCCGTTTTGTGCCACCGATGGTCGCCTCCATCACTTGCAACACCCGCGCTCGCCGGCCGCCGGAGGTGCTCACGATGCCCTCGCCTCGGCATATACCGCGAGTGTTTCACGCACCATGCGCTCGGCCGTGAAGTGGGCTTGCACGCGAGCGGCTCCCGCCGCGCCCAGCCGCGCCCGTCGCTCCGGATCGCCGCAGAGTTGGAGCAGCGCACGGGCGAGGGCGTGCGGATCGTGCGGCGGCACGAGCAGACCTGTCCCGCCGTCACGGACGACCTCCGGAATGGCGCTGACCGCCGTCGCTACTACCGGCCGTTGCGCGGCCATGGCTTCTACGAGCACCAAACCGAACCCCTCCCAATGCGACGACTGCACCACGATGTCACAGGCGGCCAGGAGCACCGGCACGTCGTCGCGATGCCCGGCCCAGTGAACACGCGCCGCCAACTCCGGCGCGGCGGCCGCTGCACGGAGGGCTTGCTCGTAGTCCGCCGATGCCTGTTGCGGCGCCCCGGCGACGATCAGGTGGACGGTCGGTAGCGCCGCCGCCACCTGCCGCAGCGCGGCGAGCAGATCGAGATGCCCCTTCTGTGGATCCAAGCGCCCAATCGTGAGCAGCAGTGGGGCCTCTGCCGGCACGCCGAATTCGGCGCGGACCGCCGCGCGTGCGGCTGCCGTGGCCGCTCCGGTGTCGGGAGTGATGCCGTAGTAGACGCGGCGGAGATGCTCGGACGGGACCCGACCACGATCACGGATATAACGACCGACGTGCTCCGAGAGCACGATCACGCGGTCGGTCAGCCGGGCGAGCCGGCCGTGAATCGTCCCGACGAGCGGTCGGCGTAGCACGGCCTCGTCATTGTGTTTCGACGAGATCAGGATTGCCCCGCCGGCCAGGCGCGCCGCGACGGCGCCATAGGCATCGGCTTTGAGTAGATGGGTATGGATCACGTCATACTGCCCGGCGCGAATCAGTCGGATGAGGCGCGGGAGCACCAAGGGACTGACCGTCGCCTGGGCGCGCAGGTCAATCACGCGCCCGGCCACGCTCTGGAATTGATTAACGAGATAGGGGTCCTTGAGGTAGGCAAGGTCAACGCTCCAGCCCGCGGCGCGCTGGCCGGCCATCAGGATGTGCAGATGACGCTGTGCCCCACCGCGGTGGAGGGAGGTGATGACGTGCAGCACCCGGCCGACGATAGGAACCTCTTTGCCCACCGGCAACGCTCGCCGCCGCCGCGCGTCCCTTCACCCAAATGCTGCGTTGAAGGGATAGGTGCGGGGCGCGACACTCTAGCCAGCATTCTAGCAAAGCCCCGCCACCGCCCTCCTACGATCATCCCCTCACCTGACAGGGGTCGGCGGCAGGCAGCCGACGGTGCCCTCATTGCTGCATGGTCGGCTCGGCAGCGCGGCGGCGTACCGAGGGAGGCGGCTCTTCGAAAGGTTCGCCACGCTGCTCGGCCTGCAGCCGTCGTTCGTTCCACGCTTCCCACTCGGCGTCGGCTCCACGCAGCGTTTCTGCTGCTACCTCCGTTTTCGTTTCCGCTACCGCCCTAGCAATCTGCTCCTGCCGCCGCTTCTCGCGCCATTCCTCGAACGCTGCTGCCAACACCATCAGATACCTCCCCGTCTCCGTTATTACCATGGACAGTGCCGCCGCCGTGACCGCGAGTGACGACAAGTCATGCCAGAGTGCCGCCAGGCTTGCCACCCGCCTCCGATTGACGCCCGCTCCCCACCATGGTGCAGAGCGGGCCGGGGGGATGAGGTGCGCCGGACGTTAGGCCAGGCGCCGCACGGTCGGGCTGAACAGCGCGAAGGCGAGTACCAGCAGCGCCACGAGCACGCCGGTCCCCGCCATCATCAGCCTGGCACCCATCAGGTCGGCCAACGCACCTCCCGGGAGCGCCGAAAGCGGCGTTAGCCCCATCGTGACCAGCCAGATGCTCATCACCCGCCCCGACATGGACCGATCCGCCTGGCGCAGCAGCAACGCGCTGTACAGCGTTTGGAGTCCCGCATAGGCAACCCCGACGAGCACGAGCAGCGCCGTCGCCAGCAGGAATGCCGGGGCCAGTGCAAATGCGGCCAATGCTGCGCCGAGCAGCGCGCCCAAGGCCAGCAGCAGTCGTCCGAGGGCACGAGCGCCGCTCAGCGCGGCAATAATCCCGGTGCCGACCAGAGCGCCAATTCCTTCGGCAGCCGCCATGAACCCCAGCCCCTCCGGACCGGAATCGAACACCCGCAAGGCGAACACCGGCAGCAACCGCTGATGGGAGGCCGCTATGCACAAGATCAGTGTGGCGATGATAACCAGCGTCCGCAGGGACGGCGTAGACCACACGTAGCGCAGCCCGGCGATAGCCTGCTGCCGGGCCGAGGCTTTTGTCGGCGCCGGTGGGCTGTAGGGCAAACCGATCACGCTGAATACCACCACGGCATATCCCACGGCCATCAGTAGACAGATCCCACCGATCCCCACGGTCGGCAAGCCGATCAGCAGCCCGGCCAGGGCCGGACCCGCAACGCGGCTGGCGTTCATGCCGAAGCTGCGGAGGGCCAGCGCGTTCACCAGATCGTCTTTGTGTACCAGCTCCGTCAAGAACGACTGCCGGGCCGGAACGTTGAACGCGAAGAGCGCACCTTGGAGGACCGCAAAGGCAAAGAGGTGCCACACCTGCACGATCCCGGTCAGCACCAGCACGGCCAATATGCCACCAACCAAGGCCAATCCGCCCTGAGTCAGCGCGAGCAAGGTCCGGCGGGCGATCCGGTCCGCCACCACCCCGCCCAACAGCGCAAAGCTCACCACGGGCAGGGCGAGAGCGAGGCCCATGACACCCAGCATGGTCGCGGAGCCGGTCAGCTCGAAGACGAGATAGCCAATTGCGATGTCCGCCATGCGCCAGGCCAGCATGGATGGCAGCATGGCCAGCCACAGGCGACGGAAATGCCGGTTCCGCAAGGCGCGAAAGGATTGCCTCCAATCTACGCCCCGGAGGCGAGGAACTTGTGGCGGCGGCTTGCTGCTCTCCTTATTGACGGCGGTGCTAATGAGTCACCAACCTATTGCGAGGGGCGCACGGGCGGATAAGCGGGCCAGCGGGGTATGTCGAGCATACCAGCGCATCACCCTCCTGACCAGAGCACCTTCCTAGCCCCCGGCCCCAGGGCCCTACTCCCCCTCTCCACCATGGTGGAGAGGGGGCCGGGGGGTGAGGCCGGCCCCACCACACCTGGCATTTTCCCGTGCGGCTTTGGCCCGTCAATGGGTGAGGCCAATCCCCGACCGTTGTCCCCCGCCCCACTCCGCCAATATGCGCCTATTGACGGAGGTTAGCGGATGCAAGACAAGTCTGGAGCACACTCAGTAGCCCCGGATGGGAGCCGTCTCGGCATCATGCCGACCACCAGCGGTGGCATCGCCACCACGCCGAGGGCGCCGGGTCAGGACCGACCCCGCACCGTGCCACATAGCACGGCGCGGCCTGACCGTCCGCGCGCCACCCCCAGGGCACCGGGTGCTGACGTACCTCCGGCCACCACGGCCGGGGCGCCGGGTCAGCGCCGTCCGCGTGCCGTGCCGCCACCGTCGGACCACGACCGGTCCCGCGTGCGGCACCAAAAGGCGCCGGGTCAGGGCCGACCCCGCATCGTGCCATCCGGCACGGCGGGGCCTGACCGTCCGGGCGCCACCCCCAGGGCACCGGGTGCTGACGTACCCCCGGCCAACGCGGCCGGGGTGCCGGGTCAGCACCGTCTGCGTGCCGCGCAACGGGCGCACGATCACTGCCGATCCCGCCCCGCGCCAACGGCGCCGGGTCAGGACCGACCTCTCGCCGCGTCATCCGGCGCGGCGGGGCCTGACCGTCCGGGCGCCACCCTTAGGGCGCCGGATCAGGACGTACCCCGGGCACTTGCGGCCCGGGTGCCGGGTGCTGATCGTCTGTGCGCCGTGGCCGCCACCGCGGCGGCAGCCGACGGCCCCCACGTCTTGCCCCCGGCGGCCGGTTCCGATAGCTCCCATCGCGGACCCGCCGCCGGGCCACGCCTAACCTCCGTCACCACCCCCACCCCGCCGGCCCACGCCCTGTCTGGCCGGACCTACACCGCCGAGGAGGTACAGCCCACCCGCGCCACCGCTGCCCCGGTGCTTGCTACCGCGGTCCGCCTACTCCAGGCCCTCATGCAGCGCACCAAGCAACTGGATATCGCCCGCGCCCTGGACGTGCTCCGGCGCCGGCTCCAGGACCGGCCGGCGCTGCCCCTGGTAGCGGAGCGCGCCCCGATCTGGTCACTCGCTGCCGCGGCCACGTCCATGAACATCCCGGCGCGGCCCGCCGCCCCATCCATCGAGCAAGACGCACCACCCGGCGACCGGCCGTCGTTCAAGCCCCCATAGGCCGCTGCCGCCCCGTCATTGCCGCCGTCCCCTGCCCAGCGGGGGGATCATAGGGCTTACAAGGGTAGGTTTTTTGTAGGGGCGCGATGAATCGCGCCCAAGCGCCGATCATTGCAACGAAAGCTGCCGTCTAGGGCCATGCATCGGCCCCGGTCCGAACGTTACTCCCCCTCTCCAAATGTTGGAGAGGGGGCCGGGGGGTGAGGCCAGGGGGCCAGGTGACGGGCCAAAGCCGCACCACACCTGGCACTATCCGTGCGGCTTTGGCCCGTCAGCGGGTGAGGAATGTCCACCTGCGGCGTCCCCATGCAAAAACCCACCCTTGTCAGGCCGGGAGGTGCGGACCTGCCCCCGCCCTGCCTGAGTTCGCCGACCGAATCACCGGCGGGTACGCTGCCAGCTCTGCCAAGGGGATGTGGCAGCGCATGGTATGACCGTCGCCGGCCGCGACCGTCGGTGGCGGCGTATCCTCGCAGATAGCACCGAGCTTGCGCGGGCAGCGTGTATGGAAAGGACAGCCGCGCGGCCGATCCATGGCACTGGGCACCGGGCCTTGCAGCCGGATGTGCTGGCGCTTCACGCCGGGATCGGGTACCGGCACCGCCGAGAGCAGCGCCTCCGTGTAGGGGTGGCAGGGTGGCCGAAACAGCGCCTCCGTGCTGCCTTGCTCCATGACCTCGCCGAGGTACATCACCACGATGTGGTCGGCAAGGTGGCGGACCACGGCGAGGTCGTGAGAGACGAACAGATAGGCCGTGCCCTGCTCGGCCTGCAAATCCTGGAGCAGGTTGAGCACCGCCGCCTGCACCGATACGTCCAGCGCCGACACCGGCTCGTCGCAGATCACCAGCTTGCGCTCCCCGGCAAAGGCGCGGGCAATGGCGACGCGCTGTTTCTCGCCGCCGCTCAGCTGGCCGGGATAGCGGTCGTAGTAGCTGGCATTCAGCTGCACCGATTCCAGCAGCGCCTCGACCCGCCGGCGCGCCGCGGCGCCCTGCACGTCGCTGACCAACGCGAGCGGGCGCCCGAGGATCGCGCCGACCGTGTGGCGTGGATTGAGCGAGGCTTCCGGGTTCTGGAAGACCATCTGCAGGTGGCGCTGCAACGCCGGATCGCGCTGCCGCACGGTGACGGAGATGTCCTGCCCCTCGAAAGCAACGGTGCCGAACGTCGGCGCCAGTAGGCCCGCAACCACGCTCCCCAACGTGCTTTTGCCGCAGCCGCTTTCGCCGACCAGCGCCACGGTCTCGCCGGACCGCACCCGTAGCGATACCCGCTCGACGGCTCTGACCGGCCGCTGCCGGCGCCGCCAAATCGCCTGCCACCAGCGCCCGAACCGCGAGCCACTCGGCTGCCGGTAGTTGTAGTAGTGGCTCACCCCCCGTACTTCGAGCAGCGGTGCTCCCTCGGCCGCGGCGGCCGGAGCAGTTGGCTCGGGAGCCGCCGCCCCGGCGGCGCTCGGCCGCCTCTGGAGCACCGGCGTCTCCTCCCAGAAGTGGCAGCGGCTGCCGTGGTCGTCGCTCACCGCTGTCAGCTCGGGCCGCACCTCGACGCACTGTGCCCTCGCCAGTTGGCAACGTGGCGCAAACGTGCAGCCCGGCAGCCGCTCGTGCGGTGGCGGTAAAGAACCGGGGATCGCATCGAGCCGCGCTCCGGCGCCGCCACTGATGCGTGGCACGCACCCCAAGAGGCCGGCGGTGTACGGATGGCTGGGTTGGTGAAACAGCGCACCGACCGTGCCGGTCTCGACCACTTCCCCCGCGTACATCACTGCCACCCGGTCGCAGACCTGGGCGATCACGCCCAGGTTGTGGCTGATGAACAGCACTGCGGAGTCGAACTCGCGCTTGAGGTCGTTCACCAGGTCGAGGATCGTCGCCTCGGTCGTCACGTCCAGGCCCGTCGTCGGCTCGTCGAGGACTAGTAGCTCCGGCGAGCACACCAGGCCCAAGGCAATCACCACGCGCTGCTGCTGGCCGCCCGATAGCTGGTGGGGATATCGCCGGGCGATGCGCTCCGGATCGGGCAGCCCCACACGCCGAAACAGCTCCAGCGCCCGCGACCAGGCGCTATCGCGCCCGACGCGCTCGTGCTCCCGATAAACCTCGGCCACCTGCTCGCCCACAATGATGGCCGGGTTGAGCGCGGTCTGCGGGTCCTGATAGACCATTGCGAGGCGCTTGCCGCGCAGCCCCCGTAGCTGGGAATCCGACAAGCCGAGCAGGCTTTCGCCGCCGAGGCGGATGTCGCCGCGCGCGATGCGGCCGGCAGCGCCCAGGTAGCGCATGATGGCGAAGGCCAGGGTGCTCTTGCCACAGCCGGACTCGCCCACGATCCCCAGCGTCTCGCCGCGGCGAATGTGCAAAGAGACGCCGCGCACCGCCCGGACGGCCTGCTCGCCGGCTCCGTACCGAATATGGAGGTCCTCCACCTCCAATACTGGCGTCCAGTCACATTGCAGGCGCCGAGTATCGTGGACTGCCAACTCACCCCTCCCTAGCGCCGGCCCGGCTCCAGCACACGAGTCAGGCCGTCGGCGCAGAGATTGGTGCCGATGACGAGCGACGCGATCCCTAACGAGGGGAACAGCACCATCCACGGCGCAAATCCGATGAAGTGCCGCGCCTCGCTCACCATCAGCCCCCAATCGGGGTGCGGGGGCTGGAGGCCCAGGCCCAGAAAGCCGAGCGACGCCGCCAAGAGGATGGCGTAGCTCACGCGGATGGCGCCCTCGACGACAATCGGCGCAATGGCGTTGGGCAACACCTCACGGGTCATAATGTAGAAGCTGGATTCGCCGCGCACCCGCGCCGCGTCCACGTACTGCATCGTCCGCAGGCTCAACGCCACGCTGCGGACGACGCGAGCCACGTTCGGCATGAACACCAGGCCAATGGCCAGCACGACGTTCTGGGTCGCCGGCCCCAGCATCGTGAGCACCAGGAGCGCGAGCAGCAGCGCCGGGAACGCCATCAGCGCATCCATGAGCCGCATCAGTAGCTCGTCGAGCCGCCCGCCAGCGTAACCGGCGACCAGGCCCACCGAAACGCCCAGGAACAGCCCGAAAGCGGTGGAGGCGGTTGACAGGAGCAAGATACTCCGCGCGCCGATCAGCACCCGACTGAAAATGTCGCGTCCGAACTGATCGGTCCCGAAGAAGTAGCTGGCCGATGGGCCTTGCAGCTTGTCCTCCAGGTGAAAGTCCGTCGCCGGGTAAGGCGCTACGAGCGGCCCGAGGATCGCTATGAGCACGTGGATACCGAGGATCACCAGCCCGATGACGGCGAGAGGTTGGGAGCCGAGCAGCCGCGCACCCGTCCAGAGCCGTTGCCAGAAGCGCTGACGATAGTCGGCGCCGGCCGCTGAGTATTCGGGATCGTGTATGCCTATCATGCCCCGGGGACTCTCGTTCCTTCCTTATAACTCGTGAATGTTACCTGCAAGAAGCGAGTAGTCCGTTACGGTCCACGGCACCGTTGGCCACTCCATGTCAGGGCACAGGCCTGTGCCCTGTACTAGGTTCGCGACCGTTTCAAGTTGTAGACTTGGACTCGGCAGCTACCATCGCAGAAACCAGTACCTGGAATGGTGAGATTCTAGGCTGCCACGGCACGATGTTAGCACTGGTCGAATGCGCGTCCACGTGGTTGAACGTAGGAGGAGCATCTCGGGATGTTCGGAATGATAACGTTGGAGCATTGGCAATATCCACTTCAAGGTGCTCTGCATGGGCTTGAGTACACAGCGGAGGGGCACACAACGGCCTCCGCTTCAAGTGTGTATGGCGGGTAAAACCGGAGCGAATTCGGGATAGGATACGCGAGATTGATGAGCGCTTGCGCTCCGGACCGGTTGACCCGTGGGACGATTGGGAACTTGCACCAGGGAACCTTTCCGAGATCTACCTACGCCACTATCTGGCGGCGCTACGCGGCACCTCCGCCGTGCAAGCGAGTGACATTGGCAAGGAGGACGGGAGAAGGTATGGCATATCATACGCAGCTAGCTGCGCCGGCGGAGTGCTGCTCGATTCGGACGTGTCAGACAAGAGGCCGACACTAGATGCCACGGTATTGGAGCGCAAGCAGGCCGTCGCAGCACACTTGGCCGATCCCTCCCAGCCAGTCCCGGTGGAGCAGAGCGAATCCGAGCACTGGGTTCAGGGCAAGACGACACGCTCCTTCTGGGAAGGGTACCTAGTCGGCCTCTCCGAAGCCCTGGCGTTGGTCTACGACGATGATCTGAACGTAATACCACTCCGCCAAAGCGAGGCCAGGGCCCGCGCGACGTTAGGCACCCCCGCGGAGTTTCGGGTCAGCGTCACGGCACTGCTGACCCCTACGCTGGTTTCGGGCGCTGGACGGTGGGCGCAGGCGCTGCGTTTCCCGCGGGCCCTGCTGTTGGGCGCCGGACAACGGGTGAAGGTGCTGCGTCTCCCGTGGAACCTGCTGCCGAATCCCTATCAGCAGGTAGCCTTGGCTGCCGTGCGGGACGCCGCCCTGTCCGAGGTGGCGGACTCCCCGAAGGCAACTATCCATTTCGTGTTTAGCGAAATCCCCACGGGATTGGTGTCCCTCATGGACGAGTTGCGACGCCAGTATCCTCAGATCAACTATGGGCCGGATAAACCGAAGCCGTGACGCGGCATTCCAGGCAACGGCACAATGGGGAGGTCCGATGAGCAAGTGTGAGTGTCGTTCGCTAAGGCGCATAACCCCGGGTGCTGGCTTGGATGCCCATGACTATGCGCGGGGGCATCTGCGCGTACTGGTTGCGGACGTCGAGCAGTGGGAATCCATCTATGGTTGTCCTGAGACAGGGATACTGTGGAAACTATACTTTGAGCAGCCGGAGCGCTGGGGGGGCAAGATGGCCGCAGCTAGTGCAAGTCTCACCGGAGGCGGCGGCTAGGGAGTTTGGCTGGTCGCTGGCGCCTGACGAACGGCTCTCGGCAATCCGTGCGGCCCCACGGCCTGGGCAACCACGCGATCAGGGGAGTCGAACATGCAAGTGCCGTAAGTTGAGGCGCGTAATTAAGGGCCCTACCAAGTACGCGCACGGACACTTGCGTGTCCTGGCCTACAACAGCGAGCAGTGGGAGACGCTGCTGGGCTGCCCTGAGACGGGGAGGCTGTGGAAAGAGTACAGTGTCTTCCCGGAGTATCATGGTGGAGGGTGGCCGGTGCTTGTGCAGGTCACATCCGAGGAGGCAGCTAGGGAGTTTGGCTGGTCGCCAGCGCCAGACGAACGGCTCCTCTCTATTCGTGCTGCTCCGGACAGTAGACCGGGCATAGGGCTGAGTGACCTAAAACTGCGATAGCCTGGGCCGGCCAGTGATACCGAGCTACTCCGGACATGCCGGCGGCTTACTCCAGCCTCTGTTCGTCCCGTTGGGTTAGCTGTAGCGGATACGCGGGTTGAGACGCGCGTAGAGCAGATCGGCGAGCAGATTCGCGCCCGCGTAGCTGAGCGCGATCAGCATGGCGACGCCTTGCAGCAGCGGGACGTCGCGGTTCTCTACCGCTTCGAGCAGTAGCTTGCCGATGCCGGGGTAGCTGAACACGTTCTCGACGATAATCAGGCCGCCGACGAGCCAGCCGACGTTCAGGGCAATCACCGTGATCGCCGGCAGCAAGGCATTCCGCAGCGCGTGCTTGACGACCACTGTCCGCCAGCGCAGGCCCTTGAGCACGGCGGTGCGGATGTAGTTACTCTCCAACACCTGGATCATCCCCGCGCGTGTCTGGCGCGCCGTGTGCGCCAGCATCACGGCGACCAGCGTCGCCGCCGGCAGGACCAGCACCGTCCACTGCTCCAGCAGACGCACGCCGGGCGTCAGGATGCTGGTCGTCGGGAGCCATTGCAGCCAGACACCGAAAATGAGGATCAGTACCATGCCGCTGACGAACTCCGGCACCGACACGGCGGCCAACATGCCGGCGGAGAGCGCGCCGTCGAGCAGCCGGCCGCGGCGCAGCGCGGCGGCCACGCCGAGCGCCAGCGAGAGCGGCACGCCTACCAGCAAGGTCAGCAGCGCCAGCGTGACCGAGTTCCCCAAACGCCCGGCGATTTTCAGGCTCACGCTACAATCCTTGCCGGTGGTCTCCAGGCAATGACAGGACTCACCGAGATCGCCGCGCACGGCGCCGCCGACCCATTCCACGTAGCGCACCAGCCGCGACCGGTTGAGGCCGCACCGTTCGCGTATACGTGCCAAGTCCTCCGCGGTTGCCTCCTGGACCATGATGGCCGTGGCCACGTCGCCGGGCAATACCTCAGTGACGACGAAGATCACCACTGAAATGAGCCAGAGTGTGAGGGCCATGAACAGCACACGGCGCAGAAGAAAACGAGCCATCGGGTGTCCCAATCCAAGCTGAACGGCGCCGTAGTGCGCGGAGCCGCGCAAATCCCGTCCCTGAGTGTAGCCCCTGGCGCAGCAGCTCAACAGGAGACCGTTGCAAAACTGTCTTCCCACCTCCCCCGTCATCCCACTTTCGCGGGGGAATCCTCGTCCCCCTGCCCTGCAGGGGACCACAGGAGGGCGGGGGTGAGTCCCGCAGCGCCTCACAAAATACCTACCCCACTCAGCCCCAGTCCGATGGGGGTGTGGGGGCTGAACGCTGAAAGCTAATGACTGGCAGTGCCTTGGGCACTGTGGTACGCTAAGAGCGCCTCCCGCGAGCGCCGGCGGTGCGACTTTGCAGATACAGAGGTGACGTAATGCTGTGGCTTTCGGTCCTCATCTTCCTCACGTGGTTCGTCTTCTGGCAGGCGCCCGGCTTCGATACGGACGTGGATTGGCGGAAGCACCTCCTGCTCATCCCCTCCGCCTTTCTGTTCATCTATCACTTTTGGCTCAAAGGCAAAATCATCCCGAAGCGGGATCAGCGCTTCTAAGCGGTAGCACCGCCACCGCCAGCTTGAGCGGCGGCCCCGGCCCCGATTTTGTCCGACGTTACGGCTGGAGCGGCACGCACGGCCTTGACCGTTCCGGTATTGTCGTCGGCTGAGCAAAGCCGTTGCCCAGCCCCGTGCCCCTCCCTTAACACGCAATGGACGACTCCACAAGACGCCCCATCCGTATCGTGCGCGTGATTGCGCGGCTCAACGTAGGCGGGCCGGCGGTCTACACGATCTCTCTCACTGCCGGACTCGACCCGGCACAGTTCCGACAATGGCTCGTGACCGGCGTGGCGGCATCCTACGAAGGCGACATGCTATCGGATGCCGAGGCGCGCGGTGTCACACCAATCGTTGTTCCGTATCTGGGACGCGCGATAGACGCGCGTGACGACCTACGCGCCTTCATGGCCCTCGTGCGCTTGTTCCGGCAGCTACGCCCGGATATTGTCGAGACGCACACGGCCAAGGCCGGCGTGATCGGCCGGCTCGCTGCCTGGGCCGCCGGCGTTCCCGTCACAGTGCATACCTTCCATGGCCACGTCTTTCACAGCTACTTCAGCCCGGTCCGCAGCGCCCTCGTCCGGTGGATCGAACGGCTGCTCGCGCTACGGACGACACGCATCATCGCCCTCGGCCCGGCCCAGCGGGCCGAGATTCTGGGCTATGGCGTGGGGCACCCCGCGCAGATAGTGTCGGTACCTATCGGCCTCGACCTGGAGCCATATCGCGCCAGCGAGCGCCACCGCGGCCGGCTGCGAGCCGAGCTAGGGGTTGGGCCGGGTACCGGGCTCGTAGGGATCGTCGCCCGGCTGACGGCAATCAAGGCCCACGAGGTCTTTCTGCAAGCGGCTGCCGCCGTGTGCCGGCAGTATCCCGACACGCAGTTCGTCGTGGTCGGTGCCGGCGAGCGCCGGGAAGAGTTAGCGCAGTTGGCGGAGGAGCACGGCATCGCCCCGGCCGTGCATTGGCTCGGCTGGCGACGCGACCTGCCGGTGGTCTATGCCGACCTCGACGTTGTAGCTCTCACTTCCCGCAACGAGGGCCTGCCCACGACGTTGGTAGAAGCAATGGCCGCCGGGCGTCCGGTAGTGGCGACGCGAGTAGGTGGCGTGCCGACGTTGGTGACGCACGGTGAGACCGGACTACTGGCTCCTACCGGCGACGCGAACGCGCTCGCGGCCGCGATGCTCACCGTGCTGCACAATCGGCAGTACGCCGAGCGGCTGGGGACGGCGGCGCGCGCGTCCGTCTATCCGGCCTATGACCTTTCGGCATTTATCCCGCGCATGGCTGACTTCTACCGCCGCCTTGTGGCACAATGACGCCGCTCCGCTGACCCGCGGGAAGAGAGTTGTGCGGATTTGGCGAGGTTCGGCCTGCGTTGATGGTGCGCTTGGACGGGAGAAGCTGGCAAGAACGTGAGTGGCAACGGGCCGGACCTCTGGGCACTGTACCTAGCGGTCTTCTCCAGTGCGTTGGCGGTCGTGCTGCTTGCGACGCCGTGGGCCATGTCCGCGGCCCGTCGCCTCGGCGTGCTCGACGTGCCCAGCGCCCGCAAGGTGCATCTTCAGCCAACCCCGTTGCTGGGCGGCGTGGCCATTTACGCGGCCATCTGGATTGCCCTCCTGCTCATCTCCCGCCTGGAGCTGGCCCGGCAGTACGTCTTTCTGCCGGACACGACCGGCGAGTTGGCACTCATTTTCCTGAGCACGGTCGTGCTCATCCTGGTCGGCATCCTTGATGACCGCACGACCGGCGGCATCCCACCGTGGGCCAAGCTGCTCGGTCAGCTCCTCGCCGCGGCTATCGTGCTGACCGCGGGCGTCCGCTTCCAAATCTTCGGATTGCTTCCCCTCGACCTGGTCCTGACGCTCGTCTGGCTCGTCGGCATTAGCAATGCCGTGAACTTTCTGGACAACATAGACGGTCTTTCCGCCGGGGCAACGGCCATCGCAGCCGCGTTCTTTTTCCTATTGGCGTCGGCAAACGGACAGTACCTCGTCGCGATCATGGCCCTGGCCGTGGCGGGCGGCTGCCTCGGCTTCCTGCGCTACAACTTCAACCCCGCCGTGATCTTCATGGGTGACGCCGGCACACTCTTCCTCGGCTTCCTCCTCGCTATCATTGGCGCCAAGCTACAACCGGGGCCGACCGGCTGGTGGGGCTTGCTCGCAGCCGTCCTCATCCTCATTCTGCCGATCTTCGATACGACGTTCGTCACCTTGAATCGCCTCCGCACTGGCCGCCGTGTCACCCAAGGCGGCAAGGACCACACCAGCCATCTGCTGGTGCGCCGCGGCCTGCCCCACAGACAGGCGGTCCTCCTGCTCTATACGGTGGCGCTGGCCGGGGGCGGCGCGGCCCTGGCCCTCACCTGGATTAGCTAGAGCCAGAGTAGCGTGCCGGCCCACCCACGGACCAGAACCTTTCCCCGCCGGTAACCGTCCCTAGGGTGATGGCTCGTGCCGCCTGGCGGCAGCATTGGCCGCGAGCCGGTACACACGCCGCGCCGCTACTCAGAACGCACCGGGAGCGCCAAGCACTATTGCGAATGTGGCACAGACCTTTGAAACCGATCCGCGTCTAGTACATAATAATGATGGTGGGCCCGATGCAGTGCGTGACTGCTATCGGCGCTCAGGGGGGTGAACCATGGACGAAAGGATGCAGGCTGGGACTGTGCCGTGGCCGTGGATACGCAGACTGTGGCTGATGAAAAGGCACCCGGAGGAGGTCCGTCAGGCATGGCTACGGACGCCCAAGGCCCGCGGGCTTGCCGCCGCTCAGGAAGGGCGGTTGCCCGCGGCTATTCGCTTGCTGGAACAGGCACGCCGGGAGAACACCTGGGCCGACCCTGACCTCGATGCCCATATCTCCGAGTTGCGGGCCATTCGCCGCTACCGGCGGCGCCTCCAAAATCGCCCGAACGACCCCGAGGCCATGGTGGAGCTGGGCAAAGCCTTGATGGCGCAGGAGTTGGCCGACGAAGCCCTGGCCTGCTTCCGCAAGGCAACCGTGTTGGCGCCCACGTATGCTGAGGCCTACACCATGATCGGCCTGGAGTTGCAATATCGCGGCGACTTAACCGGCGCCGAGGAGGCGTACCGGCAATCGCTGCGGTACGACCCTAATCAGTTGGCGGTGCGGAAGTACCTGCGTAGCATACAGCAAGGCCACGACGGGCAGTTCGCCGACGATGTAGACGTGGCCCTCGCTGCCGGAGCCTAGCCGCCGCCTGCCATTCCCACGAAAGTGGGAACCCACGTCGCCTGCGGGGCGAGGTACGGGCTATCAGTGAGATCATCCCCGGCGCTGCCGCGCGGGGGTAAGCACCTCCTTCAGCTCGCGGAGCGGCTTCACGGCCAACGCGCGGAATGCTTGCCGCGCGTGGTCCCGCACCCCTACGGCAGCGGCTGCCTCGCCCCAGCGAGCACGTACCGTGCCCGCTCGCAGCGCATCTGCCAGGTCCGCCGGCGTTGCGCCTGGGAACTCGGTCAAGCCGCTCCCGATCTGGGCGAGATGGTGAGCATCGCTGCTCCCTAGCTCCGGGAGCCGCCAATGCTCGTCGTTGAGCCGGCGAATACGCGGCGCCAGGCCGCGCGCTGCGACGCTGGCATTGCAGGCCTCGATTCCGGCGATGGGCACCGCTTGCGCCAGCAATCGCGTCAGCGCGCGTTGCCCGACGCTCGGCGTCCAGCGGCAGAGCGGATGTGGAATGACCACAATCCCCCCGTGGTCGTGGACCAGCGCAGCGGTGTAGCCCAGTGAGCGGTGCCGCGGGAAGGGCTTGGTCGGGAACGGTGGCTCGAAGAAGTAGGCCAGGAGATGCCGCCCCCAGGAAGCGCTAATCTCTGTGCCGAACACTACCTCCAAGCGGGCGCTCGGCCGGGCTGCCACCCAGTCCAGTGCTGCCAGCGCGCCGCGCACCTGATCGTGGTCGGCAATAGCGACGACATCGAGCGCGGTGTGATATTCGGCGTAATCCAGCACGGCCTCGACGGAGGCCATACCATCGCTGTGGGTGGTGTGGATGTGTAGGTCGGCGAGACCCATAGCGTATCCCCGGCATTGGGAGTAGCGGTGCCTACATTGCACCTACCATCCAGTATACGTACTGCGTATCGTCTGCGGCACCGGCCGCTTCTCGGCGGCGCCGCCTTGCCGGTAAGCGAGCGAGACGACTGCTACAATCGGCTCGCAGCAAAGCACGGGCGCTCCATCCGGCCTTCACCCGAGCTTAGGACCGCCCGGATACACCACACCTGACGGTGCCTCCGAGCACACGGGCTTCGGAGCGGAAGATGTGGTCACGAGTGTCCGCTGCTCAGGGGAGCGGGAGTACAAGCCGTGCCGCGCGGACGTAGCCATTGGTCACTGCTGGGCAGTCTGCGCGATGCCTTGGCCACCGCTGCTCCGGCAGCGCATACCCTGATTACCACGCAGCCGGCCACCTACTTTGCCGGCGGCATCCTCCCGGATGCGCTTCGGCTCTTTGCCGGGATGAACAAGTATGATACGCACTGCTACGACGATCAGTGTCCGGCGACATGGGATCAGGCCATAGCCACCATCTGCGCTCGCCACCCGGCCGTAGCCAACCCGGACCGACTCGACTCAGCCGGCACCGCCTGGATGCTCGGAGTTATCGCGCACATTACGGCGGACCTTGCTTACTGGGAGCATATCATCTCACTGCTCCCGCCCGGACCACCATGGGACGAGCACCACTACGGCGCGTGGCTGCTCGTGGATCGGCTCCCGATCCCGGCCGCCGACCGGCGCTTGCAGTGGCGCGACGTGGCCCTCGACGCCCTACCACCCTTCGGCAACGTAGACGCGCTGCGCCGCCTCTGGGACCAGATGGTGGAGCGCGTCTTGCCATCGGATGATCCCTGGGTGGTGGAGAGCGGCTACCGTTCGTCCGGGTATAGCCCTAGCCTGCGTCGCAACGAGGCACATCCATCGCTCTCACTCGACGCGCTGGTGCAGCAGCACCGCGGGGAGTGGGCCGCGCACGTGTCCCTCGTGTATGACTTACTGATCCCGGAGCGCCGCGATGCCTTCGTCGCCGGCGCCATAGCACGTGGCACGCGCCAGATCGAGCGCTACCTACGCGGCGACTTTGTACCGGACGAGTAGCGACACACCGATGTACGCTGCATCTCCTACCGGTCGGGAATCCACGGTGCTGATAGGTCGGGGGCCGGGTCGGGCGGCGGTAGGTCCTCAGCAGCCACGAACTTGACAGGCACGACGCGCACGGACGCCTGCACGGCCTCCCGGATCGCCGCGGCGGTCCGCGCCACGTCCACCGGGCGCCGGCGCCCGTCAGCCGTCTGCGGGCCAAGCGCACGCTGCCTGGCCTCGACTGCAATGGCCGTCACGTGCGTATCGAGCCGGCCCGGGTCGAGATACGGCTCGGGACCGTCCGCACCCTGCCGGAAGCGCAGCATCTTCGCCAAGTCCGCCGGTGCAATAGGCCAGGTATACGCACCGTAGCTCACCTCCACCGGCCGGGCGGCCAGTTGCTCGGCTTGCTGGCGCAACGGTTCCAGCAGCACTGCGACCTCTGCCGGGTGAGCCGGGCGCGCCTGCACGCCTGCTACACGCGCCGCCCGGTCCTGACTCACGAATGCCGCCGCCAGGGCGGCATATGTCGCCGGACCATCCGGCATGAGACCGCTGCTCCCGCCGCTGACCTCGACACGACCGTCACGCAGTGCAAAGCGAGCCAACTCGACCCTCACCGCCACCGCAGCGGCCACTTCCGCCCCGATGAACGCCTCCACTTGCGCTTGGTCAAGAGCTACTTCCAAGTCTGGCAGTGTTGCTGGCGCTATGGGCGCCGTCGCGGACTCGATAGGCTGGAGAATCACCAAATCCAGCAGCGCCTGTCCCTCCAGAACCCATTCCCGGCTCGCGTGGCGCAGCACGAGCGGCTGCGTGAGACGTTGGCCGGCCTGCCGCAGCAGCAAGTCCAGCGCTGCCTCGGACAGCGTCGCTTGCACGGTTACCATGAGCAGTGTGAGCAGCCGTTGCTCGGTGAGCGCCTGCCCCATGACGAGGCGCACCGCCGCTGCCTCGTCGAGCGCCGCGCCGGCCCGCCCCGATTGCAGCGCAATCGCGCCGTCGGTCAACTCCAGCGAGGGGGTGCCCGGTGGGTCGTTTGCATCGGCAGCGACGCTCGCTACGAAAGCCCTCACCTTGTCCTCGCGCAGTCGTGCCACCGGAGCGGCCTGCTCGGTGGCCAGCGCCTCGGTGTCCAGCATTGAGAAGAGCACGTCCGGTTCTAGGGACCAGGTCTTGTCACCGGCCCGGAGCACCAGCGGAGATTGGAGTAAGTGGTCTACCGCGGCACGTGGTCGCTCGAGGTCGGCTTCGGTGACGCGAACGGGCAGTTCCTCGAGCACCAGGTCGAGAGTCGAGGGCAGTTGGCCGGCCAAGCTCCGCTGCAAGCGCAACAGCGTCTCCTCGACTTTGAGTTGCCGACCTGGCTGAGAGCGTTCAATCAAGCTGACGAACCCCGCGTCGGAATTGGTTACCCGGAGCGTCGCGCTGACCGGCTCTCGACTAAGCTGCTCGGCGAGTTGTTGTAGCACCTCTCTCGCTTGCTCGCTATCGAGCGTCAGCGCGCCGGGCACAACGTAGCCGCGGGTGAGCAGCCTGAACTGGCTCATCAGCCAACTCCCCAGGGGCAGATCGCGGCCTACCCACCAGGCATCGTCCACCAATCGCAGAATCTCCTCGTCTGCCGCGTCCAGCCCCAGCGCCATCAACGTGATCGGCGGCACCTCGTCCGGCACACGGACCCGCAGCGGTTGCTGTCGGACGTTGTGGACATAGGCGCGTAGCGCCATCTCGGCCTCGGCGCGAGTAGCGCGTCCGACCGATAGCCCCAACACGGTCACGCCAGGGTAGATACGGTTCTGGTGTACCTGGCGATAGGCGTACACGCCGCCAATACCGAGCACGAGAAAGAAGACCAGCGCCAGAATCACTATAGGTAAGCACGACCACACCGTGGACGGGGACCGCTCCGTCGGGAGGAGAATCTGCCGGTCGTAGACGGACATGCGCTCACTATAACGCTCGGAGAGCGTTTGGCCGGCCGCTTCTCGCGTCAGGAGTGCATCAGGAGTCCGCCAGCCGCCGGACGATGCCGGCACTACCGTCAACGAGGACGCGCTCACCGTTATGGAAGGCATTGGTCACGCCGGGAATGGCCACGACGCAGGGTAGACCGTACTCGCGGGCGACAATGGCGGCGTGCGACATCGTTGCACCGGTTTCGGTCACTACCGCCGCGGCCGTGTGAAAGAGCGGTGTCCAGGCCGGACCGGTCGCCGGGGCAATGAGTACCTCGCCGGGCCGGAGTTGTCCGAAACCGGCCGGGTCGAGAATGATCCGGGCGACCCCCTTGGCGCGTCCTGGACTGGCGGCCACACCACGCAGGTCGTTGCCAATCGGCGTTGCAATGGTCTGCCACTCGTGCCAGCGTCGCCGGACCGCCGCCCAGACCGGCCGCCGTGCTTCCACCGTCGCCGCCACGTCCAAGTCACCGCGCACTGCCGCCGCGATCTCTGCCAACCGCAGCAAGAAAATCTCGTCGTCGCTCTTCAGCCGGCCCGCCTGCTGCCAACGCCGGCCCAGCTCGACCAGGCTACGCCGCGCCACACCGATCAGGGCAAAGATGTAGTAGTGGCTATCTTCACGTAGGCGGAGCGCGGTGCGTAGCGCCGGCAGCGACCGTCGGAGGAGCGGGCGCAGCGATGCCGGCACCGTCGCCGCGGCCTGCTCGATGGCTTTCTGAGCACGCCGGCGCAGCGCATAGACTTCCGTTGGTGACGCGGGCACCGGACCGGCCGCGAGTGCCCCGATCAGCACGACGACACGCTCCGGCTGTGCCTCCCACGGTGGCAGCCGCACACTCAGTCCCCGGCTCTCCCGCAAGCCCCAGCGCCGCAGAAACGACACCAGCCGGTCACCAAACGCCCGGACTCCCGGCTCCGGGTGCATTGCAAGCGCATCGAGTACCGCCGCCGGTCCGGTCGTAGCCCAGAGCTGCTGGAGGCCAGGCGTCTCCTGCACGTCGGCAGCGAGGTCCGCCAGCTCAACATTGATCTGGTTGGTGACGGTGGGCAGACCCGCCAAGAGGTCGGAGCCGATGCGCTGCAAGTCCGGGTGCCGGCTCGCCCATCTGATCCACACCAGCGCCGGTAGCGCCCGGAGCAGCGCCCCGGTGAGCGCAAACCAGCGCGGCCCGGCGGCGCGGTACAGCGCGGCGACGACGGCTTGGAGGTGAGCAACGAGGCCGGCGTCATCCAGCACGGCCGGCTCCACGCGCCCGAACCGCTCGATCTCGTCCTGCATTCGCGGCAACTCGCGGCCATACCAGTCGTTCGGGTGGTGTGCGAGTCCCCGCAGCAGCACTGCCAACCGCAGGGGTAGCTGCCAGAGAATGCGCCGCACGTCCGGCAGCAATGGCACCTGCTCGTAACGGATGAGCGGCAGCGGCAAGCGCAGGAGTTCGGGCACGGGATTGGCCGCGGCCACCACAGCGCCGCCGATGTCCATATCCAGCGGCGCGATCCCCTCCGGAAACACCTCGAAGAGCATGGCGGTCACCTGCTCCGGTGGTCGCTGCACGGCGGGCAGCGCGGCTTCCGGTTCGAGGGTGGTGATCGGTCGTGCTTGCAGGAGCCATAGCGTGCCGGCCGCGTCTACCGCCCATTCGAGGTCTTGCGGCTGGCCAAAATGCGTCTCCGCGCGCCGCGCGAGCGCGTGGAGCGCCCGCACCTGCTCGGAGTCGAGCAGCGGTCCGCTGGCCGGATCGGCCGGTAGCTTCTCGTGCATGTGGCCGGAGAAGTGGTCCACGACGTAGCGGTCGGGCGTGCGGCTGCCCTGGACCAGCGCCTCACCGCGCCCCGGCACCGCTTCAATCACCATGCGGCTACGGTCGCTGGTCACCGGGTCAGCCGTGAAGAGCACGCCGGCCGCGGCCGGCTCGATCATGCGCTGCACGACGACCGCCATCGCCACACGGTCCACCGCGCTGCCTTGCTGCTGGCGATAGGCGATGGCACGGCCCGCCCAGAGCGAGCGCCAGCACTGCCGTACCGCCGCGACCACCGCCGCCGCGCCCGTGACACCGAGCAGCGTTTCTTGCTGGCCGGCAAAACTGGCACCGGGCAGGTCCTCGGCCGTGGCCGACGACCGCACCGCCACGGCCGGCCGTGGCGGCCCACCCTCCACGAGGCCCTCGTAGGCGGCCCCAATGGCCGCGACGGCCGCGGGATCGAGCGCCGCCCGGTCGAAGGCGGCAGCGATGGTCGCCTCGGCGGCGGCCAGCGCCGCCGGGTCCGACCCGTCGAGGGCAGCCGTGGCGCTCGTGATGGTCTCGTCCAGGCCGGCGGCGGCGACAAAAGCGTCATAGACCGCAGTGGTCACGACAAAGCCGGCGGGAACCGACAGCCCCGCGCCGAGCAGCTCGCCGAGGTTGGCCCCCTTGCCGCCGGCCGCAGGTAGATCGGCGGTGCCAAGCACCGTCAACGGCACAATTGGACGTGGCACGGCGGCTTGCACAGCCTCCTATCCTCCAGGGCCCCGGCCAACGGCAACGTCCCCCACGCTGCCCAAGTGATTGTAGCGGTGAAGAGTCGGCCGCCGTCCGCCGGACATCCGTGCAGCCGCTAGAATTCGGTGTGGTACGCAGCGAGAAATTGCCATGATCGTGGTCCTGTACGGCACGGACGACTTCTCCATTGACGAAGAGGCGCAGCGGCTCGCTGCCGAGGCGATGCCCTCGGATATGGCCGATCTCAATACGACCCGGCTGGCGGCCGACGCCTCAGTAGACGACGTGCGGGCCGCGGCGACGACGGCACCGTTCTTGGCGCCGCACCGGGTCGCGCGAGTGGAGGGCCTGCTCTCACGGCTCACGCAGCCGCCGCGGCGCGCGAGCGGTACGTCGGCCGGCCGGCCGCGCCAGCGCAAGAACACGGCCACCAAGCGCGCCGTGGACGCGCTCGCCGCGTTCCTGCCCACGGTGCCGGCGGAGAACCGGCTGATCTTCGCCGAACCCATCGCCGCCGACCGCTCCAACCGCCGCCGGCCGGCCCCGGCCTTTCTGCGCGGGCCGTTGGGCAAGGCGCTCAAGGAGCATGCGACGGTCAAGGAGCTGCCGCTCCCCCAGGGGCCGGGCTTGGTGCGCTGGCTGCGGGAGTGTGCCCGGCGGCTCGGCGGCAGCATCATGCCGGACGCTGCCGACCTGCTCGCGCAGGTGAGCGACGGCGATCCGCGGAACTTGGACCAAGAAGTACACAAGCTGCTGACCTATGCCGGCCCCGGCCGCGCAGTCAACACCGATGACGTGCGCTTGCTGGTCCACGCGGCCGCGCAGACGGACGTGTTTGCCTTTGTGGATGCCCTCGCAACGGGGCAGCAACGGCAGGCGCTCACGCAGCTCGCGCAGTTTTATGCCCAGGGCGCGCAGCCCCACTTCCTCGTGGGCATGATCGCTCGGCAGGTGCGCCTGCTCAACCAGGCAAAAGCGCTCGCCCAAGCCGGAACGCCGGCAGCGGCGCTCCCGGCGGCGCTGGGCATGCATCCGTTTGTAGCCCGCAAGGCCGCCGGACAGGCGCGGCGCTTCAGCGCGGCGGCCCTGGTGGCGATGCACCACGCCGTCCTCGATGCGGACCTCAGCATCAAGACCGGTCAGGCCGACCCACAGCTTGCGCTGGAGCTTCTGGCCGTGCAACTCGCCGCCTACGGGCCACCGAGCGCGTCCGCAGGGCACCAAAGGACACGCCGGGGTACTTGGCAACGGTGAGGGGGAACGCGCACCGGGCCGGCCGGCGGCTAGCTCGCCGCTGCCTCAGCCACAAAATTGTTGAAGCGGAGCATCAGGCGCGACTTACGGCGGGCGGCCGCATTGCGATGAATAGCGCCCTTGCGGGCGGTGCGGTCGAGGACACTGATCGCCATCTGTAGCTCGGCACGAGCTTCCTCGAGGTCTACCTCCGGCGATTCCATCGCAGTCAGCGCCCGCTTCACAAACGTCCTCGCTCGCGAGCGGTTCGAACGGTTGCGAAGCCGACGCTCCTCTTGTTTGCGAATGCGCTTGAGATCAACACGCTTCTTGGGCACGGTAACTCCTTCTCGTCCAATACAGCAGCAACTATAGCAAGCTACCCCGCAAGCGAGCAACCGCCGGCCCGGTCGCCCCGGCGAGGCCGCCGCCGCGGCGCGGATGCACCGTTCGTCACTCAGTACACTGACTGGGTATCATGGATCGGGTGTATAGTGGAGACGGTCATATGAATCGGCGGCGCAGCCAAACCGACCGAACACCCCAACCTAGTGCTGAGTTTGGATGTGTTCGGCTTGCATACCGGGTTCTTCAAGCTGCTCTTGGAGCTCGTGATGCAGTGGCTGGGTAAGAGGTTGGCTGTCTCAACCACCAGGCGTCGCGCCCCCAGGGCCCCCTTGGATTGGCCCCGCGTTCGCGTGCGGCGACATCCCGCACTCGGTGCTGTGGCCGTGCTTCTCAGCACGTCAGTCCTAACCTTCAATTTGACCAACCAGGATTTGCCGCTCTGGTTTTTGTGGTTCCACGTGCTGCTATTGCCCGTTGTCGGTTCCGTTTTTGTAGTGAAGGAACTGAGCCATACCTACAAGGAACTGGGCCATGACTGCTTCAAATACTCGACAATAGGGTTGGGCCGCTACGATGCGGTGCTACTGGTCAGCCTGTGCCTAGTCCTGTTGGTGTATGACACGGGGAATATTTCGTTACAAGCGGTGCGGTTTGACGGGTGGCAAAACCTGAAACTGGGGTTGACGCTGGCTCGAGAGGGGCATTATAGAGAGTACCCGACCCAGGTTGGCTATCACCGACGCGAGCCGTTTATGCCAGCGGTGATCGCGATTGCTGACCTTACACGGCAGACGCTTGGGCATGCGCCGCTGCCGAGTCAATGTTTGCAATCTCCACACCCCGAATGTGGGCCAGAACATGCACCATACAAGGTGGTGCAGGTCGTGTTCCTCCTGCTTGCGGCGGTCGGCAGTTTCTTCCTGGTACTGTGGTTTACCAGGACAAGACTGCTGGCCTACACCTCGTTTTTTCTTGTCGCGAACAGCGCGGTGTTGTTGGGAGGTCTCGACGATTTCTACACTGAAATCGCCGCTGCGGCGCTCATGGTCTCAACCTGCGTCCTTTCTCTACTGGCGTTGAACAAGCGCCGCTGGGAATATAGCGCGTTGCTGGGATTGTCGCTCACGGCGCTCGTGCTAACCAAGGTTGTTTTCGCCTGGCTCTGGGTATTTATCGCCCTGGCCTTCGTGGTATCGGATCTGTTGGAGAAAAAGTCCAACCGGTCCACCGCCCTGCTCGTGAGCGTGTTTCTTGCCGTCCATTTCGCATCCGTCGGGGCTTACATGACACGCAACTATGTGACTTCCGGCGACTTCTCCTTGGTGGAGCGTCGTGAAGGCCCGGTGTGGAGCATTCGCGTAGCGTACAACGAGATGCGGGACGACGAGTTCGCCGTGGGTTTCTTGTACTATCTGCCCAAGGTTTCGGAATCGGAGCTCGTCAGCAGCGGCATCCCGCCGGCAGCTTTCGAGCGCTTCGACATGGTTCGTGGGGCCGGATTTCGTCAGACCGGCCAGAGAAACTATCGGTCCCGCCTGAGGGGTGACGAGTGGGAGCCTGCACAGCGCGAGGCACAGCGCGAGATAGCGAACGACACAAAGGCAGAGTTACTCGCGAACCCCTGGCAGCATCTCAAGGTATCGCTGCTACTGGCATGGCGCGGAGTGTTTGCGGAGCACGGACTGGGACATGGCCATGGTGCGGGAAGCGATCAAAGCGATCAGCGACTCGCTGACTTATGGAGTTTCGAAGCCTGGCCGCGTTGGGGCCAAGAATTCAGTGGCGCCACCTCCACCATCGTCAATCTCACCGGCAGCTTGGCGCTCATCGCCGCTCCCTTGGGGTTTTGGTTTTTCCGCGGACGCTTTGAGGCCGTGCTCGTTACCCTGCCGGCACTCTATTCGCACGGCGCCTATGCCGTGGCGTCGCACTTCATTCCCCGCTATGCACAACCTGAGATTCCCCTGCGCGTGGTGGCCACGATGCTGGTACTCTCCCTCCTCCTGGTACCATTCAAGCAACGACTGGGCGGCTTCATAACCACCTTGGCGCTGTCGAGTGCTGGCGCAGCGCGACATCCGGCAAGAACTCGACCAAACCGACCGAATGCACGGTCCTAGTGCTGAGTTTGGCTATGTTCGGCTGGTGTACCGGCTTCTTCGGGCTGTACGTGCAACTTGCATTCTAGCGCAGACCATAAAGGAGAGAAATGTTGTGAAGTGGTCGGAAATGGATCACTACAACCGATTTGCCGCCCACAAGGCGCGGCGGGACGTGGTGCCCAGTTCCCGAATCCCCCGCCGCGACATCGTTCTGCGCTCGGTGCGTCCCGTCCTTGAGGCGCGCGGTGGCGCCCTGGGGGTTGTGCTCGACGTGGGCTGTGGCATCGCGTGCGATGCACTGTACATGAATGGGTTGTTCGAACGCTACGTTGGCGTGGATTTCTCGGAGAACATGATCCGATGCGGCCGGGTGTTCACGGGGAGGGTGAGCAATGTTGACCTAGTCGTGGCTAACGTCGAGGAGGTGTCGATCAGCGATAGCTTCGCAGACGTCGTGTACATGAACGGTGCGCTTCACCACATGACCGATATTCCTGGCGTCATTCAAGCCTTGCGTCGTTTAGCCAAGCCGGGGGCGTGGCTGGTCGCCCGCGAGCCGCAACGCGGCAACCCGATTATTCAAGTGTTGCGGTGGATCAGGATGCGCGTTGATGCAAGCTACAGCAGCGATCAGGTATTCTTCGCGAAACGGGAGTTGATAGATGTTCTGCACGCCGCCGGGTTGCAGGATATAGATGTCCGATTTCAAGGCTTTCTGACTCCGCCCATGGCCGAAGTGGTGCTCAAACCGCTGTGGTTGACTGCGCCACTTGCGCGCCTGCTGGTGGTTTTGGAGGGTATCGTGGAGACAGTGATGATCGGGCCATTGGCTCGTTTGAGTTGGAATGTGACCGCTTACGCACGGTTCCCGGGCAAATCGGCCGGTTCGGAAGTTAAGCCGGAGCGCTTGAATCAATGACTAGGTTCTGTTGACATTTCATTATAATGGTCGCATGAGCAGCGTCAAACTATCCCCGGAACAGTGGGCCAAGATGCTCGAGTTCCTGCGCGGGTGCGCGGGCCTCTACGTTGGACAGGCAGCGGCATGCCAGCGTTTCATTGAGGGCGTCCTGTGGATGAGCCGCTCCGGCGCCCAGTGGCGGCTGCTTCCGGCCGAGTATGGGAATTGGAACAGCGTGTACCAGCGATTTGCCCGTTGGGCCGACCGAGGCCTCTGGAGACAAATGCATCAGTGCTTCGCTGACGATCCGGATATGGAGTATCTCAGCATTGACAGCACGGTGGTCCGGGCCCACCCCTGCGCCGCTGGCGCCCCCCCCAAAGGGTGGGCCGGCAGCCCAGGCCCTGGGCCGAAGCCGTGGCGGTTTCAGCACTAAGGTCCCCGTGAGCGTGGACGGTCTAGGCAATCCCTTGCGGTTTAGCCTGACCGGCGGGCACGTGCATGACGGCACCCAAGCGGCTGTGCTGATCGCCGGTTATGAGCGCCCGTATGTGATCGCGGACAAAGGGTATGATGCCCAACGGTTTCGGCAGTCCATCCTCGAACGGGGGATGACGGGCGGCATCCCGCCTCGCTCAAACCGCAAGGAACCTCACGAATATGACGCCCATTTATACCGGGAGCGGCCTCTGGTGGAGTGCTGCATCAACAAGATCAAGCACTTTCGCCGGATATGCTCCAGGTTTGACAAACTGGACGCTCGATACCTGGCTTTCCTCCAGTTCGCCGGTGCGCTCATCTGGTTGCGATAAAATGTCAACAGAACCTAGGTATCATGAGTAGTGTCTCAGTTTGAAAATGTCAGCCCGGCAGTCTCCTGGACGAGCGGCTGTCGCCGCCCTTGCGGCTGGCCACAGCCATCTCGCAGCGCATACTATTTTGCGATTTGATAAACGTATAGATCATGATTATAGTAGTGTTTCAGTTTGAACTGCCCACGCCGGGGGACGAGCAGCGGTGTCCACCGACCGGGGATGGCTGGGGTAACGGGGAGCAGCAGCACCGAGCACGCCAGGCCCACGTGGCTCCGACCAACGCCGGATTTCAAACTGAGACACTACCTATTTTTCGATTGGTCTATCGTGTGCGTGGCGGCCGGTTCGGCCACCTTCCTAGGCTTCAAGCTGGCGTGGGTAGGCGCTAACGAAGCCTTCGGATTGCTCCCCCCGTACCTGAGTTATATGATCCTGCACGCCGTGTTACTGTTGATCGGCTGGTTCTTTCATTCGCTGGTGAGCTTTCGCCAGTCGCTCGGGCTTGTCGGATTCTTCCGCTACAGCCAGACAGTTTTCGCTTTCAAGGCACTCGACTTCCTTGTCTTCAGCGTTCTGGCATATGCCGGCGACGTGGCATCGGTCGTCGCCGTGCTGACTGCAAGTGCCATTCTATTCCTGCTGCGATTCCTGGTCTTGTCCCGGTTCGTGTTCGCACCGTGATGCGAACCGAAACCGGCGTTCCGCTCGACGCGACTCCGACACACTAGGACAAGGGACTGCTTCTGTGCCCCTCCACCAGCAGTAATGGCGAGGCCGCCGCCGCGCATCACCCGGTATACTGGTACACGGTCGTCCCATTCATTGCGTGCAACACTGTCAAGAGGATGACCCAGGCCAGGATACGCCGCCAGGACGCCGCAGAGTCGACGGGGCCGGTGGCCCTGCTCGGCTCTGCCGACGTGAGCTTCGCGCACCCCAGCGAGGCCGAGTTTGCCCGTATTCTCGACTTCTACCGCATTGCTTGGCAGTACGAGCCGCACACCTTCACGCTGCGCTGGCATCCGGACGGCTCACCGGCCGAGCGCTTCACGCCCGACTTTTACCTGCCCGAACTGGGCCTCTACGTGGAGTTGACTACGCTCAGGCAAAGCCTAGTGACGCGGAAAAACCGTAAGATGCGTCGGCTCAAGGAGCTATATCCCGACATCAAGATCAAGCTGCTGTATGGCCGCGACTACCGCAGCTTGCTGTTCAAGTATGGTCTGCAGCCGCGGGAAACGGCGGCGGCCGGCACGCCGCCGCCCGATGGAGAGCCAACCGATGCCGAGTAGTTGCTACGCCCTCTGGGATCGCCGCCATGACTGATGTCGCCGTGGTCGCGCGTGAGATTGTGCTGCCATCACCGGCATCTGACGGCCCGGTTGCCGGGAGCGTGGCAGCCGGCGAGCAGCCGCTCATAACGGAGGCGCCGGGGGAGGTGCTGTTCAGCACGGAGGCCATCCAACGGCGGGTCCGCGCCCTCGGAGCGGCGATTGACACGGACTACGCCGCAGAATGCCCCATACTCGTCGGCATTCTGCGTGGGTCGGTCGCCTTTCTGGCCGACTTGATCCGCACCATCACCGTCCCCATTGAGGTGGACTGGCTGGCCATCAGCAGCTACACGGGCCACAGTTCATCGGGAGTGGTCCGGCTGCTGAAAGACCTCGATAGCAACATCCGGGGCCGGCACGTCCTCCTGATCGAGGACATTGTAGACACCGGACTGACCATCAACTACGTCATGCGCCTCTTACAGGAGCGGCAGCCGGCCTCCCTCAAGCTCTGTACGCTCCTGAACAAGTCCGCCCGCCGGATCGCGGATCGGCCGATTGATTACGTGGGCTTCGACGTGCCCGATGCGTTTGTCGTGGGCTATGGCCTCGACTACGAGCAACGCTACCGCAATCTCCCCTATATCGCCGTCCTCGACCCGGCACTCCTGCCGTAGCGAGTCACGGCGGCGGCGCGACGGGCTGCCCTAGCCGCCGGTTGGCAGGCCATCGAAGTAGACTGCGATGGCCGCGTCGTACTCGGCAACGTGCCGGAAGGCCAACGTAGCCAAGCGTAAGCGCAGCGCCTCGCCGACATTGCCCTGCTCACGCAGCACCGCCAGTACCTCCTTGTAGTCCTGGGGCCGACACAGCGGCACGACGTGGCGGTAGTTCTTGGCGGCGGCCCGCAGCAAGGTCACGCCGCCAATATCAATGTTTTCGAGGATGTCGGCGTGGGTGGCATCCGGTGAAGCGACCGTCGCGGCAAATGGGTAGAGGTTATTCGCCACGAGGTCCAGTGGCGCCAAGCCATGTTCCCGTAGCTCGGCCAGGTCCGAGGCCATGTCGCGCCGGGCCAGAATGCCGCCGTGAACCGCCGGATGGAGCGTCTTGACCCGTCCATCGAGAATCTCCGGGAATCCGGTCAGTGCTTCAAGGCTCTGCACCGGCACACCGGCCGCCGCGAGCGCCGCCCCGGTGCCGCCGGTCGAGTAGACCTCCCAGCCAAGCTCGACGAGGCCGTTCGCCAGTCCCACGACGCCCGTCCTATCGGCCACGCTCAACAATGCCTTCACTACCGCTACTCCTTCACCGGGCAGTACATGGCTGCCTACCATCTATAGTCGTTGTGCCTTTCGCCGTAATCCAGGCGGCTAGTCCCCGACCGCTGCCGGCCCGCTCGCAGTAGTCAACGCCTCGCTCACTTCCCACAGGCGCCGCGCCACCTCCGTATCGTAGGAGAGGGGCGACGACTGGACCGGCTTGCGTTTCTCGAAATAGCGCCCGCTCACCTCGGCCACCTCGGGAGCGGTGGCGAGATAGAGCACCGTGTCGGCGCCCTGTGCGGACCCCAGGATGAATGGGCGAGCCAATGTAAGTCCAACCCGCAGCCACAGCGGCGTATCGCGGAAGATAGCCGTGGCGACGACGCCGGGGTGCAGACAGTTGGCCGTGACCCCGGTTCCCTCCAGACGGCGCGCCAGTTCATACGTGAAGAGGACGTTTGCCAGCTTCGACTGACTGTAGGCGCCAAAGCCGAACGTAGCGTAGCTCTGCTCACCCTGCAAGTCGGCAAAGTTGATCTCGGCGCCCTTGTGCGCCGCCGAGCTGACGGTGACTACGCGCGCCGGGGCGCTCGCCTTGAGCCGATCCAGCAGGAGGTTGGTGAGCAGGAACGGCGCCAGGTGGTTCACCACCAGCGTCAGTTCTACGCCGTCCTCGGTCACCGCGCGGTGGCGCCGAGATAGGGCTGCGTTGTTGACCAGCACGTCGAGCCGGTCAAACTGCTGCCGGAACGCCGCAGCTACCCGCCGCACCTGCCGCTGGGAGCTGAAGTCCGCCACGAGCAGGCTGACGGAGTCGTTCCCGCTCTGCTGCTCGATCTCCGCCAGCGCGGCGGCGCCGCGTTCCTGGCTGCGACACACCAGCACGACCGTCGCGCCCAGCCGCGCGAGGCCAAGCGCCGTCTCCTTGCCAATACCGGAGTTGGCGCCCGTGACCACACAAACCTTGCCCTGCATGTCTGCTGCCATCGGGTAGCTTACTCCAGTCTGAAAAGCGGCATAGGGTCAATCAGAGACCGGCTCGCAGCACCAACAGGACGATAATCAGCCAGGCCAGCACTGCCAGCAGAATCAGCCCGCGGCTCGGCGCTTGCAGCCACTCCCAGAGTCGTCTGGTCCAGGGACGACGAATCCGCATGGGCGGGAAGTGGTCCGGGTACCGTGCCTCAAGCTGCCGCGAGTCATCAATCCGTTCCAGCCGCGGCTCACCCTCGCCGGAGCAATCCAGCACGTAGTAGGCCGCGGTCGGAGCGGTAGAGAGTGGCTGCCCACCAGCGACCATGGCGGCCACGGCCTGCCAGTAGATCAGCGCTAGGCCCGTATCGTGCCGCGACCGTGCCACCAGCGCAATACTGCACGCACCGAAGCACGTGTCGAGATAGGCACGCTCGGCCGCCGCAAAAGCACCGCTATAGCTGGGCTGGCGAGCTTGGGTTTCGTGCCGGTCGCCGCTTACACTATCGGCCACGGTTCAGCCTTGCCGCCGGCGCTACCCAGCCGCCCTCTATGATGGACTGAGCGCCGCCGCCGTCCTCCGGCTGAGTATAGCCCTCGCACCGCGCCAAGCCGATACTCCAGAGCTACCCAGCCTGCCGGTTTGCTTTGCAGGCGGACCGTAGGCAATTATTAAGGATGATGAAACAGAGTAGCGTCGAGGTTCCGGTCATCAGCTCGCCGATCTACGTGCTGCCGGTCGTGCAGCTGAAGGATGCTGGAGGCGGCCAGACGCGCGCGCACCTGCTCGCCGAGTTGTGGTCACAGTACGACGCCACCGGACGGCTGCATCCTATCGCCTCCCGGACCGGCCTCGCCCGTCCGCATACGCCCGATGCCGAGGCACGCTTGCGGGCGTGGCTGGCCCGTTACCCGTCCGCACGAGTGCAGCGCCGCGCGCTCCCCGCAGCTAGTTCGGCAGCACCCCCAGCGCCAAGGACCCCTTCCTCGACCTAACCCTTGCCAGCACCTGCCGCCTCGGACCGAGACGCGTGAGCACACAGCGGCAATATCTCAGGCACGATTGCGTTTGGGATGGCGCTATGCTACAACCGCCCTACCGGAACGCGCCGACTGCCGTGCCGCACGTGGCCGGTGCCAGGCCACATGGCCGCACGGTTCTGCTGAGAGGAGAGAGCAGATGTCCGATACTGACAGCGCCACCATCTACGAGGAGCTTGGTGTCACGCCGGTCATCAATGCCCGGGGCAATCAGACCGTGCTCGGTGGCTCCATGTTTGCGCCCCAGGTGCAAGCGGCTATGGACGCCGCCAACCGCTATTTCGTGGACATGGGTGCCTTGCAGGAGCGCGGCGGCGAGATTATCGCCGAGCTAGTGGGCTGCGAGGCGGCCTTTGTCACGCCCGGCTGCGCCGCAGCGTTGGCGCTTGGGACGGCGGCCTGTATCGCCGGCGACGACCAGGAGAAGATGGCCCGCCTGCCCGATACGGCCGGGATGAAGCGGCACGTGCTCATCCAAGCCAGTCAGCGCTATCACTACGAGCGCGCCACTACCATCGTTGGCGCTCGTCTCGTCGAGGTAGGCGATGCCGATGGCACCTCAGCCGGGCAGTTGGCTGCCGCAATTGATGACGAGACGGCCGTCGTGCTCGTCCCGGCCCACCTCGATGGGCAAGACGGAGCACTACCCCTGACGGAGGTCATCGCCATTGCCCACGAGCACGATGTTCCCGTTCTGGTGGACGCCGCATCGCAGATCTATCCTGTCGAGCGGCTGCGAAGCTGGACGGCCATGGGCGCCGATCTCGTCGGGTTTGGCGCGAAGTATTTCGGTGGCGGCAACTCCGCCGGGCTGCTCTGCGGCCGGAAGGACCTGGTGGCCTCCGCTGCTATGCAAGGCTTCATCGGCTTCGAGCTAGGCCCGGCCCGTGGTCGTGTCTTCGGACGCCCGCTCAAGCTGGACCGGCAGGAGATCATGGGCACTGTAGTCGCGGTGCGCGAATGGGTGACGATGGACCACGAAGTACGCATCCAGCAGGTCCAGCGGCGCATTGATGCCCTCGTCAGCGACCTCGATACGGTGGCAGCGGCGCAGACCAGCATCCACATTGGAGCACGCTTCGGCGCACCGGCGCTGTCTGTCCACATTGACCCCGCTTCCGGCCACACCGGTGCCAGCGTGCGCGCGGCGTTGCAGTCCGGTAATCCGAGCATCGTAGTGGGCGGCAGCGATGACGAGCTTGATCTCAATCTCGGCACCATCGCCGACGGCGACGTAGCAGTGATCGCCGCGCGCTTGCGCGAGATTCTGGCCTCCTGAGCACGCGGACCGGTACAGGGCGGAGGCTGCCGTCTAGGGGCTAGGCAGCAGTGGTCGTTTGACCAGTTGCTGCAAGGACCGCGGTCCGGTGCTCGCCGTTGCTGCTCGCCGCGGGGACGGTGGTCTCCCGCGCTTCGGGTGTAGCCTCACCGGTGCCACCACGACCGATGCCGTGATAGATGAAGCCTAGCGCGCGCATCGTGTCGGGATCGTAGATGTTGCGCCCGTCAATGATGATGGGATGCTTCATCGCCGCGTGGAGCCGCGGCAGATCGAGGTGCTTGAATTCGTTCCAGTCGGTCACCACGATGGTCGCGTCGGCCGTCTCAGCCGCGGCGTAGGGGTCGTCCTGATAGTGGACCTGTGGCAGCAGGTGGCGGGCACCTGGCATAGCGACCGGATCGTAGGCCCGCACAACGGCGCCCTCGGCTTCCAGCAGTTGCGCCAGCGATACCGCCGGCGCGTCGCGCAGATCGTCCGTATTGGGCTTGAACGAGAGGCCCAGCAGCGCCAGCGTGCGGTTTTCCAGCGTGCCGAAGAGGTCAATCAGCTTTTGAATCACTCGTAGCCGCTGGTCCTGATTGATCTCGATGACCGTGCGGAGCAGTTGCGGGTGGCAGCCGTGGACCGCCGCGACGTGCGCCAGCGCGCTAACATCCTTGGGGAAACAGCTCCCGCCCCAGCCGAGCCCCGCGTCCAAGAAGGCTCGCCCAATCCGCTGGTCCAGCCCCATGCCGTCGGCCACCACGCGCACGTCCGCCCCGGTGCGCTCGCAGATCAGGGCCACCTCGTTGATGAAGCTGATCTTCGTGGCCAGGAACGCATTCGAGGCGTACTTAATCATCTCGGCGCTCCGCAAGTCGGTGATGAGGATGGGGCAGCCGAGTGGCCGATAGAGGACGGCGGCGTGCTCCGCGGCCGCGCGGCGGTCCGCGCCGAGCACTATCCGGTCGGGGTGCAGGAAGTCGGCGACCGCCGAGCCTTCGCGCAGGAACTCCGGGTTGGCCACCACGTCGAAGGACACCTTGTCCGCCAACTCGCGGGCCAGAATATGATCCACGCGATCACCGGTCCCAATCGGCACGGTGCTCTTGGTGATGATGGTGGCCGGATGCCGCAGGACCTTGCCAATGCTGGCGGCTGCCTGCCGCACGTAACGGAGGTCCGCTTCACCTGTCGGTCCGGCCGGGGTGTTGACGGCAATAAAGATAAACTCGCTGTCGCGCAGCGCGTCAGCGTAGGACGTGGTAAACGAGAGACGACCGGCGCCGGCGTTGCGTCGAACCAACTCCTCAAGACTTGGCTCGTAGAGCGGCAGCACACCACGGTTCAAATCGGCGATCTTCGTGGTGTCTACGTCGAGGCACACCACTTGGTTGCCAAGCTCGGCAAAGCATGTACCGGTCACCAAACCAACGTAGCCGGCGCCAATAACCGTAATGCGGTTCATCCTCGGACCACCTCACTGGGCGATTGATTGCTGCCGACGACCGCCCACGCAGAGAGCGGCCGGAACCGCCACTCCCCACCAGCGTACCAGGCGAGCGGATCACCCACACGGCTCCGGGGACAGTTGGGGCGTAGAGCAGAAACGGACTACAACGACAGTGGCCCCGGTGGTTAGGGCGCCGTCGCATTCAACTCCGGCCACGGCAAGGGGCGCGGGAAGTCTCGCACCTCGGCACTGGGACGATGGCGGGAGAGCGACACCGCCCAGCGGCGCGCCGATTCGACCGATGGTAGCCCCGTGACCTCCCGCCGGCCTTCAACGTAGAGGGCATATAAGTCCTGGCCGCCCGGCCCCACATAGGAGGCCAAGGACCAGCCCGGTGGGAGATCATCCACTGCCGGCGTGAAGCGGTCTTCCACTGTCATCATCGTCACCGCCTCCCATGCGACGGCACTATGGGCCGAGTCGCTCTCACTACGATTCCTGAACGAGTCACTGCGGCCCATGTTGCGGCGGCCGGCAGCCTGTCGGCCACGGTTCACTCCTAGCGCTCATGGAGAGCACATCACTGGCGCGCCAGATGGCTGGCAGAGACCCGGCCCATCGCCATAGCCGCGTCGTCGGCTGGCTGGTAGACTGGAGCCACCTGCCCGCAGCAGTGCGTAGATGTGCCTCAGCCGATCCGGGTGACATCCTCCGAAAGTGCGCCCCCGGACCCGGCGACCGCGCTTTCCTTTGGGGCTTATCCCGGCAGCGGTACTCTCCAGGTCGGCATGGTGACAAGCTCCCGCGTGCTCCTTCGTGGCGTCGCAGTGGCCTACGAGCATGTAGGAGACGGGACGCCTATCATGGTGCTCCATGGCTGGGGCGGCCAGGCTGCCGCCGTGCGACCAATCGTTGACTGTCTGGGAGATCGTTGGCGTGTCTGCGCCCCCGACCTGCCGGGCTTCGGCGCCAGCATGGCTCCACCGGAAGCCTGGAGCGTCCGTGACTATGCCGCTGTCGTCCGGGCGCTGATGGGGCATTTGGACATGAGTGCAGCACACGTCATCGGCCACTCTTTCGGGGGCCGCATTGGGATTGAGTTGGCCGCGAAATCTCCGGCACTGGCACGGCGATTGATCCTGGTGAATAGCGCCGGCGTCAGGCACCCTCACGGCTGGAAAGAGCGGCTGCGGGCCGCCGCCATGCACGGCGGCCAACGAGCGTTCGCGGCCACCGGCGGCGACCCGGCCGGTGGCTGGCGGTCCCGGCTGTGCGCCTGGGCCGCGGAGCGGTTCGGATCGGACGACTACCGCGCCGCCGGGCGGCTGCGGCCCACCTTTCTCCGGGTAGTGAATGAAGACTTGCGCTCGCTGCTGCCGGCGATCCAGGCGCCTACGCTCCTGATCTGGGGAGACGAGGACCGAGAGACGCCGCTGGCACAGGGGCAGTTGATGGCACAGGCTATTCCGGGGGCCAGGCTGGAGGTATTCCCCGGTGCGGGACATTATTCATACCTCGATCAACCGACCGCGTTCTGCGCCCTCGTGCGATCTTTTCTAAGCTCGTAGCGACTTATGAGCAGCATCAGCTTGCCCGCCGCTCTCTGGCTCGCCGCTGGCGTGACATCCGCGGTGTGGCTGGTGGCCGGCTGGCGCTGGCTCGCGCGTCTGCTCCACATGCTCCAAGGCGGAGGCTACTACCAGCGCTACTTTTTCCGCTGGCTGCTCCAAGCCGGCCGACGCCACCAGATCATCTTCACCGCGGCGCTGCTCTTACCACTGCTCACCGTTGGTCTCCGGGCAGCGCCGTGGCCGGCTTGGTTGCCGCTGCTTGGTCTCGTCACTTGGGGACTCGTGGCTCTGCTCTGGCTGCTCCGGTTCCGGGCACCCCCGGCCAAGCGTCCGCTCCGCTGGACGAAGAAGGCGCTGGCGCTGGCAACACTGGTCTGTCTCCAGACCCTGCTGGTGGCGGTGGCACTCGTGGTCGTCGGCCTCCAAGTGGATGGCGCGAGCGGCGGGGCAGTGGGCTTGAGCCTGGGCCTTGGTGTCGGCCTGGCCCTGCTCCCGGCACTGCTGCCGGTGGCGACGCTCATCGTGTGGCCGGGGCAGGTGGTAGGAGCAGCCCTGCTCTTGCGGGCGGCGCGGCGCAAGCTGCGGGCGAGCAACGCTCGCGTCATCGGGATCACCGGCAGCTACGGTAAGACCAGTACCAAGGAGTTCGTGAGTACGCTCCTCGCCGCCCGCTACCGTGTATTGAGGACACCGGAGAGCTACAATACCGCGCTGGGTATCGCGCGGGTGCTGCTGCGCGACCTACGCCCCGATCACGACTACGTAGTGGTCGAACTGGGCGCGTACAAACCGGGCGAAATCCGCCGCCTATGCCAGTTGGTCAGGCCGCGCATTGGGGTCCTGACGGCCATCGGCCCCCAGCACCTGGAGCGCTTCGGCTCTATCGAGCGCATTGCAGCCGCCAAGTACGAGTTGATCGAGTCGCTGCCCGCGGACGGCGTGGCGGTGTTCAATGCGGACGACCCACGCTGCCGGGCCTTGGCGGATCAGACGGCGGGACAGGTCATCCGCTACAGTGTGCAGGAGCCACCAGGGCCGGACGTACAGTTGGCCGCCGGGCAAGTCGCGCACGGTCAGCGGTGCGCGAGCTTTACGCTTCAGGACAACGACGGCGCCGTGCAGCCCGTCACCGTCGCGCTGCTGGGGCTGACGAACGTGAGCAACGTGCTGGCAGCGGCGGCGGTGGCCCGGCTCTGCGGACTGTCCTTGGCCGAGATCGCCAGCGCGGCCTGCGACATCGAGCCGGTGCCGCATCGCTTGCAGCCGATTGACGGCGCCGGCGGCGTCCTAGTCATTGACGATGCCTACAATTCCAATCCAGTCGGGGCCGCGGCGGCGCTCGACGTGTTGGCAGCCGTGCCCAGCCGACGCAAGGTGCTGGTGACACCGGGGATGGTAGAACTCGGCGAGCGCCACGCGGTCGAGCACGAGACGCTCGGCCGGCGCGCCGCCGCCGTCTGCGACACGGTAGTGCTGGTCGGCCCGGCCCGCACCGCGCCGATCCTCGCCGGGCTACGGGCCGCGGCGTTCCCGGCCGAACATGTTATCGTGGTAGCGAGCCTAGCCGAGGCCACGACACGCCTGTCCACCCTGCTCGGTCCTGGTGATGTCGTGCTGTTCGAGAACGATCTGCCGGACACCTATGAAGAGGCCGCGTGACGGTGTACGTAGGGCAGGTAGCGTTGGCATTTCCTCGTGCTATCCCCTGGATTGCGGTTTGCGCTGCAGTGACGAGACGAGGGGCGCGGTGAGACGGTTCCGGGGTTGGCCATGACCGAAGCGTTAGTCACCACCTTGCTGGTGTGCGTGGCCGCGCTGGTTGCGGCACCGGGATTGATCCGCGGCCTGCAGGGGCTTGGTCTCCGCACCCTGCACCGGCTGAAGACGAACCGCGACAACCGAGCCTTTTTCCGGCTCCACGAGCACAAGAGCGGTACACCAGTGGGTGGTGGCTTGCTGATGATCGTCGCCGGGGTCGCTGCCGCCGCGCTCGCCCTCGAAGGCTGGTCACAACTGGTAGTGCTAGCTGCGCTGCTCGCCTTTGCCGCGCTTGGGCTGGCCGACGACGTGTCCAAAGGCCTGGTGCGCGCCGGCATCTGGCGAGACGACCTGCCGGCGCTACCGCGCTTCGCGGTCCAGTGGCTCATCGGCGGAGCGATAGCCGTGGCCCTCTGGCGTGGGCTGGGCATACACACCGTCCACGTGCCCTGGCTCGGCAATCTCGATCTGGGCTTCGGCTACGTCGTGCTGGCAGCGTTCGCCATCGTGACCACAGTCAACGCCGTGGGCGTGACGGACGGACTCGACGGCCTGGCCGGTGGCCTGCTGGCCATCGCCTTCGGCGCACTCCTGACAGTCGCGCTGCTGCGCGGCCGTACCGACCTCGCCCTAGTCTGCGGCGCGCTGATCGGCAGCACGCTGGCCTTTCTGTTCTTCAACGCCCATCCGGCGCGGATTTTTATGGGCGATGTTGGCTCACAGGCGCTCGGCGCGGCGCTCGTGGTCATTGCCCTGCTGCTCGACGTGCTGATTCCGTTTGTCCTCCTGGCCGGTGTATTTGCCGTCGAGCTAAGTACGAGCCTCATCCAGATCGTGGCCCTGCGACTGGGTCGCCGGGTGTTCCGGATTGCGCCGCTGCACCACCACTTCGAGGCCCTCGGCTGGCCGGAAACGCAGATCACGCACCGTTTCTGGCTGGCGGGCACCGTGCTCGCGCTGGGTGCCCTGCTGTTAGTGAGCAACTGAGCACGCGGCACTGGCCCGCGCACCGCAGGCACAGGAGAGGGTGAGGGAGGTTCCGGCGGCTACCCGGCGGCTACCCGGCGGTAGCGAGTATGGCCACAATCAAGGCACCGATCAAGGTCGCGTATCCTGCCATCATCACGCCAACGAGGATGAAGATAGTGTTCCGGAGGCCGCGCTCCATATCCGACTTGGCGGCGGCGATGCCGGTCTCGATGCTCGTCTGGATGTTGGCCTGGAGTATGGCCATGTCTTTGCGCGTGTTCTCCTGGAGCGCGGCAAGGCCCGACTGGAGCGTGGCCATGTCCTCTCGGAGCGTGGCGAAGCCTGCCTGGAGACCGGTTATGTCCTCCTTCGTGGCCGTCTGGAACGTAGCCATGTCCTCCTTCACCGCCGTCTGAAACGCGGCCATATCTTCCCGCGTGGCTACCTGGAACGCGGCCAGATCGGCTTTCGTGGCCAAGTGGGGCAAGACCGCCTTGATCTCGACAAGCTCGGACTTGGTGGCGTAGTGCTCGCTGACGTCAACCTGTGCCGTTGCTACCATGACCTCCACCTCGTCGGCCGCGCGCTGAGTCTAGCACGCGCAGCGGGACTCTCGATACCTGATTGGTATTATCTAATATACAATTTATTCTACAGCTTGTCAAGAGGTCACCCCGGACGCCGAGGGTGAGACGCACCGTTTGCTATAACTACCCGGCGGTCCCCGGACCCAGCGGCCCCGGCCGGTTTTGGCCCTACTCCACGCTTTCAAGCTACGTGTGATGGCAGCTCAACGCTTACGTGTCGGCGTGCTCTTTGGCAGCCGGTCGGTAGAGCACGATGTCTCTATCGTGACGGCGGTGCAGGCGATGGCGGCCATGGACCGCGCCAAGTACGAGGTTATCCCGATCTACGTCACCAAAGCAGGACGGTGGCTGACCGGGGAGGCGCTGGCCCACCTCGACACCTACCGTGCCCCCCAGGACCTGAAGCCGGCCCTCCGGGCCTACCTCAGCCCGGAGCCACAGGATGGTGTGCTGGTACAACCCCGTAGCTGGGGACAGCGTCTCCTGCGTCAGGTGCAGGAGTTGCGGCTTGATGTCGCTTTCCCCTGTATGCACGGCACGCACGGCGAAGACGGCACGCTCCAGGGCCTGTTGGAGCTTGCCAACGTTCCCTACGTCGGCACCGGAGTCGTCGGCTCGGCGGTAGGCATGGACAAGATCATTATGAAGGCCGCCTTTGCCGCCGCCGGCCTGCCGCTCCTGCCGTATCGCTGGTTCCGGCGGTCACAGTGGGAGAATGAGCCGGAATCGGTGCTCGAACAAATCGAGCGCGAACTGACCTATCCGCTATTCGTCAAACCGGCCAACCTGGGATCGAGTATCGGCATCTCGCAGGCGCGGAACCGCGACGAGCTTGAAGCCGGGCTGGCCATCGCAGCGCAATACGACCGGCGGCTCTTGGTCGAGCAGGCGCTCGAGGACGCTATCGAGATCAACTGCTCCGTCTTGGGCAACGACGACCCGCACCCGTCAGTCTGCGAGCAGCCCGTTCCGTGGGCGGAGTTCCTGAGCTATGAAGACAAGTACCTGCGGAGCGGCGACAAGGCAGCGGGTATGGCGAGCATTGACCGGCGCATCCCGGCACCCATCCCAGCTCAACTCACCCAACGTATTCAGGCGGCGGCCGTGACCGCCTTTCGCGCGACGGACTGCGCCGGCGTGGCCCGCGTTGATCTTTTAGTGGATGACCCCGCCAGAGCCGCACCATCCGCTGAGAACCCCAAGCGTGCGGCTCTGGCTGCGGAGGCCAACGGAGCGTTCTACGTCAACGAGATTAATACGATCCCCGGCTCGTTGAGCTTCTACTTGTGGGAAGCGAGTGGATTGAGCTATCCAGAGTTGATTGACCGCCTCATTGCACTCGCGCTGGAGCGACACCAGGATAAGCAGCGCACCATCACGACGTTCGAGTCGACCGTCCTGGCGCACGCTGCCGGCAGCAGCCCCAAGCACGGTGCCCCACAACCCGGCGGGCCGGACCAGCCAAGCCGCTAAGAACGGCGCGGGCGACGCTCACTCGTTGTCCCCTTCACGGTGACGATCAAAAAGGCGACGGCAGCGACCAAGACCGTCGCTCCTTGCAGAATGTCGGCAGTAAACATACGCGGTGTACCTCTCTTTTCTTGAACGAGGGGTAGCTCGTTTGGTGTTGGCCGCTCTCGATTTTGGTAGGCGTACATACGTTACTCCGACACAGACCGGAGATGAGGAAGGTGCTCGCAACGATGAACGGTACGAATGCTGCCGGCGAACGTACCGGCTTGGGACCTGCGGACATCGCAGTGCTCGGTCCCGGCTTCCCAACCCTACACGACCCGCGGCTGCGCGAGGTGCGCCACAGCGACGAGACCTACACGCTACCGGCCTACGCCAGCCGGGCGGCGTGGCTCACGCGGGCAGCGCAGCTGCGCCAGCGCATTTTGGTGACTGCGGGCTTGTGGCCGGAGCCGCCGCGTACCCCGCTCCGGGCAAGGGTGTGGGGACGGCTGGAGCGCGACGGCTACACCGTCGAGAAGGTGGCCTTTCAGAGCTTTCCCGGCTGCTACGTGACGGGCAACCTCTACCGGCCGCGGGCACAAGCGTCCGGCCGGCGCTACCCGGCGGTGCTCAACCCGCACGGCCATTGGCCGCAGGGCCGGCTGGCCGAGGAGTCCCGCGGCAGCGTCCCGGCACGGTGCATTACGTTCGCCCGCCAGGGCTTTGTCGCCTTCTCCTACGACATGGTGGGTTACCTGGATAGTCGTCAGGTGGACCATCGTGCCTTTGGCGGCTGGCGCGAATGGCTGTGGGGCATCCACTCACTTGGTCTGCAACTCTGGAACTCGATCCGGTCGCTGGACTTTCTGACCGAGCTACCGGACGTTGACCCCGCACGGCTCGCTTGCACGGGCGCCTCCGGCGGCGGCACCCAGACGTTCTTGCTGACCGCCGTTGACGACCGCGTACAGGTGGCAGCGCCGGTCAACATGATCTCGGCGCACATGCAGGGCGGCTGTGTCTGCGAGAATGCGCCCGGCTTGCGGCTAGATACCTTCAACGTGGAGATCGCGGCGCTGACCGCCCCGCGTCCCATGATCCTCGTCTCCGCGACCGGCGATTGGACCGCGAATACGCCCACGGTGGAGTTTCCGGCCATCCGGTCCGTCTACCGCCTGTTCGGCGCGGAGGATCGCGTGGCGAGCGTGCAGATTGACGCCGGCCACAACTACAACCGCGCCAGCCGAGAGGCGGTGTATGCCTTCTTCGCGCACTGGCTGGGCGGCGCACCGGCAGGAACCCGTGTGCCGGAAGAACCGTACCCGGTGGAGCGGGACGCCGACCTGCGGGTCTTCCCGGAAGGCGAGCCGCTGCCGGCCGACGCGCTTGACGCTGCGGGCATCACCACGGCCCTCGTGCGCCAAGCTCGGACTGCGGTCCGCGACCGTTGGCCCTGCGATGCTCGGCAAGCGGAGCAACTCCGGGCGGAATTCGGCGCGGCCTTTGCCGACGTGCTGGCTGCCGGTTCGCCACAGCCGGAGGCGCTTGCCATTGAGCGACGGACAAGCGAACAGTTGACGAGTACCGCGGGAACACGCTACCGGCTGGAGCGGCTCCTCATCGGCCGCCAAGCCGACGGCGGTGCGCCTGCTACCATGTTCCCAGCCCTCCACCTCACACCGCTGGAACCGGCGACCAGCGGTACCCAGCCGCCGGTGCTCTTGGTTCACGGAGCGGGGAAAGGGGCCAGCTTCCGGCAGGAGGGAGAGACGGTGCAACTGGGCCAGTTGGCGGCCACGTTGCTCGGTGCGGGCCACCCGGTGCTCACCTGCGACGTGTTTCTCACCGGGGAATATCTCAGCCCACTCGGTCACACGGGGCGTCCCGTGCTGGAAGCGCACTTCACGACCTTCAATCGCACCGACGCGCAGTGGCGCGTCTATGACGTGGTCACGGCCGTCGCGGTGCTCCGACAGCTCGCCGGAGCGGCAGCCGTTGACCTCGTGGGCGCTGGCGATGCCGGCCTCTGGTGCCTACTCGCTCGCGCCGTTGCCGGGGCGAGTATCCGTAAGCTGGCAGCGGACATGAACGGCTTTGGCCGGGACCGGGATGAGGACTACCGGGACCGCCTCTACATCCCCGGACTACGGCGCCTTGGCGACGTATCCACTGCGGTCGCGCTCGCGGCGCCGGCACCACTGCTGCTACACGGGGCCGAGGCCGACAGCGCGGCCCTACCGCTGACACGCCGGCTCCACCAGCTCTACGCAGCACTCAACCGGCCGGACGCGCTCACCACCCGGCAAGACACCGCCGACGCGGCCGAGCTCTGTGCCTGGCTGGCAGCCGATAGCTAACGACTGCCAGCTACGTATAAATGATCCGCATGGCCTCGCGGACTTCCTGCATCGTCTGCTCGGCGGTCCGCCTCGCGCGTCCGGTGCCGTCGAGCAGGGCGGCGCGCACGTCGTCGGGGCGGGCAGCGTAGGCCGCGCGGCGCTCGCGGATGGGATCGAGGAAGTCGTTGAGCGCCTTAATCAGCCGTTCCTTCACCTCACTGTCACTGACCCGGCCAGCACGGTAGCGCTCCTTGAGGTCGGCCACCTCGGCCGCGTCCGGGTTGAAAGCGTCGTGATACTCGAACACCGGGTTGTACTCGACCACGCCGGGATCGGTGGGACGCAGGCGCGGGTGCGTACCGGTGATGTCCGTCACCATGCGCTTGACCTTGCGCTCGACCGTGCCGGCACCGTCCGAGAGATAGATCGCATTGTCGAGGCTCTTGCTCATCTTGGCCTTCCCATCGAGGCCAACGAGCCGCGGCACCCGCCCGATCAGCGCCCGCGGGATGGGGAAGACCTCGCCATAGGCACGATTGAACCGCCGCGCGATCTGGCGCGTGTACTCGATGTGCGGCGCTTGATCTTCACCCACGGGAACGAGGTGCGCTTTCGGCAGGATGATGTCGGCAATCTGGCTGGCCGGGTAGTTGAAAAAGCCCAGACTCAGCTCGGCATTCTCCTCTTCAAGCTGCGCCATCTCCGCCTTGAGCGTGGGATTGCGCTGATGGCGGTTGAGCGGCACCAGCATACTCAGCAGCATTGTTAGCTCGGCGTGCTCCGGGATATAGCTCTGGATCACAAAGGCGCTCCGGTGCGGGTCCAGCCCCACCGCGAGCCAGTCCAAAGTGACCTCGATCACCGACTCGCGGATGCGCTCGATCTCCCCGAGATGGTCGCTCAACGCCTGATAGTCGGCAATCAGGAAAAAGCACTCGTATTCGTCTTGCAGGCGCACCCAGTTCTCCAGAGCGCCGGCGTAGTGGCCGAGATGCAGTGACCCGGTGGGTCGCGTCCCGGTCAAGATGCGCTGTTTGGGCATCGAAACACGCTCTCCTTCGCTGCTGGATTCCCGCGCAAGCGGATTGACGGTGACGGCTATCGGGCCGGCGTGGTGACGCGCCGGCCCTCCATCATAGCAATAGGAGCGCCATCATCCGGCTACCGGAGCCGTACTCCCACTCACAATCTCGTCAATCCGCTGCGTCGTCTCCGGCGCCAGCGCCGCCCGGCGGTCACGGTGCGCCGCCAGTTGCTCCACCAAGCGGTCGGCGGTATCCGTTTTGCAGTCTCGACAGAGCAGCTGCCCGGCGCGACACGCTTGCTGGATCGCCGCGTATTCGTCGGGCGCGGGGACGGCTTGGAGCGCCATCAGGCTCGATACGGAGCAGACGCGCGGATCGGGGTTGCCGCCCAGCCGGCGGTGCTCGACCACCGTTGCCCGTCCACCCGTAACCGCGGTCATCACCTTGCGGCGAATGATCGCCGGATCATCCCGGTAGAAGATCGCCCCTTGAGGCAGCGCGCCGTGCATAACGTCCACAGAAGCGTTCGTGCGCGGATCAACATACGTGGTCAGGCTCTTGGCCGCGCGGACGTACAGTCCCGCCGGCCGGGAGAAGCCGCAACTCTCGGCCAGATTGCGAGCCAGGCGGACGTAGACATCGTGCTCCAACCCACCAACCACTTGGGTACGGCACCGCCCGCCGCCTAGCGATCGCTGCGGGTACAAAATGTCGGCGACATAGATCAGCGGCAGGAACGTCGCACTCACACTGTCGCTCAGACGCAAGCCGAGCGCGGAGTTGATGATATTCACCCGCAGCTTCGCCCCGACCTCGTAGGCCAGCTGCGCGACGGCACTGCGTTGGGATTGGGCATATACATCGGCGGCGCCCACGTCGAGGCCGAGGGCCGCGCAATCCCGCAGGATGTCCCGCATGGCCGCCGCGGCGTCGGCGCGTTGTTGTCCCCGCAGCGTGACGGTTTCCATGTCGTTGAAGGTGAGCACGACCTGGGCACCCAGGCGTTGATAGTGCGCGAGCAGATTAATCAGCGCACCCTGCCCCAGGTGCAGCGGCCCGGTTGGCACCAGGCTCGCCATGACCACGCAGCGGTCGCCACCGAGCAGCGCCTGCAAGAAAAGATCGTTGTCCCGCGAGCCGGCCAGCATCCCCTTGGCTGCCAGTGGCGGCGGTGTCTCGAACCAATCCAAGAACGCACGCTGCTGGTCGGGATACTCGTGGCTGAGGCCGGTGAGGCGGAACTCTTTGATGAGCGCGGTCTCACGGGCGAGCGGCTGGTCGCCGGTACGCACAACCCGCGAGGGTATTTCGATGTCGGCCTCGGCCGGCTGTGCGCTCTCGGCGTCGAGAATCTCGCCGTGTAGCTGCGAGAGCCGCGCCGCGATGTCGTTGAGCGTACGCTCTTGAATCTCCCGGGCCTTGGCGAGCACGAGTCGGGTCACGTCCTCCGCAGTTTCCGGGGGAAAGCCGACCTGCCTGGCCTGGCGCCGGGCACGGTTGAAGAGGCGGTCTTCCACGAACGGCTTGTGGATCGTGTCACCGGCGAGATACTTCTCGACGGCGACCCGCTGTGCAGCAGCGATCCGCTGCTGCAGCAGCGCCAGAATGCTGTCGTGCCTCGCGGCGATGATGTCTCGCTGCGTAGCGAGGTACTGTTCAAAGACCGCCGGAGGCAAGTCTAGTCCCGCTCTGACCTCTTTTGGATCGGCGCCGGCGAGGATCGCCGCAATCGCCTCTTCGATGCGAGCGAGGTCTGAGGAGGGCTGCGATTGGCCCACGCCTCACCCCCCGCTCCCATACCGGTCATTCCCGCGAAAGCGGGAACCCAGCGCCGTCGGGACGTGGAGAATTGCAGCACTCCCCCTCATCAACTTTCCCCGCCGCCTGGAATTGCCGTAACCGTCGGCAACCCAGTACCCGCCGCTCCTACCGCCCACGCAGCCAACTGCGTGTGCCCCACAGCATACGGGCAAGACACGACCTGTCAAGATTGCACCACCAGCGCCAGCATGACGGATGGTCGTTCGTCATGCCCACGTCAGCAGGAATCTACTCTCCAGCGCTATCGCTCGGCGCTGGAGAGGGGACAGGGGGGTGAGTCCCGCTTTAACGAATGTTTAATCTAGCGCGAACGTCTATTTGAGACAAGGCTGTTAGACTGCATTGCATTGAGTTCCCAACGGCATAGTGTGCGAGCGTATGTGGAAGAGGGGTAGTGATGAGTAGACTGCGGCAGATTCTCGGCTTGGTCGTTGTTCTGGCAGTAGCCGGTTTCATCGGTTATGCCGGGTACGAGCGCTTCGGCCCCGAGCCGGTCGAGGCCATCATTCCGACGACCTTGCCTGTGGAGCGCGGCAACCTGACGGCCACCGTGAGCGCCACCGGCAACGTCGAGGCCGCCACCCTCTCGGAGTTGAGTTTCCGGGTCAACGGCACACTCCAGGAGTTGCTCGTTGACGTCGGTACCGAGGTGCAGCTCGGGCAGGTGCTGGCACGGCTGGAGACCAGCACCTTGGAGAGCGCCCTCCGCCAAGCGCAGGCCAGTCTCCGCAGCGCCACCACCAAGCTCACCGAGCTTCAGGCCGGCCTCTCTGCCAAAGACATCCGGCTGAGTGAGGCCTCCGTCATCTCTGCCGAGTTGAAGCTCGCTCAGGCGCGTGCCAATACCACCGACGTTCGTAACGCCGAGGGTAGCCTCGAATCGGCCCAGATCAGGCTCCAGGAACTGAAGGCCGGCGGCACCGCGCAGGAGATCGCCACGGCCGAGCTACAGCTCGCCGCAGCACAGGCGAAGCTGCTGACCTTGCAGGAGCCGGCCGAACGCGACATCCAGGCCGCCCAAGCGGCGGTAGCTTCTTCCCAGGCCAAATACGACCAGTTGCTCCAGCCCCGCGCAGAAGACGTCCAGATAGCCGAAACGTCCTTGGCTTCTGTGCAGGCCAAGCTCGACCGCCTGCTCCAGCCCTCGGCCGAAGACATTCGCAACGCTGAAGTAGCCGTAGCTTCCGCCCAGGCCAGATACGATCAGCTGCTCCAACCCCGCGCAGAAGACATCCAGAACGCCGAAGCGGCACTGGCCTCCGCCCAGGCCAAGCTCGCCAAGCTACTCAATCCAACCCCGGCGGACCTCGCCTCGGCGCAGGTTGCCCTCGATCAGGCGCAGACTCGCCTGGCCGAGTTGACCGATTCTGCTCCTGTCAGCGCGCAAGACCTCGCCAACGCCGAGCTTTCGGTCCGGACCGCGCAGCTCAACATCGACCAAGCCATCTCCGACAACATCTCGGACACGGCCATCCAGAAGGCCCAAATCGCGCTGGAGACGGCGCAGAATAACCTACAAAAGCTCCTGAGCCAGGGGCCGACCGAGTGGGCGCTGCGCTTGCAGCAGCTTTCCTTGCAGTCCGCCCAGGACAACCTGGACCGGTTGCTGAACCCGAGCGCCGCTGACATTACGGCCGCGCAGGTGTCGGTACAGCAAGCCCAGACCTCCCTGCAAAAGCTGCTCAATCCCAGCGCCGCCGACATCGCCAGCAGTCAGTCCTCTTTGTTTCAGGCTCAGACCAGCCTACAGCAACTGCTGAACCCGAGCGCCGCCGACATCGCTGCGGCGCGGGTCTCGGTACAACAAGCCCAGGCCTCCCTGCAGAATCTGCTCAATCCCAGCGTCGCCGACGTCGCCAGTGCCCAGACGTCGCTGCTGCAAGCTCAGAACAACCTGGATAATCTGCTCAACCCCAGCGCAGCCGACCTGGCAAATGCCCAGGTGGCAGTGCAGCAAGCGCAGCAAGCCCTGGACAACCTGCTCAATCCTGACGAGGTGGCCATTGCCCAGCAGGAACTGACCGTGGCGCAGGCCCAGCGCCAGCTGGAGCGCGCCCAGGCGAGCTACGAGGATGCAGTCGCCACCGCGGAGCTGTCCCTGGAGCAGGCGCAGTTGCAGCACGAGTTGAGCATCGCCCCGGCCAGTGAGCAGGAGATCGCCGCGGCCGAGTCGTCGGTGGAGAGCGCACAGGTCCAGTTGGAGGGGGCACAGACCAATCTGGACAATGCCACGCTGCGGGCACCCTTCGCCGGTCTTGTGGCGAGCTTGACCGCCAGTATCGGTGAGCAAATCGGTTCCAGTAGCGCCATCCTGGAGTTGTTCGACCCGACGAAGATCAGGATCGAAGCCCTCGTGGATGAGACCGACGTCTCCAGCGTGCGCGCCGGGCAAGAGGCAACCGTGACGTTCGAGGGGTTGCAGGATCAGCGTGTGCCAGGCCGCGTGCTGGTGATTGCCCCGACCGGCACCATCAATCAGGGTGTTGTGAGCTACCAGGCCATCATCGAAGTGGACCGCACTGAGGCCGGCGGGGTGCGCCCCGGCATGACGGCCACCGCGAGTATCGTTACCGAGTCCCGCGAAAACGTCATCGTGGTGCCCAACCGGGCGATCCGGCGCCAGGGCCGGCAGCAGACAGTGCAAGTCATGACGGCCAGCGGCGAGACCGAGACGCGCCGCGTGCAAGTCGGCCTGGCCAACGACCAGTCGAGCGAGATTGTCAGCGGCTTGGAGGTCGGCGATACGGTCGTGATCTCCGCGACGACGACCGGCCAAGCGAACATTCCTGGCCTGACCGGCGGGGGTGGCGGCTTCCGCGGACGGCAGCCCTTCTAGGACGCCGTTACTGGCTCGCTAACAACGGTGTAAACGCAAGGAAGGCGGAGGTTGGAGATGGCTACTGCAACGGCAACCATCGAAGCGCCGGCAGGTGAGGCGGCGGCGGCCACCACGGACACGGTAATTCGGTTCCGGGACATCACCAAGACCTACTACATCGGGGACATCACCGTACCGGCGTTGCGCGGGGTATCGCTGGATATCAAGCGCGGCGAGCTGGTGGCGATCATGGGACCGTCCGGCTCCGGCAAGTCTACCCTGATGAACATTATCGGCTGCCTCGACCAACCTACGTCTGGCGACTATGCGCTGGACGGGGAGCAGATCGGCGAGCTGGGGGACGATGAGCTGGCCGAGATTCGCAACAAGAAGATCGGCTTCGTGTTCCAGCAGTTCAACCTGCTCGCGCGCACCAATGCGCTGGAGCAAGTAGAGCTACCGCTGGTCTACGCCGGCGTGGCGGATCGTCGCGAGCGGGCACAGGCGGCCTTGGAGGCCGTCGGCCTCGGCGACCGCCTCGACCACAAGCCGACCGAGCTTTCGGGTGGCCAGCAGCAGCGCGTCGCCATCGCACGGGCGCTCGTCAACGACCCGGCCATCTTGCTGGCCGACGAGCCGACGGGCGCCCTCGATACGACGACTGCCGGCGAGATCATGGCCATTCTCCAACGCCTGAACCGCGAGCAGAACCTGACGGTGATCCTCGTGACCCACGAACAGGAGATCGCCGAATACACCAAACGGATCGTCCATATGCGCGACGGGATCATCAGCGCCGATGAGGTGGTGGCGAACCAGCGCCTCGCGCAGGCATCAGCGGCAGCGGCATCCGAGTAACCGGCGGGTCTGGCTAGACCCACCGGGAAACTCTCGCTACACGGCGAATGTGTAGCGTAGGGAGCCAGCCCTCACTGCGGAGGGGAGTAGCAAGGAGAATCCGATGGATATGACCGGCAGCGTGCGGATCGCTCTGCGAGCACTCGGCGCGAACAAGCTCCGCTCGTCCCTGACGATGCTCGGTGTGATTATCGGTGTAGGCGCCGTGATCGCGCTCATGTCCATCGGCACCGGTATGCAGCAGCAAATCACGTCACAGGTGCGGGGACTGGGCACGAACCTGCTCTTCATCACGCCCGGCGCCCAGCAGACCGGCGGCGTGAGCGCCGCGGCCGGCACCCGGCCCACGCTGACGCTCGACGACAACGAAGCGCTTCTGAATGCCGGCTTTCCTTACCTCGTGGATACGGCGCCACAGCAAGACAGCGGCGCCCAGTTGATCGCCGGCGGTCAGAACTGGCGGTCGCGCGTGAGTGGAGTCACGCCGTCGTTCCAGTACGTGCGTAACATCGAGGTCGCGCTGGGCGAGTTCATCAACGACGATCACATGCAGGGCCGTTCGCGCGTGATGGTGCTCGGCGCGAACGTGGCACAACAACTGTTCGGCGAGGGCGATCCCGTCGGCGAGACCATCCGCGCGAATAATCAGAGCTTCCGGGTCATCGGCGTGCTGGAGAGCAAGGGTGGCAACGCGCTCGGCAACCAAGATGACGTGGTGTACATTCCCCTCACGACGATGCAGACGCGATTCAACCGCTCGTTCGGTCGTGGCGGTGGTCTGACCATTAGCAGCATTGCCATCCAGTTGACCGATGAGCAGTACGTTGACACCGCCGTGCAGGAGATCTCGGCTGTCTTGCGCGAGGAGCACGAGGTCTTTGAGGACGATTTCACCATCCTGAGCCAAGAAGACATGGTGGAGACGGTGAGCCAAATCACTGCCGGGATCACGCTGTTCTTGGGGGCGGTCGCCGGTATCTCCTTGCTCGTCGGCGGCATCGGGATTATGAACATCATGCTGGTGTCGGTGACCGAGCGCACGCGCGAAATCGGTATTCGCAAGGCACTCGGCGCCAAGCGCGGCAACATCCTGTCGCAATTCTTGACCGAAGCCACCGTCGTCAGCCTGCTCGGCGGCGGTTTGGGGATTGTGATTGGCCTCGGCGCATCGCGGCTACTCAGCGGGATCGAGTTGAGTGGCCTAGGCATTGCCGGCGGCCAAGCATTTCAGACGGTCGTGCCACCGGATGCCATCATCTTGGCCTTCGTCGTCTCGGCGGCCATCGGCCTGTTCTTTGGCAGCTATCCGGCCATGCGCGCGGCGCAGTTGAACCCGATAGAAGCATTGCGGTACGAGTAGTGAGTTGCTGGCGAGCTATATGTGGGGCGTGATGGGATACGCTCCCTGGGGGATGCTCGCGGCTAGTCAGCGGATTGGCGGTGTGGGGAGGGAGTCATGAACGCAGCGGTAAGCATACGGATTGCACTGCGGGCGCTGGGCGCGAATAAACTGCGCTCGGCGCTGACGATGCTGGGGGTCATCATCGGCGTGAGTGCCGTGATTTCACTGATGTCCATTGGGACCGGCCTGCGCGAGCAGGTCTCGGCGCAGATCCGCGGGCTGGGCACCAACCTCTTGTTCATCACGCCGGGCGCCCAGCAAACCGGCGGTGTGCGCGCCGCGGCCGGCACCCGGCCCACGCTGACGCTCGACGACAGCGAGGCCTTGCTCACGTCCGGCTTTGCATACGTGGTGGACGCTGCGCCGCAGCAAGACAGCGGGGCGCAGTTGGTCGCTGGCGGTCAGAACTGGCGTTCGCGGGTGAGTGGGGTTACGCCATCGTTCCTATATGTACGTAACTTCCAAGTGGCGCTCGGCGAGTTTATCAATGACCAGCATATGCAGAACAGATCGCGGGTGATGGTGCTCGGCGCGGGCGTCGCTGAAGAACTGTTCGGCGAGGGCGATCCCGTCGGGGAGACCGTCCGCGCTAATCAGCAGAACTTTCGCGTCATCGGCGTGCTGGAGAGTAAGGGCGCTTCCGCGTTCCGCAATCAGGACGACGTGGTCTTCATGCCGCTGACGACGATGCAGACGCGGTTCAATCGCTTCCGCGGCCGGGGCGGCGCGACCAACGTGAGTAGCATCGCCATTCAATTGACCAACGAGGAGGCCGTGGACGGGGCCGTGCAAGAGATCGCGGCGCTGCTACGCGAGCGCCACGACGTGGCGCAGGATGACTTCACAATCCTGAGCCAGAAGGACATTCTGGAGACCGTCGGGCAAGTGACGGCCGGTATCACGCTGTTCTTGGGCGCGGTCGCCGGCATCTCCCTGCTCGTCGGCGGCATCGGGATTATGAACATCATGCTGGTGTCCGTTACGGAGCGCACGCGCGAAATCGGTATCCGCAAGGCGCTCGGCGCCAAACGAAGCGACATCTTGATGCAGTTTCTCATCGAGGCAACTGTGGTGAGCCTGCTCGGCGGCGGTGTTGGTGTTGTTATCGGGATTGGTGGATCACGCTTGCTCAGCGGTGTGCAGTTGCCCACTCCAGGTAGTACCGGCCAGTCACTCCAAACGGTTGTCCCGCCGGATGCCATCATTTTGGCCTTTGTTGTCTCGGCGGCCATTGGGCTGTTCTTTGGCATCTATCCTGCGCTGCGCGCCGCCCGGCTCAATCCGATTGAGGCGCTGCGCTACGAGTAATCCCGCCGGCCGGAGCAACCGGACACACGTCAGGAAGGACATGACGCCATGCCTCGTTTCAAGTTCAAGTATCGTACCTGGGTCATCATCGTCGGACTCGTCGGACTCGTCGGTGGGGCCGGTTTGGGCGCCCTCCGCACGTGGGAGGCGGAGCTATTTGGCGGTGAAGAGCCGGCGGCGCAGACCCAGGCGGCCGGTGCTCGTGCAGCGGCTGGCGGCGGGCAATTCGCCGCCGCCGGGCAAGCGGCGCAGCGGGGTGCCGGAGGGCAAACAGCGCAGCAGGGTAGCGGTGGCCAAGCCGGGCAGGGCGCGGGTGCGGCGACTACCGGCGGCGCGGCGGCCGGAGCTGGGCAGGGTGGTGGTGCTGGCCGGGGTGCTGGGGGTCAGGCTGGTGGTGGTGGCACCGTTGGGGCGGTCGAGTCCTTGGCCGGTGACACGCTGACGGTCACCGCCCAGAGCGGCACCGTCACAGTCCAACTCTCCGAGCAAACCTCGATTCAGAAACGGACTCCCGGTAGCCGCGAGACCACGCCCGGCACTCGGGCGGACCTCACGGCTGGAACGCGAGTGATGGTGCAGGGATCAGCCGGCGAAGATGGCGTGGTCGCCGCGCAGACGATCCAAGTGCTCCCGGCCGGCGCCGGTGGTGGCCAGCGCGGTGGCGGCGGCCAACGTGGCGGCGGAGGCGGCGGTTAGACCGCACCTCGGCCCGATGGCCCAAGTAGCGTCGGATGAGACAGCGACAGCGCCGCCGCCCCCGCCACGTCGTCTCACGCCGTGACCTGTACCGGCTGGCCGTCGCGGCAGCGCTGACCAGTCCCTTGGTCGTCCCTCGCTTCGCCGCGGCCACCCAGCAAGAACCTTTCGACCCGGGCCTGCCGGAAGAACCGGTACCGACACCAACGCCATCACCACCCCCACCCTACCGCCCCCCATTTGGTGGCGATCCCGGACCGTCAACCTGGTATGTCTCACAGTGGTACGGCAACACCGTCTTCGGGTACCACTCGCGGCGGGGGTTGTACGTGGAGGGACAAGGTATTCACTTCGGCGTGGACTTCTCAGCCCCGTGCGGCACCCCCGTCCTGGCCATTGGGCCTGGGCAGGTGATCGCCATTGACGGGGGCTACGGGTCCCCACCGCACAATGTCGTGGTGCGCCATCCCGACGGCAACCAATCGGTGTATGGCCACCTCGTCGAGCGCTCGCAGGATGTTTCGTATGGCCAGGACGTGGCGGCCGGGGATGTGGTGGGCCGCTCCGGGGACTCGACGGCACGGACAACCTGTGACGGCAATCCGCATCTACACCTGGAAATCCGCAAGGACGGCCGGCGCGTAGCCACCAATCCGGTGCCGTTGATTGACCTGAACTGGGAAGCCGCCGCCTTGGGCCATTTACCCTTCGCGATTGACCTCGCCAACCCCCGCCAATGGCAAAGCATCTATCACCAGCCGGACATCACGTTTGGCGGCCCGATCATCAACGACTACGCTCGCGCCTGGCCGCCGTAGCCACACTGCCTCCCGCCTCCCCCCGGTCGCCCCACGCCCTGATTGTTAGGCGAACGTTAGCCGTTAGTCAGGTTTCCTGGCGTCACTCCCGGCACAATGCCTGTGGTGCTGCTGAGGTGAGCCGGCACCCGCATCGTCCGAACGTGAAAGGAAACCGCTGATGACTACCATCGCTGCGACCATGCCCCGCTATAGCACAGCTTTCTCTCCGGACAATCTCGCCGAGCGCTTCGCCGCGATCTTCGAACAGTACGAGCAGCCGCTCTACCACTACGTGCTGCGGATGATGAGCGGTAACACCGAAGAAGCGCAGGACCTGACCCAGGACGCCTTTGTCAAGGCGTACACTGCCCTGCCGAAGATGCCGGCCGATCTCAAGGTGAAGCCCTGGCTTTACCGCATTGCCACCAACGTCTGCATTGATGCCCTACGCCGCAAGCGCCTCATCAAGTGGCAGCCGTGGGATCGCTTCCTGGCCCTGTTTCACCCACTACAGGTGTCCCCGGACAGTCCGGAGCGACAGGCGCTGCAACAGGAAGAACGGGAGCAAGTCCGCCAGGTCTTCGCGCGGCTGACGCCCAAGCACCGGCGGTGTCTGGCGCTACGCGAGTATCAAGGGCTGTCATACGCGGAGATTGCCCGCGAGCTAGAGACCACGCCCAACACCGTCAAGACGCTGCTCTACCGCGCCCGCGAAGCCTTCCGGCGCCACTACCGCCAGCTCTACCCCGCCGGCGTGCTGGCCTAAGCCGCCGGCCCGGCTATACCAGGCCAAGATGCTCGTCAATCTCGCGCTGGTAGGCGTCTACTGCGCCCGCTTCAACCTCGTCGAGCGTCACCGCGCGTCCGGCGAGGCCGGACTCGAACAGCGCGTTGACCAGCGCGACCGTGCGCCGACCGACCTCGCCCGTCACCTCGGGCCTGGCGCCGGTGAGCACACACGTCGCAAACTCATGGTACTCCTGGGCGAGAATCTTCCAGTCAATCTCGTTGAACGGTCCGTCGTAGCGCCAGACGCGCTCGCCGCCGAACAGCGCCGCTTCCAAGGGGGGTAAACGGTAGCTCGGCGCCAGGTCGAGCATCGCTCCATCCGTGATCGTGCGACCGTCCACGTATACCGTCAACGGTGCGCCTTGGCGGTCGCCCGGCGACGACAGCGACCCGTTGCTCCCGTACACCGTCCGCTGCCCCTGCGAGTGGCCTATCGCACCGCGATGGGCAATCCACGTGCCGAGGGCGCCGGAGGCGAAGTGCAGCGAGCCAAAGAGCGCGTCTTCACCGGTCGCCTCGACCTGCTCCGGGAAATCTTCTGCCCACTTGGCGTAAAAGCCGCCCGGGCCGCCTGCCTCCGCGGCGCGGTAGCGGATCGGCTGCGTAATGCGCCCCTCGCCATAGGCCGTCACGACATCCCCCAGGTAATACATCATAATGTCGGCGTTGTGGATACCGGCATCCGTCACGATGGTGCCCGTGAGCTTGTGATGGCGCCACGGTGTAATGGCGATCTGCTTCCCGCCACCGATCCCCACCTCCAGCATAAACTGCGGTGTGCCGATAGCGCCGTCCGCCAGCAGTGCTCGCGCCAGCCGGTTGATCGGGTCCCGCCGATAGTTCTCCGCCACCGAGAGCACCAGGCCCCGTTCCCGGGCGGCCGCGATGATCGCGTCGCAGCCGCGGATGGTCAATGACAGCGGCTTCTCGATCTGCACGTGCAGGCCGGCTTCCAAACACTGCACCGCGACGCGGTGGTGACTCCCGGCGTCGGTCGTGATATCGCAGCCGCGCAAGCCGTCAACGGCCGCTAGGTCTGCAATCCGCTCGCACACCTGCGGTCGTGTTCCCAGTAGCTGCTCGGCCTCGTCCGCGAGGTCCTCGGCGTTCGGCCGCTGGAGGTCGCAGACCGCGGCGAGCGAGACGTTATTGAAATCCGACGCCTGCAGCGTCGCCAGTCCGCGCAGGTGGCGTCGTCCCATCCCCCCGCAGCCGATAATCGCAATCGGTACCACATCCATAGCGTAGTTGCTCCTTGTCCCGGCCGCGCGTCCGCCTTGCGCTCACTGTAGAGCCTCGACTACCCCGGTGTCGAATGGCCAGCCGGCTCACTATTGATCTACTCCATGACGTTCTTTACGGTTGACAGACATCCCTCCCTTACTGTACCATTTACCACATGAAGATTACGCTCCGCCTTGACGACACGGTCATGCGGGGACTGCACGAGGAGGCTGCCTTGCCGCTGCTGCCCTCATGGCACGGTGGCAGAGAATTGGTGGACATATCCAACCGGGACGAACTCTACCGGGTGATGGAGGAGCTATGCGAATTTCCGAGCGAGGACAAATCACTATCCCTAAGCACTTGAGGGAGCGCTTCGGCTTGAATCCCAATGTCGAAGTTGCGATTACGCCCACTAAGCAAGGCCTACTCATCCAGAAACGGGCCGCTGCGAAACATCCGGTGGAGCGCGTGTACGCTATCCTGGGCAGGGGTGGGAACACCGACGAGTACGTTGAAACAGTCCGGAGAAGATGATTACCGCCGTTGATACGAACGTCTTGCTGGACGTGTTCCTCCCCGACGAAATTCACGGCCCCCGGTCGCTGGAACGGCTTCGCAACGCCTATGACCGGGGGACAATTCTCGTCTGCGATGTGGTCTACGCGGAGCTTGTCCCAGCTTTTGGCGACCGCAACGCACTTGAAGAGGCGCTGCGGGAGATCGGCGCGGTCAGCTCTCCCATCAATACCGCTATCGCTTACCAAGCCGGAGTGCGCTGGTTACGCTACCGCCAAGCCGGCGGGTCACGGAACCGTATCATCACCGACTTCCTGATTGGCGCCCACGCCGCTGCGATGGCCGATACCTTTCTTACGCGAGATCGAGGCTTCTACGCGACCTACTTCCCGGAGTTGCAAGGCAATTAAGCTGTCCCCTTCATCGGGCAGCGGGGATGCCAGCAGCGCCCTCCGTGGGCGCGATCCCGTACAATCACCCTGCCATGAGTGACCTCACCTTCCGACAGTCCCAGCAGTTGGTGGACCAGTGGGTCCGCGAGCAAGAAACCGACTACTGGCATCCTCTCGCGCAGTTGGCGCGGCTCACCGAAGAGTTAGGCGAAACGGCACGGCTCGTCAATCACCTGTACGGTGAAAAACCGAAGCGCCCCGACGAGAGCGAGCAGGACTTGGGCCTCGAGTTGGCCGACTTGCTCTACACGATCATCTGTCTCGCCAACTCCCAAGGCATTGACATCCAAGACAGCTTCGAGCGCGTGCTGGCCAAGTACCGCCAGCGCGACGCTGCGCGCTACCGTCGGGCAACCGCTCCCGCTCCGGGACGGGCTGACCGGCAGGACGGCACCTAGCCGGTAGGCTGCGCGGCGCCAACATTCCATGAACACGCGCACGCCGCTGCGAACGCTCTACGGCCTCGTCGCTTGGCTCCACGTCATCGTCGGAGCCGGCCTCGCCATCCAAGGCCCGGCGCTACCGCACATTCGCGCCACGTTTGGCCTCAGTCTCTTCGGGGTGAGTTGGCTCTTTCCGGCCATGTCGCTCGGCCATCTGCTGGGCGTGCTCGGCAGCGGCGTGCCCAGCATCACCCATCGCCGCCGCCTCATGACCGTGTTCGGCACCGCCATGCTCACGAGCGGCTTTGCCGTGCTGGGTGGTGCTCCACAGTGGGCTGTAGCACTCGCTGGCGGCCTGGTGCTCGGATTGGGCTTTGGCTGCCTCGACGTAGTGCTCAACGCCGCCGTTGGAGACGGTATTCCAGAGCCACGGCGCAAGGCCCGCGTCCTCAACGTGCTGCACACGTTCTTCTCGGTGGGTACGTTGCTCGGACCACTCCTGTGGGCCTGGGGTCTGGAGTACGACGCCACGTGGCGGCAGGCATTCCTACTCGGCGCCCTCCTGCTGGCACCAAGCCTGCTCGCGGCGTTGACCGCCTGGTACCCGGCTGCCCCGCCGCCGCGTGCCGCCCGGCCGCCGGCCTGGCGTCTCCTCCTCGCCGACGCCTCGTTACGCTGGCTGGCGCTCATGATGCTGCTGTACGTAGGCGTGGAATTCGGCATTGCCGCCTGGCTAACCACCTACATGATCGAGTTGCACGGCGCCACTCCCGCCGCCGGCGCGCGCGCGACGGCCGCCTTCTGGGCCGCGCTCCTCGTTGGCCGGCTCGCTGCCGCCGGCCTCACCGGGCGGTGGAGCGTCCGGCGAGTGCTGCTCACCAGCATGAGTGGTGCAGTCGGGGCAATGGTCGTAGCCATCACCACCACGAGCAGCGGGGTAGCCATCGCTGCATTTGCGTTCGCCGGATTCTGCATCGGCGGCATCTTCCCCACTCTCGTAGCCGTGGCGCAGGCACGACTGCCGCTCCACAGCGGGCCAACCACCGCCTTGATGATGGGCAGCGCCTCCGTCGGCTTGCTGGTCCTGCCATTGCTGATGGGTGTAGTCGGCGAGCTTTGGGGTGTCGGCGCCACGATGATCGGCGCGGCCGTAACAGCCGGCGCGATGCTAGCGACGGGTTTTCGTGCTCTTGCGCCGTCGTCGGCCGGAGGCGGGCGCCGCTATTCGAGGTAGTCGCGCAAGCGCCGGCTGCGGCTGGGGTGGCGCAGCTTGCGGAGCGCCTTCGCTTCGATCTGGCGAATGCGCTCGCGCGTCACCTTGAAGGCTTTACCGACCTCTTCGAGCGTGCGGTTGCGCCCATCGTCGAGACCGTACCGCAGACGCAGGACCTCCCGCTCGCGCGCAGTGAGCGAGTCGAGCACGCTCTCCACTTGATCTTGGAGGGCACGGCGCGTGGCCTCGTCGGCCGGCACCACCGCCGCCTCGTCGGGGATGAGGTTGCCGAGTGTGTTGCTATTTTCTTCCCCGACCGGTGTTTCCAGGGAGACCGGTTCCTTGGCAATGTTGAGTAGCTCTTCAACCCGCTCCGGCGCCAGGCCCATCGCGCGCGCCAACTCCTCGGGGTTGGCCTCGCGCCCATGCTCTTGCTGATACTGGCGCGAAATACGCACCAGCTTATTGATAAGCTCCACCACATGCACGGGAATGCGGATCGTGCGGGCCTGATCGGCAATCGCCCGCGTAACGGCCTGCCTGATCCACCAGGTCGCATACGTGGAAAACTTGAAGCCGCGCGTATAGTCGAACCGCTCGACGGCCTTGATGAGGCCGATATTCCCTTCCTGCACGAGGTCGAGTAGGGTCAGCCCGCGGCCCTGATACCGCTTGGCGACGGAGACGGCCAGCCGTAGATTGGCTTCGATCAGATGGCGGCGGGCACTCTCGTCACCCTCGGTCATCCGCCGGGCGATCTCCACCTCTTCCGCCGCGGTCAACAGTGGGACTTTGCCGATCTCGTGGAGGTAGAGGCGCACCGGATCGTCAATGGCAACCTCGGGCAGGTCCTCGAAGGCCCGCGCCAGCTCCTCGGAGCTTGGTGGCGCCGCCTCATCCCGCTCGGCCTGCGCCGAATCCTCGTCGGTGACGATCTCGATACCGGCTTCCTGAATGCGCTCGTACAGCGGGTCCAGGTTGGCCGGAACGGCGGCCTGTAGCTCGGCCGCCGCGTCAACAACGTCCCGGTGCGTGAGGTACTGCTGCCGGCGGCCCTTCGCCACAAGCTGCGCGACAACCGTAGCCCACTCTGAGGAGTTTTCTGCCACCATAGAGGTACAACCCGGCAGGTTGTGGAATCCTGCCGCCACAGTAAGGAAAGAGCGATGGCCCACCGTCTAGGCGGGTGCCGCAGTATACAAGGGTGGTCGGCTACGGGCAAGCTGGACGCGGTTGAGGTCGTTGTGTAGCTCGACTTGCCGCTGGAGCAACTCGGTCAGGTCATCCGGCTGTTGGGCAGCGGCCAACTGCGCCTGTACGCGCCGCTGCATCTCCTTGAGTGCTTCCTCTCGCAAGCGCAGCGTCACTTGAATGAGGTCGGCCTGGCGCTGTGAGCTTGTGGTTGGTGGACTCTTGGCAATGTGCTCGACGAGCTTGTCGAAGTGGGGCCGGAGGCTCTCGTCGAGCATCGCGCGAATGGCGGCGTCCGTTAGCTTTCCTGCAGCCGGCTGCACTGAGTCGGGTGTTCGGGTGGTGGCCTGCACCACCGCGCGGTAGATCTCGCGGTACTCCGGCCGCCGAAAGTCGGCCGCGGTCGGTCGGTAGACGAGGTCCGCCAGCAGGTCGGGCGCAGACAGCAGCGCGATGAGGCAGTGACGCTCCAGTTTCTCCAGGGCTTCCGGTGATCCTGCCCGTGGCTGCTCCAACAAGACCGATGCGCCGGCCTCGCCGGGGGGCGGCGGCTCGTCCCGGCGCGTGGATCGCCGGGGCGTCCTCCGGCGCGATGCAGCCATCGCCGCTTGGACGGTCTGCTCGTCCACTCCCAAGCGCTCCGCCAACATTGCGACATAGGGCGCGCGGGCGATGGGGTCGCCGACCGCGCGGATGAGCGGGAGGACGCGAGACGCCACGGCGGACTTCTCGCGCGCGTTGCTGAGATCGGCCCCGGCGACGGCCGCGTCAATCGCAAACTCGACGAACGGCTTGGCCTGCTCGATCAACGTCTCCCATTGCTGTGGATCGGCGCGGATCACATCGTCCGGGTCGCGGCCGGACGGCAGCGTGGCAACGCGAACCTCGCCTTGGATGCCAGGCACCGTACCCGAAGCCAGCGCCTCGTGCATGACATCCAATCCACGAAGGGTCGCCGCTTGGCCGGCGCTATCGGCATCGAGCGCCAGCACGAGGTTCTGGCTGTAGCGACGTAACTGGCGCACTTGCTGCGCGGTCAGCGCCGTGCCCAAGGCGGCCACGACGTTGGTATAGCCGTGCTGGTGTGCGATCACCGCATCCGTGTAGCCCTCGACAATGATGACCTGCTCTTCACGTCGGATGGCCTGCCGCGCCTGATCGAGACCGTAGAGCACGGTGCTCTTGTCGAACAGCGGCGTTTGCGGCGAGTTGAGATATTTCGGCTGACCCTCACCGAGAATCCGGCCCCCAAACCCGATCACCGCGCCGCCGGCATCGCGGATGGGAAAGAGTAGCCGTCCCCGAAATAGGTCATACCGGCTGCCGTCACGCTCACCTTCACGCAGCAGACCGGCCTCAACGGCAAGCTCCGGAGCATGGCGCCGCTGCCGCAGGTGTTTCAGAAGCACGTCCCAGCGGTCGGGAGCGTAGCCGAGACCAAAGCGCTCGACGGTAGCCGCCGTCAGGCCGCGCGATTGCACGTACTTGCGAGCGGCTTGCGCTTCGGGCGTGCGCGCTTCAAGCAGCTGCCGGTGGTAGAAGGCTGCCGCTTCATTCAGCGCCGCGAGCAGCCGCTGGCGTTTCTCCGTGGCCTGGGGGTCCCGGCGGCGCTCGGGAAGGTCCACACCGGCGCGTTGGGCCAATTGGCGCAGCGCCTCCCCGAAATCGAGGTGCTCGGTCTCCTGCAGCCAGGTGAACGCATCACCGCTCTTGCCGCAGCCAAAGCAGTGGTATGAGCCTTGATCGGGATAGACGACGAACGACGGCGTCTTCTCGTCGTGGAACGGGCACAACCCCTTGAGGGTACGCCCGGCCTTCTTGAGCGCCACGCGGCTGCCGACGAGGTCGGCGATGTCCACCCGCTGCTTGATTTCGTCAATGACTGGATCGGCCATGATGCATGAGGGGCATCGGTGTCATAGCCAAGGCGGCAACCGCCCCCGCCTCCGATACAACGGCGGCGGGGACGCTCCGGTTGCCCGATGCCGAACGGTCAACGCGCCGGGCTACACGTCGCGCGGGCCGCTGTGCGCCAGCGCCGCCTGAGCGGCTGCCAAGCGGGCCACGGGCACGCGGAACGGCGAGCAACTGACGTAGTCCAGACCGATATCGTGGCAATACGTCACCGACGCCGGATCGCCGCCGTGCTCGCCACAAATCCCGATCTCCAGTTCAGGCCGGGTCGAGCGCCCTAGCTCCACACCCATCTTGATGAGCTTCCCGACGCCGTTGCGGTCCAGCGTCTGGAAGGGGTTTTCGGGCAGGACGCCCTGCTCCATATAGGGCATCAGGAACTTGCTCTCGGCGTCGTCGCGGGAGTATCCGAAGGTCGTCTGGGTCAAGTCGTTGGTGCCGTAGCTGAAGAACTCGGCGTGCTCGGCGATCTCGTCGGCCGTGAGCGCCGCCCGCGGCAGCTCGATCATGGTGCCGAACTTGTAGTGTAGGTCCTGGCCGGTTTCCTGCTCGATTTCGGCCGCGACCTCCTCCAGTTGGTCGCGGACCATCTTCAGCTCGTTGACGTGACCGACCAACGGAATCATGATCTCCGGCCGGATATCCACACCGTTCTGGGCCAGGTCACTCGCGGCGCCGAGGATCGCCCGCACCTGCATGGCGTAGATGGCGGGGTACAGCAGGCCCAGCCGGCAGCCACGCATACCAAGCATCGGATTGGCCTCGGTCATCTGGCCGACAGCCTGTAGCAGGTACTCGGTCTCGTCCCGGTCGGCCGGAGAAACACCCCGATGCGTTAGCTCCAGGAGTTGGACCCGCAATTCTTCGTAGTTGGGTAGAAACTCGTGGAGCGGTGGGTCGAGTAGCCGGATAATCACCGGCCGGCCGGCCATCGTGCCGAGCACGCCGCGGAAGTCCTCGGTCTGGACCTCCTGCAACCGTTGGAGCGCTTCCCGATACCCCGTGACCTCTGCCGAAGCTGCAACCTTGGCCTCCTGCTCGGCCACCTGCCGTCTGGCCGCTACACGCGCGCGGCGACCCTCTGCTACAGCAAGTGCTGCCTGGCGCTGCGCCAACTCGTTCTCCAGTGCCGTGGCTTCTCCAGCCGCCAGGATCATCTGCTGCACGATGGGTAGGCGATCTTCTTCGAAGAACATATGCTCGGTGCGACAGAGGCCGATCCCCTCCGCGCCGAAACGCAGTGCCCGTTGAGCGTCCCGGGGATAGTCCGCGTTGGCCCACACGCCGAGCTGCCGGTACTCGTCGGCCCAGGTCAGCAACACCTGGAGCTCCTGCTCATCTTCCAGGTGCGTTTCCACCGTCGGGATAACGCCGGTGAACACCTCGCCGGTCGTCCCGTCAATGCTGATGGCGTCATCCTCATGCACGACTTGTCCGTTGACGGTGAACTGGCGCCGCTCCGTATCCACCAGAATGGACTCCGCACCGGCCACGCATGACTTGCCCAAGCCCCGGGCGACCACGGCAGCATGGCTCGTGGCGCCGCCGCGCGCGGTCAGAATGCCCTGCGCGACGAGCATCCCATGCACGTCATCGGGGTTTGTTTCCGGCCGCACCAGGATGACTGCCTCACCGGCCCCGCCCAATTCGGCGGCCCGGTCGGCATCGAAGACGGCCTTGCCGGTGGCCGCGCCAGGCGAGGCGTTCAAGCCGGTAGTCAGCCAGCGGCCGGCGGAAGAGGCCTCGGCTTTGGCCTCTTCGTCGAAGTGCGGGAGGAGCAGTTGGTAAATCTGATCCGGCTCGACCCGCTGGACCGCTTCCTCGCGGCTGATGAGTCCTTCCTGCGCCATGTCTACGGCGATCTTCACAGCGGCGGCGGCGGTCCGCTTGGCCGAGCGCGTCTGGAGCATGTACAACTTTCCGCGCTCGATAGTGAACTCCAGGTCCTGCGTATCGCGGTAGTGCTGCTCCAATCGGTCGGCGATGGCCTCGAACTCCCGGTACACTCCGGGCATGTCGCGGGCCAACTGCGCGATGGGGCGTGGGGTCCGAATGCCCGCAACAACGTCTTCGCCCTGCGCGTTCGTCAGGAATTCGCCGAAGAGCCGCTGCTCCCCGGTCGCCGGGTCGCGGGTGAAGGCCACCCCCGTCCCCGAATCCCCGCCCATGTTGCCGAACACCATCGTCACGATGTTGACGGCCGTGCCCAAATCGTGGGGTAACTTGTGGAAGTCGCGGTAGGCATAGGCACGCGGATTGTCCCAGGAGGCGAACACCGCTTCTATTGCTTGCCGTAGCTGCTCATACGGATCGTCCGGAAAATCCTGCCCCGCCTCCTCGCGCACCAGCGCCTTGAAGCGCTCGACCACGTCCACCAGTTGATCGGCCGTCAGGTCGGTATCCTGCGTTGCGCCGACCTCCTGCTTGACCTCATCGAGGAGCTCCTCGAAGTGCTCGCCGGGCACGCCCATCACGATCTTGCCGAACATCTGGATAAAGCGGCGGTAGGCGTCGTTGGCAAAGCGCTCGTTGCCCGTCAACTGCGCCAAACCCTGGAGCGTCTCGGTGTTAAGGCCAAGGTTGAGCACTGTGTCCATCATGCCGGGCATCGAGAACTTGGCCCCGGAGCGCACCGAAACGAGCAGGGGATTTTGCGGATCGCCAAACCGCTTGCTCGTGGCGGCCTCGACTTCCTGCATCGCGGCGAGCGTCTGGTCCCATAGCTCCGCGGGAAACTGCTTCCCGGCAGCGTTGTAGGCGTTGCAGGCTTCCGTCGTGATCGTGAAGCCCGGTGGCACCGGCAACTGGGCATTGGTCATTTCCGACAGACCAGCGCCTTTGCCTCCCAGGAGATCACGCATCTCCGCATTTCCGTCCGCGAAACGATAGACCCATTTCGTTCCCGTCGCCGTACTCATCGTGTCAGTGTCCTTCTTCCTTGCCTGGAAAGTGATCGTCTCCACCGGACCGGAGTGACGCCGGCCCGGAACCACAGCATTATACTACCAACTGGCATGTCCTGTAAAAACAACGCATCCTATCCCCTGAGGTGTCGTTAGCGCGAGGTCGCACGGCACTTCTGGGAGAATCGGAGTGCCTGCTGTGGCTCCGAGTGGTATTTTTCATCCGAAAACGGCACTATGTGGCAAACAGGTGACAATGTAGCGGGGTGGATTCCCGCTTGCGCGGGAATGACGGGCCTGAGACCGGATGGCCACTGTAAGGGCAACCCTTGTGGTTGCCCTCGTTCCCCCGCCGCCGCGGGGACAAAAATGAAGTCACCGGGACCAGTATCAAAACGCTCCGCCCCTTCCAGGTCTGCGTCTCGTCAAGCCCACCGGTTCCGATCCGTCCGATCTACGTGTACTGTATTCGTAGCTCGTGTTGGGAAAGCACCCGGCTGAGTTGCCAACAGCCGGGGCTGCCGCCACCATAAGGAGCGAAACAAGAAACCGATGGAGGTGCTATGACCAGACTGTTTGAAGCCGCATATCCGTTTGCCAACGACGTACTGGCATTGCCGGTAACCGATCTGGACGAGACAGTTGCCTGGTATGGGCACTGCTTCGGCTTGTCCGAGGTCGGACGCCAGGATGAGCCGGTACCCACCGTGATTATGGAGCGCGACGGCGTTCGGATCGGTTTCGCGATAAACGGCGGCGATGCTTCCCAGGACGGCGCGGCCATCAAAGTGACCGACATCCGCCGCGCTCAGGAGGAGCTCGAACGCCGCGGCGTTCAGTGCGGTGACCGGCAGGTGGACGAGCGGGACGGGCAGGAACTCCACGTGTTTTTTGTCGCTGCCCCCGATGGCCTCTGCTATTACTTCCATCAGCCGGTTGTAGACTGACCCGTTCCCTTGGCCGGCCCTTTCATGGCGGCTACCTCGCGGCCGCCTCGTTGTAGACCAATTCGTCGTCGGTGACGGTGCGGCAGACAATCGCCACAACCGGCTCGGTTTGGCTCAGGTTGATCTCCTGGTGCAGTGCCCACGCGGGGACAAAGATGAAGTCGCCGGGGCCGGCGTCCGCTTGCTCCGACAAGTCCGGTCCCGAGCGGAAGCGAGCCTGGCCGGAGATGATGTAAATGCCGGATTCGCAGGCGCCATGATGATGCACGCCCGACTCCACGCCCGGCGCAACGGTCACGTGTCCCATCCAGAGTTGCTCTGCGCCGGTCGTTTCCAGCGAAACGCCGGCCTCGCGCTGCATCCCCGGCGTCTGAGTCGTGCCGCAATCTCGATTCGCCGGTCGCAGCACCTGCAGCGGAGCGGTGCCGGCTCGTGTAGCGATCTGCGCGGTCTCGGTAGTCATCGCTGCCTCCGTATCTACCATGGCGCCGGATAGCCCCGGTCCTCGCCCGTCGCCTCTACCGCTCCGGCGGCGCCCACGGCTCGCGCAAGCGGCGCTGTAGCTCGGGCAGTAGCTCATCAACGGGCTGGCGCTCCTGCGTCATCGAATCGCGCTCGCGGACCGTCACGGTGCGGTCTTCCAGGCTTTGCCGATCCACCGTGATGCACCACGGCGTCCCGATCTCGTCTTGCCGCCGGTACCGCCGACCGACGGCGGCGCTCTCGTCGTAGATCGTCGGAAACTCCGGTCCCAGCGTGGCATAGATTTCCTGGGCGAGCGCCACCAACCCGGCATCGCGGCGCACCAAGGGGAAGACGGCCGCCTTGACTGGCGCCAACTGTGGATGGAGCCGCAGGACGACCCGCTTGTTGCCCCTGGCGTCTACTTCCTCGGCGTAGGCCGCCACGAGGAACGCCAGCAACGGGCGCTCAACACCAACCGACGGCTCGACAATGTGCGGGATGAGATGCTCCTGAGATTGGTCGTCGAAGTAGTCAAGCTCCTTCCCACTCGCCGCAGCGTGCTGCCGCAGGTCGTAGTCGCCGCGGTTGGCGATGCCTTCCAGTTCTTCCAAGCCAAAGGGGTACCGGAACTTGATGTCCACCGTGCGGAGCGAGTAGTGTGCCCGCTCGTCATCGGGAACCTCGTACCGCTCCAGCAAGTCGGGCGGTATCCCGTACCGCACGTACCACGCCAGCCGCTCCTCCACCCAGCGGTCGAACCACTCCGCCGCCGTATCCGGCTTGACGAAATACTCCAGCTCCATCTGCTCGAACTCGCGCGTGCGGAAGATGAAGTTGCCGGGTGTGATCTCGTTGCGGAAGGCTTTGCCGATCTGGGCAATACCGAACGGCAGCTTCATGCGGGCCGCCAGTTGCACGTTGCGGAAGTTGAGATAGATCATCTGGCACGTCTCGGGCCGCAGGTACGCGACGGAGGCATCGTCCTCGACCGGCCCGACAAACGTCTTGAACATCGTATTGAACTGCCGCGTGTCGGTGAAGTCGCTGGCACCGCAGTGGGGGCAGTTGGTGCCAAGCTCGTCGGCCTTGAACCGCCGATGGCACGAGCGGCACTCGACGAGCGCATCGGTGAAGTGCTCGACATGACCCGACACCTGCCACACGTCGGGCGCGGAGAGGATCGCGCCGTCGAGGCCCACGACGTCGGGCCGTGCCCACACCATGTCTCGCCACCAAGCCCGCTTGATATTGTTCTTCAGCTCCACCCCCAAGGGGCCATAATCCCAGGTGCTCCCGAAACCACCGTAGATCTCGCTATTGGGGAAGACGATGCCGCGCCGCTTACACAACGAGACTAGGGTGTCCATGCTGACCGACGACTGTGTGCTCATGGGTGCCTATCTGCTCCAGTAGCGTATTGGCGTAGTGGTCCTCACCCCCGGCCCGCCTACCTTGCCCCTATCTTAGCGGCTACGCACCGCTGCCGGGGCCAGACCGTCGGCCTTGAGCCGACCGAGAAACTCGGCGGCGCGTGGTCGCCGCTCCAAGATGTATGTCACGGACGCTTGCAGTAGCTCCTCGACCTCAACTGCCGTGGCCGCGCCGACCTGCAAGCGCGTGGTGTAGTCCAGCGACTTCTGCGCCAGCAAACGGAGCGTCTTGATCGCGCGCACCGACACCGGCCGCGCGCGCTGCTGCCCCGGACCACAGTCGCTGCACAGCGCGCCACCGCTGGCCTCACTATAGTAGAGGCGACCGGGCTGCAAGCGCTCACTACATGCGGTACAGCGGTACAACTCCGGCAGGTAGCCGAGTAGCCCCAAGAGCTGCGCCTCGAAGCGGCGCATAACCAGCGCCTCGGCCGACCCACCCTCGTCCAAGTAGCCGAGCGTGTCGCGCAGGAGCATAAACAATGGTGGATTGGGCTGCCGCACCTCATTGAGCCGATCAATCAGCTCGGCGGCATAGCAGGCGAGGCTGGTGCGCCAGAGGTCGTCGCGGAGGTGATGGTAGGCCCGGACGATCTCGGCCTGGGTGATGATGTCGAGGTCACGCCCCCTGGCAAGCTGCGCTTCGGTATGGGAAAACAGCTCCAGGCTGCCCCCCAGCTTGCTGCGCGGGCGCCGCACGCCCCGCGCGACCGCCCGCACCTTGCCGTAAGCCGCCGTGTAGAGCGTCACGATGCGGTCGGCTTCCCCGAAGTCGGTGCGCCGCACGATGATCGCCTCGGTGCGATAGGTACGCGCCGTTGTCGCCATATCGGCCTCGGACTGCTGTACGCTGCGCCGCACGCCTGACCGCCGCCGGTGCTCCCCGCGAAAGCGGGAATCTATGCTCCCCTTCCCTCAGCGGGAGGGGCCGGGGGTGAGGCGCGACCGGTTCACTCAGGCGGCCGGCTCCGCGGTGGTCGTGCTCTCCGGGGACGGGACCGGCCGCAGAATACGGACCTTCTTGATCCGGTTGCCGTCAATGGCCACGACGGTGAGCCGCACGCCGTCCGCAACCACCTCGTCGCCCGGCTCCGGCACACGGCCAAGTCTGTCGTAGACGAAGCCGCCGATGGTATCCACGTCGTCGGCGTCGAGACGTAGGGAGAGGAGCTCGTTCACTTGCCCGAGAGGTGCGAGGGCATCTACGATTGCTTCGCGCTCGCTGAGGTGGCGCACCGGGGCTTCCTCGGTATCGTACTCGTCCTGAATCTCGCCGACGATCTCCTCCAAAATGTCCTCAATCGTCACTAGCCCCGCAGTGCCGCCATACTCGTCTACGACGATGGCCAAGTGCGTCTTGCTCTGGCGCATGTCCCGCAGCAGTTCGGCGACCCTTTTCGTCTCCGGGACGAAATGCACCGGCCGCAGGACCTGCCGCAGGCCCACCTCCTGCCCACTGTCCTGGCGCAGCGCGCGCATGGCGTCCTTGACATAAAAGATGCCGAGAATGTGATCCATGTCGTCTGCGTAGACGGGCATCCGCGAGAGACCCGCGGCGAGGGCACGGTCGAGCACCTCCTGCACCGTCCTGTTGCCACTCGCAGCCACCACGTAGACGCGCGGCACCATGATCTCGCGCACCAACGTATCATCCAACTCGAAGATGCTGTGGATCATCTCGCGCTCGGTCTCGGCGAGCACCCCGCCTCGCTCCGCAGCGTCAACTTGGAACTTAAGGTCCTCCTCGGTTACGACCGGCACGGTGTCGAGCACGCGCGCGGCGCCCAGCGGGCGAAAGAGCAGGCGCGCCAGGGAATCGAGCAGCCACACCAACGGCCAGCACAGCCAAGCCGTAACGCGGAGAGGGCGGGCAAAGATCAGCACCGTCGTCTCGCCCACGTGTGCAGCCGCAATGCGCGGAACGTATTTCGCCAAGAGGACGACCAGCAGCGTCGCAATCGTGGTCACGATCACGACGGCGATCCACTGACTGCCGCCGAGCAGCGGGGCCAGCCAGTCGCCGTACTGCCAAACGATCAGCGTTGTGGCAAAGAGGATTGGCGCCGTCAATGCCAGCTTGACTGTGGCGAGGAAACGGTTGCCTTGGCTGGTCAGCCACAGCAGGTCGGTGGCTGCACGCTGACCTTCACCCGCCAACTGCCGGAGGCGACCCGGCGGCACCGTAAGCACCGCGGTTTCGGCGGCGCTAAAGAAGGCGGCCAGCGCCGTGAGTAGCAGAAAACCTAACCCCGTCAGCACAAGACTGACGGGCGATATACTGGAGGGGTCCAAACGGCTATAACTCCTGGCTGGCGGTGCAGAGGCTTGCCCTACATCCTAGACGCGCTGCCTGCTGCGGGATGTGCGTTGCCAGCCCACGTGCCTCCACCCACTATCATACCATCCCGCGCAAGTGCCGTTCCACCGGTGCGGGCAGACGCGGCGGCGGGGACGGCCCGTGCCCTCCCCCGTCACAACGGGGGAGTGGTAGGGTAGGGGGCTGGCTTCCGGTGGAACGGCACTGCCCACACAGTATACTCGCGTCCGCTCCCGACCGCCGCCGCGATCCGCCGCGCTGCCGTCTCGCTCGCGCAGAGCGCAAAGACCGTCGGCCCACTCCCACTCACCTGCACGTGGCCCGCTCCCGCCTCGTGCAGCCGCTGGCGGATGGCGCCGATGGCGGGGCAAAGCCGGGCGGCCGTCGCCGCGAGTCCGTTGGTCAGGCCGGTAGCCCAGTCCGGGGCGCGGCCCTGCCGCAGGGCCGCGGCGAGCTGGCGCGTCCGGCGGCCGTCGCTGTAGCTGTTCGGACGCAACGCCCCATAGACGACAGCGGTGGACAACGGTTGGCGGGGACGCACGAGGACGACCCAGCCGAGTGGCGGGGGCGGCAGTAGCTCTACCCGTTCGCCGCGTCCGCTTACGACCGCCGTCGGTCCGGCCAAAAAGAAGGGAATGTCCGAGCCGATGGTGGCGCCAATGCGGGATAGCTCACCTAGTGTCAGGCCCAAGTGCCAGTACCGGTTCAGCAGCACGAGCGCCGCCGCGGCATCGCTACTGCCGCCACCCAGTCCCGCCGCGACGGGAATGCCTTTGCACAGCCGCAGCTCCGCGCCCCGACGGCAGCCGGTGGCGTCCTGCAACGCCCGCGCCGCCCGGACCACCAGGTTGTCTGCGCCGGAGAGCGCGCTCCGGTCGCAGGTGAAGCGGAGGGTTTCGGCCGGAGCGACGCCCAGCTCGTCATAGAGACCAACCGCCTGGATCACCGAGGCTATCTCGTGGAAGCCGTCCGGCCGGCGGCCCAGGATTTCGAGCGCCAGGTTGATCTTTGCCGGGGCGCGATACAACTCCATCAGCCCGCCCACTGACCGACCAGACGCGCAACCCGCGGCAGGAAGATCGCCAGCCCGACCAACACCGCCCCACCGGCGCTCACCAGGACGGCGCCGGCGGCCACGTCCTTGGCGACTTTGGCCAGCGGGTGCGGCTCCGGTGATACGAGATCAACGATAACCTCGATGGCCGTGTTGAACAGTTCAGCCGTCAGGACGAGGGTAATCGCCACAAGCAGCACCGCCAACTCTAAAGGAGTAACACCGACCAGGACCGCCGCCGCCAGCACCATAACGGCGGCGCCAAGGTGAAACCGCACGTGACGCTGGCTCCGTACCGCGTGGGACACGCCGGACCAGGCGTAGCATAGACTGCTGCGGAAACGCCGCCGGCTAGAGGTTGTCAGTGAGGCCGAGCTGTCCAAGAATACGCTCCTCCTGCTCACGCATCGCCGCGAAGTCCTCGTCCCGGTGATGATCGTACCCCACCAGATGCAGCACGCCATGAATCAGCAGGTAGGCCAGCTCGTGCTGCTCGGTATGTCCGTAGGTGCGCGCTTGCCGCTGCACTCGGGGGTAACAGATCACTACGTCGCCCAACTGCCGGTCGGCCGCTGCCAGCGTCACGAACGATTCCCGATCTTCAGGCGCTTGCAGCGGGAAGGCCAACACATCGGTGGGACGGTCAACCCCACGATAACGTTTGTTCAGGTCGTGTAAGCATGCCTCATCCCCAACTGTCACCGACACTTCGACCGCCGGAGGGAGGGGAGAATGCAACGCGGCCAGGACCGCAGTCACCACCTGCTCTACCCACGCCGGGTCTACGTCGGCCGCATACGACGGGTCAACCGCCAGCAGCACGCTCGGCGTCGGGACTGGGCAGCCTGGCCGGGTCGGTGGTCGTCTTGGGGTATTCGATGCGCGGATGGTAGATACCCTGTAACTGCTGCGTCAACGACAACTTAATGCTCTTGAGGTCCCGGAGTGTCAGCGTCGAATCGTCGAGTTGACCCTCCAATATCCGTTCGTCCACCACACGAGTGACCAGCGCCGCGATACTCTGAGCCGACTGCCGCGTCGCCGAGGGGGCCGTCGTTGCCGAGCGAACCGCGGCCTCGGCGCTATCCGCCAGCATCACCAGGGCTGTTTCCTTAGTCTGCGGCTTGGGGCCGGGGTAGCGGAACTGGTCCTCGCTCACTGGCCCATGGCCATTATCCTCGACTGCCCGCCGATAGAAATACTGCATGCACATATCGCCGTGGTGCTCGGCGATGAAGCGCTGAATGCGTCGCGGGAGGCGGTGCTGGCGCCCGAGGTCCAGGCCCTTGGCCGTGTGCTCGATGATGGCCAGTGCGCTTTCCTGTGGGCCAAGATGGTCGTGGATGTTCTCCCCGTCCATCTGGTTCTCGATGAAGTAGTAAGGCCGGTGGAGCTTGCCGATATCGTGGTAGTAAGCGCCTACGCGCGCCAAGAGCGGGTTTCCCCCGATACGCTCGGCAGCCTGCTCGGCGAGGTTGGCCACCAACATGCTGTGGTGGAACGTGCCGGGCGCTTCGAGCGCCAGCCGGCGGAGCAGCGTTTGCCCCGGGTGTGCCCACTCCAGCAGCTGCATCGTCGTCGTAGCGCCAAACAGGATGCCGGCCAGTCCGGAGATACCCAGCGTGAGCACCGCTGCCAGTGCTCCGTTGCCGAGCGTTGCCAGGACCAACGGCGTCATGGCGACCAGGTCGTAATCTTGGTTCAGCAATCGGAAGGCAACCACGATCACGAGACCGGCGACGGCCACGAGCAGACCGGCCACGAAGAACGTATGCATCCGCTCGATCCGCCGTGCCCCAAGTGCCCCGGCCGCGGTGGTGGCAAAGCTGAGGGTGATAAGCTCGAGGTTGCCGTTATAGAGCGGTGCTAGGAGCAACACCGTTGCAGCACACCACGCGAAGGCCAACCGGGGGGCGAGCAAGCTGCTAAGTACCATCGCCCCGGTGGCCAGCGGGATCGCGTAGACCGCCCAATGCGTCGTCGGCAGCACCAGCTTGGTCACGAACAGCGGGATGACGATGGAGGCCAGCACGCCGGTCAACTGCAGTGGCTGGCTAAACGTGGCCGGCTGGAAAATGCTGACATAGTACAGGAACAGGCTGACCAATAGGCCAACGTAGAGCGCGGTTCCAAGTAGCAGTTCGAGTCGCAGCGTTCGCCGCGACAATCCCACTGCCTTGAGCGCCTCAATGTCGTCTTCTGTCAGGGTTTCACCGGCCCGCACGATCACCTCACTAAGCTCCACGGTCGCGGTAACCGGCTGCACCGCGTCACGGGCCTGTTGTCGTGCCTCCTCGGTCGCCACGGCATTGTAGATCAGGTTCTCCTGAATGTATTCGCGGACGAGCACCGACACGACCGCTATCTGGTCGCTACTCAGCGACTGATTAATCGCGGCGACGGCCTGGCCGTGAACGTCGGCCAACTCGTCTTCGTGGATACGCTGCGCGATGTGATTGTCAAGAATACGCGAGGTTTCGGCAGTAACCGCCAGCCAGTCGGCGTCAGGCAACTCTGCCATGAGTGCCACGCTCCGCGCCGGGAGGTTGGGGATAATCGCGGCAATCTGCCGCTGCCGCTCCGCAGTTGTAGTATCGCCGGCTTTGCGGACGTCGCCGATGGCGTTCAGCGCCTCGGTGGCGTTCGTGCGGAGACGCCGCAGCAGGCTGGCATCGTAGTCGGAGTAGTCGCCTACCTGCCCTGCCGCCTCCGCGCGCAGCGCCCGAGTCTGCACTTGACTCACATATGTCGCGCGGCGCGGCGCAAGTATCGTCGTCTCGGCTACCTCGCCGGCAGACAGCGCCGGCCGATCTGTCCCGATGTCCAGCGTGAGGATGGTGGTAGCAGCGGCAACCAGCACCAGTCCCCCCACGACGGCCGCCAAGATAGGGAGCCACCGCCGTGCGGCTATGGCTGGGAGTCGCGGGAGGCTCCCGCTACTGGTATTCGTTTCGGCCGATGCTGAAGAGGCCATGATTACCCTGAGAACGACCGACTAACCACGCCCGCTGTACCGCCGAGTCTACCCTGGCGGCCACGTCATCGGGCGACCGCCCAAGAGGTGGACGTGCAGGTGACCGACGGACTGCCCACCGTCTGCACCGTGATTGATGACCAATCGGTAGCCCGGTTGATCCAGTCCCTCGGCAGCAGCAACCTCGACCGCAGTCGCCAGCACGGCGCCCAGTACTCCGGTATCGGAGCGGTCCGTGTCGGCGACGGAGGCGATATGGCACCGCGGTATGACCAGTATGTGCGTGGGCGCTTGCGGGCTGAGATCGCGGAAGGCGATAGTGTTCTCATCCTCGCACACGATCTTCGCCGGGATACGACCATCCGCAATGCCACAGAACACACAATCCGCCATCAGTGCCTCCCGCCGGGATATGGCAACGCCTATTAATCCCCCAGTCGGGGCCAGCCCCATCCGCCCCCTGTACCGACTGGCAGCCCATTCTACCAGAGAGCGGCCACCGAAAAACGTCTCTGCCGAACATGCTATCGGTGAGGTGGGGAGTCTGTCCCCTCAGTCGCGCCGCATGAGTTGCAAGGCAACCCAGTCCCGGCGGGTGCGTCGCGCGGCCGGTGCAAACCCCGCCTGTGTCAACGCATCAACGGCGATTGCTTCCCGCTCGGCCAGGATGCCACTCGCGATAAGCCGCCCGCCCGGCCGCATGGCGCCGGCCAGTTGATGCGCGTGCTCACTGATTACTCGCGCGACGATATTGGCGATAGCGAGGTCGAACTGCGCCGCTGGAGCAAGGCAGTTGGGCGTCGCGCCATCTGCGGTCGCTGGCATCTGTATGCCGAGCGTCCCATGGCGCACGGTCACGACATCGGCTACCCCATTCACACCGACGTTCTCGCCGGCCGTGCGCGCCGCCGTCGCGTCTACGTCGAGCGCCAGCACCTGCGCCGCGCCCAGCCGCGCGGCAGCGATGGCCAGAATACCGGAGCCGGTCCCGAGGTCCAGCACATGGGCGCCTTGCACGGGCAGCGTCTCCAGCAGCTCAAGGCAAAGCTGGGTGCTCGGGTGGAGTCCCGTGCCGAACGCCAGCCCCGGATCGAGCGTGATCACGAGATCGTCGGACCGGGGCGCATAGTCGAGCCACGAGGGGGTGACGACCCACCGCCGGCCCACCCGGAGCGTGTGATAGTGCTTCCGCCAAGCAACCGCCCAGTCTTCCTCCGCCGTCCACCGCATATCCAGCGCACCGAGCGGTGCCAGGTCGAAGGCACGCAAAATGCCGACGGCCCGGACAATCTCCTGCTCCGCCCGTTGCCAGTCGGCGTCCTCGGAGACATAGGTGCGGATCGTCCGCAGCGCCTCGGCCGGCGTGTCGTACTCGTCGGCGTCACCGGTCTGGACCAGCGGATGCTCGACCAGCACGTCGCCGCCCCAGCGGCGGAAGAGCGCCGCGACGGCTTCCGCCGCTTCCGCGCTTGCCTGAATGCGGAACTCGCGCCAACGCATAAAGAACCTGGCTGCACAATCTACGCTGGCGACTATTGTACTGCTTCCGAGCCGGCCGGCGGCGGACCTGGTAGGCTTGAGCGCGCAACTGTGTAACTGGTCGCGGCCGAGCACCGCCTTGCGCCGGGACACGCAGTTACGCGCGATCCGATTTCCTGCGCCGCGAAAGGAGCTACCATGAGAGAGAACAAACTACGCACGCTGTTGAACACCGGGCAGCCGTCGCTCGGCACGCACGTCCACAGCGCCTGGCCCTCGATCATCGAGGTTGTCGGCCATACCGGCGTCTACGACTACGTCGAGTTTGTCTCCGAGTACGCCCCCTTCGATCTTCACGACTTGGACCATCTGTGCCGCGCAGCCGAAATCTTCGACCTCGGCACGATGATCAAAGTTGACCAAGAGCCGCGCCGCTTCACGGCCCAGCGAGCCATCGGCTCCGGCTTCCAAAGCGTCCTCTTTGCCGACTGCCGCAGCGCCGCCGACGCGCGGGACTGCGTGCAGGCCGTCCGGCCGGAAACACCCTCCGACGGCGGACTCCACGGCGTCGGGATGCGCCGGGCGTTCTACATGGGCTACGGCGGCACGCCGGACTACGTGCAGGCACTCAACGACATCGTGGTCGTGCTCATGATCGAGAAGCGCGGAGCGGTGGAGCAGCTGGATGAGATTCTGGCGGTAGACGGCGTAGACATGGTCCAGTGGGGACCGTCGGACTACTCGATGAGCATCGGTCGGGCCGGTCAGCCCCAGCATCCCGAGGTGCAAGCCGCGAAGCAGAAGGTCTTCGAGACCTGCCAGCGCATGGGCATTCCGGCGCGGGCCGAGATCAGCAGCCCGGACGAGGCCGCGCCGTACCTGGAGATGGGCGTCCGCCACTTCTGTATCGGCACCGATATTTCGATCCTGCACAACTGGTTCAAGCAGAACGGCGGCGAGCTACGCGACGCCATCGAGCGGGCGTAGCGCGGCTACATACTCGACGGGCGGCACACCTCACCCCCGGCCCCCGTAGGGGCGCAGCATGTTGCGCCCCTCCCCCTGCGAAGCGGGGGGCCATAGGGGGGCCGAAACCTCTGCGCGGAGCAGCCAGGAAGGAGACGACTATGGCGATCACAGCGACCAAGCTGCTGACTGCTGACGACCTCCTGCGGCTGGATAGCCAGGGTGTGCGCGGCGAGCTGATCCGGGGGGTATTTCACGAGATCATGTCTTCGGGAGTGGAGCACGGCAAGATCGCAATGAAGTTGGGCATTCTCTTGGGCATCTTCATCATGCCGCGGAAGCTGGGTACCTTGGTGGCCTCGGACGTGGGCGTCTGGTTGGAGCGCGACCCGGATACCGTGCGCGAGCCGGACATCGCCTACTTCTCGGCAGCGCGGCTGCCAACGGACGTGCGGATTACGGGCTACGCCGAGGTGCCCCCCGATCTGGTGGTGGAAATCGTCTCTCCCAGCGACACTCGGCGCGCGGTCCGCGACAAGGCCCGGATGTGGTTGAGCTATGGCGTGGCGCTGGTGTGGGTCGTGCAGCCCGACACGCGCACGGTGGATGTGTACGAGCCGGACCAGGCAGCGGTGATGCTCACCGACAACGACACGCTCGACGGTGCGGCGGTGCTCCCCGGCTTCACCTGCCCAATCAGCGACCTCTTCGATACGTAGGTCCTGACCGGTGACCGGTGGGCAGCGGTCAGGCCATGTACTGGCGGTCCGGAGGGCGGCTGCCGCACCATTCGGTCACTATTTGCGCCAATCCTGGCTAAAACAGGTACAATGTAGGCGTCAACCAGAGAAGCGTAGTTTACAAGGCTTGTTGAGGCGTAGTCCCGCATGGGGGGCCGGGGGTGCGAAGTGACTAGCCCAATGAGCAAAGCCGATACCTTCCTACGTTCGGAGGAACCGGTATGCCTAGGCCCAGTTCTGCTCGCGTTGCCGATCCGCGTGCTCCACATCTAGCCAAGCCCGAAGACGAGCGCTACCCACCGCCACCCGACGTTGACCCCTACGGTGTAGTGTTGAGCCGCGATGCACGTGCGAATATCAAGCGCGGCTTCGATACCATGGCCACCACGCTCCGGGTAACCCTCGGCCCCGTTGCCCGCACGGTCGTGATGGAGTCGCTCTCCACCGCCCGCCCGCCGGAAGTGCTGGCCGACGCGGCCACCATCGCCCGGCGCATCATTGGCATCCCCAACCACTGGGAAGACATGGGCGCCATGATGATTCGCCACATGGTGTGGCAGGTGCGGGAGAACGTCGGCGACGGGGCCGCCACCACCGCCGTCCTCGCGCAAGCCCTCCTGGACGAGGCCACCAGAGTCGTCGCGTCCGGCACGAACGCGATGATGGTGCGCCGGGGGGTGGAAGCGGGTCTCGCCGAGTGCGTCAAGGTGCTCGAAGACCTGGCGATACCCATGGAAACGGAAGAGCAGATCGAGGCCCTGGCCGTCGCGGCTGCCGGGCACGACAAGATCGGTGCCTATATCGCCGAGATTCTCGACATCCTCGGCACGGACGCCGTCATCCTGGTCCAAGAGCACGTCGGCCTGGAGATAGACCGCGAATATATCGAAGGCCTGCAATGGGATAGTGGCTATTGGTCGGCCTACTTCTGCGACGACCTCAGCCGGATGGAAGCCACGATCGAGAACCCCATCATTATCTCGACCGACACGAACCTGGAGAAAGTCGAGGATGTCCTCCCCCTCCTGGAACAGGTCATGGAGGTGAAGGACGAGCTACAGGCCGGCGGGCTGGTCATCTTCGCCAACGACATTCGCGGTCCGGCATTGGCGCTGATGGTGTCCAATAACCAGAAGGGCACTCTGCGCTGCCTGGGGGTCAAAGCCCCCGGCGCCGGCGACCGGCGTATTCGCATCCTCGAGGACATCGCCGTCCTAACGGGGGCACGGTTCATTTCCGAAGATGCCGGCGAGCGCCTCCGTGAAGCGACGCTCGCCGATCTGGGACGTGCGCGGCGCGTTTGGGCCAACCGCGACTTCCACAGCATCATCGGCGGAGCCGGGAGCCACGCAGCGATCCAACAACGCACGGCGGAAATCCAAGAAACCATTCCCGATGCCGAGAACGAGTTCGAGCGCACCAAGCTGCGCGAGCGGATCGCCAAGCTCACCGGCGGCTGCGGCATCCTGCGGGTTGCGGCCCCCACCGAGCGCGAGCGCGACGAGCTAAAGCAGCGCGCGCAAGAGGCGGTGTCTGCAGCCCGCGCCGCGGCGGAGGAAGGCGTGGTGCCCGGCGGGGGCGCAGCCTATATGGCCTGCATTCCCGCCCTGGAATCGCTGGCCACCGAGCATGAGACCTCTAGCCCGGATGGTGTCGCCGCCGGCATCCGGGTCCTGGCACGGGCGCTCGAAGCACCGGCCTATTGGATCGCCGAGAACGCCGGTCACGATGGCCGCGCCGCCATTGCCGCAGCCAAAGAGGCGGGGCCGGGCCACGCGCTCGATGCCACCACCGGCGAGATCAGCGACATGCGACAGTCGCAGGCGCTCGATCCGCTCAAGATCGTCCGCATCGGCCTGGAGACGGCCATCAGCGGCGCCGTCATGGCGCTGACCACCGACGCCCAGGTACGCACCAAGAACCAGGAGCCAGAGGTCAATCCTTAGAAGAGAGGTAGGCGCAACGTATGCAATCAGGGGAGCCGAAGATCGTCCAATTCCCGACCGAGCGTGCCCGCCAGCGCGCCGGCGGCGCGCCCGCCGCGGCGCCGGCGGAGCCGCTCCCACCACCGGGTGACCGCTGGGATCTGGTCTCGCCCGCCGGCGGCTGGGGTGGCACGGTGCTCGCGTTGAGCACACCAGCCCCCCTTGCGGAGGACGAGACACAACCGCTCTTCGCCGGGACGACGTCCGGCTGCTTCATTTCGCTGGACAACGGCCAGACCTGGGAGCCACAGAACGAGGGGTTGAGCAGCCCCTATGTGCAGGCGATCACCGTCTCGCCGCAGTACGACCGGGAGCCTACGGTCTTTGCCGGCTCCCTCGGCGGCGGCGTCATGCGCTCCCGCGACGGCGGCTACACGTGGGCGCGCATGGAGTTTTGGCAGGCCGCCGCGCCGGTCACAGCCATCGCCCTCTCCCCCCGCTTTCCCAGCGATGGCACGATCCTGGCCGCCACCCAGTACGAAGGCATCCAGCGTTCTACGAACGCCGGGAACACGTGGTCTACGGCGAACTTCGGCCTCGCCGATCTGTCCATCATGGCGTTGGCCGTCTCGCCGGCCTTCGACGAGGACGAAATCGTCTTCTGCGCCGCCACAGACGGCCTCTACCGCTCGACCAACGGCGCCCGCGCCTGGCGGCGGGTCCGCGGCCTGCCCACCGAAGCGGTGCAGGCCATTGCCTTCTCCCCCGAGTTCCCGGACGACGGCACAATCTTCGTTGGCACCGAAGACGCCGGAATCTTTTGCTCTACCAACCGTGGCATGCGCTGGCGGCCCGTGAACGACGGACTGGCGGATGCCGATGGAGGCGAGCCGCCGCCGGTGAATGCGCTCTGGGTCTCACCGGATTTTGGGCATGACCGCACCATCTTTGCCGGCACCGCGGGGAGTGGGGTCTTCCGCTCCACCGACGGCGGTAAGACCTGGCAGACGCACGGCGCCGATGGCGAGGCTGTGATGGCGCTGCTCGGTCAGCCAGACGGCGCGATCCTCGCCGGCTGTCACCAAACCGGCATTATGCGTGTCGCGTCGGACGGCACCACCACGCCAGCGAGCCAGGGCCTCGCCGCCCGCTCGATGTCTGCGCTGGCGCTCTCACCGAGCTTTGACCACGACGGCGTGCTCTACACGGCCGGCATCGAAGACGGCGTTCTGCGGTCCGCTGACCGCGGGGCGACCTGGCAGCCGGTCGGGGCGCTGCCGACGAATCAGGTGCTCTCGTTGGCCGTCGTGCCGCGACCGCTTCCGGAGCATGTCCTCCTTGCGGCGACCGACGACGGCCTCTATCGCTCGACCGATTCCGGGGCACAGTGGGAACGCGCGGAGTTCCCCGAGGGCGATGAGGATGAGGATGAGTCTGTTATCGCCGGCCTAGACAAGGACGCGGTACGCATGGTGACGTGCGCTGGCGGCACACCCAACGAGGAGAGCGTCTGTGCAGCGGTCGTCGGGCAGCGACTGATGCTCTCGATGGACAGCGGCGCCACATGGTCGGCGATCCAGCCGCCCACCAACGAAGAAATGCTGATCGGTGTGGCGCTTTCGCCGCAGTATCGCCGCGACCGCACGGTCCTCGTCGGCACGTATTCGCAAGTTGGCGCCGCTCGCCTGGGCCGCGTGCGCGCTCCTGGTGCCCGTGCCGCGTGGCGCCAGGATCTCCTGGCCAGCACCGTGACGATTTGGCGGTCGCTCGACGGCGGCGAGAAATGGACGCCGATCATCGAGCAGTTGAGCGGCTCCCGCTGGGCCGCCTTTGGACTACCGGACGACTATCGCGGTGATCAGGAGGACGCGCGTAACCGCTTCTTTGTAGGTCTCGGGACGCTGGTGCTGCGGCCGATGTTTGGCGGGAAAGCCCTCTGGATCGCCGAGCGTGTCGGCCGGCCCTCCAGCGGCGTGCTGTCCATCGCCCTTACGAGCGGCGGGGTCTGGGGCCGGGCGCTCTTCATTGGCTCCAGCGAGGGCGTGTACCGCTCCGACGACGAGGGCTTGACCTGGCAGGCGGTGAACGCCGGGTTGGAGTCGCGCACTGTAGTATCGGTGGCCCTCTCCCCCGGCTTCAACGAGGACGGTCAGGCGTATGCACTGACTCTTGGCGGCACGCTCTGGCGCCTGGCGGCCGGCAACTAACTGGCATTCCCAATTGTCCGCGAAGCGGTCCACCCGGCGCGGGCCTGTGAGAAGGAGGAAGGCGATGGCACACTACTTATATCAGGTCGCCTATAGCCAGGAGTCCTGGGCAACACAGCTTCAGACCCCCCGGAACGTCACGGAACGCATCGCGGGGCCAGTGGCAGAGCTTGGCGGCAACGTCGTTGGCGCTTGGTATGCCTTCGGTGAGTACGACCTGATCATCATCCTGGAGATGCCTGACAACGTCAGTATGGCTGCGCTTGCTCTAGCCTTTGCCGCGGGCGGCGCGGTGGGTACGGCCAAGACGACCGTGCTCATGCCCCTCGAGGATGGGTTGGCGGCGATGGGCAAAGCGGCCGGCTCCAGCTACCGACCACCCGCCAGTTGATCCCGCCGCCCGCACCTCACTGCACCCAACTGGCGCCGTCTAGTCCCCGCGCAGCGCCCTCGCTCGATTGAGGTCCTGCACAGTTCGGGGTACCGTCGGCCCACCGCACCGGCTACCTGATGCGGGCCTGCGAGGAGGAGGATTGCGATGGCGTACTATCTGTACCAGGCCACATATACACGCGAAGCGTGGGCGGCGCAGTTGCAGAATCCCCAGAACGTCGCTGATCGCGCACGCGCCAGCGTCGAAGAGCTCGGCGGCACCATCGTCGGGGTCTGGTACGCGTTTGGCGAGTCCGACCTAATCGGCGTCGTGGAGATGCCGGACAACGTGAGCATGGCTGCTCTGGCCATGGCCTTCGCCGCGGGTGGAGCCGTGAGCGCCGCCAAGACAACTGTGCTCATGCCCCTCGAGGATGGGCTGGCGGCGATGAGCAAGGCGGCCGCCTCCAGCTATCAACCACCCAAGAGTTGAACCGACTACTCCGCCGCTAAAGCCGCACGACCTCGCCTTTCGCCAAGAGCGCGGCGGCGCCGAGGCCACGCACCGCTAGGACGCGGCTGTTCGCAAAGTAGGGGAAGTCGAAGGCCGTGCGGTCACCGGCACGGGCACCGGGCACCGGGAACAGCCGCGCCGTCAGCGGCTTGTCGAGGCGGGCGGCCAGCGTGGCCATGTCCAGGATGATCGCCGCCAGTTCATCGCTGCCCGTATCACCGGGCAGGGGCACGGTATCGAGGCCGAGGCCGCAGACCGCCGCATAGAGCAGCAGGCTATCCACGCTGACCAGCCCCTCGCTGGCGCGCTGCGCCAAGCGGGAGTCCTCGAGAACCGGCAGCATCAGGCCGGAATACCCCGTCCGCGGCATGTGTACGGAGCCGAGCGCGCTGGTCAGTACGGCGGCGGCAAAGAGCGTACCGGAGGCACCGAACTGCGCTACACCCAGCCGTTCGAGCGCCACGGCAATGCTCCGCTCATCGTCCGGGAACGGCGCCAGCGACAGGTCCACGCCGCCAAACGCCACTGCTGCATCGTCCTCCACCTCGCCTAAGAAAGACTGCTGTGGGCGGACGATGCGCTCTAGGCGCTGCCAGTGCCCGTCCAGCGCGGCAATCAGGCACCGTCGGGCCTCGTCCAGGCTCGCCGCGTTCGTGAAGGCCTCGACCGCCACGTCCGCTGCCTCCAACGCGAGGGCATATCGTGGGTGGCTGCCCTCATGGTAGGCCGCCGGGAAGAACGGGATGTGCGGCGGGCAGTTGGCGAGCGCCGCGAAGCGCAGGTTGCCGAAGCCGTCGGGAGTGGTCCGCGCGATGTCGGCGATAGCCGCGGCCGTCCGCTCGACGGCCGGCAAGTGTACACCCCCGTTGTGGCTGGCCACCAGCACGGAGCAGAAGGTCACTTCGGTGGTCCGCACGATCTCCGGGAGCACGTTGATGAGGTCGAGCGCGGCGTGGCGATGCCGAGGGGACGGCGCGTCGAGAATGCGGACCGGACCGGCCGACACGTACTCGAATCCGCGCTCGCGGGCCGCCGTTTCGAGCGCGCGGGCGTAGGCCAGCGCCTCTCCGCTATCAGCCCCGGCCAAGATGGTACTCAACGGCGGGCCAGCCAGCCGCACGGTTTGGACCTCATAGCCGCCGTCGGTGAGCCGCGCCCGCAGGTCCCACGCAAAAGCACCTATGTCGTCCAGGGCTGTCGGTGCGAAGGGCCACCGCAGCGGCACGCCAACCGTGAGCGAGCGAATCTTCATAGCTTGATTTGCTTTCCGACCGGGACGACGTTCCTCTACTCCCCGCTGCTTCTCAGCCCCGGGTGCCGGCCCCGATCAAGGTAGGCTCTAATGCACAGCACCTTCAGAATAGGGTATTATTAGTCATCATAACAACGCGCGGCCCGCTAGTGGCCGTGCCGGGGCCACCTGACCCCGCTGTGTTCCTCATCCATGCTCACAGAACATACCTCGATAGCCAGCCGCGCGCCCTTCACAAGGGGCCAGGGCGCCAGCGATACTCCTAGTGGTATCCCTTCCCTACCCCCGTCGCGTTCTCCATCTCGCCACGTGGAGCTACACACCTACCCCCCGCCCCCCGTCATTGCGGCTTGCGCCGCAATCCAGCCCGACCGGGGGGCACGACGCCCCGCCATGGCTAGCAACGACTACGGTCCCAATGACTCGGAGGAGGTCAACAAGCCCGATGACAACGGCTCAGGAAAGCACAAGCAGCTTGGCCACACAGCCACCGGCCCTACCGGCAGCTATACGGCACGATCTGGACCGAGGCCAGGCACTATTGGTCACTACGCTGCAGGCCGGTACCGCCGCCGGCATCGCTGAGTACGCTATCAGGCGTGCGCGGCGCTCCGGCCAGCGCGCCTTCTACGCCAGTCCAAATGAAGCGTTGGCCTTGCGCCGCTACCGGCAGTGGCAGGCCGCCCTCGGACCGGATGATGTTGGCCTGCTGACCAAGTCTGCGCGCCATCAGCCTGAGCCCCCCCTCGTGGTCGCTACCCCGGCAACGCTGCGCTCAGTGCTCTTTACCGCTCCCGACCGGCTCCAAGACGCCGGCTACGTCATCTTTGACGACATAGACCTCCTCAGCGACCCTGAGCAAGAGACGGCTTGGGAAGAGTTGATAATCCAGTTGCCCTCCGCACTCCCGCTCCTCTGCCTATCGGCCCCGGTGGGCAATGCCGCAGAGCTGGCGACGTGGCTGACGCGGGTCCGCGGCCCGACGCGCCTGCGGCGTCACGAAGCGCGGGCCGTGCCCTTGGAGCACCTCTACCTCTGGGACAACCGGCTGCATCCGCTGGTGGGCACGGACGGAGCGGCCGCAGCAGAGGTACTGCCGGTCGGCGGCGAATCGCGGCGGTCTAACGGCCGATCATCCGGCGCGCAGCCGGCGGACATGCCCAACGCGGCCGACGTGCTCCGGGTGCTGCGCCGCGCGGAGCTGCTGCCGGCACTCTACTACGTCTCCGGTCAGCGGAGCTGCGAGCAACGGGCTGCGGAGTGCGCCCCGGCGGCGCGGCGCGGTTCCCGATCGCTGCAACGCAAGCGCCGCTCAGTGGTCACATCCTACCTGCACACGCTGCCCGCCGATGATCGGGACCTGCCCCAAGTCGGACGACTGACCGCGCTTATCGAGCAAGGGGTTGCCGTGTACCACGCCGGGCTGCTGCCGGCCTTGCAGCGTCTTGTCGAGGCGCTGCTGGACGCCGACCTACTCGATATGGTCTTTGCGACCGCTACCCTGGCCAACGAAAGCACCGTCACGGCCCGTTTCGTCGTGGTCGGTGAGCCGACGGTACTCAACCGCGGCACGCGCCGGAGCCTGAGCGCCGCGGAGTATGCTCGCCTGGCGCGCACGGCCGGTCGGCCCGGCGACGCGCTGGCTTCCGTCGTCAACGTCTACTCGCCCTGGGTGTCGGCCCATGAAGTCCAAGCGCTCGCCACGGCGACCCCTGGGCCGTTCCGAAGCCTCTTCCAGCCACGCTTGCAGTCTGCCGTCATGCTTACCAACCACAATGGCACCGCGAAAGAGCAGGTACGCCGGCTGCTCCAAGCCACCCTCCGCCACCACCAGACAAACAACGCCGTGCGCCACGCCACCGCTGCTGTGGACAGCTTGCGCCGAAGCGCCGCGGCACATACATTCGACTGCCCGCTGCCAGGTGTCGAGGCAACCACGCTGGACGAGTATCGGCAGTTGCGCCTGAATGCCGGTCGTTTGCGCCGTGTAGCCAGCCAGCAAGCCTTCCGGGCTTTGCGGCTGCGCGGCGTGATGGCTGGTTCCACCAACGGCACGAATACAACGGCGGCCGAGGTCGCCGCGGCGGAACGGGCCGCGCGAGAGTCCGAGGCGGTGGCCAAACAGGCCGCGCTTGAGTCGCACGCCTCCCCTTGCCATTCCTGTACCTCCCGCCGGGAGCACGAGCAGGTCTGGCGACGCCGGGCAGCAGTCGAGAAGGACTTGCCGGCTGCGCTCGCCGAGGTAGAACACCTGGAAGCGGAGGCTACGGCGCAAGGCGAGGCACTGGCCGCTGGCATCCTGGCAACGCTGCACCGCTACGGCCGCAACAACGGCTCCTCCCCCCAGACGGCGCTGCTGGGGCGGATAGATCATCCGGCCGAGTTAGTCTTGGCGGAGGCTACGTGGCAGGGCATCTTGGACGACCTACCCGCCAGCGATCTGATGGAAACCCTCTCCTGGTTTTGCAACGACCGCGACGTGCCGGGCTACAATCGGTATTTCGTCTCGGCCCGGCTATTGGCTACACGTGAGCGCCTACAAGCACTCGCCACCGAGATCGCGGGCCACGCCGATCAGGCCGGCGCTGCCCTGGCGCGCGGCCCGAACCCGATGTTCTACGGACCGGTCCAAGACTGGGGCCGGGGCGCCTCGCTCGGCAGTATCCTAGAGAGGATGGACATTGCGGCCGGCGACCTCGTGCTGACCTTGCACCGGACGCTCGACTTGGCGCAGCAGCTTCACCAGGCACTCGCCGGAGCGGCCGGCGACGACGATGACGAGTGGTCGGAGCGCGCCCAGCGCCTCCGACACACCCTTGCCCAGGGAACGACGCTCGTCCGCCGCGGTCTTGTCGCGCCAAGCACCGCCGACCTAGCAGGAGTGACATGACCAACGCTGACCGGCCTCTGGCGCCGACAGCCGGCGTGGACCTGCACCTCCACACGCTGGTCTCCGACGGCCGCTGGACGCCGGAAGAGTTGACCGATGCCGTCATCGCGGCCGGCGTGTCCGTCTGTGCCGTCACGGACCACGACTCGACCGAGGCGATTGTCCCGGTGACACGCCGCGGAGCGCCACACGGTCTGCGGGTCGTACCGGGCATCGAATTCACGGCGGATTATCGCGGCGAGCTACTGCACCTGCTCGTATACAACGTCAACCCCGATGACGCGCAGCTCAACGCGCTATTGCGCGACGTACAGACCCGCGAGCATGAGCGTGCCTGGGGCCTCGTCGAGCGCCTGCGAGCGCAGCAGGTCGTCCGGCTTTCCTCTGACGACGTAGACCAACTGACGGCCGAGCCGCGCTTGACGCAGGCCAAGCTCGTGCGGCTGCTCCAGGATCAGGGCTACCGCGAGCCGGCCGCCTACCGGCCGCTGCTCTTGGCGGTCATGGAAGCGCCGTTCTGCACTACCTCCGTCGAGACCATCGCCGCAACGCTCCGGCCGCAAGGCTGCCCGCTGATCGTGGCGCACCCGGGGTCGGGAATGCCGGAGTACGCGCCGGTCATCAAGAGCCTCACGCACGAATCGTTGCTGATGATGCTGGAGAGCGGCCTGGTTGACGGACTGGAAGTCCATCACCCTCGCCACCCGCCGGCGATGCGAGCGACCTATGCCGAGGTCGCCGCCCGCTACGGCGCCCTGGTCAGCGCCGGCTCCGACTCCCACGACGCCAAGAACCCGCCCCGCCCCCACCCGGCTTCATGGTGCCAGGACCTACTGGCCCGCCTCGGTTTCACCACCGAGTAATGGGCCTCCTATTGTCTCCCGCTGTGCAGGGAGGACGGGTGAGGCTGAGGAGGTAACGGTATGAGCGATTTATCGCCCGATTCATTGGTGGTCTACTGCGCTGACATCGGATCGGTTAAGCGTGGCAAGTTTGGCTGGGCGTGCCGCTGTATCGGGCCGGACCCGCGAGAGTCCCGGTGCAACGACATCCAACAGCTGGTGAAGCATGTCGCGAGCGACCTCAACAGCGGGAGAAAAGTGGCTCTAGGGTTCGAGTGCCCATTGTGGGTTCCCGTCGCCTGCGACCCCAACCGACTGACTTCTCGCCGGTGTGGGGAGGGGAAATATCCCTGGTCGGCTGGGGCCGGAGCCACGTCCCTCGCGGCTGGACTGACCGAGACTGCATGGATACTCAGCGGAGTCCGCAGTAAGACACAGCATGTCGAGGCCTTCTTGGACTGGCCCCGATTCGCAGCCACCGATAACGGCCTGTTCCTCTGGGAAGCGATGGTGACAGGAGCAGACCATACCGACTCTGACGAGGGAGACGCAGCAGCGGCCGTGTGCGCCTTCATCAAGGCGCTCCATGACATCAAGGCCGCCAATGTTGTAACTTCACCGCATAAGATTCGCTCATTGATTGGCGCCGCGTTGCTGTGGGCAGGTTGGTCAGACGACCTCAAACTGTTGAAGACTCGGTGCGTGGTAATCAGCCCATGAGTCAAGATGCCAGTGGGTGAGACATTACAGGCGGCGCTCTTGGGCCTGGTGCAGGGCCTGACCGAGTTTCTGCCCATCAGTAGCTCCGGGCACCTGCTCGTCGTGCCCTGGCTGCTCGGCTGGACCTCGCCCCTGCTCAACAGCCTCACGTTCGACGTGGCCCTGCATCTGGGCACGCTCGGCGCCGTCATCGTCTACTTCCGTCACGAATGGCGGGCGCTCGGCCGCGCCCTGACGACGGCCGCACCACGCCGAACGGCCGAGATCGCCGGGCAGCGACGCCTGGCCTGGCTGCTCGTGCTCGGCGCCGTCCCGGCCGGCCTCGCGGGGCTGCTGATGGACGACGTGGTCGAGACGCTCTTTCGCCATCCCATCGTGGTGGCGGCGATGCTCGTAGTGGTCGGCGTGCTGATGTGGATAGCCGAGCTGCACTATGCGCCCGGTGAACGCACCCGCAGCTCGCTCACCGCCTTGTCGGTACGCGACGTCGTCGTAGTGGGCCTGGCGCAGGCTACCGCATTGATCCCCGGAGTTTCCCGCTCCGGCATCACCATCGTCGCCGGCCTCACGACCGGACTGAGTCGGGAGACGGCGGCGCGATTCTCCTTCTTGCTGGGAGCACCGGTGATCGCCGGCGCCGGTCTATTGAAGATCGGCCAACTCCTCGGCGCCGGCCTCGACGCCGCGCAACTCGCGCCCTTTCTGGCCGGGATGGTCATGGCGTTTGCCGTGGGGTACGGCGCGATAGCGCTCTTACTTGCCTACGTCCGCGAACGACCACTGCACATCTTCGTCATCTACCGCCTGGCTCTGGCCGCGCTCATCGGCGCTGGCTGGTACTTAGGCCGCCCCTGGCCGCCGGCCTGACCGCGCCTCCCTCCCGGCCACGGGTAGATTTTGGGTGGGTGGTCCTGGGTGGGGCGCGCGCCTGGCGGTGCCGGCGGCCGCCCATGCTCGCGGTGGTGGGCAGCGGGCGGGTCAGCACCAGCCAGGCGGCATAGGCCGGATCGGCGACCGGCGCGACCCGGGCGGTGGACAGGTGGGCAGGGCGGGTGCCGGGAGTGGCAGCGACGCGGGACAAGACGGCCGAGAGCAGCCGGCGCACCCAGGCCGGCCAGGGGATGGTGAGCAGCAGCACCGACGGGCCGGCACGTTCGGCATGGGCATGGGCGTGGTGCCGGACCGCGTGTGGTCCGACGTCGTGGGCATGGGCATGGGCGTGGCGCGGGACCGAGCGTGGTCCGGCGCCGTGGGCATGGGCGTGGCGCGGGGTCGGGTCTGACCCGGCGCCGACGACTGCGCGGCCGCGCCACCGCACGTAGCCGGCCCGTCGGTACCAAGGGTCCCCTGCCGGGCGATGCCCGGTGCTCTCGGATGGTCTTGCATCCACCACTCCCTTCAATAGGTGCATATCGGCTGGGGGTGGGGGAATGACAACGGCTTGCGGGGTGGTTTTCGCCTCGCTGAAAAACCCTACTCTTGTGAGGGTGCTCTCCTCCCTCCGTGCGGCCCGTCATTGCGGCACAAGCTGCAATCCAGGAGACAGTTATTCCCGCGCCAGCGGGAAGCTGCCGGCTGCGAGAGACCCTAGGGGAGTACTATGAGGCAGTAGGGGAGCCGATGGGCGGATTCGAACCGCCGGCCTGCTGTTTACGAAACAGCTGCTCTGCCACTGAGCTACATCGGCCAGGACCGGCCACCTACCTGGGGGCCTCTATTCAGTCTACCAACGCGCCGTCCCCCTCTGCCAGGCCGGTGCTATGGTGTGGCGCGAGGGCGCAATCAGGGCTGAGACAAGCGCCCGTCACCATCCGACGGCGGCTCAAACCCCTCACACAAGAGGTCGGTATGGGGACCCAGCCAATGTCGGGCCGCGCTGGCCATCGCGGCGGCATACCGTACCTCGTTATCAATCAGGACAAAGCGCCGCCCCAGCTGCGCCGCCGCTTGACCGCTCGTGCCGCTGCCGGCAAAGGGATCCAGCACGACATCGCCCATGAATGAGTAGTAGCGGATGACCCGTTCGGCCAGCTCCACCGGAAAGACGGCCGGATGCTGCTTGGAGTGGCTCGGCTTGATCCGCCAGACGTTTGTCTTTTCGTAGCCGTCCTCAATTCGTGAGGCACCGACTGCCTCCGGGTCGGGATGGCTCCTGATATTCCAGTCCAGCAGCCGCTCCGTATGCTTGCGATAGACCAACACGTATTCGGTCACGGGCACCGGCTTGTATTGCAGCGGCTGGCGGTCCGCCGCAAATCGGCGCCCGCGCCCCGTCGCCCAGCCGGCCCCCTCCGGCTTGACCCAGATGATGTCATCCATGAAGTCGTAGCCCTCCTCGACGAACAAGTAGTGGACATCAAATGGGACGGCAATCCGCCTGGAGGACCGATTTCTATGCGTGCGGCGGATGAGCACCGGCGAGACATTGATGACAAAGAACCGCCCCTCTGCGAGGACGCGATGCGCCTGCCGAATCACCTTCCGCAGCTTGAGGATGTAATCCTCGTAGGTCACGTAGGCGGTATATTCCGGCCGCGCATTGTAGTACGGTGGCGAGGTGAACACGAGGCCGACAGACTCGGCCGGCAGCCGCGCCAGGACCTGCTCGCTATCGCCGCAGATAATGGTATTCCGGAGCGGGTCATGGCGGAGCGGCCCGTTTCGGCTGCCCGCATTGGTATCCTTTGGCGCCGCTCCGCCGTGCAGCCGCGCCTCCAGCACCGTCTTGCCGGTGGTGTGCTCACCCACGATCATCTTGGTGTAGGCATCAATAACGACCTCACCCGCTACTTGCTCGGTCGCTTTGGCGAGCAGCGGGACCCGCCAGATGTGGTAGCGGTCATCCACCTCCGGCAGTCCGAAGACGACCGTTCGTGCGAGACCGATCCGCGCCAGCCATCCCCGCGCGATCCGCTTGGCGTCCGCCACCGTGCATACGGCATAGTGGCGCTGCTCGGCCACGCGCGACTCTCGCATTAGCACAGTCTCCTCTTGCTTATCCTAGCAATGTGGCTTTAGCCCTGGACAGCGGCCTAGCGCGGCCGGTTGTCTGGCTCTGGCTCACACTACCGCGTAGGGCTACAGTCGCCGCGACGCGGTATCATCACGGGTAAGCTCCGCTGCGCGCGGCGCAGCGTCCGAGGAGGCTCTATCCATGCCTATGCTGCCGTTTCGAGGCCAGTGGCCCCGACTGGGAGATTGCGTCTTCATCGCCAACGGCGCCCAGGTGGTCGGCGACGTGACCATCGGTGACACGACAAATATCTGGTACAACGCCGTCCTGCGCGGCGACATGGCCGCCATCAGCGTCGGCGCCGGCTGTAGTATCCAGGATGGCTGCGTGGTCCACGTGGACCACGACATGCCCACCTTCATCGGCAATCACGTCGTCGTCGGCCACAACGCCATCATCCACGGCGCCACGGTCGGCGATCACGTGCTCGTCGGCATGAACGCCACCGTGCTCTCCGAAGCCAACATCGGCGCCGGCAGCATCATCGGCGCTGGCGCCGTGGTCCCAGAGCGCCGCACAATTCCGCCGCGATCACTGGTGCTGGGCATCCCCGGCAAGGTAGTCCGCGCAGTGACCGACGCCGAGCATCAGGCCGTCGTCACGCTCGCCCGGCATTACGTCGGCTACGGCGCCGAGCATCGTGCCATCCAGGAAGAGCACGGCTAGTGGTAAACGGGCGGGCCGGCCAGGAGCATGTGATAAGCTACGCTACGGTCGTTGCGGTTGGCCCCCGATCTCCCGTCGGCTGACAGTGCCCTGAGAGAGCAGTGGAAATGGCTGACCCTGAGCCGTTGGCGGTGGAGTTCCTCTTCTACGCCGACTGTCCCTCCCACGACACGGCGTTAGCACGCTTGCGGGAAGCGCTGCAACGGGAGGCGGCCCCGGCCGCGCTGACCGTCCGCGAGATACAGACGGAGGAAGAGGCACAGGAAGCCCAATTCCCCGGCTCGCCCACCATCCGCATCAATGGCGAGGACCTCCAACCGCGTGGTGCGGTCGGTCCGTACAGTCTGACGTGCCGGATGTACTTCCACGCGGGCGGGCGGATTACGCCGCTGCCCACCCTCGACCAAATCAGGGCCGCCATCCAGCGGCACGCGCCCACCCAAGCACGGCCAGCGGCGGCCGGCTAGCCGGAGCTACGACGACCGTCAACACAGCAACAGCGTGCAGAGAAGGAGCTACACCATGAGTATCGCCACCCGAGTCCTCGACTTTTCACTACCGGCTACCGATGGGCAGACTTACGGCCTCACCGACATTGCCGGCGAGAAAGGCACTGCGCTCATCTTTACCTGCAACCACTGCCCGTTTGTTCGTGCTTGGGATGACCGACTGGTGGGCCTAGGCAGCGAGTACATGGGACAAGGGGTCGGGTTTGGCGCGATCAGCTCCAACGATCCCGCCCAATATCCCACCGACGACTTCGCGCACATGCAGGAGCGGGGGCAGGAGTTGGGGATGCCCTACCCGTACCTCTACGATGAGTCTCAGGACGTCGCGCGGGCTTACGGGGCAGAGCGCACCCCGGAGATTTTCCTGTTCGATGCCGCGGGCCAACTCCGCTATCACGGCACGATAGACGACAATTACGAGGACGAGAGCGCCGTGCAATCCACCTATTTCCGCGACGCGCTCGCAGCCGTCGTTGCCGGTGACGATGTGCCGGCAGCGGATACAGCGCCTGTCGGCTGCACCATCAAGTGGAAGTAGCGAGCGATGTTGGAACCGAGTGCGCTCCACGGCATCGTACCCCCCATCGTCACGCCGCTCACCCCGGACGGGGAGGTTGACCACCGCTCGCTGACCTCAGCCTGCCGTTTCCTGCTCGCCAGCGGGGTGCATGGCATCTGGGCCGCCGGGACAACGGGCGAGTTCCCTTGCTTTACCGCTGGCGACCGCGCCGAGATCGTGCAGACGTGCGTCGCGGCGGCCGGCGGGCGCGTCCCCGTCGTCGCCAACATCGGCGATTGCAGCACCAAGCTGGCCGTAGATCACGCCCGGCGCGCCGCCGTGGCCGGCGCCGACGCCCTCGCCCTGACGCCACCCTACTACTACCTGAATAGCCAGGGTGAGCTGATGGATCACTTCCGCGCCGTGCGGACGGCGGTAGACCTGCCGCTACTCGTCTACAACATCCCGCAAACCGTCAAGACCCAGTTCGAGGTCGCGACGGTGCTCTCCCTGGCCGAGGAAGGCACGGTCGTCGGCATGAAGGACAGCCAGAACGACCTCGACTGGGACCGCACGCTCATTGCCGGCCTGCGCGAGCGAGATGTCCCGTTTCGCCTCTTCTTGGGCACCCGCTCGCTGATTGATGCCGGCGTGCTGCTCGGCGCCTGTGGGGCCATTCCGGGCACGGCCAACGTCACCCCGGCCTGGTCCGTCGCCGCCTACGAGGCCGCCGCGAGAGGCGACTTTGCGACCGCTGCACAGTGGCAGGAGCGCCTGCTCACCGCGCTCCCGCTCCTGAACCTCGTCACCGGCGGCTCAGGAAATGCGAACTCCATCGGCAGCATCAAGCTCGCGCTCAAGGTCCTGGGTGTGATCGAGCACGCGACCATGGCCGCGCCTCTCCGCTCGCCAAGCGCCGATGACGAGCAGCGCATCGCCGAATTTGTCCAAGCCATCGAGCTACCAGGCCCCGTCGCGGCCTAGTCTTCCGCCGCGCTACACGTCTCGTCTTGTTGGAGCGGAGGCCGGGAGTGATGACGCGCCTACGAGGCCACCTCCCAGAGCGGTCGTGGCTCCGCTGCGACCATCCGCACGGTACCGTGCGCCGCCAGGCGCTCCAGATGCACCTGCGTGACCCGGTCGGCCATGAAGTTGGACGTGGGCAGACCGCGGCGCGCACAGGCAACCGTGGCAATCCGCATGGCCGACTGCGGCTCTCCGGCCGCCGCCAAAGTCGCCACGATCTCGTCGTCATAGTTGCGAACAAAGTCCCGGGAACGCTCCAGAAAGTCCCGCACTTCGGCCGCGCCATGCGTGTGGCTACTGGCGGTCGTCGGTGCATAGGGATGGGCGGTGCAGAGGTGCTCTACTCCTAGGGCTAACGCCCGCTCGACCGAGGCCAGGTAGGCGTCCGGGTCGAGGTAGAAGGCCAGGCCGGCAGTGACGGCCCCGTCGCCTTGCAGGCTATCGCCGCAGAACAGCACGCGCGCCTGGGGGTCCCAGAGTCCCAGTGAGCCGGCCGTATGCCCGGCGAGCGAGAGTACCTCATACGTCGCCGCGCCCAACTCGATCAGGTCGCCGGCCTGCAAGGTGCGGTCGGGCTGATGCACCGGCACTTGGTCATCGCCGAACATATGCCCCTCGTCGAGCCAGTGGGCATCGGCTTCATGCAGCATGATCTGAGCGCCGCACACCTCGCGCAGACGCACGTTCGAGCCGACGTGATCGTTATGCCCGTGCGTATTGACGATGGAGCGCAGGCGGTCGGCCGGAATGCCGACCTTGGCCAGGTAGGGCAGGATCAACCTATCCGCCGAGCGCGGCACGGCACTATCCACGACCGCGCAGTGCTCCCCGACCAGCAGGTAGACGGAGGTCCAGATACGCGGGTCGGGAAAGACCGGCGCCAAAGTGTCGCGTAGCTCGTGAATGCCGGGCAGAATTTCCATTGACCCTCCTCACACTACGTCCTAATCGCTGCCCCCACTCTAGCCCCCCCGTTGCGACAGGGGAGGGAACTACCGTCCCCCTGCCGCAGCGGGGGGGCCAGAGGGGGGCCGGCCAGTCAAGCGTAGAACCACGAGATCGGCACCCCCACGGAGACGCAGACGGCACGACCGGCCTGCGCTGCCGACGCTGGCGTGGCAGCACGCACGCGACTCGCCAATGACTCGTCCACCCTCGCCACACCTCCGTCGGGCTGACCGCTATGATACCGCCTCGCCTCGACAAGGGTAAGCGTGCCGCGCTGTCCGGCGGTATTCGGCGCGTGCGCTATAATCCGCCTACACCCACCGGCTGCCCCGAGACTCACCATGGCAACCACAGCGCCCTCCCCCACGACCACCATGCTGCCCTACCACGAGCAGGGCGTCATTGACTACGCCCGCCTCGATTACGACCCCAACGAACCCGTCCTGAAGCCTGACGCGATGGAACAAAATCTCCAATTGCAAGAAATCTTCGGCCTCCTCCGTGCCCACGTTACCGACTTCAACCGCCGGCCCGACGTCTTCCTCGACTCCAACACGATCATCTGCTACGACCCCGCTGATCTCAACGTGCGCGTCTCCCCGGACGTGTACGTGGCCTTCGGCGTGGATGCACAGGCCATCCGGCCGCGCAAGCTGTACCTCCCCTGGGAAGTGGGCAAGCCGCCGGACTGGGTGCTGGAGATCGCCTCGTCCAGCACGGGGCGCGAGGATGTCGTTCGGAAGCGCGACATCTACGCTCGCATCGGCGTCCCGGAGTACTGGCGCTTCGATCCGACCAAGCAGGGAAAATATCACGGGCAGCGGCTAGCCGGTGACCGGCTGGTAGCCGGGGCGTATGAGCCAATTGAGTTGACCACGGCGCCGGACGGCCTCCTGAAGGGGCACAGCGAGGTGCTGGGGTTGAGCCTGTGCTGGGATGACGGCTGGCCGCGGTTCTACGATCCGGCGACGAACACCTACTTGGAGACCTGGCAGGAGGCCTGGGACACGCGGGAGGCGGAGCGGGAGGCCCGCGAAGCTGTCGAAGCGCAAGTCGTCGTCGAGCAGGCCGGCCGGCTGGCGGAACGGGCCGCCCGGCAGGCTGCCGAGGCACGCATCCGCCAGCTTGAGGCGGAGCTACGCCGTCGGCAAGCGGACGACCGCTAGGGCCACACCGACTCAGGCCGAGATTGGCGGCCGCCGCCCCGCCCACGGCCGCGCCGCCTCCAGTTGGCCGGCCAGACGGAACAAGGTCGCCTCGTCGCCAAAGCGCGCGACGAAGTGGGTGCCGATGGGCAAGCCGGCCTCGTTCCAGAACAGCGGCACGGACATCGCCGGTTGGCCGGTGCCATTGCTCACGTAGGTGAACGGCACGAACGCCGCGCTCCGCAGGCGCAACGCAAACGGGTCGCCCTCCGTATAGCGCAACTCACCCGTCGGCACCGGCGGCCGGCCCAAGGTTGGTGTCAGCCAGATGTCGTAGTGGTTGAAGAACTCTGCTACGTCGCGCGTGTGCCGCTGGAGGTCTTGCAGAGCGAGCAGATACTCCGCCGCGTTGAGCCGCCGACCGCGTTCCGCAAAGTCCCAGACGAGCGGCTCGAAATCCTCCTCAGTCGGCGTGCGGCCCATCCGCCGGCCCAGGTCCGCGATGCTCCAGGCAAACCCGGCTGCCATGACGTTCGTGAATGCCAGCCACAGGCCCCGTTCATCGTAGCGCGGCGCCGCCTCCTCAACGAAGTGCCCTAGCCCCGCGCACAGCGCCGCCGCGTCGCGGACGGCTGCCACACAATCCTCGTGAATCTCCGTACCCAACGGTGCCGTTTCCATCACGCCAATCCGCAGCGGCCCCGGATCAAAGCCGACCTCCTCGACAAACGGACGCCTGGCCGGTGGCGCCGAGTACGGATCGCCCACCATCGGTCCCGCCGTCGCGTCCAGTAGCGCGGCGCTATCGCGCACGGAGATCGTCAGTGCGTGCTCCGCCACCAAGCCGCTGAACAGATCGCCGTAGTGCGGACCGAGCGGTACCCGCGCCCGCGTCGGCTTCAGCCCGAAGACGCCGCAGCAGGCCGCCGGAATGCGGATCGAGCCGCCCGCGTCATTGCCGTGCGCTATCGGCACCATCCGCGCCGCCACGGCCGCGCCCGCACCGCCACTGGAGCCGCCCGGCGTCCGCGTCGTATCCCAGGGGTTGTGCGTCGGCCCAAACCGCTCCGGTTCGGTGATCGCTCCCAATGCCAGCTCCGGCGCGTTCGTCTTGCCCACCGTGAGCAGCCCGGCTTGCCTGAAGCGCCGCATCAGTTCGCTGTCCTCGGTGGACACGTAGTCGCCCAGAAACGCGCTGGCCTCCGTAAAGCGCACGCCGGCGTACTCGGCGAGGAAGTCCTTGAGCAGGAACGGCACCCCGGCGAACGGACCGTCCGGTATCGCACCCACCGCCGCGGCCCGCGCCTCTTCATACATCGACAGGATGACCGCGTTGAGCGCCGGGTTCAGCCGCTCGATCCGCTCGATGGCCGCCTCCACCAACTCGCTCGGCTGGACCTCGCGCTGGCGCACCAGCGCAGCCTGCGCCGTCGCGTCGAGATGGGCAACGTCGTCAAGTAGTGCCATGCAGAGACCCCTTTCGAGCGCCGCAGCCGGCGCCGCGTTCGCGCCCGCAGCATAAAGCCCCACCCGCCCCCTGTCCACTACCACCCCAACCCGTCCTTGCAGCTTACGCCGCAATCTGGTGGGAGCGGCGGATCACAGTTATAATGTTAATTACTGACAGGGAGTTAACCATCGTGTCATCCTCACCATCCATAGACGCCGAGGCTCTCCTATCGCTTCCAATTGACGAGGCACTTTCCGAAAGCGGAGGGCAGGAATGCTGGGACTACAGTAAAGTATTCTCTGCTCGTGCAAGGGAAGCAGAGGAAGCAGGTGAGACCGGAACCGCTGCGGCCTGGCGGCTTCTCGGTGCGCTTGTCGAGGTGCATCTGCAGTCCAACGATTTGAGTAAGCCATTTATACCCTTGCTCTCAGGACCAAATGGACGGACATTCATACCAACAGATCTTGATGACGCGACAGCCGCGGCAGTCTACGCCCTAGCCAAGCAGGTCTCCGACCCAGAGTTGCGGGCGCGATTGATGGATATCATATGGGATGCCCGCCGCGATCATCTTGCAGCGCGGGAAGCGGTTCAATCCTATCTCCAGAGTGCGGCACGGCTAATGGACCCGGAACAATGTTCTCCATATGTAGAAAGGTGTGAACGTGCGCTTCGCTTGGCGACACAGATCAGGGACAGTGATCTCCAACAAATGGTCCTTGGCGAGATAGAAGATAGAGTCTTGGAACTTGACGGAACTGATCGTCTGTACATGACTAATCGGTTGATGGAGTTGCTCATCGAATTCGACAGAGGCGATTCAGAGAAAATGTCTGCCATAACAGAGAAGGCGGCTTCACTGGCAGAGGGAGAAAAGGAATTCGATAAAGCACGATCTCATCTTGAAAACTTGGTTCGATGGTCTCGCAAGGCAGAAAATGCGGAAGCCGAACGTAGAGCTAGTATCCGAATTGCTGCGTCGTATGAACGTCAGGCCGAAATATGCAGCGATGATGGCGAGTTTCTTCTCGCCGCGCATTGGCTGGAAAGAGCACATCACTGTTATAGAAACATTGCAGAAATGCGTGAGAAAGCCACCGAAATATATCGGAGATTACGAGATGTGCAGCGCCGCGGAACAGGTGAGATGAAGGAAATCTCAACAGAACCCATTGATATCTCAAAGGCAGTAATGCATGCAAGAGAGCGAGTATCGGGTTTGACGTTTTCCAAAGCGCTTTTGGCTTTGTCAGCAGTAGTTAGTCCAACGGATTTTGGTAGAGTGACATAGCAAGCACGCGAGCTAATGGAGAGATTTCCATTACAGAGCCTTTTCGGTGGTGTAACCATGGGCGACGATGGTCGTGTGATCTCCCGTCGATCAACCGCTGCACCCGGCGACAAAGATGATGACGAACAAGCCTTATGGGAACGTGTCGTCGAGTTGGTAATCCACAGAAAGCAGATGGAAGTTCACGCTCTCATCATGCCTGCGCTTAACCAGATTATGTTTGAGCATAATCCAACACTCCGAGATCTCCGAGACTTGGTTGTTCATAATCCGTTTGTGCCGCAGGGACGTGAAGAGCTTTTCGCCAAGGGCTTGATAGCTGGTCTGCGCGGTGATTTCCTAGAGGCATTGTCAATCCTAGTCCCACAGATGGAGAACTCGCTTCGCCATCTCCTGGAGCAGTCGGGACTGGAGATATCAACACAAGATAGCAGGGGCTTCCAGGATGTTATACTCTTGGGTAGCATTCTGGGTAAAGAGCAACTAGGAGAAATACTGTGGCCAGACATTGTGAAAGAGCTAAAGGTGCTCTTTGACGACCGCCAAGGCCCCAGGTTGAGGCACTACATAGCGCATGGTTTAATGAACCACGATGATTTCTATGGCCCTCTAGCCATCTATGCTTGGTGGTTCATCTTCTATCTATGTATCTGTCCGGTTCAGAAGAGATTCAAAGACGAACCTGAATCGTCGGAAGATGTAGGGAATGACTAGAGTACGTGACTTGCACGAGCGATGGTGTCGGGACCCGGAGTACCGGGCAGCCTATGATGCGCTTGGGCCGGAGTTCGAGTTGGCCCGTCTACTAATCGAGGCTTGCGCCTCGCCCCCGGCCCGCTCTCCACGTGATGTAGAGAGGGAGAGTGCGGCGTAACTCAGAAGCTCACCAGCCGGCTTCTCGCTCACGTAAGACGGTCAAGCGCACGGCCGCCTGGGGGTCGGCGGGACGCGGCAGGCCCCAGAAGTTCGCTGGCAAGGGCTGTTTCCCGCGCTTAATCAGGCCCTTTTGCTCCAGGTCTCGCAGGTGCTCAGGGAGGGGTGCAGGCGCAATCGCCTGACCTATGGCCTCACGATCTGCCGTCTGTTTAGCCGTGGTCTCGGTCATCTTCCCGCCGCTCCCTCGACAGCCGTTGCACTCCTACCTACTACCCAGAGTGTACTATAGATTCGCGCCATCGGCGGGCACAGGCAGCGCAAGAATTGACCCGCCTGTTGCTCACAGCTCACGCCTCACCCGCTGGCGCCCTCTCTGTGCGCTCTATGTTCTCTGTGGCTAAACCTGCCTGCTTGGCCCTAGGCGATAGCAAACGAGTACAGACTGGCGGAGCGGAGGTAGAACTTGAGGCGGATGGGCTGCCCTTGGAGCGGCGTCAGCGTTTGGTGCTCGCGCCAGGTGACGGGCTGGCGGACCGAATCGCCGTCTGCCAGGGCACATTCGATCTTGCGGTAGCCCGCCCGCTCCCGGCCCTGCGCGTCTAGCACGGCCACCGCCACCTCGCCTCCGCGCGCGTCGGTGTTGATCGTGAGCTGCTCCCCGGCGCAGATGAACGGCTTGGTAAGCACGGTCCCGCCCGATTCGTCCGCGTCGAGCGACACGTACCCGTCCTGCCGCAGCTTGGCTAGGCAGATGGTGCCGGTGCGCGCGGCGACGCCGTGCTCGCCGTCGTAGGCGCCGTAGTAGAACCACAACTCGTCGCCCACCACGACCGGTTCCTTGGCGGTGAAGATCATCCCGCGATCCACGCTGCCCGGCGGCCCCAGCGGGATGAACGGCTGCCGGTTGCCGACGCGCTCCCACCGCCGCCCATCGCGGCTCGCCGCCAGCTGCACGTCAATCGTCCCGCCCCCTCGGATAATCGGCTCCTCCGGGTAGGTGTGGAACATCCACGGCAAGCCCAGGTACAGCCCCTCGTGCTTGAACACCGACATGCCGTAGATCTCCAGGCCCGGCGGGTCCTCGCCATCGGGCGCGAACACCACCTCCGGCGTGCTCCAATGCACGAAGTCGTCGCTCACCGACCGCCCAACCAGCCGCACCACCCCACCGCCCACTCGTGCGGCGGCGCGCGGATAGGCCACGTACTGACCCAGCGCCTCATCCCAGCCGAGCAGGTTGTGCGTATCGCCCGTCCTGGGGATCACCGGGTTGCCGGCGTATCTGGTCCAGTGCAGGCCGTCGGGCGAGAACGCCACCGAGACGTGAGCAATGCCGGCGTCCCGCTTCACCGTGCGGTCCCAATAGAGCATCTTGAAGCGGCGCGCCGGGTCCGGGTCGTCCGGCTCCTCGATCACGTTCGGCAGGCACACCTCGTCCAGCACCACGTTGTTGTCAGTGTTTCCGTCAACCTCGACGATCCCCAGCGCCGGCTTCTCCCAGAAGATGCCGTCCCGCGAGGTGGCATACGACGCGACGTAGCCAATCGGGCCATGCCCCTGGTACCACATGCGGAACAGGCTCTCCACCGGGTCATACAGGATGGCGCCGTAGATGGTGATGGCCCGCTCCAGCGGATACGTGGGGTGGATGACCGGGTTGCCCACGTACTTGGTCGGCTGGTGCAGCACCCGCGCGACACCGTGCGTCTCCGCCACGAGCCAGTCGTCAACGAAAAGCTGGCGGCGACCGGCAATCTCCAGCGCGGCAGTCGTCGTATCAGTCATCTCATCCATCCTCCCACTCACCGCTACCGCAGATCATACGCGCCCACACCCCCACTCAGCCACAGAGGGCCGACACCCCCTCTCTATCGCTCGGCGATGGAGAGGGGGCCGGGGGGTGAGGCAGTGAGGCACCCTGCCGACAACTCGCCCCGGCACTGGTACCCTTCAACCGAGTTCGCGCGTATCGCGCCGTAGGGAGAAAGGCAGGCGTATGACTGACTACAAGTTCAAGCTAGGGATGTTTCTGCCCGAGTTGGGGCTGCCGTTCGACGAAGGACTCGCTCGCGCCAAGGAGATCGGTGCCGACTCCGTATGGTTCACCAGCATCGCCGACGAGCCACCCATCGCCGAGATGAGCGATGCCGACGCCGGACGCATGGCCGCGCGTGTCGCCAAACATGGGCTGGAGCTACACGTCATCGCAGCCGGCGCTCCCTTCAAGCAGCTTCACCTGGCCGACCTCGACCTCGATACCATGCAGGACGACCCCGCCTTCCGCAAAGAGTTCGACGACCTCGTGCGTTCGATGCAGATTGCCGTCCACCTGGGCATCAAGACCGTCAATACGTTCACCTTTGCCTGGCCCGGCGAATATGGCGCCGGCAAGCCCACCTGGCCGATGCGCTGGCTCACGCGCGGCGGGGTCATCGCCGAGGTGGACATGGAGAAGCTGCACAAGGCGTTCTCCCTGGTCGCGGAGCAGGCCGAGCACTACGATGTGGACGTGTCGCTCTCCATGATGCCGTGGAACTACACCAACACCACCGGCAACTTCCGGCGGGTGGTTGAGCGAGTCGGATCGCCACGCCTCAAGGTCATGTGGGGGCCGGCCGACTGCTTCAACAGCGGGGAGGCCGACGTATCAACGGCCGGTTACCGGAACGTGCGTCCCCATATCCATGGCCTGCACATCAAGGACTTGCACGTCAAGAATGGTGTGCAGCTCGATTTCGAGTACCGTCCCCTCGGCACCGGCGACGTGGACTACCTCACCATCTTGCGCCAGCTCCACGCCGACCGCTCCGATGCCATCCTCGCCGTCGCCACCCACTTCCGGCCGCCCAGCGGCTCCCGCGAAGAGGCGATGCGCACCAACTATGCCCAGTTGAAGCAGCTCATCAGCCGCGTCTCCGACTGAGCATCGGGAGACAAGGAGAGCACCGATGGCAACCCAACTGCACACGGCCCTCGTCGGCTGCGGCGGCATCAGCGGCTCTCACCTGCCCAACATCCGCAACACGCCCGAAATGCGCCTCGTCGCCACGATGGATGTCGTCGCGGCGGCCGCCCAGCGGCGCGCCGAAGAGATCAACGCCGCCTACTACACCACCGACTGGCAGCGCATCCTCGACGACGACACTATCGAGGCTGTGCTGCTGTGCTCAACCCACGATACCCACACGGCCCTGGCCCTCGACGCCCTGGCCGCCGGCAAGCACGTCTACTCCGAGAAGCCGCTGGCGATGACCCTCGACGAAGCACGGCGCCTCCAGCAAGCGGTCCACGAGTCGGGGTTGCAGCTGATGAGCGGCTGGTGGTTCAAGCACTCCCCGGTCACCAAGCGACTGCGCGAGGTCATCCGCCAACCCTACTTCATCCTCTTCACCTGCCGCCTCGCCAGTGACCGCTACGACAATGCGCGGCCGAACGACCCCGAAGGGCCGTATGGCCGCAACGGCATCCTCGACGCCGCCGGCTACAACCTGCACTGGATTTGGCACGTCATGCGCTCCCAGCCCGTCGAGGTCACCGCCACAGGCTACGAGGGCGTGCCCACGAACACCAGTACCATCACCATCCGCTTCGCCAACGGCGGTATCGGCACCTCGATCTACAGTGTCGTTGGCTCCGGCGGCATCCTGCCCAAGCACTACGCCGAGGTGCTGGCCGGCGGGGTCAGCGCCGCCACCTTGCGCTTCGGCAACCTCGTCTTCGAGGGCACCGATGAGCCGGGCATCGAGCACAACGCCTATCACAACGGCTTCGACGAAGAGATCAGCATGTTCGCGCACCTGTGCCTGCACGGCGGTCCCAGCCCGATGGACGCCTGGGAGGCCTGTATTCCGACGCTGATCTTCGAGAAGGCCGTCGAGTCGATGCGGACCCACCAGCCGGTGCCGGTTGATGTCCGCGAGGAGTTCTATCTCCCCGACGGCGAGCTACCGGCCAGCATCGCGCACTTCGGCGATTGAGCACGCCCGACGGGTGAGCGGCGTGGAGCTACACGGTCGAGCAGCCCTGGTGACCGGCGCAGCCCGTGGCATCGGCAAAGCGGTGGCCCTTGCGCTGGCCCAGGCCGGTGCCAGTGTGGCCCTGCTGGATAGCGACGCCGCTGCGGTGGCAGCCACCAGCCAAGTAGTAGCCGACCAAACCGGTCAGCGCACCTTGGCCGTCCCTGCTGACGTGCGTGTGAAGGCCCAGTTGAACCGGGCGGTGGCGACCACGCTCGCGGCGTTCGGTCAGTTGGATGTGTTCGTCGCCAACGCCGGCGTGTGGAGCCACGGGCTATTGACCGAGGTGCCCGAACGCGAGTGGGACCGGGTCTTCGCCGTCAACCTGAAGGGCGTGCTGTTCGGCATCCAGGCGGTCGCGCCCGTCCTGAAGGATCAACGGCGCGGCAAGATCGTCACTATCGCATCGGCGGCCGGCCTCAACCCGTCGTCCGCCTGGAGTGCCTACTCCATCTCCAAGACGGCGGTCATCGCTCTGACACAGGTGGCGGCCGCGGAGTTGGCCCCCTTCCACGTGCAGGCAAATGCTATCTGCCCCGGAGCCGTGGACACCGACCTGACACGGAGCATCACCGACCAAACCGACGAGCGCTTTCCCCACGCGCTGCCGCCGGCACAGGTCGCTGCTGCCGTGCTGGCGGTCGTCTGCCCATTCGAGCAGACTACAACGGGCGAGGCGATCCTGGTAACGCCGGAAGGCATTCGGATCGTACCGTTCATCGGTGCTTAAGCACCTCCGTGCCCAGTCGGCCGGCTTCAACGCGGCAACAGCGCAAGGTCAGCAACAAGCGGCGCATGATCCGAGGCGGCTGATTCGCCCCCAATCCTGATGCTGCGTGCGGCCATGCTCGGCGAGTAGAGCGCATAGTCAAGGCGGATCAGCCTCAGTGGCGAAAGCGTGAAACGGCCAACGTAAGGTGTGTGCGGCCCCGCGTTCCACGTGTGACCGAAGCCCCAGCCAACTGCTCTGTGGGAATCGGTAAGCCCAGCACCGATCAGTTGCCGGTATTCCGGAGTTTGATCGGAAAGGTTGAGGTCGCCTGCTACCACAAGGTGCTCCGAGACCAAACCATGGCTGTGTAACGCATCTACCAGCCACGTTGTTTCATCCCTGCGTGCCTGTGGTGAGACTCCGGCCACGATAGGGATGGGCACCCTGGGCAAGCGCAGCATTCGTGGTCTGGGCGGATCGAAGTGGACATGCACCACATGAACCGCCAGGCCCTGCACCTGAATCACTACATGCTGCATCCGCTCTAGTCGGCCGTCTGCCGAATTGAGTGCTCCGGCTGCCATTGGATAGCGGCTCAGGATACCCATACCCTCAAAACCTGCGTGCGGCTCCAACTTCTGGTACCGATGTGTCGCAGATAGCGTTTCCGCAAGCACCTCGCTCAATTCCGGCGAGATCTCTTGGAGCAGCAGCAGGTCCGCGTCGGCCTCCTCAATGATGTCCAGCACAAGGGCCGGCGGCCGCACCTGGCTGGATAGGTTCGAGACATTGAAGGTCATCACTCGTAGTCGAGTCTCGCCCCGACTATTGGGCATAGAGCCGGGCAGCGACTTGGGAATGAACAGCGGGCCGTACAGCCACAGGAAGCACGCCACCAAGCCCACCACGGCGATGATAGCGGAGCGGTGCTTGCTCACGGCGGCAGCAATCATCCAGAGCGGAAGCGGCACAAAGTACCATGGCGTGCCCTCGTTCAGCAAGGCCAGGAATTCGTAGGCGGGGAGCAGTAGCCGAGGCACTTGTGTGGCATCCAGCGGTAACATAAGCCGACTGGCCAGCAGGTAAGCACCGAGCGCAACGGCGTGAACGAGCGCGACGCGGCTAAGTAGCTTAAGCATGAGTTGGTAGGACAGGATGGCGTCGGTTGACGTGGTGCGCTGCAGCCAGCAAGGCCTGCCCACTACCTCCGTACAACGAACGACCGCGCTCTTGCCCTACATGCCGAGGGCGAAGCTCCAATCGGTTGGGGTCTTCCTTTGGCTACTCCACATACGGCAGTAGGGTGTCGTAGCTGGCGCGAGCGGCCTGCTCGACCGTCTCACCCGGCCCCATCGCTTGGTGAACCGTCACCCAACCCTTGTAGCCTACCTCCCGCAGCCCGGCAAACACGTGGTCGATATCCAGCCCGCGTTCGTCCGAGAGCGGCGGTTGGTCGGCGCGTACATTCCCCCGATTGGTGCCAATCGTCATCTTGCCCTCGGGGTGGATATGCCAATTCTGGAGATACACGTTGAAGAGGTGCGGTGCCAGCTTACGGATCGCCTCCGGACCGTAGTCGTCACCGCAGATCGCCAGATTGGACGGCTCGTAGGTCACACCAAAGTTCGGCCGGTTCACCTGCTGCACGACATCCAGCGTCTCGGCAACCGTCTCGCACATCGTTCGGATGTGGGTCTGATGCACCAGCCGCATCTCCCGCTCGCGGGCGATGTCCGCGGCGCGCTGGGTCCAGGGAATATCGTCCGCTTCCTTAATCATGACGCGCACAAGATCGCACCCGAATCGCTCGGCCAAGTCGAGATGCGGGCCGATGTCGCGCAGCGGCGCCGTCGCCTGGTCGTCGTTCGCGGCGAGGCCCACTGTACCCGTACACATCGAGACGGCAAGACCGAGGTCGTCCATCAATTGCTTCATCTCGGCCACCCGCGCGGCCGGCGTGTCAATGTTGGCCTGCGAGGCCCGCATCGAGATGCCCTTGTAGCCCAGCGTCGCGGCCAGCTGCATCAGCGGCTCGAAGGCCATCGCCGCGCGATCCTTCCGCATCGGCGACTCCGCAATCCGCACCGACAGCGATAACTGCATAGCGTCCATCTGTTGCTCGTCTCTCCTTACTTACTCAAGTGATTGCTACGTCGAGCGATGCGGCCAACTCGACCAGCGACTGCCAAATATCGTCGGCCACCGGAATTCCATCGCGCTCCCGCTCCACACGGGTGCGCCGCTCCGGGTCGCCCGGCGCCAGCACTTCGCTGAACCCCGGCGCCGGCGGTACCGCCCGCAGCCGGCCCGCCAGTTCGCTGGTCCGCCCGGTGAAGTCGGTCAAGGGCTGGAAGAGATCGGCCCGCATGGCGACCATCGTCACGCCCTGGCGCCGCATGATCGGGCCGCCGCGGGCTTCGTCCGCGTAGGCATCCGTACCCGTAAACATGCGGCCCAGTAGCTCCACTGCCACCATCACCGCATATCCCTTGTGTCCGCCGAAAGCGACGTGCCCTCCTCCCGCGAGCAGTTCGTTTGGATCGGTCGTCGGCTTACCCTCCCGGTCAACGGCGCTACCCGGCGGCATCGCTTCATGGCGCTCTTGCGCCAACCGGGCCTTGCTGCCAGACCACGTTGTCGTAGCAAAGTCGAACATCACCGGCGCCCCATCGTTGCTCGGAAACCCCATAGACAGCGGATTAGTATGCAATGCTAACTCGCGCCCGCCGAACGGTACGGCCGCCGGCTCCTCCGCGCCGTACCCCCCGGCCCAGACCATCCCGATCATCCCGTTCGCCGCCGCCAGCTCCACGTACTCTCCCAGCCGCCCAATGTGGTTTGCCTGCACGATCCCGGCGACGGCGACGTTCTGTGTCCGCGCCTTCTCGATGGCCACTTCCATCGCATACTTGGCAGCAACGTGGCCGAACGTCCAGTTGCCCGTTACTAGCGCACTCGTCGGCGTCTCACGCAGCAGGGATGGCCACTCGTTGGGTACGATCCAGCCGGCGTTGATCGCCTCGACGTACCGGGGCAGGTGGACGACGCCGTGAGTCTCCACGCCGCACAGGTTGGATGCGACTAACGCCTCGGCCATCCGGCTGGCATTGCGCTCGTCCGCGCCCGCAGCCAACAGCAGTGCGCGGGTGAGCGCCGACAGTTCATCGGCCGTCTTGGTTGGCATGGCTTGTGTCTCCGACGATGATCTCAGCACGAGGCCGCAGCGACCGGCACGTGACGCGCCAGAGCCGCACCACAGAGTACCAGAGGTTGACCACCGTTGCTGTACCACCTCGCCGCGAGGCAGCCGGCCCGGTGTACACTCAGGGCCGGACAGGCCGGCGCGGGCCAGCCGGCGGCAGTCTCCGGTGAGGAGGGTACGGCGATGTTCGACAAGCACCGGCAGCGGCGGGTGATCTACAACGACGACGCCGACCAACGCTACGCGCAATTCTCGGCCTCCTATGGCTACGACATCACCGACGAGCAATCCTTCATCAACGCGCGGACGACGCCGACCTTCAACACCCACGTTGACACCTACGTCTGGTGCGTCGGCAACGGCGCCGATCCGCCATGGGGGGCGGTGGGACACTCGATCCACCCATGCCTCGGCTCCAACGAGCGTGCCGCCGACGTGATCGTCGCGGCCTGTCACGCGCAGGGAATGGAGGTCTGGGGATCGCTCAGGATGAACGACATCCACGACTCCTTCATGGCCGCGTCGCTCGCAGAGACCTCCGAGCCGATCAAGGCCGAGCATCCCGAATACCTGCTGGCGCCGGAGCGCAACCGTGATCTGCCCCGCGAGCTGATCGAGCAGCACCTCTGGTCGGCGCTGAACTTTGCCCGGCCCGAGGTGCGCCGCTATCGGCTGGACTACATCGAGCGCAACGCCGCGGCCCACGACTTCGACGGCTACGAGCTTGACTTCACCCGCTTTGTCTGGTGCTTCCCTCCCGGCCAAGAGCGCGAGTGTGCGCCCCTGATGACCGACCTCATCAGCCAGGCGCGGGCGCGGCTGAATGCCATCGGTGCCCGCCGGCAGCGCCCCTATACCTTCGCCGTGCATGTGCTGGACTCGCCGGAGGTCTCGCTCAACCTCGGGTTGGACGTGGAAGCCTGGCTCCAGGAGGGGTTGATAGACGTGCTGGTCGTCGGGCTGGGTTACATGCCCTACGTGCTGCGCCTCGACGAATGGCTGGCCCTGGGCCGACGCTACGGCGTCCCCGTCTACCCCTCGGTCAACACAAACACCTACACCGGCTGGTGGAAGGAGCATTTCCAAAGCGTTGCAGCCTTTCAAGAGGCCGTGCGGGCCAGCTCGGCGCACTTCTGGCAGCAGGGAGCCGATGGTCTCTATCTCTTCAACCTGTTCTGTCAGGAAGACCGCCGCCTAGGACCGATGTCGGCCGACGATCTGTATCGGCCACTCAACGAAATCGGCGATCCGAGCCTGCTCGTCGGCCTCGACAAGCTCTACGCCATTCAGCCCACCGCCGACAGCGGCTTCTGCCAGCAAGGCTCGGAGGCCGCCCCGCTGCCCATCGTCTTGGATCAGGTCGAGCGGAAGCTCCCTCTGCACGTCGGACCCGACGGCGGCGATCCACACGCCCGCTGGACACTTCATATCCTGACCACCGGCGGCAGCGACATTGCCCCGGTCTGGCTGCGGCTCAACCATACGCTCCTGCCGGAGCCGACCCGTGAGGGACAGTGGTACCGCCTATCGGTGCCGCCCGATGTGCTCCGCCCGGGGGCCAATCAACTCACGATCTGGTGCCAGGCGGACGCGACCGCCACCGCCGACCCGCTCATCGTCCATCGGGTATTCGCCGCCGCAGAATACGGCGGCGCAGTGTGAGGTGTGAGAATGAAGCAACCGCTCCCGCCGCAGCTTATCGAGGCGCTGCGTGGCTTCGATAGCCCCACGATTGCCAACGCCATCGAGTATTTCGGCGTCCGCGATCCCACGGCCGGCTATGCCAACAACGAACTGCGCTGCCAAACGCCCGAAATTGCCGTGCCCATGGTCGGCTATGCGCTCACGGCCACCGCCGACGGCACCACGCCCGGTGACACCCGGCCGTCGCGCGTTGACGAATGCATGGAGCGAATCGCCGCAGCGCCCAACCCCACAGTGCTGGTCATCCAGCACGTCGGACCCGACCGTCGGCGGGCCTGCAAGGTCGGCGATATGTTCTGCACCATCGCGCAGCGACTCGGCGCCGTTGGGGTTGTCACGGACGCCAGCGCACGTGACCGCGCCGGTATTCGCCAGCGCACCCCCGACTTTCACCTCTTCACCACTGGCTGGGTCGTCTCCCACGGGTATCCCGCCTACCTTGAGTTTGGGACGACCGTCTCGATCTGCGGCATGACCATCGCACCGGGCGATCTGCTCCACGGTGACGCCAGCGGGCTAGTCTCTATCCCGCTCAACATTGCCGAGGAGCTGGTTGAGCGGGCCGCGGCCGTGCGCCAGGAGGAGGCCGATTACTTTGCCTTCCTGGACAGCGACCGCTTTTCCATGGACGAGTTGAAGCGCCGTATCGTCCCACAACAGTTTCGGTGAGGTCGGGCCGGAGACTGGTCCGCAGGAGACCATTGCAAGATCGTGATTCCCGCGCACACGGGAATCCACGTCCCCCTGCCGAAACGGAAAGCGCCCGCGCGAGTTGCTAGACCACTACCAGGTGCGGTAGCCTGCCGGTCAGTCGTTCTCCCCGGAACGATAGCCCCCTACTCCGTGTTCTCTGTGCTCTCTGTGGCAAGAAAAGAAGGAGTGTCCGATGGTACGCGAGCGGTATCGTGCAGCCCTGATCGGTTTGGGACGGATTGCCGACACCATTGACGACGAGGTGGTCGGCACCGGCTGGTTCGTGCCCTTCAGCCACATGGGCAGTTACATGGACGTACCCGAGGTGCAGGTGGTCGGGGGCACGGACCTGCACCCCCAGCAGCGCGCCTGGTTCGGCGAACGCTGGGGGATGGACCCGGCCCACCTCTACGAAAGCTACGAAGAGATGCTCGAACGCGAGCGCCCCGACATCGTGAGCGTCTGTACGTCGGCAGCACCGCGCGCCAAGGTGGTGCTCGACATCGCCCGCATGGTGCGCGCTGGCCGCACGGGCGTGAAGTGCCTGTGGGTCGAAAAGCCCATCGCCAACTCCCTCGCCGACGCCGACGCCATGGTCGCCGCCTGCCGCGAGGCCGGCATCGTCCTGCTGATGAACGCCATGCGCGCTTCCGACGTCTACTACCGCCGGGCGCGGGCGCTCATTGACGCCGGTGCCCTTGGCAAGATGCTCCAGATCACCACCCACTCCGGTGGCAACGTGTCCCACATGGGCACCCACATATTGGGCGCCATGTGCCTCCTCGCCGGTGGCAGCGAGCGGGTCTCCTGGATCGTCGGCGAGGTCGAGAGTGACGAAAAAGCCGCCGGCGACGTGGACTTCGCCGCCAACGTCTATCTCGCCTTCGAGAACGGTGTGCGCGGCTTCTGCCGCATGATGCCCAGCGGCCCGGCCAACTGGATGATTGATGCCATCGGCGAGACCGGGCGCATCCACGTCCGCAACGTGGACAAGGGCTACGAGTGGGAGCTATGGCGTATGGCACCCGCGGTCGAAGGGGAGCGGCCGACCCCGGTGCGCCACGTCTTTCCCCGCCCGCAGCGCATCTGGAGCGCCGGCGTCGGGCAGGTGAAGGACGCCATCGCCTGTATCGAAACCGGAAAGACGCCCAATTGCTCCGGCGAGATGGCCGTGCATCTCTTGGAGATCGCCATTGCCATCCGCGAGTCCCACCGCCGCGGCAACGTGCATATTGACCTGCCCCTCACCGACCGCGATCAGGTCTTGCGCTCCTCCGAAACCATGCACGGCGACCAGCCCCGCATCATCTCGGGCGGCGAACGACCACCGCCGACGCACCTGCTCGCTCAGATCGCCCGCCGTGAAGGCATCGGCCGGCGCCGCCCCGTATCATAATCGTTCCCAATCGTCATTGCGGCGCAGGCCGTAATCCAGGCGGGAGTATCCCCGGCGGGCGCCCTGGCAAGGGTAGGTCCGGGCCAAGCCGTAGGGGCGCAACATGTTGCGCCCGTCCCCCCGCCGTGCGGGGGGGCCATAGGGGGGTGTCATTCCGGCGCAGGCGGGAAAGACCGTGAAATGTCAACATAACCCAGCTACCTTGCGCCCCATACCGATAGAGCGGCCGAGGCTGCCATCGAGTACGATGATGTACCGCCCAGGAGACAGCGATGATTGATTGGAGTGCCATCCCTCGTCCCGACTTTCTCCGCGGTGACCGTCGTGTCGCCTATCGTGACCCGGCCGGCCACTATCACGACGGCGTCTTCCGCGTGTTTCACTCCCGGGTCATCCGGGTGACACCGGACCGCTACGACTGGCGCGTCGCCGTCACCGAGAGCCGCAATCTCGTTGACTGGACCGAGCCGCGCGTGATTACTCCCCGCGGCAGCGCCGATGAGTACGGCAGTCCGGGCAATGTCATCCGGTACAACGGGAGATGGCTTATCTGCCTCCAGGTCTACTCGCTCGATCACGAGCCGAGCGGCCGCTCACCGCGCATCGCCACGATGGCGAGCGATGATCTCATCCACTGGCGCGACCCGGAGATCATGCTGGTCGAAGGCCCGGATGTGCCGGTGGCCTCGATGGATCGCATGATTGACGCCTACCTCTTCCAGGACAAGGACGATGACCGCAAATGGTGGTGCTTCTACAAAGACAAGGGGCGTGCCGACCGGCCCGGTATCGCACCCGATGGCCGGAAACGGCCGCTGCGGGGTGTCGTCGGCACGGCCTATACCTACGATTTTCGGACGTGGCGCTACCACGGCTTCTTCCGCGCTTGGGAGAATGTATGCGTCCTAGTGGATGGAGATGAGTACGTCTTGCTCCATTCCCCGCGCAACGGCATTGGCGTGAAGCGCTCGCAGGACCTGGCGCATTGGCAACCGCAGGGGGTGTGGACGTTGGGACAGGCGGATTGGCCGTGGGCGCAAGGGCGCCTGTCCGCCGCCCACGTGCTGGACCTCCGCGACCGTCCCGAGGTCGGCAAGTACGTGATGTTCTTTCACGGTTCGACCCGCGCCGGCGTAGCGGAGAATGAACCCTTCGGAGAATCGAGTCTGGGGCTGGCCTGGAGTGACGACCTAGTGCATTGGTCCTGGCCATCCTAGAAGCTGAATCTACGTGCCGGCTCGACCGGCTCGTTAAAGAGTAGGCCAACAGTGTCCACCTTCGCCCTCGGAATCATGACCCGCCACGTCGAGCGGGACTCGCTGGCGGAGGTCGCCGCGGCCATCGCCGGCTACGGGCTGACGGCGGTGCAGCTGACGCTCGAATCGGCCGGCCTGGAGCCAATCCCCGTCCGGCTCGACCGGCCCACGGTCCAGCGCATCGGCGCCACGCTGCGCGACGCCGGCCTGACCATCGCGGCCGTTTCCGGCACCTTCAACGTGCTCGACCCGGACCGCGCACGGCGCCGCGACTACCTGGACCGCTTTGCCCGGCTGTGCGACGCGCTCCCTTGGCTGGGCGCCTCGGTCGTGACCACCTGCACCGGCACCCGCGATCCCCATTCGATGTGGGCACCGCATCCTGCCAACGGCGAGCCGGCGGCCTGGGACGAGCTTGTCGAGCAGACGGGCACGATGGTCCGCATGGCCGCCCGCGCCGGCGTGACCATGGCATTCGAGCCGGAAACGGCCAACGTGGCGAGCAGCCCGGCCAAAGCGCAGCGTCTCCTGGAGACGATCAATTCGCCGCATCTGGGCATTACGCTCGACCCGGCGAACTTCTTCCGGCCCGCCGACCTGCCCCGCATGAGCGCGGTGCTCCAAGACGGGCTGCGGCGCTTGGGGCCGGCGATAGCCTTGGCTCACGCCAAAGACGTGCTCCCACCGGGCCCAGGCGAGCACCATTGCCGCTATGCGGCTGCCGGCCGGGGACGGCTCGACTACCCGCTCTACCTCCGGCTCCTGCGCGAGACGGGCTACCGCGGCGCGCTCATCATGCACAGCTTGGACGAGGCCGACATCCCGGCTGCCGCGGCCCACCTGCGCCGCGCAATGGCGTAGCCCGCCCTCAGCCAGTGCCGGCGGCGCGACGTAGGTTGATGAGCGCACCCTCCGCCCGCCGCACCAGCCGCTCCAGGCGGTTAGTGAGGGCGATGACCGTCCGATCATCGCTACTCGCCGTCTCGCCGAGCACTCTAACCCGCCGCGCCAGCGCAATCGTCTCTAGCTCCACCAGTTGCAGCGCCACCTCGCTGCCAACCGTCGCCAGCACTGCCGGTGGCAGGTTTTGCAGCGACGCGCTGACCTGATCCAGCGCGTCGAGACGCTGCAAGGCCGCCGAGCGCGGCCGCAGCACCCCGGTCAGTTCGATCTGCTGCTGCAATGCCTCGCCGTAGCCGCGCAGCACCTCGCGGGCAGCGGCGTAGCCGCTCGGGTCCATGGTGCCTAGCCCGCTGGAGGTCAGCGTTGACGCGCCGGCTTCGTGCAGACGCTCCAAATCGTAGTGTTCGAGCAGGGTCTTGAGCCGGGGCGCCGGGGCCGCCCCAGTGTCCTGCGGCTCGACCGGCGCGGATGCCGCCGGCTGTGCGGGCGCCGGGGCTATCTCAGGTGGCGGTGCGCCGATGCTCGCCACCACGCTCGTCACCACCAGCACGGCCACGCAGCCGACCAACCACAGCCCAGCAGTCCGCAGTCGTCCACTCACGGCACCGCCTCACTCAACACCGCGCCGCCGCCGCACACCCCCTCTCCAAATGTTGGAGAGGGGGCCGGGGGGTGAGGACAATCTACGCCACCGGGCGCGTGCCGTGCCAGTAGACCGGCTCGCCGTCCGGCGACTGTTATGATCCAGCCAAGCAGATCGAGGAGACTGGGCAGCAATGAAGATCACGCGCGTCGAGAGCATTCCGCTCCAAGTCAGCTTTCTTCCCGACGTGGCCCCCCACATGCATCGCTCGACGGGCAATTGGTCGCGCTCCTTCATCCAGCGCATCGAGACGGACGGCGGGCTGGTCGGCTGGGGCGAATCCAACGCTGGACAGTCGGTGGCCGCGGCCGAGCAGCTTGTCGGCTCCCACCCGGCCGCGCACCTGTTCGACGACTCGGTCGGTATGGGAAGCCAGATGGCCTGCTTCGATCTAGTTGGCCAAGCCTTAGGCGTCCCCGCCTACCGGCTGCTGGGACCAAAGGTCCGCGACTGGTGCCCCTTCTCCTGGTGGTGCATTGATATGCCGGCCGAGGATTGGGTGACACAGGTGCAGTACGCTGCGGAGCAGGGCTACCGTTCGGTCAAGCTGAAAGCACGGGCCTGGCGCGACATCATCGCCCAGATCGCCGCGCTCGATGCGGCCGCGCCGCCGGGCTTCACGCTGGAAGTGGACTTCAACGGCCAGCTTATCGAGCCGGGGCGGGCCATTATCGTGCTGCGGGAGCTGGAGCAGTTCGAACGTCTGGCGATGTTCGAGAGTCCCATCCCCCAGGAGGACGCGGAGGGCTATCGCCGCATTCGCCGCCACATCTCCCGCACGATGGCGCTCCACATCGGCACACCACCGGTGATGACGGTCATCCGCGACAACCTCTGCGATGGGTTCGTCATGGGCGGTAGCCTCACGCAGCTGCTTGCCCGCGCCGCCACTGCCCACACGGCCGGCATGCCCTTCTGGTTCCAGTTCGCCGCGTCCGGCATCGGGATGGCCTTCACATGCCACTTGATCGCCGCGCTGCCGGGCGCCAGTTGGCCCAGCATCGCCCTCGCCGGCCTGCGCCCCGAAGACTATCTCCGCACGCCGCTGACCGTGCAGAACGGGTTCGTCCGTGTGCCGGAGGCGCCCGGACTCGGCGTGCAGATTGACGAGGCGGCGATCCGGCGCGACCAAATCCCTGCCGACGCCCCCTCGCTGGTAGACGACTACTTTGCCCAGCGCCGCGTGCTCCGCATCCGCTGGGCCGACGGCACCTCTTGGCTGTTCGGCGACGACCGCGAGTATCGGCGCATGTTCGACGCCGGCCAGCTACCGATCTTCGAGCGGGGCGTCACGCTGGAGAGCATCGAGGACGACGGCAGCGCGGCCTTCGCACGGCTGCACGCCCGCGTCGCGCACGGACCCACACCCGAATAGCCGCTCATCGTGGCAGCCGCCGCCAACGAGTACGCCGGGAACGCAACGCGAGAGGAGTCCGCGACATGGCCGACGACCAGCACGCCGCCGCTGCCTGGCGCGAGGCGGACCTGCGCCACGTCCTGCACAACGGCACCAACCTGCTCGATCACCTGGAGCACGGCCCGCTCATGTTCGTCCGCGGGCAAGGCGTGCGGCTGTGGGACGCCGACGGGCGCGAGTATCTGGATGCCACCTCCGGCCTGGCGAACTGCAACCTCGGCTACGGCGAGCCGGAGCTGATCCAAGCGGCCGCCGACCAGCTCGCGCAACTGTCCTTCGCCCCTAGCACTGGGGGGATGGCCAATCCGCCCTACGTGCTGCTGGCCCAGCGCATCGCCGGCCTGCTCCCCGCCGACCTCTCCCGCGTCTTCATGACGACGACCGGCTCGGACGCCAACGAGGCCGCCTTCAAGCTGGCCCGCTGGGTCAATCATCTCGAAGGACGGCCGGAGAAGCACAAGATCATCAGCCTGCTCCAGAGCTTCCACGGCAACACGCTGGCCACCACGGCCGCGACCGGGATGTCCGTGCAGTGGTCGGTCGGCGCGCCGCTGCCGCCGGGCTTCCTGCACGTCGAGCCGCCGTTCTGCTATCGCTGCCCCTGGCACGTCGGCCGGCGCAACGACCGGTGCTGCCTGCTTGGAGTCGAGGCCCTCGAAGCGCTCATCCAGCGGGAGGGGCCGGATACCGTCGCCGCAATAGTGGCCGAGCCGGTGCTACAAGCCGCCGGAGCCGTCGTACCGCCACCGGAGTATTTCCCGGCCGTGCGCCGCCTCTGCGACCGCTACGGCATCTTGCTGATCTACGACGAGGTAGTGACCGGCTTCGGCCGCACCGGTAAGCTCTTCGGCCTAGAGCACTTCGACGCCGTGCCCGATATGGTCACGATGGCGAAGGGCCTGGCCGCCGGGCACTTTCCGGTGGGTGCCCTGGCGTTCCGCGAATCGCTCTACGACCGCCTGCTCGCCGCAGCCCGCTCCGGCGCCGGGCACGTCTTCTACCACACTCATACATTCTTCGGAAACCCGGTGGCCGGCGCGGTCGGCCTGAAAGCCATCGAGTTACTGGAGCGGCGCGGGCTGGTGCAGCATGTCGCGTCCGTGGGCGAGCGCCTGCTGGCCGGGCTGGAGACCCTACGCGACACCGGCATCGTCGGCGACGTTCGCGGAATCGGGCTACTCGCCGCCGTGGAGCTGGTCCAGGACCCGGCCACCAGAGCGCCGTTCGACCACGATCTGGGCGTCGCCCGGCAGGTCTACCGGGAAGCGGCCGACCGGGGTGTACTCGTGCGGGCCAGCGCATTCGGCGACGTAATCATGCTCACGCCGCCCCTGATAATGACCGCCGCCGAGGCGGATCAGGTAGTCATCACGTTGCGCGAGGCACTGACTACCGTGCGCGAGCGGCTCTGAGCACCCCTGCCGGGATGCCCCGGCCCTGCTGCGGCTAACCGGTCCGATTATTGAGGATGCTGATGCCGACAATCACGTTCCAGAGCACCCAGAGGAAGTAGCAGGACCGCACGACCGACATCGCCGTCTCCGCGAGGTCCAGGTCACTGCCGCTACCGACCCGGACAATGAGCGCCCCCAGCGCGACGATAGCGGCGAGCGCCGCCACCACGCAGGCGGGCCGGTTGAAGTCGCCTCTGGTCGCCAGCCCCACGCTCAGGGTCAGGTAGCCCAGGGCGGCCGTAAACGTGCAGATCAGGCTTATCCCCAACTCCGCCGTATATACCGGGACCATGGACTGGAGCGCTTGGTCCGACTGATACTCCGTATCGGCCAGCATGATGCTGATTCCTTGCGAGAATATCCAGCCGATGACCGTAATCATCAAGAACAGCACACCGTAGCGGGCGAGCGCATCTCCAAACCCATCGTCCCGGATGACCGCTTGGAGCGCGAACAATCCGTACAGGGCTATGCATAGGCCGAGCGTGACGAGCAGCAATGCGCTCTTGCTCCACGCAGCGTTCGAGGCCAAGGCGCTAATCGAGGCTACGGCATCGACTGAAGGCGCGCTGTCGATCAGCAACCCGCCCGGCACGAGCAGGAAGAACACCAGCGCCACGACCGGCCCGGTGAAGAACGACCACGCGCCCATCTTGGAGACTGCTATCCTCCTCATGATTCCCTCCCCATTTGACCAAAGTTACAAGTAACATAATCATTGGCCATGAGCTTGTCCACATTTGGGACGGCACTCGGTGAGTCGATAGGGCGATCAGTGGCAAGGAGGTAAACGTGGCAGAACAACGGCCCAACATCCTATTCATCATGACCGATCAGCAGCGCGGCGACTGCCTCGGTCTCGACGGTCATCCCGTCCTCAATACGCCCAATCTCGACTACCTGGCGCATTCCGGCACGCTCTTTCGACACGGCTATTCCGAGACGCCAAGCTGCATTCCCGCCCGGCGCACGGTCATGTCCGGGCAAGCGCCCGCGACGCACGGCATGGTCGGCATGACCGGCGGCGTGGACTGGCAGCCGGCCGCGACCCTCGCTGGCGAGCTGTCCGCTGCCGGTTATCAGTGCGAGATGATCGGCAAGCTGCACCTCTGGCCCAACCGCAAGCGCTTCGGCTTCCACCACATGCTGCTGGCCGACAGCACGCGCGGCAAGATCAACGACTACCTCGACTGGCTGGGCGGCGCCGTGCCCATCGAGCGCTGGGCGATGGCCCACGGCGTCTCACCCAACGGCTGGCAGGCCCGCCCCAACCACCTGCCGGAAGAGCAGACGCACACCTTCTGGTGCATCTCCCAGGCCATTGAGTTCCTGTCCAAGCGCGACCCCACGGTGCCCTACTTCCTCAACGTGTCGTTCATTGACCCGCATCCGCCCTTCACTCCGCCACAGTTCTACTACGACCGTTACGCCAGCCGCGACCTCGGCCAGCCGGCCGTCGGCGATTGGGCGCCGCAGTTCCCCGCACCGCAGAAGGGCTTCGATCCTGAGGGCCGGATGCCTCGGCGCCAGCAGCTACGCCTCGACGACGACACCATGCACTACTGCCGCGCCGGCTACTTCGGCCTCATCAACCACGTGGATACGCAGATCGGTCGCCTGCTGATGTATCTGCGGGACGAAAAGCTACTGGAGGAAACCTTCGTCCTGTTCACCTCGGACCACGGCGAGATGCTCGGCGATCACAATATGTTCGCCAAGACCCGGCCGTTCGAGTCGTCGGCGCGGGTGCCGTTCCTAGCCCGCGCCCCGATGAACATGAGCTACCCACGCGGTGTCGTGACGGATCGCCCGGTCGGCTTGCAGGACGTGATGCCGACCCTCCTGGACGCGGCCGGGCTGCCCATCCCGCAGTCGGTCACCGGGCGCAGCGTCCTGCCGTTGATGCGCGGCGAGGACGTAGCCTGGCGCGAGGCGCTGCACGGCGAGCACGCCGGTCAGTACGATCCCGACGACGCCAATCACTATCTGGTGGACGGCCACACCAAGTACGTGTGGCACGACCAGACCGGCGAGGAGTTGCTGTTCGACCTGGACCGCGACCCGATGGAGCAGCACAACTTGCTACACGAGGACGGCGCCGAGGCACGGGTAGCGCCGTGGCGGCAACGGCTGATCGAGCAGCTCCGCGACCGGCCGGAAGGATTCACCGACGGCCATCGCCTCATCGCCGGCCAGCCGCGCCCCTTCCTCGTCCCCGGCGTGGCGCAACTCTGACGGCGCTGGCGGACGCGGACCACCTTACTGCAAGTCCAGGCTCTCCAGCGTCGGACGCGGCTCATCAAAGTCCTGGCCGGCCGCGCGCGCCGCGTCTCGCCGAGCCAGCCACTCGTCTACTGCCTGCCCCAGCCGCTCGCCGGCTTCCTGCCGGCCTTCTTGCCGGGCCTGTTCGAGCCGCTGCACGCGCCAATCTTCCAGCATCCCCGTCAGGCTCATGATTGCTCCTCCGACTTCCGCCACAAACACCGCGGCTACGGCGGACCCAACGCCCCAGGTGGCAAACTGCGGTACCAGGTCAGGGAACGGCTCCAGCGGCCATAGCCGCCAGATGCCTAATCCCATCAGGCCAATGAAGAGGATGCTATAGAGGTTCCGCACCCGGTACGGCACACTCCAGATCGGTACCCGTTCCCTGCGGGCCGGCGCACACCTGGCAGCCCACCAGCCCCACACCCGGTCGCTCGCGCGTAAGCGGGAATCCTGCCCCTCTCCCACGGCAAGAGGGCCGGGGTGAGGGCAACCTCGCCGCAGCTCTAGCCGAGGTCAGCCAGGTCTACGATGCGGCGCTCGCGGATGGACGTGAACGCGCCGATAGCGAGCGCCGTGGCCAGCAGGCCGTCCTGCGCCGTTGCGCCCGTCCTGATTGGCTGCCCTTCGCCGACGCTGGCCGCGAACTCCCGCATCAGCGCGCGGTAGCCGGTGTAGTCGTCTTGCTCCTCCGGCGAAAGCTGCGCGACCGTCGTTGCCTCTCGGGTTTCTTTGCCGTCGCCCAGCGTCAGCCCGGCGAAATAGCCGTAAATCGTGGCGCTCTTTCCCTCACCGTCGAACAACTGGTAGAACGACTTCTTGACGTGGTGCGCTGGCCCGAAATCGCCGATCACGGCGGAGGCCGTGCTGCCGTTGGCGTAATAGATCGTGCAGACGGTGCTATCAATGAGGGCGGAACCCGGGTGGGTGAACGCCCCGCCGCCGGCAGCGATGGCGACCGGCTCCGAGTCGTGGAAGTAGGAGAGCAGGTCGAAGGTATGCACGCCTTGGGAGATGACGTTGGCCCCGCCCCGGTCCGGCGACTGCGCCCACGACGCCTCGCCCCAGCGCGGATCAATCATCTGCCCGGTCGAAACCAGCGATTGCGGAAGAAAGACTTTCGCCCGCGTCACCAGCGGCGCAAAGCGAGCCTGAAAGCCGACCATCAGCTGCACGTCGTTGGCTACGACAGCCTCGACAATCCGCTGCGCCGCCGTCACCGTCAGCGCCAGCGGCTTCTCGATGAGGATGTGCTTGCCAGCGTTCGCCGCCATGACAGCGTAGTCGGGGTGCGAGTCGTGGTGGGTCGCAATGACGACGGCCTGGATGCTTGGGTCCTCAATGGCCCGGCGGATGTCGGTGCTCACCGTGCCGGTGCCCACCGCCGCTTGGAGCGCGGCGGCCTTCTCCGGCACCGCATCGGCAAATGTGACCACCTCACCCAGACCGAGCGCCGTCAAGTTGCGAGCGTGGATTGTTCCCATCCCGCCGCACCCCACCACCGCCACCCTCAGGTCGGTCATCGCCGTTTGCCTCCTCAAACTCAGTGCGTTCCTAGGATATGTCGTGCCGGCCCTATCTCGTCATTCCAGCTTTCGCCGGAATCCACGTCCCCCGTCGGGACGGGGGGACCATAGGGGGGCCACCACCGACCACTCTCCTAGTTCGGCAAAATGCCGTTCTCCCCCAAGACCTGGCGTAGCTGCGCCATCGCGTCGTCGGAGAGCGGCTCGAACGGCGGATGTACCCATCGCTTGCAGATGCCCAGTAGCTCCAGTACCGCCTTCTCTTCGGCCGAGGTCTCCGTGTTGCGTCGCGGCGGGAACTGCTTGATGATCCTGATGAGCGCAAAGGCCTTCTCCCGCGCCTCCGCGATCTGCCCCTCCTGCCAAAGCGTGTGGACCTCGCTGTGCTGCTTGGGGAAGCTGGAGGCTGTGCTCATCGTGCAGCACTGCACACCCAGCGCCAGGTACGCCAGGTGATTGCCGCCCCCGGCGCCGAGCACCTGGAACGATTCGCTATTCAGCATCGCGATGCCGGTCATCTGGGTGAGGTCGTAGCCGCCGATCTTCATGCCCGCGATATTCGGATGCTGCGACAGTTCCGTGACGGCCTCTACCGTCGGCTCCAGCGCCCGCGCCGGGTTGCTGTAGAGCCATAGCGGCAGCGGCGACCGGTCCGCCATCGCCGACCAGTAGTCCACGCTCATGCTCGTGCTCATCTTCCGGTCGGTCGGCAGCAGGTGGTAGCCCTGGATGGGTAGGTGCGCCGTCTCGTCGAAGAACCGGTACACCTCGGACATCACCGGGTCGCTGCATCCTACGATCAGGGTGGTGCGCCCCTGCATGTGCTCGGCGATGATCTTGGTGGCCTCGACCCGGTGCGCGTGGGGCATCGTGAAGTTCTCGCTACCCGAACCGAGCACCCATAGACCGGCGAGCGGATTCTCGAAAAGATAGTCCAGCAGCCGCGCGTAGCCCTCTCGATCCGGGCTGCCGTCCTCGTGCATCGGGCTTACCAACACCGGCATCACACCATTCAACATAGTCACGTCGTACTGCTCCTTTCTGTCTAGGGCCTACTGCGCCTCCACCGCACTCCCCCTCTCCACATGGTGGAGAGGGGGCCGGGGGCAGGCAGGAAACCACGGGGCTAACTCGCGGCTGCAAACGCAAAGCTGTAGAGCTTGGCCTGGCCGTAGAGGCGGAAGCGCAGCTGAATGCGCTCCACCTCCACGCCGGCGAGCGTGCGATGCTCCCGCCAGCGCACCGGCAGGCGCACGCCGTCGGTGAGCACCCGCTGGCAGTCGTCTGCGCCATAGCCGGGCAGGGGCTCTCCGGTAGCGGCGTCTACGATCTCGACTGTCACCCAACTCCGGTACGGCTCCGGATCACCGACGTTCACGACCAACTCACGTTCGTGGGCGTCGCGCACGGCGATGGGCACCGTCGTAACGGTAGCCGGCACCAGCCGGTCAATCGAGCGCACGTCCACAAAGCCGTCCAACCGCAGCGTCGCCAGGCCGGCGCGCGACGGGTAGACGATCCCGCTGCTAGGCACGCCCAGGTCCTCGGTGAACTTGCGCGGTGTGTTCTGAGCCGGCCAGCCCTTCCACTCGCTACCGTTGCCGGAGTAGAAAATCCAAATCTTGTCATCGTGGACGATAGTTTGGCTGCTGGATGCAATCCAGCCGGCGTCCCACTCGTTGGCCTCGCCCCGCGCCACTATCGGCCGGTGCGGCTGCAACCGCCGAAACTGCTCGCCATTGCGGCTGACGGCCAGCCGCAGCTCGCCGGTGAGCGCGTGAAACCAGTCGTCGTAGCGCCCGAACTCGTAGAGCATCAGATAGTGCCCCTCGTAAGGCAGCACCGAGCAGAAGTGCAGCTCGTCCTCCGGGCCGGTGTCGGTGTCCAGCACCGGATTCAGCGCGCTCGGCGTCAGGTCTTCGAGCGTCGGCCCGCAGGCCAGCCCAATCTTGCGGACGTGCTCCCGGCCGTCGTGCGTCGGCTGAATCAGCTGGCCATACCACTTGTAGCGGCGGTTGGGGTCGGGGTCCTGGTCGTCACGGAGCGGCTGGCATGGGTCAATGCCGTGGCCACCGTACAACCCGTGGTCGGGGTCCACGTCAACAGGATCGCTCCACCATTTCGCATCCGGCGAGTACATCACCTTGTACCGCATCGGTGGAGCGCCCTTGGTCGCCGCCTTGAAGCGCTTGGCCGGGTCCGTCTCGGCCAAGTCCAGCATCGGCCGCATCTTGGTGGAGTGGCTGTCTTTCTTGCCGCGTGTGTTGCCCAGGACGATATTGTTGTCCGTGCTCCCCAGCCATTCGTAGCGGCCGACGCGCGGCTTGACCCAGTTGATGCCGTCGGCACTCTCGGCGTACCCCTCCTGCCAGTTGCGCTGGCGGATGTGGCCGATCCCGGAGTAGATCATCTTGAACAGCCCGTCCGCCGGGTCGTACATCACGCCGCCGGGCCACGGCCGCGCCTGCATGGAGTCCCACTCGTCGAGCTGTCCCAGTGCCAGGATCGGATTGTGCGGACACTTGGTCGCCGTGTTGACAACCTGTTCGGCGCCATCCAGCGCCGCAACCTCTTGAAGGTCTACGAAAAGCACCCGCCGCGAACTGGCTGTGTCTAGCGCAATCGTCATCTACTTTCCTCTTCCTACGTGATGGTGTGTAGCCGAGGCGTCGTGACGCCTCGCCCCCCCGCCGCAGCGGGGGGGCCATAGGGGGCCAGTGCTGATCGCCACGCAAAACCGTATGATGATACGCTTAACCCGCTCGCGCAAGCCACAACTGCCGACAGAGACTGGACCCAAACGCAGCACGCCGCGCCAGCGCAGCAGTCCGACGCCCAACAGGAGGAGCTATGGTTCGGATGGCCCTGATCGGTTGCGGTGCGAACGCCGCGCCCTACCTGGCGGCCGCGCAGCAACTCCCGGAGACAGCGATTACGGCCGTCGCCGACGCGGACCCCGCCCAGGTTGAACGCGCCGCCCGTACCGCCGGCGCCGCAACCCGCGCCGGCACCCTCGACGAACTGCTTGACGGCGCCGCCGAGGCGTTCGACGCGGTCATTATCACCACACCGGCCGCGACCCACGCCGCTCTCGTGAATCGCGCGGCGCAGGCTGGCAAGCACGCCCTGGTCGAGTCACCACTTGCCCCTACGGCCGCCGAGGCGCAGCAGATTGCCGCCGGCCGCGCGGCCGGGGTCCGGCTGATGCTGGCACACCCGGCCCGCTTTCAGGCCGATCACCGCGCCGTCAAGGAAAGCCTCGACGACGGCGAGCTAGGCCGGCCGGGGCTGCTCCGCATCCACCAGTGGTTCTCCGCTACCGACGGCAGCGAGCGGTCGGCCCACGCCGGCCTCGCGGCGCTCGACCTGGCGCTGTGGATGTTCGATGGCCTGCCGACTCACGTCTACGCCGTCGCACGACCCACTCGAACGACCGACCTCGCCGCTGCGGAGTACGCGCAAGTCCACCTCGGCTTTGCCGACGGCGGTATGGCGCTCATTGACCTGGCCCACACGCTGCCGACCGGCGATGGCTACGACTCGCTGACGCTGATCGGCTCGCTTGGCGCCGCCTACGCCGACACGCACCACAACATGCAGCTGCTGTACGGCGGCGGCCACGCCCAAGCGGTGCGGACGGAGCCGGACGAGTCGGTCATCGCGCTGGTGCTGGCGGAGTTCGCCGCGGCCATCGCAGAGGAGCGCGAGCCGGCAGTAGGCGGCGCAGACGGACACGCTGCGCTGCTGGTCGCCGCCGCCGTGGAATCGTCGTTGGCCGCGGCGACGGCCATGACGCTGACAGAGGGGTGCTATGAGCGCGCCTGAGCCGCTGCGCGTCCTCGTCATGGGGGCAGTGAAGCACGACTATATCCTGCACGGCATGGCAGCGCATCCTCGCTATGAGTTGCTTGCCGTCACCGACGATGAAGCCGCGCCCGATTGGGCACACGCACGCAATGCGGCCACCGCCGCTGCCCTCGGCCTCTCGTATCTCCCTGGCGTATCGGCCGCGCTGGACCGCTTCCAACCGCAGGTCGCGTGCGTCACCCCGGAAGTGCCTCGCCACGCCGCCCTCACCGTGCAGGCGGCCGAGGCTGGCCTGCACATCGTCCAGGACAAGCCGCTGGCGCTCGCGCTCGCCGACTGCGACCGGATTGTCGCAGCGGTCGAGCGCGCTGGCGTGGGGTTCCTGATGTGGAGCCGGAATACCTTTCCCGCCATCCGCCAGGCGAAGGCCATGCTCGCCACCGGCAACATCGGTCAGCCGTCTGCCATTCACGTGGACTTCTATTTCGCCAAGGACGCCGGCGCCCTGCTCGGCTCCGGCGAGCCGGAGGAGATCGAGGTCAGTTGGGACGGCCTCGGAGAATTGACTCTCGAAGGCATTTACCCACTGGCCTACCTCCACGAGTTGCTCGGCGTCCCCGTCCGGCGCGTCTTTGCCCGCACCACCGCGCACTTCTTCCAGCGACACGCGGACCGCGGCGTGGAGGACTTAGGCTCGGTGACGCTGGAGATGGACAACGGGATGGTCGGCTCGCTGTGCATCGGACGCATCGGTGAGCCGAGCCATCCCAATATTGGCGAGCTGCGGCTGCACATTCTGGGCACGAAAGGCGCGTTCGTCGTCGCCGAGCCGCGGCCGGAGGTATCGGTATACGCGCGCGGCCTCAAGCCGGGCGACTATCGCCAGCGGCGCGTGGGCTTGGACTACGAGCGGCGGCTCCTCGACAACTTTGCCGCGGCCGTTGACACCGGCGCGGACACAATGCTCACGGCCCGCGACAGCCGGGCCATCGCCGCCACCGTTCTCGCCGCCATCGAGTCCGGGCAGACCGGCCGCCCCGTCGAAGTACCGTCGTTAGGGGCATCTTGGGGGCGTGATTAATCGCGCCCAGGACCGCACGACAAGCATTTTGAGGAGGGCCACATGCCAGCACGGACCGTATTCCGCTGCACGGACGGCTACGCTTGCGACCTCGCGGCGACGCCGGACGGCTGGGTCCTGGCAGCGGTAGGGCTGCCCGCCGTAGACGATCGGTTCGTCCGCAACATGGACCGCAGCCGGGAATGGGAGCACATTCGCGCTAGGTTGCACCCGGGCCGCAGCTATGCCGAGTGGGGTGCGGCCGTAGCGGGTACCGCGGCCACGTTGCAGCTGATTGTGCAGCGCGACGGCCGGACCACGACCGTAGCCACCGAGACGGCCGAGCAGTTCTCCGGTGCCGCAGTGGTCGGCGGCACCGCCCCGGTCTACCTCTGGACCGCCTATGACGGCGAGCAGTGGAGCGTCACCCTCCGACGGGGCGGCGAGCAACGAGTGCTCTATCGCGGCGCGGCCGTCACCCTCGGCCCGGCCCTCGTGCGCGACGAGTCCGGTGCCATCTGGTACGCCTGGACCAGCCGTGCCGGGACGACCGACACCGTCCACCTCACGAGCGAAGGATCATCCGACACCATCACCTTACCGGGGCGTTTGCCGAGCCTCACGCCGGTAGACGGCGGCGTCGCAATCTGTTTCGAGCGTCCCGACGGTGACGCCATCCACGTTTACGGCGCAATCTGCACCGACGGCGCGCTCTGCGATTCGGTCCGGCTATCGTCACGGCAGCCACTCAACTTCCAGCCGCGCTGCACGACCGCTGCGGACGGCCGCGTGGTGGTGGCCTGGGAAACCTCGCCGGCCTGGGGCTTCGACACGCGGGTCGAGCAGTTTCGCGAGATCGAGCTAAAGCAACTCGACCCGGCGAGTGGACAGGTTAGCGCCGGGCCGGGGGCGGATGACGGCATCCTCCCCATCCCTCCCCACGCCTACGACCGGCGCAAGGGACGTGCTGTTGGACGCGGCATGTTTCTCAATATGAACCCGTCGAACATCTACCTCCTTCGCTCCGGCGACGACCTGCTCTGCACCTTCCGCATGTTCGCTCCGCTGCAGGAGGTACATTCGGGGGCAAAAGCACTGGGCACAAGAGACGCTTGGGACTTGTGCGTCATGCGCTGCCACGACGATGTGTGGTCCGATCCGCAGCGCGTCACCGACGCTGCCGGCTTCTCCCACCATCCCTACGGCGCGGCTGTGTCGGGCGGCCACTTATTGGCCGCCGTCCATTGCCTCGAGCACACCAAGTTCCCGCCGCGCGACCATCGCATCGAGGTGCTCCAAGCCGCCGGCGCGTTGCCACCAATGCATGATCGACACCCGACCTTCGCTCCCGTGCCGATCCAGCCCACCACGCCGATCACCCATACGCCCGCCTTGCCGGGTGCGCCCGACGGCCTCCGCCTCGTGTTTGGCGACCTCCACAACCACACCAACTACTCGTCCTGCTACCCGGCGCTTGATGGCATCCCCGACGACAACTTCCGCTGGCAGAAAGACATCCTCGGCCACGAAGTGCTCTGTATCACCGACCACATGCGCCTGTCGGACGCCGACTACCGGCAGCGCCTCGACGCGCTGGAGCGCGAGCACACCGCCGAGCGCGTGCCGCTCTACAGCCTGGAGTGGGCACGGCCGCCGTGGCATCACTCCAACTTCTTCACCTACGACAAGCAGGTGATGAAGCGGCTCCGGCAGATCGTCCTCGCCTCCCTGGACTACAGCGAGATTTGCGAGACCGTCGCGACCGAGCTACCGCCCAATACGGTCGCAGCCATCCGCCACTGGCACGGCGATAGGCACACCTTCTGCTACGACCAGCGCGTGGAGTGGGGCATGGAGGTGCTGCACGGCCGCGGCGATGAAATGGCTACGGAGCCGGATATGGCCGGTCACACCTCAACCTTTCCCTTCCCGGCCAACTTCATCGAGACGGAGGGCGCCAAGCTCGCCCTCATCGGCGGCTCGGACCACCACATGTCGCTGCTGGGGTCCTGCGTCACCGGCTTCTGGGTCTCCGAGCTGACCGGCGAGGCCGTGTTCGATGCCCTACGGAACCGGCGGACCGTTGCCTGCGCCAACGGCAAGATCGCGCTATGGCTGCACAGCGACGGCGTAGCGATGGGCCAGGAAGGCACGGTGCAAGCTCCCTGCACGCTCACCGTCTCCGCGGCCGCGCCGCTGCCCATCGAGCGCCTGTCGCTCTGGCGCGACGGGCAGTGGGTCCAAGAGGTGCGCGGCTTGGAGCAGCAGGTTCGGCATACCTTTACCGACGCAGACGCGGGACCCGGCGACCACTACTACATCGTGCGCGCCCAAACGGAGCAACCGGCAAGCTATCCCAAAGGCCCGATCATCGGCTACACGGCCCCCATCTGGCTCTCGGTGCATTAGGAGATGGCCGGACAACGCCAATCGAGACGCGCAGAATGCGCGAGGGGTCGCGGCCCCGGGCGGCTGCGGACGTTCCTCTCATTCCTGCCGGCTGCAACAGCCATCATCTTTGCAGCCGTCCTCTTGGCCGCCTGCGCCGACGATGCCGCCCCGACCAGTCAACCCGCGCCGGCGCCGGCCACCACTCCCGCCACGACGCCCGCAGCAACAGAGGTGGTGGCTGACGCGCCCGACTCGGTGACAGCGGCACAGGCCTTCCTCGGTACACTCACCGCCGAGCAGCGCGCCGTGGCCCTGCTGGCGCTCGATGATCCGGCGCGGCCCAATTGGTCGAACCTGCCGGCCGGTGCCTTGCGGCGCAACGGTGTACGGATTGGCGACTTGAACGACGCCCAAGCCGCGGCCATGCATCAATTCCTGTCAATGGCCCTGAGCGCCGACGGCTACGCCACCATCGTCGGCATAGTCGGCGCGGAAGGCGCGCTGGCCCAGACGCCGGGCGCGGCCCGCCGTCAGTGGAGCGCCGACAACTATTGGCTCGCCTTCTTCGGAGAGCCGTCGGCGGGCAGCAAATGGGGCTGGCAGTTCGGCGGTCATCACCTCGCCGTGAACGTCACGGTCGTGGCCGGCCGCAGCTATCTCTCCCCCACGTTTCTCGGTATCGAACCGGCCTCCTTCACGTCCGGCGGCGCCACCGTCGCACCCCTCGACGCCCACCTCCAAGCCGGCCTCGCCCTCATCAATGCCCTCGATGACCAGGCCCGCACAGCGGCAACGATCAGCAATCGCCCGCGTGAATTGCGGGCCGGCGCCGGCAAAGACGGCACGATCCCACCCCTCGAAGGCGCCAAAGTAGCCGATTGGAGCGCGGCGCAGCAGCAATTACTGCTCGACACGATCATGCTTTGGGTCAGCCTGCTCGACGCACCGAGCAGCGAGGCCCGCATGACCGAAATCCGCGCCGACCTCGCCAGCACGTATTTCGCCTGGCATGGTCCCGTTGATGGCCGCGGCTCGATTTATTATCGTATCCAGGGACCTGACCTGATTCTCGAGTTCGGCATCCAGGGCAACCTGGGCAGCGACGCCGGCCACTATCATTCCATCTACCGCAATCCCACCAACGAATACGGGACAGGGGTGTAGGTATGTCTACAGGTGACTACGATCTGCTCATCCGCGCCGGGCGCCTCTTCTGCGCCGCCACGGGCCTGGACGGACCGGGTGCGGTGGCGGTCCGCGGCGACCGGATCATGGCCGCCGGCCCCGACGTTGCCGGCACGGCGCGAGAAACCATCGACTTCCCGGAGGACCTGCTGCTGCCGGGGCTGGTTGACCTCCACTCCCACCCGGGACCCGCCGACTGGAAGTACGGCATTGACGCCGACCACAACATGCTCGCGCGCGGCTCCACCACTGTCCTCTCGCAGGGCGATGCCGGCGCCGTCACGTGGCCGCAGTATGAGACGGAGATCATCGTGCCGGCGCAAACGCGCATCCGGCTGGCGATCAACCTCGCGCGCCTTGGCGAGTCCCGACCCGGCCCGTGCTTTCAGCGCGACGACGACGTGGACGTGGACGCCTGCGTAGCGGCGATAGAGACCGGCGACGAGGCGATCTGGGGCATCTCCGTCAACCTCAGCACAGCCGGCTGCGTCGGCCTCGACCCGCGCGATGTGCTCCGCGCTGCGATCACGGCCGCCGAGCGCACCAACCGCCCCTTGCTCTACGGCCTGCGCCGCGAGACAACCGACTGGCCGCACTGGCCGCTGGCCGACCAACTAGAGCAACTGCGCCCCGGCGACGTGGTAACCTACTGCTTCCACCCTGGCATTGAAGGCGGCGCCGGCTGCATCGTGCGAAACGGCCGCGTGCTCCCTGAAGTCCGGGCAGCCCGCGAGCGCGGCATCCTGTTCGACGTGGGACACGGTATGGCCTCGCTCGACTTCGACACCGCCGAGGCCGCCCTGGCCGACGGCTTCCCGCCCGACACGATCTCCACCGATGTCTACCAGCGCCATCTCGGCGCCGTGCCCCAGCACGACCTGCCGCGGACGATCTCCAAGCTGATCGCCGCCGGCATGTCCGAGACCGCCGCGTTCGAGGCAGCCACCGCGCGTCCCGCCGCCGTGCTCCGCCTCGCCGACGAAATCGGTACGCTGGTGCCCGGCGCCTGTGCCGACATCGCCGTCCTCCGCTTCAACGACACCGCGCTCCCCCTCGCCGATGTCGGCGGCGCCACCCGCCCCGGCGGCTGCTGGGAACCAATCCTCACCGTCCGCGCTGGCCAACTCGTCTAGCGACACTAGACCCGAGCTCCCTCTCCACCTCCGAGCGAATGCTATCCTGATGCCCGCAGCCGCCACGTGCGCGGCCACGTCTCACGCAGGGAGGAACCATGAAGAGCTATCGTGTAGCGATGCTGGGCTGTCGGTCGCGCGGCACGTCGGCGGCGCGCGCCTACCACGCCCACCCCCGGATCCAAGTCGTCGGCCTCTGCGACCTCGTCCAAGAGCGGCTCGACACGCTCGGTGACGAGTTGGGCGTCTCGACGCGGTTCGCCGATCTCGACGAGATGATCCGGCAAACGCAGCCGGACCTCGTCGCCATTCCCACCGGCACCGAGTTCCACTATCCGCTCGCCATGCGCGTGCTCGAGCACGGCGTCAATATCGAGGTCGAAAAACCGATGTGTACCGACCTCGCCGAGGCCGACGAGGTGCTCGCCAAGGCCCAGGCGCAAGGTGTTCGCGTCGCCGTCCACCACCAGGGGCGCGTCGGCGGCTCAATGCGGACGATGGCGCGGGCCTACGCCGAGGGGCGTATCGGCAAGCTGCGCTATATCTACGCCAGTGACAAGGGCTACTACGGCGGCTACGGCCTGATGAACATCGGCGTCCACCTGCTCAACTACGTCATCAAGTTCGCCGGGCACTGCCGCAGCCTGACCGCCACGGCCCTCACCGCCGGCCACCTCATCACGCCCGAGGACGTGATCCCCTCGGCGAACGGGATGGGCACCATCGCCGGCGAGAACATCACCGCCACACTCCAGCACGACGACAACGTGACGACCAACCTGCTCCTGCACCGGTTCCCGGTCGTGGACTCGACGGCCTCCGGCATCCAGCTCTTCGGTACCGAGGGCCGGATGATCTGGCGCAGCCCCGGGATTTGGTGGCTCCCCACGCCGCATTTCCTCCCCGACGAGGAGCATGGCAACTGGCAGGCGCTCGAAGAAGAAGCGCCCGACCACTACGACCCCAACGGACCGGCCAACCTGGACGACTACTGGTTTGCCGAGGAGTGGGTGCGGGCGCTGGACGAGGGCCGCGATCACGAAGCCAGTGGGATCGAAGGCCGGCACGTCATGGAGATCATGATGGGTGTGTTCGAGTCCGCCGCCTACGGCACGCGCATCCACCTACCGCAGACCCAGCGCGACCATCCGCTCGTCCGCTGGCGGCGCGAGCACGGCCTGGGCGACCCCGCCCCCATGCCCCGCCCCTACTACGACTGGCTCGCCGCCGAAGACCACCGCCTCGGCCGCACAACGTCCTGATCTTGGCGTTTGGCCTCCGTCGCGCAGACTCCCCCTTCCCTGGAGGGAAGGGGCCGGGGGTTAGGTCCACGCCTGCCGGAACTGTGCCGCCGTCGGCAAGCTCGTCCCCGAGACGTAGGGATACCGCTTGATCAGCGCCGCACTCAGCTCCACGCCCAGCCCCGGCGCCGTCGGTGGTAGTTGACGGCCGCCCTCCATTCGCCGCGGCTCAACCAGCACCTCGTCCCGCAGCGGATCGAGCAGCTCTGGGAACTCGGCAATCGTACACGTCGGATTGGCCAGGCAGGCGTGGAAGTTGGCCGCCAGCGACACGCCCGTCGCAAAGCCGTGCGCCGCCACCGGCACCCGCCGACGCTCGCAGCGCCGCGCCACTTCCAGGAACGGCATGATCCCGCCCAGCCACGCCGTATCCGGCTGGGCGATGTCCAGCGCCCCGGCATCCAGCGCCCGCTCGAACTCGGCCACGTTCGTAAACCGCTCGCCCATCGCTACCGGCACGCTCGTCGCCGCGCGGATGGCGCGATAGCCGGCCAGGTCCTCGAAGTAGGTCGGCTCCTCGAAAAACAGCGGATCGAACGGCTCCAGCGCCTGCAACATCCGCGCCGCATAGTCCGCCGACCAGGCGTGCTCCAGCAGCGGCGTGCGCCCGGCGTCGAACGCCACGTCCATGCGCCCGTCGAGCATCGTATGCACCGCCTCCGCGCGCGCCACGTCCTCCGCAAATGTCCCGAACCCCAGCCGCACCTTGATCGCGTCGTACCCCAGGTCCAGGCACCGCTCTATCTCGTCATGCACCGCGGGCAGCGGCCAGTAGCCGGGGCACGTGCTCGCGTACAGCCGCACCGATGGCTGCGCCAGCCCCCCCAGTAGCTCGTAGACCGGCACGCCGAGATGCTTGCCCTTCAAGTCCCAGAGCGCCATCTCGATCCCGCTGATGACCCCCATGCCGATCCCGTTCTGCGTCCAATGCGTCGCGTCCACCAGCTTGCGCCACAGCCGCTGGATCGCCAGCGCCTCCTCGCCGATGATCGTCGGCGCCAGCACGTCAATGATCGCTTTCGCCACCAGCGGCGCCTTCACCCCGGCATAGGTCTCGCCAATCCCGACCGCGCCGCTATCGGTCGTAATCCGCACAAAGCTCGCGCTCCGCAGATAGTCCGCATGGCGATACGGCGCGCTCAACAGGATGCACTCGACACTCGCAATCTTCATCAATCCCGACACCTCATCATCCCCACCCCATCCTACCACGCCACCCCCACCTAACTTCACACCCGGCCCCTGCTCTCTATCCCGCCCCTTTTATCTATCAGAACAACCAGCGCAGACAGAAATATGGCTCTCGGCGAAATCGCAACAGAGTCTCCTCACGCCGTTACCGCGCCGCGTGATATACTTACTGGTCGCAAGGCTCGTGCCAGGCGAAATGTGTTCCAGGGAGGCGGAGATGTCAACAGCATGATAGACAAGATAAATCTGCTCAAGAACGTTGGAAAATTCGCATCAGTCAGTAGCGGTAACTCCCTCCCGCTTGAGCGGCTAACGTTAATCTACGCCGAGAACGGCAGGGGCAAAACTACTCTTGCTGCTATCCTGCGTTCGCTCGCTACGGGCGAGCCAACCCCCATCATAGAACGGAGGCGGTTTGGGGCACAGACTCCTCCACATGTTGTAATTCAACTCAGTAACGCCCGCAATCTGGTATTCCAGGCTGGTAAGTGGAACGCTCAGTTACCAGACTTAGTTATATTCGATGATACGTTCGTAGACCGGAATGTCTGCTCTGGCCTAGCCGTAGACGTATCCCATAGGAAAAACCTGCACGAACTGGTGCTCGGTATTCGTGGGGTTGAATTGAGCCAGAGACTTGGACTTCTCGTGGAGCGCATCCAAGAGCATAATAAATCCCTGAGATATAAGGGTGGTCTAATACCAGCCACCGCGCGAGGCGGTTTAACCGTGGACAGCTTATGCGCCCTCCCCAATCGACCGCATATGGACGCTGAGATTCAAGAGAAAGAACGCATGCTTGCAGCGATACAAGAACAAGCAGCTGTCTTAACGAAGCCTCATTTCGATGGGATCAGTCTCCCCACTTTCGACGTTGCGACTATAGCAGGTATCCTCCAGAAGGGTTTGCCCGACCTTGATGCTGAGGCTGCCAACCGTGTCAGCAGGCACATAGCCGAATTAGGCAGGGGCGGGGAGAAATGGATTAGCGACGGAGTTGAGCTTCTGCCGCCGCCAGGCTCTGACGGCACTTGCCCCTTTTGTGCTCAGAATCTTGGTGGCTCTTCATTAATAACCCACTATCGCGCATACTTCAGTCAAGCCTATGAAAACTTGAAACGCAGGATCACTCGTCTTCTCTCTGAAGTCACTGCTATATGCGACGGCAGCACCCAAGCCAACTTCGAGCGTTCGGTAAGGGTCAGCGTTGAGCGGCGTTACTTTTGGTCCAAGTTCTGTGACATCTCTGAAATCGCTATTGATACGGCTTCTATAGTCTCCGACTGGATTGCTGCTGGACAAGCCATCACAAACCTTCTCAACGCTAAACAAGCCGCTCCGTTGGAGCAAATTTTGCTTGATCGCAAAACTCGTAATGCTCTCGAAGTCTATGCAATGCATCGTAGGAGGGTATCTCTTATCAATGAAGAGATCATCGCTTCCAACCAGAAAATCCACCAAGTCAAGGAAAAAGTGAAAGCAGGTAATCTGGAGGTTATAGAGAATGAACTCTCTTATCTGCGTGCTACAGAATCGCGTTTCTCGCCAGATATCGCGCCGCTTTGCGAAGGCTACCTAGCGGAGAAAAGTGCGAAGGCTGCCACTGAAGATGAGCGTGACCAGGTAAAGATAGAATTAAGAAAGTACAGAAGAAGGGTATTTCCAAAATACCGGGACGGAGTCAACAAATACCTAGAGAAATTCAATACCGGCTTTCGACTAGAAACTTTGACTTCCAGAGATAGCAGCGGTGGCCCCACCGGAAATTATGACCTGGAAATCAATAATGCACTCGTCCGTGTTGCGGGCGGCAGACCGCGTCCAGGAAAGCCCTCCTTTAGCAATACGTTGAGTGCTGGAGACCGCAGCACGATAGCTCTTGCTTTCTTCCTTGAGTCTCTCGATCAGCATTATAGTATCGGTGATACGATTGTCGTGATTGATGACCCAATCTCAAGCCTGGATGAGCATCGTTCCTGGGCTACAGAGCGTGAAGTTCGGCGGCTCGTTGATAGCGCCGGGCAGGTAATCGTGCTCTCCCACAATAAGCAGTTCCTATGTCGTATGTGGGAAGCAGTTGACCGCGAGTCACGCGTAGCGTTGGAGATCGTTAGGGATAGTAACGGTTGAAGTCTGTGCAAGTGGAATGTGAATGATGATTTGATCACAGAGCATGATAGGCGTGATAAGCTCTTAAGAGACTATGTTTCCAGCGGCCTGCAGAATAAGAGGGAAGTGGCTCAGTCCATGCGACCTCACTTAGAGGGATTCCTGCGTGTTGCTTATCCAGAGCACTTCCCACCAGGAACCCTGCTTGGAGCATTCCTCACGAAGTGTGAGCAACATCTCAACCAGAGGGATAAGATCCTTGAGAATCACAGAGTCCAGGATCTTGAAGAGATCAAGGAATACGCTAACAGATTTCACCACGATACGAACCACGCATGGGAGAGTGAGGAGATCAACGACGGTGAACTCTTGGGATTTGTGAAACGCACCTTGCAATTTACCAAACCGTGATGTGTTTACCCACTGCCCACTCCCCTGCCGGGCAGGCCATCTCCTGCCGGCCGGATAGCGTCATCAACTGACCACAGAGCCATCTGCAAGCGCACTATTGCCCGCCACCGCCCGCGCCGCCACGCTCCTCCCCGCCGAGTTCACCGGCCCCTCGGCGGCATCGGCCTCCTCGTCCAGCCCGGTAGGACAAGCGGTTGCCAGTACGCCCCGCGATACCTCGGCGACGAGCATTCCCTCGGTCGGCAGGCGCTCGGCAACTAGCTCGCCGTGCGGGTCGGTGACGAGCACCAGCCCTGGAAACCACGCCGGTCCACTCTTGCCCGCCTGGTTGGCGTAGAAGATGTACAGCCCGCTCTGCGCCGACCATTGCCGCATCAGCGTGACGTGCAGCGCCCGGTGGTGCTCGGCCTGCTTGGTCTGGTCCCCGTCCGACCCGACCAGCTCTGGCATCCCGCTCCCGGCCACGCAGAGCAGGAAGAACTCGGCGCCCGCCTCCGCCGCCAGCCGAAAGTAGTCGCCGCGCTGGAGGTCGGCACAGATACCGACGGCAAAGCGCCAGCCCTGCGAAGCGATCACCGGCAGCGTGTCTCCCGGCTGGAAGTACTCGCGCTCGCCGCCGGGCAGCCACATCTTGTCGTAGGTGGCGAGGTAGCCGTCCGGACCGACGATCAGCGCACTATTGAACCGCCGGTCGCCCCGCCGCTCGACCGTCCCCACGACGGCCGTCATCCCCAACTCCCGGCAGAGCGCCTCCAGCCGTGGCACGGCTAGCTCGGCGGCGGTGTCAATGGCCGCCAGCACCGCGTCGTCGGGCAGCTCCGATTTGTTGACGGACCCGGTGATGCACTCTTCCGGGAACACCGCAAACGTCGCGCCGGCCCGGCTGGCACGCCGCAGCCACGCCTCCACGCGGTCGAGGTTGACGGCCGGCTCCCCCATCGCGCTGTGCATCGTCACCGCCGCCACCCGCACCGTCTCCGCGTCCGCCGGTGGCCGTCGAGATGCAGCCGGCACTGCGGCCGTTCCCATGACGCTGATCCTGCCCCCCTGGCCACTACCCACCGGCCACTGACTACTAACCACCGATCGGCAGGCGCGTATAGTGCGCGTGGTAGTCGGGGGGCTGGTCCATCATCGGGCAATCGGCGTGCTTGTAGCAGAGCGTTAGCGCCCGGCGCCGGTGCGGCGTGGGGTTGGGGCCGGAGCGGTGCAGCACATAGTTGTTCAGCAGGTAGGCTTCGCCCGGCTTGGCCGGGAGCGGGACTTCCTGCCCCACGCGCTTGTCCGCCTCCGCCTCCAGTTGACTACCGCCGTCTTGGACGCGATGCTGCAGCAAGCCGAGCTCTTGCGTGCCGGGCAGAATCTCCAGCGCGCCATTCTCCACCTGCGCCTCGTCCATCGCCGTCCAGATGGTCACGAACTGACCCGGCTCGGCGGGGTGTCCGGGGCCGGCATCCTGATGCCACTTCAGCGGCGAGCCGTCAAAGGCCGGTTTGAGTAAGGCAAACGCCCGCGAGATCGTCACCTCCGGCCCGAGCAACTGCTCGAGCAGCGACAGAAACGTCGGGTGGCAGAAATACTCCAGGAACACCGGGTCCCGATCGAGCTTGGTGAGCTTGCGGTAGTGCGGCGACGGCCCGATGTAGTCGTACCCCGCGGCCGCGCCCAGCTTCTCCCGCAGCGCCGGCTCGATCTGGTACTGGATTTGCTCGCTGTACTTCGATCCCAGCGTCAGATCGTCCAAGTGCTGCCGTAGCGCTGCCACTTGCTCATCCGACGCCACTTGGCCCAACGGCAGGTACCCATCCGCCTCGAACCGCTGCACCTGCGCTTCCGTCAACATCACACCCTCCCGTCATATCCCACGACCGGGCTGGGAATCACCCACTCGCCGCTGTTGTGTCCGCCCGGTAGGGACACGGCAGCATCTCTCCGTGGAGCTAGCCCGAGACTCCCCGCAGTGGCGCGGCCTCCTGCACTCCGACCACCAGCTCGCGGCCCAAGACACGGAGCGCGCTATTGATCCGGCTGGTGTCGGTGCCGTGCCGGGGATCGAGCAGGCGACCCACCGCTTGCTCGTCTGTACCAAGCTGTTGGGCGAATGCAACGCGCGTCAGACCACGCTCACGGAAAACCAGGGCCAGGGCGGCCTTCGCTGCCATGTCAGGAGGCACCACGACGTAGTGCTCACCGGCTTGCCGCGCGCTCGGGACCGGGATCGGCTCCCCATCGTCAATCCGTCCCGCAATCGCTTCTTCCAGCGCGTCCTGGGCTTCGGCGAGCGCTTCCGCCTCATCCACGCCGGAAGTAAGGCACTCCGGCAAGTCGCGGAACGAGACGACGATCTCGTCCTCCCCAGTGCGTTGCAAGAGCGCCGGATAGAGAAACCGCATAGCTTCCTCACACGAAGATCATCAGCGAAAATCGGCCCGTTCCAGCCCCAGTTGACGAATCATACTTGACAGCAAGCCAGCACCGATTTCCTTGCGGCGGTCCTTTACGATAGCCTTGCGTGTCCCGTAGTACAGCGTGATGTGACTCCCCTTCCCACGCTTGGCGTCGGTACGGACAGAGACTCCGCGCTGCCGCCCCAGCTCGAACACCCTGGCGATGAACTCCCTCCCCTTCACACCTTTAGTATGGGGCAGCAGTGCCTGAACATCAAGCGTTAGGCTGACAACACACCATATCGGCGATAGCGTGCGAAGGCTGAACAGAACACGTATGCGATTAGCGTAGCCCTCGGTAGTGTCTTAGTTTGAAATAACGGATTTTCGTTGCTGGGAATTACATCGAATGTTACTCCGGCAGGCCGCCGCGCTCGTGAGCAGGAGCAGGATTCCCTACCACGATATCCGCCCGTCAGGGTTTTCGGACAGCCTCATGTAGAATGCTGGCAAGTAAGGCCCGCTCCTAGACTCCCTCCGGTCGAGGGCGAAAACGGCCTCTAACAACTTCCGCGCAAAGAGAGGTGTAGCATGCAAAGCGTTCAGGGATTCGGCGGGTTCTTCTTTCGGGCAAAGAACCCGGATAGACTCGCGAAATGGTATCAGGATCACCTTGGCATCAATCCTGCTCCGACGAACATGGAGATGGAGCCCTGGGTGACCGAGTCCGGGGTCACGGTTTTCTCGCCCTTCGATGCTCACACGGACTATTTCGCAGCGGACAAGACTTTCATGCTGAATTTCCGCGTGGCCGATTTGGACGCGATGGTCGCACAACTGAAGTCTGCGGATATCGAGGTCAGCCACGAAAGCGAGATGGCGGGCATAGGCCGCTTCGCCCGCATCCACGACCCCGAAGGAAACGCGCTCGAACTTTGGGAACCCACGTCGTGAGATTCGACATTTCAAACCAAGACACTACCTAGCCCTAGCCCTGCGCTGCCAGGTAGTCGTCCAGGCTGTAGTCCGGGCTGCGTAGCTCGGCGAACATCGCTGCTTCCTGTCGCCTGATGCGTCCACCAGCTTTACGGCTCGCCGCTTCTAGTCCTCGCGTATCACCGGGACATTGGCTTCTTCCAAAGACGGACTGTAAAACGACTCTCTTCCTCGATCAAATCCGGCTCGGTGCCATTGTGTTTACGCATAGCACCGATGATTCGGTTTCGCACACCCATGCCGAGGTGGTCCACATAGCCATAGTCGCGCAGGACTTCCTTCAACAACTCGTTTCTGGCGGCTCGCAATCCCTCGGTCATCTTTTCGACAGTAACACCATTGGGGAGCCGACCGGGCGAGATCACTTCAAGGCGGTCCCGATACAAAGAGACTTCGATATCGGTGCCAATCAGAGTATAATCGCGATGTGCAACCGCGTTGACTATGGATTCCCGAACCGCATCCACCGGGAGTGCCCGTTTTCGGCGTCGGCGCCCTCCTTCGAGCCATGCGACCGTACCCATGTTGCGGACGACGAAATCCACTGCCCGGTCAATGACGCCCTTTTCCACCACGCGCTTTCGCGATGATAACATCGAAACCAGCGGCCCTCTTATCAGTTCCTCGTCAATGGTTTCATAGTCCTTTTCCTCTCGCGGAAAGGCAGCCGCCGTGATTCCGGCCTGTGGCAGACGGCGATTCGGGTTTTCACCGAAAAGGAGCAAGCCTGCTACGGTTGCGGCGGTGGTCCCCGCTGCTTCGGCGAGAATGTCTATATTTACTAATGTCCGGCGCCAAGACTCATAATCCTCCCGACCAGGCGTACCGCGTTTCAGAACGACACGAAAATAATTCGCGATTCTGTCTAAATCGAGGCTCTCGAACCCAGTGTCGAGCACGGGCCTGATGTCATAGCGCATCAGGTGTGCAGCCTGGTATAGCCGCCCCTCCTCTTCCCGGCGAGCTTCCCGCGATGTGCTGCCTACCCGAACGAACGTCACCCAGGCACTACCACGCTTGGCCTTGTATGGCTTGTCTGGGCTGTCCGCCTGCAATCTAATGACACCGACCATCACACTATTGTCCAAGACTACTGACGACCACACAGGAATCACGTTTGGTTGGAGATTCTCTTGTGCAATATTCATCACCCAGCGCTCTACCTCCTCGCGGCTTCGCGCCAGGCCGGGAATCCTCCCGTCGTCGTCCACCCCGAGCAGGATGTGGCCACCCTCGAAGTTGAGAAGGGCGGCCATCTCTTTGGCAAGCTGCTCCGGCCTAATGTCGTCCCGCTTGAACTCGACGCCAGAGTTCTCGCCGTTTCGGATCAGTTCTAGCAGTTCGGCCCGGTTCATCTTAAGCTCTCAAAAGCCGTACTTCAGCCGCCGGGTCTCGAAGGCAGTCCTCCCCCCTTCGAGTATCTCCTCGACCAACTCCCGCACCGGCTGTTCATCAATCGAGCCCCTGTGCTCGGGTGCGATGGCTGCCTTGCCACCTTCCGCTTCGCCCGAGGCATCAAGCCCGAGAATCAACTCGGCGTCACCAAGTACCGGGATGTTGGCGTTGTGCGTCGAGAAGATGAACTGCCGTCGCCGCTTCTCTTCTCGCATTCTGGGGACCACGCCCTCGGTGATGAACCGGTTATCGAGATCGTCTTCAGGCTGGTCTACGATCAGTGGCGCATCGGACTCCAGCAGCAGAAGCAGCAGCACAGCGGTAGCCTTCTGGCCCGTCGAGAGGTCATCAAGTGCCTGCCAATACGGCTGGGCACCAGCGGCAGCCGTATTGAGCCGCATGACCATCGTTGGTGGTAACTCAAGCTCCTCGATCCGCATCAGGACCTCGGCCGGCGCCTTGCCAAGGCGCTCTGCCTGGGCTGGCGGGATCGCGTAGGTTTTCTGAACCGCCTCCGCACCTGTCCTGCAGCATTCGACGAACTGTGGCAACGAGAGGTCCGGCACCTGTGCGAGCCGGTCGATTGCTTCAGAAAGGCGTCCCCCTATCTCGTCGCGGAGAACCCGGAAGAGCGGCTCCCGGTCGCTGGCGGCGGTCACTTCAACTTGGACACGGTCTCTAAGCTTCCTGCTCACGGTCCCTGCGGCACGGTCTAGCAGCCGGAACTCCTGCGCTTTAAGGTCCTCCCACTCTGCAAGTAATGCGTGTCGCTTGTCCGCATGCTCCTTCTCCAGCTGTTCGAGTAGGCGCTGGCGCTGGCGCAGCGGGCGCAGACTCTCGATCTCGCGCCGCAGGCGGATGAATTCCGCCCCATCCACAGCCGATTTCTTAAGCTCACGCAGTATCTGCTGGTAAGTGGTTTCAACCTCGCGCTTGCGCTCACCCCAAAGGCCGCGAATCTCGCCGATCCCTTCATCAGCTCGCTTGAGGACCACCTCAAGCTCCCGCGCCACCCGCTCCAGGTCACAACTCAGGCCCTTCAGGATGTCGTTGGCGCCCGTGAGAATTTCCTTGCCCGGCAGTTCTGCGAGTGCCCGCGGCGACAAGAACACTCGGTCAATGGGCAACTCTTGGCGGAGCATCGCTAGACACTCGCGGAATGGCTGCACACGCTCGAGGATCGACTGGAGCAACCGCTCTTCCCGAACGAGCAGGCTCTGCTCCCGCAGCCGATCTTCAAGTCCGGCCTCCTGGAAGCTCTTGAGTGTCCCCTCGAGGGCCGGCAACGCCGACAGGCGCTCCTCGATCTGTTGAAGCTCGGAGCGAACATCGAGGCTGGACCGTCGCGCCTGTTCGAGGTCCCGTCGCACATCGGTCTTGCGTTGGGTGAGAGACACATCGTACTCGGCGAAGCGATCAAGGAGCTGGGTGAGCTTTTCGGGACTCTTGGTAAGCTCCGAGATTTCGTGCTGTCCGTACACTTCGACACCGGGAAGAACTTCTCCGGGGAGTAGATTCGAGATTTGTCCGGCCTCGTCGCGCACCACAGGCGGATTCGGGATGGTCCGCTCAATCAGGTACTCCCGCTTCGTGGGACGATGGGTGCGTGCGCGGAGCGATATCTTCGTCCCGCTCCGAAGCACTTGACGCACAATACTCTGGTGCGCCTTGAGCGCCTCTTCGCCGATAGGATCTAAATCGAGAACGTACCGCAGACTCTCGATGACGGTCGACTTTCCAGTGCCACGTCCCCCGACGAGAACATTCAGATTAGGGTTGAAGTGAATAGACACGCAATCGAGAAATCCACCTTCCCATGCCAATTCGACTAGTTCTGCATGCACTTCCGGCTCGGGGTCGCTGTTCAAGCGGATCCTTGATTCTGGATCGAGGAAAGCTTGGCGCAGACCCTCAATAGAAATCTCGGACATCTTAATCCAGCACGAAGCGCCCGGTTTCCTTAGATCGTTCGGGTCGCTGACGTCCTTCGCGTTGATAATCGCCAGTGGACGTTCACGCCGATGTTGTACGTTCTTGTTCTGAAGGATCGGCCGCAGGTTATCGGGAGCATCGTCAACCGACCCAGGCAGGGCACAGGCAAGCAAGTTAGGCAACTGCCAAGCGTTGACGCGCAGCTGTCCCGACAGCTTATGGAGAAGACCACCGCCGGAGGTGACATGAGCAGCGATGCAAACAGCCTCCCATTCCCGGGACTTGGCCACGAATTCGATTGCGTCGTACTTCCCCGTTGGTGACTCCTGGTGTTCTTGGTAGATCCCACAATCCCCTAAAATGCGTTCCAGATCGTCGAGGTTCCTGTCCGGGCCAAAGAGACAGAGGAGATGAACCCCATCCTTCGTCACTGCCTCGAAACCGGGAAACACCTCAATTCCGGCTGCCCGGGCACACTCGATCAGGCCCGCTGCAGAGCGAACTCGGTAGTGGTCCGTCACAGCAATCGCCTCAACCCCTTGCTTGCGGCAGGCTTTGATCATCGCTGCGTTGTAATCCCTCTCGTTTGTGAACGACGATGTTTTTCCATGCGCGGCGAGGTACGCGAATGGATTCACCTGCAGCGCGCACTTGAAGAAACGTGCCCCCAATGGAAGCCTTAGAGCACCTGCGATCACGTCCCTGTCGCTCATATTTCTCTCCATAACTAGGAAGAGGCGATGCCTCATTAGATCGAGTATGCCCCGTCGGCTTCAGCCACCCTACCCCTGCGTTGCCAGGTAGTCGTCCAGGCTGTAGTCCGGGCTGCGTAGCTCGGCGAACATCGCCGCCTCTTTCTCCTGCACTGCCAGCGCCTGATCGTGTACCTGATCCGCGACGGCCGGCGGAATCACCAGCGCGCCGTTCTCGTCCGCGTGGATGAAGTCGCCCGGCCGCACCGTCATGCCGTCAATCACCACCGGGCTATTGATGTCCAGCCAGCGCAGCCGACCGTGCATCGGCGACACGCCCGCGCCCCAGCAAGGCAGCGGCACGTCGCGCACGCCGGCCAGGTCCCGGATGCTTCCGTTCGTCAAGAACCCGACCGCGCCGGCCAGCATCATCCGCGTGCCCATCCCATCACCAATCGTGACGGTATACCGCGGCCTAGGGCCGACCGATTCCATCACCGCAAAGACCGGCAGCCCCTCCGCTCCCGCGCTCCGCGCCGCCTGTTGGATCGAGCGCAGCCAGTCGTTGAACAAGCTCCCCACTTTCTCGGTCCCCGCAGTCGTGCTATCCATCCGAGCGGTCACGGCGATGCCCACCCGTGGCCCCAGCTCCGGCATCAGGGCGCGGACGTCCGGTCCCGTGTACCCGACCGTCGGGTCTTGCACCTCCAGCAGCTCTAGGCCGTTGGCCACCGTCGGCGAATCGAACTCAGCCAACCGCTTGATCTTCTCGTAATCCATGCCGCATGCCTCCGCGTGTGGTGTCGGTCAGCGCCAATCCTACCACCCTTCCCGAGGGCACTGCCCGTCGGCGCCATGTGTACGCCAGACTACGGCCGTGCCGCTGCCCGGCGCGTAGAATGCCCTATGAGCGGAGTGCCAAGATCATGATGAATCGGCGGCGGCTGGGCAGCAGACTGCTCCGGTTGGCGCCTTTGGCCGGCCTGACGGCGCTGACCGCCTGCCAGCTCGGCGGCGATACGGCGGCGCCGGCGGTAAGTCCCGTGGTCCCCACGCCGACGCCGCGCCCGCTCCCCATCGAGTCGGTTGACCCGGAGGAGATCATCACTCTGCTGCCCCCGGACGGCATCCCGGCCATTGACAACCCTGAGTTCATGTCCATCGAGGAGACGATCAACCGCGGCGTCATGGACGACAGCGAACCGGTGCTCTCGTTTGGTCACCAGGGCGTCTGGCACGCCTACTCCGTATTCCAGCTCGACCACCACGAGATCGTGAACGATGTGGTCGGCGGTCTGCCTGTCGCAGCGACATGGTGACCACTCTGTTTCACGGGTATCGTGTATGCCCGCGAGGTCAACGGGCGGGTGCTGGATTTCGGCGTCTCCGGCAAGCTGTACCGCAACGTCCTAGTCATGTTCGACCGCCAGACCGGCAGCCTGTGGAGCCAACTGCTCGGCCAGGCCATCGTCGGCCCGCTCACGGGCACGCGCCTGATCATGCTCCCCGCCACGGTCATGACTTGGGGCGCGTGGCGACGGGAGCATCCCGACGGCCTGCTGCTCAGGAAGGAAGAGCCGAGCAAGGCCACCTACGCCTCCTACTGGAACTCCGGTACGGTCGGCGTTGCCGGCGAGACGCTCGAGGACCCGCGGCTGCTGGCCAAGCAGTACGTCGTCGGCGTGCGTATCGCCGATCAGCCCAAGGCCTATCCGTATGCGCGGTTGAGCACGCAGCCGGTGGTGAACGACACGCTCGGCGGCACGCCGTTAGTTGCCGTATTCGACGAGGTACACGGCGGGGCGGGGATTGTCTTCTCGCGCCAGGTCCAAGACCGCACCCTGACCTTCGCGCTCCAGCAGACGACGGAGACGACCGTCCTGCTCACGGACGAGGAAACCGGCACGCTCTGGCACGGCCTCACCGGCGACGCCTTGGAGGGACCGCTGGCCGGCCAACGCCTGCGGCAGCTACCCGCGACCGATTCGTTCTGGTTCGGCTGGAAGGATCACTTCCCCAACACGGCCGTCTGGGGAGAGTGAGGCGCCACCATCACGCCCGGCCCGCGAACTCCTGGCCCCGGATCAGCATGAAGCGGAACGCCCCCGGCGGCTGCTCCGCCTCCAACCTGATGCGATGATCCTCGTCGCGGACGCCCAAGTACTTGGTCTCGGCAGGAATGTAGTGCAGGGCGAGACCGCGCCGGCGGTGCGGCGTCTGGTTGGCGCCGGTCCGGTGCATATTGTGTCCGTGGTGGAACATGCAGTGCCCGGCCGGCAGCTCCACCGGCACCGGATCGGCCAGCTCCGGCATGGCGAGGAACGCATCCTTCTGCTCACCGGTCACCGGCCCCCACTTGTGGCTGCCGGGGATAACCGTCATACAGCCGTTCTCGACGGTCGCGTCGTCCAAGGCCACCCAAGCACTCACCGCCATTTGCGGGATCAGCCAGGGCCAGGCCGGTGAGTCCTGGTGCCAGTCGGTCACCGTGCCATGAAAGCGCGGCTTCATCATCAGCTGGTCGTGGTACAGCTTGATGTTCGGGCCGAGCAGCTCCTCGACCACGTCCACGATCTCGGGCTTGCGCGCCATGGACTCGAAGAGCTCGTCAAAGTAGGCCAAGTGGGTCATCTTGCGGGTCCGGTCGAGCACCGGCACGTCATCGGTGTCGTTTTCGCCACGGAACTGCCGCTCCCGCTGGATATAGCGCGCCGGCATATGATCCAGCCGGCCTTCCACGATGTCCGCGCTGCGCTGCCGCAGGGCCGCCAGCTCGTCATCGGTGAGCACCCGGCCATACCGCAAGTAGCCGTGCTCGGCGAAGAACTCCTTCTGCTCGGCAGTGAGAGCCATCGGATACCTCCTTGCTGCCTACGCGATCCCCAACCGACGGCCCGGAGTCTATGCCAGCCACCCCGGCCCGTCAAGCAGCCACGCGCCCTGTGTACTGGTCAGTAGCTAGTGGCCTCGCCGCCCGTCAGTGGGCTGGTGGGGTCTCTCCGCAGTTATAGTGAAATTAGCCAGTTTATGATTTTCTTGTAAACTAGGGTAAACTTGCTATAAACTGATCGCATGGACCCCATCCGCAACCCCTATGCGCCTGGAGCGGGCACCCAGCCGCCGGAGCTGGCCGGCCGCGACGAGGTCCGTGAGACCGCGCGAATTACCTTGGCGCGGACCAAGATTGGGCGCCCGAGCAAGAGCATGCTCATGGTTGGCTTGCGGGGCGTGGGCAAAACCGTCCTCCTGGACCGCATTCGGGAGGATGCCGAGGCGAACGGCATCTACACATTGCGGATCGAAGCGCCCGAAAATCGTTCGCTGCCCTCCCTTTTGGCACCGCAGTTGCATCTGGCCTTGTTAAGGCTCTCGAATAGATGGAATGCAAAACGACTGGCTCAACGCGCTCTGCGAAGGCTGGCGGGGTTTGTCAGTGCGCTGAAGGTGAAGTACGAGGACATCGAGGTCGGTTTGGACGTCGACCCCGAACCCGGGCTGGCGGACAACGGCGACCTGGAGACCGACTTACAGGACCTGTTCGAAGCCGTTGGCGACGCCGCCCAGGCCGGCGGCAGTTGCGTGGCGCTCTTCGTTGACGAACTCCAATATGTGCAAGAGGATGAGCTTGCGGCCTTAATCACGGCATTGCACCGGACGGCTCAACGGCGCCTCCCCGTGACCATGGTCGGGGCCGGCCTCCCCCAGGTGCGCGGTCACATGGGGAAAGCGAAGACCTACGCCGAGCGGCTGTTCGAGTTCTCCGAAATCGGATCGCTGTCAACCGAAGACGCCAAGCTGGCGATTACCAAACCCGCGCAAGACGAAGGCGTAGAGATAGAAGCGTCCGCCCTTGATGCCATCGTTGCCCAAACGCGATGCTATCCTTACTTTCTGCAGGAGTGGGGCAAGCACGTGTGGGATGTCGCCGAACGCTCTCCCATCACGGCTTCCAGTATTGAAATCGCCTCCGGTCAGGCCGTTGCCGCCCTCGATGTGAGTTTCTTCGGGGTCAGGTTTGACCGGCTTACGCCCTTAGAGAAACGCTACCTGCGAGCGATGGCCCATCTGGGCGTGGGACCGCATCGTTCCGGTGGCATTGCCCAGGTGCTTGGCCGTCCCGTGACCTCTTTAGGCACCACCCGCAGCCAGCTCATCGATAAAGGCATGATCTGGAGTCCCAGTCACGGCGATACCGCCTTTACCGTTCCGATGTTTGACGAGTTTATGCTACGTATCATGCCCGGCGACGAGTGGCGCCGGTCCCGATAACACGTAAAGAGCTTCTGTCCCCAGTAGTCGTACACGGCTCGCCGCTCGCCACTCACCACCACCAAGGAGCGATGCGTATGGCTATGCCCACCGCCACTTCGGAGGATGTCCATGTCGTCCCCATCGGAGCACTCCGGACCACCGCGCTCGCCTTACTCCGGCAGGTGCGCGTGCCGCCGGAGCACGCCGCGCAGATCGCGGAAGTCCTGATTGATACCGAGCTACGCGGCTACAGCGACCACGGTATCCTCAGCTTGGGCCGATTGATTGACCGCTGCCGGACCGGAGCCGTCAATCCGACCCCCAAGCCCCGGATCGTGCGCGAGGCGCCGGCGGCCATGCTCTTGGATGCCGACCAGGGCTGCGGCATCATCGCGTCCCGGCAGGCGATGGACTGGTGCATTGCGGCGGCGCGCACCCAGGGCCTCGCCAGCGCCGGCGTGACCAACTCCAGCCACTTCATCGGGTGCGCCTTCTATGTCGAGATGGCGGCCCGGGCCGGCATGATCGGCTTTGCTTGCGGCTCTGCCGGCCAAGCGATGCCTCCACCCGGCGGGCTGACCGCCATCCTCGGCACCAATCCGCTCGGCTACGCCTATCCCGCCCGGCGCCACGACCCGGTCATCCTCGACATGGCCACCACTGCCAGCGCCGGTGCCAAGATCAGCCTCGCGGCGCAGCTTGGGCATCCGATCGAGCCGGGCCTGCTCACCGATGCCGCCGGCAACCCGACGACCGATCCGCGTGCCCTGGGCAACGGCGGGCTGATGCTGCCTACGGGCGGCTACAAGGGGTTCGGCTTGGCGATGGTCGTAGACTGCCTGGCCGGCGTGTTGACCGGGGCCGGTTTCGCGCTCACCGGCGGTATCACGCACGGCCAGTCGGGACACTTCTTCTGGGCGCTCAATATCGAGGCCTACCTGCCGCTGCACCAATTCCTATCCCGCGTTGACGAGCAGCTTGACCAGATCAAACAGGCCCGCCGAGCGCCCGGCGTCAGCGAGATTTTGGTGCCGGGCGAGCGCGGCCAGAGGCGGCGCCGCCAGCTCTACCGCAGCGGCAAGGTGCCACTGCCGACCGTCAGCTGGAACGAGCTAGGCCGCCTCTGCGCCGACTTAGATGTACCCGCCCCACCCCGCGAGCGTTAGCAGCCACTAGCCCCCGGCCGGTTGCTTCACCGTCACGCGGATGATCCGCACACAGTAGTGGCCGTCGTGGCCGTTGCCGAGCATGATGTCGCGTTGGCCGATCTCCAGCTGGCTCCAGCCCATCACCGTCACTTTGCGGCAGGCCGGCAAATGAAACTCGGCGCTGCTGAGGCCCGCTTCTCGCCAGTCTTCCGTCACGCCGCGCCCCCACGGCAGGCCGTTGACGTGCTCGCCCCAGAGGTTGCTGGCCTTCATCTTCACGCCGGTCCGCGGATACTTCCACTCCAGCGGCTCGGCATGGATGAGCACCGTTCCCGGCGGTGAGCACGCGCTCCCGATGACCGTGACGCCGATGATCGGCTCTTCCTCCACGAACGTGATTGCGCCGAACGGCGGTACGTCAATCTCCACTCCGTCCGGGTTGTACTCGGCGCCGCCCTCCTTCTTTCTGGCCTCCCGCCCCAGCTCGACGTAGAAGTTCGGGTAGTTGAAGGGTGCCTCGTACTCGCGGTGCTCCACCGCATAGACCTCCACCGTCTGCGGTATGCCGGCGTGCGCCATCTGCGGCACCCCTAACTCGTCGTCGGCAATCTGGCCGGGCTGCCGGCCCGGGCGAACGGCGACGGCGCGGGCAATCGGCTGCGCTGTCACTGCCATTGGTCATTCCTCCTCCACACGCTGCGGGTGCTCGCCCCGCCGCATGGCTGCACGAGCGAGGCCGCGTGCGCCTCCCGATGGCACCGAGGATGCCATACCGAAATCGTGACCTGACGGCCGGGAGGTGTCACTTCCTTGTCCGGAAGGCGCCTTGTACCGTATCATCAGTAGGTAACTAGCAGCGGGGGGCTAGGAGGTAGTATGGGCTTCGTTCCCAGCGGACCAGAGGTGTGGGTTATTCTCGTCATCATCCTCATCGTCTTTGGGGCCGGCAAGCTGCCGGAGATCGGCGGCGCGCTCGGTAAGGGCATCCGCGAGTTCCGGTCGTCGCAGAAGCAAGCCAGCGAAGAGGACGACGAAATGGAGGACATGCCGGCCACCGCCCAGGTCGAAGAGCAGGCGGAAGCTGCCCCGGAGCCGGCGGCGGCCACTGCCGAGAAGAAGACCGCTTGAAGCACACGTCAACGATTGCAGCCCGCTCGTGCTCATGCACGGCGGCACAGCACCAAGCATTACCAATAAGGAGGTAGGATGGGCTTTCTCCCAAGCGGACCGGAAGTCTGGGTCATTCTGATCATCATCTTGATCGTCTTTGGGGCCGGCAAACTGCCGCAGGTCGGCGGTGCGCTGGGCAAGGGGATTCGCGAGTTCAGAATTTCCCAGAAGCAGGCCATGGAAGAGGACGAAGAGGACGAGGGCGAACCCGAGGAGGCCCGCGCGGCCGCCGAGAAGAAGCCGGCCGCCACCAGCACTGCTGAAGCCGGCGCCACCAAGTCTCCGGCGAGCGCAGCCAAGCCGGCTGAGGAAGCCAAGCCTACCGAGAAGGAAACCGCCTAGCCATCCACAGCCGTTGACGGTTGGCGGCTCAGAGCGACCCGGCAATACCCGGGAGCGCGCCGGCGGTACGGCGGCGACCAGTTGGCGCCACACATGAGCCGGCCGGGCCTCGTACCGGCCGCGTGCGCGCTCCCCGGTCAGTCTTCAAGCACCCAGCGGTCCAGTTCGCGGGTGTAGGCGCATACCTCTGCGGGATCGAACCACAGCGCGATCTCTGCCGCCGCCGTCTCCGGCGCGTCGGAGGCGTGAATCAGATTACGCAGTCCGTGGAGCGCGAGGTCGCCGCGGATCGTCCCCGGGGCAGCCTCCCAGGGGCGCGTGCTGCCCACCATCGCCCGCACGATCCGGATGGCCTCCGGCCCCTCCAGCACGGCCGCGACGACCGGCGCGGCGGTCAGGTGGTCCACGAGGCCGGCGAAGAAGAACTTGCCCTGATGCTCGGCGTAGTGCCGCTCGGCCAGTGCTCGCGCCACGGCCACCATCTTGAGGCCGACAATCTTGAGGCCGCGGCGCTCGAACCGGCCCATAAGCTCTCCCACCAACGCACGCTGCACTCCGTCCGGCTTGATCAAGATTAGCGTGCGCTCGCGGTGCGGTGCTACTGCTGTCGTCATAGTGCTGTCTACCTCACAGTTGCTTGCTGAACCCGATTCTACTTCTACCGCCCTGCCGCCGGTGATAGCGCCTCATGGGGAGCGGCCGGTGGCGGTTGTGCGGGTACTGTCGGCGGTTCGGCCCGGCCGGGCGTCTCCAAGTCGGGGTCGAGCAGCGCCAGTTCGCTGGCATCGAGCACCCGGAACGCGCCGCGCAAAAGCGGGTCTACCCGTCGCGCCATTGCCAGGGGCTTAATACTATCGCCGCCGTTGATCTCGGCATCCAGTGCCGCCAGCAGGTTTGCCGGGAAGCACAACGGCTGCCGACTCAGGAGCGCGGCCAATACCACCCGGGCCTCGGCGACCTGGTGCGAGCGCCACAGCGCCCGAATCAGCACCATCACGAGGTCGCTGCGTCCCGGCTCCAGGTCCAGACACGCCCGCGCCTCCTGCACGGCATGTTCCCAGAGACCCCCGCGCAGGAAGCGGTGCGCCAGCCCGGCCCGGCTCAACGGCTGCCGGGGCGGCGGGGCCGCCCCGCTGGCTGGAGAGTCGTCCGGCCCCCAGTATTCTCGCAGGTCGGCCGCTCGCTGCCAGTAGGAAGCAACTGCTGCCGTGCCCTCCAGGGTCGTCACGGCGCTTGCCACCCCCCGCGCGGCCGGCGCACAACCCGGCTCTAGGCGCAAGACCAACTCGAACTCGGCGCGCGCCTCCTCTGCTGCGCCAATGGCCGCGTGGCCCACGCCCGTCAGGAGATGGACTTCCCATCCCTCCTTCACGAGCGCCGCAGCACGGGCGCAAGTATGCAACGCATCCGCCGGACGACCACGCGCCAAGAGCCGGCGTGCCCGCTCGCAAGACGCCGTATATCGGTCGGCAACCCGGTCGGCTGCAATCTCAGATGCCAAACTCTTCCCTACACGTGGCTACCCAGCGGCTGCCACCTCGACCATCTAGCCGGCAGCTTACTTAATCGGGGTGCAATGCGAGGCCGGCCCTACGCTGCCGCCGTTTGCAGAAGTAGACGGTCCCGCCGGATTGCCGGCTCGGAGTCGCTGCATCTTACCCAACCCGCGGCGCGAGGAGCAATCCACCGGGCCGGTGTGTCGTCTCACCGCCGGTAGCTGCGACAATGGTAAGCAGCCGCCCCGGACCACTCTCGTAACGAGTGGAGCCGGGGTGTGGGGCTGACACCGCGGCGACATACGGCCGGTCGCTCCTCCTGTGGACACGACGATGATTATCGGCATCAACGCCCAAAAGCTCTACCACTCGCAGGACTATCGCAACGCGGGCATTAGCCGGTACATCGGCCAGCTCTTGCAGCATCTTGCCCCCCGGATGAAGCACCGTTTCGTGGTCTTTGCCAACGAGCAGCTCCGCCACTGGGAGGGCTGGGGCGCAGCACACATGGCGCTGCACGCCTCCGTCTGGCCCACGAGCCAGCCGGCGGTGCGAGTGCTCTGGGAGCAGTTGGTGCTGCCCTGGTTAGCCTGGCATCACCGGCTCGACGTGCTGCACTGCCCGCTCAATATCCGGCCCCTCGCCACGACCGTGCCGTGCGTGCTGACCATCCACGACCTCTCGTTCGAGCGCTTCCCGGAGCGGTTCCATCCGGCCAAGCAGCGGTACCTGGCCGCCTTCACTCGCCTCTCGGCGCGGCGCGCCGCCCACATCCTGACCGACTCGGCCAGTACGCGGGACGACGTGACACGCTTCTACGGTATCCCGCCGGAGCGCATGACCGTTGTATACCCAGGAGTGGACGCGGACTTCACCCCGATCCGCGATCCCCAGGTGCTCGCTGACTTCCGGCGCCGGCACGGTCTGGAAGCGCCGTATATTCTCTATCTCGGCACGTTGGAGCCACGGAAGAACGTTGATCGCCTGGTGCGGGCCTTTGCCGCGCTCGTGCAGGCCGGCGGGCCGAACTTCCGGCACCGGCTGGTGCTGGCAGGTGGCAAGGGCTGGGACTATCAGGCCATTTTTCGCGCTATCGAAAGGGAGGGCGTGGGGGATCGCGTGCTGACACCCGGCTATGTGCCCAGGGCGGAGCAGCCACTCTGGTACAATGCCGCCGACCTGTTTGTCTACCCGTCCGAGTACGAGGGGTTCGGCTTTCCGGTGCTGGAAGCGATGGCTTGCGGGGTGCCGGTCATCACGACGCAAGCCTCGTCTCTGCCGGAGGTGGTCGGCGCTGCCGGGTGTTTGGTGCCTCCCTCCGACGAGGCGGCCCTCACAGCGGCAATGGCCAGGCTCCTGTCGCGGCCGGAGGAGGCCGCGGCGTTGGGCACTGCCGGCACGGCCCAAGCAGCCCGGTTCACCTGGGGCCGGACCGCGGCGGCCTGCCTCGCCGTGTACGAGCACTTCGGATCGGGTAGGCAGCAACCATGGCTCGCCTCCTAAGCCCGGTGATGACGATGCCCCCGGCACCGCCCCGGCCACCACCAGCGCCGCCAGCGCCGCGCCGTATCTCGGCACGCCTGCTGCCCGTCCTCGGGCTGCTCGTCGGCGATATTGCCCTGGCCAACCTGGCCTTTGTGCTCTCCTATTGGGTGCGCTACGACTTGCGCTGGGCGCCACCGGTCGGCAGCGAGTTCGTAGATGTGCCGCTTTCCAACTACACGGGACCGCAAATCCTCGTCACCGCCATCCTCATCGCCGTGTTCCTCTGGCGGGGGCTGTATCGCCAGCGGCGCAGCCGGCAGTGGCTCGATGAAGTGGCCAGCATCATGACGGGCAGTACCTTCGGCTTCTCCACGCTGATCGTGCTGTTCTTCATCCTCCGGCCGGAGATCGGCATTTACTCGCGCACGATGATCCTGTACCCCTGGCTGGGCGTCGTGGTGCTGCTCTCCGCCTTTCGACTGGTCGTGCGGACCGTCATCGCCTGGCGGCGGCGGCGCGGCCGCGATGTGCGGCGCGTGCTCGTCGTCGGCGCCGGCACTCGCGGCAAGATGGTAATGCAGCAGATCGAGCAACATCCCGGCCTCGGGTACCGTCCCGTCGGCTTCCTCGACGACGTTTCCTGGGCACAACGCGCCGATTTCGGTCGCTTCCGGGTCCTGGGCGCGGTCGCAGACTTGCCACAGGTCGCCGCAGCGCAGCAGATAGACGAGGTGATCGTGGCGCTGCCGGGCGAGTCCCACGAGACCATTCTGGGCACCCTCGACCATTGCGCGAAGAGCAACATCGGCTTCAAGCTCGTACCCGACCTCTTCGAGCTGACGTTGGGGGACGTGGAAGTTGACAACCTGGCCGGCATTCCCCTGATCGGCGTCCGCGATTCCCTGCTAACCGGCCTCAATCTCGGCGTCAAACGGGCGCTGGACATCGTCATCGCCGGCCTGGCCTTGCTCCTCACCCTCCCGCTCTCGCTAGTCCTGATTATTGCGATCCGCCTGGAGAGCGCCGGGCCGTTCCTGCTGCCGCAGCATCGTATCGGCCGGGACACGAAGCCCTTCCGTATGTTCAAGTTGCGCTCGATGTATCGGGACGCCGAGCGGCAGCGCGGCGCGCTAGAGCATCTCAACGAGGCAGAGGGGCCGCTCTTCAAGATACGTGACGACCCGCGGATCACGAAGGTTGGCAAGATCATGCGGCGGTTCAGTCTCGATGAGCTGCCGCAGCTCTGGAACGTGCTGCGGGGAGACATGAGCTTGGTCGGGCCACGTGCGCCGCTGGCCGGCGAGGTGGAGCAGTACGACGCCTGGCAGACCAGACGACTCGCCGTGACACCGGGACTGACGGGCCTCTGGCAGGTCAGTGGTCGCAGCGAGCTGAGTTTCGACGAGATGGTGATGCTGGACTTCTACTACATCGAGAACTGGTCCATCGGCCTTGACGTGAAGATCCTACTCCGCACCGTTCCCGCCGTGTTGACCGGCCGCGGCGCATACTAGCCTTATGTCAGTGGAGCAATCGTCAACGGACAGCGGTGCCGTCCCCCGCAGGGCGGCGCGTCGCCGGCGGCGCCAAGACCCGCTGGCCGGCGCCCGCATCGCCATCGTTCACGACTACCTCAACCAAATGGGCGGCGCCGAGCGGGTTCTGGAAGTGCTCCACGAGGTCTTTCCCGCAGCGCCCATCTATACCTCTATGTACGCGCCGACGCTGGTGTCGCCCGCGTTCCGGCGCATGGAGGTGCATACCTCCTTTATGCAGCGCCTGCCGTTCGCCACCCGCCGTCACCAGGCCTTTCTCCCGTTCTACCCGGCCGCGTTCGAGCAGTTCGATCTCTCCGGCTACGACGTGGTGCTCTCCATGAGTAGCGCCTGGTCCAAGGGGGTGGTCACGCCGCCGGAGACGTGTCACGTGTGCTACTGCCTCACGCCAATGCGCTTCGCCTGGCAGGCGCACACCTACGCCGCGCAGGAACGCATCCCCCGGTGGGCCGGCTGGCTACTGCCCCATGTCCTGACCTGGCTGCGGACGTGGGACGTGACCACCGCCCAGCGAGTAGATGCCTTTGGCGCCATCTCCCGCGTCGTAGCCCAGCGGATATACAAGTTTTACCGGCGGTCGGCCACCGTGATCCATCCGCCGGTGGATACCCAGCGCTACGCACCGGCCGACGGCCACGACGACTACTTCCTCGTCGTCTCGCGCCTCGTCCCCTACAAGCGCATTGATCTGGCCGTGCGCGCCTGTACCGAGCTAGGCGTGCCGCTCAAGGTGGTGGGGGCTGGGCGCGACCGGGCGCGGCTCGAAGCGGTCGCCGGTCCGACGGTCGCGTTCCTCGGTCGGCTGCCGGATGCGACGATCCGCGAGCTGATGGCGCGGTGTCGCGCCTTCCTCTTTCCCGGTGAAGAAGACTTCGGCCTCACCCCGCTGGAGGCACAGGCCTCGGGCCGACCGGTGATTGCGCTGGAGCGCGGCGGCGCGCTCGAAACGGTCGTGGACGGCGTGACCGGGCGGCTCTTCCCGGAACCGACGGTGGCGGCGCTGGCTACCGCCCTTACCGGCTTGCGCGACACGGACTTCGACGCGCGCACCATCCGCCGTCACGCGGTCCGGTTCGATACGAGCCACTTCAAGCGGCGCCTGCGACAGTTCGTGGCCGAGCGTTGGGCGGCGCACCGCACCGAATTCTCGGCTGCGCCGCGCGCGGCGCAGCATAAAACCCCGGCGGGGCCGGCCGGCGCACCCGGCCCGGAAGGAGGTCAGTAGCCGCTGCCGTCCGTTTCAGCGAGTGAGTTCCTGGCCGGCCAGCATGGGAGACGCTACCCTTAGCGTGAGGGATTCGCGCCTGCCCACTTCCGGCGTACTCCACCAGTGGAGAGGCGGCCGGGAGGTGAGGACGGCGGCCCCAGCGGTACTCGTATGGAGCTGCGGGAATACTGGCACATTATCTGGTCGCGGCGGCTGATGATCGGCGCGCTGCTGTTGGTCACACTTGTCGCCAGCGTCGCGCTAACTTATGGCCGGCCGGCGACCTACGAGACCGAGCTACGCATTCTCGTCAAGCCGATCCTGTCCGATGCTACGGACACCGGCTACTATTCCCGCGAGTACTATCGGACCCTGTTTGCGGAGTACGTGCAGGACGACCTCTCCGAGGTCATCAAGAGTCGCCAGTTTGCCGAGGATGTCGCCGAGCAGATTCAGACGCGCTACGGAGCAGCGCCGGGGATCGGGGAGATCGTGGCGGCGTTCGAGACCCGCAAGGAGCATCGCGTCGTGCGGATCATGGTTGCCACGCTCAGCTCGCGTCATACCAAGCGGATCGGAGAGGCGGCGGCGGAGGTGCTCCAGACCGTCGGTTGGCAGTACGTATCGCCAGAGGACCGTCCCCAGGTGGAGGTGCAGGTCATTGATCCGCCGCAAGAGCCGGCAGCGCCGACCCTCCTGTTCCGGCTCCTGACGGTCGTGCTGCACGTCTCGGTGGCCTTGGCCGTCGGTGTCGCGTTGGCGTTCCTGCTGGACACGTTCGATGATCGGGTGCGGACAGCGGACGAAGTAGAGCGGGACTTGGGCTGGCCCGTCCTGGCCGCCGTTCCGCACGGCAAGCCGGGCGATCCGGTGGGTAACCGGGCGGCAGCAGAACGCGCGGCCGATGACGACGAGCAAACAACGCAGTAGAGGCACGAGTGTGGAATTCCGGCGTTATATCGGCATCCTCCTTCGTAGCTGGCCGCTGATGGTGCTGTGCGGGCTGGTGGGGTTAGCCGGCGCATACACCTACAGTGTCCAGACGCCCCGCACCTACCGCGCGACGGCCGCGCTATCGGTGACGCCGAGCGTGATCGAGTATTGGACCGGCCAGGCCGTCGAGCGCCTGCTCAACAACTACACCTTGCGCCTCAAGTCGGGCGCCTTTTTGGAGCGTGTCACCCAGGACCTCGCCGACCAGCAGCCGCCGATTGCACCGGGCGAAGTGGCCGGCAAGGTGCAGGCCATCGCCTCCGGCGGCGAGTTCCGCATCACCATCCAGGTGCATGACGCCGACGCGCAGCGTGCCCAAGCCATCGCCAACGCCGTCGCCGAGCGCTTTGTCTACGAAATGGAGTTCGAGAATTACGCCCGCGAGAAACGCGACATCGAGATCATGTTGCTTGACCGTGCTGGCGTTCCGGCGGCGCCGTTCAGCCCCCGCCCGCGCCGGAACGCCGCCGCCGGCCTCATCCTGGGGGCCATGGTGGGCCTCCTCGCCGGGGTGTTGCTGGAATACTGGCGCGACACCGTTCAGGGCGCCGAGGAGGTGCCGGACCTGCTCGGTCTCACCGTGATCGGCGTGCTGCCCACCGTAGAGCCGCCCCGAACCGGCTGGCGACGCTGGCTGCCCCGCCGCGCTGCCACCGCGCTCACACCGCAGACAGGAGTCGCCAGTGACCGACACTGATCCAACCCTGGTCACGCTCACACACCCGCGGTCGCCCGCAGCCGAGGCCTATAGGACCCTGCGGACCAACGTGCAGTTCGCCGGCGGCGAGCAGGCCGTGCGGACCATGCTGATTACGAGCGCCGGACCGGACGACGGCAAGTCCGCTGCCGCCGCCAACCTGGCTATTGCGCTGGCCCAGGCCGACCACTCGGTCATCCTGGTGGACAGCGATCTGCGCCGGCCGGTCCAGCACCGGCTCTTCGGCCTCCAAAGCCAACCGGGCTTGGCCGACATGCTCGCCGGCGCCGGACCGGACGCCGCGCCGCTCCAAGCGACGGCGGTACCCAAGCTCTCGCTGCTGGCCAGTGGGCCGCTGCCGCCGAATCCGGCCGAGCTGCTCGGTTCGGCGCGCATGAGCGCGGTGCTCGACACCCTCCGCGAACAGGCCGACTACATCGTGATCGATTCGCCCCCGACCGTACTCGTGACCGATGCCGCCGTGCTCGCTACCCAGGTAGACGGCGTGCTGCTCGTGCTGTCGCTGGGGAAGGTGAAGCGCGAGATGGCCCGCAAGGCCAAAACCCTGCTGGAAAACGTGTCGGCACGCATCCTGGGCGTGGTCGTCAGCAATGCCCCTTACGACGCCCGCGACTTCCGCGACTACTACGCTGCGTCCGGCTGATGCCCCGGCCTCCACCCTCGCCCTCTACCGTTGCGACGAGGGAGGAAACATGCCGTCCCCCGGCCACAGCGGGGGCAGGGGGGCCAGTCCAGCAAGGAGCAAGAACATGCGCCTGCTCGTAACCGGCTGTGCCGGCTTTATCGGCAGCAATTTCGTGCGCTACTACCTGCGGCAGCACCCCGACGACAGCATCATCGGCCTGGACAAGCTGACCTACGCCGGCAATCGCGCCAACCTGGCCCACGCCGACAGCGATCCGCGCTTCCGTTTCGTCCAAGCCGACATCGCGGATCGCGACGCGGTCGGGTCACTGACCAAAGAGGTGGATGCGGTCGTCAACTTTGCGGCCGAGTCGCACGTGGACCGCTCGCTGCTGGATCCGGACGCCTTCATCCGCACCAACGTCGTCGGGCTACACGTACTCTTGGAGGCGGCGCGCCAAGCCGGCGTGCAGCGGTTCTTGCAGGTGAGCACCGACGAGGTGTACGGCCACGTGCCGGCCGGGCTGGCGGACGAGCGCGCCCCGCTCGCGCCGCGCAATCCGTACTCGGCGAGCAAGGCCGGCGGCGACCTTTTGGTGCAGTCCTACTGGCACAGTCACGGGCTGCCAGTGGTGCTCACGCGCGGTGCCAACACGATTGGGCCGCACCAGTACCCGGAGAAGGTCACGCCTCTCTTCGTGACGAACGCCCTCGACGATCTGCCGCTGCCGATCTATGGCCAAGGGACGGCCGTGCGCGACTACCTCTACGTGGACGATCACTGTGCAGCGATTGCGCTCGCGCTCCATGCAGGAGCCGCCGGCGAGGTCTACAACGTCGGGGCGAACGAGGAAGTGAATACCGTCGAGCTGGCGCGACACATCCTCGACCTGCTCGGCAAGCCGCCGGCGCTGATGCAGCACGTCGGCGACCGCCCCGGCCACGACTACCGCTACAGCATGGACAGCAGCCGGCTGCACGCGCTGGGCTGGCAGCGGCGCTACGACCTCGACGCCACCGTTGAGGCGACCGTCCGCTGGTACGAGGAGCACGAGAGTTGGTGGCGCCCGATCAAGTCCGGCGCCTTCCGCGAATACTACCGCCGCAACTACGGGCCCAAGATGGCAGCGACAGCGCCGGCGTAGGCTACGAGCGCCGGGGCATTGCCTTTCGTGTATGCAGGTCATCTCCTCCGGGCGCGCAGAGCTTCACGAGCCAAGAGTCTCACTTGCAGGCCCGGCACACGCTCGAAGTCCCGCTTCATAGCTCAACCGGCGGGGTCGGCTCGCTCTCATGTCATTCTGAGGCTGGCTACGCGGACGCGCCGGTGTAGTGGCGTAGGCCAAAGCGCCAAAAGACCGCCGACACGACGAGCAGCGCCACCGCTACCCCCAGCGCGGTCAGCAGCGTGGCCAGCGACAGTCGGCCGGCCAGCGCCTCGGTCGGGACCGTCGTGGCGAAGGCGACCGGCACGATGAAGGTGAGGATGGCGCGTAGCCAGGTGGGATAGAGGCCGACGGGGTAGCGGCCCGCTTGGAACAGACTGGTGAAGATCACCATGATGTTCTCGGTCCGGATCACCCAGAACGTCAGCGTCGCCAAGATCAAATGCACACTGTAGATGATGGCGGCGCCGGCGATCAGCGCGACGGGAAAGGCCAGCAGCTGCACCGGTTCGACGAGCACGCCGAGCCGCGTGGCTCCGGCGACGAGCAGGCCGATCCCCAGGAGCAGGTCGGTCACACGCCAGATGTGCATCTCGCGGAAGCTAACCAGGAACTGCGATGATGCCGGCTTCGTCAGCCGGTAGTCCAGCGTGCCTTCGCGCACGTCGGCCATGAGCCGCTCCAGACTGGGCCTGACGGTCACGCGGATCAGTCCGACCATGATGAAGTACACGCCCAGCAGCATCACCAGCTCTGCGGGACGCCAGCCGCCCAGGTGGTCGGTGTGGCTGAAAATGACCAGCAGGCCGCCGGCGGCCGTCCCAAAGGAGATCAGCGTCTCGAAAAGCTGCACCCAGAAGTTGGCGCGGTAGGCCAGCTCATTGAGCAAGCTCACCTTGAAGAAGACGTGCAACAGGCGCAGATAGAGCACGACGCCTCCTCAGGCCCCCACGGCGCTATAGCGCCGCACGCCAATTGCCCAGACGAACCGGTGCAGTCCATAGGCCAAGCCGAGCCACAGGCATTGGATCAGTAGCCCCTGCACGATGGCGGCGGTTTCCAGCCGGCCGAGCAGGACTTCGAGGGGGAACGCCAGTAGCCAGCGAAACGGCAGCACCGCGGCAACGGCTTGCAGCCAGTCGGGGAGTAGCGCGTTCGGGGCAACCATGCCGGCCAAGAACCAGAACACAAGATGATAGACCGAGTTGCAGGCCGCGACGCGCGTCGTCCAGAAGGCGGCGAGCGCCAGCGTGTACTCCAGCAGCCAGCGCACGGCAAAGGCCAGCACCAGCGCCGGCACGAATAGCGCGATCTCCAGTCCGACGGGGTGAAACTCGGGACGGAAGTGCCAGGTCAGCAAGGCGGCGACCGGCAGCGTCACGGTCGTTGATAGCAGCTTCCAACTGATATTGTCGGCGAGATACATGTGCATGGGAGTGAGCGGCTTCAACAGCTTGGCCGAGAGCCGTCCCTCCCGGATTTCGAATTCGTATTCGTAGATAATCCAGGTGAACGTCGCGTGATTCACGACGAAGAGCGCGATATAGTAGGCGGCGAAATCGGCGGCTGCGTAGCCGGCCACGCGCCCGCTGCCCGCGACCGTAGTCCAGACCACCAGATGGATCAACGGCTCCGTGATGTGGGCCAGCATCCAGATCAGCAGCGCGATGCGGTATTGCAGCATCACCGCGATGCTGGCCCGGAAGATGGCACGGTAGACCCCGACCATGCCGGTCAGCCGCCAGCCACGATCCGTGCCGGCCAGCGGCTGCGGCCCGGCCGCCAACTCGCCACCCGGTGTGGGTGCCTCAAGGCCGGCGCCGTCTTCCGGCGCCGTCTGCGCTGTATCGTGCTGTACCACCGGCTCACTCACGCTCCGACGAGTGGTCGGTGAGGCCGCGCTGGAAGATTTGGTCAATGACGGCCTCGATAGGTGGGTCTTCTACCGTGAGATCGGCGACGGCGTTCTCGGAGAGCAAGCGCCCCGTAATCCGCGCGGCCTCCTGCTTGGGCACGCGCAAATGCACCCGGCCGTCATCGCCGTTGGGGGCCGGTGCGCGCTCGCCGTAGCGTGCCCAGTCCGGCTCGGCGGCGCCCGCCTCCAGCGCGATACCGAGTATCTTGAACGGCGCCAGACGCTCCGCCAGGCCGCGTAGGTCGCCGTCGTACAGCAGCCGGCCCTCGTGAATCACGACGACCCGCCGGCACAGCGCCTCCACGTCGGCCATGTAGTGACTGGTCAGGAGCACCGTCGCGCCCGTGCGCGCGTTGTAGTCGCGGATGAACTGGCGAATGCGCGACTGCATCGTCACGTCCAGCCCCAGCGTCGGCTCGTCCAGGAACAGCACCGACGGCCGATGTACGAGCGCCGCCGCGATCTCGCATTTCATCCGCTCGCCGAGCGAGAGCTGGCGCACCTGCTTGGTCAACAGCGGCGCGAGGTCGAGCAGGTCGGTCAGCTCCCGCACGGTAGCCCGGAACTGGTCCTCGGGAATGCGATAGATCGCCTGGTTGACCAGCAGCGTATCCATCGCCGGCAGGTCCCAGTAGAGCTGGTTGCGATTGCCGATCACCAGGGTCATCCGGCGCAGGTAATCGCGGTCACGCCGCCACGGCACGTAGCCCAGCACACGGGCAGTGCCGGCCGTCGGGTGCAGCAGGCCGGACAGCATCTTGAGGGTGGTCGTCTTGCCGGCGCCGTTCGGTCCCAGGAAGCCGACCACCTCGCCGGGGGCAATCGCAAAGGACACCGCCTCGACGGCGCGGACCGTCCGCATCCGGCGGCGGAAGACACTCCCGGCAGCCGCCAGCAGCCCACCGGCCCGCTCGCCGACCTCGTAGTGCTTGGTCAGCCCCTCCAGCGCAATGATGCTGTCGTTCATAGGAGTAGGCAGGCGGAATGAGGTGCGGAGATTTCGCCCCACCAGGCGCGATCCGCCGGTCAGGCTAGGGCAGCCCGCCCGCCCGTCGGATGCGGTGATGGTGGTTACGTTGGTTCCCAGGGGTTGGTGACGGCAACTCCCAGATATGCGAAGTCCCCTACGTTCCGTGTCGCGACGGCCAAGTCATGGGCCTTAGCGGTCCCGGCGATGAGCGCATCGGCTAGGTGCATGACTCGACCGGACCGTTGGGCTTGCGCGCGCAGCCGGGCGGCCCACTCTGCCTCTCGACGCGCCAGCGGCAGGAGGCGGTCCTCGTACTGCACGATGAAAGCCGACAATATGGCGCTTATTCGGTCGCGCCGTTGGCCAGGCGGCAGCAACTGCAAGCCGAATTCCAGTTCATGCAGCACGACCGGCGACAGCCACAGATTAGTCTGATCGGACACGAAGGCGATAACCCGTGGAGCCGGCGCGGCTTTGGCTATCTCCGAGACCACGTTGGTGTCCAGCAGAAAGCCGTTCACTCGTCCTCCTGGGTGATGAATGGGATCTCGCGACCAGGGTCGCGGCGACTGGGGATTTCGAGATCAATCCCCCGCGGCATGTTCTCGACCAGCCACTGGCCCATGGGTTTGCGCGGCGGTGCTGGCGCCGGCTGCCGCTCGGCCACGATAACGAAAGACTCTTCAGAGCCGATACGTTGCGGCCCTTCCTCTGCGGCTAGTCGCAGGACTTCGGGCAGCCGCGCCTGGGCCTCGGCTACGGTCCAAGTGCGCTGGGGCTTGGTTTGTTGGGTGGTCATAGGTCCTCCAAACGAGTGGTAACAATCCACTATAGACCGGCTCACCAAGCGGAGCCAACCCTGACTTGGGCGCGAGATGGGGGCGCCACCGCTTACCCTCGCCCAAACCGTTCAGGTGGTGTTTGCTTCCTCGGCCTCGGCCTGCTGCTCTTGGCTGAGGCGGCGTGCCCACGGCGTCTCGGTGATGCCGCCTAACATCCCGCTGGGCAGGAAGAACCGGCTCGACGCCTGACCCCACGGCTCTGTCTTCGGTGCTTGGGCGATATCCCAGCCGCGCTCGCCGATGGCCTCTGCCGCCGGGCCGACCGATTCCACCTCGAACTCGACGGCAAAACCGAGCGGAATCCGGTCCACGGCGCTCTTGTCGCCAAAGGTCGCCTCCGCCGCGGCGGCGCGAGACCACAGACCGAAGTGGAGTACGCCCGGTACCTTGACCACCGAGTAGCCACCGCCCGGCTGATGGTCCACGTCCAAGCCCAAGACCTCGCGGTAGAAGTGCGCGGCGGCATCAACGTCATCCACAATCTCGGCAATCCCGGAAACGTGTCTAATCACCTGTCTCTCCTCCTCGGCAAGCACCACCGCGCTCGCGGCGGCCGTTCCGCTCGTCACCTACAGTATAGAACGCCTGACCTAATCGTGCAGTTGCGCCCACCAGCCAACCGTCATTGCAACAGGGCACGCGCCAGGGGCGGGAAGCAATTGTCCCCCTGCGAAGGGGATTTACTTACCTTAGTGAACATTGTGGTTTTTGCATGTACGCTCCCCGCCCTTGACACAACTGGCCTCTGACGGCTATGGTGATACCGCTTCCTGCCAGAAGCCGACTGTCTGCATTGGCGCGATGGTGCTCGCGCCCCCTTGCGGTCAATCAAGTATACGTGACCGCTCCTACCTGTCCGTAGACGAACAAGACGCCGCCTTCGAGATTCGGAAAGTGGGAGAAGAGGCTCGTCAGTTAGTTCCTCAGTAGAGGGCAGTGCTGTCTTCGAGGTGGACATATTGCGCTCCGTTAGTGCGTTTCCTAAAGTATATCATGTAGAGGTGTGAAAGCATGAAGCGTTGTTGGGGCAAAGTCCTAGAGGTGCTAGAAGAGGCAGAAGCACTGAAGGCAGGGCAGGTAGGCAACCTTATCAAGCTGCCTAACCCCAAAGAGAGTCACGACCAGGAAAAAGGCTACGCTGCAAAGCTGCTGTGGGATGCAGACTTTATCTGTGCGGAGTCTGCGGGCGACGGTATCAACACTGGCTTGAAGCTCAAAGGATTGACTTGGGCAGGGCACGATCTACTTGATCGGCTTCGCGGGAACAGGACATCGTAAGGCTTGTCAGCGTGGCTAGCCCGCTCGACAATTCTTCTAAATTTAGACCATGAGCTTTTGGGATACGATCCTAGCAGGTGCCGCCGCCGGTATAGTTGCCGGCCTTACAATACCAGTAGTTTCTCTGTTGGCGAGAAGACTACTATTTTCTTGGTTTGTAGTTCAGTGGACTAGGTTTCGTTTTGGGTTTGTGCCTATATTCTTTAGCAGACGCCATCACTTTATGCCCCCATCAGGAAGGATTAGATGGATAAAATTATTAGCCATGAAGATCAGATTTACACGAATATACGATAGAAAGATATACGACCTAAAAGCGGTAAGACTAGGGCATATAGATTACAGGAGAAGACCAGTTTACATATCTTGGCGCACGGCTGGCAAAGTAGGTCCTGGTGTTGTAGACATTACGCAGAATTGTGATGGTGTACCTGGAGACTATTCATACAGACGGGCTAAAGACGAAGATGTTTACCATACCATAATTCCTCTTGCTGATATGTCTGTAGGATACTTACTTTTAGAAAACGTAACCACTAGACGCTTAGTGATCACTGTATTTGCTAGTGGCGAATCTCTGCCGCATCAAGTAGTATATCTTCCTTATGAGGAATTTGGCTCGAAAGTAGATGACCTTGCGGAAAGAGCTAACGAGCAGCAATATTAGAATCACTGTTTTGGTGTAGTCACTTAGGGTGACGTTCCTCGCCGCCGCCCGTCCGTTTGGTAGAATCCTTCCAACACGCCGTTAGGAGGTAGCGCCTTCATGCCTGAAATATCCAGGCATTTTTGTCGGTGGCCGTCCGCCTTGAAAATGCGCCGCCGAGGTAGCTGTCATGCCCAAACAGCCGAAGGCGTGCGGACGGCCACCTGTCCTTTGCACTCTCTGCCTGTTCACTCAGGTAAGTAAGTCCCCTGCGAAGCGGGGGGGCCATTAGGGGGCCAGTGGAGGCCCGCGCCTCTTACGTCCGCTCCGGCGCTGCGGTGAGGCGCCAAAACCAGACGGCCGAAATACAGGTCAGGACGAGGCAGCCGGCCGCGAACAGGAACGGCGCCCGCGGTGTCAGCTCGATCAGCTCGCCGGCAGCGATCATGCCACTGAGCATTCCCATGCTCCAGAGCGTGTGCATCAGCGCCACCACCCGGCCATCGTCCACTCCGCGACCGAGCTGGCGCATGAGCGGCGGGACCGTCGTGGAGAGGCCCCAGGCGGTCATGGACCAGAGCGTGCCGGTCACGAAGAGGCCCAGGGTCGCCGTGTGGAGCACCGCTGCCAGTATCGAGCACAGCAGGATAGCTACACACAGCGGGACGACCAGAACTCGCGCCCCCACGCGGTCTACGGCGCGGCCGGTGGCCAGTTGTGCTGCCGTCGCGGCGACCAGGCTGACCGTGCCGTACAGTCCCACGGTCGCCTCGCTCTGCGTCAGGCGGTAGACCAGCAAGGGGAACATCAGGCTGGCGGTGCCCCACGCCGTAGTCGGAAAGTATCGGATGGCGCCCAACGCCAGCACGTCGGCACGGCGCAGCAGCCGGCTGTACCCGGCGATGTCCCAGCGGCGCCATCCAGCTTGGGCCGGTGCTGGCGTGCGCTGTGTGGCCGGCTCCCGGGGGAGCCACCGCAGCGCGGCGAGTGCCACAACCAGCAGCAGTCCGCCCGACGTCCAGCCGACGGCATGAAAGCCGGCGAACGCCGCCGCCAGGCCGGCCGCATACGCTCCGAGCGCTTGACTGGCCGTGCGTCCCAGGAAATACGCCGCGGTGGCCGTGCCCAGCCGTTGCGCCGGACTGACCGCGAGTAGGTAGCTCTGGCCGCCCGTGGAGACAAAGCCGGCGGACGTGCCGGCGATGACCGCCAGCGCCAACAGGTGCCACGGTGTCTCGGCAACGAGCAGGAACGCGCCGCTGATTGCCAGGATGAGGCCGATCACGAGCGCCGCTCGGCGACCGACGCGGTCCGCCACCACCCCGCCAACCAGGGCGAAGATGGCACTACACGCCATCTTGATTGCGTTCACGGCAGCGGTGAGGCGTGGCGGCTGCCGGAGAAACCCGTCCACGTAGGCCGCGAGGAGTGCTTGCGTTGGCGACGCGGCGACGCCGGCGGCAAAGACGAGGCCGATGAAGACGATGGTGCGCGTCGTCCAGAGTGGCGGCGCCGCGGAGCCGCCCGGAGTGCGGGGCGCGTCTTTACCGCCGCTCCGGCTACTCACCGGTCAGACCAGTTCGTTTTGACTACGCCACGCAATGACCATAGCTCCTACCCCGGCGTGGCCCCCACCCTCACTCTCCCCCGTTGCGACAAGGGAGGGAACGTGCCGTCCCCCCGCCGCAGCGGGGGGGCCATAGGGGGGCCTGTCCATCCTGGTGCTGACCATCACTCGCCTCAGATAGACTCCCCCTCTCTATCGCTCTGCGATGGAGAGGGGGCCGGGGGGTGAGGATATGATAGCATCCCTCGACGATGCCTCTCGGTGGGGCCAAGAGGCATCGTCGAAACGCACCGAGGTATTGTTGTGATGCTACTGCACGGGCGCGATGTCGTCACCGAGGAAGCGGTCGAAGTCGAAGTTGCCGATACCAAAATCCAGGCCGTTCGTCCGCTGATACCCTCAGAACCAGGCGCAGCCGGCGAGACCGGCCGGCCGGCCATCGGGGACGGCGACTGCTGGCTGGCGCCGGGCCTGTTCGATATGCAGGTCAACGGCTTCGCCGGGTACCACCTCTCTGCCGAGGACATGACCCCGGCGACCGTGCGGGGCATGATCGAGGCGCTCTGGGCCGTCGGCGTGACGCGCTGCTGCCCGACGGTCGTGACCGGTTCGTTCGGTAGCCTGCGTCGCTCCCTCGCCGCGATTGTCGCGGCCTGCGACGAGGACGCCGCCATCGCCGCCACCGTGGCCATGATCCATATCGAGGGACCGTACATCTCGCCTGAGGACGGGCCGCGCGGGGCGCACAATCAGGCCTGGACCCGCCCACCGGACTGGGACGAGTTCTGCTACCTCCAAGAAGCGGCGCAGGGCAAGATCGGCCTGGTGACGCTGGCCCCGGAATGGCCCGGCACGCCCGACTTTATCGAGCGGCTGGTCGGGGCCGGGGTCAAAGTCTCGCTCGGCCACCACGCAGCGACCGCCGAGGACATCGAGGCCGCCATCGCCGCCGGGGCAACCTTGTGTACGCATCTCGGCAACGGTGCCCATGCCCAACTCCCCCGGCATCCGAACTACATCTGGGAGCAACTGGCCCGCGACGAGCTGACGGCGGGCATCATCCCCGACGGGCATCACCTCCCGCCAGCAGTGCTCAAGTGCTTCGTGCGGATCAAGGGTATCGAGCAGATCATCCTGGTCAGCGACGCTGCACACCTGGCCGGCCTGGCACCGGGTGTGTACTCGCACTGGGGCGGCAATCAGCAGGTGGAGCTGACTCCCGAGGGGCGGCTGCAACTGGTCGGGACCCCCTACCTGGCCGGCGCGGCGCTGCCGCTCGTGCAGGGCTTGGCGAACATGGTCCGCTACACCGATGCCTCCCTGAGCGAGGCCGTCCATATGGCTACCGCCATACCGGCTCGCGCGTTGGGCCTTACCGCCCCGGCCCCCTCACCAACGGTCGGGCAAACAGCAGACTTGGTGGTGCTACGCTGGGATGAACCGGCCGGCACGATGATCGTCGAAGCAACGGTGGCAGCCGGCAAGCTGGTGTATCAGCGGACGGGATAGCTCGGCCCCATGACGATCCAGGCGGCCCTCCTCGATCTCGACGAGACGCTGGTGGCGTTACAAAGAGGCTGATCGCCGCTACGGCTCAACTCGCCTCAACGGAACACTGCGCGCGCGAATTGACGACCGGGCTATACTGTAAGTCGGAGGTATCCCATTATGGCCGGTGCGGTATCCGAACAGGATCAAGCATGGCGCGAGCACCTTACGACCTTCATAGCCGTGTTCTCCGGAAACTACGCCAACGCCTCCTACCCGCAGAGCTAGACCGTGTTGACGTTTCCTGTCATTCCCGCGAAAGGAGACCTTTACATAACTCCCGGATGGAGTGCTTGGGTAGCCGTGCTCGCCTCCCGGGAACCCGGGAGGGCCGGTATTGGACCTAACTCCCTTCCGTTTCCCTTCAGGGCAGGGGAATCCGCACGGCGATCGTTAACCCCATTCCCCTATGAAGGTTGGTAACTTAAATCGGGCACTGGGATGTAGCCCCCCTATGGTCCCCCCGCAGTGCAGGGGGACGGGCGCAACATGCTGCGCCCCTACGGCTCCACCCGTACCGACACCAGTCAGGTAGGGGGGTGGGAGTAGGTGTCGCGGCCTCTTCACTACGCGAAAGGAACACACGACGTATGAGTCAACCGGTTATCCGCGCGGCGCTGTTGGGCTATGGGATGTTCGGCGCCGATGTTGTCGTCGGCTCGCTCTGGGACCTCCATCGCAACGGCATCGCGCCGTATCTCGACCGAGTTGGGCTGGACGACTTCAGCCGCGCCTACCAGGACGTGCGGTTCGAGCTGGTCGCCGTCGGCACGCGGAGCGAGGCGTCGGCACGGCGCGCCGAACGCGAGATGGCCGCGGCTACCGGCGGTACCGTGCGGGGCTACTGGGGCGAGACGCCGTGGGAGGACATCCTGCGCGACTATCCCGACCTCGACGTGGTGCTCGTTTCGACGCCGGATCACCTGCACACCGCGCCGGTGCTCGCGGCCCTGCGGCGCGGCGTCCACGTGATCGTCGAGAAGCCGATGTGCCTCGATGTGCATGAAGCGGACGAGATCATCCGGGAAGCCGAGACGCGGGGCCTGATTGTCGGCGCCGACATGCACAAGCGGTATGACCCGGATCACCTACGCATTTTCGAGGACCTGGCTCCGCAGCTTGGCCAGCCGCTCTATGCCCGTGGCGTGCTTGAAGAGCCGCTCGAAGTCTCGACGGAGATCTTCAAGTGGGTTGAGGACAGCGATCCGTTCACCTACGTCGGCATCCACTGGCTCGACCTCTTCCTACACTTCCTTCGGCTGACACCGGTGAGCGTCTATGCCGTCGGCCAGAAGGGGCGTCTCCGCAGCGAGTTCGGCAAAGACACCTTCGACGCCGTACAGGTGGTGGTGACCCACCAAGGCGGCACGGCCATCACCTACGAAAACAACTGGCTCACGCCCGCCGATTTCGAGGGGCCGGTGAACCAGGACAGTCAGCTTGTCGGCTACTACGGCAAGGTCGAATCGGATAGTCAGTATCGCGGCCTGCGCTATTGGATCGAGAACAAGGGGTCGCGGACCTCCAACCTGCACTTCTTCCGCAAAGTGCGCCGGCCGGACGGCTCGCTCGGCTCGCTCGGCTACGGCAAGGACAGCCTGGTGGATTGCCTGGAAAGGGTCTTCCGCCACAAGGTCTTGGGCACGCCGGTAAGTGAGATGGCCGGCACGTACCCCGATGCGGCCTCGCAGCGTTGGCCGACTATCGTCGTCCATGCGGCCAGAGCGGTCTTGCAGCGCAACTGGGAGCACATCGAGGCCGGTGAACCGGCCGTCGCAACGGCCTCGCTCGCCGCCGACTCGATCATCCTCCACGACCCCCTCCGCGGCGAGAACACCGAACTGCTGTAATCTGGGACACGTGGGCCTGACGGGAGCAGCTTTTGCCACAGAGCACACAATGAGTTACCAAGAGAGTGCGCTGCATCACATCCAGGTACTCGTCATTGCGGCTTGCGCCGCAATCCAGGGCCATTCCTGGCTCCCCGGCCGGTCTGGTCCGGAAGACGAGTCAAGCCAGACTGCCAAGTGGTAAATTCGCATTCTATGCAAAACCGCTACGTCGGCGACATCGGGGACTTTGGCAAATATGGGCTGTTGCGGTCTCTTTCCGGTCTAACGGAAACTCCAAACACTGACTGCCCGTTGCGCTTGGGTGTCGTCTGGTCCCTTCACCCGGATGAGTCGCATAACTCCGACGGGAAATTCACTCGCTACCTTTGTGACACTCCAGGCAATCGCTCCAAGTTCTGCGTCTGCGACCCTCCACTCTACAAGGCACTCCGCGCGTTGGTCACCGGCAACAGACGCCATGTCAACGCAATCTGCCACAGCGGAGTCCTGCCCGGCAATACGGTGTTTTACGAGCGAACCATCCCCTACACGCCTAGAGCATCGCGTCCTTCAAGACAGGTAACGCGAGAAAACTGGATCAAGGGTGCATTGGAGGCCACCGCCGCTGCGGATTTAGTCTTCTTCGACCCTGACAATGGCATCTCCGAAACGGAGAAATACCGCTGGCGCAAGCAGGGCCGCAAGCATGTATTCTTCGAGGAGCTTCGCCCCTTCTGGGATCGGGGTCAGAGCCTCATCATCTATCATCACCTCGGACGCCGCCGCTCGGCGTGTCAGCAGATCAATCACTTAGGCGGAGTTTTGCGTTCGAACCTCGGCCTACCCCGCCGCTTGTGGTCATTGCGGTACCGTAGAGGTACAGCACGGGCCTATTTCATTGCGGCACAACAGCGGCACGAGTCTATTCTTGAGAACCGGCTGGCGGATTTCCTCAAAGGTCCGTGGGGTACAACCCGCAGTGGCCTGCCGTTCGCCCATTTCAAGGCGGTCGGATGAAGGCGGTAGCTGTATGCATGAGTTGGTTGAGGCAATTCGACAGCCCTGGATTCCGGCTTTCGTCGGAAAGCCGGGAGGGTGAGGCGGATCGGAGGTACCCCTGATGGCAAGCAGCCGTCCCAACGTCGTCCTGTTCGTCAGTGACCGCCAGCACGCGGATACTATCCACGCTGGCGGCACCGCCGGCATCGCTACGCCACACCTCGACCGGCTGGCGAGCGACGGTGTGCTGTTCCAGCGGGCCTATACGACCTCGCCGATCTGCTCGCCGGCGCGGATGGCCCTCCTTTCCGGACGCTACCCGCACGACAACGGGATGGTGGCCAACCACCAGCAGCGGCCCGGCTCCGACCGGCTGCGCTATCCCGCTGGCGGCACGAATCTGGCCGAGTATCTCGGCGCCCTCGGCTACATCAGCGCCTATTCCGGCAAGTGGCACTTGGGCAGCGGGATAACGCGGCCGGGCTTCGATGCCGTGCTGGGAGCCGGCAGCGACTACGACGTGGATACGCCGGCGCAGAATGACATCCTCCGCCTGACCGACCGCCTGGGCATCACGATTGGCGGCAAGCAGACCGGCTACGACGTTGACCGTGCCCGTTTCGACCGCGCGACCAACGCCGGCCCACAGCTACTCCCGTTGGCACATCATCCCTCCCACCTCTTCATGGATCGCGCCACCGCGTGGGTGCGTCAGCGGGCGAGTGATCCAGAGCCGTTCCTGCTGGTCTATTCGTGCCGCGAGCCGCACCCGCCGTTCGGCGCCCCGGAGCCGTTCCACGGCCGCCATAGGCCGGCGGATATGCCGCTCTCGCCCACGCGCCGCGACCCGGCCGGGGCGGCGTGGGCGGCCCAGCGCAGCGATCCGTTCCTGCAGCGCAACGTCTCCACACTGACCGACGAGCAACTCCAGGTTGTGCGCGCCGCCTACTGGGATGCCGTCTCCTACGTGGATCACCTGGTTGGCCGCCTGATGACCGCCCTGTTGGACACGGATCAATGGGAGAACACCCTCTTCATCTATACGTCCGACCACGGTGAGATGCTGGGCCACCACGGAATATTCGGGCAGTATGCCGTGCTGTATGACGACGTCATCCGCATCCCGCTGATCGCCCGGCCACCCGGCGGGCTAGGGCGGATGCATCACTGCGACCAAGTGGTCTCGCACGTTGATCTCGTGCCGACCATCGTCCGCTGGTGCGGGGGCGAGCCGCCGGCCGATGTGCAAGGCGCCGACGCCGGCGAGTTGCTGCGGGGCGGCGCTGCACCGATCCACGATGGCGTGGTCGGCTCCTATCATTCCGCCAACTGGACCGACCCGATCACGCCAATGCGCGCGTGGGTGACGGAAGAGTGGAAGTACGTCGCGACCTTGGACGGTACCGACGAGTTGTATGACCTCGCCGCGGACCCACTCGAAACGACCAATCTCGTCGCCGAGCCGGCTCACCGCGACACGCTGACCGCCATGCAGCGCGGCCTGCAAGCCTGGCAGCGCGATACCGGCGACACGTGGCCCGAGGTCGTCCGACCCTCGCCTGAGGACCAGGCGCGGCGGCAGCAGGAGGACCGGGTGCCGTAGCGCGATTGCCGACCACCCAGGTAGGAGAAGACACCGCGATGACCGAGGCGGTAGCAGCGGCAACAGACGCTCCGGCAATACCCGCCGGCTACGACGGGCCGCGGGGTTGCGCGTGGCACGAGCTGGCGAGCGCCGTGGACCTGGCCAACCTCGTGCTGCGGGTATTGGGTGCTCCCCCAGGAGCACCGCCACGTTGGCCGACCATCGGCGGCGACTACGGCCACATCTATCACGGTGACAATCTGCCCAACGTTCGGGTCGTCACCTATCGCGGGCGGGTCGTGTCCTCGGTCGGTATCTATCCGACCGAAGTGCGGACCCCGCGCGGCACGATCTCGGTCGGGGGTATCAACGCCTTTGTCACGCATCCGGACCACCGGCGTCGGGGCCTCGGCGCGGCCGTCTTACGCGACGCCCATGACCAGATGCGGGCCAGCGGCCAGCACGTTGGCCTCCTGAGCACGCGCATTCAAGACTACTACCGCAAGTTCGGCTGGGAGAGCGCCGGACGACAGCACACGTGGGTCTTTGATCGCGGCAACGTCTCCCAGTTGCCCGATCCGGCTGATCTGACGGTGACGGAAGACTGGCGTTCGCACCTGGCGGCGCTTGTCGCGCTGCACGATAGCGACGGCCTCGGAGCGCATCGGAGCGAGTCCACGTTCCGGCTGCTGGCCGAGCGCAAGCTCGGTCGCCTGTTTGTCGCGCGGCGCGCCGGCCGCCCCGTCGCCTACGCTGGCGTCAGCGGGACCGCCGTGCGGGAGTATGGTGGCGATCCGCGAGCGGTCGCCGCCCTGATCCGGGCCGTTTTCGACCAGCTTGACGACCCGGACACTTCCACGTCCGAGCGTCCGCCGGGCCAGCGGGCGACCATCGAGCTGACCGTGACGACACCCGCGCTCCGGGCAGGCCTACCCGCGCTGCTGGGGCAAGCCGGTATCCCGCACACCCTGGGCTACCTGGGGATGCTCGCCATTCTCGACGCGCCGGGGCTGTTCGCGGCCCTGGGGCTGCATGACGTAGCGCTCACGCCCAGCAACCGGGGCTGGTTGGTGCGACACGACGGAAACACGCTGGAACTAACCCCGCAGCAGCTGGTCAAGCTCGTTTTCGGACCGGAGCGGTTCCCCGACTTTGCGCCCGAGCTATTCCCCATTGACTTCTTCCAGTGGCCCCTGGACCGCGTCTAACCATCAGCCCGTCATCCGGCCGTCCTGCCGGCTTGGGCTGCCTGGACCAGGCGCTGCCGGAGGGCGCGTAGCTCCGGGCTGAAGCGGACGGGATAGGGGTGCTCGACGGTGAGGCGCTGCCACTGCTCCGGCAAGGCGCGGAGCTGCGCGGCCGCTGCGGCGGCGATTTCGGGCAGGGGCGGCTGGCTGTCCGGTAGCAGCGTGCCGCTGCGGAGGACCGGGCGCAGCAGCGGCACGGCATTGGGAGGTGGGGATTCGGAGGCCAACTGGATCACGTCGTAGGCGTAGTGGCCGACGCGGTAGACCGCTTTGCACCCCGGCCAACTGCTCTTGATGCCGGCGAGCTTGAGGCTGGCCTTCATTGCTCCCGCTGAGTCTGCGTATTCGGCGAGCTTGTAGACGACGCCGAGGGTGCCGCCGGCAACCTGGTGTTGTAGGGAACCGGCGCCGCTGCCCAATTTCGTGCCAATCCCAAAACCATCGAGCGGCGCGTCGGCAGCGACTAAATCGGCAATCGTGAACTCGTCGAGGTCGCCGGAGGCGACGATACGCACGGATTGCAGGCCAGCGGCGTCCAGCACGCGCCGGACGTAGCGACTGTCGGCTACCAGGTCGCCGCTGTCGAGGCGGACGGCAACCAACTCGTGTCCGAACTGCTGCCGCGCTTGGCGGGCGACCGCGGCGGCAGTGTGGGTGGCTTGGCGGACATCGTAGGTATCGAGGAGCAAGGTGTACTGCGGCAGCGTGGCGGCGACCGCCTCGAACGCCTCCCGCTCGGTGTCGTACAACTGCACGAGCGCGTGGGGGATCGTGCCGGTGGGCTGGAGGTCGAATCGCTGGGCGGCCGCGACGAATGAGGTCGTGGCGCAGCCGCCGATGTAGGCGGCACGGGTGACCTCGTAGGGCGCATGGGCGCGGCGCAGCGCGAACTCTGCGACGGTGCGCCCGGCGGCGGCGGTGACGATGCGGGCGGCTTTGGTGGCGATCAGCGTGGCGAGATTGATCGTCCGGATGAGGCCCGCTTCCAGGAGCAGCGCCTCGATGAACGGCGCCCGTACCCGCAGCAGCGGCTCGTGGGGGAACGCGATGGTACCTTCGGGGATGGCCGCGACTTCGCCGGTGAAGCGCAGGGTGCGGAGGAAGTCGAGGAATGCCGGGTCGTAGGCACGCACCTGGGCGAGGTAGCGGATGTCTTCAGCGGTGTAGTGGAAGCCGGTGGCGTGGGCGAGGGCTGCTGCGAGGCCGGCGGTGAGCACATAGGCGCCGCCGAACGGGGCGTGCCGGATATAGAGGTCGAAGGTCGCCGGGCCGGTGCGGCCGGTGCGCCAGGCGACGTAGGCGGCATCCTGGTGGTAGAGGTCAGTCGTGAGCGCCGAACTCATGGTTGTTTCCAGGGATTTGGGGCAGCACTCCTCACCCCCAGCCCTCTCCCTGTGGGAGAGGGGGTTGGATTCCCGCTTTCGTGGGAATGACGATTTTGCAAAGATCGCCAAGTGGTGAGGGGGAGGCTGCCGCAGGCGGGCGCGGGTGAGGCATAGTCCCTTTTACCACCTTTGCGGCTGGCAGCGCATCCCCGGCGCTCCTGGCGCCGTTCTTGTCTGCGGATGGGGCGGCGCGGTCGTGGTACACTGGACACGCGCGGCTCGATGACTGGATGAGGCGGCGCACACCGCCCGGTGCCTATGGATGGCCGAATGTCGGCTCCAACGACGCTCCGTGGGGAGAGCGGAACGTGACCACTGAGCACTCCACCCGGTGCCAGCTTCAGAACCACTGCTCCGATCCTGGTGGCGGGGAGCGGCCGCCGCGCGAGGCGTGCGGGGTATTCGGCATCTACAGCACCGGCGAGGACGTTGCGCGCACCACGTACTTTGGCCTCTATGCGCTGCAACATCGCGGTCAGGAGAGCGCGGGGATTGCAGTCTCCGACGGCGAGGAAATCCGCTTCTACAAGAATATGGGGCTGGTCTCGCAGGTGTTCACGGAGGACATCCTGCGGCAGCTCGAAGGGCACATTGCCATCGGGCACACGCGCTATTCGACGACGGGATCGAGCCGCTTGGAGAACGCCCAGCCAATCCTGTACGAGGGCCCGCTGGGCAAGGTGATGGTGGCGCATAACGGGAACATCACCAACACGGCCGCGATTCGCCAGGGCCTGGAAGCGCAGGGGCACACGTTCCTGACGACGACGGATAGCGAGCTGATCGCGGCGCTGGCGGCGCGGGGTGGGCAAGAGAGTGTCGTCGCCAATATCCAGGCCGCGATGCCGCACTTGGAAGGCTCGTACAGCCTGGTCTTCCTCACACCAGACGCGCTGATCGGGGTGCGCGACCCGCTGGGCAATCGTCCGCTGTGCTTAGGCCGAGTCAATGGGGCTTGGGTGCTGGCCAGCGAGTCGTGCGCGTTGGAGACGGTGGGCGCGGCGTTCGAGCGCGAGGTGGAGCCGGGGGAGATCGTCGTCATCACGGCCGAGGGGGTGCGGAGCATCCGTGGCCAGCAGGCGCGGCGACGGGCGCTCTGCCTGTTCGAGTACGTCTACCTGGCTCGCGCGGATAGCATTATCGAGGACAAGCGGGTGTACGAGGCGCGCTGGGAGATGGGCCGGCAGCTGGCGCAGGAGCATCCGGCCGAGGCCGACGTGGTGATCGGCGTGCCGCTCTGTGCGCTGACGGCGGCGCAAGGATACGCCGAGGCCAGCGGACTGCCGTATCGGGACGGCCTGATCCACAACCGCTATATCCACCGCACGTTCATCCAGCCGGAGCTACGACAGCGGCAGACGACGGCCGATCTGAAGTACAACGCGATCCCGGAGATTGTCGGTGGCAAGCGGGTGGTGGTGGTGGACGACAGCTTGGTGCGGGGCAACTCGCAGGAGAAGTTCATCAAGCTGCTCCGGAGTGCCGGGGCGCGCGAGGTACACTTGCGGATCCACTGCCCGCCGCTGCGCCATCCCTGTGTGCTGGGCGTGGACATGGCCACGCATGGCGAGCTCCTGGCCCATCGGATTACGGCGGCGGCGTGGGAGGGGCGCAACGGCAACGGGCACAGTGACGACGCCAACGGCACGAGCTTGGGAACGCCAACCAGCGCGTCAAACGGCCATGGGAGTGTAGCGGCCGCGGAGGGGCTGCGGCTGGCACCGACCGACGTGGAAGCGATCCGGCGCGACGTCGGGGCGGACTCGCTGGGCTATCTGAGCCTCGACGGCCTCGTCAAGGCGGTGGAGCTGACGGAGGACCGCTTGTGTACCGCCTGCTGGACCGGCGACTACCCCGTGCCGGTGCAGCTGCCGTTCGAGGCGGTGAGCATCAAGTTCGCGCTGGAGACGGCCGGCGGCTGAAGGGCGAGCCTCACCCCCGGCCCCTCTCCAACATTTGGAGAAGGGGGGTAGGGTACTGGCCCCCTATGCCCCCCCGGTGCAGGGAGACGAGAGCAGGCCTCACCCCCCAACCGCCCCTTGAAGGCGGTACCTGCCTACCGTCCACTTAGGCCAACTTCTTCCGGCCATAGTTGACTGTGACGGGACCCGAGGTCGTGGTGCCGCACCTCGCTTTGGTGAGCTACTCGTCATCCCGGAATAGAGGACTGTCATGCTCGATTTCAGCCGTTTCGAATGGCTCAGCTTCGACTGTTACGGGACTCTGGTTGATTGGGAGGATGGTATTTCCACAGCGGTCGCGGAGGTCTTGAAGGCCCACGGAATACGCAGATCCAGGGCCGAGATCCTGGCGCTCTACGCGGACATGGAGCCCAGGGCACAGGACTCACAGACCTACTTAGAATATCGCCACGTCCTACACCGGGTAATGGCAGCGATTGGGAGTGAACTAGGTTTCGAATGCACCGAGTCAGACCTGGAATGTCTCGTGGACACCTTGCCCGATTGGCCGATCTTCCCTGATGTCACGGGCGCGCTGGACACATTGAAGAGACGCTACAAGCTCGCGGTGATCTCCAACGTGGACGATGACCTGTTCGCCAGGACGGCTCGTGCGCTGAACGTGGACTTTGATGCGGTAATCACCGCGGAGCAGGCCCGCAGCTACAAGCCCAACCGGCACAATTTTGAGGTCGCCGCGGCACGGATGGCGGTCGAAAAGGAAGCGTGGCTGCATGTTGCGGAGAGCCTGTACCACGACATTGGTCCAGCAAACCAACTAGGTATCATGTGTGTATGGGTAAACCGTGCCAGTCGGGGCGGGGCGACGCGCCAGACCGATGCCGTTCCCGACCTTGTTGTGCCCGACCTCGCGACACTCGCGAAGCTGGCGGAGGATGGTTAGAGGAGCCAGCGGCGCCAGGCGGGGGGGACCAGTAGGTGCCAGTCCCACTGTTTTACGTCGTCAGTGAATAGCTCGGCGACCATGGTGTCTACGGGCGCGTAGTCGTCGGTCAGGAGCACGCTGGGGCCGGGGGCAAGGGGCTGCCCGGTGTCGCTGGAGGCCACTACCGAGGCCGTGGGGGCCTCGGTGCCGGTGCGATAGGAGCGGAATTGGGTGAAGTCAATGGGCTGACGCGCCGCAGCGACGATGACGGTGGTGCGATCGGCAACCGGCAGGGCACGGCCGCCGACGAGGGCCGCGGCTTGGTAATTGCCGGCTTCGCTCAAGACGTAGACGTGGGGGTAGAGCGTTTGGAGCGTGCGGACGAACGAGCGGAGGAAGCGCCCTTTGGAGACCTTGATAATGAGGTTGACCAGGTAGATGCCCTCGGGGTTGAGCAGGTGTTGGAGATGGGCGTTGAACTCGCGGGTGGTGAGGTGATAGGGCACGGCCATGTCGTTGAACACGTCGGAGACGATGAGGTCGTACTGCCCGGCGGGTAGCTCCCGCACGGCCATGCGGGCGTCCTCGTTATAGGTCACGATGCGGGAGGCCGGGTCCAAGCCTAGCTCCGTTTGGGCGATCGCGGTGACGGCCGGGTCAATCTCGACAACCTCGATGGAGGCTTGGGGGTACTTGCGTTCGAGGTGGATGGGGACGGAGTAGCCACCGCCGCCGAGGAAGAGGGCGCGGAAGTCGGGCCGGTACTGGGCCTGGTACTGGGCCGCTTCGGCGAGGATCTGGGTGTAGCTGTAGACGAGGATATCGGGATCGCCGACGACCGTGAGGCCATGCACGAGATGGTCGAGCCTGATGAACTTGACGGGACCGGCGGGAAACTCGACCTGCTCGACCTGGACGCAGTAGTACTGGGACTCCACGGTGCAGGAGCCGAGGCGGAGGTGGGGCTGGAGGGCATAGGCGAGTAGCCCGACGGTGGGGATGAGGGCCAGCGCCGCCCACCAGCGCGCTTGGTGGGCGTGGCCTAGGAGGAGGGCCAGCGCGAGGAGGATGAGGCCGGCGAGCAAGACAACGTGGCGGCTGCCGAGGAGGGCGACCAGCACAAAGCCGGTGAGGTAGACGCCGAGGATGCTGCCGGCGGTGGAGACGGCATAGAGGCGTCCAACGACACCGCCGGCGTTGCCGAGGGTGGTGAGGGCCTGCTTGCTGGCGAGCGGCGTGATCATGCCGAGGAGGCAACTGGGCAGGAAGAACAGGCCGGCGTTCAGGGCGAGAGTTTGGGGAATGAGGGGGAGGTAGCCAAGCTCCTCGGAGAGCCAGGGAAGGAGGGCCAGGCTGGCAAAGCAGGAGCCGCTGGCGGCGAGGAGCACGACGCCGATGGTGCTAGGCGCCGGGAAGCGGTCGGCCAACTGGCCGCCGAGGAAGTTGCCGAAGCTGATGCCGGCGAGGACCACGCCGATGATGCTGGTCCAGGAATAGATGTTGACGCCGAGTTGGGGCGCGAGCATGCGCCCGGCGACCAACTCCAGCGACAGGCTGGCGGCGCTGGCGAGGAAGACGATCAGGTAGAGGCGCCAGGTGCCATTAGGCCGGGCGGATTCGATACGTATCACGGGGCACCGGTAGGCGTGGTTGTTTCACGCTTACCATGCTACCACGTCTTGGTAGGGGCCGGGCGGAGATTTCGACCTAACCCCCGGCCCCTCTCCAGCATTTGGAGAGGGGAAAGAGGGCTGGCCCCCCTATGGTCCCCCCGCAGTGCCGGGGGACGAGGACTGGCCTCACCCCCCGGCCCCCGCTCCAACATTTGGAGAGGGGGTGGATTGCGGCTTCCGCCGCAATGACGGGCTAGACGGCGGTTTCGGGGGCGGGCAGTGGCATACTTCAGGGGCGGCGGCGCGGACAGACAGCGTCCGGTCCCCCTATAGTCCCTCCGCTCCGCAGGAGGACGAGGATTGGGGGTGCGCGGGAATGGCGATTTTGCAGGAGTTTCGAGGGGGAGACGATGATGGAGCGACCGGTGCCGGTGGGGACGCGCGTGCAGTTGTTGGTGGACGACTACCTGATTGCGGCGAGTGAGGGCCTGGCGACGACGCTGCATCCGATGAGCAAGCTGCCGGAGCCGGTGCTGCAAGCGGCGCCGCCGTGGGAGCGGCCGGAGACGAGCGGGTTGTGGGGTATTCCCAACGCGATTTACGACCCGGAGGACGGCCTGTACAAGCTGTGGTACAACAGCCTGGGCACGTATCCGGCGCGCAACCAGCAGCGGGAGCCGGCCTACAGCTGTTACGCCACGTCCACTGATGGTCTGAACTGGGAGCGGCCGGAGCTGGGGCTGTTCGCGCATGAAGGCTCCAAGGCGAACAACATCGTGGGGGCGTTCGGCGCCGCGTCGCCGAACGGCGGGGTACTGGATTGCCTAGAGATGGCGGGGTTGGAGCCGCCGGAGCGGCGGTTCAAGACGTGTGGCTGGGTGGGACGCGACGACAGCGGGCAGGGTGGTCACGGGGTGAGCTTCTCGGCGGACGGCATCCACTGGGAGCGGTACGAGGGCAACCCGGTGATCCGGGGTTTCGACCGGGGCGACGTGATTACGGGCGCCAAGCTGCGGGAGGCGACGTTTCCGGAGGACATACCGGGGCTGCCGCGGGCCAAGTACGCGCTGTTCCCGAAGGTGCATCCGCAACTGGGGCGGTTCAAGCGGCGCTCGTTTGCGATGTGTACGTCGGAGGATGATCTGGGCGGCAATCCCTTCACGCAATGGACGGAGCCGCAGCTCGTGCTGGCGCCGGACCTGCGCGATGACGAGATGGCGGAGGAGCGGCTGGCCGCGGCCAAGCCAATTCTGTTGCTCGATCACCCGGAGGATCACCGGTGCGAGTTCTACGGGGTGGTGGTGTTCCGCAGCGGTGATACCTTCTTGGGGCTGATCTGGATTTACGATGCGTCCTACGAGTTCTCGCGGTTTGGGAGCGGCAACCAGTACGCCATCGTGGATGTGCAGCTCGCTGTGAGCCGGGACCTGCTGCACTGGGAGCGGCTGGGGGGGCGGCAGCCGGTGATTGCGCGGGGCGACCCGGACGCCTTCGATAGCCATATGATCTTCTACCACTCCACGCCGCTGGCGGTCGGGGACGAGTGGTGGGTGTACTACGTGGGATTCAACGAGGGGCACACGGCGCGCTCGTGCTACGACGAGGCGATGCGGCAGCAGTACCATGCCGACGTGAAGGCGGGGCGGCGCCACTTCCCGGCGATTGGGTTGGCGAAAGTGCGGCGCGAGGGGTACATCTCGCGGGATGCCGGGGCGGACGGCGGCACGCTGACGACGCGGCTGCTCCAGCCGGGCGGGAGCCGGCTGGAGGTGAACGCGGCGGTGGCGGCGGGGGGCACGCTGACGGTGGAGGTGCAGGACGAGCGGGGGACGGCGCTGCCGGGGTTTGGCGCGGCGGACTGCACGCCGGTGACGGGCGATGCGCTGCGGCACGCGGTGGCGTGGGGGGAGCGGCGCGGCGACGACGGCTGGATGGAGCGGCCGGTGCGGTTGCGGTTCCAGCTGCGGGATGCAGCGCTGTATGGCTTCCGGTTCGACGAGGGGGAGTAGGGTTTGGCCCCCCTATGGTCCCCCCGCAGTGCGGGGGGACGAGGGTTTCGGATGGCGCGGGAATGACGGAGCGGTGGGGGGAGCGGCAAGGGCGCCCGCCCACAAGGGACGCCCCTGCCGGGTGGGGTCACGTTTACCCTCACCCCGGCCCTCTCCCAGGGGGAGAGGGGGTTGGATTGCGGCGCACGCGGGAATGAGGGGAGGGACGGTGGCATACTTGGTGGGCGGCGGCGACTGAACTGAGGACAAGGGAGAGGGGACGATGGAGCGACCGGTGCCGGTGGGGACGCGCGTTCAGTTGCTGGTGGACGACTACCTGATTGCGGCGAGTGAGGGCCTGGCGACGACGCTGCATCCGATGAGCAAGCTGCCGGAGCCGGTGCTGCAAGCGGCGGCGCCGTGGGAGCGGCCGGAGACGGGGGGCCTGTGGGGTATTCCCAACGCCATCTACGACCCGGAGGATGGCCTGTACAAGCTCTGGTACAACAGCTTGGGCACGTATCCGGCCCGCAACCAGCAGGGAGAGCCGGTGTATAGCTGCTATGCCACGTCCACCGACGGGGTGAACTGGGAGCGGCCGGAGCTGGGGCTGTTCGCGCATGAAGGCTCCAAGGCGAACAACATCGTGGGGGCGTTCGGGGCCGCGGCCCCGAACGGCGGGGTACTGGATTGCCTAGAGATGGCGGGGTTGGAGCCGCCGGAGCGGCGGTTCAAGACGTGTGGGGGGGCGGGGCGGGACGACAGCGGGCAGGGGTGCCACGGGGTGAGCTTCTCGGCGGACGGCATCCACTGGGAGCGGTACGAGGGGAACCCGGTAATCCGGGGTTTCGACCGGGGCGACGTGATTACGGGCGCCAAGCTGCGGGAAGCGACGTTCCCAGAGGACATTCCGGGGCTGCCGCGGGCCAAGTATGCGCTGTTCCCGAAGGTGCTTCCCCAACTAGGGCGGTTCAAGCGGCGCTCGTTCGCGATGTGTACGTCGGAGGACGATCTGGGCGGCAATCCCTTCACGCAATGGACGGAGCCGCAGCTGGTGCTGGCACCGGACCTGCGCGATGACGAGATGGCGGAGGCGCGGCTGGCGGCGGCCAAGTCCATCCTGCTCTTGGATCATCCGGACGATCACCGGTGCGAATTCTATGGGGTGGTGGTGTTCCGCAGTGGCGATGCTTTCCTAGGGCTGATCTGGATTTTCGACGCCTCCTACGAACTCGCGCGATTTGGCAGCAGCAATCAGTACGCCATCGTGGATGTGCAGCTCGCTGTGAGCCGCGACCTGCTGCACTGGGAGCGGCTGGGGGGCCGGCAGCCGGTGATTGCGCGGGGCGACCCGGACGCCTTCGACAGCCATATGATCTTCTACCATTCGTACCCGCTGGCGGTGGGCGATGAGTGGTGGGTGTACTACGTGGGGTTCAACGAGGGACACGCGGCGCGCTGGTGCTACGACGAGGCGATGCGGCAGCAGTACCATGCCGACGTGAAGGCGGGGCGGAGGCACTTTCAGGCGATTGGCCTCGCCAAGGTGCGGCGCGAGGGGTTCATCTCGCGGGATGCCGGGGAGGCCGGTGGCACGCTGACGACACGGCTCGTGCAGCCGCGTGGGAGCCGGCTGGAGGTGAACGCGGCGGTGGCGGATGGGGGGTCACTGACGGTGGAGGTGCAGGACGAGCGGGGGGCGGCGCTGCCGGGGTTCGCCGCGGCGGACTGCACGCCGGTGACGGGCGATGCGCTGCGGCACGCGGTGGCGTGGGGTGATCGACGGGGCGATGACGGGTGGACGGAGCGGCCAGTGCGGCTGCGGTTCCACCTGCGGGATGCCAGCCTCTATGCGTTCCGGTTCACGGACGGAGCGGACTGACCTCACCCCCCGGCCCCCTCTCCAAATGTTGGAGAGGGGGCGTAGGGCTGGCCCCCGTATGGTCCCCCCGCAATGCGGGGGGACGGGGTGCGGCACGGCCGGCGGGACAACTGGATTGCGGGTTGGGCCGCAATGACAGGGTAGTAGGGCGAGGGTGAGGATGCTGCGGGCGGGGATTGTGGGGTGTGGGGGGATCAGTCGCAGCCATGCGGCGGCCTATAGCCATCTCGATGAGGTGGAGCTGGTGGCACTGTGCGACGTCAACCCGGCGGCGCTCGACGAGCGGGCGAACGAGCACGGTGTGGCCGGTCGCTACGGCGACTACGAGGAGCTGTTCGAGCGGGAACGGCTCGACATCGTGAGCGTTTGTACGCACGCGCCGTTGCACGCGCCAGTGACGCGGGCGGCGGCGCGGGCCGGGGTCAACGTGCTGTGTGAGAAGCCGCTGGCGATTGATTTGGAGCACGCGGACCGGATGCGGGCCGCGTGCATGGCGGCGGGCGTGGAGCTGGCGGTCAGTCATCAGTTCCGGTTCACGCCGCTGTTTCGGCAGGCCAAGGAGTGGATTGCGGCGGGGCGGATCGGGGAATTGCGTTCGATCCGCGAGGTGGGCAAGGGGCGCCCGGCGGGATTCGAGCTGATGGAGATGGGTGTCCACTATTTTGATGAGTTTGAGTTCTTTCTGGACGGTATCGAGTGGGTACACGCCCAGGTCAGCTATCAGGGCCGGGCGGTCGGCGTCGAGGACATCATGCCGAGTCGGCGGCTGTGTCCGACGGACAGGCGCGACAACGGGCTGGTGGCCGGGGACACGATGCTGGTGCATCTCTGCTCGCCGCATGGGGCCTACGGGCTGATGGAGCTGTACGTGCGGGGATCGGTGCATGACTGGCTGATGGGGCCGCAGCTGCTCGGCAGCGAGGGGCAGCTGATGATAAAGCCGCACCGCGGCATGGACGAGCTGTGGTACTGCCCGTCGGACGTGTCGTTCGCGGCGCATACGCCGCCCTGGGAGTTGGTGGCGCGCGCCGATCGGGCGGACTGTCAGATCAACGGCACGGCGTGGCCGACGCGGCATTCGATTTGGAGCGTGCGAGATATGGTCGAGGCGGTGCGTACCGGTCGCAAACCGGAGCTGGGCGGGGGACGGGCGCTGACGTCGCTGGAGTGCGTGAGTGCGGTGTATGAATCGCATTTCACGGGCGCGCGGGTGGCGCTGCCGATGGAGGATCGGCGGCATCCGCTGGGGAAGCGGGTGGGTGGGAGTCGGACCTAACCCCCGGTGCCTTCGCGGGGATGACGGACAGGGCGGCAGAAGTGCTAAGGTGGTTGGGTGCTGGCCCCCCATGGTCCCCCCGCAGCGCGGGGGGACGTTGATTCCGGCGTGGGCGGGGAATGACGGGTTCTGCAAGGGAGCGGGTATGAGTAGGCGGGTGGTGGCGGTGGGGACGCGGACGCAGCTGTTTGTTGACGATTTCCTGATTGCGGAGAGCGAGGGGGTTAGCGAGCGGCTGCACGCGATGACGCGGCTGCCGGCACCGGTGCTGCAAGCCGCGGCGCCATGGGAGCGGCCGGCGGTTGGGGGGCTGTGGGGAGCGCTGAACGCGCTCTACGACGCTGACGAGGGCCGGTTTCGGATGTGGTACCAGAGCCTCGGGGCGTTCCCGGCGCTGCCGCCGGCAGACCCGGGGTACCAGTGCTACGTCGAGTCTCCTGACGGGTTGCACTGGGAGCGGCCCAACCTGGGACTGTTCGACTACGACGGCTCGACGGCCAATAACGTCATCGGCGCGAGCAGCCGGGGGTATGGGCCGGCGCATGGGATGCTGGATTGCGCTGCGATGGCGGCGGATGAGCCGCCGGAGGTGCGGTTCAAGGCGGTGGGGTGCGAGGCGCGCGATGCCGAGGGACGGATCACGCACGGCGTGTCGTTCTCGCCGGACGGTGTGCATTGGCGGCCCTATGAGGGCAACCCGGTCCTGAGCGGGCACCAGCGGGGCGATGCGTCGAGCGCCGCGATGCTGCAATTCGGTCCGACGCCGGAAGGCCCGGCCGACTTTCCGCGAGCGCGGTACGCGATCTTTCCGAAGATGCACGTCGAGATCGGGCAACAGTCGCACGACGTGCCGTGGCGGCGGCGCTGTTGGGCGGTCTGCACCTCGGTAGACGAGGCAGGGGGGGTGCCGTTCACCAAATGGACGGAGCCGATGCTGGTCTTGACGCCGGATCAGCGCGACGACGATATGGCCGTCGAGCGGTTGGAGGGGGCGCGGCCGTTGCTGCTGCGCCAGCATCCCGACGACTATCGGTGCGAGTTCTACGGCTTGGTGGTATGGCGCAGCGGCGACACGTTTCTGGGGATGCTGTGGGTGTACGACGCGGCGTTCGAGCTGAGTCGGATCGGCGGGGGCAGCGAGTACGCCATTGTCGAGGTGCAGCTGATTGCGAGCCGCAACCTGATCCAGTGGCAGCGGGTGGGCAACCGGCAGCCGGTGATTGCGCGGGGTACGCCGGGCACGTTTGATAGTCACATGATCTTCTACCACTCGCGTCCGCTGGTCGTCGGGGACGAGTGGTGGGTGTATTACGTGGGGTTCAACGAGGGCCACGCGGCCAAGGCGCTGTACGACGAGGCGCTGCGGGAGCGGTACTGGGCCGAGATTCGAGCCGGACGGCGGCACTTCCCGGCGATTGGGTTGGCGAAGGTGCGGCGGGACGGGTTCGTCTCGCGGGACGCGGGGGCGGCGGGCGGCACGCTGACGACGCGGCTGATGCAGCCGGGTGGGAGCGGGTTGGAGGTGAACGCGACGGTGGCACCGGGTGGGGCGCTGACGGTGGCTGTGCAGGACGAGCAGGGGCGGAACCTGCCGGGGTTTGGCGCCGGCGATTGTACGGCGGTGACGGGCGATTCGCTGCGGCACGCGGTGCGGTGGGGTGAGCGGCGGGGTGATGACCGGTGGGCAGAGCGGCCGGTGCGGCTACGGTTTCATTTGCGGGACGCGAGCCTGTATGGCTTCCGGTGGGGGGATGGGGACTGACCTCACCCCCCGGCCCCCTCTCCAACATTTGGAGAGGGGGAGTAGATTTCCGCTTGCGGGGAACGGCAGCCGGCATTGCAGCGGCCGCCAGATTCCGGTGACCGGAGCTAGCCCCCCTATGGTCCCCCCGCGCGGCGGGAGGACGTAGATTCCCGCGCAGGCGGGAATGACCGTTGGGAGAGCTGGTCCGCGGCTGGGAGGCAGTTGGCGCGGGAGGGATAGGACGTTGAAGCTGACGACGATTGTGCGTGAGGGGCGGGATCGGGCGGCGGTGGTGGTGGACCTGGCGGTGGGGTGGGACGGGGGCGCGGCCAGGCCGGGGGGTGAGGGGGGCAGTGATCCGAACCCACCACCGCCGGGCTACGGGCGCTACTACCTCGACGTGGGGCGGGCGCGGGACCTGCTCGCAGCGAATCAGTCGCGCCTGCTCTGGCCGGCAGGGCTGACGTTCGCGGAGACGGCGGCGCTCGGCGGGAAGGGGGAGCCGCTGCAGATGCGGCGGCTGCTGGCCGGGGGGCCGGGCGCGCTGGCGGTGCTGGGCGAACTGGTGGAGGCGGTGCGGCTGCTGGCGGAACGCGGGGACGGCATCCTGGCAGCGCCGGCGCTGGTGCCGGCGGGCGTGGCCCGGCTGCGGACGCCCGTTCCCGATGCACCACTGTGCTACGTCCTGCACGGCAACGCGGCGACCGTCTGGTGCCGGCAATCGGAGATGGACCCCAATCTGCACGTGATGACGCGCATTCCGGCGATGCGGATACGGACGGTGAACGCGCTGCTGGGGCATGACGAGCCGCTGTATCTGCCGGCCAGCGCCAAGCTCAGTTTTGGCAATGAGCTGGGCTTTGTGATCGGGCAGGAGGCGCGGAACGTGCGGGCGGAGGACGCCTACCGGTACGTCGCCGGGTACGTCTGCACGAACGACTGTTACAGCAACGTGTATTCGCAGTTGGCGGCGGACGCGCCGACGCGGATCAACAGCACGATGCAGGTCGGCGATAAGGCGACGGACGGCTGCGGGCCGGTCGGGCCGTGGATTGCCACGGCCGAGGAGGTCGGTGATCCGCACGATCTGATATTGCTGACGCGGCAAGACGGGCTGCTGCGGAATCGGTCCCATTCGGGTGCGTACATCGTGGGGGTGGAGGCGGCGGTGGAGCGGCTCTCGCACCGGTTCCCGTTATTGCCGGGGACGATTATCTCGCTGGGCGCGGCCGGCTGGGACGGGATCAGCGACGAGCCGGTGGACCGGACGGCGGGTCGCTCGGTGCTGGAGGTGGAGGCGGAGCGGATTGGGGTATTGCGGACGCCGCTGGTCTATCCGGACGCCGACGAGCAGGCCGCGCGGGAGGGCGGCAGTCCCTATCTCTTCGCGGGGACCCTTGACGGGACGACGCCGCTGGATCGCTGGGAAGCGGACGACGGTCCGACCGCGCTGACCGGCTTGCCGGCGCCGCGGGGCTTTTGGATGGTGTTCGGCAACCAGCGAGGGGCCGCAGAGCACGAGATCGAGCAGACGGATTCTCCGGCGGTGCCGGCGGCGGTGGCGTATCCGACCACGACGCTGCGCCTGCTGCCGGCCGCGACGGGCAAGGATGGCGAGGCGGCGGTCATGGCGGTGCTGCCGGATGCGGGCGTGGTCCGGGTGACTTGTCACTTGGCGATGGTCATCGGGCCGGAGCCGGCGTATGCAGAGACGGCGGAGACGGCGGCGCAACGGGTGGCCGGCTACGCGACGTTGCTCTCCGTCCACGACGCGGGAGTGGAGGCGCGGCTGGCGCTGCCCACGACGGACTACGAGCGGCGGTTTGCGACGTTTTTCGGGTATTGCGGGGCCGGGCACCACGCGCTGGCGCCAGCGACGGCGGTGAGCGATCTGGGGGCGCCGGGCGGGGAGGCCGGGCGGGCGGTGGTGCTGCGCGTCGGCGACCGGGAGTACGCGGCGACGACGGCTGTATATCGGCACACGCCGGGGGCAGTGGTAGAGCATCTCAGTCGGGCGCTGACGCTGCTGCCGGGCGACGTGATCGGACTTGGCCCGCTCGGACCGGCGGTCGAGCTGCCGGCGGAGGAACTGGCTGACGGGGTGGTGGTCAAGGCGGAGGTCGAGGGGCTGGCGGCGGTGGACGTGCAGGTGCGGCGGGCGGCGGCCTCATAGGGGTAGTTTTTTGTGTAGGGGCGTTTTGGACCTACCCCCCGGCCCCTTCCCTGGAGGGAAGGGGAGTCCGCGCGGTGACATGCAGCCCCTTCCCTTTAGGGTGGGGGGTGGGGGTAGGTCCGCCTCCTGCCGGCGCTATTCAGGTAATATCTTGGCGTAGCCGCGTGGGTACGCACAAGTACACAGCATCGGGAGTGAGGAGAGATAGCGATGGTAGTAGCGACGATGGAGCGCCCGGCGATTGCCGGCGGGACACCGGTACGGACGGCGCCGCTGGCCTCGATTGGGGATTCCAGCGGGCGAGACGTGGGCGATGAGGAGTTGGCCCAGCTGACCGAGGTGATCCGTTCCGGCGCACTCAACCGGAATAACGGGACCAAGGTCCAGGCGCTGGAGGCGGCGTGGGCCGAGCGGCACGGGGTCCGCTTTGCCACGGCCGCGACTTCCGGCACTGCCGCCATCCACGTGGCCTTGGGCGCGCTCCATTTGGAGCCGGGCGATGAGGTCATCACCACGCCGATCACCGACTGGGGCACGGTGGGGCCGATCCTGGCGCAGAACTGCGTGCCCGTGTTCGCCGACATTGACCCGCGCACCTACTGCCTCGACCCGGAGCAGGCGGCGGCGGCAATCACGCCCCGCACCCGCGCGATCATCGCGGTCCATCTGATGGGCCAGCCGTGCAATATGGATGCCTTCCTCGACCTGTCCCGGCGGCACAACCTCTATCTGATCGAAGACTGCGCGCAGGCGCACTTTGCGACCTGGCGTGGTCAGGTGGTCGGCTCCATTGGCGACATCGGCTGCTTTTCCCTACAGCAGTCCAAGGTCATCACGACCGGCGATGGCGGCATGACAACCACCGACGACCCGGAGCTGGGGATGGGCTTGGCGTTCTTCCAGGACAAGGGCTGGTCACGCGGCCGGGTCATACAGGGTATGCGCGTCTACAAACGCTTCGGCCTGAACTATCGCATGACGGAGCTACAAGGGGCAGTGGCGCTGGCGCAGTTGGCCAAGGGCGACCGCCTGGCCGCGCATAGGCGGAAGATCGCCGCCCATATCACGGCCGGCATCGCCGACGTGCCCGGCGTCCATCCGCCCTACGTCGCGCCGCAGGCCGTCTCGTCCTATTGGCACTACATGCCGACCATTGACCCCGACGTCTTGGGAGTCGGCGGCGCCGAGTTCGCCAAAGCCTTGAGTGCCGAGGGGATCGGTACCGGCGCCGGGTACGCGGCCGCGCTCTACTTGCAGGACATGTTCCAGCGCAAGCAGGTCTTTGGCACCAGCCATTTCCCCTTCGACTACGGCGACCGAAACCTGGATGACGTGGACTACTCGCCCGGCCTGTGTCCGGTGTCCGAGAAGCTGGCCGACAGCACGCGCAGTAACAGTATGCGCCTGCCCTGCCACGAAGGGATCACCGAGGCCGACGCCGACGACATGGTGAAAGCCATCACCAAAGTCGCCCACTACTTCGCCGAGCGCTAAACAGCGAGTCTCACCCCCTGACTGGGGTGGGTACGGACCAATTCGTAGGGGCGTCCCTTGTGGGCACCTTGGCTGCTCCCCCCGCCGCTCCGTCATTGCGGCGCAAGCCGCAATCTATCCTGGCCATCCCTCCATCCCGAAAATCCTGATGCAGACAAAAACTACCCTTGTGATGGGATATACCATGGCCCTCACCCGCCCAACAGCGCGCCGCTACGCCGTAGCGTGGCGACCTCCTCGGCGGTCAGGCCCAGTAGCTCATGCAGCACGGTCTCGGCGTCCGCACCATAGGCCGGGGCAGGGCCGCGGAGTGAATCATCGTAGCCGCTGGCCTTGATCGGGTTGCCGGGCACCGGTAGCCGCCCCACGCCCGGCTGCTCAAGCTCCTGGATCATCCGCCGCGCCAGCAGGTGCTCGTCCTGGAGCAGGTCGCTGATCCGCGCCACACGCGACGCGGGGATGCCGGCCGCCTCCAGGACGGCGAGCCATGCGTCCGTCGTGCGCCGTCGAAAGGTGCCGGAGAGCGTGTCCGTCAGCGACCGCACATGGTCGGTGCGGAGCGCGTTGGTGGCGTAGTCGGGGTGATTGAGCAGGTCCTGGCGCTCGATGGCCTTACACAGGCGCTCCCACAGCACCTCATTGCCGGCGGCGACGACGATCTCGCCGTCGGACGTAGGGAAGGAAGCGAACGGAGTGATCGCCGGGTGCCGGCTGCCCAGCGGCTGCGGGTCCTCGCCGGTGGACCAGGCCCGCGCCAGCGCGTTTTCGACGACCGTCACTACCGCGTCCTGCATTGCCAGGTCGAGGTAGCAGCCCTGCCCCGACCGCGCGCGGCGGTACAGCGCACTGACGGTGCCGATGACCGCGTAGAGCGCCGGAATCAGATCGCCGACCGACGCGCCCACGCGCACCGGCGGGCCGCCTTCCGGTCCGGTCAAACCCATCAGCCCGGACGCGGCCTGGATGATGACGTCGTAGGCGCCGTGCGATGATCGGGGCCCGAACTGCCCAAAGCCCGAGAGGCTGCAATAGACGAGCCGGGGATTGCGGGCGCTGAGGGTGGCATAGCCCAGACCCAGCCGCTCCAGCGTGCCCGGCCGGAAGTTCTCCAGCAGCACGTCGGCGCGGTCCGTCAGCCGCCGCGCCAGGTCGAGACCCTGGGGCTGCTTCAGATCGAGCGCCAGCCCGGCCTTGCCCTGGTTGACGCCAATGAAATAGAGCGAATGCTCGCCGGCGAATGGACCGAAGCCGCGGGCCTCATCACCGCCGGGTGGCTCGATCTTGATGACGCGGGCGCCCAACTGCGCCAGCAGCATGGCCGTGAAGGGGCCGGCCAAGACCCGCGAGAAGTCGAGCACCACGACGCCATCGAGCAGCCGGGCCATATCGCCAGCAGTATAGTCGTTACAGCGCTACTGCCCCAGGCCGGGAGCGTCCGGCCATATATAGGGTGGTGTCCCTTGTGGGCACCCTACGGCGTCAATGCGGCAACGAGGCGCCGCCGCGGGCTGGTGTTACGCCAACCCACGACAGCGCCTCGGGTCAACCATGTGCGATCAGTCGCTCGCGGTGCTAGAGGGCGAGGCTCTCGTCGAGGAGGACCTGGGACTCGCGCTGGGCCTGCTCCAATGCCTCGCGCGGCCCCGCTTCACCGGCCCACACGCGGCGCAGCTGCGTGGTCAGGATGCCGTAGCACGGCCAGTACTTCGGATAGTTGGGGTAGGGATCGAAGAACGGGTTGACCTCGATGAATGGCCAGTACTCCGTGTCGCCGGAGAACTCATTGATGTACTCCTGGGACTCGGTCACTGCCCGCGAGGCCAGCGGCACGTTCGTCTCCCGGGCAAAGATGAACTGGCCATCACGTCCCGCGCCCCACATGGCGGCCAACGCTGCGGCGTGCTGGGCATCTTCGTCCTCGTGCTTGTAGACGTTGAAGGCATAGGCGGCGCCGGTGGTATAGGGCGTGCCGGCCGTGTTCTTCGGGCCAATAGGGAACTTCGTCGTGGCGAAGGAAATGTTGTCCTTCTTGTAGAGCGTCAGGCGCGCCGGTACTGCAAACTGGAAGACCACTTTCTGCTCAGGGAGCAGCTCCTTGTAGCCGCCGCCACCGGACCCATCGTGGGGCTTCTGCAGATTCTTCTGCACCAAGCCCAACTCCCATTCGAGCGCTTCGAGGCCCTCAGGCGAGGTGAGCGTCACCTTCGTCACCTCATCATTGGTGAACTTTCCGCCGTTGCTGCCGAACCACATCATCCAGTGGGCCGTGACCCACGCGCTGTTGTAGCCCCAGATGTCGGGCGGCTTGGCCGCCTGCTGCGCCATGCCCAGGAACTCGTCGAATGTCCAGCCTTCTTTGGGTTCCCCCAGACCGGCCGCCTGGAGCAGCGCCGGGCTGTAGTACATGTTGAAGTAGCTGTTGTAGGCCGGGATGCCGTAGAGGAAGTCCTTCCACGTGTTCGACCTCAGGAGCTGCGGATAGATCGTCTGGCGGATTTCGCCCCATTCCTTCTCCGCCTTCAACTGCTCGTCAATGTTCACCAAGCCCCCGGTGGAGTTGAGGTCACTGCCGTTGAAGTTGTAGGAAACGGAGATGTTCGGCGGGGCACCGGCCGCAATGGACGTCTTGAACTTGTCCAGGCTCACGGCTTGGGCGTTCTGACCGATGAGCAACTTGTAGCGGCCATCGCCCTGCTCCTCCCAGGCCTTCATCACGGCCGTAATGCCGATCTGCTCGGGGTGCGAGGGCCGGGACTTGTTCCAATACTCCACGAGTACCTGAGACATACCGACCGCTCCGGCGGCACCCTGCGCGCCCTGCTGGCCGGTAGCGCCCTTCGGTCCTTCCGGCCCGGCCGGCCCGGCTGGTCCGCGGGCCTCTTCGGGTGATCCGACGACGCGCACCGTCGGCTCACCGCAGGCGGCGAGCACCACCCCCGCTGCCCCAGCCAACATTGTCAACGACGTGCGCCGCGTCACCGCTCTGCTCGTCTGCACCATGGCAAACCTCCTTAGATAGTGGTAGCTGGCACCCTCCGTGCCTGGCGAGGCCGCCTCCACTCTAATGAGGATCGGCGGCTACAACAGTGCCTATAGTAGCGTGATCTGCCGGCTAATGCCAGTACCAAAGAACTAAGCCGTCGGGGCGCGAAGTACCGCGCTCAGGCGCTCGCTGATAGCTGACGGCTGAAGGCTAGGAGCTATCAGCGACTACCGCGAGGGAATGTACATCGTGCGATTTTCTACCGGGAACCCGATACGACGGCCGTCTTCCAGGTGCGATTGGGCCAGGGCAAACAAAATCTCGGTCCCGCGGTGAGTACGCTCGATATTCGCGGACGTGGCCTCCGGCGTGTCCGCCGCGATGGCCGCGACCAACTCACGGATGGCAATGACCGTATCGCTCTCGTCCTCGAACGCAGGGAAGGGCAGCGGCTCCGAGCGGAAGATGCCCGCCTCGGCAATGCGGCGAGCCTCGTAGCTGCTGTTGTTGTCCGAGGCCTGCGCCAGCCCGGTGGTGCCGACGAGCGTGAATTGGTACCAGCGTCCGCCGTTGGCCCAGATCGTGGCGTCGGTACCGTCCGTAAAGCGAATGTAGGCGGCGGCGAGTCGCGGGTCGCTCCCGCTGACACTCTGCCCGCACCAGCGGTTGGCGGCCGCGTCGTAGTAGCCATCCGTGTGCTCCCCGTCCGGCCCGGTTTCGGTGTGAATATAGCCCTGGGCAAACTCCGGCTCCGGGTCGCCGAGCAGATGCATGGCCGTATCCACCATATGGCTTTGGCCGTGCATCAGGCCGCCCATGCCGCAGTTGATAATCACGCCGCGCACCTCACCTAGCTCACCGTTGGCGCCCATGTCGCGCATCTTGCGATAGCCAGGCCGGTACCGGCGCCCAGCCCCGTAGTTGAACGCGACCCGGTGCCGCCGGCAGGCCGCGCGCATGGCGTCCGCCTCGGCCAACGAGCCACACAGGGCCTTCTCCACGTAGATGCCGCGGGCGCCGTGCTCGGCGGCGAAAATGGCGATTTCCGCGTGCAGCCCGGCCCAGGTGGTCACACTCACCAGATCGGGCTGCTCCCGCTCGATCATTTGGCGGTAGTCGGTGTAGCGTCCCGGGATGTCGTAGCGATTACAGAATCGGTGCAGCTTGTCCTCCAGCGGGTCGGCGGCCGCGACCACCACGCAGCCGGGCACCGCCTGGTAGGCGCTGGCGTGCCCCCACGGCTTGAGCCAGGCGCGGTCGCCAGGGCCACGCTCGTCGTCTATCGGGCCGGCTTTCCGCCCGGCACCTACGATCACCGCTCGATATTCGCGTGTCACGATTACCTCCTCCGGTTGGGCTATGCGCGCACCACCGCGATTATGCGCTAAATCTCGCCGCGCCGCACAGTCGGTGCCCACCAAGGATGCTCCTACGGCGGCGTCAGCACCTCGCGCAGCCGCCGCACGACGGTCGTCATCTCATCGGCGGTATCCAGGTTGAACGGATTGAGCAAGAGGCTGCCCTGGGGGGCCATCCCCTGCCCGACCGCGATGATCGGGTCGCCGGCGGCCAGCGCATTGACCGCGGCGATGGCGGTGATGCCGAGCCGGGGTTCGTCCAGGTCCAGGCGCACGCTCGGAAACCGCTCCTCCGGCCCGTCGAGTGCGGTCACCGTGACGTGACGCAGACCGGCCAAGTCGCTCGCCAAGCGGCGCGCTCTTGCCACCAAGCGTTGCCGCTCGGCGTCGTGATCGAGCGCCAGATAGCGTTGCAGCGCCGTGACGAGGCCAACGACCTCCTCGCGCCCCACTTTCGCCACCCGTCCGATCCCCTGTCCGGGCGGGCCGGCGACCACGCCCTGCTCCAGCAGGTGCCGCCATGTCCACGTCTCGGGGAGCACGTCCATATCCTGATGCTGCAACGCCACCGAGCGGATGAGGTCGGCTCGGCCGGCCAGAATGCCGGAGGCCTGCGGTCCGCGCAGGGCCTTGCCGCCGGAGAACGTCACGAGGTCGGCGCCCTCGGTGATGAAGCGGCGCAGGTTTTCCGGTGGCGGCAGCGCGGCGGCGGCGTCTACGAGCACCGGCACGTCGTGGTCGTGGGCAATCTGCGTGACGGTGGTTAGCGGCAGTGCGTCGGGCGCCGCCATCACCGGCCACAGCACGCACGCGGTGCGGCGCGTGATCGCGGCGGCAAGCTCCCACGGCTCGGTCGGCCGCGGCGTGGGATGTCCCAGGCCGCCGACCTCCACCAGCCTGATGCCCACCGTGCGGACCGCGTGGTCGTAGCTGTTGCGGTGGACGCGCTGCACGACCACCTCGTTCTTCAGGCCGCGCGTGTCCGGCAGGCGATCCATTGCCGCGGGGTCCAGCCCGGCCACGCACGCCGCCGTGCCCAGTAACAGCCCGGCAGCTGCCCCGGCGGTGACGTAGCCATCCTCGGCGCCGGTCGCCGCGGCGATGAACCGCCCGGCCGCCACTTGCAAGTCTTCGATCCGCACGAAGCTCTGGGACGCCGCGGCCATGGCGGCGAGGACCTCCGGTGGCATCCGCGAGCCGCCGAGCCGGGTGAGTGTGCCGGCGGCATTGATGACCGTACATACCCCGAGGTCGTCGTAAACAGCGCTCATGGTTGTCTCCTGCCAACCTGCCATGCCTCGCCCCGCTTGTCTCCACACTGTAGGGACGTGAGGTGCTTCGCTCATGGTCCAAGCGATGGGTCTATGGGTGATGAGTGGTGTGCTCGATTCAGTTCGAAGAAGGCCCGCCGTTCATCCTGATAGAAGGCAAGCAGGTCATTGTAGTGCTTGCGGAGGATGGACGCTATTTCTGTTGTCGAACAATTCCCGCAACGGATCCAAATGACTTGTGGTGGATGTCCAAATGCGGAGCTAAGTTGTCGGAAGTCGGAGTCCTTTGAAGCGATCACGAAATCGTGGTCCCTAGCGTATGCCCAGACCGTGGTATCGTCGGCAGATTCAAGCCCGATGTCTCTAAACGTGGATGGAGCCTGGATAGAGGTCTCGCAATATCTCCTTCAGTCGTGGAGATAGGTTCTGATCAAACAGTAGTCTCATACCGGAGGGAGCGATGCCACCCGATGTTCTTGGGCGGCGGCGAAGGCCAAGCACGCCCGAATGTCCTCTGGCCTCAAGTCAGGAAAATCGGCCAGGATTTCGTCCTCGGACATACCCGCCTCCAGGTACTCCAGGACGTCGTAGACCGTGAGGCGCAGGCCACGAATGCACGGCTGCCCCCCGCGCTTGCCCGGCTCGACGGTGATAATGTTGCTGTAGTCCGGTGACATGCGAGCTTCCCCAGTTGGTCCCACTATACATCATATAGTTAGTGACCATCATGCCGGGGCTGCTACCGCCTCGGCCCTTCTCCACACATACGGAGAAGGGCCGACGGTGATCCCCACCGCCTTAGCGAGCGTTGACGGTGATCTGCTGCACGCCGTTGTTGCCGTAGCCCAGGCGGTTCCACGGTACGTCGAGCGGCTGCACGTTGCCCGCTGCGTCCGTCCCGCGGACGAGCAGCGTGGCGGCGCCGGCGGCGCCCGGTGTCCACTCCAGCGACCACTCGCACCAGGCCCACTGCCCCGGCGCTGCCGTCAACTCGGCATCCTGCCAGCTTGCGCCGCCGTCGGTACTGACGGCCACGCGGCTCACCGCGCCCTCGCCGGACCAGGCGTACCCGCGCACGGTGATGGGAGCGCCGGCAGTCACGGTGTCGCCGTCGGCCGGTTGCGCGAAGGTTGCTTTCACCCGCATGGTCCTGACCGGCGTGGACTCCTGTCCGGGTACCTCATAGATGTACTTGGTCTTTTGGAAGAATCCGCCATACGGCCGGTCGAGCACCTGTAGCTTGGCCAACCACTTCACCGAGGCCATCCCGTACCACCCGGGCACGATCAGCCGCGCGGGAAACCCGTGCTCGTCGGGCAAGGGCTGACCGTTCATCTCGTAGGCGAGGAGCGTATCGGGATCGAGTGCCTTGGCGAGCGGCAGGCTACGCTCGAAGGGAATCTCCCGACCTAACGACTTCTCGTGACCGCGATCCGTCCCCTCGCCGAGCACCTCTTGCGCGTCGGACCGCAGGCCGGCCTCATGCAGTACGGTTGCCAGCGAGACGCCGCGCCACTCCGCCGTACTGACGGCGCCACAGCGGAACTGAATGCCGTCGGCCGGCGGGTCCAGGGCGGTGCGGTTGTTGCCGGCGCATTCCAGGGTGGCGATCACGGTATGAGACGGCAGCGCCCGTAGCTCGTCCAGCGTCAGGGCCAGCGGCCGTTCGACCGCGCCCTCGACGGACAGTTGCCAGCCCTCGGCCGCCAGCACCGGCGTTGGGAGGAAATGGCTACGGGTATAGAAGGCGCCGGGTGGCGTTTGCCAGCCCACTTGTGCCGTCAGCGGGGTCTCACAGCCCTCCGGATGTCCGGGGACCGGTACTCGTTGGGGGGTAGCCGTAGCACTCACCGGTTCTTTGTCCTTTCTCCATTGCTCGCGCCCGTGACTATACCGGCGCTGCTCCGGCCGCACCACCAACGCCGCCGGGCCGGCACGGCGCACAAGCTGGCACCATTGTAGCGCCCGTCCGGGAGTTTTCCCGGCGGCGGCCGGTTAATGTTCGCGGACCGTTCTGCATGATGACGACGTGGGCGATATGGCGGTAGACCCATCCGAGCAGATTGTGGCCTTTCGGACGGCCTTTCGCGCCGAGGGCACCGCAGAGCGCGCCGCCGGGCAGAAAGCCTATCTCAAGAGCGAGTTGGCGTTTCAAGGCGTGACCGTTCCCTTCATACGGAAGACGGCCAAGGCCTTTCGCCGCGAGCGCCGCGATCTCGGCCGCGACGACCTGTTGACCCTGACGGCCGGGCTGTGGGCTACTTCCTACCACGACCTGCGGTCACTCGCCATTGCGCTGCTGGAGTTGTATGCAGACCTCCTCTTGGCCGCCGATATGGCGGTCATGCGGGACCTGCTCAAGCGCTGCCATACGTGGGACCATGTAGACTGGCTCTCGATCAAGGTCGCCGGACGCCTCGTGGAACGCCACACTCAGGCCAAGCGGTCATTGCCTGGGTGGGCCGATGATGAGCGCTTCTGGCTACGCCGGGCCGCGCTGCTCGCGCTGCTTGACCCGCTGCGCGCCGGGCGCGGCGATTTCGGGCTGTTTGCCCGGCTGGCCGCCGGCATGGTGGAGGAGAAGGAGTTCTTCATCCGCAAGGCGATTGGCTGGGTGCTGCGGGAGGTCGCCAAGCAGCGACCGGATCTGACGTATGCATTCCTGGCCGAGCACATCGAGCGGGTGTCGGGGCTGACGTTGCGCGAGGGGGCCAAGTACCTGCCGGCGGCGCAACAGGCGGCGCTGCGGGAACGCTACCGGGCGTAGCTGTGCCAGCGCCGGTGACGGCAGAAACACATGATCTAGCACCGCAGGGAGGCCGGATGAAGATTTCCGATATAGAGGTGATTGAGTTCCGTACCTGGAAAACGGGGCACGGGACCCGCTGGGGCTATGGCGTGGAGGGCAAGCGCCGTCCGTCCAGGAATGCGATCACCAAGATTAGTACCGACGACGGTGCTGCCGGATACGCGCTCGGCGGGAACCGGGCCGTGATGGAGCAACTCATCAAGCCCTTGCTACTCGGCGAGGATCCGCTGGACCGCGAAAAACTCTGGAACTGGCTGGACCAGTTGACCAGCCGGGGGCCGAAGCTGGCGGAGCGCGACATGGGGCTGGTGGACTGTGCGCTCTGGGACTTGGCGGGGCGGGTGACCGGGTTGCCGATCAACAAGCTGCTCGGCGGCGCGCGCGACAAGGTGAAGGCCTATGCCAGCACGGCGCCGAACCTGGGGCCGCCGGAGGTCTATGTCGAGCACGCACTCGCCTGCAAACAGCGCGGCTACAAGGCGTACAAGATTCACGCCTATATCTGCTGGAACCCACACACCGCACAACCGGCCCCCCAGCTACCCGGTTTTCCACGGGAGGACCTTGAGGTCTGTCGGGCCGTCCGCGAGGCAGTGGGCGACGATATGGTCCTGATGCTCGATCCCTACGGGGTGTACACGCTGGAAGAGGCGCTCTGGGTCGGACGCGAGCTGGAGAAGCTGAACTTCTACTGGCTGGAGCACCCGATGATCGAGACGCGAATGGAGCCGTATCGTCGCCTCGCGCGGGAGCTATCCATCGCGATCTGCTCGCCGGAGCACGCGCCCGGCGGCCTGTTCAGCCGGGCCGAGTGGCTGTTGCAGGGCGCGGCCGATATGCTGCGGACCGACATCTACTACGGCGGCATTACCGGCTGCTGGAAGCTCATCAACGTCTGTCAGGCGTTCGGGCTGCAATGCGAGTTGCACATGAGTGGCTGGGCACACGCCCAGCTTCTCGGGGCGGCGCCGGCCTCCACCTGCGAGTATTACGAGCGCGGGCTACTCAGTCCTGGCAAAGACGACCCGCAAGCCGTACCCTATCTGCGAGGCATTCCCGACCCACTGGATGATGAAGGCAACGTGGTGATTTCCCAGCGGCCGGGATTGGGGTTGGACATAGACTGGGACTACATCACCGAGCACCGGATCAGGTAGTGCTGCGGCTGTGTCCGAGGGTACGGATGGGGGCATACCCACGTCACCCTCGGAGGGAGGCGAAAGGATGCTAACGGACGAGCAAGTCAAGTTCTATCACGAGAACGGCTACTTGGGCCTGGAGAACGTCGTGCCGCTGGCGCAGATCGAGGAAGCGCGCCGCGTCGTTGAGGAGCTGGTCGAGCAGTCACGCACCGTCACCGAGCACACGGCTGTCTACGACCTAGAGCCGGAGCACACGGCGGAGCGTCCGCTCCTCCGCCGCATCAAGTCCCCGACCAACGTCCACCCGTTCTTCGATCAGCTCATGCGCTCCGATGCCATTCTCGACTGTCTGGAGCCGCTAATCGGGCCGAACATTCGCTTTCAGGGCGACAAGCTCAATATGAAGACGGCGGCGATTGGGAGTCCGGTCGAGTGGCACCAGGACGTTGCCTTCTACCCGCACACGAATGACGACCTGCTCGCCGTCGGCGTGGCGCTCGACGATTGCACGCTGGAGAACGGCTGCTTGCTCGTCATTCCAGGCTCGCACCGTGGCCCCACCCTGGACCACCACCAGGAGGGCTACTTTGTCGGTGCGATCTCACCCAGCCGCGAGGACGTAGACCTCACGCAGGCGGTCCCGGTCGAGGTGCGGGCCGGCGGCATTTCTATTCACCACGTCGCCGCGCTGCACGGGTCGGCGCCGAACACCTCGTCACAGCCGCGCCGCTTGTTGCTGTATCAGTACGCGGCCGCCGATGCCTGGCCGCTGAGTGGGACACCGGACTACGCAGCGTTCGACGGCATGATGGTGCGTGGCGAGCCGACGAGGGAGTTCCGCCAACTCCCGCATGCCGCAGTGCGTATCCCCTCGCCGCCGCCGCCGCGCGTCGGATCGATCTTCGAGCTTCAGACCCAGCTCAAAGAGACGGTGTTCGCCGACCGCAAGTGAGACCGCGACTTAATCCGCCTTCTACTCTCCGCCGGCCATTCCATGGCTCTCAGCGCAGGAAATCCTTCAGCGCGGATAGCCGGGGGATGATGCGGTCCGGTTGCACGTTGGCCGTCTTCGGGAGGCCGGCACCGGCGCCATCAATCCAGATGGAGAAGATGCCCAGTCGCTGCGGCGTCGCCACCTCCCACTCGAGGTTGTCGCCTACTATCCACGCCTCGGAAGGAGACGTGTCGAGTTGCTCGATGGCGTGCAGGTACACCCGTTCGTCCGGTTTGCCAACTCCGAACTCTTCCTCGATCAGGATATAGTCGAAGCAGGACTCCAAACCGAACCGTTCGATCTTACCCCGTTGCATGGCGGATGTCCCGTTCGTGACCAGAGCCATGCGGATGCCCTGTGCCCGGACGTAGGTCAGCGTCTCGATAGCTCCAGGGAAGGGTCTGACCACGAGTTCACGCTGCACCGAGTAGGCATCGGCGATCTCATCGGCCATCGCCGGAGCCGCGACGCCCAGCAGGTCAAAGGTGCCCCTGACCACCTCCCGGCGAGCGAGCGGGAGGTCTAGGCGGCCTCGACGATGACGCTCGGGATCCCCCCAGTACCATTCTCGATACTCATTGAGTGCTGCCATAAACCGCTCGACGTCTAGTCCAGCCAAGCTGCCAGTAAACTCTGCGACCACCAAGCGCCACACTCGGGCGGCACTGCCGTCGTACTCCAGGATGGTGTCGTCCAAGTCGAACAATATCGCCCTTGGCCTAGGCCTGCTCATCGGTGCGCTGCACCTCACTTGGCTCGGATGGGGATGGCTTGGAAACACCGGGGACGCCATTTACCAAAGCATCTCCCGTCTCCTGATTATCAAGTAGACCATGTGGACGAACAGCGAGCAGTACTGCCGGTCAGCGTTAGCTGTCCGGTATGGCGCTACCCTGCCCGCCTGCCGGGCCAGGACCAGTGGATCAGGTCGTCGCTCCAGGCCAGCGCTAGGCTGGACTCGCCGTGCGTCTCCTGCTCCCGCACCCCCTCTTCCGTCGAGCCGTGGTAAAACATCACGTACTTACCCACGCCCGGCTCGGCGCGCAAGTCCAGCACGTGCCCGGCCGAGAGGCGGCCCCGCGCCCACGGCCAGTCTTTGCTCTGTCCCAGCGTCCATATGCCCAAGTCGCGCCATTGGAGGAGGTCCTTCGAGCGTTTGATCCCGACGCCGTTACGTGGGGCATGGATCAGCACGTACTCGTCGGCCTCCCGGTCCACAAGCACGCAGACGTTCTCGCCGGCGACCACCTTGTCGTAGTAGGTCCAGGTCTCGAAGTCGTAGGTATAGGACAAGCCCATGCCGTTCTGCTTGAAGCCGCACCACCACTTGTGGGGATGATCCTTGTCAGGGAAGAAATAGGCATCAATCATGCGCCCCATTTCGCTGACCGGCACGTGCGGGCCTTTGACGCGCAGCAGCTCCGGCTCGTCCCAGTGCTCCAGGTCCTCGCTGGCCATCTTGAAGATGCGCGCGTTCTGGTTCGCGTGCGGATCATCCACTGGACGGGGATACGTTTGGGTGCCGAGCAACCACTGGTCACCGTAGCGAATGACGTTGCCGGGACTGGAGTAGTTGAGATTGAGGTCGCGTGGTGTAAACAACTGCGGCTCGGTCCAGGTGACGAGATCGGTGCTTTTGGTGACGGCAAGCTGATAGTAGACCCGCCGCCCGGGCTCGCGCCGCACCTGGCCGTAGAACACGCGGAAGACGCCCTCGTGGTAGTGACCGGCCGGGTCGCGGTGGCCGATGTGCCGATTGCCCCACAGAAAGACGGAGTGGGGAATGGCGTCCCAGTCAATAGCGGTGTTGGGCGGCTTGGCTTTTTCCTGTGTCATCGGTGTTCTCCCTTATAGATGTAGGCGCGGCGCCGCGTGGACGAATTGCGAACAGTACTGCCGGTCAGCGTTAGCTGTCCGGTATGGCACTACCCCGCCCGCCTGCCGGGCCAGGACCAGTGCATCAGGTCGTCGCTCCAGGCTACGGCCAGGCTCGCCTCGCCATGTATCTCCTGCTCACGCACGCCTTCTTCAGTATCGCCATGGTAAAACAACACATACTTCCCCACGCTCGGCTCTCCGCGCAGGTCCAAAACGTGACCAGCCGTTAGGCGCCCTTGCGCCCACTGCCACTCCTTACTCCGAGATCGCGCCAGGCTCTGGCCGAGCGTCCACACCCCGAGATCGCGCCAGTTGAGCAAGTCCTTCGAGCGCTTGATACCGATGCCATTGCGGGGAGCGTGGATCAAGACGTACTCATCGGCCTCGCGGTCGATGAGCACACAGGCATTCTCGCCAGCCGGAACCTTGTCGTAGTAGGTCCACGTCTCGAAGTCGTAGGTGTACGACATCCCCGCACCGCTCTGCTTGAAGAAGCACCACCACTTAAGCGGGTGGTCCTTGTCCGGCACAAAGCAGGGGTCGATCATGCGACCCATCTCGCTGACGGGGACCTCGGGACCTTTGACACGCAGCAACTCTGGCTCGCCCCACTGTTCCAGATCATCGCTGGCCATCTTGAAGATGCGCGCGTTCTGGTTTGCGCCCGGATCGTCTACCGGACGGGGATACGTCTGGGTACCGAGCAGCCACTCGTCGCCGTAGCGGATGACGTTGCCGGGACTGGAATAGTTGAGATTGAGGTCCTCTGGCGTAAATGGCTCAGGCTCGGTCCAAGTGACGAGATCGGTGCTCTTCGTCACGGCAAGCTGACAGTAGTAGCGCTCCCCCGGTTCTCGCCGCACGTGGCTGTAGAACACTCGAAAGACACCCTCGTGATAGTGCCCAGCAGGGTCGCGATGGGCGACATGCCGATTGCCCCACACGAAGACGGGGTGTGGGATCGCGTCCCAGTCAATGGCAGTCTTGGGTTTCTTGCCTCTTGCCTTCGCCAACATGATTCTCCCCGATTCTAGGGATAGGCACGACGCCAGCAGTGCCGATTTGTTTCGAGCCGCGGGAGATCGGCTGCGCCGCTATGATAGGGGGAACCCGGCGCATCGGCAACAGGCGGCCGGGCGCCGGCGTAACCGCTGCAATCCCGATGGAGGTGCTCACTATGCTCACCCTCGACGACATGATCCGCGATCCCTACGGCGCTCTTGGCGTCAGGAAGGTCATCAACGCGACCTGCCACACGACGCGGGTTGGCGGCACGCTGATACCGGATGAGGTATTGGATGCGATGCGTGCCGCCGCCGAGTGGCACGTGGACATGGAAGAGCTGCAACGGGCGGCCGGGCGGGTCATCGCGCACTACACCCATGCCGAGAGCGGCTATATCGTGTCGGGGTGCGCCGCGGCGCTGTTGGTCGGTACGGCCGCGATCCTCACCGGCACCGATCCGGTCAAGATGCAGCAGCTTCCGCACCTCGCCGGCACCGGCATGAAGGATCGTGTGATTGCCCAGCGCTTTCCGCGCCAAACCGCACCGGACGGCCGCGAGTACATCCACTACGGCTACGCGCACGCGCTCAAGACGACCGGGGTGCAGTTCGATGAGATAGGGAACGGCGGGCCGGCCAACCGGGACGAGCTGGCAGCCGCCTTCGGACCGCAGACGGCGCTCGTCTATTGGGGCACCGGGCAGCTACCGGGGGAGCTGACGGTGCGGGAGGTCGTGGAGGTGGCGGACGCCCACCAGGTACCGGTGCTCGTGGACAACTCCAACCACCTACCACCCAAGGAAAACCTCTGGCGCTACATCGAGGACGGGGCCGCGCTCGTGGCCTTCTCCGGCGGCAAAGGGCTACAAGGGCCGCAAGGATCGGGCATTCTGGCTGGCCGCGCCGACTTGATGGCGGCCGTCGCCATGCAGGCGTCGCCGACGCAGGGGATCGGCCGCGTGTGCAAGGTGAGTAAGGAAGAGGTGGTCGCGCAGGTGGCGGCGCTCATCTGGTGGGCGGAACAGGATGACGAGGCGCGCCTGGCCGAGCATCACCGCAAGACGCAGAAGCTCGTGGACCTGTCCCAGGGACTGAAAGGCGCGAGCGCAGAGCTGCACTTCCCGGACCGCATCGGGCGGCCATTCTCCTCGATGTACCTCGTCGTGCAGCCGGAGAGCGGCCACACGATGGACGGCGTGATCGAGCAGTTGCACGCTGGCGATCCGCCGGTAGCGGTCAATGGCGGCGACGATCCGGCGCACCCGGCGGCCATCCGCTTTGACGTGCGCATGTGTGCAGATTGGGAGATCAAGGCCATCAGCCGGCGGCTGCATGAGATTTTCGGCTCGTAGGAGCGCGCTGAGCCGCGTCCCGCCCCCGTCATTCCCGCGAGAGCGGGAATCTAGACTCCCCTTCCCGGCCAGGGAAGGGGCCGGGGGTTAGGGCCACTCCCCTCTCTATCGCTCCGCGATGGAGCGGGTGCCGGGGGTGAGGTACGGCTGAGGCGTTGGGCGACGGCGAGCACGGCGCGCACCGAGTTGTGACTCAGCTCAAGGCGTTGGAGCCACATCTCCGGCCGCTCATATACCTGCTTGCGCCATTGCGCCTCGCCGCCGGCTTGCGCGATTTCCGCCCGATAATAGTCGGCGGTCTCGAACGAGAGGCCCTCCGTGGCCCGGTAGCGGACCCGGCCGGGCGCGAGACACTGCACGATGGCCGGCCATTCGGCGTCGGTCGCGTTCGTCGGCTCATCCGAGTGCTGGGCAATCAGCGCCGCGCCGTGGGCCGTGGCCCCACACGACCCGGCCCCCACGTCGGCCGGCTGCCCGAACCAGGCCGAGAAGGCGTGGTTGGTCACGGTTTCCGTCGCCTGCTGCACGCGCGGATGCGTCGCAAAGGCGGCCGCCGTCCGGCCCAGGATCAGGTAGTCGAACGTGCATGGCGCCGTGAGCTGGTCGAGCACCGCGTGTAGCTCGGCCGGCGCCACCCGGAGCCAATGGAGCAGCCGGTCGAAGTCGCAGTAGTGGACGGTATCAGCGCCGGCTTGCACGGCGTCGAGGATGGCCTGCCGCCGGCCAACGCCAATGCGACTATCGGCCCCGGTACTGACCGCGGCGTCCGCCTCTCGCAACAGCGCAATCAGCCGTCCGTCCGTCTGGGGCGTGGCGACGACGTGGGCGCTGCAATACAGCCGCCGCAGTGTAGCTTCCGCAGCGCGGGCCGGCGCCACCATCCGGCCCTCGGGATCGTGCAAGGTTGCCGCAAAGGCCGGCCGCTTCACGGCCCTTGCCCTCGCCAAGCCAGGACCCTCCACCCCGGCGCATAGGTCAACGCCCGCCACAGCCATTCGCACGGCCCAAACCGAAACCGCGCCAGCCACAGCGGCGCCACCGCCAACTGCACCACCCCAATGCCCACCACAATCAACACTTGGTGCCAACGCTCCACCGAGCCGTACAGTCCGAGGCCATGACCGTAGAAGATGGTCGTGCAGATGACGGTATGCAGCAGGTAGTTGGTCAGTGCGGTCCGTCCGACGGCGGCGAGTCTGCCCTCAATGCGCCCGAACCAACCGCGCTGCGTCGCCAGCATCACCAGCCCGATATACCCGCTACTCACAAAGATGCTCCCCCAGTAGTTAAGTTGAAACCCCACTCCGAACAGCGAATACGTCGGCGCGAAACCGTTCGCATAGTTGGTCCAGGCACTCAACGTGGCCAACGGGAGGCCGATGCTCAGACCGATCAGTACCATTCCCGCATAGAAACGCCCACTACGCTGTGCCGTCAGAACACCCCACTTGTACCCGGCCATGCCGAGCAGCATCAGCCCAGCCGCTCGCCAGAACGCCCAAAAGAGCAACCCTCCCGTAAGTCCTTCGATCTCGCCCGGCACCCGCGCCGACATCTGCTCCAGCCAACCGCCACGATAGGCCGCCAACTCCTCGTTAATCTTGCTCGCGCTTGGCGACCAGTCGGAACGCACCGCAGCGACTGCATCCTCTGGAGACAGTGGCCCCAACAGGGTCAGCGCCGCCGGCACCAAGAGCAACACCAGTCCGAGGATGACCAGGCGGCGCGGCCGCATGTTCCGAAACCGGAACACGACAAACCCGGCCAATGCATACGGCACCAGAATGTCACCGTTCCACAGCAGAAAACCGTGCGCCAGGCCAAACAGCAATAGCCAGACGTTGCGGCGGTAGTGAATGCCGCGCGCCGATTGCCCCCGCGCTTCCAGCCGCTCCGCCAAGAGCAAAATACTCGCGCCGAACAGCGGCGAGAAGATCGTCATGAACTTCTGGTCGGCAAAGATGTGGCTCAAGCTCCAGACCGCGAGGTTGATACCGGTCAGGTCGCCATAGGCGAGGGGGTTGAAAGTGATGAACTGTACCGGCATGGCAAAGAGCTGGATATTCATCACCAGGATGCCGAGCAAGGCAAAGCCGCGCAGCACGTCCAGCGCCACGATCCGCTGCCCCGGCGCCACTGGACTGGGCTGCGCCGCGTTCACGCTTTCCTCCTAGAGGCCCCTGCAAGAATCGTCATCCCACCCACGCGCGAACGCCCGTCCCCCCGTTGCGCGGGGGGGCCATAGGGGGCCGACTGGTTGGGTAGGTGTTCATTTGTACAGCTACATACCGCTTCCCGGACCTCGTCATTCCCGCGGAAGCGGGAATCCAAGTCCGGTCCTAGAGCCGCTTCGCAAACTGGTACAGCACCCGGCTAACCGTGGCCTGTACTGTCTTGGCGTAGAACGCGATGGGACCCACGCTGTAGATTTCACCCTGCTCAAAACCGTCGGCCCGCAGATCTCGCAAGCACCGCTTGAGCAGCACCGCTCCCACACGGCGTCCCCGGGCGCGTTCCGCCACGCCCATCGGGCCAAGCACCCCCCACCGCGCCACGTGTGTCGCGCCAAACCCGAGGAAAGCGCCACTCGCCGCCTCTTCCGCCACCTGCACGGACGCCGGCGGGTTATCCAGACCGAGCGTCGCCAGATAGGCCCAGCGCCGCCCCAGGTGCGACCCCGGCGCCGGATACGCCAGCTCCCGCGCCACGCCCTCATGCAGCCAGTCGCGGTCCGCCGCCGTCGCCCGCCGAAACCGTATGCCGGCCGCGGCGGCAGCAGCCTCTGCGGTCGCGGTTTCCAGATCGGTCCGCGCCAGGTCAACCACCATGTCCTGCGTCACACCGGTCCGTTCGTACCCGCGCGCCGCCAAGAAGCACAGTGCCGCCGTGTAGCGCACGTCCAAACCCTGCGTGATCCGATTGTTGCCCGCGGCCATCGCCACCGCGTGCCCGGCCCCCGTATCCCGCAGCCGCCCTTCCAGCTTGTCGAACAGGCGCGTGGCAATCCCCCGCTGTCGCCATTCCGGTGCGACGGCGAACAGTTTGACCCCTGCCGGGCATTGCAGTTGCTCGTTCGCCGACGCCCCGGCTACAAACCCCATCACCTGCCCGTCGGCAGCGGCAACAAGATTCAGCGCCGGGTCGAAATCGGGGTCCCGCAGGATGCGGTCGGCAAAGACCAGGTCGTCCATGCGGTCATACGGCAGGCAGCCTGCCAGCAACCGCACGACCGGCCCTCGATCCCCCTCCTCATACGCCCGAATAGCCACCACCACAATCTCCGCCCCACCGCGTTAGCGCCCCTTCCCTGGCAGGGAAGGGGCCGGGGGTGAGGTCCGCCCCCACGGTCCACCAGGCACTTTGGGCACCTCGCGGTCCGACACCGGCACCTCCGGCCAAGTATCGCCCGTCCGCTCCAGCCACGCCGCCAGCGCCGCCCGCAGCTGCTCCCGCGCCTCCGCCGCTGCCGGGTCCTCGCTGAGGTTGTGCCGCTCCAACGGGTCCGCGCGCAGGTCATAGAGTTCGTCATCGCCGCCGTCGGTCGCCACGTACTTCCAGTCCTCGGTCCGCCACGCTCGCAGCGGCGCCGGTCGCTCTCCCCAGTTGGACGAGTGGAATTCCAGCGCAATCCCGTTATGCACCGGCTCGTCACCGCCGCGCGCCAGCGCGCCGATGTCCACACCTTGCAGCTCGCCCGGTACCGGCGCACCGCACCAATTGAGAATAGTCGGCACCAGGTCCACGTGTGTCACCAACCGGTCCGTGCAATGCGCCGCCGCCAGCCCTCCCGGCGGGCGGATCAGCAGCGGAATGTTCATCAACTCCTCGTACAGCACCGCTCCCTTGGCCAGCAGACTGTGGCTGCCCAGCATCTCCCCATGATCGGACGTGAAGATAAACAGCGTCTCGTCAAACTGATCCGTCTCGATGAGCGCCGCCAGGATTACCCCGACGAGGTGGTCCACGTAGCTCACCGCCCCGTAGTACCCGGCCCACATCGCCCGCAGGTCGTCATCGTCAAACGGGTCGGACGGCTTCAACTGCCAGTCCGCGCGGTTTCGTAGCAGCCGCGGCCCCACGTTGTCGTGGCGCGTCTCCGGCAGCGGCATGTCCGCCGGATCGTACATCCGGTCGAACGGGCGCGGGCTGACGAACGACGGATGCGGCTCGTGGCAGGAATACACCAGGCAGAACGGTCGTTCGTCCGTTGCCATCCCGTGAATAAATCGCGCCGCCGCCCGCGCGTCGAGCATTGATGGGTGGTAGGCCAGCGGCAACAGTGAAGGGCCGATCTTCGTCCGACGATCGAACTGCGCCGGGTCCGCATCGTGGCCGCCCTGCTTGCCACCGATGGTGACGCCGATCCGCTCCGTAAAGCGCAATATGTCGTTTTGTTCCGGCCCGTCCACGTCGTAGTCGCTCGCGCGCGTGACGAAGTCCCGAAAACCCCGCCGATCAGCGCCAGTGCCGAGATGCCACTTGCCGGTATAGGCGCAGGCGTAGCCCCGCGGTTGCAGGTAGTCGGCCAGCACGCGCACGTCCGGCGACAGGTGCAGCTCGTTCGAGATGGGACGCTCTTGATGGTTGGAGACCATGCCCGTCGTGTGCGGATACAACCCGGACAACAGCGACGCCCGCGCCGGCGAGCACATCGGCGTGACACAGTAGGCCCGGCGGAAAAGCGTCCCTTGCGCCGCCAGCCATTCCAGGTGCGGCGTCGAAACGTCCGCCGTCCGCACGCCCGGCATCGTATCCGCCCGCTGCTGGTCGCTGATAATCAGCACCACGTTGGGTGCGCGTTCTGCCATCGCTGCTCTCCTTCCCACCTAGCCGCCTCGACCGTCCCGCCCCATCCGTCATTGCAGCGGAAGCCGCAATCCGCGTCCCCCTGCCTAGCAGGGGGACCATTAGGGGGGCCAACTCCCGTTCCCTCCTCGCCTCAGCCCCACCGACGATCTGGCCCATGGGGCAACTCACGGGCGGGCCGGGGCACTTCCGGCCAGGCATCGCCCGTCCGCTCTAGCCACGCTGCCAGTCCCGTCCGCATCCTCTCCCGCGCGCCTACCGCTGCCGGGTCCTCGCTGAGGTTGTGCCGCTCCAGCGGGTCCTCCCTCAGATCGTACAGTTCGTCGGCACCGCCGATCGTCTCCACATACTTCCAGTTCTCCGTGCGCCAGCCCCGCAAGGGCGTTGGCCGCTGGCCCCAATTGCAGGAGTGGTATTCCAGGGCGATGCCGTCGCGTACACGCTCGTTGCCACCCCTCGCGAGCGCGCCGATGTCCGCACCCTGCAACTCCCCCGGCACCGGCGCGCCGCACCAGTTGAGAATAGTCGGCACCAGGTCCACGTGCGTCACCAGCCGGCCGGTGCATTGCGCCGCCGTCAGACCTCCCGGCGGGCGGATCAGTAGCGGTATGTTGACGAGTTCTTCGTACAGCGCCGCTCCCTTGTAAAGCAATCCATGGCTGCCCAGCATCTCGCCATGATCCGACGTGAAGATGAACAGCGTCTCGTCAAACTGATCCGTTTCGATGAGCGCCGCCAGGATCACCCCTACCAGGTGGTCCACGTAGCTCACGGCCCCGTAGTACCCGGCCCACATGGCCCGCAGGTCGTCATCGTCGAGCGCGTCGGCCGACTTCAGTTGTCTGTCGTCGCGGTTCCGCAGCAGCCGCGGCCCCACATTGTCGCGGTGGGTCTCCGGCAGCGGCATGGCGGCCGGATCGTACATCCGGTCGAACGGGCGCGGGCTGACAAACTCCGGATGCGGCTCGTGGCACGAATACACCAGGCAAAACGGCCGCTTGTCGTCCGCCATCCCCTGAATGAAGCGCGCCGCTGCCCGGGCATTGAGCATTGAAGGGTGATAGGCCAGCGGCAATAGTGATGAGCCTACCCTGGTGCGAGCGCAGAAGCGCGCCGGATCGGCGTCATGGCCGGCCCGCTTTCCGCCCAGTGTGACGCCGACCCGATCAGCGAAGCGGAGAATGTCGTTCTGCTCGGGACCGTCCACGTCGTAGTCGCTGATACGGGTGATGAAGTCTCGAAAGCCCCGCCGATCACCGCCCGTTCCCAGATGCCACTTGCCGGTATAGGCGCAGGCATACCCCAACGGTTGCAGGTAATCGGCCAAGAGGCGCACATCTGGTGCTAGGTGCATTTCGTTCGAGATTGGCCGTTCCTGGTGGTTGGCAACCATGCCCGACGTGTGCGGATACAGCCCGGACAGCAGCGCAGCCCGCGCCGGCGAGCAGATCGGTGTGACACAATAGGCATTGCGGAAGAGCGTTCCCTGCGCGGCCAGCCACTCCAGGTGCGGCGTGGAAACATCGGCGGCCCGCACTCCGGGCATCGTGTCGGCGCGTTGCTCATCGCTGATGATCAGCACCACGTTCGGCCCGCTCTCAGGCATCTTCGTCCCCCTCCTCATCCGCCCCTGCTCTATCCCTCAATTCTCGTGGTCTGGTCCGTCATTCCCGCGCCAGCGGGAATCCACGTCCCCCTGCACAGCGAGGTGACCATAGGGGGGCCGGGGGGTGAGGTATGGCCGTGCTGTCCGGTCCGTGCCGGCGGGCCGTTCCGCGCTTATCATACCGGCAAGGCCGCTGCCCCTGTCCGAACATCGCCAAACGCCGGCCGGAACGGGTACACTGACGGCAGGTGCGCTAACTCCCAACAGTACGACAAGGAGTGAGGTCAATGTTGAGATTTGCCGAAGAGATCATGCTTCTCCTGCTCCACGACGAAAACGGGGATTTCGCGCCCGTTTCCGAACTGTCCTTGCAGTGTGCCCTCGCCGGCGCCGTCCTGATGGACTTGGCCTTGGAGAACCGCATTGACACCGATACCGAACGGCTCATCCTGCTCGGCAGCACCCCGACCGGAGACGATCTACTCGACCCCACCCTCGCCAATATCGCCGAATCGACCCCCGTCGGCGAGTCCAGCCACGACGCCCGCTATTGGGTCGAGTATGTCGCCGAGTATGCCTACGAGATTCGCGCCCGCGCCCTCGACCGTCTCATCAAGGCCGGCATTCTCCAGCAGCGGGATGATCGCTTCCTGTGGGTGTTCCGCGCGCGGCGCTATCCCATCGTTGACGGTAAGGCCGAGCGAGAAGTCAAACTGCGGATCATGGGCGTGCTGTTCAGCGACGAAATCCCCGACCCGCGCGACATTGTCATCATCGCCCTCGCGGACGTCTGCGGCCTGTTCAGAGAGATCCTCTCCAGGCGCGAGCTAAACCTCGCCACCGCCCGCATTGACCAGGTGCGGAAGCTGGACTTGATCGGCCAGGCCGTCTCGCAAGCCGTCTGGGACATCGAGGCCTCCCTGGCCGTCGCCATGCCCCCCATGATGTAGCACCCCGCGCCTCAGGAGCCCCCCCAGAACCGTCATTCCCGCGCCACCGGGAATCTATCCTGCTCATCCTTGCATCCTGATGCAGACCAGCATCGGACCGGCGCTGCCATCCCGCCCCTTCCCTGCCAGGGCAGGGGCCGGGTGACAGATCAAAGACGCACCACACCTGGCACTATCCGTGCGGCTATGGCCAGTCAGCTGTTAGGTCCAACCCACCCCGGCCACCGGGGCTATCCGAACGCAACGCGGCCGGTTGCGGCGCGGTAGCTGCGGTCGAACTCGGCGCTGCCGTCGTCGGCACGCTGCTCCAAGCGCGAGCCGGACACGAAACGGGGCAGGTTGCCGTGCTCGACTTCTCGGTGCAGGTCGCCCTCGTCGCCGGCCACCATGCCGGTGTGGTCGGGCATCCCGTCGGCCGAGGCCCAGGTCATCACATAGAGCTGCCGGGCGCGCGGCTTGGCCTGGTCGAAGCTGTCCAGGCGGTACTTCGCCAAGGCATCTTCGTCCACCTCGACGCCCAACCCCGGCTCCTGGGACACGCGCACGTAACCCGCCACGACCTCCAGCGGCTCGGCGAGCAGATCATCGCTGTAGATGTGCATGCAGGTGACCGCCGGCCATTGGGCGTGGGTGCAGACGGCGCCGAGTTGCATGGCCCAGGCCGTCGTCAACCCGGTGCCGACCAACTGGAGCCAGAACGGCTTGTTGGCTTGGGCGGCGATGGTGGCCTGATCGAGGACGCTCTTCACGTCACCGCCGATGACAAAGCCGTCGCACACGTCGTCAGCCAGTGCCGTCATAATGGGCGGGCTGCCGAAGTGCATGGCGATGGGAAACCTGACCTGGGAGCGGATCTGGCGGTTGCCGGCCACGTCTCCCTGCGGAATCGGTGTCTCCACGATCTTGACGTTGGGAAACTGCTCCAGCTCACGGAGGTGCAGCACCGCGGTCCCGGCGTTGGCCAGCGTGCTGTTGTAATCGAGATCAATGTCGAGCTGCGGCGCGACCTGCGTGACCGCCTCGATCTGCGTGAGGACATCGCGCCAGGACCGCCCTTTGAGCTTGATCGAGGTGTAGCCGCGGCTCACGGCAAGCTGCGCCTCGGTGGCCCACTCGTCGGGGGCCATGTCCAGGCACCACCAAGAAATCGGCGCCGCCTCCCGGACGGCAGGCCCGAGGAGGCGGGAGCAGGGTACACCAGCCGCTTTACCGGCCACGTCCCAGAGCGCCATCTGGAGACCGGCGCCATGCGACCGGTCCCACAGCAAGTCGAACGGGTTGCATCCCTGGAGCGCCGCCGCCAACTCGGCGGCGCTGCGTCCCCAGGTGTACTCGGCAATCGTCTCGCCGTAGCCCACGTGACCGGAATCGGTGGTCACACGCCAGACCTCGATCAGCGACCAGTCGCCGCCGAGGCGCTGCATGTGGGTGGCATGGCGGGGGGAAAACGGGACCTGCAAGGGGATCAACTCGACATCCGTGATGCGTACACTCATCTCTCACCTCCAAGGTGACGCGCTCGGCGGCCGCCTCCGCACCGTACAACTCGCCGCCGGGAACGTACACCGGCCAACCATACCTGAATCAGCGATCAGCGATCAGCGATCAGCCGGCAGCTATCATGTTCGAGGAGTTGTGTGCCATCGTCGAAGAGGTGGTCGCGCTGTACCGAAAGGACGGACGGCCGTTGCCGCCACCGACGGCAGGACACGACTACGTCAATAAGCTCCAGCGCGTCGCATAGCTCCGCGCTCCCGGCCCCCTATGGCCCCCCGCTGCGGCGGGGGACGGAGACCGGGTTGCGGCGCAAGCCGCAATGACGATTACTCCTGCTGATAGCTGACGGCTGACGGCTAGGCGCGGTACAATCGGCGCAACGCCGTGGTGGCGCGGAAGGCGCCAGCCCAGATACCCGGCCTGCCGGCAACGGCGGCGGGTGAGGAAGGGAGCAACGGACCAATGCCGGCTCGTGTAGTGGACCTACGTAGCGACACCGTGACCCACCCCACGCCCGCGATGCGCGCGGCGATGGCCAGCGCCGAGGTGGGCGATGACGGGCATGGGGAGGACCCGACCGTTAAGCGATTGGAGGCGCTGGCGGCCGAGCGGCTGGGCAAGGAAGCGGCCGTCCTGGTATCGAGCGGGACGATGGGCAATCTCGCCGGCGCACTCACCCAGACGGAGCCTGGCGATACCATGATCGTGGGCGCTTATTGCCATCCCTCGCTCAAGGGAGCGGCCGGTATCGCCGTGTACGGCGGGGTCAAGCCCTACGAGATACCCACCGAGCGCGGGCGGATGAACCCTGATGACGTGCGGGCGGCAATCCGGTCCGTGCGCGAGAGCGAGGACGGACAACCGACGTTGCTCTGCCTGGAGAACACGCACAACCAGCAGAACGGCGTCCCACTCGACCCGGCGGCGGTCGGGAGCGCGAGCGCGGTCGCGCACGAGCACGGGCTGCGCGTCCACGTGGACGGCGCTCGCCTGTTCAATGCCGCCGTCGCGCTGGACGTGCCGGCCAGCGACCTCGTTGCCGACGTGGATTCGGTTTCGTTCTGCCTCTCGAAGGGTCTCTCGTGCCCGGTCGGATCGTTGCTGTGTGGCGACGCGGACTTTGTCGAGCGCGCCCGTGGCGTCCGCAAGCTACTCGGTGGCACGATGCGCCAGTCCGGGGTGATCGCGGCCGCCGGCATCGTGGCGCTGGACCAGATGATTGACCGGCTGGCGGAGGATCACGCGAACGGCCGGCGCTTGGCCGAGGGAATCGCCGCGCTGCCGGGCCTGTCCACCAACCCAGACGACGTGCCAACCAACCTCGTCTTTGCCGACCTCGACCCGGCCATGTTCAACGGCGACGAGTTCAGCGCCCGCCTGGCCGCGGAAGGCGTGCTGGTCGGCGGCGGCCAACGGCCGCGGTTCGTCACCCACTACGGCATCACGGCGGATGACGTTGATTTCGCGCTCGCCGCCATCGGCCGCGTGACGGCGGACACGCGGACCGCTGCGGCCGCGTAGCGTTGGCTGCGACGCGGAAGTACGAGGCTGGTCCGATTACGCAACCCTGGGGACCACGGGACTTCCGTACCAAAGACTGCGACGGGCACGTACCGTGCCTTGCCCAGGAGCTAGGGGGGTGTTCTACTGCGCTGATCTGGCAGATTCCGCTGGCCTCACCATTCGCCACCGAGTCTACTGGATGTGAAGATCGTCTCGAAGCGCTCTTCGAAGTTCGGCGACGATCTGGTCAGGTGACTGGTCGAGATGCACACTCCCTTTAGCCCCCACATCGATCCAGCCACGACCAACCACCGTACTTACTGCTGATAGTGCAGCTTCCAACCTCTCAAGACTGAGCTTGTTCAACGTCTCAGATCTCTCCCTCGCTGCAAACAAACTTGGTGGTGCTCCCGTATCGCCCTTGAGTTCATCGAGAACTTGCAGTAGGTGGGGTATCGGGACAAATTGATCGGGTTGCTCAAGATCATCTTCTAAGCCTTCAACCCAAGACTTAGTTTCATATGCTGTGTATTTCCTCTCGAACAATTCGCGTAGCTTAACAAGCGTGATACCATGCTTAAGGTGAAGTTCGACCAATTTTCGCAGAGTGCCGGTCTGTAAGAGAGTTATTTCTTCATTCCTCGCACTTCTATTCACTGAAGAGGAAGTATCGTCCTCACCTTGGTAAGCCTTGGCAACGACGAAGGCGTAATCTGCACGCTCATCCTCTTTGAATTGTTTGATTCGACTGAATGGAATATCATTGGCGGCGACTCGCTCCGATGAAGTAGTCTTCGCGTCAAATACAGCACGATAATCCGCGCCCATGCTACCACGCAATCCGAGTCTGGCGTCAACGATGCCGTCATGACCGCCGGGGCGTCCACGTCTTGTGTAGCGCAAGCCCAGTGCTTCAAATGCGTAGCCGGTTGCCTTTTCCATCGCCGTTGCATCTTGATCATCAATCTCCAGCAAGCGAATAGCTTCAGTTGCGACTACAGGACCCTGCCCGGTGAGTGCCCGTAAGAGGCGATCTCGAGCCTGGAGTAGTTCGATCACCACTCTACTAGGTAGATTACAATCTCGAAGGAGCGGCTCAGACAGGACTTCCGCTTGTGCAAAGGGGGTGACTTGGGCATGGTCTGCATTACCACCAAGTAACCGAGCAGCGAATGGATGCTCGTCATTCACAATTAGAAGACGAGCTTCTGGCTGATATTCCGCGAGTGGCGCATATGGACCCAGAGATCGGTACTCAACTTTTTCGAATAGACCATTGTCGAAGGCAATATCCAACTTTTGTTGCCACTCGTCGCGCGAGACATCATCATCGAAAGCAGGTTTCTGAATGTAATAAAAGTCGTCGTCTTTCCCTGAAACCTGGCTTCTGACCATATCAATAAGCGGAAGTCTGATGAGGCTAGAAGGAGTGTCTTCTAGCAACCGCTCAAGATCAATGCCTTCCAGGTCCCGATCCATCTGCCTCTGATAGATACTTCGGCATTCATTGAATTTTAGGTGGAGATACTCACGTAGAAGCTCTACTGATGCATCTTCCCGGACCCCCTCCCGAGAGGACTGTAAGTAGTCCCTGAGACCATCTGCATGCACAGTCATAGTAAAGCGTGACCATGCCGCGTGATTCAGTGCATCAAGACCAAAGAGTTCATCGGTCAGATTAATGACGCGACCACGCACCCGAATAAAGAACCCGTGGCTGCGGCCCACCTGAGAGGACTTACCTCCCGTTAGCCGCTCTCGGTAAACACGTGCATCCCCTCTTATCAATCCGATGCCGGGAATCGTGATCCCACCATTCTCAATGGATACACCTCGTTCTGCAAGAACCTCTGCTGAGACATCTCGCGGGGCTCCGACGATTAGCGTAGCGATAGGCTCTAGACTGGCCCTAGACGATTCAACACGTTCGCCGTTGAGGTGAATTGCAAAGTCTGATGTCAATGGCAACCCGGTGCTAAACACCCATCTCAGAGTGCCAATGCGGAGTTTACCCGCAAGATCCCGGAAGTCACTCAACGCTGCGGCAGTCCATGACTCAGCAGCAGTATCACCAAACAGCATCTCCCATGCATCAGAGTCACGCTCTCGGACTTCACTAACTAGCTGTTGGGCCTGGTACTCACTAATCCTTCGAAGATCGAGGGTGAGGGGGCTCTGTGCATCCCACTCGCGATTTTGTACTGTGCGAAAGTCCATAGATACGTAGGCGTACTGACCTGCAGTCTTGCTAATATGGGTAAGCCTCCAAGCCAGAACATATGCAGCTAGCTTTCCAATGCCGAACTGCCCTATAGGCTTTCTCCCTCGGTGAAGCGCTATATCATCTTCCACCTTCGGGGATCGAGCTACCTGCCACAGCGTATCTAAACCTTCGTTGTCCATTCCACAGCCATCGTCGATTACCCAGAGAGATGACTCAGTCGAGTTCTGTTCCTCCACTGGCAAGAGAATATGTACTCGGATGGCTCCCGCATCGTAGGAATTCGATACCAATTCCTCAATAGCCTTGTGAGGACTCTGGTACAGACCCTCTGAGAAAAGCCGTATGATGTCAAAGTTAATCTTGACATTGATTTCTCTAGCGACCTCACCGATGCCACCAACTAGCTGACTCAGATGTGGCTGTGGGGCACCAGAGTTCTCAGCTGACATACATAGTCTGCCTCCCCAGGCCATAGTACAACATCAGCGCACATAGCGCTCGTGCCGCCTCTGCTCCACTATCCACTGACTAGGCTGGGGCCGGGACGCTGCGCCGGCCGCGCAGCGGCACTTCCTTCAGGAACAGTGTGGCGACAAACGCGAGTCCGATGACGCCGGCACTGACGAGGAACACGTCGGAGATCGCCGCCGTGAGCGCGCTCCGCACGCTGTCGAGCACCTGTTCGAGCAAGGCCGCGCCATTTGGCCCCAAGCGTGCGAACGCGGCCGCGAGGGTGGCCGTGGCGCTCGGATCAACCAGCATTTGGGGGCTTTCCTGCAGCCGACCGAGCAGCTCTGGGGGCACGGCACCGGCGACCTGCCGCGGCACGGCGTCGGCGAGGGCGGCAGCGAAACGGTTAGTCATCACCGAGCCGAGCACGGCGAGGCCGAGCGTGCCGCCGATAGAGCGATAGAACTGGGTTGCCGAGGTCGCCACGCCGACGATGCGATAGGGCACGGCGTTCTGCACGGCAATGGTGTAGCCAGGGAACGTGACGCCTAGCCCTACGCCCATCACGACGATATTGACTACGGCTTGCACGTAGCCGGTATCAACGGTCATGCGCGAGGCGAGCGCGATCCCGGTGCCCATGATCGCGGTCCCGATCAGCCCTTGCAGACGATAGTGTCCGCCCAGCCGGGACAAGGTCTGACCGGAAACCGCCGCCCCGAAGACCATCCCGAGCATCATTGGGGTCAAGAAGGCGCCGCTGTTGGTGGCCGAGGCGCCGAGCACGCCTTGGAAGAACAGCGGCACAAAGATGATGCCACCGAACATCCCGAACCCGGTCAGGAAGATGGCGAGCAGCGCCAGGGTGACGGTGCGGTTGCGGTAGATCGAGAAGGGCATGATCGGCTCCGCGACCCGCCGCTCCACTATGACAAACAGGGTCCCCGCCACGAGGGCAAAGACCAGGAAACCGAGGACCTGCACCGAGAGCCACCCGTACTCCGTTGTTCCCCAGGACAGGCCGATGAGCAGCGGCACGACGGTTGCGATCAGGAGTACCATGCCCAGGTAGTCAATCTGACGTTTGCCGCTGTCACGGCCCGTATTTGGAAAGTAGATGATGAACAACACAATGATCGGAATACCCAGCGGCAGATTGATGTAGAAAATCCAGTGCCAGGAGAGGGTATCGGTCAGAAAGCCGCCGAGCGTCGGCCCGACCACGGAGGCGACGCCAAACACGGCGGCGACCAACCCCTGGTATTTTCCTCGCTCTGCCGGCGGAAACAAGTCGGCAATGGAGACGAAAGCGTTGGCAAAGATGACGCCGCCGCCTAGCCCCTGGAGGGCGCGGAAGGCGATCAGCTGGTTCATCGTCTGGCTCAGGCCGGCGAGCACCGAGCCAAGCAGAAAGACGACCAAGCCGGCGAGATAGAAATACTTCCGGCCGTAGATGTCGGTCAGCCGGCCGACAATGGGCACGGCCGTCGTCGAGGCCACCAGGTACGCGGTCGCAATCCACGTAAAGCGGTCGAGACCACCGAGGTCGGCGACGATGCGCGGCAAGGCTGTGCTGACTACCGTCTGGTCCAGCGCGGCGAGGAACATCCCCACCATCACCCCGGCCATCGTGAGCACGACCTGGCGGCGGGGCAGCGGGACGAACTCGTCGTCGGCGTCCACCGCCGCGCCCGCGGAGCGGGGGATGGGACCGGCCGGTGTGGACTCCGGCCGGCTGGGGGCGTCAGCGATGTTACTCATGGGCGGCGCTTCACCTTTCGGCAGAGTTGAGGCGGGTGGCGAGGAGGAAAGTCGTCGTCGGAAGCGGATGACACCAGTCACCACTACAGGGATTGTAGCCAATATCGCGGCCGCCGGTCCCCGGCAGCAGCGCACGAGAAGACGTGAGCGCCTCGCCGCAACCGACCGGAACAGAGCATCCCACCCCCTACTACTTTCGACAGCCGGGCGTCGGCATGGTAGCATCGCTCATCGTGCCGGCCGCAGCGCGAGCGCCAGCGGGAGGCGGCATGACCCACCCGGCCTTAGCCCTCGGGGGCTGCGCCGAGGAAGCAGTCCGCACAACGCGGTGGTTGAGGGCCATAGATTCTGTATCAGGGGTAAGGCTTGTCGGAGCTACTGACGAGGACACCGCGACCGGTCCGTACACGGGCGCGCGCGCCTGACCCTGAGGCGCCGCTCGCCGGACAGGCGCTATCACCCACCTCCTTACCCCGCGACGCCGTCCACCACTCCCCCGGACACCGACCGGCGACACCGCGCAACGGCCTCGCCGCAGCGTGGGCCAGCGCCGGGCAAGGGTTACCGGCGAGCCGCGCCGGACGGTCGGAGCAGCTGCTCCACCTTGGCCCTCACCTCGCGGTGCTGACCATTGTGCTCCTGGTGGTGAGCTTTGGCCGTATCCAGCCGCCATCGTCGCTGGAGCGAGCGTCCAATCAACCGCTAGATCAACCGCTGCTCACCGCTGCCGATAGCCCGGCCGAGAGCCTCGCCTTACCCAAATATCAAGTGCGGGAGGTCGAAAGTGGCTCCCAGTCGAGCGGGGAGATGCGGACCTACATCGTCCAGCAAGGCGACAGCGTCTCGGCCATCGCCGCGCGCTACGGCATGGAGATGTGGCCCCTACTCTGGACGAACGAGCTAGAAGCGGATCAAACGATCCGCCCCGGGGACACGCTCCGCATTCCGCCCGTGCCGGGCACCGGGCGCACGGTCAAGGAGGGGGACACGCTCGAATCTCTTGCCAAGAAGTTCGACGTGGACCCGGAAGTCATCGTCATCGCCAACGAGCTGCAACCGGGCGCCCAACTCGTGGTCGGGACATATCTGTTCGTGCCGGGCGGCCAACTCCCCATCCCGGAGCGTACCCCCGGGCTTGCAACCGGGCTGCTCCGCTGGCCGGCGCGCGGCTGGATTTCAGCTTATTTCACGGTCAGGCATCCCGCCATTGACATCGCTGCCAACCATGGGGTGCCGATCTACGCCGCCGACGGAGGCGTGGTGCGGAGCGCCTTCTGGAACGGGAACTATGGCAATCAAGTGGTGATTAACCATCGCAACGGCTTTGAGACGAGGTACAGCCACCTGTCGAGTTTCGAAGTCGGAGCAGGGCAACTCGTGGCGAAGGGCAGCGTCATCGGCTACAACGGGAGCACCGGGTACTCCACCGGACCACACCTGCACTTCGAGGTCATCCGCAACGGGTACTTCGTCGACCCGCTCGATTTCTTGCGCTAGGGGCTATGCCTCACCCCCAGCTCGCCCGCTCCCCGGCTTCTCTTCCCTCCTGAAGCTGCAGTTGACTATGAGTGCTGGCACATGGCCGCGGCTCTCGTTCTAGGTTATACTCAACTACCTTACTCACTTGGGGGGCCTGAGGCGCACTAGGGACCGCCACTGAATGACATCGGGCTGCGAGGTGTCCATGAGTTCCAAAAGGCTTCTTCATCCTGAAAGGCAGCTAGCGTACGAGAGCGGTCCTTTCGACCGCCTAACTCACTATCTCTTCAGATATCCAGCGAAATTCCATCCTCCAGTAGTCAAGACATTAATCTCCGAATACTCACAGCGCGGTGATCGTCTCTTGGATCCGTTCTGTGGGAGCGGCTCCATGCTCGTAGAAGCTGCGGTCGCAGGGCGGCACGCGGTCGGGCTTGATCTGGACCCAGTCGCGGCGTTCGTGTCCCGCGTCAAGACTCATCTCTTCGACGTCCACCAGCTATCCGCTTCTATAAACCTACTCTCAGACCAATTGCATCCCTTGCGGCGCCCGGATCAAGAATACCTCGACCGCTCTTTCCGCGATATTACGTTAGAGGAGTTGGAATCAACCATCGCCGATGAAGATCTCTGGATCCCCGCAATCCCCAACCTCTTTCACTGGTTTCGTAAATACGTGATACTAGACATGGCACGTGTTCATCGAGTCATCTCCGACCTTCAGATACCACCGTCCCATAAAGACTTTCTGCTGCTCTGTTTCGCTTCGATAATTCGTGCGTCATCCAATGCGGATCCGGTCCCTGTTTCAGGTCTCGAGGTCACTTCACACATGAAGCGGAAGGAGGCGGAAGGAAGAATTATCAATCCATATGCACTGCTTGATCGCTCAATTGCTAAGGCAGTTCCTGGTGTTACTTCCTTTTCGATCAAAGCTGATCGGCAGATCACAGTATCAGTGCATCAAGGCACTGCACTCCAAGTATCCACGCATCTTCGTAGAGCTTTCGATGCTATCATTACCTCCCCTCCATATCATAATGCCGTCGACTACTATCGTCGTCACCAACTGGAGATGTTCTGGCTAGGATTCACAAGAACGCAAGCCGATCGCCTTGCCTTGAAACAAGAGTATCTCGGGAGACAATCGGTATCGCGCAACGATCCCATCCTAAAGCAACAGCGCCTTCTAGGCACCCTAGTCTCTGACTGGGATTCCCGGATAAGGAAAGAGTCTGACCAAAGAGCGAACTCCTTCCTCCATTACTGTCTTTCGATGAAACAAGTGTTCTTGCAATTTGAGCCACTTCTTCGAAATGGGAGTCCCGCTGTCATCGTAATTGGGAATAGTAAGTGGAATGGCACTGAGATACCCACAGTTGAAATTCTCATGGAACTGGCCAGACCACAATTCGAAATTAGTTCCTACTTCTGGTATCCGGTCAAGAATCGCTATATGTCGTATACTAGGCGCAATGGTGCTAGCATAGACAAAGAACATGTTCTCGTTATGCGCCACACACATGCATCACGTATAGGGAATGGAAATCCATGGTCCTAGAGAACCAGACCTTCTCGGATTCCCTGGCCTTGCTAGGCGAGGACACAGGCAACCCCATTACGGTTAGGCTGTCTAACGAAATCGTGACGTTGCTGTCATCACAACTGTACCAGTCACCCCTTAAGGCAATTGAAGAACTCGTAGTGAACTCGTATGACGCAAATGCCAAGCAGTGTAGGTTATTTGTCACTGATCCCAGCAGCGATCTACAGGCCATACTAGTATACGACGACGGCATCGGTATGGACACCGACGGCCTCTCGGATCTCTGGCTGGTTGCGCGGAGCAAGAAGAGGGAGGCAGCCTATCAGCGTCGCATTCAACGCAAGCAAATTGGTAAGTTCGGAATCGGCAAGCTTGCCACGTATGCAGTCGCCAATCTGGTGACCTACGTTTCCCGCGCAGGCGACGATATCCTCGCAGTCAGCACAGATTTTCGCCAATTCCAAGAGGACTCTCAGGGCTCCTCACCCATTAGCCTGCCAGTTACTAGGATTAGCTCATTCGATAGTCTCAAGAAGTCCGAAGTATTCTGCTCTTCCTGCAAAGCTGCAGGCGTCGCCGTTGACTCGCTGATGGACCGTAATCACAAGTCCTGGACAATTGTTCTCTTGGAGAGTATGAAACCTCGAACCATTCACGTCGGAAGGCTGCGATGGGTACTCAGAACAGCAATGCCTCTACAGCCAGAATTCCGCCTTTTTCTTAATCGACGTGAAGTCCTTAGTTCGAAGGAGAACGCTAGTATCCTTGTCCAATTTGGTGTCGCTGAGTTGCCATCCAAGCGGCTAGATTCCGTCAATGACAAGACTCAAGAAGACTGGCGTCCTCACGGTGGCTCCTTAAAGTCATCATCATTCCCTGAAGGAGTGCAGGGTACAGTCATAGTCACCAGAGAGTCACTGCACGTTGGGAAAAGCATGGACCTCGGTCGCAGTCACGGCTTCTTCGTTAAGGTACGACGCAGATTGATTAATGCAGAGGATCCACTGTTCGGACTATCTCCACTTTCCTACCAAACCTTCAACCGTTTCCGAGCCGATGTAACGGTTGATGAACTCGATGAAGCGATAACAGCACCGAGGGAAGGAATAGGAGAATCCTCTCTAAAGGACAAATTACTTCCCCTACTAGAAGAACTATTCTACGAAGCTAGGGAAAGATATGAAAAACAAATTAGAGATGGTGATGAACAAATCAAGAGAAAGAAGGAGGATGAGCGCACTTACGTTCCCACCCGGATGCTTGAGCATCCGATTGCCGACGTGCTATCTGCTCCATCCTCCGGCCCTCAACAAGGTGCTGAGGGGGACGAGAGTTGGTTTTATCTTGATGTTAAAGAAGATCAGGAGATCACTTCCTTAGTGCAATCACTATACTCACAGAATCGAAGAAAACGATATACTTTTAGCTATACCAGAAGGGGAAAGTCGGCTCGTTTAGTTCAATTCGATCCGGAGCAATCTGCCTTCTACCTAAACGCGGATCATGATCTTGTGCTTGAATATCATGGAGACTCAAGGTCCCGGGCTCTCTTAGAGGACGTGGCTACCGCTGAAGCGGTATTGGAAGTTTACCTTAGGGAACATGGTGTGCCTCCACACGTCGTGGGACAGGTGCTTGAAAAAAGAGACTCCCTACTGCGAGGTCTAGCTAACGAGCGCCTATTCTCTCTCGCTGCCATCAGTGAGTCACTAAAGGATAGCGCAAGCGATGAACATGATCTCGAGGTTGCTCTCGTTGCTGCAAGTCGAGCACTCGGCTTTGTCACCAAGCACGTCGGCGGTGCCGGTGAACCTGACGGAATTGGGAGATTTACAGATCACCCTGATGGTGAGCAAAAGATCACATTGGAAGCTAAGTCATCTGGAGGGATACCATCACTCGCGCATCTAGACTTCGCCGGCCTCCACGAGCATGTGACTAAACATGAAGCTGCCGGTTGTCTGCTCTTGGCCCCCAGGTATCCTGGTGTTCCCTCGGGCGAGAATTCGGCTGTTTCTCGTCGAGCCAAGGAAACCCGAGTCTCCTGTTGGACAGTGGATCAACTCGCACGAGTTGTGGCCGCAGCGGAAAGTCGCCACATTGGGGCCCAGCAAGTTCTGGATGTGGTACTCAAGCAGTTTGCTCCGGCCGATGTATCAACTGCGGTCGAGAAGCTGCTAGGTGAGCCGCGTTGGGAGCAACCCTCTCTATATTCAGCAATCCTACAGGCCCTTAAGCGGTTGGAGAATCGCCTACGAGACCAACCACGAACCGTTCTTCTTATAGCTGCGGAAGTCTCCGGGCAGCCGAATTTCGCCAACATTCTCGGACGTGAAATCAAAGATGCTCTTGCTAACTTGGCTGCGGCCAGTCAAGGAGCGTTACTACTTAGGGACGACCGTGTCATTGTCAATACTTCGCTCGAAGAACTCGACCGAAGGCTAGTAGGAATGACCGGGGATGGAGCCGAACCTCGCAGAGGAGGAACACTCCGAAGCACACCATAGCGCCTGCCGCAGTCAGATGACGCGCTCCGTCAGCAGGCCACGCCTCGCCCGCCGCCCCTACGCCTCTACCGGCGGCGGGAGGTATTGCTTGGGGACTTTGGCGATGTAGGAGAAGGTCGGGTTGACGAACGCCGTCACGCGGGCTTCGAGCACCTGGCCGAGGAACAGATACGCTTCGCCACGGTCGAACCCGTAGCCCTCTTCCAGCCACAAGATCATCGCTTCCAGCGCAGCACGGAAGGCGTCCTCGGCCGGGCGGGCACAGGCGACGGTCATGATGTGGGTCGCATTCTCCAGCCGCGGCCCGGACATAGTTGCCGGCTGGGGGCCAAGCTCGCAGCGGAGGCGCACGAGAGCACTCGACTCGATTCCCCCGGCGCCGCAGATTTCGCCATCGCCCTGCCGCGCGTGCATGTCGCCGATGTGGAGTAGCGCCCCCGGCACATATACGGGCAGTTGCACGGTGCAGCCGGTCGTGACCTCTTGCACGTCCATGTTGCCGCCCCAGTAGCCGGCCCAGCTGTGCGTGTAGCGCTCATACTCCGGGGCCACACCGACAAAGCCGAGCATCGGCGCGGTCGGGAAGCGCAGCCCATCGCACCACTCGATGAACCCGTCCTCGATCCGCACGATCTTGGCGTGCTCGCCGATGCCGCTGCCACCCAGCCACGCCGGCATCGCGCCGTTGGCGCCGCGGAAGCGGGTGAAGCCGATGGGGTCAATGTCGAACTCGCCGATGTGGACGGAGAGCATGTCGCCAGGCTGCGCCCCCTCGACATAAATGCACCCGCTCGACGGATTGCCCCCGCGCAGCCGGCGGCGCAAGGCCTCGCCGTCGGGATGGTCGTCGAGCCACGGCCCGCCGTTCATTTGGGTTTGCACCTCGAACTCTTCGCCCGGTTGCACCCGCATCGTTGGCGCGTTCTCCGCCCCGATCTCGAAGTAGAGCACGTCGGTCGTCGCACGTTGCATCGGTCGGTCCCTCCTTACCCTTGGTTGCAGACCCTAGAGTACACGGGAGATAGCCTGGCAAGAGAGGCAAGCTCACCGGCGAGAACGGTCGTTTGCCTCTACGTGGAGTCGGCTAGACCATCGAGCGCCAGCAGCTCCTCCAGCCGGTTAACCTCGTACAGTGTACCCCGCGACGGTGGCAGCTCCGTCGGGCGCACTGCGCCGGCGGGGTTGAACCAGGCCACGTCCAACCCGGCGCGTAGTCCTCCGAGCACATCGTTCTCCCAGGCATCTCCCACGTACAAGGCTGCCACTGGCGCAACGCGCAGGGCGGCGAGGGCTGCGCGGAAGATACGCGGATCGGGCTTTGCATAGCCATGCTCGCCGGACACGATGACGGCGGCCGGCTCGAAATAGGCTTCAACCGCCAGGACAGACAGCTTTCTGCGTTGCTCACTGGCAAGACCGTTCGTGATGACTCCGAGGGATAGCCCGCGCTGCTCTTGCAGGGTACGTAGCGTTGGCCCGAGGTCCGGCCGAGGCTGGACTGTAGCGACGAGGAGTGCATTGTAGCGCTCAAGGAAGGACTGGACGGCTTGCTCGGACGGGTCCCAGCCATGCACTGCCGCCGTCAGCACGTAGTTGAGACGCCGCGCCGTGAACACGTCCAGGTAGCCACGGTCGAATTCGGCAAAGAGAACCCGACCGTAGTGGCTGAAGGTTGCCACAGCCGCAGCCAAATCCTGGTCATCGCTGGTAGGGAAACGTCCCAGATGCTCGGCTATCGTCCGGCGGGTGGTCTGCTCCCAGCAAGACCGCCAATCGTACATGGTGCCGTCGAGGTCGAAAAACACGGCCTGCCAGCGTGCCATTGAGGTTCCTGTTTCCGGTCCGCGATGCGGAGGCGTCTGCTCGGCTGCGCTCCAGGGGGTGTGTCGCACAACACTATAGCCGGCAGCCTCTGGCACGCGGAGGCCGACCACCGGCGCGGTTGTGGTATTGTGTACGGTGCCTTGCGGCCTACCATCCCATCGGATCCGGGAGGCGACGTTGGCGGCCACAGCTACCCAGCACCCGCGCTACGAGGCGCACGAAAATCCGCCTTTCCTGGTGGCGCTCGGATACGGCTTGCAGTTCAGCCTGATCGCCTCCGCCACCCTGCTGGTCACGCCGGTGATCGTGGCGCAAGCGTCGGGCCGGGGCGACTCCTACCTGGTGTGGATGGTCTTTGCCTCGCTCGTGGTCGTCGGCGTGTCCACGTTGCTGCAGGTACGGCGGCTGGGGACGGTTGGCGCTGGCGCCGTGCTGCCCATGTTCACGGCGGCGTTCTCCATCCCCTTCTGTATCACGGCGGTGGTGGACGGGGGACCGGCAACGCTGACGACGCTGGTGCTCGTCACGGCGGTCACCCAGCTCGCCATCTCGAAGTGGCTGTTCATCCTGCGGCGGATCGTCACGCCAACGGTGGGGGGCACGGTGATGATGATCCTGTCCATCACGCTGGCTTCCGTCGTGTTCGGGCTGTTGGACCGGGCAGCGGAGGTCGAGCCGGTAGCAGCGCCGCTGACCGCGCTGGCGACCTTGGTCGTCGTCGCCGCGCTCACCCTGCGCGGCTCGGCGGTATTGCGGCTGTGGGGGCCGGTGATCGGGATTGTCGTGGGCTGCGTCGTGGCCGCCGTGCTGGGCATCTACGATATCGAGCCGCTGCTGCGGGCACCCTGGGTGGGGCTGCCCAGCGAGTGGCCGGGGTTGGGCCTCGACTTCGGCCTCCCCTTCTGGACCCTTCTGCCGGCGTTTCTGTTCCTCGGGGTGATTATCTCCATTCAGACGAACGGCGCCGCCATTGCCATGCAGCGGGCCTCCTGGCGTCAGGACCGAGCCGTGGACTTTCGGGAGGTGCAGGGAGCCTTGGCAGGATCGGGGGTGACCAATCTGCTGGCCAGTGTTGCCGGGGCAGTGCCGAACATCATCAATCCGGGCATCGTTTCGTTCACGCAAATCACCGGTGTCGCGTCGCGCCGAGTGGGCTACTGCATCGGCGGCCTGTTCATCGCCATGGCGTTGCTGCCCAAAGTGTCCGGGCTACTCAGTACTATCCCCGGGCCGGTCATGACAGGGTACCTGATCCTGGTGACCGGTACGCTATTCGTTGACGGCGCGCAGACGGTGATCCAGACCGAGCAGAACAAGCAGAAAGTGGTCGTGGCGGGGGTGTGTTTTTGGATTGGCGCGGCGTTCCAGTTTGGGCTGTTCCACCTGCCGAACCTCGGGCCGGTATGGGGCACACTGCTCAAGAGCGGCGTCACCACCGGCGGCCTCGCGGCGATAGTGATGATCCTCTACTTGGAGCTCACCAACCCGCGGCGAATGCGCTTTCAGTCCCGGCTCCACATTGACGCCTTGCCGGAGCTCAACGAGTTTATCGCCACGTTCGCCACGCGCCGCGGCTGGGATACGGCGATGCAGGAGCGGTTGAGCGCAGTGGCAGAAGAGACACTCCTGACGCTGGCCCCACTGGATCTGGAACTGGACCTGGACGCAGAGGAGGCGCCCCGGGACGAACGGCGCTTGGTCGTGGTGGCATCCAGCGATGGACCGGTGGCGGACTTGGAGTTCATCGGCAGCGGGAGCGAGGAGAACATCGAGGATCAAGTCCGCCAACTCCAGCAATACGACACGGAAACACCGGCCGAGCATGAACTCTCGCTGCGGCTGCTGCGGAGCTATACCTCGTCCGTCAAGCACCAGCAGTATCACGATACGGACATCATCACGGTTCGCGTGGACCCACCTGAGACGCCATAGCGGGACTCACCCCCGGCCCCTTCCCTGACCGGGAAGGGGTGTCCGCGCGGCGATAGGCCGCCGTGAGGAAGGAGGTGTTTCCCTCACCCCGGCCCTCTCCCAGGGGTGTATACGGGGAGAGGGGGCTGGGTTCTCGCTTTCGAGGGAGGGGCGGAGAGGCGGAAGGGGGCAGTGACAGGTGGCCGCGGCGCTGATCGTCGGCTATACTTGCCTAAAGACGGGCCTGTGGCGCAGTTGGGAGCGCGACTGAATGGCATTCAGTAGGTCGGGGGTTCGAATCCCCCCAGGTCCACCTAACTGGACAAACTCCAGAACCCTCACCTTGAGGTTCGCTCTGGAGTTGTAACTCGGCCCGCGCTCTAGGCCCAGTATGGCCAACCCATCCGAAGACCTCAGCCGCCTGGTCGAGCCACCAAGCTAGCCGCCGAGTGGCCGAGTACCCTGCTCTAGCCCTCGCCAGTTGAAGAGGAGCCGTTCTCTGCAGCGCCACAGTAGCAGCCCATCCAGGTAGCCGGGCCACCCGACATCGTCTACCGTCAGCCCGTACAGATAAGCAACCAGGACTGCCAGGATGGCATCGTGGGTCACGTAGATGTTGAGGTGTCCGCGACGGCGGAGGTCGCTGGCAGCTAGTCCCAAGAGCAACTCAATGCCCTCGGCGGTCGGTCTCATGCCAGCAGGAGTCGCGACCTGGGTGAGTTGGCGCTTCACTATCTCCAATATGTCGATTTCCAGGAACAACGCCCCGCTGACCGTCTCATCCACGACAAAGGGACCGGGATCGCCTAATCGCCAATCCAGGGCGACCTCTTCGGGGCAGCCGCCGCCGCGCAGGAGCGCCTGCGCCGTCGACACGCACCGCGGTACCGGGCTAGTGGTGACCTCTAGCTGTTGCCGTTGGTCAGACAGCATCGCTCCAAGTCGCTCCGCCGAGGCGACTCCGTCGGGTGTCAGGGGCACGTCGACGCCGAATGTCCCGGGCGGAATAGCCTCCCGTTCGGCATGTCTCAGCATGAGTGCCGCGTCAGCTTGCCCTGGTATGTCGCTGAGTTGTGCAGTGATCCAGGAGACGCCGCCGGGATCGTTCATATGGCCCTCGCCCGGATAACTGAGCTCACGGACGCCGTCTCGATCACGTCGAGCAGGTCAAATCCAGCCTGGGCAAGGAGGTTTCTGTACTGCGCCGCCGTGCGCTCAGCACCCCGGATCATGACGAGCATGTTCAGGTCCAGCAGGCCACCATCGCCGGTCGAGTCGTCCAGGATCATTTCGATCGTGTAGAGAGTCGCGCCCCTGGGCATCGCATCACGGGCGCGCTGCAGTATGCGTACCGCGTCGCTGTCCGGCCAGTCGTGGATTACTCTGGCCAGAACGACGGCATCCGACGCCACGGGCCATTCCTGGAAGAGATCTCCTGCCACGAACCGGCATCGCGTGGCAAGGTCTGCAGGCGCTCTGGCCGCTTTGACCACCTCCGGTCTATCCATGACGGTTGCCCGTAAGCCAGGACAGGTACGCAGTAGCGCGAACGCCAACTCGCCGGTGCCGCCGCCCGCATCCAGAATGCTGTCGTGAGCAGTGAAGTCCACCGCGTTGGCAAGCTCTCGGTAATCGTGCCTGGCATACGACGACATGGCCGCATGGTAGGCCTGCAAATCGGCGGGCCGGCGCGCTATCCAGTCGAAGAAGTCCGCTCCTCGCTGTTTCTCGAAGGCGGACTCTCCGCTCCGCAGTGATTGTGCAACCCCCGCCCACGCTTCATAGGCCTCGCTGCCCCAGTGCCGGGCCGCATCCGCCAGTGAGAGCGCGTGGCTCCGCTTGAGGAATGATCCGCGCTGGGTTGGGTGATAGACGCCCTTCTCATCCCTCAGCACGAGCCCCAACTCCATGAGCGCTCTCAGCAGTCTGGCGCCAACCGATTTGTGCAGCCGAGTCCTGCGCTCGATCTCTTGCGCGGGTGCGGGCAGGCACTCGAAGACACCCAACTCCACGGCAGCATAGATCGTTTGGGTCCGCCAGAGACCGACCATATCACCCGACAACCCTTCGAGCTGCGATTGTGACGCCCTTCGGAGCTCCAGTTGGGTTTGCCCCGACTCATCTATCACCAGTAGCGATCCGTCGAAGCCCTCGACGCGAGCTTGCCCGTTGTAGAACGGCTCGACATTCTTGAACCGCTCTCCGTACAGCGGCTTCCCCAACATGTCCACGTGGTGCCAGCCACCGGAGTCGCAGGCGCGGGCGTGCCGCTTGTGAAACACGTCGAGGTCCTGGAACCATCGGCCGTGGAGCGGAGTGCCGGAACGGTCTACATGGGTGTGTTTGCCGTCGTCCCGCTGGACCACGGCGTGACCGTCCCTGAAGTCTCCGGCGTACCGATAGCGCACTCCATATGCCGCTGAGCCGTCGCCTCTAATGTGGTAGTAGCCACCGCCGGGTAGCCGGATAGGGCAGCGGCCTTCCTGAAAGTTGCCGCACCACGCATAGCACTCCCCGTAGAGCGGACTGCCATCGCTGAGGACATGGAACCATCCGTCCTCCGAATGAACCGCTGCCCGGCCCTCATAGAAACCGAACGTGCGTATATGCCGCGATGCGTAGGCCGCCAGCCCGTCGGGCGTGATGTGATACGCGCCGGAGACATCTTGGACGGGGGCGAGCCCCGGCTCATGGAACTTCAGCACCTCGTCGAATCTCGACTGATAGGCCGGCCGTCCTTGATGGATATGGTGGGATGCGTCTGCGGATACCTTGTATTCCCGCCACTGGTCAATCATGAGTCTGCTGGCCGCCTCATATTACAGCCCTGGCAGAGCGTATTCTGCAGGTAGTTGGCCTGGAGGTCCTTGTACTCCCGGCTCTCCCAGATGTCGTACAGGCTCGCGCGGTTGACGTTCCCGAAATAGCCGAGCGTCCGGCGCAGCGCGTCCGGCGCGCAGCAGGGGTTGAACCTGCCGTCGGAAGCCACCCACGCCTCCTGTCCCAGAAACGGGCAGACACCGCCAGGGGCAATGTCGCCCACATCGTCCACATCGAGCCGGAAGATGTTCTCCAGCAGCACGCGGTCGCCTCTCGGCAGCCGGTGCTGCTCAACCAGTTCATGTGCGGCATCCACGACGGCGTTCCAGCGGGCGATGGCCTCCTGGCTTCTCCGCATCGACTGGCGTCGTATCTCGCTGAAGTGGACCCATAGATGGTGTCCCTTCACCCGATCCACACCCAGATCGGCAGCCAGCTTCACGATGTCGGGCAGTTCGTTTACGTTGATCTCCATGAACGTGAGTTGGAACGTGACGCGGCACCGGTTCCCGCCACGTGCCGCGTGCGAGTCTCTGACCGCGATGAACGTCCGCAGGTTGTCGAGCACGGTCTCCCAGTTCGACCCGAGCATGACGTTCTCCTGGGTCGCTTTCGTCGCGCCGTTCCAGGAAACCTTCACGTCGGACGTCACGGGTACGATCCGCTCCGCCCATGCTCTGGCCCCCCTCCTCGGAAACGTCCCGTTGGTCGTCAGATTGAGCTTGACTCCGTACTCCGCGCAGAGGCCCAAAATCTCGTCGAAGTGCCGGTAGAGGAGCGGCTCGCCCATCGTCGAAGGTATGATCTCACGCAGGCCCCTACCTTTGGATTCCTCCATCACCCGGCGAATCAGGTCGATACCCATGAGACGCTTGGGACGCCCCGCCTTCCGCCGGTCGCTCTGAGTCGTGCTGTAGGGCGAGTGGTCTTCGCACATGATGCAGTGGAGGTTGCAATCGTCGGGATTGGTATCGAACGTGATCCGCCACGGGCCTGGCCGCGCCCTCGTTGCGGCTGGACCTGCCTGGTGATGTGTCCGCTGTTCGACTGCGACTGCGCTCATTGTCCCTCGGCTCTGTCTATCAGGTTGTGGTAGATGCTCTCTACTGCTAGGGCGTGCTCCCCCATGTCCGGGACGTTCCCGTCCTCCGACTGCACGTAGCCCCGACTTCCCAATCGCCTCGCCAACTGCGGGTCATCGGCCAGTCTCTGCATCTGCCGAGCGAGGGAACGGGTATCGCGATGGGCAAAGAGTAGGCCGTTTCGCTCGTGATGGACGTACTCGGCCATTCCTCCGTAGTCGGCGGTTATCACGGGGACCCTGGCCTGCAGCGCCTCGTGGATGACGAGGGGCGAGTTCTCCGCCCAGATCGAAGGCACGACAATGGCGTCGCAGCGGTTGAACACGTCAGGCACGATATCCTCATTCCGGTACTCGCCCATCCACTTGACGCGGTCACCCGCACCGTCGGGCAGGGTTCGCACCAGTGCCTTCAGTCCCTCGGTCTCGACACCCCAGTCGCGGCCCCAGATGCGGAGCCGCGGGCCGCCGGACACGCTGCCAAACGACTCTATGAGTTGATTCACTCCCTTCGCCGGTATGTGTGTCCCGATGTACCCGAACGTAAACGGCTCACCCCCCGTTCTGCTGCGTCCCTCCATACGTTGCCGGTGAAAGCCGTAATCGAGATACGTGAGCTTGCCTTCCGGGATGCCGAAGTCATCCCGGAAGCGCCGCAGCAGATACTTCGACGGTGCAATGAACACATCGACGGCAGCACAGACCTCCCGGACATGCCCCATCCGCCGGCCCACCCATTCCGTCCAGTAGGCGGCGTCCGCCTCGTATTCCCGCTCGTTGCCGGAGAAATACCGCACGTAGCAACGCACGGCGCATTTTCTGTCGTCCTGCCCGTCGCAGACCGGCCAGACGTCCGCTGGGTCTTGGGGATACATCTGAATGAACTGACCCCTCGGACACATCAGCCAATAGTCGTGCAGGGTGAACACCACCGGAATCCGCCGCTGTCTCGCCTCGAACACGAGCGAGGTGGACAGATGGTGGAGGTGTCCGATATGGAGCACTTCCGGGCGAATGTCGTCTAACAGGCCGGCGAAAGCCTTGTCTACGGCGGCGTGCCGGTACCCGTCCGCTGCCCGCGCCATGTTCACGACGTGCAGGGTGATGCGAGGATCGGAAGAGTCCGTCTCGCGCTGTGTCGCGTACTCGGCGAGGAATATATCCTGCTGCCTCGTGAAGACGTGTACCTCATGACGTTCGGCGAGCGCTTGGGCCAAGCCTTGGGTATAGACTTCAGAGCCTGCGTTGTAGCGCATCGGATAGCCATGGATCACTTGGAGTATCTTCATACTGCACTCCACCTTGCCATCGCTCTGGACTACCGCCAACCAGTGAGCCGGACGAATCCTGTGTTGGGCCATCAGAATTCGGGGCCTGGCATCTCCCCATGCGAAGAATCGCCGCTATCGTCCTCGGTCTTAGGCCGGTGCGCCCGCTACCCGGCCAACCACGGATTCGTTACCTCAACCCCATAGCCGGCAAAGTCATCCACATCCCTTGTGAGGCGGTCAGGGCCCCGTGTACAACTCCGTGTCCGGGTGGAACTGGAACCATCCGAACCAGAACGACATGTGCGTAGGTATCCGCGGGAGCTGCTCCGACTCGTCTGCCGTGTTGACCAGAAACCTCTCGGTCACCTGCCAGGTTCCCCCGTCGGCGTCCGCTATCACGGACGGAACGCCGAGGTGAACGCCGCCATCGTTCGGCACCAGCTTGAACGACCTCCCGCCACGATAGTAGGCCCTCGCACCCTCGCTTACGGCCGACCCCAGCACCACTATCGCCTCGCCGCCCACCACGTCGTTTACGATGCGGTGCTCCCGCAGCGCTGCGGAGGAGTAGGCCTTGTAGCTGTCGTTCAGCCGGACCCCTAGCACGATGTCCTTTGCTGCCACCCGGTCGTCCCGGTCAGGGACCGGGAACATCGTCTCCGGCGCGTTGAAGTAGGCGTAGTAGATAGCCCGCGGGTCCTCCTCCGGCACGTAGAATCCGGCGGGATACAGGCCCGTCTCCTGCTCCAGCACCGTCGTGTCGGGATGCAGCGCCAGCCATTCCACCCACGTCGTGAGCATGACCGGGAAGAAGTCAAGCTCTATCCCCGAATCCCACAACGGCCCGATGACCGGCTCGCCTGTGAGCTGATTCCAGAGCGAGTTGGTCAGCCGGTCGTACATGACCTTGTTGCTGCGGTACAGCAGCCCCGACGTGCCGAAAGTGGTTGGTTCTCCGTTGATCTTGGCGGAATACACGATTCCGGTACCGCAGAGCGTTCAGTAGGCCAGGGCGATTGGCTCACCTCCCACCACGTCGTTGACCATCTCGTGCGCGTTCACGATGCGGAGCGGGTACGCCCGGTGCTCTCCATTAATAGACACGCCGAACACCCGGTCGCTCGGCCGCAGGTAGTCTTGGGCGCCCGCCGGAACGACCGGGGGGTTCTGCAGGTCCGGAATCCCGTCGGGACGGACGCCTCCCCACGCAAGCTCGACTACGTTTATCCGCGAGCCTTGCGCTGCCGGAGCCAAGAACTCACCGAACCTGGCGTCAATCAGGCTCATGAACGCGCTCTTCCACTGCACGTACCCGGCGGGGGGGCGGTATTCGTCGGCATTCCGGCCCAGCCACTCCATCCACTTGTTCCAGGCATCCAAGTCCTGACCAAACTCCTGACCCGTTAGCGCCGCGAGCGCCTTGTTGGTCTCTATCACCAACTCCCGGTTCCCGAAGAAGCGGAACATCTCGATCAGCAGCGGGACCATGGATTTGTCATTGTTGGCGACGGCGAGTGAGATGGCCTGGTGCGTGTCGTCAGGGATGTGATCACGGCCCGAGTAGAGCAGGTACATATTTCCGGTGGAGTCGTAGCCCGTTGCGGTAGTCGGCGCCCGTGCCGCCGTCCGCTCGGGCGTTTCGGCTGGGGTCAGCGCAGCCGTCGCAGTCTGTGGGGGTGAAGCCGGCGGTGCGCCCTCGCCCGCCGGGCCGGCCGGCTCGCCCGTAAGTGAGCACGCCACGGCAGCCGCCGCGATAACCCCGGCCACCAATGCTCCGAAATGACGCAAGCGCCTACTCACAGGAGTCCTCCTACCCGAGACCGGCCGGCTTCTCCCATGGTTGTACCACCTGTGATGTTCCCCCGACAAGGGTAAGGACGAGGTGAGAGGCGATGATACCCGGGTAGGGATGCGAGGATTCAATCGGTTTGAGCCATGCTAGGATTCAGACGGGCAGCTCCACGTAGGAGGCAGCAATGCGTAACGTTTGGCTACTCGGCGGACTGGCAACGGTGCTCACGACCGTCGCGCTGGCCATCGTACTCAGCGCCTTTTTCTCCTCTTCCGATGACGATAGCGTTGACTTGGTGGATCGGGAGCAATTCACGGTAGACCTGGTGCAGCAGGCGTTGGAACGTTATGACCGAGACGGTCGATATGACACACTCAAATACTACAATTCCGCGGAAAGCGCAAGCGGGGAATGGTACATCTTTATCCTCGATGCCGAGGGCACGGTGGTCGCCCATATCAACCAAAGCCTGCTCGGCCGCGGTGTGAAGGAGGGCTTGGGCGTGGATGCAACCGGCTACCGGTTCGGCGAAGTGATGCTGGGCACGACCGAGGACGGCCTATGGGTGGACTACGTCTTCTTCAATCCGAAAACCGGCAAGCAGGATGTCAAGCACTCCTGGGTAGTCAGGCACGACGGGTTGATCTTCGGCTCCGGGTGGTATGAAGGTGATGAAGCACTATGGCCCGACTTCCAGCTCCGGCTGGTATAACTAGGGCTGGGGACGCTGACGTAAGCTCAACCTCCGTCGGCAGGGAGCGCTATGGTTGCTCAGATCAAGGTCGCCGGCCTCTGGAAGATATTTGGTGCTAGGCCGGAGCGCGCGCTGCAACCGGAGTACGCTGCCAAGAGCCGCGCGGAGATTCAGGCGGAACTGGGCTTGGTGGTGGGGCTGCGGGACGTGTCCTTCAGCGTGGACCGCGGCCAGATTTTCGTCGTCATGGGGCTGTCCGGCAGCGGCAAGTCAACGCTGGTGCGCTGCCTCATCAGGCTTACCGAAGCCACCAAGGGGCAGGTTTATTTCGATGGCGAGGACATTTGCACCTACTCGTCCGCCCAACTCACGCAGTTCCGCCGGCAGAAGATCGCGATGGTCTTCCAGCACTTCGGCCTGCTGCCGCACCGCCGGGTGCTGGACAACGTGGCCTATGGGCTGGAAATACAAGGCATGGGCAAGGCGGCGCGCTACCGGGCGGCGACAGAGGCCATCGAGACGGTGGGACTGAAGGGCTGGGAGCACTACTATCCCCGGGAGATGAGCGGTGGCATGCAGCAGCGCGTCGGGATTGCCAGGGCGCTGGCGGTCAATCCCGACGTGCTACTCATGGACGAGCCGTTCAGCGGCCTCGATCCGCTCATCCGTAGAGAGATACAGGACGAGCTGCTCTCGCTACAGACGGCGCTGCACAAGACCATCGTGTTCATTACGCACGATCTGAACGAGGCGCTGAAGCTGGGCGACCGCATCGCCATCATGCGCGACGGGCAGATTATTCAGGAAGGTTCACCGGAGGAGATTGTCACGCTGCCGAGCGATGACTACGTGACCGAGTTCGTCCAGGACGTGTCCAGGTCCAAGGTCATTCAGGCGCAGGCCATCATGCAGGAGCCGAGCCTGGTGGTGTATGAACGGCAAGGCCCCCGCGTGGCGCTACACACCATGCAGAGTCACAGCGTTGGCGCGGCGTTCCTGATCGGGCGCGACTTCACCCTGCGGGGAATCATCACACAGGAGCAGGCCGCGGCCCTCTCCTCCCAGCACCAGGAGTCGCTGGAAGACGCACCGATCACTCCGGCGATGACCACAACCCCCGAAACCTATATCGAGGAGATTATCCCGCTCGCGGCGCAGACCGAATATCCGATTGCGGTGGTTGCCGAGAACGGGAGCCTGTTGGGCGAGATTCGCCGGGGGGTCCTGCTGACCGGTCTGTCGGCGGGCAGTGAGGAGGGCTAACATGGCGCAGGCCGAAGACGCGCAATCCAGTACGGCACCCCCCTCGCCGCGCACTATGCTCGGCACCGCCCGGCCGCTCTACCGTTGGCTGGCCGGGTTGGCGGTGGTGGTCATCGTGCTGCTGGCCAGCCTGTTGCTGTGGGGCACGGCGATGGAGTTCCCCACCACGGTGTCCAGCTCGACAATCCAAACCTCCGGTGGCGGTACCGTCACGCTGGAGAAAACGGTCCGTGAGGTCACGGGCCGGGCCATTGACGACGCGGTCGGGTGGGTCACGAAAGAGGGGAGCTGGCTGTTCGAAAGCCTGAGTACGGCCGTGACCTATGCGCTGGTATACATCGAGAACGTCCTGAAATGGGTGCCCTGGCCCGCTATCGTGGTCGGTCTCGCGCTGCTCTCGTTTGCGGTGGGGCGCTGGCAGCTGCTGGCCTTCACCTCCTTTGCGCTACTCTTCGTCGGCTTCATGGACCTGTGGGAAAACACCATAGACACGATTGCGCTCATGGTGGTGGCGGTGACGATCTCGGTACTGATCGGCCTGCCCCTGGGTGTGTTGGCCGCCCGCAGCCAACTGGCCGACAACCTGATGCGCCCACTCCTGGACGGAATGCAAACCATGCCCAGTTTCGTCTACCTGCTGCCGGGCATTCTGTTCTTCGGCTTGGGCAAACCGGCCGGCATCTTCGCCACCATCATTTACGCAGTTCCGCCGGTCATCCGATTGACCAATTTGGGCATCCGGCAGGTACCCGTCGAAACGGTTGAAGCCGCCCGCTCGTTCGGCGCGTCATCCCGGCAGATACTGACCACCGTTCAGATTCCGATGGCCTTGCCCACCATCATGGCCGGCATCAACCAGACGACACTGATGGCGCTGGCCATGGTGACGATTGCCAGCATGGTGGCCGCCGGCGGTCTGGGCGATAACGTGCTGCGGGCGCTGCAAAAGAACCAGCCGGGGAACGGGGCCATCGCCGGACTGGCGATTGTCTTCCTCGCCATCATCATGGATCGCCTTACGCAGGCGGTGGCCCGTAAGCGCCAGGAAGCCCTGAGGGTCGGCTAGTGGCAAACGACTCTTGACAACTTCCATCAATTCTGCTGTGCTTAACAAGCGTACAGTCTGTTCTTTATAGGGGAGGTCTACGTATGCGAACGACGTACCGGCTGTTCGCCCTGTTTGTGGTGTTGCTGGCGACGCTCTCCCTCACGGCCTGTGGGGAACCGGAGACTGTCGAGGTAACAAAAGAAGTCGTAGTCGAGGTGACGCCTGTCCCCGCCCCCAAGGAGAAGATCGTTTTCAGCGATCTGAACTGGACGAGCGCCCAGGTCCAGAACCGCATCGCACAGTACCTCGTCGAAAAGGGCTACGGCTATCCGACGGAGGTCGTCTTTGGGGCGACGCTGCCGCTGTTCCAGGGCCTGCGCCGGGGCGATAGCCACGTCACCATGGAAATCTGGCTGCCGAACCAGGACGAAGCCTGGATGGAAGCACAAGCAGCCGGTGAAGTGGTTTCCATCGGTCTAAGCCTGGGCAAAGATTGGCAGTCCGCGTTCGTCATCCCGAAATACCTCCAGGAGCAATATCCGGACCTGGACAGTATCGAGGACCTGAAGGACGAGAAGTTCAAGAAGCTGTTTGAGACCGCCGAAACGGGCGGCAAAGCGCGCCTGGTGTCCTGTGTCATCGGCTGGGCTTGCGAGGAAGTGAACGCCAAGCAGATCGAGGGCTACGGACTAGCGGATCACGTGCATGTGGTCAACCCTGGGGATGGCGCGGCGGCGAACGCCGACCTCTACGGCGCTTACGAGAAGCAGGAGCCGTGGCTTGGCTACCAGTGGGGCACCAATGACCCGGCCCTGGTCCTGGACCTGGTCCGGCTCGAAGAACCGGAGTATAGCGACGAGTGCTGGTTCACGACCAAGGCGTGCGCCTATGAAGACGCCACCATCCTGATCGCCGTACATCCGGAGCTGCTGACCAGGGCTGACGACGTGGTAGACATGCTGCGGGCGTGGGAATTCGACATCAGCACCTATAAGGCGGTCGCCGCCTGGCAAAGCGAAAACCCGGATGCCGACGCCAACGACGCCGCCCTCTGGTGGTTGAACAGCAACGCCGACACCTGGAAAGCCTGGGTGACCCCGGAGGCCGCTGCCGCCATCTCGGCCGCTCTCGCTGCCAACGAAACCCCCGCCGGCTGGCCGAAAGAATAAGACCGGCCACCGCGCCATCAACCGGCTCACCTGCCGTCAACCCCGCGCACGCGGGGTTGACGGCAGGTGGTATTTTAAGCGCCATGGCGGCGCGGTCAGGGCTGCCCCGGAGCGCCTCATCACCGACCCAACAACGGATTCACGCCCCTGACATTTATCCCATAGTCATAGACCAGATCGCCTCCGGTCATCCCGGACAGAACCAATCCCACCATTCCAACCAAAATAACGACCAGATACAGCGGCGTTGTGCCGGCATCCGCTCCTCTTCTGCGAGAAAACCAGCGCCAGCCTGTCAGCACGATGAAGAACGCGGTCACGGCAAAGCTCCAAAGTTGATGCACCTCGATGACGCCATGCAACTCGGTTTCTTCATAAGGGAAATGAGAGATGAGGCCGGTTACGCTGGCAATGATCGCACCGAGTGTGCCAATCCACAGCAGCAACCAGGATGTATGTTGCAGGTGGACACTGGACTTGATGCGTAGTGCAACACTCGCCCCAGCGCTTACGACCAGGAGCGCGATTGGGAAATGAACAGTGATCGCGTGTAAATCATCAAGCGTGTCGGCCAATAGCTCCAACATTTTTTCCGTCTCTCCATGGGCCAGGCACTGCGGGAGTACTCCCCACTGAAATATGCTTGGCCCCAAGGGGCAGGAATGTTACACCGACACCTACCCAATTCGCCGGCTCGCACACGGTCCGGGGGCCACCGCCTTCTTTAGATGTCCAGCACTCGTTCCGCCGGCAGGTGGGTAAGCCGGTCGTCGAGGCTATCGTGGAGGCGGTAGTGCAGCAGCCACTCTCCGGCCTGGGGATCGGGCGTCTCGGTAGCTACCTCCGCTACCGTCGTCAGCGTCGCTGCCGGCCAGTCCGGGTCACCATGGAGCAGGGTGAGCGCCCACGCGGCGAGCACCGTGGCCTCGTCCCCTTGCACGTAGAGACACACCCGGTCGGCCGCAAACCAGCCGGGGTGAAACGTCGCTAGTAGCAGCGTCGGGTAGCCGGCGGCGTTGGGCCACTCCACTACCCGGGTACGCCGGCCGACCGGCAGATCGCGGATCGTGGCGATGTCTACGGCCGGGAAGGCGACGCCGAGCACCATCAGGCCGATCTCGTAGAGCGCCTGCGGCTCGGTGCCGGCCAGGGGCTGGGCGCGCAGCCACCCCAAAAGCTGGTGCCAGGCTGCGGGGACGACCCCGGCCACGGCGTCGCAGGCGCCCGGCGCAGCAAAATACGGGAACAGCCGCGGCCAGCGCGCCGTCACGTCACTCAGCGTCGCGGCCAAGACTTCCGGCCCGGGTAGGTCAGCGCCGGTGGACCGGCGGCGCTGATCGGCGGCACCGAGCCGCCGTGGTACGGATCCGGTCGCTTCCAGCCACAGCAGCGTATAGAGGGCAAACGCGGCGTGGCGGGCCAACTCGCGGTCCGGGGATAGCGCCCCGGTCAGGTCGGGTCCACTCTCCATGTACCGGCGAGTGTAGCACGCTCGCGCGTCTGCGCCCCTCGGCTGGCCTGGTAGAATGCCCGCGGCGGGAGCGGGATGACTGCCTCACCGTAAGCGGGAATGACGACTTTTGGCAAATGTCTCCGTAGTGGGAATGGCGAGGAGACGATGGCTCAATCACAGGACAGCGTAGGTAGTACTGCGCCGGCCGCCGACGTAGCGGCAACCGATCTGGCGCGCATCGTCATCCGCAGCCTGCGGTTGGAGGATCAGGCCGCCGTGGAGGCCATCACGGCCGAGGCGTTCCGGGGGGTATCCATTGATGAAGTCATCGAGCAGCGGTTCGGGCCGCTGCGCCCGCGCTCCTGGCAGACGATCAAGAGCACGGCGGTCGGCGCGGAGGTGCGCGAGCAGGCCGCGACGTGCTTTGTGGCCGAGCTGGACGGCGAGGTGATCGGCTACATTACGACCGCGGTATCCCAGGACACGAGCACGGGGCGTATCCCCAATATCGGCATTGCGCGCGGCTACCGTGGCTTGGGGCTGGGCACGCGGCTGATCGAGTACGCGCTGGCCTATTTCCGGCAGCAGGGTCTGCGGATCGCGCGGATCGAGACGCTGGTGCAGAATAGCGTTGGTGACTACCTCTATCGGAAGCTGGGATTCCAGGAGATTGCCCGTCAAATCCACTTCGCCCAGTCGCTGGTGGATACGGAGCCAAGCTCCGCCGCCGGCTCGCGTCAGGAGCCGCATCATACACACGAGGTCATGCCATGAGATTTGCTTGCTGCAACGAACTCCTTGAAGACTGGCCGCTGGAGCGGCAGTTCCGTTTCTTGCGCGACGTGGGCTACGAGGGTATCGAGGTGGCCGCCTTCACGCTGGCACCACGGATCACCGACATCACGACCGGGCAACGCGCCGCGGTGCGCCGGTTGGCGGCCGACGTGGGCGTGGAAATCACCGGCCTGCACTTCCTGCTCGCGCGAACGGAGGGTCTGTACCCCACGTCGCCCGATGCGGCGGTGCGCCGGCGCACCGCGGACTATCTGCGCGCGCTCGTGGACTGCTGCGCCGACATTGACGGCCGGTTCATGGTGTTCGGGTCGCCGCAGCAGCGCAACCTGCCGGAGGGAGTGAGCACCGAGGACGGCCGCCGCGCGCTCATGGAGGTGCTGCACGCGGCGCTGCCGGCTGCGGCGGACGCCGGCGTCACGATCTGCCTCGAACCGCTCCCGCCGCCGCAGTCGAACTTTGTCCGCACGACGGATGAGGCGATCAGCATTATCGCGGAGGTCAATCATCCGCACCTGCGGCTCATTCTCGACGGGCGCAGTCTGGCGGCTCAAGTGCAAACGCAGCAGCAGAGTCTGGCCGAGATTATCCGCACCACGGCAGGGTACACGGCCTACTGCCAGGCCAACGACGCCAACAGTGGTGGTCCCGGCGCCGGCGACACCGACTTCGTGGAGATATTCGGCGCCTTGCACGAGATCGGGTACGATGGCTGGATGTCGGTCGAGGCGTTCGACTTCAGCCCCGGCCCGGAGAACGTGGCCCGCGATAGTCTGGCGTACATGCAGCGGGCACATGCGGCCGCCGTAGCAGGGTAAAAAGAATGCCGCTCCGACGAATTGGCGAGGGACACTACCCCGGCGACTCGTTCGAGGGGAAGGATAGGCGGACCGGCTGGACGACACGGGGCAACGCAGTTTGCGTCGGCAAAACACGTGACCTGACGGCCGTAATGGTGTACTATCATCGTTTGGCGGGAGGCGGCAATTGTTCTCAGGCCGCCTGGTGTCATGACGGAGGAGTAGGATGGGATCGCTGACACAAGCGCAGGTTGACAGCTTCAACGAACAGGGATACCTAGTCGTCGAGGACGTGCTGGACCCCGAGGCCGTCCTCGATCCGGTCATTCAGGAGTATCACGGAGTGCTCGATAGGCTCGCCGACCACCTCTACAAGCAGGGGGACATTGCCTCGCGCTACGAAGAGCTCCCCTTCAGTGAGCGCATCACGCGCATTTCTGCCGAGACCGGCAAGAACCACCAGCAGTTCTACGACTTCTCGCTGCCGTTCAGCGGCGTCAAGCGCGATACGCCGTTCTGGACCGGCCCGGCCGTGTTCAACGCTTTCGTCTACGAGCCGCTGCTCGATGTCATCGAATCGCTCATCGGCCCGGAGATTTACTCGAATCCGGTCCAGCACGTGCGGATCAAGCCGCCGGAGCAGTACCTCCCCAAGAACGAGCACGGGGACGCGGTCATCGGCATGACGGCCTGGCACCAGGATCATGGTGTGGTGACGCCGGAGGCCGACGACACCAAGATGCTCACCGTCTGGTTCCCGCTGCTTGATGCGCCGATTGAAAAAGGCCCGCTGCGGGTCGTACCCGGTAGCCACAGGGGTGATCTCCTCACGCATTGCCTGAACTACATGGGCAACAAACTCACGCCGGCGGCCGGCCGCCAGATTCCGGAGAAGCTCTTCGCGGCCGATATTGCCAAGCCGATTCCCTTGGACCGTGGAAGCGTGGTCTTCTTGCACAAGCGGATGGTCCATTCCTCGCTGCCCAACGTCAGCGAGGAGGTCCGCTGGAGCTTCGATCTGCGCTACAACCCCACGGGCGAGCCGACCGGCCGCCACCTGTTCCCCGGCTTTGTCGCGCGGAGCCGCGCCAATCCCGAGACGGAACTGCGCGACCCCGAACGCTGGACCCAGATGTGGCTGGACGCCCGCGAGCGGATGTCCCAGATCAACCAAGACGGGCAAAACGACGTGCAGTTCGGTCGCTGGGGCGACGATCACCCCGACTGCGCCTGAGCGGGACTCACTCCCCTAGCCCCCACCCTAGCCCTCCCCCGCTGCGGTGGGGGAGGGGATATGTTGTCCCTCTGCGGGGCGGGGGCCACACGAGGTAGATACCGATGACCGCAACTACTGTCGTCGTACACGCCGGCTTTCACCGCCGGCACAACTGCCCCGTGGTGGCCACGCTCCCGGCAGCAGTTGCCGAGGGGGCCGTGGCTCTCCGCGATGAAAGCGGCCGGCTGACGCCCTGTCAGGTGGAGCCGGCGGCCGAGCCGGGACAGGTGCAACTGGCATGGCTGCTCGACGACCTCCCGGCCGGCGAGTCCCGCCGTTACACCGTCGTTACCGCTGGCGCCGCACCTGCAGGAGCCGGCGGCGTGACGCTGACCGACCGGAACGGAACGCATTTGGACATCGCGGTCGGCGGCGACCGATTTACTTCCTACCACTACGCCGAGGTGCCGGCGCGGCCCTACTTCCATCCCGTCGTCGGACCGGGTGGTGCGCTGGTGACGCGCGGGTTCCCGATGGAGCCGGACGTGCCGGGCGAAACGCACGACCATCCGCACCACCGGGGCCTCTATTTCGCACACGGCGAGGTCAACGAAACCAACAACTGGAGCGAGGTCCCCGGGCACGCCACGATGCAGCACCGCGGCTTCGAGCAGTTGACCTCCGGCCCGGTGCAGGGGAGCTTCACGCAGGCGCTGGACTGGCTCGATACGGAGGGCGCGGTGGTACTGACCGAGCAGCGCACCGTGACCGTCTACCACACGTCCGACGACGAGCGGCTGCTCGATGCGGCGCTCGCGTTCCGGGCCAGCACCGGCGCGGTGCTCTTCGGCGACACCAAAGAAGGCGGCCTCATCTCCGTGCGGGTGGCGACCAGCATGGACGCCAAGGAGGCGGGGCGCATCGAGAACGCCGCCGGGGGCATCCAAGAGGCGGAGACGTGGGGCAAGCGGGCACAGTGGTGCGACTATTCCGGCCCGGTCGCCGGCCAGACGCTCGGCATCTGCCTGATGGACCATCCCGACAACCCCCGCCATCCGACGCACTGGCACGTCCGCAACTACGGGCTGATGACGGCCAACCCGTTCGGCCGCCGCGACTACACGCGCGACCCGGCGCAGCGTGGCGATTTGCTGCTCCAAGACGGCGCGCGGCTGACCTTCCGGTACCGCGTGCTAATCCACCGCGGCAACGCCCAAGACGCCGACCTCCACGCACGCTACCAAGACCTCGCGCACCCACCGGCCGTCACCGTCGAGACGGGCTAACCCAGGATCGGGACCGGCCCCCACCCCAAGCCCCCCGTGGCGACGGGGAAAGGAACTGCTCGTCCCCCCGCTGCGGCGGGGGGACGATAGGGGGGCCAACCCCATGTCGAGGCAGTTGAAGCGTCTCCGGTCCGGTGCTATGCTAGAGATGTCGTGCTGGCTGTCGGTTGCCGAATGAAGGAGGGTGTGAGTGCCGAGTAAGGGAGCGCTGGAGGTTGATGGACTGGTCAGAGAGACGCTACCCAATGCCGTCTTCCGGGTAGAGCTGGATGGCGGTCATCGCGTACTGGCGCATATTGGCGGGAAGATGCGGAAGCACTATATCCGGGTGCTCGTGGGGGACCGGGTGCGTATCGAGCTATCGGAATATGATCTCACCAAGGGGCGCATTACCTGGAAGTATCGCTAGTCCCCTTGGCTCTAACCAGAGCGGCTGCAGACGTAGTGGAAGCCCAAGCCACATCCCCGGCCTCCCGATGATTGCCCCTTTCCCCGTGGCAGAGGGACGGGGTGCGGGCAGCCACGAGGGGCAAGCACCGCTCACCGACGCCGGACCGGGTCGGCATTGATCCGCGCCTGGCGCCGCGCAGCTATTGCCTTGGCCTCTCGCCGCAGTCGGAGGAAAAGATAGGCGAGAGTGAACAAGACGATGAGGACGAGTATATAAATTAGGAAGATGTCGTGTTCCATGATAGCCCAGCCTTCCCGAGCTAGAACGGGCAACCGGCACTGGCCGTTGTATCTAGCGGCAGCGGCGCTCCGGGCACCGCGCAGCCTCTCCTGCTAGCGCGGGAAGAGACCGGGGGCTAGGCACTGGAGAGCTTGCGCCCCAGTGAAAAAACCTTACCCTTATGAAGGTCAGGCGGAGGGGCAGCATGGAGTTTTGGATGGCAGTCGTCACAATCGTCACGATCGGCTGCGTTACCGGCATCATCACGACGGCCATTGACAAACTCGCCAGCAATAAGCGTCGCCGGCTGGAACACGAGCTTAAGGCCGAGCGGAAACACACGGCCCTTACGCAGCGGCGGGTAGCGGAGCTGGAGGAAGACAATCAGCGGCTCCGCCAGCAGCTGGAATGGCACACCCGCTTGCTGACGGCCCAAGGGGATGAGCGCTCGCGCCTCAGCTAAAGCGGCGAGGGGATTCCCGCCTGCGGAGACCGTTGCCTACCCCCGGATGGAGTGCCGTGAAAGCAGTGATCCAGCTTTCGCTCACCTGGGAGAGGCCGGTTTTTGGTTCCCGCCTGCACGGGAATGACGGATGGGCCGCACCACCGCCGCTCCACTAACTACTGGCCACCGCTCAGGCTGCGGCCAACTCGCGGGCCGTGGCGGCGAGGGCTTGGTCGAGTAGCTCGACGATGCGGTCAAGCTGCGGCTCGGTGACGACCAGCGGCGGACAGAGCAAGAAGTGGTCGCCCTGTACCCCATCCACACAGCCGCTCCCCGGATAGATCACCAGGCCACGCTCGAAACAGTGGGCTGCCAGGCGCGCGCTGGCGCCGACCTCCGGTGGGAACGGCTCCTTGGTCGCGCGATCAGCGACAAGCTCCACGCCGAGCAGCAAGCCGCGACCGCGAATATCGCCGACGATGGCATGTTTGCGCCACCGCTCGGCCTGTGCGAAGAGATACTCCCCGCGCGCCGCCGACCGCTGTACCAGATCGTCTGCCACCAAAATGTCGAGCACCGCGGAGCCGACGGTGGCCGACAGGGGATTGGCCGCGTAGGTGAAGATGTGATCGAAGGTCACTTGCTGCTCGGCGAACACCGACCACACGCGGTCGGACACCGCCACGGCGCCGAGGGGGGCATAGCCACCGCTGATACCCTTGGCCATGGTCATCAGATCGGGCGTCACCGACCAGTGCTCCATCCCAAAGGTCTGCCCGGTGCGACCGAACCCGGTAATCACCTCGTCGGCGATAAAGAGCACGTCGTAGCGGTCACAGATTTCGCGGATGATGGGGAAATACTCCGGCGGTGGCACGGTCGCGCCGGCCGCGGCACCCACGATTGGCTCGGCAATGAAGGCCGCCACCCGCTCCGGTCCAGCCTCCTGAATCGCGGTCTCCAGCGCCGTCGCGCACTCCAGCGCGCAGTCGGGATAGGTCTTGCCGAAGGGGCAGCGATAACAGTAGTTCGGCTCGATGTGCGGAAAGTCCAGCAGCAACGGCTCGAACTTCGCCCGCCGGCCGCGGTGGCCGGTGGCGGAGAGCGCGCCCAAGGTGGCGCCGTGGTAGCTCTGCCACCGGCCGATGACCACGTGCCGCTCCTGGCCGCGGGCGAGATAGTACTGGCGCGCCAGCTTGATGGCCACTTCCGTCGCTTCGGAGCCGCCGGAGGTGAACAGAAAGTGCTGCAACGTGTCCGGCGTGAGCGCGCCCAGCCGGCGAGCCAAGTCCTCTGCGGGCCGATTGCTGAAAATGTTAGAGATGCAGTACGTCAGGGTACCAGCCTGCCGACCGATAGTCTCTGCCACGCGCTGCTCGCCGTGGCCCACGAGCGCCACGGCGATGCCGGCGATAGCGTCAATGTATTCCTTGCCGTCTTGGTCATAGACGTGGATGCCCGCGCCGCGGACGAGCGTCGGGTATTCCCGCGTAGGGTTGAGCGGGAATACGGCTCCGGCCGGCGCTGACGCTTGCTGTTGCATAGCGGCCTCTTTGTCGGTAGTCAGTAGTCAGTAGCTAGTGGTCAGTGGCGCGCTGTGCGCGGAGGGACAGCGACGGCGCCCCACCGCCCCGCCGCAGGTTTACGATCTCGGCCATGATCGCCAAGGCGATCTCTTCCGGCCAGCGCGCCCCGATGTCCAGCCCGATAGGGGCATACACCCGATGCAGCTTTTCGTCGGGAATACCCTCGGCCACCAGCCGCTCGAAGACGACCAGCACGCGCCGTTTGCTCCCGATCATGCCGATGTATGGGGCCGGCGAGCTGATGATCTGCTCCAGGATGGCCTCGTCGTGCTCATGCCCGCGCGTGACCAGCACGATATAGGTCCGCATATGGAGCCGCAACTGCGCCATCGTCTCGGCGAACCCCGCGGCGATCACCCGGTCCGCATCCGGAAAGCGCTCGCGGTTGGCGAAGTGTGCGCGATCATCAACGACCGTGACTCGGTAGCCGAGCACCTTGGCGATCTGCGCGAGTGGCTCACCGATATGGCCGGCGCCCGCAATGATGAGATGCTCTTGCGGTAAGTGGGGCTGGATGGAAACCTCGACCACGGCCCCTTCCCGCTGCTCGGCCTGACGCAGGCTGCCACCGCGCGCGGGCAGGGGCGCACCAGCGGAGGTGAACCGGGCCAGTTGGATGTGCTCGCCGGCGATGGCCGCCTGGGCCGCGGCGGCGATGGCTTCCCGCACAGCGCCGGGGGGCAGATCGCCCTCGACCGTGCCGCAGTCGGTGACGATGAGCTTTTGACCGGGGACGTAGCCGGCGACCTCGCGCGCCCGGATCACCGTCACGAGGGCAAACGGCCGTTCTTCATCCAGCAGGGCGGCCATCCGGCCGGCATAGGAAGGGGTAGCCATCACGACGCCGCGGTTTCCGCCTCGGGGGTCAGCACGTCAATGAAGACCTCCATCGTCCCGCCACACACGTCGCCGCCGGGATCGTCCGGGTCGTCGGCGAGCACGAACTCCCGCAGACCCGAGGTCCGGTTGCGGAGCAGGCGCATCGTCTCCGCCCACACGTCGGCCTCAACGCAGCCGCCGCCAATCGTGCCCAGCATCGCGCCGTCGGCGAAGATGAGCATGTTGGCGCCCGCTTTCTGAGGGGTGGAGCCGCGCGTAGCGACGACGGTGGTCACGGCGACCGGTTCATCTTGCCGCAAGCGCTCGTCCGCTGCGGCGTAAAGCTGACGCATAGATACGCTCATTCGAATATCCTTTGGACTCTCCCCCCACGCTCTCGTTCGGCGGCAGTATAGCAAAGGCCAGGCAGGGGGCCGGCAGACGATGTAACATCATCACCCCTTGGGGCCAAGAATATCTGATGGGCCGCACTCTCCGGCTGGCGCCGCGCGCTGAAACCGACGCGCAAGCGCGGCTGTCTTAGAGAACGTAGCGGCAGGAAGAGGACACGGCATGGGTGAGGCGATCCGCAACATCGCGCGGCGCAAAGTACGGAGCGGCTTGACAATCTTCGGCATTGTTATCGGGACGTTTGCGCTGACGGTCATGGGCGGGATGACCGAGAACTTCAGTCGGCAGATTGACGGCGCTATTCAGATCGCCGGCAACACCATTGATGTCAATTCCACGAAGCAGATCAACTTGACGACCGTCCGCCGGATCGAGCGCGTGGACGGCGTGCGGGCCGTGGTCCGCAGCTTGGGCGGCCAGTTGATCGAAGACGAGGACGACCAGGAAGAGGGGATTACCTTCGGGCCGCCCCAAACCGTGTTCGGCATCGCGCCGCAATACGACACCGTCTTCTTCAAGGGGGTCCGCCTCCGAGACGGGCGCTGGCTAGAGCGTGGCGACACCTACAAGGCGGTGCTCGGCGCCAACGTCGCCGCCGACAAGAAGGTGGGGGTCGGCGATACCATCATTTGGCTGAAGAAGAAGCTCACGGTGGTCGGCGTGATGGAGAGCACGCAGACCTTCCCCGATAACTTTGCCGTGGTGCCGTTCGAAACGGCGCGCCGGGTGCAGAGTATTCCGCTCTGGGTCGTCGGCAGCATCACCGTCATCCCGGAGAGTCCGGAGATCACCGAAGAGGTGGCTGAGCGGATCACCAAGCAGGTGCCTAACGTTACCGCCGAATCGCCCGAGCGGCAGATCGCCGATATCCGCCAAGCCATGGCGATCTTCCAAGCCATCGTGCTCAGCGGGTCGCTGCTCGCCGCGATTGTCGGCGGGCTATCGGTCGTGAACACGATGATTATGTCGGTGCGGGAGCGTACCCGCGAGATCGGGCTGAAGAAGGCGGTCGGGGCCGGCGAAGGCGCTATCGTCGGTGAATACCTGCTCGAAGCGGCAATGATCGGGCTGCTCGGGGGCATTGTCGGCATTGTGCTCGGCTCCATCCTCGCCCAAGTGCTCAACGCCGCCTTTGCCGAGGCCCTCTCCGGCGCGCCGCTCTTCCTCGTCACCCCGCGCTTGGTGGCCCTCACCATGGCGTTCGCGGTGGCCATCGGTGGGGTGGCCGGCCTATATCCCGCTTGGAGCGCGTCGCGGCTCGACCCGGTGCAGGCGCTCCGCAGCACCTAATACACGGACCAAGACTACGCTGAAGGAAGCACAGAAGGAGAACCTCTATGCGTCGGATCATTATCGGGATCGCCCTGCTCGTCATCGTGAGCGTGGCGATTGGCCTGATCGGTTCCCGGCTCATCGGCGGAGAAGATATCGTCGCCGAGCCAACGCCTACCGCCGAACCGGACCCGCTGACCACCGAAGGCATTGTGGTCGCCGCCAAGGAGGCCAAACTCAGCTTTGGCGTCGGCGGGACGGTGACGAAGGTGCCCGTCGAGCTAGGGGCGTTGGTGCAGCCGGGCACCATCCTGGCCACACTCGATGCGGGCGACGCCGAGTTGCAACTGCGCTCGGCCGAAAACGACGTGCAGGCCAGGCGCGCCGCCCTTGACCAACTCCGCACCGGCCCGCGCCCGGAGGACATTGCTTCCCTCCAGGCTTCCGTCGCGGCTGCCCGCGCCCGGCTGGCGCAGCTCGAAGCCGCGACGGGCGCGGACGAGCAGACCGCCCGCGCCCAGCTTCAGTCCGCCCAAGCCCGCCTCGCCGCCCTCACGCAAGGGCCGGCGGCGGCGGACGTGGTCATCGCCGATGCTGCGCTGGCTACCGCTCGGGCGCGTCTCGCTGCCCTCGAAGACGACCCGACCGCCGCCGACTTGGCTGCTGCCGACGCCGCGCTCGCTACCGCCCAAGCGCGCCTCGCCGTGCTCGAAGACGGCCCTCGCGCCGAAGACCTGGCTGTCGCCGACGCCACCCTTGCCACCGCCCAAGCACGTCTCGCTGCCCTCGAAGACGGCCCACGCACCGAAGACCTACGGGTCACGGAGTCCCAAGTGCGCCAAGCGGAGATTCGCCTCGCGGCGGCGCGCCAAGCAGCGCAGGGTGGGGACCTCATGAGCGCACAGGCCGGTCTGGAGTCGGCGCTGACCCGGTTGGAGCAGCTCCAGACCGGGCCGACGGCTAACGACATTGCCGCAGCCCAGGCTGGCGTTGATACGGCAGAGAACGCGCTGTCCCAGCTCCGCGACGGCTCGCCACGCGCCGAAGACGTGCGGGCGGCCGAGCTTGCCGTCGAGCAAGCGCTCGTTGGACTCGACGGCGCCCGCGCCGCTCGCGATGCGACTGCCGGTATGCGCGGAGTCAGTAGCGCGCAGATCGCGGCGGCCGACGCCGACATCCCAAGGGCCGAGATTGCCGTTCAAATCGCACAGAACAACCTGGACAAGGTGCTTAGTGGCGCCACGCCATGGGCCTTGCGCCAAGCGGAGATCGCCGTCGAGCAAGCGAAGATCACGCTGATGCAGCTCACCGCTCCCAAGACCTACGACGTTCGGACGGCGGAGGCGGCCGTCGAGCAGGCCCGCGCCACGCTCGCCAAAGTCGGCTCGGCCCTCGAAACCGAGATCGCGCAGGCCGAGGCCGGCTTGGTGCAGGCGCAAGCCAACCTGGACCGCTTGCTGCGACCGAGCACCGCCGACCTGGAAGCCGCCCGCCAAGCCGTGGTCCAAGCCGAGTCCCAACGCCAGAAACTCCTCCAGCCGAGCGTGGCCGATCTGGAAGCCGCGCGCCAGGCCATGTACCAGGCCGAATCCCAGCGTCAGCGGCTGCTCCAGCCGAGCGCGACCGAACTGGAAGTTGCTCGGCAGGCGGTCCGGCAGGCGGAAGCCCAACGCCAGAAGCTCTTTGCGGACGCCTCGGACAGCGACCTCGCCACGGCGCAAGCCGCCGTGGATCAAGCGCAGGCCAGCCTCGACCGGCTGCAAGCCACCCGACCCTACGAGATCGTCGCCTCCCGACAGAGCTTGGCTCAAGCGGAGGCCCAGTTAGCGTTGCAGCAAGCACCGCCGACGGCGGCCGCGCTCGAAGAGGCGGAAGCGGCGGTGGCCCGTGCCGAAACGGCGCTCGCCAGCGCAAAACAAGCCCTGGCGAACACCACGCTCCGGGCACCGTTCGGCGGGACCGTGGCCACCATCTCCCTGCAGGAGGGCGAGCGCGTGGGCGCCGGTACGCAGGTCATCACGCTGGTTGATCTGTCGCGCCTGGTGATCGAGACGCGCGATCTGGACGAAAACGGCGTGGCGCGAGTGGCGGCCGGGCAGCCGGTCGAGGTGCTCATCTATGCGCTGGAGCACTCCTTGACGGGCAGCATTGCGCGGATTGACCCGCTCGGCAGGACCGTCTCCGGTGGCGATACGATGTACACGGCAACGGTGGCCCTCAGCGAGGAGGTGTCGGGGCTACGTCCCGGCATGACCACCAAGGTCGACTTCACCGACGCCAACCCGCCGCCTGAACCGCAAGACGACAACTGAGGTAGTCGAGGGCTGGCCCCCACCCTCGCCCGCCCCCGTTGCGACGGGGGCGGGAATATACCGAATGCGCGGACATAACCGGGAAACGCCAACGAGGCCAACCCAGGAGAGGAAGCATGAGAATCCCATCGTGGCTGCGACCCAGCGCAGCACCGCCGGCCGACAACGGCGCCGAGCACAACGCGGCCCCCGTGCCACGCAACGCCATCGTCGTGCTGCGCGATCTCCGGCGTGAGTACGAGATGGGCGGGGAGACCATTCACGCCCTGGCCGGCATGGATCTCACGATCCATCGCGGCGAGTTCATGAGCATCATGGGACGCTCGGGATCGGGGAAGTCAACGCTGCTGAACATGATCGGGTGCCTTGACCGCCCGACGAGCGGACAGGTCATCATTGACGGCGTTGACGTGACGCAGGTACCAAAACGTCAGCTACCCCGCATCCGCCGCGAGAAGGTCGGGTTTGTCTTTCAGCAGCACAACCTCGTGCCCATCCTCACCGCCGAAGAGAATGTGTCCCTGCCGTTGCGCTACGCCAACGTGTCCAACCGGTACCGCCGCGAGCGCGCACGGGAGGCGCTGGCGGCGGTCAGCCTCGAAGACCGGCTCACCCACAAGCCGACCGAGCTATCCGGCGGTCAGCAGCAGCGTGTCGCCATTGCGCGGGCGCTCGTCAGCAATCCCGCTATCGTGCTCGCCGACGAACCGACCGGCGAACTGGATACGCAGACGGCAGCCGGGATCATCGAAGTGATGCAAAAGATGAACGAGCAACGCGGCCAGACGTTCATCATCGTCACCCACGACCCCGGCGTATCCGAGCGCACTAACCGCACCATCCACATGTCCGACGGCAAGGTGATCGAGGATTCGGCAACCACCCCGGCAGCAACAGAGACAGCCTAGTGCATCGGTAGGCTACAATAGCTCCATGCCGGTAACAGCCCACGAGCTGAAGCTGCGCTTTGGACACTATCTGGAAGCGGTACGTCACGGCCAGACACTGTGCATCACCTGGCGCGGCCAAGCCCTTGCCGAGTTGCGACCACTGGCGCCAACCGCTGAAGAAGCATTGACACAACTCACCACCCAGGGGCTCGCGACTCCAGGTACTGGCAAGCTCCCGCCATACACCCCGGCGGCAGCCAAACGTTCCGCGGCTGCGCTCATCCTGGCAGCGCGAGATACGGGGGTCGCTTGACATAAATATCACCGTGCGCTCAGTGGCCGGCTGACTAGGGCGTGTTTGCAAAGTACCAGTTGGCAAGATAAATCCTCTCCCCGGTGCGTTCGCACGATGGAGAGGGGCAATGCTCGTGGCTCGCCCCCCCTATGGTCCCCCCGCTGCGGCGGGGGGACGACGTGTACCCTCCGCTGTCGCAACGGGGGAGAGTTAGGATGGGGGCTACCGACTAGGCCGGAGGCACTACGGAGTGGTGGCGGACGGTCAGCTTGGCGAGTTGCTCCGGGTCGGGGGTGGGCAAGCCTCCGGTAAGTGGCTCGAAGGTCAGCTGCGGCGTCAGCTCCAGCTGCGGTGTGGCCAGGTCCCGCTCGTAGAAGCGGGACGAGGGGAACACGTCGCCAGGGTAGGTGAAGTTGGGCAGTGTCGCCAGCTCAATACAGAACGCGGCGCCGACGGCGCTCTCCAACATGCCACCAACCCACACCGGAATACCGGCCTGCTGCGCCAGGTCGTGAACGGCCAGCGAGTTCGACAGCCCGCCGGTGCGGCCCGGCTTGATATTGATATACCGGCACGCGCCCACCCGAATGGCTTGCTCCGCCGCCTTGACGCTGGTGATCGTCTCATCGAGGCAGACCGGTGTTTCGATCTGCCGGGCCAGCTCTGCGTGGTCGAGCACGTCGGCATAGTGCAGCGGTTGCTCGATGAACGCCAGCCCTAGCCCGTCAATCGCCTTGAAGAACGGCAGGTCGTCGAGCGTATAGCCGGCGTTGCAGTCTATGTGGAAGGTCATCTTGGGGAAAGTGGCGCAGACGGTACGCAGCACGTCGAGGTCCCAGCCTTTGGCGACTTTGAGCTTGATCCGCGGAAAGCCGGCGTCTACGGCCCGCTGGATATTGCCGAGCAGCATGTCGAGCGAGTCCTGAATGCCGAAGTCGGCGCCAGCGACCACCTCGCGCGTCTCACCACCGAGCAGACGGTGCAGCGGGGTCCCCGTCCGGGCGACTTCCAACGTCCACCAGCAGATTTCGAGCGCGGCCTTGGCGAAGCTGTTGCCCTTGAACACGTCGAGGCGCCGGTTCAGGTCGGCAGCCGTCTCGTAGTCGCGGCCGACGATATGAGGGCCGAAGACCTCCGTGACGAGGTAATAGACGGAGCCGGCGCTTTCCGGGAGGTACGTGGGGGCAAAGAAGGGCGTGGACTCGGACCAGCCCTCATGCCCACCACTGGTGGCCTTCACCAGCACGGAATGGATGTCGTAGTCCACGCCATAGGCGGTCCGCCAAGGGTAGATGAGTGGCATTGAGACGTAGTACACGTCCAGCTTGTCAATACGCATGGAGCGCTCCTTTGGCGGGCTATCAGCTATCAGCTATTAGCCGTCAGCGATCAGCCAGCGGCGGTCGGTGAACGGGCCACGAGGCATCGGCCTCGACGGGATAGGTGAAGACATGGTCGGCCGGAGGTAGCTCCGCGAGCCGCGTCTCCGCATCGGCCGCCAGCAGCCACAGGTCGCGGGCACCACCGCGCTCCACCAGGCACGCCAGCGGCGGCGCGTGCGGGTCTTCCGCCGCGAACCACGTCACGCCCTCGACGATGGGCTGCGAACGGTAGGGATTAAAGAGGGCCGCGAAGCAGGTGCGCTGGGCGCTGCGCCGGCGGATGACCACGGGCATGGTTTCCGACGCCGGATTGTCCGGACCGTGCGCGGTGATGACCTGGGTTGGCGGCCCGCCGCTGAAATGCATCCGCACCCCGGCACCGTCCCCGGCAAAGGTCAGCGTGGCGGCAGCGGTGCCGGACCATTGCGACATATCGGTGAGGTGGGCATACCCCTCGGGTGCCTCCGCACCCGGCGCCAAGGGCTGGCTGTCGAGCGAACCGGTCAACACGCCGCGATTGTGATGCACCCAGTCAATCTCTCCCGCCTCCTCCCGCTCCACGAGGAAGAGATCGAGAAAGTAGCCTTGCCCGACCAGGAATACGCGACGTATCCGAGCGTCGCCATAGAGACCAGGCTCACCCCACGCGACGGTGGCATCGGCAATGCCGAAAGGCCCGTCCTCCGGGGCACGGAAGCACCGCAGCTCACCGCGGCCCGGCGGCTGGGCGGTCTGATCCAGCAGCACCGTGTTATGGCTCAGGGTATGCCGATACCAGGTGTCGTTGAGGCCGATCCCGTAGCCGGGTGTGCCCAGATCGGGGGATAACCGCTGGTCATCGAGCGCGAGCATCATAGTGAGCTTGTCGGGATGCCCATGCGTGCCGCCGTGCCGCCCGTACTTTAGGAGGAGGTAGGGCTGCTCGTCCTCGTGGGAGCCCCAATGACGCAGCACCGCGTAGCCCGAGGGCGGCAGGTGGACACTCGCCGGCACGGGCATATCGTCGTCCGGCAGCGGGTCGAGACCGTAGAGCAGGGACTCGACCGTATCGCGCGGCCGCTCACGGTAGGTGCGCTGGAGCACGGCCCGGTATGCCGGATCGTCGTACCAGGCAGCGGCGACTTCGTAGAAGCCGGCCGACGACGGAATCCCGTGACCGCACTCGTCAAGCAGGCTGCTGTGGTACCAGCAATCGTTGCTCGCCGGCAGCGTCAGGTCGGGATAAGCCCACCGGAACGGAGCCGACAGCATCGCGCGGATCTGCGGGACCGGCCGCAGATCGGTCTCGGTGCCTTCACTCGCCCGTGCGTGCCAGAGGAGGGGCGCCAGCGAATAGAAGTGGTAACTCGCCGAGCCTTCATACCACGCACCATCGGCCAGGATGCCCTGTGCCACCTGCTGATGGAACCCGACCGGACCGGACAGCGCCCATTCGGTCAAGTCTGCGCGGTCGGTCACGAGACCGATAGTGCCAATGGCCGCATTCAGCCAATTCTCGATGTTGTGAATCCGGTTCAGCCGGTTGACGCGCAGGTGCTCCGCTGCGGGAATGAGCAACTGCTCCCGGATGGTGGCGAGGTCGGCGGCCGGGAGCGTCTCGCGCAAGAACCAGGTGGCCCAGGCCAGAGGAATGATCCAGACGCTCTCGTCTAGGGCACTGAACGTGACCTTGCCCTTCACCGCTCGGCCGTTCTCGTGCTCGAAGTCGGCATACCGCTCAGCGTACCCGAGCAGAATATCCCGCGCCTTGTCACGGTGCTCGGCGGCGCCCGCAATTTGCCAGAGCAGGGCGAGTCGAAACGCCGCCTCGGTCAGGTCGTGGTTGAGCGACCAGTGCCACGCCGCGTCATACGGATCACCGGAGAACCATGCGCCGTCCACCGGGCAACGATGGCGATGAGGACTGGTGGGATCGTATTCGAGCTGGACCGCATGATCCGGACAGAAGAACTCGTGGTAGTAACCAGCCGGGCGCTCCGGCAAGTACAGGGGCCGCTCGAATGTCCAGGCTACGTCGGCGTGCAGCCGCCGCATGGCCGCGGCAAAGGCCGGCACCGTAGCCCGCGTGCGGATCAGATCGAGTTGTTGCGTACTAAGCATCGTGTGTAACCCTCAAGTAGGAGAGTGTGGAGCAGAATCGAGCGAGCACATCATACCAGGCTGCCCCCGGCACCTCAGATGGTCACACCGGCTTCGGCGGCGAGGCGGCGGACGAGTGTGTTGAACAGCGCGCCGCGCGACCGCCGGATGCTGGCGGCGTCCTGCTCGCGGGCCAGGCCGAGCGCACGCTCCCAGATATTCATGGCGTCTTGTGCTTCCAGGGATCGCAGCACCTTGACATAAAAACCGCGTGAGGCGCCGGTCTCGCCCAGTATCCCCTCGGCGTGATCAACCTTATCACGCCAATCGGGGCGCTCGGCGAGCAGGTCAACGGGTCCATGCTTGCGCTGTTGCACGGACGTAGCCTGTTGCGCGTGACTTACAATCGATTCTCTATCGAATCCGATTCGTCGAATCGTGTCGGCCAGTTTGACCGGCTCATTGCTTGCCGGTTGCTGCTCCAACCTGGCCGATGGGCTAAGGTGGTCAGATTGACCGGCTGACATATCCTGCCGGTCAGGATGTCCGGCTAAGGGGCCAGGGGGTGTATTACGGCTAGTCGCCGGTACTTCGTGGTTGGCTTGGGGTTGTGCGGCTGCTGTAGTGGTCGGTGGTGACGCGGCCGCCGCTTTGCGCTGAGTGCGCGTAGGTGGCTTGGCGGCCGCATCGCTCAGGGCCGTTCCGAGCGGGACGGGGAGAGCGCTCAGTTCTTCGGCGCGCGGTGGGCGGTCCGTGTCTTGAGCGAGCGCAACGGCCAGTTGCTCATCTTCCTCGGTGAGCGGGTCGTCGAGCGCCACGATATAGCGGTTGTGGGCCTGGACGCCGTGGCCAACGGATAGATCGTAGCGCCACTGATGCTGACGTTGGACAAACGGGGTGAGGCGCTCGTCGGTCAAGTGGCGCCGCAGAGTGCGCTCCGAAATGCCGACGAGGCTGGCGAGTTTTGCGGCGGACAGTTCGACGGATTGACCATCCTGTGCGAGACAGAGGCGGCGGAGCTGGATGATGAGCAGCGACAGATCGCCTCCCAGCCGGGGCGCCCACCGCGTGAGGAAGTAGTCGCGGACGGGCAGGGTGACGTCGGGCCGCACCAGGTGGTTGTAGATCGAGCGGTAGACACCCATCAACTGAAGTGTGTGGGACTCTAGTTCCATGAGTTGGCTCCTCGTCGTGCAATGATGCGTAGTAGGGGTGACAAGGGTGGATTTCTCTCGACCGACCGACCGGACGGCACTGCCGGCCTCCCAGCGGGTAGGGCAGTGCTGTCCGCTCAGCGGTGCGCGGCACCTCCCTCCGTATCGCCCGGCTGCCGGCGCTGATCCGGACCGTGGCCCACTGACAGCGCCAGCAGTCCGTCCAGGTAGAACACCTCCCAATAGAGCGGTTGGGTGTCCGCGAGGCGGCTGGGCCGTTCTTCCCACTCGCCCAGCAGGAAGACGTGCCCATGACCGACGTTGCGTGTGGCAAGCACCCGGCGCTGCCGCATGTCGGCAATCAGTTTGGTAATCGTGTTCCGGCTCACGGGTAGGGCTTGGGCCATCAGCAGGTCCGCCGTCGCGTAGGCGGTCAGGAAGCCCTGCGTGTGATACTCGCGTGCCTCGCGGGGGGAGTCGGCCGCGCCGCGGCAGACCCGTCGCCGCAGCCAGCCGTAGAGCTTCTGGCCGTCGGCGCTCCAGTCGTATAGCAGGGGGTGCTCCTGAAGACGGGTAGGGAAGTCCCAGATCATGGCCTCGTCCTCCTGCCGCCGCTCCCGCTATGCGCTGAAGACATAGCACTATCCACCACCCGCGACCTCTGCCCCACCAGCATACCCAAGAAACGATGTCGGTGCGACATAGCTATTCGCTCACCAGACCTCGGCCGCCACACCATGAGCTATCAGATGATGCACAAAACATCGCCATCGCTATGATCCTTAGCGTCGCAATTTCTGTGCAGCACTAGGATAGCACGCTATTCGCACCGCAGACGAGCCGGCGGCGGTTGATCGGCGGCGGCCGGGCCGGGCCACGGGGGCGGTTTCCGCTCAACGACCGTGCCATTGCGCGGCCAGGAGCGCGACGACTTGCCGGAACCGCTGGCGGTCGGCGGCGGGGATGGTGGAATCGGTGAGGATGGCCGTGAGTTGGCTGACGGTGGTGTCCAAGGGGCCGAGCTGCGCCAACGCTTGCGGTAGCTGACCGCCCGCTACCAGGAGCACGTCGATCTCCTCACCGGTGAGGTCCAGGGCCGTCGCCAGCGCCAGGATGGTGCCCCGGCGGGGGGGATCGCGCTGGCCGCGCTCCAGCCTGCTTAGGTAGCTGAAGTCGAGTTGCACCCGCCGCCCCAGGGCCGGCAGCGATAACCGGGCGTGTTGCCGGTGCGCGCGGAGGAGGGAGCCGAACGAGGTCATGTCGAGAGTATGCAGCATCTTGGTCAACTTGGCAAAACCACTCCACAGCAGTCCAGCCGGCGCTTAGAGTCTTTGGTCACATTGGCAAAAACCGTAGAGGCGTCCCTTGTGGTTGCCTGCGCCAGATATCCGGAGAGAGGGCAACCACAAGGGTTGCCCCTACGGCGGCGGCGGCCGCTCACTGCCGGCCCCCTCTCTATTGCTCCGCGATGGAGAGAGGATGGTGGATTCCCGCGCAAGCGGGAATGACGAATGAGGCAACGGGGATGACGGCTGCAGCGGCGGCTTCCGGTCCAGCGGGCTATACTCTCGCCGTAGCGTTGCCGGCTGCGGGAGAGCGGGGCGGCTGGGGAGGGCGAGTGATGGCGGTGTCGGATGATGCGTTCCGGGACGTAATGAGCCACTGGGCCACCGGTGTCACAGTGGTGACGACCTGCCACGATGGCGAGATCCATGGCATGACCGTGAATTCGTTCTCGTCGCTGACGGTGGAGCCGCCGTTGGTGCTCTTCTGTGCCGATCAGTCCGCGCACACCTACGGACTGGTCGAGGCAAGTGGCGTCTTCGCTGTCAACGTGCTCAGTGCGGGCCAAGAGGAGCTTTCCAACCTGTTTGCCGGCCGCTACCCGGAGCGCGACGCGGACCGCTTTGCGGGTGTCGCGTATCGGCAGGCAGTGACCGGAGCGCCCATTCTGGAAGGCAGCCTGGGGTATCTCGACTGTCGCGTGGTCGCGCGGTATCCGCAAGGGACGCATACCATCTTTGTCGGTGCGGTCGCGGCGGCGGAGCTGCTGCAGCCCGAGGCGCCCCCCCTCCTCTACTACCATCGCCGCTACCGCCAGTTTCGCGATCATCGGTAGTGGCCGGTACCGTCCGGGGCCGGGTGTGTACACGGCCCGTCCGTCACACTGCGAGGGGCTGAGCGAATGAACCGGACGCATACCTTTCCCGTCGTGACCGTTCGTGGGACCAGCTATGAGCTGGGGCGGCAACATGGCGAGCAGGCCGCGCCGCTGGTCGAGCGGTACCTGCTTTGGATCGAGCATCTTACGGGGCTGCCCAGAGACACGCTCTGCCGCAACGCCAGGCAGTTCGTCCCGCGGCTGGAGGCGCTCAGTCCGGCGTTCGTCGAGGAGGTCCGCGGCTTGGCCGACGGTGCCGGCATCTCCTTCGATGAGGCAGTGCTCTGCCAGGCCCGCGCCGAAGCCGCGCACGCCCCCGCGGACGGTGGCTGCACGGCTTTTGCCCTGACTGGTGCGGCCACCGCCGACGGCCGCACGCTGGCCGGGCAGAACCAGGACCTCGCACCCGAATATGCCGACGTGACTATCGTGCTGCGCGTCGAACCGACCGACGGCCGGCCGCGGGCGGTGATGGTCACCTTTGCCGGACAGCTCGGCTACGCCGGGCTGAACGAGTACGGTGTCGCGCACTTCGCCAATGCGCTCTACGATGCGCCCTGGCAGCCGGGCCTCCCGCACTACCCTCTAAAGCGCCTCACCTTGGAGCAGCGGACGGTGGCCGATTGCGTGCAGCTCTATCGTGACCACCGCGTTTGCTCGGCAGGCAATGTCGTGCTGTGCGACGGGCAGGGGAATATTGGCGATGTCGAGGCGCGGCCGGAGGGGATCGCCGTCTTCACAGACGAGCATCCCGATACCCGCTTGCACACCAACCACTACGTCACAGCGCAGTTTGCCCCGTTCGAGACCAACTCGCTGGCTGATTCCTGCCCGCGCCTCGACCGCATCCGTGCGCTTGTGCAGCAGCACTGGGGCCGGATCACCGTGGACACCATGAAGACGATCCTGGCGGACCACGAAGGCGACCCGGGCGGCATCTGTCGGCACGGCGCGGAGGGGATGCACTCCACCGCCGGCTACGTCGCCGACCCGGCCGCCGGCGTGCTGCACGTGCGCCGCGGCCACGGCTGCCTCGGCACCTGGACCGCCTACGAAGTCTGAGCCAGGGGCCGTTCGCGTGGTATAGTGACGGAGGCGCCCCATTCAAGGTTCGCTGTTCCGCAAGGACAGCAATCGAAGCCCCTCTGCCGGATAGTCCCTTACGTTATCGGTGACGATGACGGCCTCTTGCTCTTCGGCAACGGCGGCGATCAGCGTGTCCGGGGTCGAGAGCGTGATGCCTTGGCGGGCAAATTCGTAGCGCAGCTGACCGGCGCAAATAGCGGATTCTTTGGTGATGTCCCAATAGCGTAGGGTTTTGAAGAACTCGGCCCATCGGACACGTTCCTCCGGCGCGATACCGGCGTAGAACTCCGCCAAATTGACGGCACAGACGGCAATGATGTGATCGGTCTCCAACAGTGCCAAGAGTCTGGAGCGCACCGGCTCCTGCCCTTTGGAGAAGTCAATGAGGGTGGTCGTGTCCAGCAGGTAGCGGGTCACGCGCTACTCGTTGCGCGATGCACCCGCGCCTCGTCCGGCTGCCGTGAAGCGCGCACCCACTCAGCGGCGGCTTCGCTAGGGCCTGTCGTCAAATCACCTTCGCCCAAAGTGCGATGGCGCGAATCTGGCAGTGGGCCAGGAACGAAGCGGCCTGCTTGGCGTAGCGCGTCGCCACCCCACGCCATTGCTTGAACTGGCAAAACCCATTCTCCAC
>JAJDUF010000019.1 GCA_022826725.1 Chloroflexota bacterium
CGCCCAGCGTGGCGACGAGCTGCGTCCATTGGGTTACACTGGGCGGTGCGGACATGGCGTCCCTCCAGGCGGGGTGGGGGTGGTGAGCACCCCCAGCATGCCGCCCGGTCGGACGCCGTGTCATTCCGCTGTTTTCAAAAAACCTACCCCTGTGAGCACCCTAGCCCTCCCCCGTCGCGACGGGGGAGGAAACACGCCATCCTGCTCTGCCGTACTGCCGCAGCAGCGGGGGGCAGCGCCTCAACTGGCCCGCTGGCGGAGCCAGAGGCGCTTCAGGTGACGGCGGCGCTCGACTTCAGGGTAGTCCTCAAAGGCGGTGCGGTTGTGCAGCAGCCAGTGGTTGTTCCAGAAGATCATCTGGCCCGGCTGCAGAGTGAACTCCACGCGGAGGTCCGGCCGCTCCAGCCGATCCTCTACTGCCGCCAGCGCGTGCTGCTGGGCTGCGGTCAGCGGTTGGCCGGCCCGCTCATGGCCGACCTGCGTGTAGTAGTGGAGATAGCGGATGTGTAGCTCGCTGCCGTCCCAGCGAAAGACGGGGGCGGAGAGGTAGGGTAGCTCGCCGTCCTCCTGCTGGCTGCGACGGTCGAAGAAGAACGTCCGATAGAGCGTTTGCAGCGCGTCGGGGTCGTTTTCCAGCAGGTCGTTATGCAGGGCATAGGCGCTGATGAACTGGCTCTCGCCGCCCGACTTGGCGCCATTGAGACAGAGTAGTCCCAGCAGATCGGGGAGGTCGGGACCCATCGTGCCGTCAATGTGGAACGAGCTTTCGGCGTTTGTTACCGAGAAGCGCGCGCCCTGCGTGACGCTTTGGCCGGTATCACGGACATCGTAGAGCAGGGTGCCGATCCGATCCTGGCCGGTGGGGATGCCGAGCAACTGACCGATAGCCCAATAGATCAAGGTGGCTTCATCGGCGGTGTACCGGTCTAGCGGCACGCGGTCAATGATGGCAAAGCCGCGGCCCGATTCGAGCGCCGGGAGGACGGGTTGCAGGCACTCGCCGCAGTCTGCCAACTCCGAAACGCGCACCCGAACGTCGGTGGCCGGCTGGAGATGACTCCGCTGGCGCTCGACAAAGGCATCGAGCGCGGCGAGGCAGTCGGGGGAAAGGGTGTAGTACCAGGTAGTGGGGTCGTCAATGGTCTCACGGGTCCAGGCCCGGCTGCCGCGCTCAACGGTGGTTAGGGCCTGTGGATTAGTCATTGTGTCTGACCTCTCTTGCGGATGGAAGGACCCCCTCCCTGGCCCTGCCCCATCGGGACGGGGGAGGGAACACGCTGTCGCCCTGCGGCGCGGAGGGGCCGAAGGGAAGCTTCCACCAGAGTCGTCATGCTCACTGCGCTGCCACCTCCCGCTCACCGGTCAACGGGGCAAGCTCGTCCCAGCAGGCGGCCGGGATGTCGGTGGTGACGGCCGCGACCAGGTCGTCTACGTGAGCGGGACTGAACGCGCCGGGGATGATGGTGCTCACGCGGTCGTCGCGCAGAATGAACTGCAATGCTGCCGCGCGGAGGGGCACCTGGTGGCGCGCGCACACCGCCTCGATGGACCGGACACGCGCGACCAAATCGGCCGGGGCATCCTGGTACATGAACTGCGGCGCCTCACCGGGCAGCGGGCCGGTCTGCGCGCCGGTGGCCAGGATGGAGCCGGCAAACGGCGTGCCGACGATGACGCCCATGTTACGCTCGGCGGCCAGATCGAGCGTGGCTGTGGCAATGGTCTGGTCCAGGAGGTGGAAAGTCCGCCAGATCAGCACGGTCTCGAACACGTCCGTCTCGATAGCGCGGGCGACTGCGCGGGGGTCCGAGCCGGTGATGCCAATGTGGCCGATGAGATGCTGCTCTTTGGCCTTCTGCAGCGCCGCAACGGCCCCGTCGGGACTCCACACCTGCTCCCAGTGTTCCTCCTGGATTTCGTGAATCTGGGCCAAGTGCAGCATCGGCTGACCGAACCGCTCCAAGCTCGTCTCGATGTTCCGCATCACCCCGGCGTAGCTGTAATCGGGGAGATGTCCCGGCAGCAAGCCGATCTTGGTGGCAATGAATAGCTCGCTGGCCCGCGGATGGTCGCGGAGGGCGAGGCCGATGCAGCGCTCGCTCTCGCCGTACAGCGGCGCGGTGTCGAGGTAGGTGATACCCACGTCCAGGGCGCGATGGACGGTTGCTATCGCCGCATCATCACTCAGGTCGCCGCCTTGGCCACCGACGATGTGCGCGGCACCCAGGCCGAGCCGCGTGACGGCGTGCCCGGTCTTTCCGAGGGGGGCAGTGGCCAGCGTCGGAGCAGCTTCCGCAGTCATTTGTCAGGTCTCCCGTCGTCGTTGGGGATGGTGGGAGGCAGCCCCCACCCTAACCCTCCCCCGTTGCGACAGGGGAGGGAGGGCACGACTCCCCTTACTTCCCCGCAGCATCTCCTGTTCCCCGGCCGGGGAAGGTCAGCTCGGCGATGCCGGACTTGTCCAGCTCACCCAGACCTTGCGCAACCATCCGGTCAAACTGCTGTTTGGTCGCTGCCGCGAGCGGCAGCGCGACCTCCGCTGCGTGGGCGAGGCTCAGGGCGATACCGGAGTCCTTGGCGGCGTGCGCGGCCGAGAAGTAGCACTCGTGGTCGCGGTACTCCATGTCCTCGCCGTCCGTTTCCAGCACGCGGGAGTTGGCGCCGGTCTGAGCAAACACCTCACGGAGCATGGCCACGTCGAGGCCCAAGGCGTGACCGAGACCCAAGCCTTCGGCCAGCCCAGCGGTATTGATGTTCATGACCATGTTGACGAGCGCCTTGACCTGCGCGGCGCGGCCAGCCGTGCCGACGTAGCGCAGGGACGCACTCATGGCCGCGAGCAGCGGCTGGGCACGCTCGAAGGCGGCGCGGTGGCCGGCACACATGAGGTAGAGTGTGCCGTCGCGGGCCTGGGGAATGCTGCTGGCCATGCAGGCTTCAAGGCTCTGGGCGCCGGCCCGTTCGGCGCGGGCTTCGATGGTCACGTGGATCGCCGGCGTGACCGTGGCGCAGTTGATGAAGAGCCGCCCGTCGGCGTCGACGAGCAGGCTGTCGCCGCTCTCCGCAAAGATTGCATCCATGGCCGGGTCGTCGGTGACGACGGTCAGGATGGTGTCGGCCTGTGCCGTTACGTCGGCGAGCGTGGCGCAGGCGGTAGCGCCTAGCTCGCTGGCCAACTCCGTGGCCCGCGGTCGGTCGGTATCGTACACGGCCACCACAGCAAAGCCCTCGTCGCGCAGATGGCGGGCGATGTTGGCGCCCATGCGCCCCAAGCCAACCACGCCAATGTTCTCTCTCGTTGCAGCCATGATGCTCCTTCTATTACCGGCAAGCTCACTGGAATAGTAGCAAGTGGGGGGCTGTGAGGTTGACCGGGCCTCACCCCCCGGCCCTCTCTCCACCATGTAGAGAGGGGGAGGACAGCCTGGCCGAGTGCTTTTACTTCGTGGCCTTGGCTGCCTCGGTCATCTCGTACCGGCGGGGTCCAGTGCCCACTAGCTTGACCCCACGCTCTTTCAGCAGCGGCCAGAGTTTGCTGGCGAACTCTTTGCCGAACTCTGTTCCTTCCATGCTCGCCATTCGATGATTCGGCCAGTGTTCTTTGATGATCGGCAGACAATCTGTGCTCCTGAAGGAACCGACTGGTAGTTCTCGGATGATCGCGGCGGCCATCGCAGCGAATGGCTCGGCAGGTTGCTCGGCATCATCACTTGACTCCGGTGCGGGAGTTGGGGCAGACGCAGCACTGTCCATCACCGGGGCACGCACAACGTGGATGTAGTCATTGGGAAAGTAATCCCTGATCGTGGCTGACCGTGTGCCGGGGCGGTCCGTAAGCACCCAGAGGAATGGGGTACTGCCTTCCGCCAACTGTTTCAGCTTCGCATAGAGGGCTATGAAGTCGCTGTCATCACTCATCACGGCGACGAAGTGTGTAGCCCCAGCCATAAACTCCGCAATAGCGTCAATTGCCAGCGCGATGTCCGCCGAGTTTTTGGCTGGCTGCTCACTGAAGTGCTGTACCCCACGAACCATCACGCCCAAGTGCGGGAAGCGGCTCTCCGCCCACATGTCCCAGAGTTGAACTTGGTCGGCTTGGACATAGAGGTTCAACTGTGCAAGAGGAGGTGCCTGCTCCGGCCAGGATTCGATGGCTCTCTCGATGAGCACCTGGGCGTTATTCTGGAGGTTCTCGGTGTCAACATACAACTTAGCCTTAGCGGTTGGAGACTCCGCTGCGGCAGCCGTGGTTGGAGAATCAACCGGCTTGCCCTCAGAGGGTTGGGAAGACAGTTCCACCATCGTGACCTCCCGGTATTTGTCCAGGCGAGCTAGTGTGAATTGCGGCATAACGGTAGCATGATTCGCGGGCACAGCGGCGGCTGGATGGTGCGATGAGCGGCGAGTACATCCTGGCGATTGACCAGGGCACGACGGCGACGACGGTGCTGGTCGTTGACCGGGCGGGGGCTATCGTCGGGCGCGGAACGGCGGCCGTTCGACAGGGGTATCCCCGTCCTGGCTGGGTGGAGCACGATCCGGACCAGCTCTGGGAGACGGTGCTGGCCGCGACGGGCGAGGCGCTGGCGGCGGCGCAGATCGCCCCGGACGAGGCGGCAGCGCGTTTCGCCGCCGTGGGCATCACCAACCAACGCGAGACGACGATCCTGTGGGAACGGGCGACCGGCCGGCCGGTGGCGCCGGCGATTGTCTGGCAGTGCCGGCGCACGGCGGCGGACTGCGCTGCGCTGGAGGAGGCTGGACTTGGACCGCTGTTCCGCGAGCGGACCGGCTTGGTGCTCGACGCCTACTTCTCCGGCACGAAGATCGCTTGGCTGCTCAACCAGGACCCACAACTGCGGCGGCGCGCCGCGGCCGGCGAGATCGCCTTCGGCACGGTAGATACGTGGCTGGTGTGGCAGCTGACCGGCGGCCGGCTCCACGCTACGGATGCCACCAACGCATCGCGGACCCTCCTCTTCAATCTGCACAGCCTCTCGTGGGATGACGAGCTACTGGCGGCGCTCGACGTACCTGCGGCGGTGCTGCCACAGGTGCTCCCGTCCGCCGGGGTGTGGGCGCGGACGCGGGCGGTTGGCGCGATACCGGCAGGAGTGCCTATCGCGGGCATTGCCGGGGATCAGCAGGCCGCGCTCTTCGGGCAGGCGTGTTTCGATAGTGGTACGGCCAAGACGACCTACGGCACCGGCTGCTTTTTGCTGATGCAGACCGGTGACTGCCCGGCGCAATCGGAGCACGGTCTGCTGACCACTGTCGCCTGGCAGCTTCCCGATCGCGTGGACTATGCCCTAGAGGGGAGCGTCTTCGTCGGCGGAGCGGCGGTGCAGTGGCTACGCGACGAAATGGGCTTGCTGGCTTCGGCTGCCGAGTCCGAGGCGGCGGCCCGCCGAGTTCCGGACAGCGGCGGCGTGGTCTGTGTGCCGGCGTTCGCCGGCCTCGGCGCGCCCTACTGGGACCCGCACGCGCGGGGTATGCTCATCGGCCTTACTCGGAGCACGACGCGCGATCACGTGGTCCGGGCGGTGCTGGAGGGCATTGCCCACCAAGTCGCGGACGTGCTGGAAGCGATGGTCGCCGACGCGGCCATCGGCATCCCGGAGGTGCGCGTGGACGGCGGCGCGGCGGCCAACGACTTCCTGATGCAGCTCCAAGCCGACCTGCTGGGCCTGCCGGTCATTCGCCCGGCGGTACTGGAGACGACGGCGCTGGGCGCGGCTTTCCTGGCCGGTCTGGGTATCGGCTGGTACGGCTCCACCGACGAGATCGCCCGCACTTGGCAGTCCGAACGCCTCTTCCAGCCGGCGGCCGCTGCCGAGAGCACGGCTCGCGCCCAGTGGCAGCGCGCCGTCCGGCGCAGCCGCGCGTGGGCGGCGGAGGAGTAAGGGTCACCACCTCACCCCCTAGCCTCCTCTCCACCATGTAGAGAGGGGGAATGCAGCGGCGGGTGCCGTGAAGTGACGGCGGGGCGGCGCCGTGTTAGCATGTGGAACGACGAGTCCGAGTAAAGGACGCTTCCGAATGGTCGTGGAGACGAGCACTGTCGTCTATCGCGCTCTCAGCCTGGGAGCTGGGGTACAAAGCTCCGTCTTGGCACTGCTGCTCTCCCGCTCCGACCCGCGCTTGGCTGAACACGGCTACCCCAAACCGGACATCGCCGTGTTTGCCGATACCGGCTGGGAGCCGGACTACGTGTACCGTCATCTGGACTGGCTGGAGCAGCAGCTCGACTACCCGCTCATCCGGGTGTCCAGCGGTGATCTGAAGACCAATCTGCGAAAGGCCCGCACAGTATCGGGCCATCGCTTTGTTGACGTGCCCCTGTTCACGGTCAACGAGGACGGCAAGAAGGGCATGTTGCGGCGGCAATGCACCAGCCATTACAAGGTCCGGCCCATTTACCGGCGAATCCGCGCGCTGGCGGGCGGGCAGCGCGGTCGGCCCTTCCCCACCGGTAGGCACGCCGAGATGTGGCTGGGGATTTCTTGGGACGAGGTGGAACGCATCAAGCCCAGCCGGGAACGCTGGGTCGAGCACCGCTGGCCGCTCGTGGACATGCGGATGACGCGCCAGGATTGCGTCGAGTGGTTTGCGGCGGAGTATCCCGGCCGGGTGCTGCCCCGGTCGGCCTGCGTCATCTGTCCGTATCGGTCCGACGAGCATTGGCTTGAGCTGAAGAAGTCCGAGCCGGAAAGCTACGACGAGGCGGTGCGCTTTGATCGGTGGCTGCGCCACAGCACCAAGAATCCGGTGCGGAAATTGCTGAACGGCCGTCCGTACCTTCATGCCGCCCGGCGCCCCCTCGCCAGTGCCATCGCCGAACGAGAAACGCAAGGTCAGAACGGGATCAATCCGTTCAACGAGGAATGCGAGGGACATTGCGGTGTCTGAGGCCCAAACCGAAACGGTCAACCCCAGGTATCCGCTCTACCCGTACCAGCGGCAGGTTCTGGCCGATATCCTTGATGCCCTAGCGTCTCCTGAGCGTCGAGTCGTCGCTCATCTACCCACTGGTGCCGGAAAGACCAGAATCGCAAGTCATACCGCCTGCCAATTGCTCAATAGGAAAGACACCGACGACTCCCTGGTCATCTGGTTGGCATCTACAGAGGAACTTTGCGAACAGGCGGCAGACGAGCTTGCCAAAGCCTGGACATATCTAGGGCTACGAGATGCCGCCATTCACCGCTACTGGGGCAATCGGTCGCTTGATCTACGGCGCCTGCCGTCCGGGTTTCTGGTGGCTGGTCTTGCCAAGCTGCGGGCTGTTGCATTCCAAGACAATACCCTCCTCGCGCACCTCGCACACTGCGCCGCGGCCGTCATCTTTGACGAGGCTCACCAGGCAGTTGCCGCAACCTACTCTTTCATCACTGAGCAGCTATGTAGTGTGAGGCCACCACTGCTCGGCCTCACGGCCACGCCGGGACGGACTGCGAATCTCACTGATGCAGACTATCGCCTCGCCGACATGTTCGATCACAAGAAGGTTTCGATAGACCCAAGGGGGCATGACAGCCCTGTCACCTATCTCATCCAGAACCGCTATCTGGCCGATGCGCGCTTTGTGCCGATCAGTTTCGAATCCGACACCGCCATCACCGAACCACACCCCGGAATGGACTACAGCACCGATGATCTCGACGACTTGGGCCGCAACCGCGAGCGCACACGCAGGATCGCCGAACTCGCCGAGAATGCGGTGCGGCGCCATCCACGTACCATTGTGTTCTGTCCCTCAGTGGAAAGCGCTTTGGAGTGCAACGAGGTCCTGCAAGCTGAGGGGATTGCAACGAACGCGGTGACTGCTAATACGCCCGGTGAAGATCGCCGGGCGATCATAGATGCTTTCAAGAGCGACAGTAGAGAACATATGGTAATATTCAACTACGGTGTGCTCACCGCCGGTTTCGATGCGCCGCGGACCCGCTGCGTCATTATCGCTCGCCCGACTACCTCGCTGGTGCTCTACTCGCAAATGGCGGGCCGAGCGATGCGCGGCCCCAGGGCTAGTGGCAATCCAAGAGCCGAGATACTGACTGTTGTTGACACGAATCTGCCGGGGTTCGGGTCCGTGACCGATGCGTTCACAAACTGGGAGGAACTATGGACGACCAACTCGCTGCCCTGAAAGATGCCGACCGCAGCCTATTTCCCGGCAGTTACACCATCCGCGCTCTTCGAGATAGTCGGTATCACAACACCGCGTATGCCATTGCCGAACTCCTCGACAACTCGATAGAGGCACACGCTGAACAGATTGAATTGCTCTGCATGGAAGAAATCAAGAGGGTGGGTACGCAGATGCGGCCGCGGATTTCTGAAATTGCTGTCCTGGACAATGGCACAGGCATGGATGTGGAAACCCTTTTTAATGCCCTCAAGTTTGGAGGAGGTACGAGGCATGATTCCAATAGGGGGATCGGCAAGTACGGCATGGGTCTGCCCACATCATCAATGTCCCAATGCACGCGAGTGGATGTGTGGACTTGGCAGGATGGCCCTGATTCAGTATGGCACTCCAGCATTGATGTCGACACCATTGAGCAGGGCGACCACAGTGTTCCTCTTCCCGACCGAGAGACATCGATACCTGAGACATGGAGAACGGCTGGCAGCGACGAAATCTATGAACACCGCTCAGGCACTCTCGTCGTGTGGAGCGACCTAGACAAGATTCAGTGGAAAACCGCCCGCGCGATAATGGACAATACATCCCGAGAAGTCGGGCGCATCCATCGGCATTTCATTTGGGCTGACATAGTAAGAATACGAGCCGCATCTTTCCTTGAAAACCGACCTGCAGAACGCAAGGAGACACTGTTTGTCGCGAATGACCCTCTCTACCTGATGGATTCTACATCTACTCCGGTGCCATGGGATAGCAAACCGATGTTTGCCGAATGGCGCACGGAATCCTATCAGGTTCCTGTAGACGGTCGGGAAGAGACAATTGATGTTAAGTATTCTATTGTGACGCCCGAGGCCCTGAAAACGGATAGGGTCACACAGAATCCAGGTGCAACTGACTATGGCCAGCACGCCAGACACAACATTGGCGTATCAGTCGTCCGGGAAGATAGGGAGATTGTTCTCGAGGTCGCCTTCCTCCGGGAGGGTGGCAGTGCTGAGAATCCACAAAATCGCTGGTGGGGCTGTGAAGTGAATTTCCGTCGCAGTTGTGACGAACTGTTTGGCGTAGACCATAACAAACAGATGGTCGCAAAATTCACGCAAGCTGCGAGGACACTTGCTCGTGACGACCGTCCTAACCCTGTTGTCCTCGACGAACTGGGAATCGACGATGATCACATCCACAAGATTGTGGGAGACATCCGGGACGAGACGCGCACCATGATGCGTGAAATCGGGCGGATGTTTGAGCAGCGACGGGACCGACCGAAAAAAGATGGGAAGAGAAGCCCAGAAAAAAAGGCCGTGAAGACTGCCACCGAGGCAGACCGAGACGCTATAGCAGCCGGTAGAGAGCAGCCAACCAAGACTGATAGAGACCGGGAGCAGATTTCACCCGAAGAACGGGAGGCCGGCCTTACGGAACAGTTTATTGAATCCGGCCAGGCCACCCAAGACGCCAAAGAGCTCGCAAAGACGCTGGTACAGGAAGGAATCTCATACCACTTCAACCCGGATCAGCTTGACGGATACCAGATGTTTAATGTGCGCTCGAACCAGGGCGTCCGACTCATCAATCTTAATACTGACCACGCGATCTACAACCTACTCAAACACATCGAAGGACGCCTTGACGAGAACAGCGACGAGAGTGATCCTGCTTTCCAGGCCACCGTCGCCCTGAGGTTATTGCTGGCATCGTGGGCACGGATGGAAGAGGGTACAAATTCCCGGGAAGAGCGAATGCATATTCAGGACATCGCCCGGACTTGGGGTCTTCAAGTGGAGAAGTTCATTAATCAACTGCGCGAGAGAGACGGCTAGGCATGCCCAGGCGGCCGGGTAGCGTGTTGAGCCGGCTTTGCTCCGGTGCCCAGCGGCTCGTCATCGCGGCGCCGTACATCAAAGCTGATCCTCTTACGAGGATGCTGTCCGACGTTAGCCCGGCGGCATCCCTTATCTGCGTCACGAGATGGAATCCGCAGGACCTAGCAGTAGGCGCCTCCGACGTCGCCTGCCGCACGATTGTCACTGAGCGGGGAGGCTCGTTCAGGCTCCACCCTTCACTGCACGCCAAGTACTACCGAATTGACGATACGGTCCTCATTGGGTCTGCGAACCTGACGTCTTCCGCAATGGGCTGGTCAACGCAACCCAACCTGGAAATTCTCTGTCGTGCCGGCGATGACTTTGACGCCTGTGCCTTCCAGCGGGAGCTGCTGAAAGAGGCAAGAGAAATAAGCGATGCCGAATTCGCCCGCTGGGAAGCCATGGCTAGGATCAGCACTCGGAGCACCCCCACAGTTACCGACGGACAACCTCTGCTTGACACGTGGCGACCCACAACCCGCGAGCCAAGACACCTAGAACTCGTATATCAGGGTAAAAAAGACGCAATTGCCTCATTCGACCAGCAGGACGCGGCGCAGCGCGACATCCAAGCACTCCTCATCCCGCCCGGCTTGACTAATGAGCAAGTCCGCACGTGGGCAACGGCTTGTCTGCTCGCCGCACCCTTCACTAACGCCGTGATACGGCTACAGGACTTGGACACGCCAAGGGCCTACCTCTCACTCGCCAGGACCTATAGACTCAGTCCCACTGAGGCGAGAAGAGAAATGGAGACGGTCCAGAATTGGCTTGCATTTCTTGCCCCGGAGATGCTGCCTAGCGGGTACCCTCTAGGTGACGGTGGACCGCGAGCCGCCGTCGTTGGTCGGAAGTAGCGTGCGTGTTATCGGGACGGCTCAGGACATTCACCGGCGTGCTCGCCGCCGGCTGGCGCGGGGTGCGGCGCTGCTGTCGCTCGGTATTGTGCTGCTGTTGACGTGGCTGGTGCTCCGCTACCTGGACATCGGCCCCACCTCCGTCTACTTCCTCGTCGGGTTTAGCGGCATTCTCGCGGCGGTGTGGGGGGTTGGCTCAATGCGCCGTGCGCTGACGATGACGGCCACACCGGCGGCGGTGCGCGCCGTGGTCCGTGACCTCGCTGACGGCTTGGACGATGACTACGTGCTGCTGCGTCAGGTCACACTGCCGCCCAACGGCGCGTTTGCCGACGTGATCTTGCTCGGACCGCATGGCGCGTTGGTGCTCTCGCTCCAAGCCCTCGATGGGACCTATGTGCAGCAGGAGCATCGCTGGTACCGGCTGGCGGACGACGGCGAGCCGCAGCTCTGGGACCGCAGTCCGACGTGGGACCTGACGCGGCCGTGGAAGAGCGCGCGGCGCCTGGTGCGGGAATACGTGGTGAGTGGATTCCCGGTCGGTGCGGCCGTGGTGCTGGCCTCCGGCTCGATGGCCGCACCGGCAGGTGAGCATACGGAGAACGGTGCGGACGGCGCTCTGAGCAACGCCGACCGCGTTACGGTGGCCGCGGAGCGTTTGCTGGACTTGGCGCTGGCCGAGCCGGCGATCATGCGCTCGCGCTTCCTGCGCCAGGACACGGAGGCGAGTCATCCGGTGTTCCCGGTGATTACCGGCGCCGAGGTCGTCGGCCTAGTCAAGGCGCTACCGGCAGCCGAACGCGCCAAACCCGACCTGATCGCCGAACTCACGGAGGCCATCCGGCCCCATGTCGGTTAGCCGGCCACTGCGGTGGGGGCCGCGGCTCCGGCGGTTGTCTCTGCGCTGCCGTTGACGGCTTGCTGGACGACCTGGCGAATGCGCGGCAAGTCGGGGATGAGCACCTCGGCACCGTTGGCGGTAACCGTGCTCGTGACCAGCCCCTGATCGTAGTTGATGGCGAGGCGGGTGATCCGTTCAGCGGGAATGGACGTACCCAGGTTGGCCAACGCCGGCATCTTTGTGAGCGGAAAGTCGGTTGTCACCGCGTCGCTCAACTGTTGGATCAAGGCCGGCAGCCGCGGCAGGATGTCAACGGTGAGGAACTGGTCGCGCATCGCCAACAAGAGCTGCTGCTGGCGCTTGATGCGTCCGAAGTCGGCTTCCGGGTCGGTCAGCCGGGAGCGGGCGTAGCCGAGCGCCTGCTCACCGTTGAGGCGCTGCCGGCCGGCCGGAATCCGCAGTGGCTTGAACCCATAGGCATCATCGGGGTAATAGGGATCGTAGAGCGGCTGCGCTAACTCAATCTCTACGCCGCCAAGCGTGTCAATAATGCGCTCGAAGCCCTCGAACTCTAGCTTGACGACATAGTCAACCGGCAGGCCGAGTACCGCCGCTACCGTCTGCCGGGTCAACTCCGTGCCACCTTGGACAAAGGTCTGATTGATCCGCATGACGCCGTGGCCGGCAATGTCCACATAGAGGTCACGGGGCACCGAGATGAGCGTGGCACGCCGCTCGACCGGATGAATGTTGACTACGATAATGGCGTCGCTGCGCGGTACCTCCTCCCCACGCCGGTCCACGCCCAAGATCAAGAAAGTGAGTGGCTGCTCGTCGGTCCAGGACGGCACAACGGCCTGGACACCGCGGCGGGCCAGGTCCTGGCCCTGCTCGATCACCGCAGTGAGTGGCGGGGCCGACTCGCTGGTCGCCGGCACAGCAACGTTTTCGGACGGGACCGCCGCCGACCGGGGTTGCAGCTGCTGCCACACTACAATCAGCACTACGGCTACGAGGACGACCGGCAGTGACAGGAAGGAAGCGATATATAGCCGCCTCCGCTCAGTTGGGGTGAGTGCTTCCCACACCCGCCGCCACGCCGTTGACGGCCGCAGCCGCCTCAGAAGATCGGGAAATTCCATAGTGGTAGGGCTATGCACGCGGCAGGCGCCCGTATGAACTGGCCGGCTTCGTGAGGTAGGTGTTCGCCGGATTGACCGGCCGGCACGCTTATGGATTATCGCAAGCCGGCAGCCGTAGCGTCCACTACTGCCCGCTCGCGCACGGCCAGCATGGGATGGCCACAACCGGTAAGCTCCGCGACGGATGCAATCCGGTGTCGTCGGAGCCACGCTACTACCCCGTCGAGAACGTCCACGCTGGCTCGCGGGTTGGCAAAGTGCATCGTACCGACCTGCACGGCGCTGGCGCCGGCGAGGATGAACTCCAGGGCATCCTCACCGGCGCTGATCCCGCCGATGCCGATGATCGGCACGGTAGCGACCTCGGCTACGCGCGCGACTAGCGCGACGGCGAGGGGTTTGATGGCGGGGCCGGAAAGGCCCCCGGCGCCTTGCCCCAACCGCGGCGCTCGCTGACGCACGTCTAGCGCTAGGCCGTTGAAGGTATTGACGAGCGACAGGGCATGGGCACCGGCTGCTTCTACGGCCAGCGCCACCGGCTGGATGTCGGTGACGTTGGGGGTGAGCTTGACGACCGTCGGGAGATCGGTGGCATCGCGCACGGCGCGGGTGACGGCCGCGGCCATGTCGGGGTCCTGACCAAAGTAGGTGCCGCCGGCCGCGCTGTTCGGGCAGGAGATATTGACTTCGAGGGCGGCAACACCGGGCACACCGTCGAGGAGTGCGGCCAAACGGGCAAAGTCGGCTACCGACTCTCCGGCGATGTTGACCAGCACCGGCACGGTCCACGCTGCCCACTGGGGCGCGTACTGCTCGATGACCGCCTGGACACCCACGTTTTGGAGGCCGATAGAGTTGAGCATCCCGGCCGCCGTCTCGACCGTGCGCGGCGGTGGGTTGCCCACACGTGGCTGCAACGTGGTGCCTTTGCAGACGATGGCGCCGAGGCGTTGGATGTCCACCAGCCCGGCAAACTCAATGCCGTAGCCGAACGTGCCGCTCGCGGCCAGGACGGGGTTCCTGAGCATCAGACCCGCCGGATGCGACGGGGCGATGTTGACCGTCAGGTTGGGCGTGACTGCGCCCGCGCCCCCAAGCCAGGACGACGGACCCGTCCGGCTCGGCGCTGCGCCGTTACTCACAGTCCTTCACCGCTGCTCGTAGCCAACTGCTATGACTCCAACCACCAGTGTAGCGCAGAGGCGTGAGGGCGGCCGGCGGCGTTAGAAGAACCGGTACACTCCGCCGATAGGAAGCGTGAGACAGCAGATGTCCAGTGTAGCCGCTGCCGCGTCCCGGCCGACGAACTTTCGCTACGAACGCGGCCTGCACTGGCCGGCGCCCGACCTGTGGCTCGATCCCGAGCTACGCAAGCCGCTCGCGTTCGTCTCGCATGGGCACAGCGACCACTGCCGCCCCCATCGTCAGGCGGTGGCCACGCCCGCAACGGCCGTCTTCTACCGTCAGCGGACCCGGCGGCGCGACGTGATCGAGTTGCCGTTCGGGCAGCCGCACCAATTCGGTCAGTACGAACTGGAGCTGTTCCCGGCCGGGCACATTTTGGGATCAGCGCAAGCGCAGGTCCGCGGTCCCGATGGGCAGACAGTTGTCTATACCGGCGACTTTCGCCTGAAACACGGGCCGGCGGTGGAACCGTGCGAGGTGCGGCGCTGTGACGTGCTGGTGATGGAGTGTACTTACGGCCAACCGCACTACCGGTTTCCGGCGGTTGAGGCGGTGGCCGACGAGCTACACGACTGCGTATCACGCTGTCTCGAAAGCGGCCGGACGCCGCTGGTACTTGCCTATGCGTTGGGCAAGGGGCAGGAGGCGCTGGCGCTGCTGACCAACGCCGGTTTCGAGGTACTGGTGCAGGAGCAAATCTACACGGTGGCCCAACAGTACGAACGCCTCGGTGTCCCGCTAGGCGACTACGCACTACTCTCGCCGGAAACCGTCCAGGACATCCGCAACAAGGTGATCTTGGCGCCGCCGCACCGGCGCCGCTCCGATCCGCTGGTCGGTCGGCTGAAGCGGGTGCAGAGCTTCTTCCTGAGCGGATGGGCGGCAGACCCCGCTGCGCGTTATCGGTTCGGCGCCGACTATCTACTCCCGTTGAGTGACCATGCCGACTGCACCGATCTACTCAGTTATGTCGAGCAGGCGCAGCCACGGGTGGTCTACACGGTGCATGGGGACGGCACGTTCGCCGGTATCCTGCGGAGCCAGGGGATTCCGGCGTACCACCTCCCTGACAACGCCTATCAGCCCGGCCTGTTCGACGAGCCAGTGGCCTCGACCAGCGCTTGATGCAGGAGGTGGAGGGCGGCGTGGGCCGCCGCGGCTTTGTTGGCGCTGCGGTCACCCTCGAATTGGTGCTCTGCTGCCCACACGCGCGGCTGATCGTCGGCAGCCGCGCCGGGGCCGGCGACAGCGACATAGCTCAGGCCAATCGGCTTGCGTGATCGGCCGGGATGGACACCGGCCAAGCCGGTTTCGGCGACGGCCCAATCGCAGCGGAGCCGCTGCCGGGCGCCGAGCGCCAAGGCTCGCGCCGTGGCCGCGCTGACCGTACCGCCGGCGCGCGTGTCGCTGCGGGTGAAGAGCGCTGCCGGGGCGTGCAGCAACTCGATCTTGAGCCGATTGTGATAGGCGATGACGCCGCCGAGAAACCAGCGCGAGGCGCCCGGCCGGTCGGTCAGCCAGTGGCCGAGCAATCCACCCGTTGATGATTCGGCTACGCCCAAGGTCCGGTTACCGGCGATGAGTAGCGTGGCAACCGCGCCGACAAGATCGGCGACTGCTGCAGGGGGCGGGGGGTGAGGCTCAGAACGGCTCTTCGTTGTCATCGTCCTGGCCCGGTGTCTCCCACTCGCCCCGCAGGGCCGCAAAGGGGGCACCAGGGACCACGCGGTAGGAGCGCCCCGGGCTATCTTCCTTCACGACGATGCCGCGCTCGACGAGGTCGTCCATGAGGCGGGCAGCTTTGGGGTAGCCGATGCCGAGCTTACGCTGGAGCCAGGAGACGGAGGTGTAGTCCAACTCTTCGATAGCGCCCAAGGCCATGTCAAGCTCGGGGTTCTCGCGGGCCGTCTCCGGAGCCTCGTCCTCCTTGAGCTGCAAGTGGGCAATCTCTTCCTCGTCTACGTAGTCCGGGGTTCCTTGCGCCTTCCAGAACTCGACCAGCCCGGTGATCTCTTCGTCGGAGACGTAGGCGCACTGCACGCGCGCCGCGCGACCGGAGTCGTAGGGGAGATACAGCATATCGCCGCGGCCGAGCAGATTCTCGGCTCCGCCGGTATCGAGAATGACGCGCGAGTCCGTCTGGCTGCTGACGGCAAAGGCGATCCGGCTCGGCATATTGGCCTTGATGAGGCCGGTCACAACGTCCACGGAGGGGCGCTGCGTGGCAACTACCAGATGGATGCCGACGGCGCGTGATTTGGCCGTCAGGCGGCAGATCGCCGGTTCCACGTCGTCGGGCGCAAACATCATGAGGTCGGCCAGCTCGTCAATGATGAGCACGAGATAGGGCAACGGCTGGGGGACATCCTCAGCACTCTCGTCGCCGTCATCTTGGTCGGCGTCGGCGAGCGCGTGGTTGTAGGTCTGGATATTGCGGTAGCCGGCCTCTTTGAGGAGGCGGTAGCGGCGCTCCATCTCCTCAACCGCCCACAGCAAGACCTTGGCCGCCTCCGTAAGTTCGACAACGACGGGGTAGCGGAGGTGGGGGATGCCCTCGTACTCCACCAACTCGACCATCTTGGGATCAATCATCAGCAACTGGAGCGTGTCCGGCGTTCCCTGGTAGAGCAAGGAAGCGACAATCGTGTTGATGCAGACCGATTTTCCGGAGCCGGTTTGACCGGCAATGAGCAGGTGAGGCATTTTCGCCAGATCACCGAGGCGCGGGTTGCCCTCGACATCGCGTCCCAGCGCGATCTTCAGCAGACCCTTATCCCCCGCGAACGGCTTGGATTCGAGCACTTCGCGTAGGCCCACGACCGCGATACCGGAGTTCGGTATCTCGATGCCGACGACGGGGCGCCCTGGCACGGGTGTCTCGACGCGCAGGGAGGGCGCCGCGAGCGCGAGCATCAGGTCGTCCTGGAGGCGCTTGATGCGCTGGACGGTGATGCCTGGGGCCGGCCGCAGGCCAAACTGACTGACGGTCGGCCCGACGCGGGTCTCTACCACCTGCACCGGGACGTTGAAGGCGGCCAGCGTTTCCTCAATCACCCGGGCTTTCGTGTCCGTTTCTGCGGCGCTGATTTGTTGAGCACTGGCGCTGGCGAGCGTGGCCGTAGAGGGCAACTGCCACCTGGGCTGTGGCGCCTCCTCCGCGCAATCGGGTGGGGCGACCGGCGCCTCAGCGACGGGGTCCGCCGCAACTGCCGGCGATGGCGCCGGTGCTTCCGCCGGCTCGAAGACGACTTGGGGCGACTGCGATGGGAGTGAGTCGGCTGCGACAAGCTGCCCCTGCGGCTCCGCTTCTGTCGCCATCCGTTCTCGTTCGGCAACACGCGCAGCCGCCCAAGCCTGGAAACCGCGACCGGCTGCCAGGGCGGCAACACCCACGAGATTTAGCACTATCAAGACCCCACGGCCGAGATACCACAATCCCCAGGCAGCCAGCCGGGCGAAGCTGATGGCACCGACGACCAATGCGTGACCTACTTGTCTCCACCGCTCCACGCTGATACCGAGCGAGGCACCACCGCCGAGCAGCGCAACCACACAGAGCATGAGCAGCCCACCGAACCGCCCAAACGCCTGCTCAACCGCCGCTGCGGGCACCTCGCCGAACGTGGCCAGGGCCGCGAGCCACCGCCAGGGGTACTCTGCGTCCGTGCCCACCGACACGGCCAGGAGGGCCGTCAGGGCGATGCCGCTGCCGAGGGCTGCCAGCAATCGCCCGGAAAGCAGCCAAGTGCCGACGCCGGGGCCGCGCAAGATCGCCACGCTGGCGATCATGAGCAGCAGCGAGAGGGGCACCGTCCCCCAGCCGAAGATCTCAATGGCACGGTCGGCCCAGGGCCGGGTCAGGGAACCGTTCGGCGAGAGGAGACTGAGCAGCGTAAAGGCACCGAGGGCCAACACGGCCAGTCCATAGGGGAAGCGCGTGGTCAGCCGGTCACCAACCCAGTCGCTCCAGTCACGACGAGGGGTGGCCGGCGCCTTGCCACGGCGGGCTTGACGGGCAGCGGACATATTTCGACTCCTACATCGAAAAACGATTGCCTGCCCGCCGCTGCCTCTCACTCGGCCGTAGTGGCGGCAATGTAGGGGTGGCGTGAGACTGTTGGCCCGAGCGGCGGCCGCGGCAACTACCGGCTGGGAATGAGCCGAGGCGTTACACCTCGGTGACGACGGGTAGGATCATCGGCCGACGCCGGGTGCGCTTGTAGAAGAGGCGCCGCAGCACGCCTTGGATCTTGCCTTTGACCGTGGACCAGTCGGCATCGGCGGCGGCACCATCGCCGGCGCCAGCGAGCACCGACTCAATCTCCTGGCGGGCTTCGTCCATCAGGTCCTCGGACTCGCGGGCGTAGACAAAGCCGCGGGTGACGATGTCCGGGCGGCCGACAAGCTCGCCGGTGTGGCGATCAACGGTGATGAGGGCCACCAGGATGCCGTCTTGGGCCAGGACGCGGCGGTCGCGGAGGACGACGTTCCCAACGTCACCCACACCCAAGCCGTCCACGAACACGTAGCCCGCCGGCACCGGCTTGCCCAGCTGCGCCCAGCCGTTCCCGAACTCGACGACCTCGCCATCTTCGATCACAAAGATGTTGGACTGCGGAACGCCCAGCGACTCGGCGATGCGGGCGTGGTGGACCAGGTGCCGGTACTCACCGTGGATGGGGATGAAGTATTGCGGCCGGATCAGGCTCAACATGAGTTTCAGCTCTTCCTGGCTGCCGTGACCCGACACGTGGACCCGCTGCCCGCTCCCGTCGTGGCCGCTGCGGCTCCAGAGCACGTTGGCGCCGAGGCGGAAGAGATTGTCTACCGTGCGATGTACAAGCTCTTCGTTGCCGGGGATGGGGGTCGCTGAGATCACGACGGTGTCGCCGGGCACAATCTCGATCTGGCGGTGGTCGCGGTTCGCCATGCGTGCCAGCGCCGAGGTCGGCTCTCCTTGACTGCCCGTAGAGACCAGGACAAGCCGCTCCGGAGGGTAGTTGTCCAACTCTTCGAGATCAATCAAGATGCCGGCCGGTACGGAGAGGTAGCCGAGGTCGCGGGCAATCCCGCAGTTCTGTACCATGCTGCGCCCGACGAGGCACACCTTGCGGTCGAAATGCGCGGCCGTGTTGAGGACGAGCTGCACGCGCGAGATGAGGGACGCAAAGGTGGTGACGATGATGCGGCCGGGCGCCGCGGCAAAGACTCGCTCGAACGTAGCGGCCACTACGCGCTCGGACGGCGTGTACCCCGGTAGGTCGGCGTAGGTACTGTCGGAGAGCAAGCAGAGCACGTCTTGGGTGCCCAGGTCCGCGAGTTTGGCCACGTCGGTGCGGCCTTCATTTATCGGCGTGTGATCGAACTTGAAGTCGCCCGAATGGACGATGAGGCCGACCGGAGTATGGATAGCCAAGCCCAGCCCGTCGGGGATGCTGTGACAGACGTGGAAGAACTCGACCGTCAGTGCCCCCAGGGAGATTTGGTCACCGCCGGAGATCGTGTTGACGCTGACGTGGTCATCCAAGCGGTGCTCCTGGAGCTTGCCCTGGATCAGGCCGGCCGTGAGCCGTGAGGTGTAGATGGGCGGGAAGTCGAGCTGCGGCAGCACATACGGTAGGGCACCGGTGTGGTCTTCGTGACCGTGGGTGACGATGATGCCCCGTAGCCGGTCGAGCTTATCCAAGAGGTACGAGATGTCCGGGATGACAAGGTCAACACCGAGCATACTGCTCTCGGGGAACATCACGCCGGCATCAATCACGATGAGGTCATCGCCACTGTCAACGACCAGCATGTTGCGGCCGACTTCACCCACTCCACCGAGCGGCACAACCTTGACACGATCCGACATACTTTGACCCTACTAGCGGCGTTACTACGACTTATTATATCGCTCGTCCTACGCCCGGCCCGTACAGTGTCTTCCTGACCACCTCGCCGGCTCGTGAGCGGGCAGCAGAATGGCCCACCGACGCTCGACTGGGCGGTCTTTGCCGCGGTACCGCTTGCGCCTATTCTGCGATGACGGTAGAGTGAAGGTGGCAAGAAAAGACAGTGCGCTAGGAGGATGATTGGCTCATGCCTGTACCACGATTGCGACTGGGTTATGTTCAGGGTCTCTATGAAGTGCAGGAGGAACTGCGTCGCGCGCAAGACGTGGTCTGCACCACCGACGGTGAGCATCTCATTATCTGCCCCCCCGACTCGTATCGTCCGATGGTCAGCATCCCGCTGACAGCGATCACCGGCACCGAGGTGCAAACCGCGGAAGAGGTCGGCGTCGCCCATATTCGCGAGGCGGATACGCCCGTGCTAGTCGTCAGCCTCGAGACGGTCCAAGTCAAAGAGGCCGAGGATCCGCTCGAAGGGCCGTTGGTGTTCAGCGGGCCGTTCCGAGGGGCCGGCGGTGGCGACGTCACGCGGCGGGTGGAGGCGTTCAAGAATCTGCTGGTACCGCGCACCGAAGAGGAGATGGACGCCCTGCGTGCCGGCGACAAACGGCTGTCGCGCGTCTGGGCCGTCTCGATCATCAGCGGCGTCTTACTCGTGCTGTTCCTGATCTATGCGATCACTACCTGCCTCGACGAGCCGGAAGAGGAGCAAGCACCGGGCCAACCGGCGCTGATCGTCCTCGCCGCGCCCGCCCCCCATGCCGGTTGAGCCGCGCCTGCGGCCCCCCCTATGGTCCTCCACCGTGCGGGGGGGCGGTGGATTAGAGCTACCCCCCGGCCCCTTCCCTGGCAGGGAAGGGGAGTCCACACCGTCCCCGGCTGTCCTCACCCCGGCCCTCTTCTAGGGGGAGAGGGGCTAGATTCCTGTTTGCGGAGACCTTTGCATACCCCCGGATAGAGTGCGAGCGGGACAATGCTCCACTCCGCGCTAACCAGGGAAGCCCGGTTTTTGGATTCCCGCTTTCGCGGGAATGACGAGGTATGCAAAGGTCTGCTTTCGCGGGAATGACGCATGTGGCGGTGGGAATGACGGGCAAGTTGGGCGCGGTGAAATCGCGCTTCTCAAGGACGGGACTATCCCCCGCGCGGGGGACGGGCGCACCATGGTGCGCCCCTACGGCTTGGACCGTACCTCCCCCAGTCAGCAGGAGCAGCGGGGGCCGCTCAGGCCGTCGGCCTGAGCGGCGGCATACAGTCGCGGCGGTGGCCCACGGGGCGCGGCCAACCGGCTCCGGCGGACGGAGGCGGCTGGCCGCGGACGCTATTCGACCAAGCCGGTTCGGTCTACCGACTCGATGAAGTAGCGTTGCGTGAAGAGGTAGATGGATAAGGGCGGCAATATGACAAGGAATACTGCCGCCATGACTAAGGCTTCGTTGAACAGCTCGCTGGATTGGCCACCGGTGACTTGGTTGAGCGTGGGGGACAACACCGAGAGCCGCATGGGCAGGGTGAAGTGCTCGATACGGTTGAGGTAGATGAACGGCTCGAAGAAGTCGTTCCAGTGCCACACGACCGAGAAGAGGAACACCACGACGATAGCGGGCACGGCGAGCGGCAGCATGATCCGCCACCAGATGCCAAAGGCGCTGGCCCCGTCAACGCGGGCGGCCTCTTCCAGTTCCCAGGGTAAGGTGCGGTAGAACTGGCGGAAGATCACCACGAAGATCGCCCCACGCAGCCCGTGGCCATAGAAGGCTGGCCCGAGGAAGGGGTTGAAGGTGTTGATCCAGCCGAGATTCTTGTACAGGATGAACAAGGGCACGATGATGGTTTGGGGCGGGACCATGAAGGTAAAGAGCACGAGTCCAAACAGGATGTCGCGGCCGGGGAACTTTAGCCGGGCGAAGCCGTAGCCGATGAACCCGCAGGCGATGGTCTGACCGACAGCAGACCCCACCGAAATCCACAAGCTATTGCTCAGGGAGCGGATGTAGGCCATCGAAAGGAACGCCAGCGGGTAGGTGAACCAGTGGAAGCTGTGCGGAATCCAGTAGATGGTCGGATCCGTAAGGTCCTGGGCCGTCTTCAGACTGGTCGAGAGGATATAGAAGACGGGAATGAGGAAGACAAAGCAGATGTCTGCAAGCACGACGTAGGTGAGGAGGCGCTGCACAAGGGCAATAGATCGGCGGCGGAAGATTTGCCGGTCACGGAGCCAGACCGGTCGGTACTCAACCACCCACTCGAGCGCAACACTCAACGGCGACATATAGCTACCTCACTCCCCCGTGATCCAGACTCAGTCTCGTGTGTCGAACCGCAGCTTATCATTCCTGCTGCTCCCCGACGTAGAAGGTAAAGCGACTGGCCAAGTAGATGACGATACCGAGCATGATACCTACGACCAGGAAGTAGACCCAGCCCAACGCCGCCGCGTAGCCCAGACGGAACCCGCCGGCAAACGCTACCTCCTGCACGTAGCTCAGGACCAGGTTGAAGGTATCGGTGAAGGAGTTCACGATGGTGTAGACGATGTTGACGAGGACGACCGGGGTCATGAGTGGGAGCGTGATCTTCCAGAAGCGATCCCAGTCGTTCGCTCCGTCCACCCGGGCCGCTTCGTAGAGCGTGCCGGGGATCGAGTTCAACCCGGCCAGGAATACCAGCATCTGCACGCTGGTATTCCAGAGCACGAAGATAATCCGGTCGAGGATAGCGCTGACTTGCTCGGCCGCGCCCGCACCCAAGTAGGTATAGACGATCTGCTGCCAGTCCACGCCCTGCGAAAGCGCGAACCCGCCCACTTCCTGCGCTGCAAGCTCGCGGATGACCTGCGCCGATCCGATAATCAAAGGGAGGAAGAAGATTGCCCGGAAGGTCATCACGCCCTTGATCTTCTGGTTGGCGAGAATGGCGGCGAAAAGGGCGAAGATGACGATGATCGGGAAGTCGAAGGCGTTGAGGGACAAGGTCTTGATCAGCGCCGGGGGGAACTCCGCGTCAATGAAGAAGGCCTCTTTGTAGTTCTCCAGCCCTCTGAACTTCAGGTCGCTGAGGCTCGTGGCCGTTAGCTCGTGGAAGCTCAGGCGGAGCGATTGGAGCAGCGGCAGGAGCATGAATGCCGCGAAGCCGCTAATCCATGGGGCGACAAACCAGATGCCCAAGAAACTCTGCCGCGTGCCCATCTTCATCCTGATGCTCCGGCTGAACGGCTCCAGCAGCACCAGACAGACGAAGGAACTGAGCCAACCGACCAAGACGATCAAGCCGGGAATCTCCAAGATCGTGAGCGAGCGAAACCCCAAGTCCCAGGTCAACTCGCCGGCCTCGGTGGCTTCCTTCCAGTTGTCCATGAGCGGCGTGTTCGTGATAAAGGTGATCCCCGGGGCCAACATGATAAGAGCGGCGGTCATCAGACCCAGCACAGTCACGCCCAAGAGGGACTGTCGCGTACCCATCGGCATGGTGCCGGCGGCAACCTGTCCCTCGGCACGTGGCTGGCGGGGTCGCAGGTTCATCCTCATGGCCTCATCCTCCCGACTGGATTACTCCGGCTGCTCTGCGAGCAGTGCTCATTGGACAAGATAGTCCTTCGGCCCGATGCGTTGGCCGTCAACGGTCACGGCTTCGTCCCGGTAGTTGACCACGACGCGCGTACCGTCCTCGAAGGTCGTGCGAAAGACCTCGTCCATAAGCTGCTCGTGATTTTCGATGAACTGGGTCGCCAAATGGCCGAGCTGCTCGTGGAAGACCTTGTACTCGGCCGCCGCTTCATCCACCCAGTCCGTGTACTCCGAGCTGAATAGCTCGTGGTGGCGGGTGCGGATCAAGTCGGCCGATGGCTGGAAAGTAAGCTGGTAGACCGGCTGCGCGCCCCACTCGATCTGGCGGAGATACTCACGCCGCGGGTCGTTACGCAAGTTGGCGAGGGGCGCCATCAAGTTCACCAAGCCGTGCGTAGCGATCTGATAGACCGGTACGGGCAGGTCGGCAAAGGCATCGGTGCTGTCCATCGGGGTTTCGATGATCCGGTCCGTGTGCCCCAGGCTGTAGCCATTGGCCCCCTCGACGGAGACCGAGCCGCCCAACACTTCCTTCGCGTGGTCTACAATCTGCATCCACTCCGCTGCCACGGCCTCACGGCGCAGCGGATGAAGCTCGTTGGTATCGGAGAGTACAAACCGGCCGAAGTAGCGAAACTCCACGCCATCGGCCTTCATGTGCTGATGCAGTGGCAAGTCCTTTTCAGCGTAGCGCGTCCGGGCAATGCGCGGATTGATGAGGTACACGTCGTCGCTGCCGGAGTTGATGGCCAGCTTATTGACCCCCCGCATCACATCGAAGCGGGTGTTGAACCCGTAGGCAAAGTTCTTCCAGATGTTACGGATGCCCGGGATCTGGCCAATGATGCCACCATTGTACCGCGTGTACCCGTAGAGATAGTCGTCGTTGAAGACGACGCGCAGGCCGTTGCCATGGGCAAAGCTGATCAGCTTGCGTAGCTCACCGTCACCGCCGAGGTCCGACTCGGCCGGGTAGCGCCGGGGGAAGCGGCCCCGAAAACCATCGTCGTTCCAGCCCAAGAGCGTAACATCGAAGTCCTTGAGACCCTTGTCCAGGAACGCCTGTAAGATCTCTTGGGCTTGCGGGAACGTGGTCATCTGGACAAACTCGTCAAAGAAGCCGATCCGGCGCGTGATGCCCATGAAGAGCTGCAGGTAGGGACGTGGAGGCTCGGTGATGCGCTGCACTCCGCGCGTCCCCGTCAGGTAATCGCGGTACGCTTTCGCCATACCGACATAGTTGGCGTCTTCACCGTTGAGCAGGACGTAGCGGAGCTTGCGCGGCCCTAGCAACCGCCGCTCCTCGATGCGGTTGACGAACAACGTGCGCCGGCGGGGAATGGACGCCTGACGGCGATACAAGAACTCGGCGGAGGCGCGGTTGCGGTTGGTGATATAGCCGCTGAGGTAGGCGTTGATATTGGCTTCGAAATCGCCCTGCGTGACCATGCCGACATAGGCATGGTCACCATCCTTCAGCCCCCAGATGGGCAGCCAAGGCTGCTCGGAGTACGAGCGCTGGCGCACTGAACCGGTCAGGCGGCGGAAAGCGCGGCCGCCGCCGTCCTCGCCATAAATCACTCCCGAATAACGCTGCCGATACTGTGGAAACTCTGGCTTGAAGGTGACGAGCGCCCCGGAACCGTCTGGGATCATCACATAGCCTTCGGAGCCGACCTTGGCGGAACCGAAGAGGGGGAGTACTTCGATAGACACAACTCGGAAGGAGCCGCGCTCTTCGATCTGATCGTCGGGGATGGAGACTTCGAGGTAGTCGTCGGTGAGTCGCAGATCGAGCGCCAACGTGATCTTGCGCTTCGTGAGGTTGAAAATCCCGCGTATGCCGCCACCGTCGAGCTTCTCGATGCGTAGCTCCGGGTTCTCGGACGCGGAACTTGCCAGGTTGGTCATCTGGAGGCGGTCATTCGTAAAGTTGAGGAGAAAGACGGCGTTCTGGAGCAGGGTCTTGCGCTCGGCCGGCTCGACGGGGTTACTGCGCCAGAGTTTCCCGCTGCGCTTGTCTTCGACGACAATCTTCCCCAGTCCAGGATCAACATAGAGGCGCAACGCGCCTGTTTCCTGGGCAAGCTGAAACTCTTCGCCCACCTCCGGATTAGTCTGTGCCGCCGGTGGCCCAGAGAACACCTCGCCGGTAGAAGTCCACACCGGCTCCCGAGCGGCGCTTTCGGACAACCCCACCGCACTGGTGGTCTCCGTAAACTCCGGGGCCGTCTCGTCCGAGCCAAATGGGGCGCAGGCGCCCAGTACTCCGGCGGCCACCATGCTGCTGCTCCCGGCGATGAGCAGCGTGCGGCGCGTAACACGGGACTTAGCGATGCGATTCATTGATCTCTTCACCTCCCGACGGACTGGACGCCCTCATGACAAGTACGGGCAAGCAGGCGGCGCGGACCGTTGACATGAGGGCGCGACCAACCCACATCTACAACTCTTCCTCGACCAAGTCGTCCTCACTGGGCTTCTTGGCGCTTAACGTGGCCACAGTCACGAATATGAGCGCCAGCAAAGTCACGAGCGCGAAGCGGACGAATGGCGACCGGAACACATCTCCAATCGTCTGACCGGATGTAAATAGCTCATAGGTCACGTCGCGGAAGAACTCAGTGACCTGGCTCGTCAAGACGAAGAGCACGATGAACAACGCCCAGATCAGAATGACAGTGACCAAACTTATGATCCAACAGGACCAGGTCTGTTTATTCGAGAAGTCGTGTATGGTGCGTATCTGAATGAAATACAGGTACGCTGCCCAGAAACCGATGGCGAACGTGGCGAAGAAGTAGACATCCTTCTCTTTCAGGGTGGTGATGTTCGTCATAAACGCCGTAATCGGCCAGGAGAAGAGGATGTACGGCATGAAACAGAAGCTGGCAGCAACGACGACGTCCTTGAATTTGCCCTCGCCAAAGAAAATGGAGGCGACGGCATAGTGCGCCAGACACCAGGTTCCGAAGGGGATGAGAATACGGACGAACTCCAGGATGACGCTAACGCGCTCCGGGCTGGAATCGTAGAAGAAGTTGGTCATGCCCAAGGTCGCCGACTGCGAGGCCCAGTTCAGAGCTTGCTCCAGGTTGAATTCGGTCGTGCCAAGCTCCAGCTGGCCCGGCTTCGTGAACACGTACTGGAAATTCGTCAAGGCAAGGGTAAGCATTCGGGCCGTGATAACCAAGAGCAGTATGACCGGCACAGCCATCCAGTCGCCGGTACGCTTGAGGTCCCAGAAAGCATCGGAGGGATGCGCCAACACACTCAACCCTTGTTTGGCTATCTTATTCAGCCACCACAAGATATCGCGCACCCACTGCCCGAAGACCTCGCGGCGGGTGCGCCGGACCGGCGCGTAGGCGATACTACGGGCAGCGCGAATGCCGCGTGCCCTCGGCTGAGTTGCGACGCTCATACGTACTCGTCCTCCACCTCAAGATTCAGAGCCATGATGCGCTTCACGGAACGGGAGATCAGGGTCCACCCCAGCCAGATGGCCAGGATCAACAGGGGCATCACCCAACCGAAGTTCTGACGCAGGAAGTCATGCCGATACTCGCCGAAGGCCAGTGAATAGCCATCGGTGTCGCGGGCGACGGCATACTCGCGCATCGCGTCAAGGTAGTTCCCTAGCTTGAAGTGGGATTTAGCTACGCCAACGTGGCCGAACTCGAAGTTCGAGTTGCGCCGCAGCACTTCCCGCCAGAGGTCGGCCGACTCGGGGTAGTAGCCGTCGTAGTAGAGCTTGCTGGCTTCATGCACCAACTGCGCGTAGCCGGTCGGGCGGAAGCGCTGGATATTGTTCCGGTTCGCGTCCAAGACGTAGACACGACTATTTTGGTCGGTGGCGATGCTCGCCGGTAGCTCGAACTTACCGCGCTGCGGCCCTCGGCCGCCGAAGATCGCCAGTAGGTTGCCGAGCTGGTCGTACTGGTACACGCGACCGGAGTTGAAGTCGAGGGCGGAAACGATCTCCTGCTGGTCTACCGTGATGTCAACGAACTGGGCTTTGATGGTTTGGGTGCCCCGCCGGACCTCCTCGCCGAAGGAGAAGTCCAGCTTGTAGACGTTGATGCCGACGGCACTGAGCTTCTTGATCTGCTCGTCGGTACCGAGCGGAGACACGGCCCAGATGAAGCCGCGCTCATCAAGATGCATGTTGGCGTGGTGGGTGGGCAGAATCTTGGAGATCTGGCGTTTCTGAGCCTCGGTCGTCACCCATTGGATGACGAGCCGGATCAGGTTGAAGGGTAGGCGGTTGGCGGCGAAGAAGCCACGGAAAATGCCCTGCCCGTCGAGCAGGAACATGCCACGGTAGTCACCACCACCGTTCAGCACGTACAACTGACCACGGCGATCCACGACAAGCTTGGAGGGCTGGTAGACCTGGTCGGCAGCGAGTAGCTTGGAGGCCGGCTTGGGGAAGTCGCGGATGAACTTGCCGTTCGGATCGAGCACCACGACGCGGCTATTGCCGCGGTCCGCTACCCAGATGTTGCCATCGAGGGTGATGAAGACGCCTTCCGGCGCGTTCAGCTTGCTGGGGCCAGGCTCGGTGCCATATTCGCCGAGGAAGGTGCCGTCCTTGGTGAACTTCACCAGGCGGTTGTTCCCGGAGTCGGCAATCCAGATGTTCTCCTCGTGATCGAGGAACAGATCGGATGGATTGCGGAAGGTACCGGATTCTTTATAGAGGCCGTCAATCTCGGTATCGAACACGTAGGCGACGGGCGCCGTGAGAGGCTGCCCGTCTTTGTCGAGCACCCACGAGCGCTCGCGCTCGGCTGCCACCGGTGCGGCAACCAAGCCAAAGACCAACCCCACCAAGACGAGCACCGAGAGCAGCACGTGCCCCTTTCGGCGTCCTCTGTGCCTCTGCATACTCCGTACCTCCCCGATGACTCGGTTGCCATTCCGCTACCCGGCGCTTTGCCTGGGCAACGCCTGATTCTCGGTCAGCAACTGTTGGTGGGACATACACAGTCCCTTTCCGCAGCCCTCAGCATCGAGGAGCGGACACCACCGGACCGACGAGCTTAGGACTTGATTCCGGCGTGGGCGAAGGTCTGAACGACCTTGGCCTGACGCAGGATGAAGACCAGGATGGTCGGCGTGGTCATGATAAACACTGCTGCTGCCGCTGCGCCTTGCCGGGCGATGAAGTTCGCGCCGGCTTGGATGGTAATCATCGCGTAGGGCACCGTCTTCATCGCTTCGGAACGGGTGAACACAACCGGGCTGAAGGAGTCGTTCCAGAACGCGATGAAGCTCAGAATGATGACGGTGTTCCAGGCCGGAGAGACCATCGGCATGGCTATGCGCCAGAAGACGGTCCACTCGCTGGCACCATCCACGCGCGCTGCCTCCAGAATTTCGGAGGGCAGCTGGTCCATGAACTGCTTCATCAGGAACATCCCCAGCGGGACTGCGATGTTCGGCAGGATCAGCGCCCAGTAGGTGTCAATGATGCCCATGTTCGCCACCACGATGTAGCGCGGAATGGCGAGCACTTCCGGCGGGAACATCAACCCGGCCACGACGAGGGCAAACAGGGCGTTGCCGAGTGGAGGATTGAGCTTGGCCAGCGGATACGCGGCCAAGGCGGCCAGCATTGCGCCGGCAAAGGTCAGGACGATCACGACGAACAGACTATTGAAGAGGTAGCGGGTGAACGGCACCGACAGTGAGCCGAAGCTCAACAGCAGGTCGGTGAAGTTGTCGAGCGTGGGGTTCCGCACGAAGAACGGCGGAGGGAAGAGCAGCAGCTCTTCGAGCGGCTTGAAGGCCGTCGAGATGATGTAGACGATGGGTAGGATCGCGAACGCAGCGAGCGGGATCGTGATGAAGTAGCGCGGCGAAATCCGCAAGCGGATGCGGAAGCGGCGCCGGGCGCGGCCGCGGGTCAAGACCGACGGTGGTTGTGCGACTGCTGATGCCATTATCCCCTCTTCCCTCTAGCACGTACTCCGGTGACTTGCTGATGCCACACTGCTCGTCCCATCAATAGATGTCCTTGGACGAGAGCACGCGGAACAAGATGCGGCTCAGGCCGAACGTCCAGATGAACAAGATCACCGCTACGGTCGCTGCGTAGCCCATCTCGAAACGGATGAAGGCAAAGTCGTAGAGGTGCGTCACGATCGTATGCGCTGCGTAGAGCGGACTGGGCAGGCCGGTGAGCGCGGTAGCAATACCGAACACGCCGAAGCCGGCGACAATGGCCATGACCGAGCCGAACAGCAACTGGGGCTTCATCATCGGCAGGGTGATGTGCCAGATCTCCTGGATCGGATTCGCCACACCGTCCACCTTGCCGGCCTCGTACAACTCCTGGTTGACACCCATCAGTCCGGCGAGGAAGACGAGGAAGCCGTTGCCCATGCTCATCCACAGGGCGACGAACATGACAATCGGCATCATCGTGTCAATGTTGCTCAACCACAGATACGGCTCCTCGAGAATACCCAAGCTCAACAGGAAGTGGTTGAGGTAGCCGTAGCGGTCGCCGGCAAACACGATCTTCCAGACGACGCTCATCGCCACGGCCGCGGTGATGGAGGGGGTATAGAACGCCAGAGCGAGGATCGTCCGCGCCTTCATCGGCTTGATGACCCAAGCAAAGAGGAAGGAGAGGAAGAAACCGACCGGGCCAGTCACGAGGGCAAACTTCAGCGTGTTGCCGATCGCGATGAGAAAGACATCGTCCTCGAGGAAGAGCAGCCGGTAGTTGTTCCAGCCGATCCAAGCGGGGGCCTCGAGAATGTTGTAGTACGTAAAACTGAGGAAGAAGGAGGCGATCACCGGGATGATGACAAACACGAAGTAGAAGGCGAAGAGCGGTATCATCATCGCATAGGCGAGCCACCAGCGCTTGAAAAACCGCGAAAATTGACTCTCCGCTGCGCGCGCCGCAAGCTGCTCTTGCGCCGAGACCAGCGTCTCCGGGGTGGTGCCTGTCGTGGCCATGTTTCCCTTGCCTCCTCAACCCTCACTGTTCACTGGGGCGGCGGAGAGAGCCGCCGCCCCCTATGTTGCCTCAATGATCGGCTGTGTGCTCACACCGATCAGCCGCCGATGCTGGGCGTGGGCGTGGACCGATAGCGCAGGAACCCGCCGCGCGAGTAGAGCCGTGGGTCCACCTCAAAGCCGAACTCTTCCTGCTTCCTGGCTAGCTCCTTGTTGATCTCGTAGGTCGCCTCTTCGAGCGCTTCGCGGATATTCCAGCCTTGCAGCACCACGCGGTTCCAGGCGTTGAGGATATGCCGGGCGGAGAAATATCCACCCAAGACAACCGGCACCTCCTTGAACCACTCCCACTGCTTCAGGACGGACTGAATATCACGCCGCGGCCACGGCAGCGACTGCAAGGCAATCACGTTCGCCGTCGGCCAGCGGGCCTCTGCGCCAATGAGCGCCTCCAACTCGAAGCCGTACTGCTGCTGCGTGGGGGCCTTCAGCCACCACTTGACAAACTCCCAAGCGGCACGCGGGCGCTCCGACAGCTTGAAGATTGTCACTGCCTCACCGATACCGCCGCTCGTGCGATCAATCGTACCATCTGCGCGCAGCTTGCCCGGCATGGGCTGCATTTCCCAGCGGCCCGTCAACTCCGGTGCAGCCACCGCGAACGAGACATAGTAGTAGTAGGATGCCACGCCGACCGGCATCTCACCGGTGCGGAAGCGGGTAAAGAAGTTCGCTTCCCGCGAGAGCTTGAAGTTGGTGTATAGCTCGGTCCATTCCTGGAAGCCGGCGAGACTTTCCGGTGTGTCGAGTGACGACCGCGAGAGGATATCGTCATCGGTGCAGTTGGCAGCGTTGTCCTTACTACACGTATAGAACTCACCACCGTTCTGGTAGAGGAACGGCACCACACCTACGGCGCCCTGCACGGCCGTGCGGATAGCCACGGTGCCACCGCCGAAAGTGGGCGGCGGATAGAAGAAGTCCATCCCACGCTGCTGGAGCCGAGGCAGAATCTCGTAGACATCATCCCACGTGTCGGGGGGCTGCATATCCAGCTCGTGCAGGATGTCCTTCCGGTAGAAGAGCATGGAGAAGTCCTGCGTCTCCGGCAAGGCGTAGTCACCGCATACCTTGTTCGAATCGCAGTAGCGGAAGGGAATCAGCCCGCCGGGCCGGAACCACGTCTTGACCTCGTCGTAGCCGGGCAGCGTGTTGAGGTTGACTAGGCCATTGCGGATGGCGAACTCAACCGGCACGTCGGCGGTCACGCCGACCCCGACGTCCGGCGCTTCGCCGGCCGTCTGCGCCAAGATAAGCAGACTACCCTGAGACGCGCCCAACTGACCGGCCGGGATGATGTTGATGTTCACGCGGATACCGGTCTCGGGCGTGAACTGCGTCTCCGCCATCTCCTTCATAATCATGCCCCACTCGATACCGCGTCCGATCCAGACCTGGAGTGGGGAAGGATCAGCCTCTAGCTCCTTGCGGATGACGGCCCAATCCTCGGGACGATCAGCGAAGGCGGGGGGAACGGTACCGGCGTCGCGGAAGGCTTCGGCGAGGGCGGTGTCGTAGATGCTGCCGACCCCGGTGAAGTTCTTGCGGAAGGAGAGCAGGAAGGCGTTGAAGGCCGCCCACGCTTCCTCAATGGCATTGCCGCGGGCCGGGCCGATGACGTCGCGCGGAGTTTGACCCAACCAGATCTTGATTCGTTCCAGGATGGTCATGTTCGGCACGGCCGGATAGTCGGGCGGATGCACCGCGATCCAGTCCAGATAGACCGGGTGGTTCTGGAGGTTGAGCAGCCAGGAACTGAGCAGGTTCTGGTTGCGGGCAAACTCGTCAATCCGCTTGTGGATTTCGTGCGGACGTGACAGCATGCCGTCAATCTGCTCGACGACGATACGGAACGCCCCGGACGACAGGCTGGCCCCGCCGGCCGCTTCCTCGACAATCGTGGCCTGCTCGAGGAGACGATCACGGATCGAGCGGAAGCGGTCCTGGAGGTCGGGAATCTTGAGGTGGAGGTCCCACTCCATGTTGGGGTCGGGATTCACCCCCGTAATCATGAGCATCTCGCGGTTGAGGTTGGACATCTCGGTGACGATGACATCCAAGGTCCGCAGGGTCTGGCTGAGCTTACCCACGGTCACCTGCAGCCTGATGACGTGCTTCCCCTTCTTGAGTGCGAACAAGAACGGCTCGCCGGACTCTTCCTTCCCGACTTCGTAGTATTGCCACTCGTTGTCGGGCCGGAAGAGCAGGTGTTCGGCCTCGCGGAACGGAATCTGGCCGTCAATGGTGAGGCTGCGGTAGCGGGGGAAGCGTCCGCGCCAACCCTGCCAAGCCTTCATCGTGATGGCATAGAGGCCGTCCTGCGGCACCTCGATTTCCCACTCGATCCAATCGCCGGGCAGTCGCCAGCGCCAGCCGCCCAGGGTGTTGAGGCGGAACGCACCATACGACTGCGGAATGCTGAACGCATCTTCCCACGAATCGCCGCGGATGGTGGGGCTGCTCTTGTAGTCGGCGTCCTCAGCCTGGACCAGCATCTCCCCGCGACCGCGCGTCAGTGGCACGGTGCCGGGCACTTCGCGGAAGCCGGCGGCACGGGCCTGCGCCAAGTAAGTCTCGTAGGACGGGTTGGGACGCGGACCGTGGATGATGAGCTTGTCAATGGCCACGGTCTCCCGCACTACCGTCAAGCGGATGGTGTTCTTGCCGGCATTTAGCTTGAACATGAAGGGGTCTTGGTAGCGACCGTCGGCATCCTCGAAGGTGAAGGTCTCCCACCGTGGCGACTCCGCCTGGGTCGGCCGAATATCGTTGCCTTGGTTGTCGCGGCACACGCCACCATGTTGGGCACAGTCGGGGTCCTCGAAGTTCCGCTGCTCGATCCACACGCGACGCTGCACGATCCGCTTGGCTTCACGGAAGGGTAGCTCGCCGTTGACCTGTATCTCGCGCTGGATCGAAGAGCGCTTGCCGAGAATGGGGAAGTATTCGGTCGTGATGTTGTACAGCGCCGTCTGCGGGACTTCGACCTCCCACTCGATGAAGCCGAGATCGTCCACCCACAGAGCGACCGGACCACTGCGGTCGCCCAAACGCTGATACGTCTGGGCCACTTCCGGCTGGTTATAGGCAGTCGTAAGGTTGCGGATATTCTGGTTTACCGGATACCGCACCGGGTCCTGGCGGGTAAGCGCCTGGCTTTGCTCCCACAAGTCGGCGTAGCGCTGCATCATGTTCGTGGCGGAGGCATCGCCCACCTGGACGTGGCGCGGATCGCTGATGTTCGTCCAGGTGGCGCCACGGACCACCAACTCGAACTCCGGGGGCGCGGGGTTAATCCCCTCCCGTAGCCAGCCTTCCAGCACGCTCTGATACAGCGGCTCACCGAAGCCTTCCTCCGGCAGGAAGATGTCCTCTTCGCTGCGCCGATCACCGAACTGCGCCGGGGGCGCCGATACCTGATGCTCGCTCGGCGTGGCATTCCCACCGCTCGCCTGCACGACCGGTACCAAGGGCACCAGCAGCGAGAGCACGAGCAGCACGGGAATGAACACGTGCAGGCCGCGCCGGCGGCGGTGCTTCGACCGCCCAACGCGCTGCCGGCGGCTATTTCGACTTCGGTTCCACATACCTCTTCTACCTCCCGCTCTAGCCACGGCTACGGTCAGTAGGCCCGCTACGCTGACAATCTACATCCGGCAGGCCACGCATAGCGCCGTCTGTACGGGCAGTATACGCCGCCGGCCATAATGTCACCAATCCACAGGCCACGCCGCAAGCCGCTGTGGTGACGATTGTATCAGTTAAACGCGCCCTTGTCTAGTGCAGCACGCTTTCGGTGTGCCCCGGCAGCGTACCGGGCGACCTCCCTATGCAATCCCGCAACCAATTATGTTAGGGCGGTCGGAGTTGGGCAACCTAGTCTACCACACGCGCCCCTCAAGGCTACAACATGTGCCTTGGCCGTTGTGGCCGCCCCACCCGGGCAATATTGGGCCGACTGCAGCCGGTCCGCCATGGCACGCCGTACTCGCTTGGAGGGTGTAACCGAAGTGTATCCGCATCGTAACCGGAGTTGCAACCTCGTCGCGCCGGGGTGCCTGTATCAGCCCATCGTGACTATAATCAGGGCGGACGAATCGTCGGCGAATGATTAGAAGTGCTTCGGGGTGGCGCAGCGATCGGCGACGGCTGCCCCCTGGGCGAGGCGGACCGGGCCATTATGTCGAGTATGTCCAAGGCGAAGATCGCCGCATACCGTGCCCTCGCGCTACGACGCTATCAGCACGAGGTGCTGGCAACCGTCACGAGCCAGCGCCGGGTGCTGCTCTGCGGCGGCTTGGCCGGTCTCAGCGTGTTTGTCGCGCCCTTGGTGCTCCATGCGTTGGCTATCGTCCTGGCGCTGCTCCTCACCAGCGTGGGCGCCATCATCAACTACTTCACCTATTTCCCCGAACTGACGGAAGCCGTGCCGGCGCTCGATGCCGGCAACTTCCGCTCCGTCTTCGCACCCATCTTCACCGAAGCGCCGCTCTTGATCTATGCCGTCGCGTCGGGGATGGCGTTGGCGTTGCTCCGGCGCTGGCAAAACCGTCGCCGCGCGGTGACCAAGTCCGTCCACGCGCCGCGCCCGCAGCTGCCGCTGTTCGCCCTATGCTACGTCGTGACGCTTGGCGGCCTTCTGTACTTCGGCTTGTTTCGCAGCGTGTATCCGGAGCCGGTAGCCTGGCGCGTGATCGTGACGGTCGTGCCGCTGATGACGCTGGCCGTAGCGTGGTTCGTGCTCGTCACCTGGCAGTACGCCTACCGCAACTGGCTTGACCTACTGGCGTCGTCTACGGACCGCCGGAAGGCCGCAGACGTCGTGGCGCGCGAGGACCTGCGCTGGCGGGCCGAGGCGCCCTGATTGTCGCGCCGGTTGCGCCTCGATTGCCGGCGACGTTACGCTATCTCCACAAGGTGACAGCACAGATGGGTATGGATATGACTACCGGACTAGCCGCTCACGCGCATATCCCGCCGCGCCGCAATGCCGCCCGCGGCAGGACCTCCCCTCGGACAGGTGGGGGGCGATGGCCGCTGCCAGCCGCCGGTCGCTGGATCGTCGTGGCGCTCTTGCTCGTGATTGGTGTTGCCGGGCCGTTGAGCGCCTGCGAACGGACTGCCGAGGAGAGTGAGCAGTTCATCCGTCTGGGGCTTGATGGCATCATCACGCTCGATCCGGCCAAGGTACAGGACGCTTCGTCGGCGTTCTACATTACCCACCTGTTCAGCGGGCTGGTCCGCCTCGACGAGGAGTTCGAGGTGGTTCCCGATCTGGCCGAACGCTGGGAGGTGAGTCCCGATGGCCGGGTGTATACCTTCGAATTGCGCCAGAACGCGACCTTCCATAACGGCCGGCTGATCCGCGCGGAGGACATCAAGTACAGCTTGGAGCGCGCAGCCGATCCCGACACGGCTTCCCCGGTGGCCGCGACGTATTTGGGCGATATTGTCGGTGTGCGCGAGAAACTGCAAGGGACCGCCAATGAGATTGTCGGCGTGCGAGTACGCGGCGACTACACCATCGAGATTACGATTGACCAGCCGAAAGCCTACTTCCTGGCCAAGCTGACCTACCCGACGGCGTATGTCGTGGACCGCGAGAACGTCGAGGCCAGCCCGGACTGGGCCAACAGTCCCAACGGCTCCGGCCCGTTCATGCTCAGTGAGTGGCAACCGGACGAGCTACTGGTCCTGGCGCGCAACGATCAATACTATGGAGAAAAGGCCCAGCTCCAGGAGGTGCAGTTCCTCGGCGGTTTGCCGGAAGTGCCCGCCTACGAGCAGGGCATCCTCGATATTGCCTACGTCGGCCTCAACTACGTGGAGCGGCTCAGTGATCCCAGCCAGCCGCTGCACGAAGAGCTGCAAGTATCCCCGGACCTGAGTGTGTTCTATCTGGGCCTCAACCCGAACGTCAAGCCCTTCGACGACGTGAAGATTCGGCAGGCGTTCAACCATGCCCTGGACCGGGAGAAGCTCGTCAACGTCACGTTGCGAGGGATGGCGGTGGCAGCGCGAGGCATCTTGCCCCCGGAACTGCCTGGCCACAACGAGCACGTGCAGGGGTTGGAGTTCGACGCCGGTCTGGCCCGCCAACTCCTATCCCAATCCAGCTACCGGGACGTCCAGAATCTGCCGCCGGTCGTGCTGCACACCGCCGGCGGCGGCGCGCAGCCCGCCCCCCACATTACAGCGATCATCGAGATGTACCGGCAGAATCTGGGTGTAGAGGTCAAGATCAGACAGACCGATTTTGCCTCCTTTCTGACGCTGCTGACCGAGCGGCCGGAGGAGGTACAGCTATTCTCGCTGGGCTGGATAGCAGACTACGCCGACCCGCAGAACTTCCTGGACGTGTTGTTCCATAGCGAAAGCAACGAGAACAATAGCCGCTACGCCAACGCCGAAGTAGACCGGATGCTGCTGGATGCCAGGACGGAGCATGACCGGGCCACCCGCCTGCGGCTCTATCAGGAGATCGAGCAGCGGATCGTCACAGACGCAGCTTGGGTGCCGCTGTGGCACGGCAAGGAGTTCCGGCTGGTGAAGCCTTACGTGCGCGGCTACCGCCCGGCGCTCGTCATACAGCCGTGGCTGAACCGGATTTCGATTGTCGGCACGCCGGAGGGGCGGGTCGAATGGCCGCCCGAGCAGCCGCCCGTGTTCCCACCCACGCCGCCGGCCGTGGCGGCGTAGGGCCGGGATTGACTTCTCCCCCCTATAGTCCCCCCGCAGTGCGGGGGGACGGACACACCCGGCGCCACTGGTGCAGCCCCGGGCCGAGGGGTGCCGTTCCTTATGATGAGTCGGCGTCGAGATACGACATTTCCGGGCGCATCGCCCACCGGTAGCGGTCAGGCGGCCGGACCTCTTGCCCCCACGTGCGGAAGATTTCCCGCTCGCGGCGCTTGATGGCCAACTGCTCCCCGACCCACTCCGGGTCCCAGCCGTCCAGTACCCGCGCGGTAAGCTGCTCCCCTACCTCTCGACAGGCAGGGTCCTGCGCTCGGTCATGCAACTCTTGGGGATCATCGGCCAGGTTGAACAGCTGTGACGGATGGCCGTGGTAGTAGCAGAGCTTCCAATCACCGCTGCGGATCATCCGCATGTACCAGCCGGCATCAATACTCAACTCGGCGAAGGCGACGTCTTCCCACTCGTCAGTCTCGCCGCGCAGCAACGGCAGCAGGCTGCGGCCACGGGCGCGCGGCAACGGTGGTGCGCCGAGCGCGTCGAGCATCGTCGCCGGGAGATCGAGGCCGCTGACCACGCGGTTGCAGCGCTCCCCCGCCGGCAGCACTCCCGTCCAGGCGATAATCCCCGGCACACCCACCGAGCGCTCGTAGAAGGTCTGTTTCCACCATAGGCCGTGCTCGCCCACCTGCTCCCCGTGGTCCGAGCTATAGACGATCAGGGTGTTGTCGGCCAAGCCGTTCTCGCGCAATGCCGTCAGAACCTGGCCGATCATCGAATCCAACCGCGTGACGAGCGCCCAATAGGCGGTCCGCGCTCGCAGTATCTCCGCGTCCGTCACCTCGACGATGCCGCAGCGCTCCCGCCACCAGCGCAGGTACGGATGCAGTGAGTCGGAGAACGGCTCCGGGTACTCCGGCATCGTCATCGCCCCACGGTAGAGATCGTAGTCCGCGCGGCGGGCCACAAAGGGCTGATGGGGCAGCATGAACCCGACGGTGAGGCAGAACGGCTCCGCCTCCGGCCCATCCCGCTGGCGGGCACCGACTTCGTTCAGGTACTCGACCGTGGCGGCCGTGACCGCTTCATCGTGGACTTCGTAGGCGCTCTGCCCGTGACCGGACAATTCCAAACTCACGCGCTCCGGTCCCGCTGTGCCATTGAGCATACCGTGGCCTACGCCGCCGCCGCCGAGGTAGTTGGGGCCATGGTCGCCGACCCGGCGCTCGGCGAAGCCCTGCAACTGGTCCGGGCCGATGGCATGCATCCGCCCAATCACGGCCGGGTGATAGCCGGCGGCACCCATCGAGTGTGCAAACGTGGGTGCGCCAGCGCCGAGGCTGTGGTCGTTGGTCCAGACCTCATTCTCATGGGGATGACGCCCCGTCAACATGGCCATGCGGGCGGGGACGCAGAGTGGCGACGGGCAATATACGTTCTCCAGCACGACTCCTTGCGCCGCCAGGGAGTCGAGGTGGGGAGTGCGGACGAGGGGATCTCCGGTGCAGCCCATCACGGCCGGGCTGTGCTGGTCTGAGTGTAGGTACAGCAGATTGGGGCGGTCGCTGGCCATACTATTCGCCTCCACTCCGGATTGTGTCGCCGCGCGGTTGTCCCGGCTAGGGAGCCACGGCCGCGAGCCGCTTGTCTAGCGAGCAGGAACCCCGGCTCTCCCGCGCGGCTTAGGGAAAGTCAAGCTCAATTGGGAGATCGGTGTCAAACGAGCCATTGGGCGTGAAGCGAGCCTGGATGGTCGCCGGAGCCGGCTCTCCCTGCGTCGAGGTCATCGGAGCGATCACCAGGACGAGGCGCTCGATCTCGTCGGTCGAGACCTGCAAGGTACCGATGACCGCGGTATCCGTGGTGTCGAGCGACAGCGGCGCCACCAAGCTCCCCTCGTCATCCTCATCAAATAGCACCGCCTGTACGGACCACTGCTGTGGCACGACGTTCGTCGAGCGCACGAATCCAGCGACGGTCCAGTAATCGCTCGCCGTCTCGGCATCGTCGGTGAAGTCAGTGGCGGCGATGCGGATGTTGTCCAGCAGTATACCGGCGCCGTGATAGGCCTGGTCGGTGATGTGGTGGAAGCGGAGCAGCACCTCGCGGCCGGCGTAGGGGGTGAGGTCAATGGTCTCTTCTAGCCACTGTGGCTCGGCGCCGCCGCCGCTGCGGCCGTTGTAGCCGTGCCCGAGGTTGTGACCGACCGGGTCGTGGGTCGTCGTGTGCTGACCTTCCAGGGTTGTCCACGTGCAGCCATCGTCGGTCGAGACGCCGACAAAGGCGTAGTCGTACCCTTCCTCGAGATCGTACCACGTGGCAAACTCTAGCTGGGCACTCGATACGCTGCTGAGGTCCACGCGACGGGTGAGGGTACTCTCGCTGTTGTCGGCGGGCCGGCTCCACCACATCCCGTTGCCTTGGTGGGCATCGGTCCCGACCAAGCGCACCGTCGGCTCGCCGCGAAAGGTGATCTCCAGCGTACCCGAGTCTCCGGCGGGCGGGTGCAGCTCGATGTAGTGGGCGGCGTGCTGGGTGACATTGGTCGAGAGCTGCTGGGGATAGTTCCGCCACACCACTGACGGCTCCATCCGGCCATCCCAATCGTCGTAGCCGTAGCGGCCGTCGGCCCCGATGTCTTTGTCGTTCAGCACGTTGGCGACGACCCAGTCCTGGAAGAGGCTGGCAAAGGTCAGCCCGTCGCCGTGTTGACCGAGGTAGGTGTCGAGGAACACGGTGCCGATCCCTGGGGTGGCGATCAGGTCGTGCAGGCCGGTGAAGGTCAGGCCATCACCGGCTTGGCTGTCGAGCAACCCGAGCCGCTCCGCCAAATAGCTCATGAAGAGGTACGCGGCGCCATAGTGGGCGACGGATGCGCTAGGACTGCTGGCCCAGCTATCGAGCTGCGTCGCGGGTCGGCGCACAAATGCGTCGGCCGCACCCAGCGGGAGGTGGCCGGTGACGGCCATCGCTACCTCCGAGGCCCCCTCATTGATCCACGCATCTTGCTGGGGATGCACGAAGAAATGGATCATGTGTTGTAGCTCGTGCGCCAGGACCGCGTCGTAAGCAAACGTGCCCGCTCGGAACACGTTGGTGTTCATGTAGAGCATGGGCCGTTCGTTGCTGAACCGATTGACGGCAGTGGGAAGCAGGTCACTCGACGCGAAGTAGCCGCCTACCCCTGGAATGCGGCCGTTGAAGATCGTGATCCGCAACCCATCCGGCAAGTCGCCGAAGGTGTGCTCCAGCAACGGCAAGGTGTTAGCCTCGAAGATGCGAGCCGATCTGTCGAGGGCGCGCGACGAAACGGAGGCGCCGTTCTGGACGTACAGCAGGAGGTGCTCGCTGGCGTGGCGGAGGGTTGCCGCGGCTTTGAAGTGGGTCCGATTCGGCTCGTCAATGACCCAAAACTCGCGCTCGGTGCCGACCTCTTCATCAATGTCCCAGGCGACCGCCTCCGGCACCGAGGCACCGCAGGGATAGCGAAAGCGGCGGGCGAGATCTACTTCATCCCGATAGGGCGGCACGATCAGGCGGAGCTGCTCCTGCAGGGCGTTGGCTTCACTACTCGGATCGGTCGCACCAACCAGCGCCGGCTGCGCCAGCACCACAAGGGCCACGCCCAGCAGCACCAATCGCTTCAGCACGAACCACCGGTGACGCGACAACCTACTACTCGCTTGCGCTAATTCTGGAGACGCCGACCAGCACGCGCGGGTGCCGAAACAGGCCTCTTATCCCGCGACGGTCTACATCCGCGATACGTTAGCACATCCGGTCGGCGGCTCCATCGCCGTATCCGAACGACACGCGGCCAGAGGCATGATCCATGTTGGCGGTGTCGTGGGTCTATCCAGGAGCCGGGAGCGGAATGGGCCGCTGGTAGCCGGCCTCACCATGCGCTAAGGTACAGTTATGGATGCCTTGCCATCCGGTTCTTGTGGGAAGGTGCGGGCACAACCAGGAGGCGTACCGTGTCCAGCCGAGTTACCGTAGACTTGGAGACGCCAAAGCGTGAGCCGGTAGAGCCGATCTTGGCGATGAGTCAGCCCGCGGATGACAACCAACCGCCCCCCAGCACGTTCCGGTGCCGTAGGAGTTGACCCACGACCCGGATTTTCAGGTAATCTGGGAGGAGGCCCAGCACTACGGACGGATATTCGGCTTGACCTGGCGCCAGTTCTTGGATCGTTGGCGCGCCGGGACTATCGAAGATGACAGCTGGGAGAAGTCCCAATACGCAATGCTGGCCGCCTCCGTAGAGCAGGCTCTCATTAGATGTCGCAGCCGACAGTTGACCAGTGGCCCGGATCGCTCAACGCCATCCTCAGAGCGAAAGGCGTGACCCGGCACTCTTTCGTCTGCCGCCGGGTGCAGCTTCGGAGCACAAAGAGCAAGTTCCTCGAATACTATCTCACCGTCCAACCCAACACAGCAGGATCGGGTCGGACTGCACAGATTCCGTTTGGCTCACACGGGCAGCTTACCGCCGTTGCACGACTGCGCGTAACCAGGCGCGGTCGTTACCTGGTAGAGGTGATCGAGTATTCTCTCGCCTGGTTCGACAGCCGAGACGAACGGCCACTGCTGCGCTACGAGCGCCATGCCGAACCCCACCCTTATCCCTGGCATCATCTCCATGTCCGTCAGGTACTCGACGTTCGAGCCAGGGATGCCCGCCTGCCCACCGGTGAGTGCGACATACAAGATATCCTTGACAAGCTGCTGGCCGAACTAGCTTGACAGCCACAAATGGGCAGCCACGAGCCACCGAGAACGACTATGAGCGGCGATCAGCGCGAGGACGCCTCCGCCGGCTGGGGGGTGTTGGGCGCCGGTGCGCTGGGTCTCACCGTCGCGCTGCGGCTGGCCCAGCGTGGGGAGCCGGTGACCGTGCTGGAGCGGGAGCCGGCAGCGGGGGGCTTGGCTGCCGGCTTTCCATTCCCCGGCATGCCGAACACCTATCTCGAGAAGTTCTACCACCATCTCTTCCGCTCGGACCGCGACGCCATTGCGCTGATAGACGAGCTAGGGCTGGGCGCGCGGCTGGTGTGGCCGCGTCCGACGACCGCGTGTCTCGTCCACGGACGTGCCTGGCCGCTCGACTCGGCCCGGCGGGTACTGGGCTTCGGGCCACTCTCGCCGCTCGACCGCCTACGGCTGGGCGCCGCCATCGCCTACTTGAAACTGGAGCGGCAGCATCAACGCCTGGAGGGACGCACGGCGGCGCCTTGGATTCGCCGCACGATGGGACGGCGCGTCTACGACCTCGTGTGGGGGCCACAACTGGTCAGCAAGTTCGGCGCCTATGCCCAGCAGATCGCGCTGTCGTGGTTCTGGGCGCGGGTGCATTTCCGCAGCCAATCGCTCGGCTACGTGCGCGGCGGCTTCCAGCACGTCTACGCCGCGCTGGTGCGGGAGATCGAGCGGCACGGTGGCCGCGTGCTGCTGGGACACGAGGTCCGCGCTATCGAAAAGCGGCCGGACGGCACATTTCGGATCGAGAGCCGGCCGACCGCGGGCACGGCGGCGCCGATTACCCATCGTTTCGGAGGCGTTGTATCCACGCTGCCGACCCGAGTCACCCTGCGCCTCACGCCGCAGCTCCCGGCGGCGTTTGCCCGGCAGTTCGACTGGGGACAGGCGTATGGAGCGCACTGCGTCATCTTAGCGCTCGACCGCCCCTTCATGCCGCCCGTCTACTGGCTCAGTGTCAACGACCCCGGCTACCCATTTCTGGCGGCTGTCGAGCACACAAACTACGTGGATCCGGCCGACTATGGCGGCCGGCGGCTGCTCTATCTCGGCAACTATCTGCCGATGGAGCATCCGCTGTTCGCGCAGGACGACGCCGAGACGCTGGCGCAGTTCTATCCCTACCTGAAGCAGATCAATCCCGACTTCGAGCCGCGCTGGGTGCAGGAGCAGTGGGTATGGAAAGCGCCCTTTGCCCAGCCTATCGTCACCACCGACTTCGTGCAGCACATCCCGCCGCACGAAACGCCGTTGCCGGGTCTCTACCTGGCGAACATGTTCCAGGTCTACCCGCAAGATCGGGGACAGAACTACAGCATCCGCATGGCCAACCGGCTCGTGCTGCGTCTTCCGCGCCTCAGCGGCGGCCAATGACCGCTAGCCCGTAAAGGTAGCCACCCGTCGTCGTGCCGAGCCTCTTGACAGCACCTGGGAAGGGGCGTATGGTACGGAGTGCGGCGTGTCTGCCACTTTATATGGTAGGGGCGACGGGGGATGCCGGAGGGCACAGCACATGACAAGAATTCTGATTCGCGCATTCTGGGCAGTGGCCCTCGTGGGCGTGACCTTCGCCCTCGCCGCCTGCGCCGCGCAAACGCCGGAGCGCGAGACCGGCGCCGTGCAGATCGGCCAGCCGGTGACGACGGTCGGTGGCTTGGGCGGGGCAAAGGCCGTCATCCCAGTCCCTGACTTGACAACGCCTGCACAAGAGACGACCACGAGTGCTGGCGTCGCCATCCAGCAGACGAGCACGGTTACAACGCCGGCCGTAGAAGATGCCTCGACCCTCATAGTCGGGCCTACCTGACCGCTCGATAAGTAACTGTCCCGTGAGGGCAGTTCTGAGCACAGCCCCTCGTATCGGCGGGTTGCCCAAGCCTATTGCGTCACTCCGGCCCCATCTGCCGCTCCTCTTGGGTGTAGCCCTCATCCCGGCCCTCTTCCAGGAGGAGAGGCTCACAGGGGTAGGTATTTACATGGATGGACAGGATGGGAGTTTGTGTCGGGGCGGAGGCGGGCAGTTCCGTACCGAAAAACCTCCCGGTGTGCGGGTGCGTAGCCCCCTTATGGCCCCCCCGCACTGCGGGGGGACGGGCGCAACGTGTGGCGCCCCTACGGCTTAACCGGTACCTACCCCAGTCAGAGGGGGCAGATTCCCGCTGGCGCGGGAAGTGACGGATAGGCGCTATTCTCATATACTCGCGGCACGATGGCTGCACCGCACCCCGCGCATGTCTCTCCGGCGTGGCTGACGGCATTGCGTGCTACCGACGAGTGGCGGCAGGCGCATACGGCGCGCGACGAGCGCGGCCGCGTGGTCATGCCCGTCTTCCCTTGGGCAGAAACCGCGAGCGACGCGACCGGGGTGCCCGCGCGGTCGTTCCTGGGCTTTGTGCAGTGGCTGGGTGAGCGGTACGGGCCGCGCGTCGCACTCGCCGACTACAGCCGGGTCAAGTTTGCCGGCTATGGCGCCGCTCCCGATACGCCGCCGACCCTCACCACGTATAGCGAGCTGGCGGCGCTGATCCAACGGCGCGCCGCGTGGCTGCGGACTCAGGGATTGGGACCGTGGCAGCGGCTCGCGCTCTGCCTGCCCAACAGCCGCGAGGTGCTGGCGCTCCAGTACGCGGCGTGGTCTATCGGCGGGCTGGTCACACCCATCAACATGGCGCAACGGGACCGGGCACGCGCGCTGCTGCAAAGCACGCATTACCACCGCATATTCGTTGATCGTGAGCCGGTGGCGTTTGCTGCCGAGCTCGGCGTAGACGCGGGACGCGTTGTAGACGTACACACGGAGCAGTTTCGGGCAGCCGTCACGGCACAACCCGCTACCGTGACGCTGGAGCGGCCCCCGGTATTCGACGACCCGGTGCTGATCTTGTCCACCTCCGGCACCACGGGTCGTCCCAAGGGGGCGATGCTCTCCGCAGCGGGCCTGCTGACCGGATCATTGGCGCTGCAAGAGGGCTTTGCGCTCGCAGCCGCCGACCGCTTTCTGCTGGTCAACCCGCTCTATCACATCAACTCGATTGCCTTCTCGCTCGCGCTCCTCGGCGTCGGCGCCCGCATCGTCGTACCGCCGTTCGGCTTCCATTGGGACGTGGCGGTGCGGGACCGGATCACGACCAGCTCGATGGTGCAGCGCCACCTGACACCGGTGCTCGATCCGGTCAGTCCCGGCGATCAGCGCAACGCGGCTTTGTTTGAGCGGTTGCGTGAGGGGGGTGCGCTCAAGTGGATTGCCGTCGGCAGCGGGCCGCTGGCGTCGGAAGTGCAGGAGCGGCTGCTCGACCGCGGAGTGCTCATCCTGTTTCGCTGGGGCATGTCGGAGAACTACCTGGGCAGCACGAACATGCGCCCCGGCTACCCGCTCGACTACTACCGGGAGCGCCTCAGCTCCACCGGCCCGACGAACCGCTATCTTGAGCTGCGCGTGCTAGATGAGGCGGGGCGGCCCCGGCGTAGCGGGCGCGGCCGGCTGGTGCAGCGGGGGAACATCCTCGTGGCCTACGACCGGCCGGAAGACAACGCGGGGGCCTTTGCCGGCGGCTACCATGACACGGGCGACATCGCCGAGATCACCGCCGAAGGTCACGTCTATATCGTCGGCCGGTCGAAGGAAACCATCATCCGGTCGGGCGAGAACATCTATCCGCAAGAGGTGGACAACTACCTGATGAAGCACCCGGCGGTCATCTTTGCCCAGACGGTGGGATTTCCCGACCCGGAGCATTCCGAGGAGGTCGGCGCGTTCGCCGTCGTCAGTCCGGAGGCCGCGCTGCCGGAGCGGGCGCTGCAGGACTACGTGGCTGCGTTGGGTCCGCAGCAGCGACCCAAGCAACTGGTGCTACTCTCGCCGCGGGGCGAGCAGGGCTTCTTCCGCTACACCGGCCCCGGCAAGGCCCAGCGCCGCTACCACCAGCGGTTGTTCTGGCTGATGTATTGCCTCGACCGGGCCGTGCCACTCCTGGTGGCCGACGGTCTGCTGCCGGAGGGAACGCGCGGTTACGCCGTGCCGAATGGCGCGGAGGTCGGGCTCCTGCTGCTTGTGCCCGGCGACGGGACGGTGGTGTCCGGCGAGCTGCGAGCGCGACTCGCGCCGTATCTGGCTCGTGCCAGCCGGCTCCCCGATGGCGAGCATCGCCGCTGGCTGGCCGTACACGACTGCACGGTGAGCAGCCTGCTCCCCTCGCAGATTTGCACGGTGCCGCTCGCCGACACCGCAGCGCACGCGAGCGCCACGCTCAACCGCGCGCAGCTCTATGAGCGCTTCTGGCCCGAACTCGACAGGCAGCCTTGATCTGCTAGAGGCAACAAGGAAGGGCTGACTCCCATTGCGATGAGTGGACAAGTAAGCTAGTGCTGGCCGAGGGGACAGACTATGCTGGGGAAAGGGAAGGGGAACGGACCGATGGAATATCGCAATCTGGGCTGCGCGGGGGTGAAGGTCTCGCCCTTGTGGCTGGGGACGGCGCAGTTCGGTGGGCGGGTCGAAGCCAAGGCGGCGATAGACCTGGTTCACGCCGCGCTCGACGCCGGGATCAACGTGCTCGACACCGCCAACATCTATACCCAGGGACGGTCGGAGGAGCTGGTCGGACAGGCAATCAGGGGCCGGCGCGGCCGGATCGTGCTGGCGTCGAAGGTCTACAACAAGGTGGGCGAGGGGCCGAACGACCGGGGGAGCAGCCGCTATCACATCATGGCGCAGATCGAGGCCAGTCTGCGCCGGCTGCAAACCGACCACCTCGATCTCTACCAGTTGCATCGGCCCGACCCCACTACGCCGGTCGAGGAGACGTTGCGGGCGTTGGACGACCTCCGCCGGCAGGGCAAGGTGCGCTATTTCGGCACCTCGATGTTCCCGGCGTGGCAGCTCTGCGCGGCGCTCTGGACCAGCGACCGGCTGGGGCTGGCGCCCATCGTGTCGGAGCAACCACGCTACAACCTGCTGTACCGGGGTGTCGAGGCGGAGGTACTGCCGTTTTGCCGCGAGTATGGAATCGCCGTGGTGCCGTTCAGCCCGTTGCAACGGGGCTGGCTGACCGGGAAGTACCGGCGTGGCCAGCCGGCGCCGGCCGGGTCGCGCTTCGCGGCCGCGGGATACGATCCCGACAACCCGGAGCACGGGGCGACGTTCGACGCGCTCGAAGGCCTGGAGGAGATCGCCGCGGCCAAGCGCGCTACGCTCAGTCAACTGGCGCTGGCGTGGCTCATCGCACAGCCGAGCGTGACAGCGCCCATTCTCGGTCCGCGCAACCTCGACCAGCTACACGATAACCTCGGGGCGCTGGAGGTGACGATCACCGCCGAGGACTGCGCCACGATTGATACGATTGTAGCGCCGGCAGTGAACTTGGCGTAGCGGCACGGCGCCGGGGGCCGGCAAGGCTCCCGTGAAGCTGGCAGTAACGTGAGGAGGAAACACCATGCAATATCGCAATCTGGGCCGCGCCGGGGTCAAGGTAGCGCCGATCATCCTAGGGACAGCCTACTTCGGAACGCGGGTCGAAGTGGCAACGACACACCACCTGATTGACACCGCACTCGACGCCGGGCTCAACGTCATAGACACGGCCAACTCGTATACCGATGGGCAGTCCGAGACGATCATCGGCGCAGCCCTTAAGGGGCGGCGGGACCGCGTAGTGCTGGCCTCCAAGGTCCATTTTCCCCGCGGCGACGGCCCCAACGACCGCGGCAACAGCCGCTACCACATCATGGCGCAGGTCGAGGGCAGTCTGCGGCGACTCCAGACCGACCGCATTGACCTCTATCAACTGCACCGGCCCGACCCGACCGTCCCCATCGAGGAGGCGCTCCGGGCACTGGACGACCTGCGCCAGCAAGGGAAGGTCGTGTACTACGGCACTTCGATGTTTCCGGCCTGGCAGCTCTGCGCGGCGCTGTGGACCAGCGACCGACTGGGGCTGGTCCCTATCGTGTCGGAGCAGCCGTCGTATAGCCTGCTGCGGCGGGAGGTGGAGACGGAGGTACTGCCCGTCTGCCGCGAGTACGGCATCGCGACGATCTTGTACAGCCCGCTGGCCAGCGGCTGGCTCACCGGCAAGTACCGGCGCAACGAACCGGCGCCGACGGACTCGCGCCTGAGTGCGAGCGGCGTGGACCTCGGGGCGGCCGAGCACGCCCGCACCTTCGATGCCGTCGAAGCCCTGCAAGCCATCGCCTACGCCAAGGGCACTACCCTGAGCCAGCTCGCGCTGGCCTGGCTGCACGCCCAACCGGGGGTCACGGCAACGATCATCGGGCCGCGCACGCCGGAGCAGCTCCAGGACAACCTCGGGGCGCTCGACGTGACCATCACCGACGAGGACCGCGCGGCCATTGATGCCATCGTCCCTCCGGAGACGACGTTGGTGTAGTCGCTTTCGGCCGGCGGCCCGGCGGATACGACATGGACGTGGCCAACACGGTGCTGATGCGGGGCGATCCCCAGTTGGCGTTCACGCTGGCCGCTGCCGTCGATGATTGGCCCCGCTTGCTGCCTCACTATCGCTCCGTCCGCATTCTGGAAGAGCAAGGCCAGCGCCGGCACGTGCGGATGGCGGCCTGGCGTACCGGCATCCCGGTCGCCTGGACGGCCTGGCAGGAGGTGTTGCCGGCGGAGGACCGCATCACCTATCTCCACACCGGCGGACGGCTGATCGGGATGGAAGTAGTGTGGTCGTTTCGGCCGGTACCCGACGGGGTGGAAGTGCAGATTACGCACCACTATACGCCGGAGTACCGCTGGCTGCCGCAGTCGTGGCAGCCGTGGTTGGCAGAGCATGTGGCGGGACGGTTCTTCGTGCAGCACATCGCCGGGCAAACCCTGCACGTGCTGCGCGAGCACGTCGAGGCCGCCCGCCGCTAACGCGCCGCTGGCTCCGTTCCCGGCGGGATTCTAGCGCTGGTGGTGGCTGATGAAGTCTTCTTCAAGCGTCAGGCCGAGTCCGGGGCGGTCGCTGAGGGTAATCCAGCCGTCGCGCACGTCCAACGGCTGCTCATAGAGCCGCGACCAGATTTGATACGGCTCGCAGGCGGGGCAGGTGGAGACGGTCAATCCGTTGGGGACCGCGGCTACCAAGTGGGCGTTCAGCTCCGGGAAGCTGGCGCCATGCGGGGCCACCTTGACGTGGAAGGCTTCTGCGACGGCAGCGTATTTGCGCCAAGCCGTGTACCCTCCACCGCCGAGAATGTCGAGCTGCAGCACGCGCACGGAGCCACGCGCTACCAGGTCGCGGGCAGCATAGAGAGTGCGTTCGCCTTCGCCACCGGCAACCAAGAGGTGTGGGGCGGCACGGGCCACGACGGCCAGCCCTTCAACCTGGTCATCCCACTGGACCGGCTCCTCGAGCCAGTAGACGTTGTATTTCTGGCACTCCTGGGCCACGGTGGCGGCGGTCCACGGGCCCCAAGCGCGATGCGCGTCTACCATGAGCTGGGTATCGTCGCCAACGGCGGCCCGCACGGCGGCGATCTCGGAGAGCACCTCCACCGGGTCGTTGTTGAGCGTGTGGAACTTGACTTGGGTGAACCCCTGGTCCCGGTAGTCGGCGAGGCGTTGGACCAGGTCGGCCGTTTCGCGCTCGAAGATTGTGCCGTCGGCGTAGGCGGGCACGCGGCGGCGGGAGCCGCCGAGCAGCCGCCAGACCGGCTGACCCAACGCCTTACCTTTGAGGTCCCACAGTGCGATATCGAGGGCGCCGATGGCGCCGACGAGGCGAGAATCGGGGTGGCCGCGGCTCTGGGTTGTGGCGTACATGGCGTGCCAGAGGCGCTCCACGTCGAGCGGACTCTGGTTCAGCAGGATGGACGTTAAGGCTTCGATGACGGGGATGTTGGCCGGGCCGGTACGCGAGAGGCCCGTTAGCCCCTCATCGGTGCGTACCAGGACTACGCTGTGATCGCGCTGAAAGGTATGTCCCCCGGCTTCACCGCTGATGTCGAGAGTACATGTCTCCACGCCTGTAATCTTCATCCGCTTGCTCCTGCACGTGCTCATGCTACCGAGCGGCGAGGCGTCCGTTTCGCTTTACCGTTCCTGATACGCGGAGGCGGGACACGGCCGCCGCGCGCTGTCCGGTCCGGTAGGAGAGATGGTACAGTTGGGTACGTTGAGTTGGCTGTGTCCAGGCTCAACTGCGAGAGGGAGCACACTATGGCCATGATGCCAGATCGTATCCGGGCGGTGGGAGGTAGCGAGGAAACCGACGACGGGCCGGGGATGGCACCGGAGCTTGGTCAGTACGCGCTCATCAAGGTCGTCGGCGTTGGCGGCGGCGGTAGTAATGCCATTGACCGCATGATCGAGACGCAGATCGGGGGCGTTGACTTCATTACGGTGAATACGGACGCCCAGCAGTTGGTGCGCTCGGCCGCGCCAACGACCGTCCATATCGGCGACAAGAGCACCAAGGGCTTGGGCGCCGGCGGCAAGCCGGAGATCGGCGCCAAGGCCGCCGAGGAGAGCCTGGAAGACCTGGAAGCAGTGCTGCAAGGCGCCGATATGGTGTTCGTCGCTGCGGGGATGGGCGGCGGCACCGGTACGGGCGCTGCGCCTAAGATCGCCCAACTCGCCAAGGGCATGGGTGCCCTGACCATTGCCGTGGTCACGCGGCCGTTCAAGTTCGAGGGGGCGCGGCGGCGTCAGGTTGCCGAGGATGGCATTGCCGAACTGCAAGCCGAAGTGGATACGCTCATTACCATCCCGAACGACCGCTTGCTGAACGTGGCCGACAAGAACGCGACGCTCACGGATGCGTTCAAGCTGGCCGACGACGTGCTGCGGCAAGGGATTCAAGGCATCTCCGACCTGATTACAGTGCCTGGGCTGATTAATCTGGACTTTGCCGATGTGCGGGCCATCATGGCCAATGCGGGATCGGCACTGATGGCCATTGGGCACGGCTCCGGGGAGGACCGGGCCGTGGAAGCAGCCAAGGAGGCTGTAGCTAGCCCGCTACTCGATATTGCGATCAATGGCGCGAGCGGCATCCTGTTCAACATCACCGGCGGCGAAGACCTGACCCTGGCGGAGGTCAATGAGGCGGCCGACGTGATTTCCAACGCGGCCGCTTCCGAAGCCAACATCATCTTCGGGGCGGTGATTGATCCGGAGAATGAAGGCTCGGTGAAGATCACGGTGATCGGTACCGGCTTCGAAGCGCAGGCGGCCATGCCGACCGAGCGGATGCCCGTCTTGCCACGGCAGCGCGCGGGGAGTACTAGCCCCCGTGTCCGCTCGCGTGATCTCCCGGAAAGCGCTGCTCCGCGTGGCCGGGATCCCTTGGATATCCCGGCTTTCCTGCGACCCCGCCAGCGGCCGTAGCGCCGGACGGATAGGGGAAAGGGCAACCACAAGGGTTGCCCCTACGGCGGTCTCGCCCGCACTATCGCTCGGCGGCGAGGCGGGGCCGGCGGGATGGTGGGCAAGCAGGGATTTGAACCCTGACCCCTTGCGGGACTAGCTCCTAAGGCTAGCGCGTCTGCCGATTCCGCCACTTGCCCATATAGGCGTGGGTGACAGCGAGCACCGCTGCCGGGCCGCCACCTCTCACCAATCGCCGCTATCCAGTATAACAACGCGGGGAGCTTGCCCTCGGCTCGCCGGCCGACCCAGGCTCGCCGCCGCTGATGGCGGTTAGCTCGCAGCATGCAATCGGGTGGAGAGGAGGCAGGGCAGCACGGCACAGCGTTGCCTGGGATCACCTGTCACCGCTGGCTCCCTGCCGGGCACCGGGCGCTCAACAATGGTAGCAGCGCAAGCAAAGCGTATCGGGCTGGTGTACCAGCCGCGAAAACCGGAAGCGGTCGAGCTGGCCGCGGCGTTGTCCCAGCGGATTCGGGCCGCCGGTATCGAGACTTGGACGGAATCCGCTTGGGAAGAAGCGGCGGTGAGTGCCAGCCTACCCGGCACGGACTTGGTCCTTACCTTCGGCGGCGACGGGACCATCATCCGCACCCTGCGGCTGGCGCCGCCGTTGGGCGTAGCGGTGGCCGGCGTCAACTTCGGCAAGCTCGGATTCCTCGCCGAAGTCGAGGCGGATGAAGTAGCCGCCGCGCTCCCGCGCTTGCTGGCGGCCGACTACTGGTGCGAAGAGCGCACCTTACTCGCCATTACGCACCGGCGAGCAGGGGCAGTGGTGGGCGAATACCTCGCCGTGAACGAGGCGCTCATCAGCCGGGGGCGGGCCAACCGCGTCGTGCGGCTCCAACTGTGGATTCACGGCGAGTACGTCACGACCTACGCGGCCGATGGGCTCATCCTCGCTACACCCACCGGCTCGACCGGTTCCAATCTCGCCAACCTTGGGCCGGTGCTGCCGCCGGACATGCGGGCGCTCATCGTCAGCCCGGTGCTGCCGTTCGTGAGCTTCCCTAACCCCTTGATCGTTCCGGAGGGAGCGCCGTTGCGGGTGCGCGCCGTGTTCGATCACGAGGCGGTGCTCGCCATTGACGGGCAGCGGACGATTGCGCTGCAGAACGAAGATGTGGTCGAGGCGACCATCGCGCCGTATCCATGCTTGCTGGCCCGGTTGCGCGGCCGCCACTATTTCTATCGGGTGCTGGTGCCGGGCTTGCAACGCGCCCCGCTGCTCCCTTCGACACCGGAAGGCGGTTAGCTGACGACCGATAGCTGATGGCTGGCGGCTACCGAGGGCACCATGCTGCACGAGCTGACCATCGAGAACTTTGCGCTGCTGGCTCACGTGCATATCCGGTTCGGCGCCGGCCTCAACGTGCTGACCGGCGAGACCGGGGCCGGCAAGTCCATCATCATTGACGCAATCAGCCGCGTACTCGGCAGCCGCGGCGGCGCGGACGATGTCCGCAGCGGGACCACGCACGCGCACGTCGAGGCGGTGTTCTCCCTCGCCAAGCCACCGGCGGCCCTACAGGCGCTCCTGGCGGAGCGAGGGCTGCTCGATGCCGACGACGATGGGCCGGCGCCGGATACCGGCCCGCTGGAACTCATCCTGACGCGGGACATCCGCCCCAACGGGCGGAGCATCGGGAGGGTGAACGGTCGGGCCGTCCCGCTGCACACGGTAGCGGCGCTGGGCCGCTTTCTGCTGGACATTCACGGGCAGACCGAGCACCTGTCGCTGCTACAGCCGGCAACGCAACTCCAACTCCTCGACCGCTTCGGCGGTCTGGAGGCGCTCGGCGCGGAGATACGCGACACGGCGGCGGCACTGGGCGACGCGCGGCGACAGTGGCGCACGATGCAGCAAGACGAGCGCGAACTGGCGCGCCGCGTAGACCTGCTCCGATATCAAGTAGACGAAATTGCCAGCGCCGACGTGCAGCCTGGCGAAGACGAGGCATTGCAGCAGGAGCGACACCTGTTGCTCAATGCCGAGCAGCTTGCCAGCGCCACGGCCAGCGCCTACGCGCAACTCACCGGCTCCGAGGGCGAGGCCGGGGCGCTGGATCAACTGGGGGACGCAGCCCGGCAACTCAACGCGCTGACCGCCATTGATCCGGCGCTCGCCGAAACCGAGACGCTGCTGACCGAGGCGACGGCGCTGGTCGAGGAGGTCGGCCGCTCGCTCCGCGCCTATGCCGAGGGCGTCGAGGCCGATCCGGCGCGACTGGCCGAGGTGGAAGAGCGTCTGGACCTGATCCGGTCGTTGCAGCGCAAGTACGGCGACACCATCGAGGCGGTCCTGGCCTACGGCGCAGCGGCAGCGGCAGAATTGGAGGGCCTGACGCGGCGAGATGAGCGCCTGGCCGAACTGGCCGTGCAGGCCGCGGACCTGGCCGCGCAGCTGGGCCGGCACGCGACTCGCCTATCGCGGGCGCGTCGGCGGGCTGGCCGGCAGTTGGCGGCGGCGGTGGCCGACGAATTAGCCGATCTGAACCTGTCGGCGGCGTTCGAGGTCGCGGTGGAGTGCCAGCCGGACCCGGACGGTGTGCCCTGGTCCCCCGATGAGGCGCCGGTGCTAGACGGGGAGCCGGCCCCCGGCACCCTGCTCGCTTGGGACGACAGCGGTATGGATACGGTGGAGTTTCGGATTGCGCCCAATCCCGGCGAGCCGCTCAAGCCGGTGGCGCGGGTCGCGTCGGGCGGCGAGATGAGCCGCATCCTGCTCGCGCTGAAGTCCATTCTCTCTAGCGTGGATCGCACGCCCACGCTGATCTTCGACGAGATAGACGTGGGTATCGGGGGGCGGAGCGGCCGGGTGCTCGGTGAGAAGCTCGCCGAACTGGCTGCCCAACATCAGGTGTTGTGCGTGACCCACCTGCCCCAGCTTGCGGTCTATGGTCAGAGCCACTTTTTCATCGCCAAGCAGGAGCAAGAGAACCGCACCACGACGACGGTGGAAGAGCTGGCCGGGCAAGCGCGGCTCTCCGAGATCGCGCAGATGCTCGGCGGCGCCACGGCCGCGAGCCTGAATCGCGCCCGCGAGATGCTGGAGCGGGTGGACCGGGGCGAGGTCGCGGCGTAGGTGTCCAGAAGCAACGGGCTTGGATACTAACCAAGGGCTAGGCGGTGACCAGGTTGAGCTCTAGGCGGCGCCCCATGGCAAACACGGCCATGAAGAGCACCGCGCAGATCGCCAGGCCGATTGCTAGCTCCGGCCACACGTCGGCCAGCGACGCTCCTTTGACGGCGATCTCGAAGAGCGGCGCGAGGAAGTAGTAGGTCGGGAAGACCTTCGCAATCCACTGCGGGAGGTTGGGCCAGATAAAGAAGATCACCGGCGCAAAGAGCAGGACGCCGCTGGCCTTGGTGGCCGTGAAGAGCATGTTCGTATCCCGCGCCCACGAGCCGAACAGCAGGCCAATCCCGGCGGACATGAGCGCAGCGAGCGCCAGTGTCAGGAGGAGTGCGGCCGGTTGCGATCCGAAGGCGTTGTTGATGGCTAGGGTAATCACGCCGGCGGTCAGCGCGAGCATGATACCCAGCACGCCTTTGCCGACGAGCACATCCGCCACCTGCACCGGCGTGACGAGCAACGCCTGAAGCGTCCGGCGCTCCTTCTCCTCGACGAGGCTGGCGGCTGGCACCATCCCTCCGCCGATCCAGACGGCGTACAACATCAGCAACGGCAGCAGGCGGTTGGCAATGGGCACTGCGTCGTCCTCACCCACCGTCGTCACGGCGACCTCGATAGGCGCCGGTGCTCCGGCCACCCCCCGGATCAGATCAACCGCGGTTACCCCCAGGATGATGCGATTGGCCGCCAGACTCTCACCACCCACGAAGAACTGAAGGATCGGCTGGTTGCCGGCACGCAGGGCGGCGTCGAAGCCAGGCTGGAGGACCAGCCCAGCATCGAGGTCGTTCGCCTCCACCAGCGCCTTCAGCCGGGCGGCGGATGCGGGGAAAGCGACCTCGATACCCTCGATGTCCCGTACCGCCCGGACGATACTCGATTGCCCCTCGTCTACGATGCCGAGCCGCGGCGTAGGCTCGAACAGGTTGCCGAACACCCCTCGGATGAGCACCGTGAGCACCACCGGCACGACGAAGGCGTAGAGAAAGATCGGGGAGCGCGGCCCCAACCGGAGGTCCTTGCGTAGCACGTTCCAGACCCGCACTCCGTTCATAACGCCTCAACCTTCCTCTTCAGAACGTACCACCCCACGCCGAAGACGACCACGCACCACGCCAGCAGCATCCCCAAGTACGGCAGGACTTCCGACCAGCCGGCGTCGTAGGAGCTTACGCCGACGATGGCCTGCACCAGCCCGTAGGAGGGCAGAATCTGCACCCAGAGGGAGGCGCTGCCCGGAAAGAGCGCCGCTATCGCAGGAATCAGCAGGGGGATCATGAAGATCATGCTGTAGAAGACCATGCCGATGAAGTCCTGGCCGGATGCCCCGGCGATCAGCCCGCAGCCGGTAACGAGCACCGCGCCGAGGAGCAAAGCGGTGAGCAGGATCAGCGGCTGGCGGGCGAACGAACCGATCAACAGCATGACGAGCGCTGCCTCGATGAAGGCGAGGGCCGTGCCGAACAGGCCCTTGGCTACCAGGAAATCGGCCGTCCTGGTTGGCGTCACGAGGACCGCTTTCACCGTGCGGCTATGCACCTCGCTGGCGACGAGCGTGCCGAGCGCCATCACTTCGACCATCAGGATGAGGAAGGCGGCGAGCGGCCGCATCTTCTCGCGCAGCGGCACTTGGTCACCGGCGCGGTCCTCGCCGAGGATCACCGTTTCCTGCGTCGGCGCGGCGACGGGCAGAGCGTTGCCCGTCAGCGCATAGGCGATCTCGCGCACCAGGCTGGACATAGCGCGGCGGATGGCCGGCGGCACACCCGCATCAATGTAGACCTGCACGGTAGTTTGCTCGCCAGCGGCAACCCGCCGGAGGAAGTCGGCGGGAAAGTCCAAGCCGATCGCAACCTCCTTTTCAGCCTCACGCTCACCGAGGCCCAACGCGGCCCGGAGCGCGTCCGAGGTCTCGAACATGACAAACTCAATGCCGGCGCCCTGGGTGGCAACGGCCTGCTCGAATACCTCGTCCATCCCGGTCTGATGGGCCCCAACCGTGATCGTCTCGTCTACGGAGTTGGGCAGCAGCCAGAAGGCGGCTACGTAGAACACGATCCCCAAGGCGGTCACAAAGACAAAGAACCGGTCGCGCGTGTGCGCCGCGAGGTCTTTACGCAGAATGGCCGCCACGATGGCCGCCCGCGATACGTGGCCGTCCGTGTTCATGTGTCGAGACCGCGGCCGGTGACTTTGATGAAGATGGCTTCCAGGGTGGCCTCTTCCGTATGGATGGTGAGCAAGTCCTGGGAGCCGAGCGCCTCCTTGAGCCGGTCCCCGGCGCCCGGCGCGTCGAGCGAGATGATCTGCTCCCGCACATCTGCGGCCGCGCGCATCCGCACGCGCACCGAGCGCTGCCCATGCGCGAGCTTCAGGTTCTCCGGCGTATCCAGCGCGACGATGCGCCCCTCGTTGATAAAGGCCACCCGGTCGGAGAGCTTATCGGCCTCGTCCATGTCGTGGGTGGTGAGTAGCACGGCTGCGCCGCGGTCCGCTTCCTCGCGGATCACCTGCCGGATGGCTTGCGCCGACACCGGGTCCAGCCCGTCGGTCGGCTCGTCGAGGAAGAGCACGTCGGGGCCGTTCACCAGGCACCGCGCCATCATCAGGCGCTGCTGCATGCCCTTGGAGTAGCCCTTCACGCGGTCGTCGGCACGGTCGGCAAGTCCGACTTTCTGCAACAGCTCATCCGCGTCGAATCCCTTGATCCCGAAGAGACGGGCAAAGAACTCCAAGTTCTCGCGGCCCGACATATTGAGATAGAGGTTTTTCTCCTCGAAGCACACGCCGATCCTGGATTGCACCTCGACGTGGTGTTTGGTGACATCTTTATCGAGCACGGCAATGCTGCCGGTCTTGGGCCTGGCCTGGCCGGTGAGCATCTTGATGGTGGTGGACTTGCCGGCGCCGTTGGGTCCTAGAAAGCCCAGGATTTCGCCGCGCCCGACCGCAAAGCTGATGTTGTCCACGGCAACAAGGTCGCCGTAGGTGTAGGTGATGCCATCCACGCGGATGGCTGCATTGGCCATGCGCTGCTCCTTTCGGGCGAAACCGGCCCCCCTATCGCCCCCCCGCTCCGCAGGTGGACGTGGATTCCCGCGTTCGCGGGAATGACAGTTTGCAAAGGTCTCCGAAAGCGAGAATGACGGACTAGACGGCGGGAACGACAGTATCCCCACCGACCAAGCGTTCGAGCGCACTCAGGGTGAATACTGACGAGAGCGAGCAGCCGATAGCACCGATGTTCTCGCCGCCGCCCTGCTGCCGATCAATCACGCACAGCACGTCGTTCACGACGAGTCCCAGCGCCCGGACTTCTTCTACCGAGGCGACCACCTGCCCGCCGCTGGTGATGACATCCTCGATGATGACGGCGGTTTCTCCGCGGCGGAAGCCGCCCTCGACCAGGTTGCAGGTCCCGTAGGTCTTGGCTTCCTTCCGCACGTAGAGCGCCGGCTTGCCGGTACGCAAGGAGAGCGCGGTGGCGAGGGGGATGCCGCCTAACTCCAGGCCGGCGATCCGGTCATAGTCGGGCGGTAGCAGCCCCTCCAGCGCCGCGGCGACGGCCCGTAGAAGGGCGGGATCGCTCTCGAAGCGGTACTTGTCCCAGTAGAATGAACTGACCAGCCCGGACCGCAGGGTGAACTCACCCGTCAAATAGGCCGCCGCCTTGATCCGCTGCGCTAACTCTGCTTTCAGCACGCTCCACCCTTCCCGGCCTGGCCCCCTCCCTGACCCTCCCCCGTCGCAACGGAGCGACCTTTGGGGGGCAGACCTTAGTCGTCGGAGAACTTGATGCCGGCTTCCTGGACCTCTTGATACGGCAGCATCCAGACGAGCGACTCGTCGTGGAGATCGCCGACCTGAATGCGGTTGCCGAACGGGTCGCGGAAGTCGCAGCGAAAGCCCGGCTCGGTCTCCAGGCCGTACTTCGTGATGATCTTCTCGCGCACGGCGGCGAGCTGTGCTTCGTCGCGGACCATAATGCCAAAGTGCTTCGAGCGGTCCGGGTGCAACTCCTCGACCTCGAAAATCGCCAAGAACTGATGCGCGCCGAGTTGGCACCAAGCCGCTCCCTCACCGCCATGCAACATCTCCAGGTTGAACACGTCGGAGTAGAAGTCCACCGCCTTCTGTACGTCATCCACCTCGATGGCGATGTGATTCACGCCATACACCTGCACGGTCATCGTCGGTTCCTCCTCACTTATCTCTCAGAATCATAGCAGCAGTCACCGGTCGCACAGAGGTAGGGCCGGGAGCGATGGGCAGACGCAGCAGCCCTAGGCCGACTCGCACGCTAGGCGTGACCGTGCCCGGCGCACTGCTGCCGCGATGGTCTCGGGCGGTGCCATCGCCACGGTACCACCGTCGGTTATGGGATCGAGCACCGTGCAGCCCCATTTCCGCAGCGTCGCTGCCGATTCTTGGGCGCGGGGATGTGCCCACAGCGCAACGTTGATCGCGATGGCGACGATAAGCGGGGCACGCCGTCCGATGGCCTGGGCAGCGATAGAAAGCGCCAGATTGTCGGTGATACCGGCGGCGAGCTTGTTCAGGGTGTTGAAGGTGCAGGGTGCAATCACCACCACGCCCGGCGCTGGGCGCGGCAAGATCGCGGCATCGAAGTAGCTCTCGATGATCCGATGGCCTGGCACCAGCGCCAGCTCACGCGGGCTAATCACCCGCCGCGCCCCCGGCGTAAGCAGGGTGAGCACGCGTCCTGCCACCGGCGCGAGCGCCCGCAGCACCTCCGGCGTGCGTCGAGCAACGGAGGCACCCGTCACGATGAGGTAGGTAGGCGCTACCGACTCAGTCATGGTCTATGGTCCAGTGATCCTCGCCGCACTATGGTACAAAGTATCGCTGTTGATCGGACTCGGTGGCTCAATCCGGGGGAGACCGGGGTCAGGCCCGGACTGCGCCGGCCGCTCCCTCTCGCCACGGGCCCGACGGCGTAGCATGGGTAGGAGCAGGTGCAGCACCAACATGTGCAATGACTATGGAGACCCATATGGCCGGGCGCACGAGTCCCTATGACGAGTACGCAACCGAATAAGCCGAGCACATCTCTGACCAACACGAGGAGGACTTCTCGTTCATCCGGCACCTCCTGATCCCGCACCTGCTGGCATACGCGGGCGACGTGGCCGGGCGCAGAGTGCTAGATGCCGGCTGCGGCGAGGGGCATATCGCCAGAATGCTGGCGCAGCGGGGTGCAGAGGTCACTGCCGTTGATCTTGCGCCGCGCCTACTCACCATCGCGCAAGAGCGAGACCCTGGGACAAGCACGACCTATCTGGTACACGATCTCAGCAGACCGCTTCCCCAGTACCATGAGTTCTTCGATTTGGTGGTGAGCAACCTGGTACTACCGGACGTGGACGACTACTGTGGCTACATCGCCACGCTTGGCGACGTGCTGAAGCCCGGCGGTCGCGCGGTGCTTTCGCTCCTGAACCCGTACAGAGCAGTATTCGATAAAAGGGTGAGGAACTATTTCGAGTCAGGCCGGGGCACCCGTGAATATGGCGGTATGGCGAAGCTGGGTGTCCACGCTTACTACTACCACCGCACGCTCGAAGAGTACATCACGACCTTCCGAGAGAGTGGGCTATTGCTGAACGACCTTTCCGATGTCTGCCCGACGGACGAGATGCTAGAGAGTGGCCATCCAATTGCCGCGAAGAACTACCACTTACCCCTCTTCATGGTTCTGGCGTTCGTCAAGCAGTAGCTTTGCGGCCGGCGGTAGGTTCCGCACCTCACCCCCGGCCCCCTCCATCGCCTAGAAGGATGATCCTCACTCATTCAGGGGAAGGCGAATGGTCACGGTGACACCCTGTCCAAGCCCGTCGCTTGCTACGGCAATAGTGCCCCCGTGGACTTCCACTATAGCCCGGGTGATGGCCAACCCCAGACCGGTGCCGCCGATCCCACGACTACGAGACTGGTCAGTACGGTAGAAGCGGTCGAAGACATGGGGGAGGTCTGCGGCGTGGATGCCGATCCCGTCATCGGTGATCGAGATAGCCACCGTCTCGCCGCTCTCCAACCCCGCCCTAAGCACGATATTCCCACCGGCCTCGGTGCAATGAATGGCGTTGCTCACGACGTTTCCCAATGCCTGGCTCAGATGCATCCGGTCGAAGTCCATGTCCGGGAGGTCAGTGGATACCTCCAGTGACAATGCAACCTGTCGAGCTTGAGCTTGTGGCTGCCAACGATCTACCTCTGTGGTGAGTAGCTCGCAAATCGAACCTGCTTCGAGCGTGAGCCGCAACTCACCATAGTCGGTCTCCGCAAGCGAGTTCAGGTCAGTTACGAGACCGCGCAGCCTGTCCACTTCCTGGATGATGTGGTCGGACGCGCTCTCAGGCGTCTGTAGTCCATCGCGCAGCCCTTTTGCCTCTAGCTGTATGACGCTCAGTGGCGTATTCAGCTCGTGAGAGACATCGTTTATCAGCCGCTTGCGGAGGTCGCGCTGAGTTTCCAAGGTGGAGATCATCCGGTTGAAAGACACACTCATCTTCCCCAGCTCGTCCGAGGATGTGATTGGTAGTCGGGTCGTACCCCCCTGAGCAATTGCCTGGGTTGCCTCGGTCAAAGCGGTCACAGGTGCTGTGATGCGTTTGGATAACCAAACGGCCAGCAGTATGGCAACGCCAACCGTCAGCATTCCGCCGATAACCGTGATATACAGGAGCGTGTTGAGGAACCCATGCGACTCAGTCGCTAGGAACTCGTTGTTTACATCCATGTAGACGTGGCCTACGGGCTGGTTCGTAGTTAAATCGAACACTGTCTCGCGATGTCCGCCTAGGCCGGTAGCGGCGGTTCCGGGTAACAGCTCGGATAGGTTGTCCCTCACCACCCGTCCATTGCTGCCGACGATGACGACTCGTATCGGGTCTCTGTGGAAGAGTTCTGAGGATTCTCCCTCACTTTCTTCATGCCGCTCCCTCTCCCGAACTCCATCATAGATGTATCCGGTCTCGGACAGTACCCTGTCCACCGTTTCCCAGCCACCGGCAGCGGTATATTCCCGACTCAGATTCCGGGCTAACTGGACCGCCTCATCATCACCTATCCGGTCTACGAGCACGCCCAGGCGGGACTGTGTCGCGTAATAGCCCACACTCACGCTGGCCAAGACGGTGAGAACGACGACAAAGACGGTCGAACCCATGATTCGCCAGCGTAGCGACATCATTCGTCCTCCACCACGAACTTATAGCCGGCACCGTAGACGGTCTGAATGGGCTGTCTGCCATCTCGGTTGATCTGCTTTCGCAGGCGCGCGACCTGGCTGTCAATGGCGCGGTCGAACCCATCGAATCCGTCATTGAAGGTCAATGAGATCAACTGATCACGGGTGAGTACCTGGTTGGGATGACGCATGAATGTTGATAGCAGAACAATTTGCGCCTGGCTCAACGTCACGGGTTCTTCATTGACCGTCACGCTCCGAGTGGTCTCGTTCAGTGTGATGTTGCCGCGTGTCAGAACCTGCTGAACTCTGCCTTTGACGCGACGCAGCACGGCGTCGGCGCGCGCAATGACTTCCTCCGGATCGAAAGGCTTGACGATGTAATCGTCAGCCCCGCTATCCAGTCCGGTGATTCGCTCGGCAGGGGCTTCCCTAGCCGTCAGCATGATTATCGGAACGTCCGACTCTCGACGCAGGATTCTGCACAACTCCACGCCATCGAGACGGGGAAGCATCAGATCGAGGATTATCAGGTCCGGAGTCAGATCGCGGGCCAGGGCCAGACCGGCTTCACCATCATGAGCGACCTCAGCGGAGAATCCGGCGCGCTCGAAGTACACCTTGACCCAGTTGGCGATCCTCGTATCGTCTTCGATTATCAATACTGTGCCGCTCATCACCAGTCCCTACAAGCAATCTTGGACGCGATGCCTCATAGAGGCACCGCGTCCATCTACGGGATACTCCCAGGGTTAGCTTATCTGACTTGGCATCTTCCCGCGGCCGACTCCGCTCGGCGCTAGCCGCCTCCTTTCCGCTCGCCGCCGGAGCCGTGCTCGCCGCCGCCCGACTCCCGGCTGCTGCCATGCTCTCCGCCCCCCTCGCTACCGCCGCCAACCTCGGCATGGGCTATCCAGCCGGTGAACGAGGCCGGCGTCGCGGGCAGGTTGACCGCCACCACTTGGCCCGGAGCCAAGTTCACCGGGGGCGTCGGCCCAAGCTCCGCTCCGTTCGATAGATGTACTTCGATCCTGACCTGGGTCAGGACATTGTTGGTTGTGTTCGCCACGGTGCCCTTGAAGGAGTTGCTGGGCGCGTCGTAGCTCAGGATCAGCCGGGCACCGCCGCGGACCATATCGAAGGTCTCATCCGGCGCTAGATTGGCCCCGCTGCCTTCTTCGCTGCCGGATGCACGGCCTTCACCACCAGAGCCTTCGCCACCGGGACCGTGCCCCTCGCCGCCGGCTCCCTCGCTGCCGCCGCCCTCGCCACCGCCGCCTGCAGCGCCTTCTCCCCCCGTGTGAGGTACAGGGCCAGAGCCGCCGCAGTCGAATACTTCCAGGTGAACGACGTATCCATCGTAGGAGACGCCTGCGAGTTTCGGTTCACTGGCGACTGCCAGGCTGGACATTGCTTCCTGTCCGGGGCTCAGATGCCCCAGCATGTCGGGACCAAGCTCTCCTACTGTCTTCGTTCCCGACTTCAGGTGCGGTTCGGCCTGCACGTAGCAGAGCACCTGCGAGAGCGTGTTTTGCACCGTTGTGTGGACGGACCGGGTTGACGCATCGTACTGCGCGGAGACAGCCAGTCCGCCGAGAACGCCGTTCCACGACTGTCCGAGAGGAATGATCGGGCTTGACATGGCGGCTTCACCGGCCTCAGAACCTGTACCGCCGCCTTCACCACCGGACTCGCTGCCACTTCCTTCGCCGCCGCCAACCTCGGCATGGGCTATCCAGCCGGTGAACGAGGCCGGCGTCGAAGGCAGGCTAACCGGCAACACCTGGCCCGGAGCCAAGTCTACCGGCGGCGTCGGCCCAAGCTCCGCACCGTTCGATAGATGTACTTCGATCCTGACCTGGGTCAGGACATTGTTGGTCGTGTTCGCCACGGTGCCCTTGAAGGAGTTGCTGGGCGCGTCGTAGCTCAGGATTAGCCGGGCACCGCCGCGGACCATGTCGAAGGTCTCATCCGGCGCTAGATTAGCGCCGCTGCCCTCTTCACTGCCGCCTCCGGGTCCGGTGTCGCAGCCGATCAGTATTCCTGCGCCGAGTGCGGTCCCCAAGACCGGCCCAATCAGGAACCGCCTCGTCATCAGCTTCTTGTCAATCATCCTTGCACTCCTTTCGTGCGGTATCTGTGCTACTGCTCACGATAGCGATGAAATGTCACAGAAATATGTCGCCGGTAGTCTGGACTGGCCAATGAAGAAAGCCGACGAATTGAGACGAGAGATAGAGGAACTGCGGAACTGCCTCTCCAGGCTGAACGAAGCCAGCCTCCGCATCACCGAAGACTTCGACCTCGATACCGCATTACAGAGGGACAGTACATTCCTTCCCCTGATAGCTCAGTCCGGGGGAGGCTGGGGAGGGGATAGAATAGGTCGTCTACTCGATGTGCAGGGTGAAGAGCTTGGCCCGCTCCGGCACGGTCTAGCTCCCCTGCCGCACCGAGAACAGTTCGGCGCGCTCCAGGCGAATGTCCAGGGACAGCCAGCGTCCGTAGAGATCCGCGACCGAGTCGTGCTCGCGCCAGTGCAGCCGGTGGTCTATCGCATCGGCTTGGATCGGCGCCATATCTGCGGGGGTATAGCCGGCGATAGGAAATCCGGCTTCATCGAGCAGCCCCACACGACAGGCACCTTCGCCTGCATCCACGTTGATCCGCAGCTGCTCCCGCTCCATGAAAAGCGGGCGGGTGCGAATGCGCCCGCTCTGCGCCGCGCGCAGGCCGGCAAACCCGTCCACGCGCAAGGTTGCCAAGCAGAGGCCCCGGGGGCGCTCAGTGCCGGGCGGTAGCTCGCGCGGCGGAGCCGGGCTGTGGTACCACGCGCCCGACGTGTGATAGAAGTAGAGCCGGTCACCCTCCCGGAGCGGTGCCGACGGGAACATCGCCATCCGGCCGCTGTCCCAGGTATCGCCTACGCCGCGAGGCAGAATGCACCGCGCCGCCGGGGGCCGTATCCACTCCTCGCCGTCGCGCGAATAGGCCAGGTCTATATCCAAAGACCAATCGTCGTGCGCGTGCAGGATACGCGCGAAGCCCAGGTACATATCGTCGTAGACATAGCCGTTGTTCATGTAAATCTGATCGTGGGGACGGTCGTGCTCGTCAATCGGCAGGATCGGCACGAACGGCGACCAGGACACGAAATCGGGACTCCAGGTTGTGTGCCGGAGGCGGATCCACATATCGCGCTCACGATCCCAATACATGCGCTTGCCGAAGAGCCGGTAGCCGCGACGCAGCGTGTCCACCATGAACGTATACGTGTCGCCAAAGCCAGCGGCGAACGTATGCACCAGCCGCTCCCGGTCCGGCCAGTGGATGCCGTCGGGCGAGGTGGACGTATACAGGCCGTTCGGGTGTGAGGTGTCCTTGCGGGCATAGAGGCGCTGCCCCGTCTCCGGATCGCGGTCGCGGTTATAGCGCCAGATAGCCATCTTGTAGCGACCGTCGGGATTGGGGTCGAGGGGATCACGAGCGATGCACGGCCCGGTCAGCTCGTGCGGGCCGGGGTATACGCCGGAGGCGGTGAAGTTCACGACACAGATGTTGTTGTCGCGGCTGCCGCGAAACTCGTGTATCCCCAGCGAGGGCGTGTCCCAGTGGATGCCGTCACGGGAACGCGCTTGGCAAACAAAGGCCGACTCGTGCATCCCCTCGGGATGATCGGGTCGCGTGTAGTACCAGAGGACAATTCCACCCGTCTGCGGATCGCGCTCGTAGCCGCCGTGGTCAACACAGATGGGACCCCACGGATCGGTGAACACGTGGATGGGATTGTCGGGGTGCTGCTCCAGCCGGTGAAAGACCCGCTCGACCCCCTGGGAGGAGTGGATATGGTAGTCGTCTACAAAGAGCATGGTGGCTACGCTCCTTTGCCCTGGACACCACCTCCGACCCGTTCCCGAATTGGCAAGGGCGAACGCCTACTCAGCCGGGCGGGGCGGTGACCGCGTTGGCGCGGATGAAGTCGAAGTTGATATCCCAGCCCAGGCCCGGTTGCTGCGAGACGTGGACACACCCCGCCTCATCCATTGGATCAACGATGGAATTGAGCCAGGGCGTCCGCTGCTCGTAGTCGAGGAACGGGTGGAGCAGCCCACGCTCGTAATACTCCCCGGGAATGCCCATCGCGCAGAGGGCGTGCAGGTTGCCCGGCCCGCCGCCATGCACTTCCATCCGCACGCCGAACGACTCGCAAAGATGCGCCGTCTTCATCAGCGGCGTGATCCCGCCCACGTCGCCGACGCCGCCGCGGCTCATGTCCGAGGCCCCGCGCACGATCCACTCGGCCCGCGTGAACATCTGCCCCTCGGCCGTCTCCGGACCGAGCACTGGGATGGAGAGCTGCTCGGTCAGCCACACATAGGAGGAGACGTTATGCTCGTCCATCGGCTCCTCGAACCAATGGTAGTCCAGCTTTTCCAGCTCCTTCCCGATGTAGAGCGCTTCTTCCCGGCTGTAGTGGTGGAAGCAGTCGAGCATCAGCGCCATCTCGTCACCGACCCGCTCCCGGACGGCCCGACAGGCGGCGACGTCCCGCTTGGGGTCCGGTGCCCAGGGGATCGGCGGCATCCAAGTATGGAGCTTGAAGGCGGTGTAGCCCTCCGCGCGGCACTGCGCGGCGAACTCTCCGTAGGCCTCCGGCGTATTCAGGCCGCCCGCGACCTCATCGCCACACATCGTGCTGGCATAGGCCGGTACTTTGTCGCGGGCGCCGCCGAGGAGCTTGTAGACGGGCTGGCCGAGGGCGCGGCCGGCGAGGTCCCAGAGCGCCTGATCCACCACGCCAATGAGCCGGTCGGACAGGACTTCCCTCGAACCACGCTGGGCCTGCTTGACTTTCTGCCAGAGCTTCTCGCGGTAGAAGGGATCCTCGCCGACGAGCATCGGCTTGACGACCTGCCGAATAGCCCCGACGGGATGGCCCCCGAAGCAGTAGCCACTGATGCCCTCGTCGGTGCTGATCTCTACGAGGCACTCCGTGGCGTCGTACTCGGGAACCGGGTGGGAATGTCCCTCCGAATCGCGCGCGATCTGCGACCTGTACGTAAAGGGCTGCGCCGTCACATCCACAATCTTCATGCGCTACGTGCTCCCTGTCTATGGCGGGCCTCACCCCCCGGCCCCCTCTCCATCGCCGAGCGATAGAGAGGGGGAGTCATCATGGCAACCGTCAGTCTCTTCCCTATGAAAGAGGGGGGTTGGGGGTAGGTAATAGCTCGCTCTAGTACCAGCCGTGCTCGTAGGTGGCGACCTCGCCGGACTCTTGCGAGAACCAGCCGGGACCGCTACTCAGCCGAACCTCCTGGTTGGTGAGCGCCGACTCTTCGGCAGCAAACAGGATTTCCATGATGTGCCGGCCGTAGACACCCGACGACGGCGGCTCGATGTTGCGCTCGATGGCTGTATGGAAAGCCTCCCACTCACGGGCAAAGTTACTGCTCTCGTCCTCGACGGCGACCCGCTCCCACTTGTCGCCTTTGCCTACCCAGACGCCGGCCTCGACGAGGCCGCCACGCCCGATGTGCAGCGACCCTTCCGAGCAGATGATGTTCAGATCGTGGTTTGGTCCGCCGTCCTTGTAGGCCACGGCCACGGCGAGACCGACCTGCCCGTTCTTGTAGCGGATCATCGCCGATCCGTAGTCGTCGGCGGCCTGGTAGTACGAGCGATTGCCGATGGCCGCCGACACGGAGAGCGCTTGCGATGCCATGAACCAGGTCAAGCGGTCCACCACATGCACGCCGTTGGTAAGCCACATGCCGCCGCCGTGATAACGACTGCGATACTGCGCCCGGCGGCGGGGGTAGCCCCAACGCTTGGACATGTAGTTGACGGCGGTGATGACCGGCCCCAGCTCGCCCGAATCGAGGATTTCCCGCGCCCGGCGGTTGGTCGGGGAGAAGTGGTTGGTCAGGCCCACCATCAGCTTCACGCCTTTTTCGCGGGCGACAGCGACCATCTCATCGCACTGCTCCATGCTAATGGCCATCGGCTTTTCCACCAACACGTGCTTGCCGGCCCGGCAGGCATCCACGGTCAGCCGGTGGTGGAGCATGTGACCCAGCACCACGCCCACCGCGTCAATCTCCGGGTCCGCGAGCAACTCCGTGTGTGTCGCGTAGCCTTTGGGGATGTCGTACTGCGCCATGAACTCGCGGCGCCGCTCCTCCATCAGATCGGCCACCGCCACGACCTTGACGTGATCAAGCTGGGAGATGCCTCGGCAATGCGAGTTGGCGATGCCGCCCAGACCGATGATTCCGACCCTCAGCATGGGTACCTCCTCCAGACATAGCTGACCGCAGTGTGCCAACGGTGCGGTCGTTCGTCAATGGCACCGCGCCTTGCCGATCAGCGCCGGCTTTTCCGGCTGGGAGGCAGGGCACGCCGTCCGGTTCGCGTAAAGAGAGCGGTACGGATCATGCGGCTAAGGGCTTGCCAACCGGTAGCCGACGCCGGACTCCGTGAAGATATATGAGGGGCGCCGCGCGTCGTCTCCGAGCTTGTGGCGGAGGCTCCTCACGAACGAGCGCAGGAGCCGCTGATCGGCCGGGTGCTCCTGACCCCAGACACGTGCCAACAGTTGATCGTGCGTCACGACGCTACCCGCGTTGGTGGAAAGCTCGTAGAGTAGCTTGTACTCGGTAGGGGTGAGCCGGACCGGAGCGCCGGCCATCGTGACGCTGCGCTCCACGTAGTTGATAGTGAGGTCTCCCCGCAGATAGGGTTCCAGGGCCTTGCTCTGCTGGTACATTATCCGCTTGTGCAGGGCGGCCCTGATTCTCGCCAGCAACTCGGCCGGGGAGAACGGCTTGACGATGTAGTCGGCGACTCCCATGTCAAAGGCCTTGGCAATATCCTGACCCCGGCCGCGCCCGGACAGGATGATGACCGGCACCTCGAGCACCGCAGGAATGCGGTTCAGCAACTCGAATCCGTCGGTGCCGGGCAGGACCAGGTCCAGCAGCACGAGGTGGGGCTGCTCCCCGGCGAGGAGACGACCTACCTCATCCGGGTCATCGGTCACAATGGGCGTATATCCCGCTTCGGAGAGCGTGTTCCGGACGTACCGCAGGATTTGCGGGTCGTCATCAACGACAAGAATACGCTCCAGGTCCGTCGGCGCCCGTTCCGAACCGGTGGAGGCCAGAGTGGGGGCGGATGTTGTACTTGCACCGGACTCAGCGGCTGCCGGAATGGTAAAGGTAAAGCGGGCACCGCGTCCTACTCCGTCGCTCTCGGCCCAGATGCGGCCCCCGTGCGCCTCCACAATGCCCCGGCAGATCGCCAGGCCCAGCCCGTGTCCGCCGATCTGTCGGCCGTTGTCGTCATCAATCCGAGAGAACTTGCTGAATAGGCGCGGCAAATGCTCGGCGGCAATCCCCTGGCCCTCATCCGTGACGGAGACCACAACGTACAGGTCTTCGCGTGCTGCCGTCACGCGGATGGTGGACCACTCGCGGGAGTACTTGGCGGCATTGGAGAAGAGGTTGTAGAGGACTTGGACCACCCGCTGTTTATCCGCCCCGATGCGGGGCAGGTTCGGCAGCAAGTCCACCTCAATGCTATTCCGGTAGCCACTGCTCAGGAACGCATCTCGTGCCTGGGCAATCACGGCCGCCACATCCGTCGGCTCGGGAGCGACCGACAAGGTCCCGGCCTCGATTCGCGTCAGATCGAGCAGGTTGTTGATGAGGTCACGCATATGGTCGGCCTGTTCTTCAATAATGCGGAAGAACTGGCGTGTCTCGGCCGGATCGAGTGGGGACGAGGTGCCGAGCACGGTAGCGGCGGAGCCTTTGATCGAAGCCAACGGGGTCCGTAGCTCGTGGCTCACCATGCCGAGGAACTCGGCGCGCAGCCGCTCCAGCTCTTCCAGCGGCGTGATGTCCTGGATGGTGGCAACGACGGACACGAACTCCCCGTCTTCCCCGTAGATGGGTGTAGTGTTGATGAGCGTGCTCACCGTTTCCCCATCCGGGAGGTGGATGACAATCTCTTCGGCGCGTACCGTCTCCCCGCTGCGGATCGCCCGCTCCAGCGGCAGTTCAGCGCGGGGAATTTCCTGCCCATCCATCCGCCGCCAGGTCATCGTCTTCAGGAGCTGCTCGAAAGGGTGGTGCCGTCCAGTGGCGCCGCCGACGATCCGGCGGGCCTCCTGATTGAACTTCACTACCTCCCGTGTGTGGGCATCGAAGACCAGCACGCCCACCGGGGAGGTGTTGACCAAGGCTTCCAGATCGGCCTTGGCCTGCTGTTCGTCTCCGTAGCGACGGGCGTTCGTGATCGCCATGGCTGCCTGAGCGGCGAACATTTCGAGCGTCTCTTCATCTTCCCGCGTGAAGTCCAGGCCGCCTTCTTTCTCGCCGAGGTAGATGTTACCGACATGCTTATCCCCAACACGGATCTGCATCCCTAGAAAGGCACCGAACTGTGGATGGAGTGCGGGTAAACCGAGCGATCTGAGGTGGGCAACGAAGTCTCGAGTTCGCAGCGGCTCCTGGATCTTGGTCAGGTACTTGAAGAGGGCGGTCGGCTCTGGGTACTCCATGAGCGCCTGCTTCCCTTCGGGGGTCAGGCCGGAGATGAGCACGTCCTGGAGCTCACCGACGTCGTCCAGGGTGATAATCGCGCTATACCGCGCGTCCGTCAGCGACCGGGCATTATCTGAGACCTCTTGCAGGACAGCATCGAGGTCAAGGTCCTCGCTGATACGGAGGATGGCCTCGGTCAGGCTGGCGAGCCGGGCGCGCAGCGTCTCATTCTCCGCCTTAAAGCGTTCGCCTTCTCTCAACTCAGCACCTCGTTGGGGGGATACACTGCCCTAAGCAGCGCACTGCACACAAGACAATATATCAACCGGACCGGCTGTTGAGCACCGAACCGAAATATTCACGAATGTTCACAGATGCAGCCATGCTCTCTGCACCATACGCATACCGCCCACGGCTGCTGACCCTCGAATGTTGCCGCCGCTGGCGGATTCACTGCCTGCCAGCGCCATCGGTTCAGCCAGTAGACCGCAGTGGTCGGCGCATGAAGTGGCTGCACGTGGTGGCGGATTGACACCTGTGAGTGAATACTTTATTATGTTCCGGCACCTCAGTGTATAAATCTTTATTCACTGAGACGCCTACCTGGTGAAAGCGGATGGAGTACCCCGGCTCGCCGGCAGCCCGGCGCGGTCCTCCTGGACCCATACCATGGCTGTAGGGCCACGATTGTCGCCGCGCGGCGGCTAGGGAGGAAGTGGACGCGCGTCATGCCCACCAAGCTCTACAGCATCACCGAGACTGCCCAGCAACTTGGTCTCGGCCGGGTGCGGGTCTGGCAGCTCATCAAGCGGAGCAAGCTCCCGGCCCAACGGATCGGCCACCAGTGGGCTATCAGCCACCAGGCGATAGCGGCCTTCAAGCGCCGAAAGCGGCAGCGGGGAGTACGCTGGCAGCGGCGGCAACGCTCTTGACCATAGGCGCCGTCCCACATCTTCATCACGTCGCACCGGTAGGAGTAGAAGCGGGCGTGTCGCAGCGTGAAGCGCAAGACTACCGGGCGACCTTGCCACGGCCGCAGATCGCCTTCCGGCCAGCGTAGCTCGCCACGGAGGTGCTCGCCCGGCAAGTGTTCGGACATGGCGAGCACGGTGCCGTCCAGGTCTTGTAGCTCGGCGGATAGCTCGCCGCGCACTGCCGTGACATTTGAGCGATGTGCCGGACACGGCCACGTTCCAGGTCCTCGGCTTCTACCGGTGCAACGTGACGGCGGCCGATAGCGGCTTCTGGGAGCGCGTGTTCATCGGGGTGGCGCACCCGCCGCCGACACTCCCGGCGCAAGCCGACTATCCCAACTGCCCGACAACGGAGTGAGTACGGCGGTGGCTCACTCGAACCAGTAGGAGTAGAAGCGAGCGTGTCGCAGCGTGAAGCGCAAGACTACCGGGCGACCTTGCCACGGCTGCAGATCGCCTTCCGGCCAGCGTAGCTCGCCGCGGAGTCGCTCGCCCTGCAAGCGCTCGGACGTGGCGAGCACGGTGCCGTCCAGGTCTTGTAGCTCGGCGGATAGCTCGCCGCGCACTGCCGTGACGTTCGCGTGGAGGGTCCGCCCGGAGAGGCGGAACGGCTGCGTCACCAGCACGCCGGTGGCATTGCCGGCATCGAGCGACACAAATCCGTCCCGGCGCAGCACCGCGAGGCAGACTGCTCCGCGGTCGGGGTCGAGGGTGTGGGAATCGGCCCATTTCGCAGCGGCGCGATACTTCATGCCGGTGTAGTAGAACCAGAGGGTGTCACCGTGGAGCACCGGCGCCGACGGACCGAGGATTTGGGTGATGTCGTAGGCGCCGGCGCCGGCGGGCGATTGGCCAATGAAGGGCTGGCGGTCATCAAACCGGCTCCAAGTCTGCAAGTCGCGGCTCCAGGCCAGGTGGACCAGGTGAAAGCCCTCGGTGTTGGGATAGTCGGGCCCGTGTGGTCCGACGGAGTGGAACATGGTCGGTAGCCCGATGTACAGCCCCTCGTAGCGAAAGAGTCCCATGTTGTACACCTCGACGTTGTACAACGCCGGGTCGTGCGAGAACAGCCGCTGGAGCGTGGGGTCGGCCAAGCGGGCGGCGATCCGCTCGCGGCCGATCTCCTGATCGCGGTCGTCGGCGTGAAACGTCAGCCGCGGCTCGGTCCAGTGGGCGAAATCCGGGCTGGTGGAGAGCCAGACCGACCGGCCATACGGGCCGCGATGCTTGACCGTGTGCAGGAACAGGCACGCTTGCCGGTCGAACGAGAGGTTGCTCTCGTCCTGGCTCGGCACGGGCGGCACGTCGAGCGGCGTCCAAGTTATTCCGTCGGGTGAGGCCAGAAAGCCCTCATTGGTCATGGCCGCTTTATAGCGCCGCGCCGGATTCGGGTCGGTATCGTCATAGACGACGTGCGTGGGGGCATGGTACCCCTTGCCGGTGAGCGTGGTGATGTAGTTGTTCTGCCGCGAACCGCGGTACTCGACCTGCCCGACGACCGGTTTCGTCCAGTGGAGACCGTCGGTACTATCGTAGTAACCGGCGCAGCGGATACCCTGTGCCGCCAGCGCCTCGGGGGTGGTGATCGTCCAGAGCTTGTAGACGCGGGCCGCGGGGTCCCACGCTGGCGCGGTCCGGATTTGGATGGACCCTTGCCCGACATCATCCAGGTCTGTGCGGATGACCGCGCCTTTCTTGGCCGGCTGGTGCGTGGTCCTGGTCAGGCGCTCCAGCCGGGCGATGCCGGCATCGTCGAGGAACAGCTGGCGTTCTCCCACCGGTACGGCGGCGAGCGTGTCATCGGTCATTATGCGTACCTCCGGTTTCCTGCACTACGCCGGAATGCCGCCGCCACGAGTAGAGGCGGGGTGATGCGGCAGGGGGTGTCCTTCATCTTGCAGCCACTGTTCCAGCGGGTGCGTGCGCTCTGGCAACGGGAGGGCCATCCGTGCCCCGTCCCGACGGTGCGACTCATAGATACCCATAATCATGTCCAGCGCCCAGCGCCCGTCGCGCACGTCCGAGCGGTGGGGCCGATCCTCGGCAATGGCGGCCTGTAGTTCCGTGAGCATGGCAACAAAGCTGCCCAGACGACCCGTCGCCAACTCCGGCGCCAGACCGGCGGGCCGCGGCGGCTCCGCGTGCTGGGCGGCAGCCCCGGTGAGCGCCGGCTCGAACTGCACCGGCCCGCCCCACGGGCCGCGATGGATAAACAGGTCAGGCTCTCCACTGGTGCGTAAGGCCAGGACGCCCTCGATACCGATCAGCTCGATCTGATCCGGCCACGCCCGATCCGACGGCTGGTTGTAGGACACAAAGCTGGCCTCCAGACCGTTGTGGAGGCTCGCTGGACCAAAGCCGAAAACCGCCGTGGCGCGGCTCCCCAACACCAACCCGCAGTCGCGGTCGGCCGGCCACGCCGTCTGGCTGTACATGATGTCGTCCACGGTGGAAGGGCGCCGACGGCCGTCCGGCTCCGGTTCGGCGTCGGTGAGGTGGGCGGAGACCCAGGCCGGGTCGCCAGCGTAGAGCCGCGTGTGGTCGAAGAGGTGGGTCGCCATTTCCATCAGCGAGTTGCCGGAGGGGCGCTGGCCCTTATCAACGATCCGCACACCGACAAGCTCGCCGATCGCGCCCGACCGGAGCAGCTCCTCCGCTCGATAGGTCGCCAGACTGACTCGCGTCTGGTGATTGATCGCCAGTTTCATGCCGGTTAGGTCGCAGGCCGCCACCATCGCATCCGCCTCGGCAAGCGACAGTGCAATCGGCTTCTCGCACAGCACTCCACGCACGCCAGCGGCGGCACAGGCCAGGGTTGCCGGGGCGTGCTGGGGAGCCTGCGTGGCGATTGTCACGATGTCCAGCGCCTCGCGGTCGAGCATCTCCTGGTAGTCGGCATATCTGTGCTCCGGGGCAACGCCGAACTGCTCGCCGCGTTCGTCGAGGGCTGGCCGGTAGGGGTCGCCGAGCGCCACCAGTTCCATTCCCGGTGTGGACATCAAGGCGGGGATGTGATGCCGGCTCATCCGTCCACAGCCGATCAGTCCGGCGCGATAAGGCCGCTCGCCCGATTCCATACTATACTCTCCCTCCCGAGGTTGGCGTGTAGCGATCCCCCCGATGCGTCAGGATGGCCCCGGCGTACCCGGACGGGGACCACACGACCGGCACCATGATAACGACTCGTCTCGGCCATCGTCATTTCCGCATGCACGGGACCACATCATCCCCTTCGGTATTGTGCCGGTGCCCTCTGCCTGGCACTATAGGCCTGATCCACCGTAGCCGCTATCGCTGACCGCCGAGGGAAAGGAGCGACCGGCGATGGAATACCGGCGTATGGGCAGCTCGGACCTGGAGGTATCGGCCATCGGGTTCGGCTGTTGGGAGATGGGGGGTGGCTATGGCCCGTTTGCCGCCCAAGAGGTCATCGCGGCCATTCACCGTGCCCTCGACCTGGGTGTGACACTCTTCGACACCGCCCGCTCCTATGGTCGGGGCGCTTCAGAAGAACTGCTGGCGCAGGGGCTAGGTGCCCGGCGCCAAGACGCCATCATCGTGACGAAAGGCGGTCTGGCAACCCGCCCCGGCCAACTCGACACCAAGCCGCGCCTGCCCGGCCGGCGGCCATCCGGTCGGGACTCGCGCTACGACTCGCTGATCGCCGACTGCGAGGACTGCTTGCGCTCGCTGAACACCGACTACGTTGACCTCTTCCTGATCCACCATCCCGACGTCGAGACGCCGTTTGCCGAGAGCATGCAGGCACTCAACGATCTCTTGGCTGCGGGGAAGACCCGTTACGTCGGCGTGTCCAACTTCGAGGCGGCGCAATTGCGCGAGTCGCGTGTCTATGCACCCCTGATTACCAATCAGGTCGGCTACAACCTCTTCGACCGGCGCTGGGAGTACGAGATGTTCCCCACGGCCCAGGAGCTGGACGTGGGGATCATGGCCTACGGCCCGCTCTCACACGGGCTACTCACCGGCACCTTCAGCGCCGGCATGAGCTTCGAGGCCGACGACTGGCGCCGGGCCGGGAACATGAAGGGCCAGGAGTTGTTCACGCCGGAGAATGCTGCGACCAATCTGGCGGTAGTGGAGCGGCTCCAAGGGGTGGCTCGGGGTCTCGGGGCCACGTTGCCCCAACTGGCAATCGCCTGGGTGCTGGCACATGAGCAGGTGGATGTGGCCCTGTGCGGTACGCGGCGGCCGGCGGAGATCGAAGACAGCGTCGCGGCAGTACACGTCGCGCTCGGCCCTGAAGCACATCGGGAGATAGAGGAGATCATGACCGGGGCGGTCGGTCTCGCCGACACCCTCCCCAGCTCGGAGACGCGCGTACCGTATCCTGCTCCGAGCGTGGCCTAACGGTCAGTCGGCACTTCATTCCGGGTAGTAGCGCTACACAGTACGGTTAACGGCATCTAACTCACAAAGTGAGTGTAGCCCCACCATTCTTGAGCAAAGCCGTAGTCTCCGAAGAGGTCTCCGTTCGTGCTCCACATCGCAAGGAGGAGGAGCATTACTGTACTTAACCTAGCCAGCACCCGGCTTCCGGACGCGATTCGCGCTGCAGACTGGGGCCACCTTCTGCTGCCAATCCCAGCTACAACATCTGCCAGCCAGCGCGGCCCTCGAACTAGCGCAAGACCAGCACTGATATACAGAAAGGGATATCCGTTCATGGCAATCCAGGAATACGGATGGAAATAGCTGGTTGCCAACCCTAATACCGTTCCGGTGAACACTAGGATACGCAACCTAGTGTTTGCAAAGATTAACCCAATCATACTGATTAAGACTATAAAAGGGTGGTACGCTTTTAGCAATAATGTTGCTAATTCCAAGAACGATTTTCCCAGTCCAATCGCATCACCCGCCATTATACGAGCAAGTCGCGAATTGACCACAGTCAGAGGGTCATTCAAATGTGCAGATACTGACAAACCAGCTAACCCCATGGTTTGATAGGTCATGATTGTCATTCCAATGAACATGATAGCAGCGATTAAGATAGAGAGAGACAGTATCCATCTTCGCTGATCTACCACCACGATGGCAAGTAGACAAGGGACAATAATCCACTGATATTGGTAGGTCAGGCTTGCTACATAGAGCACACTGGCAAATCCTACAACTCGCCAAGCATGCACTAGGCGCTTATCGGTAAGCAACAGTAATGCCGCAAGGAAACATGGAACAAGTGAAGCGGAATGCGCTACATGAACTTCGTTCCGCCACATATGGCCGATCATCAGTGGTGATACTGCTAGCAATATCGCTGCTAGCAATGCAGGAATATTATCCGTGTCCAGTAGCCGCGCGAGATAGTAGAGTGCCCAGATAGCAACCCACCATCCCAGCAAGTTAATCAGCACAAGTCCTTTATAGCTGCTATCTAGCCAGTAAGCAAAGATTGCCGCGGCATAAATAGGAAGTAGACCACGATAATGATCGGTGCTATAGCGTCCTCCCTCGATCAACCATCCCGCATCGGACTGTAGCGTCGCGCGGAGCGCGTTGAATTGGTGGATCTGTTCCCACTGTACCGTGTTACCTTCGCTCTCTCGCAGGTCAAACGGCGACTTCAATGCCGTCCACGACGGGCCCGTGAGGCGCGGCCAGGCGAGGAGTACAATCAGCGCTGCTAGGAACAAGCCCACGAATGCTGGTGACCGTACAACGTGCAGCCACGTTTTTACCGCTACCCAGAAACTCGGCGCAGGCTGTTGAGTCGAACGTCCTTTCATATGCTCAAGACCCTTGATCCCACCAGACGTGCTCCAACCAGATGTGTGGTAAGCCGGGCACTATACGACCGGACAGGGCATGCACCACCCCCCGGTGCCATGTCGCGCCATCGTAAAACCAAGCGGCGTCTGCACCCATGGTGGCTCCAGCCCATTCCCGGTAGACCACAATGCGTAGCCTGCGATCCGGGCGGTCTTGTCGCAGGATGATCTCCGTTATGCGTTGCCGTGCGAGGACCTCGCTGGGGATGGGTAGACCAAGTGTTCCGGCGCTGTTGTCCCAAGTTTGTGGACTCAGGGAGCCGAGGGCTACACCGTTTACCTCCACCAGTAACCTTGCCGGCCCTTCATATCGGTCCTGCAATCGCACGAGTAGGCGGTAATTGGCTCCTGCCTCCGGCCAATTGCCGGGGAGGCGGATGTACCGCTTGATTGCTTGATCGGGATGGTGCAAAGTCATGGACCATAGCACGGGGGAGTCTAGGCGGGCACGGACGGGAGCCGTAAACTCGCGCGACTCCGCGTAAACCGGTATCACGCAGACTATGCAAAGCACACTGAGCGTGAGGTTAACGATCCGCGGTTGCGCCACGCGCCGCAGTGCCCACCACACCGCGAGAAAGAGGACCGCAAAAGGCAGGAGATTGAGGACGAGCCGGACAGGCCACTGCAGCAAGGGAGCAGCGATAAGCAATAAGCTCAGGCCGAGTAACCATAGCGGTAGCCAAGTCGCATTTGCGACACTCCGCCAAGGTGCGGTTTTCTGCACTACATCCAGGCCCATCCCTGCTTTTTTCGACCGATCTCTAGGGGATTATACGGCTGTCGGAGACGGCTAGCCAGGTAAATGCTCCTAACCCTAATCGTCCGCGCAGCGTGTTGCCGAGCCGCACCAGTACCGTGTCTTCTCCTAGGTTCCACCACCGCGGCAGCCACCGGCGATACCGCACCCATTCCAGCGTGACCCTGCCGGCGTGGAGTTCGTCGGTGCGGCTCTCACCAAAGCGGGGCAACTGGTTGAGATGCCCTTGCTCTGCCGCTGCCGACCACACGACCTGATCGTCAACCGCCAGCGAAATGCGGCTCGACCTCCGCAGTACGCTCCAGTTGTGCGCCCGGAGCGGCTCTGGAAAAGCATATGGAACCTGGTGGCCCGCGAGCACGCCGGCTGCATTGGGGTAGGTGACGTGTAAACCATACGGCGTGCGTTGCACCGTGAGCATATTCCACACGAGGACGATAAAGTACTCCCGCTCGACTTGTGCCTCCCCTCGCCAGGTAAGCTCCTCTTCGTATGGAGCATCGTAGAGACCCGCCGGCAACCACCGCTGCCCACCGGGAAACGTAGGGTTGCTGGGCAGAAGTAGCTCTATGAAGGCTAGCGTGGCCGGAGGCGGGGCGAGGTACAGCGTTCCATTCTGCACCAGAACAGAGGTAGCTCCATCGCTCCACATCCTCCACCGGCCCTCGGCAATGACTGGCGTGCTGAAATCGTCTGCAAGCTCGGCATACACCACTCCCCAGCGCGCAGGATGCAGGAGGCGGAAACTATGTTGAAGGGCCAGCACCAGTACTACACTCACGGCTACCGCCATTGCCAAGCGGCTCAGGGCAGCGTGTCTCCGCCCACGCAGCCAATAGCTAAGAATATAGAGAGCAGCAACGAGGAGTGACTGCTTGGTAAGTTGGGCAATATAGATTTGTAGAGGTCCATCGGCAAACGTATCATGAGTGATTACCACACCCAAGAGCAGTAGGAGCGCGACGGCACCACGATGCTCACGTAGGCTCGCGCTGAGGTTCACTCCGAGCACTCGTGTTACGACTTTCGGCCTATCCGTAACCATCTGCCTAATACAGCGACCATCTAGCGACGGAGCGGTCTGGATGGCTCGGTCCACCTCGCAGCGCCCCTCTAGCCCTGATGCAGCGGAGCCCAGAGCGCAGGTTGCTCCGCACGGTCATGCCTAGAGTGTACTCGATTGGGTGGCGGTGTCCCCGGTCTTCTTTTCTGGCGGCGAGCCGGCGCCTGGGGTCAGGCCGCCGAAGTGGGCAGCCAGCCGCGCGCGTAGCTGCCGGCCACTGCTCGGCGCGACGAGGAGCGCGGCGAGCAGTCCGACTAGCACACCGAGGATGAGGCCGTGGCGGAAGTATTCGCCGTTCCGTGTTGCCATGGGCGTCATTCTCCTCCGTCTTAGGGTCGTCCGACCGCGTTTGCAAGGGCCAGGATCAGCCACGCGCCGATACTGCCGGTGAGCCAATACACGTCGCCGAGCATTCCCAGCGGGACATCGAGCACCAGCCCCACGAAATGCCCCGCGGTAAAGCCGACGAGCGCGAACGGCCAGAAGTACAAGGCGCTGCGCTCCGGCCGGGCCGCCAGGATGTGGAACAAGAACACGTTGACACTCGCGATCAGGAAACCGAGCGTCAGCGCCGGCACCGCGAGCCATTCCGGCAGTGTGAACGGAAGCCAGGGAATAGTGATGTCTGCCACGGCCCTTACTACCGACTAGCTGTCCAGAGCAACGTCCCGGCACCGGCCACCACGGCGCCCAAGAGCCAGGCCGGCGCGAGCCAGACCAGCGAACGCACCACCGGCCGGCCATGCCCGGCCACGCTGGCAGCCACCAGCCACGGCGCGAGCGCCAGCGGCCCGCCGCCGGTGAGCACCAGGCCGACCGGGACCGGCTCCCACCCCAGCACGCTGCGGCCGGCAAGCGTCAGCAGCGCCGCTGCTGCGAACAGTCCGCCCCCGCTACCCGCCACCAGCCCGGCCGCCCCCCACAGGGGACCGATCCAGAAGGAACGCCGACGGACGCGCTGCAAGGCGAGCATGATGAGGCATGGTGTGCGGACTACCGATTGCTCTCATTGTACCTGCTGCCGGGGGTGGGCGAGAGGTTGGACCTAACCCCCGTCCCCCCACGCAGCCGCGGCGAGTTCTTTGTCGAGGTCCCGTCCCCCCGTCGCAACGGGGGGCCACAGGGGGGCTACATCGACCGGATGCGCGCGTCTTCCGCTGCGGCCCACTCCCGGTAAGGACGGGGCATCGGAGCCGGATCATCCAGCCCATGCTCGCCGCGCCAGCGCAGGAGCGGATGGTCGCGGTGGGGTTGGGGCAGATCAACTTGGCGGCGGTAGGCAACGGACTCGAAGACGCCCATCATGATTTCCATGATATGTACGGCGTTGTCGCCACCGCACCAATGGTCGCGGCCCTCGTCAAGGGCGCGCACATATTCTTCGACATACGAGACCTCGTCCGGCCAGACGCCGCTCTCCGGGTCGTAGCCGTCGGGATAGACCGGCTCCAGGCGTTGCCACTGGTCGCGCTCGCCGTCGGGGAGAAAGTGCGGGTGCGGCAGCCACCATGAAGCGGCGAGCTTGTAGTTGTAGAGCAGCCGGCCCTCCGTGCCGTACCACTCGGTCACGTGGGCTATGGAGTCGTTGGCGGGTAAACGGTGCAGCAAGAGCGTTGCGGCGACGCTGTGGTCGAACTGCAACGTCGCGGTGATGTTCTCGGCGGCAATCGTGCCCATTCCCGACGGTGATGTCACTACGTCCTGCGGCGTGACCGGACGACCACCGGTGACACCGCTGGCCGCAACACTGCGGCACCGACCGGTGAGCCGGCAAAGGTAGCTGATGACGTGAAAGCCCATGTTCATCAGACCGTATCCGGCGTAGTAGCCCTTGTCGCTCCCGGTGACGTAGCGCAGCCGCCCGATGCGGCCCTCGTTGTAGGCTTGAATCACCGCCTGCATCGCCGGACCGACCGGCCCCTGGCTATGGACGGCAAACCGCACCCCCTTCTCTTGCGCTTTGGCCCGGATGGCGTCGGCCTCGGCCAGGTCCCAACAGGGTGGCTTCTCGACCTCGATATTGACCCCGTGCTCCAGCACGCGCATCGCCAGCGGGTAGTGAAACTCGGTCGCCGTCGGGATCGCCACAATGTCCGGGCGCGTTTCCTCGATCATGAGATCGAGGTCGTTGTAGCGGGCAGCAACGCCCAGCTCCTCTCCGAGCGTATCCAACCGGGCCTGATCGAGATCGCAGAGCGCAACCAGATCGGTGCGGGGATGCGACCGATAGCCTGCGCCGGCTGCTCTACCACGACCGCCACAGCCGAGTATTGCCGCGCGATAGGTTTTCATGGTGCTGAGTCCTCCGCTATCTGAAGGCGAGTTATACCGGCTGGGGGACGGGTACTTCGGTGCCGGTTTCCGCTGGCGTGGCCGGTACTTGGAGTTGGGCACGAATGAGCTGGGCATAGGGGCCGCCCTGATGCAGCAATTCCTCGTGCGTGCCGATCCCCGCGACCCGCCCACGTTCGAGCACGACGATCCGGTCGGCGTCGCGCACCGTCGAGAGGCGATGGGCAATCACAATGGTGGTACTGCCGGCCATCAGCTCGGCGATGGCCGCGCGCACGGTGCGCTCATTCTCGGTATCCAGGTGCGAAGTGGCCTCATCCAGGATGAGCAGCGCAGAGCGCTTGAGCAGCGCACGGGCGATAGCGAGGCGTTGCCGCTGACCGCCGGAAAGCGCGGTGCCCCGTTCGCCGATGACCGTGTCGTACTCGTCGGGAAGCGCCATGATGAAGTCGTGAGCGCAGGCCTTCTTCGCTGCTGCTTCCACCTCGGCATCGGTTGCCTGCGGGTTGCCCAGCCGGAGGTTCTCCCGGATGGAAACGTTGAAGAGGTAGATGTCCTGCGAGACGAGGGACATGCGGCTCCGCAGGTCGTCCAGCGCGAACTCGCGCACGTCGTGTCCGTCGAGCGTGAGGCGCCCTTGCTGGGGGTCCCAGAAGCGCATCAGTAGGTGCGCGGCCGTTGTCTTCCCGGCGCCCGAGCGGCCGACAAACGCGATGGTCTGCCCGGCGTCGGCGCTGAAGGAGACATCGGTCAACGCCGGTGGCTCGCCGGGGCCATAGTTGAAGGAGACATGATCGAAACGCAGGGACGGGGCCAGCTCCGTCTCGGCCGGGACACCAGGACCGTCCGCCACGGCGACCGGCTCGTCATGGACGGCAAAGATGCGGCGGCCGGAGCCGAAGGCGTTGGCCAGCTCCTTGGCTACCCGGGCGATCTCCGCGACCGGCGAGAAGCAGGTGAACGCCAGCATGGTCGCAATGGGCAACTGGGCCGCGGGAAACTGGCCCTGGGACACCATATAGGAGCCGGCGAACAGCACGGAGATGCCACCGAGCGCCTGCAGGGCCTCAATCGTGCCGTGCTGGAACCCCAACTGGCGACCGTAGGCTACTTGCAGCCCGGTCAGCGCCTCACTCTGGGCCGTCACCTGTTGGATACGCAACGGGCCGCGCGAAAAGGCCACGACCTCCCGTAGGCCTTGCACATTGTCCGTCATGTGGGCATTGACTTCGCCGAGCTGCACCCGTAGCCGGTTGCCCAAGTGCTCGGTATGACGGCCGATGTAGTTGGGACTGAGCGCCACCAGCACCAGGAACGGCAAGAGCACCAGCGCCAGCGGCCAGGCCACCCAGGCCAGCACGGCGAGGGCCACGCCCGGCACGAGGACGGCTACGATCAGCGGAGCAATGGCGTGGGCAAAGAACGACTCGACCAGCTCCACGTCGGACGTGATGATGCTCGCCAGGTCGCCGCTGCGCCGGCCGAGCAGGTACGCCGGCGCCAACGGGTCGAGTTTGCGGTACAAGGCCATCCGCATGTCCGCCAGCAACAGGTAGGCCATGTCGTGCGCGACGAACGACTCCAGCCAACTGAAGAACGCCATCGCCAGGGCAATACCCAGCACGAGCGGGACCAATGCGCCCGGCGCGACAGCGGTAGCGACGCGGCTGGCGAGCAGCGCACTAGCCACCCCGAGGCCGATAGTGGCCGCTTCCTTGCACAGCCCTCCGCCGAGCGCCACCACCAGCCGCCGCCACTGCGTTTGGACCAGATGAACGAGACGGAGGCCCGTCTGCCAGGCGCTCAAGTTGATCGGCTCGACGGGCCTGGCGCGCTGCCGCGATCCGACGCCGGGCGCCTCGTCTCCGACGGGACGGCGAGAGTCGTCGGGCTGGACCACCTGCCGCGCAGAGTCGCCGCCGTCGCCGCCGAGGCCACCTAACGCAGCCACGTCCGCGCGAGCGACGGCCGCTTCCTCGGCAGCGCGGGCCTGCACGGCGACCAAGCGGGCATAGACGCCATTCTTGGCCAGCAGCTCCTGGTGCCGCCCGGCCTCCACACGTACCCCGCGATCCAACACGACGATCTGATCGGCCTTTGCCACCGTAGAGAGACGATGGGCAATGATGATCGTGGTGCGGTTCTCCATCAGGCGGTCGAGCGCCTCCTGAATGACGGCCTCACTCTCCGTGTCCACGTGCGAGGTGGCCTCATCGAGGATCAGGATCGGCGCATCTTTCAGGATGGCGCGGGCTATTGCGAGACGTTGCCGCTGCCCTCCGGACAGCTTTTGACCCCGCTCGCCGATGATGGTGTCGTAGCCGGTGGAGAGGTTGAGGATGAAGTCGTGGGCGTTGGCGGCTCTGGCGGCGGCTTCGATCTCTTCGCGCGTGGCATCCGGCTTGCCCAGCAGCAGGTTCTCGGTGACGGTGCCGTGGAACAGGTAGGTATCTTGCGCGACCAGTGCGAACTGTGCCCGCAGTTCGTCCAGCGGTAGCGCACGCAAGTCGTGACCGCCGAGGCGAATGCACCCACCCTGCGGATCGAAGAAGCGGAACAACAGGTTGACGACGGTGCTCTTGCCCGCCCCCGACGGACCGACCAGTCCCAACGAGCTGCCGGCCGGCAGGTCGAACGAGACATCGGCCAGCGCCGGCCGCTTGCCGGACTCATAGGCAAACCGCACGGACTCGAAGCGGATCGTCGGTTTGAGGTATGTCTCCGAGCGGCCCGGCCCGCCCATTGTAGCGGCCGTATCGGCACCATTCGCGCTCGCCGTGGTCGCGCTAGGCCCGACCATGGTAGGTAGCTGCACGGCTTGGCCATTGGTCCGCGGGTCAACGACGTCGGGCTGCTCGTCGAGGAGTCCGAACATGCCAATAGCCGACGCCATCGCGGCGAGTCCGCGATGGTAGAGTTGGTTCAGCTCGCGCAGCGGACGGAATACCTCTACGCCGAGGAAGAGTACGGCCATCAACGGTACCAAGTCCAAGGTACCGTTGCTGACGCGGATGGCGCCCCACGAGAGCGCCGTCGCGGCACCCAAGGCCATGCAGGCATTCGCGATGCCGCTGGCGCCGATATTGAGGGCCAGGACCGCCATCGTGGCGCGGTAGAGGTCGTATGCCTTGCGCCCTAGCTCGCGGCCCCGCTGCTCGCTCTGGCCGAAGACCTTGAGCGTCGCCAGCCCTTGGACCGCATCCACGAACTCGGCGGCCAGAGCAGAGTACGATTGCTGCCGCCACCCGCTCGTGCCGCGAATGGCCCGGCGAAAGAAGGTCGGCGTGACCAAGGTGAGCAGGGCAAAGAACAGGAAGATGATAGCCGAGTGGAGGTCGAGCACCGCCATGAAGATGAAGATGAAGATGGGCGCGACGCTAGAGACAATCAACTGCGGCAAGTATTGCCCGTAGAACGTCTCCAACTGCTCCACCGCGTCCACCGTATTGATGAGCACGTCGCCGGTGCGCCGTTTCTGCAGATAGCCGGGGCCGAGGGTGAGCAAGTGGGTGTAGAGCAGGCGGCGCAGCTTGATCTTCATCAGGGCTGCGGTACCGTGGCTGATGAGTTCCTTGGTGGTCATAAAGACCGTCCGCACGAGGGGCAGGACGATCAGGCCGATGAGCAGCGGCAGGATTTCGCCGAACGAACGGCCCTGAAAGACCATGGCGACGGCCGTGCCGGCAAAGGCCAGCCGCGAGACGCCAACGAGCGTCTGCCCCAAGCCGCAGGCGGCCGCCAGCCCAATCCGCAGGCGCACACCCTTCGTCAGACCGATCAGCCGCAGGTTGATGTCACGTTTCATGGCGAAAGGCAGTTTGCCATCCTTCCCGAGGAGCGGCTACCCCGCAAGAGCCTGTCGCGGGGATTATTGCAAATCTTTCCCAATAATGGCTACCGCCAGCCTAGCAGGAACACGCTGTCCGGGCAACATGGCCGCGGGTGCAGCGCCCGTGGGTGATGTGAACAGTCGCCTCGCTGCCGCGTGCCGCGTTCGCGTAGTATTGAGTACGGATATTCCGTCCTCGAATCGCTCGGGGGCCTCGTCACGAGCAAGGACTATAGCGTGAGCGGCGCGTTGCAGATCGCTGAACCTCCCGGTCTAGGGTACGCCGGCAAGAACCGTCTTCAGCCGGAGGACGCGGCGATTCATGGCTGGTACCGCTTTGTGCTCGGCTACCCACCACACTTGGTACGCGAGTACCTACATAGGCTGGGAGCAAATCCCGCCGAGGACTGGGTGTTCGATCCGTTCTCCGGCACGGCAACGACTCCGGTGGAGGCACGCCTCCAGGGCTTCTCTACCTTGAGTGCCGACGCCAACTGTATCGCCGTGCTGGCGACGCGCGTAAAACTCGCCTGGGGCGTAGACCTCGATGAAGTGCAGCGGACATTGCTCGATGATGTGCTCCCACTCACATGCAGGTGTCTACACCGTGTCAACCTGACCCCGGCACCGGAAGAAACACAGCAGCTACCGTTGTTCGAAGCCCCCCTCGCATTCGAGCGGAGCAACGGCAGTGCAGTGAATGTGAATAGTTTTGACCCGAACGCACTACTTCCTGATAAGGCAGCAGCCCTTATTCCGAAGGGATTCGTCAGTGAGAAACCCTTGCACCGGGTCTTGGCCTTGAAGTACGCGCTTGACCAGGTTACCAGTCAAGCTACCCGTGATCTCATGCGGCTGGCCCTCGCCAATACCATTGTCACGACTGCCGGCAATGTCGGATTTGGGCCGGAAGTCTATCGTCTTCCCCCCAAAGAGGATGCAGATGTGCTCGGATCGTTCACTAATATAGTGATGCGAATGATCTCAGATCTGCGTAGCATCCGGGCTACGCTCGATCGCCCGCTACCACCGGCACATGTTTTTCAGGACGATGCCCGTACACTCGTCGCACTCCGGGAGTGCCCACCCATTGGAATTGTTATTACCTCGCCGCCTTATCCCAACGAAAAAGACTACACCCGCAGCACACGCTTGGAGAGTATTTTGCTCGGACTCATTGCAGACAAGCGGCAACTCCGTCAGCTTAAGTCCGGTCTGCTCCGTAGCAACACCAGAAATGTGTTCGTTAGGGACAATGACGATAGATTTATCCGAGACATCCCGTCGATTGTCTGCCTAGCTCAGGAGATCGAAGAGCGCCGACTACAGCTCGGGAAAACATCGGGGTTTGAACGTCTGTATCACCGAGTAACCAGGCTCTATTTCGGTGGGATGTATCGGCACCTCGCCGCACTGTGGCTCAAGCTGCGTCCAGGCGCCCGCTGTGCCTACGTCGTTGGGGACCAGATGTCGTATTTCCGAGTGCATATCCGCACCGCCGAGCTACTAGCGGACGTAGCAGTCAGGATCGGATACCGGGTGGAGGGGATCGAGCTATGGCGCACCCGTCGCTCTACGCGGACAAAACTTGACTTGGCAGAGAACGTGCTCATCATTCGCAAACCTAGCTGAGTAAGGGAGTGGTATGTTGACTAGCAACGGCGAGAGCAGCGAGCAGCTTTCGCAATATGATGAAGTCATCCTACGGATATTTCAACGCCATCATCGCGAAGGCTCTGACCGCCTGGAGTTCGACAAGGACGAGCTTGATGAGATCTGTCTTGAGCTTGGCATTGTGGTACGTAACATCCCTGACATTGTTTATACCTTCCGCTCGCGCCGGAGGCTTCCGGATGGAATCCGTAAGACAGGTCATTGGGCAATTGCAGCCGCTGGACGTGGGACGTATGCTTTTCAACGGCTAGCCAACCCACCACACTTCGAGATTCCATTCGGTGACTACACGCCAATAGATATCTACAACGCCATCCCGGAGGTGGTAGAAGGGCTGCTGCGTCAGGATGAACAATCTCTGCTGACCCGAATCCTCTACAATCGCCTCGTCGACATATTCACTGGTTTAACTTGCTTCCACATCCAGAATCACTACCGTAGTGCCGTGTCCGGTCTGGGAGAGGTGGAATTAGACGCACTATATGTAGGTGTGGATCAAGCAGGAGACCTCTTCGTCCTGCCGATTGAGGCGAAGAGCCAAGCGGAGAATGAGCTAATTGGTCGAATCCAGATTTCCCAGATGGCAAGACTCGTGCGCCAGGATTTCGGAGACCTACACCGTCGCATCCTGGCTGTAAAGGCTCTCTCGGACGGGACGATAGCGATGGTTGAGTTCAGCGATCACGAGGAACCGGACGATATAGGCATAGTCTCCGTTGCTCGCTTCCGCATGATCCGCCGGGGTGAAGCAGTCCCAGGCCGGTAGCGACGCAAGGCTAACCGGTCATGGTGGCTCACTGCCCGAAAACAACCTGCTTGAGCAGAGGCCTCATGGGAGTCAACTACCGGCGGGAGGGGAGGCGGCCTCGGCTTGCTGGCGGACGTTGTTGAAGAACTGATCCATCATGGACTTGAGCACGTTGCCGATCAGCCGCTGGCCCACGCGGGCAATCAGGCCGCCGACTTGCACATCGCCGTCTACCGTGACGCTGGTGCCGTCGTCGGTATCGGCGAAGATCAGTAGGCCGCCGCCCCTAGCCCAGCCGGGGCGCCCGCGGCCTTCGACGGTCATCCGGTACTGCTCGATTGGCTGCTCGTCACCAATCGTAATGGTGCCCTGGTACATCCCCTTGATGGCGCTCACGCCGACCTTGAGCGTCGCGCGGTACTTGCCGTCGCCTTGCGGCTCCAGTTTCTCCAGGCCGGGGATGCACTGCTGGAGGGTATCTATATCGAGCAAGAGGTCCCAGAGCTGCTGACGATCCGCAGCAAACGTGTACCGTGCGTGGACTTTCACTTTCCCTCATCCTCTCGTTCGATTAGTGATCGGCCAGTGACTAGGCGCCTGGCTTCCGGCTTCCGCCGGAATGATGCAAGGAAGCTCGGCATGACCTATTGTTCGTCGGGACCGATGAGCAGGTACTCGGCTCACCGGCGCGCCGCGCTCATCGGCATGGCGCTGCCGCCGCGGCGCACCGCGATCATCTCCGCCAAGACGCTCACCGCCACTTCCTCGGCCGTTTGGCTGCCCAAGTCGAGGCCGATGGGGCCGCGGACGCGGGCCACCTGCTCGTCGGATACACCACTGGCCTGCAAGCGAGCGACGCGCTTACTATGCGTGCGCCGGCTGCCGATAGCGCCGATATAGCGGGCGGGGCTGTTCAGCGCCGCCGCCAACGCCGGTTCGTCGAACTTGTCGTCGTGGGTCAAGATGGCGATATAGGTCGAGGCGTTGATTTCGAGGTCCCCGACTACCTCGTCGGGCCACGCGACGAGCAGTTGTTCGGCATCGGGGAAGCGCTCTTTGGTACAGAGTTGGGCACGGGCATCCACTACCCGGACCCGAAAACCGGCCGCGCGAGCAAACTTCGCCAGCGGAATGGCGGTATGCACGGCGCCGAAGATGACGAGCGTCGGTGGGGCAGGATGGGCGTCTATGAACACGTGGGCCTCGCCCGCGGTCGTAGTGGCTGCGACGTAGGCCGGCGCACCCGCGCCATGCGGCCGCTCGTCGGACTCGACAATCGGGGTTGGGCCTTGCTCCGCGCCGCCGAGCGTGTAGGACCGCAACTCACTCCGCTCTTGGCCAATGAGGGTGAGCGCGTCCTGGCAGACGGCACTCTCGAGAGTTGCACTGTGCAGGGTACCATGCGTGGTCCCGTCGCCACGGATCATGAGCCGGGCGCCGGGTTGCGGCCCATCGTCGGATGGCGGCGCACGGACAACCGTCGCTACTGCGACCGGGCGCTCCGCTTGAAGCTCGCCGCGCAGCAGATCATAGAGGCGGTCCGGCATTCATCCCTCCCTGCCGCGCACCCAGACCGGAGAAGCCCTCACACTGCGACCGGTATGCCGGCCAACGGGAACGAGGCGCCGCAAGAGAAAGCAACCGCCGGCCGCAGCGGCCAGGTGGTAAGACTCGACGGTTTACTCAGGGCATTCCCCGTCCCGGCGCGCGATTGCTCGGCGTGCGCCGGCTCGAAAAATCCCTGAAAATGGTGCCGTGTAGGTACCCTTGAACGGGTCGAGGCGGCGCCGGGACGGCGGGACTGCTTATCCCGCCCGACAGCAAACCACGCTGCTGCGCGGCGCACGCTGCCCCTATCTTAACGTGCCGGCTGCCGGTCTGGCAATGCCGCGCCTGGCTTGGATAGCCCATACGAGCATGTCGTTACGGAAGATCGCCGGATCGCCGCGTCGCTGGCTGCTGGGGCTGACCGCGTTACTGCTGCTGGTCGTCGCCCTGGCGACGCTGCGGGCCGTCTGGCTGACGATCTTGCTGCTCCCCGACCTGGTCCAGACCGGGCCGCGGCCGCTCACGTGGGTCGCGCGAGCACCGGTCCGCACCACGGTGGAACTCCCCTACGCCGGCGACCGTGTAGCAACGGCCGATCTCTACGTGCCGCGGGGTGGTCTGCTCGACTGGCGCGCACTCACGCGGTCGCCGCGACCGGCCGTCGTGCTCTTCGTCGGCATAGACACGCCGCGAGACTACGGCCCGCTGGTCCGGCTGGCCGACGGGCTGGCCCGGGGAGGTGCTGTCGTGCTGGTGCCGGAAACGCCAAGACTGCTCGACTGGCGCTTTGATGCGCTGGAGGCCGACAGTCTCGTGGTGGCATTCGAGTACCTGGCCCGGCTACCGGCGGTTGACGACGAGCGGATTGGCTTTGCCGGGTTCTCGGTCGGCGGCTCGCTGGCCTTGCTCGCGGCCGCCGATCCGCGTATCCGGGACCGCTTGGCCTACGTCCATGCGTTCGGCGCTTACGCGGCCGCTGGCGAGCTGCTCGCGGCCACCACGACCCAGCGAGTACCGGCTACGGGCGAGCCGTGGGTGCCGGACGGCGTGACCCGCAAGGTGCTCCAGCTCAAGCTGCTCGACTGGGTGACGAACGAGGATGACCGCGCGGCGCTTACGGTGGTCCTGCCGCCGCCGGGCGAGCCGTGGCAGGTGGCCGCCTGCCCGCCTTTCGAGACCGTCGAGGCAGCGTTCTTCTGCCGCCTGGCGATGGGGCCGGCCGCGGCGGCGCAAGTGATCGGGCGCGTGCCGGAGGAAATCGAGCACCGGCTCCGCGCGATCTCGCCGCTGGCGGTGGTCGACGCGGTGCAGGCGCCGGTACTGCTGATGCACGACCGCAGCGATACCTTCATCCCCTATACGGAGAGCCGCACCATCGCCGCGAGCCTGGCACAGGCGGGGCGGCCGCCGGTGCGCCATAGCGAGTTTCGCCTTTTTGCCCACGTGCTGCCCGGCCGCTCCCTGCCGCTCCGTGAGCTGATCCCGGAGGTGTGGCGGCTCGTGCGGCACACGCATCATCTCGTCAGCTATGTGCTGGCGTAGCTCCGGCGCGGGAGTGACCGGGCAATAGCAACCTAGTAGACTCACTGTGACCGGCCGGCGAGTGTAGCATACCGTGAGGATAAAAGGAGTGGTCGTGCGCCCATCGCCCGCTGATCGGACCAACGCGCCATCGCCCGGACTACTGGGCGGCACACTTTGGCGCCGGCTGGCGCTCGGGGTGGTCTTTGCGATCCTCGTGCTGGCCGGCCTCACGCTCTACGCCGACGCACCGGCGCTCGGACGGTCGCTGGCGGCGTTTCCCTGGCCGTGGCTGCTGCCGGTGCTCGCGCTCACGGCACTCAACTACGGACTGCGCTTCGTCAAATGGCACTACTATCTCCGGTTACTGGAGATACGGGTGCGGCCGGGGTTGAGCCTGGCGATCTTTCTCAGCGGCTTCATGATGCTGCTCACCCCGGGCAAGGTCGGCGAGCTAGTGAAATCGCTCCTGCTGCGGGGCGCAGTCGGCACGCCCCTGACCCGTTCGGCGCCCATCGTCTTTGCCGAGCGGCTCAGTGACGGGCTGGCGATGGTGGTCTTGGCGGCTATCGGGCTGCTCGCGTACCCGGCCGGGTGGCCGGCCGTGGTCATCGTGCTGCTCGCGGGTAGTGCGGTTGTGCTCGTCGTGCAATACTGGCGGTTGGCGGAAGCCGTCTTCAAGCGGCTCGAAAGAATCGGGCCGCTGCAAGGCCGAGTGCATCACCTCCACACCCTGTACCTCAGCGCCTATACCCTGCTGCGTCCGCGACCGTTGGCGTTGGCCGTCGGGCTGGGCATCGTCTCTTGGGGCGGCGAATGTCTCGCCTTCTATCTGATCTTGCTCGGCGTTGGCGCCGAGGCGGGCTGGACGACGCTGCTGCAAGCTACCTTCATCCTGGCCTCGGCAACGATCATCGGCGCCGGGTCCATGCTGCCGGGCGGCCTGGGCGCCGCTGAGGGGAGCATCCTGGTGCTACTGCGCGGTACCTTGGCGGCCAGCGCTGCCGGCGCTGCGACCGTACTGATCCGCTTCTGCACGCTCTGGTTTGGCGTCCTGCTCGGTGCGCTGGCCTTCTTTCTGATCGCGCGGCGGTACTTGCTGGCTGCACCGCCCGGTGACCCCCACCCTAGCCCTCTCCCCCTGGGAGAGGGGAAGCGCCTCAGCCGACCACCTCACCTTCCGGGAGAGCAGGCATGAGCGCCGCCAATCCTCCGCAGCGGCTCTATCGCGCCGACCTGCACAGCCACACCTGGGATTCGTCCGACAGTCTCGCCAACCCCGAGGAGATCGTCGCCGTCGCGTGCCGGCGCGGCTTAGACCTGCTCGCGATCACCGACCATAACGTGCTCCGCACGGCGCTGATGCTGCGCGACCGCTATCCCGAGCTGATCGTGGCGGGCGAGGAGATCAAGACCACCGAGGGCGAGATCATCGGCCTGTTCCTAGAGCGGGAAATCCCGCGTGGCCTCACCCCCGAGGAGACCATCGCGCGTATCCGCGACCAAGGCGGCCTCGTCACCGTGCCGCATCCGCTCGACCGGCTGCGCGGCTCGCGCTTGCAGGAGCCGGCGCTCCATCGCGTGGCGCATCTGGTGGACGCGATTGAGGTGGTCAACGCACGGGTGACGTTCGCTGCCGATAACCGGCGGGCCGCTGCGTTTGCGGAGCAGCACGGACTGGCGCTGACCGCTGGGAGCGATGCCCACGCGCCGCACGAGGTGGGCGCCGCCTACGTGCTGCTGGATGAGCCGCCGGCCCACGAGCCGGCCGCACTACTGGAACAGCTCCACCGCGCCCGGACGGGCGGTGGTCTCAGTTGGCCAACGGTCCACTTCCACAGCATCGCCGCCCGCTGGCGCAAGCGGCTGGGGCTTGCTCCCTGATCTCGGCGCTCAACAGAGAACGCGCTATTGAGTCACCCGGCCCAGGCAAAGCGCTCGCTTGGCCACAGCTCAATCCGCTGGACGCGCCACGCGGCTTTTGCTTTCAAGCGATCAAAGGCAAGTCGTACTCGGAATGGCTCCCCTCTTGTAGGCGCGTTTCTCCCGGCGAGCCAGATGGTCTCCTGAGTATTGGGATTGTATCGCTCCTGGAGCATTCCATTGGGAAGACTAGCCATGACTATGTTGACAAGGCAGTTTCTGGTATGAGTTGTGTCCTGCTCGGATTGGTAGTTATATTTCACAAACACTGTAGTTGTGAGATAGTTATCATCCTCACGACGTAGGACAGTTGGCAATGTGCCGGGTACATCATGCGGCTGTCCACTTCTTATCTGTCGCACCCGCATAGAGGTTTGAGCCATTTGTAGTGTTGCAGTGCGCTGACCAGCAACATCCTCTGCTTTTGAGTCCACAAAGAGTGCTTGCTTGAGAGAATACTCTGGATGGAAGATGTATCTTGCTCGCTTGTAGTCAATCTTTCCATACAGCCGAACTGGGATACGGGCCATGCCCATGTTATCCAGAGCTTCCCTTGTGATGTCCTCACCTACGTCCTGGGGTAGATCCGTCTCTTCCCGAAAAATGCTGCTCGCCTCATGTCGAAAGTCATAGATCGCCTGGGTAACCATGCGTAGGGTTGCCTTCTCGATGGCTTCCAGACGTTCAAGGTGCGTAGTCAACGCTGATGGATCAAGACTCACAGTAGTTGCCTGTACTGCTCTGCGGCTCGGTGACAGTTGCGTTTAGCTAACGCTACGTACTCCGGTAGCAAGTCTATGCCGAGGTACCACCGGCCCTCGCGGATGGCTGCGACCGGTGTAGTGCCACTGCCGACAAAGCAGTCCAGTACCATCTCGCCCGACGCGGAGAAGAGGCGCACCACGCGGCGGGCCAGCTCCAAGGGGAACTTGGCCGGGTGGTCGTCGTTGGCGCGCACCGACGGGATGTGCCAGACGCCGCGCGATCCCCAGGCCTGCCACTCATCCGGTGACAGCCGTTGACGGTCTACGGTCGTGATGCCGGGCTTCCAGAAGACGTAAAGGTATTCGAACTCGTCCACCGCGCGATAGGAGCTACTGTGCCACCGGCTGTTCTCCCAGGCCGGGTCCTTGGCCCATACCCGGCGGTCGTAGAGGTAAAAGCCGGCCTGCGTCCCCCATTGCTCGACCAGACCGCCGACTAAGCGGACCCGGGTTTGGGTTGCGTACTTACCCCCGCGCACATTGTTGTGCTCCAGCCGCCGCTGGACGGTCTGCTCGCTGACGCCTAACAGGGCGGCGAGCTGGTACCGGTTGTAGTGTGGATTGGCCCTCTTGGCGGCGAGCACGTCTGCACGTGTCACCCTGAGGCGCTTTTGGTTGACGGTATCGGCTTGGATGCGGGGCATCGTCGGATCGGGGAAGCAGAGGATATCGGCGATGTTGATAACAAGAAAGCCGCCGGGCACGATGAGCGGGAAATGCAGGCGCACCGTCGTCTCCAGCAGCGCGCACCACTCTTCATAAGTCAAGTCAGCTTCATAGGGCTTGCCGACAAAGTACGGCGGGGACCAGAAGCTCAGGGCGACGCTCTCCGGCTGGACGCGCGGCAGGAGCAGCCGCGTGTCACCGCAATAGATGCGGTTTGGGGCGAGATATGGGGACGCAGAGACTGAGCCCGTGTATGTTGCCGGCCTCTCCTGTTGCTGAACGGTAGCTGCCATGACCTGCACCACTCTACCAAACGAGTAGGGCGGACTGGAGTGCCGCCGCTGGCCCCCCTATGGTCCCCCCGCTGCGGCGGGGGGACGGGGATTGCGGCGGAAGTCGCAATGACGGGGTGGCGGGGGAAGCCGGATTCCCGCTTTCGCGGGAATGACGGTTTTGCGCTTCAACGAGATGAAAGGAGGTAGTCAGCGATCTTGCGGATGATGTCCCAGTCTTGTCTTGTCGGGGTGAGGCGCTTATCCACCTGCAAGGTCCAGCCGCGAAATTCCTCGGCGTCCCGACGCACTTCCAGGTTGCCGGTCTTCTTGATCCAGCTCTTCACCGTGTAGTCGTTGGCAAGGTTTCTAAGTAACCCGGTGCCGTAGTCGTCTCCCTCCCAGGCTACATCAACCACCTTCCCGAACAGTGGGAACGACTTCTTTCTGACGGTCTTGATCTTGACCTCTCGGCGTTTCGAGAACGGCCGCTCATCCGGTATGCAGAGCACAAGCCACCATTGTGGCGGACTATATTGCGACCCGTCCTGCCTGACGATGTTGATGCATCTGATCGGCCCCCGCGGTATGTCTATGACGCCCAGGGAACGTTTGCTCCACGACTTCCGGATGCGCTCTTCGGGCCGTCCGCGCTCCGCCATCGTGGCACCCACGCCCAAGGCATTCAGGGAATGCGTCAGTTTATCTCTGGTCTTGTCGCGGAGTTTTTCTTTCATCCGCAGCCTCCTGGCTATTGGCGTCGCTCGGCAGCCGGTGCTCCGACTCCAATCGCCCGGCCTGCCGCAGCGCGTCGCGGAGCAGGTATTCGATCTGGCCGTTCATGCTGCGGAATTCGTCATCGGCCCAGCGTCGCAGCGCCGCGTACAGCTCGGCGTCAATGCGCAGCGGGAAGGCTTTCCTCTGGGGCATAGGGAGCACCTGCTCTGCGAACACCACCACGTAGGGCGAGGACACCGCGGCTACCGGGACGGTGGCCCGGCACTCGGCGCCCTCCCGCTGCTCGTTACTGGTAGAGCGTGCCGGTGTTGACGACGGGCTGGGTGGCGTGCTCACTGGTCAGGACGACGAGCAGGTTGCTCACCATCGCGGCCTTGCGCTCCTCGTCCAGCTCGATGACCCCGCGCTCGGACAGCATGGCGAGCGCGTTCTCGACCATCCCCACTGCCCCTTCGACGATCTTCTGGCGGGCAGCGATCACGGCGCTGGCTTGCTGGCGGCGCAGCATGGCGGCGGCGATCTCGGGGGCATAGGCGAGGTGGCTGACTCGCGCCTCCTGGACCTCGACGCCGGCCTGCGCCAGTCGGTCTTGAATCTCGGTTTTGAGCTGCTCGGAGATTTCGGCGGTGTGGGTGGTCAGGCTGATTTCTCCCGCCTCATGGGCGTCGTAGGAGTAGCCGGTCGCCAGGTTGCGGACGGCTGCCTCGCTCTGCACGTGGACGTAGTTCTCGTAGTCGTCCACCTGGAAGGCCGCTTCGGCGCTATCCACTACCCGCCAGACGACGACGGCCGCAATCTCGATCGGGTTACCCCGCCGGTCGTTGACCTTGACCCGGCCGGTCTCGAAGTTCCGCACGCGCAGTGAAATACCTTCTTTGGTGTAGAAGGGGTTGGTCCAGCGCAAGCCGGGTTGGCGGGCCGTGCCGCGGTAGGCGCCGAAAAGCTGAAAGACCTTGCCCTCGTTGGGGGCAACCTTGAAAAATCCAGGGAGCATGATGAAGAGCACGATGGCGACGATGATGGTGAAGATCGTCAGCGGCCACAGCGTCTCGATACCGAAGAATGACCAGACGAACCCGGCAATGTTGGCGAGGAACAGCAGGAGCCAGACGACCAAGAGGCCCAGGCCGGGGATTCCGTCGCGACGTGTCTCGTTCATGCTTGCGGTACCTCCACAGTGCGCTAGAACCCTATATCGGTATGGTATCACTCTGATATCACATTGTCAAGCGGTGGTGCCGAATTTCGCCCCCTATGTCCTCCTGCTGCAGCGGGAGGACGGGCGGCGCCCTCACCTGTGCGGCGGCGGTGGTACCCTTGCGACTGAGCGAATATGGAGATGGTGGACAGCGGGCGGCCAGCCGGGCTGAGACTGGTAGTCCTGTGTGCCGGTTTATGGCTGGCCGTGTCGCTCGGCGCGTTTGCCTACTTCCGTGCCACCCACACGAGCGAGGCCCAGCCCATCTACTACATCACCGGCGACGAGCCGCACTACCTGGTCATTGCCACCTCGCTCCAGCGCGACGGCGATCTCGACGTGCTCAACAACTACCGCGAGAAGCACTACCTTCCCTTCTACCCGCACCATCTCGGCGACCCCCGCGATCTACACGAGATGCACGCGCTCTACGGCCGGGGAGGCACCGTGTACTCGAAGCATCCGCTGGGCTTGCCGCTCATGGCGCTGCCGTTCTTCCGTAACGGCGACCCCTTTGGCGTACACCTCTTGATGATGGCGTTGACCGGGCTGCTCGGCGTGCAGGTATTCCTGCTGGCCCGCGACCTCACCGGCGCGTTTTGGCCCTCGCTGGCAGCGTGGGCTGCGGCCCTGTTCTCGACGCCACTACTCCTCTACGCCGATCAAATCTACCCCGAAGTGCCCGGCGCACTGCTGCTCGTCCTCGCGGTGCGGGCCATACTCAATCGCCGGCCGTGCTGGTGGCGAGCACTGCTCATTGGCGGCTGCGTGGCGTTGCTGCCGTGGCTGCACCTGCGCTACGGCCCGCCGGCCGCGCTGGTGGCCGGCGCATGGGTCTTGACCGGCGGGTGGCGCCGGTGCTGGCAGTGGCCGCTGCTAGTCTTGCCGGCCGGCGCGTCGCTGGTGGGGTTGCTCGTCTTTTACGACCGGCTGTTCGGGGGCATCCCGCCCGTAGACGAGTTCGGGGCAGTCTCAGTAGCCAACATCGCTATCGGGGCCGCCGGCCTGCTGCTCGACCAACAGTATGGCTTGCTGATCTACGCGCCGGTCTACGTGCTGGCGCTGTGGGGCTTGGCACAGCTGCGCTGGCTACGGGTCCCGCACGCTTGGGTGCTGCTACTCGTCATCGTGACCTACTACGGGTTCCTGGCGAGCTTCAGCTACTGGTTTGGCGCCTGGAGTCCGCCGGCGCGGATGCTGGTCTTCATCTCACCGCTCCTGGCAGCGTTAATCGCCGTGCCGCTGGCCCGCTGGAACAGCGCCGGGGTGTGGGGTGCGTTCTGCGTCCTGACGGCGGCGGGATACTGGATCGTCTACCAACTGCTGCTCACGCCGTCACTCCGCTACAACCTCTGGGACGGAACGAGCGTGTTGCTGGAGCACTTGTCGGAGCAGTGGGGGATCGAGCTAGTGGCGCTCTTCCCCAGTTACATCGAGCCAAGCCCGGTGTCGGTGATCTGGGGAATCGCCGTACCGGTCGTGGTCGTCGCTGCCGGCTGGTGGCTGCGTCGTGGTGGATGGCGCACGCCCGCACCCCTCCGGCGGCCAGACATACAGCCTCCCGACGAGGAGGCGCCGTCCCTGGCGACGGCCGGCTCGGCTGGACAGTCGGGTAGCTGAGGTGTTTCGGCAGCGCGTGGTCGTCGAGCGGCTGGTCGCGGCGATACTTCTGGCCGCGGCGCTGGCGCTGGACATCTGGGGCACCTGGCAGCTTGGCCACCGGCTCGGCGCCCAGACCGACCTGTTCCCACGCTGGTACGGGACGCGAGTGTGGCTGCTAGAGCAGCGTAGCGTTTACGACCCGGCGGTGAAGGCCGGCGTCTTCGCGGCGATGCACGGCCGGCCCCCGCGGCGCGACGGCCCGGCGAGCGAACTGGACGACTTTGCGTTCGGTTTTACCTACCCGCCGTATGTCGCACTGTTGATCGCGCCCTTGGCCGTATTGCCGCTGCCGGTAGCCACAACGCTCTGGCTGCTAATTGGACAAGCGTCGCTCCTGGCCGCCTGTCGGCTGCTGACCTGGTTTCCCGTCCCCACCTCGGGCCCCGCCGCGCGACACTTCCGCTGGCTGGTGTTGGTGGCGGTGCTCTGGCCGCCGGCGCTTGCCAACCTGATCTTCGGGCAGTTTGCCGTGCTGGTGCTGTTCCTGTTGGTGGCGGTGCGCTCATTGCTGCTGCGGGCGCGGCCGTTGCTGGCCGGCGTGTGTCTCGCAGCGACGATAGTCAAACCGCAGCTGGTGGTCCTGGTCCTGCCGCTGCTGCTGGTCGCTGCCTGGGGACGGCCGGGCTGGCGGCGCTTGTGGCTGGGGTGTCTGGGCGGCGTCGCGCTACTGCTGGTCGCCGGTTTTGCCGTCGCACCCGATTGGGTGACAGCGTGGGGACAGGAGACCGCGACCTATGCGCGGGTAGCAGCGCCGGTGAGCACGGTCGGGCTGTTGCTGCGGCTTGCGCCGGCTACCGACTGGACCTGGCTCGGGACGCTGCTCATGCAAGCGGGCGTGGTCGCAGCGGTGGGGTGGCTTGCGCTGCGACCGGTGCGGCAGCGGTCCGGTGGCGCGTTGCCGGAAGTAGCCGACCTCGTTGCCCCGGCCATCATCGCCACGTCGCTGGCGATTCCCCCGCTCTACGAGTGGAACTCGGTGCTGCTGCTCGTCCCGCTGGCCGAGGCGCTATTCACGATCCGGCAACGCTTGGCGTCGGCGCAACGGCCCTTCTGGCCAGTTATCGTGGTTGTCCTGCTGCTCTCGGGAGTGACGGCGCCGCTGGCACTAGCCTATCCCAACCAATCGCGCGTCGTCTGGCCGCTGCTCGTAACCGCCGCCTGGCTCGGGACGCGCCGGCTGGCGGCACGCAGTAGTGGTTCAGCAAATCGGCTAGAATCAGCCGTTACCAACAAGGAGATTCCCTGTGAGCGATCTGTCTCACGATGCCGTTGAGTTTCTAAGCTCGCCCTGGTCGAAAACATTCTACAGGCTAGTCGAATCTTCTTCGGAAGATTTATTCATGATGAGTCCATTCATCGGAAAGGATCCCCTGGAGAGAATAGGTCAAATTGTCAGCAATAAAGGAAACATGCATATTTCTATTGTAACAAACCTCGCTATTGACAGCTTGGTGAGCGGTTCACTCGATATAGCTGCTCTCCTATACCTGGCACAGTCTATTCCGGGTTTAACGATCATCTATTTGCCGGGTTTGCATGCCAAAGTCTATGTATTTGATAAGTGTCTAGCTATCGTGACCTCCGCTAATCTGACTCGCGGCGGATTGACAAGCAACCACGAGTATGGTGTTCTGCTACGTGATTCCTCGTATGTCTCTAAAATCCAAACAGATGTGAATAGATATGCCTTATTAGGAGCTAGGATGGGCCTGGATTCCTTAGATTCATTGAGTGAGATTACCAAGGATACAGTAGCCGTTCGTCGAGAAGTTGATAGATCCACTCGATCCAGGTTGAGAGCTATCCTTGACCGGAAGATAGCTGAAGCAAATACCCAGCTGTTGGTGTCTCGAGCAAAAGGGAGGACTACACAGAGTATATTTTGTGACACTATCATCTATCTGTTGGAGAAGCATGGACCGATGGAGACCACTAGGCTCCATCCATTAGTCCAGCAAATCCATCCTGATCTCTGCGACGACACCATTGATCGTATCATTGATGGGGTTCACTTTGGTAAGCGGTGGAAGCATCATGTTCGCAACGCACAGCAAGCCCTCAAGCGCCGAGGGACTATAGATTTTGATGGTCGGCGCTGGTTCCGACTATAGGCCGAGGGAAGAAGTCGCATAGTGGATAGCACGATGAAGGGCGTCTTGCGGCTGCCGCTGGTGGCGAGGTGGCCGTGGCGGGAGCTGGTGGGGTGGCTGGCCGTGGCGCTGTTGGTGCGCGCGGCTACGCTGGCGGTGGTCACGCAGCCGGGCTACATGGATGCCTCCTACTACTACCACGTCGCCGAGAACCTCGTGGCCGGGCGCGGCTTGGTCACGGATGCGATCTGGAACTTCCTCGATCCGCGCACCGACTTGCCGCGTCCGAGCAATGCCTACTGGCCGCCGGGCACGTCACTGGTTGCTGCGGTCGGTGGCTGGCTGTTTGGTCCCGGCTTTCGGAGCGCCCAGATACCGATGGTGCTGCTCTCGGCAGCCATCGTACCCATCGCCTATCTGTACGGTCGGCTGCTGCTCGGCACGCGACGCGGTGGTCACGGCGTCGCGGCGCTGATGCTATGCAGCGCCGCCTACTATCCGTATTGGGTGACGACCGATACGTTCACCCCGTATGGCGTGCTCGGAGCCGGCTGCTTTCTGCTCCTCGGCTGGGCGCTCCGGGCGAAGCCGGCGAGTCGCGCTGGGCTGGTCGCCGCGGTCGGCGGCGCCGGCATACTCGCCGGCTGGTCGCAGATGGTGCGTCCCGACGGACTGGTACTGGCGACTATCGTCGTCGGCACGGCTGCCGCGGTCGGCTGGTGGCGGCGGGCCTCCCCCCTAGCATCCTCCCTGCAGGGAAGGGGAACCGGTGCGCCTCCAAGCTCTGCTTCCCCGGAAGGAAGGGATTGGTGGCGGTGGCGCTCGGCGGCGCTGTGGGCCGCCCTCGCCGCGACCGGCTATCTGCTGGGCGCCCTGCCATGGTACGTGCGGAACTGGCTCACCTGGGGTAGCCCACTGCCGATGGCGGGGGGACAGACGATGTTCCTGCGCCAATTTGACGACATCTTCGCCTACGGCATCGAGGTCAGCCCGGCGGCGCTGGTGGCCGATGGCTGGAGCCTGGTGCTGACCGGCCGACTGGCCGGGCTGATCGGCAACCTGGTGCCCCTGTTTCAGATCGCTCTGTTTGCGCTGGCTCCACTGGCAGCCCTCGGTGTGCGCCGGCTGTGGCGGGAGCCGGCGGCGCGACCGGCGCTGCTCTACGTCGGCATCCTCTATCTCGGCATGTCGCTCGTTTTCCCGACGACCAGCCCGCGCGGCAGCTTCTTCCACGGACTGACCCCGGCCGTGCCGGTGCTGTATGCAGCGTTGATCCGCGGCCTCGATACCGCCGTCGGGTGGGCCGGCGCGTGGCGTCGCTGGGACTTAGCCGAGGCCCGCGCGATCTTTCTGGCGGCGGCGGTGGTGTTCCAGATCGGGGTGGCCGGCTACCTCGCCTGGCAATTCGTCCTGGTGCGGGGATGGGAGGTGCCGATTGCGGAGGCGGCTGCCGAGTGGCTGGACGAGCACGCGCCGCCAGGGGAGCCGGCACTGTTCATTGATCCGCCGGCCTTTGCCGTGATCGCCCGGCGGCCGGCCGTGATGGTGCCGAGCAACAGCGTGGACGCGCTCCTCGCGGTCGCGCAGCGGTTTCGGGCGCCCTGGCTCATACTGGGACCACGTGGGATGCGTATTTCGGGCCGGTTGTACCTCGACCGCGTACACGACGAGCACTTCGAGTGGATGGCCGACATCGGCGCGGCGCGGGTGTATCGGGTGCGGTCGGTCCCCTCCGCGGCCACGCCGTCCCGCAACTGAGCGGAAGGAGGCACGGCCATCGCCACCAGCGGACCATCAGGGTATGATTGCGCGGAGCATTCAGCAAACATGAAGGAGCAGAGCGTATGGCTACTCCCCAAGTAGCGTGTCATTTGATTGTGTTTCGCGGGCGGCAGGACGAGGACCTGGTCGGTGTGCTGCGGGAGGTGCAGGCGGCGGGGTTTGCCGGGGTCGAGGGCGGGAGGCTCGCCGGTGGCGATGGCCCAGTGGCCGGGCGTATCCTACGCGATCACGGCTTCGTCCAATGCAGTCTCTCGACGGGTTTCAATGACATAGACCGGCTCGACGACTCGATTGCGTATGCCCAGGCGGTTGGCGGCTCGTTCGTCATGCTTTCGGGTGTGGGCGATCACGAGCGCGACGGGATTCGGGCCTACGAAACGGCGGCCGTGACGTTCAACCGGGCGGGAGAGCGGTGTAACGCTGCCGGGCTGACCTTCTGCTATCACAATCACTCCTGGGAGTTCCAGAAATACAACGGCATTACGGGCTTGGAGCGGTTGTACGAGCTGACGGACCCGGCACTGGTGAAGGCGTGCATTGACGTGTTCTGGGTGCGGCACGGCGGCCGTGACCCGGTGAGCTTCCTGGAGCGGTACCGGGAGCGGGTAGGCTATGTGCATCTCAAGGACTTGCAGTATCTCGGCGCCGAGCCACGCCCGGCCGGCGTCTTGAGTCGCGATGATGCGGAGTTCGTCGAGCTTGGGAGCGGCGAGGTGGACTTCCCCGGCATCTGGGAAGTGCTCCGGCCGCTCGATCTGCCATGGCTGGTCTACGAGCAGGATCGGTCGTCACTGCCGCCAGGGGAGGCCGCGGCGGTCAGCCGGCGCTACCTCCGCGAGCGGCTGGGCCTCTGAGCGGGCGGCAGCGGTCTCGGGGCTTCACCCCGTGACGGGCCAAGGCCGCACGCGGGAGTGGCGGAACTAGGGGCGAGGCGTAGCCCTAGGGCCGCGTGTGGCCGTTGCCGTAGATGATCCACTTGTAGGTGGTCATCTCACCCAGTGCCATCGGACCGCGGGCGTGGAGCTTCTGCGTGCTGATGCCCACCTCGGCGCCGAGGCCGAATTGGGCGCCGTCGGTGAACTGCGTGGAGGCGTTCAAGTAGACGGCCGCCGCGTCTACCTCATTTATAAACCGCTGCCCCGTGGTGTAGTTCTCCGTAATAATCGCCTCGCTGTGCCCGGAGCCATAGTGCGCGATGTGGTCCAGCGCCGCCTCGAAGTCGGGCACGAGCTTGACGGCCATGATGTAGTCGAGGAACTCGGTCCCGTAGTCGCTCTCACTCGCCGCCTTGACGTGCGGACGGTTTGCCAACAGCGCCGCTGCCCCGGGATCGCAGCGCAACTCGACGTTGGCGCCGTGTAGCTCGTCGGCCAGCGTGGGTAACAGCCGCGGCGCAATCGCCTCGTGGATCAGCAGGGTGTCGAGCGCATTGCAGATCGAAGGCCGGCGCACTTTGGCGTTGAACGTGACCTTGCGTGCTTTCTCTGTATCGGCGTCCGCGTCCACGTAGGTGTGGCAAACGCCCGCGCCCGTCTCGATTACCGGCACCGTCGCGTGCTCGACGCAGAAGTTGATCAGGTCCGCGCCGCCGCGCGGAATCACCACATCAATCAGCCCACGTGCCCGCAGCAGCGCCGTGACGCTCTGCCGGTCGGTCGTTTCGATCAACTGGACGACGCCTGCGGGCAGCCCCACCTCGGTCATCACCCGGCCAAGCACTCGCGCCAGCGCCAGGTTGGAGTGGATGGCGTCGCTGCCGCCCCGCAGCACGACGGCGTTGCCCGACTTCACGGCCAGGCTGGCGATGTCTATGGTCACGTTCGGCCGCGCCTCATAGACGACGCCAATCACGCCGAGCGGCACTCGTTGCCGGCCTACTTGGATGCCACTCTCGACCGTCCGCATCTCGATGACTTCGCCAACCGGATCGGGCAGCGCCGCCACGTCGCGGACATCGGCGGCGATGGCCTCTAGGCGGGCCGGGTTGAGCAGCAGCCGGTCCTGGGTATACGCGGGCAGACCGGCGGCGGTCGCGGCTGCCAGATCTTCCTTATTGGCGGCCAGTATCTCATCCTGCTGCTCGCTTAAGGCTTCCGCCACGGCCCGCAGCGCCTGGTTCTTCATCGCCGTCGGTGTCTGCGCCAGCACGCGCGCCGCCCGCCGGGCGGCTTGAGCCTTGGTCCGCACTTCCGTCGCTGCATCAATCCGCATTGTCGTTGCCATATGAGGTTGCTCCTCCGTGTGGTGGTGGTCGCTGCTTGCTAGTGGACATTGGCCCCGGACGCTTGCGGTAACAGTACCAGGTTGTTGCGGTGTACGACGGCGTCGCCATAGGTGTGACCGAGGATGGTGGCGATGCGACTGGAACGCTGGCCCTTGATCCGCTCGATCTCGTCGGACGCATAGCTGGCGAGGCCGCAGGCCAGGTTGGCCCCATCAGGACCCACAATGGCGACGGTCTCGCCCCGCTGGAACGGCCCCTCGACGGTCCGCACCCCGACAGGAAGCAGGCTGCGCCCGCGTGCTACCAGGGCGGTCACCGCTCCGGGATCAATATGAATTGCAGCCTGGTGTCCCAGCGCCGAGAGTATCCAGCGCCGGCGTGCCTCCGCCCGCGAGGTGGCCGGGTGAAAGCGCGTGCCCACGTGCTCGCCGGCCAGCAGCCGGGGCACGATATTGGGCGCTTTCCCCGGCGCGATCTGCACGGTGATGCCGCTGGTTGTCGCGATGCGCGCCGCTTCGAGCTTGGTCCGCATCCCTCCTGTGCCCTGGTCGGAGCCGCTTTCCCCCGCGAGGCGCTCGATTTCCTTATCCACCTGCTGCACGTCGCGGACGAGGCTGGCCGTCGGATCGCAACGCGGGTCGGCGGTATGGAGGCCTTCGATGTCGGTCAGCAGCAGGAGCAAGCCGGCGTCAACGAGATTGGCCACCATCGCCGAGAGCGTGTCGTTATCGCCAAAGCCGTCCCGGTACACCAGCTCGTCCACCGCCACCACGTCGTTCTCGTTGATGATCGGCAGCACTCCGTAGTCGAGCAAGCCGAGCAGGGTGTTGCGGGCGTTCAGATAGCCGACGCGACTACGCAGATCGCGCTTGGTGAGCAAGGTTTGCGCGACGGTCGTACCGTGGGGGCTGAACAGCGCGTCGTAATCTCGCATGAGCAAGCTCTGGCCGACCGCGGCCAGCATTTGCTTGCCGGAGATATCCTTGCCCCCGCGCTCCGGATTCAGCCGGGACCGCCCGGCGGCGATGGCCCCGGAAGTGACCAGGACGACTTCCCAGCCAACCTGCCGCGCCGCGATCAACTGCGCGGCCAGCGCGGCCATGTAGTCACGGTCGAGCGTGTCGTGGCCGCCGGTCAGGAGCGTCGTGCCTACTTTGACCACCACGCGGCGCGGCCGGTTCCGGGCGCCCGCTGTGCCGGGCATGTCTCCTGATGAAGCCATTGCCTGAGTATAACAGCGGGTGCAGATTAGTGGAGCCGCACGACCAGCGCGTCGCTGGCGTCTACCTCCACCAAGAGCGTGGAGTCGTCGTCTCCGACGTGGGCCGTGGACTCGCCGGCCGCGGCGATGACTTCGGCGCGGAGCGTGCCGCCGAGTCCGAGGGCGGCGAGCGAGCGCAGCCGGATGGCGCCGCGCTGGGCAGCGCCGGGATTGCTGGCGAAGAGCAGCGCCTCGCCCGGTTGCACTTGGCGCAGCGACAGGTCGAGCGCGAGTTGTGGCTCCGGGAGCAGCCGACGAGGGGCCAACGGCTCCAACAGGTCGTTGACGAGCCGCCGCAAGGCCGCGCCGTCCGCTGCGGCCCCCGCCGACGGAAGCCGGAGCGGAACGCCGACGACCGTCGTGCTACCGCGGCTTACCTCCGCCCGGTAGGCCACCGGCGGTCCGCGGCGCGAGCCGTGCCATTGCCACCAGAGGTCGTCGCCCGGCCCGGCCGCGAAGGTCAGCAGCTCGCCAGCGAGCGGCACGTTGCTACTCTCCGTACCGAACCGGGGCGGCGGCTTACCACGGAAGAGGGTGCTGAGGCGCTGCCAGCGGCCGTGGCGGCCGGCGCTGCGTTCCGATGTCGTGTTGATGGAACGTGGGTAGAGGAAGCGCGTGTTGATCCGCCGGCCCGATTCGTCCGCGTGGATCGGTTGGCCGACGGTCAGCAGGTGTCCCCCACCCACGGCGTAGACCACCAGCCGTCCGTAGGCCTCAAGCTCCAGATAGCCGTGCCCGATGATGATAGCGGCGCGAAACTCGCCGAGGGTCTCGTCGTCCAGCGTGCTGAGGTCCAAGCACTCCGGTTGCCAGCCCGCCGTACCGAGCAAGGCGAGCAGCTGGCCGCCGCTGCTCGCCGCCAACGGCTCATCCGGCTCCCTCACCAACTCACTCAGCCCATCCCATAGCACCACCAGCGGGTCGTAGACGGGCGTGGAGCGCACCAGCAACTCCTCGTACCGGTCCAGCCAGCGACCCACCTGCGCCATTGCCGGCCAGCCACCCGGCGCTGGCGTGTCGTCGTCCGCCGACAACGCGGCTGTGGCGCTCCAACCGAGGCTCCGCCCCCCCCGCGCCAACGCGGCCATGCTCTGCCGCCAGAGCACCCGGTCCTGGAGCGAGCCGGCCGGCTTGTTCCGCAAGGGCGTGGTCGTGGGTGACTGCCACACGGTTGTCGGGCGCCACTCGTCGAGCGCCAGCGCGTTGAGCTGCGCGGCGGTGCTTGGCTCACCGGCAGCAACGGTCGCCAGCAGATCGGGTAACGTGCCGCCATCGTCAGCAACCGCTTGCAGTTGCACGGCGCGGGCCAACGCCTGCCGGGTGTCGGGGACGAGCAGTACCGTGCTGACCTCCGGCAGGTACTCGTGGATCGGCTGCGCCAGCCGACCGAGCCTTTCCGCGCGGACCGATACGTCGAAGCGCCGCCAATCCCGTTGCTCGGCCGGCACGGCGCCCGGCCCCGGGGCGGCCACGCTCCGGAACGACTCCACGTCGCGCTGCCACTCGCGGGCGAGGTCGAGCAAGTCGTCGTAGCGTGCGGCGAGCCACGATTGATACGCGGTGATCGCAGCGGGAGTGGCACGGTCGGGGCCGGGTGGATCGGCCAGCGCCCAGAGCAGCGTGGTATCGGGCGCAATGGCCGCGACCGTCTGGACCACCGCCTCGTGCCAGTTGTCCGCTGCCTCCTGGTGCTCTCGATCCAACGAGCGAGGGTGCTCGCCATTCGCATCATACAGCCACGCCGGGAGCTGCGCGGCGTCCGTTACGGGAACCAGCCCGAGATCGGCGTCGGCGATGATCGCCAGCAGGCGGCTCACGTCGCGCTGCGCGGCGGTGCTGCCATCGAGGTCGAGGACACCGGGCGCCGGCGCGTGATGTGCCCAGGAGATGGGCACCAGCAACCCGTGGACACCGGCGGCGCTGGCCTCCGCGCACGCAGCAGGCCAGGCTGCCGGCCGGAGCTGCGGATACGGCAGCCAGGCCAGACGCAAGATGCGCGGCCGGTCGTCGAGCCAAAACTGCCAGTCTGCGGCGTGAAGACGCATAGTGATGCCCGTGAGGTGAATCCTGGCAGGTGAGCCGCCGTGCGTAAAGGCGGCGGGTGCAGCTCGCCACCGCTGTTTTGTGGAGGTGGATACGGCCGGATCGTTATAATCGCCTTCATCCCAGGTGATTTCGGAAGAGGAGCGGCGATGGACACGTATGGAGCTGATCGCATCCGCAATGTGGGCTTTCTAGGGCATATGAGTGCTGGCAAGACCACCCTGGCCGAGGCCATGTTGTTTCGTAGCGGCGCGACCAGCCGCATGGGCCGCGTGGAGGACGGTTCGACCGTAGCCGACTATGAGCCGGAGGAGATCAAGCGCGGTGGTTCCATCAACCTCGCGGTTGTCCCCGTGCAGTGGCAGGATCACAAGCTCAACATCCTCGATACGCCCGGCTACGCCGACTTTGTCGGTGAGGTCGTCGAGGCGGTGCATGTCATTGACAGCGCGGTGATCTTTGTCGAGGCGGTGGCCGGTGTGCAGGTCGGCACCGAGCAGGTGTGGCAGCTTTGCGACGATCAGGAATTGCCGCGCGTCGTTGTCGTCAGCCGTCTTGACCGCGACAATGCCAGCTTCCGGCAAGCCGTCGAGCAGTTACGCGAGATGTACGGCACCAGGGTAGCGGCGGCACAACTGCCTATCGGCGAAGAGGGCGACTTTCGCGGTGTCGTGGACCTGATTTCCGGCCAGGCGCTGTTCTTCGGCGACGACGGTGAGGTGACCGAGGGGGAAGTGCCGCCGGAGTTGCAAGACGACGTAGAGGCGTTCGCCGAGCAGTTGACTGAGACCGTCGCCGAGACCGACGACGACTTGGTGCTGAAGTATCTGGAGGGCGAAGGCCTGACCCCCGAGGAAGTGCGCGAGGGTGTCAGGCAGGGCATCGCCAGCCAGCAAGTCATTCCGGTGTTTGCGTGCGCCGCTACCGGCGACAAGGGAGTGCGCCAGCTCTTGGATGCGCTGGTTGCGCTGCTGCCGGCGGCCGCCGAGACCTCGATTACCGGCACGGACACCGGGGCCGGCAAGGCCAGCCAGTTGACCACCGCTGCGGACGGCCCACTCGCGGCGCGGGTCTTCAAGACCCTGGCCGATCCCTTTGTCGGCCGGTTGAGCTACTTCCGCGTCTATTCCGGGTCGTTCCGCTCCGATGCCCAAGTGTGGAATGCGGGCAAGGAAGAGTCCGAACGGGTGGGCCAAGTCCTCATGGTGCGCGGAAAAGATCAGGAGCCGGTGTCGCAGGTAGCCGCCGGCGACATCGGTGCCGTGGCCAAGCTGGCCGAAACGGCCACCGGCGACACGATCTCCCAGCGTGAACAGCCCCGGCTGCTGCCGGCCATTCAATTCCCGGAGCCGGTGTATTCCGTCGCCGTGGTGCCTGAGGCGAAGAGCGACCTCGACCGCATGAGCAGCGCGGTGGCGCGGCTCCAGGAAGAGGACCTGACGCTCCGGGTCACACGCAGCGTGGAGACGGCACAGACGCTCCTCTCCGGCATGGGCGACTCGCACATTGATCTGAGCTTGGAGCGCATCCGCCGCAAGTTCGGTGCGAGTCTCAAGACGGAGCCGGTGAGGGTACCGTACCGTGAGACCATCATGGCAACGGCATCCGCCGAGGGCCGGCACGTGAAGCAGTCGGGTGGGCATGGTCAGTACGGAGTCTGCACGATTGAAGTCTCTCCCCGCTCCCGTGGCGAGGGTTACGAGTTCGTAGACAACATCGTCGGCGGCGTCATTAGTCAGGGCCTGCGCCCGGCCGTTGACAAAGGCGTGCGCGAAGCGATGGAGCGCGGCGTCCTGGCCGGCTATCCCATCGTGGACGTGCAGGTCCGGCTCTATGACGGCAAGGAGCACTCGGTCGATTCGTCGGAGATCGCCTTTCGGTTGGCCGGCTTGCAGGCGTTCCAGGCGGCGGTTCGGCAGGCCGGGCTGGTGCTGCTCGAACCGATTGTGCAGCTCGAAGTGCAGGTCCCGGAGGCCAACGCCGGCGACATCATTGCCGATCTCAACCAAAAGCGCGCGCGTATCCAAGGCATGGATACCGAGGGTGGCCATACGACGGTCATCACTGCCGACGGTCCGCAGGCCGAGTTTGTCCGCTACGCCACCGACTTGCGTTCCATCACCGGCGGCCGGGCATCCTTCAAGGTCGAGTTCTCCCACTACGAGGAAGTCCCTGCCCACGTGACCCAGCAGGTCGTCGCGGCCGCACGCGCAGCCCGCGAGAACGGGTAGCGCCAGGCGTTCAGTGGGATACGCGGCGTCAACTGGGAGAGACGCCCGAAGATGCTGGCGCTACGCCGGCGTCGTTGATCTACGCGCCGTGGTCTCCGGCAGCGTTACACGCAGCAGAACGACCGCGCCGACGGTGCTCATCAGGCCAGCCAGCCAGAACAGCGCGTTCAGCCCGACGGCATCCGCCAGCCGTCCCCCGACGAGCGGACCGAGCAGCATCCCGCTGGCGTACACGGCCTGAAAGACGCCCATTGCCGTCGCTCGCTCCGTGGATGGCACGGCCAGGATACTCTGGCTCATCAGACTGGTCTGCAAGAGGCCGCGTGCCAGCCCGGCAATGCTCTGCGTCAGGATGAGGAGGGGCAACGCGGCCGTCTGCCGGAGACCGATGCCCAAGGCCAGCGCGGGGACCAACGGGATCGCGGCCGTCATCGCCGCATTAAGGAGGAAGCTGGCAGTGGTGGGACCACGAAAACCGAAGCGATTCACAACGGTAGGCGCCAAAAACTGCGCGGCCATCAACGACAAGACGCTGACTGCCGTGAGCAGTCCGAGATCGGCGCGATTGGCGCCCAGCTCATGGGCCGCGAAGACCGGCGTGAATCCGTAGATCGTGGTGAATTGGACATAGGTGTTCACCGCGGCGAGGCCGGCAACAAGCAGCAGCTGCGGATGGGTGCCCACCGCCACGAGGCGGCGCCAGGTGACCGGTGCCACGGCCGGGCCGGTCCTGGCCTCGACACACAGCCCGACCACCACGATCCCGACCACGGCCGCCCCCGCCGAGAGATAGAAGGGCGTGTGCCATCCCCAGCTTTGGGCGGCAGCGCCGCCGATAAAGGTCGCCACGGCCTGACCGAGGCCGTTGGTGACGGCTAGGATAGCGACCGCCCGCGTCACCTGTGCCGGCGCGAAGTAGCCGGCGTACATCACGGTGATGACGACCCAGGCGCAAGCGCCGATGCCGGTCAGCGCCCGCGCGAAGATCAGGCCGGGTGGCGCCGGCATCCAGACGAACCAGAGTGCGCCCAGCCCCGCTGCACCCAGCCCGGCAATGACAAACGGCCGGCGCCGTCCCAAGAGGTCGGACCCGACTCCGACGGGAATACGCAGCAAGAACTGCATGATCCCGTAGGCACTGAGCATCACGCCGATTACGGTCAGGGAGGCGCCGTTCCGCTCGGCGTAGACCGGCAGGATGGGCACGTAGAAGTACAGCGCGATCCAAAAGCAAAAGTTCACGACCTGGAACAGCCACGGACTGAACCGGCGACGGCGAGAGAGGCGCTGGCGCAGCGCGCTGGCAGCCGCGGCAGAGTTGATTACCACGCTCCGAGTATAGGCGGCCCCGCCCCGGCACGCTCACCGCCGCAGATTCCCTGTCACTCCGGCTTCCCGCTACGCGCTACGTGCTCACTGCCGAGCGCCTTGGCCATCCGGTCGCCATGGGCTACGCTCTGGCACGATGAGCGACGAGTTTGTGCGCGTCGGGCGCTTGCGCGATGTCCCGCCGGGCAAGCTGAAGCAGGTGCGGTGTGCCGGTCAGGACGTGACTATCGCTAACGTCAGCGGTACCATCTATGCCTTCGACGCCTATTGCCCGCACGCGGCATGGCCGCTGGCCTGGAGTGGTGTGGAGGTCGGTCCTCCGGCCCGTCTCCGCTGTGGGCTGCACGGCTGGCTGTTCGACCTGACGAGCGGCGACGCCATCCTGCCACCGGAGCCGCAGTGCTTACCCATCTGGGAGACGCGCGTCGTCGGCGAGCACATCGAAGTGCGACCGGCTGCAGCCGGCCAGCCGGCCGCAAAGTGACCGGGCCGGCGTGTTTGCCGTCACTGCGGAGCCGTGCTATAGTACGAGTCTACTCGGTGGCAGAGCGCGTGCCGAGCGGGGACCTTCACAACTGAAGAGTAGTAAGAGGTAGCTTGCGATTGGTGAAGAAGCTAGGACGCTTTCCAGTCAGAGTTTTGCAACGCTGACCATTGCTCCGAGGGAGCAGCGGTATTACGGGGAGAGTTTGATCCTGGCTCAGGATGAACGCTGGCGGCGTGCGTGATCAATGCGAGTCGGACGGGAGAGCTACGGCTCTTCAGTGGCGTCCGGGTGCGGAACGCGTGGGCAATCTATCGCCGGGTGGGGGCTATCTCCCC